>NZ_KB900613.1:9073-20851 GCF_000379105.1 Methylobacterium sp. WSM2598 | reverse complement strand
GTCGCACCCGGCCGCCTTCAGGGCCGCGAGCTGCACCGCGAGGTCCTGGCCCGTGCTGCTGACGCGGGCGTAGCCGATGAGCGCCATGGCGGTGTCCTCTTTGGGTCTAGACCCGCCCACCGTGGCGTACCGAAAGCCTCGAAACAACCCAAAAAGCACACGGTTTGGTGTCCCGTCGCGTCGTACCGTTTGGGTATACCCATCGAGAACCGATGTAGGTGCATAGCGTGGCGATCAGAGAGACGGCCCACCGGGCAATCTGATACTGCTTTCATGCCATTGCAGAACTTGCGGCCAGGATAGAGCCTATGGAGAGCCAACCGTTCTTAGAGTTTGATTTCGGGCGTGACATAGGAAAAAAGAGGTTTCCCGATCAGCAAAGCCTAGTAGTTTTTATAGACAATAACATTTCTGCCTACTCTTGGTTGCATAATGTGCAACCTAATAATACAAGTCAGTTTCTGACTGGAAAGTACATAAGCGAGCTAAATCATGCTAAATCAGAACTCGCAGGGCACAATGAAAATAGGAACAATCTTCCATCCGTTGTGAACCGCCTGAGGAATATTTTCGGTGATGCCGATTTTCCGGTGTCTGAGTCGTCTGATTATGAATTTATTATGCAAATATACAAAGAACATGGCGGTCTAGCTGCTGCTACCGCATTGAGCTATATGTGTAATCAATTAGATCAGCTTGTTATTTATAAAAGAGATGCCTGGATTGGTTTGCTGCACGCCTTTAATAGACAGCACAATGTTGCAAGATTATCGGGGGAGGCCGACAGGCGGAGATACACCAATCTTTCCCGTTCTCTGGATGAGCGCATCTCGGCCGCGGAGAAAGCTGAAGACGAAAGACGGACAGAGCACCGCTTTAATGAGAACAGGCACGGAAGAAGATTAAAGGCGTTGCGCCGCCTCTACGATAGCACATCAAGGCGACAACTTAAAAAGCATGAAGAAGAACACAGGAAGGTTATAGACGAACTGGATACCATAAAGAAGACATATCAAGAGCTAATGCGATTAAAAGCCCCTGTCGATTATTGGACCGACAAGGCACAAAAGCACCGCGAAAGCGCCAACTCCTACAAGAAACTAGGACTTAAATATGGCGGCTGGGCTGGCGGCGGTTTGCTGACAATCCTGATTGCATTGTCGCTTGTTTCGTATTTTGTATCGTTTTCTGATAAACCTTCAGTACTATCTTTTAGCTTTATCGGCATAGGTGTACTTGTGAGCACGTTAGCATTCTGGCTGGCGCGTATTTTAGTTCGCCTGTATATGAGTGAGCATCATCTTGCAATTGACGCAGACGAGCGTGCGACGATGGCGATGACTTATCTAGCTCTTATGGAGCGCAGCGCCGTCGAGGAGAAGGAACGCGCATTGATTTTGACGCCATTATTTAGGCCGTCGTCAGACGGGATCGTAAAGGATGATGCGGCGCCAGACCTGTCGCTGCCCGCGCTGCTGTCGAAGTTGGTCAGCAAGTAGGAGATGCCTCAGGAGGCGCGCACGCCGTAGCCGGGCAGGTTGCCCGGCCTACATCTCGGCCATGCCCGACACACCCACCATCGGCGAGCTGTTCAAGCTCAAGGCCGTCACCGACGAGCAGCTCGACGCCGCCGTTCGTGAGTACCTGGAGGACCCCACGCCCGGCATGCGCCTGATCGCGAAGGGCATGGCGATCGACATCGCCGCAGCGGTGGCCAACCACGAGTTTGCTCAGGACGTTCTCAAGGATCCCGGCCTCAGCGACGAGGTGCGCCGCATCGTGATTAGGACGGCGATCCTGCTGGCGCGGCCCCGCGTAAGCCAGGACCGGCGGCAAGCCCCACCACACCTCGGAGCCGTACCACCCCGTCATGCCGCCCGCCGACCCGACCGCCGATCCCGACACCCTCGTCTCCGAGTGGACCCGCGGCCTCGCCTCCCTCTCGCCCGGGCAGCCGCCGTGCCCCGGCTTCCGGCCCGACGAGTGGGCCACCACCCTGGAGAATTGTCGGAGGTTCGTGGACGAGTTCGGCATGGAGACGGCGCGGCTCGGCTGGGACACGATCCTGCTGTTCGGCGTGCACCCGCAGGCCGGCATCATCCGCGGCGACTGGAGCGGGGTCCTGATGCCGTGCTCCTACCCCGTGTTCGAGGTCACCGAGGCGTACATGAAGCGGCACCTCTGGACCTCATGGAAGGCCAAGCCCGGGCGCTACCGCGGCGTTGTCGTCTGGGAATTCGGGAAGAGAGCCTAGCGGGGCCGCCAGCTCGGCCGTAGCCTGCCCCGACCAAGATGCTGATCTCACCCATGCCGATCCGACGCGAGCACCGCGGGTTCTACCCGATCGACTGGCCGCAGCTCTCGGCCGTGATCCGCTTCCGGCGCGCAGGCGGGCGCTGCGAGGGCTGCGGGCGCCCGCACCTGCAACGGGTCGCCTGCCTTCAGGACGGGCGCTGGTTCGACGCAGCAACCGATACATGGCGCGACGGGCGCGGCCGGATCCTGCGCAGCCGCATGCTCTTGGAGGACCTGCTCTACACGGTGCGCTTCACCCGGGTGGTCCTGGCGACCGCGCACCGGAACCACGACACGTCCGACAACGCGCCCGGCAACCTCGCCGCGCTCTGCCAGCGCTGTCACATGATCCACGACCGGCCCGAGCACCAGCGGCGGCGCCGGTTCACCCTGTTCAGCAGGAAGGCGGCGGGCGACCTCTTCCTCGGCCCGTATCCCTGGGCGTAGGTGCACAGCATGCCCGACACGCCCACGCTCGACGAGCTGTACAAGCTCAAGGCCATCACCGACGAGCAGCTCAACGCTGCGGTCCGCGAGTACCTGGACGACCCCACGCCCGGCATGCGCCTGATCGCGAAGGGCGTGGCGATCGACATCGCCGCGGCCGTGGCGAACCACGAGATCGCCCGGGACGTGCTGGACGATCCCACCCTCAGTGATCGCGCGCCGCATCGTGGTCAGGACGGCGATCCTGCTGGCGCGGCCCGCGTAAGCTGGGGCCTGCGGCAAGCCTCACCACACCTCGGGGGAGTATCGGGCCCTCATGCCGCCCGCCGACCCGATCGCCGATCCTGCCGCCCTCGTCTCCGAGTAGAGCCGCGGCCTCGCCTCCCTCTCACCCGGGCAGCCACCCTGTCCCGGCTTCCGCCCGGAGGACTGGACCGTCATCCTGGAGAACTGCCGCCGCTTCGTCGACGAGTTCGGCCCGAAGGCCGCGGGGGTGGGCTGGGACACGATCACGCTGTTCGGCGTCCATCCGCAGGCCGGGATCATCCGGGGTGACTGGCGCGGTGTGATGATGCCGTACTCCTACCCTGTGTTCAAAGTCGCCGACGCGTACCTTAAGAAGCGCCTCTGGATGTCCTGAAAGCACAAGCTGGGACGGTACAGGGGAGCGGCGATCCGGGTGTTTGTGCACTGATGTGAATGTGAGGGGCGCACATGAAAGAGCGAGAGGAGAAAAACTTCAAGGAAGCATGTGCTCATATAGGTGCATTCTTTTACAGATTTTCTCATATAGAGCTTGGGATTAATAGACTGATAGGGAAAGCTCTTGCTCTTGATGATCATCAAACGGATATTGTTTCCAGTATCGTGCCATTGCAAAACAAAATTAAATTGCTAAAGGCGGCAATCTACAAGCAGGAAAATCAAAGCCCGCATTTCAAAAAACATGCTATATCAACGCTAAAAAAGTTTATGAGTTATAATGATATGCGGGTAACTCTTGCTCACCAGAGTTTTTCCGTGGGTAAAAATGGAAGATGCGTAACTTATAAATATTCCAAAGTGACCTCCGATGGGATTTTGAAAGATCGAACTGAGACTTTCTCTTTTGAAGAAATTGAAAGTCAATGCATTAAGATGTCTGAATTGGCATTAGAAATAAAGAGCATCGAAGTGTTAATGCATCCGGTAGTTGGCAGGGTTTTTGCAACCGAGATGATAGACACAGCAAAATTTTCCGGTGAGATTGTCTAATAAATGTTACGCAAGGAAAGCCGCCTACACGCGATCGCCGTGCAACGCGGGCGGCCTGCCTTCCGGCTATGAGCCGCCACCACCCCCGCCACGCCCACGACAAGCAGCGTCGCGGAGAAAAAATGAGATATAGACGCACCGATTGAAACAAACCACGTCTAAAATCTTAGAGATAAATCGCTGTAATAGAGAAATATGAACAATCCTAAAAGACATCATTTCGTATCGCAGATGTTATTGAAAAGATTTGCCGATCAAAAAAATTTTATGTATGTCTATAATAAGAAAGCACCGCATATTGGCTTCAGACACCAGCATATTGATAGCAATTTTTTCGAAAGATATCTCTACAGTAGTATAACTAATAATGGTATGAGAGACGCGGCATTAGAGATACAGTTCTCGCGAAAGGAGGGGACGTGGAGCTCGACTATAGCAAATATAATTAATGCGGCAAAATCCGGAAACAATCGCTTCTCTCCTGGAGATTTAGCTAATATCGGAGAATTCTTATATTATCAATGGATAAGGACGCCCGATTTTATAAAACAATTATCTGCTACACAGAATGCTGATGCCACTCTCAAAAGGATAATAGATACTGCGGTATCGGAGGGAACATTAACTAATGACCAGCGAAAAGAGCTTGATGACCCCGAAGTTTTGGCACGCATAAAGCAAAATTCTATTGTGCAAGCACTTGGAAATGCGCGAGCTGAAGCCTTGGAAGTTCTGAAGAGATCCAAATTTCATATAGCGGTGCTTACTGCTGGACAAACAGAGTTCGTCATTGGTAGTTTTCCTGTCGTGCTCGTTGCAGGTCAAGGACAGGCTGTTGCAGCAAAACCTAAAATGGAACTGTGGCTTCCAATTGCTTCAGATGTTGCCATCTATCCCGACGTGATTGCAGGCACAACAGACATCATCTCCATGTCAGACAGCAGGGTCGTCGAAATCAATCGAGCTATAGCTCGGCAGAGCACGCTGACAGGCGCAAAATCAAGGCAGACCTTAGCTCAGATTATAACTCTCTGACCTGCTCTTAAGGGGACACCCCGTTAAGAGCGGGCACCATCTTGGCGTCCCGTTACTGGAATGCCGGCAGGTCAGAGCCAGCCGGTGCGGCGCTGGATGTGGGCGCCCGGCAGGCGGCCCTGGCTGAACCCGGGCTCGCGCCAGTCGGCCGGAACGTCGTCGGCCGTCCGCAGCACAGGCGGCACGGGCCGGCGCTCGATCGGCGCGGGCGCGGGCGCGTCACCGGGACGAACCACGGCGTATTCCAACGACCGCTCGATCCGCGCCGGCAGGGAGCGGCGGACCGCCAGGGCGCCGACGAAGGTGTCGAGGGCTTCGTTGCGGCGCCCGTCCGGCAGGGTCCAGACCACGTAGGGCTGCCCGGCCCGCTTGCGCACCTCGCGCCGCTCGGCCGTGAGCTGCCGAAAGTACATCTCGCCGAACGCGTCGCTAATCGGAAAGTGTATGTATCCGGGGCCGGGTTGTGCTATAGTCAATCGCGAATAGATCGCGTCCTTCGCGCCATCGACACCCATGAGCCAAAGCTTATCCCTGGACTTCGACAGGCTGAACGTCGTCGGCCAGATCGGCCGGCTGCCCGCTACGCCCTTCGTCGCGAAGATGCGGCGCTTCGAGCGGCGGCGGCAGTACGTGTGGACCTGGACCGTGTGATGCCCGCCCGTGTCGACCCCGAACGCGGCGATCCGCAGGATGCGCCCGTCCCGGGTGGTGAAGGTTCGCGCCAGCAGCGCGTCCAGCTCCTCCCAGGCGTAGGGCTGCGCGGGGTCCTCTCGGATCACCTCGTACAAGAAGGGCCACGCCTCCTCGCCCGCGCCCCAACCGACGAGCTGCACCTCCAGCCGGTCGCCCTGGACGTCGGCGAAGCCGGTGATCGCCTGCACCTCCTCGGGCAGGTCGTCCGGCCCGTAGGGCTCGGCTCGCTCGCCGAGCTGCGAGCCGTCCACGCCGCTGCTGATCGTCGGCTCCCACAGCTCCGCGAGGCCGGTGTTCACGAACTTGCGCATCAGCTCCGGGTCGCCCTTCGCGCCCAGGAACTCGGACACGAGCGTCGGGAGGCGGTGCCGGGTCGAGTAGAGCTTGCTGGCGACGAAGCCGGCGTGCCCGTCGAACGGGGAGCGGGCGCCGCAGTGGGTGCAGAGGGAGCGGCCCTCGCCGTCCCAGCGCTCCGGCACCTGCCGCTCATCACAGCACACAAACGGGCGGGTCTGCCGCCAGCCGTGCCCGGGGGCGTGCTCCAGGGCGCGCAGGGCCTCCAGGCGCTCGCCCTCGCTCCAGACGACGCCGCAGCCGGCGCAGACGATCCCGGCCGTCGCAGGCAGGTGCTCGCGCACCGGCTGCTCATCCTCGACGTCGAGGGTGCGGGTGCCGTCCGGCAGCACCTTCTCCCACTTCACGGAGGCCCAGGTGAGAACCTGCTCGTGGGCGCAGTGGGGGCAGGCGACGAAGCAGCGGCGCTGGTCGGAGAGGTCGTACTCGCGGGCGATGCGGGATACGCCCTTCATGGTGGGCGAGCAGCAGCGCACGAGCTTCGCGCGGCCCACCGCCATGAAGGTCGAGGCGCGCTCCTCGGCGAGGCGGAGCGGGTCGCCCTCGTCGCCGGCCGAAGTCGGGTACTTGTCGATCTCGTCGCACAGCACGATGCGGCGCGGCCGGGAGGCGAGGTCGGTCGGCGAGTTGGCGCCGACGAAGTCGAGGGAGCCGCCCGGGAAGTCCTTGTGCGCGATCGTGTTCTCGGAGCCCTTGTCCCGGGGCTGCTTCACCAGGGCCCGCAGGGCCGGCGAGGCGGCGACGGTCGGGGCGAAGCGCTCCTTCGAGAAGTCCTCGGCGGCGCCCTGCGAGGGCTGCACGAAGAGGATCGGGCTCGGGTCCTGGTGGATGTAGTAGCCGGCGACGTTCAGCAGCAGCTCGGTCTTGAGCACCTGCGTCGCGCTCATCACCGTGACGGTGTGCACCTCGGGCGATGTCACGGCGCGCATCGGCCCGAAGGCGATCGGCTGCGCGGCGGTGCGCCAGCGCCCCGGGGTCGCCGACACTTTCTGCGGCACGTAGCGGTACCTCTCCGCCCACTCGACGAGGCTCAGCCGCGGGGGCGGGCGGAGGGCCGCCCTACAGCCCTTGAGAGCCGTCTCGATCGGAGAAGAGGAAGAGGGTGCCATTCGGGTCACTCAGCTGCTCAAGGGCCTCGTGAAGCTCGTCCGTGAGCCGCTCCACCTGCCGGGGGTCGAGGTCGCCCGAAAGCTTCCCGGGGACCGCCAGGATGCGCTCACGGACCACGCCGAAGTCGCGGTCGACGGCGGCGATCATCACGGCGATCGGCGCCAGCTCGCCCTCCTTCTGGCGGTACTCCAGCTCGCGCAGCTTCGCGGAGAAGAACTCCCGCCGGGCGCGCGCCTTCGTGTAGATGCCGCCGGCATCCGGGGCCGCCGCCTCCTCGGTCTCGGCCGCGTCGGTGAGGCGGTCCGTCTTGCCCGCGTGACGCGCCGACCGTTGCGCGTCGACGTTGCGGGCGCGGTCGGCCTTCACCTCGGACAGGCGCACCTTGCCGTCGTGCGAGCGCACCGCGCCGGACTTCACCTGCCGGTGCAGGGTCGACTTGTTCAGGCCGAGCAGGCGCGCCGCCTCGGCCGGCGTGATCAAGGGATCGGGCTTTGCCATCGGTTGCCCTCGTTGCCTCAGTTTCGAAAGTCATCCGGGGAGAGAGCCCGGGGTCGTGCGTCCCCCGCACTCCCGGGCGGGCCTTCGGAAGTACCTTCACCCCGGGGGGTAGGCCGCCCTCTGCTGCCCCAGGACGCCCCAGGACGCCCGTTCGCCGGTCTGCCGTCCTCGGGATGCCGGTCGCGCTCTCCCGGGCATCTGCGAGGCTCCTACGGGCACGTCCCGGTGATGCTCTCTACCGGGTCGTCATCGGCCTCGGTCGGGCGAGGGCAGCACGGTAGGCGGGGTCGCGCAGCTCCCGGATGTCGGCGACCGTGATCGTGCCGGCACGGGAGCGCCGGTCGGCCTGCGACTGGAGGACGTGCACCTGCGCGTCGGTGAGGTCGGCACCGAGACGGGCGGCTTCTACGGACGCCCAGACCCCGGGTCGCCAGGAGTTGCCGCGAGCCAGCACGAACTCGGAGCCGGCCCGGCCCCGCAGCTCGATCACGGCGAGGCCGCGCCCGATGCCGATGCGGGCGAGACCGGGGATCATCTCGCCTCCTCGAAGTCCGCAGGAACCGCGCCCGCGGGACGGCGCGCCTCCTGCTCGGCGAGGAGAAGACGGTCGAGAAGCTCGGCCTTGAACACGGAGATCTTGGTGCCGCGGGCGACGTGCGCCTCACCGAGATCGGGCAGGGAAGCCCGCGCTGCGAGCCGCCGAATTGCCGCCCGGCGCTGGAGCTCGGTCGCGGCCATCAGACGGGGGCCCGCAGCTTCGCGACCTTCGCGAAGTGGTCTCGGCCTTGCTCGTACTCGCGGCGGAACGCCTTCGCGGGATCGACGGCACGGCGGGCCTGCGCCTCGATATCCAGGAGATGATCAAGAAGCTGGTCCCGGAACGTCTCCAGGGAGACGCCGGCCTCGGCGGCCTTGCGGCCCAGATCGGGCTGACCGGCATCGGCGGCCAGGGCGGTGATGCGGGCGCGGGTCTTGGCCGGCGACATGCCGGCGCGGGTCGAACAAGTGATGGTCACGATGGATCCCTCAGTGCAGGACGTGCGGCCGGTCGGGGCGGCTCGCTGGGGCGACCGCGGCGAGCACTGCGCGCGCCCGGTCGAGGTTGGTCTCGATGATGTGGAGGAGCTTGCTGGCGTCCGGCCCGAAGACGAGCCCATACGCTGCGGTGATCTCGGCGTAGGTCGCGACCTGATCCGCGAATTCGCTGAGGATGCTGTGAACCCGGCCGATGGCGATCTCGGCCGGGCTGCCCTCGTCGAGATCGGTCGGGGGCACCATCATCACGACCGCCGTCCCCAGAACGGCGCGTCCCCGTAGGCGAGGCCGGGCAGATGCACCTCGGCCCCGAGCGGGACGTGGGGGACGGCAGGCTGGGCGAGGCTCACCAGCGAAGTCGGACCGTCGCGCTCTTCGACGACGACGTGGGTATCACTCGGCCGGAAGGCGACGACCTCGGCGCCGCTCCGGCTGTCGACGTAGACGCGGCGGGTCGTCGGCTCGTACCGATCGGGGATCGCGTCGCGCCCCCGGTTCGGCTCGCCATTCGAGATGCGAGGCTTGCCGTCGGGCAGGGCGGCGTTGGCCTCGTCTATCTGCGCGCTCAGCTCGCCGATGCGGGAGAGGATCTGCGCGAGCTGCCGGGCCACGCGAGGGTACTCCTCCAGATAGAGCTTCCGGGTCTCGGCCGCGGCGCGGGTGGCGACTGCATAGAGCTTGTTGCGGCGGCCCTGCTCGGCCGCCTCCTCGGCGGCGCGCAGCTCCTCAACGAGCCGGACGCGCTTGGCGGCGGCCACCTCCGCCTCTACGGCCGCGCGACGTACCTTCGCATCGTGAGCCTCCAAGGTGTCGACGTCGCCTTCCAGGACCAGCTCCTGCCGCCGGGCTGCAGCCTCGACGGCGACCTGGGCGCGGGCGGCCTCGGCGGCGTCTACGGCCGCGATGTCGGCCCGGATCGCTTCGGCGTCACGCGGACGCATGAAAGTCTTCAGCAGCGCTTTGGCGGCCATTCTCGTAATCCTCTGATGTAGTTTGGGGGGATGACCAGATTGAATGCTGAGAAACGTCTTGTTGAGACAGGACGCCGGGAGCGCACATCTGGTCGGCCGTTATTCGATGCCCCCCGGCACCGTCAAAGGATCGCTCCCGATGACCGGCCGCAAGGCCGGAACTTGAGGCGGGCGCCGTGCTCACCACAGCCGACGACGCCCGCCCGGGGCCGGGAGCGAGGGCGGAGGACCTCGCTCAACCAGCCCCTCACCCGGCAGGCGGAGATCTCACCGGCCGGGATCTGAACTCAAAGGATCGCCACGCTCTCGTCCTGGGCGCGAGCCCGTGGTGCGGCCGGGCGGGCGGCGCGATCGCGGGCCTCGGCACGCAGGCGGGCGTGCTCGGCTCGGTGGTGGGCTGGGCAGAGCCACTCCACCGCCAGAGGCTCGCGGTAGTCGACGTGGTGCGCCTCGACCCGCTCGTTCGAGCCGCAGCGCTCGCAGGGTTCTGGGATGAGCTTGCCGGAGCGGCGGGCGTGGTGGACCGCGTTCTGCGCCCGAGCCTTCTCGGGCCAGCGTCGGCGCCACGCGGTCTGGATCTCGACCCGGCGAGCCCGAGCAGCCGCGTCGCGGGGCGACCGAGCCTTCATCACCCGCTCGCTCCGCCGCCCCGCAGCGACACGCGCTCGGCCGAGGCAATCCAGGCCCGCAGAGCATCCCGGCGAGCACAAGGCGTGCGTCCGAGGTGGAAGAGCGGGATCGAACCGATCTTCGCTCGATACTTAAGTTTACTGACAGGAATACCAACGAAATCAGAAATAGCCTCGTATCCCGCTAGGATATCGAGGCGATCATCTGCGCTCTGCATGGGCAACACCAAGACGTGCGCGTGCGTCGCCTGCCCCAGTAGGAGCGGCGCGCAAGGCGAGTACGGGTAGGTCCGGAACGAAAAAGCCCGACCGCGAGGCCGGGCTTCGATCCCACGGAGGGGATCGTGGTCGTCACCTACGAAGAGGATCGGACGAAACTTTCGAGGTCATCACTATGGCAAAGACGCAGATTTGCGTCAAGCAGAATTCCGGATGTTTCGAGGCGTTCTGCGGATGGACGGCGCGTCTTGGCTCCCTTTGCGCCAGAGCGGTGGGCTGGACGGGAGCCAGGGGGCCGGCTCGGCCCGGGGCACCGTAAGCTGGATGGACCCGAGTTCGACCGTGTCGGTGAGACGCGACAGGGCCCCGTGCCAGATCGCGTATGCGGCACGGTCGGCCAGAACATCGGCCGCGCCGCGGGTCCACTTGAGCTTGCAGAACTTGCCGACGTACCTGTCCGGCACGCGCGCCATCTTCGACACGACGTGGGAGGCGGTGGTCAGGGGCGTGCCGTCGGGCAGCTCTCCGTGGTGCTCCTGAACGCACTCCCAGAGGGCCGGCTTTCCATTCGCGGCAAGCGCCGGCTCGAACTCGGGCGGCCCGCCCCAGTCGGGCGCCCGGCCGCTCTGGGCGGCGCGGACGATCGTCACCGCGAGGTCGCGGCGCGCTACTTCAAGGGCCCCGTCCAGGTCGACGCCCGGGGCGAGGCCCACGGTGATGGCGTAGTCCGAGACGTCGAGGGCGGCTGGATCGAGAGCAGCGATCGCGGTCTCGATCAGCAGGGCGTCCGGGTGCGGGCCGTCCGGCGCGTGGTCCACGATCTTGCGCGAGACGTCGACCCGGACCCCAGGCGCGAAGCCGGCCGCGGACGTGCCGTAGCCGGCCGGGCCGCGGAGGCGGGCGGCGCGGGGCCGACGCAGCTCTTCATACACCCAGGTCAAGGCGTCATCGACGGCGAGGACGCGGCGCAGTGCGGGGTCAGTCATGACGCCCACCGCCATCCGGTCGGGGCGCGGGCTCGACGCCCATCGCGCGCAGGGCAGCCTCCTCGCGACCGCGGATCGCCGCGCCGCCGCGCACGCCGCTCCAATCGACGATCGCCGGCCGCCAGTGCGTTGGCGTGAAGGGCGGGGCCTCGAAGTTGAGATCGTACCAGCCCGGCGGCAGGAAGCCGCCGTCGATGAAGGCGAAGCCAGTGCGGACGCGATGACCGTCCGTGATCTCGACGGTCACGCTCA
>NZ_KB900613.1:7374-8973 GCF_000379105.1 Methylobacterium sp. WSM2598 | reverse complement strand
CATGCCCTCACCGGAGACGTCGGGCGGCGGGCGGTCGGCGGGGATCCATTCGCGGGCGGGAGCAGGGGGCTGGTGTCGCTCAGGCACAGTGAAGCCTCCAGGTTGCGGGGAAGAAGCCGACCGATCGGGAGGAGCGCACGGGCTCGGTGGCGCAGCGGGTCGGCGCGATTGGCAGCTTGGGGGAGGCGTCTGCGCCAGTCGTTGGAACTGGCGCAAACTGGAGCGGCGCACTGGCGCAAAGGCGGTTTGCGCCAGTGCGCCAGTTGCGCCGGTCCCTTATAGGGACGGCGCACTGGAGTGGCGCAGAACGCCCCGGTTTCGGGACCACCCGCGCGGCAGGGCTGTGAGCCGACTGGCGCATCGCTTCAGTCCGTCGCCGGCTCCCCGACTTCGATGAAGTTTTTCAACTTGCGCTGGCCGTCGTTCCGCTGAACGGCGACGAACATGCCGGTGCGGATCCAGGTCTTGAGCAGGGCCGACACCTTGGCCTTGCCGGGGCCGTCGAGAGCGATGCCGAGGGCCGCCGCGATCGGCTTGCCGACCCAGTCCTGCGCGCGCACGTCCTCCCGCCACTGACCGGCCGCGACAGCCGTCTGCGCCCTCCGCAGGTCCGACACGGTCACGTCCGCCAGCGGGTCCGGCCAGGACCAGGGCTCAACGACCGCTACATGATCGCTCGGACCATCAAGGTCGTTGCCGAGCGACACCGAGACGAGCCGGAACCAGGACGTTTTTTCGGGCGGGGCGAGGTTGGCCTTGCCGTTGTCGGCGCGGAAGTGCAGCCGCGGCTCCTCAACCCCGGCCCGCTCGGCTTCCTCCTTCGACATCGCGTTGAGCACACGGGCAGACCGCACCGCCGCCAGGAGAGCGCTTGCGCCGCGGCCGTCTTCTACCGTGTATTCGCCGTTACCCCCCTGACCCTTTCGGACATGATGCACGAGGTCGAAGGCGGTGTTCGTCTGATCGGCGATCCGGTTGATGCCCTTTACGACCATGTCGATCGCCGTGTTGTCGTTCTCCGAGACGGCGTGCGTGGAGACGAACGGGTCGAGCATCACGACGTCGATCGCATTGGCGGTGATGGTCGCGATCAACTCGTCGAACACCGGCAAGGCGAGCTGCGTGCCTGTCTTCGTGGAGTGCGCCAGAACGACCTCGCTGTCCCTGCCGCTGTCCAAGAACAGCCAGCCGTCCAGATCTCGGGGGCCGATCCCGTAGTGCAGGCAGGCGGCCATGACGCGCCGCTCCAGCTCCTCACGCGGGTCTTCGCCGTTCCAGAGCCAGACGCGCAGGCGCTTCGGCGGGGTGATGCCCAGGAGCGGGCGGCCCGTGGCCATCGCCAGTGCCTCGACGATCTTCAGTGACGACTTGCCGACACCGCCTGGAGCGACGGTTGCGCTGGCAAACTTCCGGATGAGTTGGTGGCCGTAGACCCACGCCCGGCGCGGGATCGTGGCCGGGTCACGCCAGACGAACGGCGTTGCCGCAACCGACCTGCGTTCACCAACGCCTGCTTCGACGGCACCCTCTGTAGTGCCCCCTTCGATCACCCTCGGCTCGAACGGACGGACGGTGTAGCGGAGATCAGCCATGACACCG
>NZ_KB900613.1:0-7274 GCF_000379105.1 Methylobacterium sp. WSM2598 | reverse complement strand
CATGACACCGCCCCTGGGTGAGTAGGTCGTTGAGGTCGGTGCGAGCGGTCTCGGTCTGGACCAGGAACACCTCGCGGCCCGCTGCCTTCCAGCGGGTCGCGCACGTCTCCGCGGCGGCAATGCCAGCCGGGTCATGGTCGACCGCGATCCAGAGACATTCGATCCCAGGCAGGACCGGGAAGCCGGCGACGCCGCTCGCCGCGATGAGCGACCACACGGGCGACAAGCCGAACTCGGGCAGACCACGCATGGCGAGAACCGTTTCTATACCCTCGCCGATGCCGAGACAGGTCGTGACCTCCTCATCCGGCGTGAGCTTGATCGCCCCGCCGCCGATCGGGCCGAGCGCCATGCGGCTGTGCCCGGAGACAAGCGCTTTGGTAGCGTCCCCCGCGAGAGCGGTGCGGTGGATGGCAGTCGGCGCGTTCGTCCGGATGTCGGTGGCGAGCGCAACGAGAGCGCCCGTCGTCTCGCCGGCAAACGGGCAGTTCGGATGCCAGCGCAAGGCGCCGCAGCTCTCGGGCACCAAGTGCTTGATGCCCCGGCGTGCGAGGTAGACCTCCGCGGTCGTGCCGGCGACCGGAAGGCCGTTGCGCCACACACCGAGCGCGCGCTTGAGGTTGTCGGCCGGGGGCTTCGTGTGCGTGAGCGGCGCACTCACCTGCCGGCGCCCGGCTTGCCACGCTCCCGGCCGCCACTCAGGAAGGCCAAGGCGGGCGCGGACGTGCTCGCGGCACGCGTCGAACGGATCGTCCGCGTGGCTGTGGACGCGAAACCCGTCCGGGGCGCCCACGTCGAGCCACACCACCAAGCTGTTGTCGGTCCGGCTATGACCGGGCCCCGGCGCGCGGACACACTGGCCCATCACCTTGCCGCCGAGGGCGCGAGCGATGTCCGTTAAAGACAAACAAGAAGAAGCCGCTTGACTGGGCGGCTGCCAGGATCCACATTCGCGGCGGTTCATAGTTCAGGTCCGTTATCGAAAGGCTCTCGGGGGCAGTCCGGGAGCCTTTCTCTTTGAGGAATGGGTTTAGTCGGCCGGAGACGGCCGGGACCGTTCTCGCCGCAGCCGGTTCCGCTGGTGGCAAGGTGAACGGTAATCTTGGTGCCGGGCCGCCCGTACTGGCGGGGCGCGGCGAGCATCACGCCCGCAGGCGATCAGCTCCGCGGTCGAGCGTCAGGCGGCCTTGGACGGCGCGAGGTCGAGCATCCGCCGGAGCGTCGCGCTTGGCACGCGATAGACCGAGCCGATCCTGATCGCGGGGATGTCTCCGCGCTGCAAGGCTTTGTAGGTGGCGCTCTCGCCCATCCCGAGCAGGGCCCCGGCGGTCTTGGCGTCTACCGTTGGGGCCGCCAGGATCTTCTCAATGTCGGCATTCATGTCGCACCTCGATCGGTTGTGCCTTTCGCCGAACGTAACCAGGGTTCCTCGCAACGTGATGCCTAGAGGCCCGAGCCGTCCTGCGCTCTCGGGCGACGCTCTCCCGCCGCTTTAGGCGTTGTAAAGCCCCTCTCGTTACTTTTGGCCAAAGCATACTAGATGTTGCAAATCCGCAATCATCCTCAGCTATTCGGCCGCTGCTCCGCGGCGCTCCCGGGCGAAGTCCACTCGGATGACGTTGCCGGCATCATCTGCGACGCGCAGGTCCTGTTCGCTCACGGCGATGCCAAGGTCGGCCAGGAGCGACCGGAGGAGGGCGAGGCAGGGGTCTTCGTTTACCCGCCAGCTCGCTCGGACCAGGGCCGCCGCCTTCGCGCGCACGCCCTCGGGCGACAACGCCGGTAACGCGGCCATCGCCGCGACCTGCCCCTGCTGCTGATGGAAGATCGTGTCCATGCCCGGGGTGCCGGCGTTCCATCGCCGTTCAAATTCCGCACCAAGACGTAGGATCTCATCCCGCACGGCGAGCAGGTCGACGTCTGTTGTCGTCATGTTTATCTCCTATTGGACGGAGATATGCTATCCATCTGTAGATGTTTGTAAATACAAAAGCTTTTTGCATTTACTACGGGCGCGCGAGGTGTCGGCTGTAGTCTGGGACGACCGCACCGCCCGCATGTGGGAGATTGCGGAAAACCTGGATCGCGCCGACCTCGACGTGATTGAGCGCGCGCGGCAGACGGCCGAGTGGATCCACCTCTACGAGGAGGGCGAGAGGAAGCGGCGCGAGGAGGGAGTTTCTGAACAAAATGTTCAGAAACCCCAGGGGGGCCGCCCCGAGAGCGGGGTCGCCGCCGCAGCTCGCGCCCTTCCGCTCAAGGGCGAGACGCCCGAGGAGCAGGCCGCCAGCGTTCCGGGTGCACCATCATCAGCACGGTGCCACACAGCTTTTATCACGGGAAAGAAACGTGACACGAAGGGGACGCCAACGCTGCTGCCCCCCCTCGGTATGGTCACGGTCCTGCAAGGTTTTCGTCCCATGATCGTCCCGGGACGGAGATGTGACGGCATGGGGAAGATCATCGGACTGGTGCAGTCCAAGGGCGGGGTCGGGAAGACGACCACCGCCGTCAACCTCGCGGCCGAGCTGGTCCGTCGAGGGCACACCGTGGCGCTCCTCGACGCCGACCCGGCCGGGCACGCCGCGGCGATCGCCGAGGACGGGCGGCTCGCCTTCTCGGTCACGTCGCACCTGCTGGAGGACGGCAACGGGGCCGCCGCGTGGGCGAAGACGGTCCGGGGCAACACCGCCGAGTTCGTCGTGATCGACGCCCCTGGCTCGATGGGCGCCGCCTACGGCGCGACCCTGGCGGTGGCCGACCTCGTCTGCGTGCCGTCCGGTTCGACGGTCCTGGACATCAGGGGCGCGGCCGAGACCGTCCGCGTGATCCGTCAGCACCGCCGCGAGACGAAGGCGGTCGGTCCCGACATCCTCGTAGTGCCCTCCCGCATCGACAAGCGCACCAGCGCCGGCCGGGACGCGGTCGCGACGCTCGCCGCCCTGACCGAGCCGGTGGCGCCGCCGATCACCTACCGCGCCGCGGTCGCCGACAGCCTCGCGACGGGCGAGGCGGTCCCCACCGACAGTCCCTCGGCCGTGGAGTTCGCGGCGCTCACCGACGCGATCCTGACGCGCCTCGGAGTGATGGCATGAGCAAGCGCACGACCCTCGCCCAGACGCTCGCCCTGAAGGCGGCGGCTGCCGTCACGGCGGTCCCGGAAGAGGTCGAGGCCGCGCCGTCGCCCGCGCCCGAGCTGCCACCCGCCCCACCCGTGGTTCTCGCGGAAGACGCCGGGTCGGTCACCGTCGCCGAGGCTGACAAGCCCCGGCGCGGGCGGCCCCGCGGCCGCCGCGAGGTCGCGAACCGGCAGACCGTCTACCTCGACGAGGCCCGGTACGCGGCCCTGGTGCGGCTCGCCGACGACCGCGGCCGCTCCGTGCACTCGCTCATCATCGAGGGGATCGACCACGTCATCGGCAAGCCCGTGAAGACCGGGTGGCAGTAGGGGGATCTGCCCCCTGCCGTGACGGTTTCGTCCTGTGACAATAAGGGGATTCAGCCGTGACGGCGACGTGGCTGCTGGTCGGCGCATCTCGCGGTGTCTGGCGGGTCGAGAGCGCCGGGGTGTTCAATCCCGAGTTGGCGCGGCCAGATCAGGGCTAACACCCTGTAGCGTCAATGGAATTTCGCGATATAGTCCTGCCGGGATGCGGCCCTGGCCGGCAGCGCGGTTTGACGAAGCGCGACTGTTCGGGTCTGCTGACCAGTTAACGCGCCTCGGGCTCCCCCGAGTCGCCCAGGAGATACCGCCGCCGCAGTACGACCCTGAAAAGCAAGACCCCCGCCGCTGGTAACGGCAGGGGTCTGAAGCCCGCGAGGGGCCGGATCAAGCTCACACCTGGATCCTCCCCGACAACCTGCCGAGAGTCAATCTGGAACCGCTAGTTCCGGACGCGGGCACGCTTTGCCGTTCGCCCTGCCGCGGTCCTGACAAGGACCGGGACCGATGAGTCATGACCAGGAGCTGAGGGACGTCGCCCGCCTCTACGCGGAAGGCCGCATCACCGAGGCCGAGTACGAGCAGGCAGACGCCGCGATCCGCGCCCGGATGCCCCGGGAGGGCCGCAGGGGCAACGTCGTGCCGCTCGGCCGGGTGCGCAGCCTCTTCCCGCCCAAGCGTCGCTGCCGGTCGCCGGACCGCCTCGCGAGCCTGGAGCGCCGCCGGACGATCGCGGCCTCCGGGCCGATGCCCCCCGGCCTCGCCTGCCGCTACACGACCGGGCAGCTCGCGGTGCTCGGGATCGTGGGTGACGAGATCGCGGTGTCGGGCGCGTGCGTGCTGACGATCGGCGAGATCGCGGCGCGGGCCGGCGTCTCGCACCGGCTGGCGCAGGACGCGATCCGACTGGCCGAGCTGGACGGCTTGGTGAGGATCGAGGAGCGGCCCCGGCGCGGGGACCGGAACCTGCCGAACCGCCTGACCGTCCTCTCGCGCGAGTGGTCCGCGTGGCTGCGCCGTCGTGGCCGGGGGGGAGGGTGCAGAAATGCGCGCCCCTCGGATAGAGGGAGTTCTTCTCCTAGGGCAGAGCGGCCGGCGGCAACCGTCCTGACGCTGCCGGGACGGCGCCTCGCAGCCCCGCAGGCGGCTCCTCCGGCCCCGCCGCGTCCTGCCCTAGCTGGCGAGGGGGATCGGAGCCTCTCCGCCGCCCTGGAGCGCTTCCAGCGGGCATGGGCGAACCGGGAGTGAGCGGAGCGGGATCGGCCCGTGCTGCGCCCGCAGCCATGCCGCAACCGCCAGGAGAGCGGCGTGGTCGAGGCGACGCGCCAGCTCGTCCTCACACTGCTGCCGGGCGCGAGCGCTCAGGCCGGCGAACCGCAGAAGCAGTTGCTGGGGCACGTCGTCGAGCAGCAGCCCCGGCGGAGCGACGTCGGCCGGTGGCGGCGCGCGGCGGTTGGTCCGGCTGACGGAGGTCACTTGAGCCACGCTGCTGCGACACGCGGTGAGGAAAGGAGACGAACGCGGCGGTAAGCGCTCCGACCGAAGCACCTTGAGCTTTGGTTAAAACACAGATGCGCTGCTGCTCTTCTTATGCAGGAGAAGCATTATTATAGCAAGGCTTGCGCTCGCCGTGCCAATAAGGCCGACGATTGCTATCGTGTCTGCAATCATCTCTGCCTCTTATGCTTGTTGCAGCAAGTGGTATCCGGCGTCAGGTGATTTGGCAACTCGGATCGACGGCCTAGGGCACGTTCGGCCTGCCTTGGGCGGGCATCGGTATCTAGGCTCAGCACACCCTAAGTAGGGGCCTAAGTACCTCTGATTACTAATGGCCAAGCCTATCACAACCCCGCACGGGAGTTGCAGTAAGCTGTGGATCTACCCCGGTCGGTGCGACAAACTCAGCACAGGTAATTGCCCCCGGTGTGTCACTGTGAGCACGCTGGCGACATGTCCTGTAGCCCGCCCACATCGCACTTCCAGCTCTGGCTACTGTGGCCGCGGCCGGACGGTGCCGGTGTTGTGACCGATCATGAGGATCTGGGCGTCGCCACCAAAGAGGAGGCATTCGCAGCCGCCATGGCGCGGGCTTGCGAGCTGTTCAATCAGTCTGACGGGGTCATCATGCTGCTGGACGGAACGGGCAAGCTGATCTGGTCACAGCGAAGCGGCATGCCTCGGCCGGGTAACCTCCTCGGCTTGTGAGTGCACTGGACCGCGCAGCCGCGGGAGAACTGGCGCTGCATGCACTGACGATCAGGGCGGGAGCGGCGGAATAGCGCCCGCTGCGAGCAGTCTCGGTCACGCCCAGGGCGGCCGATCGGGCCCCCTACGTAGTCTTCTGCATACCATAAGCCAGCTATCCCCAGAGGTGCGCGGAACCTGGGCAGTAGCCGCATACTTGAATATGAGAGTGTATTTCTCATTCCAAGAGAAGGCGCATGTCGTTCTATCTCTTCAGCGAAGCGGACAATGCTTCGCCTAGTCCTCCCGATTTGCCGCCGTTCCTGCGTGATCATCTCGGTAAGGAGTTGCGCGCCTGCTACGCCGGGGTTATGAGCGAGCAACAGCCTCAAGCGCTGCTCGACTTGGTCGCCCGGCTCGAGGACGTGCTGGCTAAAGTGGCGGCAACGAGGTCCTCGTTCAGCAACGACCTCCTGGCCCAGGTGCCCGCTCTGCGGCACTTCGCTCTGACCCTCACGCTCAACACCACTCAGGCCGACGACCTCGTGCAGGAGACGCTGCTGCGCGCGTGGCAGCACCAATACCGCTTCCAGGCGGGCACGAACCTTAGCGCGTGGCTGTTCACGATCCTGCGCAACCAGTTCTACACGACGTGCCGCAAGCGGCGCCGCGAGATCGAAGATGCTGACGGCGTCGCCGCCCAGAAGCTCGTTGCTCTGGCGGAGCAGGAAAGTGGGATCGAGCTGAAGGAGACCTGGGAGCAGCTCGACAAGCTGCCCGCGTCGCAGCGCGAAGCCCTGCTGCTCATCGCCATCCAGGGGCTGTCCTACGAGACCGCGGCGCGCCTGATGGGCTGCCGTGTCGGCACGGCGAAGAGCCGCGTCAATCGCGCCCGGATCGCCCTGGCTGAAGCGCTGGGCTACGAGCGCGCGCATTCATAAGCCGCTCGGCCCGATAGCCGTGGCGCTCTTGGCGATCTTGGTGATGTGGGCCCGACTGCACCCGGCTGCCGCCTGGATCTGGGACCACGTCATGCCCTTCGTGAGCATCGCGGCGATCCTAAGCCCTCGTTCCGCGGCGAGGGCTTGAACACCGGCCCGAGACGCATCGGCTGTTGGCGGGGGACCTACGGGCTCGGCGCGGCGCGCCCCGGATCACGCCGGATCACGTGAGCTGCCGGTAGACGGACGTCCGCGAGATGCCGAGGCGCCGGGCGATCTCGGCCGGACCAAGCCCTTCCGCCCTCAGCATCCGCACCTTGTCCGCGTCGATCGAGGGCAGGCGGCCCTTGTAGACCCCCTCGGCCTTGGCCTTGGCGATCCCCTCCATCTGACGCTCCTTGCGCAGGTTCGTCTCGAACTCGGCGAACACGCCCAGCATGTCGAGGAACGCCTTGCCAGCCGCGGTGCCGGTGTCGATCGGCTGCTCGGTCGCCTTCAGGGTGGCGCCCTTGGCCTTCAGGGCCCGCACGATGTCCTGGAGGTCGCCGATCGAGCGCGCGAGCCGGTCGATCCGGGTGACCACCAGGGTGTCGCCCTCCCCGATGAAGTCGAGGACGGTCGCCAGTTCGGCGCGCCCGGTCGTCGTCGTGCCCGTGACCTTCTCGGACCGGATCGGGTCGCACCCGGCCGCCTTCAGGGCCGCGAGC
>NZ_KB900612.1:43049-56215 GCF_000379105.1 Methylobacterium sp. WSM2598 | reverse complement strand
CGCCATTTGGCGACCGTCTTCGGGTTCAAGCCGTACTGGGCGGCAAGGGCGCGGCTACTTTCTTTCGACGCTTGGAGCTCGGCTCGAACACGCGGCGTCGTTCGGGGGTCACGTCCGTCAATGAGGTGGACTTTCGGGGTGGAGTTGGAGCGGCCATCGGTCAGGCGGCTTGCGGTGGAAGAGTGATCGCCTCCTCGATCAACGCCGACGTGAGGCCGGCCATGCCCTCGACCTGCATGTAGCGGTGCTGCAGCTGCCACTCGTCGTTGGCTTCCAGCAACACCGCGCCGATCAGGCGCTGGATCGAGTCGGTATTGGGAAAGATCCCGACCACATCAGCGCGTCGCTTGATCTCCTTGTTCAGGCGTTCAAGCGGGTTTGTCGAATGCAATTTACTGCGATGCTGGGCCGGGAAGGTCATGTAGGCTAGAACGTCCTCGCAGGTTTCGGCGATGAAGCCGTGAAGCTTCGGCCAGCGGGTGTGCAGCTGCTCGGCGAGTTGGTGGAGCGCAGCGCGGGCCGCGGCCTGATCCGTCTGTTGGAAGGCGTGACGCAGGCCCGCCGCGACCATCGTCTGCTGGGCGCGCGGCACATACGCCAGGGCATTGCGGGTCCAATGAACACGACACCGCTGCCACGTCGCCTTGAGCACCCGGCGGATCGCGGCCTTGAGACCCTCGTGGGCATCCGAGATCACGAGTTGCACGCCCGACAGCCCGCGCTTGACCAAGCTGCGCAGGAAGTCGGTCCAGAACACCTCGGCCTCGGATGGGCCGATGTGCAGCCCGACGATCTCCCGCCGGCCCTCGGTGTCCACCGCTACGGCGACTATGGCGGCCACCGACACGATGCGCCCGCCCTCACGCACCTTCAGGTAGGTGGCGTCGAGCCACAGATAGGGCCACGCGCCAGAGAGCGGACGCGTCAGGAACGCCGTGACGCGCTCATCGATGTCCTTGCACAGCTTGGACACGCTCGACTTCGAGATGCCCGACAGGCCCATGGCCTGCACAAGCTCGTCCACGCGCCGGGTCGAGACGCCGGCGATCCACGCCTCCTGGATCACCGCCACCAGCGCCTTCTCGACCGTCTTCCTCGGCTCCAGGAAGCCTGGGAAGTAGCTGCCGGTGCGCAGCTTGGGGATCTTGAGGTTGAGCGAGCCCAGCCGCGTGTCGAGGCTGCGCTCGCGGTAGCCGTTGCGGTAGGTGCTGCGCTCGCCCGTGCGCTCGTAGCGGCCCGCCCCGATCAGGCCCTCCACGTCTGCCTCCATCAGGATCTGCAGGACGGTCTCGGCGAGGCTGCGCAGGAAGTTGCCGTCGTCGGCCTTCTGCAGCGCCTCGATCAGTGCCACTCTGTCGTCGGTCATCGGGTGCTCCTGGCTCGGGTTGAAGTCCGCAAACTCCACCTTAGCCGCCAGCTCCGATGGCCACTCCAAGCCCCACCCCGGACCCCCTGAAAATTACACCTCGTCCGTGGACGCTACCCGTTCGGGCGCTGCCGTGAAGAACTCCTGCCATAGTGCATCCTCCACAAAACGCGTCAGCGCCGATGATGCACCATCACACTCCGGGACTGCACACCTAGTACCTGCACTGCTTCGGATCACTGGACGACTGGCGCCGAGCAGAGACATCGGTTCCATACGCTCGCCTTATGCGAATGGCGGGCTGTCTGGTGCTGCCGGGCCTCCTAACGAACAACCTCGACGCTGACGTCAACCTTCAGCTTCTTCCAAGCTCGATCGGTGGTGACAGCCACAGCCTCGCGGCTCGCCGCGAGCGCCAGGCAGGCACGATCCCCGAGCGACAGGCCCGCTTCGCGCGTGGTGGCTCGCAAGGCCCCTGCGGCCTCGCCCTGCACGCGATCAAGCGGCACGACGTCGAGATCCAACTCGCGCAGGTCCGCCACCGCCTCCTCGGCTGCTTGGCCGCGGTCGACCAACTTGCCGATCACCTCGGCGTAGTTCGCCGCACTGATGCAGGCGTCGTGCAGCACGGCCTCGACGCGATCCGCTCCCGGCTCGTCGAATAGCAGGCAGAGCAGGGCAGAGGCGTCGAGGACGTACCCTCGCTTACTCACGCTCAGCTTCCTCGCGGCGCTCCGCGATCAGCTCGTCGGACACCAAGCCCTCTGCCGGTGCGAGAGCGCGCAGCTTGGCCTGGATCCGGCGCAGGGCCGAGCGGGCGGGCCGGATGCGCAACTCGTCGCCGTGCAGCTCCATGAACACGGTATCGCCTTTGCTCAGGCCCATGCTCTGGCGGATGGCGGCCGGGACGATGATACGACCGCCCTCTACCACTTTGCCCTTCACCGCTGACATGCCGAGATCCCGTTCCTAGGCCATACGCTCGCCGAGAGTGTAGCAATCCGATGTCGGTGCAGAAAGGCCGATCCGAGCATTTTTACTTCAATGCACCGTGGTGCTGCAGTGGTGCATTTGGAGGTGCTTGTCGGGACTAGGCCGCGTCGGTCCGCATGCTGGTCGAACTACGGACAGGGTCACTCAAGCCAGACTCATCCGAACTGTCATGTCACAAATTCCTCTTCCACTCCCGTTTGCCGATCATAGACAGAGTGACGAGCTTCGTGACACGTTCTAACCGCTCGGAGCGGCCGCGCTTTGTTTGTCACTTTAACGTCCGTTTGCGTGACGATGTGATCGCGGCTGGAGAAGGACGGAGCGAGGGGAGGAACGATGCTGATCGGCTACATGCGGGTGTCGAAGGCGGACGGCTCCCAGGTCACCGACCTGCAGCGCGATGCCCTCGCGCAGGCCGGCGTCGAGGGCGAGCGCCTCTACGAGGACCACGCCTCCGGCAAGCGCGACGACCGGCCCGGGCTCGACGCCTGCCTCAAGGCCCTGCGCCAGGGCGACACCATGGTGATCTACAAGCTCGACCGCCTCGGCCGCGACCTGCGCCACCTCGTCAACACCGTGCACGAGCTCACGTCCCGCGGCGTCGGGCTGAAGGTTCTGGCGGGGCAGGGCGCCAACATCGACACCACCACCGCCAACGGTCGCCTGGTGTTCGGCATCTTCGCGGCCCTGGCCGAGTTCGAGCGCGAGCTGATCGTCGAGCGCACGAAGGCGGGGCTGGCCTCGGCAAGGGCGCGGGGGCGCAAGGGCGGTCGCAAGCCGAAGATGACCCCTGCGAAGCTGCGGCTGGCTCAGGCAGCCATGGGTCAGCCGGAGACGAAGGTGAGTGCCCTCTGTGCTGAGCTCGGGGTCACCCGGCAAACACTCTATCGTCATGTCGACGCCAAGGGGCAGCTCCGACCAGATGGATTGAGGCTGCTTGGGCGCCAGCCATCCTGAGCGGCTTCGGTCGGCGTGTATGACGCGGCCAACAACGCTCATAACTTGTGAGTTTTGAGCGCTCCTTAAAACGGAATGTCGTCATCCAGGTAGCTCATGCTGTTGTCGGTCGGCTTCGGCGGCGGTGGCGGGTTGCGCTCCAAGTGCTTCGAGATCAGAAGATTGTGCAAAGTCGCCGCAAGCTGCAAAGCAAGCTCACCGTAGACGGCAGGAATTTCCACAATGTCGGCGCCTTGTCCATGGCCTGCAAGCTTGTTGCGCAGAAATGGTAGGGTTTTTAGTACCTGGTCGGCAAATCCTGCACGCATCGTCTCAGGCAGATCATCAAAGTAATTTTGTGCGACCATGCTCTTTACGAGTTGATCAACATTCATCTGCGGCTGTCCGGTTAGAACTTTCAGGACGCTTTCAAAGCTCTTCGCAGCATAGAAGATGCTATCCTTCACGTCGCCCGCGGCTAATTCCTGCCGGGCTTTAGCGTACTCCTGCGCAGCTCCAACAAAGCGGTTGGCGGCAAGCGCATCGTGCGCGGTCGCCGTCAGCCGCTCGCCTACGAAATCAGCGTCCAGCTTGAAGAACTCGCCATCGGCCAGGCGCCAAGGACAAAGATGCACATCAAATATTTGATTGATCTTAATCCGGCAGCTTTCACGATCGATATCTCCCATATAAGGCATTGCCAACTCAATGTAATCAAAAACTACCCCACCGCCGAGATTTCTGATGATGTGCTTCGACGCATCGTAGTAATTATATTCATTGGTAGCGGACATTTCAGGAATGTCATCCCAACCATGCTCACGGATTAGATCAAGCACGGTTTCTTCGAATACAGAAGAATTGGAAATCCAGTTGTCGTTGGGGTCCCGCTGTACGCTAACTGAGGAGTTGTAGCTCTCCAAGCAGGTATAGATTTTGCGGCGAGCATCCTCTGGGATAGCAACCACGAGCTTTCCATCCTTCAAGGCATGATGGTAGCGCTGACTGAAGATCACGAGGCACCCGGCTTTTGCATCAGCAACTACTTACACCAGCACGGCGAAGGTTGCACCTTCAACCGAACCTCTACAGGCGCCACCGCAAACCCGCAGTGTGTGGCGCCAGGCGCGCAGCGTGTGGATGACGAAATTATGGTCAAGCTTTAAGAGTTGCATACGATGCCTGTTGCGCCATACGCTAATGAGAACATAGATAGAACACCATGGCTCGGGATCAGTTTCAGGTCACACGCTCCGTCCTTCAGTGGGCGCGTTCGCGCGCCGGGCTGAGCGTTGCCGATCTGACTGCGACGTTCCGCAACTACGCGGATTGGGAGGCAGGAGAGGGTGGTCCAACTTACACGCAGCTGGAGAACCTGGCCGACAAGCTCAAGGTCCCGGTAGCGGTTTTCTTCTTCCCGGAGCCGCCTGCTACGCCGCGCATAGAAGAAACTTTCCGCACGCTTCCGGATGCGGTGATCGATCAACTGCCAAGCAGGATGCGCCTCAATCTACGTAAGGCGAAGGCATTTCAGCTCAACATCGGCGAGCTGTGCAATGGGGTGAACCCCGCTCCACGGCTGATTACCCGCGACCTGGCGTTCAAGGTTCAACAGCCCGTTGAGGAAATGGCGCGGAAGGTGCGCGACTACCTCGGTGTGAGCATCGAGACGCAGAAGGGCTGGGCATCAAGCGAGGTTGCGCTCAAGCAGTGGCGCACCGTCCTTCAGGACGTTGGCTTATTCACGTTTAAGGACGCTTTCCAGGCGCCAGAATTCTCAGGTTTTTGCCTTACTGATCCTGTTTTTCCCATTATCTACATCAACAACACCAACGCTAAAAACCGACAAATCTTCACGCTTTTCCACGAGCTCGCGCATCTGCTCTTTCAGACGAGCGGTATTGACAGCTTCAAAGAGCTACAAACCAACTCGGACAATTCAAAGCGTATCGAGGTCATCTGCAACGCTTTTGCTGCTGAATTTCTACTCCCGGCGGCGGAGTTTGCGCAAGCGCGGGAGGGGCTTCCTGCTAACGAGCAAACGGCGGCACAGCTCGCATCTCAGTACCATGTCAGCCGGGAAAGCATATTCAGGCGCTTTGTCGACGCTGGAGAAGTCACACGCACCGCCTATGAGGCTGCCATCAAGAACTGGGCCGAGGGTCGCAAAGAAGGCGGTAAAGGAAATTACTATAACAACATGTTCGCCTACCTGGGCAGGGCATATATCAGCATAGCATTGAGCGCGTTTCATCAGGACCGCATCTCGGAGAGTCAACTTGCTCAATATCTAAATGTGAAGCCGAAGAGCCTCTCTGCCGTCGAAGAGCGGTTCATCCGTGGTGCGGCTGCATGAGTTACGTCTTCGACAACGGTCCACTTTCGATGTTGTTTAAGAATTATTTTAGATCGGTTTTTCCAACTCTATGGGACAACTTCGATGAGCTGATTGCGAACGGCGAGATTGTTTCGGTGCGCGAGATCGCACGCGAGATTGCAGACAGCTCTATCGAGGTCTTACGCACCTGGGTTGCTGATAACGGCGAAGTCTTCGCGGTGCCTTCCCCTCAAGAGGCTGCCTTCATCACGCAGATTTACTCCGTAAAGCATTTCCAGTACAACATTGAACAGCAGAAACTCCTAAAGGGTGGCCGAATGGCCGACCCCTTTGTGATCGCTAAGGCGCATACTGAGGGCCGAACGGTCGTCACCACAGAGGTATTCAAGCCAAATGGCACGAAAATTCCCAACATTTGCCGACATTTTGGCGTCAAGTGCATGTCTATTCAGGAATTTATGGAAGAGCAAAACTGGCGTTTCTAAGTATATTGGCAAAATCCATCTCATGGCGTGATGTGCCGCGGTAAGTGGAACGCCGCTCGTAGCTTCCAAGGGCGGTCGGTGCCTCTGGACGCGAACCGTACCCGGTCGCGCCCGTAGCGCGCATTGAGCTGGTCCACACATTCCATTCTTCGCCCGTGTTCATCGTCAGTCCGGCTTGTCGAGTAAGGGGGTGATGACCTCCCGCGTGTCTTTGCTCGGGACGACGGGGATGATCTCGAACGTCACACCGGCTCCGCGCCAGCTCAGCACCCACTTCTGCAGGAGCCGGAGATCGTCGCAGCGCATCAGCTGGAAGCAGCGCGCGAAGTTGGGCTCGACCCAGCTGTCGACGTACTCGAGGCCCTTGGGGAGCATGCGGCCGGCCTCCCGCACACGGCGGTACACCGGCACCATGTCGTTGTCCTGAAAGCGCTCGATGATCATGAACAGCATGGGTCAGCCTCATGAGCTCTCGTGCCGCAGATTCAGCCGCCCGGCCGAGCCGTATTCCCGCCACCGCTCTGAAACCGACATGGCAGAGAAAGGTCCGCCATGTTGGACGAAGCACGTGTATGTCCAAGCAACGACAATCTTCCATACCCTTAAGCCTGGAAGGATCGCGTGTCAGAAAATCAAAGCCGGACGCTGACGGTCTCCTGGTGTGCCCGGTCTACCTCTCTGCGCGACACCCTCGCTGAAGCTCGGGTCTGATGATCCGCCTCAAAACTCATAGAGGTTCTCACCCCTTGCGCAGCCTCCTTGTGTTCGCACGCACCTTCCGTCGGTAGCCGCTCACGACGTGGCCGGGCGACTTGCCGGTCGCGATCTGCAGTGCGGCTTCGCCAGCCGCCAGCACTTTCTCGCTCACCATGAGCTGCGCTTCCGACATCGCGGCTGGGCCGCCAAGCGCGATCTTGGTGAGGCGCAGGCCGATCACCGTCTGAGCCTCAACGGCGAGCATCGTCATATCGACGCCGAGCTTCCACATGGGTCCAAAAATCGGAGCTGGCACACCGGGGTTCCTTGTAATGGAGGACCACGACCAATCGCGCAACCATGGCCAAGCTGCTGGGCTTAGCTGCTCATGCCGGGCGCCTACGCCTGAGGTTGGCGGCGGGTTGGGCGGTCCGTGAAGGATTGTGCAGAGCTCGACTCTCTACGGTCTCGCGGGTGGAGCAAGCTCGACGTCAGCCGGATTGGGCACGTAGGCGCACCAGGCACAGGAACCTCGATGCTCTGCCTTCGGCGCGTTGCGCTGGGAGCAGATAGGGCAGACGTGCAGGACGACTCGGCCACCCAGGAGAGTGGCTTGGCCTCGTCCTTTAAACGTAAGGCGATATTATACTTCACGTACCCAGCGGGGCGTGCTATGAGCGCTTCCTCTGGTTGGGAATGGGGCTGGTCGCCCAGCGAGCGCGTTCGGGCGCTTGGGTGTGGCTACGCCGATCGCGATACAAGGCGGTTTGCGATGCTGCAATTTTATATTGATGACAGTGATGTCATAGAAGGAAGACCGGTCGCGTGTCTCGGTGGGTTTGTTGGTTTGATTGACATATGGTCTGTTTTTGCAGATCGATGGAAGAGGCTGCTTGATGCGAGTGGGCTACATTATTTTAAAATGAGCGAGGCAGCTAGTTACAACGGCCAATTCCGCACGTGGACCAAGGAAAGAAGGGATCAATTTCTGCTTGACGCTTACGACGTCATAAATTCTTTCCCACTACAATCGGCGTCAATAATGCTTATCCCAGAGAATTATGTCAAAAGAATCAAAGTTTACACTGACGAGCAGCCATATTCTATGTATAATATTATGGCTGTGTTTTTGATGTCGATTGCGGCTAACCAGCTGGCTATCCAGGGCTGCCCGGGGCTGGAGTTTATATTCGACACCCAGCCAGACAAAGACAAATTCATTCTCACAAATTGGGACACAATAATGTCAACTTTCCCACCTCGGGCAAGGTCGATTATTTCAGGGCATCCAGTGTTCAGGGATGAGAAACTTGTACTACCACTGCAAGCGGCCGATCTTCATGCGTGGTGGGCACGACATTACGTGTCACAGAAGCTTAGAAACACCCCAGATCAAGATTTTCCGTTGTGGAGGCCCAGACCTCGCGCCAACGAATTTCACATGAGCGAACAAACACTTACTGCAATTGGGCGCGATATCATTACAAATCGCTTCATGTCCGCACTTAAAAAGCAGTCGCTTCGTCAGGAAGCGTTCAATCAGCTTAGACGGGAAAGGAACGGCTTTGATACTTCTGACATCAACTTAAGCGTAACCGTGGATTTGTTCCCTCCCAGCAAGGAGGAAAAGAGACGCAGACTTAAGATGTTTAATCTTCAAAGAAAGCGAAACAACAAACAATCTGACGGTTGAATTTTATTTTACATGTTTTTGACTGTTGCGCTTTCTCGGGGGCGCGATTTTAGAAAAAGCCTCCTCAAATATCCTTCCGGTTTCATCGACACCCACCTCCCGAGCGGTTTCTTTGAACCGCTCGGCCTGTGTTTTCTCTGGCTTCTTATTGGTTGGTTTTTCGTTTTCGGCCATAGCGCTTAGACCCTCCCACCAATCGTTCGATAGGTAAGCCGCTTGCCTACGGCACCACGGGCGAGGCTTTCAGTCCGCATCACATCGTTTACGCCAAGCTTCACGCGATTGTTGTAGCGGAAGTCGAACTCGGCGAGGTAGCGATGCAGGTGTTTCTTGTCACAATGCTGATAGACGCCCCTCATGCCGCGTTTGAAGACGGAGAAGTAGCCCTCAACGGTGTTGGTGTGGACGATACCCCGCACGTACTCGCCCTGCCCGTGGGCGGTGGTCTGATGGTCGATGAATGACGGCGCGACCTTGAGGTACACGCTGGCTTCGTCGGTATGCAGAGAAGCTTCCTTGGCGATGTTCTCTTCAAGGATCGGCACGATGGTGGAAGGCTTCAGGTCGTCAATAACGACCGAGCGCACCTGTTTTTTCTCGCGGTCAACAAGGCTCAGCACTTTCATCTTATGATGATAGGCGCGCTTCACTTCCTTGCCTTGCTCGCGGCCAATGAAGGTCTCGTCCGCCTCCACGATGCCGGACATGCCATTGCCGTCGCTACCCATCGGGTCAAGGCCAACGGTTCGCATGGCCTCACGCAGCCGGTGCGACATGAACCATGCGGTCTTGAGGGTAACGCCCAAGGTCCGGTGAAGCTGATTGGACGAGATGCCCTTCTTGCTGGACGACAGCAGGAACATCGCCTGAAGCCAGAGGTGCATCGGCACATGGCTGGCCTCGAACACGGTCCCGACCTTCACGGTGAAGGGCTTGCGGCACTGGTAGCACTTGTAGGTGCCAAGGCGGGTGGACCTGCCGCCCATCTTGCCGATGCGCTCAAAGCCGCCGCAGTGCGGGCAGATCGGACCTTCCGGCCACACCCGAGCCTCAACCCACGCGAAGGCCGCTTCCTCGTTATGGAAGTGGGCGTCGTCGAGAACGGACTTAGCCATGGCGCAACCTCTTGATGCGCCTACCGTATCACCCCGCGTGGGTACGTCAAGTATAATATCGCCAAACGTAACGGCCAGACAGGTTGAACTGTTTGGTAGCGCTGCCATTGCAACCCAGGCCGTAGTCGTGCTTTCAGCCAGAAAAGGAGCCGCCCCCGCAGGAGCGGCTCAAGTCTAGGGAGGAAACGCCCACAGAGGGCTGCGGGACCGCGACACCATCGCGATCTCGCGATTACCTCCTATGCTGCACTGCAACAATTTGGAAGAGCAAAATCTGGACACCATGCCCACGATTCGTGCATAGCTAGAGGGTGCAACAAACCTGGCCATGCGCCGCATGCAAGGACTCGCCGCGAAGCGCACCAGGGAACTCATCGCGTCAGCCATTCCACGAGGCGGATCTGGTCAGGATCGAGCAGCGCGGGCGCGTACCCGCAGCTCGGGATCTCAACAAGCTCAGTCCCCGGACGTCGCTGCACCATCTCGGTCGCCGTCCGCGCCAGCAGGAGATCGGAAGCCTCGCCTCGCAGCACGAGCGCTGGGCAGCGCATGGCGTCCCAGTAGTTCCACAACGAGGGTCTACTCGGCAGGTTCAACCTCGCTGACCTTATGGTTGAGCTCCTTGATGAGGACGCGCGTGTTCTCAGAGTAGTCGACCGGCACCGCCACGAGGTGAACGCCACCTGCCTTGAAGGCGGCCTCCAGCGTCGGAGCCAGGTCGCGGACCGCCGTGACGCGATGGCCCGTCGCCCCATAGGAGTTGGCGTAGGCGACGAAATCCGGGTTGCCGAAAGTCATGCCGTAATCGGCGAACTCGTCCACCGCCTGCTTCCAGCGGATCATGCCGTAGGCCGAGTCGTCGAGGATCAGCACCACGAGGTTGAGCCCGAGCCGGACAGCCGTCTCCATCTCCTGGCTGTTCATCATGAAGCCGCCATCGCCGCACACCGCCAGCACGCGCCGCCCAGGGTGGAGCAGCGCCGCCATCATGGCGGAGGGCAGGCCCGCGCCCATCGTGGCGAGCGCGTTGTCGAGGAGCAGCGTGTTCGCCACGTGGGTGCGGTAGTTGCGGGCGAACCAGATCTTGTACATGCCGTTGTCGAGGCAGACGATCCCGTCCTCCGGCATCACCGCCCGCACGTCGTGCACGAGGCGCTGCGGCGTCACCGGGAAGCGGTCCTCCTCGGCCCGGTCGTTGATCCGCTCCAGGATCTGCTGGCGCAGCTGCAGCATGCCCGGATCTGGATCGAGCCGCCCGCCGAGGCGCGCCGCCAGTTCGGTCACGGTAACGCCGATGTCGCCCACCACCTCGGCATCGGGGTGGAAGACCTGCTCGACGCTCGCCGAGACGTAGCCGACATGGATCACCTTCGGGCCGCCCGCGACCTGCCCCATCAGGAACGGCGGCTTCTCCACCGTGTCGTGCCCGATCGAGATGATCAGGTCCGCCCTGTCGATCGCCTCATGCACGTAGTCGCGCTCGGAGAGGGCCGCGGTGCCGAGATAGAGGTTGGAGCCGCCCGTGACCGCGCCCTTGCCCATCTGGGTGTTGAAGAACGGGATGCGGGTGCGGCGCACGAAATCCGAGAGCGGCTCGACCAGCCGCGGCCGGTTGCCCGCCGCCCCGATCATGATCAGCGGGCGCTTCGCCGCGAGGATCATCGTCGCCGCGCGCTCGATGGCTTCGGTGGCCGCCACGGGCCGGTCGATCGGGTGCGGGGGCACCAGGGCAACGTCGGCGGTCTCGGCCGCGATGTCCTCGGGCAGTTCGAGGTGGACCGGGCCGGGCCGCTCCTCGGTGGCGACCCGGAAGGCGTCGCGCACGATGGTGGGGATCGAGGCCGCCGAGACGATCTGGCGGGTCATCTTGGTGAGCGGGCGCATCGCCCCGATGATGTCGACGATCTGGAACCGGGCCTGGCGTGCGCTCATGATCGGCTTCTGGCCGGTGATCATCAGCATCGGCATGGCGCCGAGATGCGCGTAGGCCGCGCCCGTGGTGAAGTTGAGGGCGCCGGGGCCAAGGGTCGAGAGGCAGACGCCCGGCCGGCCGGTGAGCCGCCCGTGCGTGGCGGCCATGAAGGCGGCGGCCTGCTCGTGGCGGGTGAGGACGAGTTCGATCTTGGACGTGCGCAGGGACTCGACGACGTCGAGGTTCTCCTCGCCGGGAATGCCGAAGATGCGGTCCACCCCCTCATTCTCGAGAGCGGCAACAAGAAGATCAGATCCTTTGGACATATCTAGCCTCCCCTATTTCGAAAACTCTGCAGATTTGAGCCTGTTGAAGATTTTATCAGGTAAGTCTACGACTGATGATTTGGCTAAGAAACTTTTACTTTTAGGCACATCCAGCGGTTTCGCGCATGCACATGTCACTATATGCAACAATGATATCCGATACAATCAGTCTTGCAGCGTTTATTATAATGAAACGCGTCTACTTCCTGAGTACCAAGATGCCGATGACGAATGCATCAACCGCTCTGATCCCTGTCCAGATCGTGTAGGCCGCACCTAACGGCAGCAAGCGCATGGCGAGCTCTAACAGGCGGAAGCGAGAGGGAAGACGTGGCCTCGCATTGGTCTAGCTCCGCACGAGGTCACCGAGCAGGCTCGCTGCCACAGTCGTTTTTGAGACTGTGAGCCCCGAGGCGGCGATGGCGTCTACTGTGTCGCGGATCCGGGTACGCGCGGGGCCGCGCGCCCGGATCCATGCCGACACTGCTTCTGGGCCGGCGCCGATGTCTGCAATCACCTCCGTCGTCAGCTTGCGGTGGGCGCTCGCGATCCCCGTCACCGCCCGCTCCAAAGCGACCCGGTCGAATGTGTCAGCGACAGCCACCGTCCGCGCCGCGGCGGCAAGATCGTCGAGGCGGAAGGCATGCTCGAGAGCGAAGTGAGTCGCCGCCACCTCCTCAACCGGCCGGCCGCTGACCTCGGCGACGCGTACGATGTCGGGAGCCGAGACCATCGCAGTGAGCGAGGCGAGCCGCCTGGCTTGCGCTGGGGCCATGCCCGCCCCAGTCAGCTCCGCCACTCTTGCCTCAATCGCTGCCCACGCCTCCCCGCCGAGCACCTTGGGCAAAGCTGTCTCGACAGCCGCGACGCCGTCGCGGTAGCGAGCGACGATCGGCGATAGCCCGCCCGCGAGGTCGAGGTTGCGAATGAACCAGACGATGCGATTGGCGAGTAGGTCCTGCACCTCGGCGTAGAGGCTAAGCTGCGCCTGGCCTCCGATCCGCCCGCCGAGTCCGTCGATCGCGAGGTTCAGCTCCATTAGCCCGAAGGCGTCCCGCGTCACCGCGTAGGCCTTGGCGATAGCCGCCGCGTCCGCTCCCGTGCTGTCTACAAGTCGCGTTACGAGGGAGGGGCCGCCGCGATTGACGATGATGTTGGCGAGCGCCGTCGCGATGATCTCTCGGCGCAGCCGGTGACCCTTCACTTCGTGCGGAAAGCGCTCACGCAGCGCTTTTGGGAAATAGCGCTGCAACTCTCGGTCGAAGTACAGATCGTTCGGCACTGTGCTGTCGAGGATCGCATCATG
>NZ_KB900612.1:0-42949 GCF_000379105.1 Methylobacterium sp. WSM2598 | reverse complement strand
CCGCGGCGCATGCGCTCGGCGAGCGCTGCGTCGTCAGGCAGAAACTCCACCGCCCGGTCAAGGCGGCCTTCCGCCTCCAAGGCCTGCATAGTCCGCATCGCGAAGCCGGTCTCGCCGACGCCACCGTGCAGCGCCAGCGACAGGGCGAGCGTCTGCAATTCGTTGTTGCGCAGGACGAGATGGCTGACCTCTTCCGTCATGTCAGCGAGCAGCGTGTTGCGGGCCTTGTCGGTGAGCCGCCCGTCGCGCTCCGGGGCCATCAGCGCGATCTTGATGTTCACCTCCACGTCTGAAGTGTTGACGCCCGCCGAATTGTCGATGGCATCGGTGTTGAGCCGGACGCCCGCACGCGCCGCCTCAATCCGCGCCCGCTGAGTGAGGCCGAGGTTGGCGCCCTCGCCAACCACCTTGGCGCGCATTTCAGGCGCGGTGATCCGCACTGCATCGTTTGCCCGGTCGCCCGCGTCGTCGTCGGTCTCGCTCGTGGAGCGGACGTAGGTGCCGATGCCGCCGAACCAGAGCAAGTCAGCAGGGGCCTTGAGGATCGCCTGCATCAACTCGGCCGGTGTTACCTCGCTCCGGTCGAAGTGGAGCGCCGCCTGGGCTTCCGGCGAAAGCGGGATCGTCTTCAGCGAGCGGGAGAACACGCCACCGCCAGCCGAGATCAGCGATCGATCGTAGTCCACCCAGGACGAGCGGCCGAGATCGAACAGCCGCTTGCGCTCGGCGAAGCTTCGGGCAGCGTCGGGGTTTGGGTCGAGGAAGATGTCGCGGTGGTCGAAGGCTGCCAGGAGCCGGAGGGTCGGCGACAGCAGCATGCCGTTGCCGAACACATCGCCGGACATGTCGCCGATCCCGACCACGGTGAAGGGATCGGATTGGGTGTCCACGTCCATCTCGCGGAAGTGGCGCTTGACCGCCTCCCAGGCGCCCCGCGCGGTGATGCCCATGCCCTTGTGGTCGTAGCCCTGGCTCCCGCCCGACGCGAAGGCGTCGCCGAGCCAGTGGCCGCGCTCCAGCGAGATGGCGTTCGCCACGTCCGAGAAGGTCGCGGTGCCCTTGTCTGCCGCAACCACGAGGTAAGCGTCGTCGGCGGGATCGTGCCGCACGGTGTCCTTTGGAGGCACGATGGCGCCGTCAACGATGTTATCGGTGAGCGACAGCAGCGTGCGGATGAAGATCCGGTAGCTCTCGGTGCCCTCCGCCAGCCAAGCAGCGCGATCGGAGGGTGGAGGCAGGCGCTTGGGATAGAAGCCGCCCTTGGCACCCACAGGGACGATCACCGCGTTCTTGACCTGCTGCGCCTTCACGAGGCCGAGGACCTCGGTGCGGAAATCCTCCGGCCGATCCGACCAGCGCAGGCCCCCGCGGGCGACGTAGCCGAAGCGCAGGTGCACGCCCTCGACGCGCGGCGAGTAGACGAAGATCTCGAACAGCGGCCGGGGCAGCGGCATTCCCACGACTTTCGCGCAGGCGAACTTGAAACTGATCGTGTCGCGCGGGCCTCCTTCCTCAGCCACCTGGAAGAAGTTCGTACGCAGGGCCGCTTCGATAAGGTTCACGAAGCGGCGCAGGATCCGATCCTCGTCGAGGCTGGTGACACCGGCCAATGCAGTCTCGATCTCCGCCCGCACCACAGCTTCGGCTGCCACCCGGTCGCCTGTAGCAGCCGGATCGAACCGGGCGCGAAACAGGGCGACGAGCCCCTTGGCGATCACCGGGTGCCGCGCGAGCGTGCCAGCGATGTAGTCCTGCCCGTAGCGGATGCGGAGCTGGCGCAAGTACCGCCCGAGCGCTCGCAGCAGCGCCGCCTCGCGCCAGGGCAGGGCGGCCTCAAGGACAAGGCGGTTGTAGCCATCGGACTCGGCGAGCCCATCGGCGACTGCCAGCATCGCCTCTTCGAGCACCGCCGCCTCGGCGAGGCTTATATCCTCACCAGTGGCACGCTCCAGGAGCATGTCATATAGCCAGACGCGGTCACCCTCACCGACGCCAGAGGGCCGCACCAGGTAGGTGCGTTCGTTGATTACCCGGAAGCCCAGGTTTTCCAGGGCCGGCACGCGGTCGGACAGGGCAATCGAGGTGCCGCGCGAGAAGGCTTTGAGGCGGATCTGGTTCGCGGGATCGGTATCGCGGCGACCGATGTCGACCGCCCGCGGCTGGTCGGCCGTCAGGCGTTCGAGGATCGCGACGTCAGCGACCGCTACCTCCGGCAGGTAATAGTCACGGTAGGCGGCGGAGAATGCTCCGGCATAGCGCGCGGCCAACATGCGAGCACGGGCGCTGCCGCTGCGCGTGGCCAGCGCCGCGCGCAGGCTGTCGCCCCAGGTGCGCACGATCCCCGCGATCTCGGCCTCCAGCGCGCTGGGATCGCGCTCCGGCACGCCCGGCTCGGACAAGCCGATGATGTAGTGGGTTCGCGCCAGCGGCCCCTCAGGGAAATCCGGGTAGGCCGCGGAGAGGTGGCCACCGTAAGCCTCGGCGAGGTGGGCACCGATCCGGGCGCGCACAGTCGAGTCGTAGCGGTCTTTTGGCACGTAGACGAGCAGCGAGACGAAGCGGCCAAACCGATCCGGTCGCGACAGCACCCGCAGGCGCGGCCGATCGGCAAGGCTTGCAATCGCCAGGGTGAAGTGGGTCAGCCGGTCGAGGTCGATCTGAAACAGCTCGTCGCGCGGATAGGTCTCCAGCACCGCGAGCAGGCTGCGCCCTGCATGGCTCGTCGGGTCGAGGCCAGCGCGATCGGTCGCTGCCACCACCTTGCGGCGCAGGATTGGCACCTCGTGGGCGGGACTGGCGTAAGCGGAGGCCGTGAACAGACCCACCACCCGCACCTCGCCAGACAGCTTGCCGTCCGCTGAGAACAGCTTGATCCCGATGTAGTCGAGGTAGCCCGCTCGGTGCACTCGCGCCTTAGCGCTGGCCTTGGTGATGATGAGCGCCTGCGGCTCCTGCAGGAAGGTGAGGATCTCCGGAGTGTAGTCGATCCAGCCGGGACCGGGCCGCAGCACTGCCGCACCGGGATCACGCAGCACGCCGAGGCTCGACTCGGGCACCAGCGAGTACGTCTCGCCCGCAATGCCGTGTTCCTGCATGCCGAGCAGGGTGAAATGGCCGTCCGCGAGCCAGTCGAGGAAGGCGCGCGCCTCCATCGTCTCGACCTCCGAGAGCGGCGAGGACCCTTGCCCGAGGCCCGCGGATAGGGCGGCGAGGCGGACGCGCATCGCCTCAGCGTCGTCACTCACCAGCGCCACGTCGCGGTAAACCTCGCCGAGCTCGGCCTCCAGCCGCTCCCGCGCCGCTCCCTCGATCCGGTCGAGATGGATGTGGATCAGGCTCTCGCGGGCGAGCCCGCCGTGGGCCTCGGCCGTGGTCTCGCCGACGACCCGGACGAGGGCGCCGCCCGCGTCGCGCTCGACGCCAAGGATCGGGTGGGCCACGAAGTCAGGGGTCAGGCCGTGCTCAGTCAGCGCGGCCAGCGTCGAGTCGAGCAGGTAAGGACGGTTGTCGTTGATCACCTCGATCACGGTGATCTCGCACGGCTGGCCGTTGCGCTCGATCGTGGCATCGCGCAGCCGCAGCCGTGCCGGATCGCTCGGCCGCCGGGGCACAGCCAGGAAAGCGCGAGCATCGCAGGCGAGGTCGGCGAGCACCGCGGCGGGATAAGAGGTTAGATCCTCCGGGGGCACCCGTCCGAACAGGTCATGCACGAAGCCTCCCCGCCCACCTGCTCGCGTGACCGCTTCGGCGGCCATCTTGATGAGGCCGGTGCAGGCATTCTTTGCGTCAGAGGACGGCAGTACGGGGGCGGTCTCACGTGTCACAGCTCTTCCCCATTTGGACCGTGAGTGCCCCGACAAGTACCAGTGTCGATGTGCAACGGCCTTTGACGCGCTCAGATTTCAAACAACCGTGACGCGCAACATGACATTCACCGCTTCTGCATTTTAAAGCGCGCGCCACTAAGCGCGCGCTCAACTTTTCAAGTCAGCCGATTGACACAACGACCGAGCGGTTGCACTCGCCTTCGGCACCTCTCGACAGTAACAATCCTCGGCGCCTCTTTGCTGCATATTATCAAGTTCAAGCGACAGAGAAGACGCTCAGAGGTGGCCTAGCAAGGATTTCGCTAAGGATGGAGAGAGCATCGGAGAGCTCGCTTAGATCGTCTGGCGCACCTAGGCAGACGCGAACGGCGCCCGGATCGTCGTCATCGACAGTGGAGGCGGTCGGAGGCGTTACGAGGATGCCCTGCCCACGTGCCGCCGAAGTGAAACGCGATGCGGACCATTCCTGCGGCAAAGGCAGCCAGGCGTAGAAAGGGGGATTGTCCAGCTTCTCCGCGTACGGAAAGAACTTCGCGAAGAGACGATACCGCTCGGTTGCCTGCCGCCTCCGCTCACGAATCAGCTCATCGAGCCTGCCGCTCTCGAGAAGACGAACCGCCAAATCACCCAGTATGGGTGCAGCGAACCATGAGGAGGCGTGGACAAATAATTCAGCTCGAACCTTGAACGCCGGAGGAACCGAGAGTGTTCCGAGCCGAAAACCCGGCGCGACACACTTGGAATAAGACGTTACATAGAAACTTCTTTCGGGAATGAGTGCCGCGATCGGGAGCGGCCTTTCAGGATAGAAGAAACTGTAGACATCGTCCTCAATAACGAGGAGGTCAAGTTTTTCAGCCAGTTCGGCAATGCGCTTTCGTCGCTGGAGACTCATGGTCCGCGCTGTCGGACTTTGTAGAGTCGGCATAGAGTAATAGACGCGGGCACCAGAAAGCCGGCACGCTGCCTCCAAGGCGTCAGGATCGGTGCCTTCATCATCAAGATCAACCGGCACGAGCGTGAGTGAGTTTGCGACTGCGATCGCCTTGAAGCCCGAGTAGGTGAGCCGATCGACGAGTATCTTGTCGCCTGGCTGTGCCACGAGCCGCACGGCAATGTCGAGGGCATGCTGAGCGCCGTTGCACAGATACAGCAGCGCGGGATCAACGCTGAACGCATCATCCGAAATGGAGCGGGCAATGACTTCGCGATGATGCCCGATGCCTGAATGGGGATGATAATCGAGTAGTGGCGCTAGTTCTTGGCGACGGTAGACATCGCTCAGGAGCCCAGAGAGAACATCCGCCTCGCGACCATGAGCTGGCACATTGAGGGCCATGTTCACGGCTTGCGGCGCGGCCGCGCCGACCGGGACGGTCGGTGCGCGCCTGCGCACAAATGTCCCCTGTCCGACATGGCTGCTGACGATGCCCCGTTGCTCCGCCTCTTGATATGCTTTACTGACAGTACCAACTGACAATCCAATCTGCGCAGCCAGTTCACGGTGCGGCGGGAGGCGCGAGCCGTCGACTAGACGGTTCTCCACGACGTCCTGCTCAAGCGCGTTTACTAGAGCAAGGTAGCGCGGACCTTCCAACGACAGCTCCCGGGGCAGCCAGCTGCAAAACTTGGTCTTCTCCAAGGCCATGAAGCAATTTTCCTTGCGCGGATCTATGGACCGTAGGTCCGACTCTAGCGACCGCGTGTGACCAACGAATTAGCTCTTCGTCCGTATGGGTTCGGGCAGGTGGCACCCGTGGCGCGGCTGAGCCACTCGCTCTCCACGATGTCTCGGATACACAGCTTCAATCGGTGACCACAGGAGGAACGCAGTGACCGGACTCCACATTGTCATTGATCAGGCCTGATGCAAGAAGGGGCGGTACCGTACATGTACCAGGTCAAAGCGTTGGAAGTGAAGCGCTTGTTCAGTCGTTTCGCCGGAGATTTGGGCGGCTACCCCGCACGCACCCCCAGACCTACCTGACACCGTAGGGCGCGGAGGGGATACGAGGGCGCCGGCCTGCTACGATGTCGGAAATCAAGGCAGCCGTCATAGGCGCCCCGCTGATCCCCAAGTGACCGTGCCCTGTCGCGAACAGGATGGCGGGGTGCTTCGGATGCGGTCCTATAATGGGTAGGCTGTCCGGAGTAGATGGACGGATTCCCATCCAACGTCGCACCGTACTGACTTGGAGGTCCGGTATCATGCGGCGGGCTGCCACCAGAAGCTTGTCCGTCTGACTACTCCTGAACGGCGCGTCGGGCTTGTCGAATTCCGCTATGCCGACGACTCGCAACTCTTCTGAGAGCGGAGTCGCGACAAAGGCCGAAGCCGTGTCGGTGACAGGGCGGTTGATCGCGCCAGCGACATCCGACAGCGCCACATGGTAGCCTCGCTCACTCGCCATGGACAAGGATACGCCAAGGCTTCTCGCCAAATCACGACTGGCGATGCCGGCGGCAATGACGACCAAGTCGCAGCGGTGAGGACCTAACGTTGTGCGGAGCGTCACAGCCTCCGATCCTGGCTCAATGGACAAGACGCGCGCCTGCTGCACCTTCGTGTCGAACGATGTGGCGCGTGCATTTAAACGCTCCACTAGCGTCACAGGAGCATCAACATAACCGCTGCCCGGAAAGTAGACGCCGCGCTGGTAGTCCTTGGAAAGGTTCGGTTCTAGTTTCCGGATGTCTTCGGCGGAAACTTTGTCAAAGGCGGCTCCGTGGCTCATCCGCAACCGCTCGATTTCACCGTCGAGTTGGCCGGGCGCGGAGTCTCGGTAGACATGAAGAGCACCACTAGGTCGGAATATTTTGCTCCATTCGTCATCGCCCAGCAATTCCTTGTATAGGTCCGCGCATGGTGCGTTGAGCGCGTTGAGAGCAGTGTATGTTTTCTCCCATTTCTTAGAATGACCCGTCTCAATGAAACGCAGGAGCCATCCTATATTTCGAGGAAGCTCTCGAGCAGCGAGATATACGGGTCCATTGCTGTCAGCAAGCCATCTCAGGGCACGCCACATCACCCCGGGATAGGACATCGGCAGCGAGGTGCCGGCATTGTACTGGGCACCGTTGCCCCAGGAGCAACCATGACCGACTTTGTCTTCCTCAAAGATAGTTACGCGATGGCCTTCCCTGGAGAGCGAGAGGGCGCAGCTGATGCCGATCAGCCCTCCTCCCACAACGGCGATGGATCTTGCCTGTACCATTCGAACCTCCCGAGATTAGGGCGAGTTTATTCTAAGAGAGGAGCTCTTCTGCTCTTCGATAGATTGGACTCGCGCTAGCTCTGTGGGCCGACGGAAGATTCTCCCGACGTAGAAAGAACCGCGTCGCGCGCTCAGACGTGAAGGTGACCTACGTATTTTTTGCTCATGTAGGCCTCAAGACCCTCAATCCCACCTTCACGTCCCCAGCCACTATCTCCGACACCGCCGAAGGGCGTCTCAGGGATTGTAACGACCATCTGGTTGATCCCGATGACACCGACAGCTAGCTCTTCGGAGATGCGGTTCGCCGTTGCCGAGGAACTCGTGAAAGCGTATCCGGCTAGGCCGTAGGGCAGCGAATTCGCTCGCGCGAGCGCGTGGCCGATGTCTTCGACTGGCTGCACGAGGGCCAGCGGGCCGAATGGTTCGTGCGACATCGCCTTCGCGTGGTCCGGAATGTCCGCGAGGATAGTAGGCTTGTACATGAGCCCGACCCCGTCGATACGCTCTCCGCCGGCGATGAGCCGAGCCTGGTGCGAGAGAGCATCCGAAATCAGGTCGTCCATGGCAGCGACGCGGCGGGCGTTCGCGACAGGTCCGACCGTTGTCTCGGGCCTCAGGCCGTCGCCGACCACCTGCTTCTCGACGAGAGCGCGCGCGTGCTCCAGATATTCCTCGTAAGCGGGGCGTTCTACGAAGAAGCGCGTCGGCGACGTGCAAACCTGCCCCGTGTTACGCAGCTTGATCGCCATCGACAGCTCGGCGGCGCGGCGGATATCGGCGTCCTTCGCAACAATGACTGGGGCATGTCCGCCGAGTTCCATCGTGGCGAGCGTCAGCGTCTCTCCCGCGATGCGCGCAAGATGGCGGCCAACCGGGGTCGATCCGGTGAACGAGATCTTGCGGATCACGGGAGATCTCAGAAGATATTCAGAGACTTCTGCGGGGTTGCCGAACACAACGTTGAGCACGCCGGCCGGCAGGCCAGCATCGCTAAGCGCACGCGCAATCTCTAGCGTCGTGCCCGGAGTTTCCTCAGCCGGCTTGATGATGCAGGTACACCCTGCTGCCAGAGCAGGCGCGATCTTCCGGGCCGGGGTCACGGCCGGGAAGTTCCACGGGGTGAAACAGGCGACGGGGCCGACTGGCTCCTGCGTCACGGTTTGAAGCATGCCGGCGAGTCGGGCAGGGATGATGCGCCCGTAACTCCGCCGTCCCTCTTCGGCGAACCAATCGAAGAACTCTGCCGCAGCTGTGATCTCTCCCTTGGCCTCCGCAAGTGTCTTGCCCTCCTCGAGCGTCAGCACGGTCGCGATGTGAACGAGTCGCTCACGCATGAGGCTGGCGGCACGCCGCAGGATCTGTCCACGCTCATACGGCGACGTGCGCTTCCAGCCGAAGAAGGCGCGATCTGCCGCCGCGAGCGCTCGATCCAACTCCGGCCGACCAGCGTGAGGCAGTGTGCCTAGCGGCTGCTCTGTTGCAGGATTGAGAACAACTTCGCTGCCACCGCTAGCTTCCTCAATCCAATCGCCATCAATAAATAGGGCTAATTTCGTATACATAGCGGTCCTTCAGAAAATTCCGGCTTTCGCACGCGAATGTTGATCGAAACGAGCCCGGATGGCCCGGTCCAAAAATTTACGAGGTCCTCTCCCGCGGCGCGCCAACGATCACGGTGCGCACGCAACCACCTACGTGCTCGCGACGTCACCCCTTGCTTGATCGGACGTTTCGGCGAGAGGCAAGGGCGGATGCCGTGATGCTTCAGGTCTTCGCCCAGCGGCGCAGCCCGGCCTCTCCGATGATCTTGGCAATCGCAGCTTTCTGGTCGTCGGCTAGGGGAAGCAGCGGCAGACGAGGCCCACCTGCGTCACGTCCAAGCTGTGTCATAGTCTCTTTGATTGCTGCGTAATAGGCGCCTGATTGGAAGCAGCGGTAGAATGCGAAGACATCGCGGCCCATGTCATCGACGGCCTCACTGCCTTTCAGTGCTTGATCCCAGTAATCACGAATGAGAGGCCCCGCAATCTGATGTGCCATGGCGATGACGCCGTGAGCACCTACCGCACGGGCCGGCACGATCATGGTTTCGTACCCCACGAACACGCGAAGTTTGCCGCCGACGCGCTGCACCAACTCGGTGACCTGATTAATCAGTCCGGAGCTGTCCTTGATTGCAACAACCGTGGGAAGCTTGGAGAGCTGCTCGACCAGAGCTGGATTAATGTCAATACCAGCGCGCCTTGGGCTGTTGTACAACATCAACGGCAAGGAGCTATTCTTAGAGACGTGCTCAAAGAAGGCGACGATCTCACGCGGGCTTGGCATGGCGTAAATGGGCGGCAGGATCATCCCACCGGCGCAACCGGCTGCGACTGCGGCCTGGCAGGCATCAACCACATCCTCAACGCGGAGGTCGGCAACTCCGGCCAAGACGGGAATTCGACCCGCTACATGATCGACCGTGAGCTTATAGAGGCGGGCGCGCTCACTGATCGTGAGTGCATAGAATTCGCCCGTGCTACCGGCCGCAACGATGCCGCGAGCACCGTTCCTGATCGCTTCGTCGATCAGCTCCTTGTATCGCAGCTCGTTGATAGACCCGTCTGGCCCAAATGGAGTTACGAGAACCGGGAAGATGCCGCCCCAGTCAGTATTTGCCATAGCAGTGTCCTCCAGAATGAGTTGATGTTTGAGCGACAGCGGCCGCGAGCGGACCGAGCATGCACGCTTTCATGTAGCCGACTTCCTCACCGGCTATGGCAGGAAGCCCCAGCCACCTGCGAATCTTGATCCGGCCAAGACCCAATCGGGGATCTTCAGGCCGGCGCGGGCGCGCCACCTATTAAGGCGACGGAAGCCCCCTGCGAACACGGGCGCTTCGCCGATTGACGTTTCATACCCATTCCTCGCCAGCCGCGTCCTATGTCATTCGCTTCCTGGTATATATCAATCAGGCTGCATGACACAAGCACGATCTGAGGTTTTTCGGTCTTGTTCGGTCCATAAAACTAAGGCATATGGGAACACGATGCGCGGAATGCCGGCACATTGGTGCACAATCCAGCGCCCAATTGACCGATCTCGCACCCTCCTCGCAGGCGTGGCGCACGCCTCGTCGCGTTTTTTGGACCGCCGTCGCTATTCGCAGAGCGGGCATCGACTCGTCGCGCCTGTTTGGACGAGCCGTCTTAGCCCGCCGAGAGAGGATTTCCCGTCTTGAGGTAGGTCGAGGCCCAGCTCTCGGCGTCGGCGCTCGACATGTCTGTCACACGCTTGAGGATGACATCACATGAAACCTTCTATCACGCATGTATCGGGATTGACCGACTCGGTAGGTGTTTTCGGCGCCGGACGCCTCGGTGACGCAGTCGCCACCCGAATGAGGGAGGAAGGCAAGCATGTCATTATGTGGAGCCGTCGCTTCGGTGATTCCGCATCGCGGCCGGTAGCTGGCAAGAAATCCGGCAACGATTTCGACGACGTCATACAGTCTCGCGTCATCTTTTCCGCGATCCCGAACCAAGCCTTGGTAGGGCTAGCTGAGCACCGTGGCCTTCGCAGCTTCGATGGCGTCTTGTTCGCCATGGGGATCGACTCCGAGGTGAGCATAGTGCGCCAGGCTCTCCCGAATGCGCTGGTGACGCGGCTCAGCCCGGCCATTCCCCAGGACGGGGGCGAAGTTCGTTCGATCGGACTTCTGGACAACGTCGTACGGGCCGATCCTCGAATTTCGTCAGCGATCGCGGCTCTCCAGCCACTGGGCCCGACCAGTTGGATGGAAGAGGAACAGCTCTATGATCTGATGACGCTCCTAGCGGGTCCGTTGCTGACACTAATCAGGTCATCACTCGCAAGGACGATAGAGGACAGTTTAACTGAACGTGGTCTCACGCCCGCAGCGCTGGACGGTGTGATGCACGTCGTATTCGATGAACTAACCAGGAGGCTGCGTGGACACCACTCGGCCTCGAAGCAAGCGGAGGACCACAGGGCCACGCCGGGAGGCGTCACGGAGGTGGCCCTGTCATACTCCACGCAAGTGAGCGCACAACTTGGCGCTATCGTCGGCAAGATGTTGAGCCACATGCAGCGCCAGAGAGTACTACCACGGGAGTGATCCCGGGTCGGCCTGGCCGTCGACCGGTCCGGTACCTCGGATGTTCGGTTCGGCAAGACAATCGACGGGCCGGCAATAATTCTAGCGGGTCTCGGGGGTAGCGTCCGCGGACGAGGTATAATTTTCAGGCGGTCCGGGTTGGAGCTTGGAGTGGCTATCGTAGCTGGCGGCTAAGGTGGAATTTGCGGACTTAAACCCGAGCCGGGAGCACCCGATAACCGACGACAGAGTGGTACTGATCGAGGCGCTGCAGAAGGCCGACGACGGCGACTTCCTGCGCAGCCTCGACACGCGGCTGGGCTCGCTCAGCCTCACGATCCCCAAGCTGCGCACCGGCAGCTACTTTCCGGCCATCCTGGAGCCGAGGACGCCGGCCGAGAAAGCGCTGGTAGCGGTGATCCAGGAGGCGTGGATCGCCGGCGTCTCGACCCGGCGCGTGGACGAGCTGGTGCAGGCCATGGGCCTGTCAGGCATCTCGAAGTCGAGCGTGTCCAAGCTGTGCAAAAGGACATCGACGACCGCGTCCGGCTTTCCTGACGCGTCCGCTGTCGGGCACCTGGCCCTATCTGTGGCTCGACGCCACCTACCTGAACGTGCGCGAGGGCGGGCGCATCGTGTCGGTGGCCGCCATAGTGGCTGCGGCGGTGGACGCCGAGGGCCGGCGGGAGATCGTCGGCCTGCACATCGGTCCGTCCGAGGCCGAGGTGTTCTGGACCGACTTCCTGCGCAGCTCGGTCAAGCGTGGGCTCTCGGGCGTGCAGCTCGTCATCCCGGATGCCCACGATGGGCTCAAGGCTGCTGACGCACGTGACCGTGTCGGGAGCTTAAAATTGCCTGGTTTGGTAATCAAGTGGAGTAACGCCCCAGATACAGATCCGCTGCCTTCTCATCGTTCAGCAATACGTTCGCTGAACCCGCCATCTCGACGCGCCCCCCATCCATGATCGCTCCGCGGTTTGAGATAGCCAACGCTTGCCGAGCCCTTTGCTCGATCAGCAGGATACTGGTGCCGTCTGCTGCCAGGGACGCAATGCGAGAGAAGCTGTCGGCGACCAGTGCCGGAGATAGGGCAGCCGTTGGCTCGTCGAGCACCACCACGCGGGGTCGTGTCATGAGGGCTCTCGCATACGCCAATTGCTGACGCTCGCCGCCGGAGAGTCTCCCTGCACGCGCCCGCTTGCGTTCGGCCAAGGCAGGGAACTGTCTGAACACTTCGGCAATTCGCGATTTTGAGTCACGCACTCCCTGGACGACTTCAAGGTTCTCGATGATCGTCAATGAAGGAAAGACATTAGCCACCTGTGGCACATAGCCGATACCATTCTGGGCCCGCTTCTCGGTTGCTAGTCGCGTAACATCTCTTCCTCCGAGTCGCACACTCCCCTCAACGCGCGGCAGCAGCCCGACCACGGCCTTCGCAAGAGTAGATTTCCCCGCACCGTTTGTTCCGGCAACCGTCAGTATTTCACCTGCTTCGAGTTCAAGGTCGATGCCATTCAGGATGTCGACCTCGCCGTAGCCACCCTTCAGGCCCTCGATGGACAGAACAATCATGACGACCCTCCGAGATAGGCCTCGCGAACCTGCTTGGACGCCAGCACATGAGCCGGAAGGCCGGACGCAATCAGGCGCCCACGATCCATCACGTGAAGCGTAGAGACGAGACGAGTGAGTGCACCGAGATCATGTTCAATGATTAGGAAGCCGATGCCCCGGTTCTTCAACTCCCGAATGCGCTCCGCGATCTCCTCAATCAGAACTGGATTTACACCAGCGAAAGGTTCGTCCAATAAGATCAGCTTGGCACCAGTCATCAGCGCACGACCGAGCTCGAGAAGCTTCTTCTGACCTCCAGAAAGCCGGCCAGCCGGCGAGTTCGCGATCCGCGTGAGTCGCAGAAAGTCCAGCATGGCATCGGCTTCAGAGGAGATCACCTTCTCTTCCTGACGAACTTTTCTGATTTTAAAGAAGAGGTCGGCGATGCGCTCGCCGCTCTGCTTTGGCGCCGCCGCCATCAGGTTCTGCTTGACGGTCAGATGACTGAATTCCCGGGGTACCTGGAAAGTGCGCACCATTCCAGCTCTCGCTCGTTCGACCGAGGAGAGATGGCCGATTTGTTTGCCGTCGAGACGAACTGCCCCCTCGCTGGCGGCCAGGAACCCGGTCACTAGCGAGAACAGCGTCGACTTACCGGCGCCGTTGGGGCCGATGACCCCGACCACGTCGCCGGGCGGAACAGAGAACGAAACCCCATCGACGACCCGAAGCGCGCCGTAGACTTTCGTCAGACCCTCTATCTCAAGGTTCATCGCTTTGTATAATCCCCCATGAGGCCTTGGGGCCGGTAGAGCGTGAAGAGGACCAGAGCGAGCCCGATCACACCGAGGCGGATGCTGGCCATCTCGACCTCGGAAACGAACGGGATGAAGCCTCGCAGAAAGCGTGATCCCTCCAGGAAGAACATTAGAATGAGTGTGCCAACAAGCGCGCCCGAGATTGGCCCGACTCCGCCGATAATGATTGCCATCCAAATGTAAAATGTGATCAGCGGTATGAATTGCTCGGGGACGATGTACCCGATGTAGTGTGCATAAAACCCCCCAGCAATACCAGCGAGAGCAGCGCCAAGCATGAGAACTTGGATCTTGAACGTCGACGGGTCTTTGCCAAGCGCCTTCACAGCTTCTTCGTTGTCTCGAATTGCCTCGATCATTCGACCGAACGGAGATCGGACGATGCGCGACTTGGACAGACCAGCCAGCATGTTTACGGCGACTAGAAGGAGTAGCACGGCCAGAGCCTGGGCGGTGCCCGTCCCAAGGAAAGCGAACAGCTTGGGTATACCGGTAATGCCCTGCACGCCCTTCGTCAGCCATTTCTCGCTCGTGACGACGATCCGCACCACTTCCGAGAAGCCGAGCGACACGATGGCGAAGTAATCGTCCCGAAGCTTAAGGCTAATGAGTCCGAGGGGCCAAGCCGCAAGCGCGGCGAGAGCCGCGCCCGCGAGGAAGGTAAAAGGCCAAGGAACCGACACTTGGCTTAATAACGCTGCTGTGTAGGCTCCAATACAGAAGAATCCAACATGACCGAAATTTGAAATGCCGGTTAAACCGTATTGTAGATTCAGCCCAAGAGCTAGAAGTACATAGATTCCACTGATGATCAGTATCGCGATGATGTAAGCTTCCATCAGCGAACCCCTTCAATTTGACCGAACAGGCCCCGAGGGCGCACAAGCAACACGAGCAGCAGAACGAAGAACGAGATAGCTATTTTATAGGTGAACCCGACGAGAGGCGTCGCGACCTCCTGCAAGGTTCCGAGGAGGATGCCAGCGCAGATCGCGCCAACCGGATTACCGATTCCGCCTAGGATCGCTGCGGCGAACGCTGGAAGGAGCATATCCCATCCCATCTCCGGCGTTACGACAGTCTTGATCCCATACATGACGCCAGCCACTGCGGAGACAGAACCGGCCAAAGCCCAGAGCGCGATCATGATGCGGGAGGGAGAAATGCCGGAGACCTTCGCCAGACCCGGGTCGTCGGCGACGGCTCGCATGCAGCGGCCAATCGGCGTCGCGTAGAGGATTAAGAAGACGACCGACAAAGCGATTACGGCTACAATCACCAGGTTCAGATCGGCGGGTTGGAGCCGGACATCGAGGATGCGCCAGGGTCGTTCGAGGGGAAGTTGAAAGACCTGCTGCTGATGCCCGAAACCAAGACCGATTACGGCGCGCAGGAAGAACGCTATGCCGATCGACGCGAGAAGATTGGTTACGGAGGAGCGGCCCGATAATTTTCGGAACACGAGCAGGTAAGCGAGGATGGCGAGGGCTGCACCCGTTATCGCGCCGAAGAGGCCTCCGATGATGACCGAATCCGTCAAGGCAGCTACCGACAACGCCGTATAAGCGCCAGCTGTCATCACATCACCCGTCGCCGCGTTCGGAAATCGCGCGATGCCGAAGATTAGTGTGATCGCGAGAGCAGACAGGCCCACGACCAATCCCGACATGAGGCCGCCGATAAAAAGTTCAGCGAAAGCTGGCATGCTAGCTCCATTGGCGTAGGAAGGGCGGCGAGGACGTCGACCTTTCTCGAAGCCGGTCAGATCTTGATGATATACTTCCGGTTGATCTTGCCATGTTCAATGATTGCAAGATCGAAATCCGGCATCACGTCAGAGCTATCGTTGAAGTCGACTGCAGATGACGCCCCATCGTAGTTGATTTTTCCGGTCCTGAGCGCCTCCTTGCCTTCAGAAAAGCTCGAGACCTGCTTGCCAGGAGGATTGGCAATCTCTTTGATCTTGGCGTTGATCTCATAGATTCCGGCATTCGGGCCAGCAGCTTCTATCGCGAGGGCCAGCACAATCACCATATCCCACGCCATGGCAGCGTAGATGTTCACTGCGCCCGATTCGCGCGTTGCCTTTCGGTAAGCTGCGTCGTACCTGCTGTAAGCTGTGGACCCCTCGTTTGAAATGGAGTTCACCACCATCAAACCTTCACTCGCATTCGGTCCGACAGCCTTGATCAGGTCAGCATTCGCAGCATGGCCGGGAATGAGCCATTTCTGGGTGTCACCCGTCTGGAACCATTCGCGCACGATGATTGTGGTGTCGGCCAGGTAGGACCCCAGGACGACCACGTCGGGCTTGGCCGACAGTACCCGCTGTAGTTCCGACCGGTAGCTGGGCTGGCTGGGCTCATAAACCACGGCTTCGACGACCTTGCCGCCCTTCGCAACCCACGCCTTGCGAAAGCCATCGACGATGCCGATGGCTGAGGCGTTATTGAAGGCCATCGTTGCAGGCCGCTTGAAGCCTTCCTTCGTGCAGATTTCGGCAAATGCCTTTCCGAATCCGTCGCCCGTCGTGTTGAACCGATAAACCAGCTTCTTCGCGTTGACTTGCGCGCTTGTCAACTCTGGCGCACCGGAGGTCGCCATAAAGATAGCGTTTGCGTCATTTGCGATGGGAATTGTCGCCAGGGCGACGCCAGAGGACCAAACGCCGACCAATGCTTGGACCTTATTGATCTCAATGAGCTTCTTGGCAGCGAGGACGCCCGCCTGTGGCTGGCTTTGATCGTCCTCGGCCAAGACCTCGATCTTCCGCCCTCCAGCGCCTCCGGCCGCATTCACCTCTTCGGCGGCCGCAAGGATCATCTTCTGCATACCGGTGCCGTAGGCGGCGCCGGCGCCGGTGATGGGATTCAGAGCGCCAATCCGGAAGGTCGCGCCTGTCTGGGCGCCGCCGCTGCGGACCGACGACAGCAACGTCGCACTCGCCAGAGCAGCAACAACTCGTCTACGGTTAATCATCGGTCAACCCTTCTGTTCGTTCAGGGTGCATCTTAATTAAGACCGTTTCTTTTGACGATCACGCCCTCTTGCATTATGAGAGACAGATGCTGACCCTGCCGGGTCAGAAGAGAGAGATCGTCGAGGGGATTACCGTCGACCACGATCAGATCGGCGAATGCATCTGGAGCCACGGTCCCGATCTTTCCATCCATGTGGCAAAGTTTTGCGGCTACCGTGGTCGCGGAAGCAATAACGTCGTGAGCCGGAAGCGCTTTCCCTCGGATAACGAATTCCTCGGACTGGTGGCGGTGCATCTCTCCCAGGAGGTCAGAGCCGTAGGCCATCGGTAGGCCGGCCTTCTTCATGATGCTGAGCGATTCAATTCCGGCAGCCTGCACAACCTTAACCTTTTCGATGGCATCAGCCGGATAACCGTTCAGGGCGCCTTCGCTCAGAAGCTTATCGAATGTAACGAGGGTCGGAACTGCGATAGCCCCTTTGGCAGCGGCGAATTTGGCCGTGTCCGGCTGGATGAGATTGCAATGTTCTAGCGAGTGGACGCCCGCCTCGGCGGCGCGACGGATCGCATCATCGGTGTAGAGATGGGCCGCCACGTATGTACCCGCGTTTTTCGCTTCTTCGACTACGGCGAGGAGCTCCTCACGCGAGAAGCCGAGGAAGTGAATGGGATCAGTTGGCGATGCGGCTCCTCCGTTTGCCATGATTTTGATGAAGTCGGCGCCGGCTTTGATCTCCTCGCGAGCCGCCAGACGCACTTCCGGAACCCCATCGCATATGCGCCCTAGCGCCCCGAGCGGAAAGCCCGAACGGACCTCGGGTCGGCTGTTGAAACGGCCTCGGAAATCGCAATGACCGCCAGTCTGGCTGAGAGCCTTGCCTGATATAACGAGGCGCGGACCCGGAAAGATCTTTTCTCCGACCGCGCATTTGATCCCGTAGTCGGCCCCACCCGCATCGCGGACCGTGGTGAAACCTCTCATCAGCATCCCTCGCAGGACGAGTGATGCCCGCGCCGTTACTAGCGAGTCGGGAAGCTCCGCATTTCGCCCAAATGAGGCTCCCACAGCGATCGTGTGAACATGGCAATCAATTAGGCCCGGCATCAGCACCTTACCGTTGAGATCGATCGTCTCGTCTGCGGATGCGGTGATGATCTTGCCGACTTCACGGATCTTGCCGCTTTCGACAAGGACTTGCATTGGATCTGTCGGCCTATCCATGCTTCCGTCGACGATACGGCTGTTCTTGAACATGTACGTTGTCATGGCGGATTCCTTGATTTTCAATGTAGAAGGAGAATTTTTGCGAACTGCCTTTTGATGGATAGACGACGCGAGCGTCGTCGGGCGGTTTGCTTGGATGAAAATGCTGTGTCTTGATAAGATGGTCGGTCGGCGACCCACTCAGCCGGGCAGAAAGCCCGAGGGAAGCGGATCCTCAGCCTCAAGAACGAGCGTCGAGAAGGCACTCAGATGCGCCATGCCGCGGATTTCTGGAATCACAGCGGGCTGTCCGGACCGGGTCTCAGCGAGTTCAGCGATCGTGGCGGCGAAAGGCACGCCCATGATGTTTTCGGCGCGGTAGCTTGCTCCCGGAGTGATTTCTCCACGCCTGTGGAGTTGAGCAAGGCGCGCAGAGGTGCCCGTCCCGCAAGGGGAACGGTCAAACTTGTTGCCAGCCAGAACTACGAGGTGGCGAGCTCCTCCATCCACGGAGTGATAGAACAAGACGCTGTCGATCTTCGGATTGTCGGATATTGAGTTCAACGCGTCCTTGATGGCCATGCCCCTGCGGCACCAGGGGCCGGCGGTTGCGATGTCGAATGGAAGCTCGAACGTGCCAGCATCCACAAGGGCATAGGTGATGCCGCTATAGGCGACGTCGCAGATCACTTGACCGAAGCCGTCGGCTTCGACGACGACGTCGCTAGCTATGACGTGACATGGCACGTTACGCAGTATGACTGAAGTCAACCTGCCGGCCTCAAATGTCCCTTTGAGGTGTACAATTCCCGCCGGCGTCTCAATCGACATGCCGTCCTGTTCAAAATTCGCAGGGAGCGAACCTAAAGCTGCGAGACTCGCGACGTAACCTATGGTCGCGTGACCGCACATGTCAGCGTAGGAGTACGAGAAGACGAAGAACAGCCCCTGGTCCGCGATCATGGAAGGAACTGGGATCGCACCTGCCATGGCAGCGTGTCCGCGCGGCTCATGAAGCAGAAGCGTCCTAAGCCCGTCGTAACGAGCGCGAAAATCGTCCCGCTGCTCGCGCACGCTGCGCCCCTGCAGCGACGGTATGCCGGACGTCACCACCCGTGTCGGGTGACCGGCCGTATGGCTGTCGATGACGGTGAAAAGACGCCTCGTATGCATAGCGGCCTAGATCCTCCCCATTGACATATATCGCATTGGCCATTGCCCTATAGCATTATTTTGGAACGGCACAAGGCGTCTCATAGCTCGGCCTAGTGAATATCCGCCGATTGGACCTCGGCCGTGACAGCGGCCGCGATGAGCGGGCACCGTGGGGTGAGCCAGGCGATCGTGATGGAGCCATCCTCCTGACGTCCAGTAGGACTACCTCGTGCGGCCTCGCGCTGACTGCGTTTTCAGCCTAGCCGCCCCGCATCGAGCTGACCCCATCAGGTGAAATGCCGCACTAGTGCATTGACGCATTCAGAGGATTCACTGGAGGCGTGAGCCGTGCGAGTCTGGGGCATGGCTCAGACTGTGTGTGTGATCCCGAGTGCCGCCGACCTGACGCGCCTGTCGGCCATCGTCACCGATCGGGCGGGGCCCCTGAAGCACATCCAGCGCGCCCGCATCGTCCTGCTCTCGGCCGAGCGCCTCCCCGTCCTAGACGTCGCCCAGCAGGCAGGCGTCAGCCGGCCCGCCGTGTGGCGCTGGCAGAAGCGCTTCGCCGAAGAGGGTGTCGAGGGTCTGCTGCGCGACAAGACCCGTCCGCCCGGCAAGCCGCCCCATTCCGCCGACACCGTGGCCGGGGTGCTCGCCCTCACCTGCTCTGAGCCGCCCGGAGGGTCACCCATTGGACGGGTCGGGCCGTGGCGGACGCCGTCGGGATCTCGTTGCGCTCCGTCCAGCGCATCTGGGACGCGCATCGCTTGCAGCCGCATCGCGTGCGCAGCTTCAAACGCTCCACCGACCCTGCCTTTGCCGCGAAGGTCGAGGACATCGTCGGGCTCTACATGGACCCGCCGCGCCATGCGGTGGTGCTGTCGCTGGACGAGAAAAGCCAGATCCAGGCGCTGGAGCGCACCCGGCCGAGCCGAGGTGTGAAGCCGGGACGCCCCGAGACCCAGACCCACGACTACATCCGGCACGGCACCACGGCGCTGTTTGCCGCGCTCAACGTCCTGGACGGCACCGTGATCGGCCGCTGCATGCAGCGTCACCGCCACGACGAGTTCCTGCGCTTCCTCAACACCATCGAGGCGGCGGTGCCGGCCGGCAAGACGGTCCACGTGATCTTGGACAACTATGCCACCCACAAGCATCCGAAGGTGCGGGCCTGGCTGGCTCGTCATCCACGCTGGACCTTCCACTTCACCCCGATCTCGGCCTCGTGGATGAACGCCGTCGAGGGCTTCTTCTCGGCCCTGACCCGGCGCAGGCTGAAGCGGGGCAGCTTCAGCGGGATCGTGGACCTCCAGGCCGCGATCAACCGCTACATCGCCGAGCACAATGACAGGCCCAAGCCCTTCGTCTGGACCAAGCCTGCTGCCGCCATCCTCAACGCCGTCAACGGCAACGCTGCACCATCCGAATGAGTCACTGCACTAGCATGCAGAGAACGCAGGCTGTCACCGCCGCGATCGACCATTGGAACTCCGTGTACCTTGACCTCGCAGTCCGACGGTTGCGCGCCAACGGCGTCGCTGGCGGACGAGATGTTGGCCCGCGTCTCGCCGCTCGGGTGGGAGCACATCTCACTCACCGGTGACGACGGCTGGGCGTCTGCCTCACCGCGGCCCGGCGGCTTCAGACTGTGCGTCGCGGGTCGTGTCACTGCGATCTTTGTATACGGCGACGGTCACACCGTGGGCTTCGCGTGCCACGAACCGACCCGCGGCTGATGCTCGATCGTGCCCAGGACGTGGCCGTGGCGGTCGCGGATGGTCTGGCGCACCGCTTTTCGTCCCCCAGCGAAGTGGTGCGGCAGTTGCGACGAGAGGGCGGTGGAGAGGGGTCACTCACGGCGAACGCAGTGAACGCGCGCGCTGCCAGGGCGCCGAGGCTGGGCATGCTCCTGCCCATCATGCCGTTTCGCTCTCCTCGCCGTGGTCGCCGTTGAGCCCCCTCCCCCCTCAAGGCCCGCCAAGAAGCGGCTCAGATGGCGTCGAACCTCCGGATCCGGCCCACCCTCGTCGAGGTCGATGTGTCCATCCTCGTCGGCATCCTCGGCCTCATCGTCGAAGTCGAGGCTGAACGCCCAGCTGTCGATGATGTACCGGATTGACCCTAGGGGCGGCGTGCCCTCCGGCGTCGAGAGGTGGATCGCGATCCCGTACCTGCTGAGCGCCACCGTGAGTGCCCGTGTGGCGGCTCGGGATAGTCTCTGGTTCCGAGCCCTCCGCGCCTCCTCGACGAACCATCCGCCGCCTGTGAGCGGGCTCAGGGCGATGATGGCGGGGCCACCAGGCGCGCCCTTCCAGAGATAGTGGACCGAGGACCCGAGAAACGACTCCGCGTGGCGCTCGCCGAGGCAGACCCGGTACTCGCGACCGAGCCGAGTGAGGTCCTTGCCAAGGATCAGCGCGAAGGCCGCGTCCTCTGCCGGGATCGGCGGGGACGAGTGGAGGCGAACCTGCCGCGCCATCCAGGCCTGCGCCCAGGCTTTGAGACCTGCCACGACGAGCCCGGCTTAAGATCGTTGAGAGAGTGCCCAATCGCCTCATCGTCGGCATCGCGATTGACGCTACTCCGCGACGGCAGCCTTCTTCGGCCACCCGTGCCCCCTCTATGGATGGCCCGCCCCTCACCTGACTGCGCTGCTAGGCTTGTAGCTGAGCCGAGACGAGGGACGGAGCACAGTCGCCGCGCACGACGAAGATCTCGGTCACCTCGACATGCGTATAGAAGCCGAGCGCTCCAGGGGCGATCCGGAGTCCTACATCGTTGTCGGAGTGGGTTTCACGCATGCCACTGCCAGCGGTTATGCAGCCGCCCTGCCCCTCCGCACCCGACTGGCGAACATCCCTTCGGCAAACTTCAGGAAGGCGGCGTCAGGTTTGCGGATCACGGCGCAGCCCTCTGCCCTCCACTTGTCCTGGAACCGGTCCACGACCTCGTAGGGGTCCTTGCCCGGCCACTTCTCGCGGAAGCTCTCCAGGGCCTCGCCTGAGGGCATGGGCGGGCTGTCAGGATCCGGGATGCCATCTGCTGCCCGGCTCCGGCGCATCTGCATATTCGCCTTGCTGCTGAACAGCGTGTCGCGCTGCTGACGCCCGTCTGTCTTCGTGACCTTGAACTCGATTTTCGAGAAGGCCTTGCCCTGCCGGATTGGCTTGTACTCGACGAGAAAACCGGCCTCGTCCGCATGCTTGTTGATTTCGAGAACAGCCGGCTCGATCACCCGCCGCTTGAAATCCTTCCAACCGCCGTAGGAGGAGGCGGCCGGCACCTTCAGCCAGTTGCGCACCTCGTCGAGGGACGCAATGCAGTAAGTGTTCTCCCGGTTTGCATAGGCCTCAAGGATCTCGTAGAGCGTGACGGCGTATTTGCTCCGCAGCTTCATCACCACATGCACGTTTAGGCGCGCCCAGACTCTGGGCGCCAACACGTGCTGTACGAGCAGCGGATCGAAGGTGTAGTAGAGCTTACCGGATTTGCGCACCTCCTTGTCCATGCGCGCGCCGAGCAGGCTGTTGATGCCCTGGTAGCTGTCGTCCTCCCACTCGATCGTCGTCTTCACGAGCCGCCGGATGCTCTGCCAGAGGCGTGCTGCGTCCGACTCCTCCCCTGCTCTGCTGCCTGCAATCACGCCCTTGTCACCGAGGTCACGCCGCCCGCTGACCCGCCGGAACAGGCTGACCAGGTCGGCGATCGGGAGCTGGTGAATGTGGCCCGGCTTATCGAGGTTGTCCCAGGCATGGCGGACGAGGGCGAGCCAGAGCTTGCGATCGAGCGCCGTGAACGGCCCCTCGACCCGCACAACGACGACGGGGAGCGGAACCGGAACGGTGGTCGGGTTCGCGATCGACGGCCGCCACAGGTTGCCAGTCGCCTTCGGAGGCGCCTTCGACAAGGGCAGCTCGGGGAACAGGGAATCGACCATCAAGGAAGATGCTGCCCGAGCTGTAGGGGACACGCAACAGCAATTCGTCCCCCGTAATGCACCTATCCCGTAGCCGATTTTGTCCCCCGGACGGGGCCCTCCCGTGCTCCTCATCACGGGCCCATGCTCACGCGCATCCCGGCCGATTTTGTCCCCCGCAAAGCAGCCGGTATGTGAGTACTGTCCGCTCCCGGCGACCCTGTCAGCCGATTTTGTCCCCTGTGGAAAAGCTGCCGATTCCGTCCCCCAGAGTGCCGATTTTGTCCCCCAGATCAGCCGAAAACGTCCCCCTCAAGTGCCGAAACTGTCCCCCGCAAATCAGTTAAGGTTCTAAGCCCGTTCAGGTAATCGAGCTTGAACAAGAACATTCTATCGAACATAAAGAACAACGGGATATTCACAGAATCGGAGCGCCCTCGTCGGACGCATTCCGCCGCGCGCTAAAAGCGCGGCGGTAAACGGCCGCGTTAGTTCTCCATCCTGAATCGATCGATGTGGCGTCAGGGGCGTTAGGGCTTGGCGAGGGAGCGGATCCGCAGACGCCACAGTGACCTGCCTCAGTTCGCGTGGAAGGCAGAGGACGGGAAGGAGAGATTCCGGCTTCACCCCGATCCTCGACAGAGATTATCGCCCCTTGAGCCTCTTTCGCACCCTCAGCCTCGTTTTACGGCTCAGTCCTCGAATCTGTGCGGTTCGCACGCAGGTGCGACGGTTTGCGCGGAAATGGCGGTGCCGCCTCCGGCAAAAGCGGGAAACGGCGATCGGCGGGACACATGGCCGAGCTTCCCACAGGACGAGCGCCCTGCCCAAGGGAAATCGCCCCGGGGCGGAATTGGCTTGGCGCACGTCGGACGCCGATTTTGTCCCCCGATCGAAACAGCCCCCTATCCTGCTCTGGCCTTCGCGATCCACGAAGGCTGAACAAGGGCGACAGGTGAACCGGCTGAGCCCCATTCTGAAGCAAAGTTTGCAGAACGTGAATGACTTTCCCGGCAAGCCGAAGCGGTATCGAAGCATGGCACAATCGGAGGAGCCGTTTGCCATCACGCGGGCGAGCGCCCTGCCCTGCTGATGTCTAGATCCGAGGCTCACCGTGCTTCATCCAAGGCGCAATTGCCGGCCGGCAACTTGGCGTCCAGCGGGCCATGCGAATGCACCTGTTTCGCTCCCGGCGGCATTCAAGGCGTACACACAATCGGCATCGGCGCAGCTCCCTTAAGCCGGCCCGCATACCAGCTGGTGCAGGAGACCGAAGCAGCAACTTTGCTCAATGGATCGCCGTCCAGAGCGAGCCGTTGAGGCCGGAGCAAGCGCCGAATTTGTCCTCTTTTGCGTTCGCATCCGGAGCGCATACACGACTATGCAATGGAACCCAACGTTAATGGTTTATTAATAATGAATCTGTTGCACGAATCAATGCGCCTAGTGCATAGTCACGGAAACGAAGCGTGCGATCGCTAAAAACCGTGCCTATGCGGGGGAACCGTGCAAACAGCTGAAGTGCTCCTTACTGCCCATGACGCGATCCACGAGTTGGTGGGCGCCCATGCGCGCCGCCTCTCGGCGCGCCTTCAAGCACACCGGCTGCAGCTGTTCCCGCCAACCGCGACCAAGACTCTGCGCCGCTTCTCCTCCACCGAGGCCGCCAAGCTCCTCGGGGTCAATGACGGCTATCTGCGGCGCCTCTCCCTCGAGGGCAAAGGCCCGACCGTCGAGGCCGGTGCCGGGGGCCGCCGCTCCTACACGATCGAGGATATACAAGGTCTGCGGGCCTATCTCGACGCGAACAGCCGCGGTGAGCGCAAATACCTGCCGCGCCGCATCGGTTCGGATCACCTGCAGGTCATAACCGTCGTTAACTTCAAGGGAGGCAGCGGCAAGACCACCACGGCTGCCCATCTCGCGCAGTATCTGGCGCTGCGCGGCTATCGTGTCCTCGCGGTTGACCTCGACCCGCAGGCCAGTCTCTCGGCCCTGCATGGCGTGCAGCCGGAATTCGACGTCGGTGCGAATGAGACCCTGTACGGGGCGATCCGCTATGACGCGCAGCGCCGCCCGCTCAAGGACATCATCCGCAAAACCTACTTCACCAACATCGACCTGGTGCCGGCCAATCTGGAGCTCATGGAGTTCGAGCACGAGACGCCGAAGGCGCTGCTCGAGGCAGACGGCCAGGCGAAGCTGTTTTTCACCCGCATGGATGCGGCGCTGGCTTCCGTGTCCTACGACTACGACGTGGTAGTGGTCGATTGCCCGCCGCAGCTCGGCTTCCTCACCATGTCGGCCATGTGCTCCGCCACGGCCGTGCTCGTGACCGTGCATCCGCAGATGCTCGACGTCATGTCGATGTGCCAGTTCCTCATCATGACCTCGGACCTGCTCAGCGTGGTGGCGAGGGCAGGGGGGAACATGGGCTATGACTGGATGCGCTACCTGGTCACCCGCTACGAGCCGGGCGACGGGCCGCAGAACCAGATGGTGTCCTTCATGCGCTCCATGTTCGGGGAGCACGTCCTGAATTTCCCGATGCTCAAGAGCACTGCCATTTCGGACGCTGGTATCACCAAGCAGACCCTCTACGAGGTGACCAAAGACCAGTTCACCCGCGCGACCTACGACCGGGCGCTCGAGGCGCTCGACAACGTAAATGGCGAGATCGAGCAGCTGATCCGCGCCGCCTGGGGGAGGGCGTAATGGGCCGCAAAAACCTCCTCACAAGCCTCAACGAGCCTGAGTTGCCGGCCGGCAACTCAAGCCTTGCAGCGGTCTTCGGCGCAGGGCAGGGGGCTGCCGCCCTCGGCGGGCTTGGCGCCATCGGCGCGGTCACCAAATCAATCGAGAAGCTGCAGTCCCAGGCCGTCGCCGAGCTGGAACCTGAGCTGATCGACGCCTCGTTCATCACCGACCGGCTTGAGACCGACCAGGCAAGTCACGAAGCTCTGGTGAGATCAATCAGGGAGCATGGACAGCAGGTGCCGATCCTGGTGCGTCCGAATCCGGAGGCCAAGGGCCGCTACCAGATCGCCTATGGTCGCCGCCGGTTGCGCGCGGCCCTGGAGCTCAAGCGGCCCATCCGCGCGCTCATCAAGCCGCTTAGCGATCAAGAGCTGGTGGTCGCGCAAGGCCAGGAGAACAGCGCGCGGACGGATTTGTCCTTCATCGAGAAGGCGCTCTTTGCCGCCAAACTGGAGGAGGGTGGTTTCGTGCGCGAAACGATCATGGCTTCGCTGTCCGTCGACAAGACAGGCCTGTCCCGGCTGATTTCTGCGGCTGTGAAAGTGCCGCGAGACATCATCGAGGCAATCGGACCCGCTCCTAAGGCTGGACGTGATCGCTGGCTCGAGCTCGCCTCGCGTCTTGAAGGAACACCCAACCTGGCGCGCGCCCGCGGCGTGATCGGATCAGAGGACTTCGCCAGCAAGGACACGGATGCGCGCTTCCTGGCCGTGCTCAATGCGGCTGCAACAGCCAAGAAGCCGAAATCTGCACGTCCGACTGTCTGGAAAGCCGAGGACGGGACCCGCGTCGCCGCGATCCGCGAGGATGCCAAAATCCTCTCGCTTGCCATCGACAAGCGCAGCGCCGGCGCCTTCGGAAGCTTCCTCGTCGAGCAGCTGCCTCAGCTCTATGCCGCATTCAAGGAGAAGGGCAAGGGCTGAAAGTTCAAAGGGCTGACACGTCAGCCGTGCCAGCCCCATCACCTTGGGCGGGCAATAGGCGTGCGTCATCGGTCGGCCCTCTCCGTGTAATTCCAAGCGCACCAGCGGCATCGGGAAGGACGTGATGATGCGGCCACAGGTACCACGACCAGACTCGCTGCAGGGCGTCACGGTTCTCGAGATCCTGGAGCACCTCGATTTACAGCACGGCGATGCAGGGGTTCCGTTCAAGGATCTGGAGACTGCAGCACGACCCCGCCTCGCGTTTCAGGCGCTCAAGGACGCGCTGAATGCCCTCGTGACAGCTAGGGCGGTCGCACGAGTGTCTGAGAAGCCGGCCCGCATCCGGATTACGCCTGACGGACGCTCCCTGCTCGACGAGTACCGATAGGATGCCCGACACCCGCACCATCGGCCAACGCTTCCGCGCCGGCGAGGTCACCGACGAGCAGGTGAACGCTGCCGGGTCCTGGAGGCGCTTCCGGGGTCCGGCCCGCTCTCCTCAACAAGGCGCCCCGACACCCGACAACCCCACCATTGAGGAACGCCTCCGCGCGGGTGAGATCACCGACGAGCAGGTGAACGCTGCCGTCTCCGCCTACCTCGCTGACCCGGCGCCGGGTGTGCGCAGGATCGCGAAAGGCGTGTCGCTCGATGTTGCTGCCGCGGTGGCAGAGCATGAGTTCGCCAAGGACGTGCTCAACGGTCCGGGCCTTAGCAGCCGCGTTCGGCGCATCGTCGTGAGGACGGCGATCCTGCTCACGCGCCCCGGGTAGTCCAGCCCACTCCTCCAGCCGGGCAAAGAAGCGCCGGCTCAGGTAGAGTGGAGACGGCCAACGTGGCGTGCAGGAACAGGATGGGCTCCCGCAGTATCTCTCTTGCGTCGTCGTTCTCCGGCATCAGTGCTCACCCTGAGTGCCGTCAGCGTGCTCACGCACTTCAGCCTCGCTGGCTGCTCGCTCTCGGTGTCTTGAAGCAGTAGCCGCCCTCTTTGAACAGAATGTTGCGTTGGTAACAAGCCTCTTCGCAGGATTGTGCGAAAGCTGGGGTGGAGTGCGCCACCGGGATCAGAACGATCGCAGCAGCCGTAGCGAGAAGATGGCACCGCTTCATTTCAGGTGGCCCTTTGCCTTCATGGTCATCACTTCTCACGCGTGGCCGCTCTGCTCCGCGAAGACCCGGCGGGCCTCGGCCCGCAGGACATCAAGCTCATCCTGCAGCCCGTTGCTCTGCCCCTCAAGCTCGTCGAGCGTCAGGAACTCGGCCGTGAGGTAGGCGGCCTCTCCGCCCGGTCCTGAAGTACTTGCGACGGCAACGGACACGCGGGCCGGCATCGTGGTGGTGGCAGGCTCGACATGGAGAGTGACGGTGCCGAGCTGGCGTATGGTGCAGTCTCCTCGCTTTGCTTCCAAGGGTCAGAGGTCCGGTGCCGGTGCTCCTCCCGGACCCAAAGAGCGTCTCAAGAGCTAAGAGCGCTCCCAGGCACAGGATCGGGCGGAAGGCAGACGCAGCCATCGTCCGTGAGGCGGACCCCTGCAGCTTCGAAGGCGGCGCGTATCGCTCGCTTGTTGTTGTCGTGAGGCTCCCGGGCGCCTCTCTCGAAATCAGTGATGGTTCGGTCAGAGAGGCCAGCTCGGGTCGCAAGCTCCTCGCGCGACCATTCCAGACCGGCTCGCGCCGCGCGGCATTGCGCCCGTGTTAGCATGAAGCTTCAACTTTCGTGAGCAAGTTTCCGAAAACGTGTTGACGCGCCTCCGATTCTGTCCATAAGTATGCATGAAACCGGAAACATCAGCAATGTCCGCTCAGCGCCACCTCTCCTGGTCCGCCGCCATGCAGGACATCGAGCGCGGGCGCGGCCAGTACCGCCCGGGTGAGCGCGCCGCCCTCGTCCGGGCCGCCACCTTCGCCAAGCTCGCTGCTGATCGCGCCCGCCAGGAAGCCGCGAAGGCTCCTCTCGTCGTCGCCGGCCGGTACGATCGCCGCGCCATCATGGCCGCCGCAGTCACCGCTGCCCGCTCGCGCCGGGCCTGCACGGGCGAGGCGTGGAACGTCTGCCTCTCCGCCGCTCTGAAGGGCGTCTGGCAGGTCGCGAAGGCTGCTCGCCTCGCCAAAGCGCACTGAGGGGCCGCTGGTGGCACGCATGATCATCACCGATCCCCGCGACCCGACTGGAGAGGCCGAACTGCCGGTGTGCTTCCGGGTGCTCTCGGCAGGCTCGGAGCTGCACGGCGACGATGAGCGCTCCGTTCCCGACCTCGGTCCCGAGATCGAACTCCGCTTCGCGCTCGATGAGCGAAACGACGTCCTGCCGCTGATGAGCCACCGGCAGTGCGCGGCGATCAGGGCCGAGATCCTCGCGCGGTTATCGAACTAGTCGCTCGGCAGCGGGCACGAGTGGGCGCAATGATCATGACACAAGGGCGCTGTCGCGAAGCGCACGTGAGAAAAGCCAGCCAGGCACGCGGAAATATATTTGCCCACCCTCTTCCAGTATTTTGGTGCGTTCCGTGTCTAAGATCCTAAAGGCAGACGCCTCTATGCAAGGGGACAAGTTCTTCAAATTGTGTTCGCATTCAGTTTCTTTGGGACGTGGAGGGGACATCCGGGGGACATTAAGGGGACATTCCAGGGCAGAGATGTCCCCTTGTGAATAGTTCGCATTGGGCCGAAGCTCGCGACGAGGGGACAAGAATGTCACCTTTGGGTGGCGAGAAGATATGCACCCAAGCTAATGCAATGGGCTGCTTCTCCGCCCACAGGAGACCTTCCCTATTGGGACGTTGTGGAGAGCGCTGCGCGGTCAGCCGGGCAGGAGTTTGCCGACCGCTCGCACCAGCTCAGTGCCGAGGATCGGCTTCTCCAGCTTCGGGCGAGATCGGTAGTCCGAGCGGTCCGCGATCTGCACCTCGCCCGTGGCAAACAGGTACGGCGCCCCACGCTCACGCAGCCGGTCCGCAACCACGTAGACCGCCTCGTTCCTGAGGTTCACGTCCAGCACCGCCGCGTCCAGCGGAGCCGCCTCGATGAGGGCCAGCGCCTGCTCAACGTCAGGGACCGGACCCACCACCTCGGCACCTGCTTGCTGGAGGCTGTGCGCCATGTCCATGGCGATGAGGTATTCGTCCTCGACCACGAGGACGCGACGGCCGATCAGCGAAGGTGACGGATGGGCCATGAGGGTTCTGAACCGCGCGACAGGCCCCCTGCCTTACGGGCTCCGACCCAGACGCACATTGCTGTGGGTTAGGCGAGCGGTAGCTCGATCCGGCAGTGAACCCCGTCATCACCCAGCGCGTACTCGGTCCGGGCTTGCAGGGCGTAGGCGAGCGCCTGCTCGATCAGTTCGCGCCCGTAGCCGCGCCGGCTCACCTGCTCCAGTTGGACGTCTACCCCGCTCTCGACCCAGCAGAGTGCTAAGCGCTGGCCTCCGTTCTCGGTCCAGAGCCGCTCCCAGGTGACGGAGAGCCGGCCCACCTCGCCCTTCAACGCGCCGTACTTCACCGCGTTGGTGGTCAGCTCGTGCAAGGCGAGCGCGAAGGTCTGCATCTGCTGGGAGGAGAGCTGCATCTTCGGACCCGAGATGGTGATGCGCCCAGGGGCGCTATCCGCATGGGCGGCGAGTTCCGCGTCCACCAGGGCCCCGACCTCGACGGTGTCACTGCCGGATCGGCTGAGCAGGGGCGGGTCGGCCGGTTCGCCGGAGCGAATGCCGAGCTTGTGCAGGTTCGTGTAGAAGCTCGACTTGAGCGACCAGGTGCCGACCGGCCAGATTTTCGCGCCCTGGCGCTGCTTGCGGCCGTCGAGGTCGATGTCGACCGGCGACGGCGTGCCGATCGGCGGCGGGTCCCACCCGTCCACGCCCTTGACCGCGAGCACCAGGTCGCGCCCGGTCAGCGGGTTGATCCCCTGCGCGGCGCCCACCCACGCGTAGACCGCGTGCGCGCGATAGCCCGAGTCGATCGCCAGCGCGTCGACCCGGCGGGTGCCGCCGAACGCGTCCGGAAACGCCCGGTCGATCGTCGCCGCGCGCAGGGCGCGGAAAACGGGGTTGCGCGGGTGCTCGGTGTCGCCCTCGAGATAGCCGCAGTCGATCAGCCAGCTCTCGCCGTTCGGCGCGAACGCGGCGACCTCGTACCAGATGCCGCGCATCTGCACGTCGGCGGCCGAGCAGAGCAGGAGCCCGCGCGCCGGGACGTGGTAGCGCCGCAGGCCCGCCTCGCGCCGTTCCATGAGGCGGCGGTGATCGGGCGCGTCGCCGCGGAACCGATAGGCGCGCCCGAGAACCAGGTTCGTGAAGTCCTTGCGGTCGCGCTCGTTGCCGCGCTCGGCGCTGATCGTGTCCTCGGCGATCGCCTCATACGACATCATGAGGCTGATAAAGCCGTCGATGTGAAACCCGGGCTGGCGCCCGGGCGCGTCGAGCGCCGGGATCCACGTTCCGGCCCGCACCGCCGGAACCCGCTCGGCCTCCGAGATCAGGTGGCCGCAATGGTTGCATGCGTAGCGCGAGCGGTGCGGGTGCTCACGGTCGATCCGGAACCGCGCGAAGTCGTGGACAAACAAGCGCTGGCATTCGGGACAGGCGATATTCCAATACCGCTGATCGGAGGCGAGAAACTCGCGGTCGATCCGGCAATGGCCTTCGGTCGCCCCTGTCTCGTCGCCGGTGTCGATCTCCGGCGTCGAGATTTTCAGGATTTTGTACGTCTTCCGGCGCCGAAAGGCCGTGAAGCGCCCGAGAAACAGGTTCTCGGGGTTCTGGCCGTCCTGTAAGGTCTGCCATTTCGACAGCTCATCTTGCACGCCATATTTGATCGTCTTCGATGACAGGTCCATCGCGGAATTCGCGTTCCCGAGGACCATGGCGTAATCGCCGAAGCGCTTGACGAACGTCGTCGAGCCGGAGCCCGAGCGCGAGGTCTGCGGGTCGATCACCGACACGCCGGCGTGCCGCTGCCAAGCCCTGATCAGGGGCTCAAGTTTCTGGCCGGCGACCTGCTTGAGACTGTCGATCCCCGGGACGGCGTACAGGATATTGTTCGGGTCCCGCGCCGCGATGTAGAGGCACCAGGCGAGGCCGAGGATCGAGGCCCCGCTTTGCTGCGATTTCCGGATGGTGACGCTCGTCGCCGGGTGATCCTCCGAGAGGCAGTTGGCGATGTCCACGAGGTACGGGGCGCCGTCCGGCGACCAGGTTTGCCCGGCGGCGGGCCCGTCGATCAGCACGACGTTGCGGGTCATCCACTCGGCGACCGTCATCGGCTCCGGCGGGCGCAATGCGGGCGCGAACAGCTCGGCGAACAGGGTCTCGGCCGAGAGGGTCGCGGTCATCTCCTACCCGGCGGGGCCGCCGTCCTCTGGCGCCGCCACGCCCGGCCGCACGGCCGCGAGCGCGGCCGCGATGTCGGAGCGCATGCGGTGCGCGATCGTTTTGAGGGTGCGCTCCAGCTCGCGCCCGTCGTCACGGGCGCAGACCGCGCGCAGGGTGTCGGCCTCCTGCACGAGGCCGTCGAGGATCTTGGCGGTCGACGCCGCGGCCCGCTGGATTGCCGGCCGCAGGCTGTCGACCCGCACGAGCTGGCCGAGGCGCTCCTGCAGTTCGAGGTGGGCGAGGTCGGCCTGGTAGGCGACCCGGCGGGCGTTCTCGCGGGTGTAGGCCGCGGCGTTCGACTCGGGCTCCTCCTCGGCCGCCCGGCGCGTCGCCGCGCCCTGCTCCCGGGCGAGGTCGGCGACCTGGCCGGTGAGCTTGTCGTATTCCGCAAGGTTCACCAGCTTGGTTTTGCCCTTGCCGGGCCGAGTTGTGAGCAGGCCTTGCGCCTCATAGCGCGCCACCCGCTCAGAAATCGCAGGTTTTCCGATCCCTTTTGCTTCGGCAAGTTCGGTGATCGTCAGCCAAAGCCCGGCCGCATCGATGCGGTTCGGGGCGAATTCTCCCATTGTTCGGCTTGTTCGGTCAGTTTTCCGAGGGCCTCACTGGAAAAATCCCGGGTGCTTGTCGCGCGCAGGCCTTTGCGGAGGCCGGAGGGACCCGCTTAACCTTGCGGCATCCAATGCGGAAGCCCCTGGGGAGGAGGCGGCCGAGGCGCTTGAGCACCGCGCCCTCGACCCTCCCGGCGGCGTTCGCCTCGAATTCCGCGGCCGACTGGTCCCGCACGATCTCTTTCGGGATCGCCGGGCCGTACAGCGCCCGGATCGGGAAGCGGCTCGCCCCGCGGCGCGCCCGCAGGAGCCCCTTGGCCGACGTTTTGAACGAGCGGGCGAAGGTATGGGACACGCCCCACGGCTGCGCCGTCACCGGCGCGCGCACCGCGGCCCGCACGGGGAACTCGCGGATCGGCATGCCCTTGCCCTTGCCGTCGATCGCGTACTCGAGATGACCGGGCGAGGCGCGCCGGGCGCTCGTGCGCTCGACCACGGCGCCGTAGCGCTTGACGCCGGTTTGCGCGCGCAGGGCGCGGCGCACGGCGGTGCGCTCCACGTCGCCGCCCTCGTTCAGGCCGTCGGCCATGGCGCGGGCCGCCCGGGCCGGGACGGCGGCGAGCGCGGCGGCGTAGCGCCCGAGCGCGCCGTCGAGGCTCACCATGATGCGCATTTCCGACCGGCTCCGCGCCACGAAAAACCCCGCGCTCCGAGGGGAGCGCGGGGTTGGTGTCTCGACCGAAACCCTTTGGGCTGTCCGGAACCTATGCAAGCTTTTTCCCCATTCCTAGCCCCCGCTTGATCGCCGCGCGCGCCGCCGGCGCAGGTCCTCCGGCGGGTCGACGAGCACGGGCGCCAGGCCGACGAGGGCCGGGTGCACGGCCGGCGCGGCCTGGCGCCACGGCTCGGCGGGCGCCAGCGGGCCGGTGACGCCGTAGCCGGGCAGGTCGCGCAGGCCCCTGCGCGATCAGGCCGAGGGCGGCGTGCCAGGCGCTCCAAATCGCCCGGTCGCGGGCGACCAGCTCGGGGGCGACGTCGTACACGGGCGCGTGGCCGACCGCTTCCTTGCGCGCGCCCTGATAGACCGGGCGGCGGCCGACCTCGACCAGGTCGGCGACGTGCGGCCGGGTCGCGTCCTGCGCGTGGCGGATCACCAGCGCCGTCGTCACGATCCGGCTCACGGGCCGGCGCGGGCCGTCCTCGACCAGGTCCTCGCGGCCGGCGCCGCGGCCGCCCCGGCGGCGCACGGCGACGATCGTGTCGCCCTCGGCCGCGGTCTCGATCCTGTGCCCGAGGGCCGCGGCGCTCGCCCGATCCCAGACCAGGAACTCGGCGCCGCCGGTCAGCTCGACGAACCAGTCGGCCAGGCCGAGGACCTGGTCGTGCAGGTCGAGGAGCGCGTCGGCCGTGCCCTCGATCCGCCGCCAGGCCTCGCGGGAGCGGGCGGCCATGTTCGCCGCATAGGCCGAGGTGTCGACCGGCTCGGCGACGTTCCATCCGCCACCCGTGCTCGGAGTGCCGAGGCCGATCAGGCGCGAGAGCGCCCGATCGCAGCCCTCGGCGGTCTGCAGGCGGTGCACCTGGCGCTCGCGGTAGGCCCGCACGAGCAGCGCCTCGACGTCGATGTCCTCCCGGCCGACACGTCCCGACATGGTCACTCCCCTAGCCCGCGAAGGTTGCGAGGACGAGCGACACAGGCCGCCCAACCCTCGACGCCACTTTTTTCCTTATTTCTCAACATCTTATCTTCTATCAACGAAGGTTGAGAGGGTTTAGAGGTTGCGTGTATGTAAGAAACAGTCCTGCCCGCACAGCTCTCACATATACACGTGCGCGAAAACCCTCGAAACTCTCGCACATTTTGCCTAAGCATCGGGTTTTGTTGACGTTTTTCGCGGGCCGATCCCTCGCTCAAGCCTCGCAAACCCGCGCTAACCTTCGCACCGCGGTCCCGGGCGCTGCGGCACCTCAGGGGGCGGGACGTTACAGCCTTCCATCGCCGGCGGCCAGCCCCCACGCGAGGCGGCGCTCACTCCTCGACGTCCGGCGGGGGGCTGCGGGTCGAGGAGGGGGGCGGCACGTCGTGCAATTCGACATCTAGGTAATGCCGCACCCTTTCCTTGGTGCGTCTTAGGCCTTTCTGCGGCATGACGCGGCCAAACATCGTTTCTTTCCACGGGCGCACGGAATTCGCGTCGCACCAGTTCACGAAGGCGAGGTACATCGACCGCGCCGTGACCGACTGCCCGGGCGCCTTGCGCACGCACGCGGCGATGAACTCGCCGATCGGATCGTTCTCCCCGCGATAGCTGTCCGTGGCATCGGCGATCGGCCCGGGCGTGCGCAGCCTACCCGCGATCAGCCCGGTATGACGAAGAACCACAAAAACCACGCCGCCCGCCTGCGGGCGGCGAGCGGTCGACCGCGCCGGCCCGATAAACCCTCGGCCGGAGGACTCGCACATGATCCGAGCAGTATGCGACGCGAACGGCCGCCGGTGGCGCGTCGAGGGGCCGGGCTGGACGATGCAGCCCCAGGGCACGCTTACCGCGGCCGAGGCCGAGGCGCTGTGTCGGGCCTGCGCTCACGCGCTCGCACGCGAGAGCTGGCCGAGCGACGCCGTCGTCGAGCGCGCGCTCGGCGCCTACTTTGGCGAGCCGGACCCCGAGCTAAACACGCCGACCAACCTGCGGAAGCTGATGCGCGCCGCCCTGGTCGCCGGCCAGGCGCCCGCCCTGTCCGCCTAACGTGCGTTTGCCGGAAAGCCCCGGAATGTCCGGCAACCCGGGGCGCCGATGGCAATGCGGACAAGATGATTGCCGGACGAGTTGGCGGAACGGAGGGAACGATGACACAGCGACAGCCTGTCTTTCGGCTTCAGATCGCGCACGAGGCGGGCTTGTTCATCGCGACGAGCCCCGACGTGCGCGGGCTGTACGTGGCCGAGCGGACGATCCCCGACGCGATCCGTGAAGCGGCCCGCGCCTACGAGGATCTGCGGCGGGCAGAGGCATACGAGGATCTACGGCGGGCCGGGATTGGGGCCCAGCGCGGCAAGGCGGGGCTGGCCTGAGGCCGTGTCAGGAAAACGACCGTTTAGTTGACACCGGCGAGGGCGGCCCGACCTGACGCGGTTGACGCGAGGGGGCCGGGCCGGCGCCGGTGTCACAAAACCCTGTCAGGAAATCTACTGTCACGAAATCCCTCTTGGCCGAGGTTTCCTTACATGACCGCCGTGGCCGGCGGCGGCGCGCTCTGGTTCCTGCTCGCCGTGATCGGGCTGTCCGCGCTGCTGCCGATCGGCAGACAGTGAGGCGGATGAGGTAGACGGCCGCTTGCGGCAAGTATAGATTGGAGAAAGACCATGAACGTGACGCGAGATGAAGCCGGGTCAGCTTGAGCGCGAGCGGCAACGCATCATGGCCCTCGGCGCGTCCATTTCTCGTCGGTCGTGGCACGAGGTCGAGGTGGCGCACGCGGCCATTCGCGACGCCTATGACGACCCCGCGCGTCGGTAGGGATGCGGGTAGAACGGCGCCGCTAGAGGAAAGTGAAAGCCACACCAAGGCTTTACTGCCGAATACGCCCGGATGAGGTGTTTCCGCTTAGGAGGAGGCGGAGATGGAGCGGCGTCGCGCTGAATTCTGCTTCGACGAGCGGGCCGGCTTTCACGCCGTCCCTGTTATCGTCATCGGTGAGACGCCGACGCGGTACCGTATTGAGGCAATCAGGCCCATGCGCCTCGCCGGTCGAAACCGATCCCTCGCGGCCGGAGAAACCGCCCTGGTCCCCAGAACAGCCGTGCGATTTCTTGACCCCCATGCGCCGACGGGCGCGTGAGGCGCGCCGATCTCGGAGGAAAGACGCGGCAACATCACGGGTTTGCTGCCGAATAAGCTCGGCCGAAGTATTCACCCAAGGGAGGGGACGATGCTGAACATCGAGATGTTCGGCGTTTTGGCTGTGTGAATGGCCGCTGAGGGTGGGAAGCGGCCCCTGGGCTTCCGCCGCGAAGCGGACGTTCCATCTTCGACGCTAACCGGTCATACCGAGGTTCATGACCGTATCCCCCAAAGCGGACATGGCTCGGCGACCCTTCGAAGCAGGACCCGGTCCTCAGCCGTTAAGGCTTGGCTTCGAGGAGTTACAGGCTTTCGAGAAGTCCTGCGGCGGCCTCGTTATCGCGACGTAGGTGAGCAGCTCCGAGCCGGCATTCTCACACCAAGGCCTCAATCGCGACGACAACCCGGAGAATAGCGGTCTTTACATCATCCACATCGGTACGCGTGATCGGCCACTCAGTGCGCGGCAAGCCGGGTTGTAGATCACCTTCGTGAACGATCTTATTTCGCCTACTGGCGATCGCAGACAGTCCGATTTTGATGGCACCAGCCGCCGTTTTCACGGTCCCTCCCGTCGCGCCGTGATGCTTTGCAACCTCATTCCAAAGCTCGATGGAGGAGATTAATCTGATACCATCGGCGATATCATCCGGAGCCTGATAGGTGACGCGCGAAAGCTTCTCCCTGATCTCCAATTCAAACGCCGCATCACTTACTGATCCCGGTCCCGCCGCGTGGATACGCATGAGTGCATCGGCAGTGATCTGAAGCTTGGAGTACCCAGGACACATGGGCCGGGTGCCCTGGAAGATCTTCACGAGATTTTGCGCGACGACCTCATGCACATAGAGGTCGAGCGCGCTTACTCGCATCGCCCACTCTGCACGCAGAAGCTCCGTGGGATCGAGCGCAGCTGCCGTACTGCCTGAGATAAACGCGTGAAGCGTGCCGAACAGATCGGCACGAATCCAGACGTTATCGAAGTAGGACTTTGGGGTCATCTCAGGTCAAGCAGTAAGCGCTATGACACGCTCAGCGCACTCCTTGAAACCCTTTTGGAACAAGTCCATATTCTCTTTAGCTTGATCCCAAACTGCCCCCTTACCCACGATATCGGGCGTCAGTGCATAAACCGGCGTCTGGTGTTCCTGGGACAAAGCGATCAGCGAATTGAAGTCGGCGACTTCCATGATCGGTTTCCAGGGATCGAACCCAACCTTGGCCGCGAATTCGGTGCTATTCAGCATCTTCGCCTTTTCAAGAGCAGGTATGAGCACGTCTTTCAATCCGTCAACAAGCTGATCGATCCAATGCTGGAAAGCTTTGCTCGCAGATCCGTTACGAGGGCGATATTTTTGGATGATCGAGCCGATGTATGTCGAGGTAGGGCGCGGAAAGGGATAATCGGCCGTCTTCAGCAACTCGATGTTACTGGCTGTCTCGGCCCAACTTCTCCATCTCGGCAGTACTCGAGCCAACGAAGACAGCGCCATGGCTGAGAAATAGTCGGGGTGAAGCGGAACAAGAAAGTGATCACCGGTCATCATAAGGTTTTGGTTGACCGGTCCGAGGCTCGGACTCATGTCAACGACGACATAATCCGCATTGTATTTTGCCGCTGTTGCTTCAAGCATGTAGCGAATGGAGCCCGGTAGATTTTTCAGCGCAAGAAGCGATCCGCTAAGCTCTTGAGCGATCCCGAGCGTCGTCTCGTACTCGGCTAGACCTATATGACCGGGAAGTAGATAAAGATTATTGATCCCAGAAACTTGGATGCACTCGGCTCCGACGATCTGGCGTGGCTTTGCCTCGAACGCCGGCGACAGGGCATCTCTCACATTGTTCGGCGGGTTTTCTTTGTAAGTTCCCTCAAGATCCTCAACACCTCTGTATCCAAGGACCATTCCCGTGAGGTTACACTGAGGATCGAAGTCGGCCATGATGACCGTCTTCCCCATGGTGCCGAGCATCCATGCGAGATTGAAGACCGTTGTGGTCTTAGAGACACCGCCCTTGTGGTTAAAAAGGTTGATTATTTTCCCCAAGACGGTGTCCTTTGATGAACCCGATATGCTCCTACCATCGACGGGAGCGCCTGCACAGACTCGCAGCTAGCTTGGCTGGCCGTGAGGAGCCGGCGAGGCTTTGCACCGTGCAATGACCGCCGTCATCACGCGACCCCGGCTTACGTTCTCACACAGCCTCCACCCACTTCGGTCGCAGACCTCTGGCCCGCCGGCTGCCGGAAGGCAGACCTTCCAAGGGCCTGAAATGGGCCGCAAGCAGCCCCTCGCATGGTCAAGCTGACTGGGTTTTGACCCTAGAGGTCTGCGCTCCTAGGGTTATCGAGGTCGAGGGAACCAGAGGGAGACGCCATGGCACGACCCGACACCTTCGTTCCGTGGGCCGTCGAGGTCGAGCACGCACGCCGCGCCGGCCTGATGTCGCCGACCGGGATCGCGATCCGCCCCGAGCGCTGCGGGACGGTCCTGCGCGCGGTCCGGGGCGATCGCTGCCTCGCCCTGGCCGAGGCGCGCCAGCGCTACGGGCGGCCGGCGAGCTGGTCCGTGCGTCTGAGCACCGGCGAGGCCTACGGCACCGCCGAGACGGCGATCGCCGCGAGGATCATGCTGCGCGAGGCCGCGGCCGCGCAGGAGGCCCGGGACGCCGCCGCCCGGGGTTAGGCGCGCCGGCCGCGGATCTCGCCGCGGGCCTCGGCCGCCGCCAGGTAGGCCGCGAGCGCCACCGCGAGCCGCGAGCCAACCTCGACCGGCGCAGGGGGACTGACGATCGGCGCGAGCGCTGCCGCCTGCACCCGGAGGCCCAGCTCACTGTCCTGCACGCGGCCCTGACGTGGCGCCGGGCGGGCTCCGATCCGCCGGCACGCACCATGCCACCATTCGGCCCACTCCGGGGCCGAGAGGTCGATCACCTATCCCATGCTGCCACCCGGTTTGCCGAGCCGAGCCTCTACGGGCGGGCGCCCAGAATGGCAACGCCTGCTTAACCTTTGCTAAGCCGCACCGTCGCCATTATGGTGACACCGCAAAATGTACATATTCCCATCAGCCCATTAGCCGTCCTGTACAGATGGCCTCGTGCCATTCTGCACAGGTGTGTAAACCTGCGCTTTACCAGGTAGGCGCATAGCCAGAAGGCCATGACGGCGAACAGGAAGAATGGCGCTTGTGCGCCTGTGCACCCGCACAGGTCGGCACTTTCACGGAATGGAAGGACGGCGCAATGCCAGTTGTAAGCCTGTGCTCGACCAAGGGCGGCGTTGGCAAAACCACCCTCGCAATCTGCCTGGCGGCCGCCTACGCCGCGCGCGGCGGAACCGTCGCGATCCTCGACGCGGACCCGAACGGACACGTTCGGGCCTGGCACGAGGCCGCGGCCCGAGAGAGGAGGGGATGTGGCGTCGACGTCGTCGCCGGCGTCAAGGAAGACACGCTGCAGGACGCGATCGCGACGGCGGTCGAGCGCTACCAGCTCGTGCTCCTCGACCTGGAAGGCGCCGCGTCCAAGGCCGTCACCTTCGCGATCGCCGAGAGCGACCTGGTCGTGATCCCCTCCGGTATCTCGGGCATGGACCTGCAGGAAGTCTTCCGCACCCATGCCGAGGTTCGTCGCGCCAGCAAGATGCTGCGCCGGGAGATCCCCGCCCGCGTCGTCTTCACCCGAATGTCGCCGATCCTGTCGCGCGTCGCCAAGCATGCCCGCCAGGAAATCGCGGACGCCGGGATCCCGATCCTCGACACCACGACGATTCAGCGGCCCAACGCGTACCAGTCGATGCATTTCAATGGGCTCACCCCCCTGCACGCCGAGGGCGACCCGAAGGCCGCGGCAGAGATGGAGCGCGCCCTTGATGAGATCTTGGCGCTGATCGCGCCGGCCGAGGAGGCCGCCTAATGACCACTCCGAAGGTTCTCCCGCTCGGCCGCGCCCCACGGCCCCGCGCCAGCGCCGAGGAGCTGGCGCGCCTGGCCGAGGGCGGCGCTGAGGCCGGATTCGCGCGCCCGCTGGCGGCTGAGGCCCCGGCGAGCCCGTCAACGCCGCCAGCAGCGGGCGTGCCGGCGGCTCCTCCCGCGGAAGCCGCGGCCGAGCCGACCGCCCCGCTGCGATTAGAGGTCCCCGAAAGCGTCTGGACGGCACTCCGGATGGAAGCCGTGCGGCGCAAGGTAACGGTCAAGTTCCTCGTTATCGAGGCGCTGGCCGCCAAGGGGTACGGGATCGACCTGGCCTCCGTCCCCGAGGACGGCCGCCGCCGGCAGCGCCGCTAGATCAAGGGCGGGCCTTCGTCAGGCACGAACACCGAAAGGCCGGGCGCGCGCCCAGCCTTTCGCGCTTCACGAGGTCGGCCCCTCTCAGGATGAGCCGAGCTGCGCCAGGCGCGCCTTGGCGGCCGCGACCAGGAAGCCCGAGCGGGTCTCGCCGGCCGCCTCGGCGGCACGATCGATCCGGCGCAGCATGCCCTCGTCGACGGAGATATTAACGCGCACCGCCTTGCTCGGCAGGTCGACGTCGACGAAAGCCAGAACCGCGCCCTCTGCGTCCTCGCGGAACGCGGGGTCTCGGCGCAGTTGTTCCACGCCCCGGAGATCGGGAACGGCGTCGCCGTCCTGAACCATGCCCTCGACGTGAAACGCTAACATTTCAGGTGCCTTCACGAACAACTCATCAATGCTGTTCGCGACGGTCGTTGCTCCCGGGAAGTCCGGGAACGAGGCGCCGAACACGCCACGGTCCTCATGGACTAACATGACGACTCTAGCCATTATATCGCTCCCGCATATTATATTATGTAGGGGAGTGGTGTTGTCACCACTCCCAGCCCGCTTGTTTGTAGATACTGCGCAGAGTTCCAACCGGGATCTCTAGCGAACCTGTGTCAACCGTGACCTTGCCAGGCTTGCTTGGATGCTTGAACTGGACGTGATCGCCCGGGCCTCGCCGGTGAACGTCCCACCCATCCGCGTACAGCTTCGCGATTACATCACGCGTCTTGTTGCTGTGGTCCCGCCTTGACATCGTTCTCTTCCCTTTATGCCCTGCATTGTTCCCTCCGTCTGGCTCATCTCTGGTCCGCTACACACACATACACACGTCGACCGGCCAGTGCAAGGGGCTGTGTGTAAGAATGCGCAATCACGGTGCGGAACCTGCCTCCCGCACGGATCAGGACGCGCCGGGGCCTGGGCCCCTCCGGCCCCTTCTCTCGGCCGACGCCCCACCGCCGTATGCGCGCACGAATCCAAGCGGCCCGCTGCGCTGGCCGAGGCCCTGCCGTCCCGGCAGCCCTTGCGACGGGTCCGCTGGCCGCGCGGTTTCATGCACCGATGCCCCGGCGCAGACGCTCAAGCGCCTGGTCGAGAGGCGAGAGCGGTTCCGTGCGATTCTGCTCACCCATAAGCAGAAGGCTTCCGCCTAAGGGTTGCTTTTGGGCGAGTTGAGACGAGGCCCTCGCGGCCGCCGGGGCCGCGGGGCGCGCAGGAGGCGCCAGGACGACCGGGCGCGGCTCGGGGCGGGGAACGGGCCTGCGGGCCGGCGCCGCGGCTCCACGGGCCGCCTGCGCCCGCGCGTTGGCCTGCGCGAAGGCCACGCCGTATTCGTCGCCGAACCGGAACAGGATCGGGCGGCGGTGCAGGCCCTCGGCCGTGCGCTGGTAGCGCTTGCCCGGGTCCGGCTCATAGCGCGCCAGGAACCCGACCTCCTCAAGCGCGGCGAGCGCGCCCCGCACCCGGGCCTCGCTCAAGCCGAGGTCCTCGCGGCCGGCGAGCGCCCGGCGGTCGATCGGGAACGCGTAGAGGAGCCGCCGCGGGGCGCTCCACCAGCGCCCGAGCCATGCGGCGAGCTGGCGCGCGGCGGCGGCGTTGCGGCGCCCGGCGAGGGCGGCGTCGAGCCTGTCCGCGATCGAGCGCGGCAGGCGATAGGCGTGCGTCATCGAACGACCCTCACGAGGGCCGCGGCCATGCGATCGGGGCAAAGCACGAGCGCTCGACGAACCGGGGCTCGCCGTTGACTCCCGCAAGGGGATCAGGCTTAGTGGGGGCCTGTTGAGGGGCCCACTAAGCGGTGCGCTCTAGACGGCCTCCGAGTGACCAGCTCGGGGGCCGTTCGCTTTTCAGGCTCTCACTTCCGCGGCGTCGGTTCTCCGGTGGGTGCCCCGCGCAGACTCGCGCCGGGCAGATTGGTTAAGACAGCGCGGCGGGGGCCGGCTGTCAAATCGGTCGCACCCGGCCGCCCGAGGGGCAGCTGTCGCGCGCGCCTCTCCTGAGAGATCCCGAGAAAAAGCAGACGCCGCAGCGCCTCCGACCTGTTCGGGATCGGGTGCTGACCGCGTCGCCAATCCTCCACTCGCTCGAACAAGTCATGCGGGCCGGCGACGGCGATGCGCACCCAATCATCGCGCCGAGGGCGCGGAGAATGCTTCGGCTTCCGCGGCCTCAGGTCAGCAGCCGTTGGCGCGCGAATTCCTTTCGCATGGTCAGAGATCGCCAACTCAACAGCCCGAGCCGCAACGTCCCGGGATATCTCGAACCACTGTATGGTCCCGGTATGAGGTGGTGCGGGTCGATTTTGAAGCGGTCTGGGTCTTTGGTCCAGGCATGACAGATGGTCTGGAACGGGGTCTTCCAGCGCAACGACTTGAGATGCTTGGCGAAGTTGTAGGCTGTGACGAAGGCCAGGACGTGTGCCTTCAAGCTCTCCAGATCTTCATAGTG
>NZ_KB900611.1:42513-45708 GCF_000379105.1 Methylobacterium sp. WSM2598 | reverse complement strand
GAGTGGTCATAGGCGTATCGCTCTCGCTGAGAGGTTCTGGCAGGCTTCGACACCCCGCCTCGATACGCCGCCTTCACGCCAAGCGCGTCACCCAATCTCCCGCATAGCTCGTCGGCACGGCTCATGCCCTCCAGCGCGTTGGCCACGGCCAGGAGGCGCTGCATCGTGCGGCGGCGGGGCTCGCGCCGGGCCAAGCGACGCAACTCAGCGGGGCTCGCGAGATCGGTGCGGATCGTCAGGCCCGGTCGTGCCATCGCGGCCTCCTGCTGCACAGGCAGCAGGCCAGCACAGACGCGCCTCACAACCAACTCACGTTCGAGTCACCGACAAAGCGCGGCGGTATCACAAACCGCGGGCGGTACACTTGCGGCCTATCACCGGCCTATCACCTTCCTGTCAGCATCGGAGCCGCACCCGCTCTGCGGCGCGTCGCGCTTCACCGATTGTGCATCGACGATCGCGAGAGTTGGGCTGTCTTCTCTCCCCGCTTTTTCTCAATAGCGCATCACCAGATGATGGGTAACCCGCTCCAGGCCGCCACTATCCGTCAGTACGCGCCAGCAATCGAAAGAGATGCTCGCGGCGGAAAATCCCTTAGAATCGTATTGTAATCTCTTCAGCACCTCATGCAGCCTTTTTCCATAGAACACGCATGGGTTTCCCAGTATCCCGCTTGATAAACATCTCGCCTCAGGTCAGGATGTACGCTGACCTATCCTGATAGATGCCAGGAGCGGTCTGAAACAAGGGGCATGCAATGTCGCTTGTCCCAGTCGCGAGTGGGAGCGGATCAGTCTAATCGAAACTGGTCGCGATCCTCTCCGCATGATGTCTTGGACAGAAAGTATGCCTAAAATCATGAAGATCGGCTTCAACTACGCGGGTCTTGAAAGCAGTGTGGCGAAAGAGGCGCGCGACACCGCGCATCGCCTTCGCGAGCGGGGGAATGCCTTCATCATCGAGGTTGGTCTCACTCTTCTCCACATGAAGGGTCTCCTCGGCCACGGTGCGTTCGGCCCCTGGGTCCGCACAGAACTCCGGTGGACCGATCGCACAGCGCAGAACTATATGCGTGCGGCTGAGGTCTTCGCCGACAAATCCGAAATCATTTCGCATTTGCCGAGCACAACAGTGTATGACCTCGCGGCCAAGAGCGTACCAAACGACGTCCGGAACGAGATCATCCGTGAGTTCCAGGAGAGCGGCTGCACCGACAAGGACGTAGCTGCCAAAAAGATCCGGGATTTCAAGCTCTCCACGAAGAAGACAGTCGCCCCGAACAAGCGGGAGAAACACCAAGCGGGAGAAACACAATGCTGTGTCTTGCACCCCACAGAGGGAGGGCGGCAGAAGACGCCGGGGGCCGCCGCGGAGGCCGCAGCGCTGATTGTCGAAGCGCTCGGGGACGGCACCGACCATCTCTTCAGATTGATGGAGAAGGCGTCTTGGAATGATATCAAAGCAGAGTTGATGGTGCTTATCAGCAAGCCGAAGCAGCCCGAGCCCCAGGCTTCCTCGCGGGTCAGCAAGCCGAAGCAGCCCGAGCCCCAGGCTTCCTCGCGGGTCAGCAAGCCGAAGCAGCCCGAGCCCCAGGCTCCCTCGCGGGTCCACTGACGCATCAGGGGGCCCACATTGGGGCTGTGGCCTCGCTGCGCCCCGTCCTGCGCATCTGGAGGCGCACCGCCCACAGCTGCCCTGGGTGCGCAGCTTCAGGCGCTCAAACGAGCTTGCCTTGCTGAGAAGGGGGGAAGGGCACCCGTCGACCGTAATCGACGGGTGCCCTGCATCGTCGGCTTGTCTATGATCCGCCAGCCACGTGGTGGCGCTTTCTTTTGTGCGTGCGAGAAAAATGGCCCAGATCTTGTCGAAAAATCTACCGCAACATAAATTAAAAACACATGTTTTGCTATATTCCATTATGTAGCGCATTTGTCCTGGGACATCCTGCTTTTGACAAGGCAAATCTACACCTGCTGTCCAAGCTTTGATTTCCGCCGCCAAATTCTTACATAGAGAAAATTCCCCAAAAAATCTGATTATACCTACTTGACATCATAACAATTTGTCCTGCATGCTGATGCAGTAATAACATCTGTTGCTGCGCATATGATTTCATCCTGTCACCAGAACGCTGATAGCTCTACAGCCAACAGGGGCTGAGAAAATATGGAGCATAATGATGGAAAACTGCGATATGAAGAAGGTGGCTCTGGGTTCAATTGTTGCTGTGAGCGCTGTGATAGCCTATTCGGCAGCTATGGCGGGCACTCTTCATGGGCGCTCGCATAATAGTTCAAGACACGAATATACCGGCGAGATCGGTAGCTCCTGCCTGAGGCTAGACTACGAGAAATGCCAGAGGCTAAGGTACGAGAAAGATTTTGACACCGAAAATCAGTACAGGAATTACGACCAAGACCAAGACCAAGACCAAGACCAAGACCAAGACCAAGACCAAGACCAAGACCAAGACCAAGACACCAATCAAATGGCGCAACCTATACTATAGTTAACAATCCAAAGGAGAGAAGAGCAGATGTGGACGCACGGGTATCGGGCGCACCATGAGACGCGCGTGAAACATATGATTCTCGGAGCCGGCTCGACTAGGATCATGACAGCAGTGGCGCAGAAGAAGGCCTTAGTCCAGGCGAGGGGCGCCTCAGGATCCTTCCAAAGGCGCCGGTTGCGGCTGATCCAGGCGAAGAAGCGTTCCACAACCCACCTGCGGGGCTGCACGGCGAAACCGACCTGCCCAGACGGCTTGCGCACGATCTCGACGGTGATGATCGTGGCGCTGGCCGGCGCGTCACCAGCGTAGCCCGTGTCGGCAAACGCCGTAGCGATGAACGGGAACAAGCGGCGCGACAGGCGCAGCACCGGTCCAGCGCCATCGCGATCCTGAACGTCTGCGGGCGGCGGCTCCAGCACAAGGGCGCGGCCGTCCGTGTCCACCAGGGCCTGACGCTTGCGGCCCCCTCATCCTGAGTTTGTCGAAGGACATCTTCTTTCCCGCGTCATAGCGGCGTGGGCCGCCGCTCGCGGTCGTCTTGACGCTCTGGCTATCGAGTGCGGCGGCTGTTTCAGGTCGAAATGACTCGCCTGAAAGAAGTGAAGATCGGCTGGGGTCTAAAATAGTGAGCCCCCCCGCAAGCAGATAGGCGTTCACGCTTACGAAGAGTGGAGAGCACCATG
>NZ_KB900611.1:38751-42413 GCF_000379105.1 Methylobacterium sp. WSM2598 | reverse complement strand
GATCCATCCGTGCGGGTCGAAGATCTTGGCCAGGACATCGGCCGCGATTGGATCTCGCACCTCGCCTCCGCCCTTCAGGCTCTTGGCAAAGGTCGCCGAGACCGCCTGAGCGGTCTCCCAGCCCTGCTGATACGAGTGTTGGGCCTGTTCCAGGGCTTCCCAGTCCGGGATGAGGGGAAGGCTCGGCTTGCCATCCTTGTCCAAGGCCGTCGTCATGGCCCCGTACATGTTGCGCTGAGCTTCGAGAAAGCACCGGGTGCCTTTGCCCCAGAGCTCTCCCATTGCCTTGAAGGTATCCAATAGATTCATGACTTGAGCTCCTCAAGCGACTCAAGCAACGGTTCTGAGCTTGCCGTCGAGTGCCTCGGAGTAGATCGCGAAGGCGTCCTGGTAGGTGACCTCGCGTGGGTTGTTCACGAGAAGTCGCGTCTGCTTCATGGCATCGGTTGCGAGGCGCGCGAGATCCTCCTCGCGAACACCGACCTCGGCGAGTGAGGCGGGCGCACCGCAGTCCCGGCAGATGGCCGCGAGGCTGTCGACGAATCGGGTGGCAGCCTCGGCGGCCGGGAGACTGGCTGCCTGCGGATCGAAGATCGGGGCGAGTTCCGCGTAGAGGGCCTCCGCGTGCGGGAGGTTGAAGCGCATCACGCCCGTCAGCACGAGGGCGTTCGACACCCCGTGCGTCACGTGGAAGACGGCGCCGATCGGATAGGCCAGCGCATGGACCGCGGCGACGGGAGCGTTGGCAAAGGCCATGCCCGCGAGCATGGAGCCGAGCAGCATGTTGGAGCGCGCCTCGACGTTGCGGCCGTCGCTGCAGGCCGTGCGAATGCTGCCTGCGAGCAGCGCCAAGGCCTTCCGGGCGAGCTGGTCCGAGATCGGGTTCTTCTTGTGCCGGCTGGTGTAGGCCTCGATCGCGTGCACCATCGCGTCGATGCCGGTCGCGGCCGTCACGTGGGCCGGCAGTCCGAGGGTCAGATCGGGATCAAGGACCGCGCAGTCCGGCAGCAGCCGGGGCGAGACCACGCCCTTCTTCTCGCCCGTCGGCGTCGTCACGATCGAGATCGGCGTCACCTCGGAGCCGGTCCCGGCCGTGGTCGGCATCAGGATGAGCGGCAAGCGCTGGCCCTGGGCGAGGCCGACCCCGTAGATGCGGTCGAGCTGATCGCCGCTGCGCGCGAGGTACGCCACGAGCTTGGCAGTGTCGAGAGTGGAGCCGCCCCCAATCGCGAGCACAAGGTCCACTGCCTGCTGCTGGGCAAGTTGCGCTGCAGTCTCGATGACGTGCGAGGGCGGGTCGGCCACGACGTCCTCGAAGACGGTGACCTGAAGGCCCGCCGAGGCCAGGGCAGCCTCCGCAGCGCGGGTCAGACCCGCGCCGCGAACATTTTTGCCGGTCACCAGCATGATCCGTTGAGCGCGGAAGCTCGCCACGAGGTCGGGCAGCTTCGCCGAGGCGCCGAGCTCGAACAGAATATTGGGGCAGGTTTGGAACGTGAATGGGGTCATGATGAGCTCCGGGAGCACGTCGGTGAGCTAGAACTTATTCTTCCGGCTCGATATCGCTGGCCTTATGGTGATGTTCTTGGATCAGGACCCGCTTGTTCTCGGAGTCGTCGATCGGTACCGCCACGAGGTGAACCCCACCGGCCTTGAAGGCGGCCTCGAGCGTCGGAGCCAGGTCGCGGACCGCGGTGACGCAGTGGCCCGTCGCCCCATAGGAATTGGCGTACGCGACGAAATCCGGGTTGGTGAACGTCGTGCCGTATTCGGCGAAGCCCTCCTCCCTCTGCTTCCTGCGGATCATGCCGTATGCCGAGTTGTCCAGGATCAGCACCACGAGGTTGAGCCTGAGCCGGACAGCTGTCTCCATCTCTTGGCTGTTCATCATGAAGCCACCATCGCCGCACACCGCCAACACGCGACGTTCTGGATAGAGCTCCGCCGCCATCATGGCGGAGGGCAGCCCCGCTCCCATGGTGGCAAGCGCGTTGTCGAGCAGCAGCGTGTTGGGAGCGTACGTCAGGTAGTAGCGCGCAAACTCGATCTTGTACTCGCCGTTGTCGAGGCAGACGATACCGTCCTCCGGCATTACCGTACGAACGGCATGCACGATGCGCCGCACCGTCATTGAAGAAGTGGCCTCTTCGGTCCCACCGTTGATGCCGTTGATGCGCTCCAGGAGCGACTGGCGCAGCTCGAGCATGCCGGGATCCGGCTCGAGCCGCCCGCCGAGCCGGTCGGCGAGCGCCGTCACCGTCGAACTGATATCGCCCACCACCTCGGCATCCGGGTGAAAGACCTGCTCGACGCTCGCCGGAGTGTAGCCGATGTGGATGACCTTGAGGCCGCCCGCGATCTTCTCGTACAGGAAGGGGGGTTTCTCGACGGCGTCGTGCCCGATCGAGATGATCAGGTCCGCCCGGTCGATCGCCGCATGCACGTAATCCCGCTCGGAGAGCGCCGCGGTGCCGAGATAGAGGCTCGAGGCGCCCGTGACCGCGCCCTTGCCCATCTGCGTGTCGCAGAAGGGAATCTGGGTCCGCCGCACAAACTCGGAGAGCGGCTCGCCCAGCCCCGGCCGGTTGCCGGCCGCGCCGATCATGATCAGCGGGCTTTGCGCACTCAGGATCATCGCAGCCGCGTGCTCGATGGCGGCTTCCGCCGCCACTGGCCGGTCGATCGGGTGAGAGGGCGCCAGGGCGACTTCGGCCATTTCGGTAGCAACGTCTTCGGTAGCAACGTCCTTGGGCACTTCGAGATGAACCGCGCCCCGGCGCTCGTCGGTGGCGACCCGGAAGGCCTCGCGCACCAGCGTCGGGATCGAGGCCGCCGAGACGATCTGGCGCGTCATCTTGGTGAGCGGGCGCATCACCGAGACGGTATCGATGAGCTGGAAGCGGGACTGGGGTGGGGCGCTGATCGGCTTCTGGCCGGTGATTATCAACGCCGGCATGGCGCCGAGCTGCGCGTAGGCCACGCCTGTCACCAAGTTCAGCGCGCCCGGGCCGCAGGTCGCGAGGCAGACGCCCGGCCGGCCGGTCAGCCGCCCGTGCGTGGCGGCCATCATGACGGCCGTCTGCTCGTGGCGGACGGGGATGAACCTGATCTTCGAGTTGTGCAAGCTCTCGATGATATCGAGGATCTCCTCCCCGGGTACGCCGGTGACGTGGTCGACGCCCATGTTCTCGAGGGCTTTGACCAGGAGATCAGAAGCCTTCATCTTAAGCGATGCTTTCACGTTGCCCTCCTCGCAAGCTGGCATTAAGCAACCCGCCCGACTGTCGTCGGGCTCTGGCTGTCGTCGAGCTCTTGCTCCGCCCAGGCGGCGACATCGCTCCCCACGTCACGGCCGGCGGCGACTTCCGCCGCCGCACTCTCGCTGCGCAAGCGATGTGCCAGCGCCGCCAGACGAACTTTTCGCAATTATTGCAATGCTTTATGGCTGCCGTGGGGGATTGGCGCAGACGCCACCGGGCTGTCGGGAGCCCGACAAAGTCCGACAGGCCATGGAGGCGCGGCGGGGCGGATGGGGTGTAGCCGGGCGGTAGCGCCCTGTACGAGGCCGGCAAGCCGTCCGGAGGGCTAGCATTACAGTTGCGTTTTCGGCGAGGTTCTGACTCTTTGCGTCGCCATGCGCACGTGAAGACCGACAAGATCGA
>NZ_KB900611.1:34279-38651 GCF_000379105.1 Methylobacterium sp. WSM2598 | reverse complement strand
TGTCGAAGCCTGCCAGAACCTCTCAGCGAGAGCGATACGCCTATGACCACTCCTACCAACGTCGTGCGGCTTCGTCAGCCCGAGGAGATCGACGATCCCCTGACCGAGGTGCTGCGAGCGGGCGCCCGCCGCCTGCTCGCCCAGGCGGTCGAGATCGAGGCCGAGGTCTTCCTCACCGCCATGCAGGACCTGCGGCTGCCGGACGGACGCGCCCGCCTGGTGCGCCACGGGCACGGTCCGGAACGCGCGATCCAGACCGGCATCGGCCCGGTGCCGGTGGCCCGCGTGCGCATCCGCGATCGCGGCGCGAGCAGCCCCGCGGAGCGGATCCGGTTCTCCTCGAGCCTCCTGCCGAAGTGGGCGCGGCGCACGCGCAGCCTGGATGCCCTGCTGCCGGTCCTCTACCTGCGCGGGATCTCGACCGGCGACTTCCAGGAGGCGCTCGCGGCCCTTCTGGGTCAGGACGCTCCCAACCTCTCGCCGGCCGTCATCGCCCGGCTGACCGCGAGTTGGGCCGACGAGTACGCCCGCTGGCAGGCCCGCGATCTCTCGGCGCGCCGCTACGTGTACGTCTGGGCCGACGGCGTCTACCTGCAGGCGCGGATGGAGGAACAGGCCGAGTGCATGCTCGTGCTGATCGGCGCCACGCCCGAGGGCAGGAAGGAGGTGGTGGGCTTCCAGGTCGGGGTGCGGGAGAGTGCCCAGAGCTGGCGCGAGCTGCTGGTGGATGTGAAGCGGCGGGGGCTCAGCCTCGCGCCCGAGATCGCGGTGGGTGACGGAGCGCTGGGTTTCTGGACGGCCCTCGACGAGGTCTTCCCCGGCACGCGTCATCAGCGTTGCTGGCTGCACAAGACGGCCAATGTCTTGAACAAGGTGCCGAAATCCGTTCAGCGAACGATGAAAGCCGATTTGCGCGAGATCCACAGCGCGCCCACCCGAGCCAAGGCCGAGGTCGCACTTGAAGTCTTCGTCGCGAAGTATGGAGCCAAATACGCCCGAGCGGTGGAGTGTCTGACGAAGGATCGCGACGCCCTGCTGGCCTTCTACGCCATGCCCGCTGAGCACTGGGATCATCTTCGGACCACGAACCCGATCGAGAGTGTGTTCGCCACGGTCCGGCACCGCACGGTGCGGACCAAGGGGGCACTCTCGCCCACGACCGCCAAGTTGATGGTGTTCAAGCTGGTGATGGCCGCCTCCCGCACCTGGCGGCGGCTGAAGGGCGAGAACCAGTTGCCGAAGGTGGTGGCGGGTGTCACCTTCCGAGATGGGACCGAGGTCACTGCGAACCCAGATCACCGCGCCGCCTGACCGCCTCCGTCACCCAGTTTCCTGCTTAGCTCTTCGGCGCCTCATCGAGTTTGAGCAGGCGCGGATCGCAGCACACTTGGCGCAGCTTGAGCAGCGCGTCGAGGATGACGATGCGGCTTCGCGCAAAGCCCTTCTCCGCGATGGCCGCCCGAACCCGCGCGTGCATCGCGAGACGGATCGACTCGTAGAGGTCACGCTGCGCCCCTGCGAGATCGATGCGCTCAACGATCTCGCTCTTGGGTGGCAGGTCGCGGGCGACCTCCTCCTTGGTCCGCCGCAGCAGGAAGGGCTTGAGGCGCCGGGCGAGCAGCCGGCTCCGCTCGCGGTCGCCCTGCTTCTCGATCGGTGTGCGCCAGACCCGGGTGAAGTGCCTGCGATCCCCGAGGAGGCCCGGGCAGGCGAAGGACACCAGCGACCACAGCTCCGCGAGGTTGTTCTCCACCGGCGTGCCGGTGAGGCAGAAGCGGTGGCGCGCCCGGATCCCATGCAGCAGCCGCGTCGTCCGCGCATCCGGGTTCTTGATCGCCTGCGCCTCGTCGAGGAGGAGGATGTGCCAGTCCTGCGTCCTCAGCACCTCGTGGTCACGGGGGATCAGTGGGTAGGTGGTGAGCACGAGGTCGTGGTCGGACGCGGCGCCGAACTGCTCCTTGCGCTCTAGCCCGTGCAGGGTGAGGACGCGCAGGCTCGGGGCGAAGCGCTCCGCCTCGCGCCGCCAGTTGCCCATCAGGCTCGTCGGCGCGACCACGAGGACGGGTCGGTCCAGGCGCCCCTCCGCCTTCTCGAGGGCTATCATCGCCAGCGCCTGGACGGTTTTCCCGAGGCCCATATCGTCCGCGAGGATGCCGCCGAGGCCGGCCTCGCGCAGGAAGGCGAGCCAGGCGAGGCCCCGGCTCTGGTAGGGGCGCAGGGTCGCCCGGAAAGCAGGGGGCGGCTCGACCGGAGGGATGCCGCCGCTCGCCGTGAGCCGCCGGCCCATGGCGCGGATCGCCTCGCCGCCACGCCAGACCACACCCTCGCCGCCCGCCTCTTCCAGGGCCGCGAGGCTCGCCGCGTCGGCGGCTGACAGGCGAAGCCGCCCCTCGTCCTCGTCGCCGCGACCGATCAGCAGTTCGTGGATCGCCGCCACGATCCCTTGCAGCCGCCCCGGCGGCAGGGCCAGGACGCGCCCGTCCGGAAGCGGCAGCGTCAGCGGGACCTCGCCCACGCGGGTGAGGGCGGCGAGGTCGAGGTCCGGCCGACGCAGCAGCGCGAGGATCGGTCCGACGAGGTCGATCCGCTCCCCATCCACCTCGACACCGAGGTCGAGTTCGAGCCAGTCGATGCCGGACCCCTCACGGATCTCGGCCGCGAGGGCGCCGTCCGCCCGTACGAGCCGGAGGGGGAAGTCGGGCGCGGTCTCGACCTCCCAGCCCTCCGCCCGCAGGCGGGGCAGGAGGCCGTACTGCAGGTCGGCCCAGGCCGCCTCGCCCTTCTCCGGCACGAAGTCGCGGGCGTGCTCGGGATCGTACGGGTATCGCTCGCGGGCCGGGACAACGCCCTCGGCGAGCAGGCGCTTGACCATGTCGCGCTCGGCGGCGGGATCACGCACCACCTCGTAGAGCCGCTCGTCGCTGAGCCGGGGCACCACCGCCCGTCCCTCGCCGAGCCTCGTCCGCACCGGCCCGTAACGGAAGTCGAGCCGCGCGAGGCCCACCGGCTCGACCTGGACGAGGGAGTAGGCGCCGTAGACCGCGGGTGCGGGCTTCCTCACGAGGCCGCGGATCAGCCGCAGCACCGGGATCGGCGCGGTGACGAGGCGCTCCGCCACCGGCTCCGGTGGCCGGTAGGCCGCGAGCTCCGGTGCCCTCCGCGCCAGGACCGCGTTGAGGGCCGGGACCGCCTCCGCCGGGACTGGCGGTGCCGCGAGCAGCGTGCCGGCGATCCCGGGCGTGAGCCCGGTCTCGATCGGCCCGACGAGGCCGGCCGCGAGATCGACGTAGACGGGCGGTGCCGCCGTCAGCACCTCCCCTGGTCCATCGAGGTCGAGCCAGGGCCGCAGCGCGTCGTCCTGGCCCTGCCAGGTGATCCGCCCCGTGCGCGGCGGACCCGGCGCGAGGAGCGGTCCGTTCACGTCCTGCCAGCGGGCGCGGCCGGTGGCGAGCACCGCGGCCAGAACTTCGGCCCCGCTGTCGTGGCTGAGGTCGTACGCGTAGAACCGGCCGTGCGAGAGCGAGTGCCGCTGCAGACCCGCGAGGATGCGCAGGATGCGCGTGTCGGATGGGCGCAGGAACCGGGCCGGGCCGTCCGCGCCCGCATAGCTGGGCGCGTAGGGCCGCCCGCTGTCGGAGAAGGTCCCGTCCTTGCGCAGCCGCGTCGAGATCGTCTGCAGGCCGAGACGCGGCAGCCCGGGGTCGACCACCAGGGAACCGAGCACGTAGACCAGCCGCTGGGTGATCGTCCCGGGGTAATCCTCGTCGGCCGTGAGCCGCGCCCGGTCGAGGCCGGTCGAGCCACTGCGTGAGCGCCGGCGGCAGCCCGTCGGGGCTCGGCAGCGGTGCCCCGAACACCGGCGGGGGTGGCGCGACGAGGCGCGCCAGACGCTGCTCGGTTGGATCGGCCGGCTCGATCGCGGCACTGTCGAGGAGCGAGAGCAGGACCGCCGCCACGTGCTTGCAGTTGAAGCCGACCGGGCAGGAGCAGCCGCCCTCGATCTCCCTCCGTCGCGCGCGCGCCCTCACGGCGATGACCTGCATGTAAGGATCGCGTGCGCTGCCGCTGACCTCGGCGTCGATGACGTCGCCGTTGACCTCCACGAGCACGACGCGGCCGTTGCGCAGGTAGTCCCGTCCGTTCCGGACCGCGCGCGGCCCGCAAGCGGCGAGGATGTCGGCTTCGGTGTAGTGCACGGATCTGTCCGGCCGCTCCGTCAGGAGAGCTGCCCCGACCCTAGGGTCAGGACTCAATCAGCACCAGAACGCGATCACGGCGGCCAGGGCGAGAGCGGAGGCGTAGTTGCGGGCCAGCTTGTCGTAGCGGGTGGCGATCCGGCGGAAGTCCTTGAGACGGCAGAAGGCGGCCTCGA
>NZ_KB900611.1:29182-34179 GCF_000379105.1 Methylobacterium sp. WSM2598 | reverse complement strand
GGGAGCGGCGCTTGTCGTGGCGAAGCGCGCGCTTGCGGGCGCGGGTGCCGGGGATAACTGGGGTGATGCCTTTCTCCCGCAGATCAGCCCGCAGCCAATCCGCGTCGTAGCCCTTGTCGGCGATCAGGCGGCGGATCCGGCCGGGGGCCTCGGCCAGCACCGCCGGGGCGGTGCGCACGTCGCTGGCGTTGCCCGGCGTCAGCAGGAGGACACCGGGGCGGCCGAGGACGTCGACGAGGGCGTGGATCTTGGTCGTCCGGCCGCCGCGCGACGCGCCGATCGCCTGCGCTGTCGCCCCCCTTTGCCCCCGTGAGCCGAGCGATGGACCCGCACGTAGGTGCTGTCGATGGCGGCTGCCTCGCCGGACCATCCAGCTTTGGCCAGGGCCGCCAGCATCGCCGTCCAGAAGCCGCGCCGTGACCACCTGTTGAAGCGGTTGTAGACCGTGGTGCGGTGTCCATACGCGGACGGGCCATCGCGCCAGCGGCAGCCGGAGGTGAGCACGTGCAGGATGCCGGAGATGATCTGGCGATCGTCCTTGCGCTCGGGGCCGGGTTGGTTTGTGGGCATGAACGGCTCGATCACCGCCCACTGCGCGTCCGAGAGCCAGAACAGGTCCGCCATGGCCGCCTCCATGCTGCAAGCGGCGGCCCTGAATCACAAAACGATAGACCCTGCAACACCTTGTTTCGGTTCAGACCCTAAGGTCCTGATCGTTGCGACGTCCAGGCCCCGTCAGGTGGGCCAACAGGCCTCGGCGATCTCGGGAGGGCGGCGGAGGCCCCCTGAGCAGGGTGAGGAGCGCGCCCTCGCGGGCCGGGGTGGTCAGCCGATGCGGTCGTGGCGATCGAGCGGATGGGGGTCGGCGGGCGGGAAGACCTCGGGCTCGGGGAAGCGGCCAATGAGGTTCTCGGGCAGCTGGATGCGGAGATGGGCAGCGAGGGGAGCTGGGAGAAATCGTACTGGCCCGGGGCACGGGCAGCAGGCCGCCGAGGGCTGGATCGTGCGGCTCCCTTCCCGTCCGGGAGCGATCCTGCCCCGACCCGGGTGATCGACCGCGCAAAAGCGAGTGGTTCGGTTCCAGGCCGGTTTCAGGCCCCCTCGCGCGCGAGGGGGCCTGCCGCGCACGCGCACGGAGTGAGCTGCCCGCCAACGGCGCGCGACGGCCCGGGATCAGGGTGGCCTGCGGCATCCGACACGAGCTTAAAACCGCTGTTTGGAGGCCAGCATTCCTGACGGCGGTGTTCGAACAGAGCTGCAGGAGGGGTTTTGAGGTCCCTACGCGCACGTGAAGCCGGGCAAGGTTCGCGGGGTGGTACGCACCCCAAGGCGCGCACGTGCGCGTAGGGACCTGCGTGACCCGCCAGATGGCCGCGCCGCGGGCAGCCGGGACGCCGTTCGCTTGCGGCGCGGGGGAGGTGCCCTCGTTAGCCCTGCTTCTGAGAAGGCGTTACTGAGGAGCTCTCGGGTGCCCGTCGCCCGCGAGATCTTGCGGAGGCTGGAAGGACCCGGGTGACTTGGCAGCATCCCCTGCTGCAGGCTGCGGCGGATGGCCATCGGGAGGTCCTCGACCCGAAGCCTGAGGCGCTCGAGCCTCACCGCCTCGGCCCGCGCGGCGGCGTGCGCACCGGACCTGGCCAGTGTCTGATCCTCGACGATCTCTGCGGCCACGAAGCAGCTCATCAAGGTGCGCATTACGTCCCGCCCTCCCGGCCGACGAGAAACCCCGCCGGCGCAGGGACCGGCGGGGCTCGTTCAGACCTGATCGATCCCGGCGGAGAATGGTCAAGGTTTCCCCCTGGCCGCAAGGGGTGGTTTGATTGCCCGGTGACGAGGGCGCCGAGGGGCTCGACGACGGAGTGGGGGCGAGAGCCAGCACGACGTCGTAGGGGCCGAGGAGCGTGTCGGCCGTCCCCATGATCCGGCCCCAGGCCTCGGCCGTGCGCGCGGCCATGGTGGCCGCACAGGTCGAGGTGTTGACCCGCTCGCCCCCGAACCCATCGGCGTCGGTGCAGGGGAGCCGAGGCCAAGGGGTGTTCGCACGTTCGGGGTGTTCGGTCAGATCTGGCCCAACCTCACTGGGGTCATCCCGGGTGCCGCCCGTCCCCAGAGGGCAGCGGACCAGGAGGGACCCGCCCGGCCGGCTCCGCCCTGCGCGGCTGGGATCAGGGTGGTGCCGATCGTCCGTTCCCGGTTGAAAGCCGTGCGGCTGAAGGCGCGAGGCAGGAGGACGCGTTCCGGAGGTGCTGGGCTAGCCCGCGGCAGCTGTGCGGCCACACCTTGGCCGCTGGAGCACCGGCTCGGTCCATCCCGCCCCACAACCGGGCGAGCAGCGGCTTCTCCCGGATGTCTGGGCCGCTCGTGAAGGCGGCACCGTCCCTGGCGAGCCTCTAGGCCTTTCAGGGACGCGTTCAAAAATCGATTTGCAGCGCCATGGACGGCCGTTCTGGCCTCACGGCTAAGCTTCCCACCGCGGCGACCCAAAAACGCGCCCACGGGCTCCCAATGGCCCGCAAAAGGCTATCCGCTCGTTGGGGTCCTGGTGGATGGGCAAGAGCTACCTCGCCGCCCAGGAACCGGGCGTGGGGCCGCCGCGGCCTGGGTCACGGGGGCCGGCGGTGGAAGGGCCAGGACCTGCTCGCCTCAGGGCACGCCTTGGTCGGCGGCTCCGCAGCTGGACGCCTAGCCTGAACCGTCGATCGACCCGCTCCCACCCCGCCGGAAGCGCTTTCCGGCGAGCCGCCGCTGACGCTCCTGGCGCCCGCCCGCTTCCACCCGGCACTCGACTGCGAACACGGCGCCACGCGCCAGCGCCGAAGCCAGGAGGATGATACGCGCTGGTTCTATAACCCAGTACCGTACAGGGTTATATAATAACTAGTTATATAATATACTAGTTATATAATATATAACTACACACGCGCGCGCACATCATGACACGTGCGCGGAAACCCTCGCAACCCTCGCAGGCTCCTGCAGATCATTGGGATTGTTGAGCCTTTCGCGCTGCGAGGGTTTTGAGAGACCCTCGCAAACCCTCGCAACCCTCGCTGACCCCTGCGCGAACTCGGGTGAGGTACGAGGCGGTCATGGCCTTGGCTGATGCCGGGGCCACGTGCGAGCCCGCACTCCGTTCGGATAAGCTCAGGGTCGCGCGCCGCTCCGACCTTCTACCATCCCGTGCGCCAACCACCAAGGAGGGTGACGTGAGTGTGGGGGTCGGCGGAGCACCATGCTCAGGTAATCGCCTCGCGTGATTGCAGAACTTGAGTGTGGAAAACGCAGTACCCGCGCCATCGGCATCTCAGGTCGAGCAGGTCTCTCGAGACGGGTTCACGTTGCCCTTCTGCCAACAGCATGAGCCAGCGTCGCCGACACCCGGCCCGCTCCTGCGGCCTGTGACAGCGGCTGGCAGAGTGCCACCGGATTGGCGCAGACTGGCCGTTCCGCCGTGTCCCGTCCTTGCCGCTAGCGCACGACCTCGACCGTGTCGGCTCCGCCGACCTTCCTCCAGGCCTGATCCGTGGTGACCGCCACCGCCCCGCGGCTCGCCGCCAGCGCCAGGCACGCCCGATCCCCGAGCGCCAGACCCGCCTCGCGCGTGCTGGCCCGCAGGCCTCCGGCGGCTTCGGCCTGGGCTCGATCGAGCGGGATCACCTCCAGGTCCAGTTCGCGCAAGTCCGCCACCGCCTCCTCGGGTGACTGTCCGCGGTCGACCAGCTTCCCGATCACCTCGGCGTAGTTCGCCGCGCTGACGCAGGCCTGGTGCAGCACGGCCTCGACGCGGGCGGCCCCCGGCTCGTCGAACAGCAGGCAGAGCAGGGCGGAGGCATCCAGGACGTAAGCGGGCCTAGTCACGGCCGGCCTCGGCCCGGCGCTCCGCGATCAGCTCGTCGGACACCAGCCCGTCCGCGGGTGCGAGCGCGCGCAGCTTGGCTCTGGATCCGGCGCAGGGCCGAGCGGGCTGGGCGGACGCGCAGCTCGTCCCCGTGCAGTTCCATGAACACGGTGTCGCCCTTGGCGAGGCCCATGCTCTCGCGAAATGCGGCAGGCACGATGATGCGGCCACCTTCCACGATTTTGCCCTTCACGGCCGGCACGGTGAGCTCCTGCGGTTAGGCCATACGGGTGGCTACGCTGTACCACTGCTCTCTCACTGCAGAAAGCCGTGTCAGTTATCTAGAGAGCAGGTAGTGACGCGATCTGACCCCGATGCATGCGAGGGCGGCTGCGATTGCCATCCCGGCGCTGTCCGCCCAACGCTCGTTTGACGGCCAGACCGAATTTGTCCGCCAACAAAGCTTGACAATGAGAAAGCGGACAGGCTGATTGCCGGACGGGTTGGCGGAACACCGAGGCACCCGTGACCCTGATCGGCTACGCGCGCGTCTCCACTCAGGACCAGAAACCCGAAGCACGCCGCGTCCGTCGCGGCGTTCTACGCGGAGGACGACAGCGAGTCCTGCGATCCAGGCGTGACGCCGCTCCGTGATGCCGAGCCGCCCGTGAAGCGTAACCGCGCCAGCGCCTGAGTTTCACCCACGAGCGCGCCCGGCGCAGGATCAAAGCCTCGCCGGGCGCCATCGAATTTCAGTGTCCTCAAAGAGCGAGATGGCGAGTCCAAGCTTCTCCTTTCAGTGAAGACGAGCTTACCTTTGCCGTGTCTCAGGCTTATTCTCCAGATTAACCTGCGACAACCGGACGAGCTGTACACTACACTGGCGGTCCGGCATGGCATCGGGATAAATGTTCGCCGGCAACCTGGTTCCATAGGGGCGCGGCAGGACCCGCATTGTCGCGGTGCTCCGGGCCGGTTGAGCCGCCCTCCCGGCCCGGAGCTGTTCTTCGTTTGTTTGATGCACGCGCTCAGACTGGGCGTGTCGCAAAGATTTTTGGCGGAGAAAATTATGCTCCCCGCGTAGGCGCACACCGGTCCGTCAGGCCGATACCGGGCTCGTCAAACTGCTTCGCCAGCCTCGTCGGAGGGGGTCAGCAGG
>NZ_KB900611.1:11216-29082 GCF_000379105.1 Methylobacterium sp. WSM2598 | reverse complement strand
GATCGTCCGCGTGGCTGTGGACGCGAAACCCGTCCGGGGCGCCCACGTCGAGCCACACCACCAAGCTGTTGTCGGTCCGGCTATGACCGGGCCCCGGCGCGCGGACGCACTGGCCCATCACCTTGCCGCCGAGGGCGCGAGCGATGTCCGTTGAAGACAAACAAACAAAAGCCGCTTGACTGGGCGGCTGCCAGGATCCATATTCGCGGTGGTTCATAGTTCAGGTCCGATATGGAAAGGCTCTCGGGGGTGATCCGGGAGCCTTTCTCTTTGAGGAATAGGTCTAGTCGGCTGGAGACAAGCGTCTCCGTTCTCGCCGCAGCCGGTTCCGCTGGTGGCGAGGTGAACTGAGATCTTGGTGCCGGGCCGCCGTAACTGGCGGGCATCGGCGAGCATGACGCCGGAGGCGATCAGCTCCGCGGTCGAGCGTCAGGCGGCCTTGGGCGGCGCGAGGTCGAGCATCCTGCGCAGGGTCGCGCTCGGCACGCGGTAGACCGAGCCGATCTTGATCGCTGGGATGTCGCCACGCTGAAGGGCCTTGTAGGTCGCACTCTCGCCCATCCCGAGCAGGGCCCCGGCGGTCTTGGCGTCTACCGTTGGGGCCGCCAGGATCTTTTCAATGTCGGCATTCATGTCGCACCTCGATCGGTTGTGCTTTTTCGCCGAACGTAACCAGGGTTCCTCGCGACGTGATGCCTAGAGGCCCGAGCCGTCCTGCGCTCTCGGGCGACGCTCTCCCGCCGCTTTAGGCGTTGTAAAGCCCCTCTCGTTACTTTTGGCCAAAGCATACTAGATGTTGCAAATCCGCAATCATCTTCAGCTATTCGGCCGCTGCCCCGCGGCGCTCCCGGGCGAAGTCCACTCGGATGACGTTGCCGGGGTCGCCTGCGACGCGCAGGTCCTCCTCGCTCACGGCGATGCGGAGGTCGGCGAGGAGCGACCGGAGGAGGGCGAGGCAGGGGTCGTCGTTTACCCGCCAGCTCGCTCGGACCAGGGCCGCCGCCTTCGCGCGCACGCCCTCGGGCGACAACGCCGGTAACGCGGCCATCGCCGCGACCTGCCCCTGCTGCTGATGGAATATCGTGTCCATGCCCGGGGTGCCGGCGTTCCATCGCCGTTCAAATTCCGCACCAAGACGTAGGATCTCATCCCGCGCGGCGAGCAGGTCGACGTCTGGTGTCGTCATGTTTATCTCCGATTATGCGGAGATATGCTATCCATCTGTAGATGTTTGTAAATACAAAAGCTTTTTGCATTTACTACGGGCGCGCGAGGTGTCGGCTGTAGTCTGGGACGACCGCACCGCCCGCATGTGGGAGATTGCGGAGAACCTGGACCGGGCCGACCTCGACGTGATCGAGCGCGCGCGGCAGACGGCCGAGTGGATCCACCTCTACGAGGAGGGCGAGAGGAGGCGGCGCGAGGAGGGAGTTTCTGAACATTTTGTTCAGAAACCCCAGGGGGGGCGTCCCGAGAGCGGGGTCGCAGCGGCTGCCCGTGCGCTGCCGCTGCCCGGCGACACCGAGGAGGCTCGGCGCAATACCGCCCGCCGGGCGATGAAGGTTGCGGGCTCAAGCGAGCGGGTGCTTGCCGAAGCGAAATAGCAAGCCTTAACCAAGCGTTAACCCTCGCATGTCGAGATGTGCACATGTGGGGTGGCGTGCCTGCGGATAGGGGCGCCGCTTCGCATGTGCACATGCGGGAATGACGGCATGCGGAGGATCGAACATGCGCACGATCGCGCTCATCAACCAGAAGGGCGGCGTCGGCAAAACCACCGTGGCCCTGCACCTCGCAGCGGCGTTCCAGCTTCACGGACGGGACACGCTCGTCCTTGACCTGGACCCCCAGGCGTCAGCCTCGGAGTGGCACGACGCCAGGGAGAACAAGCTCCCGCACGTCGAGAGCATCCAGCCCGCCCGGCTCGCCAAGGTCGTCGAGCAGGCGCGGGAGATCGGTACGGGGGTCTTGGTCCTCGACACGGCGCCGCACGCCGAGAGCACGGCACTGGAGGCGGCCCGCTGCGCCGATCTGGTCCTCGTCCCCTGTCAGCCGTCGATCATGGACCTGCGCGCGATGCGGAAGACGGCGGACCTGTTGAAGCTCGTCCGGGTGCCGGCCTTCGCGGTGCTGAACAGCGTGCCGCCGCAGCGCACGGTCGCGGACGAGGCCGAGGAGATGATCGCCGGCACGCTCGGCCTGCCCGTCTGCCCTGTCCGGCTCGGCGACCGCGTCGCCTACGACCGGTGCCTCATCACCGGTCAGGTCGCGCAGGAGATCGAGCCGGCCGGCAAGGCCGCTGCGGAGGTGGCGCGGCTCTACATGTGGACATGCGAGCAGTTGGGCATGCCCGCAGGCGAACTCGTGCTCACGTCCGCAGGTGAACATGTGGATGTGGCGGCAGGCGCGAATGATCGCACTCACACCCACGCTCATGTTGGCGGGTGAACACTTCCACAAGCGCACAAGCGCACAAGCGCACACGCGAACACGATCACACGGGAGCATGAGGACATGAGCAACCGCTTCGCCGCCGGGCTGTCCAAGATCAAGGACGTGAGCGGGAAGGCGCCGCCGCCGGAGGTGGCCGCCGAGGTGCCGGCAGAAGCAAGCCGGCAGACCGTGAGCGCTATCCCTCCGAGCCGGAAAGGGAAGGTCGTCATCTCCGCCTACTTCGACCCGGCGGTGCGGCAGCAGTTCGCGATCATGGCCGTCAAGCAGAACAAGTCTCAGGCGGCGCTCCTCGCGGAGGCGCTAAACCTGCTGTTCGAGCGTCACGGGGAGCCTCCGATCGCCCGCGCCTGACACGCTAACACGCTGTAGCGTCAATGGAATTTCGCGCTATAGTCCTGCCGGGATGCGGCCCCGGCCGGCGACACGGTTTGACGAAGCGCGACGGTTCGGGTCCACTGACCAGTTAACGCGCCTCGGGCTCCCCCGAGTCGCCCAGGAGACCGCCGCCGCCGCAGCACGACCCTGAAAAGCAAGACCCCCGCCGCTGGTAACGGCAGGGGTCTGAAGCCCGCGAGGGGCCGGATCAAACTAAGCAACCCGATCCTCCCCGACATCGACGCCTGAGTCAATCTGGAACCAGCGGTTCCGGACGCGGGCGCGCTTTGCCCGGACGCTCTGCCGCGGCCCTGACGAAGGGCCGAACGATGTCGCTTGTCCAGATACCTGCGGGTGTCCCCGCACCAGCCCGCCCGTTGCCGCCTGCACGCCGCTCCCGGGGGCCATGGGCGCCGGCCGCGGCCGGACCCTACCGCCTGCCCCGCGAGGTCGCCGACCGGCTCTCCGCCGCCCTGGCGAGCTACAAGAACCGGGACGCAGCGCACGCCCTCGCCGTCTTCCTCGCCCGCTTCTGGTCGACGCCCCGCCGGCTCGTCGAGGCGTTCCCGATCGACCGCAGGGCCCTGGCCGATCACGCTGAACTCGGCCTCACCGAGGCCCGGGTGCGCGGCGCGATCGCGACCCTGGAGGAGATCGGGTTCCTGGACCGCCAGGAGGCGGAGCCGGGGCGGCGCTACCAGCGCACCGAGGAGGGCCTGCACCGCCGGGCGATGAGCTACAGGTTCGGGTCCGAGTACGGCACGGTGTTCGCGAAGGCCAACAGGGCGGCTCAGGCGGCCCGTGGCGCCCGTCCTGCCTCTCCCCGGCCCGTTCCTCCGCCCGCACCGCCGCGCCCGTCCACGGCCCTCCAGATCGGCCGAACCGATCTCGCCCATAATCATACTCCCCCGGGTAGGGGGTTGATTATGGGCGAGCAGCGCGAGGTGGACCCGCTGTCGCCTCTCGAAGAGGCTCTGGAGCGGCTGCGCCGGGGCGTCGGTGCATGAGCCGATGCGTCAAGCGGAACCGTCGCAAGGGCTGCCGGGACGGCAGAGCGGAGTTGACGTTCCGGTGCCCACCCGGACCTTGGTGTGCAAGCGCCCTACTGGTTACGAAGTAGTGACAATCCAATCACAGAGACCACAAGGATGGCTGCTGCCATCAAAATAAAAGCAAGATAGTTATCGTTTGGCACCGAGATGTAACCATCTTCGGACTGGAAAGACGTAGATGTTATAGGACTTGCTGCTAATGCAAAATCGCGGTCGTTCAACTCATGTCCACAATAGCGACAGACCGTTGCGGCCCTTTTGATCCTTTCTGCGCAGCGAGGGCACGACTTACTATCCCGCTCCTCTAACTTCCTTTGCTTTACCTCTTGCAGGTTGCGCATCACGAGTATGGCAATAAGGCATAGTAAAGGCGAGAATATCAAAGCAAGAATGAACCAGCCGAAAGAGCTTCGTCCACGACTACCCGCAGCCAAAGCACAGATTACTGCTCCTCCAATCCAGAACAGTCCGATTTCCATTGTGCCCTCACCGGGACCGCAGCGCGGCTTGACAGTAATCCCAGTCCGCCGCATCGGCCAAGGTAGGCAAGCAGGATTATGCGGTGGGGAGATCAGGCGAAGCCGTTGCGCGCTTGGCAATCTTGGCGATCTGCGCCCGGCTGCACCCGGCCGCCGCCTGGATCCGAGACCGCGTCAGCCCCGCCGGCAGCATCGCAGCGATCCCGAACCCTCGCTCGGCGGCGAGGGCTTCCAGCCCCGGCTCGGGGCGGATCGGCCGCTGCCGGGGACCTACGGGCACGCCCGCCGCGGCTCGGATCAGGAGAGCTGCCGGTAGACGGACGTCCGCGAGATGCCGAGGCGCCGGGCGATCTCGGCCGGGCCGAGCCCTTCCGCCCTCAGGGTCCGCACCTTGTCCGCATCGATCGAGGGAGGGCGGCCCTTGTAGACCCCCTCGGCCTTGGCTTTGGCGATCCCCTCCATCTGACGCTCCTTGCGCAGGTTCGTCTCGAACTCGGCGAACACGCCCAGCATGTCGAGGAACGCCTTGCCGGCCGCGGTGCCGGTGTCGATCGGCTGCTCGGTCGCCTTCAGGGTGGCGCCCTTGGCCTTCAGGGTCCGCACGATGTCCTGGAGGTCGCCGATCGAGCGCGCGAGCCGGTCGATGCGCGTGACCACCAGGGTGTCGCCCTCCCCGATGAAGTCGAGGACGGTCGCCAGTTCGGCGCGCCCGGTCGTCGTCGTGCCCGTGACCTTCTCCGACCGGATCGGGTCGCACCCGGCCGCCTTCAGGGCCGCGAGTTGCACCGCGAGGTCCTGGCCCGTGCTGCTGACGCGGGCGTAGCCGATGAGCGCCATGGCGGTGTCCTCTTTGGGTCTAGACCCGCTCACCGTGGCGTACCGAAAGCCTAAAAACAACCCAAAAGGCACAGGGTTTGGTGTCCCGCCGCGTCGTACCGTTTGGGTATACCCATCGAGAACCGACGCAGGCGCATGGCACCGCGCTCGATAGACGGAAGGGTTCTGAACCGTGGAGGCCAGCAGAAGCAGCCCAACGGCTCACGGGACATGATCACGCTTCACCGGTGGCGATCAGCCCTCCGCTGCGTCGTCCGCTGCGTCGTCGGTGGAATTTGTATCGAGCCCCGATGCGACTGCAGTCACAGGCGCATCGCCGCCAGTGGCCTTCTGCCAAGCGGAAGCACTGCCTTTAAGGCCCGGCACCGGTTCGATCACACCGCTCCGTTTCAGTGCCAAAAACACGTCTTTCATAGAATTCTCAGATCGTATTCCTGTCAAATCTCTGCCAATCGAATTAGTTATTCTATCATGAGTTTTAAGATATTCCATGACAGCGACGGCGGGAGAGGCAAGAGGTTCATGACGAATATCAACTAGAAATGAATTCTGTTTCTCTGTCATTGTTGGCTCTTTAAGTTTCATAGTTTTCATTGCAGCAAAAGCAGTGTTTATACCCTCTCCGATATCTTTGTTTGGCGGGTTTGGGAATTTATTGATAATTCTCACTAACTGAGGATTTCTAATTGATCGTTCAGTTCGGATATTATCTCTTGTGACGTGCCCGGAGAGGCGTCCTGGGCTTTCCACTTCAACTCGATTATCAAATATGCGAATGTGAATATCATCGGCAATGCTGTAGTCTCGATGCAGGACAGCGTTCGTAATGATCTCGTGCAAAGTTTCATCTGGATATGCGACGCTTTCCAGTCCTTTCGGTCCCAGTCTTTCTATATCTTCGATGAGTTCTTTAGTTTTGGACACGGCTGAATAAATCAGATCGTAAGCGCAGCCTTCAATAGTCAGGGGTGTAAAAGCTAATGTTGCCCTGTCACCTTCATCCATCTTTGTTTTGTAGCGATATATTTTTACTGCTGATCTCTTCGGTATTACCGATTGCGGCTCATCATCAAACAACATCAGCCCAGCCACGGTGGGCTTGCCGCCTCGTAGCAAATTTTGCTTTGGCAGCCAATCTTCCGGGTTAGCTGCCGGCACTACATCCAGCATGAATTCAACGACTTTGTTTGAGGAAGTGATCCGAGTTGGGTCTACGTCAACAGCTTCGTTTTCAAAGGTCTCAATACCCTTGTCCAATCGCAATCGCTTGAGAGCTTCATCGCCTCGAACAGGTAAGTTTGCTGCATTCTTTCGAATATAGGGCGTACCACCAGTCGAGTTAATAATATTGAGAGTTTTGAATACTATAATATGCAAAACAAGACCTGGATAAACCTCACATTTGAGAAACTCATACTGATAATGATTGCCTAAGGGAGACAGGTTTTCAATAGCGTGGATATGACCGTTAGCATCCTCTCTATCAGCAAAGCCCTGCCACTCTCGACGTTCAGCGCCGGCGTCCTTGATCTCCGCAATTCCGATGAAGAGTTCACCACCACCGGTGTTCGCAAACGCGGACACGCTTTGGCTTAATTTCGCGGGCGCAACGGCTATCCGCTTGACATCGTGGTATGGCCCCTCCTCGATGGCGATTACGCGATCAGCTTCAGCCTTATCAAGGGTGCGAGTATCGACCAAGGCTCATCCCCCCAAGCTTCCTACGGGTAGATGGCGGTACAGGTGTCCCCCACCGGTGGCAATGTGCCACCGGTGGGAGGAGTGTCGCCCGGCCAACCACCTTGCCCGGGGTTCAAGTCCGACGAGTGGGCGACCACCTGGAGAACTGCCGGCGCTGCGTGGACGAGTTCGGGCCCGAAGCCGACCGGCTCGGCTGGGACACGATCACGCTGTTCGGCGTGCACCCGCAGGCCGGCACCATCCGGGGCGACTGGAGCGGGGTCCTGATGCCGTGCTCGTACCCCGTGTTCGAGGTCACCGAGGCGTACCTGAAGAAGCACCTCTGGACCTCGTGGAAGCGCAAACCGGGGCGGTACCGGGGTGTGGTGGTGTGGGAGTTCGGGAACCGGTAGGACCGGCTGGGCACCTGACCGACACACCCATTCCTAAACCGGGGAGCGATCAATGAACGCGCTTCATACGATCAAGGAAACAGAGGAACGCAGGACTAAGTACGAAGAAATACTGAAGTCACTGGAAAGCGGCAGGATGCAAACTGGCGACGTCGGCCCGCATGGAAAAGATACGACGCCTGAAAGCATCGAAGAATACAAAAGACTAATCGCGAATTGCGATCGCGACATCGAGCGCATCAAGCGCGAGCACAACATTTAGCCGCGCCGAGCATGCCCGACACCCCCACCATCGGCGAGCTGTTCAAGCTCAAGCACGTCACCGGAGAGCAGCTTGACGCAGCCGTCCGGGACTACCTCGACGACCCCTCCCCCGGCATGCGCCTGATCGCGGAGGGCGTGGCGCTCGACCTCGCGGCAGTGATGCTGACGAACCCCTACGCCCGCGAAGTGCTGGCGCGGGCGGGCGCGACCGAGGGGCAGAAGCAGATGGCCGTGCGGACAGCGATCCTGCTGGCGCGGCCAGCATGAGCCGCCGCAACCCCCGCCGCGCCTACGACGAGCAGGGCCGGGAGATCCCGCCGCCCACGATCGGCTGGCTGCGCTCCGAGGAGGGCGACCACACCGCCTTCGTCCACTGCAACGCGACCGACTGCGGCCACGAGGCGACCATCAGCACAGACCGGTTCCCGCCCGGCCTCCCCTTCCCCGACATCGCCCTGCACCTGCGCTGCTCGGCCTGCGGGTCGAGGGAGGTCGGCGTGATGCGCGATGTGGTCGGCATCTACACCCGGCTGGGGAGGCGGACGGGGTGGGGTATGGGTGCCGCGGGGGCGCTGCTGACGGATTACCGAGTTGTGGGGTGCGACGTACCTTAACCGGGTTGAGATAAGCCGCATTCAGCAGGGAGATGCGAAGGTGGATTGGTTGCAATTTCTAGCAAGTGTTGTTAGATCTCTCGCGTGGCCGGCAGTGGTGGCTTATCTTGTATTTCTTGTGAGACATCAATTAGGGTCCCTCGCTCGCCGGCTGACTGAACTAAGCCTTCCGGGAGGAACTAAAGCTTTATTTCGGTCCGACCTTGAGGACGCCAAGTCCGCAGTAATTAGCTTGGCGGCAGAACCTCAAGAAACAAACGATAGGCGCAGCCTTCTGGAACCTTCTAAAAGGAGAGACTTATCAAACAAAGATCTAATTCGTGAGGTATTTACAAGAATGGAAGAGGGTATGGCTCTTGCAATAAGCGAGCTTCCAATCCTTCAGAGAAGATCGCCGGCTGATTTTCTCTTTTACGAGTTCCGCCAGAAAGGCATCGCTCCACATTTATATGAAACATACGAAAAAATAAGAGAAAGCTATCTTACTTCTCAGCACGCTAGTACAGACCAGATTAGCGGAAATGATCTGTCAGAATTTGAGAAGATATGCGAGTTCTTTTTGATTAAATTCAGAGAGGAATTCTCCAGGTGGAGAGAGACGGAAAATAGAACTTCGACCGAGAGATCCTAAACAAGAAAAGGCCCGCCGCGGCCGGAGCCGGGCGGGCCGAGGAGATCCCCACAGATCAAGGGCATCGTGCACCCGCACGCCCGGGACGATCAAGCGCCGCCCGCCTGCCGGCTCAGACCGGCCCCGCCTTGATCGAGCTGTCGACCTGCCGGCGCTGCGTGACGGAGACGTCCTTGAAGAGGTCGTCCATCGAGGCGCGCGCCCGCGTCCCGGTCGGGAAGCCGTCCATCGTGATGTGCAGGTGGCCCTTGCCGGAGCCGGCCGAGGCGCCCGCGTCGTTGAAGCGGCGCCCCATCATCTCGTCGCCGACGCGCGACATCGAGATTTTGGGCTCGGGTGCCCTGGGCTCGGGTGCCCTGGGCTCCGCCTTCGCCTCGGCGGCCTTGGCCGCGGCAGCCTTGGCCGCCTTCTGCCGCTCCAGGTAGTTCTCGTTGTAGGCGTCGGCCGCGGCGCGGCTCTTGAACTGGACGTGGAAGTGCGGGCCGGACCAGCGCGCGGACCTCGTCCGGTACTCGTCCAGGTAGCTCCAGTCCTTGCCTTCCTTCAGCCCGACCGCGTCCATGCGGGTCCGGACGCGCCGCAGGATCTCGTCGGGGTCGCCCTTCAGGTCCATGGCGAGGCCGCGCCCGTGCATGCCCCGGCCGCCGTGGAAGCGGTCGTTCATCGCCGTGATCGCGGTGATGGCGCCGTCCGTGTGCAGGTCGTGCGCGAGGGCGTTCAGGCCCGAGGCGTTCCAGCCGCCGGCCGTCGCCTGCGCGCCCTTGAAGGGCAGACCGCCGTGCCCGACACCGCCGTGATCGCCGCCCCCGCCCTCGCCGGCCGCGGGGTCCGGGACGTAGCCCGAATTGCCCCAGCGCGGGCTCGGATCGCGCGGGCCGTGGTAGCCGGACCACGGGCGGAGGCTGCCGCCCCGAGCGAGGTACTTGGCGACCCAGCGCACCTGGGCGGGGATCGTGCGCGGATCACGCAGGTCCATCCCGGGGTTCTCGCGCTCGAACTGCACCCCGAGGCCGCGGCGCCGGTTGAGCTGGAACGGACCCCACGAGCTTTCGATCGCGTCGTGCTTGAAGTCGTAGCGGCTGTTCTTCCAGCTCTCGCCGGCCCGGATGCCGTGCATGATGCGCGGGTCCGATGCCGGCGGCCTTCGCCTCCTGGTCGATCAGGGCGGTGAGGCTGCCCGCCCCGCTGCCGCCCGTCGCAACGCCGCCCACGCCGCCGCCACCGCCCGATCCGCCTCCGCGCCCGCCCGATCCGCCTCCGCCGCTACCGCCGCCGCCACCGGAGCCGGGAACGCCGTACACGCCCCCGCCAGAGCCGCCGAAACCGGGCGCGTAGATGCCCCCGCCCCCGTAGGACGCGGTCTGGATCATCGGGTTGCCGCCGATCGCGCCCTGCGTGCCGCCGAACGAGGAGCCCTGAACGGTCGCGCCCGGGGCCTTCTGGTTCGCCCGGTTCAGCTTCTCCAGCTCGTCGGCGACGCGCTTCAGCTCGCGGGTCATCACCTCGTGCTTGCGCTCGTAGTCCTTGTCCTTCGGGCCCTTCTCCAGCAGGTCGAGCTGCATCTGGACCTGATCGCGGCGGCCCTCCAGGGCCTCCTTCGAGCCGGGCTCGGTCTTGAAGGTCTTGATCTTCTCCTTCAGGGCCTCGCGCGCGGCGCCGGCCGCGGCGCCTATGAAGTCGCCGGAGTTGTTCATCTCCAGGAGTTTCGCGCCCGCTTCGAGCGCCGGGATCATGACCTCCCGGTAGGTCTTGTCGAACTCCGACCCGGCCTTGGCCCAGGCGGAGGAGAACCGCAGCGCGTTCTTTTCCTGCTCGTCGCCCGCCTTCTTCGCCAGCTCGATCTGTTCTTCCATCATGCGACGGAAGCCTTCGGTCGTGGTCTTGCGCGCGATGTAGGCACGATCCGGGTCGCCGTAGATCGCGTTGGCGATCTCCTGGGCCCGGACGGGATCCTTCACCTTGCGAAGGATCTCCATCATCATGTCGTCGAACTCGCGCAGGGTCTTCGCCTTGGCGAGCCGGGCGGCGTCGCCCGAGAGCCCCTGCGACACCAGCATGTCGACCGCGGCCCCGGTGCCGCGCTTGACCTCGTCCGCGCTCTTGCGGAGCTGGATGAGCTGCGCGTCGGTCTGCTCGGCGGTCTGGCCGAACGCCTTCAGGGCGTTCTCCATGCCGCGCACCTCGGCGGTCGTCTGCGAGGTGAACATCGCCACCTTGCCGAGGTTGATGCCCTCGTCGGCGAACCGCTTCACGGAGGTCGCCGCGAGGCCGATCGCCCCGGCCGCGGTGAGCGAGCCTGCGCCGATCCCCGAGAGGAGCGGCACGAACCCGTTGAACGACCCGCCGACCTTCTCGACGGTCCGGCCGACGTCGGTCCAGTCCTTCTTGAAGTTCTTGACGCTGTCGTCCTTGGCAACGCGCTGGAGCGCGCCTTGCAGCTTCGCGAGCGGCGCCGAGAACTGGTCGTCGACGCCGATCCGAAATCTCAAACTTTCGTCGGTCATGGTGGCCCTGGTTGTGCTAAGGTCTAAGTAGCGGTGCACCCCACCCTTCCGGGTTTACGTCCAGGACAGCTTCAGACAAGCTGCCGGAGCTAGAGGCGGTCGACTGCCCTGAGGCGGTCCGCCTATTTGGGGAGAACGCAATGGAAGCGAGCGGAGAGAGCGCCGACGAGGCGGGGGCAGTCGAGCTGACCGCCGGTATCGTCTCGGCCTTCGTGTCGAGCAACAACGTTCCGATCGGAGAGCTGCCCGGTCTGATCTCCTCAGTGCATGCCGCGCTTCATAGCCTCGGGAAGCCCGCCGCGCCCCCGGTCGAGGAGACGCCGAAGGCCACCCCGGCCCAGATCCGCAAGTCGATCACGCCGGACGCTCTGATCAGCTTCATCGACGCGAAGCCGTACAAGTCCATGAAGCGGCACCTCACCAAGAACGGTCTCACGCCAGATGAGTACCGGCAGAAGTTCGGGTTGCCGCTGGACTATCCGATGGTGGCGGCGAACTATGCGGCGCAGCGCTCCGAGCTTGCCAAGAGCATGGGTCTCGGCGCCATCCGTCGAGGCGCAACGAGGAAGCCCAAGTAGTTCGTGCACCTCATACGCTCGCCCCCTCCCGCTCACGCGAGCACGGGAGGCGGCGGGTGGGTGAGCGCCGATCACCACCCACTACCAAAAGAAGTCCAAAGATCGGGACAGAACATAGCGGCTACATACCGTAATCGTGCTGCAACGATTGCCAGTGCCGCTTGACTTTGCCAGTTCGATTGCCGATCCAGCGCTGCTTCATACCGTTCGAAGCTACAACGAAGATGGCAAAAGATGGCCGAGACGATGGAAAACGCCCCCGACACTGACGCGATCGAACTGACAGCTGCGATCATCGCGGCGTACGTTTCGAAAAACGCGACCCCGGTGGGCGACCTGCCGGGGCTGATCGGGTTGGTGCACGACGCGCTGAACCAGCTCACCGCCCCGCCGACCGCCGAGCCCGCGCCGCTGGTCCCGCCGGTGCCGATCAAGAAGACGGTGACGCCGGACTACATCATCAGCTTGGAGGACGGCCAGCAGTACAAGTCCTTGAAGCGGCACCTCTCGACCCGGGGCCTGACGCCCGAGCAGTATCGGCAGAAGTGGGGCCTGCCGCCCAACTACCCGATGGTGGCTGCGAACTACGCGGCGCAGCGCTCCGAACTCGCCAAGGCGAGCGGCCTCGGCCAGTCCCGCGGCGGCCAGGGCCGGAAGGCAGGGTAGCGACACGCCTACTCGTCGCCGGGCGCGCCGTCCCCCTCCGGGGCGGTCGGCCGGATCGGCGACGTCACGGTGACCTCGACCCCGTCCAACTCGGCCAGGATGTCGATCATCTCCCTGCGGATCAGGGCGGTGACCTCGGCGGCGCTCCTCAGGGTGATCGCCCGCGGCGCCGTCTTGGCGGGCAGCCCGAGCAGCCGGGAGCGCATCGCGCCGACCGCGGCGCCCCAGGCCGCCTCGATGTCGTCGGCAGGCACCAGCTCGCCGCGGAGCTGCGCCAACTCGAGCCCGGCGAGATCGGCGCGCGCCTTGGTGAGCCGCGCCCGCTGGGCGATGTAGTCGTCCGTCGACGGGTCCTCGGGTGAAGCCCGCGCGGCGAGGAAGCGAACGTAGCCCTTCACCGCGCCGACAAGGTCGTACTGCCCGTGCGTCGGCTTGGGAATAATGCCATCGGCCGAAAGCTGTTGAATGCGCCGCGGCGATAGATCAAGCAGCTTCGCGATCACGTCGACAGCGTACAGTTTCGCGGCCATGAAGAAGATCCTCGCCGGGTGAAAGCGAAACCGAAATGGCGAATGCGCGCCAGTGGCTAGGAAAGTCTCGGGGTCGGGCGTTTCCCGTCCCCCCTGGGGGCCTTGGAAGGACCCACTACCCGGGGGGGGTAGGCCCCCCCTCCGCTGCCCCAGGACGGCCCATGACGCCCGTTCGCCGGTCTGCCGTCCTCGGATGCCGGTCGCGCGCGCTCGGGCGCCTGCGAGGCTCCTACGGGCACGTCTCGGTGATGCTCTCTACCGGGTCGTCATCGGCCTCGGCCGGGCGAGGGCGGCGCGGTAGGCGGGGTCGCGCAGCTCCCGGATGTCTGCGACGGTGATCGCCCCGGCCCGAGATCGCCGCTGCGCGGAGGCTTGCAGAACGTGGATCTCCGCCTCCGTAAGGTCGGCACCAAGGCGGGCGGCCTCGAAGGAGGCGTAGACCCCAGGAAGCCAAGCGGAATTGTTGCGGCTGAGCACGTACTCTGCGCCGCCGCGACCGCGCAGCTCGATCACGGCGAGGCCGCGGCCGATGCCGGTGCGGGCGAGACCTGCAATCATTCGACGTCCTCGACGTGCGCAGGGACCGCGCCCGTGGCACGGCGTGCGTCCTGCTCGGCGGCGATGAGGCGTTCGAGCAGGAGAGCCTTGAATTGCGAGATCCGTGGCGAGCGCTGGCTGACCACGAACTCCTCGGCGACGGCCGGCATCCTGGCGCGGGCGGCGAGGCGGCGGATGGCGGCCTGCCGCTGGGCCTTCGCGATCGCCATCAGGCACGAGCCCTGAGCTTGGCGATGCGGGCGAAGTGCGCGCGGCCCTGTTCGTACTCCCTCCGCTCCGCCTTCATCGGATCGACGGCACGGCGGGCCTGCGCCTCGATGTCCAGGAGATGATCAAGCAGCTGGTCGCGGAACTCCTGCAAGGACACGCCGGCCTCGGCGGCCTTGCGGCCCAGCTCGGGCTGCCCGGCGTCGGCGGCCAGGGCGGTGATGCGGGCGCGGGTTCGAGCAAGGCTCGGGGCAGCGCGGCCCTTCGGAAGGGTGGTCATTGCAGGCTTCCTGTTGCGGGATGTGCGGTTGGTGGGGTTGGAGCGGTTCGAGCGGATTTGAGACCCCACGTCGGCCGGCACGGGGACCGCGGAGATCTCCATGGGCTCCCAGTCCGTCACGATCACGGAGGGGACGTCGCCGCCCTGCGGCTCGGTCTCGGCGGCGTGCACGACGTAGCCGACGGAGACATTGCGGATGACACCTTCGCGGATCTTCACGACGCTGTCCGAGACGCTGGGGGCGCGGGAGAGCTGCACCGTGCAGATCCCCCGGCCGCCCTCGATCCGGGCCGAGCCCGGGACGACCGAGCCGAGGATGGTCGAGAGCTTCTCCGTGGAGTGGGCATCGCAGAACGGAGCACCCGCGTTCAGGCGGTCGAGCCGGACGGCGCCCGGCTCCATCGACAGCGTCTCGTCGAACTCGCGGCCGGTGATCTCGTCGATGCGGCGCACCGTGGCGCCGGTCGTCCACACCACCTCGATCGTGTTCGTCTCGGGGTCGAACGAGGCCGACCGGAGGCGGGCGGCGCGGTAGGTCTTGCTCATCGGAGGGTCAGTGCCTCGTGGGTGGCAGCTCGGAGGTGCCGAGGGCGTCGGCTGCGCGGGCGAGGTGTCGCTGGAAGATGCCGAGCAGGTGCGCCGCGTCCGCGCTGAACTTGTGGTCCGCAATCGCAGCGCAGGCGACCAGGGCCGACACCTCCCGGGCGAAGTCGAGCAGGGTCGAGCAGGCTGCCCAGAGCGCGGCAGCATCGAGGTGATCGGTCACGACGGGGTCGGCGGGGTCAGGGGTAGGAACGATCATTTCGCGAGCTGCGGCCAGAACGGGACCGCCCTGTAGGACGTGCCGGGCAACATCACGGCTTCGGCGAGCGCCGGCCGCGGGACGCCGTTGTGGCCATGATCCAGCGTGAACTCGTGCTCCTGCCACACCTCCTCGACCACCCCGTTGGGGCCGTCACGGAACGTGCGGCGGCGGCTCTTGATGGGAACGGGCGGTCGGGGCGGTTCATGCATCGCCGCCTCGGGGTCGAAGACGGGGGCGGCGCCGTCCGGCAACGCGGCGTTGGCCGTACGGATCGCCTCGCGGTGGCTCTCGATCTGCTCCAACACCGCGGCGATCTGAGCGGCGAGGCGCGCGTAGTCTTCGGTGCGAAGCTTGGCGGCAGCCCGGGAGGCGCGGAGCCCCTTCTCGTAGAGCGCGCGGCGGCGAGCCTGCTCATCAGCAGCACGGGCCGTCTCAAGCTCCTCGACGAGGCGAGCGCGCTTGGCGGTGGCGACCTCGCTCTCCATGCCGAGGCGGCGAACGCGCCCGTCGTGCGCTTCAAGGGCCGCGACATCGCCTTCGATCACCAGCTCCTGCCGCCGGGCCGCAGCCTCGACGGCGGCCTGCGCGCGAGCGGCCTCGGCCGCGTCGATCGCCGCAATGTCGGCCCGGATCGCGTCGGCGTCTCGCGGGCGCATAAAGGTTTTCAGCAGCGCTTTGGCGGCCATTCTCGTAATCCTCTGATGTGGTTTGGGGGGATGACCAGATTGAATGCTAAGAAACGTCCTGTTGGAGCAGGACGCCGGGGACGCACATCTAGTCTTTCCGTTATCCGACACCCCCCGATGCCGTCGAAGGATTGTCCCCAAGAACCGGCCGCAAAGCCGGAACTTGCGGCGGGCGGGGCGTGCTCACTACGCCACCCCGCCCGCCCGGAACCGGGAGGCTCCGCGCCTCGACCAGCCCGACCGCGCCGCCGCACGAACGGCGAGCGCGGATCCAATCAGTGTGTCGCTACCGCTTCGTCTTCAGCCCGGAACCGACGCGCTGCCGGCCGGGCGACGCGCTCGCGGGCCTCGGCACGGAGCCGGTCGTGCTCGTCACGGTGGTGCTGCGGGCAGAGCCAGCGGACCGCGAGGGCCGCCTCAGGCGCGTAACTCTCATGATGGGCCTCGACGCGCTCGTTCGAGCCGCAGCGCTCGCAGGGCCCGGGGATGAGCTTGCCGGAGCGGCGGGCGTGGTGGACCGCGTTCTGCGCCCGCGCCTTCTCGGGCCAGCGCCGCCTCCAGGCCGTCTGGATCTCAACACGGCGAGCCCGAGCAGCCGCATCGCGGGGCGACCGAGCCTTCATCACCCGCTCGCTCCGCCGCCCCGCAGCGACACGCGCTCGGCCGAGGCAATCCACGCCCGCAGGGCATCCCGGCGCGCGCAAGGCGTGCGGCCGAGGTGGAAGAGCGGGATCGAACCGATCTTCGCCCGATACTTGAGCTTGCTGACAGGAATACCGACGAAGTCAGAAATAGCCTCGTATCCAGCCAGGATATCGAGGCGATCATCTGCGCTCTGCATGGGCAACACCAAGACGTGCGCGTGCGTCGCCTGCCCCAGTAGGAGCGGCGCGCAAGACGAGTACGGGTAGGTCCGGAACGAAAAAGCCCGACCGCGAGGCCGGGCTTCGATCCCACGGAGGGGATCGTGGTCGTCACCTCCGAAGAGGCTCGGACGAAATTTTCGGTGTCGCTAGTATGGTCAAGAGGCAGATTTTCGTCAAGCGGAATGTCGAATGTTTCGGGGCGTTCTGCGGATAGACGACGCGTCTTGGCTCCCTTTGCGCCAGAGCGGTGAGCTGGACGGGAGCCAGGGCGTCGGATCGGCCCGGGGCGCGGTCACGCAGAGCGTGTCGAGGGTCAGGATCGAGGCAAGCCGGGCGAGGGCGCCATGCCAGACCGCGTAGCGAGCGCGGTCCTGCGCTACATCATCGGGGCCTCGCGTCCATCTGAGCTTACAGAACTTGCCCGCGTACCGGTCCGGCACCCGAGCCGTCCTCGATACGGCGTCATGGGCGGCGATCAGGGGCGTGCCGTCCGGCAGTTCGCCAACATGCTGGTGGATTACCTGCCAGAGCGCCGGCTTCCCGTTCGCCGCAAGCACCGGCTCGAACTCAGGCGGGCCGCCCCAGTCGGGCGCCCGGCCGCTCCGGGCGGCGCGGACGATCATCACCGCGACGTCGCGGCGGGCGACTTCAACCGCGCCCTCGACGTTGGCTCCCGGCGCGAGGCCCGCAGCGATGGAGTACCCGCTCACGTCCAGGGTGGCCGGGTCGAGGGCGGCGATCGCGTCCTCCACAGCGAGCGCGTCCGGGTGCGGGCCGTCCGGGGAGTGATCGACGATCACCCGAGAGACGTCGACGCGCGGGCCGGGCGCGAAACCGGCGGCGAACGTGCCGTAGCCGGCCGGGCCGCGCAGGCGGGCGGCGCGGGGCCGACGCAGCTCTTCATACACCCAGGTCAAGGCGTCATCGACGGCGAGGACGCGGCGCAGTGCGGGGTCAGTCATGACGCCCACCGCCATCAGGTCGGGGCGCGGGCTCGACGCCCATCGCGCGCAGGGCAGCCTCCTCGCGACCGCGGATCGCCGCGCCGCCGCGCACGCCGCTCCAATCGACGATCGCCGGGCGCCAGTGCGTTGGCGTGAAGGGCGGGGCCTCGAAGTTGAGATCGTACCAGCCCGGCGGCAGGAAGCCGCCGTCGATGAAGGCGAAGCCGGTGCGGACGCACTGGCCGTCCGTGATCTCGACGGTCACGCTCATGCCCTCACCGGAGACGTCGGGCGGCGGGCGGTCGGCGGGGATCCATTCGCGGGCGGGAGCACGGGGCTGGTGTCGCTCAGGCACAGTGAAGCCTCCAGGTTGCGGGGAAGAAGCCGACCGATCGGGAGGAGCGCACGGGCTCGGTGGCGCAGCGGGTCGGCGCGATTGGCAG
>NZ_KB900611.1:10950-11116 GCF_000379105.1 Methylobacterium sp. WSM2598 | reverse complement strand
TTGCCGTTGTCGGCGCGGAAGTGCAGCCGCGGCTCCTCAACCCCGGCCCGCTCGGCTTCCTCCGACATCGCGTTGAGCACACGGGCAGACCGCACCGCCGCCAGGAGAGCGCTTGCGCCGCGGCCGTCTTCTACCGTGTATTCGCCGTTACCCCCCTGACCCTTTC
>NZ_KB900611.1:10552-10850 GCF_000379105.1 Methylobacterium sp. WSM2598 | reverse complement strand
CATGACACCGCCCCTGGGTGAGTAGGTCGTTGAGGTCGGTGCGAGCGGTCTCGGTCTGGACCAGGAACACCTCGCGGCCCGCGGGCGTGTCGCAAAGATTTTTGGCGGAGAAAATTATGCTCCCCGCGTAGGCGCACACCGGTCCGTCAGGCCGATACCGGGCTCGTCAAACTGCTTCGCCAGCCTCGTCGGAGGGGGTCAGCAGGCGGTGAGCAGGCCTCGTCACGCCCTGTTCGGAGACGATTTTTTCGGGCGTTGAACGTTTGCGACACGCCCCGGCCCGCTGCCTTCCAGCGGG
>NZ_KB900611.1:7319-10452 GCF_000379105.1 Methylobacterium sp. WSM2598 | reverse complement strand
GGAGGGGGTCAGCAGGCGGTGAGCAGGCCTCGTCACGCCCTGTTCGGAGACGATTTTTTCGGGCGTTGAACGTTTGCGACACGCCCCCCGCGATTACTCGATGTCCACCCCATCACGCCCGGTCGAAGCCATCCCCTCTCAATGGGACTGCACCGCCGTGTCGCCCGGAAACGGCGTCCAAAGAGCCTTGCAGTTCGGCCCGTTGACCGCCGACCACGCCGCCGCCGGGGCGCCAATCGGCGGGGTCACGCCACCCGCCATGACGATGGCCTGGGTGTTGACCACGTCCCACGTCGCGTTGTCGACGAAGCGAACGCCATCCAGCGAAACGCCCAAGGGGTGAGCGGCGTCGTACCCGTGCATGACCAGCCGACCGCCCTCTCCGGCAACTTGGCGCAGGACGATGTTGCTATACACGGGGATCTTCGTACCCTGAGCGCGTGGATCATAGCGCGTGTCGAAGTCGATCGGCCGCCGACTTCCGCGCACGCAAACGTTCTCGTAGCGGACCGCCTGCACCAAACCGCCCCGACTCGGATCGCTCTTGATTCTCAGGCCTGACACCGCGCCGTCGATGGTGACGTTTCGGACGAGGACGTCGCTGACGCCGCTGTTCGTCTCACTGCCAATCGAGAGCCCGTGCCCCGAATAGATGTGGATGTCCAAGATGGAGACGTGGCGGGTCGCTCCGTTGTCGCCGGCCTTGATGGCGATGTCGTCGTCGCCGGTGCTGATGAAGGTGCGGGCGATGGTCACGTCCATCGCCGCGCCTGGATCAATCCCGTCCGTGTTTCGGGCATCGGCCGGGGTGTTGATGGTGACGCCCCACACCGTCACGCCCTGGACCTTGTTCATGGCGATGTGTACGTTCGGCGCGTTGCGCAGCGTGATCCGGTATACGGTGATGTTGTTCGAGCTGTCGATCTGCACCAGCCGGGGGACGTTCTGCTCCCTACCCTCGACCTGAGCGCGACTGGCCAGGGCCCACCAGGTCTCCGCCTTGCCGATCATGACCGCCCCGCCCTGGCCGTCGATCGTGCCGTCGCCCATCAGGCCCGCGCCGTTGGCCTTGTGAAAATTGAGGAAAGGCCGGCATCCCCCCCCGGCGTTATTGATCAGTCCGCAACGGCCGTCGCCGAGGTCGTAGAGGCGAGGATCGGGCTCGGCGGCGAGCACGGCCCCGGCGTCGAGCCAGAGAACCACGCCGGCCCGCATCTCGATCGGCCCGCTCGCGAACACCGCCTTCGTCCTGCTGGGCGTGAGCCGCACCGCTTGGCCCGTCCGGCAGCCGTCCAGGGCGGCCTGCAATTTCGCTTGTCCGACCTTGGCCGACGGAGCGTCGTCCGCACTCAGGACTGCGCAGACCTGCGTCGGCGGAACCGGCTCCTGGACGTTTCGCCTGTCCTGGGCCTGTGCCGAATGAGTGGCGGCGACGGTCATCAAGCCTGCCGTTGCAACCAGAACGGCGCGTGCGGTAAGAACTTTCATTGCGAGCCGTGCTCGCCCTGGTGCCCCCGGACCATCCGGACCGCCCCGCTCGCGGATCTCAGGCGAGAAGGGGGGGTATGCTTCCTCATGGCTCCATCCTCTCAAGAGTTGGAGCCTCCGGAAATCCCGGGGCGGTTCAATCTTGTTCTTGAGTGCCACGGTCGTTCGTCCCTTACTCGCGCCCAGTCAACCACTCGGCGATGCTGGTCCCAAGCAGGCTCTGCGCCCTCCCGCCGACGAATACGCCGACGTGCCCCCCTGGGAGCGGCAGCTCGGTATAGTCCGACGTGCCGACGAATTGCTTGAGTGCCTGCGATGTTGCCGGTGGAATGATATGATCATCTTTTGCGTAGATGTTCAAGACCGGCCATTTGATTTTCCCAAGATCAACTGCTCGACCATTGAGTTGAAAGGAGTTTTTTGCCAGCTTGTTATCTTGATAAAGATCTTTCAACCACTGCTTGGCGGCTTCACCAGGATGGTGCGGCCGATCAGAAATCCATTTTTCCATACGCAAGAAGCTCATAAATTTTTTGTTATCGTCGATTACGTCAAGAAAATCAAGGTTGTACTTGGTTGTCGTGCGCATCGGCGTCATCAGCGAGAGCACCGAACCCATGAATTCACCCGGCAACGTGCCGTGCGCCTCGATGAGGCGGTCAATGTCATCAGGCTCAAGGCTGCGCGTCCACATGTTGATGAAGCCGTGACCTTTGCGGTTCTCGACAGTGTCGGCGTGGAAGTCGATCGGCGTGATCGTCAGCACCATCGCGTTGACGTCCTCGGGGTGCAGCGCCACGTAGCAAGTTGTGAAGGTCCCACCCTCGCAAATCCCGAGTAGATTGATCTTCGCCCCCCCCATTCGCCTCGGAGATGACGTTCACGCACTCAGCCAGATAGCCGTCGATGTAGTCATCGAGCGTCACGAAGCGGTCGGCTCGGCTCGGATTGCCCCAGTCCACCACGTAGAGGTCAACACCGAGCTTCAGCAGATTGCGAACGAGCGAGCGATCCTCCTGCAGGTCAGCCATCGTGTAGCGACCGATGAGCCCATAGACGATGAGGACGGGTGTCCTGACCTTTTGCTCGGAAAGAGATCGGTAGCGGTACAGTGTGACCTTATCCTGCTGCCAGATTACATCTTTCTCGCTCGTCGCAATCTGAACGTCCTCGTCGCGGACCTCCTGGAAGAGCTTGACTCCTTCCGCGAGCCGCTTTCCAAGCGCTGCCGCCTCCGCGAAGGGATCAAGCGCGGCTTTGGATTTGGCAGAGCGGCTCATGTCGGCTCTCCTTCTGATTTTCCGCTAGTCCGCCTCTGGCGACTGAGCGCCCTGACTTCCCGGCGCAGCTGCGTGAGGCTCTGATGCACGTCGTCGAGTTCGGCGCGGGTCGGGTAGCCGAACATCTGGCTGTAGAACTCAGCGATATCCTGCTGAGCAAGCCGCAAGTCCGTCGAGGCTTTCAGCGTCTCGCGCTGGCTCTTGAGAAACTCCTCCGACCGCTGCGCCTCCAGCAGAACGTCGTTGGCAGTCTCGACCCAGAGCGCCATCAGCTCGCGGCTCGACGCGATCCCCTGCTCGTTCTTGGACCGTTCATTGAGCACGGCGGAGAAGGCTGCCGTCGCCTTCTTCCAGACCTCCATCAT
>NZ_KB900611.1:978-7219 GCF_000379105.1 Methylobacterium sp. WSM2598 | reverse complement strand
CATCTCAAACAGCGCGCGTCAGACGCCAAACGGCGGCGGCAGCGCCGGACGCCAAGCCGGGCCAGCCGTCAGCCAGCACGCACAAAAACGCAACTGTAATGCTAGGGCCTGAACCGAACCAAGGTGTTGCAGGGTCTATGGTTTTGTGATTCAGGGCGGCCGCTTGCAGCACGGAGGCGGCCATGGCGGACCTGTTCTGGCTCTCGGACGCGCAGTGGGCGGTGATCGAGCCGTTCATGCCCACAAACCAGCCCGGCCCCGAGCGCAAGGACGATCGCCAGATCATCTCCGGCATCCTGCACGTGCTGACCTCCGGCTGCCGCTGGCGCGATGGCCCGGCCGCGTATGGACACCGCACCACGGTCTACAACCGCTTCAACAGGTGGTCGCGGCGTGGCTTCTGGACGGCGATGCTGGCGGCCCTGGCCAAAGCTGGATGGTCCGGCGAGGCGGCTGCCATCGACGCGACTTACGTCAAGGCGCACCGCTCGGCGCAGGGCGGCAAAGGGGGGCGACAGCGCAGGGTATCGGCCCGTCGCGGGGTGGCCAGACCACCAAGATCCACGCCCTCGTCGACGTGCTTGGCCGCCCCGGTGTCCTCCTGCTGACACCCGGCAACGCCAGCGACGTGCGCACCGCCCCGGCGGTGCTGGCCGAGGCTCCCGGCCGGATCCGCCGCCTGATCGCCGACAAGGGCTACGACGCCGATTGGCTGCGGGCTGATCTGCGGGAGAAGGGCATCACCCCGGTCATCCCCGGCACCCGCGCCCGCAAGCGCAGGCTGCGCCACGACAAGCGCCGCTCCCGGGAACGCTGGCGCATCGAGGCCGCCTTCTGCCGTCTCAAGGACTTCCGCCGGATCGCCACCCGCTACGACAAGCTGGCCCGCAACTACGCCTCCGCTCTCGCCCTCGCCGCCGTGATCGCGTTCTGGTGCTGATTGAGTCCTGACCCCAATCCTCCGCCTGCACGCAGGTTTTCACGAAGGTGGTCCGGGCCCCGCCCCTGAGCCGCTTCTCGGCGGCGTGCCGGCGGCACTGGGCGAGGAGGGCCGGGTCGACTTCCGCCATGTCGTCCTCGGCCGGCGCGGGGGCCGGCTTGGCCGCCTGCGGGGCGGGACGGGGCACCTGCGCCGCCGACCCGGCGAGGCCCGCCGCCAGGATCAGCGCGCAGACGGCAGGGAGGTGTCTCATGGGCTCGGAGCCCCGGTTCTCCGGCCGCTTCGTGGCGAGGGGAGGGCGAGCTCCGACGGGGCGGCCGCGGCTCTTACTTCAGCAGCACCTCACGAAGGAAGCCGACCACCGCCGCCCGCGCCGCCTCGGTCGAGGCCGGGTTGTGGCCGACATGGGCGCCGACGGCGACGCAGGGGTCTGTCCGCAGGCTGTAGGGCCGGCCCGTCGCGGCGTCGAGGATCGTGCCGCCTGGCCCCTCTTTCAGTCGGCAGTCGCGCGTGCTCTGCGCCTTCGGGATCGAGACCAGCGGCGGGCTCGTCGGCGTGTCAAAGCTGTGCTGCGTGTCGGGATACTCGGTCAGCATCACGTCCGCGCCGGCCTGCTTCAGCCGGGCGACGTAGTCCCGGCAGGGCAAGACGCTGACGTAGTCGTCGCTGGTGCCGTGGAACAGCCGGATCGGCGCCGGGCCGACCTTGTCGTCTTCCCGATAGGTCACGTTGCAGGGCGTGTAGAGGCCGATATGGGCGGCGAAGCGGTTCGGGCCGCCATAGGCCGCGTGGAACCGCTCCGCCGCCGAGTAGACCGACGCGACCGCCCCCTTGGAGAAGCCCATCACGGCGATGCGGTCCGCCCGCACCCGCGGGTGCGCCGCGAGCGCGTCGAGGGCGCGGTAGGCGTCGAGCATCATGGCGAGGGAGTTGAGCTGCTCCTGGTCCTCGATCGTGCTGACAATGCCGCGGCCCGTGAAGGCGTCGAGGATGAAGGCGCCGATCCCCGCTTCGTTGAGCACCCGCGCCCAGGCGTCCGGGCCGGCGCTGATCCCGCCCGAGCCGTGGACAAGCACCACCACCGGCACCTTCGGCGGCGCGCCGACGGGCAGGCGCAACTCGCCGCCGAGCACCACCTCGCGCCCCGGCGCGTCGCCGCGCAGGAACTCTTCCCCGGTCAGGGTCCGGCTCTTCACCGCGTGGATCTCGATGCGGCCGGGCAGGGGGGAGGCGGCCTCGGCGGCCGGTGCGGCGATGCTGAGGGCGACGAGCGTGGCGGCCAGGATGCGCATGGTTCCTCCCGAGGATGCGTTGCCCCCACCCTCGACCGGGCGCCGCCCGTGTCAACGGCGGATCTCCCGCGGCGGAAGGCTTCAGGCCTCGACCGGCGCCTCGCGCAGCCAGCACAGCATGTGAGGGAAGGGCGGCACGCCCCGCGCCGCGGCCGCGCGCGCATCGAGGGTCAGGCCCATCCATTGCAGCAGCGGCAGCCCGGGATACTGGCCCTCAAAGAAGACCCTGATGTGGAACGGCGAGGCGCCGCGGTCTTTTGACCGCAGCCGCGCCCGAGGCGCCGGCCGCGTCCGGCGAAGCCGCCGGACAACATACGGCCATACGACATTACGACGATAGCAGCGTACGGTGCTAACGCGGTACGGAAAGGCGTCACGGGGTGCGGCTCTCTAGCTGGTGGTCCAGCTCCAGGTCGGCGTCACCGCCACGGAACAAGACGATCTGCGAGCCGTCGCCCTCCGGCGCGCCCAGCGAGGGCTCCGCATCGCCCCCGTCCTCGAGGTCCGGATCCTCGTCCCAGCGGTCGAGGACGGCGATGAGCCGGTTGGCGGTGTCGAGGGCGGATTGTGCCGCCCGCTCCACGGCCGCCCGCAGCCTCGGCCTGGGCGGCGACGGCACGGGCTCCCTTCCAGTCGCCGCCCCGGAGGAGAAGACGCGCCAGCCGCTCCGCCTTCTCGTCGCTGTCCGAGGCGTCCGCCGGCACGCGCCGCTTCAGCTCGGTGCCGATGGCCTCCATCATGGCCTCGCAGCGGTCGACCTCCTCCGAGAGCAACCCCGATCCGGCCTCGCCGATCTTCGGCCAGAACCCGCTGACCGCGTACAGCCCGGCGGCGCGCTCGTAGGTGTCGAACAGGCCGGCGAGCTCGCCGATCGTGAAGCGGCTCAGATCCGGGGCGGGTGCCTCTGTCCGTGGTGAGAGCGCCCCCACGCTCGTCGCCAGCGCGTCGAAGGCCTGCTGGATGATTTCGGGAGCTGCGTGGCCGTCGCCCTCGTCGCGGGCCGCCACGTACCGGCGCAGCTCCCCGGCGTAGGCCTGCAGGCCCTCCACGGTCCGCGGCACGGCCTTGAGGAGCCGCTCGGCGGTGACGCACTGCGCCTCGCCCAGGCGGTCTTCCTCGTCGAGGTCGCCGCGCGTGGCCCGCTGGCCGCTGATCCGCCGCTGGAGCGCGTCCATGCGGGCGTCGGCCTCCTGGTGCGCGGCGATGGTCCTGAAGACCGGATCGGGCGCTGCGGGTGCGACCTGATCGAGGGCCGGTGCGGCGGGGGATGCCTGGGCCGGCTCGCGGGAGCCCCGCATCACTCGGGCGGCCGAGGCCTTCAGGGCGGCCCCGCGCTCGCGCAGGGTCGGGCGGGGCGCGTCGGCCGGGCGGGAGAGCTTCGTCTTCATGGTGGGTCCTCCGGCTCAGGCGAGGTGCAGGACGCCGGTCGCGAGACGGGCCTGCGCGGCGATCCAGAGGAGGCGGGCGGTCTCGGCCATGTCAGTGCGCCCTGGCGAGGCGCTGGGCCTTGGCGGCCTGCCAGGCCCCCTTCAGGGCCGCGGACAGGCACGCGCCCCAGGCTTCGCCCGTGACGGCCCGGCGGGCCTGCGCCGCGGCGATGGCAGCGGCCATGATGGCGCGGCGGTCGTACCGGCCGGCGACCACGAAGGGCGCCTTGCGGCTCTCCCCACGGGCCCGATCAGCCGAGAGCTTGGCGAAGACGGCGGCGCGAGCCGCGGCCGCCCGCTCGCCCGGCCGGTAGGCCCGGCGCGAGGCGTCGAGGTCGTGCATCGCTTGGGACCAGTCGAGCGGGCGGACATGGCGGAAAACCGTCTTTTTTCGACGGTTCTGATTTTAAGCGACGCAAATCGTCCGTTCAAGCACTTTTCGTCGGGATTGTCGTTTTTCGACGCCTCTGGCACTATTACGCCATGATCTCCCCTGCCCAATGCCGCGCAGCGCGCGGCCTCTTGAACTGGACCCAAGCCGATCTCGCGCGGGCGGCATCGGTGGGCGTCGTCACTGTCAGGCAGTTCGAGGCAGGCAGCGCCGAGCCCCGACAGGCGACGCTGACGGTCCTCAGGCAGGCGTTCGAGGCGGCCGGACTGGAGTTCATCCCCGAGAACGGGGGCGGGGCGGGGGTGCGGTTCCGGGCCGGTGCGGACGGTACTCAGGGTGAGCACTAGGAGCCCGGCATAAGCGGAGTGATCCCGCACTCGTTAGCGAAACCGTGTTTACCGACCCCTTGGAACCCTCTTGCAGCCACACCATTATGGTGTAGGATCGTCGATGACAGAGAAGCGAACGCCGACCTACGATCTAGGCTCTTTCAAAGCTTGGGCGCAGACATCCAGCTTTGTCGCGACCGGCACCGCTACCCGAACAGCGGCGGAGTTGGGTTTGAATGCGGCGCAGATGGTGCAAGCGCTCCAAACTATCGAAAGAAATCACTTCGATAAGTCAATGACGTCGTATGCAAACAATAAGGAATGGCAGGATGTCTACCACGTGCCATCAGATGTAGGCACGCTCTACATTAAATTCCGTGCGGATGTAGTGACCGAGTTCCTGTTACTGTCTTTCAAGGAGAAAGATAATGGCTGAGGCGCCCCTGTGCCCGGTCTCCGGGCAGCCGATGGTTCGAGACGTGCGTCCCTTCACGATTTCGTACAAGGGCCACAAGCGCACGTTCGACATGCCGGGCTGGTACTGCGACGCCAGCGGCGAAAGCATTCATACGCGCGCCGACATGAAGGTTTCGGACCGCGAGCTTGCCACTCTTAAGGCTGAGGTCGAACACCTTGCGACGCCAGCCGAGGTGGTTGTTCTCCGCAAGAGACTGGGGCTCTCGCAAGCCAAAGCAGCCGAACTCATCGGCGGCGGACCCCGATCGTTTCAGAAGTACGAGAGCGGTGAGGTCTCAACGAGCCGTGCCATGACGAACCTGCTGCGCGTCCTAGCGCGTCATCCTGAAGAGGTCGAAAGGCTGGCCGCTGAGAGCCACCCGCAGGCCGAGTTGCAGATGGTGGCAGAGACGCGCGCCGGGGCCGGCGAGAAGCAGCAGGGCTGATGAGCTCTGCTCAGTAGCAGTTGGTGTGAACCATGGTCCCGAGCCGCTGGCTGTTGCAGGTTACCGGGCGAGAAAACGCAGGGGCCGGCGCGGGGGCATAGACGGGCGGTGCTGACATCGCCGCCCCTGCCGCAATCAGAGCATCACTTGCCTGCTGTACGGCGACTTGACGCTGAAGATCCTGTTCTTTTTGAGACGGGGGAACGGCCGGTGGGAAGCAGGACGGGCGCCACGGGCCGCCTGAGCCGCCCTGTTAGCCCTCGCGAACATCACGCCGTACTCGGACCCTAACTGTCTGGATGCGAGACCTCCTTGGCGTCCGCAACAACCTTGAGCGCTGCGGGGAGTGCGTCCGGATCAGGCGGCTTGATGACGGGCTTGGCCAACTCCGGCTTCGCCTTCAGCCGCTCGCGCAGGACCATGTCCGGTGAGCGCCCCTTCAGGACACCGCTGAGAGCTATGCGGGGATTTGGGTGATGGCGGCGGTCAGGCGGCGCGGTGATCTGGATCCGCGGCGACCTCTCGGTCCCGTCCCGGAAGATGACGTCCGCCACCACCTTCGGCAACTGGTTCTCGCCCTTCAGCCGCCGCCAGGTCTTCGCCGCGGCCATGACCAGCTTGAACACCATCAGCTTGGCGGTCGTAGGCGAGAGCGCGCCCTTGGTCCGCACCGTGCGATGCCGGACCGTCGCGAACACGCTCTCGATCGGGTTCGTAACCGGTATGAGGATGGCGGTGCCGCGGTTCGGCTGAGCTCCTGCTGGGCTTGGCGTATGGTGCGACCATCCGGGACAGAGGCACCGGGAGCACGAAGGTGCGGGCAGGCCGATGCATACGATGAGCTGAGAGCTCGTGTTAGTAGCTGGCCGCCTCTGCGACTCGCCCGGTTGCGCCGTGAGCGCGGATCCGTAGGTGTCGTGTCGCCCGCCGCTCCCCCTCGCAACCTGACCAGGAGGAGCG
>NZ_KB900611.1:0-878 GCF_000379105.1 Methylobacterium sp. WSM2598 | reverse complement strand
GCCGGGTCGACATGACCCGCAGCGGACTGGAGGGCTTTGCCCGCACCCTGCAGGCCAGCGATGAGGTGGTGATCGAGGCGACCGGCAACGCGATGGCCGTCTCGCATCTGCTAAAACCGCACGTGGCGCGGGTGGTGATCGCCAACCCGCTGCAGGTGAAGGCGATCGCCCATGCGCACGTGAAGACCGACAAGATCGACGCGGGCGTGCTCGCCAACCTCTATGCGGCGGGCTACCTGCCGGAGGTCTGGACGCCGGACGCGGCCACCGAGCGGCTGCGCCGGCTCGTGGCGCGGCGCAATCAGGTCGTGCGCCATCGCACGTGCCTCAAGAACGAGACCCACGCGATCCTGCACGCTCACCTCGTGCCGCCATGCCCGCACGCCGACCTGTTCAGCCGGGTCGGCCGAGCCTGGCTGGAACGGCAGGCGTTGCCCGACGACGAGCACGCGGCGGTGCGGCGGCACCTGCGCGAGTTCGATGCTCTGGGCGAGGACCTTGCCGTCCTCGATCGAGCGATCGGCGAAGCGACGGTCGACAGTCCCGTGGTGCGCCGCCTGCTCACCGTCACCGGCATCAACGTGACGGTGGCCGCCGGGCTCGCCGCCGCGATCGGCGACGTGCGCCGCTTCCCCAGCCCGCAGAAGTTGGTGAGCTACTTCGGGCTGAACCCGCGCGTGCGCCAATCCGGCCTCGGGCTCGCCCAGCACGGCCGCATCAGCAAGGCGGGGCGAAGCCATGCCCGAGCGATGCTGGTCGAGGCGGCCTGGGCGGCCACCGGCACCGGGCCGATGCCGGTCTGGATCGCGCGTTCCGGACCGTGCCCGTGGCGCACCAGGCGGGCGCGTCCGTCCGGCAGCCGCAGGTCCTGCATGGCG
>NZ_KB900610.1 GCF_000379105.1 Methylobacterium sp. WSM2598 | reverse complement strand
CCGCTCTGTGGGTTCTTCGGCGTGAACTCGAAGCGCGGCGCCAGCACCTGCTCCATCAGCAGGCTGGCCGCGATGGCCTTCAGCGTGTCGTTGACCGCCTCAGTGACGACTTCATCGGCGGCAGCGGGCTCGGCAATCAGGTTAGAGAAGCGCGCGCTTGCCTTGCCCGGCGCGTCGCGGGTCGCCCGGCCGATGATCTGCACGATCTCGGTGAGGCTGGAGCGGTAGCCAACCGTCAGGGCATGCTCGCACCAGATCCAATCGAAGCCCTCCTTCGCCATGCCGAGGGCGATGATGATGTCCACGTGGTCGCGATTGTTCTTCTGCGCCGGGTCCTTCAACGCGGCAGAGACGCGGTCCCGCTTGGCAGGATCATCATCGACCAGATCGGCAACCCGCAGCACCCGCCCATCCGCAGCCTTCACGAGCTGGAAGCCCGTAGCGGGATCGGTCCCCTGCCACGCACCCAGCTCCTCGATGATGTGCTCCACCTCCTTGATTTTGTCCTTCGTGCTCTCGCGCGAATTGACGCTCGGGATGTGGATGATGGTCTTCTCGGCTGGGTTCAATACTTTCAAAATATCATCGGCGTAGGAGCCAGAATAGAAGAAATAGCCGATGTCGAGCCGTTTCAGATACTGGTAGCCGTTTAGTTGCTCATAGTAGGTATAGGTGACGCTCTCGAATTTTCCCTCGTCCTCGGGCGACAGCACAGCTTCGGCATCGCCCCGGAAATACGAGCCTGTCATCGCCACGACGTGCACGCGGTCACGGGCGATGAACTGCCCCAGATGCAGGCCCAGCTTGTTATCGGGATTGGAAGATACGTGATGAAATTCATCGACTGCAATCAGCCGGTCATCAAAGGCCTCGACCCCAAACTTGTCGACGGCGAAGCGGAAGGTCGCGTGGGTGCAAACCAGGACCTTGTCGGCGCTCTCGAGGAACGCGCCGACCGAGCTAACCTTGCCGCCGTTATCGTTGCCCGGCGCGTCGCAGAGGTTCCATTTTGGCTCAACGTGCCAGTCGGCCCAAAAACCGTGCTTGCTAAGCTGCTCGTCGTGGAAGCTTGAGCCGATGGACTTTTCTGGCACAACGATGATGGCCTGCTTCAGGCCCTGATTGTGGAGCTTGTCGAGAGCGACGAACATCAGCGCACGGCTTTTGCCCGACGCAGGGGGCGATTTAATCAACAGGTACTGCTCGCCCCGCTTTTCGAAAGCGCGCTCCTGCATAGGCCGCATGCCGAGTTCATTGGCCTTGGTGGAACTGCCATTCCCCGCATAGGAAACCGAAACGGATGGAACTGACTTGATAGTGTTCGTCACGCGCGGGCCCCTGCCTTCTTTTTGGTCGTTCCCTGAATAGTCGTCATTTTCGTATAAAGCTCAAACAGTTTTTCGAGACGTTCTGTGTCGTTCTTGAACCTGCGCCCAATATAGATACGCTCCAGCACCTCATCGTTGCGTTCGTGCGCTTCGCGCAAATCGGCTGGCATGCCGTCGGGATCATAGAGATCAGCGATGGTCGCAGGAAAATGCGCTTCACGCGTTAGTAGGATATCCTCTGCGCCACGAGTGAGATCAGCTTTGTTCTTTTCCGTGAGGGTGGGGACGGGAAAGGTATTCCAGCCAATCGTATTAGTATAGGAGAAATCCGTCCTCATCGTTGTACATACGGTCTTGATCCATACCCAATGCAGGCGCGAGGCGATCAGCGCCATATTCCAGAGTGGAGCGTCGTAGAGACCGTAGCACTTATTCGAGATGATTGTGCTTGGAGGCAGCAGTCCGCACGGAAGGTAGGGGCGGCGTTCCGATGAAACGCTGGGAATGACGATCGTATGGTCACGTCCAATTATCGTTCGCTCGAACTTATAAGGGGTGTCGAGACCCGCGCGTCCGCGCTCGCTGCCATTCCTGCGATATTCACGGACGCGCTCGAGCCTCGCGTCAATCGGCGCGATGGAACGAGCGAGCGGAGCCCGCGCATCATCGATCCATAGGCAATAGCGTTCCAAGCCGTTGATAAACTCGCTCGAACCCCGGATCGGTCTGATAAGAACCGCCGCGTCCGGATACGAGGCCGTTAAATCTTTCGCTTCTTGGGTTGAGAGGATCAGATTGCCCTGATCTCGGGGTATATTGCCGCCAAACATGATCGCGACATCCGAGATCGGTTCACTCGCTCTTTCGACGATGACATTTTTGCCAGGCGCTAAATAGAAGTTGATGTTGTCGGCCTCTTTACGTTCGTCCCCGTCAAATATGTATTTCGGCTTGGTGTCCGCACTCGCGACGCCAACGATGATGCACGTGACCTGCGCGTTCTTGGCGGCGTTGTTGCCCCAAAGAAAATCCTTGTATCCGAAGAATATGCTCTGCCCAGCAGCAGCAATCTTCGGCCAAATTAACGGGACCTGAATACCCTGGCATATCGAATTCGTGGAGACAAAAGCAAATCTGCCACCACAATTTATGTATTCCGACGCTTTCCAAAACCAGCCGGCTATGTAATCTATTGCGCGAACGTCTTTTTCGGCCAGGCTTTTCAGGTCGTCTTTCTGACTCCTGGTCTGGTATTTATCGCCCACATACGGCGGGTTTCCGCAGATATACGTTTCGCCGCCCTCGTTTTCAAAATCAATTTGGGCCTGATTAAGTGGCGTATGGAATAGATCGTCAGCATGGTGTTTTACACCCGTGCCCGTCGGCGGGCAGATGCTGAGCCAATCGAGCCGCAGCGCATTTCCGCTCGTAATCCAATTCTGCGCGTCGAGCGGCAGGAAATCCTGAAGCGCTTCCTTCTGGCCCCGGTAGAGCACGTCGCACTGGTACTCGGCGATGATAAGTGCCAGGCGCGCGATCTCGGCCGGGAAATCGCGCAGCTCGATGCCACGGAAGTTCGTCAGCGGGATTTCCGTCCGCCGGTCGGCTTCCTCGCGGCGACGGTTGATCTCCGCCTCGATGGCCCGCATTTCCTTGTAGGCAATGACAAGGAAGTTGCCGGAACCGCACGCCGGATCAAAGACACGGATCTTCGACATGCGCTTGCGCAGGTTGAGCAGCATGCGGGCATTGTCGCCCGCCTCTTCCAGCCGCTCCCGTAGGTCATCGAGAAACAGCGGGTTCAGCACCTTCAGGATGTTCGGCACGCTCGTGTAGTGCATACCGAGCGCGCCGCGTTCGTCCTCGTCCGCCACGGCCTGGATCATCGACCCGAAGATGTCCGGGTTGATTTTTTTCCAATCCAGGCCGCCGATGTGCAGCAGGAAGGACCGGGCGATGCGGCTGAACCGCGGCACTTCCGTGCTGCCGGAAAACAGGCCGCCGTTCACATAGGGAAAGCGGTCGGCCCAACGCGGAATGCCTTCCCTCGCCCGATCCTCCGCCTTGGTGTTCATGGCGCGGAACAGCGTGCTGATGACCTCGTGCGTGTTCGAGGAGTCCTTGGCGCTCATCGTTTCAATGGCTGCGGTGAACGTGCCGCTGCCGGCGAAGATGTCGGTATCCTCGGCAAAAAAGCAGAAGATCAGCCGCGCCATGAAGTGGTTCATGTCAGGGCGGCGGCTGGCTGTGCCCCAGGCCGGGTTGTCCTTCAGCAGCTCGACATAGAGCTTATTGAGGCGGCTGGTCGCCCGTATGTCGAAGGAGCTTTCGCGAACCTGCTTGACGGTCGTGATGCCCGCCAGCGGCAGGAAAAAGCCAAAGTGGTTCGGGAAATCGCTGTAGGTGCAGCTGATCGGGGCATCATCTGAGGTTAGATCTTCCGCCTCGAATAGGTCGCCATCGGTCGCCAGCACAAACCGCGCCTTCGCTCGTGCTGTGGCAGGGCTGGCTTTCAGCAGCGCGAGCGTGCTCGTGACCTCGCCCGGCTGACAGGTTGCGATATGGATGTTGTTGGTCTGAAGCACGCCCCCGACATCGGACTTGTTCGAGGCACCGCTGCGCAGGCGCTTCAGCGTGGTTTCCTTGTTTCCGAAGGCCTCTAGAAACGCATAGGGGAACTCGGCGGCATCGAAGGGACGCTCGGCCAGTGCTGATATTGCTTCTTCGATCTCTACCGCGTTCATGCCACAGATTTCCGAGTTTTACGCAACATTGTCTGACGACCTGGACTGCACATGCACGGATAACTCGACGTCCTGGCCTAGAGCCTGAAGGATCGCCATCAGTCGCTCAAGGCTGTATCGGCTGACGTTTGCGCGGCGGATACGGGTGAAATCGGCGTGGTTCACGCCTGTCTCCTGCTCGGCCTTCCGCGTTGACCACTGGCGAGCGTCGAGGGCCTTCATGATCTCGGCCGCCATGGCGCGTTTGGCGTGCGGGATGTCGGAGCCTGGGAGACTGAGCGTCACGGCAGGCTCCGCGCCGCTGCGCGTCAGGTCTGCCCGCTCCTCGTGCATCGCCCCTCCCTCGGCTCCGGCTGACTTCCTTGGTTCCGAGGCGCTGAGGCCGTTGGAGCAAGGTGCCCAAGCAAGCGGGATGGTGGCAGTTCTGCCACCGTACGGTCAAGCTTGATTTCTCCGCTTGTTCGGACGAAGTGGACATTATGGGGACAAGGGGCATAATGGCCTTATGTAATTTTTAGGCCAGGCGTCCCTCATTATGCCGTTCCACCTTATTCGCATCGATCCTGATAAAAACATGGCTCGGTTTTATCGGATCGACGTGCAGCCCAACCTGTTCGGGCAGTTTGCGGCCGTGCGCCAGTGGGGACGCATCGGCACTGAAGGCCGGGTGACGGAGACGTGGCACGACAGCGAAAAGGCCGCAGACGATGCCGCGGCCCTTGCCCTCACCCGAAAGCTGAAACGCGGCTATGTCCCGCGTTAGTGCCTTGTGACCGGCACCAGCGGCCCGTACGGATCGTCATCCAACATTTCGAGGTATCCGTCTGTCAGCACCGCAATATCCGTGTTGAACAGGTGACCCCCGTATTCCATGAATGCCCCAAACAGAAACCCCGATCCGTTTTCTGTCGTGACAGCACCTTTAAAAACCGGAGGGGTTACGGACGGCGGCGCTCTCTCAACGACCGTGAATCCGTCGATATTATCGAGGATGTTGAACCGGTAATCACCCCGCTCCATCATGTAGCAAAAGAAATACATATACGCTTCCGCCTGGGCGGGGGTTTCCAGCGTTATGCCGGCCTTTTTGTTTGCCTCATGGACGAAGTACGTATTGCCATCCAGCGGATAGAATTCCCGCTCGGATAATTCCCCGTCCCCGACCGCGATATAGTAGGCGTTACCGAGTTCGGTGCACCGCAGCCGGAGGATGGCGGCGCGTGTATAAAACGGCGGTTCGATATATTCGGCTTCCAGATTGTCCGGGGCTTCGAAATCCTCGAAGCGTCCCTTAATGTGCTCGACCTCTGATGCAGTTACAGGGGTCCACATGGCCCGCACTCCCTGATAGGAGGAACGCGGATTATCTCGCGCAGGCCGAAATGATTTTCAAGGCCGATTATGTGGTCACCGGTTGGTCACGCCATCAGCTCATCATCGTGACGACCGAGCGCACCACCTTGCCATTCCGCACCAAGGCGACGCCTCTCTGTCCGCCTTTGGCCCGCCAATCCTCTTCAGGGCTGCAAAACGACCAGACCTCATCCCCCGGCAGCATCTCTCCCGCGAAGCAGGCGGCGTCAGGATGGCCGCGCGAGATCCGGCCATCCAACGGCGGGTAATGGTCCTCGGCCGCATCCGACGACGGCCGCAGCCCGCTTGGCGTCTCAGGGACGTATGGCGGGGCTGGTGGAGGAAGGACCGGCGCATACCGCGTCCGGAACCATTGGATCAGGCGCTTCATCGCCTTTTCCATCGTCTGATCGCCTTTCCCATTGTCTGCCCTTCTCGACCTCGATCAGCTCGCCGGCCGTGACCATGCCGGAGATTGCCTCATCGACCGGGGCCGCTTTGTCCTCGCGCATTTCGAGCCGTTCTTTCGGTGCGTCGTACCATGACACCCAAAGGCCGAATTGCACCCAATCATCCTCCAGCGGATCGCGCCGCAGGCATCCGCCCGGCTTCATGCGGGCAACCATGCCCTTCACATGCTTGACGTCATCGAACATGGCTGGCCTCGCTTAAATGCGGATTTTGAAGCTGGGATTATGCCATTTTCAGGGATGTGTCATTATCCAGGGCGCTTCGTCGCGGAGATTATCCTGCAACACGCGCGACGTATGGGGATTAGCAGGCTCGGCAGATTGCAGCGCCCGGAGCGTTATCGCGTCCACCATTTTTGCCGCGCTGACCGTGTTATCGGCGCTAATGCCGAATATGCGGCATAGGTCGAGGACGGCGGCTTTCAGATCGTCGTCGGGTGTCCCCATGACCCCATTATACCGGGCATGGCATCTCCACCGCAAATTCTGGAAATGGTCAGCAGTTGGTCATTATCGGGGTTTTGGGCGTGTCCCTGTCGGGCCGGGCCATACTCGCGCAAGGGCGCTCCCCGAGCCTGTAGTCTCGGCCGTTCGGTGACTGTCCCTCACGCGTTTTCGATTGCATCGCTTTCAAGGTCGATGCCGGCGCCCATGTCCGCCATCGAAGGCAGAGGACGCGACAGCCTGACGGCTGACTTTCCTTTCGTTCGCTTGGGGCCTAACGCCCCCTGCTGCCAAGGACCGGGCGCAAGCGTGGAAATAAAAGGCCGTGTTGTCGCTGCGCTCCGGCCCGCGCCACCCTTTAATTTCCAGTCCGTGACAGCATTCCCGTCGTTCATTGCCACTAGGGCTAGTCAGGTTTCATGTTGAAACCTTTTAGCCAATTAGAGGAAAAGATGGAGTTTTTAAATCGTATCATTCAGGGCGATTGCAGGCAGATTTTGAAGGCGTTGCCGAGCCAGTCCGTTGATTTTGTGCTGACCGATCCGCCCTATCTGGTCAATTACCGCGACCGCAGCGGCAGAACCGTGAAGAATGACGGCGGCAGCGCGGATTTTCTGTCGGCATTTTCCGACCTGTACCGGGTGATGAAGCCGAACAGCTTTTGCGTGTCGTTCTATGGCTGGAACCGGGTGGACGAGTTTTTCAGCGCATGGCGGACAGCGGGTTTCCGACCGGTGGCGCATATCGTCTGGCAGAAGGACTACACCTCAAGCGCCCGTTTTGTGCAGTACCGGCACGAGCAGGCTTATGTTCTGGCGAAAGGCAACCCCGGACGCCCAGCCCGTCCCCTCGCAGACGTTCAGGCTTGGGAATACAGCGGCAACCGGAGCCATCCGACCGAAAAGGCTGTCACCATCCTGAAGCCGGTCATTCAGGCTTTTAGCAAGCCGGGTGCGGTCGTGCTGGACCCGTTCAGCGGATCAGGCAGCACAGCCGTAGCAGCCGCCCTTTGTGGCCGCCGTTATGTCGGGATCGAGTTAGAGGGCCGTTATTGCCAGCTTGCCCGGAAACGCCTCGCAGGGGCCGCCAGCTACACCAGAAAGGCGGCCTAGGATGGAGAAGGCAATCAGAGACGCCGCGATCGTGGCGAACTTGGCCGCCCTGTTTCGCACCTTGGATGCAGCCCGGACCCGAACCTTGGACGCATCCGCAGCCGCCGACGCAGGGGCGATCAATCAGGCAGTAGGCGCAGCCCTTGGCGTCGATACCCTGCTGGATGAGGCCCGCGCCCTGTTTTCCGCAGCCATTGCGCTGCACCGGGGGCGGTAATGACACAGCTTGGATTTGCCGACCTTCTGACGGCCGCCGCCGAGGACAACGCACGGCACCAGCTCGACAAGGCGACCAGCCACCTACCCGGCACGATGGGCGAGGCGGTCCCCTTCTACCGGGGCATGATCGACCAGCACCACGCGGCCATGATGGCTTGCGACATTGAGCAGGCTATGGCGATCCGCGAGGAAGCGCACAGGCTGGCCGAGAAGCTGAACGGCGGCCGGACTGGCATCATTGCCCCGCATGGACCCGGAACGGCCCTAGCGCGCCATACGGCGGCCCGTGAGGGCGTTCCGCCGCTATGGGGGCAGGAAGGCAGCTTCACCGTCACCGTGGGCCTGATGCGCGTCAGGATCGAAATGCGGGGCATGTTCGGCATCGGTGCCACCTTCTGCCTGTTTCCCCACTTCGCCGCGCATGCCATCGACCGGGATCAACCCTTTCTCAGCGAAACCGGCTACCGCAGCTTCATGGGTGTGACAGGCGACCTTATCCCCGGCCTGACACCGGAGGCCTTCGCCATAGAGGCCTGCGCCCATCATGTCCGCAAGGGGTTGAAAGGCAGGCTTGTGCCGATCAAGCCCGTATAGGTGTTTGCCCGTATAGGTGCATACACATTGAACAGGGGCCATAGCGCCCCTGTCTCTCACTACGCGCCCCAGGGTGATTACCCTGCCCCGCGACCCCGCCGCGACCCGATCCGCGAGGCGCTAGGGCAATTCCTCCCGAAGCTCCGCCGCGATTTCGCGCTGTTCTTCCTCACCCAGATAGCCGAAATGCTCGATCATCCGTTCCCTGTATTCCTCGACCGCGTATGAGGACAGGCAGACAAAGCACACCATTTGCTTGGTGCTGGTCATCTGCACGAATTCGCATTCATCGTCAGACTGGGATCTGCGCGCTAGACAGCAGGGACACCGGAATACCGGCTTGCTTTCCCGGTAGCCGAAGAATTCCCTCAGCTGTTTGGGTTCGAGCAGATGTAGCGCGGCCGTGACCTCGGAAATCATCACGTCCGTTGTAAAATCGTCGCCAGTAAAAATGGCGTCCTTATCATGATATTCCTCGGTAGCGATCAGGTAATCGTATCTGAACTTGTTCCATGGAATGTCAGGGTAGAGAAGTTTTTGCGCGGTCAGTATTTCGGCAATGATCGTTTTCACCTCGACGCTGATGGCCGAGGCATTCAGATGAGCGATCTTGTTCCTTGTCTGGCGCAGTCGATCATAGAACTGCACGAACTTGTCCGGCAGCGGCACGTCAGAAAGCACGTTGACGGCCCGGCATAGCTGCACCGCGTCGAGCGTCCTGAAATTCGAGAAATTGACGTTGCCCTGCTGATCGACTTTCGGCCAAGAGGACGGTTCGCCAGCAATCAAGAGATAGGGGCTGACCTTGGCGATTTTCGCCTTCAGATTAATTTCCAGCGATTGCTGAAGCAGGCTGACGGCATTGTTGAGGACCAACTGGACGGCCTGCCAGTGTTTAGCGATAGCCCTCTGTGCGACCTCTTCCCCGTGTTCTTTGGCGATATCGTCATAGACGAATTCTGTATCCTGAAATTTGCGGGCTTCATCGATAGCGATGCCCCACGCCAGGTTCATCCAGCCAACGGCTGTTTCCTCTAGGGTCTGGTGATCCGGTACGCCAACGATCATGCCGGGGCTTTTCCCTTCGACGCCTCGCCCGGCGATAGCACGCGCCGTCCGCGAGGCGCAGATAGTCCTTGACCATGATGCACCGTAAACGGTACATTGTACCTTGAAAGGTACACATGGCGCAGGAGCTAAAGAAGATACCGGCCGCCTTCTATCGGTCTGCCGCTGGCGCGGAGCCGGTTCGGGATTGGCTGAAGGAACTGCCGCTCGAGGATCGTCGCATCGTGGGCTTCGATATCGCCACCGTGGAATTTGGCTGGCCGGTCGGCATGCCTACCTGTCGCCCGTTGGGAGGCGGATTGTGGGAGGTCCGCAGCACCCTCACCCAAGGCCGGATTGCCCGCGTGATCTTTTGCATCGCGCATGCCCGGATGGTCCTGCTTCATGCCTTCATCAAGAAAACGCAGAAAACCCCGCAGGCGGATCTGGATACAGCCCGCAAACGCCAGAAGGAGGCGGAGCAATGACAAACCAGCACATCGGATCGTCCTTTGACGACTTCCTGCAAGAGGAAGGCATGCAGGAGGAAGCCGAGGCCCACGCGATCAAGCGCGTTCTGGCCTGGCAGATCGAACAGGCCATGTCGGCGCAGGGCATCACCAAGAAGGAGATGGCGAAGCGCATGCACACCAGCCGGACCCAGCTTGACCGGCTTCTGGACCCGGAGAACGACAAGGTGCAGCTCGACACCGTTCAGCGCGCCGCCTCTGCCGTTGGCCGTAAACTGCGCCTCGAACTGTCATGAAGGAGGGGCGCAGCATGTCGACGAAGCTTGACCGGCCCACGGTGAGCGAAACAACCCTGCAGACCGAAGCACCGCTGAACGCCGTCGAGGATATCCTGAACGACTTTCTGGCCCGAGGCATAGCAGCGCAGAAGGCGGTCGATGAGATCGTCGCCGCAGAAGCCGCGAAACGGCCCGGTTAAGCAGTTTTTAAAGAACCGCGCCGGTATAATTGAGCTGCCATGGTCGATGTACTGGAAAGGCCGTCAGCAGAATTTGAGATCGCAGCAGCACCACAGCCGCCGCAGCGCGACGTTACCTTGAGCATCGACGTCGATCTTCTCGACCGTCTCACGGAGCGCAATCTGGACGCGGCGGAGGAAATCAACGGGCTGCTGCGCTTCTACCTCGATACCACCGAGGCCAAGGCCCGCGAATTTGACCTGGACGCATGGGAGCCGGGCGAGATGCAGGAACCGCCGCCCGCGCCTTAGCGGCGGGGCATAGCCAGACAAGGATTTGCAGGACCGACCACGCCGATGTCGCCGCGTTCACACGCCGCGCGCTGCTTCGCCCGATATTGGCGCTCCGCTTCGTCCGCCATCCTTTGCCGGTAGCCCTCACCGGACACGCGCACCCCGTACAGCGCCGCCGCCAGGATTAGCAGCAGAACCAGCAGCGGCCGGGCGTTCATGCCTCCTCCTGATCGGTCAGGCTCTTTTCCTTCAGCATGATTTCCCGCAGCGCCGCGCCCTCGGGGCGCTCAAGGAGCATCACAGCGCCTTGCAGCAGCTGCTCCGCGTAAATCTGCGGGATATGATAGCCAGCCCGCGCGGCAAGATCCTCAATGCGGTCGGCAAAGGCCTGCGGGATTTCGAGTTGGACCTTGAACCTGCCTGCCATCGCCAGCCACCTCCCCGATCAGCCTAATACCCGTATAGGTGTATGCACGTTTGCACCTGTTCCTCCAAGCCTAGCGCCATTGCGCCCCCTCGGATCGAGCCAGACAGCCCGCACACCAGCCTAGAGTGACAACCTACGGAACGCGGCCCTATGGCCGACAAGCAGTTCTTCGGCTCCCCCGCAGGCGGTCCCCCCAAACAACGGCTTGCAGCCGGTCCTATGCGCTCCGTTCACGGAAAGTCACGGCTGGCATGGGGCCAGCTCGAAACCGAAGGAGCAAGACAATGGCATACGGCAAAAACAAACAACAGGAACGCGATACGGCACCGGCACTGTTCGCCTTTCAGGTGACGGAGCGAGGGGAGAAGAAGTTCTGGACCCGCATCGGGGCAGCTTGGGAGCATGAGGACGGCGACGGCCTGACCTTGCAGCTGGACTCCATCCCCCTGACGGGCCGGATCGTCCTGAGAACGCCCAAGGCTGAAGATGAACAGCAGGGCTGAACGGATAGGGCCGGATCAAACCGGCCCTTTTCCCTTTCAGTCATCGAACACGAAGGCCCATAGGTCGGAGGCAACTAGGTTGGCATCCCCCCGAACACTATGCAAGAATAGTGCGAGATTACATCGGGATCAAAACAGAAAATGAAACATAGTATAAAACATTCTGGCACCATCACAAAACAGGGCCGCCCGCTAATTCAGAACCGTGATTGATTTTGAGAGTGAGACGCGTCAGCCCATCAATTCAACACGCAGCAAGCGCCAGCTGGCGATCCTAGGCATTGGCTGGCTGCCCCCGAAGGGATGGAAGGCGCAGATCATCGGGCGTCCGATATCGCCTAGAACGGCGGCCATTCATAGCCGAGCGCAAAGCGCCGTCAGGAGCCGGTCCATGACCATCGAACCCCAATTCCTCCGCAACATCCGCAGCACCCACACCAAGGCGGCAGGCGCTGACTGGTCCACCTATGCGAACGAGGAGATCGGCCAGCTGCTCGAGCATGTAGCCGCCCTGCAAGCTGTCGTGGACGCCTTCGGCAAGGCAGCGCCCACCGATACCGTCATGGAAGCGATCAGCAGGGACCAGACGGCCAGGACCTTCTACGCGAAGCCAGGCGCTGCATGACTGACGAGCGCCCGCCCCTACCCTTCTCGACCGTCGAGCCTACCGCGCCCACAGGGCCGGACCTGACGGCCTATCTGCTGCGCGGGCCGGAATATCTCGAGATCGGCAAGGCCACGCCTCACCCGGACGGCAAAGGGTTCGAGGTTGTCCTGCACATCACCCCTGAAGACGGCGAAGCTTTCATATTGCGCTCGCCTGAACGCCTATTCCCGGACGACCACTCTCTGACCAAGAAGAAGCAGTATAACCCGAGATATTCCCGCAAACGCATAAAACCATTTTAGGAGATGTTTTCATGGCTGGCAGCGTCAACAAGGCAACCCTTCTCGGCAATCTCGGCAAAGACCCGGAGTCGCGCACATTCCAGAACGGCGGTAAGTCCGTGAGTTTCACCCTTGCAACGAATGAAACATGGAAGGACAAGAACACCGGAGAGCGCCAGGAAAAAACTCAATGGCACAACATCGTCATCACCAATGAACAGCTGGGCGGCATTGCCGAGCGTTTCCTGAAGAAGGGTTCAAAGGTCTATATCGAGGGCGCGATTGAAACCCGGAAATACGAGAAAGCCGGCCAAGACGTTTATATCACTGAAATCGTCCTGAAGCCCTATCACGGCGAACTGACCCTGCTGGACGACAAGGGCACCGATTAAAGCGGTCGCTTTGGTCGATTTTAACCCCGCCTGTGCGTTTTGAGGCCTTCCCCCTACTCAGACAGGGGAAAACAGCCAGAACGCACCAGCGGGGCTTATTTGCGCCTTAGCGGATCTCGAATTTCCCAAGTTCCTCATACCCAGCCTTGCAGGCCTGCGGTGTCCCGGCCGGATAGGGGTGGATATCGAACTTGTCGGTGGACGCCTTGCTGATGCTCTGGTCCCAGGCAACGCCATCCAGCACGATTGCCGCGCCGTCATTGATCGGCTTGACCAGAGCGGGGTGCGGCTGGCTCACCATCTCGGCGGCGACCTTTGCCATGTCGGGGTAATAGGCGCGGAACCGCTTCAGTTCGTCCCCCTCGAGGTAGATTATCGAGGCCAACGGGCTCTTGCGGAGGCAGGCCAGCACGAACCGGCCGGAGCCGGGCGGGGTAGACGGCGCCGGGGCAGGAATGATGAGGCTGTCCCTGCCGCGCGCCAGCACCGAATTCGGCGGGATCACCTTCGGACCCGGAGGCTGGCTGTTATAGATCACACGCGGTTCGGTCGAAGGCGGGGCAACAGGCATCCCGTTGCCGCCGACCGGCCGCAGTTCGGTATGGTCCGGGTTCAGCCAGCCGTTGACCGTTTCCCGGCTCTGATCCGCCGCCGCCGTCAGCGCATCCGTGCTGAAGATATCGCCGCCCTTGGTCATCCAGTTATTGACCAGGTGGAACGTCAACAGGGACGCCAGACCGCCAAGAACGAGGCCGACAAGGAAGCCTTCAGTCCCGCTGCGCCTCATCATCTTGGTTGTCATCGACAGGACAATGAAGCCGACGAAGAACGCCGAGAACCCGCTCACCGACCAGAGTATAAACTGGCCGTTGTCGATCTGGTGCGCGCCCATTGGCCTATGCCTTCCATTGCAACAGGGGCCACGACAGAGGGATCAGGATGACTTGCGGGCATCGCTGCTGCTGATCCGGCTCCCAATGCGGGATCATCACGCGCCGCCCCTGAACACTCAGGTATGTGCAGGCGACGATGACTTTCGTGCAGCGATTGGCCATACCTTGACACTCGACATCGAGCAGCCACGCAGGGGAGCCGACAGACGCGGCAAATCCAGCAAGGCTGAGGACAAGAACAGGAAAACCTAGTTTCATGGCCCTATTCCTTTGTTCGATCCCGAGCGGAGCGAAAGACGATCATTCCTCCGTCCCGATCACCTTCCCCTTCAGCGCGTAAGCGGGGTTTCGTCACCGAAGGCCGAAACGAAGTGGAGGACGGCGAAGCCGTTGACGGGAGCCTGTGTCGTGCTTTGCTGCCCTGATCGGCCCGGCTGTTACCGCCCCCGGCCCCTGCCTTTGTCCTTTTGGGGCTCGACCACCTTCATCTGATCGAGCCGCCAGGTGCGGGGTTGCTGAACCGCCTGCCTTTGCGATTGCGGCGCGGCCTGTCGCTGCGCCCTGGGCGCGACGGTTACGAACAGCTCATCGAGATGCCAACCCGGAATAGCCGGGGTCTGTCGATCGCCGTCGTCAGCAATGTCGGAAAACCTATCATAGACGCTATGTCTAAAATTTCCCCACTTCTGTGCGGCCGGAGAAAGCGCCATCTGAGCCGCCCGATAATGCACCGCCGCTTCCCAATTCTCGAAAAATGGAAGTGGCACGTCCTGGCATCGAACATACTCCGACGCGCAATAAGCCGCCCGCGCCAGATCAGCAGCAAAGAAGTAATTCAGCTCATCCTTGATGACATCGCGGAACACGTCCCGGTTAGGGCAATCGTCCGGAATGCCAAAGGAAAGCTCGCCAAAATCCACGCTTTCCATCGTTACCTCCTTTCATCAAGAGTAACATGCCGGCGCTTCATCCCGGCATGGTCATCCTTTGGTCAGGCGCTTCACTGACGAATGGCCGATGGCAATGGGTGAGGACGACCCGCCGCCGCTGGCGCCGTCGATCGTGACAAGGGGTTTTGTGGTCCCTCGCCCTCCGCAGCTATCGCGGCATTCGTAATAGCCGGAGGCGGCCCGCCTGCCGTTGCAGACGAAGCTGTTGCAGCGATAGCAGAGCGTCCAGACATCCAAAGTACCGCAGCGCGGGCAGGCAACATCATCCAGCAGTACATCATCGGCGGGAGCGGTTTCAGCCCGCTTTCCCTTCAGGAGCGCCTTGAGACGGTCAATGATGGGCGCTTTTTTTACCGGCTCGATGCTTTCGCATTTGAACTTCTGATCGGGTGAATAGCGACTGAAGGTCCCCAAGAATTCCCGGTCATGGACCCCGCAGGCCAGCGGCAGGATCAGGCGCACAGGCTTGCCGGTTCTCTCCCGCAGCTTTGCCAGCTGATGGTCGCGCAGCAGCGCCAGTTCGTTCTTGTGGCTCATTTCTTCCACCCTTTCCGCTCGAGGATCAGGGCGCGGGCTTCGTTCACCAGCCGCGCCAGGTACTCCGATCCGCCCTTGTCGGGGTGGACCGCCCGCATGGTGCGCTTGAACCGGATATCGAGATCGTCGCGGGTGAACGGCTCCGTCAGCCCCAGCAGGCTCAGCGCGTCCGCCAGACCATCGGGGACTGCCGTTCCTGTCCCCTGCCCTGACAGCTGCTGCCGAAACTCAGCCCAGGACATCTGACGGCGGAATTCCGAGCGCCATATCCGGCGCTGCGCCCGCCACTCTGCCCCTTGTGCCACGAACCGGTCAGCGTGATCGACGGCCCATTCAAAGGGCCATGCGAGCGCGACACCGAGGGCATCGGCTGCGGCGTAAGCCGCCTGCCCCGAAGTGCGGTTCATGCGGCGGCCGAACACCCGGAGCGTTCTGGATGCCAGCCGCAGGACATAGCAGGCCAAAGTTGCACCCGCCGCACCTGTGACCAGCTTCGCAGCCACCAGCACCCAAGGAAAACCCGCGTCCACGGCTATTCTCCTTTTTCGAAGGGATCGCTCGAATATTCATCCCGGTTGAACATTTCGTCGTAGTTGCTGCGGGTCAGCAAAAATGCCTCGCCCGACTCCGTGAACACGGCCACGGTTTGACTTCGACGGTTGATTTCCTTCCGCAATTCCTGCGGATCGCGGAGAAAAGCCGCGCCGGATATCTCCCACTCAAATCCGGTCGGGCCTTTCATCTTGCGCCAGAGGATGCGCTTGCCGAGGCGATCTGAAAGATACTCGGAACTCGATTTGTCATTCACGGCAAACACGGTCCAGATGCCCGCATTGCCTAAGAACGTCTCCCAATTCTCCGGGTACAGTTCCTTGACCTGGCTGATATTTTGAAGGATGGGCCAGAGTTTCACGCCATAGCCCGCCAGCAATCCTGCGGCCTTTGCGAGCAGCGTCAGCGGCCCGAGGCTGTAGAATTCATCCAGCAGAAACAGCGTGGCATGCTTTCCCTTTCGGCCGTCGGTCGCGGCCTTCAGGGCGAGATTGACGAACAACCGTAAGAACCGGGAGTGTTCGTCCAGATACCTTGAGGGCAGCACCAGATAGATTGTCGTGTTGCCGCCATTCAGATCGTGCAGGCTGAAATCCGATGCGCTCAGCGCATTCTGCATGCCCGCACTATCCAGCCAGTCCGTTGCGGTCATGGCCGTAAACTTCACGTCGGCCGTCGAATTCTCTCCGCCTGATTTCAAACCGGCAGCGCCGGAGGCGGCCAGACCGCCCATATCGGACATCTCCTCGAGCAGCTTGTCATCAAGCTTCACGAGCATTTCACGCACCGTCGCCAGGTTGCGCTTATCGTTCGGCACATTTGCCGACATCACCACAAGATCATTGACGCCCGCGATCAGCGTCCGGGCTGCATTGTCGAAGAACGCGCCGTTTTTGTCGCCGCTAGGCACCACACACGACTCAGCGATGGCGCGGACCTGTTCGACGTAATCCAATGCGCCCAGCTTGAGAGACGCCAGCGGATTGAACCGGGCGACCAGCTTTTTCAGCTCGGGGTCTTTAATCTCGCCCAGCGGATCGAGGATGCGGACGGTCTGGCCCATCTCCTTCCGCTTCAGGGCGGTAATGGCGGCATTCTGGCCCTTGGGGTCGATGACCAGCACACTCCCCGGCCATGTCAGCAGCGCCGGGACGATCTGCGACCGACCCTTGCCCGCCCTGTTGGTTGCCATCGTCAGAACGTGGCGGTCGTCGTGAATGCCGACCATCCAGTTCGGATCGTACTTCGACCGGCCAAGCAGGATTTGCCCCGGCTCCCAAGGGTTCGCCCACTCATCCAGCAGGCCAGAGAACCGCGCCGATCCGCCCATGCCGGCATGACGGTTGGCGATCAGCCACCGCAGGGGGCGCGTCGACCGGCCGAGGAATATCTTTATCGGCCTGCTGAGTAGCCACGCGGCCGTTGCGCCAGATGCGGCCGTCAGGGTGTAGTCGCCAGTCACCGCCCACACCGGCAGGCCAAACACCCCTGTCGAGGATGCGAACAGCGCGGATCGGTAGACGTAGCCCGTCAGCCTGCGCCCGATGGTCGAATTCCAGATGCCGTCGGACCAGCCCCGGCCCCGGCCTGCGTTGCCGATCGTCGACAGCAGCATGAGCGCCGCAATCAGCAGACCCGCGAGGATCAGTCCGCCCCACTGGTACAGCGCCGGGGCCTGAGCAGCAGGGCCGTGGTAGTACAGGAACAGCGAAAAGGCATGCGCATAGGTGAGCCAGACCCACCCGAACACGCCCGCGGCTATCAGCTGGATCATGGTCCCTACTCCGCCGCGTCGAGATCAGCCGGAGGAATCGCCTCGGCCTCGACATCTTCAGCAGGGCTTGCCGCAGGCACTGGCGGCGTCGTCATCGCGCCGTGCAGCGGGCAATGGGGAGGACCGCAATCGCTGATCCACCGGGCGGCCACGCGCGCCGTGTAGCCACAGCCCGGCGCAAGGCATTCGGCCTTGAGCATGCGCGTGGTCTGCTTTTTCTTCAGGGCTGCGACGGCGAGGCCGGAAAGCGTCACCTGGTCGATATTCAACCGACCGCGCGGCAGAGGGCCGACCCCTTCCAGCAGCTTGTTTAAACGTCCTGACAGGGCCTGCCCCGGCAGGGCATGGCTCATCTTGCCTTCCATCCCGAGCCGCAGGGCAGCGTCGCGGAATTCCTTGCCGTGCTTCACACCGCCGAGGGCTGCATGCAGCAGCTCATGCGCCAGTATGCCGGCAATGTCCTGCGGCTGATCGAAGTCCGCCCGGATGAAGATTTGCACGTACCCGTCAGCCGAGGCCGAGGCAGGCCATGTTTCAGCAGGCCAGACGCCCGGTCCCTTACGGTCCTCCCTCGGCGGCCGACCGCGCGAGGTGAAGGCTATCGTCCCCCGGATCTTGTCGGGGATGGTCAGGCCGATGCTGGCATAGACCGGCCGCAGTTGTTCGATGAGGTCCAGCAGCCACAGGTCCGGGCTGGCATGGACGTTGGGAAGGCGGGATTTCTGCATTGGAGCGCAGCCGTGGCAGAGTTACGGTCCCGCCTGGTCGCATGCGCGGCCGGATGCTGTCGTGGTCACGGATTGGTCGCATGGCGCAGCGTCAGATGTTCGATGAGCAGGCGCGGGAGAAGATCCGGCGCGACCTGTTGCGCTACAACGTCGCCTATAACCTCGGCGCTCCGACGCTGGCGAAGCTGATTTCTACAGCGAACGACGTCGACGTCGATCACCGCAGGGTCGGCCGGTTCCTGGCAGGCCATACGGAACGCAGGAAATCAGACGATCCCAAGCACAAGCCGACGAACCCTGACCCGATCTTTTTGGGCTGGTGCGCCAAATTCCTCGAAAGCGCGAAGTTGCCGCCCGATCCACTCGACGCGATGGCGAACAGCCTTTTGGCCGTGTATTCGTCCGGGCAGGCGATACCGATACCGGAAGGCGACTATTACAGCGAGGATTTCATTTTCAATTTCTCAATCCGACACCGTTATGCCGTCGTGGATTTTCAACGGTTTATGCAGCAATGGGCGGACGGAATTATCATTGCGGCGCAGTCGTCTCTGCTGATCGTCCTGAAGGACCGATTTAACAGCGCGCCGATGTTCGCCATCCTGCGGCCGTCCCTTGAGGGCATCTTGGTTACGAAGTCGGACACACAGCCGCTGAAATTGACGACCACTCCCCCCGTATTCGCTGTGTTCGCCTCAGGCAGCAGCGTCACCTATGCCGACCGTCCGACAATGGCCGACCTGAAGCATGCCATCATCAAGAACCGCGCGGAATGGGTGCGCGACATTCTCAGCATCGGCGTCGACCTGGCACCGGATGCTGAAGGTCGATGGCCGTCGACGATTGCCGGCATGCGTCGAGCATCGGAGGAAATTTGTGACATGCTGGCTGATGCGGAGTTGGCGGCCGGAAGTGTTTAAACAGCGCCATGCAGGATTTCTTGCATGACCAGCCTGTGACCAGCTATTACTGCGGCTTAAGCGTTGATTCATCGTATTTTAATTGCCATCCGTTACCCTAAGTGCAGCCGGTAGCGAGCAATGTTTATGTTCCACATAAACGCTCGTTAGGGGGGCTCCCCCTAAAACCCCGCTGGCCGGGTAAGGGTGTGTCATGGCGGGCGAAAATCCGGCCTACCGACGCGGCGGCAGGCCACGCATGAACGATCTGGACAAGCGCGGCGAGTTTCTGCGCGTCCGTGTGCGCCCTGATGAAAAGGCGGCCATCGAAGGGCTGGCGGCAGCGTCCAACCGCCCTTTACCCGATTACGTCCGCGATCAGGCCCTGTCGGGCCGTATCCTGGTCAAGCAGTTCCAGACCCTGAGCGCCTTGGACCGTCACGACCTGGCGCGCATCGGCTCGAACCTCAACCAGATTGCCCGCGTCTGCAACGCCACCGGGGACACCCGCCGCGCCCGCAATATCGAGGGCCTTCTGGACGAACTGCGGGAACTCCTGACCCGTCTCGAGGCAGCCGGAGATCGCTCCGATGAATTGGGCGAAGGGGCGCAAGACTAAGGGCCGGGGAACGTCTTTCAAAGGCGCGCTGCAATACGTCCTGCACGACAAGGAAGCCGAAACGGACGACCGGGTTGGCTTTGTCGAGATGCACAACCTGGCGACGGACGATCCCAAGCTGGCATGGCGCGAGATGATGGCGCTATGCGATGCCGCCGACGACCTGAAAAAGCGGGCCGGAGTGAAGGCGACAGGCCAGAAGCTGAAGCAGCCCGTCTATGCCTTCAGCCTCAGCTGGCACGTCGATGACAGACCATCCGACGAACACATGCTGGAAACCGCGCTCGACGCCTTGCGGACCCTCGGGCTGGAAAACCACCAAGCCGTCATAGCGCAACACACCGATACGGCGGCCCGACACGTCCATCTCATCGTCAATCTGGTCGACCCTGAAACCGGCAAGGCCGCGTCCCTGTCCAACGACGGCCACAAGCTGGACCGTTGGGCCGACGATTACGAGCAGGCGCAAGGCGTGATCCGCAGCCCCGGCCGCCGCGCGAAGTTCGAGGCTATGGACCTCGGCCGCAAGCCGCCAAAGAAGGACCGGAGCAAGGACAGCCGCGAGGAATGGGACGCCCGGAAGGCCGCCAAGACCAACCGGGCGAAGCAGCGCGCCGACGAGATCAAGGCCGCATACAACGCCTACGTCTCCCGCCTGAAGGAGACGCAGAAAACCGCCAACCTCGACCGCAAGGCAGAGGCCGACCGGCTATGGCAGCAGTATCAGGCCGACCGGAAGGCCATTCAGGACAGGCATAAGGCCTCCCCTACCCCGGCAACCAAGCCGAAGAAGGTCGACGCGGCGAAGGTGCTGGACGCGCTCACCCGTTCGCATTCCACCTTTACGCGCCGTGACGTTGTCCGCCACCTCGACCAGATGGGGTTAGATCAGGAGGCGTTTCGGGCAGCCGTGGAGAAGATCGCCGCTTCCCCGTCATTCGTGAAGCTCGGCAAGGACGCTGCCGGCGTCGAACGGTTCACCACCACGGAAACGCAGACCCTCGAGGCCCGCATGCTCCGGCATGCTGAGAAGCTGCACAGTGATCGGCAGCACGGCAGCGCGGCGCAGATGACCAGGCGCGACGTGTTCAACGGCCTGTCCAGGCTTGGGGCGCAGCAGCAGAAGGCCGTCGAGCATATCCTTGGAGCCGAGGGGCTGGCCTGCATCGTCGGGTATGCAGGGGCAGGCAAAAGCACGGCGCTCGGCGTGGCGCGCGAGGGCTGGGAAAAGGCCGGTTTCCGTGTCCGGGGTGCCGCCCTGTCCGGTATCGCCGTGGATGCGCTTCAGAAGGGATCGCAGATCGACAGCGCGACGATCCATAGCCTGCTGAACCAGTGGGAGAAGGGCCACGACAAGCTGACGGCAAAGGACGTGCTGGTGCTGGATGAGGCGGGCATGGTCGGATCGCGCCAGATGGAGCGCGTCCTAGGCGCAGCCCGCCAGGCAGGGGCAAAGGTCGTGCTGGTAGGCGATCCTGAGCAGCTGCAGGCCATTGAGGCAGGCGGCGCGTTCAGATCCATCGCTGACCGCTTCGGCGCGGCGAGGATCGAGGAAGTCCGACGCCAGACCCATGAATGGCAGCGTGACGCCACCCGCGAAATGGCGAGCGGCAGGACCGTTGAAGCCCTCGCCCGCTATGAGAGCGCGGGCATGGTGCATGCTCACGACACGAAGGACGACGCCAAGGCCGCGCTGATTGGACGATGGGCTGAGGCGCGGAAAACCGACCCCCACGCCTCGCAGATCATCCTCGCCTACACCAAGGCTGACGTGCGCGACCTGAACGAACGCGCCCGCCAGACGCGCCGTGATGCCGGCGAACTCGGCACCGATCGCAGGCTGAGAACCAATCAGGGAAACCGGACCTTTGCGACCGGCGACCGCATCTATTTCCTGAAGAATGACCGCAAGCTAGGCGTCAGGAACGGCAGCCTCGGGACGATAGCCCGCCTGCATGGTGATAGCGTCACCGTCAGGATGGACGGAGCCAACGCCCCGCTCATCACCTTCAGCCTGAGCGAATATGCCGACATCGACCACGGCTATGCGGCAACGGTTCACAAGAGCCAGGGCGTCACGGTTGACCGCACCCACCTGTTTGCGACCCGGCACATGGACCGGCATTCCGCATACGTGGGTATGAGCCGTCACCGGGAGCGGGTTGATATCCACTGGTCGAAGGACTCGATCAGCAGCCGGAACCGGCTTGCCAGCACCTTCAGCCGTGACGGGCGCAAGGATACGACCCTCGACTATCCCGGCAGCAAGGAGCCGTTGCAGGGGCTGGACGGGCTGAAAAGCGCCCACCCTCCGAACCGCCAGACCGCCATGCACACCGAACTGGCGAAGTTGGCGAAGGAGTTTCAGGTCCGGCTGGATGAGATGCGCGGCCGTCACGCGGCAGACGTGGCCGGAGAGCGCAAAACGTGGCGTTTGCTGGCAGAGGATCGCGCCAGCATCTGGAAGTCGCACCGCGACCAGTTCAACGGCCGAGGCCGGGCGAACGATGCAGGCCCCTCCCCTGCCGACCAGTTTCAGCGAGCATCGTCCGAGCAGGACCAAGGGATGCACACGGAATTCGGCCATGCCGCTCAGGAGCAGCAGACGGACAGCCCCTGGAAGCAGCGGCGCAGCGCCTCCGAACGCAAGGCGGATGGCAGCTACACGGGCCGCAGCCGCGACCCCGGACGCACCCGGAGCCGGGACCGCTAATGGTTCAAGCTTGACCGTATGGGCTTATACGTGGCAACGTGTATGCACGTTTGATTCCATGCCTTCATACTTGTTTCAGTCCATAGGCCTATGAATCCATAGGCGTTGCCACCCTCAGCCCTAGGCGGCCTCATGAAAACCGTAGCCATCATCAGCCAGAAGGGAGGCGTTGGGAAAACCACGCTTGCCACCGCTCTAGCCGTAGCAGCCGAACTGGACGGCAAAAGCGCTGCCGTGTTCGACCTCGACCCGCAGGCCTCGGCCAGCTTCTGGAAGGATGCGCGCGGGAAGGATGCCAGCCCTGCCGTGGTGTCGCTTCAGGCGTCCCGGCTTAAGGAAACCCTGGCACTGGCTGCTGAGGGCGGATGCGATATCGCGTTCATCGACGCGCCCCCGGTTGCAAAAGACATCGCCTTTGAGGCGGCCGAGCATGCGGATTTCATCCTGATCCCGACCCGTCCGGCCGTCCTCGACGCGGCAGCGATGGACAAGACCCTGAAGCTGATCCGGGCCTTCGCCAAGCCGTCCGCCGTGGTGCTGACCTTCTGCCCGACACAGGGCGGCCGCGAGATCGGGGACACCGAGGAAGCCGTGAAGCAGCTCGGGGCGACCCTTGCGCCGCTCCGCATCCACAACCGTATCACCTACTCTCGCGCTCAGCAGACCGGCCACACCGCCCAGGAGTTCGAGCCAGAGGGCAAGGCTGCGGAAGAAATCAAACACCTATACGATTATACGTGTATGAACCTATTCACCCAAACCGCAGAGGCCAAGAATGTCCGCCGCCGCACCGCGTAAAAGCTCCCTACAGGCCCTTCTCGACAAGCAGGCTGCGCCGCCCGCGCCCGAGCCTGTCCAGGTTGCGGAAGCGGAGAGCGTCAAGCCGGAGAAGGCCGCGAAGCCCAAGTTTTCCCGGCCATCCCGCGAGGGGACGAAGTTCGTAGGCGGCCACTTCCCGCCCAAGGTGGCGAAGGAGTTGAAGCTGCTCGCCGTGACGGAGGATACGTCCACGCAGGCGCTGCTCGAGGAAGCGATAGACCTCCTATTCGTGAAGAAGGGCAGGGGGCGGATCATCCATCCCGAGCGAGCATGAACCCATACGTGTTGATGTTCATACACGTTGAATTCCATACTGGTAGGTCGACACTGTGACCCAAAAGCGGGCCGTAGATCCTCAGTTCGACCTGTTCGTTCCGTACACGTCGGACCTCGCCTTCCGCGATACGCAGGAGACGATGGAGCGGCCGTTTTTCAGCCTTGCCAAGCGCAAGCGGCTGAAGCCCATCGAGTACACCAGCCCGGACGGGACCATATGGGTGAAGGTGTTCGCCACGCCTGAGTTCGGCATGGCTACCATCTGGGACGCGGATATCCTCATCTGGGCCGCCTCGACCCTGAACGCGATGCGGAAGAAGGGCATCAACGACATCCCCCGCACCCTGAATTTTCAGGCCTACGAGGTCCTGAAAACCATCGGACGCGACAGCGGGGGCAGGGACTATCAGCTACTGCGGGACGCGCTCGGCCGCCTGCAATCGACCACCATCCGCACCAACATCCGGCCCAAGGGCAAGAAGGAGGAGCGGCAGTTCAGCTGGATCGACAGCTGGTCAGACGTGGTGGATGAGAAAACCGGGCAAAGCGTCGGCATGACCGTCACCGTGTCGGACTGGTTCCACGAGGGCGTCCTGCTGGACAAGAACCTTCTGGCGATTGATCCGGCGTATTTCGGCATCACCGGCGGGCGGGAACGCTGGCTGTACCGCGTGGCCCGCAAGCATGCCGGCGCTGCCGGTCCCGAGGGCTTCGCCATCCCCATGCCGACCCTGTTCGAGAAATCGGGCGCGGAAGGCACCTATCGGCGCTTCAAGTTCGAGATGCTGGCGATTGCCAAGCATGCCTATGGGCCGGAAAGCGTCATCCCCGGCTATGACATCCTGATCGAGGCGACGAAGGGCGCGGAGCCATCCCTACGCATGGTCCGGCAAGGGCAGGATCGCAGGGCGCAGCCTGCACCAAAGCCCAACCCACCACAGCCGCGCCTCACGCCCGAACTGACCGACAGGACCATGCAGCTGGTGCGGCGCGATTTCCCCGGATGGGACCTGTACGCCCTGAAGGCCGACTTCGACGCCTGGCTGCTCGATAGCGACAAGCCCATGCCGGACGACTATCAGAAGGCGTTTTATGGCTTCGCCAAACGCCACCACGAGCGCCACGGCGCCTGAGCCGCACCGTCCATTAGGCGTTCCTGATATCCCGCCAAACCCGCACCCAGCCTCGCTTTCAGAGGGGCCGCCAGCATCCTCCGAAGGGGGGATACCGGACAAGTGACTGATTCGGCTTCGCGTTCGGGATTTCGGGAACGCCCGTCGGGACTTCAGGAACAGAAGCTCGGGACATCGGGAACGCTCAGTATCGGGACTTCAGGAACGAATTATCGGGACATCAGGAACGGCCTAAACGGCCAAGGTTTTGATTATGCACAAGTTTCCACAGGCGGATCGGGGCTTAACTCTTTAACCTAGAATCTATTAACTCTTTAAACCTCTTGCGGCCTTTTGTGACCTGTGCCAGCCTTGGCATCGTTGTATCACCGTACGCCTCAGTGCATGCATGCGGTGTCGGCTCCGCCGACGACTTCCCCTTTCAGATCCGACGCCAAGTCTACACGCCGCGCCCGGCCGTCAACGGCTTCGCCGTCCTCCACTTCGTTTCGGCCCTTCGGGTGACGGCCGACCGCTATGCGTGTGTTCGGAAATTGTCGGCTCCGAAGGAATGTCAGGGCTTCCATCTCACCAAAGGAATGGGACAGGCCGTATGGGACCGTTGGCAGGCTTTCAGCCTGCCAACGGTTTCAAGATTCCAGCTGTGACCAGCCGACGACCAGCCGAAAGGCCCGCTCGATAGTTGCGGTCTATCGCTTCACTGGCGAATCCTGCGCCCGGTCGAACCAGAGCAAAGGGGCTTGTCGATGGACAACCGAACCGTGGACGCCGAAACCCCAGCCATTCAGCCCAGCCGATCCGACGAGGGCGTGAGCGTGCCTGTCTCAGGCGGGCCAGAGATCACCCAGGAAGGCGGGCAGACGGCCGACAGGAAGATGCCCGGCTCCGGCCCCTACTTGGTCGAAACCAGCCAGTACGACAACATCGAGAGCCGCTACCGCCTGTCCGAAACCCCGCCCGAGGTGTTCATCCGGCAGCAGGCCGCCCTTGAGCGGCGGATTGCGAGGGAAAAGGCCCACTACGAACAGGGCTTCCCCATCGCCGGCCACGATCCGCGCGACCGTGGGAAGGGGAGGGGCCGCTAATCCGGCCTCCGGCCATACGCCGCGAACATGAACGGCAGGGCATGCTGCAGATCGCCCATAGCCTGCGAAAGGCCCCGCCGGTCCTCCAAGGCCCAAATCCGCACGGCCTCGCGCGCTGAATCCAGAACGATCTTTTCCGGGTTGTCGATCGGGAAATCGTCGACATCGATCCATGCCAGCCGCTGTTCGAGGTGTTCCTGTGCCGCCGCGTCGATATCCTGCTGCTGTTCAGGGGAGCGCGCAGCCGGAGGTGTAGCCAACGCCAGGCGCAGCTTTTCAGCCGCCGCCGCGTTTCTGGCCTTCCACTCCGTCACCCCGTCCATGACCTCACTCCCTGACGGCAAAATCCCCGCGGCTGTGACCGGACGCCTCGAGCGCCTTCAGCCAGTTCGGCACCTTACCCCGACCGGACCATTCCTCCCCCTGCGGGCCCCGGTACTTCGCGGCCACCTTGCCCCCGGCCTTGCGGCGCTCCGGTTCGCGGATCACGTCCTCAAGGCTGAGGTTCAGCTTGGCAGCCCGCTCCTCGAATTCGGCCTTCAGCTGGAGCCGCGCCGCATCGATCTTCTGCTGGCGCTCCGCCTGCGCCGCTGCGATCAGCTCACCCAGCTCCTCGGCGCTCATGTCCTTCAGCGCCTCGAAAACCGATCCCTTCCGTCCCTTGTCCGCTTCAGCCATTCTCAATCGTCCGGTTTGCCAATCAGGATGACATAAGCGAGCCGGATTAACGATCCTATGCCCGTCAGGGCATCGTTAGGATCAACGCTGACCCCGAAAATCTAATCGCCCATAAGCCTGTTTTAAATTCCCCCTACCTGACAACCATAAATCCCAGAGGCGACTCTACGGCCCTAAAAACCCGGTTTCCAGCGATCCGAGTTTATGAAAACCACCATCAGATCGTATTCGTGATCCCGAGCTTCTGGAAGAAAATCGGGTTCCGTAGGCGGGCGTCGTTCATCACCTTCCCGAACGGCACGATTTCCACGAAAGCGGCCGGATTGGTGGTGTAGCCAAAATAGCCCTCGCCATGGGGGGGTCTCAAACCGCCCGATAATCCGCTCCTCGAGCTGCGGGGGAATATCGGCCACAACGTAGCAGTGGAACGAGGTGCTAGGCCGAGTGCCTCTTATAGCGCGGCCCCTGATAGGTAGGCTTCAAATCGACAGGAAGGCGCCACACCGCGCACCTCACTGCCCAATTTGCGGGAAAAGTCGAGGCGCAGCCTTGTCGGTAGCGTCGCGGACGGGGTGTCTGTTCCCGCAAAGGACTCCGCATCCTTCTGCCAATCATCAGTTTTTAGGTATCAAGCGACGGACGCCCTGTCTGTACCGATCCTCCTCAGCACGCAGGAGAGTCTGAAGCGCACCCACCTTGTCGCGAGCATCAGCCAGCAACAACTCGTCCAGCCGTTCGCCCTCCGGGGCATACGCCAGGTTTCTCAGAATGGAACCCGCGATCGTATTTGGCGGGGCAGGCGAAAAGGCTTTCGGATAGTCATTGTAGAGCGGACTGAACACAGCATCATACTGAACATCGAGATCCCGCCCGACCGACCTGAAGGCCATATCAAGTGCCTGATTCCCCGGAATGAAATGGAGCGCTCGCGTGCCTTCCAAGTCACTCCCAAGACGCAGATCGAATTCATCACCAAACAGATAGCCTTTATCATCACGCTCCATGAAGCAGGAAACCGTTCCGTCCTCAAATTGAGACGAGGAGTAACCCTGATCACGCGCACCGCGCGGGAAACGATAAATGACCCTGTCATATTCCAAGCGCATCTCGTCTGCCGAAACTGTGAATGCGAGGCGCGTGCGGCCTGTGGATCGCTCACGGTGCAATGACAGAATTACGGAGTGCGCGACCCAAGCTGTCAGCGGCTTTTTGCTGGTATATCCAGATTTAATTATATCAAAATGAACTTCGCTGAGGCTTTCGGACGACGCATCAATCAGGCCGGATGGCGCCAAACCGTACTGTTCGATCAACGCATTTCTGATGCGCTCCGCCTCCAGATCTAGCAGGTCCGCCGGAAGGGCAGGCAACGCAAGTTCGCTCTGCAACCGTTGGAGGAAGCGAAGAGCGCAGGCGCGCTCGGCGTCTCGATGAGACACATACGCCTCGATGTCCTCGAAGTCGTAATCAGGAATACTCTCGGCATCTTTCCGGTGTTCCGACACCAGCGTTTCGTACAGCGCCTGTCGATCCGGCCCGTAGCGCTCGATGAGGATCTGCACCAGCTCGTCATCGTGAGACGGGCGGCCTTTCATGTCCCGAAGCGTAAAGCTTACGGCATCATCGACCGGCACAGGCGCATACAGAAACCCGATCAGCACCTTAGGAGCCAGCCAATGCGTGCTGCGATCCAGGCGGTCCCCATTCTCCCCGCTGGGTCCGATCACGGGGACATCGTCATCAAGCGGGTCGGGAACAGGCAGACGCAGGTTCGTCCAGCCCAGATTGTTCTGAAGGTAGAACGAGGTCCGGGCATCCATCCTGACGATATCCGCTTCAAGGTCGATCTCTCCGGCGGCATCGAAATAGGCGTTCAGATCGCCGGCCCCGGCCTCTACGGCGGCAAGCACGTCGTCCATCCGGTCGGTAAATTCCTGCCGCCCCGCTTCGGACCGGCGAAGCGACGATCGTGTGCGCGAGTCGAACCCTGTATTCTCAACGAGGTTCAGGACAGCCTGACGCCGAACGTCGTCCGGCGATGAGTGACCAGAGCGCGCAAGCTCTGCCCAGCCTTCCGCCAGCCTGAGAAAGACCCGCCCATCGGCCTGGTACTCTCCTGGCATGTCCGGCTCGCCCATGGCTTCCCCATCCAGGCGGATGAAGCGCTTGCGCTTTTTGAGGGCGCTCGCCGCGCCGTCGCTCCCGAAGGTCCGCCTGAAGAGGTCGGCGATGCGAGAGTGGGCTTTATCCGCTCCCTGAGCCTCGATCATGCGGCCTAGGTTTCGCGCGAGGAGTGGCCTGTCAGCCTCAGGTACGCGTCGCGAGGAAGACACCTCGCGCGCGATCTGATCCGCCTCTTCAAGGCGTGCACGGGTCTGCTGCAGGCTTTCCGCGTGCCGCGCGGCAGCAGCCACGCTGTCCGCCTCCTTTTCGTTCCGCTCATCTGCGAAGCGGGCGCGGGCGTCGATAACGGTTCCCTCAGACATGGGCCATCTCACGGCGTGCCTGGGCGGACCGGCGCTGCCGGGAGGGGCGCGTGCGCCTCAAGGGCATCGGATCACAGCGCAAAGCGGTCACGACCCGGTCTCCCTGTCCGACGATCAGTTCCACGCTGCGGGCTTTATCGACCAGGGCGTAATCGAAGCCTTCACTCATCAGCTCCCCCACACGCCGATGGGACAGCTTGAGCCGGCGGCGGCCCTGCATGGCGGGATAGTCGATATCGGCAAATTCCAGCACCAGAGCGACAACGTCGTCCGGGATGCAGCGCTGAGCGACCCTGACAGCCGCATGGCGGGAAAGCTCGAACTCATGGGCGGATGAGAAATCAAACAGCTCGGTCATCGGCGTGTCCTCGGTTGACGCCGTGAAGATGCAGGTCGGAAGGCCATCCGTCGCCCGCAATCTTGGACATTTTTCTGGGGGCCGTATGGGCAATTTTTGGGGGCGGTTTTGGGGGCGTCAAGGCACGCTAATGACGGACCCGTTGGAAACCGGGGCAGCAAGTCTTCCTGTCAGCCGTCAGCTACGAACCGGCGTCGGTTCGCTAGGAATGAGCCTTTAACGAACCGACCTTGACAGCCGCTTCCGACGCAAGGCGGACCTTGCCAGGGTCCAGTTTTTGGCCTGTGAAGGGGCGCAGTTCCCCTTGAGTGCGTGTCGGCGAAGCCGCGCGATTGATGTGGAGGTCGGCTAGCTATGTTCCAGGTCAACCGCGCCGAGAACCGCATCCGGCGGCTGGAGGAGCGACGCTTCGGAGATCTCGGACTGCGCGAGCGCGACCACCTACAAGAGTGGCTAGCCGGCCTGCCCGACGCCCTAGGCGAGGAACTCCTCATCATCCAGAAGGAGTTCGACGGTTTCGCGGACACGCGTGAGCGGCTTGACCTCCTCGCGCTAGACAAAGACGGCCAGCTCGTTGTCATTGAGAATAAGCTCGACGACTCGGGCCGAGACGTGACCTGGCAGGCGCTCAAGTATGCCGCCTACTGCTCAAGCCTGACCAAGGCGCAGATCGTCGACATTTTCCAGAGCTACCTCGACCGCCATGAGAAGGGCGCTAAAGCCGTCGAGCGGATCTGCGAGTTCCTCGGGGCGGAGGATCTACAAGAAGTCCAGCTCAACGCCGGTAATGGCCAACGGCTTATGCTCGTCGCGGCGAACTTCCGGAAGGAAGTCACGGCAGCGGTGCTCTGGCTGCTGAGCCACAACATTCGGGCGCAATGCTTTCGTGTGGTGCCCTACAGTCACGGGGACGAGCTCTTCCTAGATCTCCAGCAGATCGTCCCAACGCCCGAGGCCGCCGATTTCATGATCGGCATGGCGACGAAGGAGACAGAGGAGAAAACCACCCAAGCCGTGCAGAAGCCGCGTCACCTTCTGCGCCTCGCCTTTTGGGAGCAAGCGCTCGAACAGCTCCGCTCTGCTGGTCTCAGCCGCTTTAATTCGATCAGCCCCTCGCAGGAACACTGGTTGAACGCGGCCACAGGGATGTCCGGGGTGAGTTTCACCCTGATCTTCTCAAAGGATGAAGCACGAGTGGAAGTGGGCATCACGCGCGGCGACGCGACCGAGAACAAGTGGGTTTTTGACCAACTCCTCGAGCAAAAAGAGGTGCTGGGGGAGAAGTTCGGAGCACCGCTCGACTGGCTCCGGCTCGATGACAAGAAGGCTTGCCGGATCGTATACACACAGACTTTCGACGGCTACGACCGCGAGAACTGGCCGGCCATGATCGGCTGGATGACCGACCATATGCAACGCTTGCAGGACACCTTCTCCGCACCGATTGCGGCCCTCAATACTAGACTCAGGAACGGTCAAGGTCCTGCGGCTGGGCTTCGTCTGGCAGGCTGAGAACCTGATGATGACCGCGATGGTGACAGAGATGAACACCGGCACCGCCGGTTCGCTATGGGTATGCGAATGAGAACCGGCACTGTCGGTTCGCTATGAGTGCGCCTTTAGAAGACCGTCGTTCACGGCCGTTTCCGAAGGGACTGCCTTCCGCATAAGAGCGGCTTCTGGAACCTACGAAGCGGACCTTCGCCAATTGGGCGTTACGGAGCGCCGCAGTAATCGAGCGCCGCTCGCGGCAGCGCCCGATCCAACCGAAAGCTTGCTCGATGATCCAACGGCGCGGCTGATCAGGCGACCTTGGGGCTCAGCTCTGGCTGCCGGCCTGTCGCCCTCTCCCGGGCCACTTCGTCGAACGACGGCAACGGCTTGATGTACGGCTCGAGAAGTTGTGCCGCGCGTGCGGCCGTAAGCACCTGCGACGCATCCAGTTTGGTGATCACGGCCTTCTCCGGATCCGGCTCCCACACGTCCTCGCCAATGAGACGGCACTCGTCGTCGTAGGGCCAGATCATCTGGATCGTGTTGCTGTAGAGGTACATCGCGTCGTCGTGGGGCGTGAACCCCTTGCTGGCCAGAACCCGCTTCAGAATCCGCTCGGAGAGGAAGCCCGGCAGGACTGATAGTGCCCGGCTCATCTTGAGTGAACCGCCCCAGACCTGCTGGTGCAGGGTGGAGACGGAAGCGATGTAGTGATCCGCGACCGCTACTTCCTCGTAATCGACGTAGAAGATGTTCTGATTGGTCTCGGCCCACATCTTGTAGAGGCTCTTGATCGCGTCCTTGCCTTCAAGCTCGGCATTGGTCTCGCCGGCATGGAAGTGATAGATGGCCTTGTCGGACATCATCTCGGGCGCGAAGATCTCTTCGTAACGGCCGGCGATCTCCAGGTAGCGGTGGCGGTAATAGGCGTGGAGCATGAAGCGGTGACGTGGATTGTCCGTCACCTCGAGCAGCCGGTCGATGGCCGCGTTCGTCTTCGTGATGTCGAGCTTGGAAACGTCCAAATGCGCCATGATAGCCTCCATCTCTCGTGGTGGGTGGCCCGGCCGTGGTCGGGCAAGAGTGGGTGCAGCCTTCGCCCGGCTTGTCAGTGCGGAGCGGATCTTCGGCACGCCGCCCCGAGGCTTCGGACTTCGTTCCCTTCGTTCCCTTCGTTCGCAGTCGAGCGCGAGCCTCAGTACAGGAAGGCCCGCCGGAAGCGGCGCCGGGCAATGCCCGCGAACGAAATCGGCGTCAGCGGCCGGCCGAAGATATCGATGAACACCGACACCTCCCCGCCGCGGGTCGGCATGTCGCCCTTCAGGATCTTGACGGTGTAGGTAAGGTCCTCGCCGTTCAGGACCGGGTCCTGCAACTCGGCCACGATCTGCGTGAGCTTGTCGCCTTCCAGCAGCGAGATGTCGGCGTTCGGCGGGTCGGATTTGAAGCTGTCCTTGCCCTTGGCCCAGAGCGGGATGAACGCGGCCGTCTTCATGTTGCCCGCGATGCGCTCGGGCCGGTCGGAGAAGAACACCGTGACCGGGCTCACGCCGCCCAGGGTGACCGTGTTCGCGGTCTTGTCGAAGGTCATTCCTCTCGCGGTCTGCACGAACAGGAAGTCGGCCGTCTTGAGTTGCTCGGCGGTGGGTTGCGCCAGGGCCGTCCTGAGCGAAGCCAGGGAGGGCACTGCCAGAGCGGCGGCGACCATCAAGCTGCGGCGTGTCCTCATAGTCCTGCCTCCCGAAACAAGCGAGGCTGTCGCAGCACCCAGCGACTGGCCTCGTCTTCCGTCGCTGCCGGCTGGGCGTGCTTGTGCATCGCTCGCAGTAGCCCGTGCTGCCCGCCTACAGCGTGGCGCTGGAGCTGCGGATGACCGGCGGCGGAGCCCAGGAGCCACTCAGCAGCGCATCCTTCGGCCAGTAGTTGCGCAGCATCAGGATGAAGGGCCCCTTCGGGGCCGGCAGCCAGTTCGACTCCCGCTGTGTGCCGGGGCTCTCGTTCTGGATGTGGAGGTCGACCGAGCCGTCCGGATTGAGCTTGAGGTCATTGCGTGGGCTCACCGTATAGCGGTGGAGCGGGTTCTCGACGAAGAAGTAGTCCGCGTCGTACATCGTCAGCGACCAGAAGCCGTTGACGGGCGGCAACTCGCCGGCCGGGAAGCGCATCACGTACTTCGAGGTGCCGCTCAGCTGGCGTCCCGCGGCGTCGACCTTGGTCAGCGGGTAGACCGCGTCCTGCGGCAGGTTGCAGCCAAGCCCCACCGCGGTGATGAAGGCGCGCTGCAAGTAGTCCTTGCCGTAGTCGCCGCCATTGGTGGTGAAGGTCCAGCCGTTCACGTGCTCGCCGGCCGTCTTGATGTGTTCCATGATGCGGGCAAGCCCTTCCCTCGGCGCCCGCTCGATTGCCTCGCGGGTGGCGGGCGGCAGGCTTGCCGGATCGAAGGGCTGGCCCGGCACGATGCCAAGCGAGGCCATCTTGGCCACCGGCACTCCGTCGGCGAGTGCCGGCGGGTTGTCCTTCATCAGAGCGGCCAGCAGGTTGAAGTAGGTCATCGCATCCATGCGGTTGACCTGCTCGCGCACGGCCGTCTTCGTGTCGATGCTCGGATCAACCCGGCCGGCCGGCGGCGTGTACGACTTTCCGGCCGCGCTCGCTGGGATGAGCCTGTACTGGTCCTGCAGGGCGTGTACGGCCTTGTAATCCTCGGGCGTGCCTGTGCAGTAGGTCCGGCCGATGATCCAGATCAGGTTGGTCGGCGCCTGGATCAGCTTGGCGCCGGACGGCACGCTGCCGTTCCAGCCAGGTCCGGCGAGGAAGTAGGTCTGCGGCCCGGTCCCCGTCGTGCGCTTGCCCGGCACGGCGAACACGTTCGTCCACGCGCTGAGCATTGGCATGAGGTAGTAGCGGCCGTCCATGTCCGGGAGGCTGAAGAGATAGGGCTCCTTGCCGACATCCATGAAAGCAACGGAGTAGAGCGTGTCGGCGTTGGGCGCCGTGACGGACTTGAACTCCGGACCTGGGTACTCGCGGGCATGGGTGAACTGGCCCATCGGGGCGCCCTTGAGACCTTCGGGCGCGGCGACGTTGGTCAGCACGCGCCGGGTCATCTCCATGGTGACCAGCGGGTAGCCGTAGATGTAGGCGTCGGTCGCCATCTCCAGCGGATCCGCGACCGCATGGTTGCCGATGACCGGCGCATCCTGGCCGGCGGACTGTGCCCAGGCCCGTGGAAGGACGGGGCCTACGAACGGGACCGCGGCGGCGCCTGCAGCGAAGATGCGTCGGGTGACATCCATGAGTGCCTCCTGAGAATTGCCCGCTCAGGCAGGCCGTTTCGGTGTCGCGCCCCGCCGCCAGTCTGGGCTCGGTCGGATCGGCTTCGCCAACTCACAGTTCGAGATCCACATCGGATCGCAGCGCGCGGCAGCATACCGAGGCTGAGCAAGGCAGCTTGATCGAATGAGACAGCGGCCCGGTTCGGCCCGGAAGCGCACTGTATGTCTCACGGTCTAATAGGTCTTGCCCGTGTGGGATGAGCCGAATGGAACGCCAGCCCTTGTCTTCGAGCTTTGGAACGTGGCTCCAACTCGGGTCCATGAGCCATTTGGAATGGTAGGCCTTCCGCCACGGCACGCGCCGGCTTCGGTTCGGTATGGGTATGCCTTTATCGGACCGTCAAAATCCTGGTCCGATAAATACCGTTTGACCATTCAAAACGGACCATTATTATGAACCCTATCCAAATCGGACCAAAAGGGGGGGTCATGTTCGTCCGCGCCTATCTTCGAGCCTCCACCTCCGATCAGGACGCGACCCGCGCGCGTGCGCAGCTCGATGCCTTTGCCGAGGAGCGCGGTCTGACGATCGCGTCGGCCTATATCGAGAATGAAAGCGGGACGACGCTGGCGCGGCCCGAGCTGTTCCGCCTTCTGCGGGATTGCCGGCCTGGCGATATCCTACTGATCGAGCAGGTCGACCGGCTATCCCGTCTGACCGAAGAGGACTGGCGCAAGCTGCGGGCGGAGATCGACGCCAAGCGGGTGCGCATCGTCTCCCTCGACCTGCCAACCTCCTGGAGCTTTGCCGCCCCCACCGATGAATTCACCGGCCGGGTGTTCCAGGCCATCAATGGCATGATGCTGGACGTGCTGGCTGCTGCTGCCCGCAAGGACTACGACGACCGGCGCCGCCGACAGGCGCAGGGGCAGGCCCGCGCCAAGGCTGCCGGCCTCTACAAGGGGCGGCCGGAGGACAGGGCCCGCAACGAAGCCATCGCCTCCATGCTGCAGGCGAAGCAGACATGGGCGCAGATCATGGCCGCGACCGGCTGCAGCCGGACGACGTTGCAGCGGATTTCAAAGCGCATGAAGGCCGCGTAATGGCGCTCCGGTTCAACATGCTATTGCATGACGCCGGCATCGCCCTTTCGGATGCCCGCCTGCTGCGGCAGCAGGCGGGCCAGATCTGTGCCTAAAATCCCTGGGTATGTCAGATCAGCGAACTGGCCGGGTTCCGTCCAGCTCTGATGCCGCTATCGGCCCGCCTTCTTGGCGGCAGCTTCGATCCAGGTGCCTATATTATTGCGCCCGTCATTATAGACCCAATCATATGTAGGATAGATAGAGGAGAGGAGCACCTTCTGTCCGTTCAGCTCGGTCTGCCAGTTATCAAAAGGGTTTGCGCCTTGAAGATCGGTAAATCCATCCACATTTTTCACGTTGTGAATGTAAATCCCAAGCATGCCCTTTTTGAGCTTATGGCTCTGCGAAATTTCGTATCCGACGTGCTTCCGCTGAGATGTCTGTGCGCCGATTAGAACAACCGTAACAGACGTCCCCTTCATCTGCCCATCAATCCACCTTTGAATGGACGCATCGTCTTTTTTCTTCACCTCTTCCCATTCAGCAGCGTCCCAAAAGCCTGAGTCAATGCGGTCCTGGGTGACCCAGCTATTACGCACCTGGCTAGCGCGCCATGAGTCCCGCTGATGATGAAAACTGAAGAACGTGTGGCGTGCCATACTATGTCCCTGACGTTAAAACGTTAATGAGGTCGAGCAACGGACCGAGCAGAGTTTCCGGCTTGTCGGTCGGCTCGCCTAGTCCTTCCAGCAGCTTCCTGACTTTTGGCGGAGCTGAAGGAAAAAATCTGTCGAAGTCCTTCGTGACCTCGTTCCACAACTCCGCTGACATCGATCCAGAAGCACCGACCGGAACTAGAAAGAGACCTCTTTCCTTGGCCAATTCAAACTCGCTTCGCATACCGTCCGCTGTGACGATCGAAGCGCCAACCTTCTTATTGCCCATCACGAAAACGGCGATGCCAGCCTGGGCGATCAGCTCTACGCGGTAGCGTGTAAATGTCTTCTGACGCTCGTCTGGATCTTTGATCCCGATCGGAAAAGGCCGCAGCACGAGCTGTTCGTCCACGCTACGCTGACGCGTCGAGTAAATCTGCTGCACGGCTCCGGTAACGACCGCGCCCCCAATGCCGACGCCGAAGCCGCTCGTGATCCGCAGGTCCTTTTCGATAAGCGCCCTCGACAGCTTGGCAACGAACTCCTCGGTCGCGCCCTGGCCCCAAGAGCCATAGTCAGCGGCGCTGCCCGATATGAAAACCGTGCGGCGGCGATAGCGATCCTCGAGCGTCTTAAGCAACGTGGTGATCTGGGGAAAATCGTCTACAAAGATCGTCTTGATATTGAAGCGCATCAAATCCTGTGTGACCAAATTCTGTTTGGTCAACGCATATTGATATTCTGCTTCCTTTTCGCCTTTGAAGCGAGCACGCCTGCGGGCGATGCAGTAATGCTGCCTTTGATGGTTCGTGAATGTGGCCCGTATCCTCGACATGATAAAATCGAGGTTGGGATCAGTAAAACTGAAACCCAGAAACAGAAACGTCTTTTCTACCAGGTCGCCAGACAAAGCGGTCGTGAACGGGCCATGGGTCTGATGGTACCGCTCATAGTCGTCCTTGCTCAGAATTGCTTTGTCCGGATGCTCGATGTCGCCATGCATTTTATACACGACGGCATCGCGCCCGCGCCTCGTCGTGGCGAGATGTTCCTGAGTGTATTTTGTATCGACGCGCTTGCCGCCGGCCTCGAGAGCTTTCTCGATGAGACGGTCATAGTTCGTCGTCCAGAACGTCCGGATTGGCAGGCGTGCCAGAATTTCGTGGTTCTCTGTCGGAGCCTTCAGATCGGAAAATTCGTCAATCAGAAGCTGGCTCAGCTGATGCCGGTTCGTGGCGTTGGAGTTGAGGTGGTACTGCGCAAGCGCGACCAGATCGGTTTCCTTGCTGGCGTCTAGGCCTAGCGTCTGCGCCACTTCCGACAGAAGCCCTGGCCAGTCGACATAGCCTGCCGCCTTCGACAGACCGGCACCGACGAACACCGCGGCATTGTCCGCGTTCAGCTCCTTCAGGTACTTGGAAAGAAAATCCTCCGTGTCCCGGTCGGCCTGTCCGGAAGGTTTGGGCCTTTTCATCGTGCAGCCTCCGCCGCCGTGTGTGCAGCGAACGCGGTCCCGAAGGACCGCAAACTAGATTGTTCAAGGGGTCTAAGCATCCGCCGTGTGAGCCAGTTTCGCTGTTTCCGGATCATAAATGTATCCAGTGATCGAACCGTCTTTGATACGATCTACGGCCTCGTCTATGGCAAAGAGTGGGACTAGAAACCATTCCTTCGGCACTACAGGTTTGCCGAAGCGGTCCTTGATCTCAATATCGACGCGCGCATGTCCGAAGATCCGGTGGATCAGGTTTTCCAATTTCGCGCGGTTGATATTGAACAGCTCATAGGTCGCGACAATCTCCACATCGGCCATCAGAAAGGTTGGGTCGATACGGGCATTAGCTATCCGCCGCTCGACGCTGCCGCTCGTGACGCCGATTTTATGGAGGATATCGCGGTGAGCGGCGACGGTCGGATGATCTGCCTTGCTGCGCAGGACGTAGATTTTACCGCTGGCCTCGTCCCCATCCTCGTCCTTGTCCGCGAATAGAGGCCCCGCCGTTGGCTCGGTGATGCGCCGGCCTGCATCATCCTTGTAGAGGGCGCGTTGCAGCGACCGCAGAAGCAAGTCGCTCTCGGTGCCGTTGGAATATATAACCCTCAGCCGGGCGTCCGACTCTCCGTTTGGTGCTTTTATAGCTTCTCCAACTGACGCAACGTAGGCCGTCTGCCCTCCTAGAATAAAGAACTGACCTGCCGCGATTTCTGCCTTTGAGAACCCGGCATCTTTGACAAAGGGCCTTGTTGTGCGAAGTCCTCTGGCGAGGTCGTTTTGAACCTGCTCAAAAAGCGGTTTGAAGTTTTCGAAATCCGGACACTTTTCCCTGGTCGCGATTTCTTCCGCCTCGCGCTTGTCGACACTGCTACGGACATGGCGCAACTGCGTGATGTCGGATGATCCTGCGGCTCCCTCCAGCTCTGCCAGTAACTCATCGTCGTCCATCTGCTCCGCCGGCGCGACGGGCGAAGCCTGGGCCTGGGTCAGCAATCCCTGATGGTCGAACGCCGCCAGGAGGGAACGACACTCCTTGAGCGCCCGGAGCCGGTCGAGCCGCACGGCGCAGAGCCGTTCGAAGATGTCACCATCCTCGCCATGCTGCGGGACGCGCCCATGCGTCTGCACGAAGCGCTGTATGTCCTCGAAGCCGGCAATCACCCGCTCCTCTTGGGGCGACCGCCCGCCCCTCTTTTCCGGCTGGGCAAAGTCCTCCAGTTCGGAGCGCAGCTCATCAAGGTCGAGATCACTCATAGCGGCCCTCATCCTTGAAGCGGACGAAGGCGGCTGCGCCCTCGGCCATGCGTTTCTCCCAGGCGTCGGTCGAGCTGATCGACGGAAGGCGGCCCCGCTCCTTCTTGAACCGGACGGCACGCACCGCCAGCTCCTTCGCCTCCTCGGGCGTCAGGGCCGTTCGCTTGGCGGCAATCGCCGCCGCGACCTGTTTCAGGCTGTCCTCGCTCATGGTCTTGGCGAGGATGGAATAGGCTTCCCCGAACGGGTTGACCCGGTCGATCAGGTCGATGTCCAGCTCCCGCACATCCATCGCGAATTTGCGGACGCCATCGACAAAGGCCGTGTTGGCCTTCTCCTCCAGAAGCGAGCTGCCGGAGGCGACCTCCTTGGCCTTCTGCGTGAGATTGAGCGCCGCCACGGCATGCTGGCGGATGGCTTCCTGATCCTCATCGTCCAGGTGCGGGTACTTGTCCTTGATGATCTTCCCCATACGCACCTGGGTAAGCTCCTCGGGCACCAGCTCCTCATCGAACAGGCCGCGCTCGATCGTCGTCTTGTCCTGCACGAAGGCGGCGATCACCTCGTTCAGGTCCTCCTGACAGATGCGGGACGCTTCCTCGCTCTTGGGCGTAGCCAAGCCCTTGATCTCGATCTGGAATTTGCCGGACTCCTCGTTGAAGCCGACATTGCACTTGTCCGGATCGTAACCCCCCTCGCCGTAGTCGAAGCCGGGGGCGGGGCCGCTCTGTGGGTTCTTCGG
>NZ_KB900609.1:7240938-7507747 GCF_000379105.1 Methylobacterium sp. WSM2598 | reverse complement strand
CCCCTGATCAGCCCGGCTGCGCTTCCCCGACCGGCTCCGCCGGGCTGATCAGGGGCGTCACACCGCACCCATCCAGGGGGTCAATTTTGGACGCCGATCTGGGGTCAACATTCCACGCCGTTTGACACTGGACCTTCTCACCGGCAGGATCGCGCCCCTCAGAGACCGCCTGCAAGGCCGTGCGAGCACGTTCACGGGCATCTCCAAGGCCCAGGCGAGGGTAGGGGCCCAGCGTCATCTTCCTGGACTTGCCGTCGATCCTGTACCGCACGGCCCAGGACTTCGCCCCGGAGGGCTGGACGACGAGGTAGAAGCCCGGGAGCGCCCCATCAGGCAGTTCAAGGCGCTTGCTCGGATCTGGTTTGGTGAGCTCGACTGATCGTGCGGTGAAGGCGGGCATCCTGCGAACCTCGGACCACCAACAAGGTCGCCCGAGGCGGATCAGCTGGTCCACTCCGGGTAGCCAAGGGGTAACGGAGAATGCCCGTTTTGGGCTGTTACCCCGTGGTATTAACAACAGCGATCAGTGCTCGTCAATGCGAGTGACGGCAGAGGCTTGAGACAGCGTGAATGTTCTGATCTGATCGAAGATGAAAGGGGGCAGAAAGAGACTTTTAATCTGTAGGTCCTGGGTTCGGGTCTCAGCGCGCTCACCACAGATTTTGCCCGCTTGGTCAATGACTTAGCGGGCTTTTTCATGCCCGCTTCCCAGCCAAAACGTGTTGCAACGGGCTTCAACACGCCCCTTGAATTTACAAGGGGTTACAGCCGGGCGTCGGCGGCTCCTTGCAACACCAAAGCAACACGACACCCGCCCGGTCGAGGCCCCGGAGACAACCCACAGGGCCCGTTCCGCTGCATGCCGGTCGGGGGATGTGTCGGCCCTCATGGCGCCTCAGGACGGGCGCGGGCGACCATCTACCGGACGTGCTGGGTGGGGGGCAGGGGAGGGCGAGCTGCCCACCTTGTCGCCGCCGCTCGCTTCTCGAGCAGTGAATTCCGGCCCGGTCCGGGGGCGTCCCGGCGTAGCCTGCCGTGTGGCTGCGGAGGGCGAAGCTCATGGATCCCGCACTGCTTCTTGACACGCTCGAAGCCCGCATGACCGCGGTCGCCCAAGCCCTCGAGCACTTGACCTCGGGTGGCAATCCCGCGGCCGAAATCGAGAACGTCCGAGCCCAGCTTCTCGAGATCCTGCAGCTCGTCGAGCGTGATCCCGGCATCAATGCCGCGGCGGATGATCTCTACTCCTGCGCCCGCGCGTATGCCGCAGCGGAGGCGGATGAGCCAGGGGTAATGGGCCGCCGAAAGCGGCTTCTGACCGAGGCGTACTCACGGCTCTGGCACAGGCTCGGAATGGCGCACCTGGGCTCGGATGGTGCGAGAACGGCACCGGAGTGAACGAGGCGGCCGAGCCGATGCCAATACGCCGCGACCAGAGGCGGGTCGACGTTCGACGGCCTGCCACTGTTCACCACCCATTCCGGGCTGCCCAGGTGGTGGCCGGGCCGGATCACTCCCGGCTTGTTCGGCTATGCGCCACTTCCAGACCTTCGATCAGGGCTGCCGGAATGGCCGCTCGGCCCCACAAATCGGACGTCTCTGAAGCTTCCATCCCTCTGGTGGCCGACCCCTTCGCGGACGATCGGCGTCGGACGTGAGCGACGCCGCTCCAAGAGGCTTCAGCAGGTCAAATGATTCGACCGTCTCCGGTCCGTTCACGCGCACCTCCCGTGCCTGCGAAAACGGCTCGTGCGTCTCGGCGGCGCGACGTGCCCTTTGTGTTCGCCACCGGCTGCGCCGCCATGACCGTGCCGGCCGCCTACGCCGTGCCGCATCACCAGAAGCAGTGGATGTCGCCGAGGTCGCGTGGCACGCCGGGTCCCGCTGGTCGCGGGCCGGCACGAGGTGCAATGCTGTCAGCTCGTCCGCTGCACATCGGGATTGTCCGCGGCCCCAATCGGCGGCAGGGCGCCCGTGCCCGGCGTGGCTTCGACCCGCGCCACGGTCCGCCGGAAGTTGGCGAGGTGTGGGCGCCAAGACCGAGCGCCCCCGCTGCGGCGCTCGCCGGCCGCCCTCCGGTCACGCGCAAGGTCGCCCTGGAGGAGCGATCACCCGCTCGACCTCCCCACACAGGGTCTCGTTCTCCGAGATCTTCCTGCCCGGGAGGCATCGCAGCGCGCGGATCTGCCGCTGATCTGCACGGACGTGATCTCCTCGACGGGCCCGGCGCGGGGCGGGCCCTCGAACCCACCAGAGGGTCGGTCCGTTCCTCTGCTCGGCTCAAGGGCAAGGGCGTTGACGATCCGGGGCCGGCTCCGCAACCAAGGTGGCAAGGGGGGTGTGTTAAGGCTGATGGCGCGCGAACTTCAGCGCATTCGCGTCCGCGACACTCCTCTATGAGGAACGATCCGATGGCGTCCAGCACGGTCACCGGCGCGGTGCGCTGCAGCGGAGGGCGCCAGATCGCAGTGTCTCGGACATCGGACAAGTCTGCGGGCCGCCATCCATGAAACTCCTTTACCTAGCGGCGTTTCGCGCCGTCATGCTGACCGGAACGGTGAGCGCGGCCGCCGAGGTTCTCGGGCGGAGCCAGCCCGCGGTGAGCCGCCTGCTCGACAAGCTGGAGGCGGAACTCGGCGCCAAACTGTTCGAGCGCCGGCGCGGGCTGGTCGTCCCGACCTCCACGGCCCAACTCCTCCTCGACGAGGTCGAGCGGGCCTACGTCTCGCTCGAATCGCTCAAGACCTTCGCCTCGCGGGCCGCCGAGGGCGAGAGCAGCCGCGTCTCGGCCGCCGTGCTGCCGGCGCTCGGGCTCAACTTCATCCCGGCGACGGTCGCGACCTTCGCGCGGGACTGGCCGCGGACCCGGGTGCTGCTCAACGTCCAGCCCTCGGTCCAGGTCGAGGAGTGGGCAGCCTCGCAGCAGATCGATTTCGGCGTCGCGGAGATGCCGGTCAAGCGGTCCGGCTTCCGGACGGAGATCTTCAGCGACCGCCCCTACCTTCTCGCCGTCCCGCGCGATCATCCCCTCGCCGAGCGGGACCAGGTCGGGCCGTCGGATCTCCGTGGAGAGCCGTTCATCGTCGGTTCGTCGTTCACCGCGATGGGGCAGTTGCTGCCCCAGGCATTCCGGACGAGCGGCGTGCCGCTGGAGGCCCGCTACGAGGCCCCGCTGTCGATGGTCGTCTACGAACTCGTCAAGCAGGGCGTCGGCATCGGCCTCGTGGATCCCTACACCGCGCTCATGCAACGCGACGAGCGCCTGCGGCTCCTGCGCTTCGTGCCCACCATTCCCTTCAACGTCGCGCTCCTGCGTCCCGAATCGCGCCCGGCCAACCCGGCCGCCGACGCCCTGCTGGACCTGATGGCCTCGGAACGCGACCGCCTGATGGCGCGCTTCCCGGACTGAGCCTATTATGCGGAACGCGCATAACGCTCCGCGAACAATCAATTTTGCGCATTCCGAATTCCGGTGTTCACTCCATCAAGTCGCTGATTTAGAGGAAGGGCAGTGGGTATTCCCTCACGGCGAGAAGCACAGGGCGATCGCCGCTACGATGTCGTCATCATCGGTGGCGGCATCAACGGCACGAGCGCGGCGCGCGAACTCACCGCGGCCGGGTACAAGGTCCTGCTCGCCGAGATGTTCGACCTCGCCCACGGCGCGTCGAGCCGCTCGTCTCGGATCCTCCACTGCGGGTTGCGCTACTTCGAAACGTCGCGGCCCCTGCGCAGCTTCCTGTCCTCGCCCAGGCGCTTGGCCAGCGCGGCCGGCATGGCGCGGGCGGCGATGCAGGCGCGCGCCGAACTCAACGCCCTGAGACCGGAGATCTGCAAGCCCTTCACGATGTGCTTCCCCGTCTACGGCGGCGACGCCGTCAAAGGGTGGCATCTCGACCTCGGCTTCGGCCTGCTCAGGCGCCTCGGCCCGGCCCGGCCGGTCCTCGACTACCGGCGCGTCGCGGGGGACTTCGACCGGCACGTGCCCTTCGTGTGCGACCTGAGGGATCGCGATCGCCTGCGCTCCGTCGCCACCTACCGCGAGTACATCATCGACTCCCCGGACCGGCTCTGCGTCGATGCCGCCCTGGAGGCGGAGCGCGGCGGGGCGGAGCTGCGCCTGTTCACCCGTGCTACGATCGCCGGGCGCACGGCGGAGGGTGGCTGGTCATTGCGCCTGTCGGGCCAGGGCAGTGTCGAGATGGTCGAGGCCCCCGTCGTGCTCAACCTTGCCGGGACGTGGTCCGACGAGATCATCGCCGGGATCGCGCCGGAGCCGCGCGTACCGCTCGTGACGGGCACCAAGGGTGCGCACATCGTCGTTCGGCTGCCGCCGCGCTACGCGGGCCACGGCATCGCCTGCCTGCATCGCGGGGGACATCCGTTCTACTGCCTCCCCCTCGGAGGCGACCTGTTCTGCTTCGGACCGACCGAGACGCCCTACGGGGGCGACGCCGCGGACGCCGTGGCCACGGACGAGGACGTTGCCTTCCTGATCGAGGAGGCCAACTTCCTCCTTCCCGGTCTCCGGCTGCGGCGATCCGACGTCGTCTTCACCTGGGCCGGCGTACGGCCACTCGGATACGACGCCCGCCAGCCGATGGGGCGCCGGGTGCGCGAGATCCACGACCTCGCGGATCGCGGCCTGCCCGGGATCTTCGCGATGACCGCGGGGCCGGTGATGTCCCACCTGAGCGCCGGCCGCGACTTGCGGAAGGCGGTCGGCCGCGTGCTCGCGCCGTCCAGATTGCCGCCGGTGCCGCCTCTCCCCGCATCGAGACCGGATCCCGCCGCGGGCGACATGGCCCGCATGCGCCATGCCGTCGGCGCAGAGCACGCCCGCGACCTTATGGGCATCCTCTACACGCGCACGGGACTCGCGTGGGGCCGCCACCTCGACCGGCGCACCGTCGAGGTGGCGGCGGAGACCGTCTCCGATCTGCTGGGATGGTCGCCGGGCGATGTCGCGACGCAGGTCGACAGCTTCATGCGGCACCAGAATATCAGGTTCGCGCGGCGAGAGACTGATAGATTGTCGGTTGATCGGGTGGAGGCCAGGACATGACGATGGGCGGACCGATGAGGACGATTGTAGTCGTGGCGGCGGTGCTCGGCGGGGGGCTGGTCGCTTCGTCCGCCGGGGCGGCCGAAGGCCGCCTGAAGGAGATCCTCGATCGTGGCGTGGTGCGGGTCGGCGTGCAGGGCGCCTTCAAGCCGTGGTCGTTCCCGGCGCCAGATGGAACCCTGCAGGGGATCGAGGTCGAACTTGCCAAGTCCGTGGCCGACACGCTCGGCGTCAAGCTCGAGCCGGTGATCATCACCTCGGCCAACCGGATCCAGTACCTCCAGCAGGGCAAGATCGACCTCATCCTCGGCGGCATGTACGACGCCAGCGACCGGCGCAAGATCATCGGGATGATCGAGCCGGCCTACTGGTCGTCCGGACCGACGCTCCTCGCCAAGAAGGGCGCGATCAAAGACTGGAAGGACATCGCCAACAAGCCGGTCTGTGGCAAGCAGGGCAACTACTACAACAAGCAAGTGCAGACCGAGCTGCACGCCAACCTGATTGCCTTTGCGGGGAACACGGAGGGCAAGGAGGGGCTGCGGGCCGGAAAGTGCGTCGCGTGGCTCTACGACGACGTCAGCATCATGGCCGATCTCGCCCTGCCGGAATGGGAAGGCTACGAGATGCCGGTCCCCGTGCTCTACAACAATCCCTGGGCTGCCGCGGTCCCCCTCGACGAGCGCGACAAGGCCTGGGGCGCGTTCATGGCCGGCATGGCCTATCGCTGGCAGGCCGACGGCAAGCTGATCGAGCTCGGAAAGAAGTGGGGCGTGACGATGTCCGACTGGTTCGCGCAGCAGCATCAGAAGCTGCACTGGGACACATCCTACCTCAAGTGAGAATGGTCGCTCGCGGGTTGCGGTTCGAGCGCTGAGGTGTCGGCATGCTGGATCTCATAGGGCCATTCTTTCGAAGCCTCTACGATCGTACCGGGTGGAACTTCAACATCTTCTACGATCCCTACGAGTACGGCCGGTTCATCGCGGGCGCCTCGACGACCCTGTGGCTGATCGCCTGGTCGCTGGCCTTGTCCCTGGTGATCGGCGTGCTCGGAGCCTGGGCCCAGGGCGCCCGATCGCGGACGCTGCGCTGGGGCGTGGACGCCTACATCCAGGCGTTTCGCAACACGCCGCCGATGATCCAGCTCCTGTTCTTCTATCTCGGTCTCGGCGCCTTCACGCCCGAGATCGACATGGGCGGCTACTCGCAGCCTCTGATCTCCTCCTTGGCCTGGGCGGTGATCGCGCTCGGCATCTTCGGCGGTGCGTTTAACGTCGAGATCTTCCGGGCGGGCATTGAGGCCGTGCCCGACTCGACCCTAGAGGCCGCCGAGAGCCTCTGCTTCTCGCGGTTCCAGACCTACCTCTACATCACTCTGCCCCTCGCGTTCCGCATCAGCCTGCCCGCCCTTACCAATAACCTGGTGAGCTTGGCGAAGACGACGTCGCTCGCCTACATCATCACGGTTCCGGAGATGACCTACGTGCTGAACCAGGTCTGGTCCGACAACCTGAACACGTCGGAGATGATGCTGGTCCTGTTCGGGTTCTACATCGTCGTCGTGACGCTGCTGGCGGCCGGCCTGCATGCAGTCGAACGCCGGCTCGTGCTCCCGGGATACGGACAATGAGGCAGCCGGCCTTCCAGCTCAGCATCGCGCGCCTGAGGGACGGTCAGGTCCTGAGGGGGTTCCGGGCGTGGCACGTCGCCGTGGTGCTGCTGGCGCTCGTGGTCGCGCTCGCCGCGGCGGTCGTGCGCTCCTCCGCCCTCGGGACCCCCTCCACGGCGCTGACTGCGCTCATCACCTACGCTCCGTTCATCCTGCGGGGCTTCGCGCTCAACCTCGCCATGAGCTTCCTCGCTATGGCGATCGCGACGATCCTTGGGATCGGCCTCGGCCTCATGCAGATCAGCACGAGGGCGGCCGTCCGGCTGCCGGCCCGTTTCGTCACGCACCTCCTGCGCAACTCGCCGTGGCTGGTGATCCTGTTCCTGGTGACCTACTTCATGCCCGTCGAGGTCCGGCTGCCGGGCGGATGGCTGGTCCCCGTTCCGGACTGGAGCAAGGCCACCCTGGCCTTCGCGCTGCCGGTCATGGGCAATATCAGCGAGATCCTGCGCGGCGCGGTGCGGTCGATCCCGTCGGGGCAGTGGGAATCGGCCGAGGGGCTGGCCTTCACCCGCGCGCAGACCCTGCGCTACATCATCCTGCCGCAATGCGTCCGCCGCTGCATCCCGCCCTGGATGAACTGGTACGCCATGCTGACATTGTCGACGCCGATGGCGTCGATCTTCAGCGTGCACGAGGCGGTCGCGAACGCCCAGGCGAGCATGGAGGCGGCAGGCGCCCGCCCGGAGCTTCTGCTTCCGTTCTACCTGTTCTTGCTGTGTCTGTTCTTCGTCTACATCTACCCGATCGCGGTGTGGACGCGCGTGCTGGAGCGCCGATATGCTGTTGGCTGATCAATCCACCGCCGAGGGCGCCGCGACCGGCGAGGGCCGCCGCGCCCTCGTCTCGCTCCGCAACGTCCGCAAATCCTATGGCGCCTTCGAGGTGCTGAAGGGCATCAGCCTCGACGTCGGCAGGGGCGAGGTCGTGTGCATCATCGGACCCTCGGGCTCCGGCAAGTCGACGCTGATCCGCTGCATCAACGGCCTCAGCGCCATCCAGGGCGGCTCGATCACCGTGGACGGGCAGGAGGTCAACGACCCGAAGCTCGACAAGCTCGCCCTGCGCCGGAAGGTCGGGATCGTCTTCCAGCAGTACAACCTCTTCCCGCACAAGACGGTGCTGGAGAACGTCATGATGGCGCCTATCAAGGTGTTGCGTGAGCCGCGGGCGCAGGTGGAGGAGCGGGCGAGGCGCCTGATCGCCAAGGTGCGCCTCACCGGCAAGGAGGATGCCTATCCGGGGCAGCTGTCGGGCGGGCAGCAGCAGCGGGTGGCCATCGCCAGAAGTCTCGCGATGCGGCCCGAAGTCATGCTCTTCGACGAGGTCACGGCGGCGCTCGATCCGGAGACCGTCAAGGAAGTCCTCTTCACCATCAGGGAACTGGCCGCCGAGGGCATGACTTGCATCCTGGTGACGCACGAGATGGGCTTCGCGCGCGAGGTCGCCAACCACGTCTACTTCACGGATGGCGGCGTCATCGTCGAGGACGGGCCGCCCGACCAGATCTTCAGGAACGCCAAGGATCCGCGGACCCGACAGTTCCTGAGTCAGATCCTCTAAGGATGCGCGATGAGGTAAGCGTTCGTCGCGACGCGCGATGGGATCGATGATCCGGGGCGGCGTCCGTTCCGCGCGGGACGGTCGGGCTTCCGCAAGCGTCACGCCGGAGATCGCCTCGCGCCGGTGAGGCAGGCGTCCAGGCTTGTTCGAGATGGCGGCGCCCCGCGTGCTCACCCCACGCTGGCGGATGGAGCGCGGCCCCATGCCCGATCGCCTCGGGAGCGGCACCACGCCCGCCCCGCGGCGCGCCATGAGCGAGGTTCATACCGGTGAGATCCAATCATTGACGTCCGACGCCCCACCTCTCGATCCCGCGCCGACGGTCGGCCTGATCGGGCTCGGCCGGATCGGGACCGTGCTGCTCACGGCCCTGCGCCGCTTCGCGCCGGAGACGCGCGTGATCGTGGCTGGACGCGACCCGGCGCGGGCCGCCGCCACGGCGGAGGCTTGGCCCGGCGTCGTTTCCATGGACGTCGCGCGCCTCGCGGCGGAGGCGGACATGGCGGTGCCGTGCCTGCCCCCGGAGGCGTACCGCGAGGGCGTGGCGGCGCTCGCCCCTCACCTGCGCGCGGAGGCCGTCCTGGTCAGCGTCACCAACGCGGTGCCGCTCGCAGATCTCGGGCGCCTCTGCGCCCGCCCAATCGTCAAGGTGATCCCGTCGCCGGCCCTGGCGGTGGGCCGGGGCGTCGCCCTCATCACCCCCGGCCCCAACGCCGGGCCTGCGGAGGTCGAGCGCGTCCGCACCCTGCTGCGGCGCTTCTGCCGGCCGGTGCTCGCCGATCCGGCGGATGGGCGCATTGCCTCGAACCTCGCCGGATCGGCGCCCGCGATCCTGGCCGCGTTCTGCGCGGACTTCCTAGAGGCCAACGCTGTCCGGGCGCGGATCGTCGGGCCGGAAGAGCTGCGCACCATGATGACGGAAGCCGTCGCGGCCCTCGCAGCCCTCCTCGATGAGGGATTGCGATTCGAGGACGTCGTCGCACTCACGGCCACGCCTGGCGGCACCACCGAGGCTGCAATCGCTGCCCTGGACGGACCTGCCCTCTGCGCGCGGCTCGTCGATGCGACGGTCCGGCGCGAGGCGCAACTCCTCGGGCTCGCCCCCGTCACCCGTCACCGGCCGCCGGCCGGTTCCACACCCGGCGCCGCCCCGTCCATCCTCCCTTCCGGAGAGGTCCCATGCCCTTAGCCGAAGCGATCACCCCGTCCGTCGCGAGCACCCGCGATCCGCTCCTCCAGCCGCTCCGGATCAAGAACCTGGTCCTGCGCAACCGGGTCATGAGCACCAGCCACGCCGCCGGCCTGGAGGAGGGCGGCATGCCTAGGGAGCGTTATCAGCTCTACCACCTTGAAAAGGCGAAGGGCGGGATCGGCCTCAGCATGTTCGGCGGTTCCTCGAACGTGGCGCCCGACAGCCCCAACATCTTCCGCCAGCTCAATGTCGGCACGGACGAGATCGTCCCCTGGCTGCAGCAATTCTCCGCGCGCATGCACGCGGAGGGCGCGGCGCTGATGGTGCAGATCACCCATCTCGGCCGCCGCGGCGAGCCCTACGGCGACAAGTGGCTGCCGACCATCGGACCCTCGGCGATCCGCGAGACGCTGCACCGCAGCTTCCCCAAGGAAATGGACGAGCACGATATCCGACGGGTCGTGAAGGCCTACGCAGCCGCCGCGCGGCGCTGCCGGGACGGCGGCCTCGACGGCGTCGAGACCCTGGCGGGCGGTCACCTCATCGGCCAGTTCCTCTCCCCCTCGACCAACCGGCGGACCGACCGGTACGGCGGCTCGCTGGAGAACCGCTGCCGTTTCGGGCTTGAAGTGTTCGAGGCGATCCGCCGGGAGGTCGGCGACGACTACGTGGTGGGCATGCGCTACGTCATCGACGAGGGCGAGTCCGGCCTGCCGATGGACGACGCCATCAAGGTCGCGCACCTCTTCGAGCGCACCGGCATGCTCGACTTCTTCAACGCCATCGTCGGCCGCATGGACACCGAGCGGGCGCTCGCCGTGGACAACATGCCGGGCATGGCCTCGCCGATCGCGCCCTGGCTGCGGCAGGTCGGCGCCTTCAAGCGGGAGGTCGGGCTGCCGGTGTTCCACGCGGCCCGGATCTCCGACATTGCGACGGCCCGCCACGCGATCCGCGAGGGGCTCCTCGACATGGTGGCGATGACCCGCGCCCACATCGCCGACCCCCACATCGTGCGCAAGATCGCGGCCGGCGAGGAGGAGCGGGTGCGGCCCTGCGTGGGTGCAACCCACTGCCAGTCGCCCCACCGGCCGCACTGCATCCACAATCCCTCGACCGGGCGGGAAGGGCAGCTCCCCCATGAGATCACCCGGTCCAACCGGCCCGGCCGCAAGGTCGTGGTCGTCGGCGGCGGCCCCGCCGGCCTCGAGGCGGCCCGGGTCGCGGCCCTGCGCGGCCACGAGGTCGTGCTGCTCGAGGCGGGCGCCAAGCTCGGCGGTCAGCTCCTGCTGAGCCAGCGCGCGAGCTGGCGCCGCGACGTGATTGGCATCGTGGACTGGCGCGCCGAGGAGATCCGGCGCCTCGGCGTGCGGGTGGAGGTGAACCGCTACGCCGAGGTGGAGGACGTGCTCGCCGAGGCGCCGGACGCGGTCGTGGTGGCCACCGGCGGTGTCCCGGACATCGATTGGATCCCCGGCGCGGAGCATTGCGGCAGCGTCTGGGATGTGATCGGTGGCACCACCCCCTTCGCCGGGGAGGTCCTCGTCTACGACGGAACCGGCCGCCATCCCGGGCCCCAGGCGGCCGAGGCCGCGGCGCAGGACGGCCGCAAGGTGCAGTTCGTGTCGATCGACGCCCAGATCGCGCAGGAGCTGACCTATGCCGAGCGCATCATCTGGAAGAAGCGGATCTACGAACTCGGCGTGCCGACGACGTTCGACCACGAGATCGTCAAGGTCGAGCGGCGCGGCAACCGTCTCATCGCAACCTTCCGCAACCTCGCCTCTGAGCAGCTCAGCGAGCGCACGGCCGACCAGATCCTGGTGGAGCACGGCACCCGGCCGGCGGACGATCTCTATCACGGTCTCCGGCCCCACTCGGCCAATGACGGTGTCACGGATATCGACGCGCTCCTCGCGGGCGCCGCGCAGCCGCTAACCTGGCGCCCCGAGGCGCAGATGGAGCTGCACCGGGTCGGCGACGCGGTCGCCAGCCGCAACGTGCACACGGCGGTGCTCGATGCGCTGCGCCTCTGCCGGGCGCTCTGACCCATGCGGGTGAGGCAGGTCCGCGTCTACGTGGTCGAGAGCGGCGGCATCCGGCCGGTCATCCTCGAGATGACCGCCGACGACGGCACGGTGGGCCTGGGCGAGGCGGCGGTCGCCTACGGGCTCGGCGGGAAGGCGGCTGCCGCGATGATCGGGGAGCTCTGCGAGCGCTGCGTGATCGACCGCGATCCCTTCCGGATCGAGGCCATCTGGTCCGAGATGTACGACCAGAGCGTCTGGACGAAGGGCGGCGGTCCGATCGTCTTCGCGGCGATGAGTGCGATCGAGCAGGCCCTGGTGGACATCAAGGCGCGGGCGCTCGGCGTGCCCGCCTACGACCTCCTCGGCGGGCGGATCCACGACCGGCTGCCGGCCTATGCCAACGGCTGGTACTTTGGCTGCACGGACGCCGCCGACCTGCCGCGCCTCGCCGAGGCGACGGTGGCGGACGGGTACGACGCGCTGAAGTTCTATCCCTTCGCGGCGATCCTGGAGACGGGCCGATTGCGGCACCCGTCGCGCCGCGGGACGACCGACGACGGCCTGCGCCGACGGGCCGTGGCGGCCGTCGCCGGCCTGCGGGCCGCCCTCGGACCCGGGCCCAAGATCATGCTGGACCTCAGCGGGGGGCTCACCCCCGACGAGACGATCCGCTTCTGCCGCGAGGTCGAAGCCTTCGACATCGCCTATGTCGAGGAGCCGGCGGATCCGTTCGACCCGCACGCCCTCGGCAAGATCGCCGCCGGGATCTCCCAGCCGATCGCCTTCGGGGAGCGCGTCTATACGCGCTACGGCTTCCGGGACCTGCTCGCCGGGCGGGCCGTCGACATCCTGCAGCCGGACCTCGGCAATACGGGCGGTATCCTGGAGGGCCGCAAGATCGCTGCGATGGCCGAAGCCTACGGCGTGAAGGTGCAGCCGCACGTCTGCGCGAGCGCCCTCTCGACGGCGATCGCGATGCATTTCAGCGCGGCAACGCCGAACTTCTCCATGCAGGAGCACTTCCCGTACTGGGACCGCATCCCCGGCTACACCCAGGTGCTGGAGGATCCGATCGAGCCACAGGTCACGGCCGGCACCATCCCGGTGCGGGAGACCGTCGGGTACGGCGTGACGCTCCGCAAGGAGAGCCTGCGCGATTTCCTCTGGGCCGAGTTCCGGTAGGGCTCGACGCGCCGGCCCTGCTTGGTCGCGCGGAGACAGGGGGCCGCCCTCGCCTCCGCGCGGCAACCCCGCGCGGCGGGACCGTGCGTCAGCGGCCGATCGCGTCGAGGAACTGGTACCAGCCCGCGACGAGCCGTATCACCGGCTCGCGCAGGCCGTAGAACGGCAGCGGCTGGAACGCGTGGGTGCCGAGCAGACCGACATCGGGCGATTCGCCGAGCGCGAAGGCGGCGGCGTAGCGACCGAGATGCGTCGACATGGCGACGCCGGCGCCGTTGTAGCCCATCGCGAAGGTCACGCGGTCGTCTAGGCGGCCGACATGCGGCAGCGCGTCGAGGGTCATGGCGACGAGGCCCGACCATTGGTGGGACACCGGCGTGTCGGCGAGCGCCGGGAAGGTGCGCACCATCGCCCGGCGCAGGTCCGCGAATGCCGCCGCGGTGTCGTGGCGGCCGAAGGCGCCGCGACCGCCGTAGACCATTCGGCCGTCGACCATCCGGAACCAGCGCATCATCCGCCGGGTCTCGACGCAGATGCGGCGGGTCGGCAGCATCGCCGCCCGCAGATTGTCCGAGAGGATTTCGGTGGCGAGGATCGCGCTGCGGAACGGAACCAGGCGGGTGCGCAGGGGCTCCGTCGCGGGGGTGAGGTCGGAGTAGCCGTTGGTCGCCACGATCACCTGGCGGGCCCGGACGGAGCCGCGGGACGTCGCGACGCGGATTCCGCCCGCCTCGCGGCGAAGTTCCGTGGCGGGGCTGCCCTCGTGGATCGCGATCCCCCTGGCATGCGCGGCGCGCGCGAGTCCCCGCGCGTAGTTGAGCGGGTGCAGCCCGCCCGCACGGGCCGAGAGGACGCCGCCGACGAAGTCCCGCGAGCCTGTCTCGGCCGCCACTTCCTCGCCCGTGAGCCTCGTGACCGAAGCGTCGCCGATCTCCCGGCGCATCCACTCCATGTCGGCGACGGCGGATGCCAGGGCCTGCGGGGTATGGGCGCATTTGAGCTGGCCGACCCGGGCGTAACCAGCCTCCGGGATGTCGTGCTCGGCGATCATCCGCTCGAGCGTGCCGACCGAATCGTGCGCGATGGCGTGCATGCGCCGCGCCACCTCGATCCCGTGCGCCGCAGCGATCGCTTGGAAGGGGGCGCGAAATTTCGCCGAGACCACGCCGCCGTTGCGACCGCTCGCGCCCCACCCGACGGTGCTCGCCTCGAGGACGATCGCTCGCTCACCGCGCTCGGCCAGCGCCAAAGCCGCCGACAGGCCCGTATAGCCGCCGCCCACCACCGCGACGTCCGCCTGGACGTCGTCGCAGAGCGGCGCGAAATCCTGAGCCGGCACCGCGCGGGCGGCCCAGAGCGAGGCGGCCGAGGGCCTGGGGAAAGGCGATTCCATGGCCGGGCTACCGCCCCGTCACGGCCGCCGCGAAGGCCGCGTCGGCGGCGTCGGCGAGCTTCTCCAAAGTCGGAAAATGAAAATCGGGAGTGGTCACCCTGGCCGGCTTCGGCGTGCCGCCGAAGCCCTCGAGCCCCTGGCGCCGCTCGATCCAGCACACCGTGTAGCCGAGATCGCGGGCGACGCCGATGTCGTGATGCTGGCTCTGGGCCACGTGCAATATCTCGCTCTGCGTGAAGCCGAAGGCGGATTGCCGGCCGCGGTTGAAGGCGAAGAATTGTGGATCGGGCTTGGCGACGCCCGTCTCGTCGTAGGTGACGCTGTCGTGGAAGGGGGTTCCGAGCGTGTGGGAGTAGAACGAGAACGCGGCGCGGTCGGCATTCGTCATCGCGACGAGTCGATAATGGCCGCGCAGGCGCCTGAGGGCTGCGGCAGAGTCGGAGAAGGCCGGCCAGCGCAGCACCGAGAGCTGGAACGCGTCGGCGGCCGCGTCGCTGTCGGGAAATCCCAGTTCCTTGGCGACGTGGTGGTAGACGTCGACGAAGACCTCGCTCGACCGCTCGTGGTGCAACTCGCGGCCTCGCAGGTAAACCTCGAAGATGCGGGCGTCGCTGAGTTCCTCACGGCTGCGCCCGGACACCGCGCGCAGGTGGTCCAGGATCCCCTTCTCGAAGTCGATCAGGGTACCGACGACGTCGAAGGTGAGAACCTTGAAGCTGTCGAGGGAAGGAGTGGGCATGGGAGTTCCTCTCAGGCGGTGGCGCAGGGCGGCTCGGCCGCCCCAGCGATGATGTCTCGCGGCTGAACCAGGACCGCGAGCGTCGGGCGAGGCGCGGGATTGCACGCCGCCCGCCGATGGGATCGTCAAGCGTCCGGCGATGCCGGGCCGTGCGGCACGGCCCACTCGCGACGGCCCGCCAAGGCGCCGGGGCACCTCGCCGCGTGCGGCGTCGAGGACCGCACGGCCGGGAGGGGGGTGGTCTCCACCGCCACCCACCGCTGCGCGACCCAGCGACGGAACCGACGTTGCGCGCGCCGTCTCGGCTGGACGAGTGATCCGAACGTCACCATCGCGCCGACCGCTCTCCCGCGTCCCTGCGTGCTCTGCCCGCACAGGCTCACAAAACCCGACGGCCCGTTCAACATCAGAAAAGTCGACCCCGCATAACTTGAGGTTATGGCGCCCCGAAACACGCCCGCTCCAGGCCGAGGTCGGGGTAGCGCGCGTCGGCCTTGGCGATGTCGGCCCGCATCTCCGCGGTAATCCAATCCCGCACCGCGGCCACCGACGCGCGGAGTGGACGCGCGCGCAGGTGGACAAGTTGGCAGACGCGCGCGGTCCGCGTGAGTCGTTCGCTCGCCGGCACGAGGTCGCCGGTTGCGAGCCAGTGCGACACCACGTTCAGCCAGCCGAGCGCCACGCCCTGGCCGAGGAGCGCGGCCTGGACCACCACCGCGTAGTCGGAGAAGTTCAGGGAAGCGCGGGTGCCGGTCCAGCCCGGCCCGGGATCGACCTCGCGGGTGCGCGCCGGCGAAGTCGCCGTGAGGTTGACCATGGTGGTCCGGCCGCCGCCGGCCGTGCTGCCGGCGAGATAGGTCGGGCTGCAGACCGGGAGCATCACCTCGTTCATCAGGAACAGCGCCTCGTGGTCGCGGTCGGGCCCCTCCACGAAGCGCATCCCGAGGTCGACGCTGTCGACGGGGCCGCCGAGCGCCCCGGGGATGAGCTGGAAGCGGAAGTCGACCGCCGGGAACGCTTCCTGAAGGGTGTTGATGCGGGGCATCAGCCAGTGCGTGGCGAAGGCCGATGAGACCGACAGCGTGACAGTGTCGGTTCCGGTGCGCCTGATGTCGATCTCCCGCAGCGCCGCCTCGATGCCCTGGAATCCGTCCGTCACGCGCTGGAAGAGAAGGCTACCCTCCTCGGTCAGCGCGAGGCCGTCGCTGGAACGGTCGAAGAGCCGCACGCCGAGATGGCGCTCGAGCTGCGAGATTGCCTTGCTAACCGCCGGCTGGGTCACGTTCAGCTCGGTCGCCGCCTGGGTGAAGCTGACGTTGCGCGCCACGGCCTCGAACACGAACAACGCATGGCTGGACGGGATCATCCGGCGCAGAGGCGGCATCCGCGAGCATCCTTTCCCGAGCAGGTTGCGAGGGCGCTGAACCCGTCCCGATCATGCAGAATGTCGGTGTGGAGGATAGCGCTCACGCCGCAGGCCGGCGCATCGTCGCTGCGGTAGCCGACGCTGAAGGCGCCCGCAGCGGGGAGCCATGCGGGAGGCTGGATGACCGACAGGCGAGCGATGTGGCTAGGTGTCCGGTTCATGGCGTCGAGCATCGCGTGCATATCAATCCGTGACAGGGCAGGAGTCATAGCCGCGACATCGGGCTGCTGAGCGCCCGCGGCCGTGCGGGGACAATTCCGCCAATCGCGCAGATGCGCCAGGAATTGGCGTCCGCCCAGTTCGGCTAAGCGCCACTTCCGGACCTTTGCCTGAGGCGGCCAGAAAGGCCGCTCGACAACCGACAGCGGACCCTCGAAGTCGGAGAGTGCCACTCGCCACGGCGCCGATCCGCGTAAGGATGGCCTACGAAACCAGCGCGTCTCGAGAGCTGTGCCGGAAGCCTCGTTGTAGTATGGACGTCGCCCCGCTCCTACTTGCCGCTGCCCGCGCGAATCGTGAAGCCAAGGTTATGACCGCAGAGTCGTGAGCCATTGCAGCAGCGGGTCGGCAGCGGTTTCCCAGCGCGGCTCCAGCATCAATGTATGAGCGAGGTTCGGCACGATGAATGTGCTCGCACCATAATAAATTCCAGTTCTCCGCACTTCATCAGGTGGCACGAAACAGTCATCTGCTCCTCCGAGCACGAAAGTGCGCGGCGCCTGCCACGGCAGTGGGGCAAAGGGTGGCCAGCCTTGTAATTCTGAGCCGATCAAGACCGACTCCTGGCCGGCACGAGAGCGGATGTATTCAAATCGCTCATGTGAGAGGTCTTCGGAAAAGAAACCACGCCGCAGTGCAGCCAAGCTACCGTTTGCGGTGCCGCCAACGCTCATTGAGAGCACGTGCCGGAAGAGATCAGGCGCGGTCAGGCTCATATGGATCGCCGACAACGCTAGGCCCCACGGCGGAACTGAGGCCAGCAGAACCATGCCGGCAGCGTGGCCGCCGCAGCGCACCCAGTTCTGAACCACGGCGCCGCCCAGGGAGTGGCCGATGAGCACCGCCGGACCACCGATCTGCCGCACGGCTTCGGCCACGTCTCTGGTGTAATCCGCCAAGCGCCAGGTCGAAATATTCTCGTGTCCGTCGCTCTCGCCGTGACCACGCAGGCTGAGTGCGTGTGCCTCAAACCCCGCGTCAGCAAAGAAGGGGAGGAAATGTTCGTCCCACACCCAAGCTCCAACTGAAATTCCATGTACGAAAATAAGTTTTACGCTGCGGCTTGCCGCAGACGGTCGGCGATGTAAGATTTCGATTTTCATGTTTTCTACAGCGATGCCGCTCAGGCCGGCATCGCCCTCATCTCCGAGTTTTGCATCCAGCGGACCAAGTAGGAAGGAAAGCTGGCAAGTGTGTGGTGCAAGCCGCGCGGGCGGTCCTGAGCACCTGCCACCGCGTGGCTCGCCGTCCTCGATCGCTTTTCGGGGGCCGATGCTGGTGGAGGCGGGGCAGCGCACGGTCCAGCCGGTCGACGGCGCACCGCCCATCGGAGATCTGGCGGCAGAGCCGGGCCACGCGCGGTACAGACACAGGCATTCGCAGCCTTGCACCGTGCATGGCCTGCGAATGTCAGGCGATGCCCCCCATGCAGAGGTACTTGATCTCCAGGTAGTCCTCGATGCCGTAATGCGAGCCCTCGCGGCCGAGCCCGCTCTCCTTGACGCCGCCGAAGGGCGCCACCTCGGTCGAGATGATCCCCTCGTTGATCCCGACCATGCCGTAGTCGAGCGCCTCCGCCACCCGCCAGACCCGGCCGATGTCGCGGCCGTAGAAGTAGGAGGCGAGCCCGAACTCGGTGTCGTTGGCGAGCGCCACCGCCTCCGCCTCGGTGCGGAAGCGGAACAGGGGCGCGACCGGCCCGAAGGTCTCCTCCCGGAAGATCCGCATGGCGGGCGTGGCGTCGGCGAGGATCGTCGGCTCGTAGAAGCCGCCGCCGAGGGCGTGGCGCCGGCCCCCGGCGACGACGCGGGCGCCCTTCTCCACCGCGTCCGAGACGTGCTCCTCGACCTTGGCGACCGCCTTCACGTCGATGAGCGGGCCGACCAGGGTGCCGTCCGCGAAGCCGTCGCCCACCGGCATCGCCCGCACCGCCGCCGCGAGGCGCTCCGCGAAGGCGTCGTAGACCCCGTCCTGCACCAGGATGCGGTTGGCGCAGACGCAAGTCTGGCCGGCGTTGCGGTACTTCGAGGCGATGGCGCCCTTCACCGCGAGGTCGAGGTCGGCGTCGTCGAAGACGATGAAGGGCGCGTTGCCGCCGAGTTCCATCGAGGTCTTCTTGATCGTCCGGGCGCATTGCGCGAGCAGTTCGCGGCCGATCTCGGTGGAGCCGGTGAAGGAGAGCTTGCGCACGATGGGGCTTGCCGTCATCGCGCCGCCGATCGCTGCCGCCGAGCCGGTCACGCAGGAGAGCACCCCCTTTGGGATCCCGGCCTCCTCGGCGAGCGCGCAGAGCGCCAGCGCCGAGAACGGCGTCTGGCTCGCGGGCTTCACCACCATGGTGCAGCCGGCCGCGAGCGCAGGGCCGGCCTTGCGGGTGATCATGGCGGCCGGGAAGTTCCAGGGCGTGATCGCCGCGCAGACGCCGATCGGCTGTTTGAGCACCACGATGCGCTTGTCCGGGCCGTGGGCCGGGATGACGTCGCCGTAGACGCGCTTGGCCTCCTCGGCGAACCACTCGATGAAGGAGGCCGCGTAGGCGATCTCGCCGCGGCTCTCAGCGAGGGGCTTGCCCTGCTCGGCGGTCATGATCGCCGCCAGATCCTCCTGGTTCTCCATGATCAGGGTGAACCAGCGGCGCAGAATCGTGGCGCGCTCCTTGGCGGTGCGCCGCCGCCAGTCGGGCAGCGCCGCCTCGGCCGCCCTGATGGCGCGCTCGGTCTCGGCCGCGCCCATCTTCGGCACGCGGCCCAGGATGTGGCCCGTGGCTGGATTGTCGACCGCGACGGTCTCGCCACTATCGGCGGCCACGAAGGCGCCGTCGATGTAGGCCTGCTCGCGGAGCAGATCGACGCGGCGCAACCGGAGAGGATCATTCTGAACTGGTTTCGACATCATTCGACACCTCTACGCTGATTGCTTCGCGGGTGATTTCCCGGCGGATCCGCCCGTCCGCGAGGACTCGCCGCGAAGCGCACGAGGGAACTCATCGCGTCAGCCATTCCACGACGAGGCGGATCTGGTCGGGATCGAGCAGCGCGGGCGCGTGCCCGCAGCCCGGGATCTCGACACACTCCGTTCCCGGACGTCGCTGCACCATCTCGGTCGCCGTCCGCGCCAGCAGGAGATCGGAGGTCTCTCCTCGCAGCACGAGCGCTGGGCAGCGCATGGCGTCCCAGTAGTTCCACAGGCTCACGTTGTAGACCCGTCCTGGCCGGAACGCATGGCCGATGCCGGGATCGTAGTGCAGCTCGTACCCACCGCCAGAGCGGGGCAAGAGACTGTGCTCCGTCAGGTGCCGCCACTGGGCGTCGGTCAGCGCTCCGAAGGGCGCCAGCACGCCGCGAAAATAGGCCTCGGCGCGATCGATCGTGTCAAAGAGCCGGGTTGCGTCACGGATCGTGTCGCCGAGCCGTCGCAGCGCCGCCCAGGGCAGGAACGGCCCGATATCGTTGATGACGAGTCGCGAGATCGGAGATTCGGGCATGCCCGCGAGGATCATGCCGATGAGGCCGCCGAGAGAGGTGCCGACCCAGTACACCTCAGGTGCACCGACATGGGCGAGCAGGACCGTCATGTCGACGGCGTATTGCGGCAGGGCGTAATCCTCGGGGTCCCGCAGCCGGCCACTCCGGCCGCGACCGACGAGGTCCGGGCAGACCACGCGGTACCCCTTTGCTGCCAGGGCACGGGCGAGGTCATCGAAGTCCCGCCCCTGGCGGCTCAGGCCGTGGACGCAGACGATCACGCGCTCGCAAGCCGGATCACCCCACTCGACGTAGGCGATGCGGTGGAAGTGCTGCCGCGAGATGCTCCGCACGTCGCCGTACCGGAAGCTCGCAGTCTGCTCGCTCCCGCGAGAGGCGCGTCTCACGGGCGCGGAGTTAAAGTCCAAGAGCCCAGTTCCTGTTGTGATTCAACCGACGCACCATCTACCGCCTACTTCGTCGGCACGACAGCGCCGAGTGCCTCGCCCAAAGCCTTCGCGGCGAGATCGTGGATCTCGCGCGTTTGCTGCGCCACGCATCGAGCCTGGTCGCGGAGGTACTCCTTATGCATGATTGCGGCCTCTCGGGGTGTTCGCGCCTGAAACACGCGCTCCGCGTGGTCGAGGGCCGCCGTCACGTTGACGTCGGCGAAGGTCACCATGCGCTGGCTCACGTCGCGGGCGCCCGACCAGGAAAAGAGTGCTGCATCCGTCGTCACGTTGAGCAGCGTCTCCTGCATCCGCATCGTTCTGTCGTGAACCCTGCGCGCCTGCGCGATGCCATGTCGCGCGATCGTCCGCCATGCCGGGATCGCTGGCCCGGGACGGGGTTCCGTAGTCGCTCCCGGGAAGGGCGCTTCGGCTTGCCTCGACACTAGGCCTCTCCGTTCTTCGGAGCACGAGCGCTCGCCGACGCGTCGAGGGCACGAGTGATCTCGTCGAAGACCTCGTCGACGGGTCGCATCCCGTCGATCGGCCGCAGGAGGTTTCGCTCAGCGTAGTACCGTGTCAGCGGCGCCGTTTCGGCCGCGTACGCCGCCAACCGCCGCGAGAACGCCTCCGGGTTGTCGTCGCGCCGCACCGGCTCGCCGCGCGCGAGGGTATCGGTCACGCGCGCCGTCATCCGCCGCACCAGGATCTCCGGATCGACGACCAGCTCGATGACGGCGTCGAGCCTCGGCCCCTTGGCCCGAAGCACGCTCTCCAGCGCATCGGCCTGGGCGATCGTGCGCGGGAACCCGTCGAGGATGAAGCCCGCCGCCGCATCCGCCGCGTCCAGGCGCTCGCCGACGATGCCGGTCACGATCTCGTCTGACACGAGACCGCCCTCCTCCATCACCGCCTTGGCGGCACGTCCGATCGGGGTCTGGGCCGCGACCGCCGCGCGCAGCATGTCGCCCGTCGAGAGTTGGGGTATCCCGAAGTGGGTGCTCAAGCGTTGGGATTGGGTCCCCTTGCCGGCACCGGGGGGACCGAGCAGCACAAGTCTCACGATGACACCTCTGGACGGATGCAAGGTTCGCTGTTGATCGTCGCGAGCTCTGGATGAGAGCCTGCGTCAGCCATGGCCGCGAACATCGGCCGGTGTCTCACCCGGGGTTGCTCCCGACGGCCGGCGGCGCTGCCCCCGGATCTGATCTGCGGAGACCTGGGCTTCGGCCCGGGTCTCGAACACGTGGGGCGCCAGATCACGCTCCTTCAGCGCCTCGCCGAGCTTCAGCCGCATGAACGCGCTCGTCGTGTAGCGCGACGCCGTCTGATAGTACCGGCCCTGCAGGTACGTGATGGTCGAGAAGTAGGCGTCGCTCACCAGCGGATCGAGCTGAAAGCCGTCGTAGTTGACGATGAGGTGAACTTTCCGGCCGATCGTCCTGCAGCGCTGTTCGAACTCGCGCCGGATCATCTCGACGTCGTCGATGGTCCGGACCTGGAAGCCCTCCCAGTTGACGAACAGCGTGTTGCGCTCGGGATTGTAGCTGATCCGCTCGGCCAGCGTGAGCCCGAGGAGATCCCGTTCGAGCCCCATCGCACCGTCACGAAAGATGCGCGGGTCCATCGTGCGCGGTGCGTCAACCAGCGGAGCGAAGCCCAGGTGAGCCAGGATGTCGCGCTCGATATCGATGCCAGGTGCGACCTCGATCAGTTCCATGCCCGCCGGGACGCGCCGAAACACGCAGCGCTCGGTCACGTAGAGCACGGGCTGGCCCGTTTCCGCCGCGTAGTCGCCCGAGAAGGTAATCTGCTCGACAGCCCCGACGAATTTCGGCACCCGCCCCTCTCGGACGATCCGCAGCTGCCCCTCCTCGATCGCGACCTCCAAGCCTCCGGCCGTGAAGGTCCCGGCGAAGACAAGGGTCTTGGCGTTCTGCGAGATGTTGATGAAGCCGCCGGCCCCTGCGAGCTTGCGGCCGAACTTCGAGACGTTCACGTCGCCTCGGCTGTCCGCCTGCGCCATGCCGAGGCAGGCGAGGTCGAGACCGCCGCCGTTATAGAAATCGAACTGCTGGTTCTGGTGCAGGACGGCTTCCGGGTTGAGGGCGGCACCGAAGTCGAGCCCGCTCTGGGGCAGGCCGCCGATGATCCCGGGCTCGGCCGTGAGCGTCACGTACTTGAGCAGGCGCTCTTCGGCCGCCACGGCCGCCACCCCTTCCGGCATGCCGATGCCGAGATTGACCACGCCGCCTGGCGGCAGCGCGAAGGCGCAGCGCCGGGCGATGACCTTGCGCTCGTCGAGCGGCAGCGGTGCGATCCGATCGAGCGGCACGCGCTGTCGACCGGAAAAGGCGTGGTTGTACGGTGTCCCGTACGTCTGCAGGTGGTTCTCTGGCTTCGCGACGACGACACAGTCGACCAGAATGCCCGGGATCACCACCTCGCGAGGGTTCAGCGACTCCGCCGCGGCCAGTCGCTCGACCTGGGCAATGACGAAGCCGCCGGAGTTCTTCGCCGCCATGGCGGTGGCGAGGTTGTCCAGGGTGAGCGCCTCCCGTTCCATCGTGATGTTGCCGGCCGGATCGGCCGTGGTGCCGCGAATGAGCGCCACCTGGATCGGAAAGGACTTGTAGCGCAGCCAGGGTTCACCGCCGACCTCGACGAGTTCGACCAAGTCCTCCGTCGTGCGGGCGTTGAGTTTGCCGCCGCCGAGACGCGGGTCGACGAAGGTGCGCATGCCCACCTTCGTGAGGGGGCCAGGGCCCCTGGCGGCGATGTCGCGGTAGAGGTGCGACACGACCCCGAGGGGCAGATTGTAGGCCTCGATCTTCTCGTCGAGAGCGAGTTCGGCCAATTTGGGCACCAGCGCCCAGTGGCCGCCGATGACACGTCGAACCAGGCCTTCACACGCGAGACGGTTGAGCCCGCGGTCCTTTCCGTCGCCCGGAGCTGCCGCGAACACGAGGGTGAGGTCATTCGGGGCCTGAGTGGCCTCGAAGCGGGAGGATAGCGCCAGGATCAGCTCGTCGGGCGTGCCGATCCCGACGAAGCCCGAGACGGCGACCGTGTCACCCGAGCGGATGATCGCGGCAGCCTCGTCCGCGGAAACGATCTTGTTCTTGAGTGCCACGGTCGTTCGTCCCCTACTCGCGGCCAGACAGCCACTCGGCGATGCCGGTCCCAAGCAGGCTCTGCGCCCTCCCGCCGACGAAGACGCCGACGTGCCCGCCTGGCAGCGGCAGCTCGGTGTAGTCAGACGTGCCGACGAATTGCTTGAGTGCCTGCGACGTCGCCGGCGGAATGATATGATCATCCTTGGCGTATATATTCAGGACCGGACATTTGATTTCGCCAAGATCGACGGTTCTGCCGGCAAGCTGGAACGAATTTTTGACCAGCTTGTTGTCCTGATACAGATCTTTCAGCCACTGCTTGGCGGCCTCACCCGGATGGTGCGGCCGATCGGAAATCCACTTCTCCATACGCAAGAAGTTCATCAACTTCTTCTTGTCGTCGATGACCTCAAGAAGATCGAGATTGTACTTGGTCATCGTGCGCATCGGCGTCATCAGCGAGAACACCGAGCCCATGAATTCACCAGGTAGCGTGCCGTGCGCCTCGATCATGCGGTCGATGTCGTCAGGCTCTAGGCTGCGCGTCCACACGTTGATGAAGCCGTGACCCTTGCGGTTCTCGACCGTGTCGGCGTGGAAGTCGATCGGCGTGATCGTCAGCACCATCGCGTTCACGTCTTCGGGGTGTAGCGCCGCGTAACACGTCGTGAAGACACCACCCTCGCAAATCCCGAGCAGATTGATCTTCTGCCCCCCGTTCGCCTCGGAGATGACGTTCACGCACTCGGCGAGATAGCCGTCGATGTAATCGTCCAGCGTCACGAAACGGTCGGCTCGGCTCGGATTGCCCCAATCCACGACATAGAGATCGACACCAAGGTTCAGCAGATTGCGAACGAGTGAGCGATCCTCCTGGAGATCAGCCATGGTGTAGCGGCCGATGAGCCCATAGACGATGAGGACGGGTGTCCTGACCTTCTGCTCGGCAAGCGACCGATAGCGGTACAGTGTGACCTTGTCCTGCTGCCAGACGACGTCCTTCTCGCTCGTCGCAATCTGAACGTCCTCGTCGCGGATTTCCTGGAAGAGCTTGGCTCCTTCCGCGAGCCGCTTTCCGAGCGCTGCCGCTTCCGCGAAAGGATCAAGGGCGGCTTTCGATTTGGCAGAGCGGCTCATGTCGGCTCTCCTTCTGATTTTCTGCTGGTCCGCCTCTGGCGATTGAGTGCCCTCACTTCGCGGCGCAGCTGCGTCAGGCTCTGATGCACGTCGTCGAGTTCGGCACGGGTCGGGTAGCCGAACATCTGGCTGTAGAACTCAGCGATGTCCTGCTGAGCAAGGCGCAAATCCGTCGAGGCTTTCAGCGTCTCGCGCTGGCTCTTGAGAAATTCCTCCGACCGCTGCGCCTCCAGCAGAACGTCGTTGGCAGTCTCGACCCAGAGCGCCATCAGCTCGCGGCTCGAGGCGATCCCCTGCTCGTTCTTGGACCGCTCATTGACCACGGCGGAGAAGGCTGCCGTCGCTTTCTTCCAGACCTCCATCATCAGGGTATTGTGTTCGAGGTTGCGGCGGCGCAACGCGACCCAAGCCGTGAACACAGCCGCGAACTTGCGCTCGACGTTCCAGAGATCGGCGAGCCGTGGCCCTTCGGCCATGCGGTTGAGGGCTTCATCGACCTCGCTCGTCGACGAGAGCCACCCGCGCGGGTCGAAGATCTTGGCGAGGACATCGGCCGCGATGGGATCTCGCACCTCGCCTCTGCCCTTGACGCTCTTGGCAAAGGTCGCCGAGACCGCCTGAGCGGCCTCCCAGGCCTGCTGGTACGAGTGTTGTGCCTGTTGCAGGGCCTCCCAGTCCGGGACGAGGGGAAGGCTCGGCTTGCCGTCCTTGTCCAGGGCCGTCGTCATCGCCCCGAACATGTTGCGCTGGGCTTCGAGAAACGACTGGGTGCCTTTGCCCCAGAGCTCTCCCATGGCCTTGAAGGTATCGAATGGATCCATGACGTGCGCTCCTCCTTGAGCGGCTCAGGCAGCGGTTCTGAGCTTGCCGTCGAGGGCCTCGGAGTAGATCGCGAAGGCGTCCTGGTAGGTGACCTCGCGTGGGTTGTTCACGAGGAGCCGGGTCTGCTTCATCGCGTCGGTGGCGAGGCGCGCGAGATCCTCCTCGCGCACACCGACCTCGGCGAGTGAAGCGGGCACACCGCATTCCCGGCAGATCGCCGCGAGGCTCTCGACGAAGCGGGCTGCAGCCTCGCCGGTCGGCAGGTTGACTGCCGCCGGATCGAAGATCGGGGCGAGTTCGGCGTAGAGGGCCTGCGCGTGCGGGAGGTTGAAGCGCATCACGCCCATCAGCACGAGGGCGTTCGACAACCCATGCGGCACGTGGAAGACGGCACCGATCGGATAGGCCAGCGCATGAACCGCGGCGACGGGAGCGTTGGCGAAGGCCATGCCGGCCAGCATCGAGCCGAGCAGCATATTGGAGCGCGCCTCGAGGTTGCGGCCGTCGCTGCAGGCCGTGCGGATGCTGCCGGAGAGCAGAGCCAAGGCCTGTCGGGCGAGCTGGTCCGAGATCGGGTTCTTCTTGTGACGGCTGGTGTAGGCCTCGATCGCGTGCACCATCGCGTCGATGCCGGTCGCGGCGGTGACATGGGCCGGCAGGCCGAGCGTCAGGTCGGGGTCGAGCACCGCCCAGTCCGGCAGCAGCCGGGGCGAGACCACGCCTTTCTTCTCGGTGGTGGGCGTCGTGACGATCGAGATCGGCGTCACCTCGGAGCCGGTCCCGGCCGTGGTCGGCACCAGGATGAGCGGCAGGCGCTGGCCTTGGGCAAGACCGACGCCGTAGATGCTGTCGAGTTGGTCGTCGCTGCGCGCGAGGTAAGCGACGAGCTTCGCGGTATCGAGGGCCGAGCCACCGCCGATGGAGAGGACGAGATCCGTCCCCTCGGCTCGCGCGAGCGCGGCGGCGGCCTCGACGACGTGCGACGGCGGGTCGGCGACCACGTCCTCGAAGACGGTGACCTTAAGGCCTGCCGAGGCCAGAGCAGCCTCCGCAGCGCCGGTAAGCCCCGCGCCACGAACGCCCTTGTCGGTCACCAGCATGATCCGTTGAGCATGGAAGCTCGCCACAAGGTCAGGCAGCTTTGCTGAGGCGCCTGGCTCGAACAGAATATTGGGGCAGGTCTGAAAGGTGAATGGGGTCATGATAAGCTCCGGGAGTTCGTCTGCAGGCAAGAATTTACTCGGCCGGCTCGATATCGCTGACTTTATGGTGAAGCTCTTGGATCAAGACCCGCGTGTTCTCGGAGTAGTCGATCGGTACCGCGACGAGGTGGACCCCACCAGCCTTGAAGGCGGCTTCCAGCGTCGGAGCCAGGTCGCGAACCGCCGTGACGCGGTGGCCCGTCGCCCCGTAGGAGTTGGCGTAGGCGACGAAGTCCGGGTTGCCGAAGGTCATGCCGTAATCGGCGAACTCGTCCACCGCCTGCTTCCAGCGGATCATGCCGTAGGCCGAGTCGTCCAGGATCAGCACGACGAGGTTGAGCCCGAGCCGGACAGCCGTCTCCATCTCTTGGCTGTTCATCATGAAGCCGCCGTCGCCGCAGACCGCCAGCACGCGACGCCCAGGGTGGAGCAGCGCCGCCATCATGGCGGAGGGCAGGCCCGCGCCCATCGTGGCAAGAGCGTTGTCGAGGAGCAGCGTGTTCGCCACGTGCGTGCGGTAGTTCCGCGCGAACCAGATCTTGTACATGCCGTTGTCGAGGCAGACGATGCCGTCCTCCGGCATCACCGCCCGCACGTCGTGCACGAGGCGCTGGGGCGTCACCGGGAACCTGTCCTCCTCGGCCCGGTCGTTGATCCGCTCCAGGATCTGCTGGCGCAACCCCAGCATGCCCTGATCCGGATCGAGTCGCCCGCCGAGGCGGTCGGCGAGCGCCGTCACGGTGGCGCCGATGTCGCCCACCACCTCGGCATCGGGGTGGAACACCTGCTCGACGCTCGCCGACACGTAGCCGACATGGATCACCTTCGGGCCGCCCGCGACCTGCCCCATCAGGAACGGGGGCTTCTCCACCGTGTCGTGCCCGATCGAGATGATCAGGTCCGCCCGGTCGATCGCCTCGTGCACGTAGTCGCGCTCGGACAGGGCCGCGGTGCCGAGATAGAGGTTCGAGCCGCCCGTGACCGCGCCCTTGCCCATCTGGGTGTTGAAGAACGGGATGCGGGTGCGGCGCACGAAGTCGGAGAGCGGCTCGACCAGCCGCGGCCGGTTGCCGGCCGCCCCGATCATGATCAGCGGGCGCTTCGCGGCCAGGATCATCGCCGCCGCGCGCTCGATGGCGGCGGGCGCCGCCACCGGCCGGTCGATCGGGTGCGAGGGCACGAGCGCGACGTCGGCGGTCTCGGCCGCGATGTCCTCGGGCAGTTCGAGGTGGACGGGGCCGGGCCGCTCCTCCGTGGCGACCCGGAAGGCGTCGCGCACGATGGTGGGGATTGAGGCCGCCGAGACGATCTGGCGGGTCATCTTGGTGACGGGCCGCATCGCCCCGATGATGTCGACGATCTGGAAACGGGCCTGGCGCGCGCTCATGATCGGCTTCTGGCCGGTGATCATCAGCATCGGCATGGCGCCGAGATGCGCGTAGGCTGCCCCCGTGGTGAAGTTCAGCGCACCCGGGCCGAGGGTGGAGATGCAGACGCCCGGCCGGCCGGTCAGCCGCCCGTGCGTGGCGGCCATGAAGGCGGCGGCCTGCTCGTGGCGGGTGAGGACGAGTTCGATCTTCGAGGTGCGCAGGGACTCGACGACGTCGAGGTTCTCCTCGCCCGGGATGCCGAAGATGCGATCAACACCCTCATTCTCGAGAGCGGCAACAAGAAGATCAGATCCCTTAGACATGTCCATATTCCGTTCATTCGAAAGGTTATCTAGGCTTGCGCCTGTTGAGAACTCAATTAGGCGAGCACACGCCGGATGATGGCGTCCGCAAATTCCTGTGTTGAGGCAGACCCACCGATATCGCGCGTCCGCACGCTGTCAGCTTGCACCGTTTGCAGGATTGCCGATCTCAACCTGCCAGCGAGATCCGAGCGCTGTACATGCTCAAGCATCAGCGCGGCAGCGAGGAGAAGAGCCAAGGGGTTCGCGATACCCTGACCAGCGATATCGGGCGCCGAACCGTGAACAGCCTCGAAGATCGCGGCCTTCTCTCCGATGTTCGCACCAGGAGCCATGCCTAGGCCGCCCACAAGGCCTGCCAACTGATCGGATAAGATGTCGCCGAAGAGGTTCGTTGTCACGATGACGTCGAATTGCCAGGGATTGAGGACGAGCTGCATCGCACAGGCATCGACGATGCGGTCGTCGACGGCGATACGGCCTTCGTACTCCTTCGCGATCTCACGGCCGGCCTCGAGGAAGAGGCCCGTCAATGCTTTGAGAACATTGGCCTTATGGACGATCGTCACCTTCTTGCGGCCATGCTGCACCGCGTACTCGAACGCGAACCGCACGATCCGCCGCGCCTCCTCCCGCGTGTTGATGCCTTGAGAGATGGCCACGGCCCGCGGATCGTCACCGACGGCAATGAAGTGCTCGAACGCCACGTAGAGGCCTTCGAGGTTCTCGCGCACCAGGACAATATCGATGTCCTCGTAACGTCCGCCCGGGATCATCGTCCGGACGGGGCGCAAGTTTGCGTAGAGACCGAAGGCTTCTCGCAGGCGAACGTTGACGGACCGGAACCCACCACCGACGGGTGTCGTGAGAGGACCTTTGAGTGCGAGTTTCGTGCGGCCGACGCTCTCCAGGAGCGCAGCAGGGAGCGGATCTCCGCTGCTCTCGATGCCGGCCATGCCGCCCTGCTGCACATCCCACGCGAATGGCGCCTCGAGCGCATCGAGGATCTTGACGACAGCATTTGATATTTCTGGACCGATTCCATCGCCCGGGATGAGCGTCGCTGCGATACGGTCGTTGCTTTGAGTACTCACGGACGTCTCCTGCTAGATAGAGCTTTGATTTGGCTCGCTATGTTTGCATTCATAACCTAATGTTCGGCAACATCAGGCACCGGTGGTCTCATATTTTAACGCATTTGGCTGTATCGACACAGTGACGCGGGCTTATTGACGCCCGACTCAGACTACAAGGCTGCAGCACGTAGGTTATAAGTCTTTCAGCTATTGCCCTGTCCCGGCAGCTAGCGGCTCCATCCCGCTCTCTCGGATTGCGTTCGCAGCGTCCGGTGACGCCAAGAATCCGATCAGCGCGGAGGCGGCTTCCGGCGCTTGGCTGCCCTTGATTCGCCCGGCCGAAAACTCAGTGTAAAGCTGCACTTCCGCAGGTAGTGGACCCACGATGTCGATACCCGCCACAGGCTTAAGTTCGCTAAGCTGCTGAAATCCGACCTCCGCCTCCCCACGTGCCACGACCGCGGCGACCGGTTCTGCTGGGATCATGCGTGCCTTGTGCTTGATTTCGTCAGCGATGCCGAGGCGGCGGAACATCTCATTTTGAATGTAGACACCGCTGGCACTGTCTGAGTAGGCGATCGACTTCGCCTCGATCAGAGTCTTGCGTAGGGCGTCGAGCGTCGAGATGTCCGGCTGCGGCGCGCCTTTGCGCACCGCGAGCGCGATGCCGGAGCGCGCGAGCACCCTCTTGCTTTCAGCGTCGATTTTGCCGTCGCGAACCAAGTCATCGAGTGCATAGCCAACCATGATGACGACGTCGATCGACTCACCCCGGGCCAGGCGGGCCGGAACTGCCTGTGGGGTGTGACCCATCGAAGGACCCCAACCGGTCACGAGGGTGTGGCCACTGCGGCGTTCAAATTCAGGCGCGAGGGCCTTGTAGGCGGCGGCGAACCCACCGGAACTGACTACCCGAACCTCCGTGGCTGAAGCGGCAGAGGTGACGAGTGCTGTCATGAGCACTACGACACAGGACAGAAAGACGCGACGTATCACGAGCCCTCTCCATAAGCAGGAATGTTGGACGTACTGATCAGATGTTCTGTTGAATTACTGCCGGCGCAGGCGCTGAACTGCGCCGGCAGCGAACGTGAGAGGATGATCAGACTGCCGCAGCATCTCCGGGGAGCGCTGCCTTTGCGGGGCTTCGCTCCCGGTAGATGAGGAACGTCGCCACGAGGCCGCAGGCACCCGCGAAGACGAGCCAGAAGGCCGGGGCGGCGTTGTTACCGGTCACCTCGATCAGCCAGGTCGAAACCAGCGGCGTGAAGCCGCCAAACAGCGCCGTGGCCAGCGAGTAGGCGAGTGAGAAGCCCGCCGTGCGCACCTCGGGGGGCACGATCTCGGTCAGCGCCACCACCATCGCGCCGTTGTAGCTCCCGTACAGGAAGGACAGCCACAACAGCACGACCAGCATGTTGACGAAGGACGGACTGGCGACGAGCCACGCCAGCGCCGGGTAGGCGGTGAGTAGCGTCAGGGCCGAGAACACCAGCAGGATGGGCTTGCGGCCGATCCGGTCCGAGAGCGCGCCCATCACCGGCAGCCAGAAGAAGTTCGACACCGCGACGCAGAAGGTGACGAGGAGGCTGTCCTCCGCCGACAGCTTCAGCACGCTCTTGCCGAAGGTCGGGGTGTAGACCGTGATCGTGTAGAACGAGACCGTGGTCATCACCACGAGCAGCATGCCGAGCAGCACGATCTGCCAGTTGTGCGCCAGCGAGGCGAAGATCTCACGGGCCCCGGGACGGTGCTTGCGCGCGAGGAACTCCTGGGTCTCCTCCAGCGAGCGGCGGATGTAGAACAGGAACGGCACGATCAGGCAGCCGATCACGAAAGGCACGCGCCAGCCCCAGGAGCCCACGGCCTCCGGCGTGAGCGCCTGGCTCAGGACGTAGCCGATCAGCGCCGAGACCATGATGGCGACCTGCTGGCTGCCCGACTGCCAGGAGACGTAGAAGCCCTTCTTGCCGGGGGTCGCCATCTCGGCGAGGTAGACCGACACGCCGCCGAGTTCGACGCCCGCCGAGAAGCCCTGCAGCAGCCGGCCGATCAGCACCAGGAACGGGGCGAGGAGCCCGATGGTCGCGTAGGAGGGCACGAAGGCGATCAGGATCGTGCCCATCGCCATGATGCCGAGGGTGACGATGAGGCCCTGCCGCCGCCCGACCTGGTCGACGTAGGCGCCGAGGAAGATGGCGCCGAGCGGCCGCATCAGGAAGCCCGCCCCGAAGGTCANGAAGGTGAGCATCAACGAGGCATACTCGTTGCCGGTCGGGAAGAACGCCTTGGAGATGTAGGTGGCGTAGAACCCGAACAGGAAGAAGTCGAACATCTCTAGAAAATTGCCGCTCGTGACGCGCAGCACGGTGGCGATCTTGGATCGTGAGCGATCCTCGGGGGCGAAATGCGCCATGATATCCTCCCAGGGGCTTTGTGATGGTGGTGCCAGGGTGGCCCGCCGCCGGAGCGGACGGGCTGCGGGGTCGGGATCCGCCGGACGGCGGCCCGCGCCGGAGGCCGCGATGCGGCCTCCGTCCGATGCGCGGGGAGCGAGGCGTCGGTCCGGGCTGCGGACGGCTCGCCGTCGTGTCAGGAGCGGGACCCGCGCTAAGGCCGTCGCGCGGGCCTTCGCGTGATCAGGCCACGAAGCGGCACTGCGAGGCGGGCGTGCGCGTGTCCATGTTGCGGCCGCGGTTCGTGTGATCGTCCACCTCCGCCGCGCAGCCGAGCATGCGGGCGAACAGGAAGATCGTGAACGCCGCCGTCTCGAGTGCGGCGCCAGAGAAGTCGCCGTCCTGGTAGGGCCGCCACAGCATCTTCAGGAGCAGCGCCGCGATCACCGCGTCGATGTTCACGCAGTAGACGGTGCGCGACACGCCCGCCTCGTGAAGGGCCCGCACCAGGGCGCGGTAGTAGGCGTGGAAGGCGTTGGTGTCGCCGCGCGCCGCGAGCAGGTCGTGGATCCAGACCTCGCGCGGGTCGTGGTTCACGGCCTTGTCCTTGAAGACCGGGTGGTTGACGCCCGGGATCTTCTGGATGTCGAGGCTGCCCGCGCTCTTCCGGTCGGTCTTGTAGCGGGCGTAGTCCGCGGCGGTGCGGTCGGCGAGCGCCTCGAGGTCGACGTCGTGGTCCGGGTCGCCCGGGTCGGCGAGGCCCGCGTCGCGGAACTGCTCGATCAGGAAGGCGATGCCCTCGTAGCCGTTGCCGCCGTGGGCGTAGCCCGCATGGCTCAGGAACCCGATCACCGCCTTGTTGAGTTGCACCCGCTCCGGGCTCTCCGGCCCGTCGGCCGAGACCGCGCCCTTGGCCCCCTGCGCCGAGATCGTGCCCGGACCGTTCGACAGGAGGAGCCCGATCAGGGTCTCGAACACGAACACGTCGCCGGCTGCGCCCTCCCGGCCGAGGAGCGCGAGGCAGCCGATCTCGCCGAGGGTACGGCGCCCGAGGAGGTCGACGTTCGGCACGCCGCAGAAGCTGTCCGCTTCGTGCCCCTCCGCCGGGACCGCCGCGCCCAGCAGCACGCCGAAGAGCTGCAGCCACCAGGGCAGGCTCTCGGCCGTGAGGCGCGAGATGCGCTTGCGCATCAGCGGCCCCCAGGCGAGCGTGGTGGCGACCGTGGCCAGCACCGCGTCCCGCGTCGGGTGGCCGCCGAGGCTGCGCAGGTAGCGCAGGAACACCGAGCGGGCGCCGCGGGCTTGCAACGCGTCGAGGAGCGCCTCGGCCCGCGGATCGGGCTTCGGGCCGACGAGGAGTGCGGCGAGGTCCGGATCCGCCGCCACGTGACCGAGGTCGAAGCTCTCGTCGAGGGCGCTCGGCAGCCCCGCCTCCACGAAGCGGTCGGTGAGGAGCCGGCAGATCCGCCGCGCCGTCTCGGCCCGGCGCGGGCCGACGAGGCTCGCGGCGGCGGCGAGCACCACGTTCGGCGCGTTGCCGGCCTCGCGGGCGGCCTCAGCGGCCGCGAGTTCCGGCCGCCCGTGCAGGTTCACCTCGGCGGCCACCGCGGCATTGATGAGCGCCCGGTCGTTCTCGCCGGCGGCCTCGCGCAGGAGGGCGAGGGCGAGGTTCGCCTCCATCGGCAGGCGCGCCGCCTCCAGCATCGAGACGCCGTGCAGGCTGGTGACCTGCGTCTTCGGGTCCATCTGTGAGGCGCCCGAGACGTCCTTCATGGTCTGGCGCGGCAGCACGATGCCGATCTGGCGGTTGAGCCGCGCGATCTGCTCGCCGTAGGGCATCGCCGCCGCGACCACCGGCAGGTCGAGCCCGGCCGGCAGGGTCAGGCCGGCATTCGAGCCGAACCAGGGCTTGAGGGCGAGGCTGCTCTCGGGCGCGAAGTCGGGCCGCGCCCCGTTCTCGCGCATCACTGCGGTGAGCGCCGCCGGGATGTGGGCGATGTTCGTGACCACCGCGCCCATGGCCGAGACGACCGGGTTGTCGGGCGTGAACACCTCGTCCACCCCGAACTTCTCCATGAACCAGCGCTCCTTGGCGGCGGCATCGTCGTCGCCGCCCGCCATGGCGCCCGCGTGACCCACCGCCCGGGAGAGCCGGCTCTTCCAGCGCCCGACCACGCAGGCGACGACCGGCTTGGTGAAGTGCGCGTCGAGTTCGTAGTAGCCGCCCGGCTCCACGTAGAGCACCGCCGCCTTGCTGCGCGCGTCGTTGGCGAGCGCGAAGGCGAATTCGGGGGCCGCGTACTGGATGTAGACGTCCTTGCCGCTGGAGATGAGCGTGGTGGTGCCCCAGCCGCTCATGCGCAGGTAGGTGGCGATCGTCGTGGTGAAGTTGCCGGAATTCGAGAAGATCGCGACCGAGCCGGCCTTGAGCGCCTCGCCCGGGCTGTCGCCGCCGAGCGCGCCGCCGATGCGGACCTGATGGTAGGCGTCGGCGACCCCGAGGCTGTTGCCGCCGAAGATGTCGACGCCGTTCTGCTGGCCGAGGGCCCGGATCTCGCGGCTGTCGTGGACCGAGAGCTTCTCGGTGACGATGAAGATCTTGCGCAGGTCCGGATTGACCCGGATCAGCTCGGCGACGCCGTCGCGGGCGCCGGACGGCGGCAGGTAGACGACGCCGCAGTTGAAGCGGTGCCCGGCCTCCAGGCCCTCGCGGACGTTGTTGTAGACCGGGATCTCGCCGAGCGAGGTCTCGAGAACCTGCCCGCGGCGGCCGGGCGAGGTGCCGAACACCACGTTGCCGCCCGAATAGGCGTGGCCGACGGGCGTCACGTCGCTCGACTCACCCCCGAGGATGTTGAGCACGCAGACCCGGTCCTGGCGCGTGGCGACCTGATCGAGCGAAGAGATGCCGACGTGGTACTTGAAGCTGCCGATGCCGTGCTTGTGCATGTCGTCCTCCCCTGATCATTCGGCCGCGTGACGCAGCGGCTCGCCGAGCCCGATGGCGCGCGCCACCGCCTCGCGGCCGCCCTGGCGCATCCACTGGTCGGCCTTGCGGGCGTAGGCGACGACCTCGCTCATGTCGGAATCGAACCCGAACAGCCGGTAGGGCAGGCCGAGCGCCTCGGCCGTGTCGCGCAACGCCCCCATCCCGCGCACCAGGTTCGGGCCGCCGCGGCCGGCCACGATGTACAGCGGCGTCGGCCCGTGCCGGCCGACATGCTCGCGCAGCGCGTCCGCCATCGCCCGGAAAGTCTCGAAGATGTCGGTGTTGTTCGACTTGCCGCCGATGATGAACAGCACGTTCGCTTGGCGGAGCCAGTGCTTGAAGCAGATCCGCGCCACCTCTTTCATCTTCTCGTAGGGCGGGTTGCCGCCGAAGTCCGAGGAGATGATGGCGTCGTCGCCGAGCATCTCGGTGACGAGGGAGTTGGCGCCGCCGCCGAAGGTCGGGGCCAGGATGGTGCCGCCCGCATTGATGATGCAGACGTCGCTCTGGCCCTGGTAGGTCCGCAACTGGTTGATCTCCGCCTCGAAGTCCGAGTAGTCGACCGAGAACAGGTGGCCCGGCAGGCCGAGGCGCTGCCAGCGCGGGTCGTCGCGGTCGAAGCCGCACTTGAAGTCGCAGGCGACGGGGGTGAGGCGGCCGCTGCGGTCGGGGCGCATGCGGATCGGGTTCAGCTCGACCGTGGTCATGCCGAAGCCGTGGTAGAGTTCCCAGAGCTTCGGCAGCTGCTGCACCAGCGGCGAGATCAGGGCCTTCGGGGCGTTCAGTTCCGAGAGGGCGTTCGCCACCACGAAGGCCTTGAGGCCGGTGAGCGGGTCGAAGGGAACCTGCGCCACCTCGCTCTTGTCGAGTTCCTCGATGTCGACGCCGCCGCGGTGGGTCAGCGTCATGGTCGGGGCGCGGTAGCGCGTGCTGTCGGAGATCGAGAAGTAGACCTCGTGCTCGGCCGGCACCGCGCCCTCGAAGGTGACGCCGTTGGCCTTGGCCACCGCGTGGCCGTGGCGGTGCTCCGAGAAGTAGAGCCGCTCCTTCTCGCGCAGCGCCGTCCTCAGGTCCGAGGCGCGGCCGACGAGCCCCGCCTTGCCCTTCTTGCCGACGCCGCCCTTGAAGACCGGCTTGATGAAGATCGAACCGTGGCGATCGATCAGCCCCTTGATCTCTTCCTCGCTCGCGTCCGGGCCGAGCACCTCGGACGTGGGAAAGCCGGCGAACTGCAGGAGCTTCGCGCCGTGCAACATGCCCGTGACTTGCATCCGTTCCCTCCCGTCTGTGTTGGAGGCACTTTACGGATGGAACCTGTCACCGACCTGTCGCGGCCTAAAGTTTTGGCGAATTCACGCTTAAGCTTGCCGGCTACCGCCCCTCGATGACGCGCCAGCTCGCCCGGGCCTGCGAGGAGCGGGTCGACGTGATGGTGGTCACCGGCCTGAACCGGCCCGACTTCCGCACCATCGCCGATTTCCGCAAGCGGCATCTGGCGGCGCTCTCCGACCTCTTTGTGCAGGTGCTGCGGCTGTGCCGGGCGGCAGGCCTGATGGGCTTTGCCCACGTGGCGGTGGACGTCACCAAGCTGAAGGCCAACGCCTCACGCCACAAAGCCATGAGCTATGGCCGGATGAAGACGGCCGAGCCAGCGCTGGCCGCCGAGGTCGAAGCCTGGCTGGACTGGGCGCCGGAAGACCTGCGCCGTCAGCGGACCAAGGCAGAGATCGCCTTGGCCGGGATCGACCGGAATCGTGCCGAGAATGCGCGCTTCGGCTGAGAAGGCAGGTGCCGGATCATCCCCCATCGAGGAGGTAGCCGAGACCCCGGATCGTGCGGATCTTCGGTCCATTCGGTGCAAGTTTCTTGCGCAATCGTGCGACGTAGAGCTCGACGGCGTTCGGTGCCACGTCGTCGTCGAACCCGAACACTTCGCCGCTCAGGCGCTCCTTCGGCACCACCTGACCGACTTTCGCCATCAGCACGGTGAGCACGGCCATTTCCCGCCGTCGAAGGATGAGGAACTCGCCATTAAGAGTCACCGTCCCAGTCAAGCGGTCGAGGGCGAGCGCCCCGCAGTACAGGACGGGATTGGACAGGCCTTGGCCGCGCCGGATCAGCGCGCGCACCCGCGCCTCGAACTCGGCGGGCGCGAAGGGCTTGAGCAGGTAATCGTCCGCCCCGAGATCGAGCCCGCGCACCCGGTCCGCCACGGCGTCGCGCGCGGTCAGGATCAGCACCGGCACGGCGCGTCCCGCCGCCCGGACGCGCCGCAGCACCTCAAAGCCGCAGAGGTCCGGCAGGCCGATGTCGAGCACGATCAGGCTGTAGGGCTCCGAGCGGGCGAGCCGCACCGCCTCCTCGCCGTCCGGCACTTGGTCTGCCGTGAACCCGGACAGCCGGAGCGACGCCACGAGCCCCCGGGCCAGGACCGCGTCGTCCTCCACGACGAGCACCCGCATCCGCTCCTCTTCCCTTTGTTCAGGTCGCCTGTGCGTCCGGGCAACGGCGGCTTGCAATCCAGTGCCCGGCCCGGTTCGTTACGCCGCGAGCTGGCGCAGCACGTAGGGAAGGATGCCGCCGTTGCGGAAGTATTCCAGCTCGTCGAGGGTGTCGATCCGGCAGGTGAGCGGCACCTCCCGGGTCGCGCCGTCCGCCCCGGTGATCTCCGCCACCAGGGTCTGGCGCGGCTTCAGCTCCCCGGCGAGGCCGCGGATCGTCACGGTCTCGTCGCCCTTGAGGCCGAGGGAGGCCCAGCTGGTCTCGCCCTGGAAGACCAGCGGCACCACGCCCATGCCGACGAGGTTCGAGCGGTGGATGCGCTCGAAGCTCTCGGCGATGACCGCCCGCACCCCGAGCAGCTTCGTGCCCTTGGCCGCCCAGTCGCGCGACGAGCCGGTGCCGTATTCCTTGCCGGCGAACACGACCAGCGGCGTGCCCTCCTGCTGGTAGCGCATCGCCGCGTCGTAGATGAACATCTTCTCAGCCGTAGGCTGGTAGAGGGTCCAGCCGCCCTCCACCACCGTGCCGGACGCGTCGCGGACCATCTGGTTCTTGATGCGGATGTTGGCGAAGGTGCCCCGCATCATGACTTCGTGGTTGCCGCGGCGCGTGCCGTACTGGTTGAAGTCCTGCACCCGGACCTGATGCTCCTGCAGGTAGGCGCCGGCCGGCGAGGCCGCCCGGATGTTGCCCGCGGGCGAGATGTGGTCGGTGGTGATCGAGTCGAGGAACAGCCCGAGGATGCGGGCGCCGACGATGTCGGTGACCGGCGCCGGGGTCTTCTCCATGCCCACGAAGTAGGGCGGGTTCTGCACGTAGGTGGAGCCGGAATTCCACTGGAAGGTCTGGGCCGGGGTCACCTCGACCGCCTTCCAGTTCGCGTCGCCGCCGAACACGTCGGCGTAGCGGCTCTTGAACAGGGCGGAGGTGATGGTCTGCTCGATGAAGGCGTTCACCTCCGCCGAGGAGGGCCAGATGTCCTTCAGGTAGACCGGCTTGCCGTCCGAGCCGGTGCCGAGCGGCTCCCGGGTCAGGTCGACCTGGAGCGAGCCGGCGAGCGCGTAGGCGACGACGAGGGGCGGCGAGGCGAGGTAGTTCGCCCGCACGTCCGGATTCACCCGGCCCTCGAAGTTGCGGTTGCCCGACAGCACGGCGGCCGCGACCACGTCGTTGTCGTTGATCGCCTTGGAGATCGGCGCCGGCAGCGGGCCGGAATTGCCGATGCAGGTGGTGCAGCCGAAGCCCACGAGGTTGAAGCCGAGCGCGTCGAGGCTCTGCTGCAGCCCGGCCTTCTCCAGGTACTCGGCGACGACCTGCGAGCCGGGGGCGAGCGAGGTCTTCACCCAGGGCTTCGAGCGCAGGCCCTTGGCGACGGCGTTGCGGGCGAGCAGCCCCGCCCCGATCATCACGCTCGGGTTCGAGGTGTTGGTGCAGGAGGTGATCGCCGCGATCACCACGTCGCCGTGGCCGATGTCGAAATTGGCGCCCTCGACCGGGTAGCGCTTGGCGATGTCGGCGGCCTTGCGGAACTCGCTCTCCATCGAGGCGGCGAAGCCGGCCTTGGCGGAATCGAGCAGCACCCGGTCCTGCGGGCGCTTGGGGCCGGCGAGCGAGGGCTTCACGTCGGCGAGGTCGAGTTCCAGCGTGTCGGTGAAGACCGGGTCGGGGGTCGCGGCGTCGCGCCACATCCCCTGCGCCTTGGCGTAGGCCTCGACCAGCGCGATGCGCTCGTCGGCGCGGCCGGTGACCTTCAGGAAGTCGATGGTCTTGGCGTCGACCGGGAAGAAGCCGCAGGTCGCGCCATATTCGGGCGCCATGTTGGAGATCGTGGCGCGGTCGGCCACCGCCATGTCGTCGAGGCCGGGGCCGTAGAACTCCACGAACTTGCCGACCACGCCCTTCTTGCGCAGCATCTGGGTGACGGTCAGCACGAGGTCGGTGGCGGTGGTGCCCTCCGGCAGCTTGCCCGAGAGCTTGAAGCCGACCACCTCGGGGATCAGCATCGAGAGCGGCTGGCCGAGCATCGCCGCCTCGGCCTCGATGCCGCCGACGCCCCAGCCCAGCACCGCCAGGCCGTTCACCATCGTGGTGTGCGAGTCGGTGCCGACGAGGCTGTCCGGATAGGCCAGTTCCTGCCCGTTCTCGAAGGCCTTGGTCCAGACCGTCTGGGCGAGGTACTCGAGGTTGACCTGGTGGCAGATGCCGGTGCCGGGCGGCACCACGGAGAAGTTGTCGAACGCCGTCTGGCCCCACTTGAGGAAGGTGTAGCGCTCGCCGTTGCGCTCGTATTCGAGGGCGACGTTGTCGGCCAGCGCCTTCGGGGTGCCGAACTCGTCCACGATCACGGAGTGGTCGATGACGAGATCGACCGGCACGAGCGGGTTGATCTTCTTCGGGTCGCCGCCGAGCGCCACCATGGCGTCGCGCATGGCCGCGAGGTCGACCACGGCGGGCACGCCGGTGAAGTCCTGCATCAGCACGCGCGAGGGCCGGAAGGCGATCTCGGTCTCGACCTTGCCGCGGTTGTCGAGCCAGGCGGTCACGGCCTCGATGTCGGCCCGCTTGACGGAGCGGTCGTCCTCGAAGCGGAGCAGGTTCTCCAGCAGCACCTTCATGGAGAAGGGCAGCCGGCTCGCATCCGGCAGGCCGTTCTTCTCGGCCGCGGGGATCGCGTAATAGGCGTAGGTCTTGCCGCCGATCTGCAGGGTCTGACGGGATTTGAAGCTGTCGATGGAAGCCACGGCGTGGTCCTCGCGAGGGGTTGTCGAACACGGCGCAGGGATGACCTGCGCCAGACGTCATGTGTTCGGCCGGATGCGCGAGCGGCGCTGTTTGGTTATGTGATCACGACGCAGCGTCCCGTGAGGCGCTCGATCTCTTCGTCACTCGCGTCCGCGCCGGGCGCTTCGGATGTAGGGAAGCCGGCGAACCGCAGCAGCTTCAAGCGGCGCAACCTTCCCGTGACTTGCATCCGTCCCTCCTTCATTTGTTGAAACGGAGTTTACGGATAGAACCTGTCACCAACCTGTCGCAGTCAAATTTTTCAGGAGGGTCTGGTGACGCTTATCAACCAGAGTTGTCGATGACACGGTACAGGTAGCGCCACTGACCCTGGACGCGAATGTAGGTCTCGTCCACGCGCACGGACCCCCAAAGCCGCTTGCGGAACCGGCGCAGGCGGCACTCAATGGCCACGACCATGATGCTGGGAGGCGGATCGTGGGTGCGGCCGAGATAGCTGCCGCGCGGAGCGATCTGCATCTGGTAGCCGGCGAGCGCTCGGCACTGTAGGCGCGGTCTCGCGCGAGCCGCATCGATGCGGTCGAGTGCGGTGATCTCGGTCGCAGTCAGGACGGTGTCGGGCGGCGCGTCAGGGGTGATGCGCGCCGACACCTACATCGACCATCCGCGTGCAGTCCGCGCCCGCCAGCACGTCATGGAGGAGTTGTTGGACGCCCTGCCGGCAAAGTCGCTGCAGGACATGCGCGCTCGCCTCGACTGGATGCAGTGCGTTCTGGACTGGGTGACCAGCCGCGATGTGCGCGAGGATCAGGCGTGCCTCGCCGCTCTGCGCGACGACATTGAGCGCATGGCCGAGCGCGTCCGAGACCAGGATGCCGAGACCACATGCGAACCTGTCCAATCTGAACGCCCCTGCGCCGGACGAACGCCGAGAAGCGGCGCGACGTGCTGGGCCTGCTCGGCCTCGGCCTTTCGGATCCCAAAATCGCCCGCCGGGCCGGCATCTCCCCCGACCGTGGGCAACCTCAGGAGATCACTGGCATGACAATTCTACGGGATAGTCGACAGATTCGAGTCGGGTAGCGCCATTTGAGCCACCCCGCCATGCGCAATTTGATACTGCAATATATAGACTGTCATTACTACCATAAGCAGCATCGCGACCCAGACTATAAGTATGGGCGTCATCTCGTCAGCGTACTGGCGCAATCGTTGTATAAGCGCGCACCCCAGCGTGAAGAATGCTGCCGATGCGAGTGGTATGGCAAGCGCGTCCATTGATCTCTCGAAATTGTGCGACGCAACATGGCTAGCAGGAACCATACCGCACTGCACCATGAGCCCGCGCATAGCAGGGTCGCTCGCATGAGCCGTTCTTTCTGACAACCCACCCAGGAGCCGGGCCGCACTGACGTGACCGTGACGGCCTTGCATGCTCTCTTGCGGACCGTGGCGGCCAGTCCAGCCCAGACCGCCCACCGAGCCGCGATCCCCAGCCATGAGCTCACCCTGGCCCGAAACGCAGGAGCGGACGGCCTGCGCCGCCGATGAGCTTCGCCGCCTCAACCCCGGCCGCGTTGACGCCCGCACCGCCACCCTCACCGAAGCATGGCCGGCCTTCCCGGCTGGCAGGAGGCGTGCGAGAGGCGCCCTCACTGAAAGTGATGCGAGAGCACAGCGTGGCGCAGGATGTCAGCGGCCCATATCGGAAAACGGATGTCCGGAAAACCCTCGCGACCGGACATTCCCGGCATGGACTGCCAAATTCTGGAATGGGTCACTCTCATCCGTTCGCATCAGGTTCGGCCAACGGTCCGGACGAGCCGGAAACGGACACGAGGGTCGCGCGCCTCACCGGTTGCGGTTTGGCTGCTTGGCGCACCTCCCCTTCATCCACGGAGAGGGGCAGGTCGATGGTGAAGCACGCGCCTCCGCCCTCGCTGCTCGACAGCGCGATCTGACCCTGCAGGGTCGAGGCGACCAAATTGAAGACGATGTGCAGGCCGAGCCCCGTGCTGCCCTTGTCGCGCCCCGTGGTGAAGAACGGGTCGAATACCCTGCCCAGGTGCTCCGGCGGGATGCCGATGCCGTCGTCCGCTACGATGATGCGCAGCCGATCCTCACCCGAACGAGACGCCGCGACGTCGAGCACGCCTGATCGGCCGTCTGGATAACCGTGCACGATGGCGTTGAGGGCCAGATTGCTGATCACCTGCGCCAGCGCGCCGGGATGGGAATCGAGGACGATCCCGTCCTCGCAGCGGATCCGCACCGCGTGGCCTTTGCGGCGCACGAGCGGACCGAGCGTGCTCATCAGGTCCTCAAGCCAGCCGCGCAGCTCAAAGGTGCGCTTCTCCTCGCTGGCTTGGTCCACCGCGACCTGCTTGAAGCTGTGCACGAGGTCGGCGGCCCGCGTCAGATTGGAGAATAGCAGCCGCATGCCCTCGCTCAGTCGGGCAAGGCCTTGCGTGAGATCCGACCGGCGCAGCTGCCCTGACTCGACGGCGCGCTGGAGCTGCCTGAGATCACCCTCAGCGGCTGTCGAGGTGGTCAGCGCCAGCCCGATCGGTGTGTTGATCTCGTGAGCGACGCCTGCCACGAGTTGGCCGAGGGCCGCCAGCTTCTCGGCCTGCACAAGATGGGCCTGAGCCTCGCGCAACTCGGACAGGGCCATCTCCGACCGCTCCTTCTCCCGCCGAAGTGCCTCCTCTGTCCGGAATTGGCGCCGCGCCCGCACCTCCCGCGCTCCGACGGCGTAGAGGGAGAGCGCGTAGGCCATGCCGATCTCGAAGTTGTTCACGAAGCGCATGCCCGCCCGCTCGTGCACCGCGAAGGTCTCGCACACGGCGAAGCAGAGCCAGGTCAGGCCGCAGAACGCGGCGAGCGAGGGCAGGCGCAGCGGCAGCAGCGTCGAGACGAACAGGATGACGATGATCATGCCCGCGGCGGCATGGTCGAAGCCAGGTCCCAGCCGCAGGTAGATCAGGCTGAGCACGCAGCCGGGCACGACGCAGTAGCCGAGGTAGATCTCCTCGGCCCAGCGCCGCGCGGCCGGCCAGCTCAGCGCCGCGGTCGCGGGCAGCAGCACGGCGAGGGCGACGGCAAGGCGAAGGAATAGGGTCTCGGTCCAGTGCGCCGGGTCGAGGATCCAGTCCCAGACGGCGAAGGCGCAGTAGATGAAGGCGCCGAGCAGCATCGCCGCGCGCGTGCGGGGTAGGTCGTCGAGGGTGAAGCGCGTCACGAAGGCGCGCTCGGCGGCGGGAGCTTCGAAGCGCAGGCCGAGCCTGCTCAGGAGTTTGCGCATCAGGACGAAAGAGAGCAGCGGAGCGCCCCTCCTACGCGCTGAAGCCTCGGGATGCACGCCGTTCGATCATCCGCCCTGCGCCACTTCCGGACCTTTGATCAGTGCCGCCGGAATGGCCGCTCGTCACTCGACAGCGTTGGGGTGGACGCCCCCTGACGGCATCGATGTGCCAGAGTGGAGGTGTTGCAACACCACTGCAGGAGGCGTCCATGGGTGAGGTTAGCACAGTCGGGATCGATCTGGCCAAATCGGTGTTCCAAGTTCACGGCTCGGATCCGAGTGGCACAGTCTGATCCTCCCCTGATTTCGCGGACACGGGGAGTTTAGCTCGCGGTCCGTTCGGCTTGCTCGGGCGTGAGATAACCGAGTGCCGAGTGGATGCGCTGCCGATTGTCGTAGCCCTCGATGTAAGCGAACAGGTCGCGGCGCGCCTCATCCCGGGTCGCCCATCGTCGCTGATGGACGAGCTCGACCTTGAGGGTGTGGAAGAAGCTCTCCATCGGGGCATTACCGTAGCAGCAGGCCGTCCGGCTCATGGACGGCCTGGCCGCCATGCCGGCGAGCTGCCTCCGGTAGGCCTCGGCCGCGTNCTGGCTGCCGCGATCCGAGTGGCAGATAAGCCCGGCGGCCGGTCGCTGCCGCTGGGCGGCCATCATCAGCGCAGCCACGCTCAGCTCGGTGCGCATATGATCGCGCATCGACCAGCCGACGATCTTGCGCGTGGCCAGATCGAGGACGGCAGCCAAGTAGAGCCAGCCCTCGCCGGTCGGCAGGTAGGTGATGTCGGCCAGCCAAACCGTGTTCGGCCGCGCGGCCGAGAAGTCCTGCCTCAGGAGGTTCCGGGCGATGGGGAGATCGTGACGGCTGTCGGTCGTGCAGGGCCGGAACCGACGCCCCGCCAGGGCACGGATGCCGTGCCGGCGCATGAGACGCTCCACCCGCCCGCGGCTGGCTGAACGGCCCTCGGCCCGCAGGGCGGCATGCACGCGTGGGGCACCATAGCGCCGGTGGTGGGCGGCATGGATGCGCCGGACATCGTCCAGGAGCTGGCGGTTGGAGGCCGAGCGGGCGCTCTCAGGCCGTGACCGCCACCCGTAAAAGCCGCTGGGGGAGACGTCGAGCACGCGGCACATGAGACGCACCGGCCAGGTCCGCGCATGCTGCTCGATGAAGGCGTAGGTCACGTGGGCATCTCCGCGAAGATGCCGATAGCTTTTTTAGGACGTCGCGCTCCATGCGCGTGCGGTCGAGCTCACGCCGCAGACGGGCGATCTCGGCGGCCTGATCGGACGGCGAGGCGATCGGGCTTGATGGCAAGGCCCCGGTCGATCCTGCCGGCCGCGGTCGGGGCGGTGCCCCGTTCAGCGTTGCACGCCACTGCCGCAACATCGAGGGCTGGATCCCGAGCTCGGCCGCGATCTGCATCTGCGGCCGGCCGCTGCTCTCCAGCAGGGCGACCGCTTCGCGTTTGAACTCGGGCGTGAACTCCCGTCTCGTCTTCGCCATCCGACACCTTCCCCGCTCCGCCAGAGCGGATCAGAGGTGTCCGTGAAACCGAGGGAGGATCAGGTCTGGCCTCCTGATCGCGCCGCGTCGTCATGGGTCCGCCGCGGCGATGGCACGCCCCGACGAGACCCGCCTCGCGCATCAGCCGCGCAATCCGCTTGCGGCTGTGAGCCTCGCCCTGGTCACGCAACTCCGCCTGGACCCGCGGCGAGCCGTAGGTCTGACGCGAGCCCAGGTGGATCGTGCGGATGCGCCGGAGCAGCACCTCGTCCGCCTGAGCCCGCGCCGAGAGGGGTCGGCCGACCCAGGCGTAGTCCCCGGCCTTCGAGACGCCCAGCACGCGCGCCATGACGGCAATCGGGAAGTGCGCCTGGTTCTCGCTCATGAACCGGAAGATCCAAACGGCAGACCTCCGGTCTCGCGCGCAAACCAGGCTGTCGCGCGAGAGAGGATGTCGCGCTCCAGCTTCAACTGACGGTTCTCGCGCCGCAGCCGAAGCAGCTCCTCGCGCTCGTTCGCCGACAGCGCGGCCTCAGTAGCAGCAGGCTTCGCCTCTCGGCGTCCCTCCTGCTGGTCGGCCTCGGCCCCCCAGGTGCGGATGGCCTGGGCCGACGGCTCGAACTCACGGGCGAGGTCGGTCGGATCGCGCCCGGCGCGGACCAACTCGACCATCTCGCGGCGGAACTCCGCCGGGTACGGGGGACGGGGTCTCGGCATGGCAAACACACCTCACGCGAAAGCGCTCTCGGTGCCCACCGATCCGGGGCAATCCCACTAACTCTTAGAGCATCTATCTGAACCGCCTTCGCTCGTGAAATTTAAACCACTTGGTGGGGGCGAAGGTGGGTTGTGTTAGGGGCTCTTAATCTTGTGCGAGCCTCGCTGGCCGCGCTTCTAGATTGATACTGGACGGCCGATCATCCGCGCAGCTTCATCGCGTCGTGCGACAGACCGCCTCCGAGACCTTCCTGCAGCCGGCATCGCCGCCGAGATCCCGAGGCGGCTGGCCAAGTCGCGTCGACACGGCCCAGCCGCGACCTCGTCAAGCTCAGTGCAGCTTTCCGGTGACCCACCCGACGATCGCGTCCGCAACCTCCAGATTGTTTGATTCCAGCATCATCATGTGTCCATTGCCTCGGATGCCGTGCTCGGCCAGCGCGAGCCGATCCGGCTTCGCGCCAGCCTGTTCGAGGAAAGCCCCGGTACAATCGTCCATTGTTGCTCGAAACGATGCCTCGCCGGTGACGATCACAGCGGGAACTTTCGCGAGGTTCGGCAGCTTGCGCGCTGGCTCGGCCTGCAACCAGCACCGGATCTGACCTGGCCGCAGCGGCTTCTCCGCCTGAGCGATCGTGAGATCCGTGGGCGAGTTGACCGCCGGTTCGAAATGCAGCGGCACGCGCGTGATGCCGTACGGCCGAGCCCGAGCGTCGCCGACTTTCTCGTACCAGTCGTCACCGCCCTTGAACCGGATATCGAAGAACGTCGGACCATTCGGCTCGACCGCCACATGCGCCTTCACAAGATCCGGCCGCTGGTCCGACACGGCCCATCCAAAAACACCTGCCTGCGAGTGGGTGAGCAGAACTGACGGGCCGATCTTCTCCAAGAGAGCGATGAGCGCGGGATCGACGAGTTCCTCGCTCTTCAACGCGCTCGCGATGAAGGGCACTTGGGAGAGATAGAATTGGTCGAACGCGGCGTTGCCTTTCACGCCCGGACCTCCAGGCCACTGGGTGTGAAGCTTCGCCTGCGGAAAGAGGCCGAAGTTCTCCTGGCCGGTGAAAATGCTCTCCAGATCGCCCGTAGTGAGCCGGGCGTAGGGGCCATAGACCTCGGGATTGTCGCCGGATCGCCCGCGACCGACCTGATCGACCACGTAGACGGCAAAGCCACGCTCGACGAAGCGATCAACCCAGCCCGGCCGACCATCGGGGGTGCCCAGGAAGTTGATCCCGGTCTGCGCGGTTCCATGCACCATCACCACGGGATAAGGCTGCGTGACCTGCACCGGAGCGTGGTACTGCACGAACATGTGGCCGACGGCGATCTCCTTCCCTTGGACCGTCTGGTAGCGGCCACCCACGAAGAAGTAACCCTCCTGCTGGGCTGGCTTGAACGCGGCGTGGGTGCCGGGATCGCGATCCGCGGCCGCGGCGGGGAACAAGCAGGCCAGCGCGAGGGCGCAAGCCGTAGAAGCCCGAAGCATGGTTTCCTCCCATCAGCGTCTCCTGCGCCTGCCGAAGGCTAGCATGGCGGTTGAGAGCGGACGCGTGCGTCTTGCGTGGAGGTGGTGAGCGGGTGGAGCAGGGTGGTCCGGAGGGTTGTTAGATGGCGGAGCTGGCGCATGCCTGCCGCTCTGGCGCAGGAGCGAACGGTAGGGATGCGCGACTTCCGGAGCTTCGATCAGGGTCGCCGGATTGGCCGCTCGACACTCGACAGCGGACCTCTCGAAAGCGGCGATCGTTTCTCCGCCAGTGCGCTGGCGCCCGCGCGTCTCGAGTGCAGCTTGACGGCCCGCTGCGAGCGCCAGACAAGTAGCAACGCGCCCCAACCAGGCCTCCTGCGATTGAACCCGGGATTATCCTGTGTTGTTGACCCGTATCCGATGGTGAGGGTGTGGTGCGTGACGGACGCGTGTGAAAGTCCAGCATGGGAGGAGAAACGGCTGGCGGCTCTGCGCGCCTACCGAGTTCTCGATACACCCAGAGAAGACGACTTCGACGAGGTCGTTCAGCTAGCGGCCCAGATCTGCCGAACACCGGTGGCCGCCATCAGCCTCGTCGAGGACCGCCGTCAATGGTTCAAGGCCGAGGTGGGCCTGGGCATCCGAGAGACGCCGATCGATGTGTCAGTCTGCGCCACGACTGTCCTCACGCCCGGGCTCACCGTCGTGCCGGACATGAGCTTAGACCCGAGGTTCGCAGCCAACCCCTTGATCGCGAGCTTTCCGTACCTGCGCTTCTACGCGGGAGCGCGGCTGGAAACGCCGGACGGCCTGCCGCTCGGCAGCCTCTGTGTGCTTGACCGCAACCCGCGAGCAGGGCTGAGCCGTGAGCAGGCATCGGCTCTGATGGTCTTCGCCCGGCAAGTGACGAGCCAGCTTGAGCTGCGCCGGGCCGTGACTGAGCGCGACGAGGCGCTGTCGATTGTGCGTCAGAGCGAGGCGCGCCAGCACCTGCTCGTCCGCGAGCTGCACCATCGCACCCGCAACAATCTCGCCGTACTCCAGGCCCTGTTCGGCGTCACCGCGCGCGCGAGCGGCAGCGTCGATGAGTTATACCGCGCCTTCTCCGACCGGATCGCCTCCCTGGCGAGAACGCAGGCGCTCCTGTCCGACGACTACTGGCAAACCGTACGCCTCGACGACCTTCTCGCGCACGAGTTCGAATGGCACCTCAGCCATGACACCGGCCGCGTGGTGCTGGACGGCCCTGAACTCGATCTTGCTGCGGACCTCGCCGTGCCGCTTGGCATGGCCCTTCACGAACTCAGGTCGAACGCTGAACGCCACGGGGCGCTCTCTTCTGCCGGCGGGAGGGTCAAGGTGCAGTGGGGCCTCGTCAGGCAAGACGGGAAGCGGCTGTTACACCTCGTGTGGTCCGAGCACGGCAGCCATCGTGCGAAGCCGCCGTTCCGGGCTGGCGTGGGCACGAAGATCCAGAAGATGCTGGAGGCCCAGTGCGGGGCGGAGGTGAACACCGAACATCGGCCCGAAGGATTTTGGATCAGCGTGACAGCCCCACTCGTGGAAGCGCGGCTGGTTCCGGAATACTGAGTACCCCACGCTCGCCATCGACGAACTCGCCCGCGGCAGCGGCTTGAGCTAAACTGTATCTGGTCGGGAGGCTCATCGCCGCTTGCGGCGTGTGGCGCGTCATTCCCGTCCACGCAGATCGAGGTCGGCCGTGAGGCGACAGGAGTGGCATGGCCCAGGAGTGGCATGGCCCAGGAGTGGCATGGCCGGTGAACGCGGTCCGCGCGGTTGCATCCTCATCGCCGAGGACGAGGCTCTCATCGGCATTGAGCTTGCCGATCAGTTGGTGCTGCGTGGCTTCACGGTTGCCGGCCCATTCCCGACCTGTTCTCAAGCCGAAGAGTGGCTGCGGGCCAACGAGCCGGTTGCTGCGGTTCTCGACAACGCGCTCGCGGATGGGCCGTGCGAGGCGCTCGCACGCGATCTTGAGAGCCGCGGAATCCCGTTCCTGGTCTATAGCGGCTATGACCACACGGCGACACTGCCGGTCGTGTTTCAGCGCGTCCCCTGGATCAGGAAGCCGGCACCTGTCGAAGTTGTTCTCGCCCGCCTGACCGCGCTGCTCAAGGATGAGTAGGGCATAACCCCCGTCCATATGGTGCGACTGAACATAACGGAGCCAACTATTTTCGTCCGGGTCGAGCGGAACGCCTTGGCGGACTGGGCACAGCCTCCAGATCCGGCTCCTCTTCCTCGAAATCTGTATTTCCCAACTGGGTCCGACACCATCTGCGCATGTCGAGGTCATGGATCTGCTGACAGTAAGACGGGTCCTCGTGTTCGAGCGACAAGCACAGATTGAGCAGATCCGCGCTGTCGAGAACCACGCACCGCGAAGGATTCTCTTCGGCAGCACTCAGAGTTGCAATGAGTGCTCCAGCGATGGCCAGCGTTCGCGTCATCATCGGAGCAACAGGACCAGCCAGTCGGTGTGCCAGGCGGCACGCTCGTCGTCAGCATATTATGCGCGTGCCGAGACCGCACCTTGATCAGCATCAGGACTCCTCCATCTCAGCCGACGGAGGTTAAGTGCTCACTTGGTCGAAGCTGAAATGGTCGAACAGAAAAAATCAAAGAAATCCGGCTCGTCGACGGCTATCCTAGCAAGTCGTCATGCAATGCCGCCGAGCATCAGCATCGCGAGTATCAGGCCTGTTGTGGATGCTGCAAACCCGATGAGGGCTTTGCCGATCGACGGCAGCGGCAATATGCTAGCTGCCGCTCGCTCATCAAGCCGCGACATCTTATGCTCCGTAGGACGTGATTTGGCCTTACAACGAGCCGGAGCCTCGGCGGTTCCCTCGATGGGAGAGCAATCAGTTGACGTATCAGGACTGCTACACTCCTCACCAGCCAGGGGGCACCGACCGTAGAAGCAGGCCAACCAGGCTCCGGGCTGGTTGATCCCGCATTGACGGCGCGCCGCGGCGCCCAAGATTGCTGAGGGGGCGGCATGGAGGTAGCCATGACGCGGTTCGATTACATCCTGAATTGGAGGCTCAAGGCCGGGTCCCACCAGTTTCCAGGACCGGACGGCGGCACCTGCATCAACGAAGCCGCCATCGTCGCGGCCGGGTTTCCGTACCAGTCGGTGTGGCGGGTCGATATGATGCCGCGGTGCTTCTCGCGGCCCATCTGCCGCCTCGCGATGCTGCTCAATGACGACGCGGACGACGTGCAACGCCAACGGTTGCTGCCGTTCGTCACCCGCCTGGCCTGCGCGGACACACCCGAGGTGGAACGCTTGCGCCAGAACTACATCAATGCGCGCACGTACAGGACGCCGTTGAGCTTCGAGGAAGGACTGACGGTGCTCGAAGGGGCCCTGGCCATTGGCCGTCAGGCCATCCTTCTGAGCGAGGACGAGGTGAGCGAAAGGCTGGATCAGGCCAAACGCATTCCTGAACCGGCAACGCCAGACCGGACCATGATGGGCAAGATCAAGGAATGGCTCGGGATCGAAGCTGAAGTCGTCTGACCTTGTGTAGGGATGCCGCACCACTGGCGACAGGAACAAAGGGAGGCGTTCATGAGAACGTATTACGTCTTCCAAGCTGCAAGCTCCCCCGACTTGCGCGGGTACACCTACGATCCCACAGGCGAGAGACTGCCCGCCCAACATGGTCCGTGGACCCGCCTCCTGCAGCTAGGCCCTGATGAGGCGTGGACCCAAGACGTGAGCCGAGCGGTGGTGGCCGGCGGCATCTTAGAGAGTGGCTATTACCTGTGGGGTCCCGTCGATCAATCCGGTTCGTTGAAGCCCATTATCGAGAGTGATCGCGTCGAAGGGACGGCTGTGTTCAACCGGGATAATCATCAGATTGGCACAATCCAGCGGCTGTTGATCGAGAAGGTGAGCGGGCGCGTCCTCTATGTGGATGTGACGTTCGGGGGATTTATGGGTCTGGGCGTCCATCATCTCACGATCCCGTGGGGAATATTGACCTATGATAAAGAACTTGAGGGCTACCATACGGACATCACGGAAAATCAGGTCGAAGGCGCGCCGGCCTTCTACAGTGAAGACCGAGTCTGGCCGGGCCGCGAGCGAGAAGAGCAGCTAAGAAAGTACTGGAACAGTGTCGCTCAACGGGCCGGTTGATGGCGCAATCATTTGCTTGAGGCTAAGAACTGGCCCTCATCCCAGTCTTTCTGCCGGCACGGCCCGAGCGCAAAGACCAAGCTGCCGCCAAGGCGTTTGGCCACAGAGGTCGCCGGCATCTGCTCGGGGCATGGTCCTGCTCCCGCCCCGATCGGATCAGGTTCGTCGGTCAGGAGAGAAGGCAGCGACTCGTCGAACTCGACGAGGAATTGATAATCTTGAACATGCCTCAGGGAGATCTTGAACTGGGCCGACACGACTTGGCTCAGAGCGACAGAGCTTGGAGCACGTGGCGGCCGACGAGATCCGAGGATTGCGGGTTCTGGCCCGTGATCAGGTTGCCGTCCCGCACCGCATAGGGCTGCCAGTCCGGACCACGCTCGAACTTGCCGCCGAGCTCCTTCAGCCGGTCCTCCAGCAGAAAAGGAACAACCTTGGTCAATCCGACTGCCTCCTCTTCCGTGTTGGTGAAGGCGCTCACTCTACGGCCCTCGACGATGGGGTGCCCGTCCCGACGCTTAGCGCGCACGAGGCCCGCAGGGCCATGGCAGACCGCCGCAACGAATTTGCCGGCATCGATCATGGAGCCGATGATCCGCGCGAGCGTGTCATCGTTGGCCGCATCCCACATCGGTCCGTGTCCACCCGGTAGGAACACGGCATCGAACGCCTGCGGATCCACGCTCGTCAGAGCCGGAGAGTTCTTCGCTACCGCTCGGGCTCGCTCATCCGCGAGGAAGCGCCGGACCGACGCCGGTACCTCCTGCTGGTCGGCGGGTTTGTCACCGGGTCCCCGGCCGGCCTCGGCCGGTACGCTGCGGGGGTCGAAGGGGATCTCGCCGCCACGGATCGACACCAGCGTGATGTCGGCACCACCGTCCTGCAGGACGTAGTAGGGGGTGGCGAGCTCCTCCAGCCACACGCCGGTGCGATGGCCGCTTGAGCCGAGCTCCGCATGCGAGGTGGCGACGACCAGCACCTTGTTGCCTAGCATGGCTGATCTCCCGATCGTGCTGCCATTTCAACCCCAACCGGCCCTGCCTGTTCGCACCGCTCTCCTCGAAGATCAAGCCACGGCGAACGAGCATGGCAGCTCAGTTCGAGCGAAGTCACCGGTCCAGGAAGCTCGCCACCCGAGCGGCCACATCAACCTGGGCCGCACCGTGAGGCCACGCCCCTGGCCTGGATTGACCTTGGTCTCGTAAGACGTCCCCTGCTCCTTGAGCAGGCGTTCGATCGCGTAAGCCCGCGACACCGGTACGATTGGATCCATGACTCCGTGCAGAATCAACCTGGGCGGGAGCCGCGGCCGGTGCGCGGCGAGCTGTTTCGGCAGGGCCCGAAGCAGTCGACGATGGCCTTCGCGCGCCCATCGGCCGCGGCCGTCTCGAAGGCGAGAGCTGCACCCAGCGAGATGCCCACGATGCCGAGACGGTTCGCGTCCACACCGGGTTGCTTCACCAGCCAGTCCACAGCGTCCCGCACGGTGGCCGCCCAGAGGGAGAAGTTCTGCCGCATTCGTGCGGAGGCGACCCGCCGATCGCCCGTGCGATCGAGGTAGTAGACGAAGGCGACGTGAGAGCCGGAAGCCGCGATGGTGCGTGCGGCCAAACGAGATCCATCTGCGAAAGTCAGGCCGTCTGCGCCGTGCAGGAGCAGAACAGCGGGTGCGTTTCTGGCTATCTCCTCCCCTCTTAACGTGTCCCGATTGAGCAGCGAACCATTCTACCTCGATGTGCGTAGCGCCGCTCGTGAAGCTCAACACTCCCTCTACCCATATGATGTGCCATCGGCCACCGGAGCGGTGCCGTTCAATGGGCATCGTCAACCCATACGCATTCGGAATATTCGCCTGCGCGCCACGTCCGGACCTTCGACCGAGGCCGCCCAGGGCTCCTCGCGCGAGCAAATCCTGGAGGAGCTTCGCCTCGTTCGGCGCGTTATCGCCTCTGACGACGATGGGCTCTGATCCTCTGGTCAGTTGACAGGGGGAGTGAGCTGCTTCGGGGGCGCAGGTTGGCCCCGCGGCTCAAGCGGTGGTGAGCGAGGAGCGGCAACCATGCCTGTAGTTCATGACCTCCCGACCGACCGCACGACGCTCACGGGTCTGCTCTTCCCAGCTGGCGTTCCGATGCTCTGGTCGCCGACACTCGTGTTCTACGATGAAGCGGGACGCATCGATCGCGACCGCCAACTCGCGCATTTGGCTTTTATGACACCTCACGTGAAGGGCTATCTCGTACCTGGCTCAACCGGTGATGCGTGGGAAATGAATGATGCGGAGGCGCTCGCGGCACTGGAAGTTGTGCTTCCCTTCGCTGCTCAACATGGCCTGGATCTCCTTGTTGGTGTCCTGCGCCCAACGACGGATGCCATGCTTGCTCTGATCGACAAAGTTCTGGATTATCTTTGCCGGCGTGCCGGGACAGATTCGGTCGCCGACGCCTTGGCGGCAAGTCACGTCCGCGGGCTCACAGTCGCACCGCCGACCTCCGACCCGCCCCTCTCGCAAAACGCGATCGGCGCGGCACTCGCGCCTGTGTTTGAGCGTGGTCTGCCAATCGCTCTTTACCAGCTGCCGCAAGTGACCGGGAACACCATGACGCCGGCACTGGTCGCTGGGCTGGCGGAGCGCTTCCCGAACCTGCTGCTGTTCAAGGACAGCAGCGGCACCGATGAGGTTGCGCTGTCAGGCCGGATGCCCGCTGGGGTGACGCTCCTGCGGGGCGCCGAAGGCGACTATGCTCAATGGAGCAAAGCGCACGGCGGCGTGTACGATGGCTTCCTGCTCAGCACTGCCAACGCCTTCCCGGCCCAGCTCGCGACGGTGCTCGAGCATCTCCAGCAAGGCCGCTTCACAGAAGCTGAGCAGTGCTCGGCGTCCATATCGGCGGCGGTTGCCGACGCTTTTAGGGCCGTTATCGAAGTGCGGCAGGGCAATGCATTCACGAACGCGAATAAGGCCATTGCTCATATCATGGCATATGGCCGCGACGCGCTCCAAGCATCGCCGCCGAGGCTCTATGCGGGGGGGCATCTTCCTCACTCGGTTTTGAGGACAGTTATGGAATCCCTTTCCCGTCATGGGCTCCTGCCCGTACGAGGTTACCTGGAGAGCTGAGCTGAGTAGATCCGCGTTGAAAGCAGGCCACCCGCTTTCATCTAGAGCAGCACCCGATCACGTTGCAATCGGGTGCTGCTCTAGGTCTTTGATCTTGCCGCATTTTCTGCGACGAACCGGCATCCACTTCGTCGGAAAATGCTCTAGAGCCAGGCGAGCCACACTCTTTTGCGCTCTACTCGTCGGCTGGCATGTAAACAATGAGACCGATTCTTCACGGCCAGGGTAGCCGCGCCCGCTGACTCGCCTGATGCGCGAGGACGGCGTGCCGGCGGAGATGAGAGAAGCGCGTCCGGAAATCAAACGCCCGGAAAACCCACGCAACCGGTCATTCCCGACATCCGCCGCGAGGGGCCGCTATGGGTCATGATTTCGCCTTGGGCGCAGCGAGAGCAAGAACCGATCGCGTTGCAATCGGCTCTTGCTCTAGGCCTCTGGTTTTGCGGCATTTTCCGCGGCGAACCGGCGTCCGCTTCGCCGGAAAATGCTCTGGCTGCGCTCCGCGAGGACAGGCTGATCCTCAGCCCCCGAAGCCGGCCTGAGGTGTGAGCGGACTGAGATCAAACTCGCGACCAGCGGCCCGGTGCTGATCTCAGCTCGGCAGCACCCGCCATGCTCGACCGAGAGCCATGATCGGCCACCAGCGGCGGCGCTCCCGACCCGGACTGACAGTCGAGGCCGGAACCTCAGCCTGGATCAGGCGCGCACGGCGGTCCTGGATCAGGGCGTCGATGCGCGTCATCGCCTCCACGATCTCCGCAATCGTCAGCGCCGCGCCTTCGCGCACCTCGCCACGCTCGCACCGCGACAGGCGTTGCCGCGCCATGTCCAGAAGTCGGCGGCTCCCTTCGGCATAGCCGTCGATCGCGGCACGCTCCGAGGAGCGGTTCGTCAGCGCATTCATGGCGAGAACAGCGAGGAGCGTTAGCTGCGAAGGTGCCTGAAGGCCGCCTCAATACGACGGAGTGTGTGAGCGGGCGTTGGATCCTCCTCACTTGTGGGCCTGCAATTTTCCCCACCCTCCCGGCCGCCCCTGAGCCTCCTGTTTGAGGCGGGATGCCCGCGCGGCGGCCGTCTCACCGAAGCTGGTCCCCGTGGCGGGAGGGAGCGGCGCGGTGGTCAGCCTCGGGGAACTCATGACGATCCTGGACCTCCACCGGCAGGGCCTCTCGGTCACCGCCATCGCCCGCCAGCTCGGCCTCGACCGCAAGACCGTCGCCAAGTACATCGCCCGCGGCCTCGAGCCGCCCGTCTACGGACCGCGATCCCCCCGCGCGCGGGCCACCGACGCCTTCCTGCCCTACCTGCGCGAGCGCCTGGCCGCCTACCCGCAGCTTACGGCCGTCCGTCTCTGGCGCGAGTTGAAGGAGCGCGGCTTCGCAGGGGCCTACACCGCCGTGAAGCGAGCCGTGGCCCTGCTTCGCCCCTCAGCTCCTCTGCCTATCGAGCGCCGCTTCGAGACCCCGCCGGGCGAGCAGGCCCAGGTCGACCTCGCCCGCTTCGAGGTCGTCTTCGCCGACGAGCCGGGCGTGACCCGCATCGTCTGGCTGTTCGCGATGGTGCTGGGCCACTCGCGCTATCTCTGGGCCCGCTTCGTCGTCCACCAGGATCTGCAGACGGTCCTGCGCTGCCACATCGCCGCCTTCCAGGCCCTCGGAGGCGCCCCGCGCGAGATCCTCTACGACCGCATGAAGACCGCCGTGATCGGCGAGGATCCCGACGGCTTGGTCATCTATAACCGCAGCCTTCTCGATCTCGCGCGCCACTACGGGTTCCTGCCGCGCGCCTGCCGTCCCTACCGGGCCAAGACCAAGGGCAAGGTCGAGCGCCCGTTCCGCTACCTGCGCGAGGACTTCTTCCTCGCCCGCTCGTTCCGCAACCTCGACGACCTGAACGACCAGCTGCGGCACTGGCTCGACACCGTGGCCAACGCCCGCCGGCACGCCACGACCAAGCGGATCGTCGCCGACGCCTTCGCGGAGGAGCGCAGCCAGCTGCGGGCGCTGCCGCCCGTGCCCTACGAAGCCGTGCTCAGCCTGGAGCGGCGCGTCACCCACGAGGGCTTCGTCTCGGTGGCGGGCAATCTCTACAGCGTGCCCGACACCACCCGCCGCCGCGCCCTGGAGGTGCACGTGCTGGCCGATCAGATCCGCATCTACGAGGCGGGTGAGCTCGTTGCCTGCCACCTGCCCCTGGAAGGGCGTGGGCTGACGCAGGTCGATCCAGCCCATCGGCGGCCGCGATCTCCCCCGCCCGAGCCACGAGACCCTGCCGAGCCGGTGGTCGTCAGGCGCGCCGGCGACCAGGTCGCGCGTCGCCCGCTGGCCATCTACGACGCCGTAGCCCGCCAACTCGCGGGAGCCGGCGTGCCCAGGACCGACCGGGGAGACGCGGCATGAGCGGAACTGGCGAGCTGATCCCCCCACTGGTCGAGCGGATCAAGGCCACGCTGGTAGGGCTGAAGATGCCGCGCGCCCTGGAGATCGTCGACACCACCGTGCGGCGGCTGGAGCGCGGCGAACTCAGCGCGCTGGAGGCGGTCGATGCCCTGCTGAGCGAGGAGCTGAGCCTAAGCGAGAGCCGGCGGGTGAAGACCGCGCTGGTGATGGCGCGGCTCTCGACGGTCAAGACGCTGTCGGGCTTCGACTTCGCCTTCCAGCCCTCGCTCGACCGCACCCGCATCCTGGCCCTGGCCGAGCTGGGCTTCGTGGACCGCTGCGAGGTGCTGCACTTCCTCGGCCCGCCCGGCACCGGCAAGAGCCACTTGGCGGTGGCCCTCGGGGTCGAGGCGGTGAAGGCGGGCCGCAGCGTGTACTTCACCACCCTGGCCGACCTTGTGGGAACGCTGGCGCGGGCCGAGCGGGAAGGAACGTTGCGCGAGAAGATCCGCTCCTTCTGCCGGCCGGCGCTGCTGATCGTGGACGAGATCGGCGACCTGCCGGTGGTGCCGGGCGGGGGCAACCTGTTCTTCCAGCTCGTCAACGCGCGCTACGAGCGGGGCGCGATGGTCCTGACCTCGAACCGCGGCTTTGCAGAGTGGGGGGAGGTGTTCGGCGATCCGGTGGTGGCGACCGCGCTGCTGGACCGGTTGCTTCACCACGCCGTGGTGGTGCAGATCGAGGGCTCAAGCTACCGGCTGCGCCAGCACACCGCGCTCATGCCCGAGCACATCCGCTCGAAGGCAGCCCTGCAGGCTCCGCCGCTCGCCCCGCCTCCGCGTCGGCGCGGACGCCCGCCCAAGAATGGAGGTGCTCACCTCGGCATCGCCTGACCGCCGAGCCCGCCGATCTGAGGAAAATTGCGCGCCCGAAATTGCGGAAGGTTCGAAGCCCGTTGACAGGAGTGTCGTGCCCGCACGCGCGTGCCAGCCGACGGACCGGCGGCGAGGTGCCCTCAGACCGCCGGACCGAATGGATCCGGACCTTAGTCGATTACGATCTCAGAGCCTTGACGGCCTGGGTGGTGAGGCCCTTGCCGCCTATGCCCCAGGCTCCACTCCGGAACTCCTGGACCCGCACCCAGGTCACGCCACGCATGGCCTCGCCTTCGATCTCGACCATGGCGTCGGTGACCTTCTCGATCATCCCCGCCTTCTGCTCTTCCGTGAACACGCCTTCGATGAGCTGAATGTCGACGAGCGGCATGATCCTTCTCCTCTGCCTCCGTCCTGCACCGTCGCAGGGCGTGCTGGCCGCATGTTCTAATCCAGGTGCCCGTAGCGACGCTGGGAGGAGACCTGGAGGGAGTGGGGAGAGATCGTGGAGATGTGGTAGAACCGGCATGCTGCATCCGCTCGTCCACGAAGGACCGGCAATGCCCTACCTGTTCGACGAGTTCGAACTCGATGCGGACCGGGTCGAGCTGCGCCGTCACGGGCTGATTGTGCCTGTCGAGCGGCAGGTCTTCGGGCTGCTCCTGCTCCTGGTGGAGAACCGGGACCGTATGGTGCCCAAGGAGGAGATCATCGCGAAGGTGTGGGGCGGCCGGATCGTGTCGGATTCCGCCCTCTCAAGCCGGGTCAAGTCGGCGCGACGCGCACTCGGCGACGACGGCAAGGAACAGCGGCTCATTCGCACCCTGCACGGCCAGGGCTTTCGCTTCGTCGCGGACGTGACGACAGAGGGACACCGATCGCTGCCGCCGGCGCGCGCCCTGGACCCCGCCGAGACGCGACCAGGGCCGGCAGGGCATTCGAGGCCATCCATCGCCATTCTTCCATTCCAGCTCGTTGCCGCCTCGGATCTTCATCCGGCCCTCGGCGAGGCTCTCGCTCATGACCTCATCGTCGCTCTCTCCCGGTTGCGATGGCTGTTCGTCATTGCGCGCGGCTCCTCGTTCCGGTTCCGGTCGGAACATCCGGACGCCTGCCGCATCGGACACTTGCTCAACGCCAGCTACTGCCTCAGCGGCGTCGTCGAGACCGCGGCGAGCCGCGTCCTGATCACGGCCGAACTCACCGATACGCGGACCGGAGAGGTGCTCTGGGCAGACCGCACTGCCGGGCCGATCGACGGCATTCACGAGATGCGGGCTCGGATCGCGGCGAGCATCATCTCGGCCCTCGAACTCCAGATTCCGCTCCACGAAGCGGCTCTCGCGAGCCTTGCGGCACCGAGTTGCCTGAATGCCTGGTCCGCTTATCACCTGGGCCTGCGGCATCTCCACCGATTTACCCGTGAGGACAATGCCGCCGCGGCGGCATTGTTTGAGCGCGCTCTCGCCCTCGACCCCGGTTTCGCTCGAGCCAATGCCGGGCTGTCCTCGACACATTTCCAGAGCGCGTTTCTTCGCTATTCCGGCGACCCGGCCGGCGATACCAGGGCTGCGCGAGCCTTCGCGGAGCGCAGCGTGGACCTTGATCCGCTCGATCCGTTCGCCAACTTCACGATGGGCCGGTCCTTCTGGCTGACGGGGGACGTCGACCGGAGCTTTCCCTGGCTGGATCGGTCGACGGTGCTCAGTCCCAGTTTCGCTCAGGGTTTCTATGCGCGAGCCTGGGCCGATGCGATCTCCGAACGGGATCTGAATGGCATGGAGAACGTCGAGATCGCGATGTCTCTCAGCCCGCTTGATCCCTTCTTCTATGCTATGCTGGCGACCCGGGCGCTGACGTGCCTGATCCAGGGCGATGTCAGGCAAGCTGCCGTCTGGGCCGATCGAGCGGCGCAGTCACCCGGCGCGCACGTGATGATCTCGCTCATCGCCGTCATTGCCCATACGTTGAACCAGGATCGTGACCGTGCGGCGGTCTGGAGCGCTGACGTACGGCGGCGCCGCGGCGACATCTCTCAGGCGCATTTCTTCACTTCGTTTCCATTCCGACACGGACCGCTCCGTCTTCGCATGGCGAAGGCTCTGGACGATAACGATATCCGTTGAATGTTCCCGATCATTGATGCGCGACGGGTCATATCTCATTCGACGTGTGTCGGTGACGATCTGCTCGTACTCAGCGGGTCAAGCGTCGCCGAGCAGCTTATTCCGCTGTGCAAGGCTCGGGCACGACCGGTTCAGATCTGGTCCGGAATTTCCAGGTCGAGCAGCGCCGAGCTGAGACCCTTGCCGTGTGCGTCCAGTGCCAGCGAACGGGTCACGCCGCCGCCGAGTGCCCCCTTCAACACGAAATTCAGCGCCCCAATCTTCGGAAGCGCGTAGCGGACGACCTCGCCCGTAACGATCTCGCGAAAATGCTCCTTCACGCGCTCGGGCGTGACGTGCTCTTCGAGGCGGGCGTAGTCCGCCGGGTCGTAGGCGATGACCGAGATGTTCGAGGTGTTGCCCTTGTCTCCCGTGCGGGAGTGGGCGAGCGCACGCAGTTTCATCGTCTGACCTCTCGGCTTTTCAGGCTTCAACGAACTGGACGGCCGGGCGGGCGAGCTCGGCCGGCACGAGCACCGACTGTACCGCCACGACCTCGCGGGCTGCCTTCCAGGCGCCGCCGCCGCCGGCAGGACCATTGGTGTAGAGCGTCTCGACCTCGTTGCCGATCCGCACCGCCTCGGCCATGCTCTCGGTCCGCCCTGTGACGCGCAGGCGGACCTCGTAAGGCTCGCGCCCGCCCGAGAGCGCGTCTCCGTGCAGGGCATCGACGCCGATCAAGTCGCAGCGCAACTCGGTCGTCTGGACACCGGTGAGCGCGAGCCGTTCGCGCACCACTTCGCGGGCGAGCCGACCGCGGGCCAGCGCGCCGGGCCCAGCGTAGGAGATCTGCCCCTCGCCGACGTAGGAGTCCACGTAGCCGACGGAGACCTTGAGCAAGCCGGTAGCGGGCGCGCCTGTCGCGCCGGTCACCCGCACCCTGTCGGGACCTACCTGCTCCATCTCGACCCCGGTGAAGTCGCCGACCACGTCTGGCTGGAGATAGCGGGCCGGATCATGCACCTCGTAGAGCATCTGCTCCTTGCAGGTAGCGAGGGTAATCTGCCCGCCCGAGCCCGCGACCTTGGTGATTTCCACCGTCCCGTCCTCGCCGACGATGCCGATCGGAAATCCGAGGCGTGCTAGGCCAGGCACGTCCTTCTGACCGGGATCAGCGAAGTAGCCGCCGGTGATCTGTCCGGCGCATTCGAGGAGATGGCCGACCAGGGTGCCGCGCCCTAAGCGTTCCCAGTCGTCCATCGCCCAGCCGAACTCGTGCACGAGCGGTGCGAGGAACAGGGCTGGATCGCCAACGCGGCCGGTGATCACCACGTCGGCGCCGTCCGCCAGCCCGTTGATGATGGGGACCGCGCCGAGGTAGGCGTTGGCCGAGATGACGCGGTTGCCGAGGTTTGCCACTCGCTCGCCGCTTTCCTCGAGCGTGAAATTGCCGGCGCGCACCGCATCGAGCAGATCGTCGCCCGTGACCGCGGCGACCTTCAGCCCGTTCAGGCCGAGCTCTCGGGCGATGGCCTGGGTTTTCTTCGCGGCGGCGACGGGGTTTGCCGCGCCCATGTTGGTGACGATGCGGATCCGGCGCTCCCGGCACGGCGCCAGCACTGCCCGCATGCGGGCCTCTAGCAGCGGATCGTAGCCGCCGTCCGGGTTCCGCATCTTCGCCTGCTGCGCCAGCGCAATGGTGCGCTCGGCCAAGCACTCGAACACCAGGTAGTCGATGTTGCCCTTCTCGGCGAGTTCGAGCGCGGGCTCGATGCGGTCGCCGGCGTAGCCGGCGCCGGAGCCTAGGTGGATGGTTTTCATTGTTCGGTCTCCGCTTTCAGAGAGGGAACACGCCGAGCAGGACGCAGGCGAAGGTCATCACCACCGAGGCGGCGAGCAGGAACGGGAAGGTGAACTTCTGGTGGTCGGCCAGATCGATGCCGGTGAGGCCGCAGACGAGGAAGGTCGCGGGGGTGAGCGGGCTGACAGGGAAGCCGGTCGTCATCTGACCGAGTAGCGCGCCCTGAGCGACCTGCACCGGCGGTACGCCGAGTTGGTGGGCGACCTCGGCCACGACGGGCAGAACGCCGAAGTAGAACGAGTCGGGGTCGAACAGCATCGAGAGCGGCATCGAGATGAGGCCGAGGGCAAAGGGAATGTGTCTACCCATCTCCGGCGGCACGAAGGTCACGGCCGTCTGGGCCATCGCCTTGAGCATGCCAGTGCCCTGCATGACGCCGGTGAACACACCGGCCGCCAGGAGGATCGAGGCCATCAGGATCGCAGCCTTCGCGTGGGCGTCGATCCGCTGCCGCTGAGCATCGACGTTCGGGTAGTTGATCACGAGCGCCAGGGCCGTGCCGAGCATGAACATCAGCGCCGGGGGCACCTTCTCGGCCATGAACACCATCGTTCCGAGGACGATCGCGGTCAGGACGATGTTTGCCCAGAACCGGCCCGGACGGCGCAGCGCCCGCTCGGCATCGCTCAGGGTCCGCGCAGGCCCGCCGACCGCGTCGGGCGCGGCGGTCGCCGCGGCGCCAAGTGTGGAGGGAACCGGTCGGTTAGGTGCCACGGAGCCACCCGCAAGACCTAGGCGGCGCTCCTCGCGCAGGCCGAGCCAATACGAGACCGCGAAGATGAACACGAGACCGACCGCCTGCACGGCGACGAGCGGTGTAAAGATCTCCGGGATCGGTAGTTTCAGGGCCGCGGAGGCGCGGATCATCGGCCCGGTCCAGGGCAGGAAGTTCACGCCCGCCGCCAGCGAGGCCGCGCAGGCGAGGATGCGCCGGTCGATGCCGACGCGGTCGTAGAGCGGCAGCATCGCCGGGATGGTGATCAGGAAGGTCACCGCCCCCGAGCCGTCGAGGTGGATGAGCAGCGCGAGCAGCGTCGTGCCGGGCACGATCCGGGTCGGGCGCGTGCCGACGGTGGCGAGGATGCGGTCGATGATCGGGTCGAGCATCCCGGCGTCGCTGACGATCCCGAAGAACAGGATCGCGAACACGAACATGCCGACCACGCCCGCGAGATTCTGGATGCCGGAGAGCACGAACTTGCCGGTGTCGAGCCCGAAGCCACCGATCAGGGCGGCCGCGACTGGGATGACGATTAGCGCGACGAGGGGCGACATCCGTTTGGTGAGAATGACGGCGAGTAGCAGCGCGATCGTGCACAGGCCAAGCAGGGCCAGCATCCGTTCCTCCCATAGGATTTGCGGCACGCTTTGACTCGGCGCCGCTACTTTTGTGAGGAAGCCGCCAAACACTACATAACGCAATTGAAAAGATTGGATCGCTGCGATAAACTCAAACTATGGATCTGAATCTACGGCAGCTCCGAGCCTTCGTATCCGTCGTCCAGACGGGCAGTTTCACCCGCGCGGCCACCCTCCTGAACCTATCGCAGCCCGCCCTCACGGTTCAGATCCGCCGTCTGGAAGAGGCGCTCGATGCACGGCTGCTTGACCGTACCAGCCGCACCGTGGCGCCGACACGGCTCGGCCGCGAGTTGCTGCCGGTGTTCCAGCGGGTGCTGCGCGAACTCGACAGCGTGGTGATCGACACCCGCGACCTCGCAGCCCAACGCTACGGGGTCGTGCGTGTTGCGACGCTGCCCTCCTTCGCTGCGAGTTCGTTGGCCGAAGCGATTGCGCTGTTCCGTGCCGACCATCCCGGCGTGACGTTTCAGATCAAGGACGTGATCGCGCAGCGGGTGTTAGACCTCGTGCGAAGCGAGGAGGTTGATCTGGGCATCATCGGCGGCGAGATCCGCGATCCAGAGGTCAGTACGCTTTATCGGACGAGCGATGTCCTGCATGTCGTCTATCCGCATGACCACCCGATCGGCACGATACCGAATGTCACGACTGAAGTACTCGCCGAGCATCCCTTGGTGTTGATGGACCCCGCTACCAGTGTGCGGGCAGTGGTCGATAGGGCCTTCATCGAGGCGGGCCGGCTTCCCGTGGTGGCCTGTGAGGCGACCTACATGATGACGGCGGTAGGCATGGTTCGGGCCGGCCTCGGCCTAACGATCCTACCAGGCTCCGCCCGTGAGATCCGGGCCGAGGCCACGCTCCGCTCAAGGCCGATCGCCGATCCACGGTTCGAACGCGCGGTCTGTCTGATCAAGAAAGCTGGCCGTACCCTGCCCGCGGCTGTCGAGACATTCTGTAAAACCGTCGCGCTTATATTTTGACTCGTAGAGGGTTTTCACGGATCAGCAGACGTGATTCGCTGCTTGCCTGAAGCGGGGAGGAGCCTGTGACGGGTGCCGTCGAGATCCGGACCGACATCGCCACAGCCGCCGAACTGCGACGGCAGGCCAAGCGGGAGCCGCGTCGGCGTACCGCTCTGCGCCTCCTAGCCGTGGCCAACGCGCTCGATGGCATGAGCCGGGCCGAGGCAGCACGGGCGGCCGGGATCGAGCGACAGGCGCTCTGCGATGCCGTCAAGCGCTTCAACGCCGAGGGGCTCGCCGGCTTGGTCGACCGCCCGCCCGGCCGCCGGCCGGAGCGCCTGAGCGAGGGCGAGCAAGCGGTGCTGGTCCACCATATCCTGCGGGGCCCCGATCCCGACCGCGGCGAGCCCGCCAGTTGGACCCTGCCGGACCTGTGCCGCTTCATCGAAGCCCGCTTCGGCAAGACCATGCTGCCCCAGTCGATGTCGCGCCTGGTGCGCCGGCTGGGCTTGTCGAAGCGGAAGACGCGCCCCGTTCATCCGCAGCGCGACGCCAGAGCTGCCGCCGCCTTCGCAAAAAGGGGCGCCGCGCGGCTCTGACGAGCGCCGCCGAGGCGCATCCCGGCCAGCAGATCCGCCTCTTTTTCATGGACGAGGCGCGGGTCGGGCAGAAGGGGCGCAGCGGCCGTCGCTGGTGGATGCGGGGTCAGCGCCCGTCGGGACGCTGCGACGGCCGTTTGAGCTATGCAGGAATTTGGGTGACGGAGGCGGTCAGGCGGCGCGGTGATCTGGGCTCGCGACGACCTCGGTCCCGTCCCGGAAAGTGACACCCGCCACCACCTTCGGCAACTGGTTCTCGCCCTTCAGCCGCCGCCAGGTCTTGGCGGCCGCCATCACCAGCTTGAACACCATCAGCTTGGCGGTCGTGGGCGAGAGCGCGCCCTTGGTCCGCACGGTGCGGTGTCGGACCGTGGCGAACACGCTCTCGATCGGGTTCGTGGTCCGAAGATGATCCCAGTGCTCGGCCGGCATGTCGTAGAACGCCAGCAGGGTGTCGCGGTCCTTCGTCAGGCACTCGCTCGCGCGGGCGTACTTGGTCCCGTACTTCTCAACGAAGACATCCATCGCCACCTCGGCCGCCGCTCGGGTGGACGCTCCGGAGATCTCGCGCAGGTCCGCCTTCATCGCCAGCTGGAGCGACTTCGGCACTTTGTTGAGGACGTTGGCGGTCTTGTGCTGCCAGCAGCGCTGATGGCGCGTGCCCGGGAACACCTCGTCGAGCGCCTTCCAGAAGCCCAGCGCCCCGTCGCCGACCGCGATCTTCGGCTCGATCGAGAGCCCGCGCCGCTTCACGTCCACCAGCAACTCCCGCCAGCTCTGGGCGCTCTCGCGCACCCCGACCTGGAAGCCGACCAGTTCCTTCTTGCCCTCCGGCGTGGCGCCGATCAGAACCAGCATGCACTCGGCCTGATCCTCCATCCGGGCCTGCAGGTAGACGCCGTCGGCCCAGACGTAGACGGAGTGACGGGCGGAGAGATCGCGGGCCTGCCAGCGAGCGTACTCGTCCGCCCAGCTCGCCGTCAGCCGAGAGATGACGGCCGGCGACAGGTTCGGGGCGTCCTTGCCCAGGAGGGCGGCGAGCGCTTCCTGGAAGTCGCCGGTGGAGATCCCGCGCAGGTAGAGGACCGGCAGCAGGGCATCCAGGCTGCGGGTGCGCCGCGCCCACTTCGGCAGGATCGTCGAGGAGAACCGGATCTGCTCCGCGGGGCTGCTCGCGCCGCGATCCCGGATGCGCACCCGCGCGACCGGCACTGGGCCGATGCCGGTCTGGATCTCGCGTTCCGGACCGTGCCCGTGGCGCACGAGGCGGGCGCGTCCGTCCGGTAACCGCAGATCCTGCATGGCGGTGAGGAAGGCCTCGGCCTCGAGCTCGACGGCCTGCGCAAGCAGGCGGCGGGCGCCGGCGCGCAGCACCTCGGTCAGGGAATCGTCGATCTCATCCGGCTGACGAAGCCGCACGATGTTGGTAGGGCTGTCCATGGCGTATCGCTCTCACTGAGAGGCTCTGGCAGGCTCGACACCCGCCTCGATACGCCGCCCTCACGCCCAGCGCGTCACCCAATCTCCCGCATAGCTCCGGCCGTTTCCAGTCCGCCTACATCTTTGCCGCCGTCGAGCCGGAAACCGGCTCGGCCTTCGGCCTGGTGCTGCCGCGCGTCTCGACCGAGGCGATGAACCTGTTCCTGGCGCAGTTTGCGGCCACGCGCGAGCCGGACACGCATGCCGTCGTGGTACTGGACGGGGCGGGCTGGCACATCGCCAAGGATCTGCGCGTGCCCGACACCGTGACGCTGGTGCGGCTGCCCGCCTACAGCCCCGAACTCAATCCGGTCGAGCGGATCTGGCTGTACCTGCGCGAGCGCTTCCTCTCTGCACGAGTGTTCCACGATTACGAGGCGATCCTCGACGCATGCTGCACCGCCTGGAACGCACTCGCCGCAGAGCCAGGCCACATCCGCTCCCTGGCCAACTTCCCATACATCGCACGCGTCAGTGCTTAAGCGCGACGGTATAAGGCTTAGCGGTAAGGCACCGAGTGTGGCGCGGCGTCGAGGACGGGCTGCCGCCTCAGCGGCCCATGGACCTTCATCTAGAGCTGCTCCCGGTCAGGTAGCGACGGCTAAGTCGTTTTCGTATCCGGCAGCGGTGAGGTAGTTGCGGCATTCCTGCGGTGTGAAGTGGGTGAAGGCCTGCCGGATTGCCGCCCAGAGATCCGGGATCGTGCGGGCGGCCGCACGGCGCAACAGCGCCTTGAGCTTCGCGAAGACCTGCTCGATCGGGTTGAAATCAGGACTGTAGGACGGGAGGTAGAGCAGCCGCGCTCCCGCGGCCTCGATACCCTCACGCACCCCGGCGACCTTGTGAGCGGGCAGGTTGTCCATGACGACGATGTCACCGGGCTGCAGCACCGGCACCAGAGTCTCTGCGACGTAGCTGCGGAAGCGGGTGCCGTTCGTGGGGCCGTCCAACAGCGCGATGGCACATAACCCGCGCGTGCGCAGGGCCGCCGTGACGGTGGTGGTCTTGTAATGTCCCTGCGGGGCTGCGAGCCGGCAGCGCTCGCCGCGCGGAGCCCAACCGTAGCGCCGCGCCATGTTGGTGGCCGTGGCCGTCTCGTCCAGGAACACGAGCCGGTCCGGATCAAGTTCGAGCTGCGCCTCGAACCACGCCTCGCGAGCGGCCCTTACGTCCGCACGCTCCTGCTCAGATGCGTGCGTCGCCCCCTTTTCCAGGTGATCCGGTGCCGGGCAAAGAAGCGCGACAGACCACTCGTGCTGGTCTTCACGCCCTGCTCAGCCAGTCGGTCGCGCAACTCGCGCAGAAGGAGACGCGGTTCCTGCTCGGAGGTCGACAGGATCAACTCGGCATGGGCCTCAATCCGCTGCGACGTATGATCGCCGCCCATCGGCTTGGGCACGACGTGCCCTTCTCGGGCAGACTGCCCGCACCAGCGGCTGGCGCTCGACACGCTGACCCCGAAGCGAGCCGCGGCGCGATGGCAGGAGGCCCCCGCCGCGACGGCAGCGACCACACGCTCGCGCAGGTCCACAGAGAGCGGTGAGGGCATCGGCAAGCTCCTTCACCCGCCAACGCGCAACCCGCAGATCCGTCTCTAGCGGCTCGGGACCAGCTCTAGCTCCGCGCGAGACACCGCCTCCGCAGGGCTGCTGTTCCGCATGCCATGAAAGACTGACTCCTCACGGCCACGGTAGCTGCGTCCTCTCACGCGCTTGACATGAAAGCCCTGCGGGCTGGCTGGTGGCAGGGAACCGTGTCGGGAAACTCTTCGAAATCGGACGCTTCTTGCACGCGCCGCAAATGTCCGGAACGGGTCACGATCCGACATGTTGACGGCAATGGGCTATGCACCAGCTCGGCTCTTGCGCTAAATCAAGGCTGCGCCGATCGCACGGCCTATACTTGCACGGACCGATGTAATAGGATCCAGTGTCATGCGAATGTTTTTCAGCGCTTCTCACAGGCAGCTGGCGGCAGCGCGGGCCATGATCGCTGGCCGGCCTAGTAACAACGGCGCCGAACGCGTCCGTGCTGAATGGGGCGAATGCCCTCTGCTGTCGAAAGATGCTGTGTGCTAACACCTGCACACTCGCTGAGTCATGAATTTGGCAGCTCAAGGAATATGAAACAGCAGGCGAACTCAGGATCCTCGTGCTTAATAACATCCTGCGGGTTTCATCAATGGAAAGCGGGCATTGGTTGTCCTGATTCGTCACGCCTCAATAGTGTCATATCCAGCAATTCACCAGGAAGATCAGCTCATGACCGACTCTCTGAGCGACGCGACCATCCACCTCGTCAAGGCGACAGTTCCCGCCCTCCAGCAGCACGGCCTCGCTATCACGCGGCGCATGTACGAGCGCATGTTCCAAAACCCCGACATCCGCGATCTCTTCAACCAGTCGCATCATGGTGAGACCGGGTCGCAGCCCAAGGCGCTGGCCCAGGCGGTGCTCGCCTACGCTCAAAACATCGACAACCTCGGCGCCCTTGCTCCGGCAGTCGAGCGCATCGCGCAGAAGCATGTCGGGCTCACCATCCTGCCCGACCATTACCCGCACGTCGCCGAGGCGCTCCTCGGAGCCATCAAGGACGTGCTGGGCGGGGCCGCAACCGACGAGATCCTCGCCGCGTGGGGCGAGGCCTACTGGTTCCTTGCCCACGTTCTGATCGGGCGTGAGACCGCGATCTACACCAGCTTGGCCGCAGCTCCCGGCGGATGGCGGGGGTGGCGCAACTTCAAGATCGACAGCAGGAGGCGCGAGAGCGAGATCATCACCTCCTTCATTCTGCGCCCAGAGGACGGCGGACGCGTCCTGCACCACCAGCCGGGGCAGTACCTGACATTCTGGATCGACATCCCGGGCCAGCACCCGCTGAAGCGCAACTACAGCATCTCCAGTGCGCCAAGCGAGGAGGCCTATCGGATCTCGGTCAAACGTGAGCCGAACGGGATCGCGTCCAATTGGCTGCACGACCAGGCACAGGAAGGACAGATCCTGAGGGTGGCGCCGCCAGCGGGCGAGTTCTTCCTCAACGAGGAGTCGCCGCGGCCGGTCGTCCTGTTGAGCGGCGGTGTCGGCCTGACGCCCATGATGAGCATGCTGGAGACCATCGCCAGTCAACACCCGAACGTTCAGGTCCAGTACGTGCACGGCACCTTGAACGGTTCGACGCACGCGATGAAGGAGCATGTGGCATTCCTGACACAGGCACACGGGAACATCACGGCCACAACCTTCTACGTCGAACCACGGGCGGAGGACCGCCAGGGGCAGGACTATGATCATGCGGGCCTGATCAGCGTGGACTGGCTTCAGGCGAACACACAGCTTGGCGAGGCGGACTTCTACCTGTGCGGGCCACGCCCGTTCCTGAGAGCCTTCGTAAGCGGTCTCGCTCTAGCCGGCGTCCGGTCGGACCGCATCCATTACGAGTTCTTCGGTCCCGCCGACGAGTTGCTGGCCGCCTGAGCACAGCGGCCAGCCTCGCGAGATAGCCGGCGAGCAGGCAATCCGCTCCGTTGATGATGACCGCTTGAACCGAAAGCATGCGCCCGTTGCGGACGTTCGATAACTGCAAACGGAACGGCTGCTCGACGCTCGACAGCGGACCTTCGAGATCAGCCTCCTGCGCGTCTCAAGCCCGGACGTCGCAGGGCCTGAGACGAGATCCCATAGCCGGAACCAGCGGTCATCCCTCGACACTCGGCCCGACACCGATCATGCAGCGGCGCAGGGATTCAGGCCCCGCCCACGCTTGGCCAAGGGCTCGCTGCTCAGGATGTGCCAAAGCCGTAAAGTGCGGCCGGGTTGTCGATGAGGATGCGCCGTCGCGCGGCCTCGCTCGGAGCCCACTCGGCCAGGAGATCGAACAGGCCGGCATCGTCCGGCATGTGCTTCTCGCCGCGGTGCGGCCAGTCGCTGCCCCAGACCATACGCTCCGGCGCCGCCTTCGCGAAGAGCTTGGCGACGTCGGTCGCGTCCGCGTAGGTCGGCGGGCCGCTCGTGGTGTTGAGGTAGGCGCCCGACAGCTTCATCCAGGTCCGCCCGCCGTCGAGGAGGTTCCTGACGACCGGCACGGCGCGGTGGTTGAGCCCCTGCCCGGGCAGGAGGCGGGCGAGGTGGTCGATGACGAGCGGGGTCGGCAGGCGCGCCAGCACCTCGGCGTGGTCGGCGATCTGATCGCCGGTCATGTAGACCTGGACGTGCCAGCCGAAGGGCTGGACCTTCCGGGCCATCGCTTCCAGTCGCTCCGCCGTCGTGACGCCCCAGGATTGCGGGGTCACGAAGTTGACCCGGATGCCGACCGTGCCCCGGGCGGCCATGTCCCTCAGCTCGGCCTCAGTCGCGTCGAGGTCGACGACCACGACGGCGCGGGCGGAGGCGCCGAGCTGCGCCACGCCATCAAGGGTGGCACGGTTGTCGATGCCGTAGGTCGACGGGGTCACGACAACGGTGCGGCTGGTCCCGATCCGCTTCTGGAACAGGCGGTAGGCCGCGACGTCGCTGTCGGACACCGGCTGGCCTCTCCAGTGCGGCGAGGCGGGAAAGCGCGTCGAGAAGATGTGGATGTGCGAGTCGCAGGCCTGCGCCGGCACCTCGGTCTTCGGCTGCTCCGTGCCGGCGGAGAACGGCACTGCGTTTTGCGCGAGGGCGGGGCCGCCCGGCAGCCCCGCGGCCGCGGCTGCGCCGAGGCCAGCCGCCTTGAGGATGTCGCGCCGCGACAGGTCGAAGGTGGTCACAGCATGTCCTCCCGAAGACGATGGGATCGGGCCGGGCTCAGAAGCCGTAGAGCCGGGCCGGGTTCGAGACGAGGATCTTGGCCTGCACGGCCGGATCGGGCGCCCACTCCGCCAGGAGGTCGAGGAGGACGGCGTCGTCGGGCTTGCCCTCGGCCGGCGAGGTCGGGTGCGGCCAGTCGGAGCCCCAGATCAGCCGCTCGGGCGCGAGCGCGACGTAGGCGCGGGCGAGGCGGCCACGATCGGCGTAAGCGGGCGGGCCGGATTTCGAGAGGATGTAGGCGCCGGTCAGCTTCACGTAGGCGCCCCGGGTCTCGATCAGGCGCGCCATCACCCCGAAGGCCGGGTGGTCAGGTCCTTCCGGCTCCGGCAGGTGCCCCATGTGGTCGAACACCACTGGTACGGGCAGGCGCTCCAGCACGTCCCTCAAGCCGATGATCTTCTCGCCCTCGGAGACGAGCTGGATGTGCCAGCCGAGATCCGCGATCCTGCGGGCGACCGGCTCCATGTCCTCGATCGGCGCGCCGCCCGGTAGGCGCGTCCCGAACCGCACACCCCGGATCCCGGCCTCGTGCAGGCGCTTCAGTTCGTCCGCTGTGACGCTCGCGTCGAGCATCACGATGCCGCGGGCGGTCGACCCGAAGGCCTTGACCGCTTCGACGAGCAGCCGGTTGTCGGTGCCGTAGGTCGAGGGCTGCACCACGACGTTGCGGGTGAGCCCGAGGCGGCGCTGGAGTTGCCGGTAATCCTCGACGCTGGCGTCCGGCGGGCGCAGGGTCGCGGCGGGCGCCGCGGGAAAGCGCGCGTCGTAGATGTGGTGGTGGCAGTCGGTCGCGCCCGGTGGCACGGTAAGCCTCGGCCTCTCCGTTCCGGCGGACCAGCGTACGGCTTGAGCCGAGACGGGCCGAGGGCCGGCGATGGAAGCCGCCCCGGCCGCGAGGAGCGCGAGGTGCCCGCGCCGTGTCATCGTGTGGGTCATGGAGCGTCCGCTCAGGCGTGCGAGAACAGGGCCTGACCGGGCGCGGGCATGCGCGCCGTCAGGATGCTTCCGGTCTGGGATTCGGTGATGAACAGGGTCGCACCGTCCTGCCCGCCGTAGGCGATGTTGGTCGTCGAGATCCCGGCCGGCGAGCGCACGCGCAGGATCGGCTCGGCGACGGGCGAGAGGCGCCAGACCGAGCCGAAGCCCGTATGGGCGACGAGGAGGCAGCCCTCCGCATCGAGCGCGATGCCGTCCGGGCCGCCGAGCCCGCCATGGAGCTGCGAGAACACGCCGACCTTCGCGACGAGGCCGCTGGCGTTGAGCGGGATGCGCCAGATCTGCTGCGCCCGCGTCACCGCGACGAAGAGGTTCTGCATGGCGGTGTCGATCACGATGCCGTTCGGGCTCGGCACGGTGTCGATGAGGCAGGTCAGTTCGCCGGACGGGCGCAGGCGGTAGACCCGGCCGGTCGGGTCCTGCAGCCCGGTCTGGCCCTGGTCGGTGAAGTAGAGGTCGCCGTTCCCCGCGAAGCTGAGGTCGTTGACGCCCTTGAACCCTTCCGAGCCGGCCGTCTCCAGGAACGGCGTCACCGACCCGCTGTCGGGATCGAGCAACATGATCCCGCGCTTGTAGCAGGTGATGAAGATGCGCCCGTCGCGATGGATCTTCAGCCCGTTCGGCCAGCCGTCGTACTCGGCGATCAGCTCCCACTCGCCGGCCGGGTCTATGCGGAAGATGCGGCCGTGGGGGATGTCGGTGACGTAGAGCCGGCCGGCGCGGTCGAAGACCGGCCCCTCCAGGAAGGAATCGATGGCGTGCCCGCCGCGGTTGGCGTTCGCCCAGGCGGTGGGGCGCGGGTTGCGGAAGCGATCCGGCAGGCGCGTGAAGATCTCGGCCGTGACGGCCGGCGGGGGCGCGAAGAACGACATAGAGGATCCTCGACAGGGGGGCGAAACGGAGCCGTCAGGCCGCGGCGGCGGCCGTGCGCGCGTCGCGGGCATGCGCGCGGCTGATCATCACGACGCTGAGGGCGGCCGCCGCATCGAGCGCCGCGACCGGGAGCATGCCGAGGGTGAAGCTCCCCGTCGCGTCCTTCACGAGGCCGACGACGTTGACCATCAGGCCGCCGCCGATGAGGTTCGCGATCGCGTTGATGCCGGCGAGGCCCGCCGCGAGCGTCCCGGCCGAGAGCCAGCCGGCCGACAGCGCCCAGAACGGCCCCTTGAAGGCGTAGGCGCCGACGAGCGCGCAGGACACTGCCAGGATCGTCGTGGCGATGCCGCCCGACAGGTTGAGGTAGGTCAGGCCGAAGGCCGCGAGCAGGAGCGGGATCGCCGTGTGCCACGTGCGCTCGCCGCTGCGGTCCGAGCGGCGGCCCCACAGGATCATCAGCACCGTGGCGATGCCGTAGGGGATCGAGTTGACGAAGCCGGTCTGCAGGTTGGTCAGCCCGAAGGACTTGATGATCTGCGGCTGCCACACCGACAGGACGCTGCCGGTGGCCGACGCCCCGGCGCAGACGAGCGCCATGGTCACGAAGTACTTGTTGCGGGCGAGCTGCCAGAGGGAGAGGTGCCCCACGGGCTTCTTGCGCGCGGCCTCCTCGGCGAGGCGCCCGACGAGCCAGTCGCGCTGCGTCTCGCTCAGCCAGCCGGCCTCCCGGGGCTTGTCGACGAGCACGAACAGGCAGGCGATCCCGAGGATTACGGTCGGCAGCCCCTCCAGCACGAACAGCCACTGCCAGCCCTTGAGCCCCAGCGCGCCGTCGAGTTCGAGGAGCGAGACCGAGAGCGGCGAGCCCAGGAAGGTCGCAAGCGGGATCGAGACCGTGAAGGTGGCGAGGATCCGCGCCCGGTACTCGTTCGGCAGCCAGGTGGTCAGGTACAGGATCGCGCCCGGGAAGAAGCCCGCCTCGGCCGCGCCGAGCACGAACCGCATCGCGTAGAGGGAGGTCGGGCCGGTGACGAGGGCCATGCCCATCGTGACGAGGCCCCAGGTGATCATGATCCGGGCGATCCAGCGCCGCGCGCCGACGCGCTGCAGCGCGAGGTTGCTCGGCACCTCGACCAGGAAGTAGGAGACGAAGAACAGGCTCGCGGCGAACCCGAACATCGAGGGCGTCAGCCCCAGGTCCTTGTTCATCTGCAGCGCCGCGAAGCCGACATTCACCCTGTCGAGCAGGGCGAAGAAGTAGCAGAGCATCAGGAACGGCACGAGGCGCAGGATCACCCGGCGCATGGTCGTGCGTTCGATGGACTGCGACGGGTGTTCTGTGGCGCTCACGTCCTGTCCTCCCAGGGTGGTCTTCGATGCGGGCCGCCGTCTCGCGGCCTTCGGGCGGGTCAGAGGCCTTCGCAGCCGGCGTCCCGCAGGGCGCGCTCGACCCAGGAGCGGTCCACGGTGCCGGCCCTGATCGCCGCCATGGTCTTGGCCTCGCCCCGCTGCTTGGCGTCGGCCGCGGCGAAGACCTCTTCCGTGCGGTCGAAGGGCACGCAGACGACGCCGTCGTCGTCGCCGACGATCAGGTCGCCGGGCTCGATCACCATGCCGTCGAGGGCGATGGTGCAATTCACCTCGCCAGGGCCGTTCTTGTAGGGGCCGCGATGGGTGATGCCGGCGGCGAAGACCGGCAGGGCGTTCGCGCGGATCCAGCCGGAATCGCGCACGGCGCCGTTGAGGATCACGCCCGCGACCCCGATCTCTTGGGCATGGGAGAGCATCAGTTCGCCCATGAGCGCGTTCGTCAGGTCGCCCCCCGCATCGATGACGAGCACGTCGCCCGGGGCGGCGCGGTTCAGGGCCGCGTGCACCATCAGGTTGTCGCCAGGCCGCGTCCTGACCGTGAGCGCGGCACCGGCGAGGACGCCTGCGGCGTGGAGCGGCCGCAGGCGCGGCCCGCCATGCACCATGCGGTTCATGGAGTCGCTGATGTTGGCGACGGCGATGGCCTTGAACTTCTCGACCGTGGCCGCGTCGACCGCGCGGGGGCGGGAATGGATCTTGAACCCGATGGACATGGCTTGCGTCCTCGATGACGGAAGAAGTGGGAGACGGGAGGATCAGGCCGGGTCGGGCCGCGTGAGGCCGGCCCTGAGCGCCATGGCGTCGAGGGCCTCCTGGTAGGTCGCCGGCACGACGCCGTTGAAGTGGTCCTTGAGGCCGAGGCTCTCCTTCCAGCGCAGGCGCTGGGCGACCGCGCGGGCCATGATCGGCTCGACGCCCGCATCCGCGACGGCGTCGGCCGACATCTCCAGTTCCTCGGCGCGGCGCTTGGCGTGGATGACGCCCGAGGGCGTCAGGCTCTGCACGGTGTCCATCCAGGGCCGCGCCAGGGTCTTGCAGGCGGAGGCGAGCACGACCTCGTCGATCCCGTACTGGCGGGCGGCGAGCAGCATCTCGTCCGTCAGGGCCTCGATGCCCTTGATGAGGACGGAGCGGATGATCTTGATGCCCGAGGCCGTCCCGAGCACCGGCCCGGTGAACGCGATCTGCATGCCCCAGGGCACGAGGAGGTCGCGCACGCGCTCGCCGGCCGGGCCGCTCGACAGCATCCGCATGGAATAGCCGTGGAGCGGCGTGCCCTCGATCGCGCCGTCGCCGAGGAGCGCGCCGCTCGGCCCCAGCCGCTCGGCGACGCCTTGCTTGATCTTCGGCGTGGCGGAGGCGAAGTCGAGGAAGGTATGGCGGCCCGTCAGGACGGGCGCGAAGGCGTCCGCGCTCTCGAGCGAGGCCGCGCCCGGCGTCACGCTGACGATCAGGTCGCTCGCTTCGGCAAGCTCCGCGTTCGAGCGCACCAGGGTGACGCCGGCCTCGCGCGCCCGGCCCTGGATCAGGTCGGCATAGGGACCGTCGAAGGCGTACTTGTCGTAGCAGGCGATCTGTTCGAGGCCGGCGCCGCGCAGGCCCGCCCCGAGCGTGCTGCCGATCTCGCCGTAGCCGACGAGGCCGAGCCTGACTTGCGTGCGGTCCGTCATGAGGAACTCCTTGTCGCGTGTGCGATGGGGGCGGTGCCGCGCAGGACGGAGGCCTTGGCGACGTGGTCTCGCAGGATCTCGACGGGGTGCGGCAGACGCACGCCATCGATGAGCTTGGCTTGGCTCCGGCAGGAATAGCCGTCGGCGACGAGGCGGCCCGACCGGCCCTTCTCGGCGACGGGAGCCGCCCAGCTGAGGGCGTAGATGCGCTCGGATAGCGCGCGGTGCTCGGCCTCGTGGCCATAGGTCCCGGCCATGCCGCAGCAGCCGGAGGGCAGCACCTCGAGGGTCAGCCCGAAGGCTGCGAAGACGCGCGACCACGCCGCCACGGCGGGTTGCGCCGTCGCCCGCTCGGTGCAGTGCGGCAGGAGCCAGTAGGTCTCGGCCTCGGGTGCCCGCGAGGCGCGGTCGAGCCGGGCGGCGAGCCATTCCTGCACGAGGTGGACACGCGGCAGGTCGCGACCGGGCAGGGCCTGGGCGTAGTCCGACCGGTAGGTCAGCGTCATCGACGGATCGAGGCCGACGAGGGCGACGCCGGTCGAGGCCAAGCGGCCGAGATCGGCCGCGTTTCTCTCCGCGAGGCGCTCGAAGCGGCCGAGGAAACCGTGGACGTGCAGCGGCTTGCCGTTCGGGCGGTAGGGCGCGAGCCAGGGCCGGAGGCCGAGGCCGATCAGGAGGTCGAGGAGGGCGAGCAGGACCGGCGTGTCGTAGTAGCTCGTGAACGCGTCCTGCACGACGACGACGCTGGTGAGGCGCTCGGGCGCCGGCAGCGCCGCCAGGACGTCCGCATCCGCGAGCGCCACGCCGCGCCGCGCGATCTCCCGCTTCAGATCGAGCCCGGAGAGCTTCGGCGCGTGGACGAGGCCGATCGCGCCGGCAAGCTTGGTCGCCAGGTTGGCGAGCCGCGGCGCCTTCGCGAGCCAGGGCACGATCGCCTCCAGGGAGGCGACCGCGTGGTGGCGCAGGGGCCGCAGGTAGCGGCCGTGATAGAGTTCGAGGAACCTCGCCCGGAAGCTCGGGACGTCGACCTTGATCGGGCAGAGGCCGGTGCAGGACTTGCAGGCGAGGCAGCCCGCCATCGCCTCGTGCACCGCGTGGGAGACATCGTCGCCTCGGCGTAGCGTCGCCGCGAGCCGGGCCGGGAAGGCGCGCCAGGCCGGCCGCGCCCGCAAGGCGGCCGCCTCGGCGAGCGGGTCGCTGCCCGCGGCCGCGAGCCGGCGCAGCCATTCTCGCATGAGCTGAGCGCGGCCCTTCGGCGAGTGGCGCCGCTCGCGCGTGCCCTTCCAGGACGGGCACATCGCCTGGTCCGGGTCCCAGGTGAAGCAGGCGCCGTTGCCGTTGCAGTGGAGCGCCCCGTCGTAGGCCGCCCGCACCTCCGGCGATATCGCGCGGTCGTGCCCGCCCTTGGTCGGCACGCCGTCGACCGTGAGCAGCGCCTCGCCCGCGGGCACTGCGATCTTGCCGGGGTTGAACTGATTGCGCGGATCGAAGGCGGCCTTGACGGCCTGCAGCACCGGGTAGAGCGGGCCGAAGAACCGCGGCGAGAACTCGGAGCGCACGCCCTTGCCGTGCTCGCCCCACAACAGCCCGCCATAGGCTTGCGTCAGCGCGACGACCTCCTCGGTGACCTCGCGGATCAGGGCCTCGGCGCCGGGTGCCTGCATGTCGATGGCGGGCCGCACGTGCAGCACCCCGGCATCGACGTGGCCGAACATGCCGTAATCGAGGCCGCGCCGGTCGAGCGCCGTCCGGAACTCCGCGATGTAGTCGGCGAGGTTCTCCGGCGGGACCGCGGTGTCCTCCACGAAGGCGATCGGCCGCCGATCCCCCTTCATGTTGCCGAGGAGCCCGACCGCCTTCTTGCGCATGTTCCAGATGCGCGAGACGTGCGTCTCCCCGCGCGCCACCGTGTAGCCGCGCCGTCCCCCGGCCGCACCGCCCGCATCCAGCGCCACCGTCAGGCGGCCGACCGCCGCCTCGACCGCATCCTCGCCGTCGCCGACGAACTCGATGAGGTTGACGCCCCGCGCCCGCTCGCCGTCGTCCTCGGGGAAGAAGGCGGCGACGCTCTCCCAGACCGGATCCCCTTGCGCGAGCGCGAGTACCGTGGAGTCGACCGTCTCGATCGAGGCGGCCCCGAACGGGACGAGGGCCTGCGCATCGCGCAAGGCCGCGTCGAAGCTGGCGTAGCGGACATTGACCAGGGCCGCATGGCTCGGCAGCGGCAGGACGTTGAGCGTCGCCTCGGCCAGGAAACCGAGGGTGCCCTCCGCGCCGCACAGGAGGGCATTGAGGTCGAAGCGCCCGTCCGGTCGCCGGATATGGGCGAGGTCGTAGCCGGTGAGGCAGCGGTTGAGCGGCGGAAACCGCTCGGCGATGAGCGCCGCGTTCTCGCGCTGGAGCCGGTCCACCTCGCGGTGGATGTGGCCCGCCCGGTCGGGCCGCGCCTGCACGGCCATGAGTTCGTCGTCGTCGAGGGGCTGCGAGTGCCAGACGGTGCCATCGGAGAGCACGCTCGTCAGTTCGAGCACGTGGTCGCGGGTCTTGCCGTAGAGGCAGGAGCCCTGGCCGCAGGCGTCCGTCGAGATCATCCCGCCGATCGTGGCGCGGTTCGAGGTCGAGAGTTCGGGCGCGAAGAACAGCCCGTGGGCCTTCAGCGCCGCGTTGAGCTGGTCCTTGACGACGCCCGCCTCGACCCGCGCGGTGCGTTGCGCGGGATCGATCGCCAGGATGCGGTTCATGTGCCGCGACAGGTCGACCACGAGCCCGTCGGTGAGGGATTGCCCGTTCGTGCCGGTGCCGCCGCCGCGCGGCGCGATCCGGATCCCGGAGAAGCGCTCCTCGGCCAGCAGCGTCGCGATGCGCACGAGGTCGTCGAGGCCGCTCGGGAAGGCGATGGCCTGCGGCGTCAGCTGGTAGATCGAGTTGTCGGTCGCGAGCACCGTGCGGTCGGCGGCACCGAGCGACAGGTCGCCCGAGAAGCCCCGCGCGCGCAACTCGGCGCAGAAGGCCGGGTAGAGCGGCAGCGCGACGGGATCGGGCGGGAGGCGCGGGATCATGGCGGGCTCAGGCCGGGAGCGCGGCCAGGGCGTCGTGCCGCCGGACCCGGCGGCCGAAGCCGAGCATCAGCACCGCGCCGAGGAGGAGGCAGCATCCCACCGCGACGAGCGGCGCCGTGAACCCGCCCGAGAGGTCGCGCACGAAGCCGATCATGTACGGCCCCGCAAAGCCCCCGAGGTTGCCGATCGAGACGATCATGGCGATTCCGCCCGCCGCCGCCCGGCCGGTGAGGAAGCCGGACGGCACGGCCCAGAAGGTCGCCACGAAGGAGTTGATCCCCATGACGGCGACGCAGAGGGCCGCGATGGTGAGGAGCGGCGTCGGGGTGAAGGCGCTCGCCATGAGGGCCGCCGCGCCGACGAAGAGCGAGATGGCGGGGTAGATCGTGCGGTCGCCGCCCCGGTCGGAGAGGCGGCCCCACACCACCATGGCGACCGCGCCGCAGACGTAGGGGATGGCCGTCACCACCCCGACGAGGGACGTGGCGAGGCCGAGCTGCTTGATGATCTGCGGCAGCCACAGGCCGATGCCGAGGGAGCCGACGATGGCGCAGAAATTGATGGCCGCGAGGGTCAGCACCCGCCAGTCCCGCAGCGCCTGGGCCAGGGTGAGGTTGTGCTTCTTCTCGATCGCGGCCTTCTCGGCGGCGAGCTTGGCCACCAGGACGTCGCGCTCGGGGGCGCTCAGCCACGCCGCCTTCTCGGGCCGGTCGGTGAGGACGAACAGGCAGGCGATGCCGAGGAGCACCGCGGGCGCGGCTTCGAGGACGAGGAGCCACTGCCAGCCCTTGAGGCCAAAGCCTTCGAGCTGGACGAGCGCGCCCGAGATCGGCGAGCCGATGATGTTGGCGACCGGGATGCCGAGCAGGAACAGGGCGGTCGCCCGCGCCCGCACGGCGGAGGGGAACCACAGGCTGAGGTAGAGGAACACGCCGGGCACGAAGCCCGCCTCGCCGAGGCCGAGCAGGAAGCGGGCGATGCCGAACTGCACCGGGCCGGTCACGAACGCGGTCGCAGCCGAGACGAGGCCCCAGGTGATCATGATCCGGGCGATCCACAGCCGCGCCCCGACCCGCATCATGATCAGGTTGCTGGGGATCTCGGCGGCGAAGTAGCCGAAGAAGAACAGGCCCGCCCCGACGCCGAACGCCGTCGCGCTGAGCCCGATGTCCTGGTTCATCGTGAGCGCGGCGAAGCCGACATTCACGCGATCCAGGTAGCTGACGACGTAGCAGACGAACAGGAACGGCAGGATGCGCCGCATCAGCTTGCGGTGCAGCGCCGGCTCGTCGACCGCCGCTCCCTGAAGGACTGCCGGCTCCGCCGGGTGCATCCGTGCCATGGCGCTTTCTCCCAAGCCGATTTTGCAACGGCGTTTCATTTTGCGTACAGCGCGCGGCCGGGCGGGTCAAGCGGTTGCAAAGCATTCGCGGGCCTTGGTGCAGGCAATGCTTGGCTCGGCCGCCAACTCGGACAGTCGCGCTTAAGTCATCTGCCGGGATCGGCGCGACGCGTGCGGCGTTGCGGGGATCGTGGTGGCAGCTCAGCGGCTTACAGACGTCCGCAGCGCTGTGGGCAACCGTGCCGCGGCCCGGGACCCACCGCGGGCCGCAGGAGTGGGATGCTGCGGAGTGTCGCACGCGGCCCGCGACCCGACGGGAGGCGCGGCCGGCCGCGACCGCTGCGACCCGTGCCCTGGAAGCCCCGGCCCACTGCCCCGTTTGGCGATGCCGGAAACCGCGCTAGAGCATTTTCCGACGAAGTGGATGCCGGTTCGTCGCAGAAAATGCGGCAAGATCAAAGATCTAGAGCGGCACCCGATTGCAACGTGATCGAGTGCCGCTCTAGAGGCTTCTTCCCCGATCCACTCCAGCGTGAGCGAGCGCGAAACGGATGCCGAAAGAGGCTCGGAAGAGGCCCAAGCTTGAGGGTGTGGCCTCGGCCGACAGAGTGTTGACGGTTCTGACTGCGTTCCGACGCGGCGACGACGCGCTCGAACTGTCGGAACTCGCCCGCCGCACGGGCCTCGTGAAGAGCACGATCATGCGGCTATGCATCTCGCTCGAGAAGTTCGACCTGATCGAGCGCCTGGACGACGGGCGCTACCGCCTCGGCGTCGAGGCCGCCCGCATCGGCTCGGTCTATCAGCAATCCTTCGCCCTGGAGGAGCGCGTCGTCCCCGTCCTGGAGCGCCTCGCCGCCGAGTCGCTGGAGACCGCGTCGTTCTATATTCGCCGCGGCAATCAGAGGCTGTGCTTGTTCCGGGCCGACTCACCGCACCCGCTGCGCATGAACGTTCGGCCGGGCGACATGCGCCCGATGGACGACTCGGCCATCGCGCAGGTGTTGTCGATCTTCGGCGACCGCACGTCCGCGAAGCGGACGGACGTGGCGCTCCCGATCTATACGTCGGGCATCACTGACCCGCATGTCGCATCCATGGCGATGCCGATCTTCGGCACCGAGAGACGGCTCATCGGAGCGCTCGCGTTATCCGGTCCCTCATCCCGTCTCACGGCCGACCAGGCCAGAGCCCTGGAATCCCGATTGCGGGAGGCGGCTGAGCGCCTCTCGTCCGAATTGGGCGCACAGCTTTGAAGGACGATGCTGAGAGCTCAGCCACGACCTGTCCCTTCATCCCGGGAGCCTGCAGGGCATGCCGACCTATTCGCGGTGAGAGGAACCCACGTTGAAGTGCCGGACGCGAAAGCGCCGTGTGGCGGCGAGTATCAGGGAACCTTGTCACTCAGTCAGATGTCCGGAATACCCCCGCAACCGGACATTCCCGGCGTACCCCACGAAGGACTGCTCAGGGTCACTCTGAGGCCTTCGCCGGAACCGCATCGAACGTCCGCTTACCCAAGCCAGGAACACCGAAGCGCACGGACCGCAATCGGTCGGACCCGGTCCTTCTGGGCCGCTGAGCCGAATTGCCCGAAAGCGGGCGTTCCCAACTTCCATTTGGGGGTGGGTTCCGGACGTTGAGGCGGCGCCCGGTTCTCTTCCGGCAGTCAGCGCGTGAGCACGATGCGGGTCGCAAGCTCTGTTGGGACCGTCTCCGTCACCCGATAGCCAAGGCCCGGCAGGTCGATGTCCGCAAAGAGGTGCTCGCCCCGGCCCAGAACAATGGGCGCACCGCCAAGTGCAATTCGTCGATCGCGCCCGCGAGCAGATACTGGCGAACCGTCGACACACCGCCACCGATCTTGACGTCCAGATCGCCGGCGGCCTTGGCCTGGGCGAGCGCTGCCTCAATCCCCCCGGTGACGAAATGGAAGATCGTCCTGCCCTCCATCACGATGGGCGCCCGGGTGTGGTGGGTGAGCATGAAGGTCGGCGCGTAGTACGGGGGATTGTCGCCCCACCAGCCCTTCCAGTCGGGCCCGCCCCAATCGTCGCCGGCCAGCCCGAACATGTTGCGGCCGAGGATGAAGGCGCCGAAGCCTTCCGCCGCGGCGCGGGCGAAACGATCATCGGTCCCGCCATCTCGCCCGATCATCGATCGAAAGGTTCGGGTCGGGAAGAACCACTTGTGTAGCTCCCGACCGCCCTTGCCCATCGGATGCTCCAGGCTCTGGTCCGGGCCGGCCCCGGAGCCGATCACGATGCGCGGCAGGCAAAAACAATCAGACATGTTCCTGATTACTACGAGTGTTAATGCGTTTATAATTATAGAGGCATCGACGCGTCTGCCATAAGCCCGATCGTCCTCCGCCCCACGGTTGCTTGAGACACCCCGTTAGCGGACGGTCTCCGCGGCCGGGGTGAGGCCGATGACCACACACACGAGGGTGGATGCCGGCGCGGCTGGTCCCGGCCGAGGCGGGCGCATGTCCCGGCAGCGCAAGCGGGATGCGGTGCTCCGGCTGCTGCGCGGCGAGGACCTGGAGAGCGTCTCGCGCAGCCCGGGCGTGACCGCCGCAACCCTGTCGGGCTGGCGCGACGCCTTCCTGGCGGCGGGCGAAGCCAGCTTGGCGACCCGACCCGCCGACGGCGAGGCGCTGGAGAGCGGGCAACTGAAGGCCAGGCTTGGCGAGATGCTGCTCGAGCGCGAGTTGCTGGAGGCCAAGATCGCTGCCCTGGAGGCGCGGGGCCCCGGCCCTTTGGCCCGCAGGAGGTCGCGGCCATGAGCCAGGTCGTCTCGCCGTCCAGCGGCACAGCTTACGGGCTGGCCCGGGTGTGCCGGATCTGGGGCGTGTCGCGCGCCACCGTCCACCGCCACCTCTCACCCGCCCGGCCCGAGCCGGCGCGGCGTCCCGGCCCGATCGGCCCGATGCCGGATGCGGCTGGAGGAAATCCGCGCCACCCTCACCGGCAGCCCCTTCCACGGCGAGGGCCACCGCAAGGTCTGGGCGCGCCTGCGCCACACGGGCGTGCGCACCTCCAAGTGCCGCGTGCTGCGCCTGATGCGCAACCATGATCTGCTCGCCCCGTCTCGCGTCGGCGCGCCGCGCGGCCCGCGCACCCACGACGGCACCATCATCCCGGAGGCGGTGGACACGATGTGGGGGACCGACCTGACCACCACCTGGACCGGCGAGGGGCAGGTCGCGGTGTTCGTGGCCGTCGACCACTGCTCGGCCGAGTGCGTGGGCCTGCACGCAGCGCGGCGCGCCACGCGCTTTGAGGCGCTGGAGCCGATCCGCCAGGGCGTGCGGCAGCGCTTCGGCGGTTTTGCGGCGAAGGTCGCTGCTGGTCTGAGTGTCCGGCACGACCACGGCAGCCAGCACATGTCGGATGACTTCCAGGCCGAACTGGCCTTCTTGGGCATCGCGAATTCGCCCGCCTTTGTGCCTGCGCCGGAGGGCAACGGCTGCGCCGAGCGCTTCATCCGCACGCTCAAGGAGAACCTGCTCTGGGGGGAGCGCTTCGACACCGTCGAGGATCTCCGCCGAGCCCTGCTGGCGTTTCGCCAGACCTACAACGAGACGTGGCTGATCGAGCGGCACGGGTTCCGCCCACCGGCAGCCATCCGCGCTGCGCAGCTTCCACCCGCGGCTCTGGCCGCGTAGGCTTCAGATCGGTGTCTCACAATCCGCGGGCGGTACAATCAGGATATAAGAGCTGTCGACGCCTATCCCACGAAGAAGCTAGTCCGCCGCAATGCTGTGAAGGACACGCGGGCGGGCTTCGCCGCTATAGACGAGCTACATAGTCAGTACAATCTTGCCGCGGGGTTTGGCCGAACGCCCTTCGAGAAGGTGATGAGCCGTTCGAGCCTCCGCAATCGGGAGCGTCAGACCGACATCGACGGTCACGCGACCTTCGTCGATCATTGCCACAATCGTCTCAAGGCGCGTACGCGTAACTTCCACGAGAAAGAAGGCAGCGCGCACACCGTGTACTTGCGCGAGGGTCTGATCAGGCTGTGAGACCGCCGAGATCAGCACGCCGCCCGGCCTCAAGACCGAGAAGGAGCGCTTCTGCGTTTCGCCACCGACGAGATCGATTACCGCATCGACACTCGTCGCAATATCCTCAAAGCGCGCAGATCGGTAGTTCACGACCTTGTCTGCCCCAAGACCTTCGACGAAGTCTCTGTCCCGCTCGCTCGCAGTCGCGATGACGAGGGCTCCTGCCTGCTTGGCGAATTGTACAGTATAGGCTCCAACGGCGCCCGCACCGCCGTGGATCAGAACTGTATCGCCGTGCTGGACATTCGCCTGCTCGAAGAGTGCCTGCCAGGCCGTAACGGCAACCACCGGAACCGCTGCGGCTTCGACCGCACCCAGTGATGCGGGGCGCCGTGCGATCATGTCCGCCGAGGCGACGGCGTACTCCGCGTAGCCGCCCGTGAAGCGGGCGTTCGTGACGCCGAAGATGGGATCGCCGACATGCAGGCCGGTCACTGCGGGGCCGACCGCTTCCACGATGCCGGAGATGTCCGAGCCAAGGGTCAGTGGCAGCGGTTGCGGCAGTACGCTCTTCCCAGCCCGGATCCAGGCATCCCAGGGGCCAACGCCCGCAGCTTCGACACGGACGAGCACCTCACCTTCGGCAGCTGTCGGCCGCTCGATCTCTTCCAGCACAATCGCATCGACATTGCCAAACGCGTGGATGCGCGCCGCGGTCATAATGGATGAATCTGAGGCGGCACGATCGACATTGGTCATGGTCACCTCCTCATTTGCTCGGGGTGGTGAGAACGGCGCCATCATCCGCGACGAAGACCGCAAGCAGGCGTGCTGGCTCGGTCCTGCTAGCGTTCTCTGAGATGAGGTGTTCGCTGCCGGGAGGCTCAAAGAAGCTCTCGCCTGCCTTGTAGACGCGAGCCGCGCCAGTCGCGGAGTTCTGGGAGCGGATCTCTCCGGAGAGCACATACGCGAAGACACTGCCTGCGTGCCTGTGAGCCGGCGAGGCTTGCCCCGGTGCATACGTCACCACGACGGCCGACAGAGTCTTGCCGGAAGCGTTGGCCAAGGCCTGCTGCATGACCGGCGTCACCGTCTCATGGCCGGCGCTGCTGGCCTCGTGCGCATCAGACGTTCGAAGGGCGGACAGGGCGAGGGCGCCTGCGGCGATCATGGCGGTCCTCAACGCGGGATGGGCGACTATGATCATAACGGCTCTCCGGTGCGATGTTGAACTGCCGCCTCGTCGGATAGGAGCACTTGAGCAGGATCCGATCGCGCTGCAATCATATATTACTCTAAGTCATTAATATTTTCGCATTTCCTGCGCCGAACCAGCATCCACTTCGTCTGGATATGCTCTAGTATGCCAGCAAGCACCGGGCCAGAGGGATTGATCGCCTTCAGACCTTACGCCATCGCCTTGCCAATCGAACCGCCGCCATCGACGAAGAGGGTCTGCCCCGTGGTGAAGCCGGCGTCCTCGGACAGGAGAAACTCGATGGCGGCGGCGATCTCCTCGGGCCGGCTAGAGCATTTTCCGGCGAAGTGGACGCCGGTTCACCGCGGAAAATGCCTCAAAACCAGAGGCCTAGAGCAAGAGCCGATTGCAACGCGATCGGTTCTTGCTCTCGTCGCCGCGTCGGGATCATGGAGAGAAAGCGGGCTTCAGCTTGGCTGCCGACCGGGGTGTTGCGGCGGAACATCTCCGTCTCGACGGGCCCTGGCGCGACCGCGTTCACGGCGATGCCGGTCTCGGCCAATTCCATGGCCCACGTCCGAATGGCTGTTCAGCGCCGCCTTAGCCGCGGCGTAAGCGCTGCGCAGGGGCGTTCCGGTCACCACGAGGCGGCTCACGTGGACGATCCGTCCCCATCCCTTCCCCGCAGCGCCAGCAAGATCGCCTGCGTGGCCACGAGCGCGGGATGCACATTCATCCTGAAGAGATCGTCGACATCGGCCAGATCGATCTGCCCAAGGGGGGCTAGCCGCGCCAGGCCGACGTTGTTGACGACCCCGTCGAACGAAATTCGCTCGGCGAGTTCAGCGATGGCCGCTTGCGCAGCGCGCGTGTCGTTCAGGTCGATCGGGACCAGTGTGCCCGGAAACGCCGGGTCCTCGGCGCGGGCGATCCCAACCACGCGGTGCCCAGCCTTTGCCAGGCGTTCTGACAGCGCGCGGCCTATGCCCCTGCTGGCGCCGGTCACGAGGAAGATGCGTTCGATCATGTCGAGCTCTTGCTCCTGGTAGGAACCGGCGCGTCACGTGCGGGTCTGGGGACGTGTGAGTCAGCGGCCTGCCGCGGCCCACTTCGAGGACAGGATGACGCTGCACATGTCGATCCTGCGGAACTGCGGATCCTTGTAGGCCAGCACGTCGTCGTTGAATGTCCCGACGGTGCTGCCGGGACGGTGCTTCATGCCTTCGTAGAAGGCGTCGATGATCCCATGCTCGAAATGCGGGTCGCGAGGAGCCGCCGCGACAACCGCCTGACGCTCCGCAACGGTGAACTCGTCGTATCCGCGGCCCGCGACGTCCATGCCGGCTCCCGCCTGGACCAATGCGATCTCTGGCCGCATGAACTCCGGGATCCCGGGCGTAGTGTGAAGGGCGATCGCGTTCCACACGATCTCAAGATCGGTGTCCGGCAAGCCGTGGCTGCGCAGGAAGTCACGCGCGGCGTTCGCCCCATCGACTTCGAACCGAAGCTGGCTGTCGCGGAACGAGCCCGTCAGGCCGATGTCGTGGAACATGGCAGCCGCGTAGAGCAGCTCGGCGTCGAAGGTCATGCCCATGCGTCGGCCCTTCAGAGCGCCCCAGAAATAGACCCGCACCGAATGGTGGAAGAGCAGGTCGCCTTCGGTGTCGCGGACGAACTCGGTCACCTTCCGCGCGAGGGCGCTGTCGGGAACGCTGACACCCGAAATCTCCTGGATCATCACAGTGCTCCTGTTCGATTGCGGAACCCTCCGCGTCACCGGCCCACCGTCCAGCGCCAAGTCCGCATCAGCGCGCTGAAATCGCGTCAGCACGGCCCGTGCCCTGAGTGGCCTCCGGCCGGTGCTTGAGGCCTGAAGATCGTCCCCGCCTGGGCCAGCGAAAAGCACCAAGAATGCGCAAAAACGCTGTACTATGAGCGCATGGCCAAAGCGCTGACGTTAAGCCTCGACCGATCGGCGCAGCGTTCGCTGGCCGAGCAGATCCAGCTGGGGATCTCCAAGGCCATCAACGATGGCGTGCTGAGCCCCGGCGCGCGATTGCCATCATGGCAGGACCTCGCGGCGCAGCTCGGGGTGGCCCGCGGGACGGTGCGGACGGCCTACGAGAAGCTCGCCGCCGCCCAGCTGATCGAGGCCTCCCGCGCCACGGGCACGCGCGTCGCACAGCGGCCTCGAAGCCGAGCGGGCGGCGGGGAGCCCGCAGACGCGGGGCCGTTCATTGCAGCCTACGAGGCAATGATCCAGGGACCGGCTCACTTCCAGATGGGAGTGCCGGGGAGCGATACCTTCCCGGCGACCCTCCTGTCGCGCCTTCGTGCGCGCGCGGTACGCGCCGAGGCGAGCGCCTCGCCGCTCTATCCAGACCCGAGGGGCGAGCTCGACCTCAGGCGCGAGATCGCAGGCTATCTGGCCGTCGCTCGAGGGCTCGCTTGCTCGCCCTCCCAGGTGATCATTACGGCTGGGTTCGGTGGGGGACTCGGCCTGACGCTCCACGTCCTTGGCCTCGACGGCCGCAAGGCATGGATGGAGGACCCCGGCTTCCCTTGGTCTCGAAGGGCTCTGGAGCTCGCGCGCCTGTCGCTCGCGCCGATCCCGGTCGACGCAGACGGAATGGATGTCGACCAGGGGCTGCGCCTCCATCCGGACGCCAAACTTGTGCTGGTGACGCCCGGTCAGCAGGCGCCTCTAGGTGGCGCTCTTTCGCTTGAGAGACGCCTTCGTCTCTTGGAGTGGGCCTCGACGAACCGTGCCTGGATCATCGAGGACGACTACCTCAGCGAGCTGCAATTGTCGGGGCGGGCTGCGCCGGCGCTCGCCTCGCTCGATCGCGCGGGCCGCGTCATCCACATCGGCTCATTCAGCAAGACGATCAGCCCTAGCCTGCGGCTCGGTTTCGTGGTCGCGCCCGCCGAAATGGTCTCGCGGTTTGCTGAGACGGCCGCGTGCCTCTCGCCGCCGCCGGGTCCGTCGGTCCAACTTGCGATCGCCGAGTTCATGCGCGAGGGGCACTACATGCGTCATCTGAGGCGCACCAAGCGCGCCTACGCCACGAAACGGCAGGCGGTGATAGAGCGCCTCAGGGGCTTTGTCGCCGCCGATCAGCTCACGACGTCCGGGTTGGCCGTACTACTGAGGTTGCCCGGCTCGACGTCCGACCTGCGTGTGGCGAGCGAGGTCTGGCTGCTCGGCATGTCCCCAACGCCTCTTTCGCCCTGGTATACGTCATTGGACGGAGCCAGGTCGGCGCTTCTGCTGGGTGTCGCGACCGCGCCGACAAAGGACCTCGACCGCGTGTGCGAACGGCTGGTTCAGGCGATTGAACGATGTACCCTGCGGTAGGGAAGGTGGCCGAGCTCAGAGGCGTGCTGATTAGGGTGGGTATCTGGGGCCGAGCTCTGCGTCACCGAGCCTCGCCGATGGCGCTCTTCCCCTTCCTCGCTCGAGAAAACCGTATCACGAACTCAAACGGCCGCAAAACCCTCGCGACCGCACATTCCCGACATCCGCCGCGAGGGGCCGCTCAGGGTCATTCTCACCCAGTCTGGATCGGTCCGGCCATTAGCTTAGTTGCGCCGATCGCGATCCCGGCGGGCACCCGGGCGACATGGCCCGGCAGTGACGCGCCTGCCAACGAAACGCGAAACGTGGCAGCACATCGGTGTGATCAGGACCGTTTCGATCGTGCCATCAGACGCGTCCCTCGACAGAGTCAATGCCGAGCAGCGGGGTTGTGAGCAGCCTGCGACATGGCGCGTGTCCCGGGAGTGGCTACCCGGTCATAGCCACCCACCTCTCACCAGCGCATCGGGAAGAATGCCCAGGGCGACATGAAACCGGAGCGCGAGGCAAGCTGGCAATGCTTAGAGGTTCGTCAACCATCTTCGATCAAGCATGCCGCTGGGAACGGACGCTCAGTGCCCCCTTCACGGAGGACGTGCTCAACCCGGAGCAGGCGATCCTAGGTCGGGTACGGACACAGAGCGACTCTCGAGCGTCGAACGCCAGTTGTGCGGATCGGATGAGGGCTCTGCAATGCTTGTACCCCGCCTGACCGGGAAAGGTCTGTCATCCTGTTGCGCTCTGACGGTAGGCCTTGGCATACTCGCAAGCCCAGCAAGGTCTACTCCGGCGATCGATATTGAGGCGGTGCTGTCTACTCTGCCTCTGCCCCCGGACGTTGACCCGCCCACGTACGCAAGTCTTACGGAAGAGCTTCCGCTCAAGAAGCTCATACTTGGCAAACCTGTAGCTGACGGGAATTTACGGTCGGGCTTCGGCATCCGGCGGCATCCCATTCTCCATTCGTCCAAGATGCATACCGGTGTTGATTGGGCTGCCCGGCTCGGCGCACCGATTCTCTCAGCCGGTGAGGGAACGGTGGTCTTGGCGAAATGGGCTGCAGGCTACGGCCGGCGTCTGGAGATCCAGCATGCTGATGGTGTGGTCACTGCCTACTCTCACATGTCTCGCTTCGGCACGGACATCCAGCCTGGGACCAGGGTGCGCCAGGGGCAGGTGATTGGGTTTGTGGGCAGTACGGGTCTCTCGACGGGGCCGCATCTCCACTTCGAGGTGCTGGTCAACGGCGACTTCGTTGATCCTATGGACATTTATGCGCCGGGAGGTGTGCGCGTCGCGGCAAAAGTCCAGAAGGCCCCACCCACAGACGGGCGGACTGCCACCACCTCCGCCCAGCGAGTTGCGGCACTCGAAATTTCGGCAGTCCCGCTTGCGCAGCCCGCTACAAAGCTGCCTCAGTTAGCGCAGCATACGCTCGCCCGGCGGATAGCGGCTGGACCTTCCAGATTGGCCGAGAAATGGGCTGAGCATGACCACAGGATGAGGGCGATCGAGTCAAGGATCACTGCCTCATCTCTCATGATTATGCGCTGATGAACCAAAATAGAACGCCAAGACCGCTACTTCGGCGCGCGACGTGCCCGTGCACCCCGATCTCCCGCGAGTTGCCCGTTCACACCAACGCTTCGTGTGGACGTGGAGCCCCGAGTTCACAAGCGTTCACTCGGAAGCGCATCGCACTCGGCGGCGGTCATCGATCTGGTGGGAAGCGACAGCCGCGCGTTGATCTTCGCTCCGTCCGACGCTGGTTCATCCGTAAGGCCATGGTCGCGCCTGGGGATGGTGTTGCTATCTTCCGTCAGCGGATCGCTGATGTGGTCGGACACTCGAAGACGGGTAATCCACTTGCTATGACCATGGGCCGCTATCCTGGCCGGGCCTATCTGACGGCGTTACGCACCTGCTTGGAGGCGGTGAAGCTGCCGAATGTTCGAGGCGAGGCAGGTGCCCACGCTGACTTGGCCGAAGCTGTTCTACTCGTTCCAGCCAACCGTGGAGCCGACCTGCCAAATCTCAGCAGGTACACGTCGGGCATGATGACCACGCGCGCGGGCACGCGCATCGGCAGTGCGGCTCCGTGCAGTCTTCCCTGCTGACGCTCCGTTCGTGATGGATACCTTGGTGGTACCGGGACCTACAGCTCGGACAAGCGCGAACAGCGCGGCAGCGTTGGCCGGCGCAAGTCGGACGCATCCGTGCGATGCCGGTCGCCCGAGCTGGCGAGTGGCGGTGCTGGCGTGGATAGCGTGGCCCGCCGCCGTGAAGAAGATGGAGTAGGGCATCGGAGCGTCATCCCACTCCCTGGAGTAGTGCTCCTTTGCCAGACGCAAGGGGTGGAACGTGCCTGCGGGCGTCTTATACGGCGCTCGGGCAGTTGAGACTGCCCAGGAATGGCGCAGCTTTCCATCCACCGTCACCCGCATCCGCTGAGAAGCCTTGTCGATCGTGATTAGAACGCGCGGGGGAGACGCAACAGCGAGCCCCGCGGCATCCCGAGCAGGCGCTGCTGTGGGCTGCGGCTGGGCAGGAGCAGGGACGTCGCGGACAGCGCCCGGTGTTAGAGTTGGCAGGAGTGGAACCCCCGGTTCATCCGCCTGGATTTGGGAAGTCGTGACAGAGCTGGGGGCGGGCGCTCCGTTGGCCCTGCCTTCTGAGGAGGCCGGCGAATCAGCTGCTTCCGCAGCAGTCGCGCGAGTTGCCGGAGCCGCGGGTTGGTTAGGCCCGGTCGTTCCGGTTCCGGCGTCACCGGATGCTACTGGCGGCGTAGGAGCGTCGGAAGTGGGTGCAGGATTCGGCGGAGACCCTGCCTGCTCTGCTGACGTAGCAGGTGAGATGCCACTGATTGCCGAGGCTCTTTGCTCATCAAGCTTCCGCTGCGCAGCCGCTTTCGCAGCTTGCTCGGCCTTCTCTTTCTGCCTGCGCTCCGCTGTCTCGCGTGCGAGGCGCTTATCCAGTTCGAGGCGATCACGTCTCGCCTCTTCCAAGACCTTCAAGGGATCAACGAACTGAGCGGAAGCCGTGTCGATGCCGGCTGTGGCGAGCATGCACGATGCGATCAGCAGCTTGGCAACACGCATACTTCGTCTCCGGCCGCGACACCGCCTCAGGGCACCTTCATACAATCGAGCCCAACGGCCAAGGTTCCCCGCTCAGGCTGTGCAGGTGCTGTCGGGGACTGCTGCGTGAGCGTCGCAACTTCGGGTACACGGCGGCGCGGCGGTTGCGCCCGCGGTGCCCACCTCAGATCTCGCTCTGCTTCGATAGAACCAGGGCATCATCGACTTCGATACCGGGACCGCATCGTGCTCTCCAGCTTCGTGTGCCCGCGCAGCAGCTGGCAGGCGCGGATGTGGACTGTTCCGCGGATCGCCGACGTTGCCCGGACATTCATCGAGACGAAGCGGCAGGCTGCATGAGGCTGCGCCCGGTATTCGACCCCAAGCGCGTCAGAGCTTGACACCCTCCAGGTAGCCGCGGTTCCACGTCGGACTGATCAGGATCTCGTTGACGCACACGGACGGGGGCAGGCGGGCCACGAACAGGATCGTCTCCGCGAGGTGGTCTGCCTGAAGCATGCGCGCCTTGTCTTCCGCCGTGACCGGAACGGGACGCTTGTCGAGGATGGGCGTCGCGACCTCGCCGGGACAGATGCAGCAGGATCGGATGCCATGGCCGCACTCCTCCTGGTTCAAGCTTTCCGAGAGCGCCACGAGACCGTGCTTCGCGGCCGAGTAGGCCGGCCCCGTCAGTTTGGACACGTAGCGTCCAGCCCAGGAGGACACTTGAATGATCAGCCCGTCGCGTTGGGCCCGCATGGTCGGCAGCACGAGGCGCGAGGCATAGAAGGGCCCGTTGAGATCGACCCCGATGACTGTGTCGATGCCAGCCGGGTCGATCTCGCTCCAACTCCGCTTCGGCACGTTCAGGCCGGCGGAGTTCACCAGGATGTCGCAGCGGCCAAAGTGAGATCGAACCGTCTCCCAGGCGCGCTCGACCTCGTCGGCCCGGCCCATATCGGCGGGCGCGACGAGCGCCTCACCCCCCGCCTCCCGGACAAGATCGGCCGTCGCCTCGAGTGTCTCCCGGCCGCGTCCCGTCAACGCGAGCCGCACCCCAGCCTTCGCGAGTGCGACCGCGGCGGCCCGGCCGATTCCGGAGCCCGCCCCCGTGACCCAGGCGACCTGCCCTTCGATATCTCGCGGCATGCTCGGTCTCTCCCATCATCTCGCGGTGTTCGCTTCGTATGGCGATCAGAGTGCTTGCTGGTAGAGCTGCTCCTGAGCCGTGTGATAAATTTGCTGTCCTTTTTGACCGTGTCCGACGAGCGGTCAATGCCGAGTGTCCGGACGACGTTCGTAACCGGACATTCCCGACCCACACTGCGAGGGGCCGCTATGGGTCGAGGCTGTGTGAAAACGCAAAGGCGGCAGAAGGATCTTCCCTCGATAACCCTGGGCAGCGCCGGAATAGGCACCCAGCTGGCATCTCAGCCGCTATCCAGGATGCTCGGATAACGGCTTTGTAGAAGATTATTCTACGATTTCGGAACCCGCCTGAGTTTTCACACAGCCTCGGTCACAAGCTTCCGTTGCCGTGTTTATGAAAGGGGCCTGTCGAGGCTGAGCAGCGTCAGTTCGGATAGCCACCGGGAGATACGAGATCCTCGCCCCAGTCCGTGCCATCTCCAACCCTTTCTGAACCTCTCTCTGTTTATTCATTATTTCTCGTCAGTCCTCGATCTGGACACCAATTCTGTGCGCAATTTTGCCATCTGGCATTCGCTCTCCCAGTTCGGCAGCTGCAACGTTGCGCAATCGTGCGGGATCCCCTGCTATTCTCATAGTCCAAGCGCGTAGCGGCACTGTCGTGGCCGAACCTCATGCGTCGTTCCCTCTTCGGGAAAGGGCTAAGGACGGCCGGTTGGCTCTGCGCAATTGGCCGGTGTGAGATTGGTGGTCTTTCGATTTTCTGATTCCAGGTTCGGGAAGGTGGCGGTTTTTAGCGGCGGACAGGCGCTGCACGTGCCACACCCCACCCGGAGATATTCATATATGTACCGGAAGTGGTACTGGAGACTTCCGGTACCGGAAGTGGTGGTACTAGATGTACCGGAACTGGTACTAGAGCAGCACCCGATCACGTTGCAATCGGGTGCTGCTCTCGATCTTTGATCTTGCCGCATTTTCTGCGACGAACCGGCATCCACTTCGTCGGAAAATGCTCTTAGGGCAAATCGTCAGGCGGCGGTCGGAACGGGGTTGAGCCTGTTGCGGCGAGCCGGCCGGATGGAGGCGCTCTCCTCGACCCGCTGCCGTGCGTTCTTCGCGGCTTGCTCCGCCTCCTCAAGGCTGCCGAACCGCTTCCAGTCGTTGCTCGGGGGGCGCCCGTCGACCATCCCGAACCAGGTCAGGCCGAACAGAGCAGCCCGGCCTTTGAACGCGCCCCAGGCACGCTGTCCCTCACGCACGCGCCGGATGAGCCCGATGGCGATCGCTTCTTCGATGGCCGGCAGGACGGAGTTCGCCCGGACGCCATGCAGCTTGAAGTCGTCGTGCGTGACCGCCAAAGCGCCGTTCGTGAGCCCTCCGTGTCCGATGTGCTCCAGGAGGATCCTGTCGACCACCCGGCGGCAGTTGATCGATTGAGCCCGTCAGGCGTGGCTGTCGAGGAGGTCCCGACCCAGTGAGGTCCAGTGCCCCTCCCAGACTGCAGGTCCCTGGCGGGGATCGGTCTGGACGGTCGAGCGGCCCGTCTTGTCCGCCTTGGCCGGCGCTGCGGGGCGCGAGTGCAATGTCGGCGATGGCGGCGTTGTGGGGATCGCCCGGATCGAGGGCGATGGTCGCCCGCCCGGTGATCTTCTCCGCCGTGCCGCGCTCACCGAAGCTGCGCCCTTGGAGCGCCGGCCGCTCCACCGCAATGGCCTCGAACCGTGTCACCTCGGCCTTGACCGGCTCGGCCGGCAGGCTGCCCCCGATCAGCACCGGGGCAGCGGCCGCTCTCGCTCTCGTCATGCTCAATCCCGCCGGACCTCGTCGAAGGCGCCGCGCCGCGTCCGGCCAGGGCAGTTGCGCGATCCCCGTCAGCCACGCGCCGGCGATGGACCGAGGCGGCGTCCGCGGCCGACGCAGCTCCCCTCGCCGCCTCGTCGTTCCAGCCGGCAGGCGCCGGTGCTGCGCCCTATTCGAGGACCGGGCCGGCCGCTACCTGCCGCGAGGCGGCTTGGGCGACGGCCTCGGCCCGATGGAGCCGCGCGGCGTCCGGCGCCGGTCCGCCGTCCCGGCCGAGGATGCCGGGCGTGAACCGGCCGAGCCCGGGCTCGCCGACGATGCGGGCCTCCTCCATCACCACTTGCCCACGGACGATCGTGGCGACCGGCATGCCGCGGACCCGCATCCCCTCCCAGGAGGTGTGGCCCGCGCGGCTGTGCATGTCCTCCTTGCGCAAGACCGTCTCCCGGGCGAGGTCGACGATCGTGATGTCGGCGTCGGCACCGAGTTCGAGCGCGCCCTTGCGCGGGTAGAGGCCGAAGCGCTGGGCGGGCTGGAGGGCGCAGAACCGCGCGATGTCCTGGAGCGTCATCCGCCCCTCGTTCACCGCGTTGAGCATCAGCGGCACGAATTCCTGGGCACCCGTGATCCCGAGCGGGACGGAGAAATTGTCCTCCCAGCCGGGCTCGACGTCCTCGACGGAGTGGGGCGCGTGCTCGCCGACCAGCATGTCGGCGACGCCGTCCCTGAGACTGGTCCAGCCCGCCTCCGGGCTGTGCGCCCAGAGATACGCGAAGGGGCCGACCCGCTCCGCCTGCTCGCGCGACATGAACAAGGAGGCGGCCTCAAGCTCCGCGGTGACGTCCTGCTTCAGGTCGAACTTGGCATGCCGGAGCATCTCGTACGCGCCGACCGGCATAACCCCCAGGTGAAGCACGTGCAGGCGCAGCTTGGTCAGGCGCGCGTAGTAGAGCGAGCTGGCGAGACCGGCGACCATGCCGTGTCCGTACATGTAGCCGCGCTCGTAGCACTCCATGTAGTATTTGTTCTCAACCTTTCCAGGATTGATGTAATCCCGAAACGTCAGGCGCTTGCACCATTCCGTATCGTCGTGGTGCACCGAGCCGACGAGGCCGGTCTCGGCGATCGCCTCGTAGAGTTCGTAGAGGATGCCGTGATCGACCACCCCGAGTTCGGTGATGTAGGGGTAGACCTCCTTGACGTGCCGCGTGTTGAAGATCTTGATGCCGATCGCCCCCGCCTTGCCGAGGTCGAGGCACGTCTTCGGGTAGAGGCCGCCGCCGTAGATCGCGTAATCGACGTGGGCTTTGGGAGCGATCGCCGCTTTCTTCATCTCGAAGGTTTCGAGCGTGGTGGGATGCGGGGTGTTGTTGGTCATGTCGATGCAGAAGGCGATGCCGCCCGCCGCGGCCGCCCTGCTGCCGCTCTCGAAATCCTCCTTGTAGGTGTGGCCCGGCTCCCGGAAATGGCAGTGCACGTGCCACAGGCCCGGCAGGACGTGCCGGCCGCGCGCGTCGATGGTCCGGACGGCCGGCAGGTCGACGCCCGGCGCCACGATCGCGGCGATCCGCCCGTCCACGACCGCGATGGAGCCTCGGTACTCACCGTGCGCGGTCACGACGGTGCCATTGGTGACGAAGAGATCGAACGGCTTCATGGCGGACCTTGAACAGGGCAGGGTCAGGCCGCGACGCCCATATAGGCTTCGCGGATCTTCGGATCGTCGATCAGGGTGGCGGACGGCCCGTCGAGGACGACGCGCCCGGTGTCGAGCACGGTCGCGTGGGAGGCGATCTCCAGCGCCAGTTCCACGTCCTGCTCGACGAGCAGCATCGTGACGCCTTCCGCTTCGTTCACGCTGCGCAACGCCGCGGCGATGCGGTCGACGACGACGGGGGCGAGGCCGAGCGACATCTCGTCGATGAGGAGCAGCCGCGGGCGGGCCATCAGCGCGCGCCCCACCGCACACATCTGCTGCTGACCGCCCGACATCGTGCCGGCGATCTGGCCCGCGAGCGGCGCGAGTTCCGGGAACAGGGCGAAGACCCGGCCGAGGTCGCGGGTCACGGCGGTCCGGTCGGCCCGCATGTGGGCGCCGAGCATGAGGTTCTCGGTCACCGAGAGGCCGGCGAACAGGCGCCGCCCCTCGGGGACGAGCGCGATCCCGCGGCGAACCCGCGACTCCGCCGGGACGCGCGCCAGATCCTCGCCCGCGAACACGACGCGGCCGGCGCTCGGCTGCGCCAGTCCGGCGATGGCCCGCATGAGCGTGGTCTTGCCGGCGCCGTTGGCCCCGACCAGCGCGGAGATCCGGCCCTCCTCGACCGCCAGGTCGACGGACCACAGGACCTGGCTGTCGCCGTAGCGCAGGTCGAGGCTCTCGACGCGAAGGAGGCTCATGCGGCGGCTCCCCGGGCAGCGTGTCGCTTGGCGTAGCGGTCGCCCAGATAGGCGCTGACCACCTTGGCGTCGGACAGGACCGCGTCGGGCGGGCCGTCCGCGATCTTCTCGCCGAACTGCAGGACGACGACCCGGTGGCAGACCGCCGTGATCGCCTTCATCACGTGCTCCACCACGATGATGGTCAGCCCGGTGCGGTTGATGGCGTGGATCAGCGCGATGATGCGTTCGATCTCGGCATGGTTGAGCCCGGCCATCACCTCGTCGAGGAGGAGGAGGCGCGGGCGGGTCGCGAGCGCCCGGGCGACCTCGAGGCGCTTGCGCTCGGACAGCGTCAGCTGGCTCGGGAGGAAGTCCCGCTTGCCCGCGATCCCGACCTGCTCCAGGGCCTCCGCGCAGGCCTCCGCCACCGCGGCGGCCGAGCGTCCCGCGTTGCAGAACATGGCGCCCACCGCGACGTTCTGCGCGACCGTGAGATTGCGGAACGGCTGCACGATCTGGAACGTGCGCGCGACGCCGCCGCGCGCGATGGCGTGCGCCTTGCGCCCGGTGATCGTCTCGCCGTCGAAGGTGACGCGGCCGGCCGCGGGCTTGACCAGGCTCGACACGACGTTGAGGAGCGTGGTCTTGCCGGCCCCGTTCGGCCCGATCAGACCCAGCACCTCCCCGGGCGCGACGTCGAAGCTCACGTCCTTGATCGCCTGGACGCCGCCGAAGCGGACGCCGATCCCCTCGATGGTGAGCAGCGGCTCGGTCATGTCACGCCTCCGCGGGCCGGCGGCCGCGCCGCGCGGGCGGGCGCAGCCGCGACAGGCTGTCGAGCAGGCCCCGCGGCACCATCAGCACCACGGCCATCACGAGGGCCCCGAGCAGCAGGTTGTGGATGCCGGAGAAGTGGCTCCAGATCGCGTCGCCCACGAGCTGGAACAGGGCGGCCCCGATCACCGGGCCGATCACCGTGCCCATGCCGCCGAGCAGCATCATGACGTAGCCGCGCACCGAGATGGAGACGTCGAAGGCCGTCCCGACCTCGATGAAGGTGAGCCAGTAGGCCCACAGGCCGCCGACCGCCCCGGTCATCGCGGCGCTGATCATCCAGGCCAGGATCTTGGCCCGCACGGTGTCGACCCCCATCACCTCCGCGCCGTCCTCGCTGTCGCGCAGCGCCCGCAGCGCGTAGCCGAGCCGGCTCCGCGACAGCCAGAACACCACCCCGGTCGCGAGGACGAGCGCCGCCAGCATGGCGAAGTAGATGATGCGGTAGAGCGTGGTCGGGGGAAGCGCGGAGAACGGCAGGGGCAGCCCCTGCGCGCCGCCCGTCACGCCGCCGATGTTGATGATCGCCTCCGTGGCGGCGGCGTTCAGCGCCACGGTCGCGATGGCGAAGTAGTGCCCGCGCAGGCGCAGGAGCGGCCAGCCGAGGATCGCCGCGACCAGGGTCGCGGCCAGGACGGCGACCGGGACCGCGATCCAGACCGGCAGGCCGAGCGTCATCCCGACCCCCGTGGCGTAGGCCCCGATGCCGAAGAAGACCGAGTTGCCGAAGGCGTGATAGCCCGCGAACCCGACGATCACGTTCAGGCCCTGCGCGACCACGCCGAACATGAACACGGTCGTGAGGACGCGCAGCCAGTAATTGCCGACGAAGGCCGGGGCCGCCAGGGCCGCGGCGAGCAGGACGGCCGCGAGGACGAGTTGCCGCGTGTCGCTCACCTCAGACCTCCCCGAAGAAGCGCTTGCCGAACAGACCCTGCGGGCGGACGACCAGGATGACCAGGAACAGCCCGAAGGCGACGATCTCCTGGTAGTTCACGCCGAGGTAGCTCGCCGCGAAGGACTGGATCAGCGCGTACACGAAGCCGGCCGCGACCGCGCCGGTGACGGACCCGATGCCGCCGAGCACGGTGATGACGAAGACCGCGCCGATGAAGGAGTTTCCCAATCCGGGCGAGATCGGGAACAGCGTGCTGGCCAGCGAGCCGGCCGCGCCCGCGAGCGCCGCCCCGATCCCGGCCGTGTAGCCGTAGATCCGCTCCGGGACGATGCCCATCAGGCGCGCCGCCTCCCGGTCGAGGGCGGTCGCCAGGATCGCCTGGCCGAGACGGGTGCGCGTCAGGACGAGGTACAGCAGGCCCGCCAGGGCGAGGGAGAGGAGGGCGGCCGCCAGCCGGACGTACGAGACCAGCACCGGGCCGATCGCGAGCGCCTCGGAGGAGTAGCTCGTGTTGACGGAGCGGATGTCCGAGGTGAACAGCGCGACGAACACGTCCACGAGGAAGAGGTCGAGCCCGAACGTCATCGCGAGCGTGAGCAGCACGCTCGTGCGCATCACCGGGTTCAGCAGCAGGGACTGCACCGCGAACCCGACGCAGAACAGCGCCGCCATGACGAGCGGCATCGACAGGAACGGGTCGATGCCGAGCCGCGCGGCCATCAGGTAGGCGAGGTACGCCCCCATCATGATGTAGGCGCCGTGCGCGAGGTTGATGATGCTCATCACGCCCCAGACCATCGAGAAGCCGATGGTGGCGACGCCGTAGACGCCGCCGAGGAGGAGCCCGTTGACGAAGGTCTGCGCGAGCATGCTGGACCGGCTCCTCGGGTGAGGTCGGGTGCCGGGGCAGGGCGCGATCGCGCCGCGATCATGCCCCGCCCTCGGCTCTGCTGCGGTCGCGCGTCCCGCGACCAACCGGCATCGGCTGCGCCGGAGAACGCCCTAGGGAACCGCGCGCGGGTAGACCGGGTCCGCCTGCTTGACCGCGAAGGGGTAGATCACCTTGGGCTCAGCGCCGACGATCTGCGAGACGTTGAGTCCGGCCCGCGTGTTCACGCCGTTGGCGTCGAACTTGAACGGTCCGTAGAAGGTCTCGCCCTGCATCGACAGGAGCGCGTCCCGGACTGCCGTGGGATCGACCGACCCGGCCTTGTCGATCGCGAGCTGCAGCACCACGCCGGCCGCGGCGCCGCTCGCCGCGTGGAAGGTGGGCGCCTTGGCGTACTTTGCCTCGAACGCCTTCGCGAAGCCGGCGCTGTCCCCGAAGACCGGATCCTTCCAGGTCAGGGTCGGCACCCAATAGTCGACGCCCATGATGCCCTCGGCCGCCGGACCCACCGCCGTCCGGAAGTCCTGGACGCCGACCGCGGTCGCGAGCCCGACGAGCTTGGGCGCGACCTGCAGTTCGCGCAGGGACTTGACCAGGAGGATCGAGTCCTGGACGTAGCCGGTCGCCAGGAGGATGTCGGGGGCGGCCGCCTTGATCTGCGTCGCGACCGCCGAGAGGTCGTTCGCCCCCTTCGGGTACTTGCCGGTGTAGACGACCTTGAGGCCGAGGGCCTCGGCGCGCTTGCGGGCCCCCTCGCCGGTGATGTTGGGGAACAGGTCGTCGGGCCCGACGATCGCCACCGTCCCCGGCGCGGGCTTCAGGTCCTTGGCGAGGTCGAGGATCGGCACCAGCCCCTGATCCGCGAGGGGCGAGGGCGTGAAGAGGTACTTGTAGCCGCGCGCGTAGAGGCTGTTGGCGGTGGCCATCGGGGCCAGGGTGAGCGCCCGGTAGCGCTCGCTGATCACCGCGGTGGCGGTGGCGATGCCCGATGAGTACGGCCCGAAGACGAGCGAGACGCCGTCGTCGCTCACGAGCTTCTCGGTCAGCTGGGCGCTCGTCTGCGCCTTCGACTCGTCGTCGTAGTAGACGACCTGGACCTTGTAGGTCTTGCCCCCGGCCTTCAGGCCGCCGGCGGCGTTCACGCGCTCGCGCCAGAGCTCGTAGCCGTCCCGGAGCAGGCCGCCCTCGCGGGAGAAGGCGCCGCTCAGGCTGACGGCGGCGCCGATCTTGAGCACCTCCTGGGCCCGGAGCGGCGACGAGAGTGACGCCGCCGCGAGGCAGCCCAGAACGACCCGACGCGTCCACGCTCCAGCCATGATCCCGCACCCCGACCGCCCGACGAACCGCATGCATGCTGCATGTCCGGTCTGGTGAATACAAGCTGTATTTTCCTCGGGCGCCCGCCTATGATCGGGGCTCCATCCGGTGCGACCGCGGAGGCGGCTCGATGACGTCGACGAAACGGCAGCGCGCGAGCGCGCCGGCCAAGGGCGGCCCGGGCAAGGGCCGCCCGAGCAAGGGCCGCGGCCGCGAATTCGCCTACGAGACGCTGAAGCGGCAGATCGTGTCGCTGCAGCGCGCGCCGGGCTCCGAGCTCGACGAGCTGCAACTCGTCGGCGAGCTCGGGATCTCGCGCACGCCGCTGCGCGAGGCCTTCGTCCAGCTCGCGAGCGACGGGCTGGTCGTGCTGATGCCGAACCGCGGCGCGCGCGTCGCCCCCCTCGACCTCGCCTACACGCAGGAGCACCTGGAGGCCTTCGACCTCCTGCAGCGCGTCGCGACGGCCTGGGCGGCGGCCCGCTGCTCGGCGGAGGATCTCGCGGGCATCCGGCGCCGCGCCGAGGCCTTCGAGGCGGCGTGGCGGGACCGCGATCCCACCGCCATGATCGACACGAACTTCGCGTTCCACGAGGCGATCGGCCATGCCTGCGGCAATCGCAACGTGGCCCGGACCTATATCGGGCTGCTCAGCGAGAACCTGCGCATCGCGAGGCTCGCGATGGCGTACGAGTGCTACGGGTCGGCCGACGCGTACGAGGCTCACATCGAGTCGATCATCCGGGAGCACGGCGAGATGCTGGACGCGATCGAGACCCGCGACGCGGAGCGCGCCGAGTCGGTCGCCGGCTCTCACGCGGGCCTCGCCCGCAAGCGGGTGATCGAGTACCTCTCGTCCAGCCTGGTCGACGGCCCGATCGGTCGCCTCCTGGCGACGGCGGCGTGACAGGAGCCCCCACGCGATGTGCGACGTCTGCGCCGTCTTCGGGATCGGCGACCATTGGACCGATGCCGCCAAGCTCTCGCGGAGCCCCTTCCCGGCGCGCGACATCCAGAGGCACCGGCGCCACCGGCGCGAGAGGATCGCGCTGATGAACCGCCTGGTCGCGCCCGCCGGGCTCGCCTGCGAGGATTGGGACGGGGACGCCTTCCTGCTGACCGACCGGGCCGGCCGCACGCGGGTCGCCGCCAGCCTCGCGGAGTTCTGGGGCGCGGCGGAGGCGCTCTCCGGCCGGATCCTCGATCCCCTGACCGCGCGCTTCGAGGGAGGAGCCCCGCGATGGTAGCCCTGCCCGAGCCCATGCCGCTGTTCGTCCTGACGGGGTTCCTCGGCAGCGGCAAGACGACCCTGCTCGGCCGCATCCTGCGCGCGGACGCGGAGGCGCGCACCGGCGTGCTCATCAACGAGTACGGCCAGGCCGGCCTCGACCACCGCATCGTGGCGCACGTCGCGGAGGCGAGCGCCGTCGTGGCGAACGGATGCCTGTGCTGCTCGGTCCGGCCCGAACTGGCGCGCGCGCTGCTCGACCTGCTGCGCCGCTCCCTGGCGGGCGAGGTGCCCCGGTTCGAGCGCGTCGTGCTCGAGACCTCCGGACTGTCCGATCCCGCCCCGATCATCAACACGGTCCAGACCCATCCGGTGCTGAAGGAGTACTTCCGGGTGGCGGGCGTGATCGCCACGGTCGACGCCGTCAACGGCCTCGCCTCGGCCGACGACCACGCCGAGTTCGCCAAGCAGGTCGCGGTCGCGGACCTCGTGCTGGTGACGAAGTCCGACCTCGCCGCGCCGGCGGCGGCGCGCGGCTTGGCGGAGCGGATCCGGGTCATCAACGCGCTGGCGCCGGTCCGCGACGCCCGCGCGCCGGACCTCGATCCCGCCTCGCTCCTGCGCGAGCAGCCTGTGTCGCGCGTCTCGGCCGTGAGCGCGGACGCCGCCCCGTCCCACGCCGTGAGCACGTTCTCGATCTCCCTCGACGAGCGCCTCGACTGGTCGAGCTTCGTGACGTGGCTGTCCCTCCTCCTCAACCGGCACGGACGCTCGGTCCTGCGCTTCAAGGGGATGCTGAACCTCACCGACGAGAGCGCCCCCGTGCTGGTCCACGGGGTCCAGCACATCATGCACCCGCCCGAGCACATGGAGGGCTGGCCGGATGACGACCGGCGCTCGCACCTGGTCTTCATCGCTCGGGGGCTCGATCCGGCCGAGATCAGGGCGTCCCTCGCCTCGTTCCTCCGGTTCGCGAGGGAGAACATGGCGCCCCGGCCCGGCCTGCTCGTCGCGGAGGAGGTCTGATCGCCGGGCCGGTCTCCCGCCGCGGGAGCCTGCCCCCGGCAGGGACGCCGGGCGGGGAGGGGACTTCCGGGCGAGGAGGAAACTTCGGCGGTGGAGCGCCGGGACGACCCCGCCCGGGGCCGGGGCCGGCCCGCGGGAGGCTCCTCACGGACCGACCTCCGGTCCCTCGTGCGCGGCCGCCGGGGACACGTCCGACCGGGCGCCCGTGAGGTAGCTGAGCACCATCTCCACCACGTGCCGCCGACGCACCGCCACCCGCTCGCCGGCCATGAAGTCTCGGTCGAGCAGCCAGGACAGCGTGTGCTGGTTCGACAGGAAGAAGTAGGCGAGACCCGAGATCGACAGGTAGAGGTCGACGGCATCGACGTTGTGGCGGAACGTCCCCGCGGCCTGGCCGCGCTTGAGGATCTCATCGATCGTGTCGAGGAGGTTGCGGTAGAGCGGCTTGACCGAGGTCGAGCGCTTCAGGTGCTGGCCGAAATGGATGTTCTCGATGCTCATCAGGCGGATGAGATCGGGCGTCGACACCAAGTGGTCGAAGGTGTTGGCGACGAGGGCCGCCATCGCGGCCGCGGGCGGCAGGTCCCGCAAGGATTCGTCGCGCTGACGGGTGCGCAGGCCGGCATAGATGCGTTCGAGAATTTCGAGGTAGAGGGACTCCTTGGAACCGAAGTAGTGGTAGATCAGGTTCTTGTTGACACCCGCCTGCGCGGCGATGCGGTCGACGCGGGCCCCGTTGAGCCCATGCGTGACGAATTCCCGCCGCGCCGTGTCCAGGATGCGCGCGCGCGTCTCCTCGGCATTGCGCGCCGGCCTGTGGGCCGGCGGGGCGGACTCAGCGCCCATCGGGGACGGCCCCCGGCAGCGGCGCGGCCCGCCGCGACGCGCGCAGGCGGCGCGTCGCGGCCTCGTCGACGATCCCCCGCGCGATCACCACGCCGAAATGCCGCTCCGCGAAGGCCGCGGAGATCTTGCCGTCGAGGCAATCCTCCAGGATCGCCGCGGCGTCGCGGTCGAGCGGGTCACCGAATCCGCCGGCCCCGGCCTGCTCGTGGACGATGAGCGTGCCCCTGCCGACCCGCGTCGTGATCTTGCCGGGGAGAAGGCGGCGCTCGCCGTCGACCTCCATGGCGTTGCGCGACGGACCGCCCGGCTCACCCCCCGCCAGGCCGTAGGGCCGGTGCTTCACCCGGTCGGTCCGCATCTGCAGGAGCGCCTCGTCCGCGAGGATCCGGTAGCTGCGCCGCACGCCCACGCCGCCGCGGTAGCGGCCGGCCCCGCAACTGTCCGGGACGAACGCGTACTCCTCGATCCGGACCGGATGCTCGGCCTCCATGATCTCGACCGGCATGTTGGACAGGTTCTGCGACGCGTTGGTCACCGCCTCCAGTCCGTCCTTGTTCGGTCGTCCGCCCCAGGCTCCGCAGATCATGTCGACGATGATGAAGGGCTGCCGGTTCGGCCTGAGGCCGGAGATGCAGATCACGCTGTTCCCGCCCTCGCCGGCCGCCGGAACCTTGTCCGGAACGATCTGCGCCAGGGCGCCGAGCATGGTGTCGAAGACGCGGTAGCCGGTGAGGGCCCGGGCCGCGCAGGGACCAGGCATCACGGGGTTGAGGATCGAGGCCTCCGGCGCCCGGACGCTCACGCAGCGGAACATGCCGACGTTGTTCGGCACCTCCTTGGCGAGGACGCAGCGGACGGAGAGGTAGGTCAGCGAGTGGGTGAAGCTCAGCGTCGCGTTGATCGCGCCCCTCACCTGCGGCGACGAGCCCGCGTAGTCGACGAGCAGGGAGCCGTCGTCCCTCACCGTGATGGCGACCCGGATCGGGATGGGCGCGTCCGAGAAGCCGTCGTCGTCGATGTAGTCGGTGAAGTGCCAGGTGCCCCTCGGCCAGGTCCGGATCTCGGCGCGCGTCATGCGCTCGGCGTAGTCGAGCAGCTCCTGCATGTAGGCGTCGACCTCGTCCGCCCCGTAGCGCTGCATCAGCTTCTCGAGGGCGCGCCTGCCGACCTGCGCGGCCGCGAACTGCGCCGAGAGGTCCCCCCAGACCCGGTCGGGAACGCGGACGTTGATCCTGATCAGCGCCTCGAGGGTGGTGTTGAGGGTGCCGCGCTCGTAGAGCTTCAGCGGCGGGATGCGCAGGCCCTCCTGGTAGATCTCGGTCGAATCGGAGGCGTTCGACCCGGGAACGCGGCCCCCGACATCGGTGTGATGGCAGATCACGACCGCGAAGGCCCGGCGCTTGCCGCCGTGGAAGATCGGCACGAACATGAAGATGTCCGGCAGGTGCATGCCCCCGTGATAGGGGTCGTTCATGATGACGACGTCGCCGTCGTGCAGGTCGCCGTCGAACGTGGCCAGCACCGCCTGCATGGCTTCCGGAATGGCGCCGAGATGCTGCGCGATCGTCTTGGCCTGCGCCACCATCTGGCCGTCGGCGGCGCACAGGGCCGCCGAGAAGTCCATCACGTCCTTGACGATCTCGGAGCGGGCGATGCGCACGACCGTGTAGGCCATGTCGTCGGCGATCGCGTCGAGGCCGCTCTTGATGACCGCGAAGGTGATCGGGTCGACGTTCATGCGCTGAACTCCAGGACGATGCAGCCGATCGCGTCCTTGCGGATGCTGGCGTCGGGCGGGACGACGATGGTCGCGTCGAACTCCTCGACGACGAGCGGTCCCGGCCGGGCCGTCGCGCCGAGGGCATCGCGGCCGACCACCTCGACGAGCCTGGGCTCCTCGCCGCGCGCGAAGGAGACCGCGCGGGTGCCCCGGCCGGCGGCGACCGCGCGCGGGGCGATCGCCATGGCGTCGAAGGCGAGGCGCTTCTCCCGCAGCCCCCGGCCGACGACCCGCAGCTTCATGAACTCGATCGGCGTCGCGTCCCGGTAGCCGTAGGTCTTCACGTATTCCGCCACGAACCGCTCCTCGAGCGCGGCGAGGTCCTCGCCCTCGAACGGGACGGTCAGATCGGTGGCCTGACCCTCGTGCCGGAGGTCGGCTTCCCAGAGCAGGTGCCGCCGCGCCTCCGGGTAGCCGTCCTGGGCAAGACGCGCCGCGACGTCGGCCTCCAGGGCGGCCTTGGCCGCGGCGAGGTCCCCGGCATCCATGGCGTCGAGGCGGCGCGCGACCACGGCGAGGGCCGTGTGCTCGGTGTCGGAGGCCAGCATGCCGACCGCGCAGAACACCCCCGAGAGGGGAGGGACGACCACGCGTCCGATCCCGAGCTGACGCGCGAGGTCGGGCGCGTGCACGCCGCCGTTCCCGCCGAACGCCATCAGCGTGAAGTCGCGGGGATCGCGGCCGCGCTCGATCGTCACGGCCCGCACGGCGCGGGCCATGGCGGCGTTGGCGACCGCGCGCACCCCGTGCGCGGCGTCGGCGACCGCGAGGCCGAGCGGATCGCCCACGTGGTCGCGGATCGCCCGCTCGCTCAGTTCCCTGCTGATCGCCAGGCGGCCGCCGGCGAGCGCACTCGCATTGATGAACCCGAGGACGACGTTGGCGTCGGTGACGGTCGGGCGCGCGTTGCCGAGGCCGTAGCAGGCCGGCCCGGGCACCGCGCCCGCCGAGTGGGGGCCGACGACGAGCAGGCCGCCCTCGTCGATGGCGGCGATCGAGCCGCCGCCCGCGCCGACCTCCGCGATGTCGATCGCCGGGACCTTGAGCATGTAGCCGCCGGCCTTGATGAAGCGGCTCGAGGTCGAGATCCCGTCCCGAAACTCGTACTCGGACGTCATGGTCGGGCGGCCGTCCTCGACGATCACCGCCTTGGCGGTCGTGCCGCCCATGTCGAACACGATGATGTCGCGGTCGCCGCGCGCGTGGCCGAGGCGCGCCGCGCCCGCGACGCCGCCGGCCGGCCCCGACGCCACCACCATCACCGGCCTCTCCAGGGTCGCGCGCGCGGCCAGCATCCCGCCGTTCGAGGTCATGACCAGGATGGGCGCCCCGACGCCGATCCCGCGCAGCCCGCGCTCCAGGGCGTGCAGGTAGGCGCGCATGGCCGCGAGCAGGTAGGCGTTCACGACCGTCGTGCTGGTCCGCTCGTACTCCTTCATCTCGGGCAGGACCGTGCAGGAGCTGGTGACCAGCAGGTGGGGGAACTGCTCGCGCAGGATCGCCTCGGCGCGCCGCTCGTGCGCGGCGTTGCGGTAGCTGTTGATGAAGGCGACGGCGACCGCCTCGATCCCGGCCTCGCTGAGCTGGCGGCCGGCGGCGACGACGTCGGCCTCGCTGAGGGGCCGCACGATGGAGCCGTCGGCGGCGACGCGCTCGTCCACCTCCAGCCGGTGGCGACGGGAGACCAGCGGCTTCGGCTTGTCCCAGGTCAGATCGAACATGTCGGGCATGCGGATGCGCCCGATCTCCAGCACGTCGCGGAACCCTCGCGTCGTGATCAGCCCCGTCCTCGCCCCCGTGCGCTGAAGGATCGTGTTGGAGCCGACCGTGGTGCCGTGAAGGACTTCGGCGACTTGCGAGGGCGCGATCCCGAGCTCCGCCAGCAGCGCGGCGACACCGGCCACGACGGCCCGGCTGGGATCGTCCAGGGTCGAGGAGACCTTGCTCTGATGGACGGTGCCCGCCGCGTCGAGCAGGGCGATGTCCGTGAAGGTGCCGCCGATATCGACGGCCACGCGGACGCTGGCGTCGGCGGAGCGGGAGCCCATCGGGAACCTCTTCTAACTAACCAGTTAGTTAAGGATGCGGCGCCGAGGATGGGGTGTCAAGGAGGGCACGCGGCCCGCCGCACCCGAGCCGGCGGGTCGGGGTGGGGCCGCCGGGCCACGTGCACCTCACGAGCGTCGTGCCGGCACACCGGACTGTTCGGCTCGCCGTCGCCGCGCTCGGCAGCTCGCCCCCGGCAGAGCGGCGACAGCGCGACCACAGGCTGGCTCAGCACCCGAGCAGGCGGCTGCATCGCCCGCTCGCCGCACGGTTCGAGACCGGTCGGTCGCGCCGTAAACCCGCCACCCCCAGCCGCATGCCAGCGGGCGGCGAATTGCCTCACGCCGAAACAGGTGGAGCGCAAGACAATTGTGCCGGGGTGGCCAGCAGCTCTGGCCGACTTCTCCGGGAAGGATGGCTCGATGACCGTGCAGGCTTGGCCGTGGCTGACCCTGTCCGCGATGTCGCCCGGTGCAGCGGCCATCCGCTTTCCCTCCAGCCGCCGGTCCTCCGATGACGAGACCGGTCGTCATGACTGGACGCGGCCAGGGATAGGCCTGCCGCTCGCAGCAGCCCCGGCAGCACACGAGGATTGTCTGCCTGCTCACGACAGCGAATGCGCTGTCACGACTCAGAACCGCCTCCAGGCCCTCGCCACGGACGCGAGGCACTCCGGCATGCCCGGGGGCGGAGCCGTGTTCGGCATGCCGGCCGCCAACCCGCCGCTCATCGCGACCGCCCTGTCCTTCGACTGCCCAAAGATCTCGTGGACCAAATGAAATTGATATCACATTTTCTACGATCCGACTGCCGCCGCTTGCGTTGTGCTCTAAATACGGCCGCATTCTTTAAGCTGCAATAAATTTGATAAATTCCATGAGTTATTTAGCCGCAATCTTGCGCTCCTGGCGAGGATCCGGGCCGTACATGCGCCGTTATTGCGTCGCTATTATTTTTCTCACGATCTATGAATGGCTTTATTGAAATGTGTGCACAAGGGATTGTATAAATATCATATATCTGAATCATAAGAGCGAAAAGAAATGATGCAAGGCGGGAAAGTAGATGTACAGAAGGTCGCAGGCCGGAACGAGATCATGCCCGACGCATTGGAGAGCGGACGAATCTTCAACGACAGGAGCCTCCCATGCGGCGTTCATTCCTGGCAATTGCTTTAACCGCCGCCATCGCGACACCGGCCTTTGCGGTGGACGACAATCAGAAGGTCCCCACGCGCGGGCCCGAGTTCATCACCGTCCCTCAGGATGCCGTGCTCAGCTACAGTCTCATCGGCCTCAACGTCGTCGATGGGCAGCAGAATACAGTTGGCGGGATCAAAGATCTTGTCCTCGAGAGTGGCCAGCTGAAAGGATACATCGTTTCGGTCGGCGGCTTCCTCGGCATGGGCGAGCGCTACGTTGCCGTCCAGCCGAACTCCATCTCCCTTGGCTACGACGAGGAGAATAAAAAGTGGAAGGCCATCGTTGGTGCGAGCAAAGATCAACTTAAATCTGCTCCGGAATTCAAGTACGAGGGCAAGTTCAAGCGGTAAAGCCAATTCACCGCATTGACGTTCCAGCAAATCATGCCTCGCGCAGCCGATCAACGCGGGCATCACTGCATCTATGGAGAAATGTATGGCTACCGACATCAGCTCGATCTACACGACCGCTCTGCGCAATACACACGCTCTCGAAACCCAAGGCCTCAGCCAGATGGAGCATCAGCTCACCGGTCTTGAGCACTACCCCGAGTACGCGAAGACCCTGCAGGCGCATGTCGGCATCACGCGCGAGCAGATCAGAAGAGTCGAGCAGGCGCTCTCAGCTCTCGACGCCAGCGCCTCGACCCTGAAGGAGACGGTCACCAACACCGCCGGCAAGATCGGCGCAGCCGTGCACGCCTTGGCCCAGGATGAGACACTCAAGAACCTCTACGCGGGCTACGCCTACCAGTACGACCAGATCGCCGCCTATCGCTCGCTGATCGTCATCGCTGAGGCCGCGGGTCACCCTGAGCACGCGCCCCTGTTCCGCAAGTCCCTCGAGGAGGAGAAGCAGGCGGCGCAGCGCGTCGACGGCCTCATCGAGTCCGTGACCCGCGCCTACATCGAGCGCACGACGGCGGGCGCGAAGGCCGACAGCTGAGCCGGCCCGGCGCCGACCGATGCGCGACCTCCGTGTCGATCTGGACAGCGACGTCCTCATCGTCGGGGCCGGCCCGGTCGGGCTGGCTCTTGCGATCGGTCTTCGGCTGCACGGGCTGTCGGTGCGCGTTGTCGACCGGGCACGAGGCCCGAAGAACGAACCCCGCGCCGCCGTGATCTGGCCGCGCGGGGCCGAGGTGCTCGACGACCTGGGCCTCGGGGCCGCCGTGTCGGAGGCGGCCAACACGCTCCGCACGGTGCACTTCTACGGGCAGGGCCGGCGCCTCGGAGCCGCCCAGCTGGGCTCCGTCGCCAGCGCCTACCCGACCCCGCTCCTGATCGAGCAGCACGTGACGGAGCGCCTCCTCGAAGGCCGCTTGCGCGCGCTCGGGGCCGAGGTCGCGTGGGGATGCGAGGCGCGCGACCTCTCGCCCGATCCGTGCGGTGTGACGACGATGCTCGCCGATTGCGCCGGGCGGGCCCGCGCGTGGCGCAGCGCCTGGCTGGTCGGCTGCGACGGCTCCCGCAGCCTCGTGCGGGATCGCCTCGGGATCGCGTTCGAAGGGCACCGCGTCCCTGATCTGCAGATCCTGCAGGTCAACGCCGTCCCCCGCTGGCGGCACCCGGCCAACGCGCGCGAGGGCTACTATTTCCTCGCCCCCGGCGCGTGCCTCGGCTGCTTTCCCGTTGCGGAGGGCTCCTGCCGCTTCTTCTGCTACGCGACCGACCCGGATCCGGACGCGCACGCGCCGCCGTCGCTGGCGGAGGCCGAGGCGCTGATCGCGCGGGTTGCGGGGACGCCCGAGATCCGGCTCGAACGGGCGACCTGGTTCAACCGCGCGCGTTTCCAGACCCGCCTCGCCGCCCGGATGCGCCGGGGTCGCGTGCTCCTCGCGGGCGACGCGGCGCACGTGTGGTCATCGCTCGGCGGTCACGGCATGAGCCTGGGATTGCGGGGCGCCCACAATCTTGCCTGGAAGCTGGCCGCCGTTCACGGAAAGCGAGCCCCGGACCTGCTGCTCGACAGCTACGAGGACGAGCAGCGCGCCAGCGTGAGGCGCTTCCTGAGCCTGATGCGCTACAATCTCGTCGAGACGCCGAGTTCGCGACCCGGCCTCCTCCTGCGGGAGGGCGCCCTGTGGGCGGCGCTGGCGCATTCCGCCCCGATCCGGTGGGTCGAGCGCGCGGTGAGCGACGTCGACGACCATCACCGTGACGGCCCGCTGGCCGGAGGCGCGACCGCCCCGGCGCGAGCGCCGCGGGGACTGCGTCCGGGCGACCGCCTTCCCGACGCCGGTGAGGACGATACGCCCGACCGCCTCCACGGCTGCCTCGACTACCGCTCCTGGACACTCCTGCTGCCGCTCGACGCGTCGGCGGCGGAGCATGCCGCGATCCGCTCCCTGCTCGCTCCCTGGAGCGACACCATCCGGATCCGGGTCGCGCCCGCTTCCGCCAGGATGATCCTTCCGCGCGCAAGCCTCGTCCTGGTCCGGCCGGATCGGCACGTGGCACTGATCGCGCAGCGCCGGGACCTCGCGCGTCTTCACCGGTACGCTGCGCGTTGGCTCGTCGGGCCGTCCCCAAGCGGGCCCACCGCCCCGGCAGCCGCAGACGCGAGCGCCGATGACGGGTCGCTGTGCCGCGACTCACCCCACCTCTAGGACCGTCGGATGGACGAGCCGCCCGTGGCCCGACCACGACCGTGCCCGCGGCTCTCGGCGCGTTCGGCGACGCACCCCCCTCATCACCCTGGCGCACGCGCCGAGCGTGCGCGGCCTCCGGCCCGCCGCGACCGACCGGGCCGAGGTCCAGGTCGGCTCCGTTCCGGCCCGATCTCGTCTTCGACGCTAAATCGTCGCGGCAGAAACATTGTGCCCTCCTCCTTGTTGGCCGATTGGAATGGCCGCCCCGGATCGGAGGGCAGCGTTCCACTCCCAAGCTGCCTCGCCGAGGATCCGCCGCATGACGTCCACACGCGCACGGCTTCTGTCGCTGGCGACCGCGGTCCCACCCCACGTCCTTCGCCAGACGGACGTTGCCGAGATGGCCAGCACCCTGTTCTCCGAACGCTACGGCGAGTTCGACCGACTGTCGCGCGTGTTCGCCACCACGGGCATCCACAAGCGGCATTCCGTTCAGCCGATCGACTGGTACATGCAGGCGCGCGGCTGGCCGGAACGGACGGCCGCGTACCTGCGGGGGGCGGAGGACCTGTTCGCCGAGGCCGCCACGAAGGCGCTGGACGAGGCGGAGCTCCTCGCCCGGGACGTCGATGCCGTGGTCACAGTGTCGTCGACCGGCATCGCGACGCCGAGCCTGGAGGCACGCGTCCTGCAGCGGCTCGGCCTGCGCCACGATGTCATGCGGGTTCCGGTCTTCGGGCTCGGGTGCGGCGGCGGCGTCTCGGGACTCGCGGTCGCGAGCCGGTTGGCCGAGAGCCGCCCAGGCTCCAACGTGCTGTTCGTCACCGTCGAGCTCTGCACGCTGGCCTTCCGCCTCGACAAGCTCACCAAGGCCAGCATCGTCGCCACCGCCCTGTTCGGGGACGGGGCCGCGGCGTGCATCCTGCGCGCGGGCGGGGACGCCGGCGTGGTCGAGGTGGAGGCGACGGGCGATCACACCTGGCCGGACACGCTCGACATCATGGGCTGGGACGTCGAGGAGGCCGGCTTCGGCGTCATCTTCGCCCGCGCCATCCCGCCCTTCGCGGAGGCGAATGTGGGCCCGGCGGTCCTCGGCCTGCTCGAGCGCTGGCAGCTCGGTCCCGAGCAGGTCGACCGGTTCATCTGCCACGCGGGCGGGACCAAGGTCATCACGGCACTTGAGCGCAGCCTCGCGATCGGCCAGGGCGCGCTCGACCACGAGCGCGCGGTTCTGTCGCAGTTCGGCAACATGTCAGCCCCCACCGTGCTGTTCGTGCTCGACCGCGCCCGCAAGGCCGGTCTGCCGCCCCGCTCGGTGCTGACCGCGATGGGACCAGGGTTCACGGCGAGTTGCGCCTCGCTGAGGAGCCCGTCGTGACGGCCGCGATCCTGGTCCTCGCACTGGTCACGCTGCAACGGCTGGGCGAACTCGTGCTGGCGCGCCGGAACACGCGGCGTCTCCTGTCGCGGGGCGGTGTCGAGGTGGCGCCGGAACATTACGGGCTGATCGTCGTCCTTCACGCCGCTTGGCTCGCCGGGCTCTGGCTCCTGGCTTGGTCACAACCCGTGGATCCGACCTGGCTCTCCGTGTTCATCCTGCTGCAGGCCGGCAGGCTCTGGGTGCTGGCCAGCTTGGGAGAGCGCTGGACGACGCGGATCATCGTGCTCCCGCAGGCACCGCTGGTGCGGCGCGGGCCCTACCGCCTGTTCTCGCATCCGAACTACGCCGTCGTGACGGGCGAGATCGCGGCGCTGCCACTCGCGTTCGGCCTCATCGGCTACGCGATCGTATTCAGCATCCTCAATGCGGCTGTGCTGGCGATCCGCATTCGCGCCGAGAACGCGGCCCTGGGCACAGTCCGCGTCGCTCCCCGATAGCGGCGCCGACCAATGGATCCTGCCCCGCGCGCGTGAGGCGGAACACGGGTTCGTGCGCGCGGTTGATCGAGCATTTCACCTCATGAAGGAGCCGTGCCATGGCCGCACCGAGCCGCCTCAAAGAGGTTTACCTCGACGAGCTGAAGGATCTCTGGTCGGCAAACGACCAAATGGCAGGCGCCATCAGGCAGCTGACGAGCCAAGCGAGCGACCCGAAACTGAAGCAGATGCTCGAGCATTCCGTCGGGGGCATCACCAAGCACTCCGAGACCCTGCGCAGCCTGATTGAGCGAGCCGGCGGGCGGGCGGAGCCGGAATACTGCAAGGGCATGGCCGGCCTCGTCGCCGAGGCGCAAAAGCACGGCTCGCAGGAGGCGCCGCAGGACGGCAGGCTGCGCGACGTGGTGCTGATCGCCCAGTACCAGCGCATGACGCATTACGGCCTGGCGGGGTTCGGGACGGCTGCCGCGTACGCTCAGGCGCTGGGCCAGTCAGAGGACGCGGCGAAGCTGAAGCAGGCCACCGCGGAAATCTACAAGGGCGACGCGTACGCGACCAAGCTGGCCGAGAGCCTGCAGCAAGTCGCCGCCAAGTAACCGCCCCGAACAGGCAGCGGGCCGACCTCGACGAGGCCGGCCCGCTCTCAGACGATATGGCCAGATCGCGCGAATTTCCGCCGTGCCTTATGGCAGGGCGCCGGCTTTCTCCTTGGCGCGAGTCATCGTATCGTTGCAGCCCTTCTCGTCACCTGCCTGCTGCTGCGCGCGCGCTTTCCGAATGAGTTCGCGGGCCTCCTGAACGCCCGATGCGGAGGGCTGAAGCGTCCGGTCCGAGGGCTTCGCCTCCGGCGGCTTGTCCAGGGCCTTCGGTGAGTTCGAGGACGTTGGGCCGCCCGGAGGCTCCCGGCCGGTCACCCGCTCGGCACCGGCACTGTCGAGGCGCCGCTCGATCGTCGCGATCTGCTCAGAGCACGAGGAGGCCTGTGCGCCCGGCGCATTCGCCAGGATCGAGGCTGCGGTTGCAAGAACAAGAACAAGAGAAGCGCGCATCGAAAACCCTCATGAATCAGCCCGTCAACGAGCGGGCTGGGCGGTTGATCCGCGTGCCCGCGGCTTCGCTGTGCAGGACGGTGGCATGCTCGCTCAGGACACCACGCGCTTCTCCTCGTCAGTGTGCTGGTCGGCATGGCCATCCACGCCGACCATGTGGCGCTAGGAGAGTTCCGCGCCGGCCCAGCCCGTGATGCCGAGCAATGCCGCCGTTGCGCCCGACAGGGCGACGTCGGTTGCATCGCCGGCCTGGTCGCGATCGCGGCCAGACCGCCGGGCGAGGTTCGCAGCGGCGAGGGCCAGGGCCGCGGCGTTGCCGTAGGCATGCAGGCGGCCGGCCGGCTTCTGTCGCGCCCGGCGGATCGTGAGGTAGTCGATCGCGCCGACCGCGCCGGCGGCCACTCCGGACGCGATCCCAGCTCCCAGCAGGAGCTTCGACGCGCGCGCCCAGAACGGATCGCGCGTTGCACCTGCGGCGATGTCGGTCAGGAGCGCACTGGTCAGAAACGCGATTGGAAATGGGATCATCATCGGGTGGACAGGGTGGCCGACAATCGCGGCCGTGCTCGGCAGACCTCGCGTCGGATTGGCGCGGTCTCCGTCCCGTTCCGGAGTGAGCTGAGAATACATCCGCTGAGCCGGCGTGACGTGTAGATTCATCATATTTCTCCTTTTATATTTCACCGTCGCCGCATAAATTGCGCGCGACGCATCATTGCAGAGATCACAATTGTCCGAATTTTCTTACGAAACTTGGAAAGACATGCATTTGTGTTTGGAAGAATAAATTGCTATGCTTGGTGTTCTCGCGTCGAATTGCTTATTGTAATCACATTCAGGCGGCCGCCGTCAGGATGTCCGCCGATTTCCTGAGTGAGCATATCCGCATGCTTGCCACTCGGAGCATCCTCATCTCGGGACCAAGCCGTTCCCGGGCGCTGTTTGCGGCCGGACGCTGTCACTTCGTCGCATATTGATGCTGGCATGCGGTGCGTGAGCCACCAACTCGCACCTATATGCACTGTTCCAGCCTAGCCGTACCGCGCGCGTTGCTCACAATAGCGCTGCGGCATTGTGCCGGATCACGGAATGGTTAGTGCGGCAAATAGGAGCACGCCGTCTCGCGCCATCCATGAACAACGACTGTCCGTGATGCTCGCCGCAACCGGACATTTCCGTCAAGCGTCGCGATTGGCCGCTCAGGGTCGAGGCCGCGTGAGAACGCGGATCGTTCAGGGTGCGTGCGTCCGCGCGGAGGAGGCCCGCGGATCGAAGCCGCGGGCCTCGAGCCCGGATGGCCGCTCCCGGTGGACCGACCCCGAAGAGCTGGGTGGCGGTCCCCCGGATCCTGGTCCGGCCGGAGGGTGGGCCTCCGGGTCTCGTTAGGCGGCCTCCCGGGCCGCCGCCACGCCCCGATCTGGGCCCGGGCATCGGCCAACGACGGGAACCGGTTCGCGTTCAGGCACTCGTCCCGCGGGCGGCCGTTGAGCGACGCCGCCAGCGCTTTGTCGGTCGGCTTGCCAGGACGCGAGACGTCGAGACGACCTCAGGCCCGTGATCGACCTGAGTCGCACCCGGTGCTCCGCGCAGGAGCGCTCAGCGGGCACGACGGCCACGGCCTGCTCGCCGGTCCGGAGAGGCTCAGGCTCGCCGTTGAGCCTCCATCTGGGTGTGCCCCAGCCCAACCTGAGGCCGAGGCTCTCCACCGTGCGTGTCGGTGAAGGTGGAGCGCTCGCCGGTCTGCTTGGCCCGGTGCACCTGGACTCGCTGCCAGATCAGCACTGCGAACACGAGCGCGAAGGTTGAGAAAGCCAGCCAGTAGATCAAACCCGCGTCACCCATCGGGACCTCGAGAGCACGTTGCAAGATGTTGAGTGGCAACGCCAGCGCCGGAAGCTGCGTTCCAAGCTCGACAGCTCTATCGGCAAGAACTTTCTGCTGACCCGTGGCGGCGTTGTGCGGGCTGTCCATGCAAGGTCGGCAAGGACCCTGACTGGGTCTCGAAGGCGCTCGATCGCCGGTCCTGCGAGACCGGCGTCACGCTCGACGTCTCACGTCCTGGCAGAGCGACCGACGACGCGCCGGTGGCGCATCTAAGCATGCGAGAGCCCGAACGCGAAAGACTGCCGTCGCTGACCGGCATGGACAACAGGATTGAATTCTCGACATCGTTCTACAATAAGGCGTCGCTCACACGTCTTTGCCGCGGCTCACATCCAGAGAATTGCTTTGGGATTGAGCCAAGGGATCGGCGAATCGCTCAGGCGGATCAGCCTGCCGGCACACCGAGATCAAACCTAGGATGCCTGTCGAAAAGCGCAGATGTAAGCGAAGTCATCATCGACATATCTGAGCAGATTTCTCACATCAACGACTTCGAGTTCATTATTGTTCACCCTAATCTCTCGATCAGCAATAAGCCTCTCGATTGCCGAGTCGAAGGAAACATCATCCAAACCTAATGCACAGCAAAATTGCGCTTTCGCGAGAGGAATCGCTGGCATTGCGGAGCGATCTGAATGGGACATCGTGAGACGGAGGGAGAATTCGCATAGCAGTTTCGCGAAGGCGAGCGACGGACGGTCGTGGGACGATCGGTGCGCCAGTGCGGAGCGGATCCGGGAAGGGATCAGCGTCTCGCGCCACAACGCCGTGGTGAGACGGGGGCTGCTCGCCATTGCGGCGAACAGGTCGTCGTGCGGCACGAACCCGAGCGTGGCCTCGGTCACGCTGCCGATCGCTTCCTCTGCGAGCGGCAGCATCAGGCTGCATGCATTGCACAAGTCTCCAGGCAGGTGGAACGACAGCACCGATCGTCTCGACCCGCCCTCGCGGTAGCTGCACAGCCAGCCGTCGAGAACCACGCAGCAGGAGGACGGCAGGTCGCCAGCGCGAACGATCTCTGCCCCCGGTCCGACACGGCGAACGCGGACGGGAAGGGACGCCAGGGCTGCCTGGTCCTCCCGGGACAGCACGGTCCGCACCGTGAGCTTGCGGATCAGCGCCGAGATCGGGCTGCTCTCGATGTCGTACATGGTCGTGCGCGGGTCCGGGCCTCTCAGAGCGGGATGGTGTCGTGCTTCTTCCAGGGCTGCTCCACCCTCTTGGGACGCAGCATGGCCAGGACCCGCGCCACCCGGCGCCGGGTCGAGTGGGGCATGATCACCTCGTCGATGTAGCCCCGCTCCGCCGCCACGAACGGCGACATGAAGCGCTCCTCGTACTCGGCCGTGCGCGCCGCGATCTTGTCGGGATCGCCCATGTCCTGCCGGAAGATGATCTCGACCGCGCCCTTGGCGCCCATCACGGCGATCTGCGCGCTCGGCCAGGCGTAGTTCACGTCCCCGCCGATGTGCTTGGAGGCCATGACGTCGTAGGCACCGCCGAAGGCCTTGCGGGTGATGACGGTGACGAGCGGCACCGTCGCCTGGCTGTAGGCGAAGAGCAGCTTGGCGCCGTGCTTGATGAGCCCGCCATATTCCTGCGCCGTCCCGGGCAGGAAGCCCGGCACGTCCACGAAGGTGACGATCGGGATGCCGAACGCGTCGCAGAAGCGCACGAAGCGGGCCGCCTTGCGCGAGGCGTCCGCGTCGAGCACGCCGGCCAGCACCATCGGCTGGTTGGCGACCAGCCCGACCGTGCGCCCCTCGATCCGCCCGAAGCCCGTGATGATGTTGCGCGCGAAGGCCGCCTGGATCTCGAAGAAGTCGCCCTCGTCGACCACCCGGCGGATCAGCTCGCCCATGTCGTAGGGCTTGTTGGGGTTGTCCGGGATCAGGGTGTCGAGGCTCTTGTCGAGCCGGGAGGGGTCGTCGAAGCTCTCGATCTCCGGCGCGCCCTCGAGGTTGTTGGCCGGCAGGAAGTCCATCAGGCGCCGGATCTGCAGGATCGCCTCGACGTCGTTCTCGTAGGCGCCGTCCGCGATCGAGGACTTGGCGGTGTGGACCTTGGCGCCGCCGAGCTCCTCGGCGGTGACGACCTCGTTGGTCACGGTCTTGACCACGTCCGGGCCGGTCACGAACATGTAGCTGGTGTCGCGGACCATGAAGATGAAGTCGGTCATGGCCGGCGAGTAGACGTCGCCGCCGGCGCACGGCCCCATGATCACCGAAATCTGCGGGATCACGCCCGAGGCGAGGACGTTGCGCTTGAAGACCTCGCCGTAGCCGCCGAGCGCGGCGACGCCCTCCTGGATGCGGGCGCCGCCGGCATCGAACAGGCCGATGATCGGGGCGCGCATCTTGAGGGCCATGTCCTGGACCTTGATGATCTTCTGGGCGTGCGCCTCCGAGAGCGAGCCGCCGAACACCGTGAAGTCCTTGGAGAAGACGAAGACGGTGCGGCCGTTGATGGTGCCCCAGCCGGTGACGACGCCGTCGCCCGGGATCTTCTGCCTCTCCATGCCGAAGTCGATGGAGCGGTGCTGGACGAACATGTCGAATTCCTCGAACGAGCCGGTGTCGAGGAGGAGTTCGATGCGCTCCCGCGCCGTGAGCTTGCCCTTGCCGTGTTGGGCGGCGATGCGCCGGTCGCCGCCGCCGCGCCGCGCATGCTCGCGGCAATCCTCCAGCCGGGCCAGGATTTCCTTCATGGCGTGGCAACCCATGTCTCGAGAATGACGGAGGCCGAGGTCTCGCGAGCAAGCGTCGGCGAGAGCGTTTTCCGACGCGGCGGATGCCGGTTCATCGAAGACGATGCGGCAACATCGATGAGCAAGGGCAGCGTCCGGTTGCACGATGATCGGGCGCGCCCGGGCCGGGTTCGCGCCTCAGCGCGAGCCGGAGAGTTCCAGCACGTCGTCGAAGGTGCGCAGGCCGGCCCTGGGCGAGTTCACCAGCACCGCCATGTTGCCGGGCGCGTGCTGGTTGCGCCACATCTTGGTATGGGCGTGCGGGATCTTGTCCCACGGGAACAGCTCGCTCATGCACGGATCCACCCGCCGGTCGATCACGAACTGGTTCGCGGCCGCCGCCTGCTTGAGGTGCGCGAGCTGCACGCCGAGCCCGCCCGAGGCGCCCCAGATCAGCACGTTCTGGCCGGGCCTCACCGTGTGCGGCGCGTGGCCGAACAGCATCCGGTAGGCGGTCGCGAGGGTGAGCGTGTAGCAGGCGCTCTCCTCCCAGGTCAGGTGCTGGGGCCGCCGCATCAGCTGGCGCGACTGCACCCGGCAGAACTGCCCGAAGGAGCCGTCCGGGGTCTCGTAGCCCCAGATCCGCTGCGACGGCGAGAACATCGGGTCGCCGCCATTGCACTCCTCGTCGTCCCCGTCGTCCTGGTTGCAGTGGACGATGACCTCGTCGCCGACCTTCCAGCGCTTCACCTTGGCGCCGACCGCCCAGACGATGCCGGACGCGTCCGAGCCGGCCACGTGGAAGGGGGCCTTGTGGACGTCGAACGGGGAGATCGGCTCGCCGAGGCCCGCCCAGACGCCGTTGTAGTTGACGCCCGCGGCCATCACGAGGACCAGCACCTCGTCGTCGCCGATGGTCCAGGTCGGGACGACCTCGACCTGCATGGAATCCTCGGGCGGGCCGTGCCGCTCCCGGCGGATCGCCCAGGCGTACATCCTGGACGGCACATGGCCGAGCGGCGGGATCTCGCCGATCTCGTAGAGGTCCTTCGGCGCGACCGACGCGCTTGCCCTGATGAGGCGCGGCCGGTGCAGCAGGAGGGCGCACATGAGGGCCTGCCGGTCGACCTGACCGGCCACGAGCGGGACCGAACGCGCGGCCGAGCGCATCGCGGCCACGACCTCATCGAAGTCGATGCAGTACGACGATTGCAGCACGTACGATCGGGTCGCCGGGTTGGCGACATACGCGTCGATGGCCGCGTCGATATCAGCATCCAAGATGCTGTTCTGCCGCAGCAAATCCAGCACACTCGGCGTTGAACCCGCTGCAGCTGAGCCAGCCAAAGGGTATATATTGTTTTTCATGAACATAGCCGACTCGGCTGGAACGTCGCTTCTCTTTTCGGCGATTTATTGGTCAGGCAGGTGTACGAGGTGTTTTCTCGACAATAAGATCAATGATTTATCAATACAACTCGTAACAATAATTACATTATGTTCCATCCGCCTGGAATCAGGATGGTCCGGCTGTTCATTATCAACGAAATTAAATGTAAAATTATTTTCCAGGTCGACACGACAGATGCTTCGATCACCTGCGGATCTTCAATGGTATAGTTACGCAAATCTCCGCAAAGCGGCCACTGAACAGATTTGATCGTACATGCCCTTATGCCGGACGGCAAATTCAAAGATTGTCACGCATCGTTCTATTAAGTAGATATGCCGGCATGACGGCCCTGAACTACCACCACCTGCGGCTGTTCCACCGCATCGCCCATGAGGGCAGCCTCACCCGCGCCGCCGAGGTCCTCAACCTGTCGCAATCTGCCCTCTCGGTTCAGCTCCAGAAGCTCGAGCAGCAGCTCGGACACCAATTGTTCGAGCGCCGGGGAAAGAAGCTGACCCTCACCGAGGCCGGCCGGATCGCCCTCGACTACGCCGACACCGTCTTCGAGACCGGGAACGAGTTGATCAAGGTGCTGCAGGGACGCCCTCGCGCGGCACAGCACGTGCTGCGCGTGGGAGCGCTGACCACGCTCTCGCGCAACTTCCAGCTCGAGTTCCTCAGGCCCGTGATCGGGCGTTCGGACGTCGAACTCGTGGTGCGTTCGGGCACGATGCGCGAATTGCTGGCCCAGCTGGAGATGCACAGCATCGACGTGGTCCTCGCCACCACCGCGGTTCGGCGGGACGCGGGCTCGGACTTCCACAGCCACCTCATCGCCGAGCAGCCCGTCAGCCTCGTCGGACACCCCGGGCCGCACCAGGAGCCGCTGCGTTTCCCGGAGGCGCTGCGCACCGTCCCGGTGACGCTGCCGAGTCTCGACAGCGAGATCCGGGTGGCCTTCGACCGGGTGCTGTCGCTGGCCGGCATCCACCCGATCATCCAGGCGGAGGTCGACGACATGGCCATGCTCCGCCTGCTGGCGAGGGAGGGGACCGGCGTCGCGGTCGTTCCCCCGATCGTCGTGCAGGACGAGTTGCACGCCGGGCTCCTGATCGAGCATTGCCGCATCCCGGACGTCGCGGAACGCTTCTACGCGATCGTGCAGACCAGGCGCTTCCCGAACCCGATCCTGCAGGAGCTGATCGCCGCGAGCGCCCCGCCGCGCGCCGCGTCGGCGGCCGATTAGGGGCTGGGCCGTCGCGATCCGCGTCGGCCCAGCCCCATGCGTTGCGCGGCGGTCAGACGGCGGCCCTCAGCGGCAGGCCAGGCACGGCGCCGTCGGAGGCCGCGGTGCTCGTCCACCGCAGGTCACCCGCGTAGCGCCACGCCATCCGGCCATCCTGGTCCAGTGCGAACAGGTGCAGCCAGCGATTGTCGAACAGGGCGCGCACCTCGCGGTGACGCTCAAGGACGTCGGTGATCGCCTGCCGCGGCGCCTCGATCAGGACCGACAGCCGCAGAGGCTCGTGCGCGTGGCGCTCGCCGTCGTGGACCGATTGCCGAGGCAGGCCGGCCCGCAACGGACCGCCATTCCCCTCCAGGACCCCGATGCCGCCCACGACGTTGTGCAGCAGCTTGTTGCCGCTGCCGAACAGCTCCGGCGCCACGGTCGACCCGTAGTATTGCAGGCTGATCCAACTCGCCACGACCACCGGCGCGGTCACGATCAGTTCCAGGACGCCGAAGCCCTCGTCCCGCTGCCAGTCGTAGTCGTGCAGGAAGGCGCGGCCGTGCAGGGGCTGACCCGCCGTGCGGTGGCGCGGCGCCGCGATGAAGGCATTGCAGCCGGCCAAGCCCCATTCGGGGCGGGTCTCGGCCCAGTCGCGGCTGCGGCGGACCACCGACGCGTCGTCGCGCGCGCGGGGCAGGCGGAGCGCGCGCTCCGCGCGGGCGAGCTTGCCCGCCTGCGCGAGCCAGACCCGCACCGGCTCCAGACCCTGCAGGGGCGACCCACCCGGAAGATCCCCGGCGTAGAGCGTCACCTCGTCGGTCGTCGTGTCGTGCAGCCCCGCGAGGAACACCGTGTCCGCGGGCACCTCGAGGCCGCGCTCCCGCAGCCCCGCCCGCACATCCGCATCGTTGAGAAGCTGGGCCAGCAGGCGGGCATTCACCTCGCCCGAGTACCCGCCGCACGCGCCGCAATGCAGCGCGCTGGCGTGAGGGTTGTTGACCACGTTCGCGCCGTGCCCGACGAGCAGGACGGTCGGGGCGAAGGTCGAGGTCAGCGACATCGCGCGCAGGACGGCGTCCGCCGTCGCGACCCGGGACGCGAGGTCGCGCGGCGGATCGAGGCGCGGCATCGGATCGTGGGGCGTCGCCGGGCCGCCCAGGTGGAGCGAGTCGCCGAGCAGCTTCGCCGCGTAGAGGGGACCCGCCGCCTCCACGAAGGCGAACGAGGACACGGCCGCCTGCCGGAAGCGGCCCCAGGCGCGGCGCGCGCGCGCGGCGAGCCGCGACGCATGATCCGCGTCCGAGAGAGCGGGACCGCCCGCGCACGTGCGGAGCCCCGGATTGAGGAGAACGGGCAGGCGGCGCTCCGCGATGTCGGACGCGAAGCGCCGGTGCGCGGTCGCGAGGCCGAAGAAGCCCGCGAAGCCGAGGGTGCGGATGCCGGGATCGAGGGATTCCAGGGCGCGGCGGAAGACCTCCGACCGCACGTCGATGCAGAACGCGGCCTGCAGGGCCGGCCGGCTCTCCCCGACCCCGGGGGAGCCGCCGGCAAGCGTGGCGGCAAGCGTGGCGGCGAGCGCGCGCTGCGCCGCGCGCTCCGCGGCGTCCTGCAGGATGGAATCGATCACGAGGTCGCGCGTCGGCCGGGCGGGCGAGGCGTGCGCGGCGGCCACCGCCGCCCAGCTCTCGGCGATCCGCTCGCCGTAACGGGTGAGCAGGGCCTCGTCCCAGATCACCCGGACGGCGAGGAGATCCCTCAGCGTCCCGTCGGTGCCCCCGGCGAGCTCGGCCTGCCAGAGCTTGTAGCGGGCGTACTGGGCCCAGCCGCCGAGGGAGAGCAGAATCTGGTGAAAGTAGCTCTCGAGCGCGCCCGGGCTCAGGCCGAGCCCGCAGACCGCGCGGGCGAGGGCCGGGAGAGCCCCGTCGGGGACCTCCGAGACGTGCCGAGCGAACCCGCCCAGTCCGGCGATCTCCGGGGTCAGATCGTGGATGGCCCAGGCCCGCCAGAGCGCGAGGGTGCTCCCGCCCGAGGGAGCCGCCCACAGGGCCTGCCCCTCGTCGAAGTGCCCCGCCGCCCAGGCACCGAGCCGGTCGGCGATCAGGCCCGGCCAGTCGATCCCCGACGCCTCCGCGCACAGGGACGCCACGGTCGGAAGGGGCCGCACGGGCTCAGGGTCCAGCGCGATGGCGCCTCTCAGGGCGCCGAGGTCGGCCGGGCGCAGGTCCGCAGGCGCGTCCGCCAGGGCGTCCAGGAGATCCTCGTCGGTGATCGACCCCGCCGCGATCCTGTCCCGGTACCAGGACCGGGGCATGGTCACCGCCGCGCCGCTCGCCCGTCCAAGGCGCGCCCCGGCGGCCCAGAGCGGCTCGCCGGTATGGCCCAGGAAGGGATTGACGGCGACGCTGGAGGCCAGCGGCCACAGGGGCGGAATGAGGCGTCCGGCACCATCGGCCGCGGCCCTCACGGCGTCGTGCGGGGTCGGCAGGGAGTGGATAATCTCGATCATCGCAGGATCTCCGAAGCGGTCAGGAGGCGCCGCGCGCGGACCAGCCACCGATCAGCCGATCGAAGGCGGCGTTGGCGTAGAGCCCGTTGGCGAGGTGCACCCGCAGGCCCGCGGCCGCGGGGTGGTAGGCCCAGAGCGGGAACATCGCCTGCAGGACCGCGACCAGCCCGAAGCTGAGCAGGGCGAGCACGATCAGCGCCCATTCCAGCGGCCCCGGCGCCGGCGTCGGCGGCAGCACGCCCGCGGTGAGGCGGATGGCGGCCAGCTGCAGCGCGAAGTAGGCGACCGAGGTGGCGACCGCGTAGACCGCGGTGCGCCGGGTCAGCTCCCGGGGCGCGGCGTCGGCGAAGCCCTGGGCGAGCATGTAGGCGACGCCGAAGATCAGGATGGCGCCGAGCGCGAGGGCCTGGGGCGACTTGTGCGCCAGCCCGAACCCGAGGCCGACCAGCACGAAGATGACGAGGGCGGACAGGAAGGCGCGGCCGACGGCGCCGGCGCCCGGGACGGCGACCGGCCCCGGGCGGCGAATGGCTGCGACCGCCTCGACGGCGCCGCCCGAGGCCAGGAAGGCGTGGGCCTTGTAGAGCGAGTGCGCCACGATGTGCAGCAGCGCGAGCGGGAACAGGGCCAGCCCGCATTCGAAAGTCATGAAGCCCATCTGGGCGACGGTGGACCACGCCAGCGAGGTCTTCACGGCGGGCTGGGTCAGCATCACCAAGCCCCCGAACAGGGCCGTGAAGCCGCCGACCATCACGAGAACCGCGAGCACCCCGGGGGCGAGGAGGAGCACGTCCGCGAAGCGGATCAGCAGGAACCCGCCCGCGTTGATCACGCCGGCGTGGAGCAGCGCCGAGACGGGGGTCGGGGTCTCCATGACCTCGGTCAGCCACCCGTGCGTGGGGAACTGGGCCGACTTGAGCATGGCGGCGAGCGCGAGCAGGCCGGCGGCCGCGACGGCCAGCCCGCCGCCCTCTCCGGCGCGGGCCGCGCCTAGGATCCGGCCGAGGTCGCCGGTGCCGTAGGCCGCGGCGAGCAGACCCGCCGCGGCGATCAGGGCGGCGTCGCCGAGGCGCGCGGTGATGAACTTCTTGCGCGCCGCCCGCCGAGCGGCCGGGCGTTCGCCGTAGAAGAGCAGGAGGCGGTGCAGGAACAGGCTGGTCGCGATCCACGCCGCGACCAGTTGGGCGAGGTTGCCGGCCGTGACGAGCAGCAGCACCGAGGCGAGCGTGAGGCAGAGCCAGCCGGTGAAGAGGCCCTGGCGCTCCTCGCCGTCGAGGTAACGCGACGCGTAGCGCACCACGATCCAGCCGATGAAGGTCACCAGCAGGAGCATGGTGATGCTGACCGCATCCAGTCGGACCGAGAGGCCGATTCCGTGCAGCCCGACCAGGGAGCCCGCACCGGGCCCCGCCATCGCCAGCACGGCCGCCGAGACGATTGCGACCGCGAGGGCAACGAGGGCCGCTCCCTCGGCGAGCCGGAGGACGACATGCGGGCGCCGCTCCCGGTTCGAGAAGCAGGCGGCGGCGCAGGCGAGCAGCGCCGCGGGCGCGAGCAGCGGCACGTCGAGAATGGGCACGAGGATCTCCTCGGGATCTGCTGTGGTCGCGAGATCTCGTACCTAATCGGATGGTTTCTGGAAAATTGATTGTTTATGACACATCATTCTACGAAATGAATAGAGCGAGGCGTCCGGGATCGGGCAGGGTCGGGAGCCTCCGGCTCCGACGAGACGGGCCGGTGATCGGGAGGAGACCCGACCGCTACGGATTGCACGCGGGGCAGGAGCGCGCGGGCGCGCGGCTCAGCCCGTCGCCGCGCGCCCGCTCGTCCCGGTGACCGCAGGCGGGACAACCGAATAGCTCGGCCGCGACCATGTCGGTCGGCTCCCCACACTCCTCGCAGATCAGCCCGCTCCGCGTCCCCGTGCGGCCGAAGCCGGGAGCGCCGCAGGCAGGGCAGGGCGTCGCCAGGCGCCGCGCCAAGCGTTCTGCCAGCACCCCGAGGCTCCTCATCCGAGTCGGATTGAGGTGCGCCCGCATGTCGGTCTCCAGGCGCGCCGCACCGTCAGCGGAGACGGCCGCAGCGTCCCGAACGGCCCGCTCCAGGTTGGTCCGGGAGGTGATCCCCTTGGTCAGGGCCACGAGCGGATCACCCGCGTTGGGGCGGACGATGAGGCCGTGCGACGGAAAGCCGACCCGTTCCAGGAAAGGCGCGAGGGTGTCGCCTGAGGCACTCACGCAATGCGCGAAGTTCGTGGCCTCGTCCACGAGGCTCTCATGGACGACGAGGCCGCGCACCTCGTCGACGAACACGAGCAGTTCCATGCCCGCCGGGAAGAAGGGCACGGCCGGATGCGGTCCGAAGGTGCCCTCGCTGGCGAGCCCGAGCGGGAGGCCCGCGATGTGCATGCCGAGCCGTGCCTTGCGCAGGGCAACCTCCAGCATGGTGCCCCGGCGCGGAACCTCACCCGAGAAGGTTCCGAGCTGATCCGTATCGAGGCCGAGCGCCGGCCGGACGATGAGGCCGAGGTGGTCGGCAAAGGGAGGCGCGATGGCCCGCTCCTTGCCGTGCATGGTTGCGAGCACGACCCCCCCGTAACGCGCGACCGCCGATGCTCCCGGCCCTGGTCGTTTGCCCATCGCACCTCACGCCGCTTCGACACGCGTCAGGATGGTCGTGACGTCCTCGATTCGAACGTCCTGGATCCGAACGTCTTGGATCCGAACGTCCTGGATCCGATGATGGGCATGATGCGCGAGCGCCCGACATGCGAGAAGTTGTCCGTGACCATCTCCGTTCCGCGGGTGGCCTGCCGCACGTGAGTGATCTCCTGCATCGTCGCGCCCTGCTTCCCCATTGCCGAATATCGCCACGATGCCAAATTCACGACCAATATTGGTTAGCCTATGCCGAGTTGACGGGCGGTTTCAACGATCTTGTCCTGCGCGTGCTCAGCCACACCCTCGCCCCAATCGCCCAGGCCGTTTGTGGATGGCAACGGAGCAACCGGGCCTCATCAGACGATCTTTCGAGCCTGCCCTGGCCCGCCCGGCACCCTTCGCCGTGGGGGCCGTCCTCGTCGCCGCGACACCTCGGCTCTTGCGGCCGGAGTGTGGCGCAGCACAGCCGCCTCCCGCGCACCGTTTCACGATGCTGGTCAGCAAACGCGCTGACGCAGAGGAGACGATGATGCTCAAGACCCGGACGAAACCGGCTCAGCTGAAGCTCGACACGCGGGCGGCCATGTCCGACGCGGACCTCGATCAGGTGTCAGGTGGCCTCAACCCGCAGCCGCTGCCGCCGAAGGAACTCTTCAAGGCGTTCAGCTTCTCGTCCTTCAAAGTGCTGCCGTCGTTCACCCTGCCGAGCTTCTTTCGGTTCTGATCGTCCGGAACCACCACAGCGTTTCAGCCCGCCCGGTCCTGCCGCGGCGGGCTTCTCTTTGCCGACGCGATGGCGGCCGGGCTCCGCGACGTCCAGACCGCCTTGGCCAGTGATCCGGGATTCGCTTGATCGAAGCGGATCCCGGATCACGAGCCTGCGCGGCGCCTGAGCGCGGCGCCTGAGCGACGCCGCCATCCGCATGGCCGAAATCGGAGATGGCGAAGCCATCAACCGGATGTCGGATGAGCTGGCCGACGCCTTCACCCGCCGCCCTGCCTGTTCCAAGGCGGCGGTCGCGTTCTCTTCGCGTGCTTAGTCGATCACCTTACCGTCTGGCCCGACTTTGATCTTCTGGCTCCTGTCGGACAGCGCTACACTGATCTCGTAGGCTACCGAGCTACCCTCGCGCTCGACTTCGGCCTCAAATGCTTTCCCGCCACCGGCCTTCTGCTCGGCTATCGCGAGTGCGTCCTTCAACGAGGTCTTGGCGTTCTGGAAATCGCTGACCTTCAGGCGCGTGAAGTAGCGCTCAATCGGCTGGTTCTCCGACTTGATGAGCGCGCCCGTGTCGGCGTTGATGTAATGCTCGACCAGCTTGCCATCCGGGTAGACGACTTTGATCTCCCAATGGGCCGGATTGTTGCTCTTGGCCTTCTCGAAGTCGGCGTCAATGGCACGGCCGCCCTGTCCGCCCTGACTTTCGGCGGTGGCCAGTGCCTGCGCCAAGCCGATCTTGCTCGCCTTTGCGGCTTCCCATTCCTTCAGATCGCCGCTGGCTCGGGCCGAAGGTGCGGGCGTTGGGGACGTTTGCGGGGCTGGAGCCGCGGGTGCGGGCGCCGGGGTCGTGGGTGCAGTCGGCGCGGTCTGCGCAAGGGTGAGGTTCGTGGTGAGCACGAGCAGGGCCAGACCGATAGGAAGACGCGTTGTCATGGGGGATCCCTCTCCCAGGCTGATGACGACGCCCAAACGCTTTGCCTCGGACAGGGTTTCAGCAGAGGATCCCAAGCTCTCAGAGCCTCCGGTTGCCAAATTCAGGCCGAGCCCCGCGGTCCGGCACCCGCCACGAACAGATTGCGGCGGGTCTCGGCCCAGCCCTCCTCCAGCGTCCTCGTCGCGTTGACGGCCGGCCGTCGCTCGTTCACGTCCCGGCCGGAGCGACGCACCATCTGGTCATCTCGGCGATCGCCGAGACCACGGCTTCGGTGCGGCCGGTTTCCGGCAGCATGTCGACCGCGTTCTTGCGCGGGCCGCGAAGGACGAAGCCTGCGTGCCGACGCTGCCCCGATCTCATGCTCGATCTCACGGAATGCACGCCGAGGCTCCCGGCCGCGTCACGGAGCGGCTTCGTGCCCGGTCCGGCCTCGGTTCCGGCACGGGCGGCCGTCCGCGTCGTGCCGGAGCTTCCACGCCGAGACGAGAGGCGGGGCCGCACGCGGCGCCAGCGCACCTCCCAAGTTGCCGCGCCCCCCAAGTTGCCGCGCACCCCCCAAGTTGCGAGGCGACGACCGGGATCCGAGGGGCCGAGATGCGCCGATGTCATCGAAACACGCGGGACGCCGCCGAAGCGGCACGCGGCACCGCGCCGAGAGCGTTCCTTCACGAGCGCTCGTGGATCCGGACGAGGCCGCGGACGCGGCGGACCGCTCCAGCGCCTGCGAGGCTCTGCTCAGCAGAATTGCATGGCGCAATTCTGCTTAGACTTTTGGTTTCGCATCATTCTTGCCGCCAAACCGGTGACCACTTCGGCGAATGATGCTTAGGGTGAGAGCGTCTGGTCCGTGCGCGGAGGCAACTCTCAATGGCCAAGCGGATCCTGGTGGTGGGCGGCGGCTTCGCCGGCCTCTGGAGCGCGGCAGCGGCCGCGCGGGCCCGCGACGCGCTCGGGCTGAGCGGACAGATCGCCGTCACCCTCGTCGCACCGGACCCGTTTCACGTCATTCGGGTGCGCTGCTACGAGGCCGACCTCGCGCCCCTCGCCGTGCCGCTCGACGACGTGCTCGGTCCCGTCGACGTCGACCGGATCGAGGGGACCGTCACGGGGATCGATGCCGTCGCGCGCCGCCTCGTGGTGCAGCCCCGGGGCGGGCCCGGCCCGTTCACGCTCGCGTACGACCGGCTGATCCTCGCCCCGGGCAGCGTCCTGACCCGCCCCCAGGTGCCGGGGATCGACGCGGCACTCAGCATCGACACGCTCGCCGGCGCGCGCCAGCTCGCCCGCCACCTCGACGGGCTCGGCCGCGGTGCCGGTCGGGACCGGACCGGACGCTGGACCGCCGTCGTGGTCGGCGGCGGACTCGTCGGACTCGAACTCGCCTGCGAACTCCCCGCCCGCCTCGCCGCGGCCCGTGACCGGGCCGGGGAGGCAGGTCCCGTACGGACCGTGCTGGTCGACCGCTCCGCCGAGGTCGGGTCCGCGATGGGCGGCGCGGCGATGCCGGCCATTCGGCAGGCCCTGGCGGCGGCCGGCGTGGAATCCGTCGTCGGCGGCGTTGCGGCGGTCGACGCGGCGGGCGTGACCCTCGGCGACGCAACCGCGATCCCGGCGCTCACCGTGGTCTGTGCCACCGGGATGCGGGCGAGTCCCCTTGCCGGAGAGCTCGGGGTACCCCGCGACGACCTCGGCAGGCTGCCCGTGGACGCGCTGATGCGCGTCATCGGCGTCCCGGCCGTGTTCGCGGCGGGCGACGTCGCCGTGGCCGACGCCGACGATGCCGGTCACCGGACGGTCATGTCGTGCCAGCACGCGCGGCCGATGGGCCGCTTCGCGGGACACAACGCGGTCTGCGACCTGGCAGAGCGGCCGGATCTTTGCCGACCGTTCGCGGCGCCCGATTACGTCACGGTGCTCGATCTCGGCGAGTGGGGGGCCGTCTACACCGCGGGCTGGGACCGCGAACGTCTGATGGCCGAGGGCGCAGCGGCGAAGGCGATCAAGCGCACGATCAACGGCAGCCGCATCTACCCACCGCTCTCCCGCGATCGCGCCGCGATCCTGGCCGCGGCCGCGCCCATCATCCAGGCGCGCCCCGCGACGGCGGCCTAGAGCAGCACCCGATCACGTTGCAACCGGGTGCCGCTCTCGATCTTTGATCTTGCCGCATTTTCTGCGACGAACCGGCATCCACTTCGTCGGAAAATGCTCTAGCGCGGGATCGGGTCAGCCGGCTCAGGGAGGGGCGAGCGGGACACCGGCGCGCCGGGACGCCGCCCCGTCCGCGCGCCTCGCAGGCGCGGCGGTCCGGCCGGGGCCGGTCGGGCCGCACGAGGACAGCGGCTGCCACGCGGTGCCGCCCGCGGTCCGGCGTGTGTGCGGCGCGCGATCTCGTGAAGCAGAAAGAATTCGCCGCGACATCCTTCAGATGGAGGATGATCGATCGCGTGAATATAAGATCGCACGCAATGCAACCGCTGCCATTCGACACTAGTCTCACGATTCGTGCTTTGGGCGAGAACTTTATTCGTGCATGATGCCAGCCGACAACGTCGCGCAGGTGATCGCCTGTGGACCGGGCTGCCGCATGGCACGATGTGGGAGGCTTGCATGAACAAGCTGAGCTTATTCGCCGCCGCTCTCGCCCTCGCCACGGCGGCGTTCTGGGCCACGATGCTGACCTCTCCGCCGACGTCGGAGGCCTCGGCGCCTGCCGGCCGCGTCGGCGCGGAGTTGTCGACGGCAGACCACTGCGTCTCCTTCGGCGTCTGCCCGTGACGCCCCGCCCGCCGCGGGCGGGCGCCCGTGGCCTCGTTCGAGGGTCTCAGGCACCCGGGAGGCGTTGCGTTCGCTCCCGTCGGATGGTGGCTCGCCATCCTGGCGCTGAGCGGCGCCGGCCTCTCGCTCCCGGCGCATCGGGGCGACCTCCGCCGCTTACGACCTAAGACCAACGCGATATTCCGGCTGATGCGCCCGCGCCATCAATCACAAGTGACCGAGTAGCAGGTGCTATCGAGAGGCATACAACGTGAGATAATACATCTGCTAACCGGTCGTATATCAAATTTTAGATATTTGTCCGATAAAATGAGCACCGATCGCTGGGATGCGGGGGGCCGCCCCTCGAACCGATCGGAATCTGTACCATGACTGCTCTCTCGTCGATCAAAGCGCGACTTGTCGGAACCCTGCTGCTGCTCAGCAGCCTGGTCTCGGTCGCGGCGGGCTACCTCTCGCTGTCCTGGAGCACGGCCAGCACCCGAACCATCTACCAGGATCGCGTCGTCTGCCTCGGGCAGATCGCCTCGATCCGGGACGGCTACGACCGCATCACCGCGATCCTGCGCGAGATCCGCGAGAGCGCGCTCGCGCCCCGGACCGGCCTCGAGCGCGTCGCCGGCATGCAGGCGGAGATCAACTCGGCCTGGTCGGCCTATCGGGCCACCTACCTGGCTCCGGAGGAGAAGCTGATCGCCTCCGAGGTCGAGACGCGCATGCGGGAGAACGCCTCGCTGCTGCGCGGCATCGGGCAGGCCGCGGAGACCGACTCGGCCGGCCTGCGCCAGATGGTCCAGCACGCGCTCGACACCATGGTCCGACCCACCCACGCGGCGCTTGAGAAGCTGACCGCGTTCCAGATCCAGGAGACCGGCCAGGAATTCGCCCGCTCGGAGCAGACGGCCGGCCGATCGAAGGCCCTCCTGATCGCCTGCCTCGCGGCGGCGATGCTGGCGATCGGCTTCGGGCTCTACACGGTCGTGAGCGGCGTGGTGCAGGCGGCCCAGGGCACGCAGCTGGTCACCGCCAGCATCGCGGGCGTGCGGGACGCGGCGTCGGAGACGGGCGCGGCGTCGGCGCCGGTGCTCGCCTCCGCGGGCGCGCTCGCCCGTCAGTCGGACCGGCTCGGCGTCGAGGTCGCGACGTATCTGCGGAACGTGCAGGCTGCCTGAGCGGGTTCGGGCACGAAGCCGTCCGTCCCGCTCGGCCGAGCGCTGACGGCCCAGCACTCGGCTGCGACCGAGGGCTGTCGCGATCTTGCCTCGCGGCGCCGGAGTGCCGTGATCCGGGATCCGGTTGACCAGAGCGGATCCGGGATCACGCGCCCGCGCGGCGCCTGAGCGAAGCCCAGATCCGCCATCCCCGAAGGGATCAAGCGGATCAGGAGCCCGCGCGGCGCTTGAGCGAAGCCCACATCCGCCATCCCGAAGGGATCATTCGGATTTGCGATGATACGGGATGGCGCGGCACCCTGGAGGAGCGTCTTCCGGCGCCTGTCGTGCCCCGCGATCGCGCCCGGCCCGCCGCCCGCGCGACGGGCCGGCACCGGCAAGCTGCGCGCCGCCGCGCAGCAGGACCTCGCCGGGCCGTTCGGGGCATCGACGCTCCGAACGGGGAATGCGGACCGTCATCCGGCAAGCCGCCTCGCGCGGCCTCATACGACGGAGCCACTCAATCCTAGATTACAACGGCACAGATCTACCAAATCGTTAGCGGTCGAGATCTTATCACATGTTATAGATATAGTTCCTACGGCATATGCAATGTTCGTCCTACGGCTAAGTTGTTCTCTGTGTTGGATTTATCTATAAGACTAGCAAAGCGGCTGCATCGCACGACGATTCTGTCTCGACTATGCGAGCGGCCGAACACCAGAATGGTGGATGCAATGGAAAATGTAATCCCATTCTTGAATGTGAACGCATCGCAAGACGACTTCAGGAGGCTCACAGACGACCTGAGGGCCGCTTTCGAAAGAGGAGACGATCTTGGTTCTCGGGCTATTCACATTGAGAAGATTGCCACCGAAATCAATATTAAGATCCTGAATTTGCGAGCTGAAATTGAAAATCTGGAGAGGATCAGATACGTTGATGGCACCACTCACGACGTATTTTTAGAGTCGTGCGAGAAGTTATGTGATGATTTGGAGAAAATCGCAAATTCGTTCATAGCTTTGTCAAATCATGCGGCCAATGTCGAGGAGGAACAGGAAATCCGCTGAGGATTTCAGCGCGGAAGAGATCCTGACCGGTGTCGCTGACTCGCGGAGTTGAAGGGCCGCAGCCGATCCCTCGACGGCTCGCGCCCATGCTTCGAAGCAAACGCAAGGGAGCTGTCCGGCTCCGCCTGCCGAGGCTCGGCCGCAGCACGCGCAGGGACGGCCGCGGACGGGCCGGCCGGCGATCTCCTGGACGCCCGCCGTCCGGCAGCCGGGGCCCGCTCGGGACGTGCGTCGCGTGCGCGAGGCAACGCCCCGCGCCGGCCGTGACCGTCGTCGGCCCCCGATGCGCGCCCGTCTCCCCGCGAGGTGCGGGGAGTGCCGTGAAACCGAGGAGGATCGCGGGCACGATGAGGAGCGGCGGCGCCTTGAGCCCGGCCCACCGCGAGGGCTGGGCGCTCCAGCTTTCGTGGTCCCGCGTTCGGGCCCGGATCGCCGCGCGACGGCGTTACGCGCCCATGCCGACGCCGCTCACTTGAGCCTGGGTCGGGTGAGCACGGTCCAGTACGCGGCCGCGAAGCCCAGGAAGGCAGCAGCCCACAGGGTCCCGGCGATGGGAAGCAGGACGCCGAACCATGCCGGGTGGACCGAGGCGCAGACCCGGGCCAGCACCGAGGCGACGACGAGGGCGTAGACCGCCTGCACGGCGGGGGACGCCGCAAGGGGCCGGCCGGTGTGCCCGAGGCTTGCGCGCGACATCACGGCGAGGGTCATCCCGCCGATGGCGCCCCCGGTCCAGGCGTGGATGCCGGCCCCGGCCGGCAGCGTCCCGAGCGCCGCGAGGCCGATGAGCACGAAGCCGAGCGGGACGAAGCCGTAGGCCACGTGCAGGATCAGGACCAGCCGGTCCCGCCAGGTGCGGTCTCCGGCCCAGCGGGCGAGGCGCACGGCCTGGAGCAGCCCGGCCGCGAGGAGCGCCGCGCCCGTCCAGGGCCCCTCCGGCACCGCGACCCAGGCGGCGAGCGCGACGGCGGCACTCACCAGCGCGACCGCGTCGAAGCGGTCCGCCGAGGCGGGCAGGCGTCCCGGGTTCTCGCGGGCGAGCCAGTTGCGGGTGAAGCTCGGCACGATGCGGCCGCCGATCAGCATGACGAGCGCCAGCGACGCGGCGATGCCGACCCGGGTGCCGTGCGCGGCGATGCCGGACAGGTGCGCCTCCGCGTGGAACAGCGCGTTGCCGCCGAGGAGCAGGGCGAGGACGCCGAGCACCTTGAGGTTGCGCCAGTTGCGACCGGCCAGGATCTCGCGGGCGACCGCGGCGGTGAGGAGAGCGAGGAAGGACAGGTCGGCCAGCGCGGCGGGAAGCCAGCCGGTCAGGGCCGACAGCCCGACCGCGAGCCGTCCGACCACCCAGGCGAGCACGAGGACGAGGAGGGGGGTTCCCTGCAGCGGCAGCCGGCCGGTCCAGTTCGGGACCGCGGTGAGCAGGAAGCCGGCCACCACCGCGGCGACGAAGCCGTACAGCATCTCGTGCACGTGCCAGTCGCGCGCCGCGAACGCGGTCGGGAGCGCGAGGTCTCCGCCGAACATCGGCAGCCACGCGAGCACGGCGAGGCCCGTGTAGAGGGAGGCCAGCAGGAAGAAGGGCCGGAAACCGTAGGACAGGACCGCCGGTCCCTCGTAGGCGCGCAAGCGCGGTATCGGAGCCATGGCCGTCCCTCCTCGCTCGGCTGGCCCGCCAGGGCGGCGCGCGCCGGCCGGGCGGTCCGATCCCGGATAGCGGCTCCGACGACGATGCTGATTGACCTGGATCAAGGCCATGATTGGCACAGGTCACATCTTCCGGACGCGACCACGGGAGGGGGTGACGATGCTGTCCTGGCTGAGACGTCGCGCGGCGCGGCAGGAGACCGAGGCGGCGGACGATCCCGGTTCCCTCGACCCGGACGTGCTGGATTGCCTCAAGGGCGTGCTCGACCCCGAGGTGGGCGTCAGCGTCGTCGCCCTCGGCCTCGTCTACCGGGCACTCCGCACGCCGGACCGCGTCGAGGTCGACCTGACGCTCACCACGCGCACCTGCCCGCTCGGCGGTCTCCTGGTGGAGGACGCCCGGGAGCATCTCCGCCGGCGCTTCGGCGACTGCCCCGACGTCGTCGTCACGCTGGTCTGGAGCCCGGCTTGGACGCCCGACCGGATCACCGGCGAGGGCCTGGAGGCGCTCGGCCACCAGCCCCCCTCCCTCCGGGAGCGCCTGCGGGATTGATCACGGTCACCGTGAACAGGGATCGCGGCGAGCAGGGGCCTCCCGGGTTGCACGGCACGCAGCGGCCACCCCGCGCAGCCCGCTGCCGGCCGGCGGCCGGGAAGCCCGGCCGAGGATTCGGGTGACGGCGGCTGGGCCGCAGCGGCCGGCGCGGCCGCTGCGCGCACGATCCGCGGATGTCGACTTCGCTCAGGCGCCGCGCACAGGCGCCGCGCAGGCTCGTGATCCGCTTCGATCAAGCGGATCCCGGATCAGGCGTGCCGGGCCGGCGCGTCGCCGCCCATCCCGTCCAGGGCCCCCGCGCGCCCTGACGGCGATGGGCGCGTGAGCAGCCGGCCGCGGCACCACGCCTCGATCCGGTCCGCATCCGGGGGCATGACGGCGTCCTCCTCTCCCGCGAAGGCGCGCCATGCGGGCAGCAGCGCCTCGCTCACCGGCACGACCGACGGGATGCCGGCCACGATCGCCGCCGCCGTCTCGGCGCGGAGCCCCCGCCCCTCGGCCTCCTGACGGCCGAAGCGGTTGACGAACAGGAGCTCCGGCTCCGCCGCGACCGCGGCCGCGAGCCAGGCGGCCCCCTCCGCGAGACCGCAGGTGGTCAGGCGGCACCCGCGCGCCGCGCCGCCGCGGCTCTCGAAGATCTCCACCCGCCGGCCGGACCCGATCTCCTCCAGGAACAGGCTCGCGCAGCGCGACGGAGTGCCTCCGCGGCGGAACTGGAGCAGGCCGCCCACCCGGTATCCGGCGCCGGCGAGCCGGCGGACGACTTCCGCCAGGACCACGTCGGGGCGGCTCGCGCGCCCGTAGGCGACGACGCAGATGGAGGAGGCGCACATGGCGGAGAACCGATGGCGGAGAACCGATGGCGGGGAACCGGTCTCGGAGCAGATTTCAGGACGGCCGGAAGGCCCGCACCACGGCGGGGTCGGTCTCGATGCGCGCCGCCCCGATCAGGTCGAGGCAGTAGGGCACCGCCGGCATGATTGCGAGCAGGGACAGGCGGATCGAGGACGGGCGTCCCGGCAGGTTGATGACGAGGGCCCGGCCGCGGATGCCGGCGGTCTGGCGTGACAGGATGGCCGTCGGGACCTGCTCCAGGCTGCGCGCGCGCAGCACCTCGCCGAATCCCGGCATCATCCGCTCGCAGGCCGCCCGCGTCCCCTCGGGCGTGAGGTCGCGCGGTGCCGGGCCCGTCCCGCCGGTCGTGAGAACGAGGTCGCACCCCTCGCCATCGACGAGGTCGATGATGGCGTCGCGCACGCTCTCCAGACCGTCCGGCACGAGCCGGGCGACCGGCTCCCAGGGCGAGGCGAGCAGGTGCGCGAGTTCCGCCCAGATCGCCGGGCCGCCCTCGTCGGCGTAGAGGCCGGCCGAGGCGCGGTCCGAGACGGTCAGGATGCCGATGCGGGCCATGTCCACGGCTAACCTCCCGTGACGCTCATGTGGCGGGCCAGCGCGGCCCCGGCGCCCCGTCCGATGACGAAGTCGTGGCCCTTCGGCTTGTGCAGGACGGCGGCGTCGATCGCCGCCTGCAGCAGCCCGTCGCCCTCCGAGCCCCGGAGCGCGGCGCGCAGGTCGCGCCCCTCCTCGTGCCCGAGGCAGGTGTAGAGCATGCCGGTGCAGGTCACCCGCACCCGGTCGCAGCCCTCGCAGAAATTGTGGGTCAGCGGGGTGATGAAGCCGAGCCGCCCGCCCGTCTCCGCGACGCGGACGTAGCGGGCCGGGCCGGCCGAGCGGTATGCCAGCGGTTCAAGGGTGAGGCGCCGCGCCAGGCGCCGACGCACGACGTCGAGGGGGAGGAACTGGTCGGCTCGGTCGGGTCCGACCTCGCCGAGCGGCATGACCTCGATCAGGGTCACGTCCATGCCGCGCCCGTGCGCGAACCGCACGAGGTGCTCCAGCTCGTCCTCGTTGGTCCCCTTGAGCGCCACCGCGTTCAGCTTCACGGACAGGCCGGCGGCCTGCGCGGCGTCGAGCCCGTCGAGGACCGCGCCGAGATCCCCGCGGCGGGTGATGGCGCGGTAGCGGTCCGGGTCGAGCGTGTCGAGGGAGACGTTGACCCGCCGCACGCCGCACGCGGCGAGGTCGCGCGCGCGGGCCGCCAGCAGGGTCCCGTTCGTGGTCAGGGTCAGTTCGTCGAGCCCGCCCGCCCCGAGGTGCCGGGAGAGGGAGTCGAGCAGCCGGACGACGTCCCGGCGCACCAGGGGCTCGCCGCCGGTGAGCCGGATCCGGCGCACGCCGCGCGCCACGAAGGCCGAGCAGAGCCGGTCGAGCTCCTCCAGGGTGAGGAGGTCGCGCCGGGGCAGGAAGGTCATCCGCTCGGCCATGCAGTAAGTGCAGCGCAGGTCGCAGCGGTCCGTCACCGACACGCGCAGGTAGCTGACGTGCCGGCCGTACCCGTCGACGAGCGGGTGGCCGGAGCGGGCGGGGACCGGGCAGGTCATGGTGCGGCGGCCTCTCGGTGGTCCATGCTCCGGCGGGCATCCGCCTCCCCGCAGGGGGCATCCTCGACGCCGTCGAGCAGGTGCACGGCGCTGAGCCTGATCTGAGCCGAGCGGTCGTCGGCCGGCGTCGGGTCGACGTGCCGCGCCGGGACGGGCGACGCCCGCGGCCCCGCGGCGTCGTGCGTGACGCAGAGGTCGCGCACCAGGCCGTCCCGCAACCCGTAGATCCAGCCGTGAACCTGCAGCGGGCGGCCCGCCGCCCAGGCGGCGCGGACGATGGGCGTGCGCGCCACGCGCGCGACCTGCGCCTCGACGTTGAGCTCGCAGAGCAGGTTGACCCGGGCCTCCGCGTCGCGGATCGGGGCGAACCGGTCGCGCTGGCGCGCGTGGATGGCGGCGACCGGCGCGAGCCAGTGGTCGACCAGGGATCCGCCGTCGCACCGCAACGCCCGGCGCACCCCGCCGCACCCGTAATGCCCGCACACGATGATGTGCCGCACGCCGAGCGTCCCGACCGCGTATTCGAGCACCGAGAGCAGGTTGAGGTCGCCCGTGTGCACCACGTTGGCGACGTTGCGGTGGACGAACAGCTCGCCCGGGTCGAGCCCGATGATCTCGTTGGCCGGCACGCGGGAATCCGAGCAGCCGATCCACAGGAAGTCGGGGGCCTGCTGCGCCGCCAGCCGGCGGAAGTAGCCGGGGTCCTGCCGCGTCTTGGCGATGGCCCAGTCGGCGTTCCGGTCGAACAGGTCCGCGATGGTCCGGTCAGGCATGGCCGACCCCGCCCGCAAGCCGCCATCCCCGGCGCGCCGCCATCCGCCGCGACAGGCCCGCCAAGTCCGCCGCCGTCAGCCGCGTCCCGGCGAGCGGCATGACGAGCGCGTTCTCGACGGCCACGCGCCGGCGCAGGCGGGACGCGAACAGGCGGAGGGACCGGCGCAGGCCGTCGTCCGGCGCCGCGCCGCCGGCCACGGCCGACAGGCCCTGCGCCAGGGCCGCGACCAGCTGCTCCCCGAGCGCGTGGTCGCCGGCGAGCGCGCCGAGCACGTCCTCGACGCGGTCCTCGGGCCAGGCCCTGCGCCGCACCAGCGGGTGGAGGTCCTCCTCGTCGTCGAGCCCGTGGATGGAGAGGTCGCCGACGAGGTGGCCGGCGAGCGCGAGGGCGAGGGCGCGGTCGACGGCGTCCTCGTCGGCGGTCTGCTCGGCGAGGGTGCAGAGCCGTCGCATGCGCAGGTGGTCGACGAGGAGGTAGTCGAGCGGGTGCGCGAGCAGGCCGCGGTCGGGCGGGGCGAAGGCCTCGCGCCCCGCGCGCGCGTTCGCGGCGGGCTCAGTGGCGGTGTCCGCAGGCATGGGAGCCTCCCGGGGCGCTCAGCGCGAATTCGACCATCCGGCGCAGGCAGGCGAGGCCGGGCTCGGTCGTCCGGCCCATCGCGCCGATCAGGCCGACCCACTCCTCGTCGGAGGCGGTGTCGGAGAACAGGCCGACCGCCCGCGCCGCGAAGGCGCCGGGCGCCACACCCGCGCGGGCCGCGGCCTCCTGGACCCGGCCGAGCAGGACGAGGTCGCCGAGCTGGACGAGGGTCTCGGCGGCGACGGCCTCGTCGTCGAGTCGCGCGATGATGTCGCCGAGCAGCATGGCGCTCTCCTCAATTGACGTTGAGCGCGCCCGGCGCCGGGATCTCGATGCCCTCGATGCGCGCCTGCCCGAGGAGCCGGGCGACGTACTGCGCCTGGGCGCGGCGCCGGACCGCCTCGGACAGGTACGCGGCGATGCGCGGGCTCGCGGCCTCGAAGGGGAGGGTGCCCCCGTCGAGGCGGCGCCCGAGGCGGATGACGTGGACGCCGTAGCGGGTCTCGACGGGTGCGCGGGAGATCTCGCCGGGGCGCATGCCGCGCAGCGCCGCCTCGAAATCCGGCGTGGTCTGCCCGGTCGTGACCTGGCCGAGGCTGCCGCCGACCTCGCCCGAGGGGCAGGCCGAGTGCAGCCGCGCCAGTTCCTCGAACGTGTCCGGATCCTCCTCGAGCATCGCGATGATCATGTGGGCGTTGAGCCGGGCGAGCTCGTAGGCGGCCGCGTCGTCCCTGGCCGCGGCGAACAGGATGTGCGACGCCTCGAACAGGTCCGGCGTGCGGAAGCGGGCGGGGTTGCGCTCGTAGTAGCGCCGGCACTCCTCCTCGGTCGGCGCGGGCACGGCCACTTCGCGCTCGACGAGCGCCCGCATGCGGGCCTCCTCCTCGGTCTCGCGGCGCCCCTCCGCGTCGCGCGCGGGCTGCGCCGCGATGCCCAGGCGCCTCGCCTCCTGCCCGAGCGCCTCGCGCAGCACCAGGGCGAGCGCCGCCGCCCTCCAGGCCGCGACCGGGGTCGGGGCCGGGTGGTTCTGCACCTCGCGCGAGATCGCCGCGCGGGAGATGGTGACGCCGTTGACCCGGATCGGCGGCCTGGGGGCGTCGGGAACGGGGTGGAGGGAGCAGGCGGACATGGTGGGCGTCTCGGGTCGGGCGTCTCGGCGCGGGGGAGGGGGAGCCCGGGGCGAGCCCCGGGACGGGGTCACTCCGCCGGCTGCGGGGCGGGGACGGGGCGGATCCCCGAGAGGGCGGGGCGCGCTGCGGCCTCGCGGACGGGCCGCGGCCTCCTCGTGCGCACCACCTGGTAGCCGCGGCGGCCGAGGTACCAGACCGGCGCCGACCAGACGTGGACGAGGCGGGTGAACGGGAACACCAGGAGAATCGTCATGCCGAGCACGATGTGCAGCTTGAACACCGGGTGCACGTCCGCGACGATCTCGGCGAGGCCGGGCCGCAGCGTCAGCACGCCCTGGGCCCAGGTCATGAACTTGACCATCTCGTGGCCGTCCATGTGGCCGAGCGAGACCGGGATGGTCGACAGCCCGAGGATCAGCTGGGCGTAGAGCATCAGGAGGATCGCCGTGTCCGAGACCGACGAGGTCGCCCGGATGCGCGGGTCGAACAGCCGCCGGTGCACCAGCAGGCTGAGGCCGACGAAGCAGGCCGTGCCCGCGACACCGCCCGCCACGATGGCGAGGCCCTGCTTGAAGCCGTGGCTCACGCCCACGGCGTCGAAGACCGCGATCGGGGTCAGCAGGCCGAGCGTGTGGCCGGCCAGGATCGCCAGCACGCCGACGTGGAACAGCACCGAGCCGAGCATCAGCTGCCTGCGGCGCAGGAGCTGGCTGGAGCCGGCCTTCCACGTGTACTGCTCGCGGTCGAAGCGCAGGAGCGAGCCGACCAGGAACACGGTCAGGCAGAGATAGGGGTACCAGCCGAACAGGACGTGGTTGAGGTTGCTTGCCATGGCCCTCTCTCCTCAGGCGCGGGAGGACAGGTGGGTGAAGACGGCGCGGGACGGATGCGCCCCGGGCACCTCGACCCCGGGCGCCGGGCGCCGGGCCTGGCGCAGCTTGGCGGCGAGGCTCTCGGTCCCGCAGGCGGCGTCCGCCCCGAGCCCGAAGCGGACCTCCACCTCCTCCCAGGCGGCGTCGAGCGCCCCGAGATCGGTCGGGTCCTCGCCCGCGTCCGGGACCACGGCGCCGCGCGCCTCCTCGCTCGGCGCGGCGGCCGCGAGGGCGACGAGCGCCTCGAACACGGCCGCGTAGGCCGTGTCCCGCTTGCGCAGGCGCTCGCCGAGGGCGGCGAGCACGTGGGCCGGCTCGGCCAGGAGCTGGCGCGCCTCCGCGGGCGGGCGCAGCGCGCAGAATTCCAGGAAGAGCGGCACGAAGTCGGGCAGGTCGCCGCCCTCGATCGCGAAGCCCGCCGCCTCGTAGACCCCGCGCAGGTCGACCATGGCCTGGCCGCGGTCGCGGCTCTCGCCGTGCACGTGCTCGAACAGGTGCAGCGAGAGCGAGCGGGTGCGGTCGAACAGCATCCCGTAGCGCTCCTGCAGGTCGTAGAGGTCCCCGGCGGCGAGGTCGCGCAGCAGCGGCTCCAGGGCGTCGCGCCGCGGTCGGGCGAGGACGCCCTCGTCGTGCAGGACGTCGCGGATCTCCGGGACCGCCCGCGCCAGCGCGGGCGACGGGTAGGTGAGCAGGGCCGAGAGGGCCTTCAGCGTCTTCATGTCGGTGCTCCGCCTCAGGCGACGTCCACGGGGGTCTTGACCCTGGCGGCCTTCGGCGCGCCGAACAGGTTCGCCTCGGTGCGGCCGCCCGAGCAGCCGTTGCCGAAGGAGAAGCCGCAGGAGCCGCGCAGGTCGTAGGCGTCCTCCAGGCCCATCTCGCGGTGGCTGGTCGGGATCACGAACCGGTCCTCGTAATTCGCGATCGCCATGACCCGGTACATCTCCTCGACCTGGGCGGCGCTCAGGCCGACCCGGGCCGCCAGGGCCTCGTCCACCACCCCGTCGACGGTCTTGGCGCGCATGTAGGCCCGCATCGCGAGCATCCGCTCGAGGCCGGTCACCACCGGCGCCTCGTTGCCGGCGGTGAGCAGGTTGGCGAGGTAGCGCACCGGGATGCGCAGGTTCCTCACGTCCGGCATCTCGCCGTCGAGGCCGATCTTGCCGGCCGCGGCCGCGGACTGGATCGGCGAGAGCGGCGGCACGTACCAGACCATCGGCAGGGTCCGGTATTCGGGGTGGAGCGGGAAGGCGATCCGCCACTCCATCGCCATCTTGTAGACGGGCGAGCGGCGCGCCGCCTCCAGCCACGCCTCCGGGATGCCCTCCCGGCGGGCCTCGGCGAGGACGCGCGGATCGCAAGGGTCGAGGAAGACCTTGAGCTGGGCCTCGTAGAGGTCGCCCTCGTCGCGGGTCGAGGCGGCCTCCTCGATCCGGTCGGCGTCGTACAGCACCACGCCGAGGTAGCGGATCCGCCCGACGCAGGTCTCCGAGCACACGGTCGGCTGGCCGGCCTCCAGGCGCGGGTAGCACAGCGTGCACTTCTCGGACTTACCCGAGGACCAATTGTAGTAGATCTTCTTGTAGGGGCAGCCGGACACGCACATCCGCCAGCCGCGGCACTTGTCCTGGTCGATCAGGACGACGCCGTCCTCCTCGCGCTTGTAGATCGCGCCCGACGGACAGGAGGCGACGCAGGCCGGGTTGAGGCAGTGCTCGCACAACCGCGGCAGGTACATCATGAAGGTGTTCTCGAACTGGCCGTAGATCTCCTCCTCGATGCCCTCGAAGTTCCGGTCCTGCCGGCGCTTGGCGAATTCGCCGCCGAGGATCTCCTCCCAGTTCGGCCCCCAGGCGATCGTCTCCATGCGGGCGCCGGTGAGCTTCGAGCGCGGCCGCGCGGTCGGGAAGGTCTGCAGCTCGGGCGCCTTCTGCAGGTGCTGGTAGTCGAAATCGAACGGCTCGTAGTAGTCGTCGATCTCCGGCAGGTCCGGATTGGCGAAGATGTTGGCGAGGACGCGCCACTTCGCACCGATGCGCGGCTCGATCCGGCCGTCCTGGCGGCGGCGCCAGCCGCCGTTCCAGCGCTCCTGGTTCTCCCAATCCTTCGGGTAGCCGATGCCGGGCTTGGTCTCGACGTTGTTGAACCAGGCGTACTCGACGCCCTCGCGGTTGGTCCAGACGTTCTTGCAGGTGACGGAGCAGGTGTGGCAGCCGATGCACTTGTCGAGGTTGAGAACCATCGCGATCTGCGCGCGGACTTTCATGGCGGACTTCCTTCGTCACCGGCGGCCGGGACTGGGTGCTCGGGAGGGGAGGGCGGGGGCGGGGCGCCCCCGGCGCGGCGGGCCTACTCGGCGGCGTGGAGCCTCGCGGCGCCCGGCCCGGCCCCCGCGGGGCGCGGCTCCTCAAGCCAGTCGACCTGCGCCATCTTGCGCACCACCACGAACTCGTCGCGGTTCGCCCCGACAGTGCCGTAGTAGTTGAAGCCGTAGGAGAGCTGCGCGTAGCCGCCGATCATGTGGGTCGGCTTCAGCACCGCCCGGGTGACCGAGTTGTGGATGCCGCCGCGCTGGCCGGTGATGCCGGAGCCGGGCGTGTTCACGATCTTCTCCTGGGCATGGTACATCATGCACATGCCGTCCTTGACGCGCTGGGAGACCACCGCCCGGGCCGCGATCGCGCCGTTGACGTTGTAGACGTCGATCCAGTCGTTGTCGGCGATGCCCGCCTTGCGCGCGTCGCTCTCGCTGATCCAGACCACGGGCCCGCCGCGGTTCAGGGTCAGCATCAGCAGGTTGTCCGAGTAGGTTGAGTGGATGCCCCATTTCTGGTGCGGGGTGATGAAGTTCAGCACCAGTTCGGGATGGCCGTTATCGACGCGGCCCCGGATCGGCTCGATGGTCTTGAGGTCGACCGGCGGCCGGTAGACGCAGAAGCCCTCGCCGAAGGCCCGCATCCAGAGGTGGTCCTGGTAGAGCTGCTGGCGCCCGGTCAGCGTCCGCCACGGGATCAGCTCGTGGACGTTCGTGTAGCAGGCGTTGTAGCAGACCTTCTCGGATTCGAGGCCCGACCAGATCGGCGAGGAGATGATCTTGCGCGGCTGGGCGACCACGTCGCGGAAGCGGATCTTCTCGTCCTCCTTGGACAGGGCGAGGTGGGCGTGCTCGCGCCCGGTCGCCTTGCCGAGGCTCTCCCAGGCCTTGACCGCGACCTCGCCGTTGGTCTCCGGCGCCAGCATCAGGAGCACCTCGCAGGCGTCGATCGCCGTCTCGATGCGCGCCAGCCCCTTGGTCGGCCCCTCCTCGGTCACGGTGCCGTTGAGCGCCTTGAGCAGCTCGACCTCGTGCCCGGTGTTCCAGGCCATGCCCTTGCCGCCGTTGCCGACCCGGGCCAGCAGCGGCCCGAGCGCGGTGAAGCGCTTGAACAGGTTCGGGTAGTCGCGCTCGACGATTGTGACCGTCGGCATCGTGCGGCCGGGGACGGGCTCGACCGCGCCCGTCTTCCAGTCCTTCACGTCGAGGGCCTGGGCGATCTCGCCGGGCGTGTCGTGCAGGATCGGGGTCAGCACGACGTCCGTCTCGACCCCGAGCACCTCGGGCGCCACCCGCGAGAAGGTCTCGGCGAGGCCCTTGTAGATGTTCCAGTCGGTGCGCGCCTCCCAGACCGGGTCCACCGCCGCCGTGAGCGGGTGGATGAAGGGGTGCATGTCGGAGGTGTTGAGGTCGTCCTTCTCGTACCAGGTCGCGGTCGGCAGCACGATGTCGGAGTAGACGCAGGTCGTCGACATGCGGAAGTCGAGGGTGACCAGGAGGTCGAGCTTCCCCTCGGGCGCGTCCTCGTGCCAGACGACCTCGTCGGGCTTGCGGCGGCCCTCCGCCCCGAGATCCTTGCCGAGCACCCCGTGCGAGGTGCCGAGCAGGTGCTTGAGGAAGTACTCGTGGCCCTTGCCCGACGAGCCGAGCAGGTTCGAGCGCCAGACGAACAGGTTGCGCGGCCAGTTCTTGGGGTTGTCCGGGTCCTCGCAGGACATTCTGAGCTCGCCGGACTTCAGGGCCCAGGCGACGTAGTCCTTCGGCTCGAGTCCGGCGGCGGCCGCCGCGGCGGCGATCCCGAGCGGGTTCTGCTCCAGCTGCGGCGCGGAGGGCAGCCAGCCCATCCGCTCGGCGCGGACGTTGTAGTCGATGATGGCGCCGTCCCAGGGCCCGGCCGGCGCGGTCGGCGAGAGGATCTCCTTCACGTCGAGCGTCTCGTAGCGCCACTGGTCGGTATGCGCGTAGAAGGCCGAGGTGGAGTTCTGCTGGCGCGGCGGGCGGCCCCAGTCGAGGGCGAAGGCGAGCGGCGCCCAGCCGCTCTGCGGGCGCAGCTTCTCCTGGCCGACATAGTGCGACCAGCCGCCGCCGGACTTGCCCACGCAGCCGCACATCACCAGCATGTTGATCGCGCTGCGATAATTCATGTCCATGTGGTACCAATGGTTCATCGCGGCGCCGATGATGATCATCGACCGGCCATCGGTCTTCTCGGCGTTCCGGGCGAATTCGCGCGCGACGGTCACGATCTGGTCGCGCGGGACGCCGGTGATCCGCTCCGCCCAGGCCGGCGTGTAGGGCTCGTCGGCGTCGTAGGAGGCGGCGACGTTGCCGCCGCCGAAGCCGCGGTCGAGGCCGTAATTGGCCAGGAACAGGTCGTAGACGGTCGCGACGAGCGCCTCGCCGTCGCGGGTGGCGAGGCGCCGCACCGGCACGCGCCGCGCGATCACGCTGGCATGGTCGCTCGACGCGAAATGCGCGTGCGCGATGTTGCCGAAATACGGGAAGGCGACGTCCTCGAACTCGTCCGCGGCGCCCGCCAGGGACAGGCGCAGGTCGACCGCGCGTCCGTCCCCGGCCCGGCTCTCCAGGTTCCACTTGCCGGTCTCGCCCCAGCGGAAGCCGACCGAGCCCAGGGGCGCGACGAGCGCGCCGGTCTGGTCGTCATAGGCGAGGGTCTTCCACTCGGGGTTGTTGGTCTCGCCGAGCGCGCCGTCGAGGTCCGAGGCGCGCAGGAAGCGCTCGGGCACGAGCCGCCCGTCCTGGCGCACGAGGCGCACCAGCATCGGCATGTCCGTGTAGCGCTTGGCGTAGTCGATGAAGGAGGGCACCTGCCGGTCGAGGTGGAACTCGCGCAGGATCACGTGGCCCATCGCCATGCCGAGCGCGGCGTCGGTGCCCTGCTTCACCGACACCCACATGTCGGCGAATTTCGAGGCCTCGGAGTAGTCGGGGCAGATCACGACGCTCTTGGCGCCGCGGTAGCGCACCTCGGTGTAGAAATGCGCGTCGGGGGTGCGGGTCTGGGGGACGTTCGAGCCCCACAGGATCAGGAAGCCGGCATTGTACCAATCGGCGCTCTCGGGCACGTCGGTCTGCTCGCCCCAGGTCTGGGGCGAGGAGGGCGGCAGGTCGCAGTACCAGTCGTAGAAGGACATGCAGACGCCGCCGAGCAGCGACAGGTAGCGGGCGCCCGCCGCGTAGGAGACCATCGACATGGCGGGGATCGGCGAGAAGCCGAAGACGCGGTCGGGGCCGTGCGTCCTGACCGTGTAGGCGTTGGCGGCCGCGATGATCTCGTTGACCTCGTCCCAGGTCGCGCGCACGAAGCCGCCATGGCCGCGCACGGAGGTGTAGGAGCGGCGCCGCTCCGGGTTCTCGACGATGTGGGCCCAGGCCGCCACCGGGGTCCGCATCACCCGGGCCTCGCGCCACAGCCGGAGCAGGCGCGAGCGCACCAGCGGGTGCTTCACGCGGTTGGCCGAGTAGAGGTACCAGGAATAGCTGGCGCCGCGGGCGCAGCCGCGCGGCTCGTGGTTGGGCAGGTCGGGCCGGGTCCGGGGATAATCGGTCTGCTGGGTTTCCCAGGTGACGATGCCGCCCTTGACGTAGACCTTCCAGGAACAGGAGCCGGTGCAGTTCACGCCGTGGGTGGAGCGCACGATCTTGTCGTGCTGCCAGCGCTTCCGATAGCCGTCCTCCCAGGCGCGGTCCTCGGCCGTGACGATGCCGTGACCATCCGAGAAGGTGTCGACCGTCTTCCGGAAGAAGGTCAGTCTGTCGAGGAAGTGCGACATCGCGCGGTGCCTGGTCGGTTTCGAGGTCTTCGAGGGCACTCTGGCCGCGTGGTCAGGCCCAAGCCTTGACTTGGATCAATCGCTCAAGTGACCCTCGTCATGTCGCCCCAACGGGACGGACGGCGGGAGGTGTGCCTCCCGCCGGCCGTCCGAGCGTCGGTGCGGCGTCGCCCTTCGGCAGGGCGGCCCGTCAGCAGGGCGTGGCGGCGCCGCGGCGGGCGTACATCCACCAGTTCATCGCGACGTTGAGGGCGAAGAACAGCGCCAGCCCGTGGAAGACCCCGTTCGGGCCGCCGAAGCGGTCGAAGGCCCAGCCGAACAGCATGCCGAAGGCGAAGGGCCCGTAGGCCGCCACCGCGCCCGTGAAGCCGATGACGCCGCCGGCCTGGCGGGGCGGGAAGATCATCGGCATCTGCTTGAAGGTCGAGGCGTTGCCGATGCCCGCGAAGGCGAACAGCCCGAGCATCGCCGCGACGAACCAGGGGAAGCTCTCCATCGAGGTGGGGGCCGTGAACAGGGGGACGATGGCGGCGCAGGCGGTCATGCCGAGGCCGGCGACCACGGTGACCTTGGCCCCGCCGAACCGGTCCGAGACCGGCCCGGCCGCGACGCGCAGGAGCGACCCGACCAGCGGGCCGAGGAAGGCGTAGGTCAGGGGGTCCGGGGCGCCGGGCAGCGTGCCGTAGCACTGCTTGATCAGCAGCGGGAAGGTCCCGGCGAGCCCCGAGAACGCCCCGAAGGTCATGATGTAGAGCGAGGTCATCGCCCAGGTGTGGCGCGAGCGGAAGATGTCGACCTGCTCGCGGACGTTGGCCTTGACCGGGACGCTGCGCAGCGCGAGCCACGCGGCCAGGGCGAACAGCACGATGAACGGGATGTAGACGGCGGCGGCGTTGTGCAGCCAGACCTGCCGGGCGATGGCCCCCTTGGTCATGGTCTGCGACTCGCCGAGCAGCGTGCCGCCCGCGAGCGCGAAGCCGATCACCCAGGGCGTCAGGAACTGGACCACCGAGACCCCGAAATTGCCGATCCCGGCCTGGATGGCGAGGGCGGTGCCCTGCAGCCGCTTGGGGAAGAACAGGCTGGTCGAGGGCATGAAGGAGGAGAAGTTGCCGCCCCCGAGCCCGGCCAGGAAGGCCAGCACCAGGAGGACCCAGTAGGGCGTGGACGGGTCCTGCACCGCGTAGAACCAGCCGATGGCCGGGACGAGCAGCGACAGGCTGGCGAAGGTCACGACGCGGCGCGTGCCGAACATCGGCGTCAGGAACATGTGCGCGAGGCGCAGCGTGCCCCCGGCGAGGCCCGGCATGGCGGCGAGCCAGAACAGCTGGCCGGTGGTGAGCCTGAAGCCGACCGCCGGCAGGGCGACCACCAGGGCCGAGACCATGAACCAGACGATGAAGGACATCGTGAGGTTGGCGGTCGTCACGGTCAGGGTGCGCCAGGCGAGGCGGCTGCCCTCCCGGGCCCAGAAGGCCGGGTTCTCCGGCTCCCAGCGGACGAGCCAGCTGCTCCCCGCGGGCCGGCCGGCCGTCAGCGTTTGCGTACCAGCACTCATGGCTGTTGCCTCTCAGGATCGGGACGGGCCGGCCGGCGCCCCGCGCCGGCCGGAAGGGGGATTCAGGCGGCCGGGAGGCCGGCCAGCGGCGCGGCCCGGGGGGCGCCCTCGCGGGCGGCGCGCAGGCGCTCGACCTCGGCGCGCAGCGCCTCGACCTCGGGGAGGTCCTTCGGCTCGCGCAGGGCGGGATGCTCCCGCGTCTCCAGGGCGCGGATCGCCGCGAGCATCCAGGCGGTGCTGCCGGCGGCGATCGCGAAGAGCAGCATGAAGCAGGAGGTCCAGACGCCGACGAGGTCGTTCATGAGGCCGAAGGCGATCGGCAGCACGAAGCCGCCGAGGCCGCCGATCAGCCCGACCACGCCGCCCACGGCGCCGACCCGGTCCGGGTAGTAGACCGGGATGTGCTTGAACACGGCGGCCTTGCCGAGGCTCATGAAGAAGCCGAGGGCGAAGGTCAGCACCGTGAAGCCCGCCGGGCCGAGCGCGAGGTCGAAGGCGATCGGGCCCCGGATGCCGGCGACCACGTAGTGGGTCGCCGGGTAGGACAGCAGGAAGGTGCAGGCGCAGGAGCCGGCGAAGGTCCAGACCATGACCTTCCGGGCGCCGTGCCGGTCGGCCAGGCGGCCGCCCAGGATGCGGAAGAGCGAGCCCGGGATCGAGTAGGCGGCGGCGAGCCAGCCGGCCGTGACGATGTCGAGGCCGTAGACGCCCGTGTAGTAGCGCGGCAGCCAGAGCGCGAGGGCGACGAAGCCGCCGAAGACGAAGAAGTAGTAGAGCGAGAAGCGCCAGACCTGGAGGTTGGCGAGCGGCGCCAGCATGGCCCAGAGGGGCTCGGGGGACGCGCCGGCGCGCCGGCGGGCGGCGAGGTCCGGGTCGTCCGCGGTGCCGAAGTAGAAGACCAGCGCCGTCACCACGAGGCCGAGCGCCCAGATCTGCGCCACGGCCTTCCAGCCGAAGGCGACCATGACCAGGGGCGCCAGGAACTTGGTAACCGCGGCGCCGACATTGCCCGCGCCGAAGATGCCGAGCGCGGTGCCCTGCTTCTCCTTGGGGAACCACTTCGACACGTAGGCGACGCCGACCGAGAAGACCCCGCCGGCGAGCCCGACGCCGAGGGCGGCGAGCAGGAAGGTCGGGTAATCGTGCGCGTAGGTGAGGAGGTAGGTGGCCAGCGCGGCGAGCAGCATCACCGCGAGGGTGACGGTGCGCCCGCCATACTGGTCGGCCCAGATGCCGAGGATCAGGCGGACGAGCGAGCCGGTCAGGATCGGGGTCCCGGCCAGGAGGCCGAACTGGGCGTCGGTCAGGCCGAGGTCCTTTTTGATCTGGACGCCGATGATCGAGAAGATGGTCCAGGCCGCAAAGCAGGTCGTGAAGGCGAGCGTGGAGAGCCAGAGCGCGCGGCCCTGGTCGCGGCTCGCGGGAGCGGCGGGATCGTGCATGGGAAGACCCTTCAGGCGGGTGTGTCGCCCGAAGGACTGTGTTGCGAAGCACATCAACGGCGTAATTGATGCAGATCAAGGATGAGTTTGGGACAAATCAACGAAGGCTGAGGCGCGCGATTCCTGTCACCATCCTCAGCGGCATCCCGGAGCTGACATCTCCGACGCGGTTCGGCCGCTCGCGCGAGCGATCATGCCGGGCCCGTGGGGCGGCCGAGCGACTGGAGGGAGAGTGGGATGGCCGAGGAACCGGAGGAGTTGCCGTCGGGTCGAGGTGCTGGTCGAGGCCGCGGCCGAGGTCGGGCCCTCGCTGTTCTTCTCGCTCCTCGTCATCACGGTGAGCTTCCTGCCGATCTTCACCCTGGAGAGCCAGGAGGGGCTGCTGTTCGGGCCGCTCGCCTTCACCAAGACCTTCGCCATGGCGGCGGCGCTGCTGTCGGTCACCCTGGTGCCGGCGCTCATAGTGCTGTGCGTGCGCGGGCGCATCATCCCCGAGCACCGCAACCCGCTGAACCGACTCCTGATCTGGCTGTACCGGCCGCTCATCGCCGGCGTGCTGCGGGCGCGGGGGCTCACCATCCTGCTCGCCGTATGCGTGCTGGCCGCCACCGCGTGGCCCGCCCGGCAGCTCGGCTCCGAATTCATGCCGGACCTCGACGAGGGCAGCCTGCTCTACATGCCGACCACCCTTCCGGGCCTCTCGGTGACCAGGGCCGGCGAACTCCTCGCCACCCAGGACCGCATCATCAAGTCGTTTCCCGAGGTCGCCTCGGTCTACGGCAAGGCCGGGCGCGCCAGCACGGCGACCGACCCCGCGCCGATGGAGATGTTCGAGACGGTCATCGCCCTGAAGCCGAGATCCGCGTGGCGGCCGGGCGTGACGCTCGCGAGCCTCAGGGCCGAGATGGACAGGGCGCTGCAATTCCCGGGCGTGTCGAACGCCTGGACGCAGCCGATCCGCGCCCGCATCGACATGCTCTCGACCGGCATCCGCACCCCGGTGGGCGTGAAGGTGCTGGGAACCGACCTGAAGGAGATGGAGGCGGTCGCCCGCCGGGTCGAGGCGGTCGTCCGGAATGTGCCGGGCACGTCGAGCGCCTACGCGGAACGCGTCATCGGCGGCGACTTCCTCGACATCACGCCGGACCGCGAGGCGCTCGGGCGCTACGGCCTGATGGTCGGCGACGTGCAGGACGTGATCGCGACCGCGCTGGGCGGGCAGGCCGCGACCAACACGGTCGAGGGCCGCGAGCGTTACACCGTGAACGTGCGCTACCCGCGCGCCTTCCGCTCGGACCCGCGGGCGATCGCCGACGAGGTGCAGGTGCCGCTTCCGGCGGGCGGCACGGTGCCGCTGCGCGAGGTCGCCAGGGTCGAACTCACCCGGGGGCACTCGCCGCCCCGGCCCGGCTTCGTGCCCTCGCGGGGTCGGCCCGGTCGCCGGGGGCCGCCGGCTGGAAAGCGTGAGGCAGGGCCCGCGCCCTCGGCGGCCGGAACCCCGTCTCGACGCGCCCGCCGCCCGAGGCATCGCTCGTCCTCGGAGCGACCCTGATCGCCCCGGGCGCGGTCCGGGGATTGCGGGATGCCGAGCTTGATCCAGATCAAATCAAGATCTCATCGCTCGTCATAGATTGATGCGATCAGTTGCGTCGCGTATTGTCCGCCGCAATCGAGTGAAATCGCACCGGATCGGCGGCACCATCTCTGCGGCGTCTGCGGGCGAAGATCCCATTCGCCCCGGCAATGCCCTGACAGAGCGGGAAGGCCGCGCGTCGCGGGCTCGCCCCGACGGGTCGACCGGGCGGCCTCGGACAGGCCGGTCCCGAGGCAGCGCCGGGCCGGCCGGAAGCGGGGGCGCCGCGGAGAGAAGGCGATCAGGCCGTCGTCGGCCTTCGGCTGGAGATCGGAAGCCAGAGTTCGACACGAGGGGAGAATGGCCATGGACTCGATGCACCGTCGCGCCGTGCTCAGGCAGTTTTCGTGCGCCGTCATCACGGCCGCCGGCCTGGCTCTGGTGCCGAGCGCCGCGGAGGCCGTGCTTCTCAGGGCAGGGCCCGTCGGCGACGCGAACGACGACGCCCTCGTCGAGAAGGCCCAGGCCGTCGTCGTCGTCCCTCGCCGCCGCCGTCGCAGGGTCTGCTGGTGGCGGCGGGGACGCCGCGTCTGTGCGTGGCGCTGATCGCGTGTCCCGCGAGCGCCGTCGGCCGCGGCCGGTCAGCCCCGGCCTTCCGGCACTCTGGCGAGCCGCAAGCCGATGAACCGAATTCGCTCTGCCCGGGATGGAGTTGGCCGATGTCAACGAGACGCGAGTTCATCAAGGCCCTGCCCGGCGCAGGCGCCGCATTCTCCGTCGCGGGTGCCTTCGTGCCCGGGGAGAGCGTCGCCCGGGCCCAGGGAGCCGAGAGCGTCTCTCCCCCCGAGGGGCATTTTCACCCGCAGGGCAAGCCGCCCTCCACCTTCACGCGCGACGTGTTGCGCCGGGCGCGAGCAACCCTCCCGTTCGCGGACGACAGCGACTTCGCGGAGCAGCGCAAGGGGCTGATCGCCCCCATGACCGCCATGACCATCCCGGCCGAGGCCGGCCACGTCGCCTGGGACATGCAGCAATTCCGCTTCCTCGACGAGCAGGACGAGTTCGACAGCATCCACCCGTCGCTGGTCCGGATCTCGCGGCTCAACAACAATTACGGGCTCTACGAGGTCGTCCCCGGCATCTACCAGGTGCGCGGCTTCGATCTCTCCGATCTCACCATGGTGCGGGGGAGGAGCGGGTGGATCGTGTTCGATCCGCTCATCAGCCAGGAGACCGCGCGCGCCGCCTGGAGGCTGTTCCAGGCGCATGTGGGCGAGGGGCGTCCGATCTCGGCGGTGATCTACTCCCACACCCACGGCGACCATTGGGGCGGGGTGCGCGGCATCCTCGATGAGGAGGAGGTCCGGTCCGGCCGCGTGCCCGTGATCGCCCCCGCCGATTTCATGGCCCACACGGTGGCCGAGAACGTCTACGCCGGAAACGCCATGAACCGGCGGCTGTTCTATCAGTACGGGCTGCTCCTGCCGGCGGGACCGCACGGCTATGTCGGGCAGGGCCTGGGCCAGCGCGTCTCGGCCGGCGCCACCGGCCTGATCGCTCCGACCCGGCACGTCGTCGATCCCATCGAGGAATTCGAGGTCGACGGCGTCCGGATGATCTTCCAGAACACGCCGAACACCGAAGCGCCCCGCGAGATGAACACCTACCTCCCGGACATGAAGGCGCTCTGGATGGCGGAGAACGTCATCGCATCCCTGCACAACATCTACACGCTGAGGGGCGCCCCGGTGCGCGATCCCCTCAACTGGTCGAAATACATCAACGAGGCGCTCTACCGCTTCGGCATGGAGGCCGAGGTGATGTTCGCCTCCCACCATTGGCCGCGCTGGGGCAACGCGCGGATCCAGGAGGTGCTGCGGGCGCAGCGCGACCTCTACGCCCACATGAACAACCAGGTGCTTCACCTCGCCAACCAGGGCGTGACGATCAACGAGATCCACACCGTCTACGAGGTGCCGCGGAACCTGCAGCAGAAGTGGCATTGCCGCGGCTATCACGGCTCTCCGGAGCACAACAGCCGGGGCGTCGTCCAGCGCTACCTCGGCTTCTGGGACTGCAACCCGGCGACGCTGATCCCGCTCGCCCCCTCCGAGAGCGCGCCCCTCTACGTCGAGATGATGGGCGGCGCGGAGGCGATCCTCGCCCGCGGCCGCCGCCTGCACGACGAGGGGAAGTACCTGCTGGCCCAGGAGATCGTGAACAAGCTCGTCCAGGCGGAGCCGCGCAACCGGGCCGCCAAGGAGCTCTTGGCCGACATTTTCGAGCAGATCGGCTACCAGCAGGAGAATCCCGGCCTGCGCAACAGCTTCCTGGCCGGGGCGTACGAGCTTCGGACCGGCATTCCGGAGGGCGAGACGGCGAGTTCGAGCAGCCCCGACGTGGTGCGGGCGATGACGACCGAGCTGTTCCTGAACTTCCTCGCCATCCGCATGGACAGCCGCAAGGCGGAGGGGATGCGCTTCACCATCAACCTGGTCACGCCGGACAATGGCGAGCGGTTCGTCATCGAGCTGGAGAACGCGACGCTGACCAACATCGCGGGGTTCCAGGCCGAGAAGCCGGACCTGACCCTGACCATCAACCGCTCGGATCTCGAGCGGACGATGATCGGAGCCAAGACCCTGGAGGCGCAGATCGCCGACGGAACCGCGACGGTTCAGGGCGACGCGGGCGTTCTGGCCCAGCTGGCCGCGACGATGGTGGATTTCGACCCGCGCTTCGAGATCATGCCGGGCACCAAAGGGACGGCCGCCCCGGAGCAGGTCCATGCCGAGGCGTATCGGGCCGAGCCCAGCCGGACGATCGCCGAGTAGCCGGGGCCGGTCCTCCGGCAGGCTCGGCATCATTCGCCGAAATGGTCACCGGTTCGGCGGCCAAAAATGATGCGGCACCAGGAGACCAAGCAGAACTGCCCGATGCCGTTCTGCTCAGCCCTGGACGAGGTCCGAAGCGTCGACGAAGACTTCGGCATGCCGGATCTCGACCGGGTAGAGGCGGAGCGGCCGCGTCGGCCATCCGGCGGAGACTTGCCCGTCGCGCAGGTCGAACGACGCCCGGTGGTGCGGGCAGAGCAGCCGCCCGTTCGCGCACCGGCCGCGCGCGAGGTCCGCGCCCTCGTGCGGGCAGGCGCGCTCGGCCGCGACGATCGTCGCGCCGTCGCGCACGAGGACGAGGTGACGTCCGCCCACGAGGACCGGGACGATGCGCCCCGCCTCCGCCTCGTCGAGGCGGCACGCGCGCACCCAACGCTGCGCCCCCGCTCCAGCCTCACCGGGTCTCGAGGGCATCGCGCGTCTCGTCCGCCGTCCGGACGATCACGTCCGGACGGCGGACGACCAGCCGGCGCGGCGCTTGAGCGAAGCCGACATCCGCATGGCCGAAAGGGGAGATGGCGAAGCAATCCATCGGATTTCGTCTCAGCCGCCCAGATAGGCTTCGCGGATGTGCGCATCCGCGATCAGGGCGGAGCCCGTTCCCGAGCGGACGATGCGGCCCGTCTCGAGGAGGTAGGCGTGGTCGCAGAGTTCGAGGGCCGCGAAGGCGTTCTGCTCGACGAGCAGCACCGTGGTGCCGGCGGTGCAGATCGCCCGGATGACCGCGAACATGCGCTCGACGATGTTGGGGGCGAGCCCCAGCGAGGGCTCATCGAAGAGCACGAGCTTGGGGCGCGCCATCAGGGCGCGCCCGATCGCCAGCATCTGCTGCTCGCCGCCCGACAGGGTGCCGGCCGCCTGATGCCGCCGCTCCGCGAGCCGCGGGAACTCGCCGTAGATGCGGTCGAGGTCGGCGGCGACGCCCGCGCGGTCGCGGCGGAGATACGCGCCCATCGCGAGGTTCTCGGCCACGCTCATCTGCGGGAAGACGCGCCGCCCCTCCGGGCAATGGGCGATGCCGTGGGCGAGGATGCGGCGCGGCTCGGAGCCGGTAATGTCGCGCCCGTTGAACGAGATCGCGCCGGAGCGCGGCGGCACGAGCCCGGAGATCGCCCGCAGCGTCGTCGACTTGCCGGCGCCGTTCGCCCCGACGAGGGCGACGAGCTGCCCCTCCCTCACGGCGATGCTCAGTCCCTTGAGGGCCGTGACGTGGCCGTAGCCGCAGACGAGGTCGCGGATCTCAAGCATGGGCGGCCTCCCGCGCCTCCGCGGCGGCCCGGCGCGCGGCACTGCCCTGGCCCAGATAGGCCTCGATCACGGCCGGGTCGGCGCGGATCGCCTCGGGCGGTCCCTCGGCGATCAGGCGGCCGTAGTTCAGGACGACGATGCGGTCGGAGACCTCCATCACCATCGGCATGTCGTGCTCGACCAGCAGGATGGTGACGCCGCGCGCGCGGATCTGGCGGATCAGCCGCACGAAGACCCGGGTCTCCGAAGCGTTCATGCCGGAGACCGGCTCGTCGAGGAGGAGCATCGCGGGCTCGGTCGCGAGCGCGAGCGCCACGCCGACGAGGCGCTGCTCGCCGTAGGCCAGCGCCCCGGCCTTCTCCCGCGCGCGCGCCGCGAGGCCGACCCAGTCGAGGAGCGCCTCGGCGCGCTCGCGCAGCGCCCGCTCTCTCGCGCGGCTCCGGCCCGGCAGCGCGTCGAGGAGGGGCGCCCGGCGCGCGCCGCCGTGCCCGTGCAGGCCGATCATCACGTTCTCGAGCACCGTGTCGTCCGGGAACACGCTGGTGCGCTGGAAGGTGCGGGCGAGGCCGAGCCGGGTGATCTCGTGCGGCTGGAGGCCCGTCAGGCGCGTGCCGCGGAAGCGCACCTCGCCCTGGCTGGGCTTGAGGAAGCCCGTCATCACGTTGAAGGCGGTGGTCTTGCCGGCGCCGTTGGGGCCGATCAGGCTGACGATCTCGCCCTGCGCCACCTCGAAGTGCAGGTCGGCGATGGCGACGAGGCCGCCGAAGCGCACGCCGACGTGCTCGACCGAGAGGATCGCCGCGCTCATCGCTGCACCGCCGGGTTGGACTTCAGGATCGGCGCGGACGCGTCCGCGGCCGTTCCGCGGCCGCGCGCCAGGAGCCCGGCGGCCCCCGGGACGATGCCGCGGGGCATCAGGAACAGGATCAGGATCAGCACGATCCCGTAGACGATCCACTGCGCCTCCGGGGCCATGACGGGGCGCAGGGCCACCGGCAGCAGGCCGAAGATCAGGCCTCCGGCCACCGGGCCCATCAGCGTGCCCTTGCCGCCGCCCACCACCATGATGACCATCGTCACCGTGGTGGCGAACAAGAACACGTCGGGGTCGATGATCCGCAGGTAATGGGCGTAGAGGCTGCCCGCGGCCCCCGCCATGGCGGCCGAGACGACGGCCGCAACGGTCAAGGTGCGGGTGGCATTGATGCCGACCGAGAGCGCGAGCGGCTCGTTCTCCTTGAGCCCGCGCATGGCGCGGCCGAAGCGCGCGCGCACCATCCGGGCGATGATCGCGTAGCAGAGCGCGCCGACGCCGAGGACGAGGTAGTAGTTCTGGAGCTTGGTCCGCAGCGTCCAGGCGCCGAGGCCCGGCACCCCGAGGGTGAAGGCCGGGATGCCGGTGAGCGCCAGCGGCCCCTGCGTCAGCTCCACCCAGTTGAGCGCCACGAGCCTCACCACCTCGGCGAAGGAGATGGTCACGATCACGAAGTAGGCGCCGCGCACCCGGAACGAGAGCCGCCCGATCAGGTAGCCGCAGGCCCCCGCCGCCGCGACCGCCACGAGGAAGCCGGCGGCGGCTGGCCAGGGCTCGTGCACCACCCGGTAGCCGAAGCCGACCTCGACGTCGAAGCCGAGGCTGGTCAGCGCGCTCACGTAGGCGCCGATGCCGAAGAAGGCGATGTGGCCGAGGCTCAGCTGCCCGGTGTAGCCGAGGAGCAGGTTCAGGCTCATCGCCCCGATGGTCAGGATGCCCGTCGTGATCAGCGCGTTGAGGAGGTAGGGGTCGGCGCCGAGCGCGAGCGGCAGCGCGGCAAGCGCCGCCAGGAGAGCCAAGGGGAGGAGGCGGGTCATCCGATGCGCTCCGCTTTCGCGAACAGCCCGGTCGGCCGCCAGAGCAGGACCGCGATGATGATCAGGAAGCCCATCGCGTCGCGGTAGCCCGACGAGACGTAGCCGGCCCCGAGCTCCTCCGCGAGCGCCAGGATGACGCCGCCGATCGCCGCCCCCGTGACGTTGCCGAGCCCGCCCAGGATCACGATCGCGAAGGCCTTCAGCTCGGCGAGCTGCCCCATCTGCGGGAACACCACGTAGACCGGGCCGAGCAGCGCCCCGGCGGCGGCGGCGAGCGAGGAGCCGAGCGCGAAGGTCGCGGTGTAGATCCCCCGCACGTCGACGCCCATCAGCGCCGCCGTGTCGGAATCCTGGAAGGCGGCGCGCATGGCGAGGCCGAGCCTCGTGCGGTTGATCAGCGCGTAGGTGAGCCCGATCAGGAGCAGCGCGCCGCCGAGCACGAACAGGCTCAGCCACGAGACCGAGACCGGCCCGAGCCGCAGCGGCGCCTCGGGGAAGGGCGAGGGCACCGCCTTGGCGACGCCGCCGAAGGTCCAGAGGGTGCCCGATTGCAGCACGATGCCGGCCCCGATCATCACCAGCATGGTCGTGTCGATGTCCTGGCCCCGCAGCGGCCGGAGCAGCAGGAGCTCGATCACGGCGCCGAGCGCGAGGCCGCCGAGGATGGCCGCCGGCAGCGCCAGGAAGAAGTTGAGCCCGAGCGCCGCGACCGCGAGGTACATCAGGTACGCGCCGACGGTGTAGAGCGCGCCGTGCGTGAAGTTCACGACGTTCATGATCCCGAAGATCAGCGTGAGCCCGACGCCGAGCAGCGCGTAGGTCCCGCCCAGGATCAGGGTGTTGACGAGGTGCTGGAGCAGCTGGTCCATGCGGGTCCCGTGGGGCTCCCTCGGCGGGCGGCGTGCCCGGCCGGCCCGGGGGCCGGCCGGACCGCGTCAGAGGGTCGGCTGGACGACGCGGCCGTCCTTGATCTCGATGATGTAGACGTCGGGCTTGCTCTGGCCGCTCTCCTTGCCGGCAGGACCCGATTTCGCGAAGCGGATCGGGCCGTTCAGGCCGGTGAGGTCGACCGACCAGAACGCCTTGGTGATCGCGGCCGGCTCGGCCGAGCCGGCCTTCTCGATGGCCTGCGCGATGGCGCGGATGCCGTCGTACCCGCGGAAGCTCTCGGTGACGCCCGCGAACGCGAAGCCGCGCTTCTTCCACTCGCCGATGAAGTACGCGGTCGCCTTGGGATTCGGGGTCTTCTCCGGCAGCCAGGGCAGGAACGTCGTCAGGTGCATGGTGCCGTCGGCGGCGGCCCCGGCCTGAGCGATGATCTGGTCGGGGTTCTGCGAGCCGCCCGTGGTGATGACGCGCTTCTTGAGGCCGAGCGCCGCCATCTGCTTGAACAGCAGCACGAGCTGGTCGACGGCGCTCGTGATCATGATCGTGTCGCTGTCGGAGGCCTTCAGCTTGGCGAGCTGGGCGCTCATGTCCTGCGCGGCCTGGTCCATGGTCTCGACGAGGCCGATCTGGACGCCCTTCTCCTTCAGCATCTTGCCGAAATCGGTCGCCGCGCCGCGGCCGAAATCGTTGTTGATGACCAGGAAGTCGACCTTCTTGATGCCGAGGCGCGACACCATGGGCGCGAAGTTCTCGGCCTCCAGCGCCGAGGGCGGCGAGATGCGGAAAACGAACGGGTTGCCGGAGGTGGTGATCTTCCCCGAGGAGGAGGTCTCGACCAGCATCGGGACCTCGTAGTCGATGAGCTTCGGCATCACCGCGAGCGTCAGGCTCGACCCCCAGGCCCCCATCATCACCGGCGTCTTGTCGCTGGTGATGAGCTTCTCGGCCACGGCGGCGGCCTCGGTCGGGTTGCTCTTGTTGTCCTCGATCACGAGTTCGAGCGTCTTGCCGAGCACGCCGCCCTTGGCGTTGATCTCGTCGGCGGCGATCTTGGCGCCGTTCACCACGTAGGTGCCCGAGGCCGCGAAGGCCCCCGTGAGCGGCTCGTTGACGCCGATGCGGATCGAGTCCGCGAGGGCGCCGGTCGCCGCGAGGGCCATCAGCATCGCCGTGGTGAGGGTGAACCTGCTCGACATGGAGGTCTCCGGTGGGGGCGGGAACGGGGTCAGGCGCGGGCGAGCCACGCCGCGAGGCGCGCGCGGATCAGGCCGAGGAGCAGGCGGACGGGGTTGAGGGCGGCGGGGGCGGGGGGCGCGGCCCCGGAGAGCTGCGCGTCGAGGTTGCGGGCGAACGCGGCCGCGATGCGGCCGGCGAGGTCGCGCACGAGGCCGGGCCGGCCGAACTGCGCCAGCGGCCCGGTCAGGCTGTAGCCGACCTCGAGGGCGACCCGCGCGGTGCCGGGCTCCGCGCCGGGCTCGACCCGGTAGCGGATCTCGCCCTCGGTGGCGGAGCGCCCGCCCGCGTCGCTGCCCGCGCCGCGCACGCGGCCGGTGCGGGCGGCCACGTCCCGCTCGATGAGGGCGCGGCCCCGGAACGTGGCGGCGATCGGCCCGATCCGCACCTGGAGGCCGCCCTCCACCGCGTCGGGGGCCGGCCGGCCGGTGAGCACGGCGCCGGGCAGGCAGGCGGCGACCGCCGCGATGTCGCCGAGGAGCGCGAAGACCGCCTCCGGCGGATGGGCGAGGTCGATCGTCTGCGTGAAGCGATGCGCCGGACGGAAGGTCCCGGCGAGCGTCGGCGCGGCGCCCGGGGCGGCCGCGGCCGCGGTCGCCGGGGGGCGCGGGGCCGCTGCGAGGCCCTCGCCGGCCCGCGCGCCGACCGGACCGAGCGGGCGCGGCGCGGGCCCGCTCGGTCCGATGCCGCGGGCGCGGCGGTCGGCGATGACGCTCGCCACCGCCCGCACGATGCCGGCGTAGCCGGTGCAGCGGCAGAGATTGCCCGAGAGGCCGACCCGGATGCGCTGCGCGTCCGCCTCCGGCAGCCGCAGCACGAGGTCGCGCGCGCTGACCAGCATGCCGGGCGTGCAGTAGCCGCACTGGAGCGCGTGCTCGCGGTTGAAGGCTGCGCGCAATTCCGCCGCGACCGGATCGTCGTCGAGGCCCTCGATGGTGGTGACCTCGGCGCCCGCGCAGGCTCCCGCGAAGGTGAGGCAGGCGCGCGCCGGCTCGCCGTCGATCAGCACCGTGCAGGCGCCGCAGACGCCGTGCTCGCAGCCGAGATGCGTGCCCGTGAGGGTCAGGTCCTCGCGCAGCACGTCGCCGAGGTGGCTGCGCGGCTCGGCCTCCACCCGGACGGGCCGGCCGTTCACCGTCAGCCCCAGCGCCACGCGCCCCGCTGCCGCGGGCGCCTCCGCCAGTCCGGCGCTCATGCGACCTCCGTGAGGGGCATCGGGGTGGGCCGCGCGGCCTGCGCCACCGCGCGGGCGAGCACCGTGACGTGGACGTGTCGCTCGACCGCGTCCGACATGCCGGCGGCGGCGAGGGCGCGCTCCGCGGCGGCGGCGTCGAAGTGCCGGGCGAAATCGGGGCCGATCCGGCCGCCGAAGAGCGGGCGCGCGTCGGCGAAGAGGAGGGGCGGCCCCTCGATGGCCCCGATCACCGCGCGGCCCCGGCCGGCGGCGGGATCGAGCCGCACGGCCCCGATGGCGTGCGCGAACTCGCCGATCTTGGCACAATGCTTGACGTAGCCCCAGGCCACGCTCTCGGGCCGGGCCGGCACCCGAACGGCGACCAGGACCTCGCCCGGTTCGAGCGCGGTCTCCAGCGCCCCGGTGACCAAGCGCTCCACCGGCAGCCGCCGACGCCGGCGGGGCCCGGCGATCTCGACCTCGGCGCCGAGCGCCGTCAGGGCCGTGACCCAGTCCGCCGCGGGATCGGCGTGGACGAGGCTGCCGCCCACCGTGCCGCGGTTGCGCACGGGCCGGTAGGCGATGGCCGCGGCCACCCGCCGGAGCGCGCCCCCGGTCACGTCGGGCACCCGCCCGTCCTCGATGTCGGCGTGGGTGACGCACGCGCCGAGGACGAGCGTGTCGCCCTCGACCGCCGCCCGCCGGAGTTCCTGCAGGCCGGTGATGTCGAGGATCAGGTCCGGCGCGACGAGGCGCAGGTTGAGCATCGGGCCGAGCGACTGGCCGCCCGCCATCAGCTTCACGGAGCCTCGCGCCTCGCCGAGCCGGGCCAGGAGGGCGGCGAGGTCGCGCGGCCGCTCGTAGGCGAAGGGCGCGGGCTTCATGCGGCGGCCCTCGCGCGCCGCGGCGCGCCGCGCGCGGCGAGGACCGCCTCGACGATCCGCCGCGGGGTGACGGGGGCGTGCAGCAGCTCGACCCCGAGCGGGCGCAGCGCGTCGTTGATCGCGTTCGCGAGCGCCGCGGGCGGCGCGATGGCCCCGCCCTCGCCGATGCCCTTCTGGCCGAAGCGCGTGTACGGGGAGGGGGTCTCCATGTGCGCGATGCGCGCGGCCGGCACCTCCGCCGGGCCAGGCAGGAGGTAGTCGGCGAAGGTCGAGGCGAGCGGCTGACCGCGGCCGTCGAAGCGCACCTCCTCGTAGAGCGCCGTGCCGATGCCCTGCGCGAGGCCGCCGTAGATCTGGCCGTCGACGACGAGCGGGTTCACCAGCGTGCCGCCATCCTCGACCACCACGTAGTCGAGGATCTCGACGGCGCCGAGGTCGGGATCGACCGCCACGACCGCCGCGTGCGCGGCGTAGGAGAACGTGCCGGAATCCCGCACCGGCTTGTAGCCGGCCGTGACTTCGAGACCGCCCGGATCGGTGGCGGGCGCGAGGTCCTGCGGGCGCCGGTACCACGTGCGGGCGATCGCCTCGACCGGCACGTCGCCCGATGGGCCGATCACCCGGCCGGCCTCGTAGCGGCAGGCTTCCGGCTCGGCCTGGAGCAGGTGCGCGCCGATCCGCACGGCCCGCTCGCGCAGGGCCTCGCAGGCCGCCGCGACCGCGCCGCCGACCATCACCATCATGCGCGAGCCCCAGGCGCCGGTGGAGTAGGGCGTGGCGGCGGTGTCCCCGTGCACCAGCCGCGTGCGCGCCACCGGCACGCCCAGGATCTCGTGCGCGACCTGCGCCAGGGTCGTCTCCAGTCCCTGGCCGTGCGAGTGGGCGCCGACGCGCAGCTCCAGCCCCCCGTCCGGGGTGAGCCGGGCGCTCGCCTGCTCGTGGCCCGGCACCATCGGGATGCCCCACCCCGCGTAGACGGAGGTGCCGTGCGCCGCCTGCTCGCAGTAGATCGCGAGCCCGAGCCCGATGCGCCGTCCGTCGGGCTCGCCCGCGCGCTGGCGCGCCCGCACCCCCTCGGCACCGATGGCGGTGAGCGCCCGGGCCAATGCCTGCGGGTAGTCGCCGCTGTCGAAGTGCTTGTTGGTGATGTTGTCGAACGGCATCTGCTCGGGCCGCACGAGGTTCCTCTCGCGCACGACCTCCGGGGCGAGGCCCGCTTCCGCCGCCACCGCGTCGAGGATCAGCTCCATCGCGAAGCACACGCCCGTGCGGGCGACGCCGCGGTAGGGCAGGATCGGGCACTTGTTGGTCGCCACCGACCAGGTGCGGCAGCGATAGGCCGGGAAGTCGTAGGGGCCGGGCAGGATGCTCGCCACCTGCGCGGCCTCCAGGCAGGCCGAGAACGGGTAGGCCGAGTAGGCGCCGGAATCGACGGTGGCCTCGCAGTCGATGCCGCGCAGGGTGCCGTCGGGCTCGGCATAGGCGGTGATGCGGTAATGGTGCTCGCGGCAATTCGCGTTCGCGGTGAGATGCTCGCGCCGGTCCTCCAGCCAGCGCACGGGATGGCCGCACCGGAGCGCCAGCCAGCCCAGGCAGATCTCCTCCGCGAGCAGGATCGCCTTGTAGCCGAAGCCCCCGCCCACGTCCGGCGAGACGACGCGGACGCGCTCCTGCTCGATCCGCAGACACTCGGCGAGGCCGTTGCGCACGATGTGCGGCATCTGGCTCGCGGTGTGGACGACGAGCTGATCCAGGCGGTGGTCGTAGTGGGCGACCACGCCGCGCCCCTCGATCGGCGCCATGCACTGGCGCGCCGTGGAGATGGTGCGGGAGACCTTGATCGGCGCGTCGAGGGCCGAGGCGATGTCCACGTCGACGAGCGTCTCCAGGAAGACGTTGTCGCCCCAGTGCTCGTGCACGAGGGCGGCGCCGGGCTCGCGGGCGGCGAGCATGTCGTGGACCGCCGGCAGCTCCTCGAGGTCGAGGACGACCGAGGCGGCGATGTCCTCCGCCTCCGCGCGGGTCGGCGCGACGCAGAAGGCGACGAGTTCCCCGACCTGCCGCACTTTGCCGACCGCGAGCGGCGGCTGCTCGGACACCTTGAACCCGGGCAGGCCCGACACGGCGCGGATCGGCGCGACGCCGTCGAGGTCGGCGGCCGTGAACACCCGGCCGCGAGACTCCTCCGGCACGTGGATCGCGCGGATGCGGGCATGGGCCAGGGGGCTGCGCACGAAGGCCACGTCCTGCATGCGCGGCAGCCGGACGTCGCCGACGTACTGGCCGCGCCCGCGCATCAGACGCTCGTCCTCCTTGCGGGGGAGCGGCGCGCCCACGCCCTCCCGGGCGCCCGCGGCGGAGGGGGAGGCGCCCGCGGCAGAGGGGGAGGCGCCCGCGGCAGAGGGGGAGGCGCCCATCAGGCCGCGATCGCCCGCGGCAGGATCGGCGAATCGGCGTCGAAGCGCTTGCCCGCCCGCAGGCAGAAGGCCGGGCGCAGCAGCCGGTCGACGACCACCCGCGTGTCCTCGTTGTCGCGCAGCAGGAAGGACCCACGGTCGTCGTGCAGCACGGACACGTCCGCCTCGAAGCCGGGGGTGAGCGCCCCGATCCTGTCGGAGAGGCCCAGCATCTGCGCCGGATGCGAGGTCACCATCGGCACCACCTCCTCGAGCGGGATGCCGAGCGCCATCATCGAGGACATCGCCTGGGTCAGGCTGAACCGTGCCTGGCCCAGGAAGGGGTGGTTCTCGTCATCGTGGTGGGCGTCGGGCGTGCCCGCGGGCCGCGGCACCTCCGTGTTGTAGCCGTGCATGTCGGCGCCGAGCGTGTAGGGCACCACGCCGGCGGGGATCGCCGCCCGGGCCACCCGGTAGGAGAAGTGACTGCCGTGGCCGACATCGACCTTGAGGCCGGCGTCGAGCGCGGCCTTGATGACGGAATGCACCTCGCCCTGCTCGTTGATGAACCCGCCGGGGTGGCGGGTGAAGGGATGGGCGAGCACGTCGCCGGGGCGCAGGAGCGGGATCACCCGCTCCATGATCGTGTCGGCGTCCTCGCCATTGGCGCCGGATTCCGGCAGGCCCCAGAGCTGGCCGAAATGGACGTAGAGCGGCAGGTCGGCGCGCCGGCTGATCTCGGCGGCCATCTCCATCACCTTGATGCCCCAGCGGGCGAAGCCGCCGATCTCGGCATGGCCCTTGATACCGCGCACGAGGTCGCGGTTCTCCACCGCGGCCTTGACGGTGGCGTCGATGTCGACGCCGTCCGGGCTGTAGAGGTTGGGATAGAAGTGCCCTTCGAGACCTCCGACGAGGTAGGCGGACAGGAAGGCGAGCACCCGCGTGTCGGAGGTTTCTGCAATATAATGCCGGAATCCCGGCAGGGTCATGCACGACGGACCGCCCTGGTCGACGACGGTGGTGACTCCCGAGCGCACGCCCACCATGTCGGGGTTGAGACCGAAGCGGCCGGTGACATACTGGTAGACGTGGGCATGCGTGTCGATCAGCCCCGGCAGCACCAGCTTTCCGGAGACGTCGATCACCTCCGCGGCGCTCGATGGCAGGATGGTCTCGGCGATGTTCGCGATGCGACCGCCGCGCACTGCGACGTCACGGATGCCGTCGATGCCGTTCTTTGGGCAGATCACGCGCCCGCCGCGCAGCAGCAGGTCGTACCGGGTGCCATCCATCGCTCTACCTTACCTGTTGGTTCGCCGCGCCCCAGTGAGCCCATGCAGGATAATGCGAAAAAAGAAGCATGCTTCGCAATTCGTTGGTAGCAGGATGCGTGCCAGGTTGGAGCGATGAGCAACGGAGGGCTCAGCGATGGAGGACGGTGCCGGAGATCTGGCCAAGGAGGCAGCACTGCCCGTTGCGCGCGCAGATTCGCGCGGGCCCGAGGCGGCGGGAGGGATCTGGCCGCTGATCGACCGTCCGGGCTTCCTCGTCCGGCGACTCTATCAGATCCACGTCAGCCTCTTCTCTGAGCGCTGCGCCGCTTTCCGCGTCACGCCGCTGCAGTACAGCCTGTTGTCGGAACTGATGGTGCGGGGCGAGGCCGATCAGACGACCCTGGCGCACGCCGTCGCGCTGGACAGGACCACGACGACGGGCGCGCTGCGGCGCCTCGAAGCGCGCGGGTTCGTCAGCCGGACGATCTCCCCCGTCGATCGCCGCTCGCAGCAGTGCCGCCTGACCGACGAGGGCCGGGAGATCCACGCCGCGATGGCGGACGCGGTTCGGCAGGCCCACGCGGACACGATCGCCACCCTCTCTCCGGCGGAGCGGAAGCTCTTCATCGACCTGATGAGGAAGATCGCCGCGGCGCACGGCCAAGCGGCGCACGGCCAAGCGCCCGGCATGGCCGAGTTGCAGACCTGATGCGGGATCCGCGTGATCGACGCGGATCCCGGATCACGAGCCCGCGCGGCGCCTGAGCGCCGCGCCTGAGCGAAGCCGACATCCGCATGGCCGAAATCGGAGATGGCGGAGCCATCAACCGGATGACGTATGACAAGCCCGCGCGGCGCCTGAGCGAAGACGACATCCGCATGGCCGAAATGGGAGATGGCGAAGCCATCAACCGGATGGCGGATGAGGCAGGTCTCGGGCGCCGGCAGCGATCGGCCCGGAGCATCCGCGGCCGCCCCGGTCACCGCCGTCGAGGCGGCCAGGCCCGATCCGGCGAGGCGCCCCGCGGGGGGCCTCGCTACGCCGACGCGACCTCGGTGACCGCGGCCCCGAAACCGTCGAGGGCCCGCGTGACGGTGGCGAGATCCTCGAAATGCGGGAAGGCGCCCGTCGGCAGCCGCATCACGGTCCAATTCCGCCGCCCGGCGAATCGAGGAAGGTCGCGGTAGTCGACGAAGTCGCCGCGCGTGCCGTGGATCACCAGGACGGGCAGGTCGAGCGCCTCGTAGAGCGCGGTGGCATCCGTCGGAAACAGGTGGCCGGCGATGAAGCAGAAGGGTGCATGCTGGGCTCCCGGCCGGTGCGCCGACGCGTACCCGTAGGCGAGCAGGCCCTCGTCGATATCCGGCGAGCCCCAGGTCTTCTCCAGGAAGAAGCGCATGCTCGGGCGGCTGACCAGGGCATCGAACAAGGCACGGCCCCAGGGGGGCGCGTCGAGGGTCGCGCGCAGCCGCTCCCTGCCGCGGTGGCCGCCGCGCGGAGAGCGGCCGGAGAGCCGGGCATCGAACCCGGTCGGGCTGATCAGGGCGAGTCCGCGGTAGTCTCGCGGGCGTTCGAGGGCCGCGCGGGCGAGATACTCGGCCGAGAGGGAGAGGGCGAGGGCGTTGAGGGCGGCCCCGTCGTGCCGCCGCCGGATCTCGCCGGCGGCCGCGTGGATCGCCTCGACCATCAGGTCGGGCGTGTAGCGGCGGCGGGCGCGCTCCGAGAGGCCGAACCCGGGCAGGTCCAGGGCGTAGACGGGGCACCGCCCGTCGTAGTGGAGGTAGAGCGGGCGGACCTCGTAGGCGCTCGCGGCCGCGTTGATCGAGTGGATGAGGAGCAGGGGAGGGCCGCTCCCGCCGGCGCTGCCGTACAGGGCGACGGCGCCGGCCCGCGTGTCCAGTGCGTCGAGACGGCCCGGAAGGGCTCTCGGCAGCGGCCGGCGGTGATCGACGGCGAACCGGCTGTAGGCGAGCCACGCGCCGCTGCCGCCGAGGGCCGCGAGGCCGAGGACCTTGGCGGCCTGCCGCGCCAGGAGCGGCAGGACGGAATGGGGCCGACGGGCCATGTGCACCTCGCGAGCGTCGTGCGAGCACAACGTCGTGCGCGGTTCACCGTTGCGGCGCCCACCGAAGCTCGCGCGCGTCGGCCCGCCGCGCCCGGGCGGAGCCTTTGGGAATCGAGCTCGCGCACGACGCAGGATCGCGCGGCGAGGCGTCGAGAACGGGACCGGCGGTCGTGGAACATGACCGCTGGCAGGAGGACCGGGCATCGGCGGTCCGCCCGCGCCTCTATTCCGGCAGCGGCCTGCCGGTGGTCTCGGGCATGAACCAGGGCACGATCAGCCCGAGCACGTAGACGCTGCTCATGATCAGCGCCGCCCGCGCCACGCCGCCGAACGAGGTGACGATCTGGCCGGCGATGATCGGGAAGATCCAGGCGATCAGGCGGGCGCCGTTGAACACGAAGCTCGCGGCGGTCGCCCGCACGGCCGGCGTGAACAGCTCCACGAGGTAGATCGCCATCCAGCTGAACGAGAAGCCGAGCGTGAAGACCCCGTTCAGGAAGGCGATGACCATGAAGGTGGTCAGACCGCCGGTCCACACATAGGCGAGCACCGAGGTCGCGAGGCAGCCCGCATAGGTCAGGATCAGGAATTTGCGCCGCCCGATCGCGTCGGCGAGGAAGCCCGAGACCAGGTAGGCGGCGATCGCCCCGATGTTGTAGATGATGCCCATGCGCGGGCCCCAGACGTTGGCGGGCTCGCCCGCCGCCTTGGCCAGCGCCTCGGTGTAGGCCGGCAGCCAGGACGACACCGCCCACCAGCCCACCGTCGTGGCGAAGGACATCACGGTGGCCAGCAGCACGCGCCGCCGGCTCTCCGGCTCGCGGAAGATCTCGGTGAGCGTGAAGGGGCGCTGCGCTGTCTTGTGCACGCGGCCGCTCTGCGCGTCCTCCGTCGTGGCGGCCCAGCGCTGCTCCTTGAGCGCCGTCATCCAGCGCTCGGATTCCTCCAGCGCGCGGCGCAGGTAGAGGCAGACGAAGGCCGGCAGCGCGCCGAGCGCGAACATGATGCGCCAGCTCTCGGAGCCGAGCGGGTTGGTCGCCGCCAGCACCGCCCAGACGATCGCCGCCAGCACCGCGCCGCCGCCGAAGCCCGATTGCAGGAAGCCGCAGCCCTTCGGCCGCGCCCGGTTCGGCCAGGTCTCGGCGACGAGCGCGATGCCGGTGCTCCATTCCGAGCCGATCGCCAGGCCGGTGATGAAGCGCAGGAGCGCGAGCTGCGCGAAGCTCCCGGCGAAGGCGGTCAGCCCCGTGAAGATGGCGTAGCCGAGGATGGAGAGCATCATCATGCGCTTGCGGCCGATGTAATCCGCCGCGATGCCGCCCAGCATGCCGCCGATCCCCCAGCCGAGCAGCGTGATGCCGATCGCCGCGCCGACGTAGAAGGCGGGCGCCTGCGCCTGCTCGGGCGTGAGAATGGAGTTCAGCGCCGGGCGGAGCGCGTAGACCAGCGCCACCGCCTCATAGCCGTCGAAGATCCAGCCGAGGTAGCTGCCCCAGAGGATGCGCCAATGTCGCGCCGTCAGGCCCGCGTACCAGGGAGCGGAGGCGTCCTCGCGCAGGACCGCATCGCCGGCTGCCATATGTTCCTCCCTCGTCTCGCTGCGCTGCGCCCCCGTCTCGCCTCAGGTGACAGCCTGCGCGAGGCAGGCCGTGCCGGCGCCGTAGGCGTCGCGCACCCGCCCGCCGGCGAGGCCGCCCGGCAGTGCCGCACCCTCTCGCGCGATCAACGCGCCGAGGTCGGTGCCGGCCGCGACGCGCATCCGCGCGGCCCTCCCGGCGAGATCCTCGGCCGCGACGGTGTCGGCGGCCCCGGGCGCGAAGGGGCGGCCGCCGAGGCCCGCGCAGGAGGCCTCGATCCCCCGCACGCCCCCGCCGGCAGGCCGCGCCGGGGCGGCGCGACGCCGCGCTTCGAACGGGGCGGCGACGCGGGGCCCGGGGCCGAGGACGCGCGGGCCCGTCAGGGGGCCGCTGGACGGGGCGGGAGCGGGTGTCGGCATCGCGGTCTCGGCCGGTTCGGAGCGGGAGGTCAGGCGACGTGCTGCGCGGATCCCCCGTCGCCCCGGGCCGCCAGCCGCTCGCGCAGCCAGTTGATGACCCCGCCCCCGAGCAGCAGCGCGATCTGGCGCGGCGAGAGGTCGTGGCGCAGGGTGATCCGCCTCCCGCCGACGCGGGCGACGATCTCGTGGCCCGCCTGCAGCGCGGCGGCGATCCCGTCGATCTCGATCAGGTCGCCGCATGCGAGGCCCTCGTAATCCGCCGGGTCCGCGAAGGTGAGCGGCAGCACGCCGAAATTCACCAGGTTCTGCCAGTGGATGCGCGCGAAGCTCTTGGCCAGCACGGTCTCCAGCCCGAGATAGCGCGGCGCGAGCGCGGCGTTCTCCCGGCTCGACCCCTGGCCGTAATTCGAGCCGGCCACGATGGCGTGGCCCGCCCGCTCCCGGCCGGCCTGCCGCGCGCGGTCCGGATAGGTCGCGTCGATCGGCCCGAAGGTGAACTCGCTCGTCTTCGGGATGTTCGACCAGTAGGGCATCACGCGCGCGCCCGCCGGCATGATGTCATCGGTCGAGATGTCATCCCCGACCTTGAGCAGCACCGGCACGCGGATGCTGTCCGACAGCCGGCCGAGTTCGGGCAGGGTGGTGATGTTCGGGGTCTTCTCCAGCCGCACCGCGCGCGCCGCCTCGGCGTCGAGCGGGGGCACGAGCATCGCGAGCGTGGCCGGATAGGTGTCGGGCGGCGCGATCCGCGGGCAGGGGAGGCCGAGGCCGCGCGGGTCGGTGATGACGCCGGTCAGCGCGGAGGCCGCGGCGGTCTCCGGGCTGCACAGGTACACGCTGTCCTCGCGCGTGCCGGATCGGCCGGGGAAGTTGCGCGGCACCGTGCGCAGCGAGTTGCGCCCCGAGGCCGGCGCCTGCCCCATGCCGATGCAGCCGTTGCAGCCGGCCTGGTGCACGCGCCCCCCCGCCCGGACGAGGTCGGCGAGTTCGCCGGTCGCGATCAGCGTCTCCAGCACCTGCCGCGAACTCGGATTGACGTCGAAGGAAACGCGGTCGTGGACCTGGCGCCCCCTCACCATCGCGGCCGCGACCGCGAAGTCCCGGTAGCCCGGATTGGCCGAGGAGCCGATGTAGGCTTGGTAGATCTCCTCGCCCGCCACCTCGCGCACCGGCACGACGTTGCCGGGGCTGGAGGGCTTGGCGATCAGCGGCTCGAGGGCGGAGAGGTCGATCTCCTCGTGCAGGTCGTAGGCCGCGCCCTCGTCGGCGGCGAGCGGGATCCAGTCCGCCTCGCGCCCCTGGCTGCGCAGGAAGCCGCGCGTCGCCTCGTCGGAGGGGAACACGCTCGTGGTGGCGCCGAGTTCGGCGCCCATGTTGGCGATGACGTGCCGGTCCATGGCCGAGAGCCCGTCGAGGCCCGGCCCGTAATACTCGACGATGCGGCCGAACCCGCCCTCGACGCCGTGGCGGCGCAGCATCTCCAGGATCACGTCCTTGGCGCTCACGAAATCCGGCAGGGTCCCGGCGAGGCGCACGCCCCAGATCTGCGGCATGCGCAGGTGAAGCGGCTCGCCCGCCATGGCGAGCGCGACCTCGACCCCGCCCGCCCCGAAGGCCAGCATGCCGAGGGAGCCGGCCGCGGGCGTGTGGCTGTCGGAGCCCACCAGCGTGCGCCCGGGCTTGCCGAAATGCTGCATGTGGACGGGATGGCTGATGCCGTTGCCCGGCCGGCTGTACCAGACGCCGAAGCGGCGGCAGGCGGAGCGCAGGAACAGGTGCTCGTCGGCGTTGAGGTGATCGTTCTGGACGAGGTTGTGATCGACGTACTGCGCGGCGAGCTCGACCTTGACCCGCTCGACGCCCATCGCCTCCAGTTCGAGCATGACGAGGCTGCCGAGGACGTCCTGCAGCAGCGCCTGGTCGATCCTGAGGGCGATCTCCTGCCCCGGCTCCGGGGTGCCCTCGACGAGGTGCGAGCGGACGAGCTTCTGCGTGAGGTTCAGTGGCATCGACGCACCTCCCTGATTCCGTGCCGATGCTCCCGCCCGCCAAGGACAGCCCGGGTGCGCGCGCGTCGGCACAGCTTGAGCCGCGGCTCAAGCGCTCGATTGCGACCAGAAAATCAGAGAAGAGGATGTATCACAAGTCAATTTAGGGCAATCCGTCACAATAAACGCTTGGCCGGATCCGCCCTCAATTGCGCAGCTTGAGCTGCATATCCGTGTTCCGTCGGGCGGTTTAGGCCGAAAATCTGCCCATGTTCGGAAATCCGAGCGTGGGGAGTCGGATCTTTGGACGGGTCCGTCCCTCTCCCGGCCGCGGCGCGCCGCCCATCTCCGAACCAGGCCGGCCGCGTCGACGGACCTCGCGGCGCCCGTCGCGCCGGCGGGAAGCCCCGCAAGCCGGAGCGTGCCGCCGCGACGGATCCCGTGCCCGCGCCGGGATGGGCCTCCCGGGGCGGCACGCGGGGGGCGCCCGGCACCGCCCCCGCGGCACGCGGGCGGTCCGGGCATCGGCTCTCGGTCCCGTCGCGCTCAGTGCCGGGATGGGCTCGGCGCGCGCGCGTGTGCCAGGAAGAAGCGCATCAGCTCCCGGCTGGCATCGGGGCCGCGCGGATCGGTGTAGGAGCCGTCCGCGCTGCCGCCCGACCAGGCATGGCCGGCGCCGTGCAGCAGCCACTGCTCCAGGACCGCCCGCCCGGTCTCGTCGGCGTGGACCGTGCGCGTGTAGGCGATCCCACCCGGGGACTCGCCGCGGGTCACGGCCGCGACCAGCGTCCCGGCGGGCTTGGCCTGCGCGATGACCTGATCCCCGTTGACGGGATTGACCGTCCGGTCGCCGTCGCCGTGGAAGACGATGGTCGGCACGGCCGGCCCGCCCCGCCTCGGCTGGACCGCCGCCCCTCCGTTCATGGCGGCGAAGGCCGACGGCATGTCCCGGGCGGCGCCGCAGGCCAGCCCCGAATGCACGCCCACGGCGGCGAACAGATCCGGATAGGTCGCCGCCATGATCGCCGCGGCCGCGCCGCCCGCGGACAGGCCGGCCACGTAGACCCGGGACGGATCGGCCGAGAACTCCTCCACGACGGCGGTCGCGATGCCGGCGATCAGGGCGGGCTCCCCGCCGTCGCGCGCCTGATCGGCGGCGTTGAACCAGTTCCAGCACTTCTGCATGTTCGCGGATTGGGGCTGGCGCGGGTAGGCGACCAGGAAGGTGTGTTCCTCGGCGAGGTCGTTCATCCGCGTGCCGAGGGCGAAATCATCCGGGTTCTGCGTGCAGCCGTGCAGCATCACCACCACGGGGAGCGGCTGACCGGAATAGCCGCTCGGGACGAAGACCTTGTAGGTCCGGCTGCCCGCCGCGTTCGCGAAGCTGCGCTCCTCGAACCGGGCGCCCTCCGGCACCGGGACCGCGCGTGGACGGACGGCCCCGAGCCCCTCTGCCGGGCCGAAGGCGCCGGGCTGGCCGAGCCGATCGCGAACCGCCCGCATCGCCTCGGACAGGTCCGGAAAGCGCGCCGGCCGGTCGCCGCCCGCGGGCGCGTCGGCATTGCGCTCCTCGGCCTCGCGCGGGGCCGTCCAGGCCCCCTCCGGTCCCGCCGGAGGCACCATGTCGATGGTCGGCCAAAGGGTCCGGGACGAGGTGCGGGAAGAGGTCGGGGACGAGGTCGGGGATGGGCGCTCGCTGCTCCAGGCCGGCCGCCCCGGCCCCTGCGCCGGGGCGTCGTTCGCGGTGCGCGGCACCGACCGGCCCTGGAGCATCGCCACGGCCTCCGCGAGCTTGCCGGCCCGGGTGAGGCGGGTCACCTCGGCCATGTCGATCGTGCTGAATTGGGTCATGTCATGGTCCTTCGATGCCCGGAGCGGGCGGGAGCGCCGGGCTGGTGGCGGGGGGCGGTCAGGTGGTCCGGTCGGCGAGTGCGGCCTTGACGGCGGCGCTCGCGTGGAAGGCGCCGAGCACCTGGACCGAGGCGATGGCCGCGCGGGCGAGGTCGGGCGTGACGTCGTCGGCGATGCTGGCGAGGCCGAGAACCTGGATGTGGAGGGGGCGCCCGCTGTCCCGCGCCGCCTCCAGGTCCCGCCGGGAGAAGTGCGCCAGGCCCAGGCTGAGCTGCCTGCGCGCCACGGAGGTGCGGATCGCCTCCTCCTGCCGGTCGAGCTGGTTGCGCACCGCCGTGCGGATGAAGTCGGCGCGGTTGGCGTAGAAGCCGTCGCGCACCATCAGGTCGACGCGCCCGAGATCCACGAAGCCGAGATTGACCGTGATCTTCTCGCTGTCGGGCGTCCTGGTCCGCGGGTCGTGCAGGTTGCCCGTCATGTGCGCCATCTCCTGACCATCCAACCGGATGGTCAGGAGATGGGGTTGCGCCGCCTGGGCGGCAAGGGGGGTGCCCTTCGCGGGTCCGCCCCTCCTCGCCCGCGGGATCCCTCTCCGGGCGATGACGCCGACGCTCCCGCGGCGGGCGTCGCTCGGCGCGCACAGCGGAGGCCGAGACACCGAGGCGGGGAAGAGCCGAACACCCTCGCGGCCGCCCGAGCACCGCGGGCCGGGCCGCCGCAACTCTCCGCGTCCGGTGCCGAGCGCCAGGGTCCGTCAGGAGCGTCCAGGCGCCCGTGACGGGCGCGAGGGATCGGCGTCCGCAGCGGTCCGCGGGTCCCGGGCTGGGCCGGGACGGATGGCGGCCCGGGAGGTCCGGCGGTGCTTCCCGCGGGCGAACCTGTGCGATGGCGCAGGCGATGCGGGCCCTGCCCCGGCAGGCCTCAGGCCGCCGCGCCGACGCGCCGCAGCGCGGGCGGAGTCCGGCGCCTTCCATCGCAGGAGGGCGTCCCCGCCCGGGTCGAGGCGCGGCGAGACCGCGCCGGCCCATCCACCGGACGGCGCGGGTTCGCGACCGGCGAACCCCCGTGCCTCCTGACAGGTGCGGCGACCGGAATGGGCGCGGAGGCCCGCGCATGCGAGCGGGGCGACGCGGCCGGGGCGCGGCCGCCCCGGTCATTCCATCGGCGGGCCGGGACTTCGCGGCCCGGCGGGCTCGCCGGACAGGCGGGTTCCTCCGGGAGGAGCCGGCCGGCACCCTGGCGGGCCGTCCACCGGATCAGCGCTGGGCCGCCCCGCCATCGGCCCGTTCGAGGCTCGTCAGCCGCGCGGCCGCGCTCGCGGAGCCGGCGCTGGCGGCGCTCCGGTACAGGGTCAGGGCCCGCGCCACGTCGGCCTTGACGCCCTTGACCCGCCACGCGGACAGCCGGGACGGGTCGTAGGTCTCGGCCAGCGCCTCGAGGACGAGCGGGTGGTTGTCCGCCGCCGCGTGTTCCAGGAGCCGGCGCGCCGCGGCGATGTCCCCCAGCTTGACCGCGCCGCGGGCCCGCGCCAGCAGCGCCGCGCCCTGCGGGGTCAACTCGCCGCCGGCGGCCCTGGGCGGGACCGGGGCCGCGGCGGGGATGAGCGCGGCGGGGACGATGTCCGCGGAGGCGACCTCGACGACCGGGCCCCGCGCCTCCGACGCGGCGCGGGCGGGATCGGCCGCGACGGCCGGCACCGCCGGGGGGATGGCCGCGACGGTCGCGACGGTCGGGACGGTCACGGCGGCCGAAGCGGGCGGGGATGCCGCTTGGCTCGGCTCGCCCCCCGTGCGCCGCAACTCGTCGCGCAGGACCTCCACCGCCGCGCGCAGGTCCGGGGCGGGCGGGGCCGAGGGCGTCGGCGCGCCGCGATGCGCGCGCGGCGCGGGGGCGTCCGGCCCGCTCGACGGCTCGCCCCGCACCGGCAGGCCGCCGCGCACCGCGATCAGCGCGGTGACGGACCCGACCGAGAGGAGGGCGAGGACGAGCACGCCGGCCGCCACGGCGAGGCTCCGGCGGACGCCGCGGCGCGGCCCCGCGCCGTGACCGGCCTCGGTCAGGCGGGGAAGAGGGTGGCAGAACTCGCCCGCCGGATCCTCGGCATCGGGGGCGGCCTCGTCGCCCTCGATCAGCCTGAGCACCGCGGGATCGGATCTCGGCACCGCACTCATCGCTCACGTCCCTCGTCCTTGGCGCCCTGCGCTCGCCGCTGCCACCGCACGAAGTCGCGGAACAGCGCCTCGCGGTCCTCCGCGGCGGCGTCCGCCCGGCCCCTCGCGTCGAGAAACCTGTTGAACGAGGCCCGGCTCTCGGCGTCGGGGCCGGCGGCCTCGCTCGGCCTGTTCCTGTCGAGCCATTGCTGGGCCGCCTTGAACCGCGTCCACCCGGGAATCTCCGCCGCGAGATTGACCTCGGCCCATTTGGGATGACGCGCCGGCTGCTGGAACGCCGCGATCTTGGAGAAGAACGCCTCGGTGAACCGCGCGATCTTCTGGTACCGGTCGCTCTTCTCCGGCCAGTTGTAGGCGGCGAGGATCGAGCTGACCGTGACCGTCTTGACCGGCCCGCCGGGAACGAGGTTCGGGTAATCCTCGTGCGTGAACTCGCCCGGGAGGTAGAGTTCCGCGATCTTCTGGTCGAACGGGACCTCCAGCAGGTGGAACCGGTTCGCGGCGTCGAGCTTCGCGACGGCCGGGATGGGCTTGCCGGACATCTGGAACGTCGCCGCGATCTCGCCGCTCTTCAGCATCTCGTAGGAGGTCAGCTGGTCGTAGTTGGTCGCCACCACCGGAATGCCGAGCAGCTCGAAGATCAGGCGGCCCGTATAGTTGGCGCCGCTGCCCTGAAGGTCGAAGTTCACCATCTTGCCGGCGAGCTGACGGATGTTGGTGATGTCCGGCCCGGCGATGAGGTGGGCCTCGTCGGTGAACAGGCGCGCGATGTAGGTCAGCGACTTGGCCGCGCCGCCGAGTTGCGCATCCCGGCGAAGGGCCTCCAGGCCGTCCGAGCGCACGATCCCGAGGTCGATCCCCCGGAGCATGAGGATGTCGCGAAGGTTCTGGTCCGCCCCCTTGCCGATGACCGGGAGGATGCGCAGCGCGTCGCCGTCGTCGAGGACGAACGAGAGGTCGTTCGCGATCTGGATGAAGGTCCCGGACACGGTGCCGGAGATGACCGTGACGACGCCGGAATTGGCGCGCTCGCTGCGGGCGGCGAAGCTCTCCGCCGGCCGCCCCTTCCGGCCGGACGGGGCCTCGGCCCGGCCACTCGGCACGGCCGCGATGAGCGCGGCCACGGCCACCACGACGGACACGATCGCGCGCCGAGCTCGACTGTACGAGGAGGGTTGCCGGCCCATGAGAGGAAACGTCACACGTTTAATGAGTGACGCCGTTTTGCACTGAGGACTGAGGCCTTTCTAGGGCTGGAAGTGGGCCGAAGATGAGGGCGTGCGCTCAGTATTGAAGAATACAGGAGGAACGGCTCCGCCCGAAAGCTTGACCGTGGGACGCCGCAACCCGCGCGGCGCCCGGCGGGGCGGCGGCCCATCCGGAGGCCGGGGCCGCTCGGGCGCCGTCCGCCGGCACGGACGTGTCCGGGCGACCGGCTGGGGCGACCCGGCGGCCGGCTCCCACCCGAGGAGCCGGCCGGAGCGGGGCCTGCTACCAATCGGCCGGATCGTCGGCGGGGCCGAATCCGACCGGGCCCGGCCCGAACCGGCGCGGCCCGTAGGCGCCGTACCGCTCCACGACCACCTCGTCGACGACGGGCCGCGGCCTGTACACGACGGGACGCTCCACCACGACCTCGCGCAGGACGGGGCGCGGGCGGATCACCGGGCGCTCGACCACGACCTCGCGCACCACCCGCGGCGGCGGCGCGATCACCCGCCTCTCCACGATGGTGCGGCGCGTCACCACCGTCCGGGGGACGTCGAACGCGTCGTAGCCGTCTCCCATGGCCCGGGCGGAGGAGGAGCCCAGCAGGGCTCCGGCGCCGAGCGCGAGAGCCCCGAGGCTCGTCAGAACAAGCGTCTTCATACTCACACTCCCTCACACGCGAGGGCAGCCACCCAGTGCGGCTGCGCGGGAGGTAACGCCGAGAGGCGGGGTTTGGCCGAACCCGCGGCGTTCGCGCGCGCGGCGCCTGGGAGCGGCCGCGATGGTCGCGGACGGGACCGGCGCCCTGCCGGTGACCCGGGCCGAACGCGGCGCCGCGCTCGGCACCTCGACGGTTCACGTCACCCGCAGGCTCCCGGAATTCCGGCTCCAGGAACTCCGGCTCCAGGAACTCCGGCTCCAGGAACTCGGCTCCAGGAACTCGGCTCCAGGACCTCCGGGGGGAGGGACCGATCACGCCGTGCGCCGGCCTTCCGCCGGCCGATGCGGGAACACCCCGAATCGGCGCGAGTTTGGAAGGCGCCATCGACGGAGCGCGACTCATGGACATCTGGCAACTGACCGCACGCGATCACGCCAACATCACCGCGCTCGTCCGCGAGATCCCCTACGCGCTGAACGGACCGGGCGTGGTGCGCAGCCGCGAGCGGCTGCTGGCCGACCTCATGGACGAGCTGGAGGGCCACGCGGAGGCCCTCGAGGCGAGCCTGTTCGACGCGCTCGGCGCGCATGGCCGGGCCGGCGGGCTGCTCGACGACTTGCGGCGGGAGCGCGGGCAGGTGATGCGGCAGCTCGATCAGCTGGCCCGCCGCCACCGCCGCGGCAGCGAGGGCTGGCTCAGCACCTTCGAGGACGTGACCTACCTGGTGGACCAGCACCTCTACCGGCACACCCACGAGCTGCTGCCCCTGGCGCGCGAAACCCTCTCGCCCGCGGAGGTGCAGGAGGTCACCCGGACCTTCGCGCGCGCGAAGATGCGCGGCCTGCGGCAGGGAGCGCGGCGGCGTCCCCCGCTGGCGCCGTCGAGCGGCCTGTTCGGCCCGCTCGCGCTCGGGCTCGCCGCCGCGGCCGTGGCCGCAATGATGTGGCGGTCCGGCATCCTGCGGGGCGGACCGGGCGGTGCCCCCCGGCGCGGGCGGCCGGACCGGCCGGAGGGGATCAGCCGGGGCAAGTCGCGCGCCGACCTGGCCGCCGCCGCCGCGCCCGGCAACCGCGTCCCCGGGGAGGATCTCCGGAACCGGCAGGACCGCCTCCTGGACGAGGCCCTGGAGGAGACCTTCCCGAGCAGCGACCCGATCTCCCCGCACCAGATCACGCGGTAGCGGGACGGCGGCCGGGGCCGCCGCGGCCGCGCCCCGACGCCGCAGGACGGCCCGCCGCGATCCGGCCCCCTCGCGGCGCGTTGTCGTCCGCCGCACCGGCGCGGCGGACGGGCATGGAGCAGGGCGTAGCGACCGCGGTGCTGTGCATGGTGGCGGGGCGGGGTGGCCGCGCAGTGCCTCGCGGCCCGCCTGCGCGTCCCGGCCACCATGATGCTGCTGGCGCTCGGCGTCCTGGTCGGCCCCGTGCTCGGCCTGCTGCGCCCCTGCGCCGCTCTCGGGCCGAGCCTGCGTCCCCTGGTCGGGCTGGCGGTGGCGATCGTGGTGTTCGAGGGCGGCCTCGCCCTCGATGTCCGCGAGCTGCGCGCCGCCGGGGAGAGGGGCCGGCTCAGGACGGGACCTGCCTCCTCGTGATCCGGGCGGACGGCTCCCTCGACCTTCCCTCGCCCGACCGCGCCCTCGACGCGCCCGGGGAGGGCGCCCGGCCGGTCCTGCTCGCCCGGCCGCCGACCCGGGCGCGGACCCGTCCGGATCCGGCCGCGGCGGGCGCCGGCTGAGCGGTTCGACCGCCGGGCTCCCGATGCCCGCCTCCACGCTCGATCAGCGCTGTTCGTCCGCCCGGCGCGCCCTGATCATAAGTTAATCAGCGAAACAGGACCTCGTCGCCGCGCAACGTCCCGCACAATCTGCTTAACACAGGTTGCTCCGGCGCGGTTGGATACAGAACAAGATCTGGAACGTTTGGCGAAGCGATGGCTTGAAAGCGGCGCGCATTTGTCATGGACCGAGCGGGATTCGACGTGATGCTTGAGGCATGGGGTGGGATCGCGTGCGGCATCGGTCGCTTCGCGGACGCCTTCCGGGAGCCGCTCGCGCGGACCGGCCGGGAGCCGCTCGCGCGGACCGGCCGGGAGCCGCTCGCGCGGACCGGCCGGGAGCCGCTCGCGCGGACCGGCCGCGGGAACCGGCGCGCGGACCGCGACGCGCTCGCGGCGCCGGGCATCGCGGCCCTTCGGGCCGCTTTCCCGCGGAAGGCCGTCGCGCCCGACGATCCGGACCGCCGCGACGGGTCCCGGCACGATGACCGGCCGGCCCGCGGCACGAGGCCCGGCCGCGCCGCGGCCGGCCCTCCCGGGGCGGAGCCCGGAGATCCGGCGCCGCCGCCCGAGGCGGCCCGCCTCGTCGTCCTCGGGCGGGCGGGAGCCTACGGGGCGGCCATCGCGCGGCTCTGCGAGGCCCGTGGCCTGTCCGCGGCCGTGGTGGATCCGGAGGCGCTGCCGGATGACCTGGCCGCGCAGCCGGCCTGGGCCGTGATCGACCCGACTGGCCTTCCGCTCGCCGCCGCTGCCAAGCGCTATCCGGGCGGCTCGTTCCGCGCCGACATCCGCCGGGGCGAGCGGGTGGCCGGGCTCTGCGCCGGGGTGGGCGCGCGGCTCCTCGCCTTCTCCTCGGACCTCGTCTTCGACGGCCGCACCGGGAGCGCCGCCGTGGAGAGCGATCCGGTCCGGCCGTCGGGCGCCTACGGGGCCAGCGAGGCCGCGCGGGAGGCGGGCATCCTCGGCGCCCATCCGGGGGCGCTCGTGGCGCGCACCAGCGTGGTCTTCGGCCTCCCCGACGCCAGCGACGAGGCCGGCCTGCTCCTCGCCGGCCTCGGGTCCGGCAGCCTCCGGCGCTTCCTGCGGCCCGAGATCGTCTCGCCCACCTACCTGCCGGACCTGGTCCACGCCGCCCTCGGCCTGCTCGCCGCGGGCGAGGCGGGCCTCTGGCACCTCGTCAACGCGGGCGAGACGACCTGGGCGGGCTTCGCGACGCGGCTGACCCTGGCCGCCGGCCTGCCCCGCCCCGCTCCGGGCTTCCGCGCACCGGCCGACCACCGCAACACCGCTCTGGCGAGCGAGCGCGGGCGGCCGCTGCCGCCCCTCGCCGGCGCCGTCGCGCGCTACGCGGCGGAGAGGCGGCGCGCGCCCGCGCGGCTCGCGGCGGAGTGAGCCGCACCCGGGACGCGGGAGCGGCGGCGAACCGGATCGGGCGGGACGGGTTCGTCCCGCGGCGGAGCCGGGGCCGGCGGGGGCCGCTTCACCCCCGCCGGCCCGCCGGCTCACCGCGTCGGGGCCTTGCCGCCCCGGTCGGCGGCCGGCTTGTCCCGGAGGCTGCCGGTGGCCAGGTCCTCGCCCGCGGGATGCAGCAGGCCGTCCTGCCGGATCACCCAGCGGTCACCGGTCTCGGCGGCGCTGTCGTAGCCGGCCGTGCGGGTGCGCAGGCTGCAGCCGTCCGGACAATCGACCCGCAGGGAGGCGCCGGGCGCGATCGTCGCGTCCTTCTCCTCCGCGCCGCGGTCGATGGTGAGCGTGTGCTCCCGCTTGTCCTGATTGGTCACGGTGATGGCCAGGGCGGGGCTGACCGACAGAACGAGGAGGCCGAGAACCGGGGCAACAGATCGGATCGACATGGGACTTTGCTCCTGAACCCGAGAGATCATCAGCGACGCGCGCCGGGCCGCCAATCCGCATCCCGATCCGGTGCAGAAGCATCGCGGCGCCCGCACGCGTCGATCTGATATCTAAACTTACGAGTTCAAGCAAGATTACGGCAATTTAATATTATTGTACTTCACGTATTTCGATGAACTTTAATCCTGGAACGCGCGAATGGTGAGAATGAACACTTCGTGTCCCGCCCGCGCGGCCGGATCGACGCCGATCCGCGAGATCTGCCCGTCGAGGAGCGCGATGTCCTGCGTGCAGGGTCCGGCCAGCACCGCGACGGACAGGGCGGCGGCGATTCCGATCGAGATGGTCCTCATGGTGTGGGTCTCCCGGGTGGTCTGCCGGACCGCGCGGGACCGGTCGCGCCCGACGCGGGGCTGATCCTGAGGGGAGGCCGCCCGGGACGGCCGCCGGTCGGGAGATGCGGCGACCCTGTCCGTGGCCTCCCGGACGGGGCCGGGAGGCGCGGGGCCGCGCGGCGAACCCCGCGGGAGCATCCCGGGCGCGGCGACGTTGCCGCCACGACGGGGGCGGCGGCCCCGCTCTCCCGGCGCGACGCGTGGATGAGGCGCGCATGCTCGACCCCGAGACACCGGCATGCACGACCGCCCCGCCCCGGCCCGTCGCGCGCGGTCCGCTGATCTCGCTCCTCCTCGCCACCACGATCCCGATCGTCCTGTTCGGGGCCGGGGCCGCCTACCTGGCCGCCACCCAGACCCGGGCCGGGGTCCGGCGGGCCGCCGCCGAGACCGTGACGCAGGTGGCCGAGCGGGTGACGAGCGCGGTCGGCGAGGAACTCGCGGTGCTGACGACGCTCGCCCTGTCGCCGGCGCTCGACGCGCCGAACCTCGCCGCCTTCTACGACGAGGCGCAGCGCATCACCCGCGCGCGACCGCTCTGGGAGACCGTCTCGCTCGTCGGCGCGGATGGCCGGCAGATCCTCAACCTGCTGCGCCCGCTCGGCAGCGCGCTCGGGCCGGCGGCCGACCTGCCGACGATCGAGGCGGTGCGGCGCACGCGCGCGCCCGCGATCGGGGGCGTCGGGCCCGTCGGACCGATCAGCGGCAAGCGCCTCGTCTCCGTCTGCGCGCCCGTCGCGCGGGATCAGGCGCTGCGCGACGTGCTCTGCGTCGGCCTCAGCCCCGAGGGCATCCGCGCCATCCTGGCCCAGGCCGGCGCGCCGGCGGGGTGGATCGGCACCATCGTCGACCGGGAGGGGCGGCTCATCGCCCGCAGCGTGCCGGGCGACGAGCGGGTCGGCCGGCCCCCGGACGCGGCGATGCGGGAGGCGGTGGCGCGCGCCCCGCAGGGCCTCTACCGCAGCGAGGCGCAGGACGGGGTCGAGGTCGACACCGTCTACCAGACGCTCGCCGGGACCGGCGGCTGGTCGGTCCACTTCGCGATCCCGAGCGACGCCCTCGACCAGCCGGTCGCCCGGTCGCTGATCCTGCTGGTGGCCGGCCTCGCGGCCGCCCTGGCCCTGGCGGCGGGCCTCGCGGTCCGGACCGGCCGCGAGATCGCGGAGCGGCGGCGGGGCGAGCAGCTTCGCGCCGCGCTGGCGCTCGCGACGAGCGAGGAGCGGGCCGCGGTCGCGATCGCCGCCGCGGAGCTCGGGACCTGGCGCTGGGACCGGGGCGGCGGCCGCATCGTCGGCTCCGCCCGGACGCGCGACCTCCTCGGCCTGCCCGCGACGGCGGCGGCGCCGGACGCCTTCGGGTGGCCCGACCGGGCCGTCCTCGCCGTCGTCGCGCCGGAGGACCGCGACCGCCTGGTCGCGGCGGTCGAGGAGGCCCTGCGCCGGGGCGCGGGGCTCGACATCGAGTTCCGGGTGACCCCGGCCGGGCAGCAGGCGCGCTGGCGGCGCCTGATGGGCCGCGAGGAGCGCCCGGACCTGCCGCGGGCGGGAGGGGGCCGCGGAGAGGGCGCGGTGCTGCACGGCGTGATCGCCGACATCGAGCCGCGCAAGCGCGCCGAGGCGGCGCATCACGACCTGCTGCGCCGCCTCGCCCAGGCCCAGGAGGACGAGCAGCGGCGCATCGCCCGCGAGCTGCACGACCAGGTCGGGCAGACGGTCACCGGCCTCTCCCTCGGCCTGAAGGGACTCGAGGATCTCCTCGCCCGCGGGCCGAGCCCGCCGCGGGCCCGCGACCAGGTCCGCTGGCTGCAGGGCCTCGCGGGCGAGATCGGGCGCGACATCCACCGCACCGCCTCCGACCTGCGCCCGAGCGCCCTCGACGATCTCGGCCTCGTCAACGCGCTCGCGGCGCTCGGCGCCGATTGGACCGCCCGCTACGGGCTCGGCGTTGACGTCCAGGCATTCGGGTTGTCCGCGCGCCTGCCGCTCGAGGTGGAGACCGCCATGTACCGCGTCGCGCAGGAGGCCCTCACGAACGTGCTCAAGCACGCCCGCGCGACCCATGTCAGCGTCGTGCTGGAGCGCCGCGGCGAGCGCCTCGGCGTGGTGATCGAGGACGACGGCACCGGCTTCGACCCGGAGGCCTGCGCCCCGCCGGCGGAGGGGCGGCCGCGGCGCCTCGGCCTCTCCAGCATCCGCGAGCGCCTGAGCCTGATCGGCGGGACCCTGCGCGTCGAATCCGCGCCGGGCTCGGGCACGACCCTGTTCATCGACGTCCCCCTCGCACCGATGCCGGAGGCCCGATGGCCGAGATCCGCGTGACCCTGGCCGACGACCACCCGATCGTGGTCACCGGCATCAAGGCGCTGCTGGCGAGCGCGCCGGACCTGCACCTCGTGGGCGAGGCCGCCACCGGCTCGCAGGCGCTCGAGGTCATCTGCGCGACCGAGCCGGACGTCGCGATCATCGACATGTCGCTGCCGGACCTCAACGGACTCGACCTCGCGCGCCGCCTCGCCGAGCGATGCCCGCAGGTGAAGCTCCTGGCCCTGACCGTGCACGAGAGCCGGGCCTACGTGCAGCCGATGCTGCAGGCCGGGGCGCGCGGCTACCTCAAGCGCTCGGCCGCCGACGAGCTGCTGCGGGCGATCCGGGCGGTGGCGGCGGGCGGGCTCTACCTCGACCCGGCCGTGGCCGACAAGGCGCTCCCCGGGGCGCCCGCCGCCCGGTCCGCGGAACCCGGCGGCGCGGATCTCAGCCCGCGGGAGACGGAGGTGCTCCGGCACACGGCCCAGGGCTTCAGCAACACGGAGATCGCGCTGCGGCTCGACGTCAGCGTCAAGACCGTCGAGACCTACAAGGCGCGCGCGGCCGAGAAGCTGCACCTGCGCACGCGCGCCGACATCGTGCGCTTCGGCGCGGCCCGCGGCTGGCTCGATCGGCTGCGCGAGACCCCGCCGTGACCGGCCCCGCCGTCACGGATCCGCGCGGGAGAGCGGGACGGCGGGGCCGGTCGCGCGGCGGGACGGGGCGATCCCGGCGCTGGTCCGGGGCAGGGGGCGCGGGCGCCCCGGGGAGAGCGGGCGCCCCGGCAGGATGCCGCGTCGCCCGCTCGGTTCTCCGGCCCGCCGCGGCGAGGGGGCTCAGCCGCTGGTGGCGACGCTGACGGATTGGTCGGCGTTGACCGGGGTGCCGCTGCCCTTGGTCCAGGCCGGCATCGCCTTGATCTGGTCGTCGGTGATCCCGCGGGCGACCAGCCGGTCGCCGTTCATCGACACCTTGTCGAGCGGGACCGCGACCTGCTTCTCGCCGAGACCGAGCACGCCGCCGTGCCCGATCACGATGCTGGCATGCCCGTCGCCGCCGCGCACGACCTGCTCGACGTCGCCGAGCACCTCGCCCTTGGCGTTGTAGAGGTTCATGTCGGTGAGCCGCGAGACCTTGATCGCTCTCGTCCCGGCCGCGTTGGTCGAGCCGGTCTTGTCCGCACCCTTGAGGTCGTTGCTGCCGAGCGTCTCGAAGATCGACATGCCGTGCGGCCCGACCGTCATCAGGACCGGGTCGCCGTCCTTCGACTTGGCCTGGATGACGAAGGATTCCGCCACCACCTTGACGTCGCTGAAGCCGGCATTCTGCAGGTCCTGACGGATCTTGTTGGCCGTCACGAGGCTCGCGTGCTGCTGGCTCCCGGGCTGGCCGGCCTGCGCGGCGGAGGGGCTGGTCTGCGTCTGCGCGCCGTTGCCCTGTGCGAGGGCGGGACCGGCGAGGGCGGGACCGGCGAGGGCGGGACCGGCGAGGGCGGGACCGGCGAGGGCGGGACCGGCGAGGGCGACCAGGAGAGCGGTCGCCGCACCTGTGATCTTGGTCATGTGCCTTCCTCAGCTTGGCTTCGTGGGATGAGGCGCCCCGGCCCGCGGCCGCGGCGCCCGCTCCTGCCAGATGGAGGCCGTGATCCGCCCGCGTCAGTCGGGGAAAACCGTGCCCGGCGCCGTGCCTGTCGGGAAATCCCCCGACTTGATCGGCGCGGGATGCAGCCCGACGTCGAGTCGCAGGGGCGCCGAGGCGCGCCGGACCTGCGGATTGCGCCGGACCGGGCCGGTCCCGCCTCCGCTTCGACCTCTCCGATCGGAGGATGATCCGACATGCCCGTCTCGCTTCAGGCCGGCCTGTGGGGCCTGTTCAGCGGCTCGGCCCTGGTGCTCGGGGCCGCCCTCGCGTGGTTCCTGCGCATCCCGCAGCGGCTCATCGCGGCCGTGATGGCGTTCGGATCGGGCGTGCTGATCTCCGCCCTCTCGTTCGAGCTGATGGACGAGGCCTACCGGACCGGCGGCTTCGACGCGACCTCGCTCGGCTTCCTCGGCGGCGCCGCGGTGTACACGGGCGCCAACGTCTACCTCTCCCGCCGGGGCGCCCGGCACCGCAAGCGGTCGGGCGGGACCGAGGACGGCCGGCAGCCCGGGGATGCCGGCAGCGGTCTCGCGATCGCGGTCGGGGCGCTCCTCGACGGCATCCCGGAATCCATCGTCATCGGCGTGACCATGATCGGGGGCGGGGCGGTGAGCTGGGTGGCGGTGGTCGCCATCTTCCTGTCGAACGTGCCCGAGGGCCTCTCCAGCGCGGCGGGCATGCGCCGCGCCGGGCGCTCGGCCCTCTTCGTGTTCGGGCTCTGGACCGGCATCGCGGCGATCTCGGGCCTCGCCTCGCTGGCGGGCTACGCGGTCTTCTCGGGCTTCTCGCCCGCGGTGATCGCCGCCACCGAGGCCGTCGCGGCCGGCGCCATCCTGGCGATGATCTCCGACACGATGATCCCGGAGGCCTTCGCGATCGCGCACGATTACGCGGGCCTGATCACCGTGGCGGGCTTCCTGGCGGCCTTCGTCCTGTCCAAGCTGAGCGGCTGAGGGCCGGGCGGCCTCCCGCGGGGATCCGCCGGCGGCGCGGGGCGCGGCGCTACCGGTCCTCGGCCGCCCGCTCCGCCCCGAGGAGGTTCAGCCGCCTGTACTCCGCGCGCACGAGGCGGTGACACTCGCAGCAATCCGCTTCGAGGGCGGCCCGGTCGCGCAGCGTGATGCAGGCCCGCCTCTGGCTGACGATGCCCTCGCTCTCCAGGCACTCGATCTGCTCGCTGACGCTGGCGCGCCGCACCCCGAGCAGGTCGGCGATCAGCTGGTGGCTGACGCAGACCTCGTCCTCGCCGAGCCAGTCCCGCGCCAGGAGCAGCCAGCGCCGGACGCGGTGCTTCATCGGGTGGCGCGCGTTGCACAGGCTGAGCTGGGCCGACTGGGTCATCAGCGCCTGGATGTAGCTGAGACCGGTCCGGCGCAGGGTGGCGCTCGCCTCCATGAGCCGCGCCGCCTCCTCGGCGCCCAGGCGCAGCGCCGAGCCCGGAACCTGGACCGAGACGCGCAGCGTGGCGCGCCGGGTCCCGAGCAGGATGCCGAGCCCGGTCATGCCGAAGCGGCCGACGAGGCCGACCCCGTGCGCACCGTCGGCCTGGGTCCTGGCCTGCACGGAGGCGAGACCCCGCTCGATGAAGTAGACGTGCTGGATCTCCGTCCGCGGCTCCTCCAGCACCTGCTTGCGGCGCAGGGGAACCCGCTGGAGGTGGGGACGGATGAGGGCCCACTCGGCCTCGGGCAGGGCCGCCAGCAGCAGGTTCGGCGTGGTGAGCGCCTCGGGACGCGCCTCTGCCCCCTCGTCAGTCACGCGGCACGCCCACGCGCTCTCTCGCCAGACATCCATCGCGCGAGCATATCCGAACGAAACTCGACGGTCGGTCCCGAGCCGAGGCCCCTCGGCGTCAATGCAGCATCGCCGCCGCGCGGTCGATAAGACATCCTGCGCAGATGATTTTCAACCGACGAGCGGGGTCGGCGCCGTCACGATGACGAGATGTCGACTCTCTTCCTGGTTCGATCATCCGCCCGATCTGCGTGGGATGCCTCTCTGCCGATCGCGGCGGGATCCGACCGGACGGCCCGCGGCCGCGCCGGCGGCCCCGATCCCGCCGCCGGCCGAGCGATCCGCTCCCCCGCGCGTTGGCAGGGGAGCGGGCCCGTCCGGTCCGCGCAGGGCGGGCGGGATCGCGCGCCGGACAGGAGACGCGCCGATGATGCCCCGGCCCAAGCTGATCGCCTGCGACGTCATCGGCACGCTGGTCTCGCTGGAGCGCATGCGCCCGCTCCTGACCGGCCTCGGCCTGCCGCCGGCGGCCCTGGAGATCTGGTTCGCCTCGGCCCTGCGGGACGCCTTCGCGCTGGCGATCACCGACCGGTTCGCCCCCTTCCGCCTCGTGCTGCGGGGGGAACTCGCCTCCCTGCTCTCCGCGCACGGCCTCCCGGTCCGCATGGAGCGTCTCGACGCCGTCCTCGACGGCATGGCCGAGCTCGATCCCCAGCCGGATGCCGCGGAGGCGCTCGCCCTCCTGACCGAGGCCGGCTTCCGCGTGGCGGCGCTGAGCAACGGGTCGGCCGAGGCGACCGAGCAGCTGCTCCGTCGCGGCGGCCTGCACCGCCACGTCGAGATGGTGCTGTCGATCGACCAGGTGCAGCGCTCGAAGCCCCGGGCCGAGGTCTACCTCTCGGCCGCGCAGGCCGCCGGCGTCGCGCCCGGCGAGGCGGCCCTCGTGGCCGCCCATGCCTGGGACACGCACGGCGCCAAGGTGGCGGGCCTCGGGGCGGCCTTCGTGGCGCGCGGCCAGATCTACCCCCGCGTGCTGGTGCAGCCCGATCTGCAGGGCGAGGCGCTGCGCGACGTGGCGCTCGCCCTGGCCGCGCTGGATCCCGCGCCGGCGGGCGCTCGCGCCGGCGGCTGACGGCCTCCGGCGCGCGGGCAGGTCTCGCGCGAGCCGCTCGCGGCGGTCGCCGTGCAGCCGTCTCTCGACCCCTTCCGCACCCCGCGCGGCGATATGATCGAGCCAATCGCCAGTGTCGTGCCGCCGACCTCGGCTCGGAGGACGACGGCTCTCCTGGGTCAACCCGGTCTTCCGCGGCATCGCCGCGCCGCGATTCCATCGCGGCGACGCGCCCTCGATCGACGCCAGCGCCGGGGCGATGAAGTCCCCGGTATCGCGCCCGAACTCGGTGTCGCGGAACGGCTCCGACATCGTCCGCATCCGATCAGGCCGCGATCGGCCGGGTCCCGTCGAATGGTCGACGGTGCGGCGGTGATTCGCCGTGCCGGGCCCGCGAGATCTCGCGAGGGTTTCGGTCCGGCGAGGATTTCGCCTGCCGCACGATTCGGCACGATATGGAGGGGCACCGGCCCGGCGCCATATGCCCGGCGGATCATGCACCACATGAACGCGAACATGATGCCGGAGGGCATGGCCATGCCGCAGGCCGGGCCGGCCCCGCACTGATCGGGCGGCCGGGCCCGGAGGCCCCCGCTCCCGGATCACGATCCCGGGCCGCGCGCGGACCCCGCCCGGAACGTCCCTTCACCCCGGTGGTCGGCGAGGCCCGCGACCTCCGGCGGGAGCCCGTCGGGCTCCTGCGGGAGCCGGTCGGAGGCGGATCCGTGCGGCCGCCGCGAGCGGGCACCGGCAGCCCTCGCGGCGCCGCGGCCCAGGATCTCGTCGTAGAGCCGCAGCAGGTCGTCGCCCTGGTCGGCCGCACGGCGCAGCGGCGGGCCGGGCGGCGGCGGCGCCTGGAACCGCGCCGGATCCGCGTCGATCGCCCCCAGCACCTCCCGCAGCGGGCCCGGCGTCGAGACGTCGATCACGAACCCGTCCACCCCCGGCCGCACCTCCTCCCCCACCGCGCCCCGGTCGCTCGCCACGACCCACAGACCGAACGCCCGCGCCTCCCGCGACACGAGACCGAAGCTCTCCGGCCACAGCGACGGCACCAGCAGCACGTCAAGCTCCCCGTACAACCCCCCGATCTCCTCCTGCGCCACGGGGCCCACGATCCGCACCGGCGTCGTCCCCCACACCTCCTCGCTCGCGGAGCCCGGCTCCCGCGACAGGTCGACCAGCGTCAGGCCCAGGCACCGGAACGGCGTCGTGCGCAGCACCACCTCGAGCAGCGGCGCCCCCTTGTGCGCCTCCAGACCCCCCACGTGGCCCAGCCGCACCCGCGGACCCCGCCCCGCCCGCCGCGCCGGCACCCGCCCCAGCGACAGGCCGTTCGGCACGCTGCGCACCTCCGGGAACCCCGCCGCCCGGTACAGGCCCGCGAAGCTCTCCGACACCGCCAGCACCCGGTCCGCCCCACACAGAAGCCGCCCCAGCCGCCGCCGCCGCAGGAGCTGCGCCCCCGCCCCGTGCGGCGCGTCCGAGGCCGCCTCCAGCAGGTCCGGCGAGGGACGCACCACCTGCCCGTCCCGGTCGAGCAGGAACTGGTGGTCCGAGATCCACCAGCCGTCGTGCACCGTCACCACGTGCCGCAGGCCCCGCGCCTGCGCCGCCTCCACCACCGACCCGCTCAGCCGCTGCACGCAGTGGAAGTGCACCAGGTCCGGGCACAGCCGGTCCAGGAACTCCCCGAACAGCGCCCCCAGCGCCGGGTTGAACGGGCGCCAGTCCATCCCGGGCTCCAGCGGCGTCGACAGCCGCAGCACCGGAACCCCCCGGTAGCCGTCCAGCCGCGCCCGGCCCGCCGGCTGCACCCCCTCGTCGCTCGCCGCCACCGCGAAGGCGTAGCGCTCCCCCGCCGCCGCCAGGAAGTGGTCGAGGTTGTCGCGCACCACCCGCGTCGCCCCGCCGATCGTCTGGGGCGGGAAGAACACGTTCACCAGCAGGATCCGCGGCCGCGCCGCCGCCACGGCGGGCGCCGCCGGCCGCGCCAGCACGGACGCCACCCGCCCCGCCCCCGCCGCCAGCCCGTAATCCCGCCGCGCCTTGCGCCGCGCCGCCAGGCCGATCCGCCGCCGCAGCCCGGCATCCCCCCCCAGCCGCTCCAGCGCCGAGGCCCACTCCTCGGGCGTGTCGGCAAACAGCACGTCCTCGCCCTCGACCAGGATCTCCCGGTAGGTGCGCGTCCCGCTCACCACCGAGGGCACCCCGGCCACCGCCGCCTCCAGCCACTTGATCTCGCTCTTGGCGTCCGCCGCCGCGCCGGGGGCGAGCACCGCCAGGTTCACGTCGACCCCCGACAGGATCTCCCAGTAATCCTCCACCTGCGCGGTGAAGCCGAGGCGGCGGATCCGGTCCCGGTGGGCCGCGAAGGCGGGATCGAGGGTGAGGTGGCCGGCGATCAGCAGGCGCAGCTGCGGGTGGCGCTCCAGCAGGCGCAGCAGGGCCGGGCCGGCCAGGGCGTTGAAGTCGCGGTTATGCGCCTTGGTGCCCGAGCCGTAGAACAGCGTCACGGGCGCCTCCGGGCGGGCGGGGGCGGGGTCCGGCCGGTCGAGGAAGGGGGCGTTGCGCTGGTCGAGGCCGTTGCGCAGGACGTGGCAGCGGCCCGTGCGCAGGAGCGGGCGCATGGCCTCGGCGAGGGCCGGGGTGGAGGCGAGGCCCTCGTCGCACTGGGCGAGGGCGAAGCGGAACAGGGGCACGCCGAACTGCAGCCCGACGTAGTCCTCGGGGGAGATCTGGCCCTCGAAGCTGTCGAAGGGGTCGGGGTAGCAGCGCGCGTCGAAGATGAGGTCGTCGACGTCGTAGAAGGTGGGCAGGCCGAGGGCGCGGGCGTAGAGGATGCTGTGGAGGATGTCGGGGAAGGCGGGGAGGCGGTAGAAGAGGGCGGCGCGGGCGGCGTGCAGGGCCTGGCGGAAGGCCCGGGCCTGGTCGGGGGGGAAGACGCGGACGGTCCATCCGGCGTGCTCGAGCTGGCGGCGGCGCTGCTCGACGCGGTAGTGGACGCACTGGGGCAGATCGAGGTTGGCCAGGATGGCGACGGTCGGCCGCGGCGAGGGGATGGGCAAGGGGACGGGCAAGGGGGCGGCGAGGGGGAGGTCGGCGGCGAGCCGGTTCAGGGCCTCGTCCAGGAGGGCGTCGGCCTCGGCGCGGCGGCCCTGGCGGTACTCCGCGCGGGCGGCCTCGCAGGCGGCGTCGAAGGCCCGGCCGAGGATGCCGAGCCCCGCCTCGCGCCAGCGCGCGTCCTTGATCCAGCGCGGCGACGAGGCCCGGATCTGCGCGCAGGCGGCCGGCAGATCTCCGGTGGCGGCCAGGCACTCGGCGGCGTGGATGTGGCTCCAGAGGCTCGACCGCGGGTCGGCCGCGGCGGCCGCGTAATCGGCGGCCGCGGCGGCGAGGTCGCCCAGGGCCCGCGCGGCCTCGCCGCGGCCGTGCAGCCGGCGGGCGGTCGGGCCGCCGCGCGCGATCGCCTCGTCGTAGGCCCGGCGGGCGAGCGCGAAGCGCTGGCGCAGCAATTCCCGCATCCCGACGAGGCCGAGGAACGCGGCCTCGTCGGGGCCGGACACCACGTCGAGACGACCCGCCGGGAACCCGAAATCGAGCCAGTGCTCCAGCACCTGCGTGCGCGGCAGGGCGGCGCCCCGGGGCAGCGCGGCCCGGTAGCCCGCGAGATCGAAGCAGCGCGGGAAGACCGTCTCGCCGATCAGGGCGGCGAGGTGGGCGGACTCGTTCGGCGCGAAGCCCCGCTCGATGCCGGTGCACAGCCAGTGCCGATAGAGCGACGCGTCGTCGGGGAGGTCCTCGACCGGGTACACGGCGCGGTAGAAGGCGGGATCGAACATCGCCTCGGCGTGGATCGGGGCCAGGCGCGCGATGCCCCGCTCCACGAAGAGACGAAGTCCCTCCGCCCGCACCCGCGGCGGGGGGCCGATCCAATCGGCATTCAGCTGGACGAACTGGGCGAGGTCGAACCGAAGCAGCCAGGATCCCGGCACCAGGCCGTGCTGCCGCAGGAAGGCCGCGAAGGCATCGGCGGCCTCGGGGTCACCGTCCCGCACCGCGACGCGCGCGAAGGCGTCGGCGTCCGACGCAATGTCGAGGGCGTAGGGCCGCTTCTCCTCGCGCCCGTGCCGCAGATAATGGGCGATGAACTGCCAGTCCTCCGTGAACCGCGACGCAAGGTCAGGGTTGAGATCGCGGTAGAGGCTCGGGCGGAAATCCTTCGGCAGCGGGCCGTGCTCGGCGCTGAGATCGGCCAGATAGCCCTCGACGCTGCTCTGCCGCCCCTCCCGGCGGCCGTGCCGGAGATAATGTTCGAGCAGCTCGCCCCGGCCGGTGAGGTGATGAAGGTCGGGGTAGAGCGTATAGTAAAAATTTTCATCAAAGTCGCTCACCCCGTCCTTCGCCGAAGGACGCCGTATTTTCCCGAGCGCAAGTCGTAAACTGCTGAAAATTCGCCTCATCTGAACGATTTGGAATACTCCAGGCCGGACAGGCATAGCACGACACGGCGGTGAAATACCCGATCGAATGGCACGCGGTTGTAACTCATGTGAATTTCGGCCGGCCCGCAGGCCGGTGATCATCGCGCCGGCCGCGCGACCGGATGACGTCCCGTGCCCGCGACGGGGACGCGGGGGAGCGGGATGGTCGCTCGCGCCCGTCCCTCCGCCCGTCCCGGTCCGGGCGCGCCGAACCGGCCGGCACCGGCCGGGAGCCGGTCGACGCGTCCGCGCGACCGCCTCGCTCACGCAGAGGAAGACCAGGATGGGCATGACGAAGGTCGATTTCGCCGGAAAGCACTTCTACCTCGATGCGGCGGGCGGCATGGACCTCGTTGGACATCAGGTCAGCGCCGGCGCGTACGAACCGCCGCTTCCGTTCCTGATGATGGCGACGTACCTGCGCAGCGAGGGGATATTCGTCGATGTCGGCGCGAATACCGGGGTCTATTCCGTGATGGCCGGCATCCTGGCGGAGGACCGCACGGTCCTCGCGTTCGAGCCGCTCGCGGCCCTGGTCGCGGTGCTGAGACGCAATCTGGCGGCGAACGGGCTCACCGACCGGGTCACCGTCCACGAGTTCGCCCTCAGCGACGTGTCGGGGGAGGCGACGCTCCACCTCCCCGATCCGAGCCACGGCCTGCTGGAGACGAGCGCGTCCCTGGAGCACGACTTCAAGGCCGTCCACGGGACGGTCCGGGTCGCGGTCAGGACGCTCGACGAACTCGACATCCGCGAGCGGATCGCCGTCATCAAGGTCGATATCGAGGGGCACGAGCACGCCTTCCTCGGCGGCGCGCGCGAGACGATCAGGCGGGATCGGCCCTTCGTCTTCGCCGAAGTGGTCGGGCCCGCCAAGCGGGGGGCCCTGAGGGCCTTCCTGGCGGACGTGAACTACCTCGACTTCAGATTGCGGCCCGACCTGGCGATCCACGATGGCGAGGTCGTGTTCGACGAGCTGGCCTGGAACCACGCCTTCGTCCCGGCCGAGCGCCTGGAGAAGTTCAAGGAGGCCTGCGACTCCTGCGGAGTGGTCATGGTCCGCAGGTTTCGCCTGACATAGGAATATAGTCTCTTCCACGCCCGCCTGGCGCAGGGCCGGCGCCCAAGCCGCCCGTCCCCTGAACGGCCTCGATCGTCCCGGTGCCGCCCACGCCGCTCGCCGGCACCGCGCCGGAGGGGCGCGGGCCGTCGCGGCCCGCCCCGGGGCCGCGTGGGGCGCCGGGCCCCGGGAGGGCGCGCGCCGCGGTCATTCGATTTTCATCTGACCACCATCGGAACTATGCGTTCCTTTTCTGCGCTGCCGCGGCCCAGCATCCGCACCGAGAGCCGCGCGCCGGGAGGCGCCGACAGGACCGGCTCGCGGAGTCCCGAACGACGCGTCCGACAGCCCGGTTTCCCGTCCGGCCGCCCTCGGCCCGGCTCGCTCCGGCGCTCCTCGCCCTCCTGCCCGGCGGCTGCGTCGCGGCCGCGCGGCGAGGGGCCTATGCGGCGCCGCGCGCGGGCGCGCCGCCGTCGCGGGTCGGCTGGGCGATCGCGCCCGCCAGGGTCGCGGACCGGCCCGAAGCGCACGGTCGGGTTGATCTGGGTCAAGGCCCGGCCCGTCCGCCGTGTCACCACTCACCTGCGAAGACGGGAGGACACCATGGCGAGCGAGACCAACAGGGGCGAGACCTCACGCGCGTTCGGGGCCGGCGATCCCTGGTCCGGCCTGATCCCGGACGCCGCCCTCTGGACGTCGTTCGGCGTCGACCTGCCGTTCCGGCTGAGCGCGGAGATCCTGAGCTTCGCCGCCCGGCGGCTGCAGGCGCAGTCGGAGCACGTCGCGGCGATCGGCCGGTGCAAGTCGCCGGTCGAGGCGCTCAAGCTCCAGCTCGCCTTCGTCACCCGCGCCATGTCGGAGTATCAGCGCGAGGCGGGGACGCTCTCGCAGGACGTGGCGGATTCCGCGCGCCCGGCCAGGGCGGCCTGAGCGCCGCCGGGGATTCTCCGAACCGATCGTCCGGAACATCGGCTCACCCGCTCGTGTGCCCGGCCCCGTGGCGGCCGCGCGCGCTCGCGGCGTCGCGCACGCGCGCATCCGCCGGGCCGCGGCCTCGCCGCCCTCCGGGATCGCCGTCAGGATCTCGCCGTGCTCCGCGTGCGGGCGGTGGATGCGGGCCCTCCGGTTCGGCCCGTGCGGGGGCGGTCAGGCCAGGTCCGGCTCCGGCTTGGCCGCGGCCTTGGCGGTGGCCAGGACCTTGTCGACGCGCCGCCCGTCCATGTCGACCACCTCGAAGCGCCAGCCGGCCACGTCGATGGCCTCGCCGGCGCGGGGCAGCCGCTGCAGGTGCGCGATGACGAGGCCCGCCACCGTCTCGTAGTCGCGCCGCTCGGGCAGGGGGACGCGCAGCTGCTCGGCCATCTCGTCCACCGGCATGCTCCCGGCCAGCAGCCAGGACCCGTCCTCCCGCCGCACCGCCTCCGGGTCGGGATCGTCCGTGTCGGCCCGGAAGGCGCCCGCGATGGCGTCCAGGATGTCGGCCGGGGTGACCACCCCGTCGAAATGGCCGTACTCGTCGTGCACGAGGGCGATGGGCACCTCGGCTCGGCGCAGGGCCGCGAGGGCGTCGAGGGCGCCGAGCCGGTCGGGCACGACCGGCGCCGCCCGGATATGCGCCCGCAGGTCGAGGGGCCGACCCTGGAGGAGGTCCGGCAGCAGGTCGCGCACCTGGACGATGCCCAGGATCTCGTCCTGGCGGCCCTCCCCGACCGGGAGGCGGGCATGGGAGGTGCGCAGGAGGGTGTCGCGGATCGCCGCCTCGCTGTCGGTGAGGTCGAGGCGCGTCACCTCGGTGCGCGGGGTCATCACGCCGCGCACGGTGCGGTCGGCGAGGCGCAGCACGCCCGCGATCATCCGGTGCGCGTCGGTCTCGATCACGCCGGCCGTCTCGGCCTCGGCCACGACGGCGCGGACCTCCTCCTCGGTCACCGCCTCGGCCGGCTCGGCCGCCGCGCCGAACAGCCCGAAGATCAGCCGGGTCGAGGCGTCGAGCAGCCAGACCACCGGGCCGGCGGCGCGCGACACCGCGGCCATCGGGCCGGCGACGAGGCAGGCGATCCGCTCGGGATGGCGCAGGGCGAGGCTCTTCGGCACGAGTTCGCCCACCACCACGGAGAGGTAGGTGATCAGGCCGATCACCACCCCGTAGCCGGCGGGCTGGGCCAGGCCCGGCGACAGGCCGGCCCCCTGCAGGAGCTCGGCGAGATGCTGGCCGAGCGCCGCGCCCGAGAAGGCGCCGGCGAGCACGCCGATCAGGGTGATGCCGATCTGCACCGTGGAGAGGAAGCGCCCCGGCTCCTCCGCCAGGGCGAGCGCCGCCCGCGCCCCCGCCCGGCGCTGCTCGGCCATGACCTGCAGCCGCGCCTTGCGGGCCGACACCACGGCGAGTTCCGAGAGGGAGAAGACGCCGTTGAGGAGGATGAGCAGGAGCGCGACGGCGAGTTCGAGCACGGTCCCTCGGGGCGACGGGGGCGGGGCGGCACCTTAGCAGACTTGCACGGGGCCATTCTGCTCGGTCTCCTGGTGTCGCATCAGGTTTCGCCGACGCGGTGCTTCGGTTCGCCGCCGAACCGCTGACCCCTTCGGCACCGACAGGCGGAACGACGCTTGGGTGGGGCGGCGCATCCCGGTCGATCGCCGGGCGCCGCGACCGGGACGCCGGGATCCCGGCCCGCCCGGCCGGCGTTCGCCCGCATGACCATCCGGCTTCCGCCCCGCGCCCGGCTCTGGCGCCCGCAGAGGGTGCTCGTCACGCCCGCCGCCCTCGATCACGCCCACGGCCGCCAGATGGTCGCGCGGCTCGAGGCGCTCGGCCTGCCGGTCGAGCGCCTGCGCAGCAACCGCCTCACCGGCCTCGGCGCGGAGGATCCGCGGCGGGCCTACCGGGAGGCCAAGAACACCCTGGCGGTCGTCGCCGCGCCGCCCTCCAGGCTGGCCCTGCAGCCGATCCCGCCCAGCGCCGATTGGCGCCTCGACCTCGCCGAGGGCTGCCCGGCCCATTGCCAGTACTGCTACCTCGCGGGCTCGCTCCAGGGCCCCCCGGTGACGCGCGCCTACGCCAATCTCGACGAGATCCTGGCCGTCCTGCCGCGCTACGCGGGGGCCGGCGGCGTCACCTCCGCGAGCGAGGCGCGGGCCGCCGAGGGCACGACCTTCGAGGCCTCCTGCTACACCGACCCGCTCGCGATCGAGCACCTGACCGGCTCGCTCTCCGCGACGATCCGGCATTTCGGCGCCTGGGACGCCCCGGTGCAGCTGCGCTTCACCACCAAGTTCGCCGCGGTCGCGCCATTGCTCGGCCTCGCGCATGCGCGGCGCACCCGCATCCGCTTCTCCCTCAACGCCGCGCCGGCGGCGCGCTACGAGGGCGGCACCGATCCGCTGCCGGCCCGCCTCGCCGCGATGCGGGAGGCGGCCCTGGCCGGCTACCCGGTCGGCCTGACCCTCGCGCCGATCCTGCCGCTGCCCGGCTGGCGCGACGCCTACGGCGCGCTCCTCGCCGAGATCGGCGCGGCGCTGGCCGGGGTGCCGGACCTCGACCTCACGGCGGAGTGCATCACCCACCGCTTCACCCCGGGCTCCAAGACCGTGCTGGAGGGCTGGTATCCGGGCTCCGACCTGCCGATGCGCGAGGAGGAGCGCAGCCGCAAGCTGACCAAGTTCGGGTCGGTGAAGTACGTCCTCCCAAAGCCGCAGATGGCCGAATTGCGCGCCGAGATCGGCGCGCTCCTCGCCGCGCGGCTGCCGCAGGCGCGGCTCCTCTACTGGACCTGACGGGCGCGGCGGGACGAGGGGCCCGCCGCGGCGGATCACCGGCTCTTCTGGTAGAGCTTGCTGGCGATCTCGAAAATCTCCTGCGGCGCGTAATCCGGCGCGAAGGCCCCGTAATTGCCGTCGAGCTCCGGGATCTTGCCGCCCTGCGGCGGTCCGTCGACGATCTCCAGCGGCCCGGGCGGGTCGCCCGGCAGTGCCACCTCGTCGTTCGACCACACCCCCGCCATCTCCGGGTAATCCGGCGAGCCGAACGTGTAGAGGCGCCGGTGGGAGCCCTCCTGCAGGTATTTCTGGCACTCGGGGACGCGGCCGAGATCGATGTTGGGCGTCGGCAGCATCTTCTCGATCTCGACCCCGGTCAGCTTCTTCAGGGCGAGCGCGTAGGCGTGGGCGTGGACGGAGCCGCGCACCAGCAGGTAGCCGCAGACCTCGCGGCCCGTCGGGTCGGACAGCGTCTCGTAGACCCGCAGCTTGTGGAGCCGCGCGCCGCATTCGAGATGGAAGTTGTGCAGGAGGTCGATGATCAGGTTCCCGGTCGTCGTCACCATGTCCATGTTCCAGGACGCGGCGTTGGCGTTCATCGGCATGGCGCCGCCCGCATTCGACAGGAATGAGCCGGCCAGACGCGCGTCCTTCATGTCCTCGAACGGGGCCTTGCTGATATCGACCTGCTCGGTCTGGTCACCGGGGCCGTTGTTGAGCAGGGCGACGCCGGTCGAGACCAGCTCGACATGGCCGAGTTCTTCGGTGAAAATGCTCGACACCAGGCTGTAGAACGGTCTCAGCTTCGATTTGTTGCGGAAATTGAAGCTCTGAAACATGTAGTTTCCGAGCGTCGACATCTCGCCGTACTTGCCGCCGAGCAGCTCCTGCAGGGCGGCGGCGGCGTTCGGATCGGGCCTCTTGGGCTGGGGCAGTTCGGCCTGCAGGCGATCGAGCCTCATGAACATCGTTCGCGTCTCCGGTCGTGCGCGCGTGCGCCGGGGAGAAGCTGACGCTGCGTCGAGATGTTCCTTCGCGCATGCGCTTTTCGGGCACCGCCGATCTCCCGCCCTCGGGATCGTGGCTCCCGGGACGCAGCCGCGGACAAAGATGCCGGCAAATCCCGACGCCTGTTCCCTGCCGGGACGGGGTCGGAGACACTGTCCCGGGAGTTCTCGGTGGGGCGCGACGGGCGATGACGACTTGTATTCGGGTGGCCGCACTGGCCGGCGCAGCGCTCGCCTGCGGGCAGGCGGCCCGCGCCGCCGACCTCGCGCCCCGCCCGGTGCCGCCCGCTCCCGCCATCGCCCTCGACTGGTCCGGCTTCTATCTCGGCGCGCAGACGGGCGGGTTCGCGACCGGCCAGGGCCGGCGCACCTTCGTCAGCGGCGACGGCGGCGGCCTCACCCCGACCGTGTTCGGGGGGCGCGGCGGGCGGACCGGGATCGTCGCCGGGACCGTCGAGGGGCGCACGATCTTCGAGGGCGTCCATGCCGGCTACAACTGGCAGCGGGGCGACCTCGTCGGCGGAGTGGAGGGCGACCTCAGCGCCGCCGGGCCGCTCGACGACGTGCTGGCCAGCCTCCGGGGGCGCGTCGGCGTCGCGACGGGGCGCGCGCTCGTCTACGGCACGGCCGGCCTCGGGATCCTCTCCGCGCCGGGGGGACGGCTCGGCGTCTTCGTCGGCGGCAACGGCGGCAACGGCGGCAATGCCGGGCCGGGGGGCGCGGGCGGCGCGGGCGGCAACGGCTTCGGGACGCTCACCATCTCCCAGCCGGGCGCGACGCGCCTCGGCTTCGCCGGCGGCGCCGGGCTGGAGGTCAGGCTGACCCCGCGGGTCGGGGCGGGGGTCGAGGCCCTCTACTTCCTGTTCGACAAGGGCAGTCCCGGGATCCCGCGCGAGGCGCTCACCCTGCGCGGGCGCCTGACCTACCATTTCGGGGCCGAGGACCCGGCGGAGGGGCCGGGCGCCGCGCCCGCCTTCGGCGCCGCGCCTTCCTGGGCCGGTTTCTATCTCGGGGCGCAGTTCGGCGCCCTCTACAGCCCCTCGGGAACCCGCCTCGCCGCGGCGGCCCTGGCGAACGGCGAGGCCGGCGGGGCCGGTACCCGCGGCATCGACGGCGGCGGCGGGGGCGGCGGCGCCGTGGCCTTCGCGGCCCTGCAGCGGGGCGCCTCGGCGCTCGGCGGGCTGCATCTCGGCGCGAACGCGCAGAGCGCCCGCCTCGTCTACGGCGCCGAGGCCGACATCGATGCCGGCACCGACGCCAACCATCGCGTCCTCGCCAGCCTGCGCGGGCGCCTCGGCTGGGTGCTGGACCGCGACCTCCTGCTCTACGGCACGGCCGGCCTCGGGCTGGCGCGGGACGAGGGGGTTCGGCTGGTCTTCGCCGGCAATGGCGGCCCGGGCGGCAATGGCGGCCCGCTCGTCGCCGGGCCCGGGGGCGCCGGCGGCGCGGGGGGGCAGGCCCTCGCCCTGCGCGCGGCGGACACCCAGGTCGGCTTCGTCGCGGGGGCCGGCCTGCAGGCGCGCCTCACCGACCGTCTGACGGCGGGGGTCGAGGGGCTCTACTACGGTTTCCGGGCGAGCGGCGCCGCGCTCCCCGGCGCGGGCCGCGCCGTCGCGGCCGGGCGGGACAACGACGCCGTCGTGCTGCGCACCCGTCTCTCGTTCAGCCTGCAGCCCTGAGGGCGCGCGCCCGGCCCCGGTGCCGCGTGCGGGCCGGCACACACGGGGCCGCGCGAAGGTCCTACAGCTGTGGTGCCGACGGTCTCCCGCAGGCGAACCCGGACCGGGTCGAACAGGGGGCAACCTTCGGGTGGACCGCTCACGACGACCAGCACGCAGAAGGATTCGGCCGGCGCAAAGCGCGCCGGTCACGGTGCCCGGCCCCGCCGGGCACTTCCGGATCCCGCTCGGACACAGTACCGACAAGCAGACGCGATCTCTGAACTGAATAAATAAACAGCGTTCAGTCTTCATTCAGTCAGAATAGAGCATGGTTAACACAACAAAGCAGATCATGCAGCCATCTCGGAACTAACCCCATCGCAGTGGGGCGCCGGTGGCAAGAACAGGTCAGCGTCTGGATTGAACGACGGGGCGAGAGCGCTCGTCCCGAATGCTGAAACGCGGCCGAAATCCGGGATTTCGGAGCGCACCCCCTCGATCGGACAACCCATCACACGCGACACGACAGGAGAGCACCATGAAGAAGACGATGATCACCATCATGTCGGCGGTCGGCATGTTCGCGCTCTCGCACCAGGCCTTCGCCTTCGGGCAGGGCGGCAGCGGCGGGGCCGGCGGCGGCGCCTATTACGGCGGCTACGGCGGCATGGGCGGCGGCGGCGGCGACGGCATCCACGGCGGGCGCGGCGGCAATGGCGGGCGCGGCGGCACCGGGGCCTATGGCGGGGCCGGCGGCGGCGGCGGCTGGGGCGGCTCGGGCTCCTACGGCGGGCGCGGCGGCGGTGGCGGGGCCGGCGGCGGCGGCTACTACGGCGGGGCCGGCGGCGGCGGCGGCGGCGGCGGCTCGGGCGCCTACGGGGGCCAGGGCGGCAATGGCGGGCGCGGCGGCATGGGCAGCCATGGCGGCGTCGGCGGCTCGGGCGGCGGCGGCGGCTCGGCCGCGGGCTACGGCAACCGGGGCGGCAGCGGCGGGGCCGGCGGCAACGGCAGCTACGGCGGCGTCGGCGGGGCCGGCGGCCAGGGCGGCAACTCCTACTGAGCCCTGCCGATATCCTCGGCACAGGCCGCGGCGGCGTCCGACGCCGCCGCGGCCGAGCGAATCCGGGTCCGCGAGCGGACGCGATGACCGCCTCGCGGGCCCGATCACGGGCCTCGTCATCGCACGGGAGGCACACCGATGAGGATGATCTCTGCCCTGACCGCGACGCTCGGAGCCGTCGGGCTCGCCGGCCTCCTCGGGGCGGCCGCGCTGGCCCAGGCCGCGCCGGTCTCCTCGCCGCCGCGCGAGCCCGCCGCGACGCCGGCCGGATCGAGCGACGGTGCCGGCCTCCCCGGGCTGCCGGGCGGCCGCGGCGGCGCGCCGGGCCGGATCGGCGCGCCGGGCCGGGATGCGGGCGAGCCCGAGCGTCTCGCCCTGCGGCGCTACTGCGCGGCGCTGCTCACCGGGCAGCCGACCGAGGCGCGCTCGCCGCACCGGCCCGAGGAATGCGCCGTGCTGTTCGGCACCGCGGCCGAGCCCGGCCAGCCGGGGCGGGGCGGCAACGGTGCCGGCTTCCCGGGCCTGCCCGGCGGCCGCGGCGGCCAGAGCGGCGCGGTCGCGCCCTCGGACTTGGCGGAGTCGCCGGCGGGATCCTGCCGGGACCTGCTCCCGCCGCCCGAGGAGGGCCTGCCCCCGGACGAGGGAATGCCGGCCGAGTGCCGGGACGACCTCGCCCCGCCCGACGGGAGCGGCTCCCGGCGCGACGGGTCCGCGAGCCGGCGGGCGGGCGCCGACGGGCCGAGCCGCTCGGGTGGGATCGGCGGCCGCGGCGGGGCGGCCGGGGCCGGACCGGGCGGCGGAGCCGGCGGGGCCGGGGGTGCGGGCATCGGCGGCGGCGTCGGCGGGCGCGGCGGGGCGGGCGGCGCGGGCTACTGAGCCCCGTCGCCGAGGGCGTCGCCGGTCCGGCGCAGCGACGTGGCCGGGGTGCCGGCCCCAAGCCGAACCGCCGCACCCGGGTCCGCTCGGGCGACTGATCCCACATCCGCTCGATCCCTTCGGGTTGGCGGATGTGGGCGTCGCTCAGGCGCCGCGCGGGCTCGCGATCCGGGATCCGCGTTGATCGACCGGATCCCGGATCAGCTCTCCCGCAGGCCGAGCCGCCGCGGGAGCAGGCCGGGCCGCAGGACGTCGAGGGTCACGGTGAGCGCCCCGGCCGCGGCCATCAGCGCGAGGGCGCCCCAGGTGATCGCGTAGACCAGGTGGTTGTTGGGGAAGGCGATCACCGTCAGCCCGCCGACCGGCAGCCCGGTCTCGCCCGGCGCGCGCGCCGCGTCGACGAAGTAGGGGGCGACCCGCGACAGGCCGCGCGCCGCCGCGATGGCGGCGACGTCCCGGGACACCCAGCGCCCGGCGGCCGGGTCGTTCGCCTGCAGGAAGGCGCCGTGCGGCTCGGAGAGGCGCAGCAGCCCCTCGACCGTGACGGGGCCGGGCGCGAGGGGCCGCCAGCCGGCCGGGTCGCGCCGGTCCGCCGGGACGAAGCCGCGGTTGACGAGGATCACCGTCCCGTCGTCGCGCGCGAGCGGCGCGAGGACCCAGGCGCCGCCGCCGAGCTCCGTCACGGCCTGGACCAGCGTCGCGCGGTCCGGCAGCCACCGGCCCGTCACGGCGACGCGGCGGTACTCGTCCGAGGCGGCCGTGACCTGCGCCCAGCGCGCCGGACCGGGCGCCGGGACCGGGGGCGCGCGGACCCGCGCCTCCACGCGGGCGATCAGGTCGAGCTTCCAGGCGCGGCGATGGACCTGCCAGGCCGCGAGGGCGACGAGCCCGGCCACGACGAGGAGCGCCGCCGCGTCGAAGGCGAGCAGGGCGGCGATCCGCCGCCCCGTCGGGCGCCGGCCGGTCAGGGCCGCTGCAGCGCCTCGTGCGGCGACATCGGCATCATGTTCTGGTCCATGTGGTACATCACCCATATCGACCCGGCCAGCGTGATCACGACCAGCGTGAGCGTGAAGACCAGCGCCATGAAGGTCCAGCCGCCCTCCGACTTCGTGTTCATGTGCAGGAAGTAGATCATGTGGACCACGATCTGCACCGCCGCGAGCGCCATGATCACGATGCTGGTGACCAGCGTGTCGTCGAGGGTGTTGGCCATCACCAGCCAGAACGGGATGGCGGTGAGGATCACCGACAGCACGAAGCCGGTCACGTAGCCGCGGAAGCTGCCATGCGCCCCCCCGGGATGGTGGGCGCTCCCGTGCGCGCCGTCCCCGGCCCCCGCGTCGTGGGCCTTGCGCGGAAGGTCCGCCTGCGCCACCGCGCTCATCGCATGGCTCCCATCAGGTACACGAAGGTGAAGACGCCGATCCAGACCACGTCGAGGAAGTGCCAGAACATCGACAGGCAGAGGAGCCCGCGCCGGGTCTCGGCGACCAGCCCGTAGCGCCGCAGCTGCGCCAGCAGGGTGAGGAGCCAGACGATGCCGAAGGTCACGTGCAGCCCGTGCGTCCCGACCAGCGTGAAGAAGGCGGACAGGAAGGCGCTGCGCTGGGGCGTGGCGCCCTCGTGGATCAGGTGGCCGAACTCGTAGAGCTCGATCATCAGGAAGCCCGCCCCGAACAGGCCGGTGATGATCAGCCAGCGCCGGGTCATGTCGAGCCGGTCCTTGTCCATCTCCAGCATGGCGAAGCCGTAGGTGATGGAGGACAGCAGCAGCAGGCTGGTGTTCAGCGCGACCAGCCGCAGGTCGAACAGGTCGGCCCCGGACGGGCCCGCCGCGTAGTTGCGGCCCAGCACGCCGAAGGTGGCGAACAGGACCGCGAAGATGAGGCAATCCCCCATCAGGTAGACCCAGAAGCCGAGCAGCGTGCCGCCGTCGCCGTGGGCGTGCTCCTCGGTCTCGTAGAAGACCGGCGCGGTGGCGCCGGGCGGAGCGGTGGTCTCGTGCATGGTCACGCCCCCTCGGCCAGCTGCGCCGGCCGGCTGCTCTCGAGCCGGACGACGTCCTCGGCCGGGATGTAGAAGTCCCGGTCGCGGTCGAACGTGTGCCGGATCGCGGTGGCGATCAGCGCCACGAACGACAAGGCCGCCAGCCACCAGATGTACCAGATCAGCGCGAAGCCCAGCACCGTGCTCAGGCCGGCCAGGACCACGCCGGCCGCCGTGTTCCTGGGCATGTGGATGGGCCGGAAGCCCTGCATGGGCCGGTCGTGGCCGCGCCGCTTCATGTCCCACCAGGCGTCGTGGTCGTGGATGATGGGCGTGAAGGCGAAGTTGTAGGGCGGCGGCGGCGAGGTGGTCGACCATTCGAGCGTCCGCCCGCCCCAGGGATCGCCGGTGAGGTCGCGCAGCTGCTCGCGCCGGAGGTAGCTGACCACGATCTGGACCACGAAGGCCAGGATCCCGGCCAGGATGATGAAGACCCCGACCGCCGCCACGGTCAGGTAGGGCTGCACGGCCGGGTCCTCGAAGTGCTGGGTGCGGCGCGTCACGCCCATCAGGCCGAGCGCGTAGATCGGCGCGAAGACCGTCCAGAAGCCGATGAGCCAGCACCAGAACGAGACCTTGCCCCAGAACGGATCGAGCTTGTAGCCGAAGGCCTTGGGATGCCAGTAGTTCACCCCGGCGAGCAGCCCGAACACCACGCCCCCGATGATCACGTTGTGGAAGTGGGCGACCAGGAACAGGCTGTTGTGCAGCACGAAGTCCGCCGGCGGCACCGCCAGGAGCACGCCGGTCAGCCCGCCGAGCACGAAGGTCGGGATGAAGCCGATCACCCAGATCATCGGCGTCTCGAACCGGATCCGCCCGCGATACATGGTGAACAGCCAGTTGAACACCTTCGCGCCGGTCGGGATCGAGATGATCATGGTGGTGATGCCGAAGAAGGCATTGACGTTGGCGCCCGACCCCATGGTGAAGAAGTGGTGCAGCCAGACCAGCCAGGACACCAGCGCGATCACCATCGTGGCGTAGACCATCGAGGTGTAGCCGAACAGCCGCTTGCCGCAGAAGGTCGAGACCACCTCCGAGAAGATCCCGAAGGCCGGCAGGACCAGCACGTACACCTCCGGATGCCCCCAGATCCAGATCAGGTTCATGTAGAGCATCGAGTTGCCGCCGAAATCGTTCGTGAAGAAGTGCGTTCCCACGTAACGATCGAGGGCGAGCAGGGCCAGGGTCGCGGTCAGGACCGGGAAGATCGTGACGATGATGGCGTTGCTGGCGAGCGTCGTCCAGCAGAAGACCGGCATCTTCATCATGCTCATGCCGGGCGCCCGCATCTTCACGATCGTGACGATGAGGTTGATCCCCGACAGGGTGGTGCCGACGCCCGCGACCTGCAGGCCCCAGATGTAGTAGTCGACCCCGACCCCGGGCGAGTAGGCGGCGCCGGAGAGCGGCGGGTAGGCGAGCCACCCGGTGCGGGCGAACTCGCCGACGAACAGGGACAGCATCGTGAGCGCGGCGCCGCCGGCCGTCATCCAGAAGCTGAAATTGTTGAGGAACGGGAAGGCGACGTCGCGCGCCCCGATCTGCAGCGGCATCACGTAGTTCATGATGCCGGTGACGAACGGCATCGCCATGAAGAAGATCATGATCATGCCGTGGGCGGTGAAGACCTGGTCGTAATGGTGCGGCGGCAGGTAGCCCTCGGAGGCGCCGACCGAGAGCGCCTTCTGGGTGACCATCATCAGCGCGTCCGCGAAGCCGCGCAGCAGCATGACGATGGCGAGCACGACGTACATGATGCCGATCTTCTTGTGATCGACGCTGGTGAACCATTCCCGCCAGAGGTAGCCCCACTGGCCGAGCCAGGTGATGGCGCCGAGCAGCAGCACGCCGCCGGCCGCCACCGCCAGGAAGGTCCCGACCAGGATCGGCTCGTGGTACGGGATCGCGTCGAGCGTCAGGCGCCCGAAGATCAGCTGCTGGAGATCGAGGTTCGAGACCATGCGGACGCTCGTCGGAATCAGTGCTGGTGGGGTTGGGCGGGCCGGTCGTTCAGCTGGGCCGGTGCCGGCTCCCCGCTGCCGGGCGGGGCGACGCCGCCGCCCGGTCCGGGCTCGCCCCGGGGTGGGTTGATGCCGCCGCGGCTGAGCTCCTGGTCGCGGGGCTTCATGCCCTCGGGCTGGACGGAGCCGAGCGGCGGGCGCCCGGAGGCGGGCGCCGTGGCCCCGGGCGGCTCGTGGCCGCTCTCGAGCCGGCGGTTGTCGTAGTCGAGCCTGTCGCGGTTCGCCTCGCTGTCGCGGCCGGCGCCGCCCGCCTTGTCGATGTGGTGCATCTCGGCGACGCACATCCGGCCGGGCTCGACGCAGAGCCCCAGGATCGCGTCGTAGAGGCCGCTCTCGACGCGGCCGTAATAGCGGACCGGATCCGCCTCGCTCGGCTTCTCCAGCGCCAGGTAGGCGGCGCGGTCGAGCGCCGTCCCGGACGCCTTCACCTTCGCCACCCAGGCGTCGAAGCCCTGCTGGCTCAGGCTGCGGAAGTCGAAGTTCATCCGCGAGAACCCGGACCCGCTGTAATGCGCCGACTGGCCGCGGAAGTCGCCCTCGTGGTTCATCACCGCGTGCAGGTTCGTCTGCATGCCCGGCATGGCGTAGATCATCCCGGCCAGCGCCGGGACGTAGAAGGTGTTCCAGACCGACGAGGAGGTGATCTTGAAGGCGATCGGCACGTTCGCGGGCGCCGCCATCTCGTTGACCGTGGCGATGCCGAGGTCCGGGTAGAGGAACAGCCACTTCCAGTCGAGGGCGATGACCTGGACGTTGAGGTGGTCGGTGCCGGGCGGGACGGGCTTGTTGGGCCCGATCCGGGCCAGCGGCCGGTAGGGATCCAGGGTGTGCGTGCTCACCCAGGTCATGGCGCCGAGCGCGATGATGATCAGGAGCGGCACGGTCCAGATCACCACTTCGAGCTGGGTCGAGTGGTGCCAGTCCGGATCGTAGGGCGCGTCGTGGTTCGAGGCGCGGTAGCGCCACGCGAACACGAAGGTGAGCGCGATCACCGGCACGATGACGAGCAGCATCAGCGCGGTGGAGGCCAGGATGAGGTTGCGCTGCTGGATCGCCACGTCGCCGGACGGATTCATGACGACGAGGTTGCAGCCCGCGAGCGATCCCGCGACGGCGAGGAGCGCGCCCGCGCGCAGCCCCGCGCGCAGGGCCGCGCCCAGCCCGGCGGGCGGGGCCGCGCGGGCGGCGGGGGAGGGGGCGGCGGGAGCGGGGACGGACGGCATGGCGAGGGCGGTCACTCCATTCTCCGTCGCCGCCCGAGGCGGCGAACCGGCACCGGATGGGTGGGGGCTGTCGGCATCCGCGGCTCAGACCTGCCGGATCTCCGACCGGGAGAGGGTGAGCACCAGCAGGGTGGTGACCGCCCCCGACAGGAGGTAGAGGCCGACGCAGGCGAGCCCGTAGCGCGCCGACAGGAACAGGACGATCAGCGGCGCGAAGCCGGCCCCGAGCAGCCAGGCGAGGTCGTTGGTGAGCGCCGCGCCCGTGTAGCGGTAGCGCTGCTCCAGCCGCGCGGTCACGGCGCCGGAGGATTGCCCGTAGGACAGGCCGAGCAGGGCGAAGCCGGCATTCACGTAGATGGTCTGGCCGATCGCGTTCTCCTCGACGAGCAGGGGCGCGATGGTGCTGCCGATGGCGAAGATCGCGATCAGGCCGGCCGAGAGGATCAGGAGCCTGCGCCGGCCGATCTGGTCGGCGATCAGGCCCGAGGCCAGCACCGCGCCGGCGCAGATGAAGGCGCCCGAGCACTGCACCATCAGGAACTCGCCCGCCGAGCGCTGGGTGAACAGCGTGATCCAGCTGATCGGAAAGACCGTGACGAGGTGGAACAGCGCGAAGCTCGCGAGCGGGATCAGCGCGCCGATGAGCAATTCGCGCGCGTGGCTGCGGATCAGCGGGAGGATCGGCGAGGGTTCGAGCCTGCGCCGCTCCAACAGGTTCGCGAATTCCTCGGTCGCCACCAGCCGCAGCCGCGAGAACAGCGCCACCACGTTGATGGCGAAGGCGCAGAAGAACGGGTAGCGCCAGCCCCAGTCGATGAAGTCGCCCTCCGAGAGGTTGAGCAGGAAGAAGGCGAACAGCACGCTCGCCACGATGAAGCCGATCGGCGCGCCGAGCTGGGGCAGCGCCGCGTAGAAGCCGCGGCGCTCGATCGGGGCGTTGAGGGCGAGGAGCGAGGCGAGCCCGTCCCAGGCGCCGCCGAGGGCGAGGCCCTGCCCGAACCGCAGGATCCCGAGGAGGTAGAGGGACCAGGGGCCGATCTGCTCGTAGCTCGGCAGGAACGAGATCGCCATCGTGGAGAAGCCGAGCAGGAACAGCGCGGCCGTCAGCTTGACGCCGCGGCCGTGGCGCCGGTCGATGGCGGTGAAGATCACCGAGCCGATCGGTCGCGCGATGAAGGCCAGCGAGAACATCGCGAAGGCGTAGAGCGTCGCCGTCAGCGGCTCCGCGAAGGGGAAGAAGACCTTGGGGAAGACCACCACCGAGGCGATCGCGAACACGAAGAAATCGAAATACTCGGCGGCCCGGCCGATGATGACGCCGATCGCGATCTCGTTCGGCGAGACCTTGTGGTCGCTGGACACCAGGCGGGCGTCGCGCTCGAGCGGCCCGGAGGAGGGCGGCGCACCCTGAACCTGATCTATTGCCATCTGGGCGGTCCCCCTTCCCGTCAGAACAGTCCGGCGGCGCCATAAAAGGCCAATCGTGGCACCGTCGCAAGGTCGAAAGGAGGCATGGCCGGCAATGAAATCTGTGTTATTGTCGAGCTTGCCGATCAACCAACGGGCGAGCGTACCTTAAAGACAGACGGGATACAGGAGAGCAGAGGCGGAGTTCTGGCAAGCAGAGTGCCCCGCCGCGCGCCGGATGAGCGCGAGCGGTCGGCAGACGAGCGCGAGATTCGGCCAGTTCCGCCAGGATTGCGACGGGCCGCCGCAATGAAGCGGGGGAGTGGATCCGGCGGAGCGGCGCCCCCGGCGGTCCGATCCGGCCGTGAATGGGCGACCGTCACCGTGTGCGGCCGGTGGAGCGCGGTTCCGGGCGGCCGGCGCGGCCGCGCCCAACCATCGAGCCGAGTCCTGTGCGCGCCGTGAGCTGCCCTCATCCTGCCCGGCCGGCCGCTTCTTCGCGCGGATGCGGCCGGTTCCCGGCGCCGAGGCCGGCGCTTGCTTGGCGGCCCGGGGGCGCGACGGGGCGGCGGCGGCGCGTTGCCGGCCCCCTCGCGCGGCGCGTCGCCCGCCCGCCGCCGGCGCACACGCGGTCGTGATCGGCGCGCCCGCATCCCCGGGCCCTGGCGGGCCGGTCCGGGCGATGAGACAAGGGGCCGGGACGTTCAGGGAGGAGACGCGGTGGCAGCCCCGTTCGATCCGGCCGCGGCCGGCTGGGAGCGAGTCGACCTGTCCGAGTTCATGGACCTGATCGGGCCGATCTGGCAGCGGCCCGGCGGGACGGGCCTCCTCTACGGCCTGCTCACCGCGGAGAAGCACCGCAACCGCAACGGGGTCGTGCACGGCGGCGTGATGGCGACGCTCCTCGACATGGCCCTCGGCCGCACCTCCGCGCAGGCCCAGGGCGGCCGCAAGCAGGCCACGATCAATCTCGACGTGCAGTTCCTCGCTCCCGTCCGAGCGGGCGAGTTCCTGGTGGCCGAGTGCCGCGTCGTGCGGGCCACCCGCGCGATCATGTTCATGCACGGGAGCCTGAGCGTGGAGGACCGGGTCTGCGCGGTCGCGCAGGGCACCTGGAAAATCCTGGGGGCCTGAGCCGAGTCCCCCTCTGGCCGAGTCCCCCTCTCGCCGAGTCCCCCTGGCCGGGCCGTCCGGCGCGCCGCGACGGCGGCGCGGAACGACCGGCGGCGACGATTCGTTAACCGCCATCTTCAACGGCCCGCTCGGGAGGCCCACGCGATGGGATTCGGTTTCCTCCTCTTCCTGGTGATCGCCTGCGGGCTGCCGCTCCTGGCGCTGTTCGTCCTCGGCCCGCGCGTGCCGGATCACGCCTGGGCCGCCCTCGGGTCCGGGGCGCAGCGGGCCGCGCAGGCCCGCCCGGCGGCGGGGGGTCACGCCGCGACCGTGCCCTCCCAGGCGACGGCGGCCGGCGCCCACGAGCAGCGGGAGCGGCTCACCTCCGTCCAGGGCGCGGATCTCGAGCACGGCCTCGTCAGCAACACGGCCCGGGTCGGGGACGGCACCGACCGGCGGATGGACGGCACCACTCCGATCGGGAGCGGGGCCGAGCGGGACGGCGGGAGCCAGGCCGAGACGATGAAGCCCGGTGCGGAGGATGCGCGGGCCGCGCCCGACCGCCTCGCCTGAGGCGGGCGGCTCACGCCGCGAGCCGGCGCCGGTTGTCGGCGACCTGCTCGCGGTATCGCACGATGACGTCGCCGCAGCTGCCGCCCGCCATCAGCGTGCCGGCGGCTTCGAGCGCCGCGTTCACCTTCTCGCTCACCATCAGCTGCGCTTCGAGGCAGCCGTCGAGGCCGCCCAGGACCAGCCTCATCAGCCGCAGCTCGACGACGCTCTGGGCCTCCACGAGGAGCAGGGCGGCGTCGAGGCAGGACTTGATCACGGCAGGTCCTCGGAGCGGATCGGGGGATCGGAGCGGCGCGGGTCTGTCACCACGTCCGCCTGATCCCTTCGGGATGGCGGATGGGGGCTTCGCTCACGCGCCGCGCGGGCGCGTGATCCGGGATCCGCTTGGGATCAACCGGATCCCGGATCAGGCGGCTCGCAGGCCGCCGGTCACGAGGGCGCCGAACAGCCTGCTCGCCGCCGTCAGGGCGCGGATGGCCTCGGCGTTGCTGGCCAGGACGACGTCGACCGGGGTCCGCGCCTTCGCCAGGACGCGGCCATAGGTCAGCTTCGCCTTCAGTTCGGCCTCGACGTAGGAGAGCCAGAGGCCGTTCTGCGCGGCCAGCTTGCCGAGGAGATCGGAGGCGGCCGGAGCGGGATCGCCGCCGGAATCGGGGGCGGCCGCGTCGGAGCGGACGGGCTCGCTCGCGACCGGCGCGGCGACCTCGCCCTGAATCTCGGGCCCGGCCTGGTCGGCCTGGACCGCGACCGGCTCGGCATCGCTCGCGGGCGCGACCGTCTCGGAAGGCACCGCGTCCTGGAAGGACGCCTCCTGGAAGGGCACCTCCTGGAAGGAGGCCGCGTCCGCGAAGGGCGCCGCCTCCGGCGCGAGGACCTGGGGCGCCTCCTGGCCGTCATAGCCCGCGGACCCGTCGGCGGCGAAGGTGTCGAGGGCGGCCTGCTGATCGCCGGAGGGCGACCACGCGGCCTGCTGCTCGCCCGCCTCGGTGGTCTGGTCGCCGGATATCACTGCCTCGTTCATCGCACTCCCCCTCTGGGCCGATGGTGAACGCCTACCGCGTCTCGCCGCCATGGCGCCGCTCCTTCACGTCGGAGGCTGGCCCGCGCGTCCGAAGAGGCGTGGGCTCGCCTTGCGGATCGCGTTACGCGGCCTTGGCGACCGAGTAGATCTCCTTGGCCTGGGCCTGGAGCGCGTCGAACTGGGCGCGGATGTACTCCGCCTGGATCTGGCCGGCTTCCTGGAGGTCGCGGGCGCGGATGATCTTGTGGGCGACGTCGAAGGCCGCGTTGGCGTTCTGCTCGGCGAAGGCGAGGCCGCGGGTGTAGGCGGCGCCGGCCGGAAGCGGGTACGCCTTCAGCGAGGACTGCATGGTCTCGTTGATCTTGCGGGCGTTGCCGAAGAACGCGGTCACGGCCTTGTGGGCCTGCTCGACGCTCTTCTCGGCGAAGTCGCGCAGCTCGGCGGGGACTTCGAAGGGGTTCTGAACGGTCATGGGCGTCTCTCGGCGTTTGGATCGCACCGCTTTTGTGCGGCGCACCACATTTGCTGCAACGCAGCAAAAGCCGCAACCCCGCCGGCTGGCTTAAGCCGTTCGGTCGAGGCACGATGACGCGGGGTCGGGCGCGCCGCGCCTCGGCGGCGCGGCCCCGCCCGCGCCGAGGTCGCGGGCGGTCAGGGCATGACGGGCGGATGATAGGTCAGGGTGAAGGCCAGGCCCAGAGCAGGAACAGCACGACGGGCAGGTGGACCAGAAGCTGCAGGAAGCTGGACCCGACGATGTCGCGCGCCTTGAGCCCCAGGATGCCGACGAGGGGCAGCATCCAGAACGGGTTGATCAGATTCGGCAGGCCTCGGCCGCGTTGTAGACCGTCACGGCCCCGCCCAGATGGACCTTCAGCTCGTTGGCGGCCTGCATCACGTTGGGTGCCTCCAGCAGCCACTTGCCGCCGGAGGGCACGAAGAAGCCGAGCACGGCCGAGTCGACGCCCATCGCGCGGGGAAAGCTGCCGGTGGTGTTCACGCTCACGAAGGCGGGGGTGATCGCGTCCGAGGCGCTCGCCCCGGCGGGGTTCTTGGGCAGGGTCAGCATGGCGCTGATCGCCGCGTACAGCGGGTGCTGGATCAGGATGCCGGCGGTCGCCGGCAACCGCGCGGGCCACCGCGACGAGGAAGCGCTTGGGCCGCCGGTGCAGCAGCAGACCCAGGGTGAGGAGCAGCCGGTTGTAGGTGTCGAGGTTCGAGATCGCCACCATCCAGGATTGGCGGGCGAATTCCTGCACGATCCGGCCGCCGGCCAGCAGCACCAGGAGCAGGGTGAGGATCGGCGAGTGCTCCAGCCACTCGCCCGGCTGGCGGGCGGGCGCGAGGTCCTGGCCGTCGGGCGAGACGTCGATGCCGAGATCCGCCGCCAGGACGACGGCATGGTGGCGGCCGCCACGAAGCCGACCGCACCGCGGCCGGTCCGCGGCAGCCGGGCGAGGCGGTCGATCAGGGCCTGCACCGGGGGCGAGGTGGCCACGACGTAGCCGCCGATGGTCACGAGGGCCATCTGCATGGTGAAGGGGATCAGGCTCCAGAAGCCGTCGCCGAAGCTCCTGGCGACGGCCTCCGCCGGGGCGCCGTGCGCCATCGCCCCGAGCGCCACGCTCACGACCGCGATGGCCACGAAGATGAAGGCGTCCGGGAACCAGCGCTCGGCCCAGTTGGTGAAGCGGATGCCGAGGCGGGCGAGCGCGCCCTCGCGGCGCGCCTCCCCGACCGGGGATTGCGTGGCGGGTTCGCGGCTGCGGAGGGTGCGGGTGGCCATGAGCGCGTCTCCCTTGCCGGCCGTTGCGATCGGCCTTCGCCAACAAGGGATGAGGGGGGGCGGATGGTTGCCGGACTCAGCCGGCGTCGGATCCGCCGACGATGACCCGCTCGTCGAGCTTGCGGTCGACGGTCTGGACCGTGCGGTCGATCTCCTCGTTCGGCGCGCCGAGCTGGTGCGAGATCAGCTTGACCAGGAGGTCGACCCGCTCGATGGAGGGCGCCCCCTTCGCCACCGCCCGGGCGGCCGAGGAGGGGTTGAGCAGGCTCTCCGCCGCCTTGGCGTATTTCTCGAACGGCACCTGATCCTGCGGGTCGGCGCCCAGCCGCCGGGCCACGGCGTCGACGTGCTCGTAGATCATCCGCGAGCGGGCGAGGTCGCCGTGCACGGCGTCGCGGATCGATTGCGGCTCCGTCGGCGTGATGCAGCGGTAATTGCCGGTCAGCAGCATCGACCACTTCGCCAGCGGGACGAACAGCGAGTCGAACACCTTGAGCTTCACCGGGACGTCCTGGCCGTCGAGCCGCACGGCGTCGATATCCGCCTCCAGCTCCCGGAGCAGCCCGGTATGGGCCTCGTCCTCGAAGGGCGCCGCCTTGAAATTGGTCGGCAGCCCGACGTGGAGCACGTTCGCGCCCTCGTCCGGCGGGCGGTAGGCCTGCGGATCGGGCGAGCAGAGCGACACGAGGCCCGGCACGAACCGGTCCCACACCCCGGCATTGGTGTAGGCCTGTTCCAGGTCCATGTCCGCCAGCGCCGGGATCCGCTTGAGGTAGGGCAGGGGCGGCATGTTCATGATCGAGAGGCAGGGCAACCTCGCCTCGGCGATCTTGATCATCAGGACGCGGATCGTGTGGTTGTTGTATTGCGGCTCCTGCATGGCGAGCCCGACCAGGTCGTAGCCCGACACGTCCACCTCCTCGGGCAGCCGCGCGTCCAGGCGCCCGGGCAGGTCGCGCGAGCGGATCGCCCGGTGGCTCGGCTCGTCGCGCAGCTTGATGCGGACCTCGGTACCCTCGCGGTTGATCAGGTCGGCGGTGTTCCGGCGGCAGACCAGGGTCACGTTGTGGCCCGCCATCAGGAGCTTGGTGGCGAGCAGGGAGCCGTAGGAGGCGCCCAGGATCAGGATGTTGCGCGGCATGCGTCTCTCCCAGGGATGAACTTGCTGGTCTTCAGTCGCGAAGGCGAAGCGGGAACCGGGTGGCGGGGTCGCGGCCGGCGATCATGGCGGCCGACGCCCGCGTGGCGGAAGCGGGAATGTCGGTGATCCGAGGGCCGCGCGTCCGCAGGGGCGCGGGCGCGCCGGATCCGGGGGCGCCCGGGCGCCGCGGACTCGGACGTGGTCGCGCGGGCTCAGATGTGATGGTGCTCGGCCGCCTCCGTTGCACGGTGGTCGACAGTGAACCAGAAACCAGACGGCAAGCCAACAGCGCCGGCCCGGTCCGCGCCCTGGCCTAAAGGGGCAGGCGCGCCCCGGCCGGCCGCCGCGGCGCCGAGCATCGGTCGCCGCAGCGCCGGCCGCTTCGGCGGCGAGAATGGCGCGAGAGCGAGAGGCCGAGCAGAATCGCGCGCCGCGATCCTGCCCGGAGCCTGCTCCGACGAAGCGGATGCCGGTGCGTCGCGGACGATGCGGCGAAATCCGCGACCGAGGGCGGCGCCCGATCGCACCGTGATCGGGCGCCGCTCTAGCGCAGCCCGAAACGCGGCTGCGCCTGCGCGAGCCGCACCGGCGGGTAGGGGGTGGGCGCCTGCGGGGCGGCCTGGGGCGGGGAGGTGATCGGCGAGGCCGCGAGGGGCCCGTCATCCGCGAGGGCGAAAGCGGGTCCGGGGCCGCGCCAGCGCTCGACGATCGAGGCCACGTAGCCGCGATCCGTCGCGGCGGCCCGGAAGGCGGCGGGACCGGCCGCCTCGCTGCGCGGGAGCCGGTGAGGCGGCAATTCGGAGAAGCGGATCCGGGTCGGGAGCGGCGTGCCCTCCCCGAAGGCGAGGGCCTCGCGGGTGCCGAGCGACGGGACGAAGCCCAGGAGGCTGGAGGCGCCGTCCGAGACCGCGGCGCGCAGGATCGCCTGGTCGCGGTCGTTGGTCATCCGCATCGCGAACACGGTGCTGCACTGGGAGATGATGGTCGAATCGAGCTCCGCCGCCCGCTGCGTCACGATCCCCAGGTAGATCCCGTATTTCCGCCCCTCCTTGGCGATCCGCGACAGCGCCTTGCGGGTCGGGCCGAAGCCCATGCTGCGGTCGGCCGGCGCGTAGCGGTGCGCCTCCTCGCAGACCAGCAGCAGCGGCAGGGTGCCGTCGCTCCACAGCCCGATCTCGAAGGCCATCCGGCAGACCACGGAGACGAGGGAATCGACCACCTCGGCCGGGAAGCCGGCCAGCTGCAGCACCGTCACGGTCCGGCCGTTCCCCGGATACTTGAACAGGTCGCTGATGACCTCGACCATCGGGTCGCCGCCGAGGGTCGCGTTCTCGAACATGAAGGCGTAGCGCGGGTCCGCCCGCACCGCCTCGATGCGGCCGAGCAGCCGCGTGTAATTGAACACCAGCGCCCGGTTCTCCAGCTTGCCGCGGCGCTCCTCGATCAGGGCAATCAGGTCGGGGAGGCGGTAGGGCACCGGCGCGTCGGCGCTGAAGCCCGCCCCGCGCGCCTCCGCCCGCTTCAGCAGCGACCGGTCCGCGCCATGCCGCCCGCCCGCGTACATCGCCTTGGCGAGGGGGATCAGCTCCGCCAGGATGCCGACCTCCTCCTCGACGCCCGGCCGCCCGCGGAACAGGACGTCGACGAATTCCTCGAAGTTGAACAGCCAGAACGGCAGCCGGAGGGACTTCGGCCGCACCACGTCCGCGTGCGGCCCGAAGCAGGATCCGTACTCGTTGTGCGGATCGATGAACAGGATCCGCAGGTCGGGCTTGCGCTCGATGATCGCGCCGACCAGGACCGACACGCCGCTCGACTTGCCGACCCCGGTCGAGCCGAGGACCGCGAAGTGCTTGGTGAGCAGGTCGTCGACCTTGACGTTGGCAGGGATCCCCCTGTTCTGCCGCAACTCGCCGATGCTGACCGCCTCCTCGCCCGGCAGGCTGAAGATGACGTCGAGATCCCGCGGGGTCAGCAGCACGACCGGGTCGCCGATCTCCGGATAGGCGGTGACGCCGCGGCGGTAGCGCGGGGCGCCGCGCCCGCCCGGGCCGATCTCGCCGAGCAGGTCGATGGTCGCCGTGATGCCCTGCGCCGTGCTGCCCTGCGCCGCGACGCCCTGCGCCGCGGGCCCGGCCCCGCCGGCCGAGGTCATCACGCCGATCACCAGGGCTTCGGGCGTGCGCAGGCCGATCAGGTTGCCGACCGTGGTCGCCTGGGCGTGGTGCGCGGCGGGCGCGAGCCGGATCCCGGCCTGCGCGCCGCCGACCTGGTGCACCTGTCCGACCACCGGATTGCCGCCGAAATCGATGTCCACCCGGTGACTCCTCCCGAGACCGCCACGCCCCGCAGACATACCGGCCAGCCGTAAAGAACAAGCGTCGGCGGCAAGGCTCAGGCGCCCGCATCGTGGAAAGCCGGGCGGTGGTTAATCGATTTCCCGCCGGCCGCTTCCGGCATTCCCGCGCACCATGATGCGCTGTCCGGACGTGATCGTCCGGACAGCGGATGCCAAGCCCGCGCGGCGCTTGAGCGAAGCCCCAATCCGCCATCCCGAAGGGATCGAGCGGATTGGGTATGCCAAGCCCGCGCGGCGCTTGAGCGAAGCCGAAATCCGCATTGCCGAAATGGGAGATGGCGACGCAATCCGTCGGATTTCGTACGACTTGTCGATCGGGCCGGGTGGGCGGCGCGATCCTCGATACGGACGAGGGAAGTGGGATGATATGCCGCGCCCGGCGCAGCTCTTCATGGCGCGTGCGCGCGCGCACCTTGGTGCGGCGGCGGGCTCACCACATCCGCCGGGTGACCGAGCATGGTCCAGGCCTTCGCCCCATGAGCACCGAATTTCCCCGCACCCGCGACTGGTCCGTCACCGAATTGGGCCGGCGCGGCGACGGTGCGGTTCCCTGCCTGAAGATCGCCGGCCTCGTCGAAGTCGAGGGCGGGTGCGCCGCGCCCTATCTCGACCAGGTCTGCACCGCCGATTGCGGCGCGGCGACGCTCGTCCTCACCCTGAGGGACGCCGCGCCCCCGCGGGGCGGGCGGGCGCCGGAGCTGCGCCCGCTCGCCTTCAAGAAGGTCGAATCCTACGCCACCTACGACCGCGTCCTGATCCTCTGGAAGGGGGCGACGCTGCGCAGCCTGGAGGTCGCGCGGCCGGGCTGAGGCCGGCGCGGCGACCCCGGACCAAGGTCGGAGCGAGGCTTGGCGGCGTCCCGCGGCGCCCCATCCTGTTCGGAGGGATCGATGGAGCGCCCGCGATGAACGGCTTCCTGGCAGTCGTGCTGATCTGCGCCAGCGCGGTCGCGGTGCAGGATTGCGAGGAGGCGACCGCCACCGACGTCTTCAAGACCCGGGTCGCCAACGAGATGGGCTGCGCCACCGGCTGGCAGGAGATCATCGCGCGCTCGGACGTGCGGGAGGGCATCGGCCAGACCGCCTACCTGAAGACGCAGTGCCGGCGCCTGCGCGCCGGGGGCTGAGGCCCCGCGCCCGGCCGGCGGAGCGGGATCGCGCCGCGGATCCCGATCCCGCCTCGTCCGCCGAACCGGCGGCCGTGGCGGCGAGCGGGGCTCAGCGCTCGTGCTTGACGTAGGCGAAGCGCGGGTCGGCGGGGGTGCCTTCGAGGGCGCCGCCCTCCAGGCCCGGCTGCCAGCCCACCACCTCCTCGATCTTGCGCGCCAGGGCGAGGTCCTTCTCGGTGACGCCCTTCGCCGAGTGGGTGGTGAGCCGCACCTCGACCCAGGCGTAGGAGGCGGTGAGGTCCGGATGGTGCCAGGCGGCCTCCGCGAGGTGGCCGACCGTGTTGATCACCATCAGGGTGCCCTTCCAGGAATGCGTCTTGTAGGTCCGCTTGATCCAGCCGTCCTCGTAGCGCCACGCGGGCAGGTCGCGGGCGAGGCGTTCGGTGACGGCGGCGGCCTCCAGCACGGTGTCGCGGGTCACGGCCATGGGGGTCTCCTCATCCGGTTGACGAAAGTCCAGGTGACCGGGGGACCGGCGCCGTCCCAAGGTCGGCGGGGCGATGGCGAAAAGGTGAACCGCGCCGCGCCCCGGCGCAAGCGCGCGCGGTGGACGGGGACGGCCCGCATCCTTACCAGTGCGCCGACGCGGCGGCCGGGCCGGCCGGACGGAGAGGGGAGGAGCGGGATGCTCTCACGGCGCGGGTTCCTGGCGGCGGCCGCCCTCTGGCCGCTGCCGCTCGGCGCGGCGGAGGAGAGCGCGCTCCGGGTCGGGGTTTTGCCCTTCGGCACCGTCTCCTGGGAAGCGGCCGTCATCAAGGAGCGCCGGCTCGACGCCGCCCTGGGCTTCTCCCTCGAGAGCCTGAAACTCGCCGGCAACGACGCCGCCCGCATCGCCTTCCAGGGCGACCAGGTCGACACGATCGTGTCGGACCTGCTCTGGGCGGCGCGCCTGCGCGCCGAGGGCAAGCCGGTGAAGTTCCTGCCCTATTCCTCCACCGAGGGCGCCCTGATGGTGCCGGCCGGAAGCCCGATCCGCGCGGTCGCGGACCTCGCCGGCAAGCGGATCGGCGTGGCGGGCGGCGCCCTCGACAAGAACTGGCTCCTCCTCAAGGCCCGCGCGCAGGAGAAGGACGGGATCGACCTGGAGCGGGCGGCCCGGCCCGCCTTCGGGGCGCCGCCGCTCCTGATGCAGAAGCTCGAAGCGGGCGAGCTCGACGCCGCGCTCCTCTACTGGACCTTCTGCGCGCGGCTGGAGGCCAGGGGCTTCCGGCGGCTGATCGGCGCGGACGAGATCGCCCGCGCCTTCGGGATCGAGGGGCCGATCGCGCTCCTCGGCTACGTCTTCGACGAGGGGCTGCTCCGGCGCAAGCCCGCGGCGCTGGCCGCCTTCGCCCGGGCCTCGCGCGAGGCCAAGCAGGCCCTCGCCGCGGACGACTCCGCCTGGGCCAGCGTCCGCCCGCTGATGGCGGCGGAGGACGAGGCGACCTTCGGGGCGCTGCGGCGCGACTTCCTGGCCGGCATCCCGCGGCGCCCGGTCGCCGCCGAGCGCGCCGATGCCGAGCGCCTCTACGCGGTGCTGGCGCGGCTCGGCGGCGAGCGCCTGGTCGGCAGCGCCACCACCCTGCCCGAGGGCCTCTACTGGGACGCCCCGCATGGCTGAGCCCGGCCGGGCGCCCCGGCCGGGCGCGGCGGCCGCTCCCCCCGCGGCCGGGTGAGGCGGCATGGCCCTCGCGACGCGCCTCGCCTCGGCGCTGCTCCTCCTGATCGCGTGGTTCCTGGCGAGCCGCTTCACCGACCTGCGCACGCTGCCCTCGCCGGAGGCGGTGACGGCCTTCGTGTGGCGCGAGGCGCAGGGCGGCGACCTGCCGCGCAACGTCGGCATCACGCTGCTGCGGGTGGCGGCGTCCTTCCTCCTCGCCATGACGACCGGGGCGGTGCTCGGCATCCTGCTCGGGCGCTCCCGGGCCGCCGACCGGCTGCTCGACACGCCCCTCATCGTCCTCCTCAACACCCCGGCCCTGGTGATCACCGTACTCGCCTATATCTGGCTCGGCCTCACCGAGACGGCGGCGATCCTGGCGGTGGCGCTCAACAAGATGCCGAACGTCGCCGTGATCATGCGCGAGGGGGCGCGGGGCCTCGATCCCGGCCTGCAGGAGATGGCGCAGGCCTTCCGCTTCGACCGCCGCACCTGGATCCGCCACGTGCTGCTGCCGCAGCTCGAACCCTTCGCGGTCGCGGCCGCCCGCTCGGGGCTCTCGCTGGCCTGGAAGATCGTGCTGGTGGTGGAACTGCTCGGGCGGCCGAACGGCGTCGGCTACGCCATCTCCTACTATTTCCAGCTCTTCGACGTGGCGGCCCTGATCGGCTACAGCCTCGTCTTCAGCGCGGTCATGCTCGCGGTCGACCTCCTGCTGCTCCAGCCCCTCGATGCCCATGTCCGCCGCTGGCGCTGAGCCCATGTCCGCCGCTGGCGCTGACCCGGCCCTCTCCGTCGCGATCCGCCGCAAGACCTACGCGGCCCGCGGCGAGCGCGTCGAGGCGGTGCGCGACCTCGCCTTCGCGGTCGAGCCCGGCGAGACGCTCTGCCTGATCGGCCCCTCGGGCGCGGGCAAGACCACCACGCTGCGCATCCTGCTCGGCCTCGACCGGGATTTCGAGGGACGCGTCAGCCCCGATCCCGCCACCCTGCGCATCGGCATCGTGTTCCAGGAGCCGCGGCTGCTGCCCTGGCGCAGCGTCGAGCAGAATGTCCGCCTCGCCCTGCCGCGGGCGGAGCGGGGGCGCCCGCTCGACGGGCTGTTCGAGGAGCTCGGCCTGACGCCGTGGCGGGACCGGTTCCCGGGCGAGCTCTCCCTCGGCATGGCGCGGCGCGTCGCCCTCGCGCGGGCGCTGGCCCTGGAGCCGCGCCTCCTCGTCCTCGACGAGCCCTTCGTGTCCCTCGACGACGCGGCCGCCGCCGCCCTGCGCGCGGCCGTGTTCGGCGCCGCGCGGCGCCGCCGCGCCGCCGTGCTGATGGTGACCCACAACGTGCCCGAGGCGCTGGAGGTGGCCGACCGGCTCCTCCTGCTCACGCCCCGGCCGGCGCGGCTCGCCGCGACGATTCCCCTGACCACGCCGCGGGCGGAGCGCGGCCGCGCCTGGCAGGAGGCGACCCGCCGCGACCTCGCGGCCCGCTACCCGGAGGCGGTGGCGGCCTGATCCCGGAGGATTCTCGATGCGCGCGATCCCGCGCTGGCTCCTCGCCGCCACCCTCTCGGCGACCGCCGCCCTGCCGACGCCCCCCGCCGCGCGCGCCGAGGCGCCGGCCCCGCCCGGCCCCGCCGGGGCCGCGCCGCTGCCGATGCGGGAGGTGGCGCCGGGGATCCTCGTCTACGCCGCGCCCTACGCGCTCGCCTCCCGCGACAATGAAGGGGCGATCGCCAATGTCGGCTTCGTGGTCGGGCGCGACGCGGTGGCGGTGATCGACACCGGCGGCAGCCTGCTCGCCGGCCGCCGGCTCCTCGCCGCCGTGCGGGCCCGGACGGCGCTGCCGATCCGCTACGTGATCAACACCCACGTCCACCCGGACCACGTGCTGGGCAACGCCGCCTTCGCGGGCGAGGGCGCCACCTTCGTCGGACACCGCAACCTGCCCGAGGCGCTCGCCGCCCGGGCCGGGAGCTACCTGCAATCCAACGCCGACCTCGTCGGCCCGGGCTTCGCGGGCACCCGCATCGTGCCCCCGACCCTCCTGGTGGAGGAGCGCCGCGAGCTCGACCTCGGCGGGCGGGTGCTGCGCCTCGATGCCTGGCCCACCGCCCACACCAACAGCGACCTCACCGTGCGCGACCTCGCGACCGACACGTGGTTCCTCGGCGACCTCCTGTTCGTCGGCCACGTGCCGGCCCTGGACGGGCGGCTGGAGGGATGGATCGCGGTGCTGCGGCGCCTGCGGGCCGAGCCCGCCGCCCGCGTGGTGCCCGGCCACGGCCCGGCCTCGGTGTCCTGGCCGGCCGCGTCCGGGCCGATCGAGCGCTACCTGACCACCCTCGAGACCGAGGTGCGGGCCATGGTCCGGGACGGCCGCCCGATCGGGGAGGCCGGCACCGCCGCCGCCGGCGAGGCGTCGGAGTGGTCACTCTTTCGTGATTTCAACGCCCGTAATGCCACCACCGCCTACCAGGAACTCGAATGGGACTGATCGTCATTATCCACAAGCGGCCGGTCGACTGACAGGTGAGCCGGCTCATCCATCGCGCCGCAGCCCCGCGAGGCCGCTCCTGCCCTACACAAGTAGTTGATGCTGCGCTGCGGTAGCGCCGTTGTGCAATGCAGCGCACAGGGGAAATCGTACTTAAGTCACCTGATTGGGCGCCGAAACGCGCCCCGCCGGGCGCCGATCGTTGTTGACGCCGCCCATTTTTCTCTTAGAGTTCGTTCAGCTTCGGTTTCCAACGGCGCCGCCAGGGGAGGGTGGTGTTCGGTTCGCAAACACGGCGTGCCCTAACGGCAAAATAAGCCCGGGCAAGCAATCAAGCCTGTTGTGACACGCTGCCGGAGCTCAACGACGTCCCCATGCGCAAACAGCAGGTCAGTGCTGCCGGCCCCTCGTTCCGAGGGCGGGACGCACGCAAGCACCTGTCGGAGGAATCCATGAGAGCGGTCCATCTCCTAGCGTTGAGCGCGGGTATCCTGGGCGTGACGCCCGCCCTGGCCGATGATCTCCAGAAGGAGATCAACAACCCGGCGCAGCAGGTTCTGCAAACCGTCGACTACGCCAACACCCGGTTCTCGAAGCTCGACCAGATCAACACCGGCAACGTCAACAAGCTGCAGGTGGCCTGGACGTTCTCGACCGGCGTGCTGCGCGGTCACGAGGGCGCGCCGCTGGTCGTCGGCGACACGATGTACGTGCACACGCCGTTCCCGAACATCGTGTACGCGCTCGACCTGAACCAGGACGGCAAGATCGTCTGGAAGTACGAGCCGAAGCAGGATCCGAACGTGATCCCGGTGATGTGCTGCGACACGGTCAACCGTGGCCTGGCCTACGCCGACGGCAAGATCATCCTGCACCAGGCCGACACGACGGTCGTCGCCCTCGACGCCAAGACCGGCAAGGTCGCGTGGTCGGTCGTCAACGGCGACCCCAAGAAGGGCGAGACCAACACGGCGACCGTTCTCCCGGTCAAGGACAAGGTCATCGTCGGCATCTCGGGCGGTGAGTACGGCGTGCGCTGCCACGTGACGGCCTACAGCCTGAAGGACGGCAAGAAGATCTGGCGCGGCTACTCGATGGGCCCGGATGACGAGATGCTCGTCAACCCGGAGAAGACCACCTCCCTCGGCAAGCCGGTCGGCAAGGACTCTTCGCTGAAGACCTGGGAAGGCGATCAGTGGAAGCAGGGCGGCGGCTGCACCTGGGGCTGGTACTCCTACGACCCCAAGCTGAACCTGATGTATTACGGTTCGGGCAATCCCTCGACCTGGAACCCGAAGCAGCGCCCCGGCGACAACAAGTGGTCGATGACCGTTTGGGCGCGTGACGTCGACAGCGGCGAGGCCAAGTGGGTCTACCAGATGACCCCCCACGACGAGTGGGACTACGACGGCATCAACGAGATGATCCTCACGGATCAGAAGGTTGGTGACAAGGAGCGTCCGCTCCTGACCCACTTCGACCGCAACGGCTTCGGCTACACCCTCGACCGCGCGACCGGCGAGCTGCTCGTCGCCGAGAAGTACGATCCGGTGGTGAACTGGGCCTCCAAGGTCGACATGGACAAGTCGTCCAAGACCTACGGCCGTCCGCTGGTGCAGGCCAAGTACTCGACCGAGCAGAACGGCGAGGACGTGAACTCGAAGGGCATCTGCCCGGCGGCTCTGGGCTCCAAGGACCAGCAGCCGGCGGCCTACTCGCCCAAGACCAACCTGTTCTACGTGCCGACCAACCACGTCTGCATGGACTACGAGCCGTTCCGGGTGAGCTACACCCCGGGCCAGCCCTATGTCGGTGCGACCCTGTCGATGTACCCGGCCCCGAACAGCCACGGCGGCATGGGCAACTTCATCGCCTGGGACGGCGTCAACGGCAAGATCAAGTGGTCGGTCCCCGAGCAGTTCTCGGTGTGGTCGGGCGCTCTCGCCACCGCCGGCGACGTGGTGTTCTACGGCACCCTCGAGGGCTACCTGAAGGCCGTCGATGCCAAGTCGGGTAAGGAACTCTACAAGTTCAAGACCCCGTCGGGCATCATCGGCAACGTGATGACCTACGAGCACAAGGGCAAGCAGAACGTCGCGGTCCTGTCGGGCGTCGGCGGCTGGGCGGGCATCGGCCTCGCGGCCGGCCTGACCGACCCGAATGCCGGCCTCGGCGCGGTGGGCGGCTACGCGGCCCTCTCGAACTATACCAACCTGGGCGGCCAGCTCACCGTCTTCACGCTGCCGAACTAATCGGTCGCAGCTTGAACCGTACTTAAGTCAGGCCGGCGCGGGTTTCCGCGCCGGCTTCCTTATGATCAAGTGGCCCTCGGAGAGAACCGGCCACCCGCAAGGCCCGGGTCTCTGACCGGATACAGGGAGAAACGTCCGTTGCGTCACCTCAGCACGACCGCTCTGCGGCCCGTTCTGGCCGGCCTCGCCCTAGCAACCGTTTCCGTGGTTGCCGTATATGCTGAGGAAGCGAAATCCGCCGACCCGGCCCTCGCCAATTCGCTCAACCCGAACGACAAGACCGCCGAGGTCGACCAGCCGGTGCTCGACAAGGCCAAGGCCGTGAAGGTCGAGGACGGCAAGTACCTCGATGCCGACGGGCATCCGACCTTCCACGTCACCGACAACGGCAAGAAATTCGACTGGTACTCCTATTCGGGCTACCGGCGCTACCACGCCGAGTGTCACGTCTGCCACGGCCCCGACGGGATGGGCTCGACCTACGCCCCGGCCCTCAAGGATTCGCTGAAGAACCTCTCCTACGAGGAGTTCATCGGCATCCTGGTGGGCGGCAAGCAGGACGTGAACGCCGCCCAGCAGAAGGTGATGCCGGCCTTCGGCGACAACAAGAACGTGATGTGCTACGCGGACGACCTCTACGTCTACCTGCGGGCGCGGGCCGCGGGCGCCATGGGCCGGGTGCGCCCGGGCGACAAGGAGGAGAAGCCCGAGGCCGCCAAGAAGGCCGAGAAGGAGTGCCTGGGCGGCTGATGGCGCGGGCAAGGCTCTCGTCCGCGGGCGGCCTCCTGGCCGGCTTTCGCCCGGCCGGCTGGCTCGCGGCAGGCAGGCTCCCGGCAGGTTTGGCGGCCCTGCTGCTCGCGGCGGGGCCCGGCCCGGCGGGCGCGCAGCAGCTCCCGGACCTCGTCACCACGGACGCGCTGCGGGTCTGCGGCGATCCGGCCAACATGCCCTTCTCCGACCGCAAGGGGGAAGGCTTCGAGAACAGGATCGCGGCGATCCTGGCCGACGAGCTGAAGGTCAAGCTGCGGACCTACTGGCTCACGCAGGGGCCGGGCTTCGTGCGCAACACGCTCGGATCCGGGCTCTGCGACGTGATCGTCGGCTCGGCGCTCGGGACCGACCTCGTCCAGAACACCAACCCGTATTACCGCTCGGCCTACGTGCTGGTGTCGCGCCGGGGCGACCTGTCGGGCGTGGCGGCGCTCGACGATCCCCGGCTCAAGGGCAAGGTGATCGGGGTCGTGGCGGGCACCCCGCCGGTGAACCGGATGGGGGAGGTGGGGCTGGTCTCGTCGATGCGGCCCTATCCGCCCTACCAGTTCGACCCCTCGAACGCGCACCAGACCGTCTCGGCCCAGATCGTCGCCGACCTCGCCGAGAAGCGGCTCGACGCCGCCATCCTGTGGGGTCCGGCGGCGGGCTGGCTCGCCCGCCAGAGCGGGGTGCCGATGGAGGTGGTCCCGCTCCTCAAGGAGCCGGACCGGCCGGCGCTGACCTACCGCATCGCCATGGGGGTGCGGCTCAACGAGAACGACTGGAAGCGCACGCTCAACACGGCCCTGCGCAAGCGCCGGGCCGAGATCGAGCAGGTGCTGCGCGACTACGCGGTGCCGCTCCTCGACGAGGAGGAGAACCGGCTCCTCGACCCCAGGGCGCCGTGAGGGCGCTCCTCGTCCTCGCCCTGCTCGCGGCGGCGGGGCCGGCGGGGGCGGCGCCGGTGCCCGAGCCGCCGGGCTACCGGGAGGACGCGTTCCGCACGCCGACCCCCGCCACGCTCCGGGGCGCGCGGGTGGTGACGACCGAGGAGGCGGAGGCCCTGTGGCGGGCGGGCGTGCCCTTCGTGGACGTGATGCCCCAGCCGCCGCGGCCGGCCGCTTTGCCGCCGGGCACGATCTGGCGGGACCCGCCCCACGAGAGCATCCCGGGCGCGCACTGGCTCGCCAATACGGGGTTCGGGGCGCTGGCGCCCGAGACCGAGGCCTATTTCCGGCGCGAGCTCGACCGCCTCACCGGGGGCGACCGCGGGAAGCCGCTGGTCTTCTTCTGCCTGCGGAATTGCTGGATGTCGTGGAACGCGGCCAAGCGCGCCCTGTCCTACGGCTACGGCCAGGTGATCTGGTTCCCGGACGGGACCGACGGCTGGAGCGACGCGGCCCTGCCGCTGGAGCGGCTGCAGCCGGTCACGCCCTGACGGGGAACGACGGGCGCTCGCGCGCCTCTGGCGCGGGGGACTCGCGCGCCCCGCTCATTCCACCGGCTCGATCCCGGTGCGGTCGAGCTTGGCCAGCGCCGCGGTCACGGTCTCGCCGCCGATCACGAGGTCGGGGGCGATCTCCGCGAGGGGCACCAGAACGAAGGCGCGCGCGCGCACGAAGCGGTGGGGCAGGACCAGCCGCTCGTCCTCGACCGCGGCGCCGGCATAGTGCAGCACGTCGATGTCGATGACGCGGGGCCCCCAGCGCCGCGCGCGCACGCGGCCGAGCCGCGCCTCGAGGGCGAGGCAGGCGTCGAGCAGCGCGTGCGGGGTCAGGTCGGTCGCCACCGCGACGGCGGCGTTCAGGAACCAGTCCTGGTCGGTGTCGCCCCAGGGGGGCGTGCGGTAGAAGCGCGAGCGGGCGGTGACGCGCAGGCCCGGCGCGGCGTCGAGGCCGGCGATGGCCGCCTCCAGCATGGCGGCCTTGTCGCCGAGGTTGCTGCCGAGACCCAGATAGGCGTCAGTCATGAGGGGCTTCGGTCATGAGGGGCTTCGGTCATGATGGGCTTCGGTCCTGGCGGGTTCTCGTGACCTCGACCGCGACGCCGTCGAGGATCGCCGGGACGGGCGCCCCCGGCTTGTCGACCCGCACGGTGATCGCCGTCAGGGCGGGGAAGCGGGCGAGGCAGGCGGCGGCCACGGCCTCGGCGAGGGCCTCGATCAGGCGGAAGCGCCGGGTCGTGGCGATCTCGCCGGCGATGGCGGCGAGGTCGGCGTAGCTCACCGAGGCGGCGATGTCGTCCCGGCGCCCGGCCTCGCGCAGGTCGAGGTGCGCGTCGAGGGAGAGATAGAAGCGCTGGCCGAGCCGGTTCTCCTCCTCCAGCACCCCGTGATGGGCGAAGACGGCGAGCCGGTGGACGAGGATGCGGTCGGCCATCAGGGGGCTCCGGCCGCCGCGTCGCGGCGCGGATCGCCGTCGCGGCGCACGCCGCCGTCGCGGCGCATGAGGGCGTCGACGACCTGGCAGGCCTCGACGTGGGGGCGCACGTCGTGGGCGCGCACGATGTCGGCGCCCAGGGTGGCGGCGACGACGTGGGCGGCGATGGAGCCGAACAGCCGGTCGGCCGGGGCGGTGCCGGTGTTGTGGATGCGCCCGAGCAGGGACTTGCGCGAGATGCCGACCAGGAGCGGGAAGCCGAGCGCGCGCAGCTCGGGCAGGCGCCGGACGGCGTCGAGGTGCTGCTCCCAGCTCTTGCCGAAGCCGATTCCGGGATCGAGCACGATGTCGCGCTCGGGGATGCCGGCCTTGGCGGCGATGGCGAGGGAGCGGTCGAAGAAGCGCTTCATCTCCTCGACGATGTCGAGGCTCGGATCCGGGCTCTCGCGGTTGTGCATCACGATCACCGGGGCGCCGTGGGCGGCGGCGACGCGGGCGATGTCGGGCTCGCGCTGGAGGCCCCAGACGTCGTTGACGATGCGGGCGCCGGCCTTGAGGGCGACCTCGGCGGTGGAGGCCTTGTAGGTGTCGATGGAGATCGGCACCGGGCAGGCGGGCGCGACGGCGGCGAGCACCGGGAGGATCCTGGCCTGCTCCTCCTCGGCCGAGACCGGGACGTGGCCGGGCCGGGTCGATTCGCCGCCGATGTCGAGGATGGCGGCGCCCTCCTGGACGAGGCTGGCGGCCTGGCGCTCGGCGGCCTCGCGGGCCTGGAACCGCCCGCCGTCCGAGAAGGAATCCGGCGTGACGTTGAGGATGCCCATCACGAGGGTGCGCCGGCCGAGATCCGGCAGCAGGGCGGCGAGGGCGGAAGGCGACGCGGTCACGGGCACCTCGGCGGCGGGGGAGGGGAGCGTGTCGCGGTTATGCCGGATCGGGGCGTGGTTTCAATCCGGACCTCCGGGAGGGGGTGAACTCGGCGCCGGCCTTGCCGTCCTTTAGAGCCTGACAGTTTCAATCCGCACCCCCCGTGAGGGGGTGAACCTGAGCCGTGATGTCGGGGTGCCGCGCGCGCCGGAGTTTCAATCCGCACCCCCGTGAGGGGGTGAACCCCGGTCGTCAACTCGCGATTGCAGCCGTCAGAGCCGTTTCAATCCGCACCCCCGTGAGGGGGTGAACCTCGGCAGCGTCTTGCAATCTGGCTCGGCGAACTCGTTTCAATCCGCACCCCCGTGAGGGGGTGAACGCGGTCGGGTCCCCGAACAGATCCGCCTCGACCAGGTTTCAATCCGCACCCCCGTGAGGGGGTGAACGGGGATGGCCCCTCGGCCAGCACGCGTCGCAGGAGTTTCAATCCGCACCCCCGTGAGGGGGTGAACTCGCGTCCTTCGCGGTGTCGACGCCGATCGCGAAGTTTCAATCCGCACCCCCGTGAGGGGGTGAACCCGGACGGTGACGGTGCCCGCACCCATCTCGTTAGGGTTTCAATCCGCACCCCCGTGAGGGGGTGAACCAGGACGGCCAGGGCGGCGCGCTGCTCTTCCTCAAGTTTCAATCCGCACCCTCGTGAGGGGGTGAACCCCCGGTAGCAGTGCTCTTTCAGCTCATCGATCACGTTTCAATCCGCACCCCCGTGAGGGGGGTGAACCGCCCGCCGCTCGTCTACGTGGTGGCCGCGGTGGAGTTTCAATCCGCACCCCCGTGAGGGGGGTGAACACGGGGCCGGGCTCTCCCGGGACACCGCCAACCTGTTTCAATCCGCACCCCCGTGAGGGGGGGTGAACCGGGCCGAGCCGCTCGGTGTACTTGATGATGTTCATGTTTCAATTCGCACCCCCGTGAGGGGGGTGAACCACTGCGGTGCACGGTCTCGGTCTTGTGCTCCAGTTTCAATCCGCACCCCCGTGAGGGGGGTGAACGCGCCCTGCCGCCCGGCTGGCGCGCCCTGACCGAGGTTTCAATCCGCACCCCCGTGAAGGGGGTGAACCCTGCAGCAGCAGCAGCGACGCCATGTGCGTGTTGTTTCAATCCGCACCCCCGTGAGGGGGGTGAACCCGCCCGCGCCCGTCGCGCGCCACGCGGTGTCGGCGTTTCAATCCGCACCCCCGTGAGGAGGTGAACTAGGCGAACTCGATCAATGCCGACCGCCTGCTCGCGTTTCAATCCGCACCCCCGTGAGGAGGTGAACCCGTCCGTGCGCGTCATCAGGCCGTTCGAGTTCGGGTTTCAATCCGCACCCCCGTGAGGAGGTGAACATCGGGCTCTCGCCGTAGCGCACGACGACGTTCTTGTTTCAATCCGCACCCCCGTGAGGAGGTGAACCTCCTCGGGCCGGCTGATGTCGGTGAGCTCGTCGACGTTTCAATCCGCACCCCCGTGAGGAGGTGAACGGACCCGAGGCGCTCCAGCGCTCGCCCTCGGGCAGGTTTCAATCCGCACCCCCGTGAGGAGGTGAACCATGTCAGCAAGCGTCTGACGGAGTAGGCAGTAGGTTTCAATCCGCACCCCCGTGAGGAGGTGAACCAGCGGAGCTGGACGTCCGCGAAGCGCCCACCGTTGTTTCAATCCGCACCCCCGTGAGGAGGTGAACGCCCTCCAGCGGCGGCAAGATGTTCCTCTACGTGGAGTTTCAATCCGCACCCCCGTGAGGAGGTGAACCTCCGCGTTCTGCGCCACGTTGTGGTGCGTGTAGGTGTTTCAATCCGCACCCCCGTGAGGAGGTGAACGGCCGGTCGAGGCCGTGCGCACGGCGGCCGGAGACGTTTCAATCCGCACCCCCGTGAGGAGGTGAACCCCGCCACGATAACCCCCGGCCCCGGCGGGCAAAACGACGGCGCGTGCGCGAACCCCGCTCATCCGCGCCCGCCCGCATGCGGCGCCTTGCCGCATACCTTCCAAATCATCAGCTCGTTCAAAAGGTTGCGCCCGCGCGAACCTGTGCCGGCAGGGCTGGGCGCTCGGGGTTCGCGCGCCGCGGCCCGACCGTGAGTCAGGCCACCGCCCCGGACCGCGATGGCTCGCCCGAAGCGGGGCGTGGCACGGGGGCATGGCACGAGACCTGATCCGTCACTACATTGATCGGCAAACAGCAAAGCGCGGGCGCGCCGCCGCGGGGGAGACGATGAGGAGCACCCGATGATCCGTGCGTTCTGGAGACCGGCGCTCGCCGGCGCGGCCCTGTCGGTCCTGGCGGCGACGGCCGTCGCGGCCCAGCCCGCCGCCCAGGAGGACGCCAGGGCCGAGGCGGCCTGGACGGAGCTGCGCCCCAACGTCACCGGCGACCGGCCGATCCAGGACGGGGCCGGCGTGCTGAGCCTCGACACCCCCAGGCGCGCCGAGGATGCCGCCATCGTGCCGGTGGGCATCCGCATCGCGCTGCCCGAGGGCGACGGGCGGGCGGTCAAGCGGCTCACCCTGGTGGTGGACGAGAACCCCTCGCCGGTCGTCGGCACCTTCACCTTCCCGACCCCCCAGCACCGCTTCGAGCTCTCCACCCGCATCCGGGTGAATTCCTACTCCTACGTCCGCGCCATCGCCGAGACCGAGGACGGCGCCCTCTACATGACCAAGGCCTACGTCAAGGCCGCGGGCGGCTGCTCGGCCCCCGCCGTCAAGGACCCGGCCGAGGCCAAGGCCAATCTCGGCAAGATGCGCTTCCGCGCCTTCGCGGAGCGCGGCGAGGCCCAGGTCCAGGTCCGGCACCCGAACTATTCGGGCCTGCAGATGGACCAGGTCACCCGCCTCTACACGCCCGCGTGGTTCGTCGAATCCCTGAGCGTGCGCCAGGGCGAGACGCCGCTCTTCACCCTGACCGGCGGCATCTCGGTGAGCGAGGACCCGACCTTCCGGTTCACCTTCGCGGGCAACGGCGAGCCCGTGACGGTGGTGGCCAAGGACACGGAGGGCCGCACCTTCACGCAGAGCTTCCCGGCCTCGGGCTCCTGAGCCGCGTCACGGCGGAGTCGGGCGCATCACCCCGTCCGGCCCGCGCACGAGCGGGGCGGGCTGGGTCGGCAGCGGCGCGCCCGGCGCCTCCTCGACGCTGACCCCCTCGGGCCAGCCGGGCGGGGCGATCGCCACGTAGCGGGCGAAGCCCCCGGTGCCGCCGAGCGGCTTGGCGAAGCCGATGGCGACGAGCGCGCCCGCCTCCGGCACCTTGTCGAGATTCGCCACCCCCTCGGCCTGGGCGAAGTTGTGGTGCATCAGCCACGCCTCGCCCTCCAGGTTCGGCGTCGTGTCGGTGTCGAGGGGCTCGTGGCCGTGGAACAGGATCCGGCGCTCCAGGTGCAGGACCTGCAGCGCCGCGAGGCTCACGCCCGGGAAGGGCTTGGCGCGGAAGCGCTCGGTCTCGGCCCAGCGCTTCGACCAGTCGGAGCGGACCATCACCACGGCGCCCTCGGGGATGCGGCCGTGCCGCGCCTCCCAGGCGGCGATGTCGGCGACCTGCAGGTGGTAGCCCTCGTCCCGGGCGACCTGCGGGGAGATGTCGATCACCACCAGGGGGCGCAGCGCGTAGGTGGCCGGCAGGTCGCTGATCGTGGCGCCGAGGGGGTTCCAGTGGGCCGGCGGGTCGAGCTGGGTGCCGTACTGGTCGGTGGGAAGGTCGTAGGCCGTCGCCACGAAGCCGTGCCGGGCGTAGGTGAAGGCCTCGCCCTTCTCGACGAAGCCCTCGATGGTCCGCCCCGCCCGCGCGGCCCGGACGGTCGCGGCGGCGAAGCCCGGCCAGACCGGCTGGGTCGGCGCGAACGCGTGGGTGAGGTCGATGTACTTGGCGCGCTTGAGGGTCTGCTCGTAGAGCCTCCACAGGGAGGTGTCCTCGGCACGGGCCGGGGCCGCGAGCGCGAGGGCGAGCGCTGCGGCCCAGAGACGTCCTGTCATCGTCATGCCTCCGGCGGTATCGGCGCGAGAGTGGCGTCGGGGCAACCGCGGGGCAACCGGCGCGGGCCCTCGCCCCGGCGCCGGGCGCCGGGCGCCGGCATCTGTGGCACACTCGGCGGGCGGGGAGGTTCGGCGGGCGGGGAGGTGCGGCATGGGCTCGTTGCGGGTGCGGTTCGGGTTGCTGGTCGGGAGCGCGGCGGCGCTGGTGCTGCTGGCCGCGGGCGGGCTGTTCTGGTCGCTCGCCGCGGCCGAACGCACCCTCGACAGCACCCTGGAGGCCCAGGTGCGGCTCGAACTCATCGCCGAGCTCTCCGGGCGCCTCACCGAGTACGGCCTCGCCGCGGTCGAGGCGGTGGGCGAGACGCCGAGCCGGCCGGAGCGCCTCGCCACGGCCCGCGACGAGGTCGACCGGGCCCTCAACGCCGTCGACGAGGGCCTCAACCGGGCCATCGCCCGCAGCGACGCCATCGTGGACCGCACCCAGTACGCGGCCCGCTCGCGGCCCCTGGCGCGGCTGCGCGCCGCCCGCGTCATGCTCGACCGGCAGGTGGCCCAGATCCAGCGCGAGCCCGACCCGGTGAAGCGCTCGGACGCGATCCGCGGCGCCCTCAACGCCTTCGGGGCGGTGACCGGCCCGCCGCTCACCTTCCTGGTCGAGGCCGAGCGCCGCGGCGTCGAGAGCGCGGCGGGCGAGGTGCGCGCCCTCGCGGTGCGGCTGCGCGCCCTCGCCCTCGCGGTGGCGGGGCTCGCCGTGGTGGTGCTGCTCCTCGTCCACCGCACCCTGACGCGGCCGCTCCTGCGGCGCATCGACGACATCCGGGCCGGCGCCGCCGCCATCGGCCGGGGCGAGCTCGACACCCGCCTGCCCGTCGCGGCCCACGACGAGCTCGGCCTGCTGGTCGCGAGCTTCAACCGCATGGCGGCCCGGCTCAAGCGCCGCGAGAGCCGCGTCGCCGCCGCCCGCGCCGCCCTCGAGGAGACGGTCGCGCAGGCCACCGCGGAGCTGCGCGCCGCCAACACCCGCCTGGAGGAGATCGACCGCTCCCGCCGCCGCTTCTTCGCCGATGTCAGCCACGAGCTGCGCACGCCCCTCACGGTCATCCTGGGGGAATGCGACCTCGCCGCCCGCTCGCCCGACACGCCCGAGGCCTTCCGCCCGGTCATCGCGACGATCCGCAAGCGGGCGCTGCGCCTGCACCGCCGCGTCGGCGACATGCTGCGGATCGCCCGCTCGGAATCCGGCCAGATCGAGCTGGAGCGCAAGCCTGTCAGCCTCGCCGCCGTCCTCACCGAGGCGGTGGAGAACTGCGCCTCGGAGGCCCGGCGCCGCCGCATCGCCCTCGCCTTCGAGCCGAGCGAGACCGACGTGGAGATCCAGGCCGACCCCGAGTGGCTGCGCCAGATCGTCGAGGGCCTGATCGACAACGCCCTGCGCCACGCCGCCGGGGCGACCCGGGTCTGGGTCGTGCTGCGGGCGCGCCGCGACGGGGCCGAGGTGACGGTGGCGGATGACGGGCCGGGCTTCCCCGCCGAGGCCGAGACCCTGTTCGAGCGCTTCCGCCGCGGCGGGAACTCCTCGCCCGCGCAGGGGTTCGGCATCGGATTGGCCCTGGCGCGCTGGGTCGTCGAACGCCATGATGGCGTGATCCGCCTCGGTTCGGGCGGGGACGAGGCGCGCGGCGCACGGGTCACCCTGGTGCTGCCCGCCGATGCCAGGGAGGACGCGGCGTGAGCGGGCGCCGGGATCCGGCCCGCGCCGCGAGGATGGGGCCCCGATGACGAGCGTGCTGGTGGTGGAGGACGACGGCGACATCCGCGGGATGCTCGCCCGCGGCCTCAGCGCGGAGGGCTTCTCGGTCAACCTCGCCGGCAGCGTCGACGAGGCCCTGGCCGCCGCCCGCGAGCGGGTGCCCGAGGCGGTGCTCCTCGACATCATGCTGCCGGACGGCTCGGGCCACGAGGTCTGCCGCTCCCTGCGCGAGGGCGGCTATCCGGGGGCGATCCTGTTCCTCAGCGCCAAGGACGAGGTCAGCGACCGCGTCGACGGCCTCGCGGTCGGGGCCGACGACTACATCGTCAAGCCCTTCGCCTTCGACGAATTGCTCGCGCGCCTGCGCACCCACCTGCAGCGCCGCCGCGCGGCGGGCGAGCCGCGCACCCTGCTCAGCGCCGGGCGCCTCTCCCTCGACCTCGCCACCCGCCAGGTCCGCTTCGGCGAGACCACCGCGCGCCTCACCCAGCGCGAGGCCGAACTCCTCACCGTGCTGATGGAGCACGCCAACCGGCCGGTGACCCGGGGCGACATCTTCGACCGGCTCTGGGCCAACCAGGGCGGCCTCTCCCTCAACGTGGTGGACGTCTATGTCGGGTACCTGCGCACCAAGCTCGGCGACGTCGCCCGGGCCGGGGGCCCCGCCATCGTGACCGTGCGGGGCAAGGGCTTCATGCTCGACCTGCACGAGCCGAGCTTCCGCCAGTAACCTTCGGTTTGCCGCTCACGAAATTTTTTAGGGCACGAGGGGTCTCCGCTAAACCCTCGCGGGACCGGCACAATAAGACCGGTTTGAGAGCACCCAGCCCTTTTGGGGGGCGGTGGACCGGAAAAATACCTCTTGCGCTCCCGGTCGGGATTGCCGATATATCCCGCGTGACAGAAAACACTGTCATCTCAACATCTTAGGATCCTCTTATGAGGATCCGGGAAGTCTCAGGAGACGCATCATGAAGTGGGCTCTGCCGGTTGTCGCCGAAGTCTGCGTCGGCATGGAAGTCACCAGCTACGAGTCGGCCGAGATCGATCCCTTCAACTGAGGGCTCGGACTCCGCCTCCGGCGGTCCCGCCGCCGGGGGCCTTGACCATCACCGATCATCGAGAGGAAACGCACCATGAAGTGGGCTCTGCCGGTCGTCGCCGAGATCTGCGTCGGCATGGAAGTCACCAGCTACGAATCGGCCGAGATCGATCCCTTCAACTGAGGCGGTCTCTCGGCCCGGAGGGTGTCTGCGCGCCGACGTGAGAGGATCATGCAGGCGATCATCCTCGGTTCCGCGGCCGGTGGCGGGGTTCCGCAGTGGAACTGCCGCTGCCCCCACTGCACGATGGCCTGGGCGGGCGATGCCCGGGTCAAGCCCCGCACCCAGTCGAGCCTCGCGGTCTCCTCGGACGGGGAGACGTGGCTCCTGGTGAACGCCTCGCCGGACATCCGCCAGCAGCTCTTCGCGACGCCCGCCCTGCACCCGGCCCACGGCCTGCGGCACTCGCCGATCGCGGCGGTGCTGCTGACCAACGGCGACGTGGACCACGTGGCGGGGCTGCTGACCCTGCGCGAGAGCCAGCCCTTCCGGCTCCACGCCACCCGCAACATCCTCGATTCGGTCTCGGCGAACCGCGTCTTCGACGTGCTGGCGCCCGAGCACGTGGCGCGGCGCGAGGTGGCGCTGGACGAGTCCTTCGCGCCGGTGCCGGGCCTCGCGGTCACGCTCTTCGCCGTGCCCGGCAAGGTGCCGCTCTGGCTGGAGGAGGGCACGCCCGAGATCGGCGAGGAGACCGAGACCACGGTCGGCGCCCTGATCGAGGCGGGGGGCAAGCGGCTCGCCTACGTGCCGGGCTGCGCCCGCGTCACCGACGACCTGCGGCGGCGCCTGTCGGGCGTGGACGTCCTGCTCTTCGACGGCACGGTCTACCTCGACGACGACATGATCCGGGCCGGGGTCGGCACCAAGACCGGCTGGCGCATGGGCCACGTGCCGATGACCGGGGAGGGGGGCGCGATCGCGGCCCTGGCCGAGGTGCCGATCGGCCGACGGATCTTCGTGCACATCAACAACACCAACCCGGTCCTGGTGGAGGAGTCCGAGGCCCGCCGCGCCGTCGAGGCGGAGGGCTGGACGGTGGCGCATGACGGGCTGACGCTGACCCTCTAGCGCAAGTCCCGCTGAAGCGGATGCCGGTTCAGCGTCGGACATGCGGCACGATCAAGGACCTGGAGCAGCGCCCGATGACACCGTGCCGGGTCGAGTCATCTTTAAGTCAAACATAAGTATATTCCAGACATCGATGTGCATCGATACGGCTCTTTGATCCATCTCAAAGAAATTCGGCGCCTCCTGATGCGACGAGCGCTGATCCGGCGCGGAGGATCAGCCGATCCGACACCCAGAAGGCAGGCCGGATTGCCAGGAATGTGAAGGGCACGACCCTTGACCGCAGCGGCCCGAGCCGCCACCTCGGCTCCGGGAGGAACGGAGCCAGCAGCGCCCCGAACGACCAACCGAAGGCCCACGATCACGCCATGACCGCAGCCCTGTCCCTCACCCTCCCGGCCGCGCCCGCCGCGAACGACGCGAGCCTGCTCTCGCCCGCCGCGCTCGAAGCGGCCCTGCGCGACATCGGCGCCCGCCGCTACCACAACCTGCACCCCTTCCACCGCCTCCTGCACGACGGGAAGCTCGACAAGGATCAGGTGCGGGCCTGGGCGCTCAACCGCTACTATTATCAGGCGATGATCCCGGTGAAGGATTCCGCCATCCTGGCGCGGATGCCCGACGCCAATCTCCGCCGGATCTGGCGCCAGCGCATCGTCGACCACGACGGCGACCGCGAGGGCGACGGCGGCATCGAGCGCTGGCTGAAGCTCGCCGAGGGCGTCGGCTTCGACCGCGCCTACGTGCTCTCGACGCGCGGCATCCTGCCGACCACCCGCTTCGCGGTCGAGGCCTACGTCCACTTCGTGGCCGAGCGCTCGCTCCTGGAGGCGATCGCCTCCTCGCTCACCGAGATGTTCTCGCCGACCATCATCTCCGAGCGCGTCGCCGGCATGCTCAAGAACTACGACTTCATCACCAAGGAGACGCTGGCCTATTTCGACAAGCGCCTCACCCAGGCGCCGCGCGACGCCGACTTCGCCCTGGCCTACGTCAAGGAGCACGCGACCACGCCGGCCCTGCAGCGGCAGGCGCTCGACGCGCTCACCTTCAAGTGCAACGTGCTGTGGTCGCAGCTCGACGCCCTGTACTTCGCCTACGTGGCGCCGGGCATGATCCCGCCGGACGCGTGGCGCCCGGGCGAGGGTCTGGTGGAGGGGCGCGCGTGAGCCTGACCCCCGGCGACGTGCCGCGCCTGCCGCGCGGCGTGCGGATGCGCTTCGACGGCGTGCGCGGCGCCCACGTGCTGCTCGCGCCCGAGCGCACCTTCGACCTCGACCAGAACGCCGTGGCGGTGCTGTCGCTGGTCGACGGGGAGCGCAGCATCCGGGCCATCGCGGAGGCGCTCTCGGCGCAGTACGACGCGCCGGTCGGCGTGATCGAGCCCGACGTCATCACCATGCTCAACGGCCTCGCGGAGAAGCGCGTGCTGGAAGCCAAGCCCGCCGCCTGAGGCGGCCCCAAGCCCGCCGCTGAGGCGGCCCCAAGCCCGCCGCTGAGGCGGCCCCAAGCCTGCCGCTGAGGCGGCCCAAAGCCCGCCGCCCGAGGGCGGCCGAGGACGAGACCATGACCGCCGTCACCCCCACCCTGCCGGCCCCGATCGGGCTCCTCGCGGAGCTCACCCATCGCTGCCCGCTGCGCTGCCCCTACTGCTCGAACCCGCTCGAGCTCGACAAGCGCTCGGCGGAGCTCGACACGGCGACGTGGCAGCGGGTGCTGGGGGAGGCGGCGGCGCTCGGCGTCCTGCACGTCCACCTGTCGGGCGGCGAGCCCACCGCCCGGCAGGACATCGTCGAGATCACCGGGGCCTGCGCCGATCTCGGCCTCTACTCGAACCTGATCACCTCCGGGGTGGGCGGCGCGCTCGCCAAGCTCGACGCGCTCTCCGAGGCCGGCCTCGACCACGTGCAGCTCTCGATCCAGGCCGCCGAGGCCGGCAACGCGGAGCGGATCGGCGGGCTGCGGAACGCCCAGCCGCAGAAATTCGCCTTCGCCGAGCGGGTCGTGGCCTTGGGCCTGCCGCTCACGCTCAACGCGGTGATCCACCGCGGCAACATCGACGAGGTGCCGGCCCTGATCGACCTCGCGGTCAGGCTCGGCGCCAAGCGGCTCGAAGTCGCCCACACCCAGTATTACGGCTGGGCCTACGTCAACCGCGCCGCCCTGATGCCGGCCAAGCCCGACGTCGACCGCTCGATCCGGGTGGTCGAGGAGGCGCGCGAGCGCCTCAAGGGCCGGCTCGTGATCGACCTCGTGGTGCCGGACTACTACGCCAAGTACCCGAAGGCCTGCGCGGGCGGCTGGGGCCGGCGGCTGATGAACGTCACGCCGAGCGGCAAGGTGCTGCCCTGCCACGCCGCCGAGACGATCCCGGGCCTCGCATTCTGGAACGTGCAGGAGCGCGCGCTCGGCGACATCTGGGCGAATTCCCCCGCCTTCCAGGCCTATCGGGGCACGTCCTGGATGAAGGAGCCCTGCCGCTCCTGCGACCGGCGGGAGAAGGATTGGGGCGGCTGCCGCTGCCAGGCCCTGGCGCTGGCGGGCGACGCCGCCGCGACCGACCCGGCCTGCTCGCTCTCGCCGCTCCACGCCAAGGTCCAGGCCCTCGCGGTCGCCGAATCGGCCCTGGAGACCGCGCCCGACTACCAGTACCGCACGATCGGCGGCGCGCCCGTCGTGCCCCAACCCGAGGGAGTGTCCGCGTGAGACCCGCTTTCCTCTGCGGCCTGCTCCTGGCCGCGACGCCCGCGCTGGCGCAGCCGGCGCCGCCGCCCGCAGCGGCCGCGGCGGCGCGGGAGGCCGCGCCGAGCGCCGTCGACCTGCTGTTCGAGGGCAAGCACTTCGCCGCCGCGCCGGCGGGCAGCCGCATCACCTACCGCTACACCCGCTTCAGCGGCATCAAGGACGGCCCCTTCGGCGCGCCGATCGAGGACCGGATCGTCGAGACGGTGGCGGCCGGGTCGGGGCCCGACAGCCGCAACCTGACCATCGAGGCCTTCACGGGCGAGCGCCGGCTGCCGACCGCCCATTACGAGAACATGACCGGGAACCCGCTCCTGGCGCAGTTCCTCGAATACCACGTCCTCGACATCGCCAAGGCGCTGCAGGGCAATCCCCGCTACCTGAAGAACGGGCTGCGCAAGGCGATGCGCGAGGGCGGCCCGGCGACCCCGACCGAGGTCGAGGTCGGGGGCGAGAAGCGGCCCGGCTGGCGGGTGGTGCTGCGGCCCTTCGTGAACGACCCCGTGAAGGACAAGCTGCGCGGCTTCGATAGCCTCACCTACACGTTCGTGCTGTCGCCCGCGGTGCCGGGCGAGATCGTCTCGATCGACGTCGAGGCGCCGGGCCCGGAGGGCGGCAAGCTCCTGCAGGAGACGGTGACGTATGAACCGAGCGTGGGTTAAGGGGGCGCTCGGCGCGGGCGCCCTGCTGGCGGGGCTGGTGCCGGCCCTGGCCGACGACAACGATTACCCGACCGAGGCGCGGGCCGATTACGTCTTCGGCTGCATGGCGGCGAACGGGCAGACCCGCGACGCGCTGCAGAAATGCGCCTGCTCGATCGACGCGATCGCCGCCATCCTGCCCTACGACAAGTACGTGCAGGCCTCGACGATCCTGTCGATGCGCCAGGGCATCGGCCAGCGCGCCAACGAGTTCCGCTCGACCAAGCTGTTCGACGACAAGGTCGCGGAGCTGCGCCGCGCCCAGGCCGAGGCCGAGATCCGCTGCTACCGGGCCAGCGTGAACTGAGGGACGGGTCCGGGGTCCCCGCCGTCCCGGACGGGCGGAGCCTCAGCGCAAGGGCATCCGGGAGACGGGGAGCGGACGGGTCGGTTTCAGACCCTGCCCGGCGCCCGCGGCGCCGAGATCCGCGAGCGTCGCCGCCACGGCCCGGTCGAGCGGCGTGTGCGGCTCCGCCCCGAGCGCCGCCACCAAGCGGGCATTGTCGAGCCGCAGGGGCGCGTTCCAGAGATACAGCATCTCCCGCACCTCCCGCAGGAAGGGCACGAAGGGCGCGGCGGGACGGGTGAGCGCCCAGGGCACCCGGTGGACCGGCAGCCGCTCGCGCCCGAGCGCGCGGGCGATCGCCGCCGCCATCCGGGTGCCGTCCGCGTCCCAATGCCCCCGCGTGTGGAAGCGCGCGAAGGCGGGCAGGTCCGCCTCCCGCTCGGCCAGCCGCACCATGGTCTCGGCGAGGTCGGGCAGGTAGGCCCATTGGTGGCCGATGCCGCCCGGGCCGGGATACCACAGCCGCCGCACCGGCCGGCCCCGCTGCGCGAACAGCGCGAACCAGGAATTGCCGGTCATGCCGGGGCCGAACACGTCGCCCGCCCGCACGACGAGGCTGCGCACCCCCGCCGCCGCCGCCTCGGCGAGCCGGCGCTCCATCGCGACCCGGATCGCGCCCTTGCGGGTGAGCGGGTGCTGGGGCGCGTCCTCGTCCGGGTGCGGGAAGGCGTCGGGGCCGTAATTGTAGACGTTGCCCGGAAGCAGCAGGCGCGCGCCCGCCGCCCGGGTGGCCACGAGGCTCGCCTCCAGCATCGGCAAAACGAGCCGGTCCCAGTCGCGGTAGCCGGGCGGGTTCACCGCGTGGACGACGAGGGCGGTGCCGCGCGCCGCCTCGGTCACGCGCGCGGCGTCGCGGGCATCGCCCGGGATCCAGGCGAGGCCGTCGCCCGCGCGCCGCACCCGCTCCGGGTCCCGGTGCAGGGCCCGCACCCGCCAGCCGCCGGCCAGGAGCCGCCGCGCCACCGCCCCGCCGACGCCGCCGGTCGCCCCCAGCACCAGGGCTTCCCTCGTCCCGCCCATCATCCGCTCCTCATCGCTGACGGGGGCACGATCGCAGAGCCGGACGCATCCGGGAATTGCGGAAAGGCGGCGGGCCGCTATACGAAATCGTATGGCGGAGCCGAGCTGGGACCATTGCCGCGCGGCGCTGGCGGTGCTGGAAGAGGGCTCCCTCTCGGGCGCGGCCCGGGCGCTCGGCCTGACGCAGCCGACGGTCGGCCGGCAGATCGCGGCCCTGGAGGCGGCGCTCGGCGTGGTGCTGTTCACCCGCTCGCCGGCGGGGCTGCTCCCGACCGAGGCGGGGCTGGCCCTGCGCCCGCACGCCCAGGCCCTGCGGGCCGCGGCGGCCGCCCTGGCGCGCACCGTGACGGCGGCGGGGGAGGGGGTGGCCGGGACGGTGCGGATCACCGCCTCCGAGGTGGTGGGCGGGGCGGTGCTGCCGCCGATCCTCGCCCGCCTGCACGAGGCGCACCCCGCGCTCATCCTCGAACTCGTCCTGTCCGACCGGGTGCAGGATCTCCTGCGCCGCGACGCCGACATCGCCGTGCGGATGACCCCGCCGGCGCAGGGGGCGCTGCTCGCCCGGAAGGTCGGGACCGTGCGCCTCGGCCTCCACGCCCATCGCCGCTACCTGGCGCGGCGGGGCGCGCCCGCCTCCGTCGCCGCCCTCGCGGGCCACAGCCTGATCGGCTTCGACGCCGAGACCGCCTTCCTGCGCGACGTCCGGATCGGGGGAGTGCCCCTCGACCGGAGCCGGTTCGCGTGGCGCAGCGACAGCGCGCTCGCGCAGCTCGCGGCGGTCCGGGCCGGGTTCGGCATCGGGGTCTGCCAGGCGGGGCTCGCCGCCCGCGAGCCCGATCTCGTCCCGGTCCTGCCGGAGATCGGCTGGGATCTGCCGACCTTCGTGGTCATGCACGAGGACCTGCGCGCCCTCCGGCGCTACCGCGTCGCCTTCGACGCGCTGGCCGAGGGGCTGGAGGCCTATTGCGCCGGGGAGGCGCCTTAGCCGCGCGGGCCCGGCGCGCGTCACCCGAGCGGCGTCAGCAACTCGCCCTTGCCGAGCGTCGCGAGGTCCCCGGCGCGCCGCCCGAGCCGCGCGCGGGCGAGGGCCGCGAAGCGCGCCGAGACCGGCTCCAGCGCCCGGGCGAGCAGCCGCACGAAGACGAGGTCCTGGGCGCCCGTGTCGACGAAGGTCGGCAGCAGGGCGCCGTGGCGCTCGACCAGGAGCGTGCCCCGGCGCATGCCGTAGCCCGGATGGTCGCCGATCGCGCCCGCCACGATCGTGCCGGCGATCATCCGCGACCCCGCCAGCGCTCCGGCGGACTCGGCCACGATCAGCCCGGCCCGCATCCGGTCGCCGAGGCGGTCGCCCGCCCGGCCGCCGATCACCAGGGTCGCCCCGTCGAGGCCGCCCATCGCCCCGTGCAGGGCGCCGCCCGCGCTCTCGCCCGCGTCGCCCGCGATCGTGATCGTGCCGCCCCTGGCGCCCGTCCCGGCGAAGGGACCCGCCGAACCGGAGACCCGGATCGCGCCGCCGGTCATGCCGGCGCCGAGGCGCTGCCCGACATCGCCCTCGACCTCGATCGCGCCCGCGCTCAGGCCGGCGCCGACCTGGTCGAGCCGCTCCGAGCCGCCGACGATCCGCAGCGTGTCGGTCCCGTCGAGGGCGAGCGCGAAGCAGTCGCCGAGGCTGAGGCCGAGCCGGCTCGTGCCGATCGGCAGCCGCGCCGCCTCGGCCTCGCCGAGGCCCGCGAGGCGGGCGGGCGTGAGGCCCGAGAGGTCGAGCCGCTCCGGCGGCGCCTGGCGGAGGGTGAGGACGCTCATGCCGCCGCCTCGAGAAGGTCCCGGAGATGGAAGTGGTGGCGGCCGAGATTGCCGCCGTAATTGCCCGCCGTGACCGCCACGAGGCCGAGGTCGCGGCCCGCCGCCGTCGCCGCGTGGAGCGCGGCCCGCATCGCGCGCGCGATCGCCCCCGCCGAGAGCCCGTCGATCACGATCTCCAGCACCACGTTGACCTCGGGCGGCAGGGCCGAGCCCGCGCGCCCCTTCAGGGTCGGGCAATAGGCGTCGTTGGTGGAGGCCATCATGCCCTTGGTGCGCGCGCCGACCTTGGAGCCCGAGCGCACGATGCCGCCCGGGAAGGGCAGGATCACGTCCGGGACGCCGCGCGCCGCCGCCACCGCGATCTCCGCCACCCTCAGCGTGTCCGCGTGGGCGCGGCCGAGGAACAGCAGGTTGCCGCCGCCGACCGCCCCCTCGATGGTCGGGACGGAGTGCTCGCAGAGGAACTCGCCGTCCATCACCGGCGTGCGCCAGAAGCGCCGGCCGCCGACGCGCTTGGCGACCGAGAAGCCGTCGCCGAACATCTGGATCGCGCCGCCGAGCTTGATCGCCTTGCCCCGGTGCGGATCGTCCCAGGCGATCCCCGCATAGGCCGCGCTGCCCGGCGAGGTCAGCACGCATTGCCCGACCCGCTTGAGGAGCTGGCTCTTCAGGCCCCCCGCGTCGAAGCCGAAGAGCAGCACCCGCACGCCGGGCCGCCCGTCGGGCGTCGCCTCGGGGGCGAGCACCGCGTCGATCCCGGCCTCGGCCCCGCAGCCGATCACCGAGGTGGCGAAGCCCGTCATGGTGGTGGCGGCGATCATCGCCCATTCGGGCGTGTCGGCGGTGAGCACGAGGGCCGTGCCCGCCATGTCGAACGCCTCCGCGAAGGTGTCCTCGACCCGGATGCCGTGGAGTGTGAGGTCCGCCATGGTCAGCCCCGCAGCCCCACGCTCTCGAAGGTCTCGCGCGCCGCGAAGGCCTCGTCCGGCACCGAGAAGCTGTCGAGCCCGGCGCCGAACCGCCCCTGCAGGTAGGCGTCGGTCCGCCGCGCCATGCCGGGATCCGCCTCGACCGCGACGCTGAGCGTGCGGCCCGCGCGCGCCGCCACCACGGCCCCGTCCTCCACGATCACCACCCCGTCCTTGAACACCCGGTGGGCCCTGCCGAACATCGCCGTCCGGTCGCGCCCGTCGCGGTAGACCGCGATGTCGGCCCGCGCGCCGGGGCGCAGGTGGCCGCGGTCGGTGAGGCCGAGGAGCTTGGCGGGCCCCGAGCGGGTGAGCTTGGCCACGTCGAGGAGGTCGTACTCGCGCGTGAGCGCGTGCAGGCCCGAGCGCTCCGCCGCGACCTTGGGGTGGCTCGCCAGCTCGCGGTCGCGCTCCTCCTTGTCCATCAGCAGGTGGAGGATGCGCGGATAGGCCGTGAAGGGCCCGCCATTCGGGTGATCGGTGGTCAGGATCGTGCGCTCGGGATCGGGCGAGAGCAGCATCAGTTCGAGCCCGATGGCAAATTGCAGCGAGGAGGTCGGGCCGCGGTCGCGGTAGCGGAACGGGATGATGCCGCCGCCCTCCGCGTCGCCCGCGGTGACGATCCACTTCCTCGGGCTCGCGCCCTTGCGGCCCGCGAACTGGCGCAGGATGTCGAGGGAGATCGTGCAGGTCTGCCCGAACACCACCTGGCCGACGTCCAGCGTGGCGTTGGGGTGGCGGACCATCGCCTCGGCGAGGCGCGGCGCCGCCGAGGTGAAGCCGCCCCCGAGGGGGTTCTGGGGATCGACCGCCGCGTAGGCGTAGAACTGGGCGTGCGCGAAGTGGATGCGCCGCCCCTCGGCGGCCGCGAGGGTCTCGACGAAGCTGTCGTCGGCACCCGGCAGGCCGAGATTGCTGCAATGGACGTGGAGCGGGTGCGGCACCCCGATCGCCTCGACCGCGTCGAGGAGCCCGGTCAGGATCCGCCGCGAGGTCAGTCCGTAGGCCGGCACCTCGTCGTCGAGGCCGAAGCGCACGGCGCCGTCCTTGAAGGCGTCGGCCCCGCCCGCATTGATCACCTTCACGCCGAGCGCCCGCGTCGTGGCGAGGTTGAGCGCCACGAGGTCGCGCACCGCCTGCGGCCCGGCCCCGTCGCGCAGGAGCTGGAGCAGGTGGTCGTCGTTGCCCATCACGCAGAGCCCGCCCCGGTCGAGGAGCGGGATGTCGGCGAGTTCGAGCTGGGTCGCGAGGGCGTTGACGGGCGGCATCGCCGGCTCGACGGCGGTGGTGTAGCCCATCCGGGCGTACAGGGCGCCGATCTCCGATCCCGAGCCGTGCGGGCTCCCGGCCCCGCCGGCCTCGGCGACGCCGAGTTCCGGCAGCAGCAGGCGGGAGAGCACCACGTTGCCGCCCGCGATGTGCGAGTGCACCTCGATGCCGCCGGCCATCACCACGCAGCCGGAGGCGTCGAGGATCTCGTCGGGGGCGCGGTCGGGCGCCTCGACGATGCGGCCGTCCTCGATCCAGACGTCGCCGACGGCGTCGCGCCCGGCGGTCGGATCGACGACCCGGCCGCCACTGATACGGGTCAGCATGAGGCGGAGCGCTCCAGGGTGACGGGCGGTGGGGCGGGCGCGAGGCGGTCGTGCAGGGCGCCGATCACCGCGGCGGCGGAGGGCGCCGGACCGGGCGCGGCGGCGGGGTGCCAGGCGATCGCCGCCCGGCGCGGGTGCCAGAGGGCGCCGCCGTGGCTCTGCCCGGGCACGCCCACCGCGAGCACGATCTCGGCCTCGTCGCCGCGCGGGGCGCCGAGCAGGGCCACGGTCGGCACCGCGGCGGTCCAGGCGGGCCGGGGAGCCGGCAGGGCGGCGAGCCAGAGGGCCGCGTCGATCTCGCCGGAGCGGGCCTGCCGGGCGGCGTCGAAGCGCCAGGGATCGTGCTCGGGGCGGGCGCGGCCGAAGCCGACCCGCGGCCCCTGCGCGGTGGTCCAGGCGGCGACCTGCGTCACCGCGCGGCCCTGATCCGCGCCCGCGACGGGCAGGGCGAAGGCCCGGGTCGCCTCGTTGAGGTCCTTGGCGAGGCCGCTCAGCATCTCGGACCCGAGTGCCCCGACCTCGCCGGGATCGTAGAGGAGCACGGCGTAGCGGGCGCCGCGCAGGCGGGCGGCGAGGTCGGCGAGGGGCGCCGCGCCGCCGATCCGCCCGGCCACCAGGGCGCGCAGCAGGCCGATCGCGGCGGGCAGCCCCGCCGCGCCGGACGCGAAGTCGGCCCCCTGGCCGGAGGCGAGCGAGACGATGCTGCGGCCCGCCCCCGCGGCCCGGCCGCGGCTGGGGCCGGAGGCGGCGAGGTCGGCGAGGAGCGGCGCCTCCGCGGCCCGGTCGCCGACCACCAGCACGAGGTCGGCCCGCGCCACCGCCTCGGCGGGCGTGGTCGCCATGGTGCCGGCGGCGGCCAGCGCCCCGAGATCGGCGTAGAGGTCGTCCGAGGCCGCCGGATCCAGGGAGGCGCCGAGGACTCGCGCGAGACGGAACGCCGCCTGCACCGCCGCCACGTCGGCCGCGAGGCCCGCCACCACGGGCGCCCGGGCGCCTCTCAGCAGATCGGCCGCCGCGGCGAGCGCCGCGTCGGGATCCGTCGCTTGCCCTTTCACCCAGGCCGTCATCCGCCCTCGCCCGATTGGCCGGCCTCGCGCCGGCTCTGCAGGGATCCGCGGCGGCGTCGGTCGCCGCCCCGCGCGGTCGCCGCCTCGCGCGGATGCCGCGGCACGGTCTGCCCCGCGCCGCGGCCGACGTTTGCATCCCGCCCTCGGCGCAGGCAAGACCCCCCGAAAGTCCGGGCGGCGCGGCCGCCGAATTTCACATGCGCAGCTGCGTTGCCCTCCGGGGGCGCGGTATGGGACACTGCGCTGCAGAGTCCCGGATTCGCCCTCGCGCGCGCCGGCCCTTCGCGGGACCGGCCGGTTCGGCGGGCTGCGGGATCAGGCAGGGGTTCGGGTTGGCGGATCGGGCGGGCACAGGGCGGGAGATGGTGCGGGTGCACGCGCCGGCCCGGCTGCATTTCGGCTTCCTTGATCTCCACGGCGGCCTCGGCCGGCGCTTCGGCAGCATCGGCGTCGCCGTGGACGCGCCGTCCATCGACCTGACCGTCGCCGCCGCGCCCGACCTCGCGGTCGAGGCCGACGGGGCCGCCCTCGCCCCGGAGCGCGAGCGCATCCGCCGCTACGCCGAGGCGGCGGCCCGGCAGATCGGCGTGCCGGCGGCGGGCGCCTTCCGGCTCCGCGCGGGCATCCCGGCCCATGCGGGCTTCGGCTCGGGCACCCAGCTCGCGCTCAGCGTCGCGGCCGGCCTCGCCGCCCTGCACGGGGCGCCCTTCGCGCCGGCCGCGTTCGCCGACGCGCTCGACCGGGGCAACCGCTCGGGCGTGGGCCTCGCGGCCTTCGTCACCGGCGGGCTGATCGTGGATGGCGGGCGCGACGCGGGCGGCGCCCCGCCGCCGATCGTGGCGCGCCTGCCCTACCCGGAGGCGTGGCGGATCCTGCTCCTGCTCGATCCGGCCGAGACCGGGGTGCACGGGGCGCAGGAGCGGCACGCGTTCCAGGCCCTGCCGCGCTTCCCGGCCGGGGAGGCGGCCGAGATCTGCCGCATCGTGCTGATGCAGGTGCTGCCCGCCGCCGTCGCCGGCACGATCGAGCCCTTCGGCCGCGGCATCACCGAGATCCAGCGGCGCATCGGCGACTACTTCGCCCCCCATCAGGGCGGGCGCTTCGCCAGCCGCGCGGTCGCCGCCGCCCTCGCGGAGATCGAGGCGCTCGGCATCGCCGGCTTCGGCCAGAGCTCCTGGGGGCCGACCGGCTTCGCCCTCCTGGGCTCGGCCGCCGAGGCGGAGGCGCTGGCCGCCCGGCTGCGGCGGAGCCACCCGGGCCTGACGCTGCTCGTCGCGCGCGGACGCAACCGCGGCGCCGCGGTCACGCGGGAGCCGGCCCCCGCGCAGGCGTGAGCGCCGGACCGATGAGGGCGGACGATGGTCGGGGTCCGCTCCGGTCAGAAAAGGTCTATCAACGGGGGGCGGGGCAAACTAGCAGTCGTTCCCGGCACGGGGGCGGCACAGGCCCCGGCAGAGGCCGTCGTGGCCGGCTCGGCCTGTTGGGAATGGCCGAGACGACCCTAGGACAGACCACGGAGGAGATCCGCGCCATGGCCCGTTCGATCCTTCACATGCTGACGCCGCTGAAGCACATGAGCCCGTTCGACGTGAACATGGCGGTCGATGCGGGGTTCGAGGTGGTGACGGCCTACACGGGCGTGACGCTGACCGAGGTCGGGCCGCTGGTGCAGGATTCGATCTTCTCGCGGGCGCCGCAGGACGGGGCGCGCACCGGCCTCTTCATCGCCGGCAAGAACGCCGAGGACGCCCTCGACATGGTCGACCGGGCCCGCAAGGCCTTCGTGCCGCCCTTCGTCAACCACGTCTTCGCGGATCCGGCCGGCTCCTTCACCACGGGCGCCGCGATGGTGGCGCAGGTGAACAAGGCCCTGCGCGACCGGTTCGGCGAGGGCCTGCCGGGCCAGCGCATCGTGATCTTCGGCGGGGCCGGCGTGGTGGCCTACGTGGCGGCGGTGATCGGCGCCATCGAGGGCGCCCGCCCGGTCCTGGTCGGCCATGACGGGCAGGAGCGGGTGAGCAAGATCGCCGCGACCATGAAGTGGCGCTTCGACATCGACGTCGAGGCGGTGGACGGGGCCGGCGGCGAGGCCCGCCGCGCCGCCATCGCGCAGGCCGACGTGATCCTCTCGGCGGGGCCGGCCGGCGTCGCGATCCTGTCGGCGGAGGATCTGGACCACGCCCCGAAGCTGAAAGTCGCCTCCGACGTGAACGCCGTGCCGCCCGCCGGCATCGCCGGCATCGACGTCAACGCCGCCTGCGCGCCGCTCCCCTCCGGGCGGGGCGTCGGGATCGGGGCGCTCGCGGTCGGGGACGTGAAGTACAGGACCCAGGCCGGCCTGTTCCGCCGCATGCTGGCCTCCTCCGAGCCGCTCTGCCTCGATTTCCGCGACGCGTACCGGCTGGCGGTGGAGATCGCCGGCTGAGGGACGCTCCCGCGCGCCGGGGACTGGCAGTCTCGACCGCCTCGTGCTGAGCTCGGCGCCCTGGCGAGGCTCGAACACGCCGAACGGGGATCCGCGGCGTCGGTCGCCCGGACCGGGCGGAGTGCTGCGAGCGTCGCCGGCGCGCCCACCACGGCCCGCGGGGTGGGGCTTCCAGAGAACCCCCGTTTCCTTGCCCCGTTTTATTGCCCCGTTTCCTTGCCCACCGATCCCGCTCCCCCTCTTCCCCGCGCCGGCGGCGCGATCCTGATCGCCGCCCAGTCCGGCCGGGCGCTCGCGGCGGCGGCGCGGCGGGCCGGGCTGCTTCCCTACGTGGCCGACCTGTTCGGGGACGCGGACACGCGCGACCTCGCCGCCGGCTACCGGCGCGTCCCCGGCCGGTTCGGCACGGGTCCGCGCGGCGCCGCCCTCGTCGAGGCCCTCGCGGCCCTCGCGGCCGAGGCCGGCGATCCCCTCGGCCTCGTCCTCGGCAGCGGCTTCGAGGGCTCGCCCGCCCTGATGCGCGACCTCGCCTTGCGCCACCGCCTGATCGGCGCCGCGCCCGACACCGTCGCGGCCCTCAAGCACCCGGCGCGGCTCGCCGCCCTCTGCGCCCGCTGCGGCATCCCGCACCCGGAGATCGCCCTCGCGCCGGTGGACGACCCGCGCGGCTGGCTGCTCAAGCGCCGCGGCGCCTCGGGCGGCGGCCACGTCCGCCCGGCGCCGGCCGGCCCCCTGCCGCGGGGCGCCTACCTGCAGCGCCTCGTGCCCGGCACGGCGCGCTCCCTGACCGTGCTGGCCGACGGGCGCGACCTGCGCGTCGTCGCCGACACCGCCCAATGGGCCGACCCGACGCCCGCGCGCCCGTTCCGCTACGCGGGCGCCGTCGATCCGGGCGGCATGCCGGCGGGCGTGCGCGAGGCGGCCGCGGCGGCGCTCGCGGCGCTCGTGGCCGAGACGGGCCTGCGCGGCCTCGCCAGCGCCGACCTGGTGGTGGAGGGGTCCGACTGGTGGCTGGTCGAGGTGAATCCGCGCCCGGGCGCCACCCTCGACATCCTCGACCGGCGGGAGGAGCCGCTCCTCGCCCGGCACGTCGAGGCCTGGGCGGGCCGCCTCGGCGGGACCCTGGCCCTTCCGGTAGATGCGGCCGCCACGCAGATCTGTTACGCCCCATGGCCGATCCCGCTGGTGCCGTCCGTGGCCTGGCCGGATTTCGTGATGGACCGGCCGCCGGCCGGCAGCCGGATCCCCGCCGGGGCGCCGATCTGCACGGTGCGGGCCGAGGGGGCCGACGCCCGGGCGGCCCTGAGCGAGGTCCGATTCCGAGCCGATGCCGTGCGGGCGCTCATCGCCCCCGAGGGAGATCGTTCATGAGTTCCACCACCGTCCGCCCGAGCGTGAACGCCCTGGCGACGCCGCTCGTCGAGGCCCTGGTCGCCGACGCCGCCAAGCTGCGCCTGTCCGTCTCGGCGAAGAGCGGCGAGGCCCGCCTCGTCGACGCGGGCGCGCAGGCGCGCGGCTCGATCGAGGCCGGCCGGCGCATCGCCGAGATCTGCCTCGGGGGTCTCGGCACGGTGACGATCGCGCCCGCCGGCCCGGTCGCGGCCTGGCCCGTCACGGTCACGGTGCACAGCGCCGATCCGGTCCTCGCCTGCCTCGGCAGCCAATATGCAGGCTGGAGCCTCGCGGACGAGGGCGGCTCCTCGGGCTTCTTCGCACTCGGCTCCGGGCCCGGCCGGGCCGCGGCGGCGGCGGAGCACCTGTTCGAGGAGCTGCACTACAGGGACCACGCCGCGCAGATCGCCCTCGTGCTCGAATCGGCGAGCGCGCCGCCCGCCTCCGTGGTCGCCAAGGTGGCCGAGGCCGCGGGCGTGACGCCGGACGCCGTGACCTTCATCTACGCGCCGACCCAGAGCCTCGCGGGCGCCACCCAGGTCGTCGCCCGGGTGCTCGAGGTCGCCCTGCACAAGGCGCATTCGGTGGGGTTCGACCTCGCGAAGGTCGTCGACGGCATCGGGGCCGCGCCCCTGAGCCCGCCCCACCCGGACTTCATCCAGGCGATGGGCCGCACCAACGACGCCATCATCTATGGCGGCCGGGTGCAGCTCTTCGTCGAGGCCGACGACGCCGAGGCCAGGGGCCTCGCCGAGGCCCTGCCGAGCACCACCTCGCGCGACCACGGCGCGCCCTTCGCGGAGATCTTCGCGCGCTTCAACGGCGACTTCTACGCGATCGACAAGCACCTGTTCAGCCCGGCCGAGGTGGTGGTGACCTCGCTCCTCAGCGGCACCAGCCACCGCGCCGGGAGGCTGGTGCCGGAGCTGGTGGAGCGGTCCTTCGCCTGAGGCGGCCCTCGCCCTGCACGGCCCGGGCGCCTCAGACGCTGTCCGGACGATCACGCCCGGACAGCGTCCGACACGCCCGCGCGGCGCTTGAGCGAAGCCCAAAGCCGCCATCCCGATGGAATCGAGCGGATTTGGCGAGCGGATTTGGTACGACACGCGCGGCGCGTGAGCGAAGTCGACATCCGCATGGCGCAGCAATCCGCCGGATGTCGGATCGAGCGGGCCGCCGGGTCGGGCGCCGGTCCCGGCCCCGTCAACCTGGAGACGTCTCGGATGCGCATCGGGCTCGCGGCCGATAACGGCGCTTGGCACAAGGGGCGCCTGCTGGCGGCGCTGACGCGGCTCGGCGCCGAGCCGGTGCTGTTCTCCCTCGCCGACGTCACCGTGGAGACGGGTCGTCCCGAGCCCCTGCGCGTGCCGGGCTTCGGCGACCGCCTCCCGGACGGGGTCCTGCTGCGCACCATCGCGGGGGGCACCTTCGAGGCCACCACGATGCGCCTCGGCGCGCTCCACGCCCTCGTCGCCGCCGGGACCGTGGTCTGGAACAGCCCCGCCGCCATCGAGCGCTCCGTCGACAAGGCGATGACGAGCCTGCTGCTCGCCCGCCACGGCGTGCCGACGCCCGAGACCTTCGTGCTGTCGCGCCGCGAGGCCGCCGCCGCCCTCGTCGCCCGCGAGGCCGGCCCCGGCCGCCCCCTCGTGCTCAAGCCCCTGTTCGGCTCGCAGGGCGAGGGCCTGCAGCTGATCGCCGCCCCGGACGAGCTGCCCCCCGAGGAGCTGGTCGGGCGCGTCTACTACCTGCAGCGCTACATCGCCCGGCGGGACGGGGCGTGGCAGGATTACCGGGTCTTCGTCTGCGACGGACGCGCCGTCGCGGGCATGATCCGGCAGGGCGACGGCTGGATCACCAACGTCCACCGGGGCGGGCGGCCGCTGCCCTGGACCGTCCCGCCCCGCGCCGCGGAGCTGGCGGAGGCCGCCGCCGGCGCGGTCGGCGTGGCCTATACGGGCGTCGACCTGGTCGAGGACGGGGAGGGCGGCTTCCTGGTGCTGGAGGTCAACAGCATGCCGGCCTGGTCGGGGCTGCAGCAGGTCACCGGGATCGACATCGCCGAGACGGTCGCGCGCGGCTTCCTGGCGGCCGTGCGGGCGCGGACCGCCCCGCCGCCGCGCCTGGTGGCGCAGGGCTGATGGAGCCGGCCCTGCAGCCGGATGCGATCGCCGCCGCCTATCGCGGCGCCTGCCGGGCGGAGCTCGCGGCGCTGAAGCCCGGCAACGTCCACGTCTTCGCCGAGGGCCACCGCATGACGCTGGCCGATTTCGAGCGCAGCGCCGCCTTCTCCGCCGGCCCCCTCGCGGCGCCCGGCCGGCGGGTCGGGGAGCGGGTCGAGGCGGCGGTCGCGGCGACGGTCGCGGCGGTCGGCCAGAACACCAACCTGGGCATCGTCCTGCTCTGCGCGCCCCTCGCCGCCGCGGCCGAGCGGACCGGCCCGCTGCGCGACGCCCTCGCGGCGGTGCTGGCGGAGCTCGACGGGCGCGACGCGGCGGGCGTCTTCGCGGCGATCCGGCGCGCCAATCCGGGCGGCCTCGGGCGCGCTGCCCGCCACGACGTCGCGGGCGGGGGCGATCCGCCGCCGCTCCTCGCCGCCATGGCAGAGGCGGCGGGGCGCGACCGCATCGCCCGCGCCTACGTGACGGGGTTCGAGGACCTGTTCGGGACGGGGCTCCCGGCCCTCGCCCGCGCGCGCGCGGAGAGCCTCGCCCCGCCCTGGACCGCCACGGCCGTCCACCTCGCCTTCCTGACGGGCTTTCCCGACAGCCACATCGCCCGCAAGTTCGGGCCGGAGCGCGCCGAGCGCGTGCGGCGGGAGGCGCAGGCCGCCCTCGGAACCGTCATCCTCGGAGAATCCGCCGTCCCGGTGCTCCTCGCCCATGATCGGCGCCTGAAGCAGGATGGTCTCAACCCGGGCACGAGCGCCGACCTGACAGTCGCGACCCTGTTCCTTGATGCGCTGATGCAGCTCAGAGGCGACCAAGTTTCGGCAGGTTGACCGCAGGGGAAGGCAACCTGCCAAAAAGTCGAAAGCCCTTACCTGCCAATGCCTTTTTTATCGTCGAAAATGGCCGCACCCGGCGAGGTTGGCGGCTTGTTCGCGATCCGGCACCGCTGTAGGGTCCGCCCCGCTATCCGGGAACCGGTTCGGCCGCAGGGCCGGACGCCGTAACAAGGATGGCGCGCTTCCAGCCGCGCCTGTTTCGTGGGCGGCTCATCGTTTTGACTCCTGGGAGAAACCCCGCATGGCGACGATCAACAAGGTGCTGGTGGGCGAAGCCCTCGTCGGCGACGGCAACGAGGTCGCCCACATCGACCTCATCATCGGCCCGCGCGGCAGCGCCGCCGAGACGGCCTTCTGCAACAGCCTCACCAACAACAAGCACGGCTTCACCAGCCTGCTCGCGGTGGTGGCTCCGAACCTGCCGTGCAAGCCGAACACGCTGCTGTTCAACAAGGTGACGATCAACGACGCCCGCCAGGCGGTGCAGATGTTCGGCCCCGCGCAGCACGCGGTGGCCAAGGCCGTGCAGGATTGCGTGGCCGAGGGCATCATCCCGGCGAGCGAGGCCGACGACCTGTACATCCTGGTCGGCGTGTTCATCCACTGGGAAGCGGCGGACGACGCGAAGATCGAGAAGTACAACTACGAGGCCACGAAGCTGTCGATCCAGCGCGCCATCCAGGGCAAGCCGACGGCCGCCGAGGTCACGCAGCAGTACAAGACGGCGCAGCACCCCTTCGCCGCCAACGTTTCCTAGACAGGAAACCGTCCGGAGCAGCCAGCGGCACCTCCGCCGCCCCCACCGCCTCCGCCGAAGGGGCTGTTCCAGCGACTGGCCTCCATTTTCCTCGGACGCTGACACGATCGCGGGAGGGCTTCGGCCCTCCCGTTCCGTTTGGCGGGTCGCGTCCCCGGCCCGACGCACCCCCGCGCGAGGAGGGACGGGACGAGGCGGACCGCGTCCGGCTGCGGCCCGGTGCGAGCGGCCCGCTCGGCGCTCAGCAGAACTGCATGGCGCAATTCTGCTGAGATTCTTGTTTTCGCATGATTTTTGCCGCCGAACCGGTGACCGCTTCGGCGAATGATGCTCAGGAGCGCTCCTTGGCCAGCGCGTCGAGGGCCTGGCTCAGGCCGCGCAGGGAGATCGGCACCGCGACCTCCCGCCCGGCCGCATCCTTGAACGTCAGCCGGCTCGCCTCGATCGGCCCGCGCCACCGCTTCAGGACGTCGTCCTTGGCCGGCCCCTCCGCCGCGCAGGCGCCGGGCAGGCAGCGCCGCCAGGCCATGTCCAGCGCTCCCCCGTCCTTCCCGTCCTTGTCCTCCCCGGCCAGGCGGACTCCGGAGGCGAAGCTCGCATTGACCGGCAGCACGGCGGTCACGTGCAGGCCGTCCTCGCCGGGCACGCGGCCGATCGCCACCTGGGCGACCGGCGCGGCCTGGCCCTGGATCTGGACCGCTTGCGCGACCTCGCACAGCCGCGTCGTCTTCTCCCCGTCCACGAGGCGCTGGCAGCGCAGCACCCAGTCGGCGAAGGTGGCGGTGGTCAGGCCCGGCTCCTCCGGCACGGAGGCGGGCGCCGCTTGGGCCGGGGCGGCGGGCTTGCCTTGCGCCGGCTGCGCGGCGGCCCCGCCGGAGATCGGGCCGGAGGACAATGCGAGGGCCAGCAGAACCATGCCGCGCGACGGCAGGGAGGACAGGAACGACATCGGGCAATGCTCCAAGGGCGCAGGGAGCCGCCCCGCGCTCGGCGAGGCAACGCGATCGACCGCGTGGGCGACTCGTCGGCCGACGCGGTGAAGGATGACGGGAGCCCGCCCCCCGGAGCGGGGCAGGCTCACCGGCCGCTTCCTCCGTCGCGGAGGAGGCGCCAGGCCGCCGCACGCGCCGGCGGCCTCTCCGGGCCTAACTCCGCCGGATCCTCATCGGCCGGCGGAGGAGGAGCCGGTCTGGGGGGCCGCCGGGGTGATGTAGCAGGCGGCCTGGCTCAGGCAGGCGACGGGCGTGTCGAAGCGCGGATCGCTGAGCGGGCTTCCCTGGGAGCTGGTCAGGCCCGCCCCCTGGAAGACCGGCGGAGTGTAGGGCGTCAGGCTCTGATTGAGGGTCAGAACCTGGGTCACGGTGCTGGCGGTGACGGGCGAACCGACCGGCGGCGCGGACCCGGCCGCCGCGACCGCTTCCGTCACGGTCAGGGTGCCATTCAGGAAGGTGAGCGCGTAGTCGGGTGATGCGGCCAGCGTACCTTGGGTGATCGGATAGGAGCCGGGTGCGCTGTCCGGCGTCGCCGGGGTGGCGAGCTGGCCCGCCAGGCCATCGCCGCCCACCAGCCCGAGTCCCGACACCGCGTAGGTGAGGACGGGGTTGGGCTGGCCGGAGGCTCGGCTCTGGGCATCGGCGGCGACGGTCAGCGGCCGCGGCGCGACCGTGAGGATGCCCTCGACGAAGGTGATGCCATAGTTGCCGGAGGTGAGGCCGGCGGCCGTGATCGCGTAGCTGCCGGCATTCCGGGCGCCCTGGGCCGACCCGCCATAGGTCAGGCTGCCGCCGAGCACCGAGGCGTCCTCACCACCGACCAGGCCCGCGTACGACACGCCGTTCCCGCCCGAATAGGCCCGCCCGTCATAGGTCTTGGCGTCATTGCCGGCCGTCACCGTCAGCGGAGCCTTGGTCACCGTGAGGGTGCCGGGTGCGTAGCTGATGGCGTAGTTGCCGGAGGTCAGGCCGGCGGGCGTGATCGCGTAGGTGCCGGCGTTCCGCGCCCCCTGAGCCGACCCACCGTAGGTCAGGCTGCCGCCGAGCACGGAGGCCTCCTCGCCACCGACCAGGCCCGCGTACGACACGCCGTTCCCGCCCGAGAAGGCCTGCCCGTCGTAGGTCTTGCTCAGGCCGTTGGCCGTCACCGTCAGCGGGGTCTTGGTCACCGTGAGGGTGCCGGGTGCGTAGGTGATGGCGTAGTTGCCGGAGGTCAGGCCGGCGGGCGTGATCGCGTAGCTGCCGGCGTTCCGCGCCCCCTGGGCAGACCCGCCATAGGTCAGGCTGCCGGCGAGCACCGAGGCGTCCTCACCACCGATCAGGCCCGCGTAGGTTACGCCGTTCCCGCCCGAGTAGGCCTGCCCGTCGTAGGTCTTGCTCAGGCCGTTGGCCGTCACCGTCAGCGGAGCCTTGGTCACCGTGAGGGTGCCGGGTGCGTAGGTGATGGCATAGTTGCCGGAGGTCAGGCCGGCGGGCGTGATCGCGTAGCTGCCGGCGCTCCGCGCCCCCTGAGCCGGCCCGCCATAGGTCAGGCTGCCGCCGAGCACGGAGGCATCCTCGCCACCGACCAGGCCCGCGTACGACACGCCGTTCCCGCCCGAATAGACCCGCCCGTCGTAGGTCTTGGCGGCGTTGCCGGCCGTGACCGTCAACGGAGCGGGCAGGATCCTGCCGATCGCGGCCGACAGCGAGGTCTGCGCCAGGACGTAATTGCCCGCCGCCGAGCCCGCGAGCGCGATGCCGGACACGCTCACGGTCTTGCCCGTGCCGGCGTCCTTGGTGTCGTAAACACCGTTCGCCGGCCACACCAAGTTGACCTCGTCGGCCCCGACCACACCCCCCAGGGCATAATTGCCGGCGGCCAGGATCGCGGCGGTCGAGCCATCATAGGTCTTGCTCACGCTGCCCCGGAGGGAGGCCGTCAGCGTGGCCGGGTCGATCGTGCCGATCCCGCCGGACAGGGAGGTCCGCTCCAGGACGTAATTGCCCGCATCGGCGCCCGCGAGCGAGAGGCCGCTCGCGCGCACCAGCTTGTTCGTCCCGGCATTCCCGGTGTCGTAGGTGCCACCCGCGCCCGAGACCGTGACGGCATCGCCTGCGACGAGGCCCGCGAGCGCGAAGTTCCCGGCGCCCAGCATCGCGAGCGCGCTGCCGTCGTAGGTCTTGCGCACCGCGCCGGTGAGCGCGACCGCCAGCGTCGCCCTGTCGATGGTGCCGAGGGCCGCCGAGATCTCGGTCGCGGAGCCCAGCGTGTAGTTGCCCGCATCCGCGCCCGACAGGGTCAGGCCCGACGCCGTCACCAGCTTGCCCGTCCCGGCCTTGGCATCCGCGTAGACCGCGCTGCCCGCGACCGAGACCGCGTCGCCGGGGACGAGGCCGGTGAGCGCGTAGTTCGCGGCGCTCAGCGTCGCGGCCGTGCTGCCGTCGTAGGTCTTGCGGGCCGCGCCGGTCAGCGAGACCGCCAGCGTCGCCCTGTCGATGGTGCCGATCGCCGCCGAGACCGTGGGCGCGGCGAGCGTGTAGTTGTCCGCGTCCGCCCCCGACAGGGTCAGGCCCAACACCGTCACGGACTTGCCCGTCCCGGCCTTGGCATCCGCGTAGGAGGCGCTCGCCCCCGCGACCTGGACATCGTCCTGGCCGAGGCGGCTGCTGCCGAGGTCGAAGCCGAGCCCCGTCAGACCGGCGCTCGCGCGGCCATCGTAGGTCTTGCTGGCCGAGCCGGTCAGCGACACCGCCAGCGTCGCCTTGTCGATCGTGCCGACCGTACCCTGGACCTGGCTCGTGCTGCCCAGCGTGTAGTTGGCGGCATCCGCCCCCGACAGGGTCAGGCCCGACACCGTCACGGACTTGCCCGGCCCGGCCTTGGCATCCGCGTAGACCGCGCTCGCTCCCGCGACCTGGACATCGTCCTGGCCGAGGCGGCTGCTGCCGAGGTCGAAGCCGAGCCCCGTCAGGCCGGCGCTCGCGCTGCCGTCGTAGGTCTTGCGGGCCACGCCGGTCAGCGACACCGTCAGCATCGCCTTGTCGATCGTGCCGACCGACGCCGAGGCCGTGGGCGCGGCGAGCGTGTAGTTGTCCGCGTCCGCCCCCGACAGGGTCAGGCCCGACACCGTCACGGACTTGCCCGTCCCGGCCTTCGCGTCCGCGTAGACCGCGCGGCCCGACGCCTGCACGACGTCCTGGCCCACCACGCCGCCGAGGCTCAGCTGGCCCGGCGCCACCGTCGCCGCGACCGTCGCGTCATAGACCTTGCGCACCGCGCCGCCGAGCGAGACCGCCAGCGTCGCCCTGTCGATGGTGCCGATCGCCGCCGAGACCGTGGGCGCGGCGAGCGTGTAGTTGTCCGCGTCCGCCCCCGACAGGGTCAGGCCCGACACCGTCACCGTCTTGCCCGTCCCGGCCTTGGCATCCGCGTAGGAGGCGCTCGCCCCCGCGACCTGGACATCGTCCTGGCCGAGGCGGCCGCTGCCGAGGTCGAAGCCGAGCCCCGTCAGGCCGGCGCTCGCGCGGCCGTCGTAGGTCTTGCGCGCCACGCCGGTCAGCGACACCGCCAGCGTCGCCTTGTCGATCGTGCCGATCGCCGCCGAGACCGTGGGCGCGGCGAGCGTGTAGTTGTCCGCGTCCACCCCCGCCAGGGTCAGGCCCGACACCGTCACCGCCTTGCCGGTCCCGGCCTTGGCATCCGCGTAGACCGCGCTCGCCCCCGCGACCTGGACGTCGTCCTGGCCGATGCGGCCGCTGCCGAGGTCGAAGCCGAGCCCCGTCAGGCCGGCGCTCGCGCGGCCGTCGTAGGTCTTGCGCGCCACGCCGGTCAGCGACACCGTCAGCGTCGCCTTGTCGATCGTGCCGACCGTACCCTGGACCTGGCTCGTGCTGCCCAGGGTGTAGTTGGCGGCATCCGCCCCCGACAGGGTCAGGCCCGACACCGTCACGGACTTGCCCGGCCCGGCCTTGGCATCCGCGTAGACCGCGCTCGCCCCCGCGACCTGGACGTCGTCCTGGCCGAGGCGGCCGCTGACGATGTTGAGGCCGAGCCCCGTCAGGCCGGCGCTCGCGCTGCCGTCGTAGGTCTTGCGCGCCGAGCCGGTCAGCGACACCGCCAGCGTCGCCTTGTCGATCGTCCCGATCGCTGCCGAGACCGTGGGCGCGGCGAGCGTGTAGTTGGCGGCATCCGCCCCCGACAGGGTCAGGCCCGACACCGTCACGGACTTGCCCGTCCCGGCCTTGGCGTCCGCGTAGACCGCGCCCGCCCCCGCGACCTGGACGTCGTCCTGGCCGATGCGGCCGCTGCCGAGGTCGAAGCCGAGCCCCGTCAGGCCGGCGCTCGTGCGGCCGTCGTAGGTCTTGCGCGCCACGCCGGTCAGAGAGACCGCCAGCGTCGCCTTGTCGATCCTGCCGATCGACGCCGAGACCTGGTTCGTGGTGCCCAGCGTGTAATTGCCCGCCGCGGCCCCCGACAGGGTCAGGCCCGACACCGTCACCGCCTTGCCCGTCCCGGCCTTGGCATCCGCGTAGGAGGCGCTCGCCCCCGCGACCTGGACGTCGTCCTGGCCGATGCGGGTGCGGCCGAGGTCGAAGCCGAGCCCCGTCAGGCTGGCGCTCGCGCTCCCGTCGTAGGTCTTGGTGACGCTGCCGGTCAGGGACACCGTCAGCGTCTTGGGGTTCACCGTGACCGAGCCGGGCGAGACGAACCGGGTGGTCCGCCCGCCCCAGGAGATGCCGCTGCCCCCGGACTGGCCGATCGCGTAGGTTCCCGCATTGCTCTGCGCGGTCACGCTCGAGGTCAAGCTCGGGAGCGCGGACACGACGTTGCCGAAGACGCTCCCCGCCCCATACACGGTCGGCGCGACGGTCGGCGGCGTGTCGCCGTAGGTCATGCTGACCGAGGCATCGAGCGCCACCACGCCCGAGGTGGCGTAGAGTTCGGCGGTATGCGTCTTGCCGTCGCTCGACTGGGCCGCGGAGGCGTTCGGCCGCGCCCAGACGGTCGTGAAATCCCATCCGACCGCCGTGGCGGTGGCGGTGAACCCGCCGGCGGTGCCGGGGGTGTCGAGCATCTGCGCGGTGGTCAGGCCGGTGCCCATGCCCCCGGCGCTGGTCGCCTGGCCGGTGGCCTCCGTGTCCCAGTAGGAGGCGGTGACGGTGGCGCCGGATCGCAGGCTGCCGACCAGGCCGCCGAGCGTGCTGGATCCCGTCACGCGGCCGGTCGCGTAGGTCTGCCGGATGGCGCCGAAGTTGATGCCGACCAGGCCGCCGACGGGAGCGTCGAGAGGGGAGCCGCCGCTGACGTTCCCGGTCGCGTAGGCCTGCTGGATGGTGCCGGAGTTGGTGCCGACCAGACCGCCGGCGGCGAGCGCGGCGGTCACCGGACCGCTGGCGTAGGCCTGGACGACGAGCCCGGTATTGCTGCCGACCAAGCCGCCGATCATGTCGCTGCCGGACACGGCGCCGGTGGCGTAGACGGCGCGCAGCACCCCCGACTCATCGTTGAAACCGACCAGACCGCCCGCTCGGCCGCTGCTCGGTGCGCACGCATCGATGTCGGCGAAGACCTTGGTGACGAAGCCCTTGTTGGCTCCGGCCAAGCCCCCGGCATCGTTGGCCGCCCTGACACCGCCGCCGGCCAGCCCGACGCTGCGGACCTCGCCCGTGGGACCGATGATCCCGAACAGGCCCGCCGAGCTGGTCGAGGGCGCGTTGATCGTCAGGCCGGCGATGCGGTGGTCGCGGCCGTCGAAGCGCCCGGTGAACGGGCCCATGCCATTGCCGAGCGGCACGAAGCCGCCGCTGCCCCAGATGTCGGAGGTGGTCGCGCCCGCCGTGGCGCCCGCGTCGAGATCGCCGGCCAGGGCGTAGGACCCGGCGAGATTCACGTTGACGAGCTGGAGCTGGTGCAGGTTGGTGACGGTCGCGATGCCGTCCGCCCCCGGCCGCGCCGCCTCCCAGCGCCCGATCGGCCGCAGGTCGCCGGCCTGGTACCAGTCGCGCGTGAAGTTCCAGCCGGCGTAGCTGCCCTGGTCGCGCGCCTGCGCGGTGGTCAGACCGGTGCCTTCTCCGGCGCTGCTCGCCTGACCGGTGGTCTCCGTGTCCCAGAACGACGCGAGGACGGTGCCACTGCTGGACGCGACGAGGCCGCCGGAAAGGTTGTTGGCCGCCACGCGGCCGGTGGCATAGACTTGGGTGAGGGTGCTCCTGTTGCTTCCAGCGAAGCCGCCGACAGTGGTGTTGCCCGTCACGCTGGCGGTGGCGTAGGCCTGGGTGACGAGACCATTCCAGTTATTCCCGACGAAGCCGCCGACAGCGCTGCTGCCCGTCACGCTACCGGCGGCGTAGGCCTGAGCGATGGTGCCGGAATTGGTCCCGACGAAGCCGCCGACGGTGCGGCCGCCGGTTACGCTGGCGGTGACGTAGGCCTGGGTGATGCGGCCGGAATTGCCCCCGGCGAGGCCGCCGACAGTGTCGCCGCCCATTACGCTGCCGCCGACGAGACCGACATTGGAGACCGTCGCGCCGCTCTGCACAACACTGAACAGACCGACAGTCTCCATGGTCGGCCGGTTGATCGTGAGCCCGGCGATCACATGGCCGCGGCCGTCGAAGGTGCCGGCGAACCCGGTCGAGCCGCCCCCGATCGGCACGAAGCCCCCCCCGCCCCAGAGGTCGGCGGCGTTGGTGCTCGCGGTGGCGCGCGCGTCGAGGTCGGCGGCGAGCCGGTAGCGGCCGGCGAGATTCGTCGCAACCAGCTGCAACTGGTGCAGGGTGGCGATCGGGATCGCCCCGTCCGCGCCCGCCGGCACCGCCTCCCAGCGCCCGATCGGCCGCAGGTCCGCGGCCTGGTACCAATCCGTCGTGAAGTTCCAGCCCGCGTAGCTGCCCTGGTCGCGCGCCTGCGCGGTGGTCAGGCCGGTGCCTCCTCCGGCGCTGCTCGCCTGACCGGTGGTCTCCTTGTCCCAGAAGGACGACGAGACGCCGCCGGTGCCGGAGCCCAGCAGACCGCCCACGCTGGTTGCGCCGGTCACGCGGCCGCTGGCGTAGGTCTGCTGGATGCTGCCGCCAGCGCTGCCCCCGACGAGGCCGCCGACAGTGCTGTCGCCCGTCACGCTGCCGCTGGCGTAGGCCTGGGTGATCGAGCCGGCGCGAGAATTGTACCCGACGAGGCCGCCGACCTGGCTCGAGCCCGACACGCTGCCCGTCGCGGAGGCTTGGCTGATCGTCCCCAAGTTGGAACCCACGAGGCTGCCGACATTGCTCGCCCCAGACACGCTGCCCGTCGCGTAGGCTTGGCTGATCGTCCCCAAGTTGGAACCCACGAGGCTGCCGACATCGGAGCCGCCCGAGACGCTGCCGCCGAGCAGCCCGATCCGCGTGAGACCGCCCCCCGACGCGAGCTTGCCGATCAGGCCGACAGCATCCTGGCTCGGCCGGGCGATGGTCAGCCCGGTGACGACGTGGCCCGCACCGTCGAGGCTGCCGCTGAACGGCGCGGTGTCATCGCCCACCGGCACGAAGCCGCCGGGGCCGAACACCTCGCTCGCGTCGGCCCCCGCCGCCGCCCTCGTCGTCGCGCCGGCGTCGAGGTCGGCGGCGAGCCGGTAGCGGCCGGCGAGATTCGCCCCCATCAGCTGCAGCTGGTGCAGGGTGGCGATCGAGATCACCCCGTCCGCGCCCGCCGGCGCCGCCTCCCAGCGCCCGATCGGCCGCAGGTCGCCGGCCTGGTACCAATCCGTCGTGAAGCTCCAGCCCGCGTAGCTCCCTGCCTGGCGCGCCGACGCGGTGGTCAGGCCGGTGCCTCCTCCGGCACTGCTCGCCTGCAGGGTCGTGTTCGTGTCCCAATAGGAGGAGGTCACGCTGCCGGTCCCGGTCCCGACCAGGCCGCCGGCCTTGGACGGGTCCGCGAGCGCGACCACGAGCCCCGACGCGTAGGATTGGGCGATGCTGCCGGTGCGAAAATTGTAACCGACGAGGCCGCCGGCATAGACGCTGCCCGTCACGCGGCCAGTGGCATAGGCTTGGCTGATGCTGCCGGAACTGGTCCCGACGAGGCCGCCGACAGTGTTCGTGCCCGACACACTGCCGCTCGCGGAGGTCTGGGCGATGGTGCCGAAATTGGTCCCGACGAGGCCGCCGACATTGAACGAGCCCGTCACGCTGCCGGTGGCATAGGCCTGGGTGATGCTGCCGGAACTGTACCCGACGAGGCCGCCGACATTGCCCCTGCCCGTCACGCTGCCGCCGACGAGGCCGATGCCGCGCACCAGACTGCCCGCGCCGGTGACGCCGAACAGGCCGACGTTGTCGAGGGCGGGCCGGTTGATCGTCAGCCCCCGGATCACGCCGCCGCGGCCGTCGAACAGGCCCGTGAACCGCACCGACGAGTTCCCGATCGGCACGAAGCCGCCCGGGCCCCAGATGTCGGAGGCACCCGCGCCCGCGGTGGCGCCCGCGTCGAGATCGCCGCCGAGCGCGTAGGACCCGGCGAGGTTCGCGGCGACGAGCTGCAGCTGGTGCAGGGTGGTGATGAGGGCGGTGCCGTCCGCCCCCGGCTGCGCCGCCTCCCAGCGCCCGATCGGACGCAGGTCCGCGGTCTGGTACCAATCCGTCGTGAAGTTCCAGCCCGCGTAGCTCCCTGCCTGACGGGCCTGCGCGGTGGTCAGGCCGGTGCCTCCTCCGGCGCTGCTCGCCTGCAGGGTCGTGTTCGTGTCCCAATAGGAGGAGGTCACGCTGCCGGTGCCGGTCCCGACCAGGCCGCCGGCCTTGGACGGGTCCGCGAGCGCGACCACGGGCCCCGACGCGTAGGATTGGGCGATGCTGCCGCCGCTGCTGCCGACGAGCCCGCCGACATCGGCGCCGCCCGTGACCTCCCCGGTCGCGTAGGCTTGGCTGAGGGTGCCGGCGGTCACCGCGCCGACGAGCCCGCCGACGCTGCCGGCGCCCGAGACCGGCCCGGTCGCGGAGACCTGGGCGATGCGGCCGGAACTGCTGCCCACCAGCCCGCCGACGCCGGTGCCGCCCGAGACGCGGCCGGTTGCGGAGGCCTGGAGGATCGTCCCGTCGCTGGAGCCGGCGAGGGCGCCGACCTTGTCACGGCCGGTGATGCGGCTGCCGGCGAGGCCGATCCGGGCGACGCGGCCGGCCGCGCTCACCGCGCCGAACAGGCCGACGAAGTCCGAGGTCGGCGCGTTGATGGTCAGGCCGGAGATCACGTGCCCCCGGCCGTCGAAGGCGCCGCTGAACCGCAGCGCATCGGTCCCGAGCGGCACGAAGCCGCCCCCGCCCCAGATGTCGGCGGCACCCGCGCCCGCCGTGGCGCTCGCGTCGAGATCGGCGGCCAGGGCGTAGGACCCGGCGAGGTTCGCGATGACGAGCTGGAGCTGGTGCGGGTTGGTGATGAGGGCGGTGCCGTCCGCCCCCGGCTGCGCCGCCTCCCAGCGCCCGATCGGACGCAGATCCGCGATCTGGAACCAGTTACCCATGAAGTTCCAGCCGGTGTAGCTCCGTGCCTGGCGGGCCTGCGCGGTGGTCAGACCCGTCGCGCCGCTTCCTCCGGCGCTGATCGCCTGACCCGTGGTCTCCGTGTCCCAGAAGGAAGACGAGACGCTGCCGGTGCCGTTGCCCAGCAGACCGCCCACGCCGGTTGCGCCGGTCACCCGGCCGCTGGCGTAGGTCTGCTGGATGCTGCCGCCATTGATGTTCCCGACGAGGCCGCCGACAGTGCTGTCGCCCGTCACGCTGCCCGTCGCGTAGGCTTGGCTGATCGTCCCGGAATTGTCACCCGCGAGGCCGCCGACAGTGCTGTCGCCCGACACGCTGCCCGTCGCGTAGGCTTGGCTGATCGTGCCTTCGTTGTGACCGACCAGGCCACCGACCCTCTGGCCGTGGCCGGAGACGGACGCCGTGGAGTAGGTTTGGCTGAGCGTCCCGGCGTTGGAACCCACGAGGCTGCCGACCTTGTTGGAGCCCGAGACGCTGCCGCCGACCAGCCCGATCCGCGTGAGACCGCCGCCCGACGCGAGCGCGCCGATCAGGCCGACAGCATCCTGGCTCGGCCGGGCGATGGTCAGCCCGGTGACGACGTGGCCCGCGCCGTCGAGGCTGCCGCTGAACGGCGCGGTGTCATCGCCCACCGGCACGAAGCCGCCGGGGCCGAACACCCCGCTCGCGTCGGCCCCCGCCGCCGCCTTCGTCGCGCCGGCATCGATGTCGGCGGCGAGCCGGTAGCGGCCGGCGAGATTCGTCCCCATCAGCTGCAGCTGGTGCAGGTTGGTGATGATGGCGGTGCCGTCCGCGCCCGCCGGCGCCGCCTCCCAGCGCCCGATCGGACGCAGGTCCGCGGCCTGGTACCAATCCGTCGTGAAGCTCCAGCCCGCGTAGCTCCGTGCCTGGCGCGCCGACGCGGTGGTCAGGCCGGTGCCCATGCCCCCGGCGCTGGTCCCCTGGCCGGTGGTCTCCGTGTCCCAGAACGACGCGATGATGGGGGTATTGGCGGCCCCGACGAGGCCGCCGACATAGCTCGTGCCCGTCACGCGGCCGCTGGCGTAGGTCTGGGTGATGGTGCCGAGGCCGAAATGGGCCCCGACGAGGCCGCCGACATAGCTGGCGCCCGTCACGCCGCCGCTGGCATAGGCCTGGGTGATGATGCCGGAACTGAACCCGACGAGGCCGCCGATATTGCTCCCTCCCGTCACGCTGCCGCTGGCGTAGACCTGGGTAATGGTGCCGCGACTGGTGTTCCCGACGAGGCCGCCGACATTGCTCTTGCCCGTCACGCTGCCGCCGACGAGGCCGATGCCGCGCACGAGGCTGCCTGCGCCGGTGACGCCGAACAGGCCGACGTTGTCGAGGGCGGGCCGGTTGATCGTCAGCCCCCGGATCACGCCGCCGCGGCCGTCGAACAGGCCGGTGAACTGCGCCGACGAGCTCCCGATCGGCACGAAGCCGCCCGGGCCCCAGATGTCGGAGGCACCCGCGCCCGCCGTGGCACT
>NZ_KB900609.1:7101344-7240838 GCF_000379105.1 Methylobacterium sp. WSM2598 | reverse complement strand
CTGGTGCAGGGTGGCGATCGAGATCACCCCGTCCGCGCCCGCCGGCGCCGCCTCCCAGCGCCCGATCGGCCGCAGGTCGCCGGCCTGGTACCAATCCGTCGTGAAGTTCCAGCCCGCGTAGCTCGCCGCCTGGCGCGCCGACGCGGTGGTCAGGCCGGTGCCCATGCCCCCGGCGCTGGTCCCCTGGCCGGTGGTCTGCGTGTCCCAAAACGACGAGGTGATTTGGGGGAACATGCTGGCCCCGACAAGGCCGCCGACAGCGCCGCTGCCCGCCACGCTGCCGGTCGCGTAGGCTTGGCTGATGCTGCCCTCGCTGTTCCCGACGAGGCCGCCGACAGCGCCGCTGCCCGACACGCTGCCGGTCGCGTAGGCTTGGCTGATGCTGCCGACATTGTTGCCGACGAGGCCGCCGAGTGCGTCGGCGCCCGTCACGCTGCCGGTCGCGTAGGCTTGGCTGATGCTGCCGGAATTGTCCCCGACGAGGCCGCCGACAGTGCTGCCGCTGCTCGTCACGCTGCCGGTCGCGGAGGCCTGGGTGATGCTGCCGGAATTCGCCCCGACCAGACCGCCGAGAGCGCTGCCGCCCGTCACGCTGACGCTGGCAGAGGCTTGGCTGATGCTGCCGTAATTGGTCCCGACCAGCCCGCCGACATTGCTGACGCCGGTCATGCGGCCGCCGACGAGCCCGACGTTGCGGACCGCCGCGCTCCCATCCACGACACCGAACAGACCGATATTGGACGTGCTCCCCCGGTTGCTCACGAGGCCGGTGATCACGCGGCCCTGGCCGTCGAACAGGCCCTTGAACCGACGGGTGTCGCTCCCAAGCGGCGCGAACCCGCTCCCGTTGTTCCAGCCCGCCGTCTCGCTCGCATCGATGTCCCGGCCGAGCGCGTAGCCGCCCGACAGGTTCTTGCTGACGTCCTGCAGGTTCTGCGCCGTGTTCACCAGCATCCAGGCGCTCAGCACCGTCCCCGATCCGGCATTCGCCGCGTAATCGGTCGCGTCGCATAATCGGCCGGGTTGTAGTACAGCGCCACGCCGCCCGACGCCGTCGCCTGCACGCCGGACCCGAAGGTCACCGTGCCGGTGCCGCTGCCGGCCGCATCCGCCCGCAGCACGATCTGCGCGCCCGTCCCCCCGGTGAGGTTCGCGTTGACCGCCACGTGGCGCGCCGCCGCCAGCGTCAGCGTCGTGCCGCCGCTCCACGTCACCGGGTCGGCCACCGTGATGTCGCCCGCCTGGCTCCCGCCCGTGCCGGTCGTCACCGTCACGTTCGCGCTGCCCAGCGCGGTCTGCAGCGTGCCCACGCTCAGCACGCTGTCGTTCGCCGACGCGGCGAAGCCCGACAGGCCCGAATCGGCGGCGCCCGAGATCGTCAGGTCGTAGGGGTCGAGCAGCAGCGTCCCCGCCGCCCCCGCCGGCGCCGTCAGGTCGGTGCGGCCCCGATAGGCCAGCACCACCTTCGACGACACCTCCGCCGCGCCGCCATCCCCGCCCAGGCGGCCGCCCGTCGCCACGATCGTCCCGGAAAAGTCGGTCCGCCCGTCCGACCACAGCACCACGTCCCCGCCCGCGCCGCGCGCCGTCGCCTCCGCCCGGATCTCGCTGCCCGCATCCACGCTCAGCGTCGTGGCGTGCGCCAGCCCGCCCTGGCCCTGGCGCCCGCCCCCGAGCCGCACCCGCCCGCCCCCGGCCGCCCCCGACACGTCGATCCGCGCCAGGCTCAGCGCCATGGCGGGCGCCGTCGCCACCACGCTCCCGCCCGCACCCGACCGGCCCGCCGCCGCGAGGAGGCCGCTCAGCGCCAGGCTCTCGCCCGCCCGGATCCCGACCCGGCCGCCCCGCGCCCCCGAGGCCTCGATCCGGCCCGCCACCGAAACCTCCCGGCCGCGGATCCGCACCCGGCCCCCTTGCGGGCCGCCCGAGGCGTCGAGCCGCGCCGCCGCCCCGACCTCGACCTGCCCGTCCCCGCCCGAGAGCAGGATGGTGCCGCCCCGGGTCGTGAAGCTGCGCGCCTCCACCACGCCGGACAGGTTCACGGCCTGCCGCGCCATCTCCCGCGCCGCCGCCGCCCGCAGGGTCACGGTGCCGCCCTCGGCCGAGATCACCCCCGAATGGGCCACCAGCGCGCCCGCGCCCGCCCGCCGCGTCGGCACCGCCACCTGCAGGAACCCGTCCCCGGCGAGGTCCAAAGTCGCCTCCTCGCCCGAGCCCAGCCCGACCTTGCCGGCCGGCACCGTGATCACGCCGGAATTCGCCACCTCCCCGCCGATCAGCGCCGCGTAGCCGCCGCGGGCGATGGTCAGCGTCCCCGCTTGGGTCACCGGCGCCGAGGCGCCCGAGCCCCGGAACGACCGCCGCCCGGCCAGGAAGTCGCCGTCCGTGATGCCCAGCGAGGAGGCCACGAAGGCCCCCGCCTCGACTCGGCCGGTCGGGGTGATCGCGATGCCGTTCGGGTTGACGAGGTAGACCTGCCCGTTGGCGGTGAGCTGCCCGGCGATGGTCGAGGGCGTCGTCCCCGTCACCCGGTTGAGGATCGCCGCCTGCGCGTCCGGCTGCCGGAACTCGACCCGGCCGCCCTGGCCGATCGAGAAACCCTGCCAGTTCACGATGGCGTTCGGGCTGGCCTGGGTGACGGTGAGGGCGCCGTTCCGCGGCGCGCCGATGCTGACGCTGCCGGCGACGACCTGCCCGCCGCTCGGCAGGGTCTGGGCCGGGGCCGTCCGGGTCAGGGCCGTGGTGGCCAGCAGCGCGGCGAGGAGGCGGGGGGCGAGGGAGCGCACGGGCATCGGCGGGGCCGTTCGATCAGAATTGCAGGGTGACGCTGAAGGTGACGCGGTCCTCGGCGGGCAGCCGGTCGGAGCGCGCGGAGCGGCCGTATTCGAGGCTGGCGCTCAGGTTGGTGAAGCTCGCCTGCGGCGAGGCCGCGAGCCGGAGCCCCAGCCCGTAGGAGGCGCCCCGCACCATCGGCCGCTCCAGGGAGGTCGGGCGCTGCTGGCGCACCAGCCCGAAGGCCCCGAAGCCGTAGGGCGTCGCGACCAGCCCCGCCGCGGCGCTCTCCGCCTCCTGGAAGCCCGTGCCGAGCTGGGCCGGCAGCGAGGGCAGGCGGAACGGCATCGGGACCGAGGCCACGAAGGGGAATTGCACCTCCCCGCGCAGCACGTAGCCCTCGTCGCCCTGGAACAGGCCGGAATCGAACGAGGACAGGCCCGACAGGCTGGCGATGCCGAATTGCTCGGCCCGCGGCAGGGCCTGGTTGAACGAGGTCTGGGCCCGGGCCCTGAGGTCGAGGGCGAGGTGCTCGGCCAGGGGCTGCGCGAGGCCGAGGCTCGCCTCCAGCTTCTGGAAGTCCGGCCGCGCGCCCTGGCGCGAGAGCGGCACCACGCCCGGCCCGGGCAGGGGCGCCGCCCGGGCGCCGAGCCCGTCGAGGCCGAAGGAGCCGGTCAGGCGCGCCGTCAGGACGCCGTCCGTGGGCAGGACCCAGAGCGCGTCGCCGCTCGCCCGGGCGACCCGCAGCCGGTCGAGGCTGAACGGGGCCTCGATCGGCCGGATGACCGTGAGGCGCTCCTCCTGCGCGTCGAAGCTCGCCTCGGCGGCGAGGGTGAGGTCGCGCGCGCGGATCAGCGGGTAGCGCAGCCGCGCGGAGTAGCGCGAGAAGTCCGAGGTGAAGGCCGGGTTGCCGGGGCGCGGCTTGGCGGTGGTGCGCGCATCCGTGGCCTCCAGGTTGAGGGTGACGCCGTCGCTGCCGAGGGGCAGGATCAGGCCGGCGGCCAGGGAGCGGTTGAGCGGCCGCGGCGAGAACAGGCTGGCCTGGCCGGCCGGGATCGCGGCGCCGCCGGCGCGCAGGTAGAGCTGCTCGCCGTGGCCGGTGGGCGAGTTCATCTCCAGGCCGAGGCTCGCCGGGTTCCGCCCGAGCGCGTCCGAGAGGGTGTTGTCGACGCCGACCATCCCGGTGACGGGCTTGTAGCGCGCCTCGACCACCAGGATGCTGGAGCCCGGGGCGGTGCCGGGGGCGAGGGTGGAGCGCAGCACCGTGCCGGGGGTGTCGCCGGCCAGCATCAGCCCGCGCTCGATCTCGGCGAGGCGCAGGCCGCGGCGCCCGGCCAGGGGGGCGAGGAGGGCGGCGACGCGGTCGCGGATCTCGGGCGGGAGGGCGGCGGTGTCGATCCGCTCCAGGGTGCCGTCGATCACGACGAGCCGCAGCGCGCCGCCGTCGCGGAGCGCCTGGGCGGGCAGCACCACCCGCACCAGGGCGTATCCCTCGGCGGCGTAGGCCTGTTCGAGGTCGCGGGCGGCCGCGAAGATCTGCGCCAGGGTGACGGGGCCGGCGGCGAGCCGGTCGGCGAGGGCGCGGGTGGCGCCCTCCAGGGCCGGCAGGGTTCCCTCGGCCGCGACGGCGCCGAGGCGGACCGAGACGCGCTCGGCGCCGGGCGGCGCCTCGGGCCCGGCCCCTTCCGGGATGACGAGGCCCGCCCCGCGGGCCTGGGGGGCGGGGCGGAAGGACGGTGGCGTGATCTGCGAGGCGGTCTGGGCGCGGGCCGGGACGATGCCCGCCGCCGCGGCCGCGAGCGCCCCGATCGCCATCGCCGGCCACGGCCCGGCCCGACCGGCGACCGCTGCCCGCCCGCGCGCCGTCGAATCCTGCATCATGACGCCCACCCCGAGTAGATTGTCCGGCCGACCAGCGTTTCCGATCGGTGCGCCGCCTTGGATTATCTCGCGATCGGCCCGATCAGACCGGAGCAAGCGGGGAAATATTCCTGGCATTATCGCGGTTCTTGATCGGATATGCGGACCGATAGGCACTCGCCTGCGACGCGAGCTGCGTCGAAAGCAGGGTTCTCATACCTACTTACTTTACGCAAGCTTCCTTAAGGTCAAGTGCGGCCGGAGCCCGGCGGGATCGCCGCAAAGGCGCCGGGTGCGGCTTCGCGAACACACCCCGCGCGGCTTCGAGGACCCGGCGGCGCCCGCGGGGCGATCCGCGGCGGCGCCCGGCGGGACCGGCTCGGCCGGGCCGCGCGCGGGCCGGGCGGGATCGTCCGGCTTCGGTCGTGCGGGAGCGGTGCGCCGCGCTCGGGCGTTCTCTCGGCCTCGGGGGGCTTGGTTCCGATCTGCGCGGGATGGGTGCCGGACGGAGTCCCGGTGGGCGGTCCGGCCCGACCTTCGGCTCGGCGAGAGCTCCGGCCAAGGCTCTCCCCTGTCCCGCACGACCGGACCGGAGGGGAGGGGGGCCGGGACTCGGCGCAGGCGGCCGCGAAGCGTCCGTGTGCCCGCACCGCTACGCGATCAATCGACAATCTTACCGTTCAAGTCTTGTGCCGATCACAATTTCAGAAGATCACCGCACGTCACGCGCGGCATCCCCATCCGTCCCGCCTCGCGGTCGGTTCCTGGAAGCAGATCCGAGCCGGACAGGTCCTCGCCATTCGGTTGAGCGGAGTGGTCGTGCCGGAGACCGAAAGATCTCCGACCCGTCAGGAGAGATGCTCCGGCCGCAGGCGGCCGTCGTGGAGCGCGCTCGCGACCAGGATCCCGGCGGCGCCCGCCGCGCGCAGACCCGCCAGATCCTCCGGGCCGCGCAGACCCCCGGCGGCGTAGAGCCGGGCCGCGGGCGCCCGCGCCCGCACCGCCGCGATCCCGGCGAGGTCCGGCCCCGCCCCGCTCCCGACCCGCCCGAGCGCCATCACGATGATCTCGGACGGCCACAGGGACGGATCCTCGTGCAGGGCGGCCGGGCCGAGCGGCGCGCCGTCCCGGCTGTCGAGGGACAGGATCGCCGCGTCGCCGAGGCGGCGCACGAGGTCCGGATCGCCCTGGCTCTCGCTGCCGAGCACCGGCCGGCCGAGCCCCGCCTCCAGGAAGGCGGCGACCGCCGCCTCGCCGGCGAAGCCGGCATCGACCCACAATTCCACCCCGGGCGCGGCCGCCGCGACGGCGCGCAGCGCCGCGCGGTCGGGCGGCGCGCCCTCCATGATCGCGTCGAGATCCGCCACGTAGAGCCGGCGCGCCGGCCAGGCGGCGAGGAGCCCGGCCGCCACCGCGCCCGGATCCGCGCTCGCGCTCAGCGGCGTGCGGATCGGCGCATAGGCGTGGCGCTCGCCGGCCCGCGCCCGCACCACCTGCCCGCGCCGCAGGTCGAGGACCGGGATGATCGCGACCGGCTCCCGGCCCGCGATCGGGCTTGCGCCCGCGGCCCCGCTCATGCCACCCCGGCCCCGGTTCCCACCCGCCGCGAGACCTGCCCGTGCCCCTGCCGCATGATTCCGCCTCCGCCGCCCGCACCATCGGCTGGGACCTCGGCGGGGTGCATGTCAAGGCGGCGCTGGTGGAGGAGGGCGCCGTGCGGGCGGTGGTCCAGGCGCCGTGCCCGCTCTGGCGCGGGCTCTCCGCCCTCGACGCGGCGCTCGCCGGCCTGCCGGACTGGGCGCGGGGCCCCGCGCACCACGCCGTCACCATGACGGGCGAACTCACCGACTGCTTCGCCGACCGGGCCGACGGGGTGGCGCAGCTCGCCGCCTGGGCGGACCGGTCGCTCTCCGGCCCGGTCGCGATCTATGCCGGGCGGTCGGGCTTCGTCGCGCCCGAGGCGGCGGCCCCGGCCGCGGCGGAGATCGCCAGCGCCAATTGGTACGCCACCGCCGCCCTGGTCGGCCGCCTCGTCCCGGAGGCGCTGCTCGTCGATATCGGCTCGACCACGGCCGACCTGATCCCGGTCGCGGCCGGGCGGCCCGCCGCGCGCGGCTACAGCGACGCGGAGCGGCTGGAGACCGGCGAGCTGGTCTATACCGGCGTCGTGCGCACGCCGCTCCTCGCCCTGAGCCCCTGGGCGCCCTTCCGCGGCCGCCGCACCGCCCTGATGGCCGAGACCTTCGCGGCGACCGGCGACGTGCACCGGCTGCTCGGCGACCTGCCCGCCGAGGAGGACCAGCAGGACACGATGGACCTCAAGGGCAAGTCGCGGCCCGAGACCGAGACGCGGCTCGCCCGCATGATCGGGCGCGACCGCCACGAGGGCAGCCCCGCCGATTGGAGCCGCCTCGCCGGCCACTTCGCGGAGGCGCAGCTGCGCCTCCTGCACGACGCGGCCGCCGTGATCCTCTCGCGCGGCGACCTGCCGGCGCGGGCGCCGGTGATCGCCTGCGGGGCGGGCCGCTTCGTCGCGACGCGCCTCGCCGCCCGGCTCGGGCGCCCGGTTCGGGACCTCGCCGACCTGATCGCCCCGCACCTCGCGGCGGGCGCCGAGGCCTGGGCCTCGACCTGCGGGCCGGCGGTCGCGGTGGCGTGGCTGGCGCGGCCGGCCGGCTGAGCGGGGCCGCCCGTCATCCCCTGCCCGGCCGTGATCGTCCGGACAGCGGATGACAAGCCCGCGCGGCGCGTGAGCGAAGCCGAAATCCGCATTGCGAAGCAATCCATCGGATTTCGTATGGCAAGCCCGCGCGGCGCGTGAGCGAAGCCGAGTTTCGCATGGCGACGCAAGCCGTCGGATCAGGCGGTCCGGCGGCCCTCGGCCCAGCACTGCGCGGCGAAGAGGTCGGCCGCCATCGGCTGCCCGAACAGGTAGCCCTGGCCCTCCTGGCAGCCCTCCGCGGTCACGCAGCGCAGCATCGCGGGGGTCTCGATCCCCTCGGCCGTGACCTCCAGGCCGAAGCTGCGCCCGAGCGCCACCACCGAGCGCACGATCGCCAGGTCCTGGGCGGAATCCGGGATGCCGCGGACGAAGGAGCGGTCGATCTTCAGGCGGGTGAGGGGAAAGCGCTTCAGGAGGCTCAGGGACGCGTAGCCGGTGCCGTAATCGTCGAAGGCGAGGCCCACGCCCATGTCCCGCAGCGCCCGGAGCGGCGGGATCAGCGCGTCGTCGTGCTGGAGGATGATGGTCTCGGTGATCTCCAGTTCCAGGGCCGAGGCCGGGAGCGCCGCCTCGGCGAGGGCCGCGCGCACCTCCTCGACGAGGTCCCGGGACAGGAACTGCCGGCTGAACAGGTTGACCGCGACGCGCAGTTCCCCGAGGCCGCGGCGGCGCCAGCCGGCGGCCTCGGCGCAGGCGGTGCGCAGCACGAAGCGCCCGACATCCTCCGCGGCGCGGCTGCTCTCCAGCGGGGCCAGGAAATCCGCCGGGGCGAGGAGGCCGCGCTCCGGATGCCGCCAGCGGATCAGCGCCTCCGCCCCCGCGATGGTGCGGTCGCGCAGGCGCAGCTGGGGCTGGTAGAACAGGACGAACTCCCCCTCGGCGAGGGCGCGGGGCATCTCCTGCTGGCACGCCGTCCAGGCGAGGAGGCTGCGCCGCATCTCGGGCCGGAAAACCCGCCGGCAATGCTGCCCCGCCCGCTTCGCCTCGTGCAGCGCCATGTCGGCGCGGGCCAGGAGATCGTCCGCCCCGCGCTGGCCGTGCGGCGCGACCGCCACGCCGATGCTGGCGTCGAGGTGGAAGATCTGCTCGGCCACCCGGAAGGGCTCCGCGAGGCCGCCGAGGATCCTGTCGGCGGTCCGCTCCCCCTCGGCGGGCTCCGCCAGATCGGGGAGCAGGACCGCGAACTCGTCCGCGCCGATGCGCGCCACCAGCCCCGACCCGCCCACGTCCCCCTGCAGGCGCTGGCCGACGAGGCGCAGGAGGACGTCCCCGACGGCGTGGCCGAAGCTGTCGTTGACCCGCTTGAAGCCGTCGACGTCGATCAGCAGCAGCCCGGCGAGGCCCCCCGCCGGCCGGGCGTCGAGGGTCGCGAGGTCGCGCGTCAGGGCGCGGCGATTGTACAATCCGGTCAGCCCGTCCGTCTCCGCCTGCCGGCGCAGCGTCTGCATCAGGTTCGCGCGCTCCTGCAGCCGCTTCTGCAGAACCAGGAGGGCGTCGAACAGGAGGGCGATCTCGCGGACGCGCATGGGCGCCCGGACGGGGGCGGGATCGACGCCTCCCGCCAGGGCGACGATCGCCTCCCGCGCGTCGAGGAGCGGCCGCAGGATCGAGGCGCGCAGGGAGCCGAGGAGGCCGCCGATCAGGGCGAGGGCGGCGAGCGTCACGAGGCCGGCCGCGGCGAGCGCGTCGCGCGCCCCGTCGCGCTCCCGGGCGGAGGCCGCATTCATCCGGGCGAGAAAGGCCGTGCGCAAGTCCTCGAGCGGCTTCAGGGTCGGGACGTAGCGGGCGGTCAGCGTCTGCGCATCGAGCGAGTAGCGCCCCGAAGGTCCGCGCCCCTCGGCGATCACCGCCTCGACCGTGCCGAGCCCCTCGCCCAGGAAGCGGCTCTCGACCTCCCGCATCAGCGGATCGAGGGCGGCGGGGATCTGGCCCTGCAGGAGCTGCCAGATCTCGCGCAGGCGCCCGCGGGTCTCGACGGCTTCGGCGAGGTGGACCTCGCCGAGCGGCGCGCGCACGGCCAGCGCCGGGACGATGAAGGAGGCGATGCGCCCGCCATGCTCCCTCAGGTCGCTCACCGCCCGTGCCACCATGGCTTGGCCGGCGAGCGCCGGGTCGAGCTCGCGCAGCGTCCGGACCTCCCAGGTCACGACGTCCTGGAACTGGTCGACGACCGCGATCATCGCCCCGACGGCCGCGCGGATCTGGTCCGCGCCGCGGGCGGCGGCCGGCATCCGGGCGATCTCGTCGACCTCCCGGCGCGCCGCGCGCAGCCTCGCCTGCGCGGCGTCGATGAGGTCGGCCGGGAGGCGCCGGGCCGGGCCGGTGAGCCCGTCGGGATCGTCCGGGCCGTGGAGCTGCGCGAGCGCCCGGTCGGTGGCCTCGCGGAACTCCCGCAGCCGCGTCAGGGCCGCCGCGTTGCCGGCGGGATCCTGGGACATGGCGACGTTGGCCGGCCCGCGCTCGGCCGAGATGCGGTTGGCGGCCTCGAGCACGCGCGCGAACTGCGCGATCTCGGCGAGGTTGTGCCGGGACCGGAGGAAGGCCGTCACGGCCGGGGCGACCAGCGTCGCGCTCAGGGCCGCGAGGCCCGCGCCGATGAGGAGGATCGCGATCCAGAGGCGGCGGCTGAGGCTGGTGGCGCCGTCTGTCGTCCTGGCCTGCACACACACCTCCCGCGTACCGGCCGCAGCCGACGTCCCCGACACCTGCCCCAGCTGGCCCGACGCCGGATCCCGGCGCGCCATCTCTCCAGATGCGGCCGGACTCGTTGCGGAAAGATTATCTATTCAGTCCCCCTAGGTCACGTCAGCCGTAAAAATCAGGCAGTGCGGCGGATTGACCGAGAGGAACAGCGCTCGTTGAGCGGGCAAGTTGATCCTGCGGCCGTCATGCTGCAATGCAGCGCCGCACGAGGGCGACGACCAGCGGGTGCCCCTGGGAGTCCTGCCGCAGGGGCGTGCCCGCCAGCAGCCGGCCGGCCCGGGCCAGCCGCTGATCCGCCCTGGCCCGGCAGGCCTCGGCGGCCTCCCGCAGGGTCCGGGCTTCCTCGAGGTCCCTGTTCGCCTTGCGCAGGAGCCACATCGCCCGCAGGGTCCGGATGAAGCGCATCGCCCGATCTCCGTCGTGAGGCGGGCATCCTTCCCGAGCCGCGCTCCGGCGGCGGTGCGTCGCCGCACCCCGTCACGGGGCCGGGCGCGCCGCCCCGAGCACGGCGCGCAGCTTGGCGGCGAGCTGCGCCACCGTGAAGGGCTTGGTGATCAGCTGCGTGCCGGGATCGAGCATGCCGTTGTGCACGATGGCGTTGCGGGTATAGCCGGTCATGAACACGACCTTGAGGTCGGGGCGGCGGCGCAGGGCCTCGTCGGCGAGCCTGCGGCCGTTGACCTCCGGCATCACGACGTCGGTGAGGAGGAGCCCCACCTCCGGGTGGAGCGCCAGCAGGTTGAGGGCGGCGGCGGCCCCGTCCGCGGCCAGCACCCGGTAGCCGAGATCCGCGAGCGCCTCGACGGTGAACTGGCGCACCGCCGCCTCGTCCTCGACGACCAGCACGGTCGTGTCCTCCTGCGCGAGGGCCAGGGCGTCGGGGACGGGGGGAGGGGGGCGCTCCTCGGGCCCCGCGTGGCGGGGCAGGTAGATCTTGACCGTCGTGCCCTGGCCGAGCTCCGAATAGACCGCGACGTGCCCGCCCGACTGGCGCACGAAGCCGTAGACCTGGGACAGGCCGAGGCCCGTCCCGCGGCCCTGCTCCTTGGTGGTGAAGAAGGGCTCGAAGGCCCGCGCCAGCACCTCCCGGGGCATGCCGCTGCCGTTGTCGGTCACCGCCACGAGGACGTACTGCCCGGCCGCGACCTCCGTCCGGGCCGCCGCGTAGGCGTCGTCCAGGTCGGCGTTGGCGGTCTCGATGGTCAGGCGCCCGCCGGTCTCCGGCAGGGCGTCGCGGGCATTCACCGCGAGGTTGAGGAGCGCGTTCTCGAGCTGGTTGGGATCCGCGAAGGTCCGCCAGAGCCCGCCGGCCAGCACCGTCTCGAGCCGCACCGTCTCGCCGAGGGTCTGGCGCAGGAGCTCGGCCATGCCCGAGACGAGGGCGTTGGCGTCGACGGGCCTGGGGTCGAGGGGCTGGCGGCGCGCGAAGGCGAGGAGGCGCTGCGTCAGCGCCGCGGCGCGCTGGGCCCCGCCCACCGCGTTCTCCAGGAGGCGCAGCTGGCGGGCATCGGTCTCGCCCATGCGCCGCTGCAGCAATTCGAGGGAGCCCAGCACGACCGTGAGGAGGTTGTTGAAGTCGTGCGCGAGCCCGCCCGTGAGGCGCCCGACCGCCTCCATCTTCTGCGACTGGCGCAGCTGCTCCTCGCTCGCCTCCCGGCGCAGGATCTCGGCGCGCAGCTGCGCCAGGGCCTCGCCCTCGCGCCGGGTCCGCCGCAGGGCCACGAGCGTCAGCGCCACCAACCCGGCCGTCGCCGGGATGCCGAAGACGAGGTGGCTCGCCATCGTGTCGCGCCACTCCGCCAGGATGCGCGCGCGGTCGATCCCGGCGGTGACGTAGACCGGGTAGGTCGGGAGCCGCCGGTAGCCGTAGAGCCGCTCCTGCCCGTCCACCGCCGAGCGGGTCACGTAGAAGCCCTGTCCGGGCGCCCGGGACAGGGCCGCGAGGAAGCCGCTGTCGGGCGGCACGCGCGCGACGCGCCCCGGCTGCTCGGGCACCCGCGCCAGGATCGCCCCGTCTTCCCGCAGCAGCGAGACGGTGTCGAGGCCGCTCTCGCGCACCTGCGCGTAGAAGTCCCGGAAATAGGCCGGGTCGATCGCCACCGCGACGATGCCCCGGAAGCCCTGGCCGCGCCGGGCGGTGCTCACCTGGAAGACCGCGGCCCCGTCCACCCCGGTCATCACCTCGCCGACGTAGTCCCGGCCCGGCGGCAGGCCCCCGTCCCGGTGCAGGCGGAAGAAGGGGCGCTCCAGGAATTCCGGCTCGCGCCCCTCGGGCGGTGCGCCGGCGCTGACCAGGGGCCTCGCCCGCGCGTCGAGAACCCAGATGTCGCTCACCTGCGCCAGCGTGTCGCTGAGCTCCCGGAGCTGGCGGGAGAGGTCGGGGCCGCGGGCCCGGATCGCCTCGTCCGGCAGGCCGTCCAGGATCTGGTTGGCCTGCCGGGTCACGAGGTCCGCCGTCTCGAACACCTTGACCGCGTGCTCGCGCACGAGGTCCAGGGTCTGGGCGAGGCGCAGCCGCGCGTCCCGCCAATGGCTCTGGTAGGAGAGCCAAGCGCCCGTGGCGAGCACCAGCGCCGGCAGCAGCACGGCGGCCACCACGACGATCCGGAGCGACCGCTCGGCCCCCGTGGGAGGCGGGCGAGGCGCGCCGGCGCCGTCGGCGCGGGTGGGCGGCACGGGAGCTGTCACGGGGGCGCGGCCGGGGAGCTTGGGTGTTTAGTCCTATTCGGTTACCAGACGGGCCGGCCGGTCGCCAGCGCCGGCGCGGCGCGCGCGCCGGGGCGGGAAGGGTGGAATGAACGAAGGGTTGCGCCGATCGCGCGGGCGCGGGCGGGGTCCCGCGCCGTGACGGACCGCCCCGTCCTGACCGCCGCCCTGATCGCCCGGGCGCATCCCGATCCGGTGCCCGACGACGCCGCGGCGGTGCCGCTCCTGTCCGAGGCCGAGACCGAGGCGCTGCTCGCCGCCGCCCTCGCCGCCAAGCCCGGCCCGCCGGACGAGATCTGGCTCTTCGCCTACGGAGCCCTGATGTGGCGGCCCGAATTCCCGTTCGCGGAGCGGCGCGCGGCCGGCCTGCCCGGGTGGCACCGGCGGTTCTGCCTCTGGCAATGGCGCTTCCGCGGCACGCGCGACAATCCCGGGGTGATGCTCGCCCTCGACCGCGGCGGGCGCTGCCGCGGCCTCGCCTACCGGCTCGCCGGGCCGGACCCGCTCGCGGCTTTGCGCCCGGTCTGGCACCGGGAGATGCGCGGGCGCGGCTACGCGGCGCGCTGGCTGGCGGCCCGGACCGAGGCCGGGACCGTCCCGGCGCTCGCCTTCGTGGCGAACCGCGCGGGCGAGCGCTACGCCGGCCGCCTCGGCGAGGAGGCGATCGCCGCGCGCATCGCGGCGGCCTGCGGCCATCTCGGGCCGAACGCGGAGTACCTCCTCAACACCGCCGCCTCCTGCGCGGCGCTCGGCCTGCGCGATCGCCACCTGGAGCGCCTCCAGGCCCTCGTCGCCGCCCGCCTGGAGGCGGCGGCGCGCGCCCGAGCCGGTGCGGCGGACATGGCCGCCGGCGCTGCGAGGCGGCCCCCGGCGAGGCGGCCCCCGGCGGCGCGCGCCCCGGCGAGTCCGGAGCCTGAACCCGAGGCCTGAGCGGAGGACGCCTCGGCCCGCCCACGCCTGCTGCCCGGGGCCCGGGCGGAATCCGGGTTCGTGCGCCTCCCGGACCGGTGCCGAAGGCCCGGAACCCGGCACCCGTCCCGGGCATTTCCGAGGGGTGAGGCGGTCCCTGTCCCCAGCGGGCCGCACCGCAGTGAAAAACGCCGCCGAACCACCGCTGCGCGCTTGACGCCGGCCGCCTCCGAGCGCAATTGGGGGCGTCCGCGCGTCCTCGCCTCGGCCGTTCGCGCGGCTCCACCGGAACCACGAACTCCATGTCCAGCGACAGTAGTCGAAGGACCACGCCGCCTGCGCTTGGTGCGTGAGCCGCGCCTGATCGTGTGATCGGGCTCGCCCGCGACCAGTCGAGAGGCGGCTGGTCGCATGAGGTGAGCCATGACCCTGTTTTCCGGAACCGCCCGCGCGGCCGCGGTGGCCGATCGCCGTGATCAGAGCATCGCCGTCGCGCTGATCCTTCTCCTCGCCCTCGTCTTCGCACCGGCCATCGGCCTCCACGTGGCCGTGAGCACCTTCGGCGTCGGCGCGCCCGCGCCCACGCCCGAGGGAGTCGCGGCGGCCCCGGCAGAGGCCAAGCCGTCCCGCGGCTGAGCCGTCCCGCGGCTGAGCCGTCCCGCGGCTGAGCCGTGCCGCGGCTGAGCCGGCGCGGCCGAGCCGGCTCGCAACCGGCTTCCGGCTGTGCTTGGATCGGCCCCGGCGGGCGCCCGCAGGCGCCCGCGCCGGATCGGCCGACTCGAGAACGGCGCCTCATGAACGACGACCTGCGCGAATCCCGCGGCGCCCTCATCCTGCTCGCCGCCGCGGTCCTCTCGGTCCTGCTCTTCGGGGCCGCGACGCTGCTCGGCCTCACCGGCTGACGGGAACCCTCCGGCCCGCTCGGCGGATGTGTCGTCAGGAGGAGCGCACCATGACGGCCACCGATCCCGCCAAGGATTCCGCCAAACCCGGCGACAAGGCCCCGCCCGGTACCCCCGGCACCGGCGAGAACATCTGTCCCCGCTGCCACGGCTCCGGCCGCGTCGAGGGCACGTCCTGCCCGGACTGCGCCGGGACCGGCAAGGTCACCGAGCCGATCGGCGGCGCCTGAGGCGACCGACCCCGCCGCGCAACCCCGTCTTCACGTCCCGCCTGCGATAACCATCCGGTGACACCCACGGTCGTTGCTCACGAACGTGGGTTCCGTTCTCGAATCGGCGCCAAGCCTCGGGCTTGGTGTCGCCCATTCGAGAGGGTCGGCGGCCCGATGCGTCGGCATCCCGGGCCGCCGGGATGAGTGTGCCCGGAGGAGCGAGCGGATGGCGGGGGAGCGCAGGAGCAAGGCGGCGGAGTGGCGGGAGGCGCGCAACGCCGTCTCCCGCGCCCGCCTGGAGAAGGCGCTGCCCGCCATCTTCCCGCCGCTGGTGCTGCGCCACGCGCTCTCGCGGCCCTTCGTGCCCCCGACCCCGCGCCTCGCCGTCGAGAGCTACTGGCGCGGCCACGTGATCCGGGCCGACCGTCTCGCCCGGGCCCTCGCCGCCCGCAGCGGCCATCCCGAGGGCTGGACGTGGCGGCTCGGCAGCAAGGAGGAGGGGCTCGGCGCGAGCTTCCGCCTGCCGCCCGCCCCCTTCCGCGAGCCGGCCTTCGCCCGCGGGCGCGGCCATTGCTGCATCTGCGGCCAGCCGGTCTTCCGCTTCGGCTGGCACGCGGATCTCTGGGGCGCCGGCGCGCCCAACCGGAATGCCGGCTGGCACGCCGCCTGCGTCACCGCCTGGAAGTTCTGGATCGCCGCGAGCGACCACGCGAAGGTGCTGAAGGCGCGCCAGCGCCACCGCTGCCCGGAGACCGGCAAGCGCCTGCTGCGCAGCGCCGAGGTCGATCACCGGGTGCCCCTCTACCAGGTCTGGCGCGAGCACCGGGACGCGCCCTGGCCGCGCCTGCTCGGCTACTGGGGCGTGCCGAACCTCCAGGTCGTCAACCGCGCCGCCCATGTCGGCAAGTGCGCGGCCGAGGCCGGCGAGCGGGCCGCCCACCGGCGGCTCGCGGCGGCTCAGCGCGGGACGATGTGAAGCCCGTCGTCGGGCAGGAGGTTGCGGGCCGGTCCGCCGGTCTGCTGGCCGCGGCCCTGCTGGTAGTAGGGCCGCTCGGGGTGGTGGTCGTTGTCGCTGCCCGAATCGTACTCCCAGGGCTGCGACCAGGGCGCGCGCCCGCCCACCGTCCCGGTCGCGTCGATGTCGGGCGGGAGGCGCCGGGGCCCCGCCTGCGCGGAGAGCGGCAGCAGCCCCGCGGCGCCGAGGCAGAGGATCCGGATCAGCCCAGCCATCGTCATCGTCCCGCTCCGCCGGGTCCCGCCCGGCCATCCCGAGTCTCAACGGTCCAGCTGAAGGCTTCGTTCCCGAAGGGCAGGGCGCGAAGTGTTGCGTCCCCCGCCGCGCGACGCAATCCGCGATGTGCGCCGGCGCAATTCGCGCGCAACGCCGCGCGCCTACACAGCGCCCCAGAGACGGCCGCAGGGCCGCGAGGGGAGCGCACCATGATCCGGACCGCCACGCTGATCACCGCCCTGGCCGCCCTGGCCTCCTACGCCCTGGTCCCGTCCGGGACGGGCGCCGAGGCGCACGTCGCCCCTGCGGCCAAGCGCTTCACAGACAAGCGCTTCACCGAGCGGCTGCCGGTGGCGTCCTTCCGGCCCGAGCCGCAGGACATCGCCCTGTTCTCCCTCGCGGGCGCGCAGCGGACGGCCGCGCGGCCCTGCAGCACCTGGCCCTACGAGGGCGCCCGCTGCGTCGCCGAGGCGCCGGAGCCGGGCCTCGCCCGCGTCGCGGGCCTGGCGCGGCGATGACGCGGCGTCTGCACGAGGCGCTCCTGATCGCCGGCAGCTTCGGCCTCGGCGTCGGCCTGGCCTTCCTGGTCGCCCCGCTGATCTGAGGAGCGCGCGCCGATCGGGCGGGGGGCCGGCGGCGCGCCGCGCGTCGGAAGCCGGGACTCTCGGGCCGCGACGCGCTATACCGCGGCCATGCTCAAGCTCGCCCGCATCCTCGGTCTCCTGCTGCTTCCCGGCACCGCCCTGGCCCGGGACCTGCCGAACCGCGTGCCGGCCCCCGCCCTGCGCTGCGGCCAGGTCCTGGCCCTGCTGAACCAGCGCGGGGAGGCCATCGTCGACACCGGGCCCTTCACCTACGAGCGCCTGGTGCGCGACATCGGCTTCTGCCCGATCGAGCAGACGACCGAACCCTTCTTCGGTCCCTCGGCGGATGCCGGGAGGTGCTTCCTCGGCTATCGCTGCAAGGACCGGATGAGCGAGGGCCGCCGCGGCGACTGAGCGGCGGCGCGGCTCAGCTGCGCCAGCGCAGGAGCCGCGGCGCGAGCGGGTTGGCGAAGGCCGCGCCCGCCTCACGGGCGCGCAGGAACTCGCGCTTGAGGCTGAAATACCATTGCGACTGCACGTCGCTCTCCCCGATCAGCACCATCGCGGGCTTCCGGTCGAGGCCCTTCTGGGCGACCTGCAGCACGTCGCGGTCCTGGCCGAGGAATTGCCGCATCAGCGGCCGCGCCAGCGGCCGCAGGAGGTTCAGCAGCGGCAGGTTCCAGTACATCGCGTTGACGAGCGCCGTGCGGCCCGGGCCGAGCGGCGTCGCGAAGGTGTAGTTCGCCATGCGCTTCTCCCCGGCCCTGATCCGCTCCAGCCGCACGCCCGGCAGGCGGAACTCGATCTCGACCTCCGGCACCGCCCCGAGCAGGCGGTAGACCGCCGAGGCGCTCTTCGCCCTGTGGCTCGTCATGGTGAAGCCGAACGGGGAGGGGGCGAAGTGCTTCTCCTTCTCCCGCAGGGTCTTGGAGGTCCGCCACCACCACAGATCGTGCACGTAGGCGACATGGGCCGGATCGACGAAGCTCAACGCCACGAGGTCGAAGCTCGCCTCGACCTCCAGCGTCTCGACCAGCATGCCCGCGTAGGGGAACTCCACCTCCGGGATCGGCGGCGCGTCCGGCCGCGGCTCGCCCGCCGCGATCCAGACGAGGCCGGACACCTCCCTCACGGAGAAGCGCGGCAGCCGCACGGTGCGGAAGTCGGATTCGTCCCGGGCCGCGAGGGCGGGAATCGCCGCGCATTGCCCGTCCGGCCGGAACTCCCAGCCGTGGAACGGGCAGACGAGGCGGCCCTCGACCAGGCGCCCGGCCGAGAGCGCCATGCCCCGGTGCGGGCAGCGGTCGCGCAGGGCGAAGAGGCCGCCGCCCGCCGCCCGCCCGACCACGATCGCCTCCTCGCCGAGCGTGACGGCACAGAGCCGCCCCTCGCGGAAGCGGCGGCTCTCGCCGACGCAGTACCAGACGTCGTCGAGCGGGCGGCGGATGGGATCCCCTGTCATGCTGTCCTGCGGGTCGGGGCCGGGCCCCATGATGTCATGCGCGCGCCGGCTGCTTAGGGCAAAGTCGGCCGCGCGTCATCGCCGCCGCGGCAGCCGGAACGCGGGACGCGGCGTTTCGTTAACGGCGGCGCTGGGCCGGGCCGGCCCCGCTCGCCGGCCCACATCACAAGGAGAGACCGCGATGAGCCTGCTCGGATCGATCGTCAGCAAGATCCTCCATCCCTTCGGCGGCGAGGCCCAGGCGGCGACGCCGAACGCCCCGGCCTCGGCCTCCTCCGCCCCCTCCGCGGGCGGCTCCGCCGAGCCGGCCGCCACCGGCACGGTCCCCACCGTCGACGGCAAGGTCGACGTCGAGGCGGTCCTGAACGGCCTCGCCGCCAAGGCCGGCCAGCCGCTGAACTGGCGCACCTCGATCGTCGACCTGATGAAGCTCCTGCACCTCGACAGCAGCCTGACGGCCCGCAAGCAGCTCGCGGCCGAGCTGCATTACGGCGGCGACACCGACGACACCGCCACGATGAACGTCTGGCTGCACAAGCAGGTGATCCGGAAGCTCGAGGAGAACGGCGGCAAGGTGCCGGACGACCTCAAGGATTGATGCGGCCGGGGCGCGCCGCGGCCCCGGGCGGGGCCGCGGCGATCCCGCTCAGTTCGTCGGCTCGCCCGCCGCCACCTTGGCGGTCCAGTCGTCGAAGGCGATCACGGTCTGGCGCTGCTCGCCCAATCCCTCGATGCCGAGGCTCACCACGTCGCCCGCCTTCAGGTAGCGCGGCGGCTTCATCCCGAGCCCGACCCCCGGCGGCGTGCCGGTGGTGATGACGTCGCCCGGCTCCAGCAGCATGAAGTGCGACAGGTAGGAGACGATCTGGCGGCAGTCGAAGATCATCGTGCGCGTCGAGCCGGTCTGCATCCGCGCGCCGTTCACGTCGAGCCACATGCCCAGGTTCTGGACGTCCGGGATCTCGTCCGGCGTCACCAGCCAGGGGCCGAGGGGGCCGAAGGTCGGGCAGCCCTTGCCCTTGGTCCAGGTGCCGCCGCGCTCCAGCTGGAATTCCCGCTCCGAGACGTCGTTGCAGACGCAGTACCCCGCCACGTAGTCGAGGGCCTCGTTGGCGTGGACGTAGGAGGCGCGCTTGCCGATCACGATCGCGAGCTCCACCTCCCAGTCGGTCTTCGCCGAGGCCTTCGGCAGGATCACGTCGTCGTTCGGGCCGACGATGCAGGACGGCGCCTTGTTGAAGATGATCGGCTCGGAGGGGATCGGCGCGTTCGTCTCCGCCGCATGGTCCGCGTAGTTGAGCCCGATCGCGATGAAGTTGCGCACGCCGCCCACGCAGGGCCCGAGGCGCGTGCCCGCCGGCACCGCCGGCAGCCTCGCCGGGTCGAGCGCCCGCAGGCGCCCGAGGCTCTCGGCCCCGAGCACCGGTCCGGCGATGTCGCGGATCACGCCCGAGAGGTCGCGGATGGTCCCGTCGGGGCCGACGAGGCCGGGCTTCTCCGCGCCGCTCTCGCCGTAGCGTACCAGCCTCATGCTCAAAGCTCCCCTGTCGCGCCCGGCCGCGGCCGGGCCCCGGCGCGAAAACGCCCGCGGGCTCGCGGAAGTTCGTGGCAATTGTATCACAGAGGCCGGCGAAATGCCGGAGCGGCAGCCAACCGCTGCGGGCGTGCGCCAGTTATTGCAACTGATGCCAATAGTGGATCCGGCCGCTCTGCTCGTACTATCGCACGAAACTCCCATCGAACGAGGTTTACTCAAATATAGCCAGCGCCCGTGGCGGCCGGCGGGCCGCGTTGCGCCGCCGCCGCCGCCTGAGGCAGAGTCAAGCTGAGCCGCCGGCCGAAGCTGCTGCGACGGAGCCTCGCGGGATAATGGGGAGTGGAACGTGCTGAGCTCAACGAGCAGGGCTGCGCTGCTGGCCGCGCTCGCCTTCGGGGCGGGCGTCGCGGGGGCGGACCGGGCGCGGGCGGGCGCCTTCGGCCTGCGGGAACAGAGCGCCGAGGCCCAGGGCCTGGCCTTCGCGGGCGCGGCCGCCGGTTCGGGCGGCCTGTCCTCGATGTTCTGGAACCCGGCCGCCGTCACGATGAAGCCGGGCTGGAACTCGGACTACAACGCCACCGTGATCGTGCCGCAGGCGACCTTCACGACGCAGCCCGGGACCTTCGCGCCGCTGCGCACCCTCGGCGAATCGGGCGACATCGGCCAGGCCGCCGTGCTGCCGGCGACCTACACCAACTACCAGCTCGGCGAGCGCCTGTTCCTGGGCCTCGCGGGCGCCGCGCCGTTCGGCCTCGTCACCAAGCCGAACCAGGTCTGGGCCGGCCAGACCTACAGCCGCTCGTCGCGGATCTTCTCGCTCAACTTCAACCCGGTGATCGGCTACCGGGTCACCGACTGGCTGTCGGTGGCGGCCGGCCCGACCATCGAGTACTTCAAGCTCAAGCTGCGCCAAGCGGTCGGCATCTCGCCGCTCGCCCCGAGCGCGCTCCTCAAGGGCGACGATTGGGGTGTGGGCTTCACGGCCGGCCTGCTGATCCAGCCGACCGCCACCACGACCCTCGGCGTCGGCTTCCGCTCCTCGATCCACCACGAGCTCGACGGGGTGCTCTCCGTGGTGCCGGGCCGGGTGCGCTCGAACCTCAACACGCCCGAGAAGCTCTCGGTCGGCCTGACCCAGGGCATCACCCCGGAATTCCGCATCAATCTGGGCTTCGAGTGGGACAACTGGTCCCGCCTCGGCACGCCGGCCATCGTCTCGCAGAGCCTCAACATCCCGGTCTCGGCCCTGCCGCTGCGCTACCGGGACGGGTTCCACTACTCGGTCGGCGGCGAGTACGACGTCAGCCCGCAATGGACGCTGCGGGCGGGCTTCGCCTACGAGGTCTCGCCGATCACCGACGCCAACCGCTCGACGCGGCTGCCGGACGGCGACCGCTACTGGGGCTCGATCGGCGCGAGCTACCGCTACAGCGACAAGATCCAGTTCGACGTCGCCTACTCGCACCTGTTCGCGGCGGGCCGCAACCCGGTCCGGATCGTGCCGGGCGATCCGCTCTACGTGGCGCCGCTCGCCTATCTGGCGACGACGGACACGAGCGCCGACGTCGTGTCGGTGGGCATCAAGTACCGCTGGGATACGCCGGCGGCCCCGCTCAGCCCGGCGCCGATCATCCGCAAGTACTAACCCTCTCGGGCCGCCCGGCCGCGTGCCCGGCGGCCCGCGCAGGTCGGGTCACGCCTTCACGCGCACGTAGGTCCCGGGTGCCGGGGCCAGCGAGGGGAGCCTGCCGCCGCCCGGCTCGCGGGCCGGGACGCGCTCGGGCGCCTGGCGCTCGATCCACGCGAACCAGTAGGGCCACCACGAGCCGGGATGCTCGGTCGCCGCGGCGATCCACTCGCCGAGCGAGCCGTGGGCCGGGCCGCCGGTCCAGAACTGGTACTTCGGCTTGGCGGGCGGGTTGACGACGCCCGCGATGTGGCCGGAGCCGGCCAGCACGTAATCGACCGGCCCCCCGAAGCAGCGGCATCCCTCGAAGACCGAGAGGGCCGGGGCGATGTGGTCCTCGCGGGTGGCGAGGTTGAAGATCGGGATCGTCACCTTGCCGAGGTCGAGGCGCGTGCCCGCCAGCACCATCTCGCCGCGCGACAGCCTGTTCTCCAGGTAGCAGTTGCGCAGGTAGAAGGAGTGGTTGGCGGCCGGCATCCGGGTCGCGTCGGAGTTCCAGTAGAGCAGGTCGAAGGGCAGCGGCGCCTTGCCCTTGAGATAGGTGTTGACGACGTAGGGCCAGATCAGGTCGTTCGGCCGCAGCATGTTGAAGGCGTTGGCCATCTTGGAGCCGTCGAGGTAGCCGCGGCTCTGCATGCTGGCCTCGACGGCGCGGATCTGCGGCTCGTCGACGAAGACCTTCAGGTCGCCGGCATGGGTGAAGTCGACCTGGGTGGTCAGGAAGGTCGCGCTGGCGATGCGGTCGTCGCCCGTCGCGGCCATGGAGGCCAGGGTGACGCCCAGCAGGGTGCCGCCGACGCAGTAGCCCACCGCCGAGACCTCGCGCTCGCCGCTCGCCGCCTCGACCGCGTCGAGGGCCGCGAAGATGCCCTCCCGCATGTAGCTCTCGAAATCCTTCTCCGCGTGCCGCTCGTCCGGGTTGACCCAGGAGATCACGAAGACGGTGAGCCCCTGCGACACCGCCCAGCCGATGAAGCTCTTCTCCTTGTTGAGGTCGAGGATGTAGAACTTGTTGATCCAGGGCGGCACGATCAGGAGCGGGCGCTTCAGCACCGTCTCGGTCTGCGGGGCGTACTGGATCAGCTCGATGAGGTCGTTGCGGAAGACGACCTCGCCGGGGGTGCTCGCCATGTTGACGCCGATCTCGAAGCGGCCGGGATCGGTCTGGCGCACGCGCAGCTCGCCCCGCCCGGCCTCGACGTCCTCGGCGAGCATCCGCATGCCGCGCACGAGGTTGGCGCCGCTCTCGCGCATCGTGTCGCGGATCAGCTCCGGGTTGGTCGCCAGGAAGTTCGACGGCGACAGCGCGCTCGACAATTGCCGCACGTAGAAGCGCGCCTTGGCGCGGGTGTGGTCGTCGAGCCCCTCGGCCTCGTCGACCAGGATCTCGGCCCAGCGGGTGGTGATGAGGTAGCCCTGCTTCAGGAAGTCGAACATCGGGTTCGTCGACCATTCGGGGGCCGCGAAGCGCTTGTCGCGGGGATCGGGCATCGCCACGGGGGTCACCGCCTCGCCCTGCATCCGCTGCAGCGTCGAGCCCCACAGGGCCAGCATCTGGCCCCCGATCAGCGTCTGCGCCTCCGTCGCCTTCTGGGGGTCGGCGAGCCAGCGCTCCGCCACCGTCCCGAGGGTCCTGACCACTTCGGTGACGCCCTCGGCCAGCGCCGCGTCGGGCTTGCCCTGCTCGAAGGGCTTGGCGTAGGCCACCACCGCCCGCCGGAACTCCTCGACCAGCTGCCCCGCGTTGCGGGACATCGACTCCACGTCCACGACCGGCGTCGCGACCTTCTCGACCGTCACGCGCTACTCCCTCCCACTCGGCCGCCCCTGCCGGGCCAAGCCGCCTTTCGGACAAACTAACGCCTCACAACCGGATTCTGCCAGATGCCGAACCGGGTTTCCCAAGTACCCTGCCCATACCCTGCCCATACCCTGCCCGCGCTGCACTGCCCAGGTTCCACCGCCGCGATCCCACCGTCCAGGTTCCCATGCGCTTCCCGCTGCGTCGTGCCCTCCTCCTCACCCTCGCCCCGGCGCTCTCGGCCTGCGTCCTCGACGGGTCGAATCCCGTGCGCGACGCCGCGCGGGCGATCGTCCCGGCCCCGAAGCCGGTCGAGGCGCCTGACTTCGTCGCCCGGTCCCGGCACCCGGACATCGACTACGTGCCGGTCGGCACCTCGGCCCCGCCGCGCCCGGTGCGGGCGAAGTCGGCCGCGGGCGTGAAGGACCTGGAGGCCGAGCTCGACGCCAGCCGCCGCCGCAACGAGGCCAAGGGCAGGGACGCGGCCGGGGCCGGGGCGGCGGCGAAGCCGGCCCCGTGAGGCCGGGAGGCGCGGGGCGTCCGGGTCGCTTGGCGGCTCCTGCGGGTGTCTTGCCGGCCTTCTGGCAGAGATCTGCGACAGGTCCGCGAACCACACCCGCGCGGAATTCGACCTCGGTCGGAGGGAATGACAGTTCCGCCGCGGCCGGAACACCGCTAATCAGGACGGCTCCGGCGGCGCTGCACCCGCCGGACGAACGACCCCGCGACGGGCGCCCCGGGAGGCGGCGCCGATCAGGATCCGGCCGATGACCGATTTTCACCGCATCAAGCGACTGCCCCCCTACGTCTTCGAGCAGGTCAACCGGATCAAGGCCGCCGCCCGCGCCAACGGCGCCGACATCATCGATCTCGGCATGGGCAATCCGGACCTCGACGCGCCGCGCCACGTGATCGAGAAGCTGATCGAGACCGCCGGCAAGCCGCGCACCGACCGCTACTCGGCCTCGAAGGGCATCGCCGGCCTGCGCCGGGCCCAGGCCGGCTACTACCAGCGCCGCTTCGGCGTGAGCCTGAACCCCGAGACCCAGGTCGTGGCGACCCTCGGCTCGAAGGAGGGCTTCGCCAACATGGCCCAGGCCATCACGGCGCCGGGCGACGTGGTGCTGGTGCCCAATCCGAGCTACCCGATCCACGCCTTCGGCTTCCTGATGGCGGGGGGCGTGATCCGCTCGGTCCCGGCGGAGCCGACGCCGGCCTTCTTCCCGGCCGTCGAGCGGGCGGTGCAGCACTCGATCCCCAAGCCGGTGGCGCTGGTGGTCTGCTACCCCTCGAACCCGACCGCCTACGTCGCCTCCCTCGACTTCTACCGGGACCTCGTCGCCTTCGCCAAGAAGCACGACCTGATCCTGCTCTCCGACCTCGCCTACGCGGAGGTCTATTTCGACGACGCCAACCCGCCGCCCTCCGTGCTGCAGGTGCCGGGCGCCATCGACGTGACGGTGGAGTTCACCTCCCTGTCGAAGACCTTCTCGATGGCGGGCTGGCGGATGGGCTTCGCGGTCGGCAACGAGCGGCTGCTCGCGGCCCTGACGCGCGTGAAGTCCTACCTCGATTACGGCGCCTTCACGCCGATCCAGGTCGCCGCGACCGCCGCCCTGAACGGGCCGGACGCCTGCATCCACGAGATGCGCGCCACCTACCGGCGGCGGCGCGACGCGCTGGTCGATTCGTTCCAGAAATGCGGCTGGGCGATTCCCGCCCCCTCCGCCTCGATGTTCGCCTGGGTGCCGATCCCGGAGAAGTTCCGCGGCCTCGGCAGCCTCGAATTCTCCAAGCTGCTGGTCGAGAAGGCGGACGTGGCGGTGGCGCCGGGCATCGGCTTCGGGGAGCACGGGGACGAGTTCGTGCGCATCGCCCTGGTCGAGAACGAGCAGCGCATCCGCCAGGCCGCCCGCAACATCCGCCGCTTCTTCGAGGGGGCGGAGCGCACCCTGCACAACGTGGTCCCCCTGCAGAAAGCGGTCTGAGCCGGGATCCGCTTGATCGAAGCGGATCCCGGATCCCAAGCCTGCGCGGCGACTGAGCGAAGCCGACATCCGCATGGCCGCAATGGGAGATGGCGACGCAAGCAACCGGATGGCGGATGAGCCGGGCGGGGCCTTGTGGCCGCGCGGTGACAGGGCGGGGTGAAAGCCCGGCTCGGGCCGCGCCGGTCCCGGGCGCGCCTTGATCGGAGCGGGGCGGAGCGGCAGGGTTGCGGCCACGCTGCCGTTCCTCAACCCCCCGGGTTCTTCCATGCGTCGTTCGCTGACCCTCGCCGGCCTGGTCCTCGCGGCCCTCGCGCCGGCCGCCTGCGCGCCGAACCCGATCGTCGCCCGCGATCCGGTGCCGGCCCCGGGGCCGGAGGAGGCCTATCGCTGCCATTCCCGGCCGACCGTGCTGAACGGCTTCTGGACCGATTGCGAGCCGGCCCTGCGCGAGCAGGCGGTGGTGGTCCGCAGCAAGGGCTGATCGGCCCCGGCGGCGCGTCCCCCGGCGCGCTCTCCCGGCAACACTTGCGGTTCCGGCGCGTTGAGGAGTTCGTCCCCCCGCGCCAAGGACCCGGCCCGTGCCTCGCCCCCTTCTCCTCCTCGTCGCCGCCGGCCTCGCCGGCCCCGCCGCGGCCCAGACGGCCCGGGAGGCTCCGCTGACCCTGCGCGTGCGGCCCGAGGCGGCCGCGCGCCAGGACGTCTACGCCCGCGCGGCGGCGCGCGGTCCCGTGGTGCTGCGCGTCGACCCCTTCGCCGTCCCGAGCGGCGCGCCGCTGGTGGCGGTGCGGGCGGTTCCGGTCGCGCATGTCCAGAACGGCGGCGCCTTCGGGCCGACCGGGTTCGGCTACTACGACGACCAGATCAGCGAGGGGCCGCTCAACCGCCGGCCCCGCCCGGCCGCCTACGTCCTAGGCAGCGTGCCTTACTGAGCGTCAGGATTCCGCCATGCTGCGTCCCGTCCTCGTCCTCGCCGCCGCCCTCGCCCTCGGCGGGTTGGCGGGTCCGGCCTCGGCCCAGAGCGTCGGCTACGTCACGGGCATTCCCGGCCCCGATCCGGCGGGCGGCGACGAGATCGGCTGGGGGCCGGCCTACCGGCCCGAGACCAGCTTCTCGCAGCCCGGCACCCCGCCGACCCCCGGCGACTACGCGGGCGCCGCCTACCGGGCGCGCACGGGCCGGGGCGTCTACGAGGGCGTCCAGGCCGGCGTGACGCCCGGGACCGAGGCCCCGGCGCTGCGCCCGCGCCGCATGCGCGCCGCCGCGCCGCCGGCCCGCCGCCACGCCGTCCGTCGCCACCACCGGCAGGCGGCCCGCTGAGCCTCGTTCGCCGGAGCGGGCGGCGCGGGCGCCTCCACCCCGGAGCCTTGGCGGTGAAGAAGCCTTGGCGCTCCAGAAGCCTTGGCGCTCCGGAAGCCTTGGCGCTCCGGAAGCCTTGGCGTTGAAAATGCATCGGCGGCGGCCCGGGAGGGGCGGGCGCCGGAGGCCCGCGCCCCGTCCCGCAAGCCGGATGGAGCGCCGTGGACGGGGTGGATCGTTGGGCCGAGCGGCGGCGCATCGCCGAGCAGGGCCGGGGCGAGCGGGCGTGGTCCCTCTGGGGACCGTATCTCAGCGAGAGGCAGTGGGGCACCGTCCGCGAGGATTACAGCCGCGACGGCGATGCGTGGCGCGCCCTCACCCACGAGGAGGCGCGCTCGCGCGCCTATCGCTGGGGCGAGGACGGCCTCGCCGGGATCTGCGACGACCGCGGCTTCCTCTGCGTCGCGCTCGCCCTCTGGAACGGCCGCGACCGCATCCTCAAGGAGCGCCTGTTCGGCCTGACCAACCAGGAGGGCAATCACGGCGAGGACGTCAAGGAGATCTACCACTACCTCGACGCCGTGCCGAGCCACGCCTACCTCAAGTTCCTCTACCGCTACCCGCAGGATCCGTACCCCTACGAGGCCCTCCTCGCCGAGAGCCTGCGGCGCGGGCGCGACCGGCCCGAATTCGAGATCGAGGAGACCGGCCTCTTCGCGGATGACCGCTTCTTCGACGTCGCCGTCGAGTACGCCAAGGCCGACATCGCCGACATCCACCTGCGCGTCACCGCGGTCAATCGCGGGCCGGACCCGGCCGACCTCCACCTCGTGCCGCAGGTCTGGTACCGCAACACCTGGTCCTGGGAGGCGCAGGGATCCGAGGCGAGGCCGCGCCTCGCGGCGCTGCCGGACGGCTCCGTCGCCTGCGCGCATCCGCGGCTCGGCGCCTACCGGCTCAGCTACGAGGGCGCGCCGCGCCTGCTGTTCTGCGAGAACGACACCAACCTGCGCCGCCACGCCGGCCGGCCCGACGCGCCCGGGCCGTTCAAGGACGGCATCCACGCGGCCCTGATCGAGGGCGACCGCGCCGCCGTGTCGGAGGAGGGCGGCACCAAGCTCGGCCTGCACTACCGGTTCCGCCTGCGCCCCGGCGAGCGCGCGACGGTCCGCCTGCGCCTCGCGGCAGGCCCGCGCCCGCGCCCCGTCGACCGGGAGGACGCCGTGCTCGCCCAGCGCGTCGCGGAGGCCGATGCCTTCTACGAGGATCTCCAGGACGGGATCGAGGATCCCGACCGGCGGGCGATCTTCCGGCAGGCCGCCGCGGGCCTGATCTGGACGAAGCAGCTCTACCGCTACGACGTCCGCCGCTGGCTCGCCGGCGACCCGCTCCAGCCCGAGCCGCCGCGGGAGCGGGCCTGCGGCCGCAACGCCGCCTGGCGCCACCTCGCCGCCGCCGACGTGCTCTCGATGCCGGACAAATGGGAATATCCCTGGTTCGCGGCCTGGGACCTCGCCTTCCACTGCCTGCCCCTCGCCCTCCTCGATCCGGGCTTCGCCAAGGGCCAGCTGCTGCTGCTCACCCGCGAATGGTACATGCACCCGAACGGGCAGCTGCCGGCCTACGAGTGGGAGTTCGGCGACACCAACCCGCCGGTCCATGCCTGGGCGACCTTCCGGGTCTTCGAGATCGACCGGGAGCGCCGGGGCGGGCGCGGCGACCTCGCCTTCCTGGAGGGCGTGTTCCACAAGCTCCTGATCAACTTCACCTGGTGGGTGAACCGCAAGGACGCCACCGGCCGCAACGTCTTCCAGGGCGGCTTCCTCGGGCTCGACAACGTCGGCGTCTTCGACCGCTCCCGGCCGCCCCCGGGCTTCGGCATCGTCCACCAGGCCGACGGCACCGCCTGGATGGCGATGTACGCCCTCAACATGATGCGCATCGCCCTCGAACTGGCGCTCCACAACGACGTCTACGAGAGCACGGCCTCGAAGTTCTTCGAGCATTTCCTGCTCATCGCCGAGGCGATGACCGACATGGGCGGCGAGGGATTCGGGCTCTGGGACGAGGAGGATCAGTTCTACTACGACGAGGTCGACATGCCGGACGGCGGCATGATCCCGCTGCGGGTGCGCTCGATGGTCGGGCTGGTGCCGCTCTTCGCCGTCGAGGTGATCGAGCCCGGCATGCTCCAGCGCCTGCCGGACTTCGCCCGGCGCCTCAACTGGGTGCTGGAGCACCGGCCCCACCTCGCGCGGCTCGTCTCGCGCTGGACGGAAGGCGGCGTCGGCGACCGCAAGCTGCTCTCGCTGCTGCGCGGCCACCGCATGAAGGCGCTGCTGCGGCGCATGCTCGACGAGAGCGAGTTCCTGTCGCCCTTCGGCGTGCGCTCCCTCTCGAAGGTGCACGAGGCGCAGCCCTACGCCCTCGACGCCTTCGGGGCCTCCTTCACGGTCCGGTACGACCCGGCCGACTCGACCTCCAACATGTTCGGCGGCAACTCGAACTGGCGCGGGCCGGTCTGGATGCCGATGAACTACCTGATCGTCGAATCCCTGCGCCGCTTCCACGCCTATTACGGCGACGATTTCCTGGTCGAGTACCCGACCGGCTCCGGGGACCTGCGCACGCTGAGCGCCATCGCGGACGCGCTGGAGGACCGGCTCATCGCCCTGTTCACGAAGGACGCGGAGGGCCGCCGGCCCGCCTTCGGCGCCCGCCCGCCGCCGGTCTTCGGCGACGGGGAGCCGCTCCTGTTCCACGAGTTCTTCGACGGGGACAGCGGCCGCGGCCTCGGCGCCTCGCACCAGACCGGCTGGACCGCCCTGGTGATGAACCTGCTGCTCCGCCAGGCGGGCCGGCGCTAAGCATCATTCGCCGAAGGGGTCACCTTTTCGGCGGCGGCCCGAAGGACCGCGTCAGCGGAAATTGATGCGAGAACAAGAGCTAGGCAGAGTTGCCCGGCGCAACTCCGCTCAGCCCCGCGCCCGCGACCGCCCCGGGCGGCAGGATCGGGGGCCGGGAACGGCTCGTCCGCCCCTGGGGCGCGACGCGGTGTCCCGGCGTTCCAGCCCCGCGCCTTCGCGCCGGGCCTGTTCCCGGTCAGCCGCCGGCCTGCGGGCCGGCCTGCGGCCGGGCGAGGCGTCCCAGCGCCCGGACCAGCGCCGGTTCGAGGCTCCTCAGCTCCCGCAGATGCGCCGCCGTGAGCCGCGCCAGCAGCGCCTCGGCCCGCGGCGTCAGGGCGAGTTCCATCCGCCGCCGGTCCGCGCGCCCGCGGGTCTTGGCCAGCAACCCGCCCTCGACCATCCGCGCCACCAGCTCCGCGGCGCTGTGGGGCGCGATCAGCAGCTGCTCGACCAGCAGCCCGACCGTCGGCGGCCGCTCCCCCGCGTGACCCGCCACGGCGAGCAGCGCCTGGTGCTGCTGGGGCGGCAGCCCCTCGGCGAGCGCCGCCGCCTCGCTGAAGGCCAGGAACTGCCTCAGGCGGAACCGGAACGCCGCCAGCGCCGCGTATTCCGCGCGCGACAGGCCCTCCGGCGCAATCGGCTCTTCGGCCAAGGCATGCCTCCTCGTCGGTCCGCGCGCTGGAAATATATCGTGACACGATATATTTCCGCCCCGCGACGCGGAGGGAACATGGATCAGCAGAGGGCTCCGGCCCAGGCCGCCGGCAGGCCGGCCCAGTCCGCCGGGAGGCCGGCCCAAGCCGACGGCAGGCCGGCCCAGTCCGCCGGGCGGCACGCCATCCCCGTCCGGGCCCGGCGTCCGCTCGCGGATTTCAGCGCCGACCATCGGGTCGTGATCCTGCTCGCCATGGCGCTCGTGGTGGGGACGGGCGGGGCCTTCGCGGCCCTGGCGCTGGTCAAGCTGATCGGCCTCGTCACGAATCTCGCGTGGTTCGGGCGCCTCGACGCGGAGCCCGCCGGCCTCGCGGGCGCGCCCCGCGGCGCCTGGATGGTGCTGGCGCCGGCGCTGGGCGGCCTCGTGATCGGGCTGATGGCCCGGTTCGGCTCGGAGAAGATCCGCGGCCACGGCATCCCGGAGGCGATCGAGGCGATCCTGATCGGCGGCAGCCGGATGTCCGCCAAGGTGGCGCTGCTGAAGCCGCTCTCCTCGGCCATCTCGATCGGCACCGGCGGCCCCTTCGGCGCCGAGGGACCGATCATCATGACGGGCGGGGCGATCGGCTCGCTCTTCGCGCAGCTGTTCCACCTGAGCGCGGCCGAGCGCAAGACGCTGCTCGTCTCCGGCGCCGCCGCCGGCATGACGGCGATCTTCGGCACGCCGGTCGCCGCCCTGCTCCTCGCGGTGGAGCTGCTGCTGTTCGAGTGGCGCCCGCGCAGCTTCATCCCGGTCGCGGCGGCCGCCGCGGTGGCGACCGGCTGGCGGCCCCTGCTGTTCGGCGCGGGGCCGCTCTTCCCCTTCGCGGCGGTGCCGGACCTGCCCGGCTGGGGGCTGCTCTCCTGCGCCGGGCTCGGGGTCGCGGCGGGCCTGCTCTCCGGCCTGCTCACCAAGCTGCTCTACGGCCTGGAGGACGCCTTCGAGCGCCTGCCGGTCCACTGGATGTGGTGGCCGGCCCTCGGGGGCCTCGTCGTCGGGGCGGGCGGCCTCGTCGAGCCCCGCGCCCTCGGAATCGGCTACGACGTCATCGCCGACCTGCTCGGCGGCCGCCCGGGGGCGGGGGCCGTCCTCACCCTCCTCGCCGTCAAGGCGCTGATCTGGCTCGTCGCCCTGTCCTCGGGGACCTCCGGCGGCGTGCTCGCCCCGCTCCTGATCCTCGGCGGGGCGATGGGCTGGCTCCTCGGCCACGCCGCCGGCCTGCCGGGGGAGGCGGGATTCTGGGCGCTCCTCGGCATGGCGGCGATGCTGGGCGGCACCATGCGGGCCCCGCTCACGGGGGCGCTCTTCGCCGTGGAACTGACCGGCGAGGTGCGCGCCCTCGCGCCGCTGCTCGCCGCCACGGTGGCGGCCTACGCGGTGACGGTGCTGCTGCTGAAGCGCTCGATCCTCACCGAGAAGATCGCGCGGCGCGGGCAGCACGTCACCCGCGAGTACGGCGTCGATCCCTACGAACTGACCCGCGTCGCCGAGGTGATGGTGCGCGAGGTGGACGTGCTGCCGGCGGACCTGCCGGTGGCCGAGGCGCTGGCGGCGATCGAGGCGGGGCGCCACCGGGCCTACCCGGTCGTCGACGCCGCCCGGCGCCCGGTCGGGCTCGTGACCCGCGCCGATGCCCTGCGCTGGGCGGTGGAGGAGGGGCGGGGCGCAGCGCATCCGGGGGAACGCCTGGAGGAGCGGGTCTCCGACGCCTCCCTGGCGGTGGTGCATCCGCGGGACGTGGTGGCGCGGGCCATCGACGTCATGATGGAGAGCGACCAGGGCCGCATCCCGGTGACCGATCCGCGGACGGGCGCCCTCGTCGGCCTCGTCTCCCGCAAGGACCTGCTGCGCGTGCGCGCCGCGGTGATCCGCGCCGAGGCCGAGCGGCGCCCCTACCTCGTGCGCGGGCGCGGCGGCTGAGCGGCCGGGGCGGCCCCGCCGCGCGGTGGGCCCCGATCTTAACGTGGGTTGCCGCGGGACCGGGCGCCGTTCGCTACCCTGGGACGATCCCAGCGGGCGTGTCCGATGACCGCCGGGTCCGTTCTCGAAGCCTCGTCGAGCCACCGGCTCGCGCCGAGGATTCGAGGGGGTTGGAGGCCCGGTGCGCCAGCGTCCCGGGCCGTTGCGATGAGGGGTCCATCCTCCGAGGGTTGCATGACCAACAGGCAGCACGATCTTCTGGATCGCGGCACCGTGGCGGAGATCGAGGATCTCGTTCTCGGCGGGCGGGGCGACGTCGAGCGGCGGCGCATGGTGCAGCGGCTGCGGCAGCTGGAGAGCCTGTCGCGGCAGCGCATGAACGACCGCGAGGAGCTCCAGCTGATCATGTCGGCCCGGCGCCTGCTCGGCGACCGGGAGAGTTTCGGCGTCGTGCGCGGCCTCTTCGCCGAGGATGCGCGGCGGGCATGACCCGCAGGCATCCGCTGCAGGGCTCGCCCGGGAGCGCGGGCGGCTGAACGGCGTTCTTGTCCGACGAGACGCATCGAACCCGGTCCGGCGCCGGCTTCCGGCGGTTCGGGCCGGGCTGACGGCGGAGCCGTCGGATGACGACGCTGATGGAACGGGTGCTCGGTCGCGTGCTGGCGGCTCTGCCGCTGGCCGGGCCGCTGACGGTGCTGGGCACGGACGGGCGGCGCCTGACGGCCGGGCCCCGGGACGGTCCGCCGGTCCGCGTGCGGCTCCGCGACCCGTCGGCGGCGCGCCGCCTCCTCCTCGATCCCGACCTCGCCTTCGGCGAACTCTACGTGGAGGGCGGCCTCGTCCTCGAGGAGGGGACGCTGCCCGACCTGATGCGCGTGCTCCTCGCCCGCAGCCGCGGCGAGGTGCCGCTGCCCTCCGCGACCGCGATGGCGCTGCTGCGCCGCCTCGGCCGACGGCTCGGCCGGCGCAACACGCCGCGGCGGGCCCGCCGCAACGTCGCCCACCATTACGCGCTCGACGAGCGCCTCTACGGGCTCTTCCTCGACCCGACGTGGCAGTATTCCTGCGCCTACTTCACGGCGGAGGAGGACGACCTCGCGGCCGCGCAGCGGGCCAAGATGCGCCACATCGCCGCCAAGCTCCTGGCCGGGCCCGGGCAGCGGGTCCTCGACATCGGCTGCGGCTGGGGCGGCCTCGCGCTCTACCTCGCCGGGGTGGCAGGCTGCGCGGAGGTGCGGGGCATCACGCTGGCGGAGGGGCAGCTCGCCCGGGCGCGGGCGCAGGCGCAGGCGCGCGGCCTCTCCGCCCGCGCGCACTTCGCCCTGGAGGATTTCCGCCGGGCGTCGGGCAGCTTCGACCGGATCGTCTCGGTCGGCATGTTCGAACATGTCGGGCCGGCCGATTACCCCGGCTTCTTCCGCCTCGTCCGGGAGCGCCTGGCGCCGGACGGGGTGATGCTCCTGCACACGATCGGGCGCACGGGGGCGCCCTACCCGACGAATGCCTGGATCACCCGCTACATCTTCCCGGGCGGCCACCTGCCGACCCTGTCCCAGATCACGCCGGCGATCGAGCGCTCGGGCCTGATCGTCACGGACGTGGAGGTGCTGCGCCTGCACTACGCCCGCACGCTGGCCGCGTGGCGCGCCCGCTTCGCCGCGAGGCGGGAGGCGGCGCGCGCGCTCTACGACGAGCGCTTCTGCCGGATGTGGGACTGGTACCTCGCGGCCTCCGAGGCGGCCTTCCGGTACGAGGACCTGGTGGTGTTCCAGATCCAGCTCGCGCGGCGCAACGACGTGGTGCCGCTCACGCGGGACTACGTCGCCCGGGAGGAGGCCCGGCTGCGCGCGCGGGAGGAGTGGCGGGGCCGCGGAGCGCTCCCCTCACGGCCGGGTCAGCACGTCGCTGAGCGTCAGCGCGAACAGCACCCCCGCCCACAGGAACCCGGCCAGGGCGGCGAGGCGCACGAGGCCGCGCGCCTCCCGCAATTCCATGTAGAAGACCAGCACCAGGAGCGCCTTCGCGGCCGCGATGGCGAAGCCGATCGCCGCCGTCGCCGCCCCGAGCTTCCAGAAGGCCGCCGCGCAGGTCAGCGCCAGGAGGCCGAGCAGGGCCGCCCAGATCGCGAGGTTGCGCAGCCAGAGGGAGCGGACCGTCGCGCTCATCCGGACCGCCCCGGCAGGTAGAAGACCGGGTAGAGGACGATCCAGACGACGTCGACGAGGTGCCAGTAGAGGGCCGTCACCTCGACCTCGGGACTCCCGCGCAGCTCCAGCCGGCCGCGCCAGCCGAGGAGCGCGAGCCGCCCGACCAGCGCGATCCCGACCGACAGGTGCAAAGCGTGCACCCCCGTCATCAGCCAGTAGAGGGCGAAGAAGATCTGGGCCGGCGCCGCCGCGAGCGGGAAGTGCGGCCCGGGCACCAGGCTCTTCTCGATGTCCTCGCGGTACTCGACCCCCTTCACCGCCACGAAGGCGAGGCCGAGCGCGGCCGTGACGGCGAGGCAGGCGACCACGAGGCGGCGCAGGTCCTCCTCGGCCTTGGCGGCCTGGGAGGCCACCGCCATGGTCAGGCTGCTGGTGAGCAGGATCGCCGTGTTGGCGGTGCCGAGGGCGAGGTTGGTCTCGCGGCCCGCCGCCGCGAAGGCCTCCGGGTGGGCGATCCGCATCACCGCGTAGGTGAGGAGCAGCGCCCCGAAGAACAGCGTCTCGCTCGCCAGGAAGAGCCAGATCCCGAAGGTCGCCCCGCGCCGCTGGCGCCCGAGATCGGACCAGGGCTCGCGGATCAGCCGCGCGGCCGGCTCGCCCCCGGCGACGCCCCCCTCGGCCGCGCCGCTCACGGGAGGAGCTCCTGCTCGCGCTGGTAGCTCGGCGGGCCGATCGTCGCCGAGTGGCCCTCCGGATGGTAGTCGTAGGGCGCGCGCACCACCCGCGGCTGCCGGACGAAGTTCTTGTGCGGCGGCGGCGAGGTCGTGCTCCATTCGAGGCCGGTCGCGTCCCAGGGGTTGCTCGACGCCCGCGCCCCGTAGACCAGCGACCAGGTCAGGTAGGCGAGCGGCAGCAGGTAGGCCGCCGCCAGGATCGCCGCGCCCGACGACGACATCACGTTGTAGATCTGGAATTCCGGCGGATAGGTGTGGTAGCGCCGCGGCATCCCGAGATAGCCGGCGATGAATTGCGGCGCGAAGGTCAGGTTGAACCCGAAATACATCAGGATGGCGGCGAACCGGGCCCAGGATTCCGGGTACATCTTTCCCGTCACCTTCGGCCACCAGAAGTGCAGACCGCCGAAGAAGGCCGAGACCGAGCCGCCCACCATGATGTAGTGGAAGTGCGCGACCACGAAGTAGGTGTCCGTGACGTGGACGTCGACCGGGATGGCGGCGAGGAAGAGCCCCGACAGGCCGCCGGTCGTGAACAGCCCGACGAAGCCGAGCGCGTAGAGCATCGGCGCGCCGAACCCGATCTGCCCGCGGTAGAGCGAGAAGGTCCAGTTGAAGACCTTGATGGCGGACGGCACCGCGATGATGAAGGACAAGAACGAGAAGATCAGGGCCGCGTAGGGCGACATGCCCGACACGAACATGTGGTGACCCCAGACGAAGAAGCCGATCCCGGCGATCGCCAGGATGGCGTAGACCATGAACGTGTAGCCGAAGATGCGGCGGCGCGCGAAGGCCGGGATGATTTCCGAGACCACCCCCATCGCCGGCAGCACCATGATGTAGACGGCCGGGTGCGAGTAGAACCAGAACAGGTGCTGGAACAGGATCGGGTCGCCGCCGCGGTTCGGATCGAAGATCGGCAGGCCGAGCCAGCGCTCGGCCATGACGAGGAGCAGCGAGATCGCCAGGACCGGCGTCGCCAGCACGATCACGATGCTGGTGGCGTAGATCGACCAGACGAAGAGCGGCAGGCGGAACCACGTCATGCCGGGACAGCGCAGCATGTGCACGCTGGCGATGATGTTGATGCCGGTGGCGATGGTGGAGAAGCCGACCAGGAACACGCCGAGCGCCGCCGCGAAGACGTGCGTGTTCGAGAACATCGTCGAGAAGGGCGTGTAGAAGGTCCAGCCGGTATCGACCCCGCCGGCGATCAGCGCGTAGACCGTGCAGGCCCCGGCCGCCACCGTGAGGTACCAGCTGAACAGGTTGAGCCGCGGGAAGGCGAGGTCCGACGCCCCGATCATCAGCGGCACCAGGAAGAGGCCGAGCGTGTTGGGGATGGAGGGCACCAGGAAGAACCACACCATCACGATGCCGTGGAACGAGAACAGCTTGTTGTAGGTGTCCGAGGTGAGGAGGTGGCCCTCCGGCGAGACGAGTTCGAGGCGCACCAGGGTGATCGCCGCACCGCCCATGAAGAAGAACACGGTGATCACGACCGCGAACAGGATCGCGAGGCGCTTGTGGTCGGTGGTGGTGAGCCAGGACCCGACCGAGCGGCTGAACCGCAGGTAGTCCGGCTCGGTCGGCAGCGGCAATTCGCCGAGCGCCGCGGACTCGCTCATGACCGGTCCTCCTTCGCGAGGGAGCGGATGTAGGCGACGAGGCTCTGGATCTCCCCCTCCGAGAGCCGGCCGGCGAAGCTCGGCATGATCGGCGCGAAGCCGGCCACCACGTCCTTGTTCGGCTGCAGGATCGAGTCGCGCAGGTAGGCCTCGTCGGCCGCGACCACGCGCCCGTCCGCCAGCGCCACGGTGCGGCCGTAGAGGCCGGCGAGGCTCGGCGCGTGCACCCGGGCGGAGGCGGCGTGGCAGCCCGAGCAGCCGCGCTCCACGAACAGCGCCGCGCCCGCCTTGGCGAGGTCGTCGCCCTCCGGCTGGGCGGCGAGCCACGCCGCGTAGGCGTCCGGCCGCATCACCACGATCTTGCCGCGCATGCGGGAATGGTCGGTGCCGCAATACTCGGCGCAGAGGAGGTGGAACACCCCGAGCTTGGTGGCCTCGAACCACGCCACGTGGGTCTGGCCCGGCACCACGTCCTGCTTGAGCCGGAAGGCCGGCACGAAGAAGGAGTGGATCACGTCCTGCGAGCGCATCTCGAGGCGCACCGGCACGCCGATCGGCACGTGCAGCGCGTCGATCTCGCGGGCGCCGTTGGCGTGCAGCGCCTTCCACATCCACTGCTTGGCGACGACCTGCACCTCGATCGCGTCCCCGGGCGGCGTGAAGGACCTGATCTCGATCGAGGTGCCCCACCAGAACAGGAAGACGAACAGGAACAGGGTCGCGCTGGTCCAGCCGATCTCGAATTCGCGGCTCACCACCTCGGGCATCGGCCCGCGCGGGGCGGCGGAGCCGCGCCGGTAGCGGACCGAGAAGCCGAGGAGCAGGCAGACGACGAGGAGCAGGATCGCGCCCGACAGGACGAGCAGGCCGGCGAAGATCGCGTCGATGCGCTGCGCGAGGGTCGAGGCGGTCTCGGGCCAGAAGGCCATCACGGAACCCTCCGGGCCGGCCCGCCGCCGCGGCCGAGCCGCCACAGGGCCAGACCCAGCCCGGCCACCGTCAGCGCTCCGGCAAGCGTGAGGAGCCGCGAGATCGCGGGCGTGTAGATCCCCCGCGCCGCGTCGAAGCCGTAGCACAGCACCGCGAGCCGCCCCGCGACGCCCCCGATCGCCCCGCGCCCGGCCTCCAGCAGCGCGAGGCGCAGGCTCGGCCCGTCGAGGGCGAGGGTCGAGAGGGCGCGGGCGAGGTGTCCGTCCGGCGTCAGGGCGAGGGCGGCGGACGGGTGGGCGTACTGGTCGTGCTCGGCATCGTAGGCGGTGCGGTAGCCCAGCGAGCGGGTGAGGTCCGCGAGGGCGGCCGGGTCGGCGCGCAGGAGCACCGTCGCCGCGCGCAGGGCCGGATCGGCCACCTGCGCGCCGAGGAGCGCCCGGCCCTCGGCGAGGCCGTCCTTCGGGTCGAGGCCGAGCACGATCAGCCGGTAATCGGCGCCCGGCCGCAGCCCCGTCTCGCCGAGCGCGCCCGCCACCACGGCCAGGGCCGGCCCGCACAGGGTGCGGCAGGTGAAGTCGACCGGGACGAGGAGCGCCGGGCGGCCCCCGAGCGCCTCCCCGAGGGCGAGGGAGCGGCCGCTCTCGTCCGTGACGCGGGCGCCGAGGGGCAGGCGGGCGCCGGCCGGCGGCGCGAGGCCCGCCGCCGCGAGCTCGGAGGCGGCGAGGCCCGCCCGGGCGGCGCAGGGCGCGAGCGCGATCAGCAGGGCGAGGAGGAGGCGCGTCACGGCCGCCGGCTCTCCTTGATCGGGCCGGGCGCCGCCGCCGGGGCGCCGACCGGGTCGAAGGCCGCGGCGCCCCGGCCCGCGAGGATCTCCATGGCGCGCGCGACCGGGATCCGGACGATGCCGCGCTCCCGGTCGACCCAGGCATAGCCGGACAGGGCCTCGCCCTGCGCGTCGAGGAGGCGCTTGAGGTCGCCGGCCGGGTCGATCTGCAGGCCGGGCTGCGGCATCGCCCGCGGCGGCGGCCGCTCGCGCCGCGGGGCGCCGCGGTCGTAGGAGAGCTTGAGCCCGCCCATGGCGGCGGCGACGAAGAGCGCGAAGCCCGCGACGGCGGCGAGCACCGTCCGGACCGGGACGCCCGGGGCCTCAGGGGGGGCGGGGATCTCCGGGGAGGCGTCAGCCGGCATGGCCGAGCCCTCCGGGCAGGCGGCGCGCCGGGAACAGGCGGGCCAGGAGGCGCCCCGAGAGGCGCACGAGGCCGACCGTGACCGCGACGGCGGCGAGGAGGCCGAGCGCGCCCAGGAGGAGGGGCGGGCCGGGCGGGTCGTAGGCCGGCGCGACGAGCCAGAGCCGGTGCAGGCCGATCCCGAGGAGCACGAGCCCGCCCACCAGGCGCAGGGCGGCGCGGCTGCGCCGCAGGTGCCCGTTCAGCAGCAGCCCGAAGGGGAGGACCGCGCCGGCCGCGACGGCGGCGACGATGAGCCAGACGAGACCGTGCTGGCCGCGGCGCAGGTACCAGGCGGCCTTGTCGGGCAGGTCGCCGTACCACGCCACGATGAAGGACATCAGCGCGATGTAGACGGTGCCGGTCAGGGTGGCGAGGAGCAGGCCGGCGAGGTCGCTGGCGTCGCGCCCCGCGAGGTCCGGCGGCGCCAGCAGGGCCGCGAAGGCGAGGGCGGAGAGCATCTGCTCGATGGCGAAGCCCGCCGCGAAGGCCGAGGAGGTGAAGCCGGGCTCGACCGAGAGCACCCAATCGACCGCGACCACGCTGATCAGGACCGCGTGCAGGAGGAGGGCCACGGCCGCGAACAGGCCGCCGCCCCGTCCCGCCGCGACCACGAGGCCGATCACCGACCAGATCACCAGGGCGAGGACCGAGCGGGCGAGGAAGAAGGTCGGGTGCAGGTAGAGGGGAGCGACCTGCGGCGGGGCCTGCGCCGGATCGGCCGCCCACGGATAGATCGCCGCGAGGCCGAGCCCGATCGGCAGGAAGGCCAGGGCCGCGAGCGGGGTGAGCGAGGCGGCCGGGCGCAGCACGGGGGCGAGCGCCTCGCCCCAGCGCCCGCCGGTGAGGCCGTGGATCAGGAGCAGCGCGAGGCTGCCGATCGGGATGCCGCTCCAGGCGGCGTAGGCGGCGAGCCAGCCGCGGGCGGCCTGCGCGATCACCGCAGCCTCCCGGCGGCTTCGGGCGCCTCGGCCAGGGTGGCGTGGTGCGAGAGCTGCAGGGCCCGGATATACGCGGCCACGGCCCAGCGCTCGGCGGGCGGGACGCGGGCCGCGTAGGCGTACATCACGCCGTAGCCGCGCGTGATGACGTCGACGAAGTGGGAGGCCGGGGCCGCGCGCAGGCGCTCGGAATGGTAGGAGGGCGGCGGCGGGAAGCCGCGCTGCACGATCATCCCGTGCCCGTCGCCGTCGTAGCCGTGGCAGGGCGAGCAGAACACGTCGTAGCGGTCGCGGCCGAGCCCGAGGAGGGCGGGCGTCACCTCCGGCGGGGCGGCGAGGGCGGCGTCGCGGGCGAGGTCGCCCTGCGCGACCGCGCCCTCCGGCAGCGGCCGGGCCGAGGTGCCGTCCGGCCAGATCCGGGAGGCCGCGTAGGTGTCTAAGCGCTTCTGCTGGAAGAGGTTCTGGTCCTGGCAGCCGGCCACCAGCAGGCCGGCGAGGAGGAGGACCGGGCGGGCGCGCCGCGGCGCCGGGCGCCCCCGACGGAGGGGGGCGGGCGGGGATGACGGGCGCGCCCTCCTCATGGCCGCACCTCGAACACCACGAGGGCCCCGGTCTCCTCCAGGAGGTGGCGCAGGGCGGTGCCGTCGCCCGGCGCCGCCGCGGCGGCGAGCAGGAAGAACCGGTCCTGGCTCGCCCGCTCGAAGCCCGGGACCGCGAAGAGCGGGTGGTGCAGGCGCGGCAGGCCGGTGCCCCACAGGAAGGCGAGGAGCCCCGCCAGCGCCGCCGCGAACACCCCCACCTCGAACGGCACCAGCAGGAAGACCGGCCAGCTGTGCAGCGGGCGCCCGCCGGAATTGAGCGGGTAGTCGATCACCGCGCTGTACCATTGCAGGAGATACGCGAAGGCCGCCGCGCCGACGCCCCCGGCCAGCATCGCCCAGCGCAGGCGGCTCGGGCGCGGGTCCAGCACGCCCTCGACCGCCTCCACCGGGTAGGGCGTGAAAGTGTCGAGGGGCCGGTGGCCCCGCGCGCGCAACGTGCGGGCCGCCCGGACCAGGCTGCGGGGATCCGCGAAGCAGGCGAGCATCTCTCCCATCAGGCGGCCCCTTCCCGGTGGGCGAGTTCGCGCAGCTCGTGCATCGACACCGCCGGCACCACGCGCACGAACAGAAGGAAGAAGAAGGCGAACAATCCGAGCGGACCGATCAGGAAGGACCAGTCCCAGAAGGTCGGGCGGAACACCCGCCACAGGCTCGCGGCGTAGCCGTGCGACAGCGTCGTCCAGGTGATCAGGATGCGCTCCAGCCACATCCCGACATTGATGACGAGCGAGATCGCCAGCATGGCCGGGATGCTGCGCCGCAGGCGGCGCAGCCAGAGGGCCTGCGGCACCACCACGTTGCAGGCGAGCATCGCCCAGAAGAGGAGCGCGTAGTCGCCCAGGAACTCGTAGGCGACGAGGCGGCGCTCGTCGGGCCTGCCCCCGTACCAGGCCATGAACCATTCGGTGGCGTAGGACAGGCCCATGACCAGCGAGGCCATCAGCATCACCCGCCCCATCACCTCGAAGTGGTTGACGGTGATCAGGGCCTGGAGCCGGAGGCCCCAGCGCACCAGGATCGCCAGCACCACCACCATGGCGAAGCCCGAATACATCGCGCCGACCACGAAGTAGGGCGGGAAGAGGCTCTCCTGCCAGCCCGGCATCAGGCTCGCCGCGAAGTCGAGGCCGACGATCGAGTGGACCGAGCAGACCAGGGGCACGGCGAGCGCCGCCAGCGTCGTGTGCAGGGTCCCGAGGCGGCGCCAGTGCCGGGCCGAGCCGCGCCAGCCGAGCGCCAGGGTGCCGTAGAAGAGCCGGGCGCCCCGCGAATCCGCCCGGTCGCGCATCGTCGCGAGGTCGGGGATCAGCCCGACGTACCAGAACAGCAGCGAGAACAGCAGGTAGCTGACGATGGCCCAGAAATCCCACACCAGGGCGCTGCGCCATTGCGGCCACAGCCCCATCGTGTTCGGGTAGGGGGCGAGCCAGTAGGCGTAGATCGGCCGCCCGAGGTGGAGGATCGGGAACAGCCCGGCGATCGAGACCGCGAACAGGGTCATCGCCTCGGCGAAGCGGTTGATCGAGGCCCGCCAGTGCTGCCGGGTCAGGAGCAGCATCGAGGAGATCAGCGTGCCGGCATTGCCGATGCCGATCCACCAGACGTAGTTGGCGATGGCGAAGCCCCACACCACCGTGGTGTTGATGCCCCAGACGCCGACGCCCCGCCAGAACAGCCACGCGACGGCGACGAGCGTCAGGAGCACGAAGGGCAGGGTGAGTGCGAGGGCGATCCACCAGCCCCGGCCGACCCCGACCAGGATCGGGGCGACCACCGCGTCCGTGATGGCCGCGTCGCTCTCGCGCGCGGCGGCGATCCAGCGACGGGCCGGCCGGGGCTCCGCGCTCACGAGCCGTCTCCCGGCAGGTCGGGGGCGGGGTTGCGCAGGTCCGCCAGGTAGGTGGTGCGCGGGCGCGTCCCGAGATGGCCGAGCAGCGCGTAGTGGCGCGGCTCCGCCCTCAGGCGGGCGACGTCGGACCCCGCCTCGGCGAGGTCGCCGAAGGCGATCGCCCGGCTCGGGCAGGCATCCTGGCAGGCGGTGGTGACCTCGCCCGGCCCGAGCGGGCGCCCGTCCCGCTCCGCGGCGCGGCGCGCGCCGCTGATCCGCTGGATGCAGTAGGTGCACTTCTCCATCACGCCGCGCTGGCGGACCGTCACCTCCGGGTTGCGCTGGGCCGGCAGCGGGTCGAGGCCGAGATTGGCGTATTCCTGCCCGTCCGCGTAGCCGAGGAAGTTGAAGCGGCGCACCTTGTAGGGGCAGTTGGCCTCGCAGAAGCGGGTGCCGATGCAGCGGTTGTAGACCTGGAGGTTGAGGCCCTCGCCGTCGTGGACCGAGGCCGCGACCGGGCAGACCGGCTCGCAGGGCGCGTGCTCGCAATGCATGCAGGGCACGGGCTGGAAGCCCGGACGGGGATGGTCCGGCCCGCCGCGATCGTAGGTGTCGACGCGCAGCCAGTGCATCAGCCGCCCGCGCGCGACCTCCTCCGGCCCCACCACCGGCACGTTGTTCTCGGTCTGGCAGGCGACCACGCAGGCGTTGCAGCCGATGCAGAGCGAGGCGTCGATCACCATGGCCCAGGCGTGGCCGTCCGCGTCGCCCGTCCAGGGCGCGATCAGGCTCGGATGGGGGCCGGGATCGGTCCCGGGCGCCTCGCCGATGGCGGTTCGGCCCTCGGCCAGGGCGGCGAGCGTCAGGAGCGGGTAGTTCTCCCGCGCCTCCCGCTCGCGCACCACGCGCTGGGTCGTCAGGATCCCGGGATGCTGCCCGGTCGGGGCGAGGGCGACGCCGTCGACGCGCCAGAGGGCGTCCTCGCGGCGCAGCGCGTAGGCGCTGGCGCCGATGCCGTTGCCGATGGCGCCGGCCCGGGAGCGGCCGTGGCCGAGGGTCAGGCTCGCCACGCCCGCCGCGTGGCCCGGCACGGTCGCGACCGGCACCTCGATGCTGCGCCCGCCGGCGGCGACGCGGACGAGGTCGCCCTGGGCGAGGCCGCGCCGGGCCGCCTCGTCGGGGGCGAGGGCGAGGGCGTTGCCCCAGACCTGCTTGGTCAGGGGCGCCGGGCATTCCTGCAGCCAGGCATTGTTGGCCATGCGCCCGTCCCAGGTCCCGGGATCGGGCCGCAGCACCAGGGTGAGGTCCTGCGCGGCGGCGGGCGGCCCGGGATCGGGCAGGCGCGGGCTGCCGGTCGCCACCGGCGCGGCGGCGCTGTCCTGCACCACGCCCTCGTGCAGGGCGCGCCGCCACCATTCCTCGAACCCGGCCTCGCGCCCCGGCCTCCAGGTCTCGCGCACGAGGTCGTAGGACGCGGCGTCGCCCTCGCCGAGGAGGGCGCAGACGACCTCCTCGGCCGTGCGGGTGGCGTAGAGGGGGCGGATCAGGGGCTGCACCAGCGAGGCGGTGCCGTCGACGGCCCGCAGGTCGCCCCAGGCCTCGAGCGGGTGGGTCTCGGGCACGTGCCAGGTGGCGAGCACGGCCGTCTCGTCCACGGCGGGGCCGAGATGGAGCCGGAACGGGGCCCGGCCCAGCCTCTCCGCGAGGGCGAGGTCGGCGGGCGCGTCGTAGACCGGGTTGACCCCGAGCATCACGAGGTCCTGCACGCCGCCCGCCGCGAGGTCGCGGGCGAGGTCGGAGAGCGTGCCGGGCGCCCGGCCGCCGATCAGGTCCGGCGGCTCGATCCAGTCGAGGGGCGCGCCGAGCACGCCGTTGATCCAGTGCGCGAGGGCGTGGATCTCGGGCGGCAGGGTCGGCCCGGCGAGGACGAGGGCGGCGCCGCGGCGCGCGCGCAGGTCCTGCGCGGCCCGCGCCGCGAGGCGGGCGGCCTCCTCCGGCAGGGTCGGCGCGCGCAGGTCCGCCCCGAGGGCGCGGGCCAGCGCCACCGCCACCTCACCGATCCGGTGCGGCGGCAGGGCGAGGCGGTGGTCGGCCTTGGCGCCGGTCAGGGTCGGCGCCGCCTCGACCGCGTAGAGCCGCGAGAAGCCCTCGCCCGCCGCCGGGACGCGGCGGCTGCCGAAGCCGCGGCCGTTGCGGATCTGGTCGGGACCCGGGCCGAGCGGGTCGGCGTCGAGGCTGACGATCACGGCGGCGCGGTCGAGATGCGGCACGGGCCAGAGCGGGCGGCCGAAGGCGAGGGCGGCGCCGGCCCGGGCGGAGGCGTCCTCGGTCGGCTCGTGCGCGTGCCAGGCCGCCCGCGGATAGGCGTCGAGCAGGCGGGCGATCTGGCGCTGGAGCGTCGGCGAGGTCACCCGGCCGGTGAGCAGCCGCATCCCCTCGCCGCGCGTCTCCCGCCAGGCCGCGACCTTGGCGACGAGCGCCCGCTGCAGCGCGCTCCAGGTGCCGATGTCGCCGCCCTGGCGCAGGGTCTTCGAGCGGTCGGGATCGTAGAGGGACAGCACCGCCGCCTCGGCGAAGACGTCCGTCGCCCCGAGGCTCCCCGGGTGGCGCGGGTTGCCCTCGACCTTGATCGGGCGACCGTCCACGGAGCGCACCCGGCAGCCGCGGCCGTAGCCGGCGAGCGGCAGGGTGCTGGCGAAGGCGAGCGGCACGCCCCCGGTGACCCGCTCGGGCTGGACCACGTAGGGGACGATCTCCTCGTCCGGCTTGGTGCAGGCGCCGGCCGCCAGCGTGATGCCGGCCGCGAAGGCCCGCAGCGCCTCGCGGCGCGAGACCGTCCGGGGCCCGCTCAGCGGTGGCATATCGAGCACTCGCTGAGGCGGTCGGCGGACCGGATGTGGTAGGCCGCCCTCAGCGCCCTGCCGCGGGTCTCCTGGTCGGGGGGAGGGGTCCAGGCCATGTCGTAGACCTCCTCGCGGGGGCGGAGATTCGGCTCGGGGTTGCGGTGGCAGTCGAGGCACCAGCTCATCGTGAGCGGGGCGGCCTGGCGCATCAGCGGCATGCCCTGGACGGCGCCGTGGCAGGTCGAGCAGCCGACGCCCTTGGCGACGTGCACGCTGTGGTCGAAGTAGACGTAGTCCGGCAGGGTGTGGACGCGCCGCCAGCGGATCGGCGTGCCGGTGGCGAGGCTCGCCCGCACCGGCGCCAGCATCTCGGCATTGGTCCAGATCTGCGAGTGGCAGGACATGCAGGTGTGGGTCGGGGGGAGGCCGGCGAAGCGGGCCTTCTCCACGGAGGTGTGGCAGTAGCGGCAGGCGATCCCGAGCCCGCCGACATGGTGCTGGTGGCTGAAGGGCACCGGCTGCGCGCGGACCACGTTCTGCCCGGTGGCGTAGGGCGCGGCCCAGAGCCGGTAGGTCAGCCCGACCGCCAGCACCGGGGCCGCGGCCATCCCGGCCATCACCAGGCGGATGATCGTGTCGGCGCCGGGACGGAAGATCTGCACGGTCAGGCGGAGCGTCGGAGCGGGACGGACCGGTGAGCGGCGCGGAGGCGGCCGGTGCGCGGCGGCGGGCCATGTTCGGGGGAGCTCTCGGGCGAGGTCTCGGGCAAATTCTCGGGCTGCGCGAAGCGGAAGCTGACATCCGGCCGCGCCGCGGATTCGTCGCCCGCTCCCATCACGGAGATGCGCAGCAGCGCGCTGCCGGCCAGCACCGCGAGGCCCGCCGCCACGGACAGCTCCGCGGGCGGCCGCCGCCCGCGGGCGCGCATCGCGCGCTCGGCCGCGTAGAGCCCGAGCGGCAGCAGCACGCCCAGGCCGACGGCGCCGACCTTCTCGGCCGTCCCGGCCCGCCCGCGCGTGGCGGGCTCGACCCCCGTCCGCCGATAGGCGAGCGCCGCGGCCGCGTCCCCGGCGAGCTCGACCGCGAGCGCCGCGGCCGCGATGCCGTGCAGCGCGTCCCGCTGCGGCCCGGCGGGCTCGGCCATCGCCAGGGCCGCCGCCCCCGACGCCACCGAGGAAGCGCCGAAGCGCACTGCCAGCGCGCGGGGTGCCGCCGCCCAGAGCGGCGTCGAGGTCGCCGAGAGGAGGGCGGCCGTGTAGGTCGACAACCCCGCCCCGAGCAGGGCCGCCGGCACGCCCGCCGCGCGGGCGGCCCCCCGCATGGTCCTCGGGGCGATCCCGAGATCGGCGGCGACCTGCGCCGCGGCGCTCACGCCCGCGCAGGCGGAGAAGCCCATCAGGATCCAGGTCCCGATCGACATCGGCGAGGTGGCCTTGGCCACCCGCAGCATGTTGTAGAAGCGGCTCGGGGTGTGCAGGTCGTAGATCAGGAGCGCGCTGCCGAGGGTCGGCGCGAGCAGGGCCGTGTAGCGGGCGCGGCGGATCATCGGGCCGGCCTCGACGCCCCGGGTCGCCTCGGCGAGGGCCGCCAGGATCGCCGAGGAGCCCGAGAGGCCGGCGAGGAAGATGTAGCCGCCCACCACCGCGTTCTCGAACGGCGCCGGCTTGAGCTGCGCGCGGCCGTAATAGGTCGGCCCCGCCCAGGCCTCCCCGGGTTCCGGCCGGCGCGCGCCCGAGGCGCGGTCCGGGCGGGGGAGCGGGGCCTCGGGGCCGCGCGCGACGACGGGATACTCGGCCATCAGGCGCGCTCCTGGCGGCCGGCACCGCGCTGATCGGGACCGCGCCGGCCGCCCCGGGATCCGGCCCCGCCGAGCAGGAGCGCCGCCGCGAGGGCGAGGCCCGCCACCGCGGTGAGCCCGGTCGCGAGGCTCGGGGCGACCCGGTTGGCGGGCCGGGTCGGCGCGGCCGGCAGGTTGTAGACCTCCGGCCGGTCGGTGAGCAGGAAGAAGGCGTTGAGGTGCCCGAGATCGCCGGTGGCGCCCGGGCTGCCGGGCACGCCGTACAGGTAGGCGCCGGGCACGCCGCGCCCGTGCAGGGTCTCGACCCGCGCGCGCGCCTTCTCGTGCAGGTCGCCGAGTTCCCCGAACTGGATCGAGTCGGTCGGGCAGGACTTGGCGCAGGCCGGCTCCAGCCCGCCCTTCAGGCGGTCGTAGCAGAGGGTGCACTTGTGCGCCTTGCCGTCGACGGTGCTGACGTCGACCACCCCGAACGGGCAGGCCGGCACGCAATAGCCGCAGCCGTTGCAGATGTCCTGCTGCACCACGACGGTGTCGAACTCGGTCTTGAACAGGGCGCCGGTCGGGCAGGCTTCCAGGCAGGGCGCGTTGTGGCAGTGCTTGCACACGTCGCTCATCATCAGCCAGCCGCTCTGGAACGGCGTCTGGAGGCTGTCGCGCACCCCGCCGGGGCCGGACTTCTCCACGAAGCTGACGTGGCGCCACGTGTTGGCCGAGAGGGCGCCGGTATTGTCGAAGCTGTGGCCGGAGAGCCCGAGATTGTCGGCCGGCAGGTTGTTCCACTCCTTGCAGGCGACCTCGCAGGCCTTGCAGCCGATGCAGACCGTGGTGTCGGTGAAGAAGCCGTAGGATCGGCCCGGCTCGATGCGGGTGCCGGCGGTGATCTCGGCCTCGTCCGGGATCATCCGGTCGAGGCGCGACTCCGCGATCTCGGCCGCGCGGGGATGCAGGTGCTGGATGCCCATCGGCCGGCCCTCAGATCCGCTCCAGCCGCTCGGCGCGGTGGGCGATCAGGTTGCGGGTCCGCGCGTAGCGCACCCGCACCCGGGCCTGCTCGGCCTGGAGCCGGGCGAGGTCGTCGGGCTCCGCCCCCGCCATCGGCCCCAGCACGAAGAGGTGCGCGATCCCCTCGTCGTCGACGAGCTGGAACCGGGTCTCCTGCGCGATGGTGACGACGCCTCGCATCGACGGCATGGGATCCCTCGTCCGCGCAGAGCGCCCGCTCGCGCCGCTTTCGCGCCGCCAACGCCGGGGGACCGGGTTGGTTCAGCGGCGTCCCTCGGCGGCATCCCGGCCGGCTGCTCCCGCGGTCACATAACGCCCCCGGGCGGCGCCTCCAGGCGCCGGGCCGGCCGCGCTCGGTCCGGCAGCGTACGAAGCCGGGCGCCGTGCCGCCGGCGCGCGCCGCGCCGCCGGAACCATGACGCATGGTCGGGATTGGAGCGCTGGGGCGGGTCGCGATCGGCCCCCTGGACGGTGGAGTGGCGGCCATGGCGCGGCGGATCGGCAAGGGGATCGGCAAGGGGATCGGCGAGCGGGTCACCGGCTTCCTGCGCGACTGGTCGATCCCGCGGCAGCTCGCGGGCGAGAGCGTGATGGGGCGCGCCGCCCGCAGCACGATGTCGGAGCGCCTGCGGCCGCGCCTGGAGGAGGCCGACCGGGTCGGCACCAGCATCTGCCCGTTCTGCGCCGTCGGCTGCGGCCAGCTGATCTACGCCAGGAACGGCCGCCCGATCCACGTCGAGGGCGACCCGCGCTCGCCGATCAATGCCGGGACGCTGTGCCCCAAGGGCGCCGGCACGCTCGGCATGCTGCTCTCGCCCGAGCGGATCAGCCGCGTCCTCTACCGGGCGCCGCGCGCGCGGCACTGGGAGGTCAAGCCGCTGGACTGGGCGATGGAGCGCATCGCGCAGCTCACCAAGCAGGCCCGCGACGAGACCTTCGCCGAGCGGCTGCCGGACGGGCGCGTCGTCAACCACACGCTCGGCATCGGGTCGCTCGGCGGCGCGACCATGGACAACGAAGAGAACTACCTGATCAAGAAGCTCTTCGGCGGCGGGCTCGGCATCGTCAACATCGAGAACCAAGCCAGGATCTGACACTCCGCCTCGGTGCCCAGTCTGGGTACCTCCTTCGGACGCGGCGCCGCCACGATGGCGCTGTGGGACCTCGCGAACGCGGACTGCATCATCGAGATGGGGTCCAACATCGCGGAGAACCACCCGATCGCCTTCCGCTTCGTCACCGAGGCGCAGCGCAAGGGCGCGACCATCATCCACGTCGATCCGCGCTACACCCGCACCAGCGCGCTCGCGGACATCTACGCGCCGCTGCGCTCGGGCAGCGACATCGCCTTCCTGGGCGGGATGATCCGCTACATCCTGGAGCACGACCTGTGGTTCCGGGACTTCGCGCTCGCCTACACGAACCTCGCCCACATCATCGAGGACGGCTACCAGGACCCGGAGACCCTCGACGGCCTGTTCTCGGGCTTCGACCGCAGCTCCGCCGCCTACGAGGACGGGACCTGGCAATACGCGGGCAAGCGGGTGCCCTCCTCGGTGGCCGAGCACCGGGTGCAGACGAAGGAGGGCGACCCGGGGGAGGGCAGCCCCTACGAGAGCATGACCGAGGGGCCGCCGTCGCGGGACCCGACGCTGCAGCACCCAAACTGCGTCTACCAGATCCTGAAGCGGCACTACGCCCGCTACACGCCCGAGATGGTCGAGCGGGTGACCGGCTGCCCGCGGGAGACGTTCGTGCGGGTGGTCGAGACCTTCGCGCGCAATTCCGGGCGCGAGCGCACCGGCGCCTTCACGTACGCGGTCGGCTGGACCCACCACACCACCGGCGTGCAGATCATCCGCGCCGCCTCGATCGTCCAGATGCTGCTCGGCAATATCGGGCGCCCGGGCGGGGGCATCATGGCGCTGCGCGGCCACGTCAGCATCCAGGGCTCGACCGACATCCCGACCCTCTACAACATGCTGCCGACCTACCTGCCGCAGCCCAACGTCTTCCACGAGCACGCGACGCTGGCCGACTACCTGCGGGTCGAGACCCCGACCACGGGCTGGTGGGCGAACATGCCGAAATACGTGATCAGCCTGCTGAAGGCGTGGTACGGCGAGGCCGCCACGCCGGCGAGCGACTACGGCTACCAGTTCCTGCCCAAGCTCACGGGCGACGCCTCCCAGGAGCCGATGACGCTCTCGATGGTCGACGGCATGATGCGCGGCCAGTTCATCCTCGGCCAGAACCCCCTGGTCGGCGCCGTCAACGCGGACCTCGTCGAGCGCGGCTTGTCGAAGCTGCGCTGGATGGTGGTGCGGGATTTCGCCATGACCGAGACGGCGAATTTCTGGCAGAAGGGCCGGCTGGTCGAGCGCGGGGACCTCAGCCCGGAGGAGATCGAGACCGAGGTGTTCTTCCTGCCCGCCGCCATGCCGGGCGAGAAGGAGGGCAGCGTCACCAACACGAGCCGCCTCGTGCAGTGGCACGACAAGGTCTGCGAGGCGCCGGGCGACAGCCGCTCGGACCTCTGGTTCATCTACCATCTCGGCCGGCGCCTGAAGGCGCTCTACGCCGACAGCACCGAGACCCGCGACGGGGCGATCCAGGCGCTCACCTGGGACTACCCGGTCGAGGGCGCGGTCGCCGAGCCGCGGGCGGAGGCGATCCTCGCCGAGATCAACGGCTACACGGTCGCCGACGGCAAGCCGGTGGCGAGCTACAAGGCGCTCAAGGACGACGGCTCCACCGCCTGCGGCGGCTGGATGTATTGCGGGATCATGCCGGAGGAGGGGCGCAACCTCGCCCGGGCGCGCCGGCCGGACGGGCCGGACGGGCCGGGCTCGCATCTCGGCTGGGCCTTCTCCTGGCCGTCGAACCGGCGCACCCTCTACAACCGCGCCTCGGCCGACCCGGAGGGCCGGCCCTGGTCGGAGGCCAAGAAGATGGTCTGGTGGGACGAGGCGCAGGGACGATGGACCGGCCTCGACGTGCCCGACTTCGTCGAGACGAAGCGGCCGGACGAGCGTCCGGACTGGTCGAAGCACCCGCGCGGCATGGACGCGCTCGGCGGGGACGATCCCTTCATCATGGAGGCGGACGGCAAGTGCCAGGTCTTCGTGCCGACCGGCCTGAAGGACGGGCCGCTGCCGACCCATTACGAGCCGGTCGAGAGCCCGGTGCGCAACCCCCTCTACGGCCAGCAGATGAACCCGGCCGCGAAGCTCTGGGGGCGGCCCGGCAACGCGCTGCACGCCCCCCAGGACCCGCGCTTCCCCTACGTGTTCACCACCTTCCGGTTGACCGAACTCCATTGCGGGGGCGTGCCGACCCGGGTGATGCCGCACACGGCGGAATTGCAGCCCGAGGCCTTCGTGGAGGTCTCGCCGGAGCTCGCGGGCGAACTCGGCCTCCGCCATCTCGGCTGGACCGTGCTGTCGACCCTGCGCGGCGAGATCGAGGTGCGGGCGATGGTGACCGAGCGGATCCGGCCCTTCCGGATCGACGGGCGGACCGTGCACGAGGTGGCGATGCCCTGGGTGTTCGGCCGCGAGGGCTACGCGCGCGGCGCGGTGGCGAACGTGCTCCTGGCGATCACGGGCGACCCGAACACCAGCATCCACACGACCAAGGCGCTGACCTGCAACCTGCGGCCGGGGCGCCTGACGCAGCTCAAGCGGGAGGCGCGCCGTGGCCCCGCATGAATACGGCCACGCGGCGCTCTCCGCCCTCGACGCGGTGCTGGCCGAGCGGCCGCGCAAGGACGATCACGGCCTGACCCACGCGATGCAGTGCCTGACGCGCTTCCGCGACGAGGTGATCGCGATTCAGCGCGAGGACCCGCCGTCGCGGGACCGGCGCGAGACCCTCTCGCGGCTGAACGCGGTGGTGGCGGTGGTGTTCGGGGCGCATTTCCCCTTGGGCACCGTGCCCTGGGCCGAGGTCGAGAAGGCGCGGGGCTGGCTCCGGGACCTGGTGCGGGAGTTCGAGGGCGAGGGCGCGGCGGGCTGATCCGGGATCGGATTGATCACAGCGGATCTCCGGATCGCGCGCCCGCGCGGCGCGTGAGCGAAGCCCCAATCCGCCATCCCGAAGGAATCAAGCCGATGTGGCATGATGGGCTTGCCGGTGGCCGGTGCGGGCCGGCTCCCCGGCGGCGCGCCGCCGCAGGGGAGGGCGCGTCCGGTCCGGGACCGGGCGCGGCTTGCGCGGCTCAGCGCGGGGTCGGATCGACCAGCGTCAGCTTGCCCTCGAACGGCTTGCTCTGCGCCGTGACGCTCGTGCAGCCGAACGTGTACTCACCCGGCCCGATCGTGCGCAGGCGGATCTCGCCGGTGCCGTTCTCCTTGACCAGGTAGGCGTCGTTGCTCGCCACGTGGACCACGTCGCCGTCGTGGTGGAGCACGTTCTTGTTCTGGAAGATCTGCGGCGCCGTGAGCGTCACGCGGGCGCTCGACCGGTTGGTGACTTCGAGCGCCACGTTGCTGTTGGCCGGCAGGCGCAGCTCCGCCGGCTCGCACTTGGCGGCGCCGTTCTCGCTCGTGATGGTGAGCTGGACCGGCGGCATCGCGTCGCCCCCGGCCTTGGGCGGGGGCAGGTCGTTCGCCGCGAGGGCCGCCCCGGCGAGGGCCGCCAGCAGGAGCCCGGCGAGGCCGCCGCGGGCCAGGGAGAGGTGTCGCATCATCGTCGCTCCGTCCGGTCTGCATGAACGCGCAGGCCAAACGTCGGGAGCCGGCCCGATGTTGCCGGCTGCGACCGGAAGGACCGGCCGCCCGCTCAGGCGCTGTCCGGACGATCACGTCCGGACAGCGGATCCCGAGCCCGCGCGGCGCTTGAGCGAAGCCCAAAGCCGCCATCCCGAAGGGATCAAGCGGATCCCGAGCCTGCGCGGCGCTTGAGCGAAGCCCAAAGCCGCCATCCCGAAGGGATCAAGCGGATTTGGGATGACACGCCCGCGCGGCGCCTGAGCGACGCCGACATCCGCATGGCAACGCAATCCGTCGGATCTCGGATCAGGCGCTGCCGATCAGGATGCCGGTCGCGAAGACCAGGAGCCCCCCGACCACGACCTGGAACGCCGCCTGCAGGAAGGGCGTGTCCATGTAGCGGGCGCGGATCCAGGAGATCGCCCAGAGTTCGAGCAGCACCACCGCCACCGCGAGGCCCGTCGCGAGCCGGAAATCGTGGATCAGGTAGGGCAGGGTGTGGCCGATCCCGCCCGCCGTGGTCATCAGCCCGCAGACGAGGCCGCGGATCCAGGGCCGGCCGCGCCCGGTCATCGAGCCGTCGTCCGAGAGCGCCTCGGCGAAGCCCATCGAGATGCCGGCTCCCAGCGAGGCCGCGAGCCCGACCAGGAAGGCGTCCCAGCTGTTCTGCGTCGCGAAGGCCGCGGCGAAGACCGGGGCGAGCGTCGAGACCGAGCCGTCCATCAGGCCCGCGAGGCCCGGCTGGATCACCTGCAGCACGAACAGGCGGCGGGCGGTCTCCTTCTCCTCCTCGCCGGCCCGGGTCTCGGCGCGCGCCTCCAGCTGCGAGGCCATCGCCTCGTGCCCGGCCTCCACGTCCGCGAGGTCGCCCAGGAGCTTGCGCACCTTCGGGTCGCTGCAGCGGGCGGCCGCCTCCCGGTAGAAGCGCTGGGTCTCGGCCTCCATCGTCTCGGCGCGGTGGCGCACCGCCGCGATGTCGAAGCGCGCCTGCATCCAGACCGGCTTGCGGCGCACGAAGCCCTTCACGTCCTCGCGGCGGATCAGCGGGATGTGGTCGCCGTAGCGCTCCTCGAAGAGATCGAGGAGCTGGCGGCGATGGTCGCTCTCGGCGCTCGCCATCTCCCGGAACACCTGCGCGGAGGCCGGGTAATGCTCCCGCAGGCGCTCGGCGATCTCGCGGTAGATGCGCCCGTCCTCCTCCTCCGCCTGGATGGCGAGGGCGAGAACTTCCCGGTCGGTGAGGTCGGACAGGGCAACCTGCGGGCCCTGCGTGAACAGCGGCATGCGCGGCTCTCCGGTGCATGAATTTAGAATTGCTCTAATTCCAGACTGAGCCGCGCGTCAACACCCGCGGGGTGCCCGCGGCGCCGCGCACCGCCCCGGCGCGGGGGCGGCGGGCGCGCGGGGCTCGCCTCGACACGGGGGGATGGCATGACTAAGAGAACGGGCGCGAGCCCTTGGTGCTCCTCACGAAACGCCCGCCGCCCGCCCAGCGGGCGTTCCGTGAGCGGCACTCCCGGGCCGGGATGTTCTCGCCCCCACCTCAACCCACGAGTTTTCGCCCGATGAGCGGTGTCAACGAGATCCGGTCGACCTTCCTCGACTACTTCGCCAAGCACGGGCACGAGGTCGTCCCCTCCTCGCCGCTCGTACCGCGCAACGACCCCACGCTGATGTTCACGAACGCCGGCATGGTGCAGTTCAAGAACGTCTTCACCGGAGTCGAGAAGCGGCCCTACCACCGCGCCGCCACCGCCCAGAAGTGCGTCCGCGCCGGCGGCAAGCACAACGACCTCGACAACGTCGGGTACACGGCGCGCCACCACACCTTCTTCGAGATGCTCGGCAATTTCTCGTTCGGCGACTACTTCAAGCCGCTGGCGATCGAATTGGCCTGGAACCTCGTGACGAAGGAGTTCGGCCTCGACAGGAGCAAGCTGCTGGTCACGGTCTACGCCGACGACGACGACGCGGCGACGCTGTGGCGCAAGATCGCCGGCTTCCCGGAGGAGCGCATCATCCGCATCGGCACCTCCGACAATTTCTGGCAGATGGGCGATACCGGCCCGTGCGGGCCGTGCTCGGAGATCTTCATCGACCAGGGTCCGGAGCTGTGGGGCGGCCCGCCCGGCAGCCCGGAGGAGGACGGCGACCGCTTCCTCGAATTCTGGAACCTCGTCTTCATGCAGTACGAGCAGATCGAGCCGGGCAACCGGGTCGGCCTGCCGCGGCCCTCCATCGACACCGGCATGGGCCTGGAGCGCATGGCGGCGATCCTCCAGGGGGTGAAGAGCAACTACGACACCGACCTGTTCCGGAGCCTGATCGATGCGGTGGCCCACCAAGTCGGCCGGCCGCCGGAGGGCGCGCAGACCGCCTCCTACCGGGTGATCGCCGATCACCTGCGGGCCGCCTCCTTCCTGGTCGCCGACGGGGTGCTGCCGGGCAACGAGGGGCGCGGCTACGTGCTGCGCCGGATCATGCGGCGGGCCATGCGCCACGCCCAGCTCCTCGGCGCCCGCGACCCGATGATGTACCGCCTCGTGCCCACCCTGGTGCGCGAGATGGGGCAGGCCTATCCCGAGCTGGTGCGGGCCGAGTCGCTGATCTCCGAGACCCTGCGCCTGGAGGAGACCCGCTTCCGCCGCACCCTGGAGCGCGGCCTGTCGATCCTGGACGCGGAGACCCGCGACCTCTCCGAGGGCCAGAACCTCTCGGGCGAGACCGCCTTCACGCTCTACGACACGTACGGGTTCCCCCTCGACCTGACGCAGGACGCGCTCAAGTCGCGCGGCATCGGCGTCGACACCGACGCCTTCAAGGCCGCGATGGAGCGCCAGCGCGCGGCGGCCCGCGCCGCCTGGGCGGGCTCCGGCGAGGCGGCGACCGAGACCCTGTGGTACGCCCTGCGCGAGCGCGTCGGCGCCACCGAGTTCCTCGGCTACGAGGCCGAGACCGCGGAGGGCGTGGTCACCGCCCTGGTCCGGGGCGGCGTCGAGGTCGAGGCGCTGGCGTCCGGCGAGGAGGGCCTGCTGGTGGTGAGCCAGACGCCCTTCTACGGCGAGTCCGGCGGCCAGGTCGGCGATACCGGCACGGTCGCGGCGGCGGGGCTGCGGGCGCGGGTCACCGACACCGAGAAGAAGCTCGGCGACCTCTTCGTGCACCACGTCGCGGTCGAGGAGGGCCGGCTCACGGTCGGGCAGGCGGTGGAGCTGAGGGTCGACCACGCCCGCCGCGCGGCGATCCGCGCCCACCACTCGGCCACCCACCTGCTGCACGAGGCGCTGCGCCAGGTGCTCGGCGACCACGTCGCCCAGAAGGGCTCCCTGGTCTCGCCCGAGCGCCTGCGCTTCGATTTCAGCCACCCCAAGCCGATGAACGACGACGAGGTCGCGGCGGTCGAGGAGATGGCGAACCGCGTGCTGCTGCAGAACGGGCCGGTGGTGACGAAGCTGATGGCCGTCGACGACGCCATCGCGACCGGGGCCCGCGCGCTCTTCGGCGAGAAGTACGGCGACGAGGTCCGGGTCGTCTCGATGGGCGAGGATCAGGGCGGGGACGGGCGCCGGCGCACCTTCTCGGTCGAGCTCTGCGGCGGCACCCATGTGGGCCGCACCGGCGAGATCGGGCTGATCACCGTGGTGGGGGAGGGCGCGGTCGCCTCCGGCGTGCGCCGGATCGAGGCGATGACCGGCGACGCGGCGCGGCGCCACCTCGCCGAGGAGAGCCGGCGCCTCGCCGCCGTGGCGGGGCTGCTGAAGGTCCCGCCGGCCGAGGCGGCCGACCGCCTCGCCGCCCTGATCGAGGACAGGCGCCGGCTGGAGCGGGAGCTCTCCGAGGCGCGCCGCAAGCTCGCCATGGGCGGCGGCGGGGCGGGCGAGGAGCCGGTGCGCGAGGTCGCGGGCGTCAAGCTGATGGCCCGTTCCGTCGAGGGCGTCGAGATGCGCGACCTCAAGAGCCTCGCGGACGAGGGCAAGAAGCGCCTCGGCTCGGGCGTGGTCGCGATCGTCGGCGTGGCGCCGGACGGCAAGGCCGGCCTCGTCGTCGGCGTCACCGACGACCTGACCGACCGCTTCGACGCGGTCGCCCTGGTGCGGGCGGGCTCCGAGCGCCTCGGCGGCAAGGGCGGCGGCGGGCGCCGCGACATGGCCCAGGCCGGCGGCCCGGACGGGGCGGCGGCGCAGGACGCCCTCGCCGCGATCGAGGCGGCGCTCGCCGCCGCATGAGCCGGGCTTGCCGCCTGGGCGGGGCTTGCCGCCTGAGCGGCGCCGCGGCCGCTCGGGCTTGCCGCGGCTGCCGGGAGACAGTACGGCCCCAGCCGGGCGGACCCGGCCGGGGCCCAGGACGGGGAGCGGAGGGAGAGCGTCGCGCATGAGGATCGTGGATCAGTCCATCCCGGACGTGAAGCTCGTCGTCCCGGCGCGCCACGGCGACGCGCGCGGCTGGTTCTCCGAGACCTACCGGGCCGACCTCCTCGCGCAGGCCGGCATCACGGACCTCTTCATCCAGGACAACCAATCCTTCTCGGCCCAGGTCGGCACGGTCCGGGGCATCCACTTCCAGACCCATCCCCACGCGCAGGGCAAGCTCGTCCGCGTCGTCTCCGGGGCGATCCTCGACGTCGCCGTGGATCTGCGCCGCGCCTCGCCCAGCTACGGCCGCCACGTCGCCGTGCGCCTGGATGCCGAGAACGGCCACCAGCTCTACGTGCCGGTCGGGTTCGGCCACGCCTTCTGCACCCTCGAACCCGACACCGCCATCGCCTACAAGGTCTCGGGCGGCTACTACAGCCCCGCCCATGACGGCGCGCTCCTCTGGAACGACCCGGATCTCGGCATCGACTGGCCGGTCTCGCCCGAGGCCGCGATCCTTTCCGCCAAGGACAAGGCCGCCCCGCGCCTCGCCGACCTTCCCGCCCATTTCTGACGCCCCGAACGGAGATCCCCTCCCATGCGCATCCTCGTCACGGGCGGCTGCGGCTTCATCGGCTCGGCGCTCGTCCTCCACCTCGTCCGCGACCTCGGCCACGAGGTGCTCACCCTCGACGCCCTCACCTACGCGGCCAACCCGATCTCGCTCCTGCCGCTCAGGGACGAGCCCCGCCACCGGCTCGTTCAGGCCGACATCTGCGAGCCCGAGCGCGTCGCCGCGCTCTTCGCGGAGTTCCGGCCCGAGGCGGTGATGCACCTCGCCGCCGAGAGCCACGTCGACCGCTCGATCACCGGACCGGCCGCCTTCATCCGCACCAACGTGGTCGGCACCCAGGTCATGCTCGAGGCCGCCCGCGCCCACCATGCCGGCCTGCCCGCGGACGGGCAGGCGCGCTTCCGCTTCCTCCACGTCTCCACCGACGAGGTCTACGGCTCGCTGCCCCCGGGCGGCTTCTTCACCGAGGAGAGCCGCTACGACCCCCGCTCGCCCTACTCGGCCTCCAAGGCCGCCTCCGACCACCTCGCCCGGGCCTGGCACGAGACCTACGGCCTGCCGGTGCTCGTCACCAACTGCTCGAACAATTACGGGCCGCGCCACTTCCCCGAGAAGCTGATCCCGCTGATGATCCTCAACGCGCTGGAGGGCAAGGCGCTGCCGGTCTACGGCGACGGGCAGAACGAGCGCGACTGGATCCACGTCGAGGACCACGCGCGCGGCCTCGTCGCGGTGCTGGAGCGGGGCCGGATCGGCGAGACCTACCTGCTCGGCGGCCGCGCGGTGCGCAGCAACCTTTCGGTGGTGCGCACGCTCTGCGCGATCTTCGACCGGCTGCGGCCCGAGGCCGGCCCGCACGAGCGGCTGATCAGCTTCGTGACCGACCGTCCCGGCCACGACCGGCGCTACGCGATCGACCCGAGCAAGGCCGAAGCCGAACTCGGCTGGCGCCCGACCCGGAGCTTCGATCAGGCGCTTGAGGAGACGGTCCGCTGGTACCTCGACCACCGCGAGTGGTGGCAGCCGATCCGCGAGGGCCGCTACGCGGGCGAGCGCCTCGGCCTGACGGCGGCGTGAGGGCGCGATGCGGGCGATCCTGATCCTCGGCGGGGGCGGCCAGGTCGGCACGGCGCTGCGGCACGCCGCCTGGCCGGCGGGGGTGGCGCTGCACGCGCCGTCGCGCGAGGCCCTCGACGTCACCGACGAGGCGGCCGTGGCGGCGGCGCTCGCCGAGCGCGCCTACGCGGCGGTGATCAACGCCGCCGCCTACACGGCGGTCGACCGGGCCGAGAGCGAGGTCGCGGCGGCGTGGCGCCTCAACGCGCTGGCGCCCGCCATCCTCGCCGCCGCGACGGCGCGGGCGGGGATCCCGCTGGTGCAGGTCTCGACCGACTACGTGTTCGACGGCAGCTTGGCGGGCGCCTACCCGACCGACGCGCCCGTGAACCCGGCCAGCGTCTACGGGGCGAGCAAGGCGGGGGGCGAGATGGCGGTGCGCACGGCCAATCCGCGCCACGCGGTGGTGCGCACGGCCTGGGTGGTGAGCCCGCACCGGGCCAACTTCGTCAAGACGATGCTGCGGCTGGCGGGCGAGCGCGACGCGCTGCGGGTGGTGGACGACCAGCGCGGCTGCCCGACCTCCGCCGACGACCTCGCGGCGGCGCTCGCCGCGATCGCCCTGCGGCTCGCCGAGGATCCCGCGGCCCCGGGCGGCACCTACCATTGCGTGAATGCCGGCGCGACGACCTGGTGCGGCTTCGCGCGGGCGATCATGGCGGGCGCCCGGGCGCGCGGGGCGCGGGCGGTCCCGGTCGAGCCGATCGCGACCTCGTCCTACCCGACGCCGGCGCGGCGCCCGGCCAATAGCGAACTCTCGACCGCGACGCTGAGCCGGGATTTCGGGATCGTGCCGCGGCCCTGGGAGGCGGCGCTCGCCGACATCCTGGACCGGCTGATCGGCCCGGTGACGCCGGCCTGAAGGAGGCCATGATGAAGGGCATCGTGCTCGCCGGCGGCTCCGGCACCCGACTCCACCCGGCGACGCTCGCGATCAACAAGCAGCTGCTGCCGGTCTACGACAAGCCGATGATCTACTATCCGGTCTCGGTGCTGATGCTGGCCGGGATCCGCGAGATCCTGATCATCTCGAGCCCCGAGCACCTGGACAATTACAAGCGGCTGTTCGGGACGGGCGAGCAGTTCGGGGTGACCTTCTCGTACGCGCTGCAGCCGCGGCCGGAGGGGCTGGCGCAGGCCTTCCTGATCGGGCGGGACTTCGTCGGCGCGGACCCGGTCTCGCTGATCCTGGGCGACAACCTGTTCTTCGGGGCGGGCCTGCGGGCCCTGCTGCAGCGGGCGCGGGCGCGGGCGCGGGGGGCGACGGTGTTCGCCTACCACGTCGACCACCCGGAGGCCTACGGGGTGGTGAACCTCGACGGCTCGGGCCGCCCGACCAAGCTGGTCGAGAAGCCGAAACTGCCGGAATCGACCTGGGCGGTGACCGGCCTGTACTTCTACGACAACCAAGTGCTCGACATCGCGGCGGCCGTGAAACCCTCGCCGCGGGGCGAGCTGGAGATCACGGACGTGAACCAGGCCTACCTGGAGCGCGGGCAGCTCGAGGTGGAATGCATGTCGCGCGGCTACGCGTGGCTGGACACGGGAACGCATGACAGCCTGCTGGAGGCGGGGGAGTTCGTGCGGGTGATCCAGAGCCGGCAGGGGATGCAGGTGGCCTGCCTGGAGGAGATCGCCTACCTGCAGGGCTGGATCTCCCGCGAGCAGGTGGCGGCGCGCGGCGACCTCTTCGCCAAGACGAATTACGGCCAGTACCTGCTGCGCCTCGCCCGCCAGGAGACGCACGCGGGCTATTGAGGCCGGGCGCCTCCGCGGCGGGGCTCCGCCCCGCCCCCCGCACGGCCCCGCCGTCACACCGGCCGCAGCAGCACGTGCTTCTTGCGCCCGAAGGACAGCTTGATCACCCCGTCCCCGGTCAGGTCGCCCTCGCCGAGCACCGCCCGCTCGTCGCTCACCGCGGCGTCGTTGACCTTGAGCCCGCCGCTGCGCACCTGCCGGCGCGCCTCGCTGGTCGAGGGCAGCAGCTTGGCGTGGTCGGGGCCGAAGGCGGCGAGCACGCCGAGGCCCGCGGCCAGGGCCGCCCGCGGGATCTCGACCGTCGGCAGGGTCTCGGGCGCCGCCCCCTCCTCGAAGGTGCGTCGCGCCGTCTCGGCCGCCGCCTCGGCCGCCTCGCGCCCGTGCAGCAGCGCCGTCGCCTCGGTGGCGAGCACCTTCTTGGCCTCGTTGATCTCGGCCCCGCCCAGAGCGGCGAGGCGGTCCGTCTCGGGCAGCGGCAGCAGCGTGAACAGGCGCAGGAAGCGGCCGACATCCGCGTCCTCGGTGTTGCGCCAGAACTGCCAATACTCCCAGGGCGAGAGCAGGTCGGGGTTGAGCCAGACCGCGCCCGAGGCGGTCTTGCCCATCTTGGCGCCCGAGGCCGTGGTCATCAGCGGGCAGGTCAGGGCGTGGAGCTGCGGCGTGCCGAGCCGGCGCCCGAGGTCGATCCCCGTGACGATGTTGCCCCACTGGTCGGAGCCGCCCATCTGCAGGGTCACTCCGTAGCGCCGGTTCAGCTCCACGAAGTCGTAGGCCTGCAGGATCATGTAGTTGAATTCCAGGAAGGACAGTTCCTGGTCGCGCTCCAGCCGCAGGCGCACGCTGTCCATCGACAGCATCCGGTTCACCGAGAAGTGACGGCCGACCTCGCGCAGCATCTCGATGTAGTTGAGCTGGGTCAGCCACTCGGCATTGTCGGCCATGCGGGCGAGGCCTGCGGCCTCGCCGAAGCGCAGGAAGCGCGCGAAGGTCTTGCCGATCTCCGCCTTGTTGGCGTCGATCTGCTCCACCGTGAGGATCCTGCGGGTCTCGTCGCGGCCGGACGGGTCCCCGACCCGCGTCGTGCCGCCGCCCATCAGCGCCACCGGCGTGCCGCCGGTCGCCTGCAGCCAGTGCAGCATCATGATCGAGAGCAGGTGCCCGATATGGAGCGAGGGCGCCGTGCAATCGTAGCCCACATAGGCCGTCAGCCGGCCCTCGCGGGCGGCCTCGTCCACGCCCGCGAAGTCGGAGCATTGGTGGACGTAGCCGCGCTCGATCAGGACCTTCAGGAACTCGGAGCGGGGCGCGAAGTCGGTGGGCGCGGCCATGGGCATCGGGTCTCGTGTGGCGGCGGGACAAGCCCCGGCCGCCGTGCTAGCTCGGATGAATGCGCGGCGCTCATAGCAGCGCGCGGCGCGAAAGGCACGGGCCGGGTTCACGGGCCAGGTTCACGGGCCGGATTCACGGACAGGGATCGCGGGCAGGCATCATGGGACGGGTGATCGGCCTGATGAGCGGCACCTCGCTCGACGGCGTCGACGTCGCGCTGATCGAGACCGACGGCGAGGCGGTGAGCGTGACGCGCGGCGGCAACGGCGGCCTCGCGCCGCTCGGCCCCACCGGCTACCGCGCCTATTCGGACGAGGATCGGGCGCTGCTGCGCCGGGCCCTCGCCGACGCGGAGGCGATCCGCGCGCGCGGCGACCGGCCCGGAATCCTGCGCGAGGCGGAGGATCTCGTGACCGCGCGCCACGCCGAGGCGGTGGAGGCCTTCCTGGCCGAGACCGGGCTCGCGCCCGGCGACATCGACCTCGTCGGCTTCCACGGCCAGACCGTGATCCACCGGCCCGGCGCGGGGCTCACCGTGCAGATCGGGGACGGCGAGGCCCTGAGCCGCCGCCTCGGCCTGCCGGTCGTCCACGACCTGCGCGACGCGGACGTGCGGGCGGGCGGGCAGGGCGCCCCGCTCGTGCCGGTCTTCCACCGGGCCCTGGCGCGGGCCTCGGGCTTCGAGGGGGCGCTCGCGATCCTCAACATCGGCGGCGTCGCCAACGTCACGCTGATCAGCCGGGCGGGGGATCTCCTCGCCTTCGACACAGGGCCCGGCAACGCGCTCCTCGACGACTGGATGCGCGAGCGCACCGGAACGCCCCTCGATCGCGGCGGCCGCGCCGCGGCGGCGGGGCGGCCGGACGAGGCGCTGCTCGCCTGGCTCCTGGTCCACCCCTACTTCACCCGCCGCCCGCCCAAATCCCTCGACCGGAACTGGTTCTCGCACCGGGTCGCCGGCCAGCTCCCGACCGAGGACGGGGCCGCGACCCTCACCGCCTTCACGGTCCGGGCGATCGCCCGCGCCCTCGACTTCGCCGAGGAGCCGCCGCCGCACTGGATCGTGGCCGGGGGCGGGGCGCGCAATGCCGAGATGCTGCGGCTGCTGCGCCACCACCTGCGGGCCGAGGTGACGCCGGCCGACGCGATCGGCTGGTCCTCCTCGCATCTCGAGGCCCAGGCCTTCGCCTACCTAGCGGCGCGGTCCGCCCGCGGCCTGCCGATCACCTTCCCGTCCACGACGGGCGCCCCCGCGCCGATGACCGGCGGCGTCACGGCGCGTCCGTGAGCCTCGGCCACGCGCTCGCCCGCATCGTCCGCGAGTACCCGGCGGCGCGCTGCGACCCGCTCCCCGGCCACCCGCTGGCGCACGTGATCCGCCGCGGCGCCCCCGACGAGGTGCGGGCCGCCCTGCCGTCGGGCGCCGCCCTCCTGGTGAAGGGCAGCCCCGGCCGCGGGCGGCACTGGGCGGCGGTACCCTGGATCGCCGTCTTCGACCCCGCCGTCACCACCAGCGCCACGCGGGGCTACTACCTCGTCTACCTGTTTCCGACCGACCGGGAGGCCGTGCACCTCTCCCTGGCGCAGGGCACGGTCGCGGCGATGCGGGCGCACGGGTGCCGGGCCCCGGCGCATCTGCGCGCGGACGGCGAGCGCCTGCGGGCGCGCCTCGCCGACCATGCGGACCGGCTCCCGGTGACGCGGATCGGCCTCGGCACCGTCGGCGACCTCCCCCTCGGCTACGAGGCGGCGCACATCCTGGGCCTCAGCTACGGGCTCGCGGAACTCGGCGACGAGCGGCGGCTGCGCCGCGACCTCGCGGCCGGGCTCGAGGCCTGCGCGGCCCTCAAGGCGCGCGGCGGGCTGGCGCCCGGGTGATCCGGGATCCGCTTGATCAAAGCGGATCCCGGATCACGAGCCCGCGCGGCGCCTGAGCGAAGCCATCAACCGGATGGCGTATGAGCCGGCGGAGCGCCCAGTCGAAGCGCGGCTGTAACCTAACGGCAACAGGCATCCGGCGCCGGCACCGGAAGGCTTAGCGGCGCGTTAACCATGGCGCGCTTATCGCGTAACCGGGATCACCTTCGCGATTCGCCACAGCCCAGCCACAGCCCATGCCGCGACCGCCCGCCCGATTCGAGACCTGCGCCACGCCCGCGGCGGCCCTTCGGCCGTCCCTGCGCCGGGCGGCGACGCGTCTCGGCCTCGCGGCGGCCCGCCTCGTGCGAGCCTGCCTGGTCGGGATCTGCCTGGTCGGGGCTTGCCTGTTCGGGGCTTGCCTGTTCGGGGCTTGGCTCGGCCTCGCGCCCGCGGCCTGGGCGGGCGCGCTGCCGGCGGTCGCGATCGCGGCCGAGCTCTCGCCCGCGCCGGAGGGCGGCACCCGGCTCAGCGTCGTGCTGTCGCGCCCCGTCGAGGCCAAGGCCTTCGTGATGGAACGGCCCGACCGCGCCATCATCGACCTGCCCGAGGTGAACTTCCAGCTCCCGCCGGAGACCGGCCGGCGGCGGGAGGGCCTCGTCGCCTCCTTCCGCTACGGCCTGTTCGCGCCCGGCCGCTCGCGCATCGTCATCGACCTCGCCCAGACCGCCACGGTGGCCAGGGTCGCGACCAGCTCCCGCAAGCGCGACGGGGCGACCTTGCTCACCATCGACCTCGCGCGCGCCGACCGCGACGCCTTCCGGCGCGCCGCCGTCGCCCCGGCGCCGCCCGCCGCCCCGAAGGCCGTGCCGGCGAGCGCGGGCGACACCCGCCCCCTCGTCATCATCGATGCCGGCCACGGCGGCACGGATCCGGGGGCGATCGCCGCGAACGGCGCCTTCGAGAAGGACATCGTCTTCGGCGTCGCCCGGGACCTCGCGCGGCGCCTGGAGCAGGGCGGGCGGGTGCGGGTGCGCATGACCCGCGAGAGCGACGTCTTCGTGCCGCTCGGGGAGCGCGTCCGCATCGCCCGCGACGCGAGGGCGGATCTCTTCATCTCGATCCACGCGGATTCGATCTCGGCCGCCCCGCAGGTGCGCGGGGCCACGATCTACACCGGCTCCGAGAAGGCGACCGACGCGGAATCGGCCCGCCTCGCCGACCGCGAGAACAAGGCCGACCAAGCCGCCGGCGCCGACAGCGCCGAGGGGCCGGGCGACGTCGCCGACATCCTGCAGGAACTCACCCTGCGCGAGACCCGCGGCTTCTCGGCGCGCTTCGCGCAAGGCCTGCTCGGCCAGCTCGACCGGGTGATGGAGATGAGCAGCAAGCCCCACCGCGAGGCGGGATTCCGGGTGCTGCGCTCGCCGGACGTGCCCTCGGTGCTGGTCGAACTCGGCTACCTGTCGAGCAAGCACGACCTCGACCTCCTGCTCTCGGACGCGTGGCGGGCCAAGGTCACGACCCGCATGGCGGAGGCGATCGAGGCCTTCTTCGCCGCCCGCCCGGCCCCGGTCCCGGCCGTGGTCGCCCGCAGCTCGGCGCTGACCACCGCCCCAGTTTCACCATAGATCCCGTGTCGATGGGCGCCCGTCGGCGTCGCGATTCCCCAGGGCCTGCCGCGGCCGCTCGCCTCTCGCCGAAGCGGCGCGATGGGGATATCCTGGCCGCGGCGCGGCCTGCAGCCCCTGCGGCTCATCATCGACGGATCGGGTTCGGATGCGCTTTGTCCTTCGCTTCTTCGGCTTCCTGTTCAGCATCGCCGCGATGGTCTTCGTCGCCGGCGCCGCGGTAGGCGGCTACTTCTACTGGAAGTACTCTCAGGACCTGCCCGACCACGCCGCGCTCGCCAATTACGAGCCGCCGGTGATGACCCGCGTCCACGCGGCGGATGGCAGCCTGCTGGCCGAGTATGCCCGCGAGCGGCGGCTCTACCTGCCGATCCAGGCGATGCCCAAGATCGTCGTGGCGGCCTTCCTGTCGGCCGAGGACAAGAACTTCTACAAGCACAACGGCATCGACCCCGAGGGCATCGTCCGCGCCGTGCTCACCAACGCCCAGAGCGGCAAGAAGCAGGGCGCCTCGACCATCACCCAGCAGGTCGCCAAGAACTTCCTGCTCTCCAGCGAGCAGACGATCGACCGCAAGGTCCGCGAGGCGCTGATCGCGCTGCGCATCGAGTCGACCTATTCCAAGGACAAGATCCTCGAACTCTACCTGAACGAGATTTTCCTCGGCACGATCGTGCCGGGCCGCAACCTGCACGGGATCGCCGCCGCCGCCCTCGATTATTTCGGCAAGTCGGTGCACGAGCTGACGATCCACGAGGCGGCCTACCTGGCGGCGCTGCCCAAGGGGCCCAACAACTACCACCCCTTCCGCAAGACCCAGGCGGCGCTGGCCCGGCGCAACGAGATCATCGGCCTCATGGCCCAGAACGGATACATCACCCGCGAGGAGGCCGAGGCCGAGCGCAAGCAGCCCCTCGGGGTCAATCCGCGCAGCATCTCGCCCAACACCGCCAACGCGAACTACTTCGCCGAGGAGGTGCGCCGCGAGATCGCCGAGCGCTACGGCGAGAAGAAGCTCTACGAGGGCGGCCTGTCGGTGCGCACGACCCTCGACCCGAAGATGCAGGCCCAGGCCCGCAAGGCCCTGGTGGACGGGCTCGTGCGCTACGACCAGGCCCGGGGCTGGCGCGGCCCGCAGGCCCGCCTCGACCTCGCCGGGCGCGACTGGGGCCAGGCGGTGGCGGAGGTGCAGGCGCTGGGCGACGTCCAGCCCTGGCGGCTCGCCGTCGTCCTCGACACGGCCGGCGGGCGGGCGCAGATCGGCCTGCAGCCCAAGCGCGAGAGTTCGGGCCAGGTCTCGAAGGACCGCGAGACCGGGATCATCGGCCCGGAGGGCGTGCGCTGGACCGGCCGCAGCGTGGCCGCGGCCCTGAGCCCCGGCGACGTCGTCTACGTCGAGCGCATGGACGGCGCCGGCAACGCCTACCGGCTGCGGCAGGTGCCGGAGATCTCGGGCGCCATCGTCGCCATGGACCCGCATACGGGCCGCGTCCACGCCATGGTGGGCGGCTTCTCCTTCGACGAGAGCGAGTTCAACCGCGCCACCCAGGCCCAGCGCCAGCCGGGCTCCTCGTTCAAGCCGATCGTCTACTCGGCGGCCCTGGACAACGGCTACACGCCGTCCTCGATCGTCCTCGACACCCCGATCACCATCGAGGCCGGGCCGGGTCAGGAGGCCTGGACGCCCTCGAACTACGACGGCAAGTCGGGCGGCCCGCACACCCTGCGCTACGGGATCGAGCACTCGAAGAACCTGATGACGGTGCGGCTCGCCAAGGATATCGGCATGCCGCTGATCGCCGAGTACGCCCGCCGCTTCGGCGTCTACGACGACCTGCTCCCGGTGCTGCCGATGTCGCTCGGCGCCGGCGAGACCACGGTCATGCGCATGGTCACGGCCTACTCGATGCTCGACAATGGCGGCCGGCGCATCCGCCCGACCCTGATCGACCGCATCCAGGACCGCACCGGCGAGACGATCTACCGCCACGACAACCGCAAGTGCATCGGCTGCGACGCCGAGAAGTGGTCCGGCCAGGACGAGCCGAAGCTCGTGGACGAGTCCGAGCAGGTGCTCGACCCGCTCACCGCCTACCAGATGGTCTCGATCATGGAGGGCGTGGTCCAGCGCGGCACCGCCACGATCCTGAAGGACGTCGGCAAGCCGCTGGCGGGCAAGACCGGCACCACCAACGACGCCAAGGACGCGTGGTTCGTGGGCTTCTCGCCGGATCTCTGCGTCGGCATCTATCTCGGCTACGACAAGCCCCGCTCCCTCGGCGACCGCGCCACCGGCGGCGGGCTGGCGGCGCCGATCGCCCGCGACTTCCTGAAGGCGGCGCTGGCCGACAAGCCGCCGACTCCCTTCCGGGTGCCCCCGGGCATCAAGCTGATCCGGGTCAACCTCGCCTCGGGCACGCGCGCCTCGGGCGGGGAGGGGAGCATCCTGGAAGCCTTCAAGCCCGGCACCGCGCCGCCCGACAGCTACTCGGCCCCGGCGGCGGCCCAGCCCTCGGCCCCGGGCGCCCCGCCGCCGGACGCGGACCGGGCGGCCCAGGCGGGCGGCTTGTACTGACGCACCGGATTGCGGGGTCCCCGCGCGGGATCCCGCCCCGATTGGTCCGCGAGCAGGCCCTGGTGGCGCTCGTCCGCCCGGTCACCCGCCTCGGCTTCACCGCCACCGTCATTGCGGGCCGCCTCCTGCGCTTGGTCTCCGCACTTGGCAAGCGGGCTGGCGGGCGACGCCTGCATCACGGCCCGGGAGACGGGGCTCAACGTCCGGCAGCGAGGCGCCGATCGCATCCTCCCGCCCTGCGGTGGCGACGAGGGACGATGATGGCTGAGGAGATCCTCGACCTCGATCCGGCGGACATGCTCCGCTCGGACGAGGCCATCGGAGCGGTCCTGTCCGGCCTGCCCCGCGCGCAGCTGCAGCGCTCCCTCGCGGAGGGCGGGATCCCGAGCCTGGAGATCACGCTCGGGATCCTGAGGGCGCTCGGTGTCGGGGTCTCGGCCACCCCGCTCGGGGCCGCTTCCTGACCGGCGGCTCCGTTTACACCGCCCCGCCGGGGCGCTATCACACCCGCCCACCTCGCCAACCCCGACACACCAGATGCGCGCCGAGATCGAACAACTCTCGGATGCCGCCAAGCAGTCGATCGGACTGCTGAGGAGGCATCTTTGACTGGGATACCGCCGACAAGCGCCTCGCGGAGCTGAATGCCCGCTCCGAGGACCCCGACCTCTGGAACGACCCGGAGGCGGCCCAGCGGGTCATGCGCGACCGCAACGACCTCGAGGAGGCGGTCGCCTCCATCCGGCGCCTGGAGCAGGGGCTGGAGGACGCCGCCACCCTGATCGAACTCGGCGAGATGGAGGGCGACGAGGCCAGCATCCGCGAGGGCGAGGAGCAGATCCGCGCCGTCCAGGCCGAGGCGGCGCGCCGCCAGATCGAGACCCTGCTCGCCGGCGAGGCGGACGGGAACGACACCTATCTCGAAGTCCACGCGGGCGCGGGCGGCACCGAGAGCCAGGACTGGGCCAACATGCTCCAGCGCATGTACGCCCGCTGGGCCGAGCGCCGGAAGTACAAGGTCGACATCGTCGAGTGGTCCGAGGGCGAGGAGGCCGGGATCAAGGGCGCCACGCTGCTCATCAAGGGCCACAACGCCTATGGCTGGCTCAAGACCGAGTCCGGGGTGCACCGGCTGGTGCGGATCTCGCCCTACGACTCGAATGCCCGGCGCCACACCAGCTTCGCCAGCGTCTGGGTCTACCCGGTGGTGGACGACCGGATCACCATCGAGGTGAAGGAATCCGACTGCCGGATCGACACCTACCGCTCCTCCGGGGCGGGCGGACAGCACGTGAACACCACCGATTCGGCGGTGCGCATCACCCACCTGCCCACCGGCATCGTGGTGGCCTGCCAGCAGGAGCGCTCCCAGCACAAGAACCGGGCCACCGCCTGGAACATGCTGCGCGCGCGGCTCTACGAGCTGGAGCTGAAGAAGCGGGAGGAGAAGGCGAATGCCGAGGCGGCCTCCAAGACCGATATCGGCTGGGGCCACCAGATCCGCTCCTACGTGCTGCAGCCCTACCAGCTGGTGAAGGACCTGCGCACCGGGACCCAGTCGACGAGCCCGGACGACGTGCTGGACGGCGACATCGACCCCTTCATCGAGGCGTCCCTGGCCCAGCGCGTCTATGGCGGGGGCGAGGCGGTCGAGGACATCGACTGACGGGCCGGCGGGGCGCCCCGCGGCCCCCGGCCGCGCGGCGCCCCGCCTTCCGTCAGCGGATCCGCGACCATGCGCCGCCGTCGGGGCCGGCCGAGCCTCCTCCCGCGAAGGCCAGGGCGCTCGCCCGCAGGAAGCGCTGCGGGTCGACGGGCTCGCCGTCGATCCGCGTCTCGTAATGGAGGTGCGGGGCCGTCGAGCGGCCGGTCGAGCCGACGCGGCCGATCACCTGCCCGGGCTCGACCACCTGGCCCGGCGCCACCGCGAAGGCCGAGAGGTGACCGTAGCGGGTCGCGAGCCCGTGGCCGTGGTCGATCTCCACCATGTTGCCGTAGCCGCCGGCGTACTCCGCCGACACGACGCGGCCCGCCCCGGCCGCGCGCACGGGCGCGCCGTACTCCGCCTTGAGGTCGACCCCCGTGTGCAGGGCGAGGCCCCGGGTGAAGGGATCGACCCGGTAGCCGAAGGGGCTCGACACGCCGGCATCGAGCTGGGTCGGGCGCCAGAGCGGCAGGGCCTTGACGACGCGGCGCAGCTCGTCGCGCTCGCTCATCGTGCGCTGGGCCATCATCAGCGCCGTCTCGAAGGCGCCGCTCCCCACCGGGACGAGCGGCCCGCCGATCCCGGCCGGGCGAGAGGCCGCGAAGCGGTGCGGGTCGAGGCCGAGATCGGCCACGAGGCGGCGCAGCCGCGCCGCCTCGCCCTGACTGCGCTGCAGGATCCGGTCGAGGGCGAGGCTCTGCCGGGCCGCCGCCGCGTCGAGGGCGGCTTCGAGTTCGGCGACGCGCAGCGGCAGGCTGAGGGCACCCGGGCGCGGGGCCGGGTCCGCGGCCTCGCTGCGCAGGCCGAGGGATCCGGGCGTCGGCAGCGGCGCCGGCTTCGGCGGCGCCGCGGCGGGGAGGGGGGCCGGGTCGTGGGCCGACACGCCCTCGCCCGCCTGCTCGGCGAGCCCGAGCAGCATCGCCTGGCGGTTCTCCAGGGCCATCTGCCGGCTCGCCAGCTCGGCGACGCGGGTCTCGACGCCGTCCTGCTCCAGGAGCTTCTGCGTCGCCACCCGGTCGAGCCGGGCGCGCAGCGCGCTCACCTTCTCCTCGTAGGCGTATTGCATGGCGCTCTGGCGCGCCATGAACTGCGCCAGCGCCGCGTCGTGGAAGACGATGAACCAGGTGGCGGCGCTGGCCCAGAGGGCGAGGAGCCCGAAGGCCGCGCCGGCGAGGACGACCGTCCGCCGCCGGATCACCCACTGGCCTGGATCGTCCGCGGCGGGACGGGGCGGCGGGCCGGGGCGGGAGCGAGGTGAGGGCATCGGGCCGTTCCGAGGACGTATCCAGGAATTGAGCCCGTTAGGGTTAAGGAAATGCCAAGGGCCGCACCCCGCGGCCCCGGATGCGCGGCGCCCGAGCGCCCAAGGTCAGCGGCCCAAGGTCAGCGGCCCTGGTCAGAGCGCCTTGGCGGCCGCCAGGACCGCCTCGGCGTGGCCCGGCACCTTCACCCTGGGCCAGACCTGGGCGACGCGGCCGTCGCGGTCGATCAGCACGGTGGTGCGCTCCACGCCCATGTACTTTCGGCCGTACATGCTCTTCTCGACCCAGACCCCGTAGGCCTCCAGCATCGCCTTCTCCTCGTCGGAGGCGAGCGGGAAAGCGAGGCCGTACTTCTCGCGGAACTTGTCGTGGCTCCTGATCGGGTCGGGCGAGACCCCGATCACCGCCGTGTCGGCGGCCGCGAACGCCTCCCGCAGATCGTTGAAGGATTTGGCCTCCAGGGTGCAGCCGCTCGTGTCGTCCTTCGGATAGAAATACAGCACGGCCTTGTGGCCCTTGAGGGAGGTGAGACTGATCGTCTCGCCGCCGGTCGCCGGAAGCGAGAAATCGGGGGCCGGTTCACCAGATTTCAGCGGCATCGTGCCTTCCTTTCGGCCGATTGATGGTGTGCCTCGTCGGACCCGGGCGGACAGCGCCCGGGACGGGACGCCGACGATGCGGGGAGCCGCAGGCCGAGGCGCCCGGTGCCCGGACGGGCCCGGGCGCGACGGATGCGGTTGCAGGATTAACCGAGGGTAACCGATGGGAGAAGATGCTGGGCGGACTTGTCCGCAGGCCGCTTCTCCGGCGACGACAGGCATGGATCAGGCTTCCTCCCCCCGCCCCGCTCCCTGTCCGGTCCGGCGATCGGCCCTGAGCCGCTGCGTCCGGGGCGTGCTGATCCTCAAGCTCGGGCTGGCGCTCCTGCTCGGGCTGGCGAGCGGCCTCGCCTATCTGCGCCTGTCGAGCGGGCCGATGAGCTTCGCGTGGCTGGAGCCGCGCCTCGGCGAGGCGATCGCCGCGCGGCTCGGCCCCGGCTGGCGGGTCGAGATGCGCGACAGCGCCGTGGAGATCGACCGCGAGGGCGCGCTGGCCCTGCGCACCACGGGCCTGGAGATCCGCAACCCACAGGGCGCGCTCGTGGTGCGCGCGCCCCTCGCCCTGGTCAGCATCGACCTCACCTCGCTCCTCGGCCTGTCGATCCAGCCGCGCTCGGTGGAGTTCCGCGACCTGCAATTGCGGGCGGTGGTGCACCGGGACGGCTCGATCGCCGCCTCGGCGGACCCGTCGAACGCCGCCCCGCCGACGCCCCCGGTGGTCGAGGCGGCCCGCGGCAGCGTCTCCCCGCTCTCGGCCACGGTCGCCTCGATCCTCGGCCTGGTCCTCGATCCGGGCGGGGTGATCGGCAGCCTCGACCGGGCCCGGCTCACCAACGCGCGCCTGACCCTGACGGACGATGCCGGCGTGGAGCGCGCCGTCTTTCCCCGGGTCGACGGGCTGTTCAGCCGCGACGCGGTGCGCGAGGCCCGCGTCTTCGAGATGCGGATCATGGGCCCGCACGGGCCCTGGCGCTTCGGCGGCGACGTCGAGCAGGCGGCCGGAGACCTGCGGCGGGGCGTCCTCACCCTCGACGACCTGCCGGCCACCGACCTGCTGCTCCTCTCCGGGCAGTCCCGGCTGCCCGTCACCACCGACGTGAAGCTCTCCGGGCGCGCCACGGTGGCGATGCACGGGGCGCGGCTCGACACGATGACCCTCGGCCTGCGGTCGAGCGAGGGCACCGTCCTGATCGAGGAGAAGGACTTCAACCCGGTGACGGTCGAGGCCGTCACGGTCGAGGCGACCTGGGACGAGGCGCGCCGCGCCCTCAGCCTCACCTCCCTCGACTATCGCGGCGCCGGCAACGCGGTCCGGCTCTCGGGCGAGTGGGTCGCCGGGGCCGAGGGGGCGGAGACGGCCTGGACCGCCACCCTCTCGGGGCGCGACGCGGTGCTGCGGGGCGCCGTCGAGAGCGACGCGCCGGTGCGGATCGACAGCCTCGAAGCCAAGCTCGCCGGCCGCGACGAGGGCGTCGTCATCGAGCGCTTCGCCCTAACCGGGCCGACCGCGAGCGGCACGATCGCGGGCACGCTCGGCACCCGCGCGGACGAGGGCGGCCTCACCCTGCACATCCTGGTCGACCGGGCCGAGGGCCGCACCGCCCTGCGGCTCTGGCCCGAGCACATCGCGCCGCCGATCCGCAGCTACCTCGTCGACAACCTGCACGCCGGCAAGGTCGACAGCCTCGACATCACCGTCGACATGACGCGCGAGGAATTCGCCGCCGCGACGAGGGGCGACCCGATGCCCGACCAGGCGGTGCGGATCGCCTTCGCGGTGAGCGAGGGCAACCTGCAGATCTCGCCCGAGGCGCCGCCGCTCAGCCGCGGCCGGGTCGCCGGGCTGGTCACCGGGCGCAACACCACGATCCGGGGCGCCACCGCCGAGATCCGCGTGGCGGACGGGCGGGTGCTCGCCATCCAGGACGGCTCCTTCGTCATCAAGGACGCGGTGCCGCACGACGTGAAGGCGCAGATCGGGCTGCGCCTCAGCGGCGGCACCGACGCGCTCGCGGCGCTGCTTCAGGCAAAGCTCTTCCGGGGGCTCACCACCACCGAGATCGACCCCGCCGCGACCCGCGGCCAGGCGGATCTGCGGATCGACTTCCCCCTGAGCCTGGAGGCGGTGCCCGACATCGCGGACCTGCCGGTGACGATGACCGGCAGCCTCGCGGAGGTCTCGGTGGACCGGATCGTCGGCAAGGACCGGCTGGAGAACGGCCGCTTCGCCGTCACCTACGACCGCACCGGCTTCTCGCTCAAGGGCGAGGGCAAGCTCTCGGGCGCGCCGATGAGCGTCGACCTGCGCCAGCCCCGGGCGGGGGCCCCGGGCGAGGCGGTGGTGGCGCTCACCCTCGACGACGCGATGCGGGCGCGCCGCGGCCTGCCCGCTGCCCCGTCCCTCGCCGGGCCGGTGCCGGCGCGGTTCGTGGTGCCGATCGGGCGCCCAGGCCGCACCAGCACGCGGGTCGAGGCCGACCTCTCCCGGGCCTCGATCGACGGGCTGCTGCCGGGCTGGAGCAAGGCCGCGGGCAAGCCCGGCCGGCTCACCTTCGCGCTCAGCGAGGCCGGGAGCGGCTCCGAATTGCGCGACATCGTGCTCGAATCCGGCAGCGTGTCGGTGAAGGGCAGCGCGGTGGTCTCGGCCGAGGGCGGACTCGAACGGGCGGAGCTCACGAGCCTCAAACTCTCTCCGGGCGACGACGTGCGCGGGCAGGTCGAGCGCAGCGGCGGCGCCTACCGGGTCAACCTGAGGGGCAGCGTGGCGGATGCGCGCCCCTTCCTGCGCGCGCTCACCGGCCCGGGCAGGAAGGGCGGGGGATCCCGGGAGGGCGGCAAGGACGTCGACGCGGATCTCTCCTTCGCCATCCTCACGGGCTTCAACGAGGAGGCCCTGACCAACGCCACCCTGAAGCTCTCCCTGCGGGGGGACGACCTGCGGCAGGCCCGCATCCAGGGCCGCCTGCGCGGGGCCTCGGTGCGGGTCGAGGTGGCGCGCGGGGAGCGCGCCGGCCCGCCGATCCTGAGCGCGGACTCGACCGATGCGGGGGCGGTGCTGCGCTTCCTCGACATCTACCGCCGCATGCAGGGCGGGCGGCTGTCCCTGCAGAGCACCCTGAACGACGGGCCGCAATCGGGCGCCCTGCAGATCCGCTCCTTCACCCTGCGCGACGAGCCGGCCCTGGGCCGGATCATGGCGCAGGGCGAGCCGCCCGAGGAGGGCGTGCGCGGGACGGGGCAGCGGCGGCCGGTGAACGATGTCGGCTTCGACAGGCTGACCGCCGAGTTCGTGCGCAGCGGCACGCGGATCGACATCGCGGACGCGGCGATCTCGGGCCCGGCGATGGGCTTCACCCTCGGCGGCTCCCTCGACACGGGCCGCAACACCACCGACATCCGCGGCACCTTCGTGCCGCTCTACGGGCTGAACAACGTCTTCTCGCAGGTGCCGATCGTGGGCCCGCTGCTCGGCGGCGGCCACAATGAGGGGCTGTTCGGCATCAACTTCTCGGTGACGGGGCCGATGAGCGCGCCGAACGTGGCGGTCAACCCGCTCTCGGCGATCGCCCCGGGCTTCCTGCGCAAGCTGTTCGGCGCCGGCGGCGGCGATCCCTCCGCCGCGGCCGCGCCGAGGCCTGAGCGCTGAGCTGCGGCCCCCTCGCCATCCCGGTCGCGCCGCTCCGCCGAGGAGGCTTCGCGCGAGGGGGCCTCGCGCTCCTTCGTGACGCGCTTGGGCGCGATCGGGTCGCTCGCCGGGAAGGTCTCCTCGACCGCCTCGTCGAGGAGCTGGTCCTGGCGCGCCTCGCGGTCCTCGCCGGGCCGGCTCGGGGCGGGCGCCGCCTGGCGGCGCGGTCGGCGAGGGACCGGCCGCCGTCCCCCGGTCCGGGCCGGTCATCCCGGCTCGACGTCGAGGGTGGGGACGTCGAGGGTGGGGTCTTGGGAGCCTCCGTCCGCCACTCCGGCGCAAAGCCAGGGCCGGCCGATCGTTCGCCGGGTGGCGAGGGCCGCCCCGCGAGGCTGCGTGCGCGCCCGCACCGCCGCCCGGGGGGAGCCGCCATACTCAGGATCCATCGACGGCGCCGACGCCGCCGATGAGATCCAGCCGGCGGGGCGCTCGACCAGCACCGCCTCTTCATCCGGGAGACCGTGCCATGATCAGGAAGACCCTCGCCGCCGCCGTCGCCGCCCTGACGCTGGCGGGCGCCGTCACCACCACGACCTCCTCGGCCCAGGCCGGCTGGCGCGGCGCGGCCATCGCGGCCGGCGTGCTCGGCGTCGCGGCCGGCGCCATCGCCTCGCAGGCCCGCCCGGCCTACGCGGTCCCGGTCTACGGCGAGCCGGCCTACCCGTATGGCGGCTGCGGCTACGAGCGCCGGCCGGTCTTCGACGAGAACGGCTACCAGGTCGGCTGGCGCCGCGTCCCGGTGTGCTGAGGGCCCGCACCCGCTCCAGCTCCCCCACCGGTCACCGCCCGCCTCCCGCCCGGGGGGCGGGCCGTCCGCGTCACGGGCCCGGCGGCGCGGACAGCGCCGCCAGCGCGGCGTCCCGGGCCGCGCGGTCGGGCAGGGCCTCGAACACGCCGCGCCGGGCGACCACGCAGGCCGCGCAGGCCGCCGCGTGGCGCAAGCAGGCGGCGAGCGGATGCCCCTCGGCGAGGCTGACGGCGAGCCCCGCCGTGAAGGCGTCGCCGGCCCCGATCGTGTCGAGGGCCGCGACCGGCAGGGCGGGCTGGACCAGGAGCGGCTCCCCCGCCGCCCGGGCGATCGCCCCGCCGCGGCCGAGCGTCACCACGACGAGGCGCGGCCCTCGGTCGAGGAGGGCCGCCGCCAGGTCCGCGGGCGCCGCGCCGGCGAGCCCGAGCGCCTCCCCGAGGGCCGCCGCCTCGGTGGCGTTGACGACCAGGATCCCGGTCCGGGCGAGGAGCCCGGGCGGCGGCGGGCGGAAGGGCGAGGGGTTGAGCAGGGTCTCGACCCCGGCCGCCCGCGCGCGGCGGAAGGCCTCGCTCACCGCCGCATCGCTCGTCTCGAATTGTGCGAGGACGAGGCGCGCCCGGACCAAGCGGTCGGCCACCTCCGCCACCTCCGCCGCCCCGAGCCGCGCATTGGCCCCCGGATAGACCGCGATGCAGTTCTCCCCCGCCGCGTCCACGAAGCCGATTCCCGCCCCGGTCGGCGCCTCCACCCGGCGCAGCAGGGTGTCCGGGAGGTCCGCCCTGCGCAGGGCGGCCGCCGCGAGGTCGCCGAACGCGTCGTGGCCGACCGCGATCAGCCCGTCGACCCGCGCCCCCAGCCGCCGCGCCCCGACCGCGAGGTTCAGCCCCTTGCCGCCCGGATCGAACTGGAAGGCCCTGGCCTCCAGCGTCTCCCCGGGTCGCGGAAGCCGCGCAACCGTGGCAGAACAGGCCGCGACGAAGCTGCCCAGGACGAACAGGCTCGCACCTTCCCCCATGTCGCCCCCCGCGTCGCTCACGGCGAAGCTCCCTCCCGGCCGCGCGGTCGCCGCGCCTGGCGGCAGATCACCACGTCCGGCCCGGCCTGTCATGGTGCGGCGGCCGCCCGCGCGCCGCACCGCGAGATCGCGCCCGTGATGGCCGCGGGTGCCGCCGGGCGCGGCCGCGCCGGCCCGGGGCCGGCCGCGCCCTCGCTGCCGAGCCTGCTCCAGCTGCGCGACGATACGGCGAAGCCCCTCTACCTGCAGTTGGAGGAGCAGCTGCGCGCCCTGATCGAGGACGGCACGCTCCCGGGCGGCGTCACGCTGCCGGCCGAGCGCGCCTTCGCGGAGGCGATGGGGGTGAGCCGCACCACGGTCCAGCGCTGCTACGAGGTGCTGCGCCGCGAGCGCTACGTCAGCGCCCATGGCCGGCTCGGCCACATCGTCGAGGCCGGGCGGACGCGGCTCAGCCCCGGCATGGACCGGCTCAAGGGCTTCACCGAGGAGATGCGCGAACTCGGGCGCGTGCCCTCCTCGGAGATCCTGGAGCGCGCCGTCGTGCGGGATCCGGCCCTGGCCGGCCTGTTCGCCCGCCCACCCGAGGCGCGCTTCCTGCGGCTGGTGCGCCTGCGCAAGGGGGACGGCGTCCCGCTCTCGCGGGAGCGGGCGTGGTACGACCTCACCGCGGTCCCGCAATTGGCCGAGGCCGATCTCGGCGGCTCCGTCTACGCCCTGCTGGGCCAGCACGGGGCGGGGCTGGTGCGCTGCCGTCAGACGATCGAGGCGGCCCTGGCGGACGAGCATGCCTGCGCGCTGTTCGGCTACCCCGAGCCGCGCCCCTGCCTGCTGATCAAGCGCCACTCCTACGCCCGGGACGACCGGCTGATCGAGTACGTCGAGGGCCTGTTCCGCGGGGACGCCTACGCGTACCGGCTCGACTTGAGCGTGTGAGCGACGCCGACATCCGCATGGCGACGCAATCCGTCGGATTGCGCCATGAGGGGCGTCAGGATCGCGGCCGAACGGGCATCCCCGAGGGAGGGGCGGGAGGGACCGCCCGAGCGCTCGCGCCCGTCGGTCCCGGCTGCCACGTCGGAATGCCAGGGACGAAGCCGGACGGATCGGGCGGCCGGCCGACGCCGCGCTCAGGCCGCGGCCCGGCGCGGCGCCAGGGTCTCGGCGACCGCCTCGGGCGTCGCGAAGAGGTGGGCGGGCCGCAGCGCCGCCAGCGCGTCGGGCCGCGTGTAGCCCCAGGCGACGGCCCCGAAGGCGAGGCCGCAGGCGGCGGCGGCCTCCGCGTCGCGCAGCTCGTCACCGAGGCAGATCACCCGCTCGGGCGGCAGGCCGCCCGCGCGCACCAGGGCGCGGAAGCGGCGCGCCTTGCCGAACAGGGGGGCGCCGCAGGCGAAGGCGTCGATGCGGGCGGCGCTCTCGGGACCGAGCACCCGGCGCACCGTCGCCTCGCGGTTGGCGGTCACGACGGCGAGGCGCAGGCCCGCGGCCGCGAGGCGGGCGAGCAGGCCGGGGATGCCCGGGAACAGCCCGATCTCTTCCGCGTCCCGGGCCGCGAGGGCGCGCATGTGCCGCGCGATGAGGGGAAGCTTCCAGGCCGGGACCTGCAGGCGACGCAGGATCGCCCGGGCGCCGAGGCGGCGCAGATCCTCGACCTCGCCCGGCGCGACCCGGCGGAAGCCGTAGCGGTCGGCCACCCCGTCGAGAACGCGGCAGAACCACGGGAAGCTGTCGGCGAGCGTCCCGTCGAAATCGAGGAGGACGAGGCCGTAGGGCCCCGCCGGAGGCGGCCCCGCGCCGCGCCGGGTCACCGGCAGTAGCGGGGGAGACGTCGCTTCCAGCGCTCGCCGACCCGCAGGTCGCCCTCGCGCCGCTTCGGCCGCGGCGCGGCCTCGCCCACGGCCCGCAGGGCCGCGAGGGAGACCGGGGCGAGGGCGGGAGGGGCGGGCTCCGGAGCCGGGGCCGGGGCCGCCGGCGGCTCGTCGGGCCAGTCCTCAGGCCAGACGAAGCCGGTCTGCGCCGGACCCTTGAGAGCCGGGCCCTTGAGCGCCGGGCCCTTGGGCGCCGGCACCGCCTTCCGGGTGGCCGGACGGCCGGGGCGGCGGAAGACCGGCTCCTCCTCGACCGGGGCCGGCTCCGGCTCGGGCGCCGGGGGCTCCGGCGGCGCGATCAGGCTCGGCAGGACCCGGCGGGACGGGGTCTGGGCGGAAGAGCCCTGGGCGGAGGAGGCGGTCTTCGCGGGCGCGGGCAGCGGCGCGTCGTCGAAGCGGCCCGACTGCGTCGCCGCGGCCGCCTCCTCGATGAGGCCGGTACCGGCCCAGAGGGTGTTCGCCGGAGCTTTCGGCTCCCCGGCCTCGCTCGACGCGGCCGGGGAGGTGCGGGTACGTTTGATCTCGACCGTGAACGACGGTCTCGCGCGATAGCGCGTCATCGAATGTCCTGAAGCGGTCTGTTCGGGATAGGGCCCGCCGCATGCTGCGCGGACGCCTGCCCCTCACTTAGGATGAGACGCCTCACTTGTCCATGCGGGGAGTTGATAAAGTGTCAATGGATGAGATCTGGGGCGCAAACGCGCCGTCAACGGCGCGCGATCCGGCCGGCGCGGCAAGTTCAGGGAAGATCCTCCGGCGGCCCGTCGGCGGCCGCGGCCAATGCGCGGGCGGCCGGGCGTGAACATCTTCGTGCTCACCGGGGCCGGCATCTCGGCCGAGAGCGGCCTCGGCACCTTCCGCGACCGGGGCGGGCTGTGGCACCGGTTCGATCCGGCCCGTCTCGCGACGCCGGAAGCCTTCGCGGCCGATCCCGAGGAGGTCCACGCCTTCTACAACCTGCGGCGGCGCGGCGTGCGCGAGGCCGCCCCGAACGCCGCGCACCGGGCGCTGGCGCGGCTCGAGGCGGGCCTCGCCGCGCGGGGCGGGCGGCTCTTCCTGTGCACGCAGAACGTGGACGATTTGCACGAGCGCGGCGGCGCGCGGGCGGTGGTGCACATGCACGGCGAGATCCTGCGCGCGCGCTGCCTCGCCTGCGGGGCCGAGGCGCGCTGGGAGGAGGATCTGACGGTGGACACGCCCTGCCCATCCTGCGGGCGGGGCGGCGGGATGCGCCCGGCCGTGGTCTGGTTCGGCGAGGTCCCGCTCCACCTCGACGCCGTCGAGGAGGGGCTGGCGGCCGCCGACCGCTTCGTGGCGATCGGCACCTCGGGGGCGGTCTACCCGGCGGCGGGATTCGTGGCGCGGGCGCGCCGGCGCGGCATCCCGACCCACGAGATCAACCTCGAACCCTCCGACACGGCCCGCACCTTCGACAGCGCCGCCTACGGCCCGGCCACCGAGGCCGTGCCGGCCTTCGTCGCCTCGGTGCTGGGCGGGGAGGGCTGACCGGGCCGGCGGGGCCGCCTCACGGCGCGTAGGCGCTCGCGGCGGTGGGCAGGCCCTGGCCGGCCGGGCGGGACGGGGAGAGGAGCCGCAGGCGCGGCGCCGCCCAGGCGCCCGCGAGTTCGTAGAGCGCGGGCCTCGCGTCGCCGCCGCGCAGGACGTCGCGGGCGCTCGGCTCCACCTGGGCGGCGAGGCGCCGCTCGGCGAGGCCGATCTGCCCGCGCAGGGCGAGCGCCGAGAGCGCGGTGCGCACCTGCCCCTGCGCGATCTCGCCGAGCCCGCCGGTCACGCCGAGCGTCACCTGGGCGCGCTCGAAGGGCAGGCGGCCGCCCCGGCGCAGGACGGGATCGACGCCCGGCGCCTCGGCGAGGCTCAGCCCCGCGATCTCCCCGTCCTCCACCGTGACGGCGACCCGCCCGCCGAGGCGGCGGGTCATCGCCGCGAGGTCGCCGCCCGTCGCGTCGAGGGCGAGGCTGCCCTGCACCCGGCCGCCGAAGCCGCGGCCGAGGCCGAGATCCGCCAGCAGGGGGCCGATCTCGACCCGGTCGAGGTTGCCCTGGAGCTTGACTTCGAGCCCGCCCGCCCCGGCATCGAGCAGCACGGCCCGGCCCTTGACGGTGCCGCCCTGCAGGGTGGCGCGCCCGAGGCTCGCCTCCACCGCCCCGGCCCGCACGAGCAGGCCCGCCGCCACGTCCTCCGCCTCGACGGGGCCGAGCCGCGCCGCCGCCGCCGAGAGCCGCAGGTCGAGGTCGCCCTCGGTCCAGCGCGCCAGGGCGAAGAGCGCCTCCGCCCCGATCCCGGATGGAAGGCCCGGGAGATCGAGCCGCTCGGCCGCGAGCGTGCCCGAGAGGGCGAGCCGGCCGTCCGGCCCCAGGGACGCCGCGCCCGCCCCGTCGAAGGCGCTGCCCGCCAGGACGAGGTGCAGGGCCGGCATCGCCACCTCGCCCGGGCGGGCCTCGACGCGGCCCTCCAGGCTGACGCGGCCGAGGAGGGGGGAGAGGGGCGCGCGGCAGCCGAGCCACCCCAGCACCTCCGGCAGGGCGTCGGTCGAGAACCGGCCCTCGCCGGTGAGCGCCGGCCCCTCCTGCCACCTGCCCGTCCCGTCGAGGTCGAGGCTGCCCGAGGGCCAGGCCAGGGCGGCCCGGAGCGGGCTCGCGCCCCCCCGGGCGAGGTCGAGGGGCCGGGCGGCGGCCAGCGCCACCGTGGTCGGCACGCCGCGCCACGCGAAGCGGCCGGTGAGGTCGAGCCCGGCGCCGGCCCGCGGCCAGCTCGCCGAGAGGGTGACGTCGCTGAGGCGGTCCGGGCCGGTCTCGCCCGCCGCGATCCGGCCCCCGCTGAGGGAGAGCCGGCGCAGGGGCCTCGCGCCCGCGGCGAGGCGCGCGGTCAGCCGGGCGAAGGGCGCGGCCCAGCGGTCGTCCGCGTCGGGCAGGATGAGGCGGGCGCCCGTGAGCGTCACCGCCGCCGCCTCCGCCTGCCCGATGAGCAGGCCGCCGAGGCCGAGCTGCATGTCGAGGCTGGAGGTCTCGGCCAGGAGCCGCTCGCCGTTGCGCAGCCGCACGCCCCGGAAGGTCAGGCGCGGCGCCGGCAGCAGGGCGAGGCTGGTCGGCCCGTCCGCCTCGAAGCCGAGCCCGTAGGCACGGGCGAGGTGGCGGCCCACGAAGGCGACGGCCGGCGGCGTCGCCACGGTCCAGGATTGGCAGGCCGCGACGGCGAGCGCCACCGCGCAGGCGCCGCCGGAGAGGACCAGGATGGATCGGCGCGACATCGCTCCCCGGCTGATGGTGTGACCCGACACGTGCCCTGCACGGCCGGCCGCCCGCGGGCAGCCGGCGCGCGCGCCAACCCTCTCTTCTCCCATAGACCCTCGCGCCGGGTTTGTCTTCAGCCGGGGCGCGGCCCGTCCCCTGCCGGCCGGGGGCATGCCACCGGCGGCCCGCGGCGCGCCGCTTGCCGGCCCGCGGCGCGCCGCTTGCCAAGCGGGGTGCCCGCGTCGCAGGGCGGGCCACCGGGAGCGTGCCGGTTTTCGCGCGCGCCCCCGTGACCGTGCGCCCGTTCGGTGCTTAAGAAGGAACCCGCCCCCCGCGGGGGGCGAGGGCGGCAGCCCGCCTCATGCGGGAGGCGGGGGCGGCAGGCGCGGGATCCGCGAAGATCCGGCGCAGGAGAGGGATGGAGATGAAGAAGGTATATCCCGACGCCACGGCAGCCCTGGCGGGCCTGCTGCGGGACGGCATGACGATCATGGCCGGCGGTTTCGGCCTGTGCGGCATCCCGGACGTTCTGATCGACGCGGTGCGCGAGAGCGGCGCCAAGGACCTCACGGTCATCTCGAACAACGCGGGCATCGACGGTGTCGGCCTCGGCGTCCTGCTCGAGACGCGCCAGATCCGGAAGATGATCTCGTCCTACGTCGGCGAGAACAAGACCTTCGCGACGCAGTACCTCGCGGGCGAGCTCGAGATCGAGTTCAACCCGCAGGGCACGCTCGCCGAGCGCATCCGGGCCGGTGGGGCGGGCATCCCGGCCTTCTTCACCAAGACCGGCGTCGGCACCCTGATCGCCGAGGGCAAGGAGGTGCGCGAGTTCGACGGCGAGCACTACGTGATGGAGCGCGGGCTCTTCGCCGACATCTCGCTCGTCCACGCCTGGAAGGGCGATACCGAGGGCAACCTCGTCTATCGGAAGACCGCCCGCAACTTCAACCCGATGATGGCGACGGCCTCGCGCATGACGGTGGCGCAGGTCGAGCACCTCGTGCAGCCGGGCGAGATCGACCCCGACCACATCGTGACGCCGGGCGTGTTCGTGAAGCGGATGATCCACCTGCAGAACCCGCAGAAGCGCATCGAGCAGCGCACCACCCGCAAGCGCCCCGAGGCCGCCGCGACCGGCGGCGGCGCGATCTAGGATCAGGAGGATTCCCATGGCCTGGACCCGCGACCAGATGGCGGCCCGCGCTGCCCGCGAATTGCAGGACGGTTTCTACGTCAACCTCGGCATCGGCATCCCGACCCTGGTGTCGAACTACATCCCCGAGGGCATGTCGGTGCAGCTCCAGTCGGAGAACGGCATGCTCGGCATGGGCCCCTTCCCGTACGAGGGCGAGGAGGACCCGGACCTGATCAACGCCGGCAAGCAGACCATCACGGAGCTGCCGACCACGAGCTACTTCTCGTCGTCGGATTCCTTCGCGATGATCCGCGGCGGGCACATCGACCTGTCGATCCTGGGCGCCATGCAGGTGGCCGAGAACGGCGACCTCGCCAACTGGATGATCCCCGGCAAGATGGTGAAGGGGATGGGCGGCGCCATGGACCTCGTGGCGGGCGTCAAGAAGGTCGTGGTGGTGATGGAGCACGTCGCCAAGGCCAAGGACGGCTCGGAGAGCCCGAAGCTCCTGAAGGCCTGCGACCTGCCGCTGACCGGCACGCAGGTGGTCGACATGGTGATCACCGATCTCGGCGTCTTCACCATCGACAAGAAGGGCGGCGGCGGCATGAGCCTGATCGAGCTCGCCGACGGCGTCACCGAGGAGGAGGTGCGCGCCAAGACCGAGGGCCGCTACCGGGTGGCGCTCCGCAACACCTAAGCATCATCCGCCGAAGTGGTCACCAGTTCGGCGGCAAAAATGATGCGAAAACAAGAGTCTAAGCAGAATTGCATGGCGCAGTTCTGCTTAGAGCATTGTCCGGCGAAGGGGATGCCGGTTCGTCGAAGACAATGCGGCAAAATCAAAGACCGAGAGCAGGGTTCCGTTGCAACTTGATCGAACCCTGCTCTAGGCGGAACGGCAGGCGGCGATCCTGCTTGATCTTTTGCCTTCGCATCGGCTTTCGCTGACGCGGTCCTTCGGTTCGCCGCCGAAAAGGTGACCGCTCCGGCGCATGATGCTCGGGCGCCCGCGGCGGCCGGCCCCCTCGCTCCGGGGCCGTCCGGCGTGCAGGGCGGGGCGCGGGCCACGCAAGGCGCGCTTGGACCGGGTCAGGACCCGGCATGCGCGAAGCCGAACCGGGCGATGGGCCGGGCCCTGCCCGACCCTGCCCGGGGGCAGCCGATGTCCCGGCGGCCCCCGACCCCCGTGGGACGCCGATCCGGGCTGCGCCCGGCTCGCTCCTCCGGAGACGGCTCCCCTGCTAGGAGGGGTCCTCCCGCCCGGACCCGGCGCAGAACCGGGCCGCGCCCCGCCCGAGGACACGCCTCCCGTGAACGCCCCTGTCGCGCCGGCCCCGATCGCGGCCGATCGCCCGGATTCCCCCGCCGCGTGGCGGCGCCTCGCCGTCGCGGTGCTGCTCACCACGATCGGCGGCGTCGGCATGTGGTCCGTCGTGGTGGTGCTCCCCGCCGTGCAGGCGGAATTCGGCATCGACCGGGCCGCGGCCTCGCTGCCCTACACGCTCACGATGCTCGGCTTCGCCCTCGGCGGGGTCGCGATGGGGCGGCTCGCCGACCGCTTCGGCATCGCGGCGCCGCTCCTCCTCGGCAGCCTCACCCTCGCGGCGGGCTACGGCGCCACCGCGCTCGCCGGCAGCCTCTGGCCCTTCGCCCTGGCGCAGGGGCTCCTCATCGGGGTCGGCAGTTCCTGCGCCTTCGCGCCGCTGATGGCCGACACCTCCCTGTGGTTCGCCCGCCGGCGCGGCATCGCGGTCTCGATCTGCGCCGCCGGCAACTACCTCGCCGGCACGGTCTGGCCGCCCCTCGTGCAGCACGCCGTCGCGGAGGTCGGCTGGCGCGCGACGCAGGCGGGGCTCGGCCTCGCCTGCCTCGTCACCATGCTGCCGCTCGCCCTGATGATGCGCCGCAGGCCCCCGTCGCAGGCCGGGACCGGGGCGGCCCGCGGCGGCCCCGGCGCCGGCCACGCGGTCGGGATCCGGCCCGGCCTCCTGCAGGGCCTGCTCGCCCTCTCGGGCCTGTCCTGCTGCGTCGCCATGGCGATGCCCCAGGTCCACATCGTCGCCTATTGCGGCGACCTCGGCTACGGCGTCGCCCGCGGGGCCGAGATGCTCTCGCTCATGCTCGCCTGCGGCATCGTCAGCCGCCTCGCCTCCGGCCTCCTCGCCGACCGGATCGGCGGCGTCGCCACGCTGCTCCTCGGCGCGGTGCTGCAGGGCGCGGCCCTCGCCCTCTACCTCGTCTTCGACGGCCTGACCTCGCTCTACGTGGTCTCGGCCCTGTTCGGCCTGTTCCAGGGCGGCATCGTGCCGGCCTACGCCATCATCGTGCGCGAACTCTTCCCGCCCGCGGAGGCGGGGGCGCGGGTCGGGATCGTGATCATGGCGACGCTCGTCGGCATGGCGCTCGGCGGCTGGCTCTCCGGCGTGATCTTCGACCTCACCGGCACCTACGCAGCGGCCTTCGCGCACGGCCTGCTGTGGAACCTCGTCACGGTCGCGATCGGCCTCTGGCTGGTGCAGCGGCGGGCCGCGCGCGGCCGCCTCGCCCCCGCCTGAGCCGCCCGCCCGCGCGGCCGCCCCGCCCCTGCGCCGCCCCGCCCTTGCGCGGCCCCGCCCTTGCGCGGCCCCGCCCTTGCGCGGCCCCGCCCTTGCGCGGGCGCAAGGACGGTCTTGCGCCGGGGCCCGTTCCCAAAGCCCCGCCGCGCCCCCATCCTGACGGCCATGACGCCTCGCCCCGCCTCCGCCCTCGCCCTCGGCCTCGACACGTTCGGCGACGTGACCGCCGCCCCGGACGGGAGCCTCCTGCCGCATGCCCGGGTCATCCGCGACGTCGTCGAGGAGGCGGCGCTCGCCGACGAGGTGGGCCTCGACTTCTTCGGCATCGGCGAGCACCACCGGGCCGATTTCGCCGTCTCCTCCCCGGAGATCCTGCTCGCCGCGATCGCGGCGCGCACGCGGCGGATCCGCCTCGGCTCGGCCGTGACGGTGCTCAGCTCGGACGATCCCGTGCGGGTGTTCCAGCGCTTCGCGACGCTCCAGGCCGTCTCGGACGGGCGCGCCGAGGTGATCCTGGGGCGGGGCTCCTTCACCGAGTCCTTCCCGCTCTTCGGCTACGCCCTCGACCAGTACGAGACGCTGTTCGAGGAGAAGCTCGACCTCTTCGCGGCCCTGCTCAAGGGCGGGGCGGTGACGTGGCGGGGGACGACCCGGGCGGCGCTGAGCGGGCAGCGCGTCTTCCCGACGCTGGAGGCGCCGCTCACCGCCTGGATCGGCGTCGGGGGCAGCCCCGAATCGGTGGTGCGCGCCGCCCGCCACGACATGCCGCTCATGCTCGCCATCATCGGCGGGGATCCGGCCCGCTTCCGGCCCTACGTGGACCTCTCGCACCGGGCCTACAGCCAGCTCGGCCGGCCCGTGCGGCCGATCGGCGTCCACTCGCCGGGCTACGTGGCCGAGACCGACGCGCAGGCCCGCGAGGAGCTCTTCCCCGATTACAAGCGGATGCGCGACCGCATCGGCGCCGAGCGCGGCTGGCCGCCCCTGACCCGGGACGAGTTCGAGCGCGAGGCCGATCACGGCTCGCTCTACGTCGGCGGTCCCGAGACGGTCGCCCGCAAGATCGCCACCACGGCGCGCGCGCTCGGCCTGTCGCGCTTCCAGCTCAAGTACAGCGCCGGCCCGCTCGCGCATGACCGGCTGATGCGCTGCATCGACCTCTACGGGCGCCGCGTCGCGCCGCTCGTGCGCGCCATGCTGGCCTGATCCGCTGTCCGGACGATCGCGTCCGGAAACCCGCGCGGCGCCTGAGCGACGCCGACATCCGCATGGCGACGCGATCCGTCGGATGTCGTATGCCACGCCCGCGCGGCGCTCGAGCGAGGCCGACATCCGCATTGCCGGAATTGGAGATGGCGACGCAGTCCGTCGGATGTCGGATGATGCGCGGCTTCGCGGGCGCGCCCCGGGCGCGCTCACGCCCTCGGGGTCGAGGTCCGCAGCAGCACCGCGACCGGGGCGAGGCCCACCGCCACGATAAGGAGCGCCGCCACGGCCCCGTCCTCGTAGGTGCCCCGCGCCGCCTCGCCGTACAGGTGGGTGGCGAGGGTCTCGACGTTGAGCGGGCGCAACAGCAGGGTCGCGGGCAGTTCCTTGACGCAATCCACGAAGACCAGGAGGGCGCCGCCGAGCACCGCCGGCCAGGTCAGCGGCAGGTAGACCTGCGCCAGCACCCCGGCCGCGCCCCGCCCGAGCACGCGCCCGGCATCGCCGAGCGAGCGCGGCACCCGGGCGAGCCCCGCCTCGCCGGTGCCGACCGTGATCGCCAGGAAGCGCACCAGGTAGGCGTAGATCAGGGCGACGCCGGTGCCGAGCCCGACGAGCCCGAGCCCCGCGCCGGTGAGCGCCCGGCTCGCCCCGTCGAGGGCGGCGTCGAGGCCGGCGAGGGGCGGCATCAGCCCGATCGCCAGGATCGCCCCCGGCACGGCGTAGCCGAGGGTGGCGCCGCGCACCAGCGCCACCCGCCAGGTCAGCGCCCGCCCGAAGAGCCGCGGCCCCGCCGCGACGAGGAGCCCGAGCCCGGTGGCGACCAGCGTCGCCAGCCCCGCGTAGAGGAGCGTGTGGAGGGTCTCGGCGAGGATCTGCGGGGAGACGCCCGCGCCGTGCAGGCGCCGCGCCGCCTGGACGGCGACGTGGCCGGCCGGCGCCAGGAACCCGACCGTCACCGGCACGAGGCCGAGGCCGAAGGCCGCGAGGGCCGCGGTCCCGGAGAGGCGGCGGCGGCCCATGCGCCGGGGCCGCTGCGCCGCCGCCGCGTAGCCGCGCCGCCGCCGCGCCCAGCGCTCCACCGCGATCACGGCGAGCACGAGGAGGAGCATCACGAGCGCGATCGCGGCCGCGCCGGGCAGGTCCGAGCGGTTCACCCAGGTCGCGTAGATCGAGACCGTGAGGGTGCGGACGCCGAGGAATTCCGCCGCCCCGATGTCGTTGAGGGCCTCCAGCAGGGCGAGGCTGGTCCCCAGGGCGATGGCGGGCCGGGCGAGGGGCAGCGCCACCCGGCGGAAGACCGCCGCCGGGCCGAGCCCGAGGCTGCGCCCGGCCTCGACGAGGCTCGCCGACTGCATCAGGAACAGCGCCCGCGTCGGCAGGTAGACGTAGGGGTAGAGCACGAAGCCGAGGAGCAGGACGCAGCCCGGCAGCGAGCGGATGTCGGGCAGCATCAGGTCGCGCGGGCGCGCGACCCCGAGCATCGCCCGGATCGCGCTCGGCACCGGGCCGATCGGGTGCATCAGGTCGAGATAGGCGTAGGCCACGATGTAGGTGGGCATCGCGAGCGGCAGCAGCAGCGCCCAGTCGAGGATCCGCCGGCCGGGGAAGTCGTGGGCCGCGACGAGCCACGCCGCCCCGGTGCCGATGGCGATCACCAGGAGCCCGACCCCCGCCAGGAGCAGCACCGTGTCGCGCACCGCCTGCGGCAGCACGTAGGCGAGGAGGTGGGGCCAGAGCCCGCCCGAGCCCTGGAGCGCCTCCGCGGCGAGGGCCGCGAGCGGCGCCAGAACCAGGAGCGCCGTCGCGCCCGCGGCGAGCGTCCAGGGCAGGAGCCCGGACGGGGAGGCGGGGGCCGTCCGCCCCGCCCCGCGCCGCAGGGCGGGCAGGCCCTTCGCCAGCCCCCGCGTCAGGCCCCGCGTCAGGCCGCTAGCGGTCGAAGCCGACACGGTCGACGAGGAGGCTGGCGGCCTTGCGGTTGCGGGCGATCTCGGCGAGCGGGATCGTGTCGACCTTGAGGGCGCCGAGCGTCGCGAGCAGCGGGTCGGCGGCGACGCCGGGCTTCACCGGGTACTCGTAATCCGCCTTGGCGTAGAGGGCCTGCGCCTCGTCCGAGACCAGGAATTCGAGCAGCTTGACCGCGTTCCCGGGGTTCGGGGCGCTCTTGGCCACCACCGCGCCCGAGACGTTCACGTGCGTGCCCCCGCCCGCGAAGACCGGCAGCGCCACCTTGATGCCGTCGCCCCAGAGCTTCTGCTCCGGGCCGCCCCGGCCGCTGCGCATCAGGCCGACGTAGTAGGAATTGCCGAGGCCGATCTCGCAGAGATCCGCCACGATGTCGCGCGCCACGTCGCGGTCGCCGCCGCCGGGCTTGCGGGCGAGGTTGGCCTTGAGGCCCTTGAGCCAGGCCTCCGCCTTCTCCTCGCCGTGATGGGCGATGTAGGCGGCGATCAGCGCCGTGTTGTAGGGGTGCTGGCCCGCCCGCAGGCAGACCTGCCCCTTCCACTTCGGATCGGCGAGATCCTCGTAGGTGACGCCGTCGAGCCCCCTGGTGTCCGGGTCGGCGTAGAGGACCCGCGCCCGGGTCGAGAGCGCGAACCAGCGCCCCTCCGGATCGCGCAGGTTGGCCGGGATCGCGGCCTCCAGCACCGGCGAGCGGACCGGCTGGGCGAGGCCGCGGTCGACGACCTCGATCAGGTTGCCGATATCGACCGTCATCACGAGGTCCGCGGCGGAGCGGGCACCCTCGGCGGCGACGCGCTCCGTCAGGCCCTTGTCCACGAACACCGTGTTGACCTTGATGCCGCTCTTGGCCGTGAAGGCGTCGAGGAGGGGGCGGATCAGCCCCGGCTCGCGGGTCGTGTAGAGGTTCACCTCGCCCTCCGCCCGCGCGGCGGCGGGCTGCCCCAGGAGGGCGGCGCCGAGCGACGCCAGGACGACGAGCGGACGGATCGACAGGACCGGCACGGATCAACCTCCCCGAATGATTGCTCCGTAGAGAAACAGAACAGAGGAAAATGCAAGCGCGATAGTTTTGACTTGTTTTAATGTGAAACTTCGCACCGTCGGGCGCAGGTGCAACGTCAGCTGTCGATCATCATCGGACGCGTGCGGGTGGGCCGGGCGCGAAGGCCAGCCCTCATCCCGCCCCGGCCTCCTCGTCCGGCAGGACCAGCACCGCCTCCTCGTGCAGCGCGAGGCCGACCGCGTCGCCCGGGCCGTAGGGCTCCGCCCCGTAGGGCTCGGCCCCGGGCAGCCGCACCCGCAGCGGCTCGGCGAGGCCCGCCACCGCGAGGTGGAGCAGGGCGGAGGCGCCGAGGAAGACCCGGCGCACCACCTGGGCGGGCAGGCCGGTCCCGGGCGGGCCGACCCGCAGGGCCTCGGGCCGCAGGCAGACCCGCGCGGCGGCCCCGTCCGGGAGCCCGGGGGCGGGGAGGCGGCCGAGCGGCGTCTCGGCGGCCCCGGCGCGGATGCGCACCGGGATCTCGGTCGCGTCCGCCAGGAAACGGGCGGCGAACAGGCTCGCCGGGCGCCGGTAGAGCGCCTCGCCGGTGGCGACCTGGACGACGCGCCCGGCCCGCATCAGGGCGATGCGGCTCGCCACCGCCAGCGCCTCCTCGGGATCGTGCGTGACCAGCAGCGCCGTGGTGCCGGTGCGGCGCAGGAGCGCGACCGTGTCCTCCCGCACCCGGTCGCGCATGCGCCGGTCGAGGTTGGAGAAGGGCTCGTCGAGGAGGAGGAGCCGCGGCCCCGGCGCCAGCGCCCGCACCAGCGCCACCCGCTGCTGCTCGCCCCCCGAGAGGGTCTGCGGGTAGCTCTCCGCCCGCGCGCTCAGGCCGACCTGCTCCAGGAGCGAATCGGCCACCGCCCGGGCGGCGGCCGGGCGGCCGGCGAGGCCGAAGCGGATGTTCTCCGCCACCGTGAGGTGGGGGAACAGCGCGTAGTCCTGAAACATCAGCCCGACCCCGCGGGCCTCCGGCGGCACCGCGACGCCCGGCCCCGCCACCAAGCGCCCGTCGAGGAGGATCCGGCCCCGCGAGGGCGCCTCCAGCCCCGCCACGATGCGCAGGAGCGTGCTCTTCCCGCAGCCCGAATCGCCGAGCAGCGCCATCACCTCGCCGGGGCGCACGTCGAGGGAGACGCCGTCCAGGGCCTGCACCCGCCCGAACCGGCAGGCGATGTCCTCCGCCACGAGGGCCGGGGGGGCCGGGCGGATGCGCGGGCCGGTGTCGGGCATCGGGGGAGGGCGCTCCGTTCTGGCACAGGCGCGGCGGCGCGGCCGGCCGCGGGGTCAATCGGGCGTTAAGCGGATCGGTCGAATTCTCCGCATCGCCCGGGCGGCTCTAGCCGGCCGGCCGGGCGTCGAGCAACCGTCAGGGTGAGTGCGTATGCGTAGCGCGTCGAGCGAGACCCGGAACGCCGTGCCGGGCGCGCCGAGCGGGACCGGCAACGTGGTGCCGTTCCGGCGGGCGAAGGGGCCGGCCGGGCGCGCCTGCCATCCCGAGGATCTCGCCGCGCCGAGCCCCGCCCTCGCCCGCGCCCGCCGCGACCAGCGCAGCCTGATGGACACGGTCTACGAGGCCGGCCACCTGCCGGTGGCGGCGAGCGACCGCGAGACCAAGCTCGTCGCCGCGCGCCTCCAGGTCTACGGCTTCCTGGTGATCGAGGAGGTGGAGGAGGACGGCCGCCTGCGCCGCCTGCGCCCCTCCGAGGCCGTGCGCGCCGGCGGCGAGCGGCCCTGGCGCCTCTCGCGCTCCTCCTACGGCGTGAACCTCGCGGTCTCGATCCCGCGGGTGGACGACTTCCTGTTCGAGCCGGTCGGCATGACCGTGTGATCCGGGATCCGGTTGATCGAAGCGGATCACGCGCCCGCGCGGCGCGTGAGCGAAGCCCCGATCCGCCATCCCGAAGGGATCGATCGGATCGGGCATGAGCCCGATGGCCCGGGAGGTCGGGGCGCCGGGCCGTCGGCCGGATCGCATTCCGCATCGCATTCCGCGCGGGGCCGCGCGCTTTGCGGGACCGCGAGGCCGACCCGGGACGGCCCTGGTGGGCTCTCCCGGAGGGCGTGCGCGTCCCGCGCGGGTCGCGAAAATTGACATTGCTTGCCGGATCACCGACACGAGCGCCCGTCGCGGCGGCCGGGGGCGGGGTCCCGTCGCGGGCCCGCCGCCGGTTGGGAGCGACGCGATGACGACCCTTGCGGCCGGGCACGGGCCCGGTGCCGGAGAGCGGCCCGGCCGTGCCGCCCGGGCAGGCAGCCTCGCCGAGCGGGCGCTGTCGCTCGGCGCCCGCAGCCACGCGCGCGCCTGCTTCGTCCTCCTGCTCCTCTGCCTCGCCTGCTTCCTGCCGGGCTTCGCCTCGCTGCAGCCGATGGACCGGGACGAGCCGCGCTTCGCCCAGGCCTCCAAGCAGATGCTGGAGACGGGCGACTTCGTCGACATCCGCTTCCAGGGCGAGGCCCGGCACAAGAAGCCGGTCGGGATCTACTGGGCGCAGAGCGCCGTGGTCGCCGCCGCCGAGGCGCTCGGCGTGCCCGAGGCCCGCACCACCATCGCGCTCTACCGCATCCCCTCGCTGCTCGGGGCCGTGGCGGCCGTGCTCCTGACCTACTGGGCCGCGCTCGCCTTCCTGTCCCGCCGCCACGCCCTCCTGGCCGCCGCCCTGTTCGGCGCCTGCGCGATGCTCTCGGCCGAGGCGCGCCTCGCCAAGACCGACGCGCTCCTCACCGCCGCCGCCATCGCCGCCATGGGGGCGCTCGCCCGGGCCTGGCTCGGGCGCGGGCGGGGCGAGCCCCCGACGCGGGCCACCGTGGCGATCTTCTGGGTCGCGGTCGCCCTGGGCATCCTGATCAAGGGACCGATGGTCCCGCTCTTCGCCGGCCTCGCCGCCCTCGCCCTGTCGCTGGCGGTCCGCTCGGGCGCGTGGCTGCGGGCCCTGCGGCCCGGGCTCGGGCTCGCGATCGTGCTCGCGGTCGCGGCCCCCTGGTTCGTGGCCATCGGGCTCAAGAGCGGCGGCGCCTTCTACGGCGAGGCGGTCGGCCACGACATGCTGGGCAAGGTCGGCACCGCCCAGACCCAGCACTGGGCCCCGCCCGGCACCTACCTGCTCGTCTTCTTCGGGACCTTCTGGCCCGCCGCGGCCTTCGCGGCCATGGCGGTCCCCTTCGCGTGGCGGCACCGGCGCGAGGACGCGATCGCCTTCCTGATCGCCTGGGTGGTGCCGTCCTGGCTCGTCTTCGAGGCGGTGCCGACCAAGCTGCCCCACTACGTCCTGCCGCTCTGCCCGGCGCTGGCGATCCTCGCCGTCGCGGCGGTCGCCCGCGGGGCCGTGCACCGGGACCGGCCGGGCGCGCCGCTGGTGGCGCTCCTCGTGCCCCTCGTGCCGCTCGGGCTCGCGGTCGGCCTCGCGGTCGCGGCCTGGCGCCTCGACGGCGTGCTGCCCCTCGCCGCCCTCCCGCTCCTCGCCGCGGCGGCCCTCGCGGCGGCGGCGGCGTGGCGCCTGTTCGTCGCCGGCTCCCCCGAACCGTCCCTCGCGGTCGCGGTTCTCGCCGGGCTGCTGCTGAGCCCGGCCGTGTTCGGGCTGACCCAGCCGGTCCTCGCCTCCCTGAAGGTCTCGCCGCGCCTCGCCTCCCTGCGCGCCGCCCTGCCCTGCGCGCCGGTGCGGGTCGGGACGGTCGGCTACCGCGAGCCGAGCCTCGTCTTCCTCGCCGGGACCGACCTCGCGATGCTCGATTCGGGCGAGGAGGCGGCGGAGTTCCTGGCGGCCGGCGGCTGCCGCCTCCTCGCCGTCGAGGACCGCGCCCGGGAGCCGGTCCGCGCCGCGCTCGCGGCCCGGGGCCTCGCGCCGCGGCGGGTCGGCCGGATCGCGGGCTTCAACATCAACGGCGGCAAGCCCGTCGGGCTCGACGCGCTGGCGGTGCTGCCGTGACGGATCCGGATCCCCTGCGCCTCAGCGTCGTGGTCCCGGTGCGCAACGAGGCGGGCAACGTCGCGCCCCTGGTCGCCGAGATCGCGGCGGCCTGCGCCTCCCTGGCGCCCTTCGAGATCATCTACGTGGACGACGGCTCGACCGACGGCACGCCGCGGGCGCTCGCGGCGGCGCGGGCGGCGCATCCCGCCCTGCGGGTCCTGCGCCACCGCGAGAGCTGCGGCCAGAGCGCGGCGGTGCGCACCGGGGTGCGGGCCGCCCGCGGCGACCTCGTCGCGACCCTCGACGGGGACGGGCAGAACGACCCCTCCTTCATCCCCCGCCTCGTCGCGGCCCTCGACGCGGCCGGGCCGGCGGCCGGGCTCGCGCAGGGGCAGCGGGTCGGGCGCAAGGACGGGCGCCTCAAGAGCCTCCAGTCGCGGATCGCCAACGGGGTGCGGGCGGCCGTGCTGCGCGACGCCACCCGCGACACCGGCTGCGGCCTCAAGGTCTTCCGCCGCGCGGTCTACCTCGCCCTGCCGTATTTCGACGCGCTGCACCGCTTCATGCCGGCCCTCGTCGCCCGCGAGGGCTTCGCGGTCGTCCACGTCGACGTGGTCGACCGGCCGCGCCTGAGCGGGCGCTCGAATTACGGGCTGTTCGACCGGCTCTGGGTCGGCCTGCTCGACCTCGCCGGGGTGTGGTGGCTGATCCGCCGCCGCCGCCGCGTGCCCGTCCTCGCGGGCGGGGCCGGGCCCGAGGAGGCGTGAGCGGATGGTCGCCGACATCATGCACGGGCTCTCGGCCTACCTCGCCTCGCTCTTCGCCGGGCCGATCGACGCCGTGGTGCTGGTGGGGCTGCTCGGGCAGCTCCTGTTCACCGCCCGCTTCCTGGTGCAGTGGATCGCGAGCGAGCGGGCCGGGCGCAGCGTGATCCCGCTCTCGTTCTGGTTCTTCTCGCTCGGCGGCTCGGCGGTGCTGCTCGGCTACGCCCTCTATCGGCGCGACCCGGTCTTCATCCTCGGCCAGAGCCTCGGCACGGTGATCTACCTGCGCAATCTCGCGCTGATCTTCCGCGAGCGCCGCCGGGGCGGGCCGGCCTGAGCCGGGCGGGTCTGGGCCCCGCATTTTGGATTTCGGCCGAAAGACGCTATGCGGTCCGCCTCACAGCCGCAGCGGGATCGCCCTCCGCATGGCCCGGTCCCTCGCGCCCCTGATCCTCGCCGCCCTCGCCGGACCGGCCCTCGCCGAGGAACCGGCTCTCCCGGCGGGCAGCGCCCTCCCGGCGGGCGCGGCCCTCGCCGGGGCCGGAGGCCGATCCGAGGCGGGAAGCCTCCGCGAGGCCGGAGGCCTATCCGAGGCCGGAGGCCTATCCGAGGCCGGAGGCCTCCGGAGGAGTCGGACGATCTGCCGCGATCCCGGCACCGCGCCGCCCGCCCCCGGGATGGACGAGGGCCTCGTGAGCGTGTCGAGTCCCGTCTCCGTGGGCGAGACGGTGGCGCGCCTGCGCGCCGCGATCCGGGCGCTCGGCGGCAAGGTCTTTGCCGAGATCGATCACGGCGGCGGCAGCCCCCGTCGCCCGGCCTGGCTGATCCTGTTCGCGCAGGCCCGCGCCAGCGCGCCGCTGCTGCGGGCCGCGCCGAGTGCCGGCCTCGACCTGCCGCTGCGCGTCCTGGTCTGGGAGGATGCCGCGGGGCGGGTGCGGGCGACCTCCACCGACCCGGCCTGGCTCGCACGGCGCTACGGGCTCGATCCGGACGGCCCCCCAATGCGGGGCACGCGCGAGGCCATCGCCCGGGTTCTCGCCGCGGCCCGGTAGCCGTTTCGGCCCGGAGCGGCCCAGACCAGCGTGACAGGGGCTTGTGCAGCCTGCCCGATTCCGCTTTGGCTGGACGGGGAGGATGCCCGCCGGATGACCGAACAACCGCCCTTCTACGACGACCTCTCGGCCTGCCTCGCCGAGGCGTGGCGGAGGCTCGCGGAGGGCGCGGCGAACCGGCGCGGGGCCTTCCACACGCCCACCGTCGCGACCGTGGGCCTCGACGGGGCGCCGCGCCTGCGCACGGTGGTGCTGCGGGGGGCCGACCCGGCCGGGCGGCGGCTGCGCTTCCACACCGACCGGCGCGCCGCCAAGGTGGCGGAGATCGCCCGGGAGCCGCGGGTGGCGCTCCACGCCTACGAGCCCACCGCCAAGATCCAGCTGCGCCTCGACGGGCTCGCGGCGGTGCACGCGGAGGGCCCCGTGGTCGAGGGCGCCTGGGAGGCGGCCCTGCCGATGAGCCGGGTCTGCTACGGGATCGCCCCGGGGCCCGGGACGCCGATCCCGCGGGCCGACGCCTACGCGCTGCCGCCCGACGAGGAGGCGGCGCGGGGCGACCGCGCGAATTTCCGGGTCGTCCTCGTCACCGTGGCGCGGATGGAGTTCCTGTACCTCTCCGCCGAGGGCCACCGCCGCGCGCGCTTCTCCTGGGAGGGCGACGCGATGACGGCGACCTGGCTCGCGCCCTGAGGCCGGCGCTTCACCCGGCCGCCCGCAGCCGCGCGAAGCCCGCCTCCAGGTCCCGCTTGAGGTCGTCGAGATCCTCGAAGCCGATGTGGAAGCGCAGGCCCGGGCCGCCGGGCTCCCAGGCGGTGGCGGTGCGGTAGGTCCGGCAGTCGAACGGGATCACGAGGCTCTCGAATCCGCCCCAGGAGAAGCCCATCCCGAAGAGTTCGAGCCCGTCCAGCATCGCCGCCACGGCCGCCTCCGAGCAGGGTTTCAGGATCACCGAGAACAGGCCCGAGGCGCCCTTGAAGTCGCGCGCGAACAGCGCGTGGCCGGGATCCTCCGGCAGGGCCGGGTGCAGCACCCGCAGCACCTCGGGGCGGTCCTTGAGCCACTCCGCCATGGCGAGCGCCTGGCGCCCGTGCTCGGCGAGGCGCAGCGGCAGGCTGCGCAGCCCGCGCAGGGCCAGGAAGACGTCCTCCGGGCCGGCGCACATGGCGAAGAGCGAGAAGGTCTGCTTCAGGGCCGGCCAGTAGCGCGCATTGGCGGAGGTGAGGCCGAGCAGCAGGTCCGAGCCCCCCGACAGGTACTTGGTGCCCGCCTCGATGGCGATGTCGACGCCGCGCGCGTGCGGCGGGAAGAGCAGGGGGGTCGCCCAGGTATTGTCCATCAGCACGCAGGCGCCCCGCGCATGCGCCACCTCGGCGATGGCCGGGATGTCCTGCATCTCGAAGCTCTGCGAGCCTGGCGCCTCGGTGAGCACCGCCGCCGTGTTGTCCCGCATCAGCCCGGCGAGGCCCGCCCCGAGGGTCGGGTCGTAATAGGTCGTCTCGACCCCGAACCGGGCCAGGAACCCGTCGCAGAAGGCGCGGGTCGGCCGGTAGACGGAATCCGTCACCAGGAGGTGGTCCCCGGCCTTCAGGCAGGCCAGCAGCCCGACCGTCACGGCCGCGAGGCCCGAGGGGGTGAGCACCGTGCCGGCCGCGCCCGCGAGCTCCGTCCAGGCCTGCTCCAGCGCCCGCGTGGTCGGGGTACCGGCCGTCCCGTAGGTGTACTCCGCCCGCCGGTGCTGCAGGGCATCGTAGCTCTCGTAGAGCACGGTCGAGCCGCGATAGATCGGCGTGTTCACGAAACCGTGCTGGCGCGAGGGTTCGCGGCCCGCATGGACGAGACGGGTGCGCTCGGCGAGGCGGCTCGGGTCGCGGGGGGGCGTGATGCTCATCGGACCTCGGGGTCGGCAGGAGACCGCGACCCAAACCGGCGCGCCGGCCCGCGTCAAGCCGGCCCGCGCCACCGCCGAGCGGTTGTGCAACCTCTTGACCGGACAGCGAGCTTCGCCTCGAATGCCGGTTGCCGAGGCAGGATCTCGGTTTGGGCAGGATCCTTGCTTGGGCAGGCACGGCGCAGGACCGGCCGCCTCCCGGCGCAACCGGCCGCGCTCACGAGACAGACGGGGATCGGATGAAGAGGATCATTGCGGCGCTCGCCCTGACGGCGAGCGTCTGCCTGACCGCCGGGGCCGCGCAGGCCCAGGCCACGCTCGCCAGCATCAAGCAGAAAGGGTTCATCGCCTGCGGCTCGAATCCGGGCCTGGCGGGTTTCGGCGTGCCGGACGCGCAGGGGCGCTGGACCGGCCTCGACGTTGATTTCTGCCGCGCCCTCGCGGCGGCGGTCTTCAACGACACCACCAAGGTCCGCTTCATCCCGCTCTCCGCCAAGGACCGCTTCACGGCGCTCCAGTCGGGCGAGGTGGACGTGCTGTCGCGCAACACCACCTGGACCATGTCCCGCGACACCGCCCTCGGGCTCGATTTCCCGGCCGTCAACTTCTACGACGGCCAGGGCTTCATGGTGAAGAAGAAGCTCGGCGTCACCTCGGCCAAGCAGCTCGACGGCGCCTCGATCTGCACCCAGCAGGGCACCACGACCGAGCTCAACCTCGCCGACTATTTCCGCGCCAACAAGCTCAAATACGAGGTGGTGGCCTTCGCGACCTCGGACGAAACCTTCAAGGCCTACGATTCCGGGCGCTGCGACGCCTTCACCACCGACGCGTCCGGCCTCTACGCCGAGCGCCTGCGGGCCGCGAACCCGGACGACAACATTGTGCTGCCGGAGGTGATCTCCAAGGAGCCGCTCGGGCCGGCGGTGCGCCACGGCGATTCGCAATGGGCCGACATCGTCCGCTGGACCCACTACGCGATGCTGAACGCCGAGGAGGCCGGCATCACCCAGGCCAACGTCGACCAGATGGTCAAGGCGACGGACAACCCGGACGTCAAGCGCATCCTCGGCACCGAGGGCAAGTTCGGCGAGGGCATCGGCCTCAGCAACGACTGGGCCTACCGGATCATCAAGCTCGTCGGCAATTACGGCGAGGTGTTCGAGCGCAACGTCGGCCAGGGCTCGCCGCTGAAGATCCAGCGCGGGGTGAACGCCCTGTGGTCGAAGGGCGGCCTGCAATACGGCCCGCCGATCCGCTGACCGGACGGCGCGGACTCCCTCGGGGAGCCCGCCCCGCCGACGCCCGCACGCCAGACCTGCCCGCCAGACCTGCCCGCCAGACCTGCCCGCCAGAAGGTCAGCTCCCTTGCCGAACACCTCCCCGGCCTCCGGCCCGCCGCGCGTCTCGCCGCTGAACGACCCGAAGGTCCGCGGCGCGGCCTACCAGATCCTGCTCCTGCTGGGGATCGGCCTCGTCGCCTGGATGGCGATCAGCAACGCGGCCGAGAACCTGCGCAACGCCCGCATCGCCTCGGGCTTCGGCTTCCTCGGCAACACCGCGGGCTTCGACGTCAGCCAGGCGCTGGTCCCCTTCGCGGCGGCGACCTCGACCTACGGCGCCGCCTTCGTGGTCGGGCTGCTCAACACGCTGCTGGTCGCCGTCATCGGCATCGCGGTTGCCACGGTGCTGGGCTTCCTGATCGGCGTCGCCCGGCTCTCGCCGAACTGGATGCTCGCCAAGCTCGCCACGGTCTACGTCGAGGTCGTGCGCAACATCCCGCTCCTGCTCCAGCTCCTGTTCTGGTACGTGGCGGTGCTGGCGGCCCTGCCGGGGGCGCGGGACTCGCTCGCCTTCCCGGGCTCGGTCTTCCTCAACCAGCGCGGGCTCTACGTGCCCAAGCCGATCCTGGCGGCGGATGCCTGGGCGATCCCGGCCGCCTTCGGGATCGGGGTCGCGGCGGCGCTCGCCTACCGGTTCAGGGCGCGGCGGGAGCAGGCCCGCACAGGCCGGCAGGCGCCGGTCGGCCTCGTCGGCCTCGCCCTGGTGCTCGGCCTGCCGCTCCTCGCCTGGGCGGGGCTGGCGCTCGCCGGCCTGAGCCCCGTGACCGTCGAACTGCCCGTCAAGGGCACCTTCAACCTGCGCGGCGGGCTGCAGCTCTTCCCCGAATTCGTCGCCCTCGTCCTGGGGCTCAGCATCTACACGGCGGCCTTCATCGCCGAGGTGGTGCGCTCGGGCATCCAGGCGGTGGCGAAGGGCCAGACCGAGGCCGCGCGGGCGCTCGGCCTGCGCCCCGGCCCGACCCTGCGTCTCGTCGTGATCCCGCAGGCGATGCGGGTCATCGTGCCGCCGCTGACCAGCCAGTACCTCAACCTGACCAAGAATTCGTCGCTCGCCGTCGCCATCGGCTACCCGGACCTCGTCCAGGTCTTCATGGGCACGGTCCTCAACCAGACCGGCCAGGCGGTCGAGGTGGTGGCGATCACCATGGCGGTCTACCTGACGATCAGCCTCGTCACCGCCACGGGCATGAACCTCTACAACCGGCGCGTCGCGCTGATCGAGCGGTGAGGCCAGCATGACCGCCGGACCCCAGACCCTTCCGCTGAGCTATATCCGCCGGGAGCCGATCCCGCCCGCCCCGGCCCCGGCCCTGGTCAGCGGGCCCCTCGCGTGGGCGCGGGCGAACCTGTTCTCGAGCCCCGTCAACACGGCGCTGACGCTGCTCGCCCTCGTCATCGTCGTGCTGGTCGTGCCCCCGCTGCTGCGCTTCCTCGTCCTCGACGCGGTCTTCACCGGCGAGAACCGGGATGCCTGCCGGCCCGAGGTGCTGGGCCGCCCGGTCGGGGCCTGCTGGGCCTTCGTGGCGCAGAAGATCAACTACTTCGTCTACGGCTCCTACCCGATCGAGGCGCGCTGGCGAGTGAACGTCTTCTTCGCCATGGCGGCGCTGGGCGTGGGTTGGCTGCTCTGGCTCGACGCGCCGCGGCGCGACCTCGGCGCCGCCTACTTCTTCGTCGTCTTCCCGCTCGCCGCCTACGCGCTGCTCTCGGGCTTCCCCCTGGTCGGGATCGAGACGGTGCCGACCTCGCTGTGGGGCGGCATGCTGGTGACGATCGTGGTCTCGCTCGTGGGCATCGTCGCCTCGCTGCCGCTCGGCATCCTGCTCGCCCTCGGGCGGCGCTCGCGGCTGCCGATCGTGCGGCTCGCCTGCGTGATCTTCATCGAGTTCTGGCGCGGCGTGCCGCTGATCACCGTGCTGTTCATGGCCAACGTGATGCTGCCGCTCTTCCTGCCCGGCGACATCACGGTGGACCGGCTGCTGCGCCCGCTGATCGGCGTCGCCCTGTTCTCGGCCGCCTACATGGCCGAGGTGGTGCGCGGCGGGCTGCAGGCCATCCCCAAGGGCCAGACCGAGGGGGCGAACTCGCTCGGCCTCAGCTACTGGCAGGGCATGCGCCTCGTGATCCTGCCCCAGGCCCTGCGCATCGTCATCCCGGGCATCGTCAACAGCTTCATCGCCCTGTTCAAGGACACGACGCTGGTCTCGATCGTCGGCATCTTCGACTTCATCCGCACGATCGAATCCGCCCGCATCGATCCGAACTGGGCCGCCCCGACCGTGGTCACGACCGGCTACGCCTTCGCGGCCCTGTTCTACTTCGTCTTCTGCTTCGGCATGTCGCGCTACGCGCTGTTCGTGGAGCGCCGGCTCGCCGCCGGCCAGACACGGTGATCCCCAGAGAACGGTGACCCCATGACCGCATCGCCCTCCGCTCCCGTCCTCCCGGAGATCGATCCGGACCTCGCGCCCGCCAACACCTCCGCGACCCGCCTCGCCTCGGCCCCGGTGGCGGTGACGCTGGAGCGCGTGAACAAGTGGTACGGCGCCTTCCACGTCCTGCGCGACATCGACCTCACCGTGCGCCGGGGCGAGCGCATCGTCGTCTGCGGCCCGTCCGGCTCCGGCAAGTCGACCATGATCCGCTGCATCAACCGCCTGGAGGAGCATCAATCCGGCCGCATCGTGGTGGACGGGGTCGAGCTCACCAACGACCTCAAGCGGATCGACGAGATCCGGCGCGAGGTCGGCATGGTCTTCCAGCACTTCAACCTGTTCCCGCACCTGACGGTGCTGGAGAATTGCACGCTCGCCCCGATCTGGGTGAAGAAGATGGCGAAGGCCGAGGCCGAGGCGGTCGCCATGCGCTACCTCACCCGGGTCAAGATCCCCAACCAGGCCCACAAGTATCCCGGCCAGCTCTCGGGCGGGCAGCAGCAGCGGGTGGCGATCGCCCGCTCGCTCTGCATGAGCCCGAAGATCATGCTGTTCGACGAGCCGACCTCCGCCCTCGACCCCGAGATGGTGAAGGAGGTGCTCGATACCATGGTAGGCCTCGCCGACGAGGGCATGACCATGCTGTGCGTGACCCACGAGATGGGCTTCGCCCGGCAGGTCGCCGACCGGGTGATCTTCATGGACGAGGGCCAGATCGTCGAGGTGAACACCCCCGACGCCTTCTTCCGCGCGCCCCAGCACGAGCGCACGAAGCTGTTCCTGAGCCAGATCCTGCACTGATCCGGGATCCGGTTGATCCAAGCGGATCCCGGATCCCGGATCACGCGCCCGCGCGGCGCGTGAGCGACGCCCCGATCCGCCATCCCGAAGGGATCACGCGGATGCGGGGCGGGATCGCGACGGCGCATCGGTTCGCCGCCGAGCCGGGGGCTCCCTGCGGCGGGAAGGCTCAGCGCCCGGTCGCGACCGGCAGGTCCTCCCGCGAGCCCCACTCGGTCCAGGACCCGTCGTAGAGGGCGCGCGGGGGCTTGCCGAGGCTCTCGAGGGCGAGCGACACCACGGCGGCGGTCACGCCCGAGCCGCAGGTGGTCACGACCGGGCGGTCGAGGTCGATTCCGGCGTCGCGGAAGACCTGCGCCAGGGCTGCCGGATCTTTGAGCATGCCCCGCTCCTGGAGGGCGGCGTAGTGGACGTTGAGGGCGCCCGGCATGTGGCCGGGCCGCACGCCGGGGCGGGGCTCCGGCTCCTCGCCCGCGAAGCGCGCGGCGGAGCGGGCATCCACGACCTGGGCCGAGCCGGCGAGCGCCCGCTGCACGTCGCTCACATCCGCCACCGCCGAGTGGTCGAGGCGGGCCGTGAAGTGGCGCCGGTCGCGGGGCGCTCCCGCCCCCTCCTCGACCGGGTGGCCCCCCGCCACCCAGGCCGGGAAGCCGCCCGCCAGCACCGAGACGTCGCGGGCGCCGAAGACCTTGAACATCCAGCGCACCCGCGGCGCCGAGAACAGGCCCATCCCGTCATAGACCACGATGGTCATGCCGTCGCCGATGCCGAGCGCCCGCATCCGCGAGGCGAAGACCTCCGGGGGCGGCAGCATGTGGGGCAGGGGGCTCGTCTCGTCGCTGAGCGCGTCGATGTCGACGCGCACGGCGCCCGGGATGTGGCCGGCGCGGTACTCGGCCTCGGCGTCGCGGTTCATCGCCGGGAGGTACCAGGAGCCGTCGACCACCACGATGTCGGGCGCGTCGAGCCGCTGGGCCAGCCAATCCGTCGAGACGAAGGGTCCTGTCGCCATCTGATCACCACCTCGCGAGCGCGCCGTCGCGGCCCTGTTGTGGTCATGTTGTAGGGCTCAACCGCGGGCGGGTCGACCGCCGCGAGCCCGCGCGGACCGGCCCGATCCGTCGCGGACCGGCCCGATCCGGCGCGGATCGGCCCGATCCGGCGCGGATCGGCCCGATCCGGCGCGGATCGGCGGGTCGCTGGCGGAACGGCGCGACCCGCACTACACCTGACGCGCGGCCGCGCGCCACGGCCGCGCTCCCGGGGGGGATCCATGACCGGACGCGCGCCGCGGGAGGTTCACGCCGCATCTGGCACGAACCCTGCTTGGCCTTGCGCGCTGCAACCGCCGTGTCCACTCTCCCTTGCACGGCCGGGCGCGGCCGACGGGCCAGGCAGCGCAACTCCGAGGGCTGCCTGGCCCGCCCGACCCGCGCAGCGGCGCGCACCACTCTCCGTCAGCCCCGGCGAGGTCGCGATGCACCCCACCGCCCGATTCGTGCACCCGTTGCGTCCGAGTGCGATCGAGGTCCTGTCGGGGGGCTATCTCGCCGCGGCGGTGTGGTGTGCGGACCTGCGGGCCGCGGAGGAGCGGCGGGTCAGCGAGACCCCGCAGGACGGCGCGGCCCCGCAATCCCCCCGCGCTGCCAGCCTGCACCAGCTCGCGCCGCGGGCGCGGCCGCGGACGCCGCGGCCCCAGCCGGCCGCCATCCTGCCCTTCGGGCGCGCCGCGGCGCGCCGGTAGGGCGCGCTCGCGCGCCGCCGGCACGAAAAAGGGCGGCCTCGGCCGCCCTTTTCCGATCTCACCTGCGGTCGCGGTCAGACCCTCGGCGAGCGGCCCCGCACGAGGCCGAAGATGGCCGAGACGGCGAACAGGACGATCGCGACGAAGAACACGATCTTGGCCGCTTCCATCGCGGTGCCGGCAATGCCGCCGAAGCCGAGCAGCGCCGCGACCAGGGCGATGACCAGGAACGTAATGGCCCATCCGATCATGGTGGTCTCCTGTCTGTTGGAGCTGCCGGCCCGGACTGATCAGCCCGAAGCGTCGCAGCAAGTTGCAGGAAGAACCGCGGTCACGGAGAGGAGTTCCGGGGAATTTTCGCGCCCTGGCGGCGGAACCTCCGGCCGCTCGCGCGCAGCGCGCGGGCCACCGGATGAGCAAGGCGGCGCGAAAACCGGCACGGAACGGGCGGGAATGGCTCCCCGAGCAGGACTCGAACCTGCGACAAGGCGATTAACAGTCGCCTGCTCTACCAGCTGAGCTATCGGGGAACGACGAGGCCCGCTTAGCGCATGCCCGGCGGCGGACGCAAGCGCGATTCCGCGGAGGAGGCGGAAATTCGCCGGCTTGCCCCCGGTTGCGGAGCCGGGCCGGGCTCTGATAAACAGCCTTCGCCGGGCGGCCGCCCGCCCGGCACGCGGCCGGGCCTCGTCCCCGCCGCCGGACGGCCTCGTGGCGGAGTGGTTACGCAGAGGACTGCAAATCCTTGCACCCCGGTTCGATTCCGGGCGAGGCCTCCAGAACGACGATCGACACGACGACGCGAGCCGGATCCGGGCAGCCCCGGGGGCGGCATGGTCCGCGCCTCAAGGCCAGGGTCATCAGCGTGACGTCCTGGCGGCTCCGGCGTCGGGGCCGGGGCAGGGCGCGCGAGGCCCGTTCACGCCGCGCCGCGAGACCGGACCGGACCACCCGCACGGCCGTCGTCCCGCAGCCGGCCCCCGCCCGCGCGCGAACCTTGCCTTTTGGCAGGCGATCCACCACAACCCCCCTCGCCCGACGGCTCGGCCGTCGCCCGAAGCTTGGCCGCACCCGTCCCCAGAGACTCCCATGCTCGATTTCGCGCAGGCGCGCCGCCTCATGGTCGATTGTCAGCTGCGGACCTTCGACGTGACCGACATCGCGCTGCTCGACGCGTTCGACGCCGTCCCGCGCGAGCGCTTCGTGCCGGAGGGACGGGAGGCCTTCGCCTATATCGACCAGCCGATCGTGCTCGGCAGCGAGGAGGGCGAGACCCGCGCGATGCCCTCGCCGATGGTGCTCGCCCGGCTGATCCAGGCGCTCGCCGTCCGGCCCGGGGAGCGCGCCCTCGACGTGGCCGCGGGCCTCGGCTACGGGGCGGCGCTCCTCGACCGGCTCGGCGCCTCCGTGGTCGCCCTCGAATCACTGCCCGGCCTCGCGGCGGCGGCGCGCGAGCGCCTCGCCGCAGCCGGCAAGCCGATCCCCGTCGAGACCGGCCCCCTCGAGGCGGGCGCGCCGAAGGGCGCCCCCTACGACGTGATCCTGGTCGAGGGCCGGGTCGAGCGCCGCCCGCAGGCGCTGCTGGAGCAACTCGCCGATGGCGGGCGCCTCGCCTGCGTCCAGGGCGAGGGCCGCACCGGCAAGGCCACCCTCTGGGTCCGCGCCGGCAACGCCTTCGGCGCCCGCCCGCTCTTCGACGCCGCCGTCCCGGCCCTGCGCGCCTTCGCGGCGGAACCCGGCTTCACGTTCTGAACGCCCGCGCTCCTGGCGCCCGTCCCGAGCGTCCCGTCCCGGCGCCTGCCATCCTGGCGTGCGCGTAACCAAACCTGCGCGCAACTGGGGAAAACCGGGTCCGCCGCCACCGCGAGTGTCGCTTTTATGCGCCACCGGCGGCCAAAGTCGGCACCAGGGGCCGCCGAGGCGGTGCCGTCCAGGTCGCCATTCGCTAAGGTTCGCGTGAGGCGGGCGAATGCGGAATCGGACCGTTCGAGCGCGCATGCGTGCGGAACGGGCCGGCCATTGGCCTCACAGGGTGAGTGCAGCGTGACCGACAGATCCCATCGGGCATATCGCGGGCTTCGGCTCGGCGGCCTTGCCGGCCTCGCGCTCGCGCTGGCCGGTCAACCGGCGGCGGCCGAGACGCTGGAGACCGCGCTGGCCCGCGCCTATGCGGGCAACCCGACGCTCAATTCGCAGCGGGCCGGCCAGCGGGCGACCGACGAGAACGTGGCCCGCGCCCTGTCGGGTTACCGCCCGACGGTGAGCGGCACCGCCGCCATCGGCGTGCAGAATACCAGCGGCGCCCAGGGCGGGGTGCGCATCAGCCAGACCATCGTGCCGGGCAGCGCCGGGCTGACCGTCAACCAGACCCTGTTCAACGGATTTCTCACCGACAACCAGACGCGGCAGGCCGAATCGCAGGTGCTCGGGGGGCGCGAGAGCCTGCGCAACGTCGAGATGACGATCCTGTTCAACGCGGCCCAGGCCTACATGAACGTGCTCGCCGACACGGCGACGCTCGAACTCAACCGCAACAACGTCGAGGTCCTGGAAGAGCAGCTGCGCCAGACCCGCGACCGCTTCAACGTCGGCGAGGTCACCCGCACCGACGTGGCCCAGGCCGAGGCGCGGCTCGCCGGCGCCCGCTCGCAGGTCAGCCTCGCGGAATCGAACCTGCGCACCAGCATCGCCACCTACCGTCAGGTCGTCGGCGTCGAGCCGCGCCAGCTCGCCCCGGGCCGCCCGCTGGACCGCTTCGTCCCGGGCAACCTGACCGCCGCGATCGATATCGGCCTGCGCGAGCACCCGCAGGTTATCTCGGCCCTGCACGCCGTGGATGTCGCCGAGGCCCAGGTCAAGATCGCCGAGGCCGCCCTCTACCCGACGGTGAGCGTCAGCGGCACCGTCCAGAAGCTCTTCGACCAGCAATTCGCCCATACCGAACTGTTCGAGGGCGCCGTCACGGCGCGGCTCAGCGTGCCGCTCTACCAGGGCGGGGTCGAGTACGCCGCGATCCGGCAGGCCAAGGAGCAGGTGGGACAGACGCGCATCCAGGTCGAGACCTTCCGCGATCAGGTCCGCGCGGCGATCGTCACCGCCTGGGGCGGGCTCGAAGCCGCCAAGGCCCGGGTCATCGCCCAGCAGGCCCAGGTCCAGGCCAACGAGGTCGCGCTCAACGGGGTGCGCGAGGAGGCCCGGGTCGGCCAGCGCACCACCCTCGACGTGCTGAACGCGCAGCAGGAACTGCTCTCGGCCCGCGTCAACCTGATCGCCGCCCAGCGCGACCGCGTGGTCAGCTCCTACCAGGTCGTGCAATCGATCGGCCGCCTCACCACGGCCTTCATCAACGTGCCGGTCGCCCAGTACAGTGCCAAGCTGCACTTCGATCAGGTCAAGGATCTCTGGTACGGGGTGCGGACGCCGGACGGCCGCTGACGCGACCGTCCGCCATGGCGCCTGCGCCACACCGGCAAACTGTCATGGTGATGGAGGGCCCGGTCGCTTGTCTGCGCGGCCGGACGTGGAATACTGACCCGCGGGCATGAGGGCCCGGGCCTCCCCTCCTGGTGTTGTAAGTCGATGAGCGCAGCGAGCCCCAAGACGCAGGAACCCTCGATGGAGGAGATCCTGGCCTCCATCCGCCGCATCATCGCCGACGACCAGAAAGAAGCCGAGATGGCGAATCTCGCGGCGGCGAGGCCCGCGCCCGTCCCGGAGCCCGAGCCCGAGGACGAGGAGGACATCCTCGACCTCGCCGGCGTGGCCGAGCCGGTGCGCAAACCTCCCCTGGAGGACGAGCCCGAAATCGCCTTCAAGGACGAGCCGGATTTCGACGCGATCGAGATCGAGCCGCCCGCCCCGCCGCCGCCCGCCCCGCCGAAGGCCGCCGCCCCGCCGCGGCCCGAGCCCGCGCCCATCCCGGCGCCGGCGCCGGAGCCCGCCCCCGAGCGGCTGATCTCGAAGGACACCGACGCGAGCGTGAGCCAAGCCTTCCACCTGCTCGCCCACACGGTCCTGACCAACAACGCCCGCACCCTGGAGGATCTCGTCCAGGACATGCTGCGCCCGATGCTGAAGGCGTGGCTCGACGACAACCTGCCCGCCATGGTGGAGCGGCTGGTCCGGGCCGAGATCGAGCGCGTCGCCCGCGGCCGGTGAGGGGAGCGGCGCCGAGGCGCCGCCCGCCCCGGCGCCGAGGGAGAGTTGACGGGAGGGCCGGGTTCGGCTGAAAGCGCGTCGTGAGGGGGTCGGCCGCCCGCATGGGCCCGGCCCCGTTCCGATTTCGACGCGTTTTCGCCGGCGCGCCGCGGCCCGAAGCCCGGCCCGCGCGCCCCGGCGCGGGTGGCACCGTCATGATGGACAAGACCTTCGATCCCGCCGCCGTCGAGGCGCGCATCGCCGCCGAGTGGGAGGAGGCGCAGGCCTTCCGGGCCGGCCGGCCCGACCGCGCCGACGCCGCCCCCTACAGCATCATGATCCCGCCGCCGAACGTGACGGGCTCGCTGCACATGGGCCACGCCCTCAACAACACCCTGCAGGACGTGCTCGCCCGCTTCGAGCGCCTGCGCGGCAAGGACGTGCTCTGGCAGCCCGGCACCGACCATGCCGGCATCGCCACTCAGATGGTGGTGGAGCGCCGCCTCGCCGAGCACCAGCAGCCCGACCGGCGCGCCCTCGGCCGCGCCGAATTCGTGCGCCGGGTCTGGGCGTGGAAGGCGGAATCCGGCGGCACCATCGTCAACCAGCTCAAGCGGCTCGGCGCCTCCTGCGACTGGTCGCGCGAGCGCTTCACCATGGACGAGGGGCTCTCGAAGGCCGTCGTCAAGGTCTTCGTCGACCTGCACGAGGCGGGGCTGATCTACCGCGACAAGCGCCTCGTGAACTGGGACCCGCGGTTCCAGACCGCGATCTCGGACCTGGAGGTGCAGCAGGTCGAGGTGAAGGGCCATCTCTGGCACTTCGCCTACCCGGTCGTGGACCAGGAGGGACGGGAGACCGGCGAGACCATCACGGTGGCGACGACGCGGCCCGAGACCATGCTGGGCGACGCGGCCGTGGCGGTGCACCCCGAGGACGAGCGCTACCGGGCCCTCATCGGCCGGACGGTGCGCCTGCCCCTCGTCGGCCGCCTGATCCCGATCGTGGCGGACAGCTACTCCGACCCCGAGAAGGGCACCGGCGCGGTCAAGATCACCCCGGCCCACGACTTCAACGACTTCGAGGTCGGGCGCCGGCACGGGCTGCCGCTCATCAATGTCCTGGATCAGGAAGCCCGCATAACCCTCGACGGCAACGAGGCGTTCCTCGAGAACGCGTCCCCCGAGCCGGAGGCGCTCGCCCTGCACGGCCTCGACCGCGCGGAGGCCCGCAAGGCCGTGGTCGCGCTGATGGAGGCGCGCGGGCGGCTCGTCGCGGTCGAGCCCAACACCCACGCGGTGCCGCACGGCGACCGCTCGGGGGTGGTCATCGAGCCCTACCTCACCGACCAATGGTACCTGGACGTGAAGCCGCTGGCCGACCGCGCCATGCAGGCGGTGCGCGACGGCCGCACCCGCTTCGTGCCCGAGGCCTACGAGAAGACCTACTTCCAGTGGCTGGAGCACATCGAGCCCTGGTGCATCTCGCGCCAGCTCTGGTGGGGCCACCAGATCCCGGCCTGGTACGATCCGGACGGCAACGTCTTCGTGGCGGGGAGTGAGGAGGAGGCCCTGGAGAAGGCCGCCGCCCGGCACGGCCGCCCGGTCGCCCTGCGCCGCGACGAGGACGTGCTGGACACGTGGTTCTCCTCGGGCCTGTGGCCCTTCTCGACGCTGGGCTGGCCCGAGGCGACGCCGGAACTCGCCCGCTACTACCCGACCAGCACCCTGGTGACGGGGTTCGACATCATCTTCTTCTGGGTCGCCAGGATGATGATGATGGGCCTTCACGCGCTGGGCGAGGTGCCGTTCCGGACCGTCTACATCCACGCCCTCGTGCGCGACGAGAAGGGCGCCAAGATGTCGAAGTCCAAGGGCAACGTGGTCGATCCCCTCGACCTCGTCGACCGCTATGGCGCCGACGCCCTGCGCTTCACCCTCGCGGCCATGGCGGCGCAGGGGCGCGACATCAAGCTCTCGGTGCAACGCGTTGAGGGATATCGGAACTTCGCCACGAAGCTGTGGAACGCGGCCCGCTTCGCCGAGATGAATGGCTGCCGGATCGCGCCGGATTTCCGCCCCGAGGCGGCGCGCGAGACCCTGAACGCCTGGGCGCTCGGCGAGGCCGCCCGCGCGGTGGCGGAGGTGACGGCGGCGCTCGACGCCTTCCGGTTCAACGACGCCGCGGCCGCCGCCTACCGCTTCGTGTGGAACGTCTTCTGCGACTGGTACCTCGAACTCGCCAAGCCCGTGCTGCAGGGCGAGGCCGGCCCGGCGCAGGACGAGACCCGCGCCACCGTGGCCTTCCTGATCGACCAGATCTGCATCCTGCTCCATCCCTTCATGCCCTTCCTGACGGAGGAGCTCTGGGCGACGAAGGGCCGGGAGGCGGGGCTGGAGCGCGGGCTCCTGGCGCTCGGGCGCTGGCCGGATCTCGGGCGCCTGGGCCGGCCGGAGGCCGAGGCCGAGATCGGCTGGGTGGTCGACCTCGTCTCGGAGATCCGCTCGGCCCGCTCGGAGACGAACGTGCCGGCCGGCGCCCAGATTCCCCTCGTGCTGGTCGACCCGAGCGAGGCGGTGCGGGCGCGCCTGGGCCGCTGGGGCGAGACCATCCGGCGCCTCGGGCGGATCGGCGAGATCGGCGCCGTCGCCGAGAGCCCGGCCAAGGCGGTCCAGCTGCTGGTGCGCGGCGAGGTGGCGGCCCTGCCCCTGGAGGGCGTGGTCGACCTCGCCGCCGAGGTGGCGCGCCTGCGCAAGGAGGAGGGCAAGCTGGAGGGGGAGATCGGCAAGATCGACGCCAAGCTCGCCAATGCCGACTTCCTGGCCCGCGCCCCCGAGGAGGTGGTCGAGGAGCAGCGCGAGCGCCGCGAGGCCGCCGCGGAGCGCCTCGCCAAGGTGCGCGAGGCCCTGGCCCGGCTGGAGGGATAGGCCTTCGCCGGCTCGGCGAGGCTCAGCGGCAGGCGAGCCGATTCACGGCCCCGGAGGCGGGGCGGCGATCCCTCGCCCCTGGCGCGCCGCCCCGGCGGGTGGGACGGTTGTTCGAGACGGAATACGACATCCGACGGATTGCGTCGCCATCTCCCATTTCGGCCATGCGGATGTCGGCGTCGCTCACGCGCCGCCCGGGCGTGTCAGACGCTGTCCGCAAGTGATCGTCCGGACAGCGGATGACGCCCCCCATGGACACTCCCGCGCCCTCCCGGCCGACGCGTCGCCGGCTCGGCCTCACGCCGGCCCTCCTGCTCGCGGCCCTGGCCCTGGGGATCGCCGCCACGGCCCACCCCGGGGATCCGGCCCTCTTCCCGCCGGGCGGCGGGGAGGCGGTGACCATCTCCCTCGTCGCGAGCGGCTGGCATTCGGGGCTCGTCCTGCCGCGGGACGCGCTGGCGCGGGCCGCCGCCCGGGAGGGGGCCGGGGCGCTCCTCGGCGTGACCGAACGCTTCGGCGCCTACGCCGCCCTGGAGGTCGGCTGGGGTGACGCGGGCTTCTACCGGCAGGTGCCGACGCTCGACGCCCTCGACTGGCGGCTCGCGCTCGCGGCCCTGTTCACGCCGGGCGGGCGCTCCTCCGTGCTCCACGTGGTCGGGATCGACGGCGAGCCCGCCGCACGCTTCCCGGCCGCCCGGATCGTGCGGCTGCGCCTGTCGCCGCGGGGCTTCGCGCGGCTCGCCGCCGCCCTGGCGAGGAGCTTCCGCCTGCGCGACGGGCGCCCCGTCGAGGCGGGGCCCGGCCTGTACGGCCCGAGCCTGTTCTACGAGGCGGAGGGGCGCTTCAGCCTGCTCCGGGTCTGCAATCACTGGTCCGGAGAGCTGCTCCACGCGGCGGGCCTGCCGGTCCTCCCGGCGCTGCACCTCCTGCCGGTCGGCCTTCTCCTCGACCTCGCGCGCCAGGGGATCTGGCCCGGCCGGGACGTCGAGGCCGCCCCGGCTGGCGGCCGGCGCGGGTGAGGCATCCGGCCGGTCCCGCCCTCTCGCCGCAACTCCGCCCGGCCGCGACGGAGCCGTCATGGCAGGGATGATACGGGATCCGCTTGATCGAAGCGGGTCCCGGATCACGAGCCCGCGCGGCGCCTGAGCGCGACGCCTGAGCGCGGCGCCTGAGCGCGGCGCCTGAGCGACGCCGAGATCCGCATGGCCGAAATCGGAGATGGCGAAGCCATCAACCGGATGGCGTATGACGCGCCCGAATGTCGGCTTCGCCGGCGCCGCGCCGTGACCCGCGTCGCCCGAACGGATTCCACTTCCCACATTCTGCGCCAGCACACCTATCTACTGGTTTATTATTTTTATACGCTGTTTCTCACCGAGATGCAGAAATACACGCGCATCTCAAGACAGTTTTATCCGCTCTATAAATTTTTTCATTGATGTTTCAGCGCGATGACAATCTGCCATTGCAACCCTCCTGAACGCCGCTATCTCAATCAATACTCTGAGTGCCGGCGTTTACGAGTTGCGAAAACTCTGCCGATCAGGCAATCCTACGGCGCCTCGCGTATCGAGGCGTTCGAAGACCTGCGAGACCAGCATGCTCACTCGGCCCCTCTCGGCGGCCATCGCCGCCGCCTGCCTCCTCGCCGTCGGCGCCCTGCCGACCGGCGCCCTCGCGATGGGGGGTCCCCTCCGCCGCATCCGGCCTCGGCAATACGCTGATCCAGCAGATCCAAAAGAAGAAGCCGGCAGGCGCAAACAGGAACTGCAATCAGAAAGCCGTCGATCAATGTGCGACCAACAAGGGAAAATGCATGAATAGCGGCAAACCCAATTGTCAGAGCGATTACGTCGCCTGCGTCAACTGGAGCGGGTGCAATTACTGAGGGCACGAACGGGCCGCAAGCGCGGTGATGCTCCGGCCGCCTCGCCATCGTGAAGGGCAGGACGACGGCGTCACCCCTTGAGACCGGGACGTCCTGATCGTCGGCCCACGGCGCCGGAGCGAGGCGCGCGGGCTGCGTGAGGCAGGGTCCGGGGTCCGAAGCGGCGGGCGCCGTCCCGTCCTCGTCGGGCTCGATCGAGACCCGCGATGCCGAGATGCTTCGTTCCGGAAAACAGTATTCGGACAGCATTCGCGGCCGCCATGCCTTGACAGCACGGACCGCCTGAAAAACCCTTGGGCGGCGACGACTCGCCCATGACCGCGACGGGAGCGGCGCGCCAGCGGTCGCGCGGACCGCCGTGGCTGCCGGAGGCCCCGCCGCAGGGCGGCGCGCCGGCACCGCGAGGCGCTGCCCGCCACCTCGTCCTCGACCGACCACGCTCGGGGTCCGACCCTGGCGCTTCACCCCGGGGTGCACTTCGATGCGACAGGTTCCGGGCTCCTACGGCCCTCCGCTGCTCAAGACCCTGTTCGATACGGTGGACTTCCTGGTCGTGAGCGGCTGGGAGGAGTTCTTCGCCCGCCGCCGCCGCCGCCACGGCAGCACGGTCTTCCGGGTCAACCTGTTCAAGCCGACCGTGGCGGTGCTCGATCAGACCGGGATCGGGGCGCTGTTCGGCGATGCGGACCTGATCCAGGATTACGGGTTCGGCTGGGCGGTGCCGCCCCTGCCCCTGGTCGGCGGCGTCCCGCCGAGCATCTTCGGCAGCGGCGAGGCCCATGACGGCCCCAAGCGCCTCTACCTGCGGCTGCTCGCGCGGCGCGCGGAGCGCCTGGAAGCGGTCTTCGCCGAGACGTTCGCGGAGGTCGCGGCCCGCTGGCGCGCGGCCCCCGGCTTCTCCTTCGCGGACGGGATCGAGGATCTCGTCGCCACCTTCGTGGGCCGCTGGCTGATCGGCGCGGCGCTCGACCCGGCCGACATCCGCCTCGTCTACAACCACATTTTCACGCAGCGCCTGACCGCGGTCACGCAATGGCTGCCCTGGTCGAATTACGCCCGCTCGCGCCTCGCCTACGGGCGCCTGCTCGCCGCCGTGCGGGGGGCGCCCGACTTCCCCGAGATCGCCGCGATGGCGGCCGAGGAGGGTTTGCCCGACCCCGAGGTGGTGGCCAAGCAGCTCACCTTCCTGATCGGCATGAACAGCTTCCTGGGGCTGCAGAACCTGCTGAAATCCCTGGTCGGCGAGTTCGCGCTCCACCCCGCCTGGCAGGAGGAGGTGCGCCGCGAGGCCGCCGCGCAGGCGGGACGGGGCGCCACGCCGGTCCTCGACCGGGTGATCCGCGAGACCCTGCGCCTGCACCCGCCGGTCTTCTTCGTGTTCGGGCGGGCCACGCGCGACCGCGTCCTCGACACCGAATCCGGCTCCTTCGCGATCCGCCGGGGCGAGCTCGTGATGGGCGTGATCCCCTTCGCGCAGAACGACCCCGCCCACGTGCCGCGGCCCGAGCGCTTCGACCCGGACCGCTTCCTCGACCCGGCGACGGGCGGGCGTCCCCTGATCTGGCCGCGCGGCCTCGAGACCGCGACCGTGGCGGCGCGGGACCGCACCTGCCCGGGCAAGGACGCCGCCTTCGCGACCGCCCGGCTGTTCTGCACGGCGCTGCTGCGCGACCACGCGTGGAGCCTCGCCGCGCCGCCCGCCTGGGACCGGCACCGCTTCTCCCTGAACGTGGCCGCCCCGAAGGGGTCCCTCACGGTTGAACGCTTCGTGAGAAAGGAGCAGACCGGTTAGGATTGCGGTCCCGGCGCCAAGCCGGGACCGGCCGCCGGGCGCGGCCCAACGGGGAGGCGTGCGTTGAGCGTGAGGGCCGCGGTGCGCAGGAGCGCCGGTGCCGCGCGGGGCGGAAGCTGATGTCGGCCCGGCACGCTCGGGAGCGGCGCGCCGAGGCGGCGGGCCTGTCCGGCCCGCCCGAACGGCGGCAGCTCACCGTGATGTTCTGCGACCTCGTCGATTCGACGGCCCTGGCCTCGCGCCTCGACCCGGAGGATCTCCGCGACGTGCTGCGGGCCTACCAGGCCCTCTGCGCCGAGATCGTGCGGCGCCACGGCGGGACGGTGGCGCAGTTCCAGGGCGACGGCGTCGTCAGCTACTTCGGCTTCCCGGTCGCCCAGGAGGACAGCGTCGAGGCGGCCGTGCGGGCGGGGCTGGAGATCCTGCGCCGGATGTCCTCCCTGCGCACCCCGCCCGAGACCGCCGGGGGCCCGCCCGCGGGACCGGCCCAGGTCCGCATCGGCGTCGCGACGGGCCTCGTCGTGGTCGAGGACGCCGGCTCGGGCAGCGCCGGGGTCGTCGGGCAGGTGCCGAACCTCGCCTCGCGCATCCAGGCGGTCGCCTCGCCCGGCACCCTCCTGATCGCGGACGCCACCCGCCGCCTGCTCGGCTCCCTGTTCGACCTGACCGATCTCGGCCCCCACCGGCTCAAGGGCATCGCCGAGGCGGTGGTGCTGTGGCGGGTCGAGGGGGCCCGCGAGGACGCCGCCCGCTCCGATGCCCGCCGCAACGGCAGCGTCCATGTCGGGCGGGACGAGGAACTCGCCCGACTCTCCGCCGCCTGGGAGGAGGCCAAGCGGGGAAGCGGGCAGGTCGTGCTGGTGGGCGGCGAGCCCGGGATCGGCAAGTCGGCCCTGCTGCGGGCCTGGACCGCCCGGCTCGCGGAGGCGGAGGTCATCCGCATCGGGCTCCAATGCTCCCCGCGCCACACCCACAGCCCGCTCTACCCGCTGGTCGCCCATCTGCGCCGCATCGCCCGGATCGCCCCCGCGGATCCGCCCGCGGCGCGCCGGGAGAAGCTGGAGCGGCTCCTCGCGCCGGAGCGCCGGGCCGAGGGGGCGGAGCTCCTCGCGCATCTCCTCTCCGTGGCCCTCGACGGCGCCCCGGCCGGGCCGGAGCCGACCGCCGACCAGCGCAAGGCCGCGACCCTGGCCCTCCTCGCCGAGGAGGTGATCGGGCTCGCCGCCCGCCGCCCCGTGGTGATGGCCGTGGAGGACGCGCAATGGGCCGATCCGACCACCGAGGAGCTGGCCCGGCTGGTCATCGGGCGGCTCGCCGGCCGGCGGCTGCTCCTGCTCGTCACCGCGCGGCCCGAATACCGGCCGGCCTGGGCCGAAGCGGCTGGCCTGCGGCCGCCCTGGGCCGAAGCGGCCGGCGTGCACCGGCTGTCCCTGTCGGGCCTCGCCCCCGGGGAGGCGGAGGATCTCGTGCGCGGCGTGGCGCGCGGCCGGCCCCTCGCGCCCGAGGCGCGGCGCGCCATCGTCGCCAAGGCCGACGGCGTGCCGCTCTTCATCGAGGAGCTGACCAGCGCCGTGCTGGAGGAGCGCGACGCCGCGGACCGGCCGCGGGACGGGGGCGGCGAGGCGCCGCGCGTGCCCGCGACCCTGCAGGACATCATCATGGCGCGCCTCGACCGCCTCGGCCGCGCCAAGCCCGTGGCCCAGGTCGGGGCCGCCCTCGGGCGCTCCTTCTCGCGGCGCATGCTCGAGCGGGTCGCCGAGCGGGACGAGGAGGAGATCGCCGCGGCGCTGGCGGAGATCGTCCAGGCCGGCCTCCTGCTGGAACAGCCCGGCGGCGCCGGCGCGACCTACCAGTTCAAGCACGCGCTGGTGCAGGATGCCGCCTACGAGAGCCTGCTGCGGGCGAGCCGCCGGGCGCTGCACGGCCGCATCGCCGCGGTGATCGAGGAGGATTGCCCGGACCTCGCCGAGACCGAGCCCGAGACCCTCGCGCATCACCTGCGCGGGGCGCGGGCCTTCCTGCGCGCCGCCGCCGCCTCCCTGCGGGCCGGGCAGCGGGCGGCGGCACGCTTCGCCAACCCGGAGGCGATCCAGCATTTCCGCGCCGGGCTGGACGATCTCGCGCGGGCGGACTCGACACCGGCGGACTTGGCACGGGCGGACTTGGCACGGGCGGACTTGGCACGGGCGGACTTGGCACGGGCGGACTTGGCACGGGCGGACTTGGCGGAGCCGGCAGCGGCGGCCCACGGCCCGCTCGCGGCGCGGCTCCATCTCGGGCTCGCCCAATCCTTCTACGTGGTGAAGGGGCCCGCCCACGGCGATACGGTGGCGGCCTATGCCCGGGCGCACGACCTCGCCGCGCATCTCACCGACCCGGAGGAGCGCTTCGCCCTGCTCTGGGGCGTGTTCTCCGGCCACCATTTCGCGGCCCGCTTCGGGCCGGCGGAGGCCTCGGCCCGGGAGGCCCTGGCCCTGGCGCGCGGCGCCGGCGACCCGACCCATCTCTGCCAAGCCCACCGCATGCTGGGCTATGTGGGCTTCTTCCGCGGCGACCTGCCGGGCGCGAGGGCGCATTTCGGCGAGGTCCGCCGCCTCTACCGGCCCGACCCTCACCGGGGCCTGGCACCGATCTTCGGGGCGGATTGCCAGGTCGGGGCGGCGGGGTTCGAGAGCGTGCTCCTCTGCGTCCAGGGGCATCCCGACGAGGCCGTGGCGATGACGGAGGCGAACCTGCGCGACGCGCGGCGCCTCGGCCATCCGGCGAGCATCGGCTGGGCCTACGCCGCGGCGGCCTACGTCCACCATTACCGCGGCGACCGGGCCGCGACCGGGGCGGTGGCGGCGGAGGGCTTCGCCTATTGCCGGGCCCACGCCATCGCGGCCTGGGGCCTGCACTGCAAGGTGTTCCTGGCGTGGTCGGGCGCGACCGGGCCCGAGCGGGCCGACCGCGCCGCCGAGATCCTCCGCGACATCGCCGATGCGGCGACGCGCACCCGCCTGGGCCTGCCGCAGCTGCGCGGGCTCGCCGCCGAGGCGCTCCTCCTGTGCGGGGACCCGGCACCGGCGCGGGAGCAGGTCCGGATCGCCCTCGACGAGATCGCCGAGACGGGCCAGGCCGTGTTCGCGCCGATGCTGCTGCGGCTGCGCGGCCTCTGCGCCCTCGCCTGCGACGAGGGCGGGGCCGCCGACCGGCTCGGCGAGGCGGTCGCGGCGGCGCGGGCCGTGGGGGCGGACCTCCTGCGGGCGCGGGCGGAGGGGGATCTCGCGGCCCTGGCGACGCCCGGGGCCGCGGGACCGGACCGGGTCCGGGCGCTGCTGCGGGGCGCGTGACGCGGGCGGGGCGCCCCGTCCTCGCGCCAGGACGGGGGGCCCGTGCTACGGCTCCCGCATGACGACGCTCCTCGCCTACGCCCTCGCGGCCCTCGCCGAGATCGCCGGCTGCTTCGCAATCTGGGCGTGGCTGCGCCTCGGCCGCTCGCCCCTCTGGCTCGGCCCGGGCCTCGCGTCCCTGATCCTCTTCGCCGTGCTGCTGACGCGGGTCGAGAGCGCGGCCGCGGGCCGGGCCTACGCCGCCTACGGGGGCGTCTACGTGGCGGCCTCGCTCCTCTGGCTCTGGGCCGCGGAGGGACAGCGGCCGGACCGCTGGGATCTCGGCGGCGCGGCGCTCTGCCTCGCGGGCAGCGCCGTCGTCCTGCTCGGGCCGCGGGGATGAGGGCGGAACGCCGACGAGGGCGGGGCGCCGGCCCGGCACCCGCGCCACCTGACGAATCCGTAATCTGCGGGCCACGGGCCGGTCAGGGCGCTCCTCCGAGAATGGCCTCATCAGATCAGGGCCGCGGGGCCGATCGGCCGCCGCGCCCTCCCGCCGATCCGGAGGAATCTTGACCATGTCCGAGCCCGTTCCCGCCTCCCGTCTCCATCGCAAGGCGCTCGCGTCCGTGGCCGCCGTGACGCTCGTGGCGACGGGCGCGCTCGGCTCCGCCTTCCTGCCGCCGAGCACGCCGGTCCTCGCCCAGGCCCTGCCGCAGACCCCGATCACCGCCCCCGAGCACCCGCCGGGCAGCTTCGCGCCGATCGTCAACCGGGTGAAGCCCGGCGTCGTCTCGGTGAAGGTCAAGCTCAAGGACGACGCGGCGGATGACAAGGAGGGCGGCCCCGGCGGCCAGAACGTGCCGCCGCAGCTGCGCGAGTTCTTCCGCCGCTTCGGCGAGAACGGCATGCCCAACCGGCCGCACCGCAACGGCGGCCGCGCCGCGCAGGGCTCGGGCTTCTTCATCTCGGCGGACGGCTACGTCGTCACCAACAACCACGTGGTCGAGAACGCCAAGTCGGTGGAGGTCACCCTCGACGACGGCCGCACCCTCGACGCCAAGGTGGTCGGCACCGACCCGAAGACCGACCTCGCGCTGCTCAAGGTCACGGAGGGCAACGGCTCCTTCCCCTACGTGAGGCTCGCGCACGGCGCGCCGCAGGTCGGCGACTGGGTGGTGGCGATCGGCAACCCCTTCGGCCTCGGCGGCACCGTCACGGCCGGCATCGTCTCGGCCCGCGGCCGCGACATCGGCGCCGGGCCCTACGACGACTTCCTGCAGATCGATGCGCCGATCAACAAGGGCAATTCGGGCGGCCCGACCTTCAACGTGTCGGGCGAGGTCGTCGGCGTGAACACTGCCATCGCCTCGCCGTCGGGCGGCAATGTGGGCCTCGCCTTCGCCATCCCCTCCGAGACGGTGCAGGCGGTCGTCGACCAGCTGCGGACGGACGGCAAGGTCGCCCGCGGCTATCTGGGCCTCCAGATCCAGCCCGTCACCAAGGACATCGCCGAGGGGCTCGGCCTCGACAAGGCGAAGGGCGCGCTCGTCACCAGCGCCCAGGACGGCACGCCGGCCGCCAAGGCGGGCCTGAAGTCCGGCGACGTGGTCCAGGCGGTGAACGGGGATCCGGTCGGCGACGCGCGCGAATTGTCGCGCCGGATCGCCTCGATGAAGCCGGGCACCAAGGTCCAGCTGTCCTACCTGCGCGGCGGCAAGACCGACACCGCGACGGTCGAACTCGCGACCCTGCCGAACGACACCCGGGTCGCGGCCCGGGAGGAGCGCGGGCGGGGCTCGGACGCGCAGCCGCGGCTCGGCCTGAGCCTCGCGCCCGCCGACGCGGTGGGCGCCGGCCAGGAGGGCGTGGCGGTGGTGAACGTCGATCCGGACGGCCCGGCGGCGGCCAAGGGCATCGAGCCCGGCGACGTCATCCTCGACGTCGGCGGCCAGCCGGTCTCCTCGGTCTCCGACGTGCAGGGCCGGATCCGGGCCGCCGAGCGCGACGGCCGCAAGGCCGTGCTGATGCGGGTGAAGAGCGACAAGGGCACGCGCTTCGTCGCCATCGCCCTCCAGAACCGCAACGGCTGATCCGCCGGCCTCACGGCGAGGCCCGTCAGGGACGAGGGCCGGCTCCGCGAGGGGCCGGCCCTTCCCGCGTCAGGGGCTGCACAGGCCCGCATGATCCGGGATCCGCTTGATCGAAGCGGATCCCGGATCACACGCCTGCGCGGCGCCTGAGCGAAGCCCAAATCCGCCATCCCGAAGGGATCAAGCGGATTTGGTATCAGGGGCTGCACAGCACCGCGAGGCGTCGCCCGGAGACGCGCCCGCGCCCGGTCCCGTCCGAGCGGACGCGGTCCCCCTCAAGCCGGACCTGGCCGGCATTCTCGATCAGCGTGTAGCGCAGCCGCTCCAGGGCGAGCCCGTACCGGCCAGACCAGAGCCGCAACGCCCCGCAGAACCGCGCGAGGGTCTGGCGGCCGAAGCGGACCGGGCCGAGGAGCGGCGCGATCTCCCCGGTCCCGAAGGCGGCGCTGCGGAAGCCGGCCAGCAGGTCGGGGCGCCCCTGCGCGAGGTCGAAGGCGGCGAGGGATTCGACGCCGAGCGCGCCCGCCCGCGCGGGCGGCGTCGTCGCCAGCGTGAGCGCCAGGGGCTGGTCGGTCAGCAGCAGGACGGCGCGGTCCGGCGCCTCGGTCAGGTCGACGGACAGGGGGCGGTAGGCCCGCGCCTCGCCGGACCGCGGCTCCGTGAAGCTGAGCCCGATCACGTCCAGCCACGCGGCCGAGCCCGAGACGCGGTCGGGATGGGCCACGAAGCCGAGCAGGCGGCCGCGCTGCGCCCGGCGCTCGGCGGCGATGTCGGGCGTCGCGATCTCGGGCGAGGGAGCGCCGCCCCGCGTCGCCTCGCGCCGCTCCGGCGGATCGGGGGAGGGCGGCGCCGCCGGCCGCTCCGGAAGCCCCGCCGGCCGCTCCGGCGGGCGCGCGTCCCGCTCCGGCGGCTCTGCGGGCGCGTCCGGCGGAACCGAGGGCCGAAGCGCCTCGCCCTGCGCGCAGGGGGCGCAGGCGGCGGGCGGCGCGGGGGCGGCAGGGCCGGGGCTTGCGGGCGCCGCCGCCTGCACCGCCGGCGCGGGAGCCGGGGCGGGGCGGCGGGCGACAAGGCCGACGCGCGGATCGAGGAGCAGGATCAGCACGAGCGGGCTCGCCACCGCGACGAGCGCGGCGAGGCCGATCAGGCCGCTGACGATCCTCTGTCCCACGCCGCCTCCACCTTGGCCGTTCGGCGCGCAGTATGCGTGCCCCGGCCCGGAGAAAGTGTCAGCAGCGGCGACTTAGGCCGGTCCTTGGCTGGGGATTGCGGGCATGACGGGGCGCGGCGGGGCGTCCCGCCTCGCTTGACCCAGCGCGGCCGCCAGCCGCAGGCTCGCGGCGGTGGAGGAGGGACTCATGCGCCGGATCGGACTCGCCGCCCTGCTCTGTCTCGGGGTCGCGTCCCAGGCCCGGGCCGATGCCTGCGCGCGGCTCGCCGGACGGGTCGTGACCGTGACCGGGGCGGCGATCGCGGGCCGCAGCGGCAGCACCGTCGCCTTCGGGGCGGCGGATGCGGACCTGATGCTGCTCGATTGCCGGGCGCCCGGGCGGATGATCCTGCGCGCGCGCTTCGCCGAGCCGAGCCGCGCCACCTTCGTCCTCGTCGGGCTCGCCGCGCAGGCCCTGGCCGGGGCGCGCGCCGAGGAGGCGGAACGCCTCGCCCTCGTGCTGCATCGCGCGGCCCGGGAGGGAGGCGGCCCGGCTTCCGGACGGGCCGGGCCGGTGGCGATCACCTGCACGGCCGTGCCGGTCGGCGAATTCCCGACGAGCTGCCTGCTGCGCCGGGCCGGGCGCACCGGCCGGGATCAGGCTGCCTCCGGGGTCGAGCGGGTCTGGTTGCGGCCGCCGGCCTTGGCCGCGTACAGGGCCTCGTCCGCGAGCCGGTAGAGATCCGCGAGATTCCGGGCGGTCCCGGCGACCGCGACGCCGATGCTCACCGTCAGGAAGCCGGGGCCGAGGCCCGCCTGCGCGACGGCGAGGCCGGCGACCCGGGCGTGGACCGAGGCGGCGATCCGCGCCGCCCCGAGGGCCCGCTGATGGAGAGGCGAGGTCCGAGTCCTGCCGGTGGCGCTGGAAGTAGGGCCGGTCGGCCGTGTTGCCCGGCGGAGCCGGCCCGCCGACGGATTCGGCGACCGCCTCACCGTTCCCGTCGCGGATCGTCATCGCGCCGATGTCGCGGGCGGTCGTCGCCCGGTCGAACAGGAGCTTGCGCCGGGTCTCGGGGTCGAGGACCTGCAGCAGGTTCCGGGAGGCCTGCTCGGCCCGCGCCCACGCGTCGTCGCGCATGGCGGAGGGCATCAGGCCGCAGATCAGCAGGGTCCCGGCCGTCACCGCGGGACCCAAGGCGACCGGCAGTCGCGCGGGGCAGCGCAGGCGCAAGCCCCCGACCAGGTCCGCGCGGCGTGGCCGGGCGGTCCGGACGCGGTCGCCCGGGAGGGCGCTGCTCCGAGGCTGGCAGAGGGTCTTGCGGCTCGGCATGGCGGGGTCACGAATGGCACGCGAGCGTGGAGGCTTGGTTGCCCCACAAGGCGTGGTTGCCCACCGGGCAGGGTCGCGGGGGGCCGCCCCCGTCGGCGATGTTCCCGCGCCGGAAAATGCTCTAACCCTCGCTCCGTGCTCGCTCCCTCCCCATCCCCCCGCTCCGGGCTGCCTCCCCCCATGCCCCCTCGCTCCCCGCTCCGGCATCCCGCTCCCCGCGCCCGGGGATCCGCCGCGTGACCGACGGCGCCTCCCGGCTGATCCTGATCCTCGCCGCGGGCGGCTTCGCCAGCACCTTCGCGGGCCGCGTGGTCGAGCCCCTGGTCGGCGTGCTGGCGCGGGATTTCGCCAGCCCACCCGCCACGGTCGCGCTCCTCTCGACCGCCTTCGCGCTGCCCTACGCGCTGATCCAGCCGGTGCTCGGCCCGGTCGGCGATGCGCTCGGCAAGGAGCGGGTGGTCGTCACCTGCCTGGGCATCCTGACCCTGGCGCTGGCGGCGAGCATCGTGGCCGGGGACATCCGGCTGCTGTTCGGCCTGCGCATGCTGGCGGGCGCCGCGGCGGGCGGGGTCATTCCCCTGGCCCTCGCCATGATGGGCGACCGCATCCCGATGGAGCGGCGGCAGGTCGCCATCGGGCGCTTCCTCGTGGCGGTCATCCTCGGGCAGCTGATGGGCTCCACCGTCTCGGGGCTCATCGAGGGGCTGATCGGCTGGCGGGGCGTGTTCGCCCTCTCGGCCCTGGTGGCGCTCTCGGGCTGCGGCGCCGTCCTCCTCGGCTTCGCCCGCGCGCTGCGCGCGCCGGGCGGGCGCTTCGCCCTCGGCCCGGCCGCGCGGCGCTACCGGGCGATCCTCGCCAATCCGCGCGCCCGGGTGCTGTTCGGGGCGGTCTTCGTCGAGGCGATCGCGGTGTTCGGGATCTTCCCGCACCTCGCCCACCTGATCGAGGCCCGGGGCGAGGGTGGCCCGCGCGAGGCGGGCTTGGTGCTGGCGGGCTTCGCGGCCGGCGGCCTCGCCTACTCGCTCCTCGTCGGCCTGCTCCTGCGGCTCCTCGGCCAGACCCGGATGCTGATGGCCGGGGGCGCGATCGCCGGGGGGGCCCTGCTGACGGTCGGACTCGCCGGCGCGTGGCAGGTCGATGCGGTGGCGCTGGTGGCGCTCGGCCTCGGCTTCTACATGCTGCACAACACCTACCAGGTGCAGGTGACCGAGGTGGCGCCCGAGGCCCGCGCCTCGGCGGTGGCGCTCCACGCCTTCTCGTTCTTCTGCGGCCAAGCCCTCGGCGTCGCGGTGCTCGGGGCCGGGCTCACGGCCCTCGGCCAGTTCGGGGCGCTCGCATCCTGCGCGGCGCTCATCCTGGGGCTCGGTCTCGTCACCGCGTGGCGCCTGTCGCGGCCCATTAGGCCCCGGTCTTCCCAAACAGAAGATACGATGAACGGTCGATGAACAAAGATGTCTCCCGGCGTTGGATGGCTCTGCTCTAGAGCTGAGGGCCGGAACCAGCCGTCGGTTCGGCCGTTGTCCTGCCTGAACAGATCCACACGCGAGGAGATCACATGCGCAAAGTCGCGCTCCTGTCCGCCGCCGCCCTGTCGCTGGGCGCGATGGCCACCGTCTCGGCTCCGGCCGAGGCCCGGCCCGGCTATCGCGGCGGATACGCCCACGGCTATTACGGCCGCCCCTACGCGCACGCCTATCGCGGCCGGCGCGGCATCTCCACCGGCGCGGCGGTCGGCCTGGGCATCGCGGGCCTCGCGGCGGGCGCCATCGCGGCCGACGCGGCGCGGCGCAACGGCTACTCTTACGGCGCGCCGGCCTACCGGGCCCCGGCCTACGGCTACTACGACTACGATTACTGAGCCGGATCGCCGATCCGGACGGAGGGCGGCCGGGACCATCCCGGCCGCCCTCGTCGCGCGTGGGCAGCGCGCGAGGCTCTTCGCGAGGCTCTTGCGGTGCGAGAGGCCCTCAGCCCCGGGCCCGGTAGGGCGGCACGCCCTGATCCGGCAGCCAGAGCGAGGCGGGCGGCGCCCCGGTCTGCCAGAACACGTCGATCGGGATGCCGCCGCGCGGGTACCAGTAGCCGCCGATGCGCAGGAAGCGCGGCTCCAGCAGCCCGGCGAGGCGCTTGCCGATCGTCACGGTGCAATCCTCGTGGAAGGCGCCGTGGTCGCGGAAGCTGTGCAGGTAGAGCTTGAGCGACTTCGATTCGACGAGCCAGTTCCCGGGCACGTAGTCGATCACCAGGATCGCGAAGTCGGGCTGGCCGGTCACCGGGCAGAGCGAGGTGAATTCCGGCGCCGTGAAGCGGGCGAGGTAGTCCGTGTCCGGGTGCGGGTTCGGCACCCGGTCGAGCACCGCCTCCTCGGGCGAGCGGGGCCGGGCGGAGGACCGCCCGAGTTGCAGGGTTTCGTGCGTCATGCGCCCGATATAGGGGCAGGCGGAGCCGGCCGGTACCGGCGCCGCGCCTCGATCGGACGCAGCTCGCCTTCGGGGTCCTCCCCCGGGGTCCTCCCCCGGAGTCCCCCCCGGGTCCCCGCCTTCGGGGTCCTTGCCGGGCGCGGCGACTTGGCCGATAAGCCCGGCCTGTCGGCCGCCGCCGGAGAGCCTTTTCATGACCGCGATCACCAACATCGCCGCCCGCCAGATCCTCGACAGCCGGGGCAATCCCACCGTGGAGGTGGACGTCCTCCTGGAAGACGGCTCCTTCGGCCGCGCCGCCGTGCCCTCGGGCGCCTCGACGGGCGCCCACGAGGCGGTCGAGCTGCGCGACGGCGACAAGGGCCGGTTCGGCGGCAAGGGCGTGCTCAAGGCGGTGGCCGCGGTCAACGGCGAGATCCTGGACGCGATCGGCGGCATGGATGCCGAGGACCAGGTCGCGGTCGACGAGGCGATGATCGAGCTCGACGGCACGCCCAACAAGGCCCGGCTCGGCGCCAACGCCATCCTGGGCGTCTCGCTCGCCGTCGCCAAGGCCGCCGCCGAGGCCTCCGGGCTCCCGCTCTACCGCTACGTCGGCGGCACCCAGGCCCGCGTCCTGCCGGTCCCGATGATGAACATCATCAATGGCGGCGTGCACGCGGACAACCCGATCGACTTCCAGGAATTCATGATCATGCCGGTCGGCGCCGCCTCGATCGCCGAGGCGGTGCGGATGGGCGCGGAGGTGTTCCAGACCCTCAAGGGCGCGCTCAAGAAGGCCGGCCACAACACCAACGTGGGCGACGAGGGCGGCTTCGCCCCGAACCTGCCCTCGGCCGAGGCCGCCCTCGACTTCGTGATGGAGTCGATCCGGGCCGCCGGCTACGCGCCGGGCGAGGACATCGTGCTGGCCCTCGACTGCGCGGCGACCGAGTTCTTCAAGAACGGCGCCTACGCGTACGAGGGCGAGGGCCAGACCCGCGACCCCGAGGCCCAGGCCGCCTACCTCGCCAAGCTCGTCGACGCCTACCCGATCCGCTCGATCGAGGACGGCATGGCGGAGGACGACTGGCTGGGCTGGAAGGCGCTCACCGACCGGATCGGCGACCGCTGCCAGCTCGTCGGCGACGACCTCTTCGTGACCAACGTGGCGCGGCTCTCGGAGGGCATCGCCAAGGGCACGGCGAACTCGATCCTCGTCAAGGTCAACCAGATCGGCTCGCTCACCGAGACGCTGGCGGCGGTCGATATGGCCCACCGGGCCGGCTACACCGCGGTGATGTCCCACCGCTCGGGCGAGACCGAGGATTCCACCATCGCGGACCTCGCCGTCGCGACGAATTGCGGGCAGATCAAGACCGGCTCGCTCGCCCGCTCGGACCGGCTCGCCAAGTACAACCAGCTCATCCGCATCGAGGAGGGCCTGGGGGCCCAGGCGCGCTACGCCGGCCGCGGCGCCCTCAAGGCCTGACCGCGGGCCGCCTCGCCGTCCCGGCCCCGGGAGGGCGAGGCGGCGCCCCGGCGGGCGCGGGCCGCCCGTCGATCCGGACCGGGCGCGCCGCCGCGGCGGCCGTGAGGCTTCCTTAACCATCGCGGCCCAAGCTGCCGGCATGGTCGTCCGTCGCCGCGCCCGCGCCCTCCTGCTCCCGCTCGCCCTCTACGCCGCCTCGGTGCTGGCCGTGGGCTACTTTCTGCGCGAGGCCGAGAGCGGCAGCCGCGGCCTCCAGGCCAAGCGGGCCCTCAAGATCCAGGCCTACAATCTCCAGAAGGAGCTCGACGCCGCCAAGGCGGACCGGGCCGAGTGGGAGCGGCGGGTCGCGCTGCTGCGCAGCGACCAGATCGACCGCGACCTCCTGGAGGAGCGCGCCCGCCTGATGCTCGGGCGCGTGCACCCGAACGACGTCGTCATCATCAATCCCTGATTCGCGCCGGCGGGCGCGCGGCCCGGTGCGCCGGGCGCGGGGCCCGGTGCGCGGACCGCCCCATGGGGCACGGGCCGCGCCCTCCTCCGCGCGGCCCGCCGGCGGCACTCCGGCCCGTTCCGGGCGTTTTCCGCTGCCGCCGCGGCATGGCGGGCCTCGCTTTCCGGCCTCGCCTGCCCTAGAAGGCGTTGGACTAAGGTCGCAGGCCGGGAGGCGCCGATGGAAGCCGGGAGCAAGGCACGCCGCGAGGACAAGACCGCGAGCCCGCCCCCTGCGAACGCGCCGCATTTCACGCGCGACGAGGACGTGCACGCCTACAGGGAGATGCTGCTGATCCGCCGCTTCGAGGAGAAGGCCGGCCAGCTCTACGGGATGGGCCTGATCGGCGGCTTCTGCCACCTCTATATCGGCCAGGAGGCCGTGGTGATCGGGGTCCAGATGGCCTCGAAGGAGGGCGACCAGGTCATCACCGGCTACCGCGACCACGGCCACATGCTGGCCTGCGGCATGGACCCCAAGGGCGTGATGGCGGAACTGACCGGGCGGCGGGGCGGCTATTCCCGCGGCAAGGGCGGCTCCATGCACATGTTCTCCCGCGAGAAGAACTTCTACGGCGGCCACGGCATCGTCGGGGCCCAGGTCTCCCTCGGCACCGGTCTCGGCTTCGCCAACAAGTACCGCGGCGACGGGGCGGTCAGCCTGACCTACATGGGCGACGGCGCCGCCAACCAGGGCCAGGTCTACGAGAGCTTCAACATGGCGGAGCTGTGGAAGCTGCCCGTCGTCTACGTGATCGAGAACAACCGCTACGCCATGGGCACCTCGGTGACCCGGGCCTCGGCGCAGACGGACTTCTCGAAGCGCGGCGTCTCCTTCGGCATCCCGGGCGAGCAGGTCGACGGCATGGACGTGCGCGCCGTGCGCGACGCCGCCGCCCGGGCCATCGCGCATGCCCGGTCGGGGGAGGGGCCCTACATCCTGGAGATGCAGACCTACCGCTACCGCGGCCACTCGATGTCCGACCCGGCCAAGTACCGGACCAAGGACGAGGTCGCGCGGATGCGCGAGGAATCCGACCCGATCGAGCAGGTCCGCAAGCGGCTGCTCGGCCCGCACAAGGTCCCGGAGAACGAGATCAAGGCGATCGACGCCCAGGTGCGGGAGATCGTCAACGAGGCGGCGGACTTCGCCACCAACGACCCCGAGCCCGATCCCGCCGAGCTGTGGACCGACGTCCTGCTCGAGCCCGCCCGCGCCTGACCCTCTCATCGGATCGACAGAGCACCCATGCCGACCGACATCCTGATGCCCGCCCTCTCGCCGACCATGGAGCAGGGCAAGCTGGCGAAATGGCTCAAGAAGGAGGGGGATCCGGTCAAGCCCGGCGACGTGCTGGCCGAGATCGAGACCGACAAGGCGACCATGGAGGTCGAGGCGGTCGACGAGGGGATCCTCGCCAAGATCCTGATCGCGGACGGCACCGACAACGTCGCGGTCAACACGCCGATCGCCGTGCTGGCGGGCGAGGGCGAGGACGTCTCCGCCGCCAAGCCGAACGGCAAGGGCAGGGGCGGCGCCAAGGGCGAGGCGAAGGCTGAGGCCAAGACCGACGCGAAGACCGACGCGAAGACCGAAGCGAAGACCGAAGCGAAGGGCGCGCCCACGCCCGACATGCAGGACGAGGGCCGGGCCCGGGCGCCCGCGCCGGCGGCCAAGGGCAGCGACGACGCGCCGGTCGCCCCGGCCGCCCCCGCCACCATCACGAGCCGCAGCGCGGATCGGGCGATGGAGGAGATCCCGGAGGGCACCGAGATGGTGACCCAGACGGTGCGCGAGGCCCTGCGCGACGCCATGGCGGAGGAGATGCGCCGGGACGAGGCGGTCTTCGTGATGGGCGAGGAGGTCGCCGAGTACCAGGGCGCCTACAAGATCACCCAGGGGCTGCTGCAGGAATTCGGCGCCCGCCGCGTCGTCGACACGCCGATCACCGAGCACGGCTTCGCCGGGGTCGGGGTCGGGGCGGCCTTCACGGGGCTGCGCCCGATCGTCGAGTTCATGACCTTCAACTTCGCCATGCAGGCGATCGACCAGATCATCAACTCGGCCGCCAAGACCCTCTACATGTCGGGCGGGCAGCTCGGCTGCCCGATCGTGTTCCGCGGCCCGAATGGCGCCGCCGCCCGCGTCGCCGCCCAGCACAGCCACGACTACGCCGCCTGGTACTCGAACGTGCCGGGCCTGAAGGTGGTGATGCCCTACACCGCCTCGGACGCGAAGGGCCTGCTCAAGAGCGCCATCCGCGACCCGAATCCGGTGATCTTCCTGGAGAACGAGATCCTGTACGGCCAGTCCTTCCCGGTGCCCAAGCGCGACGATTTCCTGGTGCCGATCGGCAAGGCGAAGGTGCACCGGGAGGGCCAGGACGTCACCATCGTGTCCTTCGGCATCGGCATGACCTACGCGCTCAAGGCCGCGCACGAACTCGCCGAGCAGGGGATCGGCGCCGAGGTGATCGACCTGCGCACGATCCGGCCGATGGATTCCGCGACGGTGGTCGAATCGGTGAAGAAGACCGGCCGCTGCATCACCGTCGAGGAGGGTTTCCCGCAATCGGGGGTCGGCGCCGAGATCGCCGCGCGGGTCATGGTCGACGCCTTCGACTATCTCGACGCGCCGGTGCTGCGCATCACCGGCAAGGACGTGCCAATGCCCTACGCGGCCAACCTGGAGAAGCTGGCGCTGCCGACCGTGGCCGAGGTGATCGAGGCGGCCAAGGCCGTCTGCTACCGGTAGCCCAATGGCCGAGAATCCCCGCTTCGAGGCGCTCTCGGTCCCGCCGGACGCCCTGGACCTGGGCGGCGTCGAGGTGCTGCGCGCCGCGGTGGTGGACGGGGCGGTGAGCGTCGCCCTGCGCCGCTCCTTCGACGATCCCGCCACCTGGGGCCGCCTGCTGATCGACCTCGCCCGGCAGGCCGCCCGCGTCTACGGGCGCGAGACCGAGATCTCGGAGGAGGAGGCCTTCGCGCGCATCCGCGCCGGGATGGAGGCGGAGAGCCTCGATCCCGACAGCCTCAACTGAGGGCCGCCGGCATGGCCGAGCCCGCCCCGCGCGGCATCACCTCCGCGGACCTCGAAGCGGTCCCGGCGCCCCTCGTCGCCGAGATCCTCGACGGGGTGCTGGAGACGCATCCGCGACCGCGGCACGCGATGGCGGCCGGCGAACTCGCAGGCGAACTCATCCCTCCCTTCGCGCCTCCCTTCGCGCGCGGGCGCGGCGGCCCCGGCGGCTGGGTCTTCATGATCGAGCCGGAGCTTCACTTCGGGCCGCAGGTGGTCGTGCCCGATCTCGCCGGCTGGCGGCGGGGCCGGCTGCCTGCCGAGCCGGCGACACCCTTCGTCGAGACGCCGCCGGACTGGGCCTGCGCGATCCTCTCGCCCTCCAAGGCGCGGCTCGACCGCGGCCCGAAGCGCCGCATCTACGCGGAGGCGGGCGTCGCCCATCTCTGGCTGCTCGATCCCGCGGACGGCGAGCTCGAAGCCTTCGCGCTGACGGAGGGCCGCTGGCTGCTCGTCGGCACCGTCAGGCGCGGCGAGATGGTGGCGCTCGCGCCCTACGACGCCGTGCCGTTCCCCCTCGACGCCCTCTTCCCCCTGGACGCCCCGGCCGCTCCGACCGAGACCTGACGCCATGCCGATCAACGTGCTGATGCCCGCCCTCTCGCCCACCATGGAGAAGGGCAACCTCGCCAAGTGGCTGAAGAAGGAGGGCGACCCGGTCAAGTCCGGCGACGTGCTGGCCGAGATCGAGACCGACAAGGCGACCATGGAGGTCGAGGCGGTCGACGAGGGCGTGCTCGCCAGGATCGTGGTGCCCGAGGGCACCGCGGACGTGCCGGTGAACGATCTCATCGCCGTGATCGCGGCGGAGGGCGAGGACCCGGCGCGCGTCGGGGCCGGGGAGGGGGCGGCGCAAGGGGCGGCGCAAGGGGCGGCGAAGGGGGCGGCGCCCCCGCCGCGGGATGAGGACCGCACGGAGGGCGGGGCGAGCCTCGCCTACGCGCGCGTGAACGAGGCGCCGGACGCCGCCAAGGCCGCGGCGAACGGGGCCGCGGCGAAGCCGAACGGCGCGGCGCCCGGCGGCGCCCCGCAGGGCGCCGCGCCGGCGGGGGGGCGGATCCTCGCCTCGCCGCTCGCGCGCCGCATCGCCAAGCAGGAGGGGATCGACCTCTCGCGCGTCCGCGGCTCCGGCCCGCACGGCAGGGTGATCGAGCGCGACGTGCGCGCGGCCCTCAAGGAGGGCCCGGCGCCGGCCGCCCCGGCGGGCGCCCCGGCGGCCGCGCCCGGCGGGGCGACCCCGCCCGCCGCCAAACCCGCGGCCGGCGCCCCGGCGGCCTCCGGCCTGACCGGCGACCAGGTCAAGGCGATGTTCGAGAGGGGGAGCTACGAGGAGGTCCCCCTCGACGGGATGCGCAGGACCATCGCCAAGCGCCTCGTCGAGTCGAAGCAGACCGTCCCGCACTTCTACCTCTCGCTCGATTGCGAACTCGACGCGCTGCTGGCGCTGCGCGAACAGGTCAATGCGGGCGCCGGCAAGGGCCGGGACGGCAAGCCGCTGTTCAAGCTCTCGGTGAACGACTTCGTCATCAAGGCGCTGGCGCTGGCCCTGCAGCGGGTGCCGAACGCCAACGCGGTCTGGGCCGAGGACCGGATCCTGAAGTTCCGCCACTCCGACGTCGGCGTCGCGGTGGCGGTGGACGGGGGCCTGTTCACGCCGGTGATCCGCAGGGCCGAGCAGAAGACGCTCTCGACCCTCTCGGCCGAGATGAAGGACCTCGCCGGCCGCGCCCGCAGCCGCAAGCTGAAGCCCGAGGAGTACCAGGGCGGCGCGACGGCGGTGTCGAATCTCGGCATGTACGGCATCAAGGAATTCGGCGCGGTCATCAACCCGCCCCACGGCACGATCCTGGCGGTGGGGGCGGGCGAAGCCCGGGTCGTGGCCAGGAACGGCGCGCCGGCGGTGGTGCAGGCCATGACCGTGACGCTCTCCTGCGACCACCGGGTGGTGGACGGGGCGCTCGGCGCCGAATTGCTCGCCGCCTTCAAGAGCCTGATCGAGAACCCGATGGGGATGCTGGTGTGAGGGGCCGCGCCCCGCCGCGCCCGGAGCCGCCCGCCGGGCGCTCCCGGCCCTGAGCCTCGGCGCCGCCCCGGTCCGGCGGCCGGCGCCGCCGTCATGCCCCTTCGCCACGCGAGCCGAACCCCCATGTCCGACAGCTACGACGTCCTCATCATCGGCGCCGGCCCCGGCGGCTACGTGACCGCGATCCGCGCGGCCCAGCTCGGCTTCAGGACGGCGGTGGTCGACCGCGAGCATCTCGGCGGGATCTGCCTGAACTGGGGCTGCATCCCCACCAAAGCGCTGCTGCGCTCGGCCGAGATCTTCCACTACATGCAGCACGCCAAGGATTACGGCCTCTCGGCGGAGAAAATCGGGTTCGACGCCGCGGCGATCGTCAAGCGCTCGCGGGGCGTCTCGGCGCGGCTCAACGGCGGCGTCGGCATGCTGCTCAAGAAGAACAAGGTCGACGTGATCTGGGGCGAGGCGCGGATCGAGGCGGCGCCGAAGGGCGACGCGCCGGGCCGGGTCGCGGTCGCCGCGTCGCAGCGGGCCGAGGCGCCGAAGGGGGCCAAGGGGCCGGGCGCCTACGCGGCGCGGCACATCATCGTGGCGACCGGTGCGCGGCCCCGCGTGCTGCCGGGGATCGAGCCCGACAAGCGCCAGATCTGGACCTACTACGAGGCGATGGTGCCGGAGTCGATGCCCAGGAGCCTGCTCGTCATGGGCTCGGGCGCGATCGGGATCGAGTTCGCCTCCTTCTACCGGACCATGGGCGCCGAGGTGACGGTGGTGGAGCTGCTGCCGCAGATCCTGCCGGTGGAGGATGCGGAGATCGCCGGGATCGCCCGCAAGCGCTTCGAGAAGCAGGGCATCCGAATCCTGACCGGCGCCAAGGTCACGAAGGTGGAGAAGGGCCGGGACGCGGTCACCGCCACGGTCGAGGCCGACGGCAAGAGCCAGGCGATCACGGCCGAGACGCTGATCTCGGCGGTCGGCGTCGTCGGCAACATCGAGAATCTCGGGCTCGAAGGACTCGGCGTGCGGACCGACCGCGGCATCGTGGTGACGGACGGGCTCGGGCGCACCAACGTGGCGGGGATCTACGCCATCGGCGACGTGGCCGGCCCGCCGATGCTGGCCCACAAGGCCGAGCACGAGGGCGTGCTCTGCGTCGAGACCATCAAGGGCCTGCCGACCCACCCGATGGACAAGGGCAAGATCCCGGGCTGCACCTATTGCCAGCCGCAGATCGCCTCGGTCGGCCTCACCGAGGCCAAGGCGCGGGAGCAGGGATTCGACATCCGGGTCGGCCGCTTCCCCTTCCTGGGCAACGGCAAGGCGATCGCCCTCGGCGAGCCGGACGGCCTCGTGAAGACGATCTTCGACAAGAAGACCGGCCAGCTCCTCGGCGCCCACATGGTCGGGGCCGAGGTGACCGAGCTGATCCAGGGCTACGTCGTGGCGATGCAGCTCGAGACCACCGAGGAGGACCTGATGCACACGGTCTTCCCGCACCCGACCCTGTCCGAGATGATGCACGAGAGCGTGCTCGACGCCTACGGGCGGGTGATCCACGTGTAGCCTGATAAGACGAAGAAAGCCTCGCTCATCCAAAGACTTAGCTCGAAAACACTACCGAGGCTCATTCACGGCTGCCAACCCCTGAGGTGCCTCCAAACGGCATCTCAGGCATGCTCGGTGTGACAGAATTGTGCCAAGGAGTCGGCGGCCAGATCGGCCCTAACCTCCTCGTCTCGAACGCTGAAATGGCGCCACTGAAGGGGAGGGGACTCGGATCAGCGACGCCCCCAACGCCCCATCGGCAACTTACCTGAAGCCCCTCATCACCTTGGCTATCGAGACAGGGATGCGTCGTGGCGAGCTCCTCTCCATCACCTGGGTCGACGTGAACCTCAAATCTCGAACTGTGAAGGTGCAGAGGACCAAGAACGGTCACCCACGAACCGTCCCGCTATCCCCAACCGCCATTCAGACCCTCTCGGGGATGGAACGAACCTCTGATCGAGTTTTCCCTGTGTTCCCCGGAGCGGTTGAGTTGGCGTGGAGGCGGATGCGGAGGAGGGCTGCGATACCTGACCTCCGCTTTCACGATCCGAGGCACGAGGCGGTTTCACGGTTGTTCGAGGCCGGGTTGAGCGTGCCCGAGGTCGCCATGGTCAGTGGGCGTCGAACGCCTGCCATGCTGTTCCGCTACACTCACCCGAAAGCCGAGGATGTGGCCACGAAGTTGGCAGGGAGCCAAGGGATGACTGCCCGAGGCAGGAGATCCTCTACTCGCTCAGGGAAGCCCAGACCGTGATCGCGCTTTGGCAAACCACCGACAACCGCGTCCGGCCGCATTCGTCCATCGGCTAGAGCATTTTCCGACGAAGTGGGTGCCGGTTCGTCGCAGAAAATGCGGCAAGATCAAAGATCTAGAGCGGCACTCGATCACGTTGCAATCGGGTGCCGCTCTCGCGGCCACCCGCGCCCATCACCTTGCCAGATTTGTTCTTCCGGCTATCCATGGCCACACCATGCAGTAAGCTCTAACTCAGCCCGGTTCAAAATACCGGTCAGGCCAATCTTTTCACATTCTTTACAGAGATCTGCCGCACCGTAGCGCTTTGGCTTGAACCGCATCAACCACTTCAGCATCCTGAGATGCGATGGATTAATTATTTCTCAGACGCCTTTTCTAGGGTCACCTGCGGCAGCTCAGATCAGATGAAGGGCAGCAACTCGTCTGAACAAATGCACGGCCGCACAGCATCAAGTCGGACTGAGGAGAATTTATCAGTGTGCTAATCCAGCATGGGCCTTCAGTGTCGGCGGATTAATGGAAGAGCTTGGAAACGCATTGAAGGCGAATATGCCCGAACCACCGGTCAGGATCTGGGCCGCAATAGCATAACCGTACTTTGAAGTGCCGGTATATGTTGAGTTGCCACCAAAGCTGAGGATCGCAGAAGGAGCATACAGCGTGCCGTTTAGCGCCATATCCCCCGTTCCACCCAAAGATACAGAAACGTTCGCAGGCGTGCTGCGGGATTGGAAAATCAGAATGCCGGCTTGATCTCCAGAATTTTGAGCAGTTAGCGTGATCGTCCCACTTCCACTGAGATTTAAGGTACTGTCCTTATCGAGAAATATAGTAAGACCTGAGCCGGTGATGCTGGTGCTGCCTGTAACACTAATATTTGCAGATTTGAAGTAATATAAACCCGACTGTAAAGTCACGTTCCCACTCAGGCTAACAGTGCCGGAATAGGTGCAGTTCGCCGGAAAGACACCAGACGAGATCGACGGATTGTTCACTGTGCATACGGGCTGTGCCGGCTCTGGGACATTCGCCAAAGGATCAACGAGCGAGGGACAGTTGATCTTAGGCCAAGGGCTGAACCCGGTACCAGAGTAGTTGCCGACGACGCAGATCTGCGAAGCGGTGATCGAGGATGACCCTCCCGTCCTAGCAGCCGTCGCCGATGACGAGTTGACCTGAATGGGGCAGTTGGTCTGGAGGGCGCTGCTGCCCTTCGTTTGCAGCGAACCGGCGCTGGCCGGCTCGAGCACCATGACGCAGGCACCACCATACTTCACGGCGACGCTGCTCGCAGCCATGTCCACGCTCGATACGCCGAGGATGCCGGCCACGTACGTTAGGACGGCATTGCCGTAGGCGGACGACCGGCGCGTCGTCACCTGCACCGCGTTCTGGCCGATCGCGCTGGGCGTAAACGTTTTCGAGGATGGATCGTAAACTCCAATCTGTATATCTGCACTTGTTGACACTGTTCCAAAACCGACTGGAGTGTTTTTACTGACAAGGTCAAGGGCGGCTGCCATAACAGAGGATGAAGTTGGAAGCGCCATCACTGCACCAAGCGCGGCGGCGTCGGCTATCTTCTGAAGCTTCAGCTTACTGTAGTATAAATTTCCGGAGTCTATCGCCACAGCCGCAAATCCGACGGCGATCAGCATTCCGAACAGGCCGATGATCGATGCGCCGCCTTGCTTGTGCGCGGCGAATGCGACGAACCGCTGCCTCACGACATTGGCTCTTGCTGCATCACTGCAGTGCAGTTAAAAGATTTTGTTCCATAGATGAGGCTAAAGAACTGCGTCGGCGTTGCCGAACTGAGAGGAACATTTGTTGTGACGGTATACTGGTTCTTGTTAGGATCAGTGCTCGACTGCGAAATTGTAACCGCGGCAGACGCTTGCGCCCACGAAGGCAGACGGAGGGCGATGATGCCGGCAACCTGCGAGGCCGTGATCCGGTTGGTCGCCAGTTGCCGGGCAGCGTCGTTCGTGGCGAACTCTGTGGTGCCAAGGGTGTACATGATCGAGCCGAACTCGATCGACCCCATGACGAGCGCGATCAGGATCGGAGCGACGACCGCGAACTCCGCCGCGGTTGCCCCTCTCTCATTAGATCCAAAACGTCTCATCAAAGGCTCACGCAGCAGTTGTGGATTTCCGCTTTGTACTGTGAAGCCTAAGAACTTAAAACATGTTTAAAGCATTGCAGACTCTCGTATGCGCTCTGATGCCGCCATGAGATCGCCGATATGTCCCTTGGCCCATTCGCTAAACCCCGGCCAGGAACACGGGATCCCTCGCGAGTACGTCGGCGACGGAGCGGAGGGCGTCCAGCCTCCCGGCCAGGGCGCCGCGGAGCGCCGCGATGTGCGGCCCACGGCAGGAGGTCAGGTTCGCTGTCCGCGATCGCTGCCTCGAGAGCTTTGACGAGATCCCGGAGGCGCACGCCTTCACGGCTCGCCTCAACCTCCGGCGCCTGCGCGGCACCAAAACCCATGAGGTCGCCTTCGAGGAGCACGATCACGCGCACGACCACATAAACCTGGGCGACGAGCACGACGCCCACGCCCGCGCCCATGCCGACGCTATTCGGCAGCACTTCGCAGGGCACAGGGTGACGAGCGGGCAAATCGTGCTGTTCGGCCTCACGGGGGTCTGATCTCCACCTGCATCTCGAGCCCGGCCTCTCAGCGCACGACGAGCACACGTGCGGCCGCGGCGAGGACGCAGATCAGCACGAAGGCTACGACGACGCCCGCGGCGACAGGTGGCCGACGGCGCCGTCTGATAGTCTTGGGGCTCTCGCGGACCCACCAGTCGCAGGGTCTTTCAGGACGCCAGACCTTCATCAACCCGACGCGGTTGAGTTGGCATGGGGAGAAATGCGGATAAGGGCTGCGATACCTGATCTCCGCTCTCACGATCTGAGGCACGAGGCGGTTTCACGGCTGTTCGAGGCTGGGTTGAGCGTGCCCTAGGTTGCGATGGTCAGCGGTTAGCGGACGCCGGCGATGCTGTTTCGTTATACCCAAAGGCGGAGTTTGTCGCCAAAAAATCTGAAGAAGTTCACGATATATGGACACAGCGGAATCCGGAACCCGATTTTTCGACAGATGCAACGTTCGTTACGGGATTGCAGAGCCTGAACCGCTACTTTCTTCTCGAATACGTCTCGTCTCAGCATCGTTGATCCCGGAAGTCAGCGTTCTCACAAGGCGGTCAACGATTTCGTCCTCGATGTCCGCCCACGAACCTTCACGACTTTTAAAGCGATCGGCCCAGATTTGTGCTCCAGTCGAGGCATCAACAAGCTGAGCGTTGATACGAAACCGGCCATCTGCGTGATGCATGGTTCCAGAGAACACGTATCTCACGTCCAATTCCTTTCCGATTTCCTGAGGATCGACTGGTCTGTTTTGATATCTTAGAGCGATGCTGCTCGATACTATAAAAATTCCGTCGATGCGGGTCAGATCGGATGTGATGTCCGCTGCAATTGCCTCTGCCAAAGAGTCTTCCTTCGAGCCCCCGTCAGGATTCTTAAACGGCAAGATTACGACCGACATCCGCGAGGTAATCTCTCTGCGCATTCTACCGGTTTTATCTCCAATGGAGGCAACGCTGATTGCATCTTGCTCATCGCTGCGCATAATACCCGAAGAAGGTGTCGGCTGATCCGACGACAAAAAAGTCACGCCCGTCACCAATAATAATGCTACACGCGAAAATGCGAGCTTGAGAGAACCGCGGCGCCCACTCACCGTAAGATTTAATATTTTGGTTTCTGCCTGTCGCGCAATAAATTCCGGAGTTATAACGAAAACCTGCACAGCGCGATCCACATTTTTCAGACGAACGAGACCCCAATCGACAGGATCGCATATTATTTTATCGTGAACTTGGTCGAGAGCCGCTCGAGAAAGACAAATTCCCCCACTCGGGGCGATGCCCTCCAGACGGGAAGCAAGATTAACAGCATTTCCGTAAATGTCTCCATCCTGCTCAACAGTGATATCGCCTACACATATGCCCATCCGAAAAAACACACGCCGAGGCTCTTCAGTATTCTCGTTCAGGCTGTGCACGGCACGTTGCAATTCGATCGCGCAACATACAGCGTGGTATGTGCTTGGAAACTCGACTAACACGCCGTCTCCGCTCGATTTTATAACACGACCGCCATGCTGCTTTGTGCTCGGGTAAAGAAGATCGCGGCGGAGAGACCTGAGCAGTGCGAGGGTTCCGGCTTCGTCCCTACACATATGCTGGGTATACCCAACCATGTCGGCCGCCAGAACGGCAGCGACGTGGGGCTCTACACTATATACCAAGTGTAAGCTAGGCTTCGCCATAGCTTGGCCTTTAACGCCCGCTCCATTGACGGAACGGGTAACATAATCTCGCTCTCGCGATTATCAAGTTGGGTCAAATCTTACTGCCCGCGATCAGTCTAGTGAACCTAAGCGATACCGTGACGATCCACTTGTGAGCAAGCGTGACCTCAAGGTATTGCTCTGTGTCAACTCGGCAACGGAAGTCGTGTCTTTGTTCAAATGGACCGTGGATAGCTTGAGTGCGTTGGCGTGCTATAATGCTCGAATGTCGGAAACGTCCTTCAGACCCTACGCGGTCGTCCAGTGTGAGAGAACGGTTCCAAGCCAGATCACGTTCGCCTGCATGATCGGGATAGATAGGCTGCTGAAGCTGGAACTGGATACGACGCGACCTCGGCACACGTTCGTACGACAGGCGTTGAGCGGCTTGAACCAGCGTCTCCTCTCCTTCAAGTCCGACCAGATACCCTTCTTCGGTCGACCACGAGGGTTCGTCGTCAACTACGCGCCCAACCGTGCCGTGCGATACGACCTTAACGGTAAGGCGATGGAGATCATGCCGAGAGAGGTGGTCGTCGGGCGTGGGAAGTTAACGTTCGGTAGGCTAACCTCCGATTAGGCACAGGCCAGGGTGAACAGAGAACGATCTCCATAACTCCACCCTAGCTTTGTTATCCGTGTCAGGCCGGCGATCTCGTCATCTACCCATCCTTGCTGACGCAGGGTGACCTGGAACTTTGAAGCGTTTACCTGTATCGGTTATATTAGAGCCGTCCACCCGGTAGATAGAGAAATCCTGGTCTAAGAAATTTCCGACCAAGAGATATCTTCCATCCGGCGTAAATACTGCAGCTTCTGGCAAGCCACCAGTTTCGAGTCCTTCTTTGACCTTCGTCACGGTTTTACCATTTATTTTCATTACAGTCAAGGTTCCGTTCTTATGGTAGAAGAAGTCTTTCTTTCCGGAATTTGACCCGTTAATGATGACTGCCACCGCCACATCGCCTTTCGGGCTTATCGCAAGTCCTTCAGGTCCATCTCCCACGACGACCTTATCGATAACCCGTGGAGGTGTCGCCTCAAGATCAACAACGCTAACGGTGTCCACGTTTCCGTCCGAAGCCCCGGCAAAGCCATTATCAGCTGTCAGGGCGATCTTACCGTCTGGGCTCACGCTAACGTTATATGGCCACATGCGTATTCCGACGAAGCCGGCCGGGGGTTCCAAGTTGAAGCCGGCCGTCATTCCGAGGCGAAGCCGGCCACCGTTCCGATCTGAAGCCGACCGGCGACGGGGCGC
>NZ_KB900609.1:6878124-7101244 GCF_000379105.1 Methylobacterium sp. WSM2598 | reverse complement strand
TGACCCGCGGGGATGCGCCGTGGCCGATGCCGGCTACCGAGTGGCCGGCTTCATCTCGGAACGCTGGCCGACATCAAATCGGAACGCTGGCCGGCTTCGCCTCGGAACCGGTGGCCGACTTCAATCGGAATCCGCAGCCACAAGCCGACTGGTAGGTCCTGCTTATTATAACTTACCTTCTTGTTGGATTCAATGCTCAGCAAGGCTACCTTATGATTGACGAACTTACTTGCAATGGCCGTCTTTCCGTTCGGGGTGAATTCGACATGGGAGACCAGCTCATCAACGGGCACCTTCTGAGTCAGTTCGACATTCTTCCCATTAATCGAGAGGACACCCACGGCATTCTCGGCGCGGAGCGCAACAAGCGCCATTGTTCCATCGTGACTTATATCGAGGCCGGATGGCTGCTTACCAATCTCAAGAGTTTTCAGGAGCTTCGGCGGGCTGGCCTCAAGATCAATGACGTACAACTTGGTATCCGGAACCTGCTTAAGCGCGTCCCCATCCTTCACGACATCAACGGAATCAGCGACAAGGGCTAAGGTGCCGGACGGGTTTATGGCCAAATTGACGGGAGGGCCGACAACAGAATTCTTCAATGGCAGATTGGCGGCTATCTTCGGATTCTCAGGATCTTCAAGGTCCACAATCAACACGCTGTCACGGCCGCTTGGCGACAACACCGGTTTCCCATTCTCATCCCAGTTCAGTTTCTCGTCATTGCCGACGATCATGTAGGGCTTGGCTGCCACCGGGGGAGCTGCAAGTAATAATAAGGACGCGCAAACAAACAGATTCGCTTTATGGCTCCGCATCGTTTTCTCCCTAATATTCCTTGCCACTGTTATTTTTTTGGCCTGCTCACCTGATCATAGTCGCTCCAGTGAGGCAATGGGTTCAGCGTCCCGTCGACGTAGTGAGCGGTGAGGTGGATACGGACCTTCAGGAGGGGCGCGTTTCATCGTAACATTTGGGCTTGGGGGCTCTCGCCATGGTGCAGGCAGTTGCAGACAGGCGATTGGTCACGATCCTGGTGGCCGATGTGGTGGGCTACTCGCGCCTCATCGGACTGGACGAGAGTGGGACGCTCCGACGCCTGAAGGCACTCCGGCGCGAGATCATCGAACCGGCTGTGGTCTCCGCCAAGGGCCGAATCATTAAGACGGTCGGGGACGGGTTCATTGCCGAGTTCGGGAGTGCGGTTCGAGCGGTCTCCTGTGCGGTGGTGATCCAGCAAGGCGTTCCTCGTCACGAGGCCGGGGCAGGTGAGGACCGTGCCCTCCGCCTGCGCATCGGGATCAACCTCGGCGAGGTCGTCGTAGAAGCCGACGGGGACCTCTACGGGGACGGCATCAACATCGCGGCAAGGCTCGAGCCCTTGGCCGAGACCGGAGGGATCTGTGTCGCTCAGGCTGTCTACGACCAAGTGCGGGACCGGCTTGGCTACCCATTCGAGGATCGCGGCAGGCTCGAGCTCAAGAACATCATGAGGCCGGTCGGGGTGTTCGCTCTTTCAGCCTCGGCCATAGAGGGACTGGGCAGCGTGGCGACGGCTGAGACCCAAGAGGGGGGGTCCAAGCCGAGCAAAAGGCCGTGGAAGGCGATCGGTGCCGGAGCCAGTATCATTACCCTCCTTGCTGCGGGTGGGCTTCTCTGGCGCTCCTACACGGCCCCGACCACGATCCCAGCTGGCCAAACCATCGCTGCCAAGCTGACCGGAGAGGCCAAGGAGGCTCCTCGCCTATCAGTCGTGGTCCTCCCCTTCACGAACCTGAGCAGCGACCCGGAGCAGGAGTTCTTCGCGGACGGCATCACTGAGGATCTGACCACCGATCTGTCCCACCTCGCTGGCAGCTTCGTCATCGCCCGCAACACCGCCTTTACGTACAAGGGCAAAGCGGTCGACGTGAAACAACTCGGTCGCGATCTGGGTGTGCGCTACGTGCTGGAGGGCAGCGTCCGCAGGATTGGGGACAAGATAATCATTAATGCGCAGCTGATCTCTTCCGAGACCGGCTCTCACTTGTGGGCCGATCGGCTTGAAGGGGAGAGGAGTAGACTTGGTGAGTTGCAGGCGGAATTCGTCGCAAGGTTGGCGCGCCCCCTTGATGTCCAGCTGATACAGGAAGAGAGCCTCCGCTCGTTACGGGAGCGACCCAATAATCCTGACGTTGTTGATCTTACCCTTCGAGGATGGGCAGCACTGAATAGACCTCGCAGTAAGGTTAATGTCGCTGAGGCTATAAACCAGTTCGAGCAAGCACTGAGGCTTGATCCTGAGTCGCTGCAGGCCGTCGTTGGAATGTCGAGGGCTCTAGCCGTCCGGGCTCGTGCTGGATGGAGTGACAACCCTGTTTCAGAAGCCAACAAGATTGAGGAGATGATTGCCCCTGTCCTTGAGAAGAGGCCTCATAATGCGATGGCTCATTGGTCCAAGGGGCAGGCACTGGCCTTCAAGAAACAGTTCGAACAAGCCATATACGAGTTAGATGCCGCTGTTGATAGCAACGCAAACTTCGCTGATGGTCACGCGTTCTCAGGTCTCCTAAGGATATTCGCAGGGAGGTCGTCCGAGTCGATCCCATATTTCGAGAAAGCAATCCGCCTCAGTCCACGGGATCCGAACCTCAATATCTGGCTGTTCGATATATGTCATGCACACTCTCATATGGGAAATTGGGAGCAAGCGATTGATTGGTGTCATAAAGCAAATGCGATCGCGCCATACTATATGTCTTACATTGATCTTGCAACCTCATATGGGTGGCTAGGGCGTTACGACGAGGCGAAGGCGGCGAACGAAGGGCTACTGCGGCTGATGCCTGGATATACCGTCAAGAAGTGGGCCACGGCTGATTGGTCGAATAATCCTAAGTTCGTCGCCGAATACACGCGAATGGTAGAGGGACTTCGAAGGTCAGGGCTTCAGGAGGAATGATAATATCATTGGTGTAGCGGGCTGAGGGGTGGTGAGACATGCCGGCGATGCTGCCCGATCCTAAGCGCGGCCACAATAGCAGTGGGGCCGAACTCAGTATTGATATGGGTCGGTCGCGCCGGAAGGCCCCCACCCCTGAATAACCAGATGCTAAGCCTCGAACGGGTGGGATGGAACGCGCTCAGGGAGCCGCATACGTGACCACACCGCCGCGACCACCCCGCCTTCGTGTGTCCGTCACGAACCACGCGCAGTTCGAGGATGGTTCAGGGGAGCAGGTGCTGTGCTTTCTCCTCAACCTGTCGAACGAAGGAGCGTGTGTGTCGTTCCCTGATAGCGTGGCTACCCCCCGCGCTTCAGCTTTATCCTGGAGCCTATGGGCGATCCACACCCGGCGAAGGTGCACTGGCCGAACGGCAACACGGTCGGCATCAAGTTCGCCGTGGTGCTGACAAGCGGGGCGAGGAGACGGGTTACGCCCCACCTCATGGGGGCCGACTGAGGCCGCTCCGTCGAGGAGGTAGGCGCTTCTCAACCGCCGATGAACTGCCTCGCGGCGTAGCCTCGACCGATGAGCCGGCTGCGCTCCCGCGTGCGTCTGTCAGCCACCAAGAGGTCGGCCAGAGCATCAGTGACAGCCCACCTCAGCGCGAGTTCGGCATCACCACCCGTGAGCATGAGGTAGGCTGCGACGATGTCCCCGACAGGGCAGGTTGCCGCTGACTCTGGTGTCTCTGATACGCGCTGGTGCAACATAGGTTGTCCCTACCACACTAACTCAGCCGAGGGCCAATCTAAGAACGCACAGATCAGACCTGTGGTTCATTCGAGAGCGGGTAAATCGGTTTCAGCACTAACATCATGGGAGAGGATGGGGGGACGCGAGTCCCAGCCTGAGCTTAGATGATCTAGAGCATTTTCCGACGAAGTGGATGCCGGTTCGTCGCAGAAAATGCGGCAAGATCAAAGACCTAGAGCAGCACCCGATTGCAACGTGATCGGGTGCTGCTCTAGGGTCAAAACTCAATCAGCTTGACCATGCGAAGGGCCGCTGAAGGTGGACAGCGGCTGTTAGTGACGCGGCAGGAAGCGGACATAGCCCAGTGCCTCCGTCATGGAGCTGGAGATAACATGCGATAGTTGACCTTCGCTCGTGCCCCTGCCTCTTGGATCCATGACGCAGATCGACACGCGATGGCCCTTCGGGGACGGGGAGATGGCAGGGCGCATCCGTGACTTCGACTGGTCGGCAACGCCGCTCGGGCCGATCGCAGACTGGTCGGAGCGCCTGAAGCTGGCAGTCGAACTCATGCTTGCCAGTCCGCTCGTGTCGACACTTGCGTGCGGGCCGCACCGCCTCCTCCTCTACAACGCCGCCGCCGCCCGGCAGTTCGGCGACCACCATCCCGCCGCACTTGGCCGGCCCCTGCCCGATACCTTCTCCCTGGGGTGGGCGACCGTGGCGCCCTACTACGCGCGTGCCTTCGACGGCGAGACGGTGATGATCGAGGTGCTCCAGGACGGCGCCGGCAAGTGGGTGGATTTCCGGTTCCTCAATGTGAACCGCGCCTTCGTGAAGCAGACGTCGATGCCCTACCCCGTGGGCAAGACAGCGACGGAGCTACTTGGGTCACCGAACCCGCGCTGGACGGAACTCTATGGCCAGGCGCTCGATACCGGCGAGCCGATCCGGATCGAAGAAACCGAACATACGCTCGGCCGCACGTTCGACCTCAACATCTTCACCTTAGATGGGGCCCAGAACCAAGTCGCCGTTCTCTTCACCGACATCACCGCACGCAAGCGCGCCGAGGCTGCGTTGCGCGAGGGTGAGGAGCGGCAGGCGTTCCTGCTGAAGCTCAGCGACGCGCTGCGCCCCATCGGTGACGCGCAAACGTTGCGAGCAACGGCCTGCCGCATGTTGGGCGAGGGCCTGTCCGCCTCGCGCGTGTACTACGTGGGGTACGAGCCGCAGGCGGGCTACGGACAGGTTGCGGACGACTATTTGGTGGATGGTCTGCCGAGCCTCGCCGGGCAGTACCCGTTCGAGGCGTTTCGCGCGACCTACGGGCGTATCGCGGACGGCGCCACCTGGATCGTTCCCAACGTGTGGGAGGCCACCGACCTGCCCGAGCACGAACGTGAGTATTACGCCGCGCAAGATGTGAGCGCTTGGGTCAGCGTGCCCTTGGCGAGGGACGGGACACTAGCACCCTGTCAGGCTTCGATTGATGGGTAGAGGCTGCGCAGCTTGTCGCGAGCTTGCCCGGCGGTGAGGTGCCAGTTCACCTTTGTCTGCCCGGCGTTGCGGGCCTCCTCCCACCGAGCAACCTGTTGGGTGAGCGTGTTCACCTGGGCGATGCGCCGGGCCAAGCATTGCTGCCCCAGCGCGCTCAACTCGATCTCGGCCATGTTGAGCCACGAGCCGTGCTTGGGCGTGTGATGAAGCTCGATGCGCGCGGCCAAGCGGCGCGCCTCGGCGGCCGGGAAGGCCTCGTACAGGCTGGCCAGGGCATGAGTGTTGAGTTGATCCATCACCAGCACCACCCGCTCGGCCTCGCGCTAGCGCCCGTCGAGCAGGTCGCGCACGACGCGCGCCCAGTCCACGCGGCGTCGCTGGGCGGTGACGGCCACGTGCCGCCAGCCCGCCAGCGGCTCGCAGGCGAGGAACAGGCTCGCCACGCCGTTGCGCACGTAGACGTGGTCGTGGCGCGCCACTGCCCCGCGGCGCGGGGGCAGCGCCGGGCGGGTCTCGCCGATCAGTTGTTTGAAGCTCTCGTCCAGGCACACCACCGGCCGACGCGGATCATAGGGNCGGCAGTAGACCTCCAGCACGTCCTCCATGTGGAAGACGAACTCCGCCGAGTGCTTGGGCGGGATGCACCACATCTTCCTCAGGTGCGGCTTGAGAGTGTTTTTTTGAGTGTCTGACGCACCGTCTCGTGAGATACGCCCGGCACGTGCTGCAGTTCAACCATGCGGCCGGCCAACAGGCGCAGCGTCCAGCGCGCCCGTCCTTGAGGCGGCGACGAACAGGCCAGGGCGATCAGGTGAGCCTCCGCTTCGCCGTCGAGCGCGCGGGCGTAGAGGCGCTGGCCCTTGCGGTAGGGGCTCAGCGCCCGCTCCAGCCCCTCCTCGACGAAGCGCCGTCGCACCCGCTCCACGCTCGCCGTTCCGACCCCGACCCCTTCGGCGATTCGCTCGTCGGGCCAGCCCGGTCCCGCGGCGCTCGCGTCCGCCTTGAGCAACACCTGCGCGTGCTTGAGCCGGCGCACCTCGGCCTTCCCGCGCGACACCAGCCCAGAAAGCTCATCCCGCTCCGCCGCCGTGAGCGTCACAACGTACTTCTTCATCGCGCGCCTCCCGGGATACAGCCCCACCAACGCGCAACTCATCAAATCAGACCAGACAAGCCACTAGAGGCGGCGCTCTGCATCGTGCAGTCTTCGGCGCGAGGATGGACCCCGGTTGAGATCGCCCTCGTTGAGGAGACAGCAGAACGCTTGTGGTCAGCGATCCAGCGTGACCGCGCGGAGACGGCGCTGCGCGAGAGCGAGCAACGCTTCCAGCAGTTCGCTCGTGCCTCCTCCGCCGGTCTCTGGATCAGGGTAGCCGAGACCCTGGAGATGGAGTTCGTCAGCCCTGCTGTCGGCGCCATCTACGGCATGGAGCCGGACGCCTTGCTCGGTGATGTGAAGCGCTGGGCTTCGGTAATAGTACCGGAGGAGCGCGAGGCAGCGATGGGGCACCTGCAGGCAGCACGCGCCGGCAACACGTCCGTTCATGAGTTCCGCATCCAACGCCCTTCCGATGGCGCCTTTCGCTGGATCAGGAACACGGACTTCCCGTTGCGCGACGACGGCTACATCCCCCGCGTGGGCGGCATCGCCGAGGACATCACCGAGACGCAACGGCTCAACGAGCACCAGGGTGTGCTGCTGCATGAGTTGCAGCACCGGGTTCGCAACATCATGGGCATGGTGACCCTCCCTCGAGTTGGTGGACGCCTCTGATCCGCTCGTGGGGAGCGAGGAAGGCGTTCAATGGCGACGAAGGCGCGACGGGAGTTCACCCCCGAATTCAAGCGCGAGGCGGTGGCCCTCCTGGAGAGCAGCGGGCGCCCGCAGATGCAGATCGCGGCGGAACTTGGCATCCAGCCCTCGATGCTGCGCAACTGGCGCGCTGTTCTCACCGGCGAGGCGCCCCGCTCGCGGGCGGCCGCTCCGGCAGCACAGCCCTCCTCACCCGTGGCCTCACCCGCCGAGCAGGCTGCTGAGATCGCGCGGCTGCGTCGCGAGCTGGAGCGCGCCCGCACGGAGCGCGACATTTTAAAAAAGGCCATCGGCATCTTCGCGGAGACGCCGCGATGAAGTTCCGTTTCATCGATGACCACCAGGGCACTTGGCCCGTGCGCACCCTCTGCCGCGCGCTGCGGGGCTGGCCATCCGGCTACGACGCGTGGCGCTCGCGGTCCGAGAGCACCCGGGCAGCCGAGAACCGCGGGCTCCTCGAGGAGGTGCGCCGCCTGCATGCGCGTCATCACGGCCGCTACGGCTCGCCCCGCATGCACGCGGCTTTGCGTGCCGAGGGCCGGGGCGTCAGCCGTGGTCGCATCGAGCGGCTCATGCGGCGACACGGCATCCGCGCCACGGCGGCAGGCCGCGACCGGCCCGGCACGACCGACAGCCGTCACGGCCTGCCGGTTGCCCCCAACCTGCTCGAGCAGCGCTTCACCGCCTCGGCTCCCAACCAGATCTGGCTGGCGGACATCACCTACGTGCCCACCGGTGAGGGCTGGCTCTCCCTCGCCGCCGTTCTCGATCTCGCGACGCGCAAGGTCGTGGGCTGGGCGATGCGCGAGCATCTCCGCACGGAGCTGGCAGCAGCCGCTCTCCTGATGGCCGTTCAGCGGCAGCGCCCCGCGCCGGGGCTGATCCAACACACCGACCGCGGCTGCCAATATGCGTCGGGAGAGTACCGGCGGCTCCTGGACGCGGCAGGCCTCAAGGCCTCCATGAGCCGACGTGGCAACGGCCTGGACAACGCACCGATGGAGAGCTTCTTCCACACGCTTAAGGTCGAGCTCGTCCATCAGCGCCGCTGGGCAACCCGGGACGAGGCGCGGCGCGAGCTCTTCTCCTACAGCGAGGGCTACGCCAATCGGCAACGGATCCACTCGGCCCTCGGATATACGACACCCGAGCAGGCCGAGCGGCAGATGGTGAGCTAACTGCGTCCACCGAAACGCTGGAGGATCATCCCGGGTGACCGGCGAACGGAACCCCGTGCGGATCCTGTCTCGACGCAGCGGCGCGGGCGCTTTCCGGCGGCGAAGCGCCGGACCGGACGACGGCGCCGGTCCCGCCGCCCGGAACCAGCGGGCCGGACGGTAACCATCTCACCCAGGGTCGGCACGGCAAGCGATCCGGATCCTCGGGCAGATCCGACTCGATCATGGCCCATTCACCAAGCGTTCACCCGGCTCGATGATGCCTGAACGTGCATTCGTGCTGCCGGTGCGCCGCGAGGACGATGCGGCCTCCGGCGATCTGGGCATGGACCTGAAGTCGGATTATATTTACCTTTGGTCAGATCCCTGCGCGAAGGGCGTGCGGAGCCGAATGAAGCACGCTCCAGCCGTTCGGAACGGGCTGTCCCCGTCGCGAACGAGGATCGGGAGTTACGACGTGACCGCCGCCCAGCGCTTCGAGAGAGCCGTGTCCCTCATGCACGCGGGAGAGCATCGCGCCTCCCTCGACATCGCGGACGGCCTCCTCTCCGAGAATCCTCGCGATGCGCGCGCCAATCTGCTGTCCGCCCGCATGCTGCACATCGCGGGCCGCCACGCCGAGGCGCGGCGGCGGCTCGACGGCATCGCGGTCGAGGGCCATCCCGAGCGCGAACGCCTGGAGAACGATATCCGGGTGATGCGGGAATTCGGCCTGTTCCAGGAGGCCTTCCCGCGCGACGCGGCGATCGGAATGGCGCGCGCGCGCGAGCGCGCTCCGGCGCACCTGCGAGCGGGCGCCGTCGCCGACGCGATCGCCGCCGCGCTCCGCGAGCGGCGGGGCTTCAGCCTGATCCGCATCGGCGACGGCGAAGGCGCGTTCGTCTCCCTCGGAGCCGAGGACGAGGCGCGCTTCGCGGCCCTCTACGCCCACAACCGGCGCGATCGGGCCCAGATCTGGTTCGGGGGCGCCGTCGACCCCAACGCGGATCCGTGGATCTCGCAGGCCAGGACGATCACGGACGCGATCGCCGAAGCGGACATCGTGGGTCTGCCCTACCCGAGCTGGCTGGAGCACGAATACCGCATCGCCAGCATCACGGGCATCTCCGCGCTCACCAACGCGCTGCGCGCGTCCCGGGCAACCAACGGGCACACGTGCACGCAGCTGATCCATGTCGAACTGCACAATGCCGGCCTGATCCAAGACCTGCTGCGAGGGCAGAGGACAATCGGGCTGATCTCCTGCCACCAGGAATTGACTCGGTTGCTCCCCGAGGCGTTCGGCATCGCGGACATCGAGTTTCACCACGTCCCGGGGGAGAAGGGACACGACCACCTGCTGCCGGACTCGGCGACGCGGGGCGAGCATTGGCCGACCCGCTACCGCCAGATCATGGCCGATTTGTCCTCGCGGTCTCTTCACGGCAGGCTGTTCGTCGTGGCGGCCGGCATCCTCGGCAAGTTCTACTGCAACCAGATCCGCCGAGCCGGCGGCGTTGCGGTCGATCTGGGCTCGATCGCCGACGGCTGGGTCGGCATCGTCTCGCGCCCGGGCATGTCGGCCGACCTTCACCTGTCCCGGACCGCGCGCCCGAGCGCCCCGCCGAACGACCCGCCGAGCGATCTGGCGCTCGGGGCTTTCGTGCGGGACATCCTGGAAAGCGGGAGCAAGACCGCGCTGGACGGATCCTTCGTGGCCGAGATCGGCGATCTGGTCGACCAGCACTCCACGCGCATCATGGCGCCGGAGGAGATGCTGGCCGAAGCCTACCAACCGGACCGACGCCGCCTGCTCGATTACCGGTGCGGAACGGGCGGCTGGCGGCAGGCGATCGAGGGAATGGGCTACGCGTGGCGCGGCGTGAACTATCTCGCGGGCATGGCCGAAGGCGTCCGCGCCGAAGCCCGTGCCGAGACGGGCATCGATTTCTACGATGGAACGGCGCTCCCCTACCCCGATTCATCCTTCGACGTCGTCTTCTCGTTTCAAGTCTTCGAGCACGTTCACGACCCTCGCGGAGCGCTGCCGGAGATCGCGCGCGTCCTGAAACCCGGCGGGCGCCTGATCGGATCCGTCAGTTATCTTGAGCAGTTTCATGACTATTCCACCTTCAATTTTACTCCATATGGATTGAAATTGGCAGCGCAAAGCGCCGGACTGCGTCTGTCCCGGGTCTACCCGAGCTACGATGTTTTCACCTGGATGGGACGGCGGCTTCTGATCGTCACCAGGAGCCGGGACGACAACAAGCTGTCGGCCATGCTGTCACGAGAAAACGTCATTCATGAAGAGTTTCTGAAATACGGCGCTCGCATGGGACACACGCCGGCGGAGATCAACCTGATACGGCTGATGTTCTCGGCACACTTCTCGTTTCTCATCACGAAGCCCGACCGTGGAGACGGCTCCCACGACGCGGATGGGGATGCTTCACGATCGCGGTGAGACGATCGACGGCGCGGATGCCGCCGAACGAAACCCGGATGATTGCTGCGCCAAGCGGATGTCGGCGTCGCTCAGGCGCCGCGCAGGCTTGTGATGCGGGATCCGCTTCGATCAAGCGGAGCCCGGATCACTGGTCGGACCAGGGATCGTAGGCGGCCGGCCGGCCCGCGCGCAGCAGCAGCACGGGCCGGGCGCTCCGCTCGAAGCCGTCCACCGGGCGCGTCCAGGCCTCCGGCCCGGCCCCGTCCTCCTCGTAGAAGTCGAGGGGCCGCGGCCCCGCCAGCCTCCGGGCCGGCCCCTGGTGCCGGCGCGCCACGAGCCCGCCCCCGCCCTCCTCGATCACGATGCGGGTGCGGCCCAGGCCCTCGCGGCCGACCAGGGCGAAGAGGGCCGCGGCGTTGCGCACGCTCAGGCGCACGCAGCCGTGGGAGGCGCGGCGGCCGAGCGCGCGGCCGTGGCTCGTCCCGTGGATGGCGTGGCCCGCCTGCGTGAAGAAGAGCGAGAAGGGCATGGGCGCGTCGTCCCACTCCCGCGAGACGTGCTGCCGCTCCATCCGGAAGGGACGGAACGACCCGCTCGGGGTCTCGTGGGCCGGCAGGCCGGTCGAGACCGGCCACAGGTAGCGGGGCTGCCCGTCGACGCTCACCGCCATGCGCTGGGCGGTCTTGTCGATCCGGATCGTCACCTCGGCCCGGGCGGCCGAGAGCAGGCCCATCAGGAGGAGACTCGACAGGAGAACCAGGAGGCGGGGACGCATGGCTGACCTCGGCAGGGGGCCGCGGTATGACGGTCTTCCCCGGCCCCCGGTTCCCGGCAATCCGCATCGCGCCCGGATGCGGCGCCTCGCCCCGGCTCAGGGCGCGTCGCCCCGGGCGAGCAGGATCTCGGTCATGCGCTCCTGCTCGGCGTCGCGCAGCGCCGCGATCCGCGCCGCCTGCTCGACCCGCGCGACCTCCTCCGCCTCCTCGTCGTGCTGGTCCGCCATCCGGCCCCTCCGCTCCCAGGCTCGCCGGGGGGCCGTCGGCCCGCCTCCTGCGAGAACATAAAGAGAACAGATGGAGCGTCGGGCGGCGGCCCGCAAGCGGCCCGTCGCGTGGGCGCGTTGGGCGACGGCCCGCAGGCGGCCCGTCGCGTGGGTGGTTGGGCGGCGGCCCGCAGGCGGTCCGCCGCCCGGGCGCGTCAACCGCACATCCGGCGGTAGCGGCGGCAATTGCCGGCGCCCTGCTCGCCGAGTTCCTCCTTGTGCAGGCAGGCCTGCCGCAATTCGCGGCACATGCCGCGGCGGCGCCCGCCCTCCTCGGAATAGCCGCGGCGATAGCCGGGCGGGCCGCGGCCGTCGTCGATGCGCACGCCGCCCGGCCCGATCGAGAGGCCCTGGGCGAGACTCGCCCCCGGGCCGGCGATGATGGTGGAGAACGCAACCACTCCGAGCAGGAACCGTCTCATCTCTGCCCTCCCTAGCGTTTCGCGCGTCGCGCGTGGGCCCTTCAACGCGCGCCCTGCTGGGAAGTTTCCAGGCCGGGCGGGGCCCGGCGAGGTTCGAGGACGAGCCTTTCGCCCGCCGGGATCAGGCGGCCCGGCGCGGCGTCAGCAGGGCCGCGACCTCGCTCCAGCCGCGCAGGACGCCGTAGAGAAGGGCCGGCCAGGCGAAGAGCACCACGGCGGCGGGCAGGGACCAGTGCCACCCCACCACCGCCCCGAGGATGCCGGCCACCGATCCCACGTAGCGGAAATAGAAGAACGGGATCGCCACCAGGAAGGCGAGCGGCCAGGGCAGGCCCAGGACCTGGATCAGCCCGGCCTGCACGGCCAGCAGGTTGGTCACCCCCATGACGAGGAAGACCCCGAAGGCCAGCTTCTGCTGCATCCCACCCCCCGTGGCCGATTCGCGCGCGGCCCTTATCTTGGTGCAGAGAGCACGGCCCGGTCCGCGGGGCAAGCGGAGGCGGGCGCTCCGCCGCCGGTGCGGGTGCCGGCGAACCCGGAGCGTGTCTTTAGGGTTGGTTGAGGGACGGGCCGCACGGTGGCCCGGTGGAGGGTCGGTCATGGCCATAACGGGTCGCTTCAACTTCCGCCGCACCCTGACCGGCAAGCTGGTGCTGCAGGTCGAGGCCGTCCGCCCGGGCTGGTGGCCCTTCGGCAAGACCTCGTCGCCGGGCCATGTCTGGCGCGACGCCACCATGGCGGACCTCGCGGCGATCGAGCTCCAGCCGCTGCTCAACCTGCGCGGCAATCCGGGATACACGCCCCGCAGCCCGGTGATCTTCATGATGCACCCGGACAAGCCGGCCACCCCGCCGAGCGCCGAGGTGGTCACCCTCGCCTCCCACCGGGCCGCGAGCCAAGGGAGCTGAGGGCGCGGGCCGAGGCGCGGCCGAGCGCAACGCCGGCGGGGCTGCGGTGTTGTTGGGGACCGGCCGACGGAGCCGCGATCGCCCGGAGGGACACGCCCACATGGTCATGACTTCCGTGAACCAGGCCGTCATCGAGACCCTGTCGCGCCAGATCGTCGGCGCCTATCTGGCCGCCGCGGGCCAGGCCGACACGGCGAGCCGGACGAGGCTGATCGAGGAGGTGGCCCACGCCCTCGCGGCGCCGGTGGGCCGCCGCGCCCTGGCCGAGGAGGGGCCGGACGAGGTCAACGCCGCCCTGGCCGACTGGGAGGCGCGGGAGGGCCGCCCGTTCGGTCTCAGGCTGATCGAGATCGATCAGGCCCAGGCCACCGTCACCATGGCCTGACAGCGGCGGTCATGTCCCATGACCGTTCCCACGACCGTCGATCCTCTCGCAGTCCCGGCACGCGCGATTGGCGCGTGCCGGGACTGCGAGAGGATCGACGGCCCGATGCGTCCGCATCCTGGGCCGTCCGGACGGATCGGCGCCGGATCCGAACAGGCCGCGCGGAACCCGGATCAGGCGCCCGCGCAGTCCAGCAGGAGGCGGGCGGTGGCCTCGGGCGCGCTCACCATGGCGTCGTGCCCCGTCGCGAGGTCGGCGAAGCGCCAGCCCGGCTGGCGCCGGACCCACTCCTTCACGCCGTCGAGGGCCGGGTAGGTGGGGGCGGTGCAATCCACGTAGGTGCGCGGCAGCCCGTTGCCGACCGGGTTGCGCAGGACGAGCGGGCTCTCGTAGGTGCCGAGCGGGTGGGGCGTCAGGCGCCGGGCGAGCCAGGCGGCGTCGGCGGGATCGAACACCCCGAAGGCCTCGGGGGGCGGCACCGGCAGGCTCACACCCCCGCTCGTCTCGGCGGCGGCCCGGCGCCGGGCGGCGGCGAGGTCCGGCGGCACCGCGTCGAAGGGCGCGCGCCCGGGCTCGACCAGCATCGCGTCGAGGAGGACGAGGTGGCGGATCCGCTCCGGCATCGCGTCGGCGACGCCGCTGACCGGGAGCCCGCCGAAGGAATGGCCGACGAGCACGACGTCGTCGAGTTCCTCCGCGACGATCAGGCCCGCCACGTCCCGCACGAAGGTGTCGAGGGTGACGGCGCGGGAGAGGAGATGCGCCCGCTCGCCGAGCCCGGTGCAGGTCGGGGCGAAGACGCGGTGGCCCCGCCCGCGCAGCAGGTCGGCCACCCGCCGCCAGCACCAGCCGCCGTGCCACGCCCCGTGCACCAGCACGAAGGCCGGTCGCTCCCGCTCCGCCATGCGCCCCTCCCGGCCGGGGCGGCGCCGCGCCGCCCGGGCCCCACCCAAGCGCGCGCGGCGCCGGAGCGCAAGGCGGGGCGCCCGCGGCGGGCGCAGCCGCCCTCACTCCTCGTCGGCGGCGGGACGGCTGGCGCGGGCCGCGAGCAGCCGCTCCAGCGCCTGGAACTCGCGCAGGGCGTCGCGGGTGCGGCCCGCCGCGCAGGCGCCCTCGGCGGCCTGCTTCCACAGCAGCAACTCGTTGAAGGCGGCCTGGCCCGGGGCCGCGCCGATCCGGGCCCGGCGGGCAATCTCGGCCTCCATCAGGGTGCGGACCTCGTGCCCCGCATTCCGGCACAGGTCGGCCCCGGCCGGCAGGGCGGCCTGGGACACCGGCGGCGTGCTCAGCATCATCAGCCAGAACCCCGCCGTGGCGAGGCCGAGCGCCGCCGCCGCCGCCCCGAGCGCGGCGCGCAGGCGCCGGCCCATCCGGGCCGGGCGATCCGTCCGCTCGAAGGCCGGGAGCGCCTCGACGGCCTCGGCGCAGCAATGGGTGTAATGAACCGATCCGTCACAGTGACGGTGAGGCCAAGCAATCTGCATGACACGCCCCTGATCTCGGGCAAGCGCGGCAGCATTCTGCGTCGCTCGCAATCGGCGTCGTCCCCCTCAATAGCGCCGCTGTGGCGGAAATGATGTGTCCTGGCGCACATTGCGCGGGCATTCGCGCGTCGTTTGTGCCGTCTAATCCTGGCAAGACTAAAAGTAATCTGGAACACTGAATATCCTGGAGGCCGCGTGCAACCGCAGGCGGCATCTGTTAGGGGGGCGGCAGGATTCCACCCAGGGGCCGCCATGACCGCACCATCCGACGACGCGACTCGGATCGCCACCGGCGTTCCCGGCCTGGATTACATCCTCGGCGGGGGCTACGCGGCGAACCGCGCGCATCTGATCGAGGGGCGGCCCGGCTCGGGCAAGACCACGCTGGCCCTGCAATTCCTGCTCGACGGCGCGCGTGCGGGGGAGCGCTGCCTCTACATCACGCTCTCGGAGAGCCGGCGCGAGCTCCTCAACGTCGCAGAGCGGCACGGCTGGAGCCTCGACGGGATCGAGGTGTTCGAACTGGTGCCGCCGGAACTCTCCCTCGATCCCTCCCAGCAGCAGAGCCTCGTCCACTCGTCCGACCTCGAACTCGGCGAGACGGTCCGGATGGCGATCGCCGAGATCGACCGCATCAAGCCGCAGCGGGTGGTGGTCGACAGCCTGTCGGAGATCCGCCTGCTCTCGCAGGGCTCGCTGCGCTTCCGGCGCCAAGTGCTCGCCCTGCGCAGCTTCCTGCTCATCCACGACACGACCGCGCTGCTCCTCGACGACATCACCTCCGAGCAGGACGACCTGAACCTGCACAGCCTCTGCCACGCGGTGGTGCGGCTGGAGCAGCTCGCGCCCCTCTACGGCGGCGAGCGGCGGCGGCTGCGGGTGATCAAGATGCGGGCCACCGCCTTCCGGGGCGGCTACCACGACTTCGTGATCCGGAAGGGGGGCGTGTCGATCTTCCCCCGCCTGATCGCGGCCGAGCACGGCCACGCCTTCCCGGAGGAGAGGCTCACGAGCGGCATCGCCGCCTTCGACGCGCTGCTCGGCGGCGGGCTCGACCGGGGCACCAGCACGATGCTGCTCGGCCCCTCCGGGGTCGGCAAGTCGTCGAGCGCGCTCGCCTTCCTGGTGAGCGCCCTGCAGCGCGGCGATCACGCGCTGATCCTGAGCTTCGACGAGGCGTCGAGCGTGCTCAAGCGGCGGGCGCGGGGTCTCGGCATGGATATCGAGCCCTACTGCCAGTCGGGCCTGCTGCGGCTGGAGCAGATCGACCCGGCCGAGGTCTCGCCCGGCGAGCTCACGGCGATCGTGCGCGAGGCGGTGGAGCGGGACGATGCCCGCGTCGTGCTGATCGACTCGCTCACCGGCTACCACAACGCCATGCCGGAGGAGCAGTACCTGCTGCTCCAGATGCACGAGATCCTGACCTACCTGAACCAGCAGGGGGTCACGACCCTGCTGGTGCTGGCCCAGCACGGGCTGATCGGGCAGATGTCGTCGCCGATCGATCTCACCTACCTCAGCGACACGATCCTGCTGTTCCGGTTCTTCGAGGCCGGGGGAGCGCTGCGGCGGGCGATCTCGGTGATCAAGAAGCGGGTCGGCCCGCACGAGGCCGCGATCCGGGAACTGCGGATCGGCGGTGACGGTTTGCAGGTGGGCGAGCCCCTCTCGGCCTTCCGGGGCGTGCTGACGGGCGTTCCGACCTACGTGGGAGATCTCGGCCGGCTGCTGGCCGATCAGGGCGGTGATGAGCGAGACTGATCCACCGGTCCTGATCCTGGCTCCCACGGGCCGCGACGCCGTCGTGGCGAGCGCCATCCTGAGCGAGGGCGGCCTGCGGGCGGCCCTCTGCGCGGGGCTGCCCGACCTCGTGGCGCGCCTCGACGCGGGCAGCTGCGCGGTCGTCACCGAGGAGGCGCTGCGCGACGCCGACCGGCGCGACCTCGCGGCCTGGATCGCCGGCCAGGAACCCTGGTCGGACTACCCGTTCCTGCTCCTGACCCTGCGCGGCTCCCCGCCCGATCCGCGGCTGATGGAGATCCTGGGCAACGTGACGCTCCTGGAGCGGCCCTTCCACCCGACCACCCTGCTGACGGCGGCGCGCTTCGCCGTGCGGGCGCGCCGGCGCCAGCGCGAGGCCGCCGCCTTCCTGCGCGAGCGCCAGCAGACCGCCGAGCGCCAGACCCTCCTCATCCGCGAGCTGCACCACCGGGTGAAGAACACCCTGGCCACCGTGCAGGCCCTGCTCGGCGCCTCGTCGCGCTCGGCCACCAGCGTCGACGAGTTCTACCAGAGCTTCTCCGCCCGGGTGATCTCGCTCGCCAAGACCCACAATCTCCTCACCGACGATTACTGGCAGATGGCCTCGCTGCAGGAGATGCTGGAGAACGAACTCGCCCCCTACAACGACGCGGAGGGGCGGCGCATCGCCCTCGACGGCCCGCCCGTGGAGCTGACGGCGGACCTCGCGGTGCCGACCGGGATGGCGATCCACGAACTCACCACCAACGCCGCCAAGCACGGGGCGCTCTCGGTGCCGGAGGGCCGCATCGCGGTGCGCTGGGAGATCAGGGCGGCGGAGGGCGCCCGGCGGCTGCGGCTCGACTGGACCGAGCGCGGCGGCCCGCCGGCCCGCCCGCCCACCCGCAAGGGCTTCGGCTCGACCCTGCTGCAACGGGTGCTGACCATGCAGTGCGGGGCGGATATCCGCTTCGACTTCGCCCCGGCCGGCCTGCATTTCCGGATGGAGGCGCCCCTGGTGGAGACCCGCACGGTCCCCCATTATTGACCGGCACGGAATCGGATGCGCCGCGCCGCCCGGCCCGGCGCGCGGGACCCAGGGTCAAGGAGGGGATCAATGAACGGTCACATCTACGGGGCGCTCGGACAACCGGGCGTCGGCTTCTTCATGGCGATCGTCATCGGGGCGCTGGCGGGCTGGCTCGCGGAGAAATTCACCTCCTCGACCATGGGCCTCCTCGCCAACATCGTGCTCGGCATCATCGGCGGCGTGGTCGGCAACTTCCTGGCGGCGCAGCTCCACATCCCGATCTTCGGCTTCTGGCGCAACCTGATCTCCGCGACGGTCGGCGCCGTGATCGTCATCACCGTCTACCGGGCCGTGAAGGGGCAGCGCCCGACCTACTGAGCCGGGCGCGCGGCGGGGCGTCACGTCCCATTTGCCCCGCGGGCGGCGAGCCCTTAAGTCAGGGCCTCGGCGCCCCAGGGGTTGGGCGCCGCGCCCGGATCGCCCATGGCCGTCGTCCTCGATCTCCTCGCCCACGATGCCCGCCCGCGCCACCCGGAGAAGGCGCACCGGCCCGACCAGCCGATCCAGCGCAAGCCCGACTGGATCCGCGTCAAGGCGCCGGGCTCGCCCGGCTGGGCCGAGACCAACCGGATCGTGCGCGAGCACGGGCTCGTCACGGTCTGCGAGGAGGCGGGCTGCCCCAACATCGGCGAGTGCTGGGAGAAGAAGCACGCCACCTTCATGATCATGGGGGATACCTGCACGCGGGCCTGCGCCTTCTGCAACGTGCGCACCGGCCTGCCGCAGGCCCTCGACGGGGAGGAGCCCGCCCGCGTCGCCGACGCGGTGGCGAGGCTCGGCCTCTCGCACGTGGTCGTCACCTCGGTCGACCGGGACGACCTCGGGGACGGGGGCGCGGGCCATTTCGCGGCGGTGATCGGGGCGATCCGGCGGGCGAGCCCGGGCACCACCATCGAGGTGCTCACCCCCGACTTCCTGCGCAAGGACGGGGCCCTGGAGGTGGTGGTCGCGGCCAAGCCCGACGTCTTCAACCACAACCTCGAGACGGTGCCGTCGAAGTACCTCACGGTCCGCCCGGGCGCCCGCTACTTCCACTCGATGCGCCTCCTCCAGAAGGTGAAGGAGCTCGATCCGACCATGTTCACCAAGTCGGGGATCATGGTGGGCCTCGGTGAGGAGCGCAACGAGGTGCTTCAGCTGATGGACGACCTGCGCTCGGCCGACGTCGATTTCCTCACCATCGGCCAGTACCTGCAGCCGACGAAGAAGCACCATCCGGTGCTGCGCTTCGTGCCGCCCGAGGAGTTCCGGGCCTATGAAACCACGGCCTACGCCAAGGGTTTCCTCCTGGTCTCGGCGACGCCGCTGACGCGCTCCTCCCACCATGCCGGGGCGGATTTCGCAAGGCTCTCCCAAGCCCGGCGCGACCGCCTCGCCACCGCCTGACATGCCGAGCTTCCGCACCACCCGCAGCGTCCGCCACAGCCCGGACGACATGTTCGCCCTCGTCGCCGACGTCGAGCGCTACCCCGAATTCCTGCCGCTCTGCGACGCGCTGCGGGTGCTGCGGCGCCAGCCGGGCGAGGCCGGGGGCGAGATCCTCGTCGCCGAGATGAGCGTCGGCTACAAGGCGATCTCGGAGCGCTTCACCACCCGCGTCCAGCTCGACCGCCCCAACCTGCGCATCGTGGCCGAGTACATCGACGGCCCGTTCCGCCACCTGGAGAACCGCTGGACCTTCCGGGAGGCGCCGGGCGGGGGCTGCCTGGTCGAATTCTACATCACCTACGAGTTCAAGAGCCTCGCCCTCGGGCTGCTCATGGGCAAGATGTTCGACCGCGCCTTCCGCAAGTTCACGGACGCGTTCGAGAGCCGGGCGGACCGGATCTACGCGCGGGCCTGATACGCCATCCGGTTGATGGCGAAGCCATCAACCGGATGGCGTATCAGGCGCTGTCCGGACGTGATCGTCCGGGCAGCGCATCACACCTCGGTCAGCGCCGCCTCCAGCAGCCCGAGGGCGTCCTCCACCGCCTTGCGGCGCACCTCCGCCCGGCCGATATCGCCGTAGCGCCGCTCCAGGTGGCGCATCGTGCGCCCGGCCGTGACGAGGCCGAAATGCACGAGGCCGACCGGCTTCGTGGCGGTGGCGCCGGAAGGGCCGGCGATGCCCGTGATGGCGAGCGCCACGTCGGCGCGGGAATGGGCGAGCGCCCCGTCCGCCATCGCCCGGGCCACCGGCTCGCTCACCGCGCCGTGCTCGGAGATCAGGCCGAAATCGACGCCCAGCACCTCGGCCTTGGCCTCGTTCGAGTAGGTGACGAAGCCCCGCTCCACCACCGCGGAGGAGCCTGCCACTTCGGTGAGCAGCCCCGCCAGCAGGCCCCCGGTGCAGGATTCGGCGGTGACGATCCGGCGCCTGCGCTCCCGGTAGGCGGCGATGAGCACGCCCGCGCGGGCGATGAGGGCGGTGTCGGTGATCACGCGGCGCTCCCTCAGGCGGCGGGCAGGCGGAGCGTCGCGGCGGCCTGGGCGGCGAGCCCCTCGGCCCGCCCCACGAAGCCGAGCGCCTCGGTCGTGGTCGCCTTGATCGAGACCGATCCGACGGGGATCCCCGCCACCTCGGCGATGCGGGCGCGGATCGCCTCCCGGTGCGGGCCGATGCGGGGCTGCTCGCACAGCACCGTGACGTCGAGATGGTCGATGACGCCGCCGCGGGCCGCCACCCGGGCGACCGCGTCGGCCAGGAACTGATCCGAGGAGGCGCCGCGCCAGCGCGGGTCGCTCGGCGGGAAGTGCACGCCGATGTCGCCGTCCGCCAGCGCCCCCAGGATCGCGTCGGTGAGCGCGTGCAGCACCACGTCGCCGTCCGAATGGGCGAGCACGCCGCGCGCGGCCGGGATGCGCACGCCGCCGAGCCAGACGTGGTCGCCCTCCGTGAAGGCGTGCACGTCGAAGCCGGTGCCGAGACGGGTGACGAGGGTCATGGCATCTCCTGGAGCATCCCCTGGGGCGGGCGCGGCGCCGCCCGGGCCCGCGAAGGCGCGGTCCGCCTCCTCGAGGTCGGCCGCCTGCGTGATCTTGCGGTTGCGGACGTCGCCGGGGAAGACCGTCACGGGCAGGCCCGCCCACTCGGCGAGCGCCCCGTCATCCGTGAAGGCGTCGAGGCCCTGGGCGGCGGCGCGGCGATGCGCGTCGCGCAGCAGCGCGAAGCCGAAGGCCTGCGGGGTCTGCACGGCCCGCAGGGCATCCCGCGGCGGGGTCTCGCGCACCACGCCCGCCGCGTCCACGCGCTTGATCGTGTCGCTGACCGGCACGCCCGGGACCGCGGCGCCGTGGAGGCGCGCCGCCGCGATCGCCCGCTCGATCAGCGCCTCGTCCACGAAGGGCCGCGCGGCGTCGTGGACGAGCACGAGGTCCGGCGCCCCGGCGCGCTCCAGCGCGTCCAGTCCCGCCCGCACCGAATCCTGGCGCGTCGCCCCGCCCGGGACCGGCGGGAGCAGCTTGGCGGCGAGATCGCCCAGACCGGCGAGGCACTCCGCGTAGAAGGCGGCGGCGTCGGGCGCGATCACGACCTGGATCCGCGCCAGGCCCGGATGCCGCGCCAGCGCCTCGAGCGTCCGGGTCAGGACCGCCTTGCCGCCGACGCGGCGATATTGCTTGGGAGTGCCGCCGCCGACGCGGATGCCGCGGCCCGCGGCGACGACGACCGCGGCAGTCTCGGACATGGACCGGATCCTCACACGGCGGGGACGCGCGTCCCGACGGGATGCCCGTTCCTAGAAGGGGTGCGGCGCAAAATCAAATCGGCGGCCTGCGAAGCTTCTCCGCTTGCGCACGGCCGAGTTTTGGCTATTTGTTGTGCAGAATGAAGATTGACCATTCTTTGAGCGGCCAGCGGCCCGGGCCCGATCCGGGAGCGCCGCCACCCGAACCGGGGGCGCGCGCGCCCGGCGCCCTGCTCGCCCCCCTGTCGGGCGTGACCGACCTGCATCTGCGCCGGATCGCCCGCCGGTGCGGGGCCAGCGCGGTCGTCTCCGAGATGGTGGCGGCGGAGGATCTCGCCCGCGGCAGCGCGGAGGCGCGGCTGCGGGCCGAGGGCGAGGGGGTGCGGCCGCACGTGGTCCAGCTCGCCGGCTGCGACCCGCGCTGGATGGCGGAGGGCGCCCGGCTGGCGGAGGCGAACGGCGCCGACGTGATCGACGTCAACATGGGCTGCCCGGCCAAGAAGGTCACGGGCGGGGAGGCGGGATCGGCGCTGATGCGCGACCTCGACCACGCGGCGCGGCTGCTGGCGGCGGTGCGGGAGGCGGTGGCGGTGCCGGTCACGGTCAAGATGCGCCTCGGCTGGGACGACGCGTCCCGCAACGCGCCGGACCTCGCGCGCCGGGCCGAGGCCCTCGGCCTGTCCGCCGTCACGGTGCATGGCCGCACGCGCCAGCAATTCTACGCCGGCCGGGCCGATTGGGCGGCGATCCGCGCGGTGGTCGAGGCGGTGTCGATCCCGGTCGTGGCCAACGGAGATGTGGGCAGCCTCGCCGAGGCCCGCGCCTGCCTGGCGGAATCCGGGGCGGCGGCGGTGATGATCGGCCGGGCGGCGGTCGGCCGGCCCTGGCTCGTCGGCGCGGTGGCGGCCGGCTTGCGCGGCGCGCCCGCGCCCGCCCTGACGCGGGCGGCGCAGGCGGACCTCGCGGGGGAGCATTACGAGGGCCTGCTCGCCCTCTACGGCGTCGCCATGGGGGTGCGGCACGCCCGCAAGCACCTGGCGGCCTACGCGGACCACGCGGGCGGCCTCGCCGCAGGCGAGCGGGCGCGCCTCGTCACCACGACCGACCCGGCCGAGGCGCTGGCGCTGCTGCGCCGGGCCTTCGCGGGCGAGGGAGTCGCGGGGGAGGCGGCACCGGCCGCGGAGTGGGCGGCATGAGCGCGCCCACCTGCGACGCGATCATCAACGCGCTGCCGCTGCCGGTGCTCACCATCGGGCCGGACGAGCGCATCCTCCAGGTCAACATGGCCGCGGAGCACTTCTTCGACTATTCGCGCCGGCTGATGCAGCGCCAGCGCCTGCGCGACATCATCCCGTTCTCCTCGCCGATCATCGCCCTGGTGAACGAGGTGCGGCGGCGGCACGCGAGCGTCAGCGAGTACCGGGTGGAGCTCGGCTCGCCGCGCTCCGGCGTCGAGCGCAGCGTCGACGTGTTCGCGACCTATCTCGACGACGAGATGGTGGTCCTGATGCTGCAGGAGCGCACCATCGCGGACAAGATGAACCGCCAGCTCACCCATCGGCAGGCGGCCCGCTCGATGGTGGCGCTCGGCGCCATGCTGGCCCACGAGATCAAGAACCCGCTCGCCGGCATCCGGGGCGCCGCCCAGCTGCTGGAGCAGTCGGCGGGCGAGGACGACCGCATGCTGACGCGGCTGATCTGCGACGAGGCCGACCGGATCGTGCGCCTCGTCGAGCGCATGGAGCTGTTCGGGGACGAGCGCCCGGTCGAGCGCGGGCCGGTCAACGTCCACGGCGTCCTCGACCAGGTGAAGCGCTCGGCCCAGTCCGGCTTCGCCCGCCACATCCGCTTCGTCGAGAATTACGACCCCTCGCTGCCGCCGGTGCTCGGCAACCGCGACCAGCTGGTCCAGGTGATCCTCAACCTCGTGAAGAATGCCGCCGAGGCGATCGGCGCGGACGCGGTCGACGGCGAGATCACCCTCTCGACCGCCTTCCGCACGGGGTTGCGCCTGCAGGTGCCGGGCTCGCGCGAGCGGGTGAGCCTGCCGATCGAGGTCGCGGTGCGCGACAACGGGCCGGGCGTGAGCGCCGACCTGCTCCCCGACCTCTTCGACCCTTTCGTGACCACCAAGGCCCAGGGGTCGGGGCTCGGCCTCGCCCTCGTCGCCAAGATCGTCGGGGACCACGGCGGCATCGTCGAGTGCGATCCCGCCCCCCGCCGGACCACCTTCCGCGTACTCCTGCCGATGTCCCACGCCCGCGACGGGCGCGAATCGGCCCCGGATGCCGAGTGACCCCAGAAGAGCGGTTCCATGCCGAACGGACACATCATCGTGGCGGATGACGACGCCGCCATCCGCACCGTCCTCAACCAGGCGCTCTCCCGGGCCGGCTACGAGGTGCGCTCGACGGGCAACGCCGCCACGCTCTGGCGCTGGGTGGCGCAGGGCGACGGCGATCTCGTGATCACCGACGTGGTGATGCCCGACGAGAACGCCTTCGACCTGCTGCCCCGGATCAAGCGGGTGCGGCCGGACCTGCCGATCATCGTCATGAGCGCCCAGAACACCTTCATGACGGCGATCCGGGCCTCCGAGCGGGGCGCCTACGAGTACCTGCCCAAGCCCTTCGACCTCAAGGAACTCACCGCCATCGTGGGGCGGGCCCTGTCGCGGCCGCGGGGCAACGCGCTTCCCGGCGCGGCGCCCGAGAACGAGGACATCCCGCTGGTCGGGCGCTCGCCCGCCATGCAGGAGATCTACCGCTCGCTCGCCCGGCTGATGCCCACCGACCTCACGGTGATGATCACGGGCGAGTCCGGCACCGGCAAGGAGCTCGTCGCCCGGGCCCTGCACGATTACGGCCGCCGCCGGGCGGGGCCCTTCGTCCCGGTCAACATGGCGGCGATCCCGCGCGACCTCATCGAATCCGAGCTGTTCGGCCACGAGAAGGGCGCCTTCACGGGGGCGACCGCCCGCTCGGCCGGGCGCTTCGAGCAGGCGGAGGGCGGAACCCTCTTCCTCGACGAGATCGGCGACATGCCGATGGAGGCCCAGACCCGCCTCCTGCGCGTCCTGCAGCAGGGCGAGTACACCACGGTCGGCGGGCGCGTGCCGATCAAGACCAACGTCCGCATCATCGCGGCCACCAACAAGGACCTGCGGGTCTCGATCCAGCAGGGCATCTTCCGCGAGGACCTGTTCTTCCGCCTCAACGTGGTGCCGCTGCGCCTGCCGGCTCTGCGCGAGCGCACCGAGGACGTGCCCGACCTCGTGCGCCACTTCTTCACCCTGGTCGAGCGGGAGGGGCTGAGCCGCAAGCAGCTCGACGCGGACGCGATGGAGCGCCTCAAGCGCTACCGCTGGCCGGGCAACGTGCGCGAACTCGAGAATCTCGTGCGGCGCCTCGCGGCGCTCTACCCGCAGGAGACGATCACCGGCCCGGTGATCGAGGCCGAACTCGACACGCTGCCCCTCGCGGCGCCCGCGCCGGCGGGCGGCGGCGCGCGCAAGGGCACGCCCGACGCGGAGGGGCTCTCGGCGGCCGTGGAGCGCCACCTCGCCGAGTACTTTTCGGGCTTCCGGGACACGCTGCCGCCGCCCGGCCTCTACCACCGCGTGTTGCGCGAGATCGAGGGCCCGCTCATCGGCGCCGCGCTGGCGGCGACGCGCGGCAACCAGATTCGGGCTGCCGAGCTGCTCGGCGTCAACCGCAATACCCTGCGCAAGAAGGTGCGGGACCTCGATCTGCAGGTCTTCCGCACGCCGCGCTAGCGTCGCCGGCAGACCCGGGCGGCCGCGGCACAGCAGATCCGCGGCCTCGCCCGGCGGCGGCGGCCGCCTGAGCTCTCGGAATCAGCCGCGCGACCCACGCGAGGGCCACGAAGACCTGCGCCCGGAGCCACGAATCTGCGAGACATTTCGTCGCGGGCAGGGCCTCGGCTCGGCAGCCGGCCGGACCCGGCTCAGCCATGCCTCAGGCGCAGGGCAGTGCGGCCTCGTCGGCGACGACGGGGACGCAGTAGAGGCGCTTGCGGGAATACAACTTCATGTTGTCGTTCGCCCCCGGTCCCGGATGGCCATGGTACTCGTCGGAAATCTCGCCGGCCGTCAGCACGCGGCGGCGGGCCTGCCAAGTCGCCGGCAGAGTCTTCACCGGCTTTCGGCCGCGCGTTTTCTTGTGGCGACCGAAGATCTGGCCATCCTTGCGCTTGGTCATATTTGAAACGTCCCCCAATCCCGGCCTTCTTCTGGCAGGATGGACGCGCCCTCCGGTTGACCCGGATGCGTGCGCGCGCCGCGCCCCACATGGTTCCGAACCCCCTGAGGGTAGCCCGGAATCCCCCACAAAGTCCGGCGACATTTCGCCTTTCTCGAATCTCCGCCGGCCTGCGGCGACGCGGACACACGCGTTCGAGTGAGCTAGGCTTCCGGGTTTCGGCATAACCCGTAAGGACTAACTCAAGCCACTGAGGGCGCGTCGGTTTTCGGTCCGCGCGGCGGGCCCGGCCGGGCGCGGCCTCATGCAGCAGCGGCAAGGATCCGCGCCCCCGCGCCGGCCTGTCTGACGTTACGAAAGGGCGCCGTGCCCAAGCATATCCTCTCGGTTTCTGCCCCCGCAGACCTTGAAGTTGGCGGCATCTCGCGTAACATCTGCCGCACTGGATGGGGGCATGCCGTTTCAAGAGGATGATGATGGACTCCGACAACCAGACCGAGTTTCCGCAGTCGATTGAGCTGGTGTCCGACATCGTGTCGGCCTACGTGTCGAACAATTCGGTGCCCGTGGGTGAACTCGCCGCTCTGATCCGCAGCGTGCACGAGGCGGTGGCGCAACTGGGGGCTCCGGCCGCGCCGCAGCCGGAGAAGCTGGTCCCGCCGGTTCCGATCAAGAAGACGGTGACCCCGGACTATCTCATCAGCCTGGAGGATGGGCGGCGCTACCGCACGCTCAAGCGCCACCTCGCCGGCCGGGGGCTCACGCCGGAGCAGTACCGGGCGAAGTGGGGCCTCCCTCCGGATTATCCCATGGTGGCGGCGAACTATGCCGCCCAGCGCTCGGAACTCGCCAAGAGCATCGGCCTCGGCCAGAAGCCGGTCGCCCGCCGCCCCCGCGCCACGCAGGCGGCTTGATCCCGCGCCCGTCCCGGGACCCGCAACCGAATCAGACGCCCGCGGAAGACCGCTTCCGCGGGCGTCGTCGCGTCGGTGGTGCGCCGGCCGAGGGGAGGGGGCCCGCCGGGCGCGCCCCGGCCCCCGCGCAGCTCCGAGGGTCCGCGCGACCGGGCCGTTCCTTCGGCGGGCGGCTTTCGGCCGAGGCCGTGTGAGAACGCGACGGCGCGGACCGCGACCGGCGGTTCATCTCCCCAGAGGGGAGGTCGTCCCGCGAGGGGCGATTCCTCGGTCCGCGACGCCCGCGGCGCGGCGTGCTCGCATTCCCGCGCCGCCTGCACCCGTTGCGGGCCTCGCATCCCGCGTCGTTCGGGGAGGCGAGGGAGGGTCCGACGGGTGCCAGGTGCCGGTGCGGACGGCCCGCAGTCGATCTGCCCGGTCCAAGCTCGTCGGTGTTTGCCCGTCACTGCCGCTGCCGTCAGCGCCGAGGCGGATCACCGCTCGGCGAGGGCGCCGACGACCCGGACGATGCCGGCGCGGTCACCGGCGAGGCGCTCTGAGACGGCCGCGACGGGTGGCAGCTTCGAGACCTCCCGCCCCACCAGCGGGTCCAGCGTCCAGGCCCGCGCCGGGACGCGTCCCGCCTTGATCGGATCGCTGTCGGGCGATCCGCGATCCAGAATACCCGGCCCCGGTCCTGCCGGTTTGGGGAGAAGGCAAGCGCGATCGGGGCGCGATCCCTGAGCCTGCTCAGCACGACCCAGGGGACGATCCTGAGGGCAGGGGAACCACCCTCGGCAGCCCTCGGACGGGGCGCTCAGGTGGCTCTCGTTCACTTGCAAGGGTCACTTGCAAGGGTCACTTGCAAGGGTCACTTGCATTGCAAGGGTCCATGGCGGCTCTTCAGGAGTCGAGGCTCCCCTGAAGGAGCGACGGATCGGTTGGGTGCCCGCTACATGTATTGAGGTGAATTGGCCCGATGGAATAATTCGTGCTATAGAGCCTCAACCTCGAGAGTTCCACGAGCCAGCTAGGCAGCTGCGTCGGAACAGGTGGCGGGGGACGCGCCATGATGCGAAGCTTGGCACGACGGGACTTCCTGAAAGCTTCGGCCGCGCTGGGCGCGAGTGCCGCGGCGGGCTTCGCCTGCCTCGAGATCGCGACCGCCGCGCCGATCGAGATTCCCACGGTCGACGCGCTCACCCTCCGCGTGCTGGTCGATTCCGCGCACGATCAGTTCCTCAAGCCCAGCACCGTGCAAGGTGTCGTTCATCAGCCACCCGGCGGCGGCCGCGGCAGCGACTACAGGAAGGTTCTGCACAACCAGTGGGGTCTATCCCTCTTCGCCGAGTCGCAGCGACGCGACGAGACCAAGACGATCCTCCTCGACTTCGGCTACACGCCGGAAGCCCTTCTCAACAACATCGAGATCCTGAAGCTCGATCCGAGCAAGGCCGATGCCCTGATCGTCAGCCACGGGCACCACGACCATTACGGGGGCCTGATCGGCTTCCTGGACCGGTACAGGGCGTCGCTGCCGCCGGACGTCAAGCTGTTCGCCGGCGGGGAGGACAATTTCTGCCATCGGCTGGTGCCGAGCGGGACCGCCGGCCAGTTCACGGATTTCGGCCTGCTCGATCGGCGCGAACTGGCGGCCCGGCACATCACCACCGTCCTGTGCGAGGCGCCCACGGTGATCGCCGGGCACGCCTTCACGACGGGGCAGATCAAGCGCCGCTCGCTCGAGCGCGTCCTGCCCAACACCTTCGTCGAGCGCGGATTCAAGGACGGCGCGGGCTGCGATGCCGCCCACTACTCCCCGGCGGAGCTGGAAGGGAAGATCATCCCGGACGAGCACGTCCACGAGCACGCCACCTGCTTCAATCTCCGGGACAGGGGCCTCGTCGTCATCAGCTCGTGCGGGCATGTCGGAATCGTGAATTCGGTCCGGCAGGCGCAGGAGGTCTCGGGCGTCGAGAAGATCCACGCCATCGTCGGAGGGTTCCACCTCGGCCCGGCTCCGAAGGATTACCTCACCCAGGTCGTCGCCGAGATCGCCAAGCTGAAGCCGGACGTCGTCATCCCGATGCATTGCAGCGGCCTGAACTTCGTCCTCGAGGCGCAGGCGCAGATGCCGGAGAACGTGCTCGTGCCGACGACGGGCAGCCGGCTGCGCTTCGGTGCGTAGCGCCGTCCTGCGCGCCGCCCTGCTGGCAGGACTCGCCGGCGTCGCGGGCGGTCCGGTCCGGGCCGTTGAACCGGGCCGCCGGTCGGCGGCCGAACTCATGGACGTGCTGATGTGGAACCGCGAGCCGGTCGGCGGTCCCTTCGCGCTCGTTGACCAGACCGGACGCCCGCGCACCGACGCCGACTTCCGGGGCACACTGCTCCTCGTCTATTTCGGCTTCACGTCCTGCCCCGATGTGTGCCCCACCGACCTCGCGGAGATCGGCCGCTTGCTCGACCTCCTCGGAGACCGGGGCGCCTCGATCCAACCGCTCTTCATCACGCTCGACCCCGAGCGGGACACGGTCGCTCATCTTGCCGCGTACGTTCCGAGTTTCCATCCCCGGCTGATCGCTCTCACGGGCAGCGCCGAGGCCGTTCGCAACATTGCGGATGCTTACAAGGTCTATCATGAGCGCGTGCAGCTCGGCGGCAGCGACTACACGGTCGATCACTCGGCGTTCATCTATCTGATGGATCGGTCGGGCGGTTACCTCGGGTTTTTTCCTCCCGGCACGACGGCCGAACGGATGTCCGCGATCGTCGAGCCGCTTCTCACGACCCCCTCGTCCGATCGGTCGCGCCGCGACCGCCGACCTTGAGCTCTGGGCGGCGGTTCTCCGCCGGGCCTCGGGCAGGGCGCGCGCACGGCGCACGGGGTTCCTGCCCCGGACCATCGATCGTGCGGCATTCTCTGCGGCTGCGCACCGCTGCTTCGCGGATGACCGTCGGTCCCCTCGCCCTGCGCGGTCACGAGAGCGGCGCGGGACGCCCTGGCGGCACGGCCGCCGTCGATGCCGGGGCGCCCGGACGCGGGGCTGGCCGTCGCCACTCCGGCTCGGCCAGGATCCAGACCTCCGTCGCCTGCGCGCGACCGTGCACGACCAAGGGCGCGTGGCGGCGCAGGCCGTCGAGGGCGGGCTCGCCGGCCTCCGCGCGGACCCGCTCGACCAGGGCGTGACTGCTCACCAGCGGGGTCCGGAGGCCGCGGCTCTGCGCTTCGAGCCGGCTCGCGACGTTCACCGTGTCGCCGAGAACCGCGTATTCGAGCCGGCGCGCGTGGCCGATCGTGCCGAGCACGACCGGCCCGACATGCAGGCCGATCCCGATCTGCAGGGCCGGCTCGCCGAGCGCGCGGCGCTCGACGTTCCACGCGTCGAGGCAGGCCAGCATCCGGCGCGCGCAGGCCAGCGCATCCGCAACGTCGCGGGGGCCCGGCCTCGGCGTGCCGAAGGTCGCCATCACGCTGTCGCCCACGAACTTGTCGAGCGTTCCCCCCGCCTCGAACACGCAGCCGGCCATGCGCTCGTGGAAGCCGCGCAGCATCGCCATGACGGTCTGCGGCGAACGGCGCTCGCACAGGCCCGTGAACCCGACCACGTCGGCGAAGAGGATCGCGACGTCCTGGACCCGCGCGGGACCGAACGGCTCGTCGAGCGCGGCCAGCTCCTCCACGAGATTTGCCGAGACGTGGCGGGCGAGGTTGTCGCGGGCGCGAGCGACCCGCGCCTGCGCCTCGACCAGCCGGCGCGCGCGGTGCACGACGACCGCGAGGATCCCGGTGATCAGGCAGGCGGTGAAGACGCTCGTCGCCCAGGCCGCGGCATCGACGAAGGCGGGATCCAGGTAGCGCGCCAGGGCCCCGGGGCCGGCGCCCCCGTGACATCGCGCGGCGCGGCCGGTTCTCGGGCCGCAGGCCGGGCCGGCCGCCTCCGCCCGGATGTCACCATCCGATCCCCTGCCTCGTCAGGACAGGAGCCGGCCGCCGCGCCGGCGCCGTGCGACAGAGAGGCAACCATGAGAATCGTCGTCATCGGCGGGACCGGGCTGATCGGCCGTCAGGTCGTCGCGAGCCTGCGCGCGCTCGGCCACGAGGCCGTGCCCGCGTCACCCGCCTCGGGCGTGAACACGGTCACCGGCGAGGGACTCGCCGCGGTGCTGCGGGGCGCGCGGAAGGTGGTCGACGTCGCCAACTCACCCTCCTTCGAGGAGGAGGCGGTGATGGCCTTCTTCCGGACTTCGGGACGCCATCTCCTGCGCGCCGAGGCGGAGGCGGGCATCGCCCACCACGTCGCCCTGTCGGTGGTCGGAACCGACCGCCCGCAGGCCCCCGCCTACCTCCGGGCCAAGCTGGCCCAGGAGCAGCTGATCACGGCCGCGGGCATCCCCTTCACGATCGTGCGGGCGACGCAGTTCTTCGAGTTCATGGGCGGCATCGCCGAGGAGGGGACGCGGGACGGCGTGGTCCGCCTCTCGCCGGCGGCGATGCAGCCGATCGCTTCGGGCGACGTCGCGCGGGCGCTCGCGGAGGTCGCGCTCGCCGAGCCGGCGAACGGCATCGTCGAGATCGCCGGGCCGGAACGCGCCCCCTTCGCCGCGTTCGTCGGCACCTGGCTCCGTCACCGCGACGATCCCCGCCGCGTCGTGGTCGATCCGGCGGCCCCGTATTTCGGCGTGCCGATCACCGACGCGACCCTGACGCCGGGACCGAACGCGCGCATCATGCCGACGCGATTCGACGACTGGCTGACCGCGGCGGCGAGCCGCGAGGGGAGTGCCTGATGCGCGCCTCGTCCCCCTGCCTCGCGCTCGCGCCCGTGGTCGGGCCCGTGGTCGGGCCCGTCTTGGCGGCGAACGGCCTCGCGCGCGCCGCGCCGGTCCCGCGGGCGCGCCGCGGGATCGCGCCCGACGAGGTTCGTCCCGGCATGCCCTCGCGAGCCCGCGCGCGGGGGACCTCGCGATGACGCCCCGGAGCTCCGATCCGCTCTCCGGACCCACCGGGAGAGCCCTGCTGCCGGAGGACGCGCAGCTCGCGGAATTCGAGGCGCAGCGCCCGCGCCTGCTGCGCCTCGGCTACCGCATGCTCGGTGCGCTGAGCGAGGCCGAGGACGTGGTGCAGGAGGCGTGGCTGCGCTGGTCGGGCGTGCGGGACGGCGTCGCGACGCCGGCCGCCTACCTCACGCGCATCGTGACGCGGCTGTGCCTCGATCAGCTGAAATCGGCGCGGGCCCGGCGCGAGACCTATGTCGGTGCCTGGCTTCCCGAGCCGCTGATGGGCGCGGCCGATCCGGACGAGACGGTCGGCGGGGACGTCACGCTGACGCTCATGCTGGCGCTCGAGCGGCTGTCGCCGCTCGAGCGGGCGGCCTTCCTCCTCCACGACGTGTTCGGCGTCGCGCTGCCCGAAGTGGCCGCGACGCTCGACCGCGCGCCGGCCGCCGTGCGTCAGCTCGCGGTGCGGGCCCGCAGGCATGTCCAGTCCGGCCGTCAGCGCTACCGCGTCGACGCCGCGGAAGCCGAGCGCGTCGCGCGCGCCTTCTTCGCCGCCTCGCGCGACGGCGACACGGCGGCGCTCGCCTCGCTGCTGGCCGCCGATGTCGAACTTCGCTCGGACGGCGGCGGCCGCGTCCTCGCCTATCCCAACGTGATCCGCGGCGCGGACCGGGTGATCCGGCTCTTCGCCGGCCTCTCGGGCAAGGCCTATTTCCAACCCGTTCTCCTCAAGGTTGCGATCATCGACGGATTGCCCGGGTACGTCAGCGCCACGCGCGGCGGCCTGCTCCAGACGACGGCCCTCTCCGTTCGCGACGGGCGCGTCGCCGCCATCTACGCGGTGCGCAATCCCGACAAGCTCCGCCACGTCGCCGCCGCGCTCGGCCGGTGATCCGCGGGGCGCGGCGGCTGGCCGAAATCGCCGCGCTCCCGTATTAATTTCGCCACACTGTAGTGGCCTTGCATCAGCCATGTTGCTGTCGCGCCGCGTTCACGCGCCCGGGGCCTCCCCCGGTGCCCCGCCGGAGACGGCCCCGCGGGGGCCGGGGCTGTTCGGGGCCCTGGTCGTCGGGGTGGCGCTGGCGCTCGCCCTCGCCACCTTCCTGATCCTGGTCGGGGCCACCGGCATCGCCCCGACCCACGACGTCGTCGTCGCGCTGCTGCTCGGCAACGTCGCCCTGGTGATCGGCCTCGTGGTGGTGATCGCCTGGGAGGCCCGGGTCTTCCTGCGGGCGCGGCAGGCCAATGCCCGGGTGGCGCGGCTGCACACCCGCATCGTCGGCCTGTTCAGCCTCATCGCCACCCTGCCCACCATCCTGCTCGCGGTCGTGGCCTCGATCACCCTGGAGCGCGGCCTCTCGCCCTGGTTCTCCGACCGGATGCGCAACGTCGTGCTGATGTCCGTCGACGTCGCCGACGCCTACCTGACCAACCAGTGCCAGAGCCTCGCCCGCGAGGCCCGCATCCTCTCGGACGATCTCACCCGGGCGCGCCCCGCCTTCGAGGTCGAGCGGGCGTGGTTCGAGAACTTCCTCACCGCGCGCGCGAGCTCCCTCGGGCTGCCGATCGCCCGCATTATGCGCTCCGCCGACGAGACCGTGGCGCGCGCCAACATCGACGTGCTCAAGAACCCGCCGCTGCCCTCCGCGGCCGATTTCGAGGAGGCCGCCAAGTCCAACGACCCGACCTGCCTGCTGCCCCGCGAGGGCCGCGTCTTCGGGGCCCTGATGAAGCTGCCGGCCTACGGCGACGCCTACCTGCTGATCGAGCGCGAGGTGACGCGCCTCGCCGTCGAGTTCCCGGGCGTCTCGCGGGCGGCGGCGACCGAGTTCCTCACCATCGATGCCGGGCGGCGCAGCGTGCAGATCGCCTTCGCCAGCATGTTCGCCCTGATCGCCCTGATCGCCCTGCTCTCGGCGGTCTGGTTCGGGCTCAACTTCGCCAACCGGTTCGTCGCCCCGATCCGCCGCCTCATCAACGCCGCCGACCAGGTCGCCTCCGGCAACTTCTACGCCCAGGTCCCGCACCGCAAGACCGAGGGGGACCTCCAGCACCTGGGCGAGAGCTTCAACAAGATGACCCAGGAGCTGCGCCGCCAGCACGACGGGCTGATCGAGGCGCGCGACCAGATCGACCGCCGCCGCCGCTTCACCGAGGCGGTCCTCGCCGGCGTGCCGGCCGGCGTGCTCGGGATCGACGCGGAGGGCGTCATCACCATCGCCAATCCCTCGGCCGAGCGGATGCTCGGCCTCACCCCGCAGGAACTCGTCGGCACGCCCCTGCGGGTCGCGGTGCCGGAACTGGCGGGCCTCCTCGGCGCCTCCGGCGAGGGGCGCCTGCGCCCGCTCCAGCAGCAGATCCAGATCACCCGCAAGGGCCGCGAGCGCACCATCGACGTGCGGGTCACCAGCGAGCAGGCGCAGGGCATCGACCGCGGCCACGTCGTCACCCTCGACGACATCACGGACCTCGTCGCCGCCCAGCGCACCTCCGCCTGGGCCGACGTCGCCCGGCGCATCGCCCACGAGATCAAGAACCCGCTCACCCCCATCCAGCTCTCGGCCGAGCGCATCCGCCGCAAGTACGGCAAGGTCATCACCACCGACAAGGACGTGTTCGAGCAGTGCACCGCCACGATCGTGCGCCAAGTCGACGACATCAAGCGGATGGTCGACGAGTTCTCGTCGTTCGCCCGGATGCCCAAGCCGGCGATCTCCCGCAACGACCTGACCGAGATCGTGAAGCAGAACCTGTTCATGATGCGGGTGGCGCATCCCGACATCGATTTCGCGATGGAGGGGGAGGGCACCCGGATCAGCGCCGCCTTCGACACGCGCCTCCTCTCCCAGGCGGTCACCAACATCCTCAAGAACGCCGTCGAGGCGGTCCAGGCGGTGCCGGAGGCGGAGCGCGGCCGCGGGCGGATCGCCGTGCGCCTCCTGGAGGAGGGGGACGGCGCCGTGATCGAGATCACCGACAACGGCAAGGGTTTTCCGGCCGAAGGGCGCCAGAGGCTGCTCGAGCCCTATATGACGACCCGCGAGGGGGGGACCGGCCTCGGGCTGGCGATCGTGAGCAAGGTCTTGGAAGAGCACGGCGGCGGCATCGATCTCAACGACAATCCGGCGGGGCGGGGCGGGCAGGTGCGCATGCGCCTCCTGCGCGAGGTGCCGCGCCCCGCCTCGCCCGAGGGCGCGGCCGCCCCGGCCCAGAGCGCGGCGGCCCAAGGCGCGGCCGGCCAAGGCGCGGCCGCCCAGAGCGCGGCGGCCCAAGGCGCGGCGGGGCAGGGCGCGGCGGGGCAGGACGCCCCGGCGCCGAGCGCGCAGGGGGTCGCACCGTGAGCCGGCCGATCTCCGCTCGGGGGCCGATCTCCGCTCGGGAGCCGCTCCGCTCGGGAGCCGATCTCCGTTCGGCGGCCGGGCGCCGCAGCGCGCCGCGGGCGAGCGCCCCGCGGCCCGGCGCGGCGCGCCGGCAGGGCCGGACAAGCCATCGCGAGAACCATCAGGGTGCGGCCGCAGGGCCGGGCATCCGCAGCGCCGGGAGGCCGTGACCGATGAGCGCCGACATCCTGATCGTCGACGACGAGGCCGACATCCGCGACCTCGTGGCGGGCATCCTCGACGACGAGGGCCACCGCACCCGCACGGCCGGGTCCTCCGACGAGGCGCTCGCCGCCATCGAGCAGCGCCGGCCCCACCTCGTCTTCCTCGACATATGGCTGCAGGGCTCGCGCCTCGACGGGCTCCAGCTCCTCGACGTGATCAAGGCCCAGGCCCCGGACCTGCCCGTGGTGATGATCTCGGGCCACGGCAACATCGAGACCGCGGTCTCGGCCATCAAGGCGGGCGCCTACGACTTCATCGAGAAGCCGTTCAAGGCCGACCGGCTGATCCTGGTGGCCGAGCGGGCGCTCGAAGCCTCGCGCCTCAAGCGCGAGGTGCGCGACCTCAAGGCCCGCTCCGGCCAGGCGAGCCGCATCGTCGGCGGCTCGGTGGCGGTGAACCAGCTGCGCCAGACCATCGAGCGGGTCGCCCCCACCAATGCCCGCGTGATGATCTCGGGCGCGCCGGGCTCCGGCAAGGAGCTCTCGGCCCGCACCCTCCACGCGGCCTCGGGCCGGGCGAGCGGCCCCTTCGTGGTGATCAACGCCGCCACGATCACGCCCGAGACCATGGAGGCGGAGCTGTTCGGGGTCGAGGCCGCGGACGGGCGGCCCCGCCGCGTCGGCGCCCTGGAGGAGGCCCACGGCGGCACCCTCTACATCGACGAGGTCGCGGACATGCCCCGCGAGACCCAGAACCGCATCCTGCGGGTCCTCGTCGACCAGAACTTCCAGCGCGTCGGCGGCACCACCCGGGTCCATGTCGACGTGCGCATCATCTCCTCCTCCTCGCGCGACCTCGCCGAGGAGATCGCGGGCGGCCGCTTCCGGGAGGACCTCTTCCACCGCCTCAGCGTGGTGCCGATCCGGGTGCCGCCGCTGGCCGAGCGCCGCGAGGACGTGCCGGAGCTGATCGGCTTCTTCATGGAGCAGATCTCGATGGCGACCGGCCTGCCCCAGCGCCGGATCGCCCCCGACGCCATGGCGGTGCTGCAATCCCACGACTGGCCCGGCAACGTCCGCCAGCTGCGCAACAACGTCGAGCGGCTGATGATCCTCACCCAGGGCGATCCCGAGACCGAGGTCACCACCGAGATGCTGCCGAGCGAGGTCGGCGCCCTCGTCCCCACCACCCCGAGCGGGGCGGGGGGCGAGAAGCTGATGAGCCTCGCCCTGCGCGAGGCCCGCGAGATCTTCGAGCGGGAGTACCTGGTCGCCCAGATCGCCCGCTTCTCCGGCAACATCTCCCGCACCGCCGAGTTCATCGGCATGGAGCGCTCCGCCCTGCACCGGAAGCTCAAGTCGCTCGGCATCGGCGCGTGATCCGGCGCGGCCGGTCCGCATTTGACAATGCGGACCGGCCGCGATCTTGCTATGAGCCACGCGGCCGCCGCGGGCGCCCCGACCGGGTCGTCTGGCCGGTGTCTCGCGTCGCGGCCGGATGCCTCTTGCGCCGGGCCGAGCTTCACCGTGTAATGGGTCTCGGGTCCGGGGCCGCGTCTCGCGGCCCGCAAGAATCAACGGAGCGACCCGTCATCCGGGGCCGGCAGCGGGTTCACAAGGATAAGAAGAATGGCGGGCGAGCGCGCTCAGAATCTGCAGGACACTTTCCTCAATCACGTCCGCAAGAACAAGATCCCTCTCACGATCTTCCTGGTCAACGGCGTCAAGCTGCAGGGCGTGGTGACTTGGTTCGACAATTTCTGCGTGCTGCTGCGGCGGGATGGACATTCGCAGCTGGTCTATAAGCACGCGATCTCGACGATCATGCCCGGTCATCCGGTGCAGCTCTTCGAGCAGGGCGAGGAGGGCGGCGAGAAGGGCTGAGCCCGGTCCTCCTCGCGCCGGGGCGGCGAATCCGCCCCCCGGCGCTTGATTGCGGCCGGCTCACCTCCAATCTGACACCGATCGCCAGGCAGCGGATCGGCCCGCCGGCCTGCGGCGGGATTCTGGTGAGATCGGCACTTCATGGAACCTCGGATCCCGGGTGACACCCGGCTGTCGGACGAGGCGCGGCCGGGCGAGGCCCGGCTGCAGCGGATGGCGGAGCCGGAGGGCACCATCGCGGCCGCCACCCGGACCCTCGTGCTCGGCCCCTACCTCACGCGGAGGGGCGACGCGGCGCGGGCGCCCACCCGCCCCCCCGAGGCGAGGCTCGACGAGGCGGTGGGGCTCGCCGCCGCCATCGACCTCGCGGTGGTCGACCGGCTGATGCTCCCGGTCCAGGCGATCCGGCCCTCGACCTACCTGGGCAAGGGCCGCGTCGAGGAGATCGCCGGGCGGATCGCCGCCGAATCCGTGCGCCTCGTGGTGATGGATTGCGCCCTCTCGCCGGTGCAGCAGCGCAACCTGGAGAAGGCGTGGGGCGTCAAGGTCATCGACCGGACCGGGATGATCCTGGAGATCTTCGGGCGCCGCGCCTCCACCCGCGAGGGCGCGCTCCAGGTCGAGCACGCCCATCTCGCCTATCAGCGCAGCCGCCTCGTCCGCTCCTGGACCCACCTCGAGCGCCAGCGCGGCGGCTTCGGCTTCCTCGGCGGCCCCGGCGAGACCCAGATCGAGGCCGACCGGCGCCTGATCCAGGAGCGCATGACCCGCATCGAGCGCGAACTCGGGACCGTCACCCGCACCCGCGGCCTGCACCGGCAGAGCCGCCGCCGCGTGCCCTACCCGATCGTGGCGCTGGTCGGCTACACCAATGCCGGCAAGTCGACCCTGTTCAACCGCCTCACCGAGGCCGAGGTGCGGGCCGAGGACATGCTGTTCGCGACCCTCGATCCCACCGCCCGGGCGATCAAGCTGCCGCACGGCGAGACCGCGATCCTGTCCGACACGGTCGGCTTCATCTCCGACCTGCCGACCATGCTGATCGCGGCGTTCCGGGCGACGCTGGAGGACGTGATCGAGGCCGACATCCTGCTCCACGTCCGCGACATGGCGCACGAGGACACGCAGGCCCAGGGGGAGGACGTGCAGGCGGTGCTCGCCGAACTCGGCATCGCCCCGCAGGCGGACCGGATCATCGAGGTCTGGAACAAGGCCGACCTGCTCGGCCCGGAGGAGCGCGAGCGCCTGCTCAACCTCAGCCGGCAGACCGGCACCCGGCCAGTCCTGATCTCGGCCCTCACCGGGGAGGGAACCGACGCGCTCCTGGCCCGGATCGAGGGGCGCATCGCCGAGAGCCGGGCGAGCTTCGCCCTCGTGCTCGACCCGGCCGAGGGGGCCGGGCTGCACTGGCTCTACGAGAATGCCGAGGTGCTCGACCGGCGGGAGGATGCGGGCGGGCGGCTCCACCTCGTGGTGCGCGTCGCCCCCGAGAAGGAGCCCCGCCTCCTCAATCGGTTCGGCACGGCCCGGCGCCTGCGCGCCGCCGGGGAGGCGGCCCGGCCCTGACCGGGATCCCCGCGCCGGGGCGGACCGCTTCGGTCCGCCCTTGCGCGGCGGCCCCCGACGGCGCAGGGACATCTCCATGCTGTTCGGACTCCACATCCACCACCCGGCGCATCTCTCGATCTGGATCGCCCCGGACGACCAGCGCGTCGTCCCGCGCATCAAGGTGACGGTCGACGGCGTCACCACGGTCAGCTCGGCGAACGAGGTCGATCACAACCTCAAATCCTGGGGCTGGCACTCGACCGGCCTGTGCGCGTTCAACCTCCACGACGGGGCCTTCCCGGGCCTGAGCGAGGCCGCCCTGCTGGAGGTCCGCGACTACGACACCAACATCCTGCTCTACCGCCGCAGCCGCGAACTCGGCGACACGCAGCGCCGGGTGCTCTTCCTCGACCACACCATCGGCCAGGCCAGTCCCCTCCGGGACACCCTGTTCTCGAAATTCCAGATCTCCCACCTGATGCTCAAGGGCGTGAGCCAGCCCGTCCTCAACTGCATCATCGGCAATCAATTCCTCAACTCGCTGTTCTGCTACGGCCCGATCTTCTATCCGGTCTGCGAATCCTTTCTGATCGAGCACAAGTTCCTCAAGATCTTCCTGGCGCACGACCCCTACCTGGAGCTGGCCCGCCGCATCTTCTGGCTGCGCAGGGTCTCGGAGCTGGCGGTCAGCAGCGCGCGCCACTGGCAGATCGAGGAGATCGTCGATGCGTGCTACTTCGCCTCCTCGCTCGATTTCAGCGATCTGCCGCTCCTCAAGAAGAGTTTCCGGAATCTCGATGCCAAGACCACCAACACCCTGTCGAACCCGATGACCCGCTATCTCGGCGCCCGGGACGAGCGCGAGGCGCTGAATCCGGGCCACTGGTCGACGGCGATCCAGAACCTGTCGCGCTTCGAGGTGGTCGGGCACCACGACTATGCCGGGGAATTCTCGGCCTCGGTGATGCAGGCCCTCGACCTCCCCTACGAGGAGCCGGTGCCCCGGCCCGGGCCGCGCCAGGAGGTGCGCGACGCCGCCGAGATGCTGCGGGCGGTCAGGAACGCCGCCCCCCTGGTCGAGATGGACCTCGACCTCAGCGAGCGCATCCGCTCCCTGGTCGAGAAGTACTGGAAGCAAGCCTGAGCCCGGCCGGCGCCGCGCCCCGCGGCCGGGCCTCGCCCGGCAGCCGGGCCTCGCCCGGCGGCGGGGCAGCGGCCCGGCGGGAGCTTGACCCGGTGGCGGCGGCGCCGCCAACCCGGGGGCGTGGCGGCGCGCCGCGCGCCGCCTCGGCGGCCGCGGGACGGGACCGCCGGGTTGAGAGGTCGGTTGAGAGACGCGCGCGATGGCACCCGAACACGATCTGGTCCCGGTCTCATGCGACCTCGACCGCCTGTACCGGTCGGACGGCTCCTCCGAACTGGCGGACGCGCTGCCCCCGATGGAGCCCTCCAGCCCCGACATCGACTTCGTCGACGACCTGTTCCCCGCCTACGCGTACGAGCGGCCGGCCCCCCTCACGCAGGTCTGCGGGGACGAGGAGGCGGCGCGGCACATGCGGCAGATCGAGAGCGACATGGCCCGGGGCGCCCGGCGGGGCGCGGCCTCGGCCCTGTTCCGCATCCGCGACGCCGTCCTGTACGACAACGTCATCCATCTCCTGCGCGGCGCGCGCCGCGCCGTCGTCTACGAGACCGCGCGGCCGCAGGACCTCGCGCATTTCCCGCTCGACCAGGCGCCGCACCCGATCCGGGACCAGGATTCCTCCGACGGCGCCCTCAACCTCGTCTTCACGAACTCCGCCTCGTTCAATTACGGCCACTGGCTGGTGGAGGATCTGCCGCGGCTGAAGGCGGTCCGGGTGCTCCGGCGCCGCTTTCCCGGCCGGCCCATCAACCTGATCATCACGACCTATCACGAGATCATCGACCAGGTGCGGCTGCGCTCGATCAAGCTGATGCTCGAGGGCCTGCGGGGGATCCGGATCGTGACGATCACGCGCGACCAGCCGCTGCATTTCGACGTGCTGCACTTCGCCTCGCCGATCGCCCTGCACCCGGTGCTGAAATCCCCCGAGGCGCTCGCCTTCCTGGCCGGGACGCTGCGGCGCCGGGTGCTGCTCGCGCGCCTGCGCATCGCCCGCGACGCCCTGCTGGCGACGCCCCGGCGCCGGCCCCTGCGGCGGCGGCTCTTCGTCGACCGCGCGCCGGATTACGGGCGCCGCCTCCTCAACCGGGACGACGTGCTGGCGCTCCTGTCCGGCGAGGGTTTCGAGGTGGTCGATCCCCTGACCCTGCCGTTCGGCCAGCAGGTCGCGCAGTTCGCCGATGCCGGGGTGGTGGTGGGCGGCATGGGGGCCGCCATGACCAACACGCTGTTCAGCCTGCCCGGGACGCAGGTGATCCACCTCGCGGCCGAGGGCTGGAACGACCCGTTCTTCTGGGACCTCGCGGCGGTGCGCGGGCACCGCTACCACGCGCTCTACGGCGCGAGCGACTCGAAGGAGCGGCCGAACCACGGCGCCTTCACGATCGACCTCGACGCCCTGCGGGCCGCCCTGCGGGCGGCGACCGCCTGACCGGGGGCGGCTCGCCCCGCGACCGAGCCCCCGGTCGAGTCCGCCGCTACTGCGACCGGCGGCTGAAGGAGACGGCGTAGGCCTGCACCCGCGCGTCGATCAGCGGGTCGTCCGAGACCTCGATCCCGTCCGGCAGGGCGTTCGGCATGAAGAGCAGCGCCTTCTGGGCCTCCTCGCTGTTCGCGACCGCCTTCGTGAGGGTGAGCGTGCCCATCTCGACGAGGCGCCGGTCCTCCGGCCAGGGCCGCGTCGCGTCCCGGGTGGAATCGCCCTCGCTCGCGAGCTGGGCGAGGACGCGGAACTCCACCGGCCCCTGGGCGAGGCGCGCGGGCAGTTCGCGCATCAGGAAGTCGGGGTCGCGCTTGGCGGCCTCGGCCGCCTCCAGGTACGCGGTGCCGGCGACCGGGACGAAGCGGTAGCGGAAGGGCGTGCGCTTGCCGGCCGCGTCCACGAACACGAAGGCGTTGACCCCGTTATAGACCTGCCCGGCGAGGCTCGTCGGCGTGCCGATCACCGCGCCGGCCCGGCCCGCCGCCGGGTGGCTGGCGACGAAGGTCTCCACCGGCGTCGGGTGCGGCGCGCCGGGGCCGCTCGCCGCCGCGGCCTTCAGGAGCTGCAGGAACTCCTCGGGCGTCGCCACGGGGAAGAACTTCAGCGAGTTCACCACCACGTCCATCTCGCCGCCCTCCGCGAGGGCGAATTTCAGCGCCATCCCGTGCGGCTTGGCATTCGCGTCCCCGTCCGGGATGGTGGGCAGCCCGGTCGCGTCGGAGAAGCGCGCCCGCACGGGCACCGCCGGCCCCCGGAACGGCGAGGCCTTGCTCAGCGCGGCGGCCTCCCGGCTCGGCGTGAAGGAGCCCTCCACCACGACGCCCTTGGCGTGGTTGGCGCGGAAGCCCGCGTGCTTGCCCCAGAGCGTGTTCATCACGTCGACGAGCTGCTCGGGCACCGGGGCCTCCTCGGCCCGCGCGCGAAGCGGCCCCGCGATCGCCAGCCCGAGCCCCGCGGCCAGGACGGCGCCGATCTTGGCGTAACCCATCGAAATCTCCGGTTGCAGCCGCCTTCCGATACGATCGGGCGGACCATCGCCCGGACGGAAGGTCCGGCGCAAGACGGGTTGCGCTCAACTGGCCGTGGGGCGGCCGTCCCGCGCCGGCGGGGGAGGGACCCCGGCGGGCCGCGCGCCGCGATCGGTCCGGCTCAGACCCCATCCGCTTGATCCCCGGGATGGCGGATTGGGGCTTCGCTCACGCGCCGCGCGGGCGCGTGATCCGGGATCCGCTTCACTCCTCCCGCTTCACCGCCGCCCAGGCCTCCTCCATCGCGGCGAGGCCCGCCTCCGGCAGGTCCTGCCCGCGGGCGCGCAGGCGGGCCTCCATCGCCTCGAAGCGGCGCCGGAACTTGCGGTTGGCGCGCCGCAGCGCCTCCTCCGGGTCGATTCCGGCGTGCCGGGCGAGGTTGGCGACCGAGAACAGGAGGTCGCCGATCTCCTCGGCCAGGGCCTCGCCGTCGCCCGCCGCCAGGGCCTCGGCCACTTCCTCCGTCTCCTCCCTGACCTTGTCCACGACCTCGGCGGCGTCCGGCCAGTCGAAGCCGACCGCGGCGGCCTTGGCCGAGATCTTCTCCGCCCGGGTCAGGGCCGGGAGCGCGAGCGGCACGCCGCCGAGCGTGCCCTCGGGGCGGCCCCTGCGCGCGCGCTCGGCCGCCTTGATCGCCGCCCACTGGGCGCTGACCGCCTCGGGGTCGAGGTCGCGCGCCTCGCCGAAGATGTGGGGGTGGCGCCGCACCATCTTGTCGGCGATGGCGGTCGCCACGTCGGCGAACGCGAAGGCCCCGGCCTCCTCCGCCAGCCGCGCCTGGAACACGACCTGGAACAGCAGGTCGCCGAGTTCGTCGCGCAGGTCGTCGAGGTCGCCCCGGTCGACCGCGTCGGCCACCTCGTAGGCCTCCTCGATCGTGTAGGGCACGATCGAGGCGAAGTCCTGCCGCAGGTCCCAGGGACAGCCGGTCTCCCTGTCGCGCAGGCGGGCCATGATGGCGAGGAGCCGCTCGATCGGGGTGGTGCTCATGCGGGGTCTCGCCGGCCGACGCGCCGTCCCGGCGACGCCCCGTGCTCATAAGCCGGCCCGCGCCGATGGTGAAGGAAGCCGGCAGCGCCGCACTCACCCTCGATCGTAATATTCCATTTATTCCTTTCGAAGCGGCGGCCGCGGGGGCGGGGGGCGAAGCCATCCCGCTCCCGCATGCCTTCGTTCTGCAAAACGAACCCCGGATCGGCCCCTATACGAGACCCTATCGGGTATGGATTTCAGAGAGTCAGTTCTGTGGATTATATGGAGAGGCGGATCTCTCAACCGGGCCAAGGGGTTGGGCCGGGATCCGGCATCCGACTCTGCGCATTCCCGCATGGAACTCTGCGCGGCCGCGCATCGGATTCTGCGGGGATCGCACGGGGTCGCGCATCGGATTCTGCGCGGCCGCGCATCGGATTCGGCGTCGCCCGCCGCCCAAGCCCCTCGGAATCCCACAGGTTTTCAGACCCCCCGGCGCACAGAACTCTGCGCGGGGGGGGCCGCGGCGGATCCGGGGCGTATCGAACTCTGCGCGGGATCGCGGCGCCGTCCACCGCCCGTCCCGCTCCGCGCCGCGCTCGGCGACAGGGTGCTCCCGGCCCTGTCCCCAGACCGGTCCACACCCGGTCCCCGGCCCCGCCGGTCCCTGGCCGCGCCCCGGCCGCGCCGGCGGCGCCGGCGAGGGCCGCGGGCGCGGGGCGTCGGGCGAGGATGATGGGGCGAGGATGATGGGGACGACTCGCGGGAATCTTGGGATAACTCCGCCGGGCCACGGGATTCCCGGGAGCGGAATCGGCCATGACGGATTTCCGCAGGGTGGTGAGGCCGGATTCCGCGGCGAGGGCGAGCCTCGCCCCGAGGCCCGGTTGGGGAGGCGCAGGCATCGGGCCATGGGCATCGAGGCCAAGATCGAGGCGATCCGCGACGAGGATCTGAGGGCGGAGCTCGAGGCGGCCCGCGGCAGCTTCCTGTTCGCGGTGATCGTCGAGACCATCGCCCACCGGCAGGCCCAGCGCGACGCCGAGCGGGAGGCGGCGGCGCGCGCGGCCGAGGCGCGCGCCGGCATGTCCCGCGACCAGCGCCGCCGGGACGCCGTGCGGGCGGTGATCGAGACCGAGCCCGTCGCCCCCGAGAACATCCAGCACATCCACTCGGTGCTGGCCCTGTGCGGGCTGCCCTACCGCGATCCGGGCGAGACGCGGGAGTTCTTCCGCGAGTACGGCCGCAACACGCTCAGCATCCTGGCCGGGCGGATCAAGAACCCGGCGACCGGCCAGATGGAGCTGCAGGGCCTGCCCTACGGCCCGAAGGCCCGCCTCGTGCTCCTGCACCTCTGCACCGAGGCGGTGCGCCAGCGCAGCCCCACCATCGAGGTCGCCGACAGCCTGTCGGGCTTCATGCGCGAGATGGGCTTCGCGGTGACGGGGGGCGAGCGCGGCACCATCCGGCAGTTCAAGGAGCAGCTCAACCGCCTCGCCGCCTGCACCCTGCAGATCGGCCTCTGGGATGGCCAGTCCCGCTCCTCCACCCTGACCATGCCGCCCTTCCGCAAGCTCGACCTCTGGCGGGGCGAGGGGCAGGCCGCCGCCTGGTCGAAGACCGTGCAGTTCCACCAGGATTTCTACGAGAACCTGGTCAAGCACGCGCTGCCGGTGGACATCCGGGCCGCCCGGGCCTTCGCGGGCTCGGCCCGCAAGCTCGACCTCCTGTTCTGGGTCGGCTACCGGCTGCGCGCCCTGCCGCGGCCCCTGCGCCTGTCCTGGGACACGCTGCACAAGCAGTTCGGGGCCGACAACGCCTCCCTGCGCAGCTTCCGCCAGGCCTTCAAGGCCGACGTCGCCCACCTGCGCGAGGTGTTTCCGAAGCTGCCGATCAGCCTCGACGAGGCCGGCATGCAGCTCCTGCCCGCCGATCCGAGCACGCTCCTGGTGCCGCCCAAGCCCGCCCGGAAGAAGGCCGCCGGCTGAGGCCGGAAGGCGGCGCCGGGGCGGTGCGAGGGCCGCGCCGCCCTGCTCGCATCGAGGCGGCGTGCGCGCTCCGCGCCTCTCGCTGCTCACCCCCGGGATCGCCGGCGTGGCGCGCCCCCGCCTTCCCGCCGCACGTCACCCTCATCGGGCAAGGGCGCGGTGCCGGACCCGTTCGCGCGCGGCGCTCGCCGCGGATGCGGGTCTTGTGGGCGGCTCTTCCGGCTCCGTGGCGGATCCCGACGGCGATCCCTGGGAACCGGCCTTCGCTCCCCTGGCGCCCCTCGACGCGGGCGGCCCCGTGGCGCTGCCGCGGCGCGGGGCGAGGGAGGATTGTGGAATAATTCCGTAAGCGGAATGGAATGGATCGTTCCAACCGCTTGCGGAATGTCCCGCGGCGGCGATATTCCTTCCTGAGCGGACGCCTCGCCGGGAGGGCGGACGGAATCGGCTGGGGGCGTGATGGTCCTGTCGGAGGCGGAGGTGCGGGCGCGGCTGGAGGCCCTGCGCCAGCAGCGCGCGGCGCTCGACCGCGCCATCGCCGAGCACGAACTCTACCTCGAACTCGGCCGCCGGCTCGCGGCGGCAGAACCCGCCCCGGCGCAGGCTCCGCCCGCTCCCGCGCCAACCGCCCAAGCGCGCGCCCAAGCGAGCGTCCAAGCGAGCGCCCAAGCGACGCTTCATCCGGCGACGCCTCATCCGGCGGCGCCCGCTTCGCCCCGCTCGGCGGGGCCGCCCGCGGCGGGCGGGCGCGCGGAGGGCCGGCGGGTGATCGAGGCGGCCTTCGCGGTGCTCGCCGCGGCCGGGCGGCCGATGCACGCGGCGGAGATCTGGGAGGCGATCGCCGCGCGCGGCCACACCCTGCCGGGCCACGATCCGGTCGCCGCCCTCAACACCCGCCTGTGGAAGCGCGCCCAGGGCGGCACCGCCCTGCGCCGGCTCGGCGACGGGGTCTACGCCCTCGACGCGCCCGTGAAGGTCAGCGCGGCCCCGTGAAGCGCCGCCAATGCTGCGCGTGCACCGTGCTGATGATGCCGGAGGCCCAGGCGAGGCGGCGGTCGGTCATCAGCGGGGCGTTGTGGCTCTCCAGGTGGTAGGTGCCCCGCCGCGAGCCGCGCAGGATCTTCTTGAGGAAGCGGTTGCCGTCCGGCGTGGCCACCGCCGCGTAGCAGCCCAAGAGCCGCTCCGGGCTCTCCCCGCCCTGCGCGCACAGCACGATGTCGTCCGGCTCGTATTTCGGGTGCATGGAGGCGCCCGCGACCCGGAACGCGATCGTGCCGGGCGGGAGCCAGAACGGCACCGTCACCTCGAACAGGTTGCCGCTCGGGTCCGGCTGCTCGTCCCCCGTGGCGATCAGCCCCCCGGCGCTGATCACGCCGCGCACCCCCACGACCTGGCCGCTCTCCCCCGGGGGCTCGCCCGCCTCGTCGTCGCCGAACAGCAGGCCCTTCGCGGTCACCTGCACGCCGTCCCGGCGGAACCGGGCCGCGTAGCGCTCGGCGTCGTCCTGCCCGATCGTGCGCGTGCCAGCCTCGTGGGCCCGGTAGCTGCTCTCCGGCCAGCCGTTGCGCAGGGCCGCGTCGCGGGCCGAGCGGTAGCCCGCCGCCAGCCGCGCGAGGCGCAGCCGCTCGCCCTGATCGATCCGGAGACGGGCCTCGTCCATCTGTCCACAACCTTGAGAGAGGTATTCGCTACCTAGCGTGTTGATCGCGGTCATTACATCATGTAGTGATCGGTGAGACAAGCGGCCGGCCCGATCGCGCCCGCCGCGCGCTCTTCCGTAACGGCAGGAGAGTACCATGACACGGCGCCGATCCGCGCCGCGCGCGCTTCCGCGCGCGGACCGCGTTCCCGCTGGCGGGAGGCGGCCCTTCGAGGCCGGGGGGCGGGCTTCCGCCGGGCCCGGTTCGCCGCTAAGCCGGCCCGGCGCGGCCCGGTTCCCGGGCGCCGCCGCGGGCCCGCGGCGCGATCCGGTGCGGGCCGAGGGCCGGTCCGGCCCCGCGCAACCCCGCCGAGGACGCCCCCATGAAGGCCGCCCTGATCGTGCTCTGGACCCTCGCGGCGGGCGTGCTCCTGTTCGTGATCGTGCGCCGGCGGATCGACCGCGCCCTGCGGGACCTCGACCGGAACCCTCCCGGGGAGACGCGCGAGGCCGGCCGCGACCCGGAGCCCTGACGGCCGCTTCGGGAACGGTCGCGCGGGCCGCGGGATCCTCCCCGCGGCCGGCCGGGAGGCGCGCGTGAGCCGCGCGTCGCAGAAGCGCCGCCGCGTCTGCCGCCGCCGCCGCGCCGCCCTCGCCCACGACCGGCCGCCCGCCGCCGCGCCGGAGGCGATCCGCCGCCGCCGCCGCCGGCACCGGCCGCCGCGCATCCTGGTCGCGCCGGACCGGGTCTGGCTCGTCGCCCGCACCCGCCCGCGCTGGGCCCCCCGGGTCGTGCGGGACCTCGCGGCCCTGGGCCTGTGCGCCTTCGAGGCCCGCGAGGAGGTCGAGCGGGTCGGCCCGGACGGCGCGCGCCGGCGCGTCGCGGTCCCGCTCCTGCACCGCCTGGTCTTCCTCGGCCTGCGCGACGACGCCGACCTCGCCCGCGCCGAGGCCCATCCGGGCGTGCTCCGGGTGCTGTTCCGCGAGGGCCGCGCCGTGACGATCCCGGCGCCGATCCTGCAGGCCTTCGCGGACGCGCTGGCCGGCCGCGCCGGGGAGGGGGAGGACGAGGCCGTGGAGGCGGTGCTCCTCGCCCTCGGGGACGCGGTGCGGGTGACGCGCGGGCCGCTCGCGGCGCTGCGCGGCACGATCGAGGCGGTCGACCCCGCCCGGCGCCGCTACCGGGTCGCCCTCGGGCTGTTCGGCCGGGCCACCCGCGTCGACCTCGCGGCGGAGGAGGTCGCGCCGGACGAGGGCGCGGCGCCCGGCCCCTGAACCGGGCCGACGGAAAACTCTTTTGCGCAACAAAATGAGTGAAACTTACCTTGATGAACTCAGAGAATCATGGGATGAAATCTTCGATGGCGGAAGTCTTCGCCATCCCCATCACAACAAGCACGCAGACCGGGCGCAGTCATCGGCATGATCCGAGCGGGGGGGCGGCATCCGCGCACGCGGTTCCGGCCGGCCGCGCAGGCCGATATCGCCCGCGGGAGGACATTTCATGCCCCTCATCGCCAACCCGTCCGCCGCCTTGGCGGCCCCCGACGACCTCCTCGTCCCCGATTCCGACCCCGCCGCGGTCGCGACCGTCCTGATCCCCTTCGAGGTGCTGGGGGAGCCGATCGTTCCGGGCCTCACCCAGGTTCCCCTGGTCCTGCAGGGCATCTTCATCCAGATCACCAACACGTCGGCGGTCGGCAGCGCCACCCTCCAGCTGACCTACCTGCCCACCGTTCCGTTCGTCGTCGCGCCCCCCGGCGGCAAGATCCAGCTCGCCGCGAACCTGATCGGCAGCGACCTCTCGATCAGCAACATCACGCCCGAATTCGCGAATCGGCCGGGCCGGCCGACCTTCGGACGCACGATCCCGCCCGGCGGGACGATCATCGTCGGGGTCGAGTACGTGGCGACCGGGCTCGGCCTGGCGAGCCAGGGCGTGGCCGCGACGGAATCGGCCGCCAACCGGGGCTCGGTCCTGCTCCAGGTGAATGCCGGAACCCCGCTGCTCGTGACGGCCACGATCCGGCAATACTTCGTCAGCCAGACGGGCAATCCCCTCGTGCCGATCGCGGCGGCGGCCTATTCGGTCGCGATCCCGGGCGGCCCGGTCGTGGGCGGCTGAGGGAGGCGACCATGGCGCTCCCGGCGGCCGAACTGATGACACTCGCCGGGATCGCCTACGGGCACCCGGCCGCGATCCCCGCCTACCTGGCGACGAGCCCGGTGACGGGCGGGATCTGGGAGGCGATCTGGATCGCCCGCGACGAGGCGGTGCCGGTGAACTTCGCCTTCCTGGCGCGGGACCGGCGCCCGGGCGGCGGGGTCGCGCTCGCGATCCGCGGCACCTACCCGAACCCTTTCTCGCCCGCCTACTGGGACGATGCGCGCCAGGATTCGCCCTTCGGCCCGATGGCGCGATGGCCCTCCGGCGCGACCGTCGACCCGGGCGACCAGGAGCCGGGGGATCCCTGCATCTCCGGGGGCACCTGGGCGGGCTTCTCGTCCCTGATCGCCCTCACGGACGAGGCCGGCACCAGCCTCGCCCAGGCCCTCGACGGCCTGCCGGCGCAGACCCCGCTCGCCGTGACCGGGCACAGCCTCGGGGGCACGCTCGCCCCCGTGGTGGCGCTCTGGCTCGCGGGCCGGGCGCCGCCGCGCCGGCCGGAGGTCGCGACCTTCGCCGGGATGACGCCGGGCAATTCCGCCTTCGCGGCCCTGTTCGGGCCGGGCACCCTCCTCGAGGGGCGCGTCGCGCGCCTCTACAACACCCTCGACAGCGTGCCCTACGGCTGGGACGACGTGCTGGCGACACGCGACTTCTTCCAGCCGGCGCCGCAGGGCGGCGTGATCCTCGACCTCGCCCTCCACGCGACGGCGTGGCGGCTGCGCGGCTACGATTACGCGGCGATCGGCACGCCGGTCCCGCTCGCCGGGCAGGTGGCGCGCCCCGTCACCGCCTGCACGCCGATCGCCTTCCTGATCGAGACCCTGCACCAGCACCTGCCCGACACCTACCTGGCGCTCCTCGGCGCCCCGCCGCTGCCCTTCCGCATCGGGCTCGGCGCCGTCGTGCTCCCCGGCGACCATCCGGCGGCGGGGGCGCTCGCCGCCCACGCCGTCCCGCCGGTCTTCCTGCCCTGAACCGCGGCAGGGCGGCCGCCCCGCCGGTCGCGCCGCGACGGGGAGGCGGGCCGGCCCGCCGCCGGTGCGGCAGGTGCCCCGGACAGGCGGCGCTATCCCCGGTCCCGAGCGGCGACCACGCGGTCGGCGGCCGCGCTCGACCTCCCCAGCACGGAGACGATCTCCTGCCCGCCAAGGGCCGGCAGGAGTTGGGCCGGCAGGAGTTGGGCCGGGAAGGCCCCGCCCGGCTCCACGGGGCCGAGCGCCGCGTCCCGATCCGCCGCGCCGGCACGGGCCCCGCACCGTGCAGAGCCCGCCGCCGGCCCCACACCGAAAAAGAACATTTGACGAACAAAACGGGATCATGTACGAAGGTCGCAGGTGTTCCGGGTCCGCCGCCCGCCTTCGAGGCCGTGGCCGCCCGACTGCCCCGCCGATGGATGCTCGTCCGTCGCCCGGGGATGTGTCCCCGGACCCGGCCCACGGCATCACCGAGGCCAAGGCCGGCTCGTGTCCCGCGGCTCGTGTCCCGCGGCGCGAGCCGCCCGGAGCCGAATCCCGGATCCCATGACAGACAGAGCAATCGACTGGGCGGCGATCAGGGCCGCGTGGTGCGCCGGCGCCTCCGCCCGCGCCCTGGCGCGGCGCTTCGCCGTCGCGCACAGCAGCATCCTGGTGCGGGCGCGCCGGGAGGGCTGGCCGCGTGGCCAGCCGCGCCCGGCCAAGGCCTTGCCGGATCGGACCCCGCCGGATCGGACTCCGCCGGACCGCGGCCGCGTGGTCGCGGCCCACCGGATCGTCATCGAGCAGGGCCAGGCCCTGACCCTGCGGCTCCTGGAGGAGGTGCTGGCCGCCTCCGCGCAGATCGATGCCCTCGCGGACGAATCGGAGGGGGACGGCCGGGAGCGCGCCAACTCCCTGGCCAAGCGCAGCACCGCTCTGCGCGACCTCGCCCAGGCGGCCCGCCTCTGGATCGCCCTCGAACGCCAGGCCTGGGGCCTGAAGGACACGGCCGGTGACGAGACGCCGCGACCCGACCTCGACGCCGCCCTCGCGGGCCTCGCGCCCGAGGAGCGCGAGCAGCTCCGCCGCATCGCCGAGAGCGTTTCTCGACGATCCGGCGGCGCTCCTGAGGGCGCTTGACCGGATCGAGGGCGAGGAGAGCCTCGCGGGCTTCGTGCGCCGGGCCTGGCCCGCCGTCGAGCCCGCCACCCCCTACGTGCACGGCTGGCCGATCGAGGCGATCTGCGCGCATCTGGAGGCGGTGACCCGGGGCGAGATCACGCGGCTCCTCATCAACGTGCCCCCGGGCCTGTCGAAGAGCCTCTGCGTCGGCGTGTTCTGGCCGGCCTGGGAATGGGGCCCGAGGAACCGCCCGGGGCTGCGCACCCTCGCCGTCTCGCACCGGCAGGCCCTGGCGGTCCGCGACAACCTGCGCACCCGCCGCCTCGTCACCTCCGGCTGGTACCGGGCCCTCTGGGGCGACCGCGTCCGCCTGCGCCGGGACCAGAACCGCAAGCAGCGCTTCGAGACGACGGCCTGCGGCCTGCGCGAGGCGCTCTCGCCCGGCGCCATCACGGGCGCCCGCGGCGACCGCGTCATCCTGGACGATCCCCTCTCGGCCGAGGACGCCAATTCCGAGCGGCTGCGCGAGGGGATCGGCCGCTGGTTCCTCGAATCCGTGCCGACCCGCCTCACCGATCCGGCCCGCTCCGCCATCGTGGTGGTCATGCAGCGCCTGCACGAGCGCGACCTCTCCGGCCTGATCCTGGCGCGGGACCTCGGCTACGAGCACCTTATGCTGCCGATGGAGTTCGAGCCGGAGCGGCGCTGCACGACTCGGATCGGCTTCTCCGACCCGCGCCGGGAGCAGGGCGAACTGCTCTTCCCCGCCCGCTTCCCGCGCGCGGTGGTGGAGCGCGACAAGGCCGCGATGGGGCCCTATGCCAGCGCCGGCCAGTTCCAGCAGCGGCCGGCCCCGCGCGAGGGCGGCCTGTTCAAGCGCCACTGGTTCGGCCGCCTGCGGGCGCTGCCCGCCGGCTGCCGCCTGGTGCGGGCCTGGGACCTCGCCGCGAGCCTGCCGCGTCCCGGCCGCAGCCCCGCCTTCACCGCGGGGGTGAAGCTCGCCCGGGCGCCGGACGGCCGCTTCGTGGTGGCGGATGTCCGCCGCGACCGGCTCTCGCCGGGCGGGGTGGTCCGCCTGATCCTGGCCACCGCCGCCGAGGACGGGCCGGATTGCCGGATCGCCCTGCCGCAGGATCCCGGCCAGGCCGGCAAGGCCCAGGCCCAGGACCTGATCCGGCAGCTCGCCGGCTACGACGTCCGCGCCAGCCCGGAGAGCGGCGACAAGCTCACCCGCGCCGGCCCGGTCTCGGCGCAGGGCGAGGCCGGCAACCTCCTGCTCCTCGACGGCCCCTGGAACGAGGCCTTCCTGGACGAGGTCGCCGCCTTCCCGAACGGCGCCTTCCTGGACCAGGTCGACGCCCTCTCGCGGGCCTTCTGGACCCTGAACGGGCCGGGCCGCTACGGCATGCTGGGAGTTGTCTGATGTGGCTGGCCGACCGCCTCGTCCACCTGCTCACCGGCCTCGGCGGGCCGCGCGACAAGGGCGCGGGTCACCGCCACCTGCACGTGCCGCGGGGGCGGGCCGAACTCGACGCCGCCTACCGGGACAATTGGCTCGCCCGCAAGGTCGTGGACATCGTGCCCTTCGACATGCTGCGCGAGTGGCGCGCCTGGCAGGCCGCCCCCGCCGAGGTCGCCGCCATCGAGGCCTCCGAGGCGCGGCTGCGCCTGCGCGAGGGGCTGCTGCGGGCCCTGCGCCTCGCGCGGCTGCACGGGGGCGCGGCGATCCTGATCGGCGACGGCGCCCCGGACCCCGCCCGGCCGCTGCGCCCCGAGACGGTGGGACGCGGGGGCCTGCGCTACCTGCACGTCCTGTCCCGGGACGCGCTCCAGCCCGGGGCGATCGCGCGCGACCCGCTCTCGCCCTGGTTCGGCGAGCCCGACACCTACACCCTCGCCGGCGGGCAGCGGGTGCATCCCTCGCGCATCGTCCGGCTCGTCGGCGCGCCGCTTCCCGCCGACGCGGCCGAGGCCTTCGGGGACAGCGTGCTGCAGGCGCTGCTGGAGGCGATCGACCAGGCGACCGCGGCGGCCGCCCACACCGCCGCCATGCTGCCCGAGGCCAAGCAGGACGTGATCTCGGTCCCGGGCCTGTCGCAGGCCCTCGCCACCGAGGAGGGCACGCGCCGCCTCACCGAGCGCTTCGGCTACGCCGCCGCCATGAAGTCGATGTTCGGCATGCTGCTGCTGGAGGGCGACGGCCGCTCCCCGGAGGGCGAGCGCTACCAGCAGAAGCAGCTCGACTTCGCCGGCCTGCCCGAGGTCGCCCGGCTCTTCCTGCAGATCGCGGCCGGCGCCGCCGACATCCCGGTGACGCGGCTCCTCGGCCAGTCCCCGGCCGGCCTCAACGCCACGGGCGACGCCGACCTGCGCAACTACTACGACCATGTCGCGGCCCGCCAGGCGGTGGAGCTGACCCCCGCCCTGGCCCGCCTCGACGCGCTCCTCCTGCGCGATGCCCTCGGCCGGGACGCGCCGGGAATCTGGTTCACCTGGCGCCCGCTCCTGCGGGATTCCGAGCGCGAGAAGGCCGAGATCGGGCGGATGCGGGCCGAGACCGCCGCGACGCTGGCCCGCGAGGCCCTCGCGCCCCGCGCGGTGCTGGAGGCGGGCGTCGAGGGCTGGCTCGTCAATGCCGACCTCTTCCCGGGCATCGAGGCCGCCTATCGGCGCGGGCAGCCCTGAGCCTCATCCGCCGGAATGGTCCCCGGTTCGGCGGCCATCATGAGGCGGGAACAGGCCGGTGATACGCTGTCCGGAAGATCACGTCCGGCCGGACGATCACGTCCGGACAGCGTATGCCAAGCCCGCGCGGCGCTTGAGCGAGGCCCAAAGCCGCCATCCCGAAGGGATGAAGCGGGTTTGGTATGCCAAGCCCGCGCGGCGCTTGAGCGAAGCCGAAATCCGCATTGCGAAGCAATCCGTCGGATTTCGGATGAGCGGACCTGCCTCGGGCCGGTCTGCCCGGCGGGCGCCGGCGCGCCCGCTCCGCGCACGGCTCTTCGTCTCTGACCATCTCGCGAGATCCCCAGGCGAGATCCTCAGGCTGCGTCCGATCGCGGCCGGTCCGCATCGGACGCAGACATCCACCATCCCACCCCAGAGGGACCCCATGCAGATCTTCGACACGCTGAGCCTCGGCCCCCCGGCCGGGATCGCCGACGCGCGCGCCCTGCGCAGCGGCGCCGTCGTGGTGGAGGGGCGCGCCGCCCGCGCCGGCAACGTCCAGCTCTACCAGGGCGCCGAGCTGGAACGGCCGGATCTCGGCACGGTCCGGGTCTACCGCGACCCCGAGGCCGTCTTCCGGGCGGAGTCGCTCGCGAGCTTCGGCCACAAGCCCGTCACCCTCGGCCATCCGCCCGAGGCGGTCACGCCCCGCACGTGGCGCGCCGTCGCCCGCGGCCATGTCGGCGGCGAGGTGCTGCGCGACGGCGAGTTCGTGCGCATCCCGCTCCTCCTGGCCGATGCCGAGGCCATCGCGGCCGTCGCGGGCGGGCAGCGCGAGATCTCGGTCGGCTACACCTGCGACCTCGACTGGACGCCCGGCACGACGCCGGACGGCGCCCCCTACGACGCCCGCCAGACCAACGTCGTCGTCGACCACGTCGCCATCGTGGCGCAGGGCCGGGCCGGGCCGGAATGCCGCCTCGACGACGCGGCGGCGCTGCGCCGCAGGCTCGCCGAGGCCGAGCGCGAGGTCGCGGCCCTGCGCGCCCCCGGCGCCCTCGACGCCCTCGCGGCGGAGCGCGCCGGCCTCGTCGCCGCCGCCCGCCTTCTTCTCGGGGACGCCTTCGATCCCGCGGGCCTCGACGCCGCCGCGATCCGCCGCGCCGCCGTCGCCGCCCGCCTCGGCGAGGCCGAGGCCTGCCGGGGCGAGGCCGAGGTCGCCGCCGCCTTCCGGGCCCTGGCGGCGACGGCCGCCCCCGCGCCCCCGCCCGACCCGCTGCGCGCGGCCCTGAGCCGCCCCGCCGACGCCCTCGACCCGCGGGCGGCCCACGCCGCCATGATCGAGACCCTCCGCACCGCCTGGCAGCAAGGAAGCCGCTGATGCCCGTCCAGACCGCCTATTCCGGCCGCGCCGCCGCCGCCTACGAGGGCATGCTCGCCTTCGAGGAGCCGAGCCTCACGGTCAGCCGCCTCGTCGAGACACCGGCGGGGATCGGCTTCGGCAAGCCCGCCTTCCAGGGCGCCCGCGACGAGGGCATCGCCGCGCAGGGCGCCACCTTCCGGGGCGTCACCCTGGCGGACCGCAACGTCGCTCCCCGCAACGGCGGCGACCTCTTCGCTCAGGGCGACACCGCCCCGGTGATGATCAGGGGCGCGGTCTGGGTCGTGGTCGCGGGCGCGGTCGCGGCCGGCAACCCGGCCTTCCTCACCCCGGCCGGCGCCTTCACGGCCGCCGCCTCCGGCAACGTCCCGATCCCGAACGCCCTGTTCGATTCCTCCGCCGCCCCCGGCGGGCTCGCGCGCCTGCGCCTCAACTGACGGAGATCCCCGTGACCGCCCTCGTCACCGACGCCCCCCGGGCCCTCGCCTTCCTGGTCAGCCAGCAGGCCTTCATCGAGCCCGGCGTCTATCGCAGCCTCTACCCGGCGATCCGCTATCCCCGGCTGATCCCGGTCGACACCGCGGCCCCCGAATGGGTGCCGACCGTGACCTACTTCTCGTCCGACCGGGTCGGGCAGGCCGCCTGGCTGCACGGGGCGGCGAGCGACGTGCCCCGGGCCGAGGTGCTGCGCCGCCAGAGCGAGACCGCGGTCGCCATGGCCGGGATCGGCTACGGCTACGACCTCGAGGAACTCGGCAAGGCCCAGCTGCTCGGCATGAATCTCGGCAGCGAGAAGGCCGAGGCCGCCCGCCTCGCCTCGGAGGAGTTCATCGACCAGGTCGCCCTGTTCGGCGACGCCGGCAAGGGCTTCTCCGGCCTCCTCAACCACCCCGCCGTCACCACCGGCCTCGCCGCCGCCACCGGGGAGGGCGGCGCCACCGCCTTCGCCCGCAAGACCCCCGAGCAGATCCTCGCCGACGTCAACGGGCAGCTCGTCGGCCTCTTCACCGCCTCCGCCACCGTGGAGATGGCCGACACCCTGCTCCTGCCCTACGAGCAGATGCTCGGCCTCGGCCTGCGCCGCATCGACGCCGTCAACCCGGTCACCATCCTCGACTGGATCCGCCGCCACAACGTCTACACCCTGGAGACCGGCCAGGACCTCACCATCCTGGGCGTGCGCGGCCTGGAGAATGCCGGGGCCGGGGGCTCGGCCCGGATGGTCGCCTATCGGCGCGACCCCACGGTGCTGAAGCTCTGGCTGCCGATGCCGTTCCGGTTCTTCCCGGCCTGGCAGAGCGGCCCCTGGCGCTTCGACGTGCCGGGCGCCTTCCGGCTCGGCGGCCTCGACATCCGCCGCCCCGGCGCCTTCCGCTACCTCGACGGGATCTGACGCCATGGTGCAGGTGACGAACCGCGCCCGCGGCGCCCGGCTGTTCTGGGTGCGCGGCGAGGCCGCGCCCCGCCGCCTCGCGCCCGGCGAGAGCGCCGACCTCGACCGCAACGATCCGCTCCTGCGGGCCTGGGAGGCGGCGGGCGAGATCGAGATCGCCGGGGAGCCGGCCCCGCGCCGGCGCGCCCGGCCCCGGGAGGCCTGAGATGGAGGCGCCCGCACCGGCGGAGCTCAAGGCCCGCTTCCCCGTCTTCGCGGGGCTGCCCGACGAGGCGGTCGCCCCGGCGCTGGCGGAGGCCCGCGCCCGGGTCGATGCCGCCCTCCCGCAGGCCGGCCTCGCCCGGATGCTCTACGCCGCGCACCTCCTCACCCTCGACGGGCATGGCGGCGCCGAGGGGGCCTGGATCCGGGCGGGGCGCCCCCGGCTCCTGCGCAGCGGCACCCTGACGGTCGAGCGCCGCGGCGCCGGCGAGGCCGGACCCGACCCGGCCGGCACCCTCGCGGAGACCTCCTACGGGCGCCGGTTCCGCGACCTCCTGCGCCTGACCAGCCCCGGCATCGCGGTGGTGTGATGGATCGCCCCGACAGCCTCGCGGCCCTCCTCGCCGCCGCCGCCGATCCCCTCTGCCGGGACGGCCTCCTCCACCGGGCCCGGGAGGAGGGCGGCTTCGCGGATGTCCCGGTCCGCTGCCGCGTCGAGGCGCTCGGCGCGGGCGAGGAGGCCCCCGGCCTCCCCGGCCGCCGCATCAGCCTGATGCTGCTCCTCCCCGGCCTCGACCCGCCGCCCACGCCCGAGGACGAGATCACGCTGCCGGAGGGCCGCTGGCGGATCACCGCCGTGGAGCGGGACCCTGCCGGCAGCCACCTCCTCCTGCAGGGGAGGCCGGCCTGATGGACGCGACCCGCCTGCGGGCCCGCCTCGACGCGGTGAGGCGGCGGGACCGCGCACGGGTTCGGGCCCGCCTCGACGCCGCCGGCCGGGCGATCCTGGCCGGGCTGCCGCCCGGCCTCGCCGGCAGCCCGGCCCCGACCCCGGCCGGCCTCGCCCTCACCGTCGCGGGGCCCGGCCTCGCCGCCCGCGAGTTCGGCACCGCCGCCCGGCCCGCCCGGCCCGTGCTCGGGCCCCTCATCGACCGCCTGCGGGCGGACCCGCCGCCCGGCAAGCCCCCCGACCCGGAGCCCTGACATGGCGAGCCTCGATCTCGGCGAACCCCTCGGCCAGGCCGTGATGGCGCGGCTCGCCGCCGATCCGGCCCTCTGCGCCCTCGTGCAGGGCCGCGTGCGCGACTACGTGCGGGCGAGCGAGGACTGGCCCTTCCTGCGCCTCGACCCCGTCGAGACCCGCCCCTACGAGGCCGAGGGCTGGGTCGGCTGCACCTGCCGCATCACGCTGCACGCCTTCGCCCGCGGCGAGCGCGGCACAAGCGCCATCCAGCGCCTCGCCGCCGCGGCCGCGGCCGCCCTCGACGAGGCCGATCTGCGCCTGTCCCGCGGCCGGCTCCTCTGGATCGCCCACGAGCGCAGCCTGTACGTGCCCGAGCCCCAGGGGCCCGCCTCCTGGCACGCGGTGCTGCGCTTCTCCGCCGTCGCCGCCGCCTGAACCCCCGGGGCGCCGCCCCGGACCCGCCGGGGACGCGGTCCCCGGACCCCCACGAGGAATCCCGCCATGACCGAAGCCGCCACGCTGCCCTTCTCGGGCGTCTCCGTGAAGCTCGAGAGCCCCGACCGGGCCGGTACCTTCGAGGCGCCGGTCGGGCTCACCGAGCGCTCCGTCTCCTTCAGCAAGGAGACCAACAGCGTCGCCATCCCGGACGCCGTCAACGAGGACGCCGCCCCCTTCGTCGCCCGCGACGTGGTCTCGAAATCCGTGACCATCTCGGGCAAGGGCGTGATGGCCCGCCAGAGCCTCGGCCGCTGGCGCGCCGCCTTCGAGGCGGACGGCCCCGTGCGGACCCGCGTGGACGTCGCCGGGGACGGGACCGGAGGCACCGGCACCGGCGCCGGAGGCGCCGGCCACTGGGAGGGGCTGTTCCACCTCACGAGCTTCGAGGTCGGGGCGATCCGCGGCGAGCGCTGCACCGTCACGGTCGCCCTGCAGTCGAGCGGCCCGGTGCCGTTCACGGCCGCGCCCTGACGGATCCGATGAGCCGCGACGGCCATGTCGACCTCGCCCTCGGCGGCGCGGTCCGGCGCTTCCGCCTCGCGATCGGCGACCTGGAAGCCCTCCAGGAGGCGACCGGCCTCGGCCCCGCCGACCTCCTGCACCGGCTCCGGACCGGGCGGCCCTACCGCTTCCGGGACGTGGCCGAGACCCTGCGCGTCGCCCTGGTCGGCGGCGGCCTCGGCGTCGGCGAGGCCCACGCCCTCGCGGCGGGCCTCGACGGCCTGCCCTGCCTCACCGTCATCGCGGCGGCGACGCTCGCCCTCGCGGCGGGCCTCGACGGCGCCGAGGACGAGGAGGTCGGGCGCTGGACCCGGCCCTCGCCGGCCCGCCCGGACGGGCGCATGGCCTTCGCGCCCTTCTACGAGGCCGCCGCCGCCCTCGGCCTCGCCGTCGCCGACCTGCGGGCGATGAGCCTCTGGCAATTCGCCGCCTACCTGGACGGCTTCAACCGGGCCCACGGCCCCGACGGGCCCGAACCGATGAGCGCCGCCGAAGAGGACCGGCTCTGGGCCTGGATCCGGGCCGAGACCGCGGGAGCCCCGCATGCCGACCGAGCTTGACCGCCTCGTCGTCTCCCTGGAGGCGAATCTCGACGCCTACGAGCGCGCCCTCGACCGGGCCGCGCCCCTGGCCGAGCGCGCCCTCGGCCAGGCCGAGCGGGCCGTCGCGGCGAGCGCCGCCCGGATGCAGGCCGCCATGGCGCGGGCCGGGGAGGGGGTGCGCGGCGAGATCGTCCGGATGGTGGCGCAGGCCCCCGCCGCGGCGTCCGCCGTCCCCGCCGCCCAGGCCCCCCGCCCTGCCGGCGGCGCGGCCGCGGCGCCGGCCTCCTCCGTATCCGGCGCGCCGCCGCAAGCCGCGCCGCCGACCGGCGCCCGCGCCCCCGAACCCGCCCGGAGGATGTCCGGCGCCGAACCCGGGCCGACCCGCGCCGGGGAGGCCGAGGAGCCGGCACCCGCGCGCGCCCTCCCGCCCGCCCTCCCGGTCCCGGCACCCGCCGGGGCCCCCGCGCCCGCGGCCGCGGCGCCCGCGTTCCAGGGCGCCGCCCCGGCATCCCCGCCCGCGGCGCGCCCCGGGACATCCGCGGCCCCCGACGGCGACGCCTTCCGCTCCGAGGTCGCCCGCCTCACCAAGCGGACCGGGCTCCTGCGCGTCGAGGCCGAGACGCTCGGCCAGTCCGAGGGCGCCGCCGCCCGGGCCGAGGCCGCCTTCCGCCTCCTCGACGCGGCCAAGAAGGCGGATCTCGCCGTCACCCCCGCCCTCACGGCCGAGGTTGAGAAGGTCGCGGCGGCCTACGGCGCGGCGACCCAGCAGGTCGAGGACGCCGAGCGGGCGCAGCGCGCCTTCCAGCAGGCCTCGCGGGATTTCGGCTCCGCCCTCTCGGGGGCGCTGAAGGGCGCGATCCTCGACGGCGAGCGGCTCAACGCGGTGCTCTCCCGCTTCGCCATCACGCTCGCCGCCCGGAGCATCGACCGCACCGTCGAGGGCTTCCTCGCCAGGGGCGGGGCGGGCGGCGACCTGCTGGGGGAGGCCGCCAAGGGCCTCGGCCTCGACCTCAACCCGACCGGCCGCGCCGAGGGCGGGCCGGTGGTGCCGGGCGTGGCCTACACGGTGGGCGAGCGCGGCCGCGAGACCTTCGTGCCGCTCCAGCCCGGCCGCATCGTCCCGGCGGCCCGCGGCCCGGCCGCGGCGCCCGCGCCCGCCCCGATCCAGGTGAGCGTGGTGGTGCAGACGCCCGACGCGCCGAGCTTCGCGCGCGCCGAGGCGCAGGTCACCGCCGCCCTGGCGCGCGCCGTCCAGCGCGGGTTGCGGGGGCAGTGACATGGCCTCGCCCTTCCACGAGGTGCGCTTTCCGCTCGCCCTCTCCTACGGGTCCCGCGGCGGCCCGGAGCGGCGCACCGAGATCGTCACGCTCGGCTCCGGCGACGAGGAGCGCAACAGCCTCTGGCGCCACTCTCGGCGCGCCTACAATGCCGGGCCGGCGCTCCGCCGCGCCGAGGACATCGCGCTCCTGATCGCCTTCTTCGAGGAGCGCCGCGGGCCCCTCTACGGCTTCCGCTGGCGCGACACCTTCGACCACGCCTCCGCCCCCTTCGGCCGCGCGCCCGCCGCCACCGACCAGCCCCTCGGCACGGGCGACGGCGCCGCGACCGTGTTCCCGCTCGCCAAGACCTACGGGGCGGCCTTCGCCCCCTACACCCGCCCGATCGTCAAGCCGGTGGCCGGCTCGGTCCGGGTGGCGGTGGCGGGCGCCGAGTTGCCGGCCTCCGGCTTCGCCGTCGACGCCACCACCGGCCGCGTCACCCTCGCGCAGGCCCCGCCCGCGGGCGCCGCGGTGACGGCGGGGTTCCTGTTCGACGTGCCGGTGCGCTTCGCCACCGACCGCCTGGAGATCGACCACCAGGCGGTGCTGGCCGGCGTGGTCGCCGATATCCCGATCCTGGAGCTGCGCCGGTGAGATCCCTGCCTCCCGCCCTCGCCGCGAGCCTCGCGAGCGGCGTCACCACGCTCTGCCGCTGCTGGATCCTGACCCGCACGGACGGGATGCGGCTCGGCTTCACCGACCACGACGAGGACGTGGTCTGCGACGGGGTTCCCTGCGCGGCCGAGACCGGCGCCACCGGCTCGGCCCTGGAGCAGGGCGCGGGCCTGAGCCCCGACACGGGCGAGATCATGGGGGCGCTCCGCTCCGGACGGCTGGCGGAAAGCGAACTGGCGCGCGGCCTCTACGACGGGGCGGCGGTGGCGGTGTGGTGGGTGGATTGGTCCGCCCCGGCGCACGCGGTGCCGGTGCTGTGCGGGCATCTCGGCGAGGTGTCCCGCGGCGCCTGCGGCTTCACCGCGGAGGTGCGGGGGCTCGCGGACCGCCTCGGCCAGCCGACCGGGCGGCTCTATCAGCGCTCCTGCGACGCGCTGCTCGGCGATGCGCGCTGCGGGATCGACGCGACGGGAGCCGCCTACCGCGGCACCGGCACGGTCGCGGCCGTGCGCTCGCCGCGGACGCTCCTGGCCGCGGGCCTCGACGCGTTCCGCACGGATTGGTTCACGGCCGGGCGGCTGGTCTGGACGCGGGGCGCCAATGCGGGCGCGGTGGTCGAGGTGCGGGCGCATCAGCGCGGGGTCGCCGGCGCCGCCGCGCTCCTCGACCTGTGGGAGCCGGCCCCGGCCGCGATGGCGGCGGGCGACGCGTTCACGGTCACGGCCGGCTGCGACAAGTCCTTCGGCAGCTGCCGGACCAAGTTCGGCAACGCGGTCAATTTCCGCGGCTTCCCGGACCTGCCGGGCAACGACTACGCGGTGTCCTCCAGGCGGGACGAGGCCGGCAATGACGGCGGGCGCCTGCGGTAGCCGGGCGCCCGCGGCAGCAAGGAGGTTGCCGGCGCGCCGGCCGCCCGGTCCGGCCGCCCGGTCCGGCCGCCCGGTCCATGCCGGATCGGCCCGTCCACGCGCCGCGGGATGCGCGTCACCGCCAAGCATCCGCCCGCCGAGGCCGGAGCGACCGGGGAGCGTCCGATCCGCGCCTGCGGCGGAGCCGGGACCGCATCCGAGACCAGTCCCGAGCGCGCCCGCCTGCCGCAGCGGCAAGGACCGTCGTGCCCGGTCCGGACCGGTTCGGGCCGGGCTCGGCACGACCCGCTCGGGACGAACAAACGGCCTGTTTGCAAGTTAGCCGGCTTTCCAGAGAAGCGCCTGCGGGCGGTCGGACGAGGCAGGTGGGGCATGCTGGGCTGGTTTCGCGCGCTGATGCCGAAGGAGGACCGCTTCTTCGACCTGTTCGAGCGGCACGCCGACACCCTGGTCGCGGCGGCCGAGGCGCTGCAGGACCTGCTCAAGGGCGGGGAGGACGTGCCGCGCTACTGCCGGATCATCGCCGAGCGCGAGCACGAGGCGGACGACATCTCCCGCGAGGTGCTGCAGGCCGTGCGGCGCAGCTTCATCACCCCGTTCGACCGCGGCGACATCAAGGACCTGATCCAGTCGATGGACGACGCCATCGACCAGATGAACCGCACCGCCAAGGCCATCACCCTGTTCGATGTGCGCCGGTTCGATCCGATCATGCAGGAGCTGGGCGGTACGGTGCTGGAGGCCGCCCGGCTCACCGCCCAGGCCGTGCCGCTCCTGAAGGCGATCGGCCCGCAGGCGGGCCGCCTCGCCATGCTGACCGAGCTGGTGGTCAAGGTGGAGGGCCGCTCCGACGCGTTGCACGAGCAGGGCCTCAAGTCCCTCTACCGCGCGCACGGGCGGACCGATCCCATGGCCTACATCGTCGGCAGCGAGATCCTGGGCCACCTGGAGGACGTGGTCGACCGCTTCGAGGACGTCGCCAACGAGATCAGCGGCATCGTGATCGAGAACGTGTAGGGCGGCGATGACCGACGCCCTCGCGCTGCCGGCGCTCACCGGCCTCATCGCCGTCGCGCTCCTGTTCGACTTCCTCAACGGCCTGCACGACGCGGCCAACTCGATCGCCACCATCGTCTCGACCCGGGTGCTGCGGCCGCATTACGCCGTGGTCTGGGCGGCCTTCTTCAACTTCATCGCCTTCCTGTTCTTCGGCCTGCACGTCGCCCAGACGCTCGGCACCGGCATCGTGGAGGCGAGCCTGGTCGATGCCCGCGTGATCTTCGGCGCGCTCGTGGGGGCCATCGCCTGGAACGTGCTGACCTGGGTGCTCGGCATCCCGTCGAGCAGCTCGCACGCGCTCGTGGGAGGGCTCGTCGGGGCGGGGATCGCCAAGGCGGGCTGGCAGGCGGTGGTCTGGGGCGGGCTCGGCAAGACCGCGGCGGCCATCGTGCTCTCGCCCCTGCTCGGGTTCCTGCTCGCGCTCCTGCTGGTGCTGATCGTCTCGTGGGGGTTCGTGCGCTCGACGCCCTTCGCGGTCGACCGCACCTTCCGCCACCTGCAATTCGTCTCGGCCTCGCTCTACTCGCTCGGCCACGGCGGCAACGACGCGCAGAAGACGATGGGGATCATCGCGGTGCTGCTCTACAGCCAGGGGCACCTCGGGAGCGCGTTCTTCGTGCCGCTCTGGGTGGTTTTGTCCTGCCAGGCGGCGATGGCGGCCGGCACGCTGCTGGGCGGCTGGCGGATCGTGCGCACGATGGGCTCGCGCATCACGCGGCTCACGCCGATGCAGGGCTTCTGCGCCGAGACGGGCGGGGCGCTGACGCTGTTCGGGGCGACTTGGCTCGGGATCCCGGTCTCGACCACGCACACCATCACCGGGGCGATCATCGGGGTGGGGGCGGCCCGCCGCACCTCCGCGGTGCGCTGGGGGGTGGCGAGCAACATCGTGGTGGCCTGGGTGCTCACCCTGCCCGCGGCGGCGCTGATCGGCGCGGGCGCCTACGGTCTCGCAGTGCTGATGTCCTGACCGGGGCCCTGCCGCGGCCGGTTCCCCGTCCCGGACCGGGCCGAGGAGGGCGGCCCGGCGAGGGTCTCCGTCGCCGCGGCGGTCTGGCCCGCGAGCGCCTTCACCTCGCTGGCGACGACCGCGAAGCCGCGCCCCGCCTCGCCGGCCCGGGCCGCCTCGATCGTGGCGTTGAGCGCCAGCAGGTTCGTCTGCCCGGCGATGCTGGCGATCAGCGCGACCACGTCGCCGATCCGCTCCGCCGAGGCCGACAGCTGACGGAGCATCGCGTCGGTCCGCTCCGCGTCCTCGCAGGCGCGCTCGGCGATGGCGGAGGAGCGGGCGACCTGGCCGGCGATCTCCTGGATCGAGGCCGCCATCGCCTCGCTCGCCGCGGCCACGGTCTGCACGTTGGCGGCGGCCTGCTCCGCCGCGGAGGCGACCGAGACCGCGTGCGCCGTCGTCGCGTCCGCGGTCCCGTTCATCGAGCGGGCAATCACCGCCATCTCGGCCGAGGAGGCGGAGAGGCCCCGCGTCAGGGCGGAGACCTGCGCCTCGAACTGCCGGGTGAGCGCGTCGAGCACCTGCGCGCGGCGCGTCCTGGCGGCGTTCTCGACGGCGCCGGCCTCGTCCGCCTCGCGCTTGGCGATCATCGCGTCCTTGAACACCTGGACGGCGCGCCATCGCGCCGATCTCGTCGCGGCGCGCGGTGCCCTCGACCGGCACGGCGAGGTCGCCCCCGGCCAGCGGCGTCATGGTCGCCGTCGCGGCGAGGAGCGGGCGCGTGACGCCGACCAGCACGGTGACCAAGCCGAGCACGCTCGCGACGACGGCCAGCGCGAGGCACGCGGTCAGCGCCATCTTGGCCCATGCCGCGGAGATCCGAGCACGCTCGAATTCGCTGCGCGTCTCACGGAGCTGGTAATCCGAGAGGCGCGTAAGCACCTCGTTGGTCGGTTTCATCATCTCGTTGAGCGAGAGATGCGCCGCACCGTAGCCGTCGAGGGACATCGATCGTGGGCGTTCGGGTGCGGTCGCGATAGGCGGCTTCCATCCGGGCCGCCCGTGCACGGGTGCCCGGAATGAACGCGGATCCTCATCTCACCCGCGCCCGCGTGGTCGCGACCGCCCGGGCGTGGCGCGGCACGCCCTACCACCACCAGGCGGCGCTGAAGGGGCTCGGCTGCGACTGCCTCGGCCTGGTGCGGGGCGTCTACGCCGAACTCTACGGGCGCAGCCCCGAGGAGCCGCCCCCCTACGCCCCGGGCTGGGCCGAGAGCGCCGCGCTCGGACCGGACGGCCCGGCCGAGCCCCTGCGCGACGCCGCCCGCCGCCACCTCGCCGAGATCCCGCCCCCCGAGGCGCTGGCCGGCGACGTCCTGCTCTTCCGCTGGCGCGACGGCCTGCCCGCCAAGCACTGCGCCATCCTCACCGCCCCCCTCGCCGGGCCGGCGCCCCGGATGCTCCACGCCTATGACGGCCACGCCGTCCTCGAATGCAGCCTCCCCCGCGCCTGGTCGCGGCGCATCGCCCACGCCTTCCGCTTCCCGGGCCTCCGCGCATGAGCACCCTCGTCCTCTCCTATGCCGGCAAGGCCGCCGGTACCGCCCTGGCCGGCCCGCTCGGCGGCCTCCTCGGCGGCGTCGCCGGTGCCGGCCTCGGCGGCGTCCTCGACCGCGCCCTGTTCGGATCCCGCCCCAGGCCGCAGATCAACGCGGGGCCGCGCCTCTCCGAGCTCTACGTCACCGCCTCCAGCGAGGGCGCGGCGATCGCCCGCGTCTTCGGCCGCGCCCGCGTCGCCGGCCAGATCATCTGGGCCACCAAGCTCCGCGAGGAGCAGCACGTCGAGACGGTGAAGACCCGCGGCGGCAAGGGCGCGCCCACCCAGAAGACCTACAACGTCACCTACACGTACAGCGTCAGCCTCGCGGTCGCCCTCTGCGAGGGGCCGATCACCGCCATCGGCGAGATCTACGCCGACGGCAAGCCGCTGCGGCTCGCCGATTACCAGGCCCGCATCTACCTCGGCGACGAGGCGCAGGGGCCCGATCCCAAGATCGAGGCCGTCGAGGGGGTCGCCCCCGCCTATCGCGGCCTCGCCTACATCGTGGTCGAGGACATGCCGCTCGCCGCCTTCGGCAACCGCGTGCCGGTGATCACCGCCGAGGTCATCCGGCGCCCGCCCCGCGCCGATGGTCGCCCGGCGCTGGAGGACCTCGTCACCGCCGTGACCCTGATCCCGGCCATGGGCGAGTTCGTCTACGCCACCACCCCGGTGACCGCGAACGCCTTCGGGGCGCTCGCCGGGCAGAACACCGTCTCGGGCGCGGTCGACCTCGTCCGCGCCCTCGACCAGCTTCAGGCCGAGGCGCCGGCCTGCCGCCACGTCTCCCTCGTCGTCGCCTGGCAGGGCACGGACCTGCGCCTCGCGGCCTGCCGCATCGTCCCCAAGGCCGAGGCGGCGCGGAAGACCACCGACCTGCCCTGGAGCGCCAGCGGCCTCGCGAGGGCGCAGGCGCAGCTGGTCAGCCGCGACCCGGACGGCAACCCGTTGATCGGCGGGGCGCCCTGCGACCTCTCGGTGGTGCAGGCGATCCGCGAGCTGAAGCGGCGCGGGTTCTCGGTGACGCTCTACCCGTTCGTGATGATGGACGTGCCGGCCGGCAACGGCCTGCCCGACCCCTATGGCGGCCCGGAGCAGGCGGCCTTTCCCTGGCGCGGGCGCGTCACCTGCGATCCGGCGATCGGCCGGCCCGGCAGCCCGGACGGAACGCCCGCCGCCGCCGACCAGGTCGCCGCCTTCTTCGGCCGCGTCGCCCCGGCCGACCTCGCCTGGAGCGGCGGCACGGTGACCTGCGCCAGGGCCGAGTGGAGCTTCCGCCGCTTCATCCTGACCTGCGCCCGGCTCGCCGAGGCGGCGGGCGGGGTCGACGGCTTCCTGATCGGCTCCGAGATGGTCGGGCTGACCGCGCTGCGCTCCGGCCCCGGCCTCTTCCCGGCGGTGGCGCAGCTGCGCGCGCTCGCCGCCGACGCGCGCGCCATCCTCGGGCCCGGCACGGCGATCGGCTACGGGGCGGACTGGACCGAGTACGCCAACCATCGCCCGCAGGACGGCAGCGGCGACGTCTACTTCCACCTCGATCCGCTGTGGGCCGACCCCAACATCGACTTCGTCGGGATCGACAACTACATGCCGCTCGCCGATTGGCGCGACGGCTTCGGCCACCTGGACGCGCGGCGCTTCGCGAGCGTCGACGACCCCGCCTATCTCGCCGGCAACGTCGCCGGGGGCGAGCTGTTCGACTGGTTCTACCCGACGCAGGCCGACCGCGATGCGCAGAACCGGGTGCCGATCCGCGACACCGCCCACGGCGAGGACTGGGTGTTCCGGCTCAAGGACCTGCGCGCCTGGTGGGCCAACCCCCACCACGACCGGCCGGGCGGGGTGCGCCGAGCCACGGCCACGGCGTGGGTGCCGCAGTCGAAGCCGATCCGCTTCACCGAGCTCGGCTGCCCGGCGGTCGACAAGGGCGCCAACCAGCCCAACGTCTTCGTCGACCCGAAATCCTCGGAGAGCCTCCTGCCGTACTTCTCGAACGGCCGGCAGGACGTGGCGATGCAGCGCGCCTTCCTGGAGGCGGTGCTGCGCCACTGGCGGGCGCCGGAGGCCAACCCGGTCTCGGCAGTCTATGGCGGGCGCATGGTCGATGCGGAGCGGATCTTCGTGTGGACCTGGGATGCGCGGCCCTACCCGGACTTCCCGCGCCAGGTCGGGGTGTGGAGCGACGCGCCGAACTACGCGCTCGGGCACTGGCTCAACGGCCGGCTGACCCTGGGCAGCCTGCCGGACGTGGTGGCCGACCTGTGCCGGGGCACGGGGGTCGAGGTCGACGTCTCGGCCCTGCGCGGGGTGGTGTTCGGCTACGTGGTGGCGGAGGTGCAGGCCCCGCGCGACAGCCTGGCGCCGCTGCGCACCGCGTTCTTCTTCGACGGGGTCGAGAGCGGCGGGGTGCTGCGCTTCCGGCCGCTCGCCCGGGCGCCGGTGGCCCGCTTCACGCAAGCGGATCTGGTCGCCGCGGGCCAGGGCCCGGATTTCCGGCGCACCCGGACCGAGGAGGCGGCGCTGCCGGCGGCGCTGTCGCTGAGCTTCGTCGATCCGGCGCGGGGCTACCAGAGCGCGGCGGTCGAGGCGCGCCGGCTCTCCGGCCGGGCGGCCTCCGTGTCGCGGGTGAGCCTGCCGCTCTGCCTGGAGGAGGGGGCGGCGCGGGGCCTGGCGCAGGCGCTGCTCTACCAGGCGGTGGTCGAGCGCGAGGCGGTGACCGCGACCCTGCCGCCCTCGGCCCTGGCCCTGGAGGTCGGGGACGTGGTCGCGCTCGACCTCGCCGGCAGCCCGGTCGAGGTGCGGCTGACCCGGCTCGGCCTGGAGGCGGGCCGGCCCTTCTCCGCCGTGCGGGCGGATGCGGGGGTCTACGCCTACCGGGACGGGGGCGGGACCGGGCGGGCGCCGGCACCGCCGGCGGCGGTGGGGGTGGGGCTGTTCCGCATCCTCGACCTGCCGCTCCTGAGCGCGCAGGCGGTGCCCCACGCGCCCTCCTTCGCGGCCTACACGGTGCCGTGGTCGCCGGTGAGCGTGCTGCGGGCGCTCGCCGGCGGGGCGCCGGAGGCGGACGCCCTGATCCAGGCGCGCTCGATCATCGGCGAGCTCGTGGCCGACCTGTTCCCGGGCCCGACCGGGCGCTGGGACCGGGTGAACGAGGTGTTCGTGCAGGTGCCGCCCGGCGCCGAGCTGGTCTCGGCCTCCGATCTCGACGTCCTGAACGGCGCCAACACGGCGGCCCTGCTCGGGCCCTCGGGCGCGTGGGAGGTGCTGCAATGGGCCGGCGCCACCCTGCTGGGGGCGGGCCGCTACCGGCTCACCGGGCTCCTGCGCGGGCAGCTCGGCACCGAGTTCGCCATGGGCACCCCGACGCCGGCCGGGGCGGCGTTCGTGGTGCTCTCGCAGGCCCTGGTGCAGTCGGGCATGCCGGCCTCGGCGCGGGGGCTGCCGCAGGACTTCCGCTGGGGGCCGGCGGCGCGCGGGCCGGAGGAGCCCTCCTACGCCGCGGCCCGCGTGACGGTGACGGGGGCGGGGTTGCGGCCCTACGCGCCCGTGCAGGCGCGGCTGCGGCGGCGCGAGAGCGGCGACCTCGACCTGTCCTGGATCCGGCGCACGCGGCGGGACGGGGACAGCTGGGACCAGGTCGAGGTGCCGCTGGCCGAGGAGACGGAGGCCTACGCGGTGGACATCCTCTCCGAGACCGGCGCCGTGCGGCGCAGGCTGGCGGCGGCGGGCCCGTCCCTGACCTATCCGGTGGCCGAGCAGGCGGCCGATTTCGGCGGCCCGGTGCGGCGGCTCACCGTGGCGATCTGTCAGGTCTCGGCCGCCTACGGCCGGGGCACCCCCTTGAGGATCACGCTCGATGTCTGAGGCCACCCCCAACCTGGCGCTGCCGCTGCTGGCGGCCGCGCAGGCGCAGAAGCACGTGACGCACAACGAGGCGCTGATGGGCCTCGACACGCTGGTGCAGCTCGCGGTGCTGGACAAGGACCTGCTCGCCCCGCCGGCCTCGGCGGCGGAGGGGGACCGCTACCTGCTCGCCGGGGCGAACCCGACCGGGGCCTGGGCGGGCTGGGCGGGGCGGGTGGTGCGCTACCAGGACGGGCGCTGGCTGTCGTTCATCCCCCGGCCGGGCTGGCTGGCCTACGTGGTGGACGAGGGCGACCTCTACACCTATGCGGCCGCGCCGGCCGGCGCGGCCGGGCCGGCCGGCGGCGGCGCGTGGGTGGGCTTCCGGAGCAGCCTGAGCGCGCTGCAGAACCTGGCGCGGCTCGGGATCGGCACCACGGCCGACGCCGCCAACCCGTTCGCCGCCAAGCTGAACAAGGCGCTGTGGGCGGCGCTGCCGGCGGCGGAGGGCGGCAGCGGCGACCTGCGCTACACGCTCACCAAGGAGGCGGCCGGCAACACGCTCTCCCTGCTGCTGCAATCGGGCTGGTCGGGGCGGGCCGAGCTCGGGCTGACCGGGGACGACGACCTGCACCTGAAGGTCTCGGGCGACGGGGCAACCTGGACGGAGGCGCTGCGGGTCGACCGGGCCACCGGCGGGGTGGATTGGCGGGCGGCCGAGGCGAGCGTGGCGGCGGGGCCGAGCGTGGATCTCGGGGCGGTGAACGCGCTGTGCGTGACGCTGACCGGGGCCGCGACGGTGACGAGCTTCGGCAGCGCGCCGCGGCGGCTGCGGCTCCTGCGCTTCTCGGGCGCGATCGGGCTGACGCACGACCCGGCGCGGCTGATCCTGCCCGGCGGCGCCACCCTGGTGACGGCGGCCGGGGACACGGCGCTGGCGACCTCGGACGCGGCGGGGGCCTGGACGGTGCGGGCCTACAGCCGCGCGAGCGGCAGGGCGCTGGCCGGGCCGGCCGCGGCCGAAATCGCCGACGCGACGGCGACCGGCCGCGCCGTGCTGACCGCGGCGAGTGCGGCCGCGGGGGCGAGCGCGCTGGGGCTTGGGAGTGAGAGCGCGCCGACCTTCGCCGGGCTGACCATCTCCGGTTGGTCGACGTTCAGCGCGGGCACGGCGTCGTTCATCGGCACAACCGGGACGATAGCAGTCGCCTCTGGGACACCCCGACTCGAAGTCAGGGCTGGCACTGGCACCGGTGATGCCGCGTTTATGGCGTTCCACCGGCCGGGCCAGTTCGCGGCCTATTTCGGCCTCGACGTCGACAACGCCTGGAAGGTCGGCGGCTGGTCCATGGGGGCCAACGCCTACAGGATCTTCCACCAGGGCTTCCGCGACGCCACGAAGGCCGACCTCTCCGGAGCGGCCTTCGCGGGCCCGGTGCGGCTGCCGGGCTACACGGTGGCGACGGTGCCGAGCGCGGCGGCCGCGGGGGCGGGCGCGCAGATCCACGTCGCGAACGAGGCGGGAGGCCCGGTGCCGGCCTTCAGCGACGGGGCGACCTGGCGGCGGGTGACCGACCGGGCGGCGATTTCCTGAGGGGGCCTGAGGATGGCGATCGAGAAGACGGTGCACCTCTACGAGGTGCTGTTCCGGATTGCGGCGAGCGGTGCGATCGCGGCGCACCGCAAGGACCTGGAGCGGGTGGCGGATCCGGCGACGGGCGAGGTCTACGCCGAGCGCGAGACGGATCCGGTGCCGATCGCCGGGGCGGAGGTCGCGGCGGTGCTGGGGGAGGTGCTGAGCGCGATGACGGCGGAGCGGGACGCGAAGGCGGCGGCGCTGGCGACGGCGGAGGCCGAGCGGGAGGGGCTGCGCCGGCAGCTCGCGGCGGCGACGGCCGAGCGCGACGCGCTGCTGCGCGAGGCCGCCCGTCCGCCCGCCGCGGCGCCCGCGGCCTGAGCGGCCGCCCCGCCGCACGACCCGCGGCCGCCTCGGGCGGCCCCTCTCTCCCGGAGGCACGTCGTGGACTTGTCACCCATCGGCCGCGCGGTCCTGCGGGCGCGCGAAGGCGAGCGGCTGACCGCCTACAAGGACAGCGTGGGCGTCTGGACCATCGGCGTCGGGATCACCACGGCCTCCGGGCTGATCGTGGTCAGGCCCGGGCTGCGCATCACGCGAGCCGAGAGCGCCCGGCTCTTCGCGCAGGCGGTGGAGACGTACGTCGACCCGGTGCGCAGGGCGCTGGCGAAGCCGGTGCCGCAGGAATTCTTCGATGCCTGCGCGAGCCTCGCCTACAACATCGGCCCGGTGCGCTTCGCGGAATCGACCATCGTCCGCAAGGCCAATGCGGGCGACCTCGCGGGGGCGGCGGAGGCGTTCCTGCTGTGGAACCGGCCGGCCGCGATCCTGCCGCGGCGGCGGGCGGAGCGCGACCAGGCGCGGACGCCCTACGCGCGGGCCCTGCCGAGGGCGCGCGCCGGCGACGCGGCGCCGGTGCCGGCCGGGCCGCCGCCCGGGCCCGCGCCGCGGCCGCCCGACCCGATGGCGCCGCTCACCCGCCCGGGACCGGCCCGGCCCGCCCCCTCCGGCGGGCCTTCCGCTGCCGGCCGGGCCGCACCGGCGCCCTCGGGCCGGACGCTCGCGCGGGGCTGATCCGCGCGGCCCTCGATGTCTCGCGCGCCGCCGGACGGCGCGCCAACCTGGAGAGAGACGATGACCAAGATCCTGACGCCCGGGGTGGTGACCGGGCTGCTCTCGGCGGCGGCGGTGGCGGCGAGCCTGGCGGGCCGGCCGGCCCTGGCGGCCTTCTTCCAGGATCCCGGCACGGCCGCGAACGTCCTGGCCCTCCTCGGCGCGGCCGGCGCGCTCGCGGCCGGCTTCCTCAAGGGCGCGCGGACCGGGTGACCGGCCGGCGTCTCCCGCTGCAAGTCTTCGCGAGACCGCGCATGGCGGCCGGGCGCGATCCGGCTGTCGTTCGCCGCCGAAGACCGGGCCCGGCTTCGGGAACGCTGCGTTCCGGGGGCGCCGTTCCATGGGACAGCGCTGCCCGTGGCGCAGCGGCATCCTCGGCGCTCCGCCTCCGGGGGGCTCGACGCGGATGCGCGCAGGTTCCCGTTTCGTTGCCGGGGCGCCTGTGCTCTTCTGGTCTCCTCTCAGAGGTCGTTCCTTGGCCCGGCTGCCCCGCGCAGCCGGGCTTTTTCCTTTCGCGGCTCGGTGGCACTGCCGCGCCGAGACGGCTCAGCGCCCGTGGCGGGCGGCGAGCGCCTCGGCCAGGGCCAGGTCGTCGGGCGTGTTGAGGTTCAGGAACGGATCGACCGGCTCGGACGGCCACGCCGCCTCGGCGGTGCCGTGCCGGGCGATCCACTGCCCGACCCGCCGCAAGCCCTCCGTCACCAAGGCCGCCCGCAGGTCGTCGCGCAGCACGACCGGCCAGAGCCCGTCCACGTAATGCGCCCGGCCCCCCGACGCGGCCGTGGCGAGGGGCGTGCCGGCCGCCGCGCGGGCGGCGTGGAGCCGGGCCACGAAATCCCCCGGCAGGAAGGGCGTGTCGCCCGCCACCGTGGCCACGAAGGCGACGCCCGGGTGATGTGCGGCGGCGTGGTCGAGCCCGGCCAGCACCCCGGCGAGCGGACCGGGCGCGTCCGGCACCGAATCGGGCAGGACAGGCCCCGCGAAGGCGGGCCGGAAGCGCGCCGGATCGCCGTTGGCGCTCAGGACCACGCCCGCGGCGCATTGCGGCGCGAGCCGCGCGGCGACCCGCGCCAGCAGCGTCTCGCCGCCGAGCCGCAGCAGGGGCTTGTCGCCGCCCCCCATCCGCCGGGCGAGGCCGCCGCCCAGGATCACCCCGAGGGTGGGCGGGACGCTCACTCGATGACGATCCGCGGCGGCGTGCGGCCGGCGGGAGCCCCCGACAGGCCCGCCCAGAGGCGCGCCGCGATCTCCCGGTAGATCGCGGCCTGGGGCCCGTCCGGGTCCACCGCCACGACGGGACGGCCCGCATCCGAGGATTCGCGGATCGCCATCGTCAGCGGCACCTCGCCGAGGAAGGGCACGCCGAGGCGCTCCGCCTCGTGGCGCGCCCCGCCATGCCCGAAGATGGCCGAGGCCTGCCCGCAATGCGGGCAGACGAAGGTCGCCATGTTCTCGACGATGCCGAGGATCGGCACCTCGACCCGCTTGAACATCGTCACGCCCCGCCGCGCGTCGATCAGCGCGAGGTCCTGCGGCGTCGAGACGATCACCGCGCCCGCGAGCGGGGTCGCCTGGGCCAGGGTGAGCTGCGCGTCGCCGGTGCCGGGGGGCATGTCGACCACCAGCACGTCGAGGTCGCCCCAGGCCACCTCGCGCAGGAGTTGGGTGAGGGCCGATTGCACCATCGGCCCGCGCCAGATCATCGCCGTCTCGGCCTGGATCAGGAAGCCGATCGACATCACCGGCATGCCGTAGCCGGAGAGGGGCACGATCCGCTGGCCCTCCGGCGTCGACACCGTCTCGGGCTTCCGGTCGAGGCCGAACAGCTTGGGCACCGAGGGGCCGTAGATGTCGGCATCGAGCAGGCCGACCTTCAGGCCCTGCGCCTTCAGGGCCAGGGCGAGGTTGCAGGCGGTGGTCGACTTGCCGACCCCGCCCTTGCCGGAAGCCACCGCGACCACGTGGCGGATGCCGGGCAGCGCCGGCCCGGGCCGGGGCGCCCCGCCGGGACCGGCCGGCCGCTTCGGCGGTTGCGGCCGGGCCTGCGGCCGCTCGGACGTGAGGCTCGCGAGCGCGCCCGTCACCCCCGGCAGCCTGAGCACGGCGACCTCGGCGGCCCGCCGCACCGCCTCGAAGGCCTCGGCCTCGCTCGGATCGATCCCGATCGAGAACATCACCCGGTCGCCCGGGCCGATCACGATCTCGGAGAGGCGCCCCGAGGCCGGAAGCGGAGTGCCCTTCTGGTCCACCGTCACGCCCGACAGCGCCTGCAGCACGTCCTCACGGGTGATCGCCACGTCTCGTCACTCCTGGCGGGCGGGAAGGCGCCCGGTCCCTCATGCGTGCATGTAACCTTGCGGGTGCGAAACACCAGAGTGCGCCGGCGCGCGGCTTGGATCGGGCGAATGCGCTTCAAGGCGGCTCCAAGGATTCCGTCGCCCGCCGCGTCCAAGGGGGCGAGCGCGGCCGCGGGGCCGCCGGGATCGTCCGATGCGGGACCTCGCCATGCTCCACCCCGACACGCCGCCGGCTTCCCCGAAGGCCGCGATCCCGCCGCCCGATCCCGACGCGGACCTGGTCGCGCGAGCGGGGCAGGGCGATCGAGCGGCCTTCGAGACGCTGCTGCGGCGCCACTACGACCGGCTGCACCGCGTCGCGTGGCGCATGACCGGCTCCCGGGAGGATGCGGAGGACCTCGTGCAGGAGGTCTGCTGCGCCCTGCCGGCCAAGCTCGCCGGGTTCCGGGGCGAGGCGCGGGTCGCGACCTGGCTCACCGGGATCCTGATCAATGCCTGCCGCGACCATCACCGCCGCCGGGGCGCGCTGGACCGGCTCCGGCGGGGGCTCGCCGTCTGGGCCGGCCTCGCCCGGCCCCCCGACGGACGCGACCTCTACCGGCGGTCTTGGCTCGCAGGGGAACTCGCCCGGCTCGACCCGGCCCTGCGCGCGACCGTCATCCTGGTCCACGGCGAGGGACTGACCCACGCCGAGGCGGCCGCCGTTCTCGGCCTCGCCGAATCCACCGTCTCGTGGCGCCTGCACGACCTGCGCCGCCGTCTCAAGGCCTCCGGGGAGGAAAGCCATGGCGCCTGATCCCGCCCTCACGCCCCCGCCCGCCCCCTCGCCGCAGGCGCGCGAGCGCGCGGTTGCGGCGGCGCTCGCGCGCTTCGACGCGCTGCACGGCGAGGCTCAAGGATCCGGTGTCCAAGGATCCGGTGTCCAAGGATCCGGCGCGCCGGTGCGTCCGAGGGAGCGGCAGATCCTCGGGAGACCTCCCCTCATGCGCCGCGCCCGCCCGCTCATCGCCGCCGCCCTGATGACCGCGCTCGCCGGTCCCGCCGCCTGGACCATCCTGCGCGAGGATCGCGCCCGCGAGGATCGCGCCCGCGAGGATGCCGAACCGCCCGCACCCGCCGCCCCGGCCTCCGGGGCGGACCGGCAGAATTCCGCCGGGCCCGAGGCCCGACCCGCGCCCCGGGCGCAGGCCGCGCCGATCCCGGACGCGGCGCCGCCCCCGCCGGTCCTGACCCCGCCGATCCTGCCCGCGCCGCGCCCGGCCGCTCCGCCCGCCGCCGTCGCGCCCCGGGCGGCGGGCGCGCCGCCGGTTCCCGCCCCCGCGCTGGACCGGAACCGCGCCGGCGAGGCCGATGCGGGCCGCACCCTCCAGGCCTTCCGGTCCTCGGGAGGCTTCCGGTTCGAGGCCTCGCCGCGAGGCCCGGCCGCGATGGCCCGGGCGGCCGGCGAGACCGCCCCGGTCCCGTCCGAGCCCGTCGGCCGCGACCGCTTCGCCAACGCGCCGGAGGGGGGCTTCCGCATCACCCGCGAGGCCCCGGTCTCGACCGTCTCCCTCGGGGTGGACACGGCCTCCTACGGTATCGTGCGCGACGCCCTGAACCGCAACCACCTGCCGCCGCCCGCGGCGGTGCGCACCGAGGAATTGATCAACTACTTTCCCTACGCCTATCCGGCGCCGGCGAGCCCCGACGCGCCGTTCCGGGTGACGGCCTCGGTCTTTCCGAGCCCCTGGGCCGAGGGCCGCAAGCTCCTCCACATCGGCATCCGGGGCTACGCGGTCGCCCCGGCCGAGCGCCCGCCGGCGAACCTCGTCTTCCTGGTCGACACGTCCGGCTCGATGGCGGCGCCCAACCGGCTGCCCCTGGTCAAGCAATCCCTCGCCATGCTGCTCACGACCCTGGATGCCCGCGACCGCGTCGCCCTCGTCGCCTATGCGGGCGAGGTCGGCACCGTGCTGGAGCCGACGCCCGCCGGCGAGGCGGGCCGGATCCTGGCGGCGATCGAGACCCTGCAGGCGCATGGCAGCACGGCGGGCGGGGAGGGGATCCGGCAGGCCTACGCCCTCGCGGCGCGCCACTTCGACCCGAAGGCGGTCAACCGGGTGATCCTCGCCACCGACGGCGACTTCAACGTCGGCATCACCGGCCGGGACGAGTTGACCGGCTTCGTCGCCCGCGAACGCCGGAAGGGCATCTTCCTGTCGGTCCTCGGCTTCGGGATGGGCAACCTCAACGACGCGCTGATGCAGGCCCTGGCCAAGGACGGCAACGGCGTCGCCGCCCACATCGACACCGCCCAGGAGGCCCGCAAGGTGCTGGTGGAGGAGGCGACCTCGACCCTGATCCCGATCGCCAGGGACGTGAAGATCCAGGTCGAGTTCAATCCCGCGACCGTGGCCGAGTACCGGCTGATCGGCTACGAGACCCGCCCCCTCGACCGGGCCGATTTCGCCAACGACGAGGCCGATGCCGGCGAGGTGGGCTCCGGCCAGACCGTGACGGCCCTCTACGAGATCGTGCCCGCGGACGGGAAGCGGGTGACCGGCGACCTGCGCTACGCCCCCCGCGAGGCGGCGCCCGCCCCGGCGAGCCGCGACTACGCCCACGTGGCGATCCGCTTCAAGCGCCCGGACGCGCGCGAGAGCACGCTGATCGAGACGCCGGTCGGCCCGGAAGGCGAGGCCGCGCGCTTCGCCGAGGCGCCGCAGGAGGCCCGGTTCGCCGCCGCGGTCGCGGCCTTCGGGCAGATCCTGCGCGGGGGCAAGCATACCGGCCGCTTCTCCCTCGACGACGTGATCCGCATCGCCGCCCCGGCCCGGGGGGACGACCCCTTCGGCTACCGGGCGGAGTTCCTCGGCCTCGTGCGGGCGGCCAAGGTCGCGCCGGGCCTGCCCGCCCAGAACCTGCCCGCCCAGAACCTGCCCGGCGCGGGCCTGCCCGGGCCGCGGTGAGGGGCCGCGCCTCCTGTGCTGCACCGCACCGCCGGGCCCCGGCCGGCGCCGTATTCCGGTCGCCAGCAGAACGGACCTGCCAAGCCCACGGAGGCAGCCATGCGCGAGCGGATCGAGGATCTCGGCTTCATCATCAAGATCGCCGGACTGGCGATGCTGGGCAGCCTGCTCACCAGCCTGTTCGCCTGATCCGGGATCCGCTTGATCGAAGCGGATCCCGGATCCCAAGCCCGCGCGGCGCCTGAGCGACGCCGACATCCGCATGGCCGAGATGGGAGATGGCGCAGCCATCAACCGGATGGCGGATGCGGCGCCCGCGTCCCGACCCGGGGCGGCTCCCCGCGAGGGCGCCGCGTCAGGCCCGGGAGGCCGGGCCGTAGAGGAGATGCCGGAAGGCGCTGCGGATCGGCGCCTCCGGCTCCTCCAGGAGAGGGCCCCGGTCGGCCCCGATCCCGTCCGCGAGGAGCTGGGCCGCGAAGACCGCCCCGGCCTCGCCGGTCATCCGCTCCTCGACCCGGTCGAGCAGGCGCTCGGCCTCCTCCGCTCCCAGGAGCTTTGCCCGCAGCAGCGTGCGCATCAGTTCCGTCGTGAGCGCCTCGAGCGCCCGGAGCCGGTCTTCGAGTTCGAGCGTCCCCACGGCGTCCCCCTGGCGGGTTGATATCCCGCTATCCTCGCCGGGAGGTTGCAACGTCCCGCAAACGCGGTCGCTCGATTTCGAGCGATGCCGCGTGGTCCGGACGGCGGCCGCCCGCGGCTCAGACCGACCGGATCGCGCCGCCGTCGACCCGGATCATGCTGCCGGTGACGTAGGAGGCCCGCGCGGAGGCGAGGAAGCAGGCCACGTCGGCGAATTCCTGCACGCGGCCGTAGCGGCGGGCGGGGATCGCCGCGCGGGCGGCCTCGGCGATCTCGGCCGGGCTCTTGCCCTGCGCCTTGGCGTTGGCGGCGTCGAGCTCGCCGGTCCGGTCGGTCTCGATGCGGCCCGGCAGGATCATGTTGACGGTGACGCCCTCGGCCGCGACCTCGCTCGCCAGCGTCTTCGCCCAGCCGGCCAGCGAGGCGCGCAGCGCGTTCGACATCACGAGGTTGGGGATCGGCTGCTCGACGCCGCTCGACGCCACGATCAGGATGCGCCCGAAGCCGCCCTGCCGCATGCCCGGCAGGACGAGGCCGGCGAGCCGGATCACCGGCACCACCATGGCGTCGAATTGCGGCGCCCAGGCCTCAGGCGCCACATTGGTCGCTTGGCCGGCCGGCGGGCCACCCGTGTTGGCGACCAGGATGTCGACCCCGCCGAGATGCTGCTGCGCGGCCGCGTGGATCGCCTCGACGCTGTCCTTCAGGTCGCCCGCGACCGCGAAGGCGCGGCCCTGGCCGCGGGCGTTGATGGCCGCCACCGCCTGGTCCAGGCGCTCGCCGCTGCGCGCCGCGAGGAGGACGTTCGCCCCCTCCGCGGCGAGACCCTCGGCGATGCCGCGCCCGAGGCCGCGGCTCGACGCCAGGACGATGGCGCGCTTGCCCGTGAGGCCGAGATCCATGGGGTGTCCTCCGTTCCAATCATAAGCTGTCCGGAAGATCACTTCCGGCCAGCGCATGACAAGCCCGCGCGGCGCGTGAGCGAGGCCGAAATCCGCATTGCGACGCAATCCGTCGGATCACGAGCCCGCGCGGCGCTTGAGCGAAGCCGAAATCCGCATTGCGACGCAATCCGTCGGATTTCGGATCACTGCGTGTCGCCGAGCGCGGCGAGCCAGCGCTCGGCCTGCGCCCGCACGTTGGCGGGCGCGGTGCCCCCATAGCTGGTGCGGCTCGCCACGGAATTCTCGACGCCGAGCACGGCGTAGACCGCCTCCGTGATGCGAGGCTCCTCCTCCCGCATCTCGGCGAGGCTCAGCGCCTCCAGCCCCACCCCCCGGGCCGAGGCCCTGCCGACGAGGCGGCCGGTGACGTGGTGGGCGTCGCGGAAGGGCAGGCCGAGTTCCCGCACCAGCCAGTCGGCGAGGTCGGTGGCAGTGGCGTAGCCCGCGCCCGCCGCCGCCTTCAGCACCTCCGGCACCGGCTCGAGGTCGCGCACCATCCCGGTCATCGCGGCGAGGCAGAGCGAGAGGGTCTGGAGCGCGTCGAAGGTGCCCTCCTTGTCCTCCTGCATGTCCTTCGAATAGGCGAGGGGCAGCCCCTTCATGACGATGAGGAGGCCGGCCAGCGCCCCGATCACCCGGCCGGCCTTGGCCCGCACCAGTTCGGCGGCGTCCGGGTTGCGCTTCTGCGGCATGATCGAGGAGCCGGTGGTGAAGCGGTCGGAGAGCCGCACGAAGCCGAACTGGGCCGAGGTCCAGACCACGATCTCCTCGGCGAAGCGCGACAGGTGCACGGCCGCGATCGCGGCGGCCGCGAGGGCTTCGAGGGCGAAGTCGCGGTCGGCGACCGAGTCGAGGGAATTCGCGGTCGGCCGGTCGAAGCCGAGCGCCGCCGCGGTGGCGTGGCGGTCGATCGGGAAGGAGGTGCCGGCGAGCGCCGCCGCGCCGAGCGGGCACTCGTTGAGCCGCGCGCGCGCGTCGCGGAAGCGCCCGCGGTCGCGGCCCAGCATCTCCACGTAGGCCAGTAGGTGGTGGCCGAAGGTGACGGGCTGGGCCGATTGCAGGTGGGTGAAGCCCGGCATCACGGTGCCGGAATGCGCGAGGGCGAGCGCCGCCAGCGCCCGCTGCAGGTCGGCGGCCTGGGCGTCGAGGGCGTCGAGGGTGTCGCGCACCCACAGGCGCATGTCGGTGGCGACCTGGTCGTTGCGCGAGCGGGCGGTGTGCAGGCGGCCCGCGGCCGGCCCCACGAGTTCGGTGAGCCGGCTCTCCACATTCATGTGGATGTCCTCGAGGGCGCGCTGGAACGTGAAGGCGCCGGACTCGATTTCCGCCTGGACCGTCTTGAGGCCGGCCTCGATCGCCGCCACATCCGCCTGCGGCAGGATCCCCGTCTTCCCCAGCATCGCCACGTGGGCGAGCGAGCCCCGGATGTCCTGGGGGGCGAGGCGCTTGTCGAAGCCGATGGAGGCGTTGATCTCCTCCATGATCTCGGCGGGGCCGCTCGCGAAGCGCCCGCCCCACATCCGGTTGCTCATGTCCGCACCTCATCTCGCCCGCACGCCGCTCGCCCTCGCCCTGGGAGGCGGGATCGCCGCCGCGGCACTGGCGCTCGGCGCCGCCCTATACGCCGCGGGCAGTCCGGGCAACAGCGGCGCCTGCCGGGCGGCCGCCGCGACCGCCGCCCGGGTGGCGCCCTTCTCCCGCGGCGAGGTCGCGGCGCTGCAGGTCGATCCCGCCCCCAGACCCGCCCCCGCCCTGTCCTTCACGGGGCCGGACGGCAGGCCGCGCAGCCTCGACGACCTCCGGGGGCGGACCGTGCTCCTGAACCTGTGGGCGACGTGGTGCGCCCCCTGCAAGGCCGAGATGCCGTCCCTCGACCGGCTCCAGGCGGCGCTCGGGGGGCCGGATTTCGAGGTCGTGGCGATCAACCTCGACACCCGCAACCCGGAGCGCCCGCCCGCTTGGCTGCGCGAGAACGGGATCGCGCGGCTCGCCTACTACGCCGATCCGGGCGGGCGCGTGCTGCCGGTGCTGCAGAAGAGCGGGGAGGTGGTGGGGCTGCCGACCACGCTCCTCCTCGACAAGGCCGGCTGCGAGATCGGCGTCATGAAGGGCCCGGCCGAGTGGGCGAGCGAGGACGGGCTCGCGCTGGTGCGGGCGGCGCTCGGCCGCCTGCCGCCGGGCTGAGCGGGGCGCCCCTGCGGGCCCCCCGGCCCGCCCTGCGGGCCCCCCGGCCCGCCCTGCGGGCCCCCCGGCCCGCCCTGCGGGCCCCCCGGGCCGCCCTGCGGGCCGGCGGTGGTCAGCCCGCCGCGAACCCGACCGTGATCCGCCCGCCGAGCGCCCGCGCGGCCGCCTCGATCGCCTCGATCTCCGTGGCGTGGTCGGGATCCAGGATCTGCCTCACCTGCGCGACGGGGCATCCGAGCCGCGCCGCGAGGGCCTCCTCGCCGAGCCCGCTCAGGTGCCGCAGGACGTGGAGCGACGCCTTCGCGGCGAGCCGCGCGGGCAGCACCACCCGGTAGGTCTCGGCCCGCGTGGCCGGGCTCGGCAGGGAGAGGTGCTCGCCGTTGGCCATGGCGAAGTAGGCGAGCGCGGTGAGGGACTTGGTCATCCCGTCGAGGGCCGCCTCGACGCTCGCGCCGGACGCCATCGCGGCGGGCTCGCCCGACGCGTAGGCGTGGTAGCGTCCCTCCTCCCACCGCAACTCGACCGGGTAGCTCCAGGTGAGGTCCATCAGGTGTCTCCGTCGCGGGGGGCGTGCCGATCGGGCCCGGGCGCCCGAACGGGGGTCCAACCCGCGGCGTTGAACCCACTCTCGATTCCTGGCAGGGGGCCCCATGACCGCACAGCGCCCCCCCCGCCGGTTCCCGCGGCCGCTCTCGGCCCTGCGCAGCCTCCTCTCCAGCAGCGCCGGCGGCGGCGTCGCGCTGATGGGCAGCGCGCTGCTCGCCCTCGTCGTCGCCAACGGCCCCCTCGGCGAGGCCTACGCGCACGGGCTCCACGCCGAGGTCGGGCCGCTCAGCCTGCTCCACTGGATCAACGACGGCCTGATGGCGGTCTTCTTCCTGCTGGTCGGGCTGGAGATCAAGCGCGAGTTCCTGGACGGGGGCCTGCGCACCTGGCCGGACCGGGCGCTGCCCGGCATCGCGGCGCTCGGCGGCATGATCGCGCCCGCCCTCGTCTACGCCGCCCTCAACTGGCACACGCCCGCCACCCTGCGCGGCTGGGCGATCCCCGCCGCCACCGACATCGCCTTCGCGCTCGGCGTGCTGGCGCTGCTCGGCTCCCGGGCCCCGGTCTCGCTCAAGGTCTTCCTGACCGCGCTCGCGATCCTCGACGATCTCGGCGCGGTGCTGATCATCGCGCTCTTCTACACGGCCGACCTGTCCTGGCCGATGCTCGGCCTCGCCGCCGGGATCACCGCGATGCTGTTCACCCTCAACCGGGTCGGCCTGCGCCGGCTCGGGCCCTACCTGATCCTGGGGGCGGCCCTGTGGCTGGTGGTGCTGCGCTCGGGCCTGCACGCCACGGTGGCGGGCGTGATCCTGGCGCTGGCGATCCCCTGCCGCCCGAGCCCGGGCCGGCCGGACGACGCGCATTCGCCCCTGCACGCCCTCGAACACGCGCTCCAGCCCGTCGTCGCCTACGCGATCGTGCCGATCTTCGGCTTCGCCAATGCGGGCGTGTCGCTGCGCGGGCTCGGGCTCGACGCGCTCGTCGCCCCGGTGACGCTCGGCGTCGCGGCGGGGCTCTTCCTCGGCAAGCAGGTCGGCGTCTTCGGCGGGGTCTGGCTCGCCGTGAGGGCCGGCCTCGCCAAGAAGCCCGCGGGGGCGACCTGGCAGCAGATCTACGGGGTGGCGCTGCTCTGCGGCATCGGCTTCACCATGAGCCTGTTCATCGGCGCGCTCGCCTTCGCGCCCCATCCCGAATTCGAGGCCGAGACCAAGCTCGGGGTGCTGCTCGGCTCGCTCGCCTCGTCGCTCGCCGGGGCGCTGGTCCTGTCGCTCGCGGCGCGCAGGATGCCGCCCGAGGCGTGATCCTGCGGGACCCGCGACCGGGCCATCGGCGCGGATCGGCGGGAGGGCGCCGCGCCTCAATTCACCTCGACCTCAATTCACCTCGACCTGCACCACCCCCGGCACCGCCCGGAGCGCGCCGGCGATCTGCGGGCTCGCCTGGTAGCGGTCCCTCAGCTTCACCTCGACCTCGCGCTCGCCCCCGTCGAGGATCAGGATCAGCGAGACCTCGCCCTCGCCGCGGGTGGTGAGCCGCTGCTGCACGCTCGGGATCGGGCGCTCGTCGCGCAGGTAGATCCGCATGCCCTTCTGGTAGCGGGCCACCGCCTGGTCGAGGGGCTCGCAGGTCTGGATGCGGGCGCGCACGTCCTCGCCCTCGGCACTCGCCTGGAGCTGGAGGGCGAGCGCCCGCCCGGGTTCCAGCAATTCGCGGTATTGCTGCAGCCCCTCCGAGAACACGATCGCCTCGAAATGCCCGGTCTGGTCCGAGAGGTTGACGATGCCGAGCTTGTTGCCGGTCTTGGTGCGCCGCTCCGAGCGGTCGAGCACCGTGGCGGCGACCCGGCCGACGCTGTTGCCGGCCCGCACCGAGCGGCAGAACTCGACCCAGGTCTGGACGCGCAGCTTCTTGAGGAGCTCCCCGTACTCGTCGAGCGGGTGGCCCGACAGGAAGAAGCCGACCGCCTCGTACTCCTTCTTGAGCCGGTCGGCGGCCGGCCAGGGATCGTAGGGCGGGATGCGCAGCGCCACCGTGGCGGCGGCGACGCCCCCGAACATGTCGGTCATCCCGACCGTCTCGGCCTCGAGCGCGCCCTGCGCCAGGCGCAGCATCGGCTCGATCGCCGCGAAGGCCCGCGCCCGGTCGGGCTCGATCTCGTCGAGGGCGCCCGCGCCGACGAGGCTCTCCAGCGTGCGCTTGTTGACCAGCCGCGGGTTGAGGCGGCGGGCGAAGTCGCCGAGGTCGCGGAAGGGCCGGTCGCCCCGCGCCTGCACGATCGCCTCGACCGCGGCCCGCCCCACGCCCTTGATCGCCGCGAGCGCGTAGCGGATCGTCCCGTCATGCACCTCGAAGGTGACGCCGGAGCGGTTCACCGACGGGGGCTCGACCTTGATCGCCAAGCGCTGCGCGTCCTGGCGCAACTCGGCGAGCTTGTCGGTGTCGTCGAGGTCCTGGGACATCGAGGCGGCCAGGAACTCGACCGGGTAGTTCGCCTTCAGGTAGGCGGTCTGGTAGGTGATCAGCGCGTAGGCGGCCGCGTGCGACTTGTTGAAGCCGTAATCCGCGAACTTGGCCAGCAGGTCGAAGATCTCGTTGGCCTTGGCCTTGTCGAGGCCGCGCTCCATCGCCCCCTTGAGGAAGCGGTCGCGTTGGGCGTCCATCTCGGCCTTGATCTTCTTGCCCATGGCGCGGCGCAGGAGGTCGGCGTCGCCGAGCGAGTAGCCGGCGAGCACCTTGGCGACCTCCATCACCTGCTCCTGGTAGACGATGATGCCGAAGGTCTCGGCCAGGATCGGCTCCAGCTTGGGATGGGGGTACCAGACCGCCTCGTTGCCGGCGTCGCGCCCGAGCTTGCGCTCGCAATAGACCGGGATGTTGGCCATCGGGCCCGGCCGGTAGAGGGCGACGAGCGCGATCAGGTCCTCGAAGCGGTCGGCGCACATCTCGACGAGCGCCTTGCGCATGCCCGCCGATTCCACCTGGAACACGCCGACCACCTCGCCCTTGCGCAGGCGCTCGTAGGTGAGCTCGTCGTCGAGGGGCAGGGCCGCGAGGTCGAGGGTGATGCCGCGCTGCTCGAGCAGGTCGGTGGCGCCGCGCAGCACCGTCAGGGTCTTGAGGCCGAGGAAGTCGAACTTCACGAGGCCGGCCTGCTCCACCCACTTCATGTTGAACTGGGTGACCCGCATGCCGGTCTTCGGGTCGCGGTAGAGCGGCACCAGCGCCTCGAGCGGCCGGTCGCCGATCACCACGCCGGCCGCGTGGGTCGAGGCGTGGCGGTGCAGGCCCTCCAGCTTCTTGGCGATCTCCATGAGCCGGGCGACGACCGGCTCCTCCTCCATGGCGCTCTGCAGCCGCGGCTCGCCCTCGATGGCCTGGACGAGGGTCACCGGGTTCGCCGGGTTCTGCGGCACCAGCTTGGTGAGCTTGTCGACCTGCCCGTAGGGCATCTCCAGCACGCGGCCGACGTCGCGCAGCACGCCGCGGGCGAGCAGCGTGCCGAAGGTGATGATCTGCGCGACCTGGGCCTCGCCGTAGCGGCTCTGCACGTACTCGATCACCCGCTCGCGCCCGACGACGCAGAAGTCGATGTCGAAATCCGGCATCGAGACGCGCTCGGGGTTGAGGAAGCGCTCGAACAGCAGGCCGAAGCGGAGCGGGTCGAGGTCGGTGATGAGGAGCGACCACGCCACCAGCGAGCCCGCGCCCGAGCCGCGGCCGGGCCCGACGGGGATGTCGTTGGCCTTGGCCCACTTGATGAAGTCCGAGACGATCAGGAAGTAGCCCGGGAACTTCATCTTGGTGATGATGCCGATCTCGTAGGCGAGCCGGTCCCGGTAATCCTGCTCGCTCAGCCCCTCGGCGGGGCCGGCCTCGGCGAGGCGGCGCGCCAGCCCGGCCTCCGCCTGCCGCTTCAGCTCCCCCGCCTCGTCGAGGGCGGGATCGCCCGCCGGGGGGGGGGAGCCCGCCTGCGCGGCATCCCTCGCCGCCGGCCCGCCGCTCACCCCGAAGCTCGGCAGGATCGGCTTGCGGGTGCGCACCCGGTAGGCGCAGCGCATCGCGATCTCGACGCTCGCCGCGAGCGCGTCCGGCAGGTCGCGGAAGAGCTCGGCCATGGCCGCGCGGGTCTTGAAATCGTGGCGCGGCGTGAGCCGGCGGCGCTTCTCGTCCGAGACGAGGCGGCCCTCCGCGATGGCGAGGAGCGCGTCGTGCGCCTCGTAATCCTCGGGACGCGCGAAGAACGGCTCGTTGGTGGCGACCAGGGGCAGGCCGTGGCGATCGGCGAGGCCGATCAGCTCGGCCTCGACCGCCCGCTCGTCGGGCAGGCCGTGGCGCTGGATCTCGACGTAGAGGTGATCCTCCCCGAAGGCCTCGACGAGCCGCGCGAGGCGGCCCGCCGCGTGCTCCGGCCGCGCCGCCCGCAGGCAGGAATCGAGCGGGCCGCCGGGCCCGCCGGTGAGCGCGATCAGCCCCGGCGCGCAATCCCGCAGGGCCTCGACCGGGACCCGGGGCGCCTCGCCGAGGGGACCGTCGAAATAGGCGAGGCTCGCGAGCTTCAGGAGGTGGCCGTAGCCGGTCTCGTCCTTGGCGAGCAGCACGAGGTGGGGCAGGGGCGCGGGCCCGCCGCGCTGGCCGGGCTCGGGCGCCTCGAACAGCACCGAGAGCTGGATCCCGGCGATCGGCTGGATGCCGAGGCCGGCCGCCTTCTCGGAGAATTCCAGCGCCCCGAACAGGTTGTTGGTGTCGGTGAGCGCCAGCGCCGGCTGGCGGTCGCCGGCCGCCGCCTTGACGAGGTCGCCGAGCTTCAGCGCCCCCTCCAGCAGCGAGTAGGAGGAATGGGTGTGGAGGTGAACGAAGCCGACGTCCTTGAGAACCCGCACCCGGCGCCCTCCGCGTGTGCCGCTTGGAGCAGGGGAGCTTTGCAGGCTCGGCCGGAGAGAGTCAGCAGGGGCGCGGCCACACCGGCCGGCATTCCGGCCGCCTTCCACAGAGATCGTTGGGGCCGGGCTCAGTGGACCGGCGCCAGCGCCACCGCCCAGAACGCCACCGCGCCCGCGAGCAGCCCCATCGAGGCGATCTCCGTGACACCGAGAAGGATCTTGCGTAGGATCATGGGGCGGACCTCGTTCGCTGTTGAGACCATGTTTGTTCGCTCTCCGTTCGCAGTCAAAGGGGACTGCCCGGCGACGTGGTCCTGCGGTAAACGACCGGTGAAGAGGGCGGCGCCGGCTTGGAGGGCGCCCCGAGGTTTCCGCGTTGCGGCGCGGGGGGCCGCGGCCTATCTAAGCGCGACCGTTTCGGCGGGGTCTCTGCCGGATCCGAGCAACCGACGACGAGGTGGCGCATGGCGCGCGACGAGTCCGACGCGACCCCGCTCACCACGCGGGACGAGCTGATCGAGTGGTTCGCGGAGGGCGAGAAGCCCGCCGCCGCCTTCCGGATCGGCACCGAGCACGAGAAGGTGCCGTTCTACCGCGCCGACCGCTCCCCGGTGCCCTACGCGGGCGAGCGGGGCATCGGGGCGCTCCTCGACGGCCTGCGGCGGGCGACGGGCTGGGAGCCGATCGTCGATGCGGGGCGGGCCATCGGGCTCGCCGGGCCGGAGGGCGGCGGGGCGATCTCGCTGGAGCCCGGCGGCCAGTTCGAGTTGTCCGGCGCCCCGCTCGCCGACGTGCACCGGACCAGCCTCGAACTCGCCCAGCACCTCGACGCCGTGCGGGCGGCCGGCGATCCCCTCGGCATCGGCTTCCTGACGCTGGGCGCGAGCCCGAAATGGACGCGGGCCGAGACGCCCGTGATGCCCAAGAGCCGCTACCGCATCATGCAGGCCTACATGCCGAAGGTCGGCCGCCTCGGCCTCGACATGATGCTGCGCACCGCCACCGTGCAGGTGAACCTCGACTTCGCCTCCGAGGCCGATTTGGTGCGCAAGATGCGGGTCGGGCTCGCGCTCCAGCCCGTGGCGACGGCGCTCTTCGCCAACTCGCCCTTCACGGACGGCCGGCCGAACGGCTTCCTGTCCTACCGCTCCGAGATCTGGCGCCACACCGATCCCGACCGCACCGGCATGCTGCCGCGGGCCTTCGAGCCCGGCTTCGGCTACGAGGCCTACGCGGACTGGCTCCTCGACGTGCCGATGTACTTCGTGAAGCGGGGCGAGACCTACCACGACGTGAGCGGCGCCTCGTTCCGCGACCTGATGGCGGGGAGGCTCGCCGCCCTCCCGGGCGAGCGCGCGACCCGCTCCGACTGGGCGAACCACGCCTCCACCGCCTTCCCGGAGGTGCGGCTCAAGCGCTTCCTGGAAATGCGGGGCGCGGATGTCGGCGATCCGGGGATGATCGCCGCGAATGCCGCCTTCTGGGTCGGGCTCCTCTACGACGCCGCCGCCCTCGACGCGGCGATCGACCTGATCGACGGCTGGGACGCCGCCGCCCGCGAGGCGCTGCGGGCGGAGGCCCCCCGCCGGGGACTCGACGCCGCGATCGCCGGGCGCAGCCTGCGCGACGTCGCCCGCGAGGCCCTCTCCATCGCGGAGGCGGGCCTGCGCGCCCGCGCCCGCCTCGACGCGCAGGGGCGCGACGAGACCCTCCACCTCGCGCCCCTGCACGCCATCGTGGCCGGCCGCACCCGCGCGGAGGACCTGCTCGCCCTCTACGCGGGGCCCTGGAACGGCTCGGTCGACCCGGTCTTCGAGATGTGCGCGTTTTGACGCAGGGACGGGGCGTCCCGCGCAAGCACAGCGCTGATGTCGGCGCCGCCTCGCATGCGCTTCCGCACAGTCGGCGCGCCGCGCGCGCGCGCTCCTCTGCGATCGATGCGGCGCCAAGCGGGCGCGTCATTCCCGGGCGGCGGATCTGACCTGCGGGACAACGGGGCGAAGACGGGAACGAGGCCTGCCCTTGCCCGTTCTAGAGCCCAGCAGGGCCGCGGTTCGCCGCCGGTCCGATCTGGCAACAGGAGACCCAGCATGTCGCGGATGAAGACCATCGCCCTGGCCGGCAGCGCCGTCCTGGCGCTCGGCACCGGCCTCGCCAGCACGGCCGAGGCAGCTCCGCTCCCGGCCGCGACCTCGGCCGCCGTCGCGGGCGCGCCCGCGACCCTCGACCAGGTCCGCTGGCGCGGCGGCTATTACGGCGGCTACCGGGGCTACGGCTACCGCGGGTACGGCTATCGCCGCGGCGCCGGCGGCGCGCTGGCGGCCGGCGCGGCCCTCGGCCTGATCGGCGGCGCGATCGCGGCGAGCGCGGCCCCGCGCTACTACGATTACGGCTACGGCTACCCGGCCTATGGCTACGCCGCTCCCGCCTACGGCTACGCCGCCCCGGCCTACGGCTACAGCTACGGCTACCCGGCCTACGGCTATTACGGCTACTGAGCTGCCGCCCCGCGGCGGTGCCCCCTGACGGCGGCGCCGCCCGAGCACGATCGGCGGCCCGGCGCCCCGCGCGCCGGGCCGCTGCCCTGTGGAGCCCCCGGTGAGCGACACGACCGACGAGTCCGGCGCCGACGATCTCGACCTGCGCGGGCTCAAATGCCCGCTGCCGGTGCTGCGCACCCGCAAGGCCCTGCGGGGGCTCCCCCCCGGCCGCCGCCTCGTGGTGCGCTGCACCGACCCGCTCGCCGCCATCGACATCCCGCACCTGCTGCACGAGACGGGCGACCGGCTCGAGGCCGCGCGCGAGGCCGGCGGCGTGCTGGTCTTCGAGATTCGCCGCGCCGCCGCGGACGGTTGACGCTGGCGCCGTTCCCCGCGACACCGCGTGCGCCCGCGAGGGCGCCTCCCCCGGAAACCGGAAGCCCCATGCCCAGCCCCTCCGCCGCGTCCCGCCCCGCGATCACCGGCACGAGGGTGCTGTACGAGGGCTGGGCGCGCTACCTCCTCGCCGAACTGCGCCTGCCCGACGGCCGCACGGTGACGCGGGAGGTGGAGGATCACGGCCGGGCCGTTGCCGTCCTGCCCTACGATCCCGACCGGCGCACCGCCCTGCTGGTGCGCCAGTTCCGGGCGCCGGTCGCGCTCACCGGCGCGGCCGAGGACCTGCTGGAGGCGCCGGCCGGGCGCCTCGACGAGGCCGACCCGGCCGATTGCGCCCGGCGCGAGGCCTTCGAGGAGGTGGGCGTGCACCTCGCGGAACTGGAACCCCTCGGCCGGGTCCACGCGATGCCCGGCATCTCCACCGAGGTGCTCGACCTCTACCTCGCGCCCTACGCCGCGGCCGACCGGGCCGGGGAGGGCGGGGGCCTCGCCGAGGAGGACGAGGCGATCACGGTCGTCGAGGTGCCGCTCGCCGGCCTCGCCCGGATGGCCGATTCCGGGGCGCTCCCCGACCTCAAGACCCTCGTGCTGATCCAGACCCTGCGCCTGCGCCGCCCGGACCTGTTCGCGGACGGGCAGGCCTGATCCGGGATCCGGTTGATCACGGCGGATCCCGGATCGCGCGCCCGCGCGGCGCGCGAGCGAAGGTCGATCGGATTTGGTCTGAGACGACGAAGGCCGGCGTCGCCGCCGGCCCTCGCGCGCCGTGCCGCTGCGCTCAGCGCAGCACCACCACCTTCGTGCCGACCTTGGCGCGGGTGTACAGATCCATGACGTCGTCGTTCGTCATCCGGATGCAGCCCGAGGACACCGCGGTGCCGATCGTCTCCGGCTCGTTCGAGCCGTGGATGCGGTAGAGCGTGCCGCCCAGATACATGGCGCGGGCGCCGAGCGGGTTCTCGGGTCCGCCCTTCATGTAGCGGGGCAGGTCGGGCCGGCGGCGGATCATCTGCGACGGCGGGCGCCAATCCGGCCACTCGCGCTTCATGGTGATGGTCTGCATGCCGCCCCAGGTGAAGCCCGGCCGGCCGACGCCGATGCCGTAGCGCAGGGCCTGGCCGCCGCCGAGCACGTAGTAGAGCCGCCGCTCGGCGGTCGAGACCACGATCGTGCCCGCGCCGTAGGGACCGTCATACGACACGGTCTCGCGCGGGACCGGGCTGATCTTCGGCACGGTCGTGTCCATCGCCGCCGGCGAGGTCGGATCGGCGGCCGTCGCGGAGGGGCGGACCGTGACGCTGAGGCCCTGGTTGAGGGGCTGACGGGTGAGGGGGTCGATCTCGTAGGCGGCGGCGGGGGCCGCCCACGCGGCGACGGCGCAGGCGAGCCCGGCCAGAACAGGGGCGAAGCGGCGCATGGGAGCCTCTCGGGGAACTCTCGGCTGGGGAAGGAGCGATGCGTGAACTGCCGCGCATCGTGCGGCGGAACCCATCGCCAAGCCGTAAACGGGCCCGGCATAAAGCCAAGCTTAAAACCGCCGCGCTTGTGCGGATGCGAAGCGCCCGTTGTGCGTGGGTCACACTGATGCATCCGCGCCGCAGGTGCGGGCGGCTGCCGGGTCCCCGCCGGCGACGCGGGGCTTACGGCTCGGCCGCGCCCGGCTGCGGGCCGGGCACGAGCCGGCGCACCGCGGCCTCGATCCGCTCGGCGGCCCGGCCGATCCCCTCGGCGATGCGGCCCTCCACGGCCTCGCGCTCGCTGCTGGCGGCGGCGGCGGCCTCGCGCAGGGCGGCGGTCTCGCGCTCCAGCGCCTCGACCCGGCGGCGCGTCTCGGCGAGTTCGTCCGAGACCATCAGCGCCGCCATGACGTGCAGGCGCATGTCGCCGATCTCGCCGAAGGCCTTGCGCATCTCGCCGATCCGCGCGTCGAAGCCCCGCGCCAGCTCCTCGAGGTGGCGCTCCTCGCCCTCGCCGCAGGCCATGCGGTAGGTCTTGCCGGCGATGCTCACCGTCACCTGAGGCATCCGGATCCTCACCCTTCCGCGCGGTTGCGCGTCAGCACTGTCTCGACGGTGCCGATCGCCCGCCCGAGGCGATGCTCGACGTCGTCGGTCACCGCCACCGCCTCGGCGAGCTGGCCCAGGGCCGCGTCGAGCTCGGCGGCGAGGCGGGCCCGGTCCTCCTGCATCAGGGCGAGTTCGGCCTCCAGGTCGCCCCGGCTGCGCTCGGCGTCGAGCCGACGGGTCACGGCGGCGTCGAGCAGGGCGACGGCGGCATCGAGCCGGCGCAGCGCGTCGTCCACGGCCGCACTCATGGTTGAACCCCTGAACTCCTCACCCCGGCCCGAGCCTAGACGCTGGCCGCGCGGCCCGCAATCGCCCGGCCGGGGCGCTCCCGTCAACGGGCGCGGACCGCCGCGGGGCGGCGGGCGGGGCCGATTTGACAGGGGAGGGTGTCATGTTAGGAAGCCCGCGCTCGCGCCCGGCCATGTCGGCCGGCGGACAGCCGCAGATCTCGGGTTCCCGTGACGCCTCCCGCCCTCCTCGGTCGCGCCGCCCGCAACGGGACCTCCGGCGCGCGCGGGATGGCCGTCCCGCCCGCGGCACCTCATATCACCCGGCAACCCCATCCACCCGCACGGGCGCTCGCAGGCCCGGGCCGCACCACGAGGCGGGGCGCCGGCACCCCCGCCCGCTCTCGGGAGTCATCGACATGACGGTCAAGGTCGCCATCAACGGCTTCGGACGCATCGGGCGCAACGTCCTGCGCGCCATCAAGGAGGCGGGGCGCACGGACGTCGAGGTCGTCGCCATCAACGATCTCGGGCCGGTCGAGACCAACGCCCACCTGCTGCGCTACGATTCCGTGCACGGCCGCTTCCCGGGCGAGGTGAAGGTCGAGGGCGACGCCATCGTGGTCGACGGCCAGCGCATCCGCGTCACCGCGATCAAGAGCCCGGCCGAGCTGCCCCATCGCGCGCTCGGCGTCGACATCGCCCTGGAATGCACCGGCATCTTCACGGCGCGCGACAAGGCCAAGGCCCACCTGGACGCGGGCGCCAAGCGCGTCATCGTCTCGGCCCCCTCGGACGGCGCCGACCTCACCGTCGTGTACGGCGTCAACCACGACAAGCTGACCGCCGACCACCTCGTGATCTCGAACGCCTCCTGCACGACGAACTGCCTCGCGCCGGTTGCCAAGGTGCTCAACGACGCGGTCGGGATCGAGCGCGGCTTCATGACGACGATCCACTCCTACACCAACGACCAGCCGTCGCTGGATCAGATGCACAAGGATCTCTACCGGGCCCGCGCCGCGGCCCTGTCGATGATCCCGACCACGACGGGCGCCGCCAAGGCGGTGGGCCTCGTCCTGCCGGAGCTGAACGGCAAGCTCGACGGCACCTCGATCCGGGTGCCGACCCCGAACGTCTCGGTCGTCGACTTCAAGTTCGTGGCCAAGCGCGCCACCTCGGTCGCCGAGATCAACGAGGCGATCAAGGCGGCGGCGAACGGGCCGCTCAAGGGCGTGCTCGGCTACACCGAGGCCCCGAACGTCTCGATCGACTTCAACCACGACCCGCATTCCTCGACCTTCCACATCGACCAGACCAAGGTGATGGACGGGACCTTCGTGCGGGTGCTGTCCTGGTACGACAACGAGTGGGGCTTCTCGAACCGCATGGCCGACACCGCGGTCGCCCTCGCCAAGCTGATCTGAGCCTCGATCCCGGGCGGGGATCCCCCGCCCGGCGCCCTCTCTTCCCGCGAACCGGCGCCCCGCCGCGGCGGGGCGAGACCGAGGAGCAGCCATGACCGACGCGACGGACGTCACCTCCACCTCCGGAACCGCCACCGCGAGCCCGCTGCCGGTGCCGGCCGGCACCGCGCTCGCACCCGCCGCGGCGGCCCCCGCCGGCACCGCTGCGGCAGCCGGCGCCGCACCCGCCGCGGCGGCCGAGGCCGCCCGGCGCCCCCAGCCGGCCGCGAGCCTGCCGCCCCCGGTCGCCGACCAGCTCGCCCGCATCGAGGACAAGGCCTCGCGCATCGAGGACAAGTACGCCCGCTCGGAGGCGCTCCTGTCCCGCGTCGAGGACCGGGTCGAGGCGGCGAGCCAGCGGATGAACGAATCCGCCCGCCAGTCCGACCTCGCCGCCCTGCGCAGCGAATTGCGCGCCGTCGCCGACCGCACCCGGCGGCTGCCGGGCTTCGGCACCCTGCTCCTGACGGCGATCATCACCGCCGTGCTGACGGTGGCGCTCACGCTCGCGGCGCAGCGCCTCAACCTCCAGAACCTCATCCCGCCCCGCTGATCCGCGCCGCGAATCCCGTCCCGTGAATCCAGCCCCAGGAATCCCGCCCAAGGAGGCCCGAGGTCCATGACCCGTTTCCGTACCCTCGACGATGCCGGCGACCTGAAGGGCAAGCGCGTCCTCGTCCGCGTCGACCTCAACGTGCCCATGGAGAACGGCCGCGTCAGCGACGCGACCCGGATCACCCGGGTGCTGCCGACGATCCGGGAGATCGCCGAGGCCGGCGGGCGCGTGGTGCTGCTCGCGCATTTCGGCCGCCCCAAGGGCAAGCCCGACCCCAAGGAATCCCTGCGCCCGATCGCCGAGGCGGTGGCGGCCGATCTCGGCCGCCCGGTCGCCTTCGCGGAGGATTGCGTCGGCGAGGCGGCCGCGGCCGCCGTGGCGGCGCTCGGCGACGGCGACGTGGTGATGCTGGAGAACACTCGCTTCCACCCGGGCGAGGAGAAGAACGACCCCGATTTCGCGAGGGCGCTCGCCCGCAACGGCGACGTCTACGTCAACGAGGCCTTCTCCGCCTCGCACCGGGCCCACGCCTCGACCGAGGGCCTCGCCCACGTCCTGCCGGCCTATGCGGGGCGCCTGATGCAGGCCGAGATCGAGGCGCTGACCAAGGGCCTGGAGGCGCCGGCCCGGCCGGTGGTCGCGATCGTCGGCGGCTCCAAGGTCTCGACCAAGATCGACCTCCTGGTGAACCTCGTCGGCAAGGTCGACGCCCTGGTGATCGGCGGGGGCATGGCCAACACCTTCCTGCACGCGGCCGGCCTCGGGGTCGGCAAGTCGCTCTGCGAGAAGGACCTCGCCGGCACGGCCCTGCGCATCATCGAGGCGGCCCGCGAGAAGAACTGCGCCATCATCCTGCCGGTCGACGCGGTGGTGGCGGAGGAGTTCAAGGCGAACGCGCCCCACCACACCTACGGGGTGGACGCGATCCCGCAGGCCGGCATGATCCTCGACGTCGGCTCGCAATCGGTCGAGCGGGTGGCCGCCGCCCTCAACGACGCCCGGACGCTGGTCTGGAACGGGCCGCTCGGCGCCTTCGAGTTCCCGCCCTTCGACCAGGGCACGGTCGCGGCGGCGCGCCACGCGGCCGAGCGCACCCGGGCGGGCCGGCTCGTCTCGGTGGCGGGCGGCGGCGACACGGTGGCGGCCCTCAACCACGCGGGCGTGGCCGAGGCCTTCACCTACGTCTCCACGGCCGGCGGCGCCTTCCTCGAATGGCTCGAGGGCAAGCCCCTGCCCGGCGTCGACGCGCTCAGGGCGTGAGGCGCGCGTTCAGGGTGCGGCCGTGAGGACGGCGGCGCCCCGATCGCCTATACTGGTGGAAGTCGGTTCTCTCGGAGGGTTGGAGATGGCGCGTATCACGCTGAGGCAGCTTCTGGACCACGCGGCCGAGCACGGCTACGGGGTCCCGGCCTTCAACATCAACAACATGGAGCAGGGGCTGGCCATCATGGCGGCCGCCGACGCGACCGACTCGCCCGTCATCCTGCAGGCGAGCCGGGGCGCGCGCGCCTACGCCAACGACGTCGTGCTGGCCAAGCTGATCGACGGCCTCGTCGAGATCTACCCCCACATCCCAGTCTGCATGCATCTCGACCACGGCAACAACGAGGCGACCTGCGCGACCGCGATCCAGTACGGCTTCACGTCGGTGATGATGGACGGATCGCTCAAGGCGGACGGCAAGACGCCGGCCGACTACGCCTACAACGTCGAGATCACCCGCAAGGTGGCCGAGATGGCGCATTGGGCCGGCGTCTCGGTGGAGGGCGAACTCGGCGTGCTGGGCTCGCTGGAGAGCGGCCAGGGCGAGGCCGAGGACGGCCACGGCGCCGAGGGCACGCTCAGCCACGACCAGCTCCTCACCGACCCGGAGGAGGCGGTGAAGTTCGTCGAGGCCACCAAGGTCGACGCGCTCGCGGTCGCCATGGGCACCAGCCACGGCGCCTACAAGTTCACCCGCAAGCCGGACGGCGCCGTGCTCGCCATGCACGTGATCGAGGAGATCAACCGCCGCCTGCCCAACACCCACCTGGTGATGCACGGCTCCTCCTCGGTGCCGCAGGACCTGCAGGACATCATCAACCAGTACGGCGGCGAGATGAAGCCGACCTGGGGCGTGCCGGTGGAGGAGATCCAGCGCGGCATCAAGCACGGCGTGCGCAAGATCAACATCGACACCGACAACCGGATGGCGATGACGGGCCAGATCCGCAAGGTGCTGGCCGAGAACAAGGCGGAGTTCGACCCGCGCAAGTACCTCAAGCCCGCCATGGACGCGATGACGAAGCTGTGCAAGCAGCGCTTCGAGGAGTTCGGCACGGCCGGGCAGGCCGGCAAGATCCGTCCGGTCTCGCTCTCCGAGATGGCCAAGCGCTACGCCGCCGGCAAGCTCGACCCGTCCTTCGGGGCGACCCGCAAGGCGGCCGCCGAGTAGGGCGGGCCGCGGTCCTGTCTCCGGCGCAGGACGGGGGTCCCGCGCCGGAGAGCCGCTGTCGCGGCAAAGCTCGGCTGCGTCGAACGGGCCTGCCGTCGCCGAGGCAGGCGCGTCGGCGCGTGAGGGACGCGGAGCGCGCGCCTTACTTTTGAAGCGTTGCCACGCCACACAGCGCTCATGAGCGACCCGACGATGCCGACCCCCCATCCCCCGAAGACCCGCCTCGTCCTGATCGCCGGCCCGGAATCCGGCCCCGATCTCGCCGCGCGCCTCTCGGCCGCCTGCCGGGCCGGGGACGTGGCGGCGGTGATCCTGCGGCTGGCCGCCGCCGACGAGCGCGCCCTGATCAGGCGCGTCAAGGACGTGGCGCCCGCCGTGCAGGAGGCCGGCGCCGCCCTGGTGGTCGCCTGCGACGCGCCGGGCATCGACCCCGTGGCCCTCGCCGCCCGGGCGGGGGCGGACGGCGTCCACGCGGGGGCGGGCGAGGAGCCCGGCGAGGCCCTGCGCGACCTGCGCGAGCGCCTGCGCGACGGGCGCATCCTCGGGGTCGGATCCCTGACCTCCCGCCACGCCGCCATGGAAGCCGGGGAGGCGGGAGCCGATTACGTGCTGTTCGGCGAGGAGCCCCGGGCCACGCCCGCCGGCACCCGCGCCCTCGCCGCGTGGTGGGCGGAGATCTTCGAGACCCCCTGCGTGGCCCTGGCCCGCAGCCTCGACGCGGTCGCGGACCTCGCCGCGACCGGGGCCGAGTTCGTCGCCCTCGACCCCGCCCTCTGGGAGGGCCCCGCCCTCCGGGAGGGCGCGGGCACCCAGGGCCCCGACGCCGTGGCGCAGGCCCAGGCGCGGCTGGCGGGAGGCGCCGCGTGAGGCGGAACGCCCTCGCCGGGCTCGCGCTGCTCCTCGCCGGCGGGGCCGCGGCCGCGCCCTCCACCACGATGCCGACCGCGCTGCTGCCGGGCGCCACCACCCTGCCGCCCGCCATCGGCAGCACCGACCCGAAGGCGGACGTCGCCTACGGCGCCTATCAGCGCGGCTACTACAACGCCGCCTTCCGCGAGGCGACGAAGCGGCTCGAGGCCAACAAGGCCGACGCCCCGGCCATGACGCTGCTCGGCGAGCTCTACAACCAGGGCCTCGGGGTGCGGCAGAGCCCCGCCAAGGCGGCCGAGTGGTACCGGCTCGCGGCCGATCTCGGCGACGCGCCGGCCATGGGCCTGCTCGCCATGATGGCGATCGAGGGCCGCGGCCTGCGCAAGGACCTGGCGGCCGGCCGGGCCTGGCTGGAGAAGGCCGCCGCCAAGGGCGAGCCCACCGCATCCTACAACCTCGCCCTGATCCTGCTCGGCACCGGCTCGCCCGAGGACCTCGCCCGCGCCGCGACGCTGCTGCGCCGGGCCGCCGACCAGGAGGTGCCGGCCGCCCAGCACGCGCTCGGGATCCTCTACCTGAAGGGCCGCGGCGTGGCGAAGGACCTCGCCGAGGCGGCCTCCCTGTTCCGCCGCGCGGCCGACAACGGCGACATCGCCGGCGAGGTCGAGTTCTCGATCCTGCTCTTCAACGGCGAGGGCGTGGCCAAGGACGAGGCGAGGGCTGCCCGCTACTTCCGCCACGCCGCCTACCGGGGCAACGCCGTGGCGCAGAACCGCATCGCCCGGCTCTACGCGGCCGGACGGGGCGTGCCCAAGAACCTCGTCGAGGCGGCGGCCTGGAACATGGCGGCGAGCGCCCAGGGCCTGAGCGACGCGTGGCTGGCCCAGGTGGCCGCCGGGCTCACGGCGGAGGAGCGCGCGCGGGCCGAGCGCCTTGCCGCGGACCGGATGACGCCTTAAGGCCGGACCCCAATTCCAGAGGGCGGCCGGCGCGCGCCCCGCGCCCCGCGCGGGCGCCCGTCCATGCCGCCCGCCCCCGGCCCGAGCCGCCACGCAACCGGACCCTCTCGCGATGATCAACTCTCCCCTCATGACCGTGATGGTCGATGCCGTGCGCAAGGCCGCGCGGGGCCTCAAGCGCGATTTCGGCGAGGTCGAGAACCTCCAGGTCTCGCGCAAGGGCCCGGGCGACTTCGTCACCGCCGCCGACCGGCGCGCCGAGGCCAGCCTGCGCGAGTCCCTCATGAAGGCGCGGCCCGGCTACGGCCTCGTGATGGAGGAGGGCGGCGCCGTCGAGGGCTCCGACAAGACCCATACGTGGCACGTCGATCCCCTCGACGGCACCACCAACTTCCTGCACGGGATCCCGCATTTCTGCATCTCGGTCGGGCTGGAGCGCGAGGGCGTGGTCGTCGCGGGCGTGATCTACGACCCGATCAAGGACGAATTGTTCATCGCCGAGCGCGGCAAGGGCGCCTTCCTCAACAATCGGCGGCTGCGCGTCTCCGCCCGCGGCGACCTCGCCGACGCGCTCGTGCTCTACGGCTCGCCCTATCTGGGCCGCGGCAACCACCCGCGGCTGCTCAAGGAGCTCGGCACCGTGATGGCCGTGACGGGGGGCGTGCGCCGCTTCGGCTCGGCCGCCCTCGACCTCGCCTACGTGGCCTGCGGCCGGGCCGACCTCTACTGGGAGCGCGACCTGCAGACCTGGGACATGGCGGCGGGGCTGATCCTGGTGCGCGAGGCGGGCGGCTTCGCCACCAGCGCCGATGGCGGGCCGGACGCGCTCGCGGCCCGGTCGGTCGCCTGCGGCAACGAGGGGCTGCACCGCGACCTCGTCGCCCTGCTCAGGAAGGCCAACGCCTGAGCCTCGTGCGCGGATGGGGGCGCCGGCCCCCGGGAGCGGCCGGGCGCTTTCCAGCGCGGCCGCGATCTGCTCTAACCCGCCTCCGGCTCGACCGTTTGGGCCGTGGCGTCTCGACCCCAAAGGCTCCCGCATGGACCCGCGCACGCTCTCAGCGCTGAAGGACGCGATCCGCTCGATCCCGGATTACCCGAAGCCGGGCATCGTCTTCCGGGACATCACGACGCTGCTCGGCGATCCGGGCGCGTTCCGGCGCGCGGTCGACGCCCTGGTCCATCCCTTCGCGGGCGGGCGGATCGACCGGGTCGCCGGCATCGAGGCCAGGGGCTTCATCCTGGGCGGGGCGGTGGCCCACCAGCTCTCCTCGGGTTTCGTCCCGATCCGCAAGAAGGGCAAGCTGCCCCACACCACGGTGTCGATCGCCTACGCGCTCGAATACGGCACCGACGAGATGGAGATCCACTCGGACGCGGTGAAGCCGGGGGACCGGGTCGTGCTGGTCGACGACCTGATCGCCACCGGCGGCACGGCGGAGGCGGCGTGAACCTCCTGCGCCAGATCGGCGCCGAGGTGGTGGCGGCCTGCTTCGTCATCGACCTGCCCGCACTGGGCGGCGCCGCGAGGCTGCGCGCCCTCGACGTGCCGGTCTTCACCCTGGTCGAGTTCGAGGGGCATTGAGGGCGCGCCCGCGCCGTTCCGGTCCACGATGACGGCCCGCGGGGCACCTCCGGACAGGAGGGCGGCCCCGCGACGCGTCAGGGCCGCTGGGAGGTCCGCATGACCGACGTCTCCGCCCGCCGCGCCGCCTTCCGGGCCCTCCACGCGAGCGGCTGCTTCGTGATGCCGAACCCCTGGGACATCGGCACCGCCCGCTACCTCGCCGCCCTCGGCTTCCCGGCGCTCGCCAGCACGAGTTCCGGCTTCGCCTTCTCGCGCGGGCTGCCCGACACCGACTGGGCGGTGCCCCGGGACGCGATGCTCGCCCACATCGCCGAGATCGCGCAGGCCACCGACCTGCCGGTCAACGCCGATCTCGAATCCGGCTACGCCCACGACCCCGAGGGCGTCGCGGCGAATGTCCGGCTCTGCGTCGCCACCGGGATCGCCGGCCTCTCGATCGAGGACGCGACCGGCGATCGCGGCGCCCCCCTCTACGACCTCGGCCTGGCGGTCGAGCGGATCCGGGCCGCCCGCGCGGCGATCGACGAGGCCGGGGGCGAGGTGCTGCTGACCGCCCGCTGCGAGGCCTACCTGGTCGGCCACCCCGAGCCGCTCCCCGAGGTGCTGCGCCGCCTGCAGGCCTACGCGGAGGCGGGGGCCGACGTGCTCTACGCGCCCGGCCCCAAGCGCCGCGAGGAGATCCGCGCCGTCGTGGCGGCGGTGGCGCCCAAGCCCGTGAACCTGCTGGTCAGCACCAATGCGGGGCTGCGGGTCGCGGATCTCGAAGCCCTCGGGGTGCGGCGCGTCAGCGTCGGCTCGTCCCTCGCGCGCGCCGCCTGGACCGGTTTCATCCGCGCCGCCAAGCGCATCCGCCAGGAGGGCAGCTTCGCCGGCTTCGACGGCTCGGTGAGCTTCTCCGACCTCAACGGCTTCTTCCGAGAGGACCGCGCGGCCCGATGAGCCACGAGACCGATCCGGCGACCGGCCTCCCGGTCGGCGCCCCCGTCGTCCCGGCCGATCCGGCGCCCCGCCCGGCGCGCGTCACCCTGCGCGGGCGCTTCGTCACCCTGGCCCCCCTCGACGCGGCGGCGCACGGGCCGGACCTCGCGGGCGGCGCGGTCGGCCCGGGCACCGAGGCTCTGTGGCTCTACATGGCCCGCGGGCCCTTCCCGGAGGCGGCCGCCTTCCAGGATTACCTCAGGGCGGGCGCGGCCTCGGAGGATCCCCTGTTCTTCGCCATCCTCGATGCCCGCTCGGGCCGGGCGCTCGGCCACGCCGCGCTGATGCGGATCGACCCGGCGAACCGGGTGATCGAGGTCGGCCACATCCTGTACACGCCCGCCCTGCAGCGCTCGCCCGGCGCCACCGAGGCGATGCGGCTCCTCGCCGCCCACGCGTTCGGCCTCGGCTACCGCCGCTACGAGTGGAAGTGCAACGCCCTCAACGCGCCGTCGCGGGCGGCGGCCCTGCGCCTCGGCTTCACCCCCGAGGGCGTCTTCCGGCAGGCCATGATCGTGAAGGGCCGCAACCGGGACACGGCGTGGTACTCGATCCTCGACCGGGAATGGCCGCAGGTGGCGCAGGGCCTCGACCGCTGGCTCGCCCCCGAGAACTTCTCCCCGGACGGCGGCCAGCGCCTGCGCCTCTCGGTGCTGAACGCGCCCTCCATCCCGGGCCATCCGCTGCGCCGGGCGACCCGGGCGGACCTCCGGGCGCTCGGCGCCCTGCAGGCGGCGGCCTACGCGCCCAACCGGGCGCTGCTCGGCGCCGAGCCGCTGCCGCTCCTCACGCCCCCCGAGGCCGTGCTCGCCGCGCACGAGGTCTGGCTCCTGGAGGAGGGGGACGACCTCGCGGGCGCCCTCATCCTCGATCCGAGGCCCGACCACCTCCTGGTCTGGAGCATCGCGGTGGCGCCGTCCCGCCAGGACCGGGGCCTCGGCGCCGGCCTGCTCGCGGCGGCCGAGGCCCGCGCGAAGCATCTCGACCTCTCCTGCCTGCGCCTCTACACGGGAGAGAAGCTCGCGCGCGCGATCGGCTGGTACGCGCGGCACGGCTGGAAGACGGAGCGGGTCGAGGCCCGCCCGGACCGCCGGCTGGTGCACATGGTGAAACGCCTCGCGTGACGGGCGGCTGGGGAGGGAGCGCATGGTGGGACGTCTTGCGGGCAGGAGCGCCGTGGTCACGGCGGCGGGGCAGGGGATCGGCCGGGCGATCGCCGAGGCGTTCCTGGCGGAGGGCGCCCGCGTGCTCGCGACCGACCTCGACGCGGGCAAGCTCGAAGGGCTGAGCGGCGCCGCGACGGCGTCCCTCGACGTGCGCTCGGACGAGGCGGTGGCGGCCTTCGCGCGGGGCGCCGGCCCGGTCGACATCCTGGTCAACGCGGCGGGCTTCGTCCATCACGGCACGATCCTCGACTGCACCGACGCGGAGTGGGACCTCGCCTTCGACCTCAACGTGCGCTCGATGCACCGGACCATCCGGACCTTCCTGCCCGGCATGCTGGAGCGCGGCCACGGCTCCATCGTCAACATCGCCTCGGCGGTCTCGACCCTCGCCACCGCGCCCAACCGCTACGTCTACGGCACCACCAAGGCGGCGGTGATCGGCCTCACCATGGCGGTGGCCCGCGACTTCATCCGCCAGGGCGTGCGCGCCAACGCCATCTGCCCCGGCACGATCCAGTCGCCCTCCCTCGACGAGCGGATCAAGGCGCTCGCCGCCCAGACCGGCACCAGCGAGGCCGAGGCCCGGCAGAGCTTCATCGACCGCCAACCGATGGGCCGCCTCGGCCGCGCCGAGGAGGTGGCCGCGCTCGCCGTCTACCTCGCCTCGGACGAATCCCGCTTCACCACCGGCCAGACCCACCTGGTCGATGGCGGCTTCGCGCTCTGACCGGCACCGGGATCCCAGCCATGCACATCCTGATCCTCGGCGCGGCCGGCATGGTCGGCCGCAAGCTCCTCGCCCGCCTCCTGCGCGACGGCCGGCTCGGGGCCGAGCCGATCACCCGGCTCACCCTGCACGACGTGGTGGCGCCCGAGGCGCCCGCCGCCCGCTTCCCGGTCGCGCTCTCGGCCTCGGACCTGTCGCTGCCCGGCGAGGCGGAGCGGCTGGTCGCCGGCCGCCCCGACGTCATCTTCCACCTCGCGGCGATCGTCTCGGGCGAGGCGGAGGCCGATTTCGACAAGGGCTACCGGATCAACCTGGACGGCACGCGGGCCCTCCTCGACGCGGTGCGGGCGATCGGGGACGGCTACCGCCCGCGCCTCGTCTTCACCTCCTCGATCGCGGTCTTCGGCGCGCCGATGCCCGACGTGATCGGCGACGAGTACCTGACCGCCCCGCTCACCAGCTACGGCACCCAGAAGGCGATCGGCGAGCTTCTCCTCTCGGACTACACGCGGCGGGGCTTCCTCGACGGGGTCGGGATCCGGCTCCCCACGATCTGCGTGCGGCCGGGCAAGCCCAACAAGGCGGCCTCGGGCTTCTTCTCGGGCATCATCCGCGAGCCGCTCGCCGGGCAGGAGGCGGTGCTGCCGGTGCCCGACGGCGTGCGCCACTGGCACGCCTCGCCCCGCGCCGCGGTCGGCTTCCTCCTCCACGCCGCCACGATCGAGGGCGCGCGGCTGGGCGACCGCCGCAACCTGACCATGCCGGGCGTCGCCGTCACGGTGGCCGAGCAGATCGAGGCCCTGCGCCGCGTCGCCGGCGAGGCGGTGGTCGCGCGCATCCGCCGCGTCCCCGACCCGACGGTCGAGCGCATCGTGGCGGGCTGGCCGCGCGCCTTCGACCCCCGCCGGGCGCTGGACCTCGGCTTCACGGCGGAGCCGGATTTCGAGACGATCATCCGGGTGCATATCGAGGACGAGCTCGGCGGCAGGATCGCCGCCTGACCCGGGATCCGGTTGATCGAAGCGGATCCCGGATCACCAGCCTGCGCGGCGCCTGAGCGACGCCGACATCCGCATGGCCGAAATCGGAGATGGCGAAGCCATCAACCGGATGTCGGATGAGGGCGGCCGCCGCGGGCGGGGCCGCCCGCGGGGTCTCCCGCCGCCCGGCGGGGGACCGGATCAGGTCAGCTGGTTGCGCAGCAGGATCGACAGGCCGAAGGCGAGGGCGGCGCCCGCCTCGGTGACGGCGATCCACTGCAGCCGCCGCGGCTGCTCGGCCGATTGCGGCAGGCTCGGCTGCACCGCGACGGTGAAGAACTCGACTTGGCGGTCGGCGATCATCCGCGCCTGCTCGCGCGCGGCGATCATGCGGCCGTAGAAGGCCTGCGCGTTCTTGCGGTCGACCTCCAGCTGCTCGAAGCGCGTGAGGGCGTCGGACAGGACCCGCCGCTGGTTCGGATCCTGCGTCGTCGCCTCCCGCTCCAGGCCCGCGATCGTGGCGTCGAGCTGCGCGATCTGCGCCTTGAGATCCTGGACGCTGCGGGTGTCCTCCTTGAGGTCGCGCTGCAGCAGCGCGAGCCTCACGCCGAGCGCGATGCGCTGCTCGCGCACCTGCGCGACCATCTTGACGTTGATGCCGGCGGTCTTCTCGGCGTCGAGCACGCCGCCGCGGTTGCGCAGGTTGCGCATCTCGACCTGGAGCCCGGTCAGGCGCTCCTCGGCGCGCGCGAGCGCGCGCTCGCTCTCGGCGAGCGCGTCCTCGCGGGCCTTGGCGGTGAGTTCGTTGATCCGCCGCTCGCTCTCGGCGAGGATCGCCCGGCTGATCGCCACCGCCTCCTCGGGGGCGAAGGCGTTCACCTTCACGGAGACGAGGCCGGCCCCCTCGACCGTGACCTGGACGCGGTCGCGCCAGTAGCGCACCAGCCTCTCGACCGGCTCCTCGGCGTCGAAGCGCGAGAACTCGTCGATGGAGTCGCGGGAGAAGATCGCGCGCAGGGGCAGCGCGCGCTCGACCGCCTCCACCATCGGCCGGCTGGTAATGTACTCGGCCGCGAGCGCGATGTCCTGGGCGATCATCTGGCCGATCACGCTCGCGAAAGCGTTGCCGCTGCCCCCGCTGCCCCCGCTGCCGCTCTCGCCGCGGCCCCCGGCCTCGGTCGCGCCCACGGCCGGGCGGATCGCGAACTGCGTCTCCGCCACGTAGCGGTCCGAGAGGTAGAACCCGAACACCCCGATCCCGGCGAGCGAGGGGAGCACGAACAGGGCCAGGAACAGGATCGGCGTGACGTAGTCGCGCCGCCGCTGGGCCCGCGCCTCGCGCAGCTGCTGGCGCGGATCGTTGTAGCGCGAGATGCGCGCCATCTGGCGCAGCGACTCGGAGATCAGCCGCGAGCGCTCGATCGGTTCGAGCGGCTGGCCGGTCGGGGGGCGGGCGTCGGCCGTCATGACGAGGTCCGGTTCGGGGGCGGGGGGAGAGGGCGGCGGCGGCGCGAGAGTCCGGGCGGGCGCAGGATCCGCTCGGGAGCCCTGGCCGCCTCGGCCGAGATCCCCGCTTCCGCCATGCGCCGCACTCCCTCGCGCCGAGCCGGCATCCCCCTCGGCCGCGAGCGCTCTAGGGCCACATCGCGACCAATTTGTGAGGGGGCGCTCACGCGGGGATCCGCACCGTCGCGCGCAGGCCCCCGAGGGGCGAATCGTGGAGCGCGATGTCGCCGCCATGGGCGCGGGCGATGTCGAGGGCGATGGCGAGGCCGAGCCCGGAGCCGCCCGCATCCTGGCGCGCGTCGTCGAGGCGCACGAAGGGCTTGAACACCTCCTCGCGCCGCTCCGGCGAGATCCCCGGCCCGTCGTCGTCGATCGAGACCGCGAGCCAGCGGCTCTCCTGGCGGGCGGTCAGCGCGATCGTCTCCCCGTAGCGCGCCGCATTGGCCGCGAGGTTGAACAGGCAGCGCCGGAAGGCGTCGGGCCGCACCGTCACGGTGGCGGGCCCCTCGAGCGTGACCTCGCTCACGTGGCCGCCCAGGCGCTCCACGTCGGTGCGCAGGTCCTCCAGCAGCGCCCGGATGTCGACGGGGGCGGCCTGCTCGCCCGAATCGCCCCGCGCGAAGGCGAGGTAGGCCTCCAGCATCCGGCTCATCTCGTCCACGTCGCGCAGGAGGTCCTCGATCTCCGGATTCTGCTCCAGCAGCGCCAGCGACAGGCGGAAGCGGGTCAGGATCGTGCGCAGGTCGTGGCTCACCCCGTTCAGCATCGCGGTGCGCTGCTCCATCGCCCGCTCGATGCGCCGCTTCATCTCGATGAAGGCGTGGCCGGCCTTGCGCACCTCGCGGGCGCCGCGGGGACGGAACTCGACGTCCCGGCCCTTGCCGAAGCTCTCGGCGACGTCGGCGAGCCGCAGGATCGGCCGGATCTGGTTGCGCAGGAACAGGATCGCCACCCCGAGCAGCACCAGCGAGGTCCCGCCCATCCAGAGCAGGAAGATGTGCGAGTTCGAGGCGTAGGCCTGGCTGCGCTTGGCGATCACCCGCATCACCCCGCCCGGGATCGCCACCCGGATCTCGATCAGGCTGGAGCGGCCGACCGTGTCGATCCAGAACGGCCGCTTGATCTGGCGGCGGATCTCGTCCGAGAGGGCCTCGTCGAGGAGGGAGAAGAACGGCCGCGGGCCCGGCGCCGGGATCCTGGCCCCCTCCAGGATGTCGACGTCGAGCTTGAGGCGCTGCTCCGCGATGCGCTGCAGCGTCTCGGCATCCCGGTCCTGGGGGTAGCTCTCGTAGATGTCGATCAGCGCCGCGACGTCGGCGGTCACCGCCGCGGAGAGGCGCCGCGTCACCAGCTGCCAGTGCCGCTCCATGAAGGTGTAGGCGATCACCGATTGCAGCAGCACGACCGGCGCGATGATGATGATCAGGGAGCGGGCGTAGAGGCCCTTGGGCAGCCGCTCGCCCAGCGCCCGGCCGAGGCGGCGCCAGAGCGCGGCCGGCGAGAGCTGTGCGGCCAGGGTCGGGCGGGCGGCTCCTTCCTCCGCGGCGCCCGCCTCCGCGGCGCCCGCGATCCCGCCGGGCAGCGCCATCTAGTCGAGCACGAGCCGGTAGCCGATCCCCCGCACCGTCTGCAGGTAGCGGGGATTGGCCGGATCGTCCTCGAGCTTGCGGCGCAGGCGGTTCATCTGCACGTCGATGGTGCGCTCGTTGCCCGGCTCCGCCCCGCCGGTGAGCGCCTCGCGGGCGACGTTCCCGCCCTTGGCCAGGGCCAGGATGGTGAGGATCTCGCGCTCGCGCTCGCTCACCCGGATCGGCTCCTCGTCGCGGGTGAGTTCCCCGCGCTCGACCCGGAACAGGAAGGGGCCGAAGCGCACCGCGTCGAGGGGCGCCGCCGCGCCGACCGGCCCGCTGCCCGCGCTGCGGCGCAGGATGTTGTTGAGCCGCAGGATCAGCTCGCGGGGCTCGAAGGGCTTGGGCAGGTAATCGTCCGCCCCGATCTCCAGCCCCGTCACCCGGTCGTTCGGGTTCGAGCGGGCGGTGAGCATCAGGATCGGCACCTGCGAGGTCTGCCGGATCTGGCGGGCGTAGTCGAAGCCGGTCTCGCCCGGCATCATCACGTCGAGGACGAGGGCGTCGAAGACGAGGTTCGCCCCCTTGGCGCGGGCCTCCGCGGCGCTCGCCGCGGCGGTCACCCGGTAGCCCTGCTCGTAGAGGAAGCGCGAGAGCAGGTCCCGCAGGCGCCGGTCGTCGTCGACGACGAGGATGTGGGGCGCGTGGTCGGGGAGATCCGCCCGGGCGGCGAGCGCCGTCATTCCCTCAGCCCTCCTCGGGCGCCGGCGCGGCGCCGAGTGCCGGCGCGGCGCCGAGTGCCGCCCCGGCGCCGAGTGCCGGCGCGGCGCCGGATCCCGCCGCGGCGCCGTCCGGCGCCGCCGCGATCAGGCGGCGCACCGCCGGGCGGTCGCCGGCATCGATCATTGCAAGGAGGAAGCGGCTCGCCGGGCCGCGGGCAGCCGGGCCGGCCTCGGCCAGGGCCCGCCGCACCCGCTCGCCCTGCAGGCGGGCGAGGTCCGCGGCCAGCCGATGCCCCTTGGGGGTGCAGGTCAGCAGCCGGTGGCGGCGGTCGCTCGTCCCGGCGCGCTGCGCGATGTAGCCCGACTCGATCAACTCCTTGAGCACCCGGTTGAGGCTCTGCTTGGTGATGCGCAGGATATCGAGGAGTTCGGCGATCGTGAGGCCGGGATTGCGCTCCACGAAGTGCAGCACCCGGTGGTGCGCCCGCCCGAAGCCGTATTCCGCCAGGATGCGGTCCGGATCGGAGACGAAGTCCCGATAGGCGAAGAACAGGAGTTCGATCAGGTCGTAGGCGTGGCCGACCTCCGGCAGGTCCTCGTTCGCCGGGTCCGGCGGGGCCTCGCCGGCCGGGTCGGCCGGCGCCGCGCGCGGCCCCTCCGCGGGGTTCGGCCGGGTTCGGGCAGCTCGGTTCGCCGTCCTGTCCATGGTCTCACCGCCCCGATCTCCGGGCCCCGCCCGGCCGTCCGATTTATGTCAGCCTTGTTGACATATCTCAGCCCCGTTGATACCCGTCAACCCCGCCGGCGCAACGAACGAACGCCATTCGCGTCGCTGAAGCACGAAGATTGCGAGCCGGCCCGCCCTTCCGGACACGAACCGCAACCGAGGATCATCGTCATGTCCGTCATCCCCTTCGACCAGCGTGAAGGCCACATCTGGTTCGACGGCCGCATGGTGCCGTGGGCGGACGCGAAGATTCACGTCCTCAGCCACGGGCTCCATTACGGCTCCTGCGTGTTCGAGGGCGAGCGCGCCTATGGCGGGCAGATCTTCAAGAGCACGGAGCATTCGCAGCGGCTGCGCCGCTCGGCCGAGCTCCTCGATTTCGAGATCCCGTTCTCCGTGGCCGAGATCGACGCCGCCAAGGCCCTCGTCCTGAAGGAGAGCGGTCTGCAGGACGCCTATCTGCGCCCGGTGGCGTGGCGCGGCTCGGAGATGATGGGCGTCTCGGCGCAGAACAACACCATCCACCTCGCCATCGCGGCCTGGGAATGGCCGAGCTACTTCGACCCGGCCACCAAGATGAAGGGCATCCGCCTCGACCTCGCCGAGTACCGGCGTCCCGACCCGCGCACGGCGCCCTCCGCCTCGAAGGCGGCGGGCCTGTACATGATCTGCACGATCTCCAAGCACCGGGCCGAGAAAAAGGGCTACGCCGACGCGCTGATGCTCGACTGGGAGGACAACGTCGCCGAGTGCACCGGCGCCAACGTCTTCTTCATCCGGGACGGCGCGATCCACACCCCGCTCGCCGACCGCTTCCTCAACGGCATCACCCGCCAGACGGTGATCGAGCTCGCCCGCCGCCGCGGCGTCGAGGTGATCGAGCGGCGCATCCGGCCCGAGGAGATGGCGGGCTTCTCGGAGTGCTTCATCACCGGCTCGGCCGCCGAGGTGACCCCGGTCTCCGAGATCGGCCCCTACCGGTTCCAGCCGGCGGCGCTCACCCGCGCCCTGATGGACGATTACACCGCCGAGGTGCAGCCCCGCGCCAAGGCGGCCTGACCCGCCCGGGAGACCTCTCCCGAGCACCGCGCCGCCGCATTCCCGCGGCGGCGTCCCCGGGCGCGGGATGTCGCGGCCGGGGACGGAACAGGGCGCCTCCTCCGCGCGTTCCCCCGACGAGAACAATACGGGAACAGAGGAGCCGACATGACGGCCAAGACGCACGCGGCCAAGACCCACGCGGCCGAGACTCGCGCGGCGGAGAATCCGAAGACCGCGCCCGAGGCGGCGGAGCCCTCGAACCGGATCAAGGATCCGAAGGACTGGACGACCGGGCACGAGCCGATGACCGGCGCGCAGGCCTCCTACCTCAAGACCCTGTCGGAGCAGGCCGGGGACGGCGAGGCCTACGATCCCGATCTCGACAAGGCCGAGGCCTCGGAGCGGATCGACGCCCTGCGCAAGGCGACCGGCAAGGGCTGACCAGGAGCTGACCAGGAAGGTTGATCCGGGCAGGGCGGCCGACCAGGCCGGCCCTGACCCTGCGGAAGAGGCGTGGCGGGCGGCTCACTTTCGGGGGTTCTCTTAACCGATGATGAGGGAGTTCCGCCCTATCGTTGCACTGTGAGGTGGAGGGGGGGCGTGTCGTGACCGGCAGATGGCTGCGTGCCAAAACCGTGCGACTGTTCCTGTGCGATTCCTCAGGGAGCACGGCGATCGAGTACGTGATGATCGCCGGTTTCATCTTCCTGGCGCTGGTCGGGGGCTTGAGCCTGTACGGCAATCAGACCGGGAATCTCTACGCCAACTTCAGCAGCCAGGTGGTGAACGTGCTCTCGAAGCCGTGAGCGCGCGGGCCCCCGCCGACGCCGCTCCTATTCCGCGGCGACCCCGAGATTGTCGAGGCACTCGCGGATCTGCGCCGCGAGGGCGTCGGCCAGCGGCATCGGCTCCGGGATGCGCGGGCGCATGAGCCCGATCCGGCAGGTGGGGAGGGCGGGAAACCCGTCCGCCGGGGAGAGGATCCGCATCCCGGGCCTGAGCGCGCTCTCGGGCAGGACCGAGACGGCGAGGCCGGCCAGCACCGCGGCGCCGACCGCGGTCGAGCTCCAGCTCACGAACAGGATGCGGTTGGGGCGGCCGACCCGCTCCAGGGCCGCGAGCGCCGCCGCGCGCCAGACGCAGGCCGGGCGCCCGAGGGCGAGCGGCAGGGGCGTCTGCGCGTGGGTGCGGTGGCGGCCCGACCCGACCCAGAGCAGCGCCTCGGTGCGGATCGTCTCGATGCTGCCGCGGTGGCGCGCCTCCGTGATGATGGCGAGGTCGAGGTCGCCGCTCCCGATCCGGGCGACCAGCATGTCGGTGGGCTCGCAGACCACCGTTACCTCGGCGCGCGGATGCGCCCGCGCGAAGCGGGCCAGGATCTCCGGCAGGTAGCGCTCGGCGTAGTCGTCGGGCAGGCCGAGCCGCACCCGGCCCGCGAGGTCGCCCTCGGCGAAGCGCGCGAGGCACTCGGTCTGCAGCCGCACGATCCGCCGCGCGTAGTCGAGGAGGCGCTCCCCGTCGTCGGTGAGCCGCACCCCGCGCCCGGCCCGGGCGAAGATCTCGCGCCCGATCCGCTCCTCCAGCCGCTTCATCTGCATCGAGACGGCCGATTGCGTCTTGTGCACGCGCTCGGCGGCCTGGGTGAAGGAGCCGGTTTCGGCGATCGCCACCAAGCTGCGCAGCTGGTCGATGTCGAGGGGGTGCAGGGCGGCCTCCTTTCATCAGCTTCCGTGATGTGACACATCTCAAGCATTCGCTCAACGGATCGGTCGCGCCGGCGTATGAGGGGGCTGCGGCGCGCCCCGGAATGGCCGCCGCCGGAGGTCAGGATGACGGTCGGTTTCGCTCCCCTCGGTGTTCTCTCGCTGGTCCTGCGGGCCGGTCGCGTGGCCCGCAAGGGCGTGGCGACGGTGATCCGCCTCCTCGCCCACCGGCGCGCCGCCCATCGCCTCGCCGCGCTCGACGACCGCATGCTCAGGGATCTCGGGCTGACCCGCGCCGAGGTCGTGGGCGCCCTCGACCTGTCGTGGCGGGACGACCCGACCCTGCACTTGGCGGACCGACGTCACTCCAAGATCCTGGGCGCTTCGCCTGTGGGCCCTTCAGCGGTGCGCGTGACCCTGGTGGCCCGCGACGGGAGCCGGGTGGGGCGGGGCCTCGCCGCCTGAGGCCGCGCCGGGGACGGGGGCCGGTCCGCTGCGCGGCCGGCGCTCCAGCACGCCCACGACCCGGAACGCGGCGAGGAGCGCCAGCGCCCCGAAGGCGACCGAGCCCGCCCCGACCCCGAGCAGGGCGCCCTCCGGCCCGCCGAGCCGGGCGCCCAGCACCGCGAAGGGCATGGTGCCGAGCGTCGCCCGGCCCCAGTTGAAGGCGGTGGAGAGGAGCGGGAAGCCGAGATTGTTGAAGGCGGCGTTGGCCAGGAACAGCAGCCCGTTGAAGAACCAGATCGCGCTGCCGACGAGGCAGAAGAAGGCGACGAGGCGCGCCGCCTCGCCGTCGAGGGCGAAGGCGCGGGGGATCGCCCCGCGCCCGAGCGCCAGCGCGAGCCAGACCGCCGCGAGGTAGAGGGCGGTGACCAGGACGGCGTCCCGCAGGATGCGCCGCATCCGGTCGAAGCGGCCCGCGCCCCAGTTCTGGCCGAGGATCGGCCCGATCGCCCCCGAGAGCGCGAACAGCCCCCCGAAGGCGACCGGGATCAGCCGGTCGATCACTGCGCCGGCCGCCACGGCCTGCGTCCCGAACCCCGCGATCACCTGGGCCAGGAAGGCGCTCGCCACGGGCGGGGCGAGGTTGGTCAGCACCGCCGGCAGGGCGATGCGCAGCACCTCGGGGGCGTCGGCCAGGACCGCCTCAGCCCGCGGCAGGGCCACCATGCGGTGCACCGCCACGGCGCCCTGCCAGCCGATCGCCGCGAAGGCGAGGCGCACCGCCACCACGCTGAGCGCCGCCCCGTCGAGCCCGAGCCCGAGGCCGAAGATCAGCAGCGGGTCGAGGACGGCCATGACCACGGCCCCGCCGACCGTCACGGCGCTGGACCGGCGGGCATCGGCCACGGCGCGCAGCACGCCGGACAAGCCCATGCCGAGCGCCATCAGGGGCAGGGCCGGCAGCGAGATCAGCAGGAAGCGCCGCGCCGCCGGCACCACCTCCGGCCCCGCCCCGACGAGGCGCAGGAGCGGGTCGAGGAAGAGCACGAGGAGCGCGAGGACGAGGAGGGAGGCCAGGACCGTGAGCGCCATGGCGGAGGCGGCGAGGCGCCGCGCGCGCTCCCGGTCGCCGGCCCCGAGGGCCCGCGCCACCAGGGCGCCGACCGCGATCATCATGCCGATGTTGATGGAGACGCCGAAGACCTGGAGGATGGAGGCGAAGCCCACCGCCGCGGTGAGCGACGGGTCGCCGAGCCAGGACACGTAGAGCAGCGACAGGAGGTCGACGGCGAAGACCGCCATCAGCCCGGCCGAGCCCGCCGCCCCCATCACCACCACGTGGCGCAGCGTCGAGCCGGTGACGAAGGCGGCCTCGCCCGTCCGGGCGGCGTCAGGCCTCATCGGAGACCGGCTCCGGGCTGGCCTCGGGGGCGGGCTCGGGCGGCGCCGGCCGCTCCTTGGCGAGGATGTCCCGCGTCTCCTGGGTCAGCGCCCGGGAGGCGCGCTGGGGCGCGGTCAGGGGCTCGGGCTTGATGCGCACGAGGCCGCGCACCGGGTCGGTGCGGTCGAGGGGCTCGCCGGCCTGCTGCAGGACGAGCCGGGCGACGTCGCGCTTGCGCACGTCGTCGGCGATGCCGGCCGCCTCCTGGGCCGGCACGCCGAGCGCCTCCAGGGTGGCCCGCCCGAAGGCCAGCGCCGACTCGACCGTCTCGCGGATCAGGAAGTCGACGTCCCGGTTCATCGCCTCGATCGCCTGGACCCGGTCGAAGACCCGCACGTAGGTGCGGGCGGCGGGGAATTCCGCGTGGACGAGGTCGATGATCTTGAGGGTCTCCTCGGCCTCGTCGATGCAGATGCAGATCACCTCGGCGCGCCCGGCCCCGGCCGCCCGCAGCACGTCGAGGCGGGTGCCGTCGCCGTAATAGACCCGGAAGCCGAAGCGGGCGGCGCTGCGGATCTGCTCCACGTCCTTGTCGATCACCGTGACGCTGATCCCCTGCGCCAGCAGCACTTGGTTGAGGATCTGGCCGAAGCGGCCGAAGCCGACCACGAGGACGCGGGCGTCGGTGCTCTCGATCTGGTCGTAGGCCGGTTCGAGGGCGCCGGTGCGCCGCCGCGCGAGCAGCCCGTCGAGCCCCTTGGCGGCGAGCGGCCCCACCAGCATGGTGAGCGCCGCGAGCGCGATGGCGAGCCGCCCCGCCGCCCCGTCCACGATCCCGAGCTCGCCCGCCATCGGCAGGAGCACGAAGGCGAATTCCCCCGCCGGCGCGAGCACGGCGGCGCCCCGCAGGGCGTCGAGCCAGGGCGAGCCGAACAGGCGGAACAGGGCCGCCACGACCGCGGTCTTGAGCAGGATCGCCGAGACCGTGGCGGCCGAGAGCCCGAGCCAGTGCTCCCGCACCAGCGCCACGTCGATCGACATGCCGACGCTCATGAAGAAGAGGCCGAGCAGCATGCCGCGGAACGGCTCGATATCGGCCTCGAGCTGGTGGCGGAAGTTCGATTCGGCGAGCAGCAGCCCGGCCAGGAAGGCGCCCATCGCCATCGAGAGGCCGACATGCTCCATCAGCAGCGCGGTCCCGAGCACGACCAGGAGGGCGGCGGCGGTCATCACCTCGCGGGCGCCGCTGGCGGCCAGCAGCCGGAAGAACCGGTTGAGGCCGTAGCGTCCGACCAGCACCGCCGCCAGGATCGCCGCCACCGCCGAGCCCGCCGCGCGCAGCGCCTCGCCGAGCGGGTTGCCGCTCGCCGCCGTGCCGGTCGAGGCGAGCAGCGGCAACAGGGCCAGGATCGCCACCACCGAGAGGTCCTGGAACAGCAGCACCGCGAAGGCGCGCTGGCCGTAGGGGGCGGCGAGGTCGCGCCGTTCCTCCAGCAATTGCAGGGCGACCGCCGTCGCCGAGAGGGCGAGCGCCGTGCCGACCACCCCGGCGGCGGCCGGGGTGAGGCCGCCCAGGATGCCGAGTCCCCCGAGCGCCGCCGCGCAGGCGACGAGCTGGAGCGTGCCGAGGCCCAGGATGTCGCGGCGCATCGAGATCAGCCGCGAGAGCTCCAGTTCGAGCCCGACGATGAACAGCAGCAGCACCACCCCGAGCTCCGAGACGCTGCGCGCCGTCTCGGCCTCCGGGATCAGCGAGAACCCGGAGGGCCCGATCACCACCCCGGCCAGGAGGTAGCCCAGAACCGCGCTCTGGCCGAGCAGGCGCACGATCGGCACGCCGACCACGGCGGCCGACAGGAAGGTGAGGACCGGCGGCAGGAAGCTGGCGTGGTCGGCGGCACTCGCCATGCGGGGCTCCCGGTGGGTGAGGGGAGCGCACTCCTTAACCCGGGGATGTGGCGCAAAGCGAGGCGGGAGGGGGCGGGGCGGGAGGCCGGAGCGAGCCTCGGTCGGCGGGCGCGCCATCGCGGCGCGCCCGGAGCGTCGCGCGGCGCGACGCGTCGCTCCGACGTTCGCCGGCGCCCCCGCCGGCGCCCCTCGCCGAAGCCGAAGCCCCGAGGGGCCGGCGCGAGAGGGCGCCCGCGCCGCCCCGCCGTTGCGGCAGATCCGTGAAGCGGCCATGCTGCGGCGCTCCCGCCCGCCCATCCCCGGTTCCCCATGCAGGTCCGCCTCGGCCGCCCCCTCGCCATCCTGGGCGCCACGCAGGTGATCGGGTGGGGCAGCATCCTCCTGCCCCCGGTGATCGGCGCCCGGATGGGGGCCTCCCTCGGCCTCGACCTGCCCACCGTTCTGGCCGGATCCTCGCTCGTGATGGTGGTGTCGGGGCTCGCCTCGCCGCTCCTCGGCCGAGCCTACGCGCGCATCGGGGCGCGGTCCGTGATGATGGCCGGGTCCCTCCTCGGCGCCGCCGGCCTGCTGCTGCTCTCGGCCGCCGCCGGCCTCGCGAGCTACCTGCTCGCCTGGGCGGTGCTCGGCCTCTTCGGCGCGGCGATGCTCTCGACCAGCGCCAACGCCTACCTGACCGAACTCGCCGGGCCCCGCGCCCGCAGCGCGATCGGCCTCGTGATGCTGGTGACGGGCCTCGCCACCGGGATCTTCTGGCCGCTCACCGCCTGGCTCGACGCCGCGATCGGCTGGCGCGGGGCGGTGCGGCTCTATGCCGGGCTCCAGCTCGCCCTCGTGCTGCCGCTGCTCGCCTGGCTGCCGCCCGCGCGGGGCCCGGTCCCGGCCACCGCGGCGGCGCCCGCGCCCTCCGCCGCCGATTCCCCCTTCCGGCTGATGGCGGCGGCGATCGGGCTCAGCGGCTTCGTCTCCTTCGGGCTCGAAGCGGTCACCATCGCGCTCCTCACCGCCTACGGCTTCGGCACCGCCGAGGCCGTCGCCGCCGGCTCCGCCATGGGCCTGCTCAAGGTCGCCGGGCGGATGATCGACATGGCCGGCGGCGCGCGTTGGGACGGCCTGACCACCGGGATCGTCGCCACCGGGGCGATGCCGCTCGGCCTCGCGGCGCTGCTCCTCGGCGGCGGCGGCAGCGCGGCGGCCCTGGTCTTCGCGGTCCTGTTCGGGCTGGGCAGCGGCGCCTTCGCGATCGCCCGGGCGACGATGCCCCTCGTCTTCTACGACGGGGCCGCCTACGGCGCGGCGCTGGCGCGGATCGCGCTGCCGCTCAACCTCGCGGCCGCGGCGGCGCCGCCGCTCCTCGGTGCCCTGCTGACCCGGTTCGGGCCGGCCCCCGCGCTCGCCACCGCGATGGGCTGCTCGCTCGCGGCCTGCGCCCTGCTCGCGCGCCTCGCCCGGCTGCGGCCGGCCCGCTGACCGCCGCCCGCCGAAGCCGCCGCGCCGCGCGGGGCGCGCCCGCGACGCGCGAGGTGCGCCTGCGCCGCGCAGGTGCGCCGTCTCACCCGGCGCGCGGGCGATCCGGCGGTTGCGTCTAGGGATCGCCGTGATTCGATGCGATGAGAGGTTGACAGGCCAAGCCCCCCTTCGCCACATCCCGGGTATCATGACCGCTCCCGCGAACTCCTCCGCCCCCGGCGCCGCCGCGCCCGAGAAACCCCCGCTCGAGATCATGCTCTGCGCGCCCCGCGGCTTCTGCGCGGGCGTGGTGCGCGCCATCGACGTGGTCGAGCGGGCGCTCGCGATCTACGGGCCGCCGGTCTACGTCCGGCACGAGATCGTCCACAACAAGTACGTGGTCGAGAGCCTGAAGCGCAAAGGCGCCGTCTTCGTCTCCGAACTCGACGAGGTTCCGGACGGCAACGCCCCGGTGATCTTCTCGGCCCACGGCGTCGCCAAGACCGTGCCGCAGACCGCCGAGAGCCGCGGCCTCACCACCATCGACGCGACCTGCCCCCTCGTCACCAAGGTCCACCGCGAGGCGGAGATCCACCACAAGCGCGGGCGCCACGTGCTCCTCGTCGGCCATTCGGGCCATCCCGAGGTGGTCGGCACGATGGGCCAGCTGCCGGCGGGCTCGATCACCCTGGTGGAGGACGTCGAGCAGATCGAGGCGCTGGAGCCCGCCAACCGCGACAACCTCGCCTGGGTGACGCAGACCACCCTCTCGGTCGACGACACCCACCACATCGTCGAGGCGCTCAAGCGCAAGTTCCCGGCGATCGTCGGCCCGCACAAGGACGACATCTGCTACGCCACCACCAACCGCCAGGAGGCGGTCAAGCAGGTGGCGCCCCTCGTGGACGCGCTGATCGTGGTCGGCTCGTCGAACTCCTCGAACTCGCAGCGCCTGCGCGAGGTGGCCGAGCGGGCGGGCTGCCCGATCACCCGGCTCCTCAACCGCGCCGAGGAGATCGACTGGGACGCCTTCGCCAATATCCGCCGGCTCGGCCTCACCGCCGGCGCCTCGGCCCCCGAGGTGCTGGTCGAGGAGATCATCGACGCCTTCGCGACCCGCTACGCGGTCACGGTCGACACGGTCTCGACCACCACCGAGGACATGGTCTTCCCGCTGCCGCGGGAATTGCGCAGCGAGGCCGCCGAGTGACCTGACCGCCCCGCCGGGCGGTCTTTGACAAGCGCGGGGCGCCGCCCCATCACCGGGGCGGCGCCCCTCGCGCGCCGGGGCGACGCCGTCCGGCCGCCTCCTTCCTTCGAGACGGATACGGACCGTGGCGGTCTACACCGAGGTTCCCGACGAGGCGCTCGCCGCCTTCCTGGCCGATTACGACATCGGCGGCCTGCTCTCCTACAAGGGCATCGCCGAGGGGGTCGAGAACACCAACTTCTACCTGCACACCACGGCCGGCTCCTACATCCTGACCCTCTACGAGAAGCGGGTGGCGGAGGGGGACCTGCCCTTCTTCCTCGGCCTGATGGAGCACCTCGCGGCGCGCGGCCTCGCCTGCCCGCAGCCGATCCGCAACCGGGCCGGCACGGCGCTCGGGCGGCTCTGCGGGCGGCCCGCCGTGATCGTGTCCTTCCTGGACGGCGTCTCGGTGCGCCGGCCCGGGGTGCGCCACTGCCGGGCGCTCGGCCGGGCGCTGGCCGGCCTCCACGCGGCCGGGGTGGATTTCCCGATGCGGCGCCCCAACGCCCTCTCGGTCGCGGCGTGGCGCCCGCTCTTCGCCCAGGCCGAGGCGCAGGCCGACCGGGTCGCCCCGAACCTCGCGGCGCGCACCCGCGACGACCTCGCCCGGCTGGAGGAGGCCTGGCCGCGGGACCTGCCGGGCGGCGTGATCCACGCCGACCTCTTCACCGACAACGTCTTCTTCATCGGCGACGCGGTCTCGGGGCTGATCGACTTCTACTTCGCCTGCACGGACGCCTTCGCGTACGACCTCGCCATCTGCCTCAACGCGTGGTGCTTCGAGCTGGACGGCTCCTTCAACCGCACCAAGGGCCAGGCCATGATCGCCGCCTACCAGGCGGCACGGCCCCTCGATCCCCGCGAGGTCGAGTCCCTGCCGCTGCTCGCCCGGGGCGCGGCCCTGCGCTTCATGCTCACCCGCCTGGTGGATTGGCTCAACGTGCCGCCCGGCGCGCTGGTGAAGCCGAAGGATCCCCTCGAATACGACCGCAAGCTCGCCTTCCACCGCCGGGTGACGGGGGCGGAGGAATACGGCTGGACGCCGTAGGGGAGGGCGCCCGAACCCCCCGCGGCCGCCCGCGGGCGATGCCATGGGCCGGAGACCGGTTCACGCCCCCCGGGGCCCGGCCCTGGGTTCCAGCAGCGGCACCACCACCCCCGCCGCCGCGAAGGCGCCGCCGACGAGGCAGAGCAGCGGCCAGCCCCCCGCCGCGAAGGCGCGGGTGCCCGCCGAGGCGCCGAGGGCGCCGCCGATGAACACCGCCGTGAAGAACACCGTGTTGATCCGCCCCCGCGCCCCCGCCGCCAGCGCGTAGACCCGGGTCTGGTTGGCGATCAGCGCCGTGTTGATGCCGATGTCGATGAGGAGCACGCCGAGGGCCATCGCGGCGAGGGAGCGGCCGCCGAGGAGCCCGAACACCGCGAAGGAGGCGAGCGTCAGCAGCGCGCCGCCGATCACCACCGGCCGCGGGCTCTTCGCGTCGGCGAAGCGCCCCGCATAGGGCGCGCAGAGGGCGCCCGCGGCGCCGATCAGCCCGAACAGCCCGGCCCCGGCCGGATCGAGGCGGAAGGGCGGTCCCTCCACGAACAGGGCGAGGCTGGTCCAGAAGGCGTTGAAGGCGGCGAAGAGCAGCGCCTGGGACAGCGCCGCGCGCCGCAGGGGCGCCTGGCCCCGGGCGAGGTCGAGGACCGAGGCCATCAGCGCGCCGTAGGGCAGGCGGGTGGCGGCCCGGGTCGCCGGCAGGGTCAGGGCCGCCAGGGCGGCGAGGGCGAGGGAGAGGCCGCAGGCGGCGCCGAACATCGCCCGCCAGCCGAACCACGCCCCCACGAGCCCGCTCAGGGTCCGGGCGAGCAGGATGCCGAGCAGGAGCCCGGTCATCACCTGGCCGACCATCCGGCCGCGGCTGGCGTCCGGGGCGAGTTCGGCCGCGAAGGGCACCGCCTGCTGGGCCGCCGTCGACAGGACGCCGATCAGGAAGCTCGCCGCCGCCAGCGTGCCGAGCCCCGGGGCCAGGGCCGCCAGCACCAGCGCGCCCGAGAGCAGGAGGAGCTGGCCGACGATCAGCCCGCGGCGCGGGTAGCGGTCCCCCATCGGGACGAGGCCGAGGATCCCGAGCCCGTAGCCGGCGAGCGTCGCGGTCGGGACCAGGCTCGACGCCGCCGCGCCGAGATCCTGCGCCAGCACGGCGAGGAGCGGCTGGTTGTAGTAGATGTTCGCCACGGCCCCGCCCGCGATCAGGCTCAGGCTGAGGCGCGTCGCCGGGGTGAGGGCCGGCAGCGCGGCGTTCTGCGGCAGGGCGGAGGACGGGGCGCTCGTCATCGGGTCCGGTTCGCTGGGCAGGGGCGACTCGCCCCGAATGGTCCCCCCAGGGTAGGGCCTGCGCCCGCCCGCGCACGGGTCCCGCGCCGCGCGGCCGCCCCGCGCTGCGCACATGCCGCACGCCCCTCACGGGGCCCGGGGGGGCCCGCTCACGGGGCCCGCGGGGTCCCGCTGCGACGATCCCGGCGGGCCCGAGCCCTTTCGCCCCCAACCCGCCGGCCCCATCTCCGGGGCCGGCGCAGGCCGGCGACATTCTGCACGACGAATTCCGCTTGGCCTGGCGGCGCGGCCCGGGGATACTTGGCGCCGGATGTCCTGCCGGGACCGCTCCCGGATCGGCACGGTCGAATGGCCGCGCTGCACTGGCGGCGGGTCCGGGCAGGACAGCGTGAACTCTTGGTGAGGCAGCTCCGCAGGGCCGGCGCGACGCCGGCATGACCTGGATCCGCGAGGGATCGGACGATGTCGCAATACCGTGTTCAGTTCGCCAAGGAGATCATGGGAGTGCCGTTCGCGGTCGGCACGGTCGAGATCACCCGCGCGCGCGACCCGCAGCGGGCCGAGCGGGCCGCCGCCCTGCGCTTCGCCCGCCAGCACGGCATCGAGGATTGGCGCGAGCGCGCCGACCGCATCGAGCTGACGCCGCTGCCCGGCCGCGGCGGCTGAGCCTCATCCGCCGAGGGGCGCCGCTTCGGCGGACGCGCCCGCGGGCGATCCGGCCGGGGCTCACGCCGCCGCGCTGTCGCGGCGCAGGCTCAGGATCAGGTCCGCGAAGCGGTCGCCCTGCACGATGACGTGGGCGCGCATGCACTCGCCCGCGCGCGCCTCGTCGCCCGCCAGGATCGCCTCCACGGCCCCCGCGTGCTCGGCGAAGGACTGGCCGAGCCGGTGGCGGGCGCGCAGCTGGATGCGGCGGAACGGCGCGAGGCGCCGGCTCAGCTGCACGGCCTGCTCGCACAGGAATCCGTTGCGCGAGGCCCGGTAGATGACCGCGTGGAAGACCGCGTTCTCGGCGTAGTAGGCCTCGGTGTCGCCGGTCTCGGCCGCCTTCCGGCAGGCCTCCAGGGCCGCGACGAGCTCCCGCTGGTGCTCGGCCGTCAGGCGCCGGGCCGCCAGCCGCGCGCAGGACGCCTCCAGCTCCGCCATCGTCTCGAACATCTCGAGGAGCCGCGCCGGATCGGGCGTGCTCACCACCGCGCCGCGGCGCGGCTTCACCTCGATCAGCCCGGTCGCGGCGAGCTGCAGCAGCGCTTCCCGGATCGGCGTGCGCGAGACCCCGAACCGCGCGGCGAGCTGGACCTCGTCGAGCCGCGCCCCGGGCGGCAGCACGCCGTCGACGATCTCGTCCTCGATCGTCTGCTTCAGCCGCTGGGCGTGGTTCCTGGGCGGGTTGTTCCTGGGCGGGTTGTTCCTGGGCGGGTGGTTCCCGTTCGGGTGATTCCCGAGCGGGTGATTTTTGGGCGCGTGACCCTCGGTCCTGTCCGCGGGACCGTTCCTGTGCGTGTGACTCATGGCGGCGTCACCCCCCGGGCGGCCCGAACCGGATCCGCGCGGATTATGCAGGCCGGTTGACAAAATATACAAGAGCGGGCTTCTTTCCGTGCAATATACCACGAGCCGCCCCGTCCATAAGGGGTGGCCGCACACAGAGCCGGGGCGTGGCCCCGGCCGCGCCGGGATCGACCCGGCCGGAGGAGACACGCCATGGCTCTCACGCGTCGTTCGCTCGTGGCCGCCGGTCTGGCGGCGCCCGCGCTCCTGTCCGCCCGGACGGCCCGGGCGGCCACCACCCTCAAGCTGTCGCACCAGTTCCCGGGCGGCTCGATCGACGAGGGCGACTTCCGCGACCGCATGGCGCGCAAATTCGCGGTCGCCCTCAAGGAGCGCTCGAAGGGCGCCCTCGACCTGCAGGTCTATCCGGGCTCGTCCCTGATGAAGACCAACGCCCAGTTCAGCGCGATGCGGAAGGGCGCGCTCGACATGAGCCTCTACCCGCTCCCCTACGCGGGCGGCGAGGTGCCGGAGACCAATATCGGGCTGATGCCGGCGCTGGTGACCTCCTACGAGCAGGCCAAGGCCTGGAAAGCCGCCCCGGTCGGCCGCAAGCTCGCCGAGATCCTGCAGGCCAAGGGCATCGTGATGGTGTCCTGGGTCTGGCAATCGGGGGGCGTGGCGAGCCGCGAGCGCCCGCTGGTGACGCCGGACGACGCCAAGGGCATGAAGGTGCGCGGCGGCTCCCGCGAGATGGACCTGATGATGAAGGCGGCGGGCGCCGCCACCCTCAGCCTGCCCTCCAACGAATCCTACGCGGCGATGCAGACCGGCGCCTGCGACGCCGTCATCACCTCCTCGACCAGCCTGATCTCCTTCCGCCTGGAGGAGCTCGCCAAGGCGCTGACCTCCGGCAAGGGCCGCTCCTACTGGTTCATGCTGGAGCCGATCATGATGTCGAAGATCGTCTTCGACGGCCTGCCGAAGGACCAGAAGGACCTGATCATGCAGGTCGGGGCCGAGCTGGAGTCCTTCGGGCAGCAGGGCGCGATGGCGGACGACGACCGGGTCGAGCAGGTCTTCGGGAAGGCCGGCGCCAAGATCGCGACCCTCGACGAGGCGACCCTCGGCCGCTGGCGCGACATCGCCCGCGACACCGCCTGGAAGGATTACGCGGCGAAATCGTCGAGCTGCGCCGAGATGCTCAAGCTCGCGGAGGCAGTCGCGTGAGCCACGCCTTCGACGCGGCCTCGGCGGCGGCCGCCGGCCACGACGGGCGCGGCATCCCGCGCGCCCCGGGGGCGCTCGGCGCCGTCGAGGCCGCCATGGCGGCCGTCAACCGGCTGATCCTGCTCCTCGGGGGGCTCGCCCTGATGGCGGCCTGCCTGGTCCTCACCCACAGCGTCGTGGTGCGCTACTTCCTCAAGGTCCCGACCGAGTGGCAGGACGAGACGGCGGTGTTCCTGATCGTCGGCGCGACCTTCCTGTCGGCGGCCGCCGTGCAGGCGCGGCGCGGCCACGTCGCCATCGAGGCGCTGACCGGCCTGCTGAGCCCCCGCGTCAACGCCGCGCGGCTCGTCCTCGCCGACCTCGTCAGCCTGCTCTTCGTCGCCTTCTTCTCGTGGAAGAGCTGGACCCTTCTGCATGAGGCCTGGGTCGACGGGCAGACCTCGCAATCGACCTGGGGCCCGCCCCTCTGGATCCCCTACGCGCTGATGGCCTCCGGCATGACACTGCTCACCCTGCAGCTCCTGCTGCAGCTCGCCGAGGGGATCGCGCGGGGCCCCCTCGCGGCCGGCCGCGCCGATCCCAAGGTCGGGCTCGGGGCCGACCTCGCCGAGGTGGCCTCGCGGCCCGAGGCGGGCCCGCGGCCCGAGGCGGGCCCGCGGCCCGAAGTGGCCCCGCAGCCCGAAGTGGCCCCGCAGCCCGAAGTGGCCCCGCAGCCCGGGAGGGCCCCGCGGCCCGGGAGGGCCGCCCAATGAGCACGGCCGTCGTCGGAATCCTCTATGCCGGGGCGACGCTCGGGGCGATGCTGTCGGGCATCCCGATCGCCTTCGCGCTCGGGGCGGTCGCCCTCGTCTTCATGCTGGCCTTTATGCCGGGCGCCTCCCTCGATACGGTGGCGCAGAACGTCTACGAGGAGATGGCGTCGATCACGCTGCTGTCGATCCCGCTCTTCATCCTGAAGGGCGCGGCGATCGGGCGCTCGAAGGCCGGCCAGGACCTCTACTCGGCGATGCACGCCTGGATGCACCGCATCCCCGGGGGGCTCGGCATCGCCAACGTCTTCGCCTGCGCGCTCTTCGCCGCCATGGCGGGGTCGAGCCCGGCCACCTGCTCGGCGATCGGCTCGGCCGGCATCCCGGAGATGCGCAAGCGCGGCTATTCGGGGGGATTCGCGGCCGGGATCATCGCGGCGGGCGGCACGCTCGGCATCCTGCTGCCGCCCTCGATCACCATGATCCTCTACGCGGTGGCGGCCGAGCAATCCCTCGGGCGGCTCTTCCTCGCGGGGATCGGTCCGGGCCTCCTCCTGGTCGCGCTCTTCGCCCTCTACGCGGTCTTCCGCTTCCGGCGGGAATTCGCCGCCGCGCGGGCGGTCCAGGCGGCGGGCGGGCCCGGCCACGCGATCCTGGCCGAGGAGAGCTACTCGATGGCGCAGCGCTTCTCGACGCTGCCGCGGGTGATGCCCTTCGTGGTCCTGCTCACCGGCGTGATGGTGGCGCTCTACGGCGGCTACGCCACCCCCTCCGAGACGGCGGGGCTCGGCGGCATCCTGGCGCTCGTGCTGATCGCGCTGATCTACGGGGTCTGGAAACCGCGGGACGTCGACCCGATCCTCACCGCCACCCTGCGCGAATCGACCATGCTGATGCTGATCATCGGCATGTCGCTGCTCTACGCCTACGTGATGAGCTACCTGCACATCTCGCAGGCCGCGGCCGCCGCGATCGTGGCGCTGCAGCTCTCGCCCTGGCTGCTGCTGGCGACGATCCTGCTCCTCGTCGTGGTGCTCGGCTTCTTCCTGCCGCCGGTCTCGATCATCCTGATGACCGCGCCGATCATCCTGCCGCCGCTCAAGGCCGCGGGCTTCGACCTCGTCTGGTTCGGGGTGGTGATGACCATCACCATGGAGATGGGCCTGATCCATCCCCCGGTCGGCCTCAACATCTTCGTGATCAAGAACATCGCGCCGGACATCCCGCTCTCGGACATCATCTGGGGCACGCTGCCCTTCGTGCTGCTGATGGCGGCGGCGATCCTGATCCTGTGCGTCGCGCCCGGCATCGCCCTGTGGCTGCCGGACCGGCTGCTCGGGAGCTGACGCCGTGGCGGGCCGAGACTTCTCCGCCGGCGCGGCGGAACCCTATCTGTCCCGGACGGGCGGCGCGGCAGGAGACTTGCCCGTCGCGGAAGACTTGCCCGTCGCGGAAGACTTGCCCGCCGCGGACAGGCGGCACGGAGCGTGGGCTGGCGACATGGTGGCGATCTCCTTCCTCGGCGACCTCCTCCAGAGCATCACGGAGCGAGGCCGCGGGCTCATCCCCTTCGGCCGGGGGGAGGCTCTGTCGCGGGCGAGCGTCCCCGACCTCGTCAAGCTCTGCGAGGACCTGATCTCGCGGCGGGGCGAGGCCTCGGGCGTCGCCCTCGCCCGCATCATCCTCGACCGCTACGCCACCTTCACGGTGGCCGAGCGCCACGACTTCCTGCGCCGGATCGCGGTGGATTTCGGCGCCGACGTCGAGGCGGTGGCGGGCGCCATCGCGGGCTACCAGGCGGCCCCCTCGCGGGCGACCCTCGGGCGGCTGCACGAGGCGGCCGAGCCGCGCTCGCAGGAATTGATCCGCCGCCTCAACCTCGCCCGCGACGGCACGATCGCGCTGGTGCGCATGCGCGAGGACCTGTTCAGCTACCGCGACCTCCTGCGCGGCGCCGAGGACCGCGACGCCGCCCTGCTGGACGCGGTCGAGAGCCTCGATTCCGACTTCGAGCACCTCTTCGCCTCCTGGTTCAACCGCGGCTTCCTGGTGCTGCACCGGATCGACTGGACCACGCCGGCCCACATCCTGGAGAAGATCATCCGCTACGAGGCGGTGCACGCGATCTCGGGCTGGGACGACCTGCGGCGGCGGATCGAGCCGGCGGACCGGCGCTGCTTCGCGTTCTTCCACCCGGCCCTGGTCGACGAGCCGCTGATCTTCGTCGAGGTGGCGCTGACCACCAGCATCGCCACGGCGATCGGCCCGATCCTCTCGGATGAGCGCCAGCCCATGGCCTCGCGCGAGGCCACGGCCGCGATCTTCTACTCGATCTCGAACTGCCAGCGCGGGCTCGCCGGCGTGACCTTCGGCAATTTCCTGATCAAGCAGGTGGTGGAGGATCTCTGCCGGGAGATGCCGGCGCTGAAGACCTTCGTGACGCTCTCGCCGGTGCCGGGCTTCCGCCACTGGCTCGACCGCGAGCGCCGGGCGGACGCGCCGCAGGGCCTCACGCGCGAGGACGTCGAGACCCTGCGCCTCCTCGACAGGCCCGACTGGCACGCCGACAAGGCGACCGCGGAGACGGTGCGCAAGGCGCTGCTGCCGGCCGCCGCCTACTACTTCCTGCGCGCCAAGACCCCGCGCGGCAAGCCGGTCGACCCGGTCGCCCGCTTCCATCTCGGCAACGGCGCCCGGCTGGAGCGGCTGAACTTCCTCGGCGACGTCTCCAAGAAGGGCCTCGCCCAGTCCTACGGGCTGATGGTGAACTACCTCTACGACCTCGCGGCGATCGAGAAGAACCACGAGACCTACGCCAACCTCGGCACGGTCTCGGCCTCCATCGCGGTCAACCGCGAATTGCGCCAGAACCTGCCCCCCGCCCGCGCCGTCGCGCTGGCGGAGGCCTGAGGCGACCCGACGCGCCGCTCCCTGTCCGGATCCCCACCATGGCCAACCACTTCTTCGACCTCGTCCGCGCCCGCCTGCCGCAGGACCCCGCCGCGCGCCTCTTCCTCGAGACGCCCGAGGGCCTGCGCTGGAGTTACGCCGACCTCGTGGCGGCGTCCGGGGCCTACGCGGCCGCCCTCGTCGGCCTCGGCGTGGCGCCGGGCGACCGGGTCGCCGTGCAGGTGGAGAAGAGCCCGGCGGTGATCGCGCTCTATCTCGGCTGCGTGCGGGCGGGCGCGGTGTTCCTGCCCCTCAACACCGCCTACACCCCGGCCGAGATCGCCTACTTCCTCGGCGACGCCGAGCCGGCGCTGTTCGTCTGCGATCCGGGCCGGCTCGACACGCTGCGGCCGGTGGCGGAGGCGGCGGGCGTCAAGCAGGTCGCCACCCTCGACGCGGCGGGCGAGGGCACGATGGCGGCGGAGGCGCGCGGCCAGACCGAGAGCTTCGCGGACGTGGCGCGGGGCTCCGACGACCTCGCGGCGATCCTCTACACCTCCGGCACGACCGGGCGCTCGAAGGGCGCCATGCTCACCCACGACAACCTCGCCTCGAACGCGCTCACCCTGGTCGAGGCGTGGCGCTTCACGGCGGACGACGTGCTGATCCACGCGCTGCCGGTCTTCCACACCCACGGGCTGTTCGTGGCCACCAACACGGTGCTGATGGCGGGCGCCGCGATGATCTTCCTGCCCCGGCTCGACCCGCCGCGGATCCTCGCCCTGATGGGCCGGGCGAGCGTGCTGATGGGCGTGCCGACCTTCTACACCCGCCTCCTCAAGGAGCCGGGCCTGACGCCGGCGGCGGCCAGGGGCATGCGCCTGTTCGTCTCCGGCTCGGCGCCGCTCCTGGCCGAGACCCATCGCGAGTGGCGCGAGCGCACCGGCCACGCGATCCTCGAGCGCTACGGCATGACCGAGACCAACATGAGCACCTCGAACCCCTATGACGGGGAGCGGGTGGCGGGCACGGTCGGCTTCCCGCTGCCGGGGGTGGCGCTGCGGGTGGTCGATCCGGAGAGCGGGGCGCCGCTCCCGGCCGAGGCGGTCGGCATGATCGAGGTGCGCGGTCCCAACGTCTTCAAGGGCTACTGGCGCATGCCGGAGAAGACCGCGGCGGAGTTCAAGCCCGACGGCTTCTTCATCACCGGCGACCTCGGCAAGATCGACGCGCGCGGCTACGTCCACATCGTGGGGCGGGGCAAGGACCTCATCATCACGGGCGGCTACAACGTCTACCCGAAGGAGGTCGAGACCGAGATCGACGCGCTGCCGGGCGTGCTCGAATCGGCCGTGATCGGCCTGCCGCACCGGGATTTCGGCGAGGGCGTGACGGCCGTGGTGGTGCGCCGGCCGGGCGAGCGGGTGGGCGAGGCCGAGATCCTGGGCGCCCTCGAGGCCCGGCTCGCCAAGTTCAAGCTGCCCAAGCGCGTGCTGTTCGTGAACGAGTTGCCCCGCAACACCATGGGCAAGGTGCAGAAGAACGTGCTGCGGGACGCCAACCGGGACCTCTACGCGGGCTGAGACCCGCCGCCCGAGGGGCCGCGATGCCGGAGAGCCGGCGCGTCCGACCCCGCCCGCGGCCGGCGCCCGCACCCCGCGCCCGGATGCCCCTCCGGGGCCGGGTGGCCCTCCGGGGCCGGGTGGCCTCCAGGACCCCGACGGCCGCGCATCGCCCGTAATGGTCGGGAAGCGCCCGGCGGGCTGCCTCCGGGACGGGAGCGCTGCCGAAGCGCGGCGCAGCGCACGCGGCCGACCATCCGCCCGGATCACACCCCCGCGCGGCGCCTGAGCGAAGCCCCAATCCGCCATCCCAAAGGGGTCGAGCGGATGTGGTCTGACGCGCACGCCCCAGCCGCATCCCCGCAATCCACACGCGCCCCCGCCGCCCGTCCGCAACCTTGACCGATTGCCCGCCGCGTGTTTTGTTCACGTTATGTTCTCAAGATGAGTCGGCGGCGATGGCGGATGGCGCGAGGCAGGGCGAGGCGCATCCGGCCCTCGACGCGGTGACGGCGGCCTATCTGCGCGAGGCGGGCGGCGATCCCTGCGCGGCCCTGCGGCGGGCGGTGGCCGACGCGCTCGCAGCGCTCGACGAGGCGGAGCGGCAGCGGGCGGCGCGCGAGCGGCTGATCTCGCGCGGCTACGTCCGGGCGGGCTGCCGCCCGGCGGCGGGCTGCCGCCCGGCGGCGGGTTGCTGCCCGGCGGCGGGTTGCTGCCCGGCGGCGGGTTGCTGCCCGGCGGCGGGCTGCCGCCCGGCTGACTGATGGCCCTCGGCCCCGAAACGCGCCGGCCCGCGCCGGCCGGCATGTGCGGGCGAGCACCTAGGCCGGAGCGCGGCGGAGCTATTCCGCCGGCTTCCCGATGATCGCGACGGAGCGGATCCATGGACACCAAGGCAGACCTGATCCGGGCAGACCTGATCCGGTACGACATCCGCCGCGACCGCCACGGCTGGACGGTCTACGACGTGCGCACCGGCGAGACCGCGGTGATCGACGGCGTGCTCCAGGTCGGGCTCGACATGGACGAGGCGGACGCCGTCGCGGACGCGCTGAGCGCGGACGCGCCGCTGCCGGGCCTGGCCGCCTCGCTGGCGGCGCGCTGGCCACACGCCGCACCCGAGGCGGGCCGATTTCGCCGCGCCTGATGCCGGCGCCGACGCTCCGCCGGAAGGCCCCGAGCGGCCCTGACGGCCCCGGACCGAGCGCATCGTCCGACGAAGGGGATGCCGGTTCGTCGAAGACAAGGCCCCGAGATCAGAGACCTGGAGCGGCGCCCGATCGCCGCGTGATCGCGTGCCGCCCTAGGCCGCGCCGTCCCGGGCGAGGGACGCCGTCGCGCCCGGCCCCGCCTCGCCGCGGCGCAGATGCGCCACGAAATCCTGCGCGAAGGGCGGCAGGGCGGCGAGGTCGCGCATGCAGATGGTGAGGTCGCGGGTCGCCCAGGGATCCTCCAGCGCCACGATCGCGATCGCCATGGTGCGGGCGGCCCGCCGGGCCGTGGTCTCCGGCACGATGCCGAGGCCGACCCGGCACTCCACCAGCCGGCAGACCGCGTCGAAGCCCCGCAGCTGCACCCGCAGCCGCAGCGGCTGGCCGATCCGCGCCGCCTTGGTGAGCAGGAACCGGGTCAGGGCGCTCGCCCGGTCGAGCCCGACGAGGTCGTGGTCGATCACCTCCGCGAAGGGGACGGCGACGCGGGACGCCAGCGGGTGGTCGGCCGCCACCGCCAGCACGAAGCGGTCGCGCCGGAACGGATAGGTCTGCAGCGTGCCGGTCTCGACGGTCGCCGCCACCAGGCCGAGATCCGCCGCCCCCTCGGCGACCAGCCCGACGATCTCGTCCGAGAGCCGCTCCTCGATCTCGACGCTCACCCCCGGATGCTGCGTCAGGTAGGCCGAGAGCACCTCGGGCAGGAATTCGGTGAGCGCGTTGGTGTTCGACAGGACGCGGATCTGCCCGGCCGCGCCCCCCGCGAAGGCCGCCAGGTCCGCCTGCAGCCGCTCGACGCCCCCCAGGATCGCCCGGGCATGCGACAGCAGCGTGCGCCCGGCCGGCGTCGGCGTCACCCCGTGCCGGGCCCGGGTCAGCAGCGCGGCCCCGAGGGAGGCCTCCATCGCCCGGATGCGGTGGCTCGCCGCGGCGAGCGCGAGGTTGGCCCGGGCCGCCCCGTGGGTGATCGAGCCCGCCTCGACCACGTGGCGGAACAGGCTCAGGTCGACGAGGTCGAAATGCATCGGGCAGTCCCGCCGGGAGAGGGCCCGATCCTGCGCCGCGCACGAAGGGCCGCCGCGGGAAATCTCTGGTATACCAGGGAGCGGATGGGTCCCCAGGTTTCGCGGATCGCGAAGTCTCCGTCAACGAGATTCGCATTGCGAACCGGACCATTTCCAAACAAAGAGGGCACGAATGGGCGGCGCGCCGCCGGAACGCCCGGGCCCCGTGGCCGCGTTGTCGCCCCGTGACGGAGCCGATACGTAGCTGAGTTGGGAGCCGGACCAGTCGCCGGGCCTGCACGGAGCAAGGATCGCATCATGGCCGAAATCGTCAGGCCCGCCGTGGCCCGACCCCTCTCGCCCCACCTCCAGATCTACCGCTGGACCTGGACCATGGCGATGTCGGTGGCCCATCGCCTCACCGGGATCGCCCTCTACGGCGGCACCGCGCTGGTGGCGGTCTGGCTGGTGGCGCTCGCCTCCGGCAAGGCGGCCTACGATCCCGTGGCCTGGCTCTACGGCTCGATCCTCGGGCGGCTGGTGATCTTCGTCTATACCTGGATCCTGATGCACCACATGCTGGGCGGCATCCGCCACCTCATCTGGGATTTCGGGCACGGCATGGAGCCGGGCACGCGCATCGCGATGGCGCGGTACACGCTCGTCGGCTCGGCCGTGCTCACGGTCGTGATCTGGGCCGCGGCCCTGCTGGCACGCTGAGGGAGAGCGCCATGGTCGACAACCGTCCCGAGGCCACCCGCACCATCCGGACCTCCTACGCCCGGGTGCAGGGGCTCGGCCCGGCCCATCACGGCACCGGCGAGTGGTGGCTGCACCGCGTCACCGCGGTCTCCAACGTGCCGCTGATCCTGTCCTTCGTGGTGATCGTCGCCCTCTGCGCCGGCCGCTCCTACGAGGACGCGGTGCGCCTGGTGTCGCACCCGCTCGTCGCGATCCTGCTGATCCTGGGCGTCCTCTCGGTGACGAACCATATGCGGATGGGCATGCAGATCGTCATCGAGGATTACGTCCACGACAAGGGTCTGAAGATCGCCGCGGTGATCGCCAACACCTTCTACAGCACGGTGGTGGCGGTCGCCTGCCTGTACGCCATCGTGCGGATCAGCCTGCGCGCCTTCGCCTGACGTCCAACCCCCTCGAGCAGCGCCCGATCACGTTGCCGCCGGACGCTGCTCCAGGTTCCTGATTTGCCGCATTTTCTTCGACGAGCCGGAAGCCACTTCGTCGGAAAATGCTAGAGGGATCACGCCCATGGCCATCAACGGAAAAGCCGCGCCGGCCCAGACCGGCCAGGCGTACCCCATCGTCGAGCACAGCTTCGACGTCGTCGTCGTCGGCGCCGGCGGCGCGGGGCTGCGCGCCACGGTCGGCTGCAGCCAGGCGGGCCTGCGCACCGCCTGCATCACCAAGGTCTTCCCGACCCGCTCGCACACGGTCGCGGCCCAGGGCGGCATCTCGGCCTCCCTCGGCAATATGGGCCCGGACGATTGGCGCTGGCACATGTACGACACCGTGAAGGGGTCGGACTGGCTGGGCGACCAGGACGCGATCGAGTACCTGGTGCGCAACGCCCCGGCCGCGGTCTACGAGCTCGAGCACTGGGGCGTGCCCTTCTCGCGCACGGCCGAGGGCAAGATCTACCAGCGGCCCTTCGGCGGCATGACCACCGATTACGGCAAGGGCACGGCCCAGCGCACCTGCGCGGCGGCCGACCGCACCGGCCACGCCATGCTGCACACCCTCTACGGGCAGGCGGTCAAGAACCGGACCAACTTCTTCATCGAGTACTTCGCCCTCGACCTGATCATGGACGAGGAGGGCCGCTGCCGCGGCGTCATCGCCCTCGACCAGGCCACCGGCGAGATCCACCGCTTCCGCGCCGCCATGACCATCCTGGCGACGGGCGGCTACGGGCGCGCCTATTTCTCGGCGACCTCGGCCCATACCTGCACGGGCGACGGCAACGCCATGGTGCTGCGCGCCGGCCTCGCCCTTGAGGACATGGAATTCGTGCAGTTCCACCCGACCGGCATCTACGGGGCGGGCTGCCTGATCACCGAGGGCGCCCGCGGCGAGGGCGGCTACCTCACCAATTCGGAGGGCGAGCGCTTCATGGAGCGCTACGCGCCCTCGGCCAAGGACCTCGCCTCCCGCGACGTGGTCTCCCGCTCCATGACCATGGAGATCCGCGCCGGCCGCGGCGTCGGCAAGAACAAGGACCACATCTACCTCCACCTCGACCACCTCGATCCCAAGATCCTGCACGAGCGCCTGCCCGGCATCTCGGAATCGGCCAAGATCTTCGCCGGCGTCGACGTCACCAAGGAGCCGATCCCGGTGCTCCCGACCGTCCATTACAACATGGGCGGCATCCCGACGAACTATCACGGCGAGGTGCTGACCCTGCGGGACGGCAATCCCGACTACGTGGTGCCGGGCCTGATGGCGATCGGCGAGGCGGCCTGCGTGTCGGTGCACGGGGCGAACCGGCTCGGCTCCAACTCGCTCATCGACCTCGTGGTGTTCGGCCGCGCGGCCGGGCTGCGCTGCGCCGAGATCGTGGAGGCGAACGGCCGGCTGCCGGACCTGCCGAAGGACTCGGCCGACAAGGCGCTCGCCCGCCTCGACCGCTTCCGTTACGCCAATGGCGGCAGGCCGACCGCGGAGCTGCGCCTCGACATGCAGCGGACGATGCAGAACAACTGCGCGGTCTTCCGCACCGGCGAGGTCCTGGAGGAGGGCAAGCACCTCATCCACAAGGTCTGGTCGGGCATCGACGACATCCGGGTCACCGACCGCTCGCTGGTCTGGAACACCGACCTGCTGGAGACGCTCGAATTCGACAACCTGATCGGCCAGGCGGTGGTCACGATGGAATCGGCGGTCAACCGCACCGAATCCCGCGGCGCCCATGCCCGCGAGGACTTCCCCGACCGCAACGACAAGGACTGGATGAAGCACACCCTCGCCTGGCTCGACCCGGAGGGCCGCAAGGTCACGATCGACTACCGGCCGGTCCACACCTACACGATGTCGAACGACATCGCCTATATCGAGCCGAAGGCGCGGGTCTATTGAGCGGCGCGGCGGGCGGGAGAGCCCCATGCTGAAGCGGATGCGCCGCGCCAAGCCGGCGGCCTCGCCCGATTTCCTGCGGGCCGGGGCCCCGGCGGAGCCGCCCGGCTCCTGGCAGGAGATCGTGCGCGGGGCCTCGTCCGGGGACCTCGCGGCCGAGCGCCTGCGCGTCGCCAACCCGATGCGGGAGGCCTACTTCGCGCAGAACGCGGATCCGGAGAGCCGCTTCGCCTCGAAATGGACCCACTACCTCGACGCCTACGATCGCCACCTGGCGCGCTACCGCGGCCGGCCGGTCCGGCTGCTGGAGATCGGGGTCAACCACGGCGGCTCCCTCCAGGTCTGGCGGCGCTATCTCGGGCCCGAGGCGGTGATCCACGGCCTCGACATCGACCCGCGCTGCGCGACGGTCGGGGATCCGGACGTCACCATCCACATCGGCAGCCAGACCGACCGGGCGCTGCTGGGGCGGATCGCCGAGGCGATGGGCGGGATCGACGTGGTGATCGACGACGGCAGCCACGTCAGCGCCCACCAGATCGCCACCTTCGAGACCCTCTACCCGCTGCTCGCGCCGGACGGGGTCTACGCGGTGGAGGACGTGCACTGCTCCTACTGGCCGGAGGTCGGCGGCGGCTACCGGGCGCCCGGCGCCTTCATCGAGTACGCCAAGGACCTGCTCGACCGCCTGCACGCCCGCTACGTGCTCGACCCCGACCCGGGGCCGCGCGACCCGGGCTTCGCCGACGTGACCGACGCGATCGCCTTCTACGACAGCCTCGTCGTGTTCGAGCGGCGCCTGAAGGGGCCGGCCCGGGCGATCCCGGTCGGATTCCGGATGCTGGAGTGAGGGAGGCGCGCCGTGACCCGATTTCCCCGCAGCGCCCGCGATCCCGCCGTGAGGGGCGGCCGCGCCTGCATCCGCGGCACGGTTCGGGCGATCGGGAGGGCGCACGACGATCGTCTTGCCGGTTCCCTCCTCCTGACCATCGAGGCCGGTCGGCTCCGGCTTCGGGCTCTCGGTTCCGATCAATCTGCCTAGGTTTGCGACATGGCCCAATTCTCCCTTCCCAAGAACTCGCAATACGGCGAGGGCAAGACCTGGCCGAAGCCGGCCGGCGCCAAGAACCTGCAGGAGTTCCGGATCTACCGCTGGAACGAGGATGACGGCCACAATCCGCGGATCGACACCTACTACGTCGACCGCGACGATTGCGGGCCGATGGTCCTCGACGCGCTCTTGTGGATCAAGAACAAGGTCGACCCGACCCTGACCTTCCGGCGCTCCTGCCGCGAGGGCATCTGCGGCTCCTGCGCCATGAACATCATGGGGCAGAACACGCTGGCCTGCACGCTCGGCATCGACGATTGCCGGTCGGCCCAGATCCGGATCTATCCGCTGCCGCACATGCCGGTCCTGAAGGACCTCGTGCCGGACCTGTCGAGCTTCTTCGCCCAGCACGCGGCCATCGAGCCCTGGCTGCAGACCGAGACGCCCTCGCCCGAGAAGGAGTGGCGCCAGACGCCGGAGGACCGCGCCCGCCTCGACGGGCTCTACGAGTGCATCCTCTGCGCCTGCTGCACCACCTCCTGCCCGAGCTACTGGTGGAACGGCGACCGCTTCCTCGGCCCGGCGGCGCTGCTCCAGGCCTATCGCTGGCTGATCGACAGCCGCGACGAGCACACGGGCGAGCGGCTCGACATCCTGCACGACCCGTTCCGGCTCTACCGCTGCCACACGATCATGAACTGCGCCAATACCTGCCCCAAGGGGCTGAACCCGGCCAAGGCCATCGCCGAGATCAAGAAGATGATGGTGGCGCGCGAGGTCTGATCCGGGATCCGGTTGATCCGAGCGGATCCCGTCTCACGCGCCCGCGCGGCGCCTGAGCGAAGCCCGCATCCGCATGGCGACGCAATCCGCCGCATTCGGGATGATCCTTCCCGCTGCGGCATTGCGGCCACACCCCCTCGAAAAGGCGCCTGCGGGCGCCTTTGTCGTTCCGGCCGGCCCTGCGGGCGCCTTCCGGTGCGGCTATGGCGGCGAAAACCCCTCCTGTCCGGGATCCGTGATGCCGCGTTCGACCCTCCGCCCCGTCGCCGTGCCGTCGCTCGCCGTCGCGGCGCTCGCCGCGAGCCTGGGGGCCTGCGCCTCCTCGCGCTTCGACGCGGCGCCGCCGCGCCTCGCCGCCCGGCAGGCGCGCCCGGCCGCGCCCGAGGCGGAGCCGGATCTCGGCCCGCCCGGCCTCGCCGCCGGCCCGGTCACCTCCGCCCCGCTCGCGCCGCCGCCCGGCGCCAGCGCGGCGCCGGGCGAGCCGGCGGCCCCGTCCGGCGTGGCGGCCAATCCCGGCGGGCCGATCATGGCCGAGCCGGGCCCGGCGCCCGCGCCGGTGCAGCAGCAGGCCGCCCTGGCGCCGCCCCCGCCGGTCGCGGCCGGCGGGCGCTCCTCGGTGGTCGGCGGCTGGACCGCCAAGGACGCCACCGGGGCGAGCTGCCGCATCACGCTCGCCAGCACCCCGGCCCTCGACCTCTACAAGGCGACCTCGAGCGGCTGCGCCAACAAGGACCTCGCCAAGGTCACGGCCTGGGACTACCGCGACGGCGAGGTCTACCTCTACCAGCCGGGCGGCACGGTCGCGGCGCGGCTGCGCGCGGCGGGCGGCGCCATGGACGGCGCCCTCTCCAAGTCCGGCGCGCCGCTCGCGCTGGTGCGCTGAGGCTGGACAGGGGCGCGGATCGGGGCGAGGGTCGCGGCCTCGTCCCGCCGCCCCGGAGTCCCCGATGCCCTCCCTCGCCGAAGAGGTCGCCCGCACGTTCGGCAGCCCGGCCGTGATGATCGACCTCGACCGGGTCGAGCGGAACATCGCCCGGCTGCAGGCGGCCTGCGACGCCGCCGGCCTCGCCAACCGCCCGCACATCAAGACCCACAAGAGCCCGGTCCTGGCGCGGATGCAGCGGGAGGCAGGGGCGCGGGGCCTGACCTGCCAGACCCTCGGCGAGGCCGAGGTGATGGCCGAGGCCGGCCTCGACGACATCCTGATCAGCTACAACCTCGTCGGGCCGGAGAAGCTCGGGCGCCTCGCCCGCCTGCTGCGGCGCACCGCCCTGACGGTGAGCGCCGACCACCCGGCGGTGGTGGCGGGGCTGGGCGAGGCGGCGGCCGCGGCCGGGCGCCCCCTCGCGGTGATGGTGGAATGCGACACCGGCCGCGCCCGGGCCGGCGTCGCGCGCCCCGAGGAGGCGGTGGCCCTGGCGCGGCAGATCGCCGGCACGCCCTCCCTGCGCTTCGCCGGGCTCCTGCTCTACCCGCCGGAGGACGGCGTCGCGGCGACGCAGGCCTTCCTCGACCGCGTCCGGCAGGGCCTGGCCGGGGAGGGGCTGGAGGCCGGCATCGTCTCGACCGGCGGCACCCCGAACCTGCGGCATCTCGGGGCGGTCCGCGGCGCCACCGAGCACCGGGCCGGTACCGTGATCTTCAACGACCGCATGATGATGGCCTGCGGGGCGGCGCTCCCGGAGGATTGCGCCCTCGACGTGGTGGCCACGGTGGTGAGCCGGGCCGTGCCCGAGCGCGGCGTCCTCGACGCGGGCTCGAAGACGCTCACGGCGGATCCGGGCGGCGGCCTCGACGGGTACGGGCTGATCCGCGAGGCGCCGCGGGCCCGCATCCACAAGCTCGCCGAGGAGCACGGCTTCCTCGACCTCGCGGCCTGCCCGGAGGCGCTGCCGGTGGGCAGCGTGGTGCGGGTCGTCCCCAACCACGTCTGCGTCGTGGTCAACATGGTCGACCGGCTGGTGACGACCCGCGCAGGACGGATCGTCGGCGAGATCCCGGTCGCCGCCCGCGGCCTCACGGGCTGACGGGCGCGCCCGCGCGGGCGGCGGCGAGCATCGCCCCGGCGCGCGACACCTCCCGCATGATCCCCGCCCCGTCGTCGAAATCCGCGTCCCTCTCGACGATGACGACCCGCGCGGCCGCCCGCCGGAGGAGGTCCGCGTAGAGGCTCCAGCTCCGCTCGGAGATCGGCGCGCTGTGGCTGTCGATCATCCGCCCCCCGGCCTCGACGCCGCCCGAGAGGTGGACCTGCACGACGCTCTCCAGGGGAAAGGAGCGCAGGATGTCGGCCGGGTCCAGGCCGCGGTTGAGGCTGTTGACCTCGATGTTGGTCACGTCGAGGAGCATCCCGCACCCCGTCGCCCGCACGAGCTCGCGGAAGAACTCGCCCTCCGTCATCTCGGCCCCGGGGATCGTCAGGTCCGCGGTGATGTTCTCGAGGACCAGCGGGATCCCGAGGCAGTCCTGGACCGCGTTCACGTTGTCGATCGCGGCGCTCAGGTTCGACCGGCCGTACCAGACCGGCGTGAGGTGGCCGAGGCTCACGCCCCGCACGCGGGTCACCGCGAGGTGGTCGCTGTAGTAGGGCGCCGCCGTGAGCCGGCAGAGGCGGCGCACCTCCCCGAGATAGTCCGGGTTCGGGCGCTCCGCGCTCCCCACCGAGAGGTCGAGGCCGTGCAGGACGATGGGCAGGCGCTCGCGCAGCGCGGCGAGTTCGTTCCGCCGCTCCGGCCGGAACAGGTAGTTGTCGGCCATCACCTCGACGACCTCGACCCGGCCCGCGGCGCCGAGGATCTCCTCGCGCAGGTCGAGCCGGTAGCCGATCCCCGCGCCCAGGTGGGCGCTGGCGTCAGGGCGCTCAGGCATGCAGGACTCCGAGCCGGACCAGGTGCGAGACGTGCCGGCGCACGAGGTCCGCGACGTCCCCCCGCCGCAGCTCCTCTCCCAGGATCCGCGCGCAGGCGGCGAGGTCGGTGCGCCCGTCGCACAGGTCGAGCAGGCGCTCCGTCGCCGCGTTGATCGCGAGCGCGCCGGGCGCGCCGTCCTCCCGCCGGCGATAGACCGCGAGGATGCAGGCCGAGGGCTGCGGCGCCACCGCCTCGCCCCGGCCGAGCGCGGCCGCGATCGCCGCGACCGCGAAGCCGTGCCGCTCCACCGTCGTCCCGCGCGCCAGGCGGGGCCGGGCCTCGCGCGCCGGTTCGCCGTCGCCCGCGGACCGCGCCGGCTCCGCGCCCCGCTTCGTGCAGAGCCGCTGCCGCTCGTACCGGACGAGGTCGAACAGGTAGGGCGGGTCGCCGGCCCCGACCGCCTGGGCGAGGCTGCTGCCGAACCCGATGAGATGCGCCAGGGACTGCGCCCTATCCTGGGACGGGTGGCCCGCGTAGTAGCGGCGGTAGGCCCGCGCGACGCGGTCCGGCGCCGCGGCGCAGGCCGCCGGGTAGGCGTTGCGGATGCGGTCGAGCGCCTTGCCGAACAGCTCGCCGGCGATCTCCTCCACGGGCGCGCGGGGCAGCGCCGCCAGCGCCGCGGCCTCGGCCGCCGGCAGGCCCAGGCTCTCCACCGCGGCTTCCGGATTCTTGAAGAACAAACCCCGATAGATTTCGTCGGTATAGAGTTTCGCCAGCACGGATTGCATGTCAGACAAGCTCATCCTGGCGATCTCACCCCCTCATCTGAAGGAGAAGAACTTCACGATCGTGGTGAGAATGCCGGAATTGAACCGGCTGCTGGTGTCCGTGATCTGGACGAACTCGGATCGCCGGCACTTGGTGTTGTCGGCCGAGCAGGAGCCGGCCCCGCAGGAGGCGCCGCCGCTCGCCAGATCGAGGTCGTCCAGGGGCAGGGATTGCGGGTCCGAGGGCGCCGCGACCTCCACGGCCTCGAACGGGTCGCCCTGCTCGGGGGCGCTCCCCTCGGGCCGGGCGCCGTCCTTGTCGTCGCGGGTCGGCATGCCGGTCTCCTCCGTGGCGCGTCGGGTCGATGGTCCGGCCGCGTTCGGGGGCACGCGGCGCCCGCCCTGGCCGTGCACCGCGCATGTCCGTGACCGGCAGGACGCGTCCTCCTCGGCGGGGCAGTCCTCGACGCCTCCCCTCCCGGGGGATGCGCCCGCACTCCCGCCGATGCTCCAATCCGGCCGGACTTGCAACTGTACAGACGAAGAGTATCACTTGGGCATGACTCCCGCAACGCGGCCTTCTCGTTGCGTATGCTCCGGCCTCGGCGCAAGTCGGGCGCGCTCGTCTGCGCCGGGACGCCGCGAGGGCCGGTCTCTCCTGATGCGGGGGAGCCTGTGCCGGCCCGCGGCGGGGAGCGGCCGGCCGTGACCGACCGGGCGCAGGCGCGCGGCGCGTCCCCGATCGACGATCCGCCCCGGGCGTCCCTCGTCGAGGCGCTGAGGCGGATGGGCCGCGGCGGGGCGGGCGCGCGGCGGCTCGCGATCGATCTCGGCTGCGGCGCCGGTCAGGACAGCCTCGCCCTGCTGCGCCGGGGGTGGACCGTCGTCGCGATCGACGCCTCCGCGCGCGCCGGGGAGGCCGTGCGGGCGGCGGTCGAGCCGCGCCACGCCGCCCGGTTCCGCTTCGTCCGGGCGCGGTTCGAGGCCGCGGCGCTGCCCGCCGGAGCGGCGCTCGTCAATGCCAGCTTCAGCCTGCCGTTCTGCGCGCGGGAGCACTTCCCGCGCGTCTGGGCCGGGATCGAGGACGCCCTGGCTCCGGACGGATGGTTCGCCGGCCACTTCTTCGGCATGCGGGACGAGTGGGTCCGCGAGGGCGCCTGCCTCGGGTGGACGGCGGAGGAGATCGCGCGGCTGTTCGCGCGCTTCGAGGTCGTCTGGCGGCGCGAGGAGGTCGAGCGCGCCCCGTCGATCCACGGCCCGGTGAAGCGCTGGCACATCGTCGCGGTGGTCGCCCGGAAGCGGGCGCCGGGAGGCGGCCGGTTCGGCTGACCCGGTCGCGGGCCGTCGCGTGTCGCCCGGCATCAGGGGGCCGTGGCTCGACGGGGCGGCGGGGCCCCGGGCGCCCGTCGCGGCGGGACCGCGGCCCCGAGCGGGCGGGCCGGGGATCAGATCCGGGCGCACAGGCCCCACCAGAGCGGCAGCGTCAGGAAGGACAGCACGGTGCCGATGCCGACGAGCAGCGTGATCAGCCGCGCGTCGAGGCCGTACTGGATCGCGACGATCGACCCGCCGATCTGCGGCGCCATCGCGGATTCGAGCAGCGTGACCTGGACCGGGACGCCCCTCAGACCGAGCAGGCCGATGTACAGGGCCATGATGATCAGGGGGGCGAGCAGGAGCTTGTAGCCGATGCCCAGGCACAGGGCCAGGGCGTTGCCGGAGAGGGCCGCGGCGCGAAGCTGCAATCCGACGGAGACGAGCGCCAGGGGAGCCAGCGTGCCGCCGAGCCGCGCCAGGATCGACGCGAACCAGTCGGGATAGGGGAGGGGCAGCAGGAGGAGGGCGGCCGCGAGCGCGATCAGCGGCGGGAAGCCCGCGATCCTCTTGAGAATGTCGCGGTGCGTGAGCGATGGTCCCTCGGCGTAGAAGCACACCGCGAGGATCCCGAGCGTGCTGAGGACCAGGTAGGTCCCGAGTTGATCGATGATGATCCCGAGCTGCATCTTGTCCGCGCCGAAGAAGCTCTCGATCACCGGCAGGCCGATGAAGGAGGTGTTGCCGAGCCCGGCCACGACGCTGAGCGCGCCCGTCGTCTTCCTGCTGAAGTTCAGCATCCTGCCGAGCAGCCAGAACAGCACCACGCTCGCGAAGAAGACGATCCACGGCATGGCGATCGCGTAGAGCACGGACGCGTCGATGCGCACGGAGTGGATGTGGGACAGGATCAGCGCCGGCAGCGAGATGTGGATGATGAAGGCGTTCAGGGCCGTGTGGGCGTTGTCGGGGACGCGCCCGGCCTTCTGCAGGATGATCCCGATCATCAGGCAGGCGAACAGCATGATGATGTTGTCCATGGCGTCACGCCCCTGTTCGGCGGCCGTCCCGCCGGCCTTCGTGGATCAGTCGGCGTCGCCCGCGCGGGTGGCGGGGGCGGGGACATCCGCGAGATCGCTCGCCCCGGGCGAGGCCGCCTGAACGACGCGGTCGGCGTGGCAGATGATCGGCAGAAATGCAGTCATGGCTACCACATCCGGCATGAGTGATGATGCTCCCGGGTCGTCTCGGAGTGCATCCTTGTCGATTTACGCCGCTTGCGCCTCCGCCAAACGGAGGAGAGAGTTCGTCGTCTTGAAGAGTTGCGCGGGCGCCGTGATCGGCAGCGCGAACTCAGCGTGCGGGCAGCTTTCGCCTGTCGCGCATCCGGCGGTTACGACGCGTCCCCGAGGGGCGACCGCAGGCCGAGCACGACGCGCAGGAGATCCGTGTGCGAGCACCCGCAGCTCGCCGGGCGGGAGCCGGACCAGGGTGGCGGCCGAGGCGAGCGGGGGTGACGAAGTCCCGCTCCGGCTCGCGCAGGAGGCGCAGGAGCGCCTCGCCGACCTTCGCCAGGGCGACCCGGGAGGCGTACGGGACCCGTCCCGTCGCGTCGCTGAGGCGCGCGTCGCGTCCCCTGCTCCCGTGCCGGGCGGTCACCTCGGCCACGAGCCGCCTCCCGTCCGCCGTCGCGCCCACGAGGCGTCCCGCCCGCTCGCGGAGCAGGCTCCCCCGCGCGCGCTCGGCCCGCGCCTTGAGCGTTGCCGAACACGATGCGCCGGTCCGGCGCCAGGATCAGGACCGCGGCGGAGAGCGCGTCGGCGGCACCCCGATGGAGTCGTCGTGGTCGCGGTCCGCGAAGCAGTTCCGCCCGGAGGGGCTGGCATGGACGGCCTCGACGCTCATGTCCGGCTCGCGGCTCTCGCACATCGGCTCGCGCAGGGGATGCACCGGGCCGATCGGCGTCATCGGGTTGAGATGCATATTCTCCGCTGCGGGCTTCAGAATTTCTTCTGCATAGCCGTGATGTGCGGCCATTCTGCTTTCATCGCCAGGCGCCATCCTGCGGCGCGAGGCGTCGTGACGGATGGACAACTCGGCTGCACGACAGGATATCCGCCTTCAACGGGACGATTGCTTCCCGGAGACGGATGGCAAGCCCGGCCGGGCGGCGCCGCCGGCCCGGCTCACGGATTGACCCGCACTCCCACCAGGAACGTGTCGGAGCGGTAGCTCGATCCCGCCGCGGTGCTGCGCAGGTCCTCGTGCGTGTAGCTCGCCCGGATGCCGAGCCAGCGGGTGAGCCGGTAATCGAGCTTCAGGCCGGCGAGCAGCCCGTCCTCGCGGATGCCGACGCCCCGATACTCGTTCGAGTAGAGAGAGCCCATCAGCGTCAGGCGCAGGTTGCGCAGGAGGTCGTAGGTGAGCTCCGCCCCGTAGGATTGGGTGAGGACGCCGCTCGCGTTCGGCACCACGGTCTCGATCACGCCGGTGCTGGCGGTGAGCCGCAGGGCGATCAGCGGCGTCGCGGCCCAGAGCAGCGCCCCGTCGAAGACCGGGCCGGTGACGTCGCGCAGGCGGTTGTCCGCGTAGCCGCGGCGCAGATAGCCGGCCGAGACCTCGCCGATGAGGATGCGCGAGAGTTCGAACGACGACCCGCCCCGCAGCGTCAGCCCGTCCGAGTCCCGCCGGTAGCCCGCGGAATCGGCCCGCAGGTCGTGCACGCGGGTGTCGAGGAGCGCGTCCACGAAGGGGGTGAAGCCCGGGCCGATCTCGTAGCCCGTGCGCAGGCGCAGCCCGTAGGTGTTGGCGTTGCGCTCGTCCTGGCGCTGGACCGAGCCGTTGGCGAGGAGCGCGTCGTCGAAGGAATCGCGGGTGATCACCCCGCGCAGGGCCACCTGCAGGCGGTTGAAATCCTGCACCACCCCGACCGTGCCGCCGTAGCTCGCCGCGACCGGACGCTCGCGCAACTGCGCGTTGAGGTCCGGACTGTTCGCGCGCTGGGTCGTGACGAGGTAGCTGCCCTGGACCTCGATCCGGGTGTCGCGGGAGGCGTCGAGGCGCAGGAGGAAGGCGCCGTCGCCGTCCGGGCGGTCGGCCGTGCGGTTGTCCGGGAAGCTGACGTAGCCCCCGCGCAGGGTCCCGCTGAGCGAGTGGGCCGACCAGTCGCTCTGGAAGCCGAGCTCGCCGTCCGTGCGGAACGCCGCCGAGCCCTTGCCCTTGGCGGCGCGGTCCGGGTTGGTGTCGTAGCCGGCGCTCTGCTGCAGGGCGGGAAACAGCGTCAGGCCGCCGACCTTCACGCCGAGCGGCGCGTAGGGGTCGGTCGGGTCGATCGGGCGTCGCCGCAGGAGCGGCGCGGCGAGGTTCGGATCGGGCAGGCCGACCACCGGCTCCTGCACGACCGGATGCAGGGCCGGCGGATCGGCGACCGGAGCCTGCGTGAGCGGCCGCACGAGGCCCGCCGTCGGCGGCCGGGTGCGCCGCTGCGGCGGCCGGCGGGGCTTCTCGCCCGCGCCCAGAGGGCGGGCGGAGGAACGGGCTTGGGCGCGGGGACCTGTCTCGGCCGTGCCGCGCAGGCGCAGGCTCCCGGACGCCGCCGCGCCGCCCGCCTCGGCGGCGATTCCGGGCGCCGGGTCCGTGCCGGGGAGCGGAGCCTGGGCCCGGGCCGGTCCGGCCAGGAGCAGCGCCGCGAGGGCGAGCCCGCCTGCGGACCAGGGTCCCGGCGCGGACCAGGGTCCCGGCGCGGATCCGGCTCCGCCAGCGGACGGGTTCGCCGGCCGCTTCCCGGCGGCCCGTCCCCGCTCGTCTGTCGGCCGCTCTGGCACCACCGGCCGCTCCGCCTCGCCGGGCCTGCAGGGCAGGGCGCCGGACCCCAGGATCGAGGGAGCCGCCCGGATGCGCGGCCACGGCCCCGCAAGCGCGCGGCTCCCCGGACCGGCAATAAAACGTTAGGGTTAGCAGCCGATTAACGCATCGGGGCCGGGCCGGCCGCCGCGGGCGGCCGGGACGACGCCCGCCTCGTCGAGGTGATCGCCAACGCGGCCGCCCGGACCGCGCTCGACGTCCCGAGGGGCGGGCCCTCGCCTGAGGAGGGCCGCGCCGCCGTGGGCGGTCCGGTCACGGGGCGTCCGGCGGCGCCGCGTCGCCCGGGCCGAGCGCCCGCTGCATCAGCACGGTGTCGAGCCAGAGCCCGTGCTTCCAGCCGACCGCCCGCAGCACCCCGACCTGCGCGAAGCCGAGGGCGGCGTGGAGGCGGATCGAGGCCGCGTTGGCGGAATCCCCGATCACCGCCACCATCTGGCGGAAGCCGCGGGCCGTCGCGGCCTCGACGAGGTCCCCGAGCAGGCGCCGGCCGATGCCCTGGCCGAGGCGGGCGGGATCGACGTAGACCGAGTTCTCGACCGTGCCCCGGTAGGCCGGCCGGGTCCGGTAGGGGCCCGCATAGGCGTAGCCGAGGAGGGCGTCGCCCGCGACCGCCACGAGGTAGGGGTAGCCCGCCCCGACCAGGCCCGCGTGGCGGCGCAGCATCTCGGGCATGTCCGGCGGATCGAGCTCGAACGAGGCGCGGCCGGTGCGGACCGCGTGGGCGTAGATCGCCTGCACGGCCGGGATGTCCTCCGGGCCGCAGGGCCGCACGATCAGGTCGTCCGCACGCGCCATGCCGCTTCCCCTCCCGCATCCGGCCCCGCTTGTGCCATGCCGGGGGCGCCCGCGGATCCCGGGCAGGGTCATAGGTTTTCCGGAAGATCACTTCCGGAAAACCTATGACAAGCCCGCGCGGCGCTCGAGGGAAGCCGAAATCCGCATTGCGAAGCAATCAACCGGATGTCGTATCAGGGGTCGAGGCGGGCGAACACCACCTGTGTCTCGCCGTAGGTCCGGCGCTCCAGCTCCGAGAAGCCGGGCGGCAGGGTGAGGGCGGCGCAGGCCGCCTCCTCGACCAGGGCGAGGGCCCCCGGCGCGAGCCAGCCGCCCGCCCGGCAGGATTCCAGGGCCCTCGGGGCGAGGTCGCGCCCGTAGGGCGGGTCGCAGAAGACCAGGCCGAAGGGCTCGCCCGGCGGGGCCGCCCCGAGCCGGGTCGCGTCGCGGCGGAAGAGCCGGGTCGTGCCGCCCAGGCCGAGCGCCTCGACGTTGCCGCGGATCACCCCGCGCGCCTCGGCGCCCTCGTCGACCATCAGCGCGAAGGCGGCGCCCCGCGACAGGGCCTCCAGGGCCAGGGCGCCGGTCCCGGCGAAGAGGTCGAGCACCCGTGCCCCCGGGACGGGGTCGCCGTAGGCGTGGGCCAGCACGTTGAAGAGCGCCTCGCGCAGCCGGTCCGAGGTCGGCCGGATCGCGTCGCTGCGCGGCCCCGCCAGGGCCCGGCCCCGCAGGGCGCCGCCGACGATGCGCATGGCTCAGCGCCCGCGGGGCGGCCGCCCTTCGCCGGGCCGCCCGCCGCCCGGTCGTCCGCCCGGTCCGCCGGGTCGCGGGGCCGCGCCGCCGCGACCCGGCCGGCCGCCCTTCGAGCCGCCTTTTGCAAAGCCGGGGCCGCCCTTTGCAAACCCGGAGCCGCCCTTTCCGGGACCGCCCTTTCCGGGACCGCCCTTGCCGAAGCCGGGGCCGCCGCGGCCCGCGCCGGGGCCGCCCTTGCCGAAGTCGCCCTTGCCGAAGCCGCCCTTGTCAAATCCGCCCTTGCCGAAGCCGGGCCGGCCGCCGCCCTCGGGGCGCGGACGCGCGCCGCCCTCGGGCCGCCCTGACCCCTCCGGGCGCGGGCGCCGCGCGGGGCGCTCCTCGCCCGCGCGGGGCGGGCGGTCGCCGCGGGCGGGCCGCTCGCGATCTAGGCGGCCCTCCGGCCGCTGCCGGCCCTCCGGCCGGGGCCGGCCCTCGGGCGGGCGGCGCGGCTCGGGGGCGGGCTCCGCCTTGAGGCGCTCCACCACGACGCGGCGCTCCCCCGTCGCGATCGCGCCGACCCGCTCGCGCGGGCGCTCGGCCGCCGCGGCCCGGGCCTCCTTGGGATCGTTCGTCCGCCGCCGCAGCCGCGGGCGCGCCTCGACCGCGGCCTCGATCTCCGGGTCGTGCCAGACCGCCCGGCGCAGGGCCGGCCCGGTCGCGGGTTTGCGGTCCCGCTCCGGGCGCGCCCCGGGGGCGGGCGGGCGCGCGAATTGCGGCCGGGCCGGGTCGCGGCCCGGCCGGGCCGGACGCTCGCCGCGGTCGAGGCGCTCCCCGCGATCCGGGCGCGCGCCGCGGTCCGGGCGCTCGCCCCGGGGCCGGTCGCGACCCGGGGCGCCCGTCCTGCCGGCCGCGGGGGCCGGGGGTTTGGGCGACCCGAACGGGGCGATCGGTTCGCGCACGGGGCTGGTGAAGTCGACGCCGGCCTGCTCGGCGAGGGAGCGGCCGAGCTGCTCCTTGAGCACCTTGGTGCGCACCTCCTCGACGAGCCCGACCTCCAGGTCGCCGAGCTGGAACGGGCCGAAGGAGAGCCGGATCAGCCGGTTCACCGAGAGGCCGAGATGCTCCAGGATCCGCTTCACCTCGCGGTTCTTGCCCTCCCGCAGGCCGAGCGTCAGCCAGACATTGTCGCCCTGCTGCCGGTCGATGCTGGCCTCGACGGGGCCGTATTCCATCCCGTCGATGGTGACGCCGCCGCGCAGGCGGTCGAGGGCCGCCTGGTCGACGTCGCCGTAGGCGCGCACCCGGTAGCGGCGCAGCCAGCCGGTCTCCGGATGGGCGATCACCTTGGCGAGACCGCCATCATTGGTGAGGAGCAGCAGCCCCTCGGTGTTGATGTCGAGCCGGCCGATCGCCACCACCCGCGGCAGGTCCTCGGGCAGGATGTCGAACACGGTCTGGCGCCCCTCGGGGTCGCGGGCGGTGGTGACCACGCCGCGGGGCTTGTGGAAGATCCACAGCCGGGTGCGCTCGCGGACGGGCAGGGGCTCGCCGTCGACGACGATGCGGTCGCCGGGCCCGACCGTCACGGCGGGCGTGGTCAGGGTCTCGCCGTTGAGGCTGACGCGCCCCTCCAGGATCATCGCCTCCGCGTCCCGCCGCGAGGCGACGCCCGCCCGGGCCATGACCTTGGCGATGCGCTCGGGCTCGGCCGTCTCGGAGGGCGCGGGGCGGGCGGGGGAGGCCGCGCCGGGGGACGCCTCGGCCGTCCCGCGGCGGCGCCTCTCCCCGCGGGGCTCGTCGTCGTTGCTGTCGCTCATGCGCGCCTGATACCAGAGCGCATCCTTTTCCGCGAGCGGGGCCGATGGGGGATTCGCCGGAGACGACGAGACGGGGCCGCCCCGATCCGCTCGGGCTCGCCTTCGCGGCGGCGCGGGAGGCGGCCGCCCTCGGGGAGGTGCCGGTGGGCGCCGCGATCGTGCGCGACGGGACCGTGCTGGCGGTGGCGGGCAACCGCCCGCGCGCCCTGCGGGACCCGACCGCGCATGCGGAGATCCTGGCGATCCGGGCCGCCTGCCGGGCGATCGGCGACGAGCGGCTGATCGGCTGCGACCTCTACGTGACGCTGGAGCCCTGCGGCATGTGCGCGGCGGCGATCAGCCTCGCGCGCCTGCGCCGCCTCTACTTCGCCGCCGCCGACCCGAAGGGCGGCGCCGTCGAGCACGGGCCGCGCTTCTTCGCGCAGCCCACCTGCCACCACGCCCCGGAGGTCTACGGGGGGCTGCGCGAGAGCGAGGCCGCTTCCCTGCTGCGGGAGTTCTTCCGCGCGCGGCGGGACTGAGCGGAATGGCCCCGCCGCGCGATCTCCGCGGGCGGCTCATCCGCCATCCGGTCGATGGCTTCGCCATCTCCCATTTCGGCCGTGCGGATATCGGCGTCGCTCAGGCGCCGCGCGGGCTTGCGATCCGGGATCCGCTGCGATCGAGCGGATCCCGGATCAGGCGGCCCTGGCTTGGCTCCGCGCCGAGGCCCGCGCGATCGCGTCGATGACCCGGTCGGGCGCGAGGTGATGGATCATGTGGCCCATGCCCGGAACGACGATGAAGTCGCTGCGCGGCACGTCCCGGTGCAGCCGCTCCGATTGGCGGCCGACATCGGCGATCTGGTCGTCCGCGCCCGTGATGATCACCACCTTCTGCGTCAGGTCGCGGTAATGCCCCTGAAGCTCCATGCTGACGGGGGTCATGAGCGCCGCGTCCTCGGCCGCCGCGCGCAGCTGCGACGGGCGGAGCATCAGCTCCTTGGGCATCTGCGCGTCGAAGCGCGCCGGCACGTCGGCGGGCGCGAACATGGCCTTGATCAGGCCCGGCAGGATGAGCCGGGCGATCAGCGGCGACACGGTGTGGCGCATCACATCCCCGAGCACCGGGATGGCCGGGGGCGAGAACAGGACCACGTCGGCCCGCAGGGTCGGGTAATAGTACCCCGAGGCGAGCACGAGGCTGCGCACGAGGTGCGGGGCCTGCAGCGCGAGGGCGACCGCGACCAGGCTGCCCCACGAATGCCCGAGCACGACCGCCCCTCTGACCCCGAGGCGCTCCAGCGCGCCCTGAAACAGCGTCGCGTGCGAGCGTCGCGTGCGCCCGCGGCGTCCAGAGGGCCCGCGGGCGCGACGTGTAGCCGTAGCCCGGCCGGTCGATGATGATCACCCGGTGGCGCGTGGCGAGCGCCTCGACCACGCCGCTGACGAGGAAATCCTCGATCATGGTGCCGTTGCCGTGAATGAGCACCAGGGGGTCGCCCCGTCCCCGCTCCACGTAGTGCAGGCGCACCCCGTCGACGGTGAGGAACCGGCCGACGGGCGGGTGGTCCCGCTCCGCCTCGCGGGCCTTGATGGCGGCGTAGACCGCCGAGGCCCCGAGGGCAGCCCCTGAGGCGACCAGGGTAGGCACCAGCCAGGTCGGGCGGCGGGTGGGCGGCCTCAGATGATCGGTGCTGTCGTGGCGCATGTGTCCTCGCTTGATCGAGCCGGGTCAAGCCGAGGCCCTGCGGTTTGTTCCGAGGCCGCCGCAGCACCATGAGCTGTCGTCGCCGAGGAAAGTCTCACGAATACGTCGGATCATCGATTGTCGTGGGCTTTCTCGCTGCGGAACCGGGCAGAATTGCTGGGCTCGCGCGGCCGAGTCCATTTTCCTGCCCTGACGGGGCGCCGGCCCGCCCGCGCGGCGATTCGCTCCGTGCCACCCCATTCAGCCTTGTCGATTGATTATAGCACCAGCTATAATCGCCGCGCAGGCGGGAGCGCGGGACGATGCGGGCGTGGCGGTTCGAACAGGCCGGGGGGGAGGCGAGCCTCGGGGCGATGAACGGGAGCGTCGCGGTGCACGGCACGGGCTCCTGGCTGCGGCGGCTGCTCGCCTTCCTGGGGCCTGGCTACATGGTCTCGGTCGGCTACATGGACCCGGGCAACTGGGCCACCGACATCGCGGGCGGCGCCAAGTTCGGCTACACCCTGCTCGCCGTCGTCCTGCTGTCGAACCTGATGGCGATCGTGCTGCAGGCGCTCGCCGCCCGGCTCGGCATCGCCACCGGCCGCGACCTCGCGCAGGCCTGCCGCGACCATTATCCCCGGCCGGTGGGCCTCGCCCTCTGGCTCGCCTGCGAGGCGGCGATCATCGCCTGCGACCTCGCCGAGGTGATCGGCACCGCCATCGCCCTGAAGCTGCTCTTCGGCCTCCCGCTCCTGTGGGGCGCGGTGCTCACCGGCCTCGACGTGCTGCTGATCCTGCTCCTGATGCGGCGGGGCTTCCGCGCCCTCGAAGCCTTCGTGATCGCCCTCCTGACCCTGATCTTCGCCTGCTTCGCCGTCCAGATCGCGCTCGCGGCGCCGCCGCTGCGGGCGGTGCTGGGCGGCTTCGTGCCGAGCCCCGCCATCGTCACCGATCCGGCCGCCCTCTACCTCGCCATCGGCATCCTCGGGGCGACCGTGATGCCCCACAACCTCTACCTCCACTCGGCCATCGTGCAGACCCGGGCCTATCCGCGGACCGAGCCCGGCCGGCGCGCGGCCCTGCGCTTCGCGGTGGCGGATTCGACCATCGCCCTGATGCTCGCCCTCTTCGTCAATGCCGCGATCCTGATCATGGCGGCGAGCGTCTTCCACGCCGCCGGGCGGACCGACGTCGAGGAGATCGAGCAGGCGCACGAGCTGCTCGCGCCGCTGCTCGGCACCGGCCTCGCCTCGATCCTGTTCGCGGTGGCGCTCCTCGCCTCGGGCCTCAACTCCACGGTCACGGCGACGCTCGCCGGCCAGATCGTCATGGAGGGCTTCCTGCGGCTTCGCCTCGCGCCCTGGCTGCGCCGCCTCCTGACCCGGGCCATCGCCATCGTGCCGGTCATCGCGGTCACCGCCCTCTACGGCGACGCGGGCACCGCGCGGCTGCTGGTGCTGAGCCAGGTCGTGCTCTCGATGCAGCTCCCCTTCGCGGTGATCCCGCTCATCCGCTTCGTCTCCGACCCGGCCAAGATGGGGCCGCTCGCGATCCCCGGCTGGCTGCGGGGCCTGTCCTGGGTCATCGCGGCGCTGATCGTCGGGCTCAACGCCAAGCTCCTGGCGGACGCGCTCTTCGGGTCCTGACGCTGCGTCCCGGCAGCATTCGGCCGTCTTCCGCCTGCGGCAGGCCGAATCGTCGCGCCCGGGCGGCCGGCCTCTGCTTGCAATTTAGGCAGTGTGAGGCCGATATCGGCAGGCGCGGCCGGAACATGCGCGGCATGAAGGACTTCTGTGTCGAGACGTCCCCGACCGTGGCGCACGCATGAGAATCAGAACAGGCTTCTCGATCGCCTTCGACCTGCCCGCGCCGACCCCGATGGTGCTGATGCTGAGCACCCATCCGTCCCGCGCGGCCGATCTGCTGGCACCCGAGGCGATCGTCTTCGACCCGCCGCTGCCGGCGCGCCAGTACCGGGACGCGTTCGACAATCTCTGCACGCGCATCCTCGCGCCGGCCGGGCGGCTGCGCATGGCGGCCGAGGCGACGGTGCGGGATTCCGGCCGGCCGGACGAGCAGGCGCCGCAGGCCCGGCAGGTCCCGGTGGCCGACCTGCCGGACGCGGTGCTGCCCTTCCTGATGGGCAGCCGCTACTGCGACACCGACAAGCTCGGGGCGACCGCCTGGCAGCTCTTCGGCGCGGTGCCGGAGGGCTGGGGCCGCGTCCAGGCCATCGTCGACTTCGTGCACCGCCACATCCGCTTCGACTACATGCAGGCGGACGCGACCCGCAGCGCCTCGGAGGCCTACGCGCAGGGGCGCGGCGTCTGCCGGGACTTCGCGCACCTGACGGTCGCCTTCTGCCGCTGCATGAACATCCCGGCGCGCTACTGCACGGGCTATCTCGGCGACATCGGCGTGCCGCCGGTGCCCGACCCGATGGATTTCTCGGCCTGGTGCGAGGTCTATCTCGACGGGCGCTGGTACACGTTCGACGCCCGCCACAACCGCCCGCGCATCGGCCGCATCCTGATGGCCCGCGGCCGCGACGCCACCGACGTGGCGCTCACCACGAGCTTCGGGGAGGCGCGGCTCGCCGAGTTCACGGTGCGCACGGAGGAGGTGCCGGAGGCGGCGCGGGGCAGGGCGGCCTGATCCCGGCTCAGGCCGCCGCGAGGAACGGCACCAGCGCCCGCAGGGTCTCCTCCGTGTTCTCCTCCGCCACGAAGTGCCCGGAGGCGATGGCGGCGCCCGCGGCCGCCGGCGCGAAGGTCTCGCGCCACGCGCCCAGCACCGGATCGAGCCCGCCCCGGCCGACGAAGCCGGTCCCGGGCAGGATCAGGGTCGGGCAGGCGAGGGTGCGGCCGGCCGCGAGGTCCGCCTCGTCCGCCGCCCGGTCCGGCCCGGCGCCGGCCCGGTAATCCTCGCACATGGCGTGGATGCGCTCGGGCACCGACCAGCTCTGGCGATAGAGGGCGAGGGCGCCCGGCGCGAAGGCGTCGAGGGTCCCGTCGCCGGTCCAGCCCCGCAGGAGCCCCTCGTAATAGGCGTCCGGGCCCCGGCCGATCCGCGTCTCCGGGCCGGGGGCCGGCTCGGCGAGGAAGCGCCAATGCGGGTAGAGGGCGGGATCCGCCTCGATGCGCCGCCACTGCACCAGGGTCGGCAGGATGTCGAGGAGGGCGAGGCGGGCCACCCGGCCCGGATGGTCGAGGGCGAGCCGGTAGCCGACCCGCCCGCCGCGATCGTGGCCGACGAGCGCGAAGCGCGCGTGGCCGAGCCGCTCCATCACGGCGACCGCCTCCTCGCCCATCCGGCGCTTGGAATAGGCCTCGTGCGCGGGATCGCCCTTCGGGGCCGCCGACCAGCCGTAGCCCTTGAGGTCGAGGCAGATCACCCGGTGGCGGCGGGCGAGGGCCGGCGCGACCCGGTGCCAGCAGGCATGGGTCTGCGGGAACCCGTGCAGCAGGAGCACCGGCGGCCCCTCCGCGGGCCCGCCCGCGCGGGCGAAGAAGCGCCCGTCCGGCAGGTCGATCCAGTGGGAGTCGAAGCCGGGGAAGAGGTCGGCGGGCATGGGACGGCTCCGTCTGTCGCGTCCCCGGCATTCTAAGCATCATTCCGCCGGCCGACAGCGGCCGGTGCCGAAGGGGTCACCGTTTCGGCGGCGAACCGAAGCACCCGTCGGCGACGATGATGCAGGACCAAGAGCTAGGCGGAGTTGCCCGCCGCAACTCCGCCGAGCGTGCGCGGCTCCGCGCTCCCAGGGCGCGGTTCCAGGGCCCGCCAGCCGATGTCGCGCCGGTAGAACCCCTCCGGCCAGTCGATCCGCGCCAGGGCCGCGTAGGCGCGGCCCTGCGCCTCCGCGATCCCCGCGCCGGTCGCCGTCACGGCGAGCACCCGGCCGCCATCGGCCAGGAGCCGGTCGCCCTCCCGCCGCGTGCCCGCCTGGAACACCAGGGCGCCCGCCGCCTCCGCCTCGGCGAGGCCGCGGATCTCGGAGCCGCGGGTCACCGGCCCCGGATAGCCTGGCGCCGCCATCACCACGGTGAGCGCCGCCTGCGGCGACCAGGCCGGCGCGATCCCCGCGAGGTCGCCCGCCGCGGCGGCGAGGAGCGCCGGCACGAGGTCGCCCGCGAGCCGCGGCATCAGCACCTGGCACTCCGGGTCGCCGAAGCGGACATTGTACTCGATCAGCTTCGGCCCCTCCGCGGTCAGCATCAGCCCCGCGTAGAGGATGCCCCGGAAGGGCGTGCCGCGCGCCCGCATCCCGTCGAGGGTCGGCCGGATGATCCGGTCCATCACCTCGGCCTCGATCGCGGGCGTCAGGACCGGGGCGGGCGAGTAGGCGCCCATGCCGCCGGTATTCGGGCCGCGGTCGCCGTCGTGGACGCGCTTGTGGTCCTGCGCCGTGCCGAAGGCCACCGCCCGGGTCCCGTCGCAGAGGGCGAAGAAGCTCGCCTCCTCGCCGACGAGGCACTCCTCGATCACCACCTCGGCGCCGGGCTCGGCGAGCAGGCGCGCGACCGCCTCCTCGGCCTCCGGCAGCGTCTCGGCCACGACGACGCCCTTGCCGGCCGCGAGCCCGTCCGCCTTGACGACGATCGGCGCCCCCCGCGCGCGCAGGTAGGCGAGGGCGGGCTCGGGCGCGGAGAAGCGCGCGAAGGCGGCGGTCGGGATGCCGCAGGCCGCGCAGAGCTCCTTGGTGAAGCCCTTCGAGCCTTCGAGCCGCGCCGCCGCGGCCCGCGGCCCGAAGGCCGCGAGGCCGGCCGCCTCCAGGGCGTCGACGAGGCCGGCGACCAGCGGCGCCTCCGGCCCCACCACCACGAGGTCCACCCCCTCCCGCCGGCAGAAGGCGACGACCGCCGCCCCGTCCATCACGTCGAGGTCGGGCCGGTTGGTGCCGTGCGCCGCGGTTCCGGGGTTGCCCGGCGCCACGAGGAGGCGCCGGCAGGCCGGGCTCTGCGCCAGCTTCCAGGCCAGGGCGTGCTCGCGGCCGCCGGAGCCGATCAGCAGGATCGTGAGGGAATCGGTGCGCATGGCCCGTCCGTGACAGAGAGTCTCGCCTGGTCCTGTAGGCGATCGGGCGGCGCGATGAAACCGCTCCCGGCCGGCCCCGCCGCGCCCCCTTGGCCGGAGGGCGGCGGTGTGGGATGACCACACCATGAGCATCGACGCCTCCCTCGACCTCGACGCCCTGCGTGCGCGGGCGACCGACTGGTTCGCCACCCTGCGCGACCGCATCTGCGCGGCCTTCGAGGCCCTGGAATCGGAGGCGGCGGGCCCGTTCCATCCCGAGGCCGAGGCGCCCGGGCGCTTCGTGCGCACGCCCTGGGAGCGCACCGACCATTCGGGCGCGCCCGGCGGCGGGGGCGTGATGGCGATGCTGCGCGGGCGCGTCTTCGAGAAGGCGGGCGTGCACGTCTCGGCGGTGCACGGGGAATTCGCGCCGGAATTCCGCATCCAGATCCCGGGCGCCGCGGAGGATCCGCGCTTCTTCGCCACCGGCATCTCGCTCATCGCCCATCCCTGGAATCCGAACGTGCCGACCGTGCACATGAACACCCGCCTCGTCGTCACCACGAAGGCGTGGTTCGGGGGCGGGGCGGACCTGACGCCGGTCCTCGACCGGCGCCGGACGCAGGAGGATCCCGACTCGGTCGCCTTCCACGAGGCCCTGAGGCGGGCCTGCGCGCGGCATCCGGGCGCCGACTACGCCCGCTACCGGACGTGGTGCGACGAGTATTTCCACCTCAAGCACCGCAACGAGCCGCGGGGCATCGGCGGCATCTTCTACGATTACCACTGGAGCGGGGACCCGGAGGCCGACCTCGCGCTCACCCGCGACGTCGGCGAGGCCTTCCTGGAGGTCTACCCGGCCATCGTCCGGCGGAACCTCTCGCAACCCTGGACGGAGGCCGACCGGCGCGAGCAGCAGGTGCGGCGGGGACGCTACGTCGAGTTCAACCTGCTCTACGACCGCGGCACGATCTTCGGGCTGAAGACCGGCGGCAACGTCGACTCGATCCTCTCCTCCATGCCCCCGACGGTGCGCTGGCCCTGACGCGCGCCCGGCACGGCCCGCTCCCCGGCCTCGCCGTCGTCCCCCGGATGGGGCGCGGCGACGGGGAACCGCCGGGCCGGGGCTTGACCTTCCGGCCCGGCGCGCGCGTTCTTCGCGCATGCTCCTGACCTTCTTCACCGAATTGCGCGCCGCCAAGGTCCCGGTCTCGCTGCGCGAGTACCTGACCCTGCTCGACGCCCTCGACCGCGACCTCGCGGGCCAGCGGGTCGAGGAGTTCTACTACCTGTCCCGCGCCGCGCTGGTGAAGGACGAGCGCCACCTCGACAAGTTCGACCGGGTCTTCGGGCAGGTCTTCAAGGGGATCGAGTCCCTGGGCGAGGCCGTCGCGCCGCAGGGCATCCCCGAGGAGTGGCTGCGCAGGCTCGCCGAGAAGCACCTCACCGAGGAGGAGAAGCGGCAGATCGAGGCGCTCGGCTGGGACGCGCTGTTCGAGACCCTCAGGCAGCGCCTCGCCGAGCAGAAGGGGCGCCACCAGGGCGGCTCGAAGTGGATCGGCACGGCCGGCACCTCGCCCTTCGGCGCCTACGGCTACAACCCGGAGGGCGTGCGGATCGGCCAGGACGGCAACCGCAACTTCCGGGCGGTGAAGGTCTGGGACCGGCGCGACTTCAAGGACCTCGACGATGCCGAGGAGCTGGGCTCGCGCACCATGCGCCTCGCCCTGCGGCGGCTGCGCCGCTTCGCCCGCACCGGGGCGGCGGAGGAGCTCGACCTCGACGGCACCATCCGGGAGACCGCCCGGGCCGGCTACCTCGACCTGCGCCTGCGCCCGGAGCGCCGCAACGCCGTCAAGGTGCTGCTCTTCCTCGACATCGGCGGCTCGATGGACTGGCACGTCGGCCTCGCCGAGCAGCTCTTCGCGGCGGCGCGCTCGGAGTTCAAGCACTTCGCCCATTTCTACTTCCACAACTGCCCGTACGAGACGGTCTGGACCGAGAACCGGCGCCGGCACACGGAGCGCACCCCGCTCCTCGACGTGATCCGCACCTACCCGTCCGATTACCGGGTGGTGTTCGTGGGCGACGCCTCGATGTCCCCCTACGAGATCGCCATGCCGGGCGGCTCGGTCGAGCACTGGAACGAGGAGGCCGGGCAGGTCTGGCTCACCCGCATCCTCGATCATTTCACGAAGGCGGTCTGGCTCAACCCGGTGCCGGAGGCGCACTGGCCCTTCACGCAATCGATCGCGATGATCCGGCAGATCGTCTCCGGGCGGATGTTCCCGCTGACGCTCGACGGCATCGACCGGGCGATGCGCGAACTGGTGCGCTGAGGCCCGCGGCCCCGCCGGGGGCGGGACGGCCTCGCGCTGGCCCGCGCCGGAGCGGGGCCGGCGCCGAGGGGCGCGCGAGGGGGACGGCGTGATCGCGCGGCGGCCGCGCCCCGGGCGAAGCCGCGCCCCGCCCGTCGATCGTCGTCGGGCCGGGCTCAGCCCTGCCGGGCCGGGGTCGTGACCTTGAGCCCGTCGAGTTCCGGCCGCACCCGGATCTGGCAGGAGAGGCGGGAATTCGGCCGCACGTCCGAGGCGAAGTCGAGCATGTCCTGCTCCATCGGCTCGGCCGGGCCCACCGCGGCCTCCCATTCCGGATCGACGTAGACGTGGCAGGTGGCGCAGGCGCAGGCGCCGCCGCACTCCGCGTCGATGCCCGGCACGTTGTTGCGGATCGCGGTCTCCATCACGGTCGAGCCGACCTCGCCCGCGACGGTGCGGGGCGTGCCAGCGGCATCGACGTAGGTGATCTGGACCATCGCGCGCTCCGAACCTGTCTGCGCCGCGCGGCCTGCCCGCGGCTGCGCCTGATTGACGGCAGGCCGCCCGGAAAGCAAGCGCGCCGTTGGCCGCGCGCCGCCCGCGTCGCGCGCCGCCCGGTCAGGCCTCCGGGGCCCGGTCCGCGGCGCCCGCGCCGGTCGCGCCGATCCCGGCCGTCCCGATCGTCTCGGCGGTCGCCGCGATCGCCGCCAGCAGGGGAGGGAGGAGGCGGGCGGCCTCGCCCGCGTCGGCCCGCCGCAGGGCGGCGTCGAGGCGCTCCGCCAGGGCGCCGACCCGCGCCGCGCCGACCCCCGCCGCCGAGCCCTTGAGGGTGTGGGCGAGGTCGGCCCGCTCCGCGGCCGGCCGCGCCGCGTCGGCGAGGGCCGGCCCGAGCCGCGCGCATTGCGCGCGGAACAGGCCCAGCACCTCCCGGGCGAGGTCCGCGTCGCCGAAGGTCGCGCGCGCCAGCGCGGCCCGGTCGATCAGGGGCGCGAGGTCGTCCATGGCGCCTGACTCTCCCTCTCCCACGGGCTATCCACAGCGCGATGCGCGGGCCGCGCGGCGGCGCGCCCGCCTCCCGACCCCTTGCGTGCCCGTGGGATAGGCCGGGATAACGCCAAGCGCCCCCGCAATGGTAACCATTCGGTTAAGGTTTTTGCGCGGGGTCGAGCGGATCGGGTATCCCGCTGGTACTCCTTGCGTCTAAGGTCCGATTGGTAAATGGCGGAAGCCTCGCGTCCGGGTCGGGCGGGGGGCGGGATCCCCGGGGGCGGCCGCGGGATCCCTCGCCGGCGTTCACGGCGTAACGAGGCGTTCGATGGCAACCGAGAAGAAGCTCAAGGACCCGACGGAAGCGGCGCTGTCGGCGATTGAGCAGGCCTTGAACCTGGACCAGGCGCCTGCCGGGCCCGAGGCCGGCCGGACGGAGCCGCGCCTGCCCGACGTCGAGGATGCCGACCCCCTGGCGGGCCCGCCCCGGACCGACGGCCGCCCGGCCGAGCCGGTCTTCGACGGGAGCGTGATGCCCGAGCTCGAGCGCGAGGCCCGCCGCGAGGGCGGCCTGCTGCCCCCCGACCGCTCCCTCGTCGCCAACGACGACCGCCGCGGCCTCGGCGCCATGCGCCAGAGCCTGCGGGTGAAGCCCTCGCGCACGCCCTACCTGCTCGCCATGCTGGCGGCCGCTCTCTGGCTCGCGGGCTTCGCGGCCCTCGCCTGGGGGCAGGCGAACGGCGACCTGCGCGGCTTCCTCGCCGGACTCTCGGGCCTGCAGGGCGCGGTTGGCGCCGCCGCCGTGCTGGCGCCCGTGCTTCTGTTCTTCATCGCCGCGATGCTCGCCGTGCGCGCCCAGGAGATGCGCCTCGTCGCCCGCGCCGTCGGGGACGTGGCGATCCGGCTCGCCGAGCCCGAGGCCTTCTCGACCGACGCCGTGCTGACGATGTCGCAGGCGGTCCGCCGCGAGGTCGCGGCGGTGGGCGACGGCGTCGAGCGCGCGCTCGCCCGCGCGGGCGAGCTCGAGACCCTGGTGCGCGGGGAGATCTCGACCCTGGAGCGGGCCTATTCGGACAACGAGATCCGCATCCGCGCCCTGGTCGACGAGCTCGTCGCCCAGCGCGAGGCCATCGTGGCCAATGCCGAGCGGGTGCGCGGGGCGATCCAGGGCACGCACCAGACCCTGACCCAGGAACTCGACACCGCCGCCTCCCGCATCGTCGCGGCGGTGGACGGGGTGGGCGAGCGCGTCACCGGCTCGCTCGGCGCCCGCGGCGAGGAGATCACGGCGGCGCTCGGCCGCCGCGGGGAGGAGATCACCGCCTCCCTGGCCGAGACCGGCGAGCGCGTCGCGCAGGCGGTGTCCGGCGAGGGCGACGGGCTCGTCCAGCGCCTCGCCGCGACGGGCGAGACCGTCAAGGCCGGCCTCGGCGAGGCCGGCGACGCGCTCGCGGCCACGCTCCAGGCGCGGACCGAGGCGGTCACGCAGGCGATCGGCCACACGAGCGGGCTCCTCACCGCGGCCCTCGCCGACAGCGCGGGCGAGGTCGCCCGCGTGCTCGGCGAGACCGGCTCGGGGGTGATCGAGGCGCTCAACCGGGAGGGCGAGCAGGTGCGCGAGACCTTCGCGCGCTCGGCCGCCACCCTGGAGGAGCGCCTGCTCGCCCGCGGCGAGGACCTGACCACGCGCTTCGCCGAGACCGGCAACGCCATCACCCACCGCTTCGCCGCCTCGGGCAGCGCGCTCGCCGCCCATCTCGACGACCGCTCGGTCGCCCTGCGCGAGGAGATCGAGGGGGCCGGCACCCGCGTCGTCGAGGCGCTGGAGCGGAGCGGCCGCGAGGCGAGCGGCGCCCTCGGGTCGACCAGCGACGCGGTGCTCGACGCCTTCGCGGCCCGCGCCGCGCGGCTGCGCGAGGAGGTCGCCGCCCTGGTCGAGGAGGCCGCCCAGGCGATCGGCGTGCACGCCGCCGACCTGTCGGGCCGCCTGGAGGACACGATCGGCCGGGTCGAGCAGGCCATCGTCGTGCATGGCGGCGCCCTGGAGCGCGGCCTCGCCGAGGGCGGCGACCGCTTCGCCGGCCTGATGGCCGAGCGCGCGGCGAGCGCCGCCGCCTCCTTCGCGGGCGCCACCGAGTCCCTGCAGAATTCCCTCGACGGGCGCACCGGCGCGGCGATCGCGGCCCTGCGCCGGACCGCCGAGGAGATCGGGCGCGAGATCGACGCCCGCGCCGCCGAGGCCGAGGAGGTCTTCCGCCGCGCGGCCGAGACCGCCGCCGGGGCGGTGGGGGCCCGCACGGAGACGGCCGCGGAGGCGATCCGCGCCGCCGGCAGCGGCACCGCCGAGACGGTCGGGGCGAGCGCCGCGGCGGCGGTCGAGGCCTTCCGCCGCGCCGCCCGGGAGGGCGCCGAGGCCGCGACCGCGTCCGGGGCCGAGGCCGTCGAGGCCTTCCGCCTCGCGCTGGCCGGGATCTCCGGCGAGCTCGACACCCGGGCCGCGGAGGCGGCCGAGACCATGCGCCGCGCGGCCGAGGACGCCACCGGGGCGCTGGGCACCCGCACGGTCGAGGCCGCACAGGTCTTCCACCGCACCGTGGAGGCGACCGGCACCGAGCTCAACGCCCGCGCGGCCGAGGTGGTGGACGTGCTGCGCCGCTCGGCCGAGACGGTCGCGCAGGCGATCGGCGCCCGCACGGCCGAGAGCGTCGACCTCGCCCGCCTGAGCGCCGAGGATCTCGCCGCCGCCTTCGAGGCCACGAGCGGGGCCGCGGCCTCCCGCGTCCTCGGCGCGGCCGAGGAGAGCACCCGGATGCTCCACGCCCGGGCCGACGCGACCGATGCGCAGCTGCGCGAGGCCCTCGGCCGCATCGAGGCCGCCGCCGAGGCGGTGGCGCACGCGGCCGCCTCGGCGACCGGCGACCTCGACGCGCGCCTCGGCGGCGTGGCCGCCGAGCTCGCCCAGGCGGCCGAGACGGCGCGCGGGCAGATCGGCGCCACCGTGCAGGAGACCGACGCGGCCCTGCGCGAGACCCTCGACGGGATGGTGCTGCGGGCGCGCGACGCGGCCTCGGTGATCGCCCGCACGGCCGAGACGGCGGCCGGGGCGGTGGATGCGCGGCTCGCGGGAGCGGCGGAGGCGTTCCTGCGGGCGGCGGAGGCGGCCGAGGGGCGGGTGACCGCGCGCACGGCGCAGACCGACGCGGCCCTGCGCGGCGCGGTCGAGACCCTGGCGGCCCGGGCCGAGGACGCCGCGGCGGCCATCCTCCAATCGGCCGAGACGGCGGCCGGGACGGTGGATACGCGCCTCGCGGGGGTCGCGGAGGCGTTCCTGCGGGCGGCGGAGGCGGCCGAGGGGCGGCTGGCCTCGCGCACGGCGCAGACCGACGCGGCCCTGCGCGGCGCGGTCGAGGCCCTGGCGACCCGGGCCGAGGCGGCCGCGGCGGCGCTCGCCGGCGCGGCGGATTCGGCGACCGGCGACCTCGACGCGCGCCTCGGCGGCGCGGCCGCGCAGCTCGCCCAGGCGGCCGAGACGGCGCGCGGGCAGATCGGCGCCACCGTGCAGGAGACCGACGCGGCCCTGCGCGAGACCCTCGACGGGATGGTGCTGCGGGCGCGCGACGCGGCCTCGGTGATCACCCGCACGGCCGAGACGGCGGCCGGGGCGGTGGATGCGCGGCTCGCGGGAGCGGCGGAGGCGTTCCTGCGGGCGGCGGAGGCGGCCGAGGGGCGGGTGACCGCGCGCACGGCGCAGACCGACGCGGCCCTGCGCGGCGCGGTCGAGACCCTGGCGACCCGGGCCGAGGACGCCGCGGCGGCGCTCGCCCGCGCGGCCGAGACGGCGACCGGGAGCCTCGACGCGCGCCTCGGCGGCGTCGCCGCGCAGTTCTCGCAGGCGGCCGAGGCGGCCCGCGGGCAGATCGGCGCCCAGGCGCAGGAGACCGACGCGGCCCTGCGCGAGGCGGTGGAATTCGTGGTCCTGCGGGCGCGGGACGCCGCGGTGGCGATCGCCCGCTCGGCCGAGATGGCGACCGGCACGGTCGACGCGCGCATCGGCAGCGTCGCCTCCGCCTTCGCCCAGGCGGTCGAGGCCGCCACCGGCAGCCTCGACGGGAAGATGGCCGCGGCGACGACCGCGCTGCTCGGCACCGCCGACATGGTCGGGGCGCGGCTCGACGAGCGCACCGCGCAGGCCGACGAGCGCCTGCGCCGCGCGGTCGAGGCCCTGGCGGAGCGCAGCGAGGCGGCGGCCTCCGCCCTGGCGCACTCCGCCGAGAATGCGGCGGGCGCGGTCGATGCGCGCTTCGCCGGGCTCGCCGAGAGCTTCCTGCGGGCCGCCGACGAGGCGGGCCGGCGGGTGAGCGCCCGCACGGAGGAGGCCGACGAGGGCCTGCGCCGGGCCCTCGACGGGCTGGCCGCGCGGGCGGAGGCCGTGGCGGCCGCGATCGCGGCGGCGGCGGAGAGCGCGACGGGCGGGCTCGACGGCCGGGTCGAGGCGGTCGCCGCCTCCCTGGTCGGCGCCGCGGACGAGATGGGCGCGCGGCTCGGCCGGCGCGCCGCGGAGGCCGACGAGGCCCTGCGCCGCTCGGTCGAGGTGCTGGCGGCCCGCGCCGAGGAGGCGGCCGGCGCGATCGCCCGCTCGGCCGAGACCGCGACCGGCGCGGTCGATGCCCGGCTCGCCGGCGTCGCCGAGGCCTTCCTGCAGGCCGCCGAGGCGGCCGAGACCCGGGTGGCGGCCCGGTCCGGCGAGGCGGACGCGACCCTGCGCCGCTCCGTCGAGTCCCTGGCCGAGCGGGCCGAGACCGCCGCGGCCGCGATCGGGCAGGCGGCCGAGGAGATCGGCCGCGAGCTCACGGCCCGGATCGGCACCGTCGAGACCGCCTTCGGCGGCAGCGGGCGCGACGTCGTGGCGCTGATCGGCCAGCACGCGGACGAGACCCAGGCCCGGCTCGCCGGTGTCGGGCGCGACATCGTGCTCGCCGTGACGAGCCAGGGCGCGCGCGTCAACGACGCGCTGGTGCGCACCGGGGAGACCCTGGCGAGCACCGCCGAGACGAGCGGCAAGGCCCTCGACGAGGTGCTGACGAACCGCCTCGCCGCCCTGCAGGACCTGATCGCCCGCGGCGACATCCTGGCCGACCGGATCTCCCGCGACACCGGCGCGATCTCCGAGACCGTGGTGAGCCGGCTCGAGGAGATCGACCGGGTCATCACCGTGGAGGGCCGCGCCGTCGCCGACCGCATCGCGGAGCGCACCCGCGAGGCGAGCGACCTCGTCGAGACCCGGCTCGGCGCCCTGGAGGAGCGCTCGGCCAAGCGCACCGCCGAGCTCAGCGCGAGCTTCGACAGCCTGGTCGGGCAGGTCGACAAGCATCTCGGCGCCCGGGCGACCGCCCTCAACGAGGCCCTGATCGTGCGGGCGGGCGAGATCGCCCGCGCCATGGCGGAGGGCGGGCGCGAGGTCGCCCAGGCCCTCGACGCCCGCGCCGACGAGCTCGCCCGGGCGGTCACCGCCCAGATCCAGGCGATGAGCGACGCGCTCGGCGCCCGGGCGGGCGAGATCGGCGGCGAGTTCGGCCGCCGGACCGAGGAGCTCGCCGCCCGCCTGGACGAGGGCGCGGCCCGCTTCGACGAGCGCGTGCTCGCCCGCCTGGACGGCGTCGCGGCGGCCCTCGACGCGCGCAGCCGCGTGATCGAGGAGGCGTTCGGCGGCCAGGCCCAGGAGATCCTGCGCCAGGTCGAGGCGCGCACCCGCGCCCTCGACGAGGAGCTCGGCCGGCGCGCCCGCGACCTCGTCGACTTGGTCGAGCACCACGGCGGCGCGGCGAGCCGCGACCTCGCCGGGCAGGGCGAGGCGATCCGCGCCGCCTTCGAGACCGGCGCCGAGAGCCTCTCGCGCCTCGTGGAGGAGCGCGTCGCCGCCCTGGCGGCCGGGCTCGACGAGCGCCGCCGCCTGATCGAGGACACGTTCGGGGCGAGGACCCAGGAGGTCCTGGGCGAGATCGAGGCGCGCACCCGCGCCCTCGACGAGGAGCTCGGCCGGCGCACGCGCGACCTCGTCGGCTTCGTGGAGACCCATAGCGGCGCGGCGAGCCGCGACCTCGCCGGGCATGCCGAGGCGATCCGCGCCGCCTTCGAGGGCAGGGCGGAGGGCCTCTCGCGCCTCGTGGAGGAGCGCACCGCCGCCCTGGCGGCCGAGCTCGACGAGCGCGGCCGGGCGATGTTCGGCACGGTCGGCCAGCGGATGACGGACCTCGCCCGGCTGTTCGACCGCGGCGGCGCCTCCCTGGCCGAGCTGCTGGAGCGCCGCGGCGAGAGCGTGATCGGGCGCCTGCAGGAGGCGGTCGCCGAGGCCGAGCGCAGTCTGGAGAGCGGCGGCGCCCGCCTCCAGGAGGGCGTGGCCGGCCGCACCGGCGTGCTCGCCGAGCTCCTCGACCGCGGCACCGCCAGCCTCGCGGAGGTGCTGGAGCAGCGCGGCGAGGCCCTGGTCGGGCGCCTGCAGGGCGCCGTGGCCGAGGCCGAGCGCGCCCTCGACGCGGGCGGCACCCGCCTGCAGGAGGGCGTGGCCGCCCGCACCGCGGCGCTCACCACCCTGCTCGACGCGCGCGGCGGCGCCGTCGACGCGGCCTTCGAGGACCGCCTGCGGCGCCTCGGCAGCCTCGTGGACGAGCAGGCCACGACCATCCACGCCCTGCTCGACGGCCAGGCCGAGATCCTGCGCGCCGCCCTCGACGAGCGCATCCGGGCCCTGCACGACCTGCTCGACCAGCGCGCCGCGGCGATGCGCGGCCTGCTCGACGGCCAAGCGGGCGCGCTCGGCCACGTCCTCGATGAGCGGGTCGGCGCCCTGCAGGGGCTCCTCTCCGAGCGCGGCCAGGGCCTCGCGCAGCTCTTCGAGACGCGGGTCGGCGACCTCACGGGGGCCCTCGACGCGCGCACCCGCGACCTCGCCACCCTGTTCGACCGGCGCCTCGCCGCCCTCGACCTCCTGGTCGAGCGCCGCGGCAGCGCCCTCGCCGAGACCGTCGAGGCGCGGGCGAACGCCCTGGCCAGCCTGGTGGACGACCGCGCGGCGGCCTTCGCGCGCACGGTCGACGACCGCGCCGCCTCCCTGTCGGGGCAGCTCCAGGCGCGGATCCACGACCTCGGCCGCGCGGTGGACGAGCGCGCGGAGGCCTTCTCGGGCCTCGTCGAGGGGCGGCGCGCGGCCTTCGCGCAGCTGCTCGACGGCGGCGCCGGCCTGCGGGATCTCCTGGCGGAGAACGAGCGCGCGATCGCCGCCCTGCTCGAGTCCCGCCAGGCCGCCCTCGCCCGCGAGATGCACGAGCGCACGGCGAGCCTCGCGGCGCTCCTCGACGAGCGGGTGCGGATCCTCTCCGGCACGCTCGCGCAGGGCGGGCAGGCGCTCGCCGACGCGATGGGGGCGGGGGATTCGGCGGTCGCCGCGCTGCAGGCGCGCGTCGCCACCCTGTCGGAGGCGGTGGAGGGCTCGACGCAGGCCCTCGTCTCCCTGTTCGACGGCCGCGCCACCGAGCTGCTCGCGCTGATCGAGACCCGGGGCGGGGCGCTGGGCGCCGCCCTGCAGAGCCGCATCGCGGAGTTCGCCGAGGTGGTGGCGCAGCGCGACGCCGCCTTCCGCGCCCTGGTGGAGGGGGGCGCGGAGGCGCTCGGGCGCGTGCTCGACGCGCGCGGCGAGGCCCTGGCGGCGCGGCTCCAGGGCCAGATCGCGGCCCTCGACGGCACGGTCGCGGCGGGGGCGGACGCCTTCGCGCACACAATCGAGGCCCGGGCCCAGGCCCTGGCCTCCGTGCTGCAGGAGCGCGGCGACGCCCTGGCGGGGTCGGTGGACGAGCGCAGCGCCGCCTTCACGGCGCGGATCGACGGGCGGATGCGGGCCTTCGCGGCCCTGGTCGCGGCCCGCGGCGAGGCGCTGGCGGACGCCTTCGACGACCGCAGCGACGCCTACGCGGCCCTGGTCGACACCCGCATGGCGGCGCTGACCCAGGCCCTCGACGAGCGGGCGGCCGCCTTCCAGGCCGCCTTCGACGAGCGCCAGGAGGGCCTCACCGGCGGGTTCGACCGCCGGGCGGCGGCGCTCGCCGCCCTCATCGACCAGCGCAGCGCCACGCTCGCCCGCAGCCTCGCCGAGGCCGCCCGCGAGATGGTCCAGGCCCTCGACGGGCCCGGCGCGGACCTCGCCCGCAGCCTGGACGAGCGGGTGGGGACGCTGGCCGAGATCGTCGACGGGCGGGGGCAGGCCCTCGGCCGCACCCTCGAGGCGAGCACCCGCACCCTCCAGGAGGCGATCGACGCCCGCGGCCAGGACCTGGTGGCGCGCCTGGAGGCGAGCGGCCAGGCGGTGGTGGGCGGCCTCGACCAGCAGGTCGCGGCCCTGCGCGGCCTCGTCGAGGGGCCCGGCACGGCCCTCGTCTCGGCCCTCGGCGAGCGCTCCGAGGCCCTGGAGCAGGCGCTGGTCCACGGCGTCGGCGGCGTGATCGAGGCCCTGGAGCGGCGCGGCCGGGAGCTGGCGGAGGCCGCCTCCCGCACCGCGGCCGAGCTGCACGCGGCGGCGGACCAGGGCGCGACGCGGGCCGTCGAGGTGCTGCGTCAGGCCAACGAGCGGCTCGGCGGCGACCTCGGCGTCCTGCTCGGCCGGGTCGAGGGCGCCTGCCTGGGGCTGCAGGAGCTGGTCGGCAGCGCGGGCGAGAACCTCGCGGCGATCGAGAACGGGCTCGCGGGCCGCGTCCAGCAGATCCAGGCGGCGCTCGGCGAGATCGCCGAGGAGACGGGCCGGGCCTCCGAGCAGGTGTCGGGCCGGGTCGCCCAGCTGCAGGACGTGGCCTCCGGGAGCCTGCGGCAGGCCGCGACGCTCGCCGCCGCCCTCGATGCCCGCGGCAAGGCGCTCGCCGAGACCACCCGCCAGCACCTCGCCGGCCTCGCCGAGGCGGCGGGCCAGCTGGAGGGCGTAGAGGGCCGGATCGCCGCCACCCTGTCCGAGCGGCAGGCGGCGATCGACGCGCTGCTCGGCCGCATCGACGAGCGGGCGGGCGCCCTCTCGGCCTCGACCGAGGGGCTCGGCGGGCGCGTCGAGGAGACGCTGCGCGGCGTCGAGGCGCGCGTCCAGGCCTTGGGCGAGAGCCTGTCCCGGAGCGCGCGCGACGCCGCCGAGGCGCTGTCGCGGGCGGTCGAGGAGCTGCGCGGCAGCGCCGAGGCCGACGGCGCGCGCGCCGCGGAGGCGGTGCGCGGGGCGGTCCAGGGCGCCTCGGGCGAGCTCCAGGGCGCCTTCGGGGAGGCCGCGAGCCGGTTCCAGGGCACGGTCGAGTCCCTGCGCGGCATGGCGGCCGAGATCCGGCGGACCCTCGACGAGATCCGCCAGGACCTGCAGCGCGGCGTGAGCGCGATCCCGCAGGAGACCCAGGACGCGACGAGCGAGATGCGCCGGGTGGTCGCCGACCAGATCAAGGCCCTGAACGAGCTCTCGTCCCTCGTCGCCCGCTCGGGCCGCGCCGCGGACGTGGCGGCGCCCAAGCTGGCCGATGCCAGGTCCGTCGAGGCCCGGGCGGCGGTCGGCGCCGAGGCGCCGCGGCCCGCCGCGCCCCGGCCCGCCCAGGCGGCTCCGGCCCCGGCACCGGCGACCCCGGCGGCGCCCGCGACCCGGCCCGCCCCGACCCCCGCCCCGGCGGCACCCGCGGCGCGCGGCGCTCCGGCGCCCCGGCCGGCCCCCGCGCCCGCCCCCGCAAGGCCCGCGGCCGGGCCGGCGCCGGCCCCCCGGCCGGTCGGCACCGGCTGGCTCTCCGACCTCCTCAGCCGCGCCTCGCAGGACGAGGCCCCGGCCGAGGCGGGCGCGGCCCAGCGCACCGGCGAGGAGGGACTCGGCACGATCGACTCGATCTCGGGCAACATCGCCCGGATGATCGACCATCAGGCCGCGGTCTCCCTCTGGGAGCGCTACCGGGCGGGCGAGTCGAACCTGTTCACCCGCGACCTCTACACCGCGGCGGGCAAGCAGACCTTCGACGAGATCCGCCGCCGCTACCAGTCCGAGCCGGAGTTCCGCCGCACCGTCGACCGCTACGTGCGGGAGTTCGAGCGGCTGCTCGGCGAGGTCTCCCGGGCCGACAAGGATCCGCGCCGGGCGAACGCCTACCTGACCTCCGAGACCGGCAAGGTCTACACGATGCTCGCCCATGCGAGCGGGCGGTTCGAGGGGGCGTGACCCCTCCCGGCCCGCGGGGATCGTCCCGCGGGCCGCGCCCCGCCACGGCCCGCGTGCCCCGCGTGCCACGGCGGGGCGCCGTCAACAGGGGGAGGCCCGGGCGGCCTTCCGCGCGGCCGGGCCGGCCGCTAGCCTTCGGGCATGTCCGCTTCGCCCCTCGCCGCCTCCCTCGCCGCGCCCCCGGGCGCGCCCGCCAACCTGACCGAGTGGTCGGTCACGGACCTCGCCGCGGCCCTCAAGCGCACGCTGGAGGACGCGTTCGGCCACGTGCGGCTGCGGGGCGAGATCTCGGGCTATCGCGGCCCGCACGGGTCGGGCCACGCCTATTTCAGCCTGAAGGACGGCGGCGCCAAGATCGACGCGGTGATCTGGAAGGGCACGCTCGCCCGCCTGCGCCACCGCCCGAAGGAGGGGCTGGAGGTCGTCGCCACCGGGCGGATCACCACCTTCCCGGGCAAGTCCGCCTACCAGATCGTGATCGACTCCCTCGAACCGGCGGGGGCGGGCGCCTGGATGGCGCTGCTGGAGGAGCGACGCCGGCTGCTGGCCGCCGAGGGCCTGTTCGACGCCGCCCGCAAGCGCCCGCTGCCCTACCTGCCGCGGGTCGTCGGGGTGGTGACCTCGCCGACCGGCGCCGTCATCCGCGACATCCTCCACCGGCTGGCGGACCGCTTCCCGCGCCCCGTCCTGGTCTGGCCGGTGCGGGTGCAGGGGGAGGGCTCGGCCGAGGAGGTGGCGGCGGCGATCCGGGGCTTCAACGCGCTCGCCCCGGACGGGCCGATCCCGCGCCCGGACGTGCTGATCGTCGCCCGCGGCGGCGGCTCGATCGAGGATCTCTGGAGCTTCAACGAGGAGATCGTGGTGCGGGCCGCGGCCGCGAGCGCGATCCCGCTGATCGCGGCGGTCGGCCACGAGACCGACGTCACGCTGATCGACCACGCCGCCGACCGCCGCGCCCCGACCCCGACCGGGGCGGCCGAGATGGCGGTGCCGGTGCGGCTCGACCTCGTGGCGGATCTCGACGGGCTGGCGCGGCGCCACGCCGCCTCCCTGGCCCGCCTGATCGAGCGGCGGCGCGCGGACCTGCGCGGGCTCGCCCGGGTGCTGCCCACGCCCGAGGGCCTGCTCGCGGTCAAGCGCCAGCGCCTCGACCTCGCGGAGGCGCGGCTGCGCCCGGCCCTCGGCGAGGCGGCCCGGGCCGCGCAGGCGCGGCTCGCGCGGCTGCTGCAGGCCCTCGGCCGCCACCCGCCGGCCCTGCACCTCGCCCGTGCCCGCGCCCGGCTCGCCGGCATCGATCACCGGCCGCGCCACGCGCTCGAGCGGCTGATCGCGGTGCGGGCCGAGCGGCTGAACGGCGTGGCGCAGCGCCTCGCCCAGGCGGAGAGCCGCGACCTGGAGCGCCGCCGCGCCCGCTTCGCGGCGGCCTCCGGCCTGTTCGACAGCCTGAACTACCGGGCGGTCCTGCAGCGCGGCTACGCCCTCGTCCTCGACGCCGAGGGCCGCCCGGTGGCCGAGGCCGAGGCGGCCCGCGCGGCCGGGCGGATCACCGTGGAGTTCCAGGACGGCAAGGTCGGGGCCGTGGTCGAGGGGGCGCCGCCCCGGCGGGCCGCGGCCAAGCGGGGACCGGCCGCCCCGGCCAGGCAGACCTCCCTGTTCGACCTGTGATGCGGGATCCGGTTGATCGAACCGGATCACGCGCCCGCGCGGCGCGAGAGCGAAGCCCCGCTCCGCCATCCCGAAGGGATCGAGCGGATTGGGTCTGACGCGGGGTCCGGCCGCGCCGCGCCCGGATCGCCGCGAAACTCCCCGCGAGCCCCTTCCCGAAGCGCCGGTCGGCGCCAGATCTCCCCGCACGGGAAAGTTCCCACAGGTGGTGCAGCCCGGGGCCGCGCGCGGTGCAGTTGTAGCGCGCGCGGGGCCCGGCCTAGGACCGCCCGTCTGGAACCGTTGTGATCGAGGATCGCCGCGCGCCGTGACCGGAAACGTGTCCGCGAGGCGCGCCGCGCACCCGACAGCCGGAGGGCGACGATGATCAAACTCACCGTGAACGGTGCGGAGCGGAGCTATGACGGGGATCCCGACATGCCGCTCCTCTGGTACCTGCGCGACGAGCTCGGGCTCGTCGGCACCAAGTTCGGCTGCGGCATCGCGGCCTGCGGCGCCTGCACGATCCACCTCGGCGGCACCGCCGTGCGCTCCTGCCAGACCCCGGTCTCGGCCGCGCAGGGCCAGCCGGTCGTGACCATCGAGGGGCTCTCGCCGGACGGCAGCCATCCCCTGCAGGTGGCGTGGCGCGACCTCAACGTGGCGCAGTGCGGCTACTGCCAGACCGGGCAGATCATGCAGGCCGCCTCCCTCCTCAGGGACACGCCCCAGCCCGGCGACGCGGAGATCGACACCGCCATGAGCGGCAATCTCTGCCGCTGCGGCACCTATCCGCGCATCCGCGCCGCCATCAAGCAGGCGGCCGGCGTGACCCCGAAGGCCAGCCAGGGAGAGCGCCTGTGATCCACGACCGCGATCTCACCACGCAAGGGGCCGGGCCAGGGGCCGGGCAAGGGGCCGAGCAAGGGGCCGGGCAAGGGGCCGGTCCGGTCCCCGGGCTGCGCAACGTCAGCCGCCGCGGGCTGCTCGGCGGCGGCGGCGCCCTCGTCCTCGCGCTGGCGCTGCGCGCGCCGGCCCGGGCCGCCGAGCAGGAGCCGCCGACATTCGGCGGGGACGCCATGCCGCACGGCCGGCGCGACGACCCCCACCTCTTCGTCGCCATCGCGCCCGACGGCACCGTCACGGTGACCTGCCACCGCTCCGAGATGGGGCAGGGGGTGCGCACCTCGATCGCCCTCGTTGTCGCCGACGAGCTCGACGCCGACTGGGCCAGGGTCCGGGTCGCCCAGGCCCCGGGCGACGAGGAGAAGTTCGGCAACCAGGACACGGACGGCTCGCGCTCGCTGCGCCACTCCTTCGTGCCGATGCGCCGGGCCGGCGCGGCGGCCCGCCAGATGCTGATCCAGGCCGCGGCCGCGCAATGGGGCGTGCCGGCCGCCGAGGTGACGGCGGAGAACCACGTCCTGCGCCACGCGGGATCGGGCCGGCAGGCGGGCTACGGCGACCTCGCGGCCGCGGCGGCGCGGCTCCCGGTCCCGACCGGGGAGGCCCTGCGCCTCAAGGACCCCTCCGCCTTCCGCTACATCGGCAAGGGCCGGATCGGGCTCGTCGACAATGACGACATCACGACCGGCAAGGCGTGGTACGGCCTCGACACCCGCCTTCCGGGCATGCTCTACGCGGTCGTCGCCCGCCCGCCGGTCTTCGGCGGCAGGGTCAAGTCCTTCGACGCCGCCGACGCCCTGAAGGTGCCGGGCGTGGTCAAGGTGGTCCGGATCGACCCGCCCGCGCCGCCGGTGGAGTTCCAGCCCCTCGGCGGCCTCGCCGTCATCGCGAGGAACACCTGGGCGGCGATCAAGGGCCGCGAGGCCCTCAAGGTCACCTGGGACGACGGCCCGAACGCCTCCTACGATTCGGATGCGTACCGGGCGAGGCTGGAGGAGGCCGCCCGCAAGCCCGGCAAGGTCGTGCGCCAGGAGGGCGACGTCGATGCCGCGATGGCCAAGGCCGCCAAGCGCGTCACGGCCGAGTACTACATCCCCCACCTCGTCCAGGCCCCGATGGAGCCGCCGGCCGCCACCGTGCGGATCGTGAACGGCAAGGTCGAGGCCTGGGCCTCGACCCAGGCGCCGCAGGCGACCCGCGAGCGCATCGCCAAGCGCCTCGGGATCGGGCCCGAGGCCGTGACCGTGACCGTCACGCTCCTCGGCGGCGGCTTCGGGCGCAAGTCGAAGCCCGACTACGTGGTCGAGGCGGCGCTCTGCTCCCAGGCCATGGACGGCGCGCCGGTCAAGCTGACCTGGACGCGCGAGGACGACCTCCATCACGGCTACTACCACACGGTCTCGCTGGAGCACCTGGAGGCGGGGCTCGACGACAAGGGCATGCCGGTGGCGTGGCTGCACCGCAGCGTCGCCCCGACCATCGGCTCGATCTTCGTGGACGGCGCCGACAACGAGATCCCGATCGAGCTCGGCATGGGGCTGGTGAACACGCCCTTCGCCATCCCGGCCATGCGGATGGAGAACCCGAGCGCCGAGGCGCATGTGCGCATCGGCTGGTTCCGCTCGGTCTCGAACATCCCGCACGCCTTCGCGATCCAGTCCTTCGTGGCCGAACTCGCCCACGCGGCGGGGCGCGACCCGAAGGACTACCTGCTCGACCTGATCGGGCCGGCCCGGACCATCGACCCGGTGAAGATCGGCGATGCCTGGAACTACGGCGAGGATCCCTCGCTCTACCCGATCGAGACCGGGCGGCTGCGCCGGGTGATCGAGACGGTGGCGGACGGCATCGGCTGGGGCCGCCCGATGCCGAAGGGGCGGGGGCTCGGCATCGCCGGGCACTACAGCTTCGTGACCTACACGGCCGCGGCGGCCGAGGTGGAGGTCGGGCCCAAGGGCGAGATCGTCGTGCACCGGGTCGATATCGGCATCGATTGCGGGCCGCAGGTGAACCCGGAGCGCATCCGCGCGCAGCTGGAGGGCGCCGTCGTGATGGGCATGGGGCTCGCGCTCACGGCCGAGATCAGCTTCAAGAACGGCCGGGCGGTGCAGGACAATTACGACACCTACGAGATCACCCGCATCGACGCGGCCCCGAAGGTGATCAACGTCCACCTGCTGCCGGGCCAGGATTACGGCCGGCCCCTCGGGGGCGTCGGCGAGCCGGGCGTGCCGCCGGTGGCGCCCGCGATCGTCAACGCGCTCTTCGCCGCGACGGGGCGGCGGGTGCGCCAGCTGCCGGTGCGCGACAAGCTGAGCGCCTGAAACCTCTGCGCCTGAAACCTCTGCGCCGACGCGGTGACCGCGCCGGCGCAGCCGGAACGGACCTTGCCCGGAACGGTTGAGCGGGCGATCCCCTCACCGGAGCCCGTTCGATGACGCTCAGACTCCCTCTCGCCGCGATGCTCGCCGCGCTCGCGGCCGCCCCCGCGCTCGCGGCCTCCTGCGAGCAGGACATCGCGGCCTTCGAGCCGCGCCTCTCCGCCCAGACCCGGGACGTGATCTCGACCTCGACGGCGAGCAAGGAGGTGTCGAGCCGCCGCGAGGCCCAGGGCGAGGCCGCCCGGGCCGGGAACGTGCCGCCCTCCGCCCTGCCCAAGGGACCGGAGCCGGGGTCGGGCGAGGCGAAGGCCGCCGCCGAGGCCGGGACCGGCACCGGCGCCATGGAGGCCCGCGCCAGCCTCAACGGCGCCCGCGAGGCGGCCAGGAAGGGCGACGAGGCCGGCTGCCGCCAGGCCCTGGACCGGGCGAGGGCGCAGCTCGACGGGCGCTGAGCCGGCCCCGCGTCGCGCCCCGAGCGCCCTGGCCGGACCGGGTCGGCCTGTGAGACGCGCCGCGCGCGAGCGCGCGCCTCACGCCGCGCCGGGATCGCGTCCAGGCCGACCAGGTGGCCCATGTGGCCGAGGCTGTCAGGACGAGGCGCTGTTCGGCCCCCGACGGGTCGGCGGCTCACGCCGAAGTGCGTGCCAGACGGAATTCGGGACGGTGAGCGTGGGTGCCCCTCCGCATTGCCCACGCTTCCGGCAGCCGTTGAGTCGGAGCATGCTCTTCTGCCCGCGTCCGTCGCCGCCGAGGCGACTTGGGAGGCAATGGGCCTGTCGCGCGACTGTGGTGAATGCGTGAAATCAGTGTAAGACTGGAAAAACACTGCAATCGTAAGGGCAGATGTGAGCAGATGTCGTCGCGATAATATACTTTATGAACCGGAGTAAAAGAGCACTCATAAATATGAGTAGTTCGCCAGCACTCTCATCTGATGCTGTCGAAAGTATCACAGATTTATGTTAGAGATTTCAAACAGAGGAAAGGACGATTCATAAGCCATCCGGTTGATGGCTTCGCCATCTCCGATTTCGGCGATGCGGATGTCGGCTTCGCTCAGGCGCCGCGCAGGCTTGTGATACGGGATCCGCTTCGATCAAGCGGATCCTGGGACACGATCTCCCGGGACACGCTCCCCGGGGCGGGCGGGGATCTCCGGGGGGCGGGACCGGCTTGCGCACCCGGCCGGGCGATTCCGGCTTGACGCGCGGCCCGGCGCTTGCAACCGGAGGCCGGGCCAGCCCCGGCCCGGCAGCGAGAGACGCCCGCATGAGCACCCAAGGCGGCCAGCCGACGCAGACCTCCGAGCCGACCCAACTCCTCCACCTCGTGTTCGGCGGCGAACTCACCAGCCTCGACGGCGTCACCTTCCGCGACCTGTCGAAGCTCGACATCGTCGGGATCTTCCCCGACTACGCCAGCGCCGCGGTGGCCTGGAAGGCCAAGGCGCAGCAGACCGTCGACAGCGCGCTCACCCGCTACTTCATCGTCCACCTGCACCGGTTGCTGCAGCCCTGAGCCGGGCCGGGGCCGCGGGGCTCCGCGTCGATGAAGACATTGTGACGCTCTCTCCCCGCTGGTAAGAGCCGGGCGCGCCGCGCCGGGCCCGGCACCCTTTCCGGCGGCCAGGACCTACGACATGGCGATGAAACCCTCGATCAAGATCGTGGCGGGCAACGCGAACCGTCCCCTCGCGGAGGCCATCGCGGCCTATCTCGAACAGCCGCTCGCCCTCTGCTCCGTGCGGCGCTTCGCCGACATGGAGATCTTCGTCGAGCTCCAGGAGAACGTGCGCGGCGAGGATGTGTTCATCGTCCAGTCCACGTCCTTCCCGGCGAACGATCACCTGATGGAACTCCTCATCATGATCGACGCCGCGCGCCGCTCCTCGGCCCGGCGCATCACCGCCGTGATCCCGTATTTCGGCTACGCCCGGCAGGACCGGCGCACCTCGGGCCGCACCCCGATCTCGGCCAAGCTGGTGGCGAACCTGATCACGGAGGCCGGCGCCGACCGGGTGATGACCCTCGACCTGCACGCGGGCCAGATCCAGGGCTTCTTCGACATCCCGACCGACAACCTCTTCGCCGCGCCCGTGATGGTGCGCGACATCAAGGAGCGCCTCGACCCGGCCGACATGATGGTGGTCTCGCCCGACGTCGGCGGCGTGGTCCGCGCCCGGGCGCTCGCCAAGCGCATCGACGTGCCCCTCGCCATCGTCGACAAGCGCCGCGAGCGGCCGGGCGAATCCGAGGTCATGAACATCATCGGCGAGGTCGAGGGGCGCTCCTGCATCCTCGTCGACGACATCGTCGATTCCGGCGGCACGCTGGTGAATGCCGCCGAGGCGCTGCTCGCGCACGGCGCCAAGGACGTCTCGGCCTACATCACGCACGGGGTGCTCTCGGGGGGCGCGGTCTCGCGCATCGCCTCCTCGAAGCTCAAGGAACTGGTGATCACCGACTCGATCCAGCCCACCGCGGCCGTCAAGCTCGCCCGCAACATCCGGGCGGTCACGATCGCTCCCCTCCTCGGCGAGGCCATCGGCCGCACGGCCGAGGAATCGAGCGTGTCGAGCCTCTTCGCCTGAGCGGCGACGGCCCGCGCATCAGGCGGGGCCGCCAAAACCGGTTTGCACCCTCCGGGCGACCCGCCTATATTGCGGTCTTCTCCCTCACAGCGTGAGACGGGACGTTCCGGGCCTCCCGGGATGTCGGCGGCGCCCCCGGCGTCGCCCGCGTCTCCCTGCTGTGCGAAGGGTCGTCATTCAGGTCGCCGGCTCGGTTCCCGGCGGCGTCGCGCCCCGCCGCGGGGCGCCCGAGGAGGTGCTGCATGTCCCAGGGTCCGTTGATGCCGAAGGCGACGGCCGTCTGGCTCATCGAGAACACGTCTTTGTCCTTCGATCAGATCGCCGATTTCTGCAAGCTCCACCCGCTCGAGGTGAAGGGCATCGCGGACGGCGAGGTGGCGAGCGGCATCAAGGGCCTCGATCCGGTCTCGACCGGCCAGCTCACCCGCGAGGAGATCGAGCGGGCGCAGAAGAACCCGGGCCACCGCATGAAGGTGGCGGTCTCGAAGGTGAAGCTGCCCGAGGTGAAGCGCAGCAAGGGGCCGCGCTACACGCCGCTGTCGCGCCGCCAGGACCGCCCGAACGCGATCCTCTGGCTGCTGCGCAACCACCCGGAGCTCAAGGACGCGCAGATCATGCGCCTCGTCGGCACCACGAAGTCGACGATCCAGCAGATCCGCGAGCGCACCCACTGGAACTCGGCCGCGCTGCAGCCGATGGACCCGGTGACGCTCGGCCTGTGCACGCAGATCGACCTCGATTTCGAGGTGCAGCGCGCGGCCAAGGACCGGCCGGCGGTGGCCGAGGCCGTCGATGGCGGCCAGACCCTGATGCCGCCGGAACTCTCGGTGCTGCCCGAGCCCGAGGACGACCACGACCCCCGCCACCGCGGCCGCGGCGACGAGCGCCTCGACGCGGATTCGGTCTTCGCCCGCCTCAAGCCCCTGCGCCGGGGCGAGGAGGACGACGAGGACGATCTCTGAGGCGCGGGCGCCCCCGCTTCGGGAGCCTCAACTTGCGTCGGGGGCGCTTTTGCGATATGGCGCCACGATCCGGCGAGTATCCGTTCGACGGCGGTTGAGAGGGGCCCTGGCCCCTCTTTCGCGTTGCGCGGCCCTCGCCCGATGAGAATACGGTCCTGTCCGTCGATTTCGCGCCGGCACGCTTCCCCGGGAAGCGCGCGTTCCGGACGGCCTTGAAGCCGCCGGGACCACCGGCGGGCAGGAGCGGCCCGTCACGCGAGCCGCCGGCGCCGTCCCGCTTCCCCGGGGAGGATCCCGAGGGCAGGGGGCGATCTCAAGGAGCTTCAATGTCCGCAGGTTTGCAAGGCGCCGCGTCGAGCCGCGAGGATTTCGCCGCCCTCCTCGAGGAATCGTTCCGCCAGCACGAGATCACGGAAGGCTCCGTGGTCAAGGGCCGGGTCGTGGCGATCGAGAAGGACGTCGCCGTCATCGACATCGGCGCCAAGACCGAGGGGCGCGTCCCCCTCAAGGAGTTCACCGGCCCCGGCCGTGACCAGCCGATCAGCGTCGGCGACGAGGTCGAGGTCTACGTCGACCGCATCGAGAACGCGCTCGGCGAGGCGGTGATCTCCCGCGACAAGGCCCGCCGCGAGGAGAGCTGGGTCAAGCTCGAGAAGGCGTTCGAGAACAACGAGCGCGTCACCGGCACGATCTTCAACCAGGTCAAGGGCGGCTACACGGTCGACCTCGACGGCGCCGTGGCCTTCCTGCCGCGCTCGCAGGTGGACATCCGCCCGGTCCGCGACGTCACCCCGCTGATGGGCACGCCGCAGCCGTTCCAGATCCTCAAGATGGACCGCCGCCGCGGCAACATCGTGGTGTCGCGCCGCACGGTCCTGGAGGAGAGCCGCGCCGAGCAGCGCTCGGAGCTGGTGGCGAACCTCGAAGAGGGTCAGGTCATCGACGGCGTGGTCAAGAACATCACCGAGTACGGTGCGTTCGTGGACCTCGGCGGCATCGACGGCCTGCTGCACGTCACCGACATGGCGTGGCGCCGCGTCAACCACCCGTCCGAGGTCGTCAACATCGGCCAGACGGTCAAGGTCAAGATCATCAAGATCAACCACGAGACGCACCGCATCTCGCTCGGCATCAAGCAGCTGCTGGCCGATCCGTGGGAGGGCATCGCCGCCCGCTACCCGGTGAACGCCAAGCTCAAGGGCCGCGTGACCAACATCACCGATTACGGCGCCTTCGTGGAGCTGGAGCCGGGGATCGAGGGCCTGATCCACGTCTCGGAGATGAGCTGGACCAAGAAGAACGTCCATCCGGGCAAGATCGTCTCCACCTCCCAGGAGGTCGAGGTGCAGATCCTGGAGGTCGATCCGGTCAAGCGCCGCATCTCGCTCGGCCTCAAGCAGACCCTGCAGAACCCCTGGGAGGCCTTCGCCGAGAAGCACCCGGTCGGGTCCGAGGTCGAGGGCGAGGTCAAGAACAAGACCGAGTTCGGCCTGTTCATCGGCCTCGAGGGCGACGTCGACGGCATGGTCCACCTCTCGGACCTCGACTGGAACCGTCCGGGCGAGCAGGTCATCGACGAGTTCAAGAAGGGCGACGTGGTGCGCGCCCAGGTTCTCGACGTCGACGTCGAGAAGGAGCGCATCTCGCTCGGCATCAAGCAGCTCGCCGGCGACCCCTTCGCGGATGCGGGGGAGATCCGCAAGGGTCAGGTCGTCACCTGCGAGGTGCTGGAGGTCAAGGATTCCGGCATCGAGGTGAAGATCGTCGACACCGACCTGTCGACCTTCATCCGCCGGGCCGAGATCGCCCGCGACCGCGGCGACCAGCGCCCCGAGCGCTTCGCGGCGGGCGAGAAGGTGGATGCCCGCGTCACGCAGTTCGACCGCAAGGCGCGCCGCGTGCAGCTCTCCATCAAGGCCCTGGAGATGGCCGAGGAGAAGGAGGCGATCGCCCAGTACGGCTCGGCCGATTCGGGCGCCTCGCTCGGCGACATCCTCGGCGCGGCCCTCAAGGCCCGCGCCGGCGACAAGAAGTAGGATCGGCCGGCCCGGGCGCGCCCGGGCCGCCACCGCGCGATCGGACAGGCCCGCGCCGGGAGACCGGCGCGGGCCTGTGCCGTTGAAAGACTCGTCCCCGCCTTCCCGGGAAGGCGGGGCGGGGTGAGGCGCGGGCCGCAACGGAGAAGTGGCGCCGGTGACGCGGAAACGGTAAGAGCGCCCGTCGGCTGTCCGAGGCGCGAGGCCGGCTCCCGTCGGCCTCGGCCGCTCGCCGTGGCCGCTGCGCGCCGGGGCCGACCCATGCCCGGGGCACGGTGGGGCCCAGCGCGCCCTTCCTGCTCGAGGGTCATCAGCGTCGTGAACGACATCGTTTCGAGCGAACTGCGCACCAGGATCCAGCGTGCGAAGTGCGACATTGAGGAATGTCTGAGAAGCGGCGATCCCGCGGCGACTTTCCGGGGGCTCGGCAGGGGCCCCGAGATCTGGATCGCGGCCCTCGACGAGATCTTCGACGAGTGGCCCTTGAGGGAGGCCGAGCGGGCCGCTGCCCTGCTGCACGAGACGCTGCCGGCGGCCGAGTATCTCTCGACCGTCACCATGCTCCTGGGAGCAGCCCCTCCGGCGGAGGCCCACGAACCGGAGATCGAGCCAAGGGACTTTCAGTCCGTGTTGATCGCGCGCCATTCCGATGCGGTCGGAACCGTCGTGGCTTTCACGGGGATGAAGGGCCGTCTCGGCATGCCGCTGAAGATCGCGGATCGCTGGTTCTCGGCGGCTCGCCTGAACAGGATCTATCTCAGGGACGCCAACAAGGACTTCTTTCTCGGGGGTCTCAAGGATCTCGGCGGCTCCTTCGAGGAGAGCGTGCTCAGCCTCCGGCGAACGATCGACGCGTTCGGCGGCGGACGCCTGTTTCTCTTCGGCGGGTCCGCCGGCGGCTACCCGGCCCTGCGCTACGCGCTCGCTCTCGAGGCGCAGGCCGTCCTGGTCTTCTCCGGCGCCACGAACATCACGCGCAGCTTCGTCGGCGACGCCGTTGATCGCTACGGCGCGCGCGAGCAGCCGGACCTGCGGCCGGCCTACGCTGCCGCGGCCCATCCGCCCCGGGTCCGGCTCGTCTACGCCGCGGGCCACGCGATGGACGCCCTCCAGGCGGGCAACTTCAAGGACCTGCCCGGAGTGATCTGCGACCCGCTCCCCGACTGCACGACGCACATCACGATTCCCGAGGCGGTTCGCACCGGAAAGTATGGTGGCCTGCTTGCGTGGCTGTTCGAGTGCGATCGGCCGAAACCGGGAGCGAATCCTGACGCTGTCGTGGGACATGATACGCTGTCCGGACGATCACGTCCGGACAGCGTTTGACGAGCCCGCGCGGCGCGAGCCCGCGCGGCGCTTGAGCGATGCCGAAATCCGCGTTGCGAACCAATTCGTCGGATTTCGTATGACTGGGAGCGCTCGACGCATGGACCGGCCAGATGACGTGATTGCCAAAGTGGCCAGCATCTATGCCCAGGTGCTCGACTTGCAGGTCGTTGGCCCGGACGACGATTTCATGACCCTGAACGGGGACTCGCACCAAGCCGTCCTCCTGGCGCTCGAACTCGAAGCGGCCTTCGGCGTGCCGGTGCCGGTCGAGACGATCGGCGACCTCGGCACGGTCCGCCGCGTCGCGACGTGGATCGCGGAGCAGGCCGCCTCCGGATCGGGGCGGGACACGCGATGACGGAGCTTCAGCGGCGTCTCGCGCGCTGGTCCGCGGAGCGGCCGGACCGCCTCGCCTTCGCGTTCATGCCCGACGGCACGACGGTGACCGACGCGCTGACCTTCGGCGCTCTCGATCGGGACGCGCGCGGAGTGGCCCGCTCGCTGGGGGAGGTGGGCGCCGGCGGCAGACCTGTGCTGCTCCTGTGTGAGCCGGGTCCCGCCTTCGTGACCGCCCTGGTCGGCTGCCTCTACGCGGGCGCCCTCGCCACCCCGGTGCCGGTGTCGCGGCGGCGCGCCGGCGTGGCGCGGCTCGCCGCGGTCGCCCGCGATGCCGATCCGGCCGCGATCCTGGCGACCGTCGACCGGTCGGCCGTGCCCGACGAGCGGCTCGCGGCCGCTCCCTGGCTGCGCGTCGACGAGGCGGCGCGCAACGCGCCCGCCGCCGTCTCCGCCGTGGCGGAGGACCATCCCGCGGTGATCCAGTACACGTCGGGGTCCACGACCTCTCCGAAGGGCGTTGTGCTCAGCCACGGCAATCTGGCCGCCAACCTGCGCATGCTCCGCGACGGCTTCGGCGCGCACGAGTCCAGCCGCTATCTCAGCTGGTTGCCGCTTTTCCACGATATGGGGCTGATTGCCCACGTGTTGGCGGCGCTCTACAACGGCGGTCCCTGCTGGTTCGCACCCCCGTTGAGCTTTTTCAGGCGGCCCGAGACCTGGCTGCGGGCGATCGCGCTGCATGGGGCGACGATCAGCGGTGCCCCCAACTTCGCCTACGAGAGCTGCGTCCGGCGCTTCCCGACGATGCAGCTCGACGGTCTGTCCCTCGCCAGCTGGGAGGTGGCGTTCTGCGGTGCCGAGGCGGTGCGGGCGTCGACGATGGAGCGGTTCTCGGCCCTGTTCGCGCCCTACGGCTTCCGCGCCGCGGCGTTGCGGCCCTGCTACGGGCTGGCGGAGGCGACGGTGTTCGTGACGGCGGCGCGCGGCGTTCGCACGCTGCCGGCGACGCAGTCGCCGACCGCCGCGCCCCTGGTGTCCTGCGGCACCCCGTCGCCCGACGCGACGCTCGTCGTGGTGGATCCGGAGACGCTGCGGCCGAGGCAGGACGGCGAGATCGGCGAGATCTGCGTGTCCGGCCCGCACGTCGCCAAGGCGTATTGGCGCCGGCCGGCCGAGAGCGATGCGACCTTCGGGGCCGAGATCGAGGGGCCGGACGGGCCGGTGACGGCTCTGCGGACCGGCGATCTCGGCCTCCTGCGCGACGGTGAGCTCTACGTCACGGGCCGCCTCAAGGACGTGATCCTGGTGCGCGGCGAAACGATCCACGCCGAGGACGTCGAGCAGGCGGTCGGCGCGTCGCATCCCGAGCTGGACGGCCTCTGTGCGGCGTTCGGTCTCGAGGTCGACGGGGAGGAGCAGGTCGTCGTCGTTCAGGAGGCGCCCCGAGGGGGCTTTCGCGCCGCGCCCGAGACGCTGATCGACGCGGCGGCGCGGGCGGTGGCGGACGCCTTCGGGGTGCGCCTGTACGACCTCGCCCGGGTCCGAACCGGTGCGATCCCCCGCACGACGAGCGGCAAGGTGCAGCGAGGCCGCTGCCGCGCCCTCTACGCGTCAGGCGAACTGCCGCTGCAGGGCGGCGGCGTCGGCCACCTGTCGCTCGGGCGCAACCAGCGCCCGCGCTGACGCATCGGCGCGGAACACGCCCGCTCCGTCCAGGAAATAGCGCACCTGACCGTACTTGCTGAGGAAGTGGACGACGAGTCTCAGCGTCGACGGCTTCGCGCCGGCCGCGCGCACGACCTCCCGCACCATCTCCGCCTCGCGCGGTCCGAGCGCCGAGACCCGCTTCATGATCCGGAAGAACATCGCGGTTCGCTCCGATCCCGCGTCGTGGCGGCGCGCCGGCGCGTAGGCCGTGCTCCTGAGCTGCGCGATCATGCGCAGCATCCGCGCCCCGAACGCCTCCGGCATGTAGGCCGCCGCGCACAGGTCCGCGACGCCGTCGAGGAGGACGCGACGGGACATTCCGGCCGGCACGATGTTGGTCGAGAACGGACTCGCCGCCGCCGTTTCCCAGGAGGCGCCGAGCAGCCGCCCCTCGCGCGCGAGGCGGCGATAGAGGTCGGTGGCGTGAGGGGCGGTGAGCACGCCGATGTTGAGTTCGGGGATCGGCGCGGCATCGAAGAACCCCCGCATCTGGTCGAAGATCCCGGCCGAGTCGTGGTCGAAGCCGACGATGATGCCCGCCTGAACCGCGATCCCCTTCTGGAGGATCGCAGCGATCGCGCTCTCGACCGGCTGCAGGAGGTTCTGCTTCTTTCCGGTCTCGCGAAGGCTCGCCTCGTTGACGGTCTCGATGCCGACGAAGAGGATCCGAATCCCGGCCTCGTGGCAGCGCTCGAGAAGATCCGGGTCGCGCGCCACGTCGAGCGAGGCCTGGGTCAGGAACAGGACCGGATCGGCCTCGTGCCCCGCGTTCCAGGCGGTCAAAGCGTCGAGCACCTTGCGGGCCCAGGCGCGGTGGACGGTGAAATTGTCGTCGACCAGGAAGATCTGCCGGAAGCCGGCCGCATAGAGCGCATCCAGTTCGGCAACGATCTGCGCAATGTCTTTGTGCCGCTGCTTGCGGCCCTGGTATTGGATGACATCACAGAATTCGCAGCTGAAGGGGCAGCCGCGCGTGGTCTGAAGCGCGCCCGACGACGCGCGCTCGACGGGATAGAGGTCCCAGCGCGGGACCGGGGACCGGCGGATGTCGGCCTTGCCCCCGTCGTAGCGGTCGCTGGCGCGTCCCGCCGCGATGTCCGAGAAGATCTGCGCCGCGATCTCCTCGACCTCGCCCGTCACCAGGATGTCGGCGTGCGGCCGCATCTCCTCCGGAGTCAGGGTCGCGAACGACCCCCCGATCATCACCGTCCGGCCGCGCCGGCGGAAGGCGTCGGCGAGTGCGATCATCCTGTCACGCTGGGACACCTTGCCGGTGATCGCGACGACGTCGACCTGCGCGTCGAGATCGACGGCATCGATGCTCTCGTCGGTGATCCGGATGTGCCAGTCGGCCGGCACGAGCGCGGCGAGCGTCACCACCGTGAGGTCGGCGACCTGCACCCAGCCGCGGGCCTCGTCGCCGAAGAACTCGGCCGTGTGATAGCTCGGTGCGGAATTGGCCGGATTGACGATGTAAATGGCGGGCATGGTCGCTCCCGTTCCGGGCCGCTCTCGGCGATGATGTGCCCTGGACCGGGCCGGATGCGGGGGACGAGCCGCCGTGCTCGGCACGCCCTGCCGACCCGGAGGCAGCGATCCCGGGCCCTCGTCCCACCGCCCGCCGCCGCGGCGATACCAGCTCGACGGCGTCGTGGCCAGTGTCGTCGGCGGCGTCCGCTCGGACGCAGCATCCACCGCGGCGCGAGGTCCTCGCCCGTCGGCGCCGTCGCGCCGGGGGCGGGCCGTCGCGCCGCTCCGGCCGACGGACGAGGGCCGCGCCGCGGGGCAGGATCCGCGCCGTCCGACCGGGGCGCGACGGTGTGCAGGGTCGGACCGATCATCTCTGCGCTCACGGCAAAATCACCGGCCTGAAAGGCTGTTCAGGTGATAAGCCCATAGTTTTCCGACTCTTTCAGGGTGCATATGGTGATCTGACGGATCTTCGTTCCTGTAATACTCAGAAATGACGCCGGTGTCCGGATCAAGCAGGTCCGATGTCAGGTCGATGAAGGCGCATTGCCGTTGCGCTGCGCCGGATCTCAGACGGTCATTGTATTCGATGGTGAGCGCAGTGCGGTCCTTCAGAGTGGCATCGACTTCCTTTCGGAAATTCGCGATGTCCCCCCAGACGGTTCCATCCCTGATGGTGGGCAGTGCCGCTCCTGTGATGACGACGTCGCTGTGCCCGGCGCCGAGAAGCCGGTCGACGAACGAAAGATATGCGCAGACCGATTCCCGCAATTGGTGCTCTATGGTCTCGGCGTATGTCTTCGCGCGCCACCAAATCACGAAGCCGCAATCGACTTCTCCGAGCTGGATCAGCGGGATGGTCCCGGGGCGAGGCGGCAAGAGCGAACGGGAGAAGATCTCGAGCGCGTGGGTCAGGCTGTTGGGATTGCGCATGCCTACGGCCGTCGCTCCTGGAACTTCGGTGAACCGGCACCGGCGAGACAGCCAGCCGGCCTTCGCCGCGTGATCGATCGCGGCGACGTGGCTGTCTCCGACGACGTGCCAGACTCGCTGATCGCCGTGATCGGCCGGACAATCCGTCATCTCTCGCCCATGCCTGTTGGATGACCGCGCCGTGGAGAGGCACCTCGGACCGACGATCAGGACATCTCCGCGGAGCGACCCGCGCGGCGATCAAGGGCCGGTCACGACTCGCCCCGTTCCGCCGTGACGGGCCACTCGCCGAGCCTATCCGCAAATGCGGCAGAATTACAACAGATTGGTTGAAATTCAGACCCTCCGAGGCGGGCCCGCGCAATCAGTTGTACATGGTCAGCGATGGGGAGAATCTGCAATGCGCAAATCAGCTTTACCGACCTTCATCGCTTGCGTGGCGGGTTTCATCCTGTGCCAAGCAACTCACGCGAATGCGCAGGCGACGCGCACCTGGGTGTCGGGCGTCGGCGACGACGCGAATCCGTGTAGCCGGACTGCTCCATGCAAGACATTCGCGGGAGCGATCAGCAAGACGGCGAATGACGGGATCATCAGCGTGTTGGATCCGGGCGGATTCGGGTCGGTCACGATCACGAAGTCGATCACGATCCGGGGCAGGGGCGCGGAGGCGGGCGTGCTCGCGTCCGGCGTTCAGGGCGTGGTCGTCAATGCGCCGAACGCGACCGTCTCGCTCGTCGGCCTCAGCATCGACGGTGCCGGCACCGGCACCAGGGGCATCAACGTGATCAGCGCCGCGCAGGTTACGATCAAGGATTGCGAGATCTCGAGATTCACGGACGCCGGGATCTATGTCAGTTCGTCGTCAAACAGCCGCGTGATGGTCAAGGACAGCATGGTACACAGCAACGCGCGCGGCGTCGTTGCGATCGGAACCAACGCGACACTGGCCGGCGTCGTACTGGATAACGTGGTTGTAGACGCGAGTTCGACCGCAAACCTTGTGGCTGATCAGGCGGGCGGCATCATCGCGTTGAGGCGCTCGACGGTCTTGGGAGCTCCCATTCTCAACACGAATGGCGCGACCATTCGCAGCTATGGCGATAATGCTCTCAATGGCGGGACACCGAATTCGGTCACGCCCCTCCAGTAGGAGGCGCGGACCGGGCGCGCGAGGGCGGTGCCCGGCGCCGCGCTCGGCCGCGGCCCGGGGCCGCCCCGGGCTACGGGCCGCCCGCGTCGCCCCGGGGCCTGCGTCGCTCGGGTTGCGGCCCGAAGCCTGTTCGCGTTCCTCGACGTTGCCGCGCGACCCTCGGCGCCGCCGGCGCCCGGGCGGGCCGGGGACGGGCGCGGGGGATCGCCCCGACCCGGCCGCGATCGCATGAACGGCCGCCACCGACATCGTCGGGGCCTCGTGTGATGTCGACCGTCAGCCGACCGGCGTTCGGCGAGGATCCGCGTCTCGCTACAGGATGTAGGTGTACAGGTGGTCGATCATTTCGTTCCTCGACACGATCTCGCCGAGCAGGTCGAGATCGCTGCCGAACCCGGCCTCCGAGTCGGGGCGCCCGGTCCGCTCACACGCGTCGATCTGACAACTGTAGCCGAAATGTGCGAAATCGTCACGATATAATTCGCTGACGGTTGTCGCGGTACCTTCCTCGTAGAACCTGCTCCAATTGCCTATGAGAGATTTGTTCTCTCGCGGGATCGACAGGCTGTGATCGCCCAGCCTGAGTGATAAAGATTCGACGAGTTCCTCGAACTTCTCAATTTTGAAAATATTGTCATATTTTATTAGATCACTCAATAAGAGATCCTTCTGGGGCCTGACATGGACCTCACGGCTCGTGAAATCTTGGAAGTTATCAGATAAATATGTGACGAACGATGAAAAATGCGACTGCAGGTCGTGGACATCGCCTATCCGGCCGAAGCGGTCAAACAACTCCGAGTAGCCTGGCTCATTGGTAAGGATCTTGCTGCAAAAAAATGAAAATAGGCGACTGTAGGGATTTCGGCTTATCGCAAATCTGTACCAAGACGCTCGATTTTCAAGTATTTCATCTAATTCAGGCATAGTAAGTTCGAGAAAAGTCGGAATATCCAGATATTTTCTCTGATGAATGAGCATGCCAAGTTTGGATTCTTTATGATAAGGCTTTCTCGCTCTCGGATCGAACGTGACGCCTTCGAGCGAGGAGAAGAACGACTTGAGAGACGTGCAGGCAACCTTGGGGGTTTCGATATAGACCAGCTTGTGTCTCCTGGAGACGTAACTGCCGTAAGCCAGCCTGGCGGTCGCGAACCAAGGTTCATAGCCCGCGCGCTCGGCCAAAGTCGCGATGCGGTCGTGAACGGCTCTGTTGTAATCCGGTCTGATCGTGCCGTGCGACGACGGCGCTTTCTCGAGAATCCTGATGGCTCCCGATGCGGAGGTGCAGCGCAGGTCTTGGCCGTGCGGGCCCTCGGGGAGGGCGCATCCGGGTCCCGTCCGATCGTCGAGGTCCCCGTGAACGATGACTCTTGCGCCGGGAGCAATCAGCGGCAACCAGGCCCAAAGATCGTCGACGGCGTCGCTCTCGCCGGTGCCGGCGCACATGAACAAAAGTCCGACTTGGCATTTCAGCACATGCGCCGCCTGCCGAGAGTCGAGATCTATCTCTACAATATATCGTAACGGGTCCGGCCTCTCGCACGAGGAATCGGGCGCATCGCTGCCGCTTGTCCGAGACAGGCCCTCGACCGGTGCGGCGTGCGGGCCCTGGGGAGCGATGCGATAGATCAGCGTTCTGCTTTGCGGCGGCCTGCGCGCCACCCCGGTCGCGAGCGCGAGTGCCGATTGCCTGCTGCACGATCTCAGGTCGACGATGCAACCGCTTTCCACCAGCGCCGCTTGCTCCGTAAGGAGCAGCGTCTCCTCGTCGGATAGAATGCTACTGGTATCGGAAGACTCATCTTGCATCTGCTTGCATGCCGATCGCGATAATGCACCGTATTTGCCCGGATTGCGGATAAGCGACTGGGCGATGTAGCACTATAGGGTGCGGACACGATCAGTACCAGAGCCCGATCGCGGCGGCGAGCGCGACGTTAGGGGCCGGCTTGTCCGAGCGTGTCGAAGCGAGTGGCGATCCCGCGACAATCCTCGGGGCGGCAGAGGGCGGCCTCGGTGCGCTCGCGGTCGCGGCGCTCGCCGGGGAGGGGCCTCGGCCTGCGAGCCCGCGGACCGGGGACGATCGGGGTGATGCCCGCCTTCCGCGGATGAGCCCGCAGCCGGTGGGCATCGTGGCCCTCGGCGGCGATCGGGCACGGCGCCCACCTGTCGAGGCGGGTGTGGCCCGCGGCGCGATGGTCCTGCGCTCCCGGGCCGTCGCGCTGGCGCATTCCCCGACGCGGGGGCCGCCGGTTCGGCGCAGACAAGGCGGCGCGATCGGATCCTGCTCTCGCGGCCGGGCCGATCGCGCGGCACGACCCGCCGATCAGCGCCCACGGCTCAGCGGCGCGCGGGACCCGCCCCGGGTTCAGGCCGCCGGCGCGGCCGCCAGCCGGTGGGGCAGGTTGCCCAGGATCGTCTCCGGCGTGAGCGGCCGGCCGGTCGCGGCGCGCAGGCGCAGCAGGGCGCTCTGGCGGAAGCGCGGGTCGCCCGACACGTCCGGCCCCGCCCAGTCCGGCACCGCGAGGGGCGCGGCCTCGTGCTCCAGCTCCACCTCGGCCAGAATCAGGCCCGCGAGGTCGCCCCGGAACACGTCGACCTCCCAGAGACGCCCCGCATGCGGCACGCCGTAGCGGGTCTTCTCGATCAGGCAGCCCTCGCAGACGCCGGCGAGCAGCGCCTCCCCGTCCGCGGGCGGGATCTCGTACTCGAATTCCTGCCGGCCGAGCCCCTGGCGCGGCCCCTTCACGGTGAGCCAGGCCCGGCTGCCGTCGAGGCGCACCCGCACCTTGCCGCCGTTCGCCTGGCTGATCAGGCCGTCGCGCAGGTGACGCGGCGGCGTCGCGGCCAGCCGCCACCGGCTGTCGGCCACGAGAAACTTCCGCTCCACTTCGAACCGCATCGGTCCCCGCGCGCCGTCATCCGCCGCGGGGCGCGCCGCCCCGCCGCGAGGCCGCTTACCACGGCCGCCCCCGGCTGGCACCTCGCTAGGTGCACTTCGCCAGGTGCACTTCGCCAGGTGCACTTCGCCAGGTGCACTTCGCCAGGTGCACTTCTGCAGGTGCACTTCTGCAGGTGCACCGCGGTAAGGTGCGCCCCGGGGCGCCGCGCCGTCGAGGCCCGTCCGCCGCGGGGCACGGCCGCCCTCGGCGGGCCCTCCGGGGCGCCCCGCCTCATACGCCATCCGGTTGATTGCTTCGCAATGCGGATTGGGGCTTCGCTCAGGCGCCGCGCAGGCTCGTGACCCGGGATCCGCTCGATCGAGCGGATCCCGGATCAGGAGGGGCCCCGGCCCGCGGGAGCCGCGCTCTCCGGCAGATCCTCGCCCCGGCGGGCCTGCTTGGCGGCCGCGATCCGCCGCACCAGGGCGAGGTAGGGCTGGCCGATCCGGTCCCAGCCGTAATCCTGGGCCGTCGCCCGCGCGCCGGCCCGCAGGGCGGCCACCCGCTCCGCATCGGAGAGGACGCGCCCGATCGTGGCCGCGATCTGGTGCGCCAGGGGCTTGATGAAGTACCCGTTCACGCCCTCCAGCAGGTAATCCTCGATCCCGCCCACCGCCGTCGCGAAGACCGGCAGGCTGCAGGCCATCGCCTCCATGCAGACGAGCGAGAAGGTCTCGTAGCGGGAGGGCAGGACCAGCGCGTCCGCCGCCGCGTAGAAGGCCGGCGCGTCCGAGCGCGACCCCGCGAAGATCACGTGGTCGGACCAGGGCCGGGCGAGGTCGCGGTAGGGGGCGGGGTTGTCCGACCCGACCACCACCAGCCAATAGTCGGGCCCGAGCAGCCGGAGGGCCCCCACAGCGTGGGCCAGGCCCTTGCGGGCGAATTCGTGGCCGACGAAGACCAGGAGCTTGGCCTCGTCGGGAATGCCGAACTCCGCCCGGATCGCCCGGCCCGCCTCCGGATCGCCGCGGAACCGGGCGAGGTCGATCCCGTTCGGGATCACCTCGATCTGCCGCGCCGGCACGCCGTGATGCACTTGCAGCTCGGTGCGCACGCGCCGCGAGACTGCGACGTAGCGGGCGTAGCGCCCGCCGGTGATCATCAGGCGGTCGCGCAGCGCCACCCACAGGTGCATCGGGTTGAGCAGCCAGCGCCAGCGCCCCTCCTGCCGCTTCTCCTGCAGGCTCGCGGCGTTGACCGCGTGGACGACCAGGATATCGCCCGCGAGGCTGTCGCCGTGGCTGATCACCACCGCCCCGCGGTGGCGCCGCAGGGCCAGGGAGGCGGCGAGCGTGAAGGCCGGCACGACGAGGAGGCGGCCGAGGTGGCGCAGCGGTCCGCGGGTCGGGATCCGGGCGAGCCAGGGCGCCACGGTCTCGACGGTGATGCCCGCCTCGACGCGCCCGGCCACCCGGTTGGCGATCACGTGGTTGGGCACCCCCGCCCGCGCGAAGGTGCGGGCGAGCTCCCAGGCGACGGTCTCGGCGCCGCCCGCGGCGCTGAATTCCTGGATCACCTGCACGACCTGCGGCGGCGCGGCCGCGCCCGCCGGGGAGACCCGCGCCTCCCGCTCGCCCCGTCCGGGCCCCCCGTCCCGCACCGAGACGGGTGCCGCTTCCAGCTGATGATCGGCCGTCATCTCAGGACACTCCACTATCGAAACCGCCGCTCGGCTGTGTCGAACCGGCACGCGGACGGAATCACTGTTCCTGGATTGCAAGTCCGGTGACTCGGACCGGCATCCGATCCTGATGAGAGCGGGCTTCTCTCTCGAATGCTTGCCAAGGTCTCTTGCAAAGGTCTCTTGCCAAGGTCTCTTGCCAAGGTCTGAATCCGCGGGCGCCTTCGAGGAGATGGACGGCCCGGTGCTGGTGCATCCCGGGCCGTCGCGATCACGCTTGGTCGGCGAGCGGCACCGGCCCGGGCCGGGGCGCGCTCGCCCGCGCCCGCGCGGCGGCCGCCCAGGCCTGCGCGAGGGCGCCGGCGACGGCCTCCTGGGTGAAGCGCTCGGCGACGTTGCGGCGCCCGGCGAGGCCCCGGGCCGCCCGCTCCGCCGGGTCGGCCGCGGCCTCGTCGAGCACCCGCGCCAGGGCGGCGGGGTCGCGCTCCGGCACGATCCAGCCCCCCGGCCCGACCACCGACGGGATCGCACCGCAGGTCGAGCCGATCACCGGCACGCCGCAGGCCTGCGCCTCGATGATCACCCGCCCGAACTGCTCGCGCACCGCCTTCGTGGTGCGGGTGAGGAGGACGAGCGCGTCGCGCTCGCGCATGAACTGCGCCACGCCCGCCGGCGGCGCCCAGGGCGCGAAGCTCACCCGGTCGCCGAGCCCGAGGGACGCCGCGCGGGCGCGCAGGCCGGCCTCGTGCGGGCCCTCGCCCATCAGGGCGAGCTCCACCCGCGTCCGGCAGCGGGCCATGGCGTCGAGGACGTCGTCCAGCCCCTTCTCCTCCACGAGGCGCCCCACGTAGCCGAGGCGCAGCGGCCCGCCCGGGGGGCGGGGCGCCGCCGGGAGCTCCGCCCCCGGCCGGAAGGTCGCCGCGTCGACGCCGTAGCCGATCGGGCTGACCGGACCCGCATAGCCCCCCGCGCGCACGACCTCCGCCGCGTCGGGGCTGCGCGCCAGCACGTGGTCCGTGCGGGAGAGGGTGAAGCGCCGCACGCCCTCGAAGGGGGGCGGGAGGCGCTTGAGGATGTTCTGGTCGACCTCCAGGACCAGGGCGGCCGGCCCGCGCAGGAGGCTCGCCTGGAGCGCGACGAGGCTCCACGGCTCCTCCCAGAGATGCACCACGTCGGGCTGCAGGCGCCGGATCAGGCGCCGCATTCCCGGATAGACGTGCAGGTACCAGCCCATCGGCCCCGCCTTCGGCAGCCGGATCGGCGCGACGTGCACGGTGACGCCGGGATCGTCCGGGGGATCGGCCTCGATCACCCGGCCGAACTGGTGCCAGCGCGCCGGCACCAGGAGGTGCACGTCGAGGTCCGGGCGCCGCGCGAAGGGCGCGTAGCGCAGGCGGCCCGCCTCGCGGCTGACGGCCGGGTGGGCGATCGAGAGGACGCGCAGCCTGTCAGTCACGGCCAAGTACCCGGGCGAGGGCGCCGGTGGCGCCGGTGAGATGCGCCTCGGCGGCGAGGAGGCTGCGACGGGCGCCGTTGAGCGTGTTGCGCGGCAGGCTCCAGGCGTCCTGACCGCGGCGCACGAGGCCCTTGCGGGTGGTCGCGGCGCTGGAGAAGCCCGCCCGGCGCGCCAGCGCGAAGTCGCGCGGGCCGCAATCCCCCCGGCGCCCGTACGGGAAGGCGAAGTGGCGCGCCTCCCGCCCGAGCCGCGCGCCGATCCGCTCGCGGCACTCCGCGATCTCGCGGAAGGCGGCCTCGGGGTCGAGGGCGGAGATGCGGGGATGGCTCACCGTGTGCCCGCCGATCTCCACCAGGGGATCGTCCGCGAGGGGCGCGAGCATCTCCCAGGTCACGGCGTGGCGCCAGTGCATCGCCTCCTCGTCGACGCCGTTGAGGCGGCAGAAGGTCCGGTAATGCGCCCCGGCCCGCGGGCCGTCGAACGCCGCCGCGAGGCGCGCATAGGCCGCGCGCTTGGCCGCCGGGTCCGGCAGCGGCAGGGAGCCCCCGGGCAGGCGCACCGCGTCGCGCGCGCGCAGCACCTCCTCCAGCCCGGCCCCCCAGAGCGGCAGGGTTCCGTCCGGGATGCCGGTGGTGAGGAACAGCGTCACCGGCACGCCGTGCCGGCGGAACAGAGGCACCACCGCCTCGACCGTGTCGCGGTAGCAATCGTCGATCGAGACGTTGACGAAGCGGCCGCGATGGTCCGGGTCGGCCGCCCGGCGCAGGGCCTCGTCGAGGGTGACGACGTCCCAGCCGGTCGCGCGCAGATGGGTGAGGAGCCGGTCGAGATAGCCGAGATCGAGGTGGAAGCCGCGATTCGGCATGTCGGCCCAGTCCTCCGCCCGGACCGCCCGGTGGAAGGTCAGGAGGCAGCCGCGGGGCCCGAGCCGCGCGCCCGCGCGGGCCGCCAGGGCCCGGGGCAGGGCGGCCGGACCCGGCGCGAGGGCGTCCCAGCCGGGCAATCCCGGCAGGTCCCGGCGGGCCGCGGTGAAGGTGGGCATCGCGTCACTCCTCCTCTGGGCATCGGTGGGGGGCACTGGCGCGGGGCCGGGGAGATCGCGCGGGGCTCTCCGGGGCGGGGCGGCGCCGCGCCGCGCCGAGGGTTGCGCGAAGGGACGGCGCCGCCAGGGCGAGGCCGACCAGGATGCAGGCCGCGCAGGCGGCGGCGCCCGCGGCGAGGCGCGCCAGCGGCCCCGCGACCGCGAGCGGGATCTGCCATGCGGCGAGGCCCATCAGGGCGGCCGGACCGGCGGCGAGCAGCGTGGCCCGGACGAGCGGCCGCGCGCAGCCGAGGAGCAGGCCGGTCCCGGCGAGGAGCACGAGGCCGCGGGCCGCCTCGCCGAGGCCCAGCATCATCGGGCCGGCGAGGCCGTTGCCCGCCGCCGCGCAGGTCGCGAGGTTGACCGCGATGTTGGCGAGGTAGGCCGCGGTCAGGACGCCCGCCGCCGCCCCGTTGCGCCCGGCCCCGTTGAGGACGCGCATCAGGATCCAGCCGAGGGTCGAGGCCCAGAGGCCGGCCGCGATGCCCCGCAGGGCCTCGCTGGTCAGGAAGACGGCTTCGTCCCCGAAGGCGCCGCGGGCGAAGACGACCCGCGCGAGCTCCGGGGCGAAGCCCGCCAGGAACACGCAGGCCGGCAGCATCACGGCCAGGATCGGGCGAGCGATCCGCTCGACCTGGCGGGCCGTGTCCGCCGCCGGGCCCGCCGCCAGGACGGTGAGCCCGAGGGGCTGGCTGATCAGCAGCAGGGCGCTGTCCGTCAGGGTGCGGGCGTAATCCATCGAGGCGACCGTGCCGGTGGCGAGCCGCGAGGCGAGGAGCCGCTCGATCCAGTTGTGGGCCTGCTCGACGAGCGGGATGGCGAGGAGCGGGCGCAGGCCGCGCAGGAAGTCCCGGCCGGCCGCCAGGATCAGGGCCGGCCGGGCGCCGGCCGGGTCGAGCAGCCCCTCGCGCCACAGCCACGCCACCGCGCAGGCCGCGAGCCCGTTGAAGGCGATCGTGAAGGACCAGGCGAGCGCCGCCACGGAGCCGGTCAGGCCCATGACGGCGAGCCCGGTCAGCACCGCGAGGTTGAGGATGCTCGCCCGGATCGTGGTGAGCCGCGAGCGGCCGAGGGCGATCTCGCCCGCCGCCAGGCAGTTCAGCACCACGCAGGCCGGCATGCCGAGCGCCATCACGCGCACGAAGTCGAGCGTCAGCGCCCGGCCCTCCGGCGAGAACCCGCCGACGATCGCCCCGACCCAGGTCATGCCGAGGGCCTGGACGGCGAGCATCAGCCCGAGCGCGATGCCGCCGAGCGCCAGGGTGAGCGCGCAGAGCCGCGCGCCGGCCTCGCCGGTCCGCTGCCACTCCCGGCACATCGGCACCAGGATCGCCGGCACGCTCTCGTTCTGGAGCACCGCCAGGGGCAGCAGCACCGCCGTGAGCGCCCCCCGGAACCCGTCCGCCACCAGCGAGGCGCCGAGCGTGTGCGCCATCACGATCTCGCGCACGAAGCCGAGGAGCTTGCTGAACAGGGCCCCGCCCATCAGCAGCACCGCGAAGCGGCGGCCGCCCAGAAGGGGCACCCCGTCGCGGGGCACCCCGTCGCGGGGCACCCCGTCGCGGGGCGCCCCGTCGCAAGGCCCCGCGGGGGGCGGCCCCTCGCGGGTGGCCGATCTCAGGACCAAGCTCCTCACGCGGCTCACCTGCGGGTTCGGGGGCGGGAGGCGGGGCTGAGCACCGCGAAGGTCCAGAAGAGGAGGCCGAGCTCCCCCGAGGTCACGTTGCCGAGGGGGATCTGGACCAGGGACGCGCAGGCGAGGGCGCCCACGATCACCGCCTCGATCCCCCCGTCGCGCCCCGCGCCGTCGACGGCCCGCCCGATCGCGGCGAGCAGGGCGGCGAGGCAGAGGAGGCCGACCACGAGCCCCATCGTGACCCAGCAGCTGACGATCATGCCGTCGATCGCCATCGCGCCCGCGCTGCCCACGTCCGTGACCGTGAAGCCGTTGCCGACAAGGCCGCTGTCAGGCTGGTTCCACAGCACCAGGTACTGCTCCAGCCGCTCGCGGGCGCTGCCGTCCTGGGCGCCGTCCCCGAGGCTGGCGAGCCGCTCGCCGATCACCTCGCCGAAGGGCGTCAGCGTCGCGGCGGCGGCGACCGCCGCGGCCGCCCCCGCCAGCATGCCGAGCGCCCGGGCCCGGGTGGCGGAGAACAGGAGGCAGAACAGCACCGCGGCGGCGAGGAAGAGCCACCCGGTGCGGTACATCGAGAGCAGGAGCGAGAGGGCCGCCGGGGCGGCGAGCAGGCCCGTCCCCCAGCCCGAGCGCAGGAAGCCGACCAGGACGAGGCCGACCGCCGTGAAGCTCGCGAAGCTCCCCGGCCCGTTCATGGTGCTGAAGGTGCGCACCCCGAACGGCACCGGCTGCCCGGCCGACATGATCGTGGTCAGGGTCATCCAGTAGCGGTCCCAGGCCGGGGGATCGACGTACTGGACGATGCCGTAGAGCCCGGTGAGCGGCAGGATCGCCAGGAAGACCGAGGCGGCGGCCTGGACCAGCGCGCGCTGCTCCGCCTCGGAGCGCAGGCTCAGGGCCGCCGCGTAGACGAGCGGCGCGAACCACTTGATCGAGCCGGTGGCGGCCTGCTGCCACTCGCCCTGGAACAGCGAGAGGGCGGTGGCGTAGGTCACGCAGGCCGCCACCGTCAGCACCGCCGCGAGGGCGGGCGGCAGCGGCCGGTCCCCGTCGAGGGCGCTCCTGAGGCTCGGCAGCGGCGCCAGGATCGCCAGGAGCGGGCCGACCAGCATCAGCCCGCTCGGGTCGTAGCCCGCCGCGAGGTCGACCACCCGGCGCAGGAAGGGCGCGAAGGCGAAGAGCAGCAGCACCGCCTGGAGGTGGTCGGCGGGCGAGCGCCGCCACGCCAGGAAGCCGGTGGCCGCGCAGCCGAGAATGAAGGCCGGCCGCGCCGCCCCGCCGAGCAGGGGCCCGGCCAGCGCCGTGGCGGCGAGGAGCAGCGCGGCGGCGAGCCAGCCGGTGAGGGAGATCGGGCCGAGGACCGGCGCCGCGAGGCTCGTCCTCACGGGCGGGCCTCCCGGGCCACCCGGTCGATCACCCCGGCGATCGCCTCCCGCATCCGGTCGGCCGGGTAGAGGCGCCGCGCCCGCTCCCGGGCCGCCGCCACCGTCGCGGCCGTGCCCTCCCGTCCGGCGAGGACCCGCCCGATCGCCGCCGCGAGGGCGGCGGGGTCGCCGGGCGGCACCAGGGTGCCGGCCCGGCCCTCGTCCAGGATCTCGGCCGCCGCCCCGGTGCGCGTCGCCACGACCGGCACGCCCGCCAGCATGGCCTCGACCAGGGTGCGCCCGAAGGGCTCGGGATGGATGGAGGGATGCACGACGGCGTCCATCGCCTGCATGAGCCGGGGCACGTCGTCCCGATGCCCGAGGAAGTGCACGCGGCCGGCGAGGCCGAGCTCCCCGGCCATCCGCGCGAGGTCGCGCGCGTAGGCGTCCTCGCCGAACAGGGCGGCGCCGGCCACGACCGCGCCGACCCCGGGATGCGCCGCGAGGGCCCGCAGCAGCACGTGCTGGCCCTTCCAGGGGGCGAGCCGGCTGAAGACGCCGACCAGGGGGCCGTCGGGCAGCCCGAGGGCGCGGCGCAGCTCCGGCCGCGGGCGCGGATCGGGCACGAGGTCGAGGCCGTTCGGCACCAGGGCGACGAGGTCCGGCCGCCCGCCGGCCTCCGCGAAGGCCTCCGCCACCGCGCCCGAGGGCGCGATGACCCGGGACGCCCGGGCATTGGCGAGGCCGACCTGGAGCCGGCGCTGGGCGCGGCCGAAATGATGCGCGTCGACGATGTCGTGCAGGTGCCAGATCAGGGGCCGGCGCGCCAGCGCAGTGGCCACCGCGGCGAGCACGAAGGCCTTCTGCGAATTGGCGTAGACGACGTCGTGCCGGCGCGCCCGGCGGGCGATCTCCAGGACGAGCCCGGCGAGCCGTCCGGCGAGCGGCAGGGCGCCGAGGGCCGCGGAATCGCGCCGCAGGCCCGAGAGGCTCGCCCCCGCCCGCGCGCGCTCGACCGAGAGGCCGCGCGCCGCCATCGCGGCCGCCAGGGGGCCGTCCTCGAACAGCAGGGCGGTGGCGCCGCGCCAGGACGCGACGACGTCGGCGAGCACCAGCTCGGCTCCCGCCATCGTGGCGGTATGGTTGACGAACAGGACGCGGGGGGACGCCATCACGCCGCTCCCAGGGAGGCGCGGGCCGGGCCCGGCCGCTCGCCGTAGAGCGCCTGGTCCTGCGGCCGCACCAGGGTGATCACCGTGCCGGCGACCGTGCCGCCGGCCGCCCGGACGCCGGCGACCGCCGCCGCGGCCTCCTCGACCTGCGACCAGCCCCAGCGGGCGCAGACCAGGACGGCCTCGACCCGCCTCGCCAGCAGGGTGGCGTCCATCAGGGCCCCGAGGGGCGGGCTGTCGACCAGCGCGAGGTCGTACTCCTCCGCGAGGGCGAGGACGCCCGCCACGCGCGGGCCGGCGAGGAGCTCGGTCGAATCCTCGACCGGGCCCCCGGCCGGCAGCACGTCGACGCCGGGCAGGCGGCTGCGCACGATCGCGGCGCGGGCGGGCGCCTCCCCGCGCAGGACGGCGCCGAGGCCCGGGCTCGGGGGCAGGTCGAGCCCGGCCTCGATGCTCGGGGCGCGCAGGTCGGCCTCGATCACGAGGACGCGCTGGCCGCTCGCGGCGAGCCGGGCGGCCAGCGCCAGGGTGGTGAAGGTCTTGCCCTCCTGGGGGGAGGCCGAGGTGACGAGGAGGCTGCGCGGCGTCCGGCCCGGCGGGCGCAGGGCGAGCTGCGCCGCGAGCTGGCGCAGGGCGGCCTGGAGCTTCGGGTCCCGCGCCGCCCCCGAGAGGGCCGGGCCGAGCGGCAGGGTGCGGCGGCCCGGGATCAGCTCGGCCCCCGGGAAGGGCCGCGGGGCGGAGAGCCGCGGCAGCTGCGCCAGCGTCGTGGTGCCGGCGACCTCGTCGATCGCGTGGGCGGCCCGGACGGTGCCGTCGGTGCGGTCGCGCAGCAGGGCGGCGGCCGCCCCCAGGAGGGTCGCGAGGGTGAGGCCCGCCGCCAGGAAGGGCAGGCGCTTGGGGAAGAACGGCCGGGTCGGCAGCTCGGCGAGGCTCACCAGCCGGGTGCTCCCGGTGAGGATGCGCCGCTCGGTCTCGAGCTCGCTCGCCCGCTTGTAGAGGTCGGTGTACTGGCCGCGCTTGAGCTCGACGCTGCGCACCATGGCGGCGATCGCCGCCTCCGCGTCCGCGGCGGCGCCGACCTCGTCCTTGGCGGCGTCGAGCTGGCGCTTGAGCGAGGCGACGAGGCCGTTCGAGGCCTCGTAGACCTGGCGCGCGCTCGCCGCGACGCTCGCCACCTCCCGCTTCATGCGGGCCTGGACCTGGTCGCGCTCGCGCCGCAGGCCCTGGATGGTCGGGTGGTTGGGCCCGAGCGTCGTCTCCGCATTGGCGAGCTGGGCGGAGAGCTGGGCATATTGCTGCTTCAGGTCGCCGATCGTCCGGCTCGCCAGCACGGCGGGCGAATCGGCCGAGCCGCGGGCCTGGTCGGCGCTGATCTCCCGCAGGCGCGCGGCGGCGTCGGCCCGCGCCGTCTCGGCGCTGGCCAGCTGCTGGCTGATGCTGGTCAGCTTCTCCGAGGCGATCGGCGCCGTCGCGCCGCGCACCAGGCCCCGCCGGCGGCGATAGGCCTGGATCTGCTCCTCCTCCTCGCGCAGGGACTGGTCGAGCTGGCGGATCTCCTGCCAGATCCAGGACGCCGCCGCCTCGCGGGACTTGGCGAGGCCGGACCGCTGGTCGTCCAGGAAGGCCGTGATCACCGCGTTGGTCAGGCCCTGGGCCACGTCCGGGAGCTGCGCCTGGAAGGCGACGGTGATGACGCGCGAGCGGCCCACATTCCCGACCATCACGCGCCGGTCGAGGTAGTCGAACAGCGCGTCGCTCCCCGGCGCGAGGGCGTCGCAGGCCGCGGCCGGCTCGCCCGTCACCCGGGCGAGCCCGAGCGGGCCGCCCCGGGCCTCCGTCCGGCACTCGCGCCGCGCCGCCTCCGCCACGCCCGGCTGGGTCATGGCGAGGCGCAGGATCCGGGGCGAGCGCACCACCAGGAGCTGGCTCTCGAGGTCGGCCGGGTCGCCGACCTTCTGGGCCCAGGCGGCGGAATTGGCGGCGGTGCCGGGCTCGGGCTCGGCCACGATCACCGAGCCGCTCGCCACGTAGCGCACCGGGATCACCAGGAGCGCCGCCACGGCGGCGCCGAGCACCGCCGAGAACACGGTCAGGAACAGGCCGCGCCGGCGCCACAGCCGCGTGGCCACGCCGATCCGCGGCGCCGGCCGCGGCGGGATCCCGACATCCGGTTTGGTCAGCACGATGCTCACCCTGCCCTCGCTCCCCTCAGCCGACCATCTCGACCGCGTAGACGTGCCGCTCCCGCGCGGAGGCCGGCGGACCGTGCGTCGCGACCTGCTTGTCCACGAAGCTCGTGAATTCGCGCCGGAAGCGCTCCGCCGAGAAGCGCTCGGCCTGCGCCCGGCAGGCGGCGCGGGAGAAGCTCCCCTCGGTCGCCACGAAGCTGCGCAGGCAGGCGGCGATCGCCTCGGCGCTGGGCTCGTCGAAGAACAGGCCGGTGCGCCCGGGGCCCTGGGTCAGGACCGTCTCGCGGGCGCCGCCGCGGCCGAGAGCGAGCACGGGAGTGCCCTCGGCCTGGGCCTCGACCGGGACGATGCCGAAATCCTCCTCGGCCGCGAACACGAAGGCGCGCGCCGTCGCCATCAGGCGCCGCAATTCCGCGTCGCTGACGTAGCCCGCGAAAGTGACGTTCGGGCCCGCGCGCCGGCGCAGGCGCTCCGCCTCCGACCCGTCCCCGGCCACGACGAGTTCGAGCTCCGGCGTCAGCCGGAACGCGTCGACGATCGCCTCGACGTTCTTGTAGGGCACGAGCCGGCTCGCGGCCAGGAAGTGGCGCCCGCGCGGCATGGTTAGGGGCTGCTCCGACAGGGTGACGGGCGGGTGGATCACCGTCGCCTCCCGCCCGTAGATCTTGCGGATGCGCCGGGCGACGAAGCGGGAATTGGCGACGAGCGCGTCCGGCCCGGACGCCGTGCGGACGTCCCAGAGCCGCATGTAGTGCAGGAGGGCCCGGGCCAGGGCGCCCTTGACCCCGCGGGCGAGCCCGCTCTCGCGCAGGTAGGCGTGCTGGAGGTCCCAGGCGTAGCGCATCGGCGAGTGGACGTAGGCGACGTGGACCTGGTCGGGCCCGGTGATCACCCCCTTGGCCACGGCGTAGCTCGACGAGAGCACGAGGTCGTAGCCCGACAGGTCGAACTGCTCGACCGCCAGCGGCATCAGCGGCAGGTAGGCCTGGTGGGCGCGGCCGAGCAGGGGCAGCCGCTGCAGGAAGCTCACCTGCGTCCGCGGCAGGCCGATCCGCGCGCGGCCCTCGGCCGGGAGGACGTCGAACAGGCAGAAAACCTCCGCCTGCGGGAAGCAGGCCAGCATCTCGCGCAGGACGCGCTCCGCCCCTCCGACGACGTAGAGCCAGTCATGGACGATGGCCACTCGCACGGAACATCCCTCCTCGGCGCGGGCCCGCGGGCCCCGCTCGTCCGGCCGGTCCCGCCGACGGTGCAACCCGCCGGCTTGACACGCGATGAAACAGATCGGCGAAAACTTGATCTTTCAGCACATATGAGCAAACCGCCTGCCAATGCCGGAGTGTCCCAATATTGAACGCCGTCAGGACAGTGCTGATGACTGGATTAAATTTACGAACATCGTGAATCCCGGGCGATCGCAGGGGGTCAGCTCAGCCACAGCAGCACCACCTTGGCGCCGACCGGCAGCGACGCGGCGCCGTCCCGGATCGCGACCTCGGTCCACGCCTCCTCGTCGTTCGGCACCATCGCCCGCGCGCGGGCCGCCGGGCGGCTCGGCACGACCCGCTGCGGGCGGGCCTCCGGCGCGAGGTCGGCGCGGGCCGCCGGGTCCCAGCAGCGCAGCGCGCGCCAGAGCGCCACCACCGTGCCGCCGTCCCGGCGGCCGAGCGGGACGGCGCGCAGGTCCGCGCCCGCCTCCGGCAGGGCGACCTCCCGGGGCGCCTCGTCGCGCGGCGCGTCGGGGGCCGAGAGGGCGCGCATCAGCCCGCGCAGGGCGCGGTAGGCCGGCTTCGGGCGGCCGTCGTGGTGGACGAGCCCCCAATGGTGCTCGGTCTCGCGCGGGTCGGTGCCGCCGTCCATCAGCTCGTACAGGAAGCTCCGGCGCAGCCCGGCGGCGAAGTTGTGCAGCAGCAGGCGCGGGACGTAGATCGCCGCCGCCGCCTCGGAGACGCCGCCGCGGCCCGGATTCGGCGGGGTGCAGTAGCCGACTTCCGTGCTCATCACGGGCGCGCCCGGCTTGAAGCCCTCGGCCATGTGGGCGAGGTACCAGGAGAGGGCGGCGTAATCGTCCGCGGTCTCGGGCTCCTGGCCGCCCTGCACGTAGGAATGGATCGCCACCACGTCGCAGAACGGGGCCGCGCCGCGGATCGGCGCCACGTCCTGCGGGCGGTAGTCGAGGACGGTCGGCGAGACGACCGGCAGCGTCCGCGCGTCGTAGCGCGTGCGCAGCGCCCGGTAGACGGCGCGCTGGTAGGCGACCACGGCGCTGCTCCAGTCCGGCCGCGCCGCCGGCTGGGCGGTGAACCAGGGGCTGTCGCCCTCGTTCTGGCCCTCGATCGCCGAGACGCGGCCGGGGCCCAGAGCCTCCAGGTAGGCGAGCATCTCCGGCACCGTGTTGGTGACGGGCGAGACGAGCAGCTGCGCCCGCACCCCGTGGGCGGCGTGGAGCCGGGCCCAGCGGCCGAGGTCGTTGGAGGGGCGCAGCTCGTCCCGGACGTGCCGGATCCCCGCCTCGGCGAGGAGGTCGCGCACCGTCTCGAAGCGGGAGGCGTAGGGCTCGCTGCCGAGGTGGAGGTTGACCCCGACGCTGTCGAGGAAATCCGCCACCGGGCGCGGCGCCGGCGCCGCCCCGGCGGGGCGCGGCCGCGCGGCCAGGGCCGCGAGGCCGCCCAGCAACACGGCCCGGCGGCTCGGTCCCGCCGCGGGCGGGCACGGCCGGTCCGGCCCGCCCGTGCCCCGCGCTCGTGGCCCTGGCGACATCGGACATCCTCTCCTGGCGGCGATCCGGCGAGCCGCCGTCGCCGCTCCGATGCGGGGCCCGGGCCAGGGCGCGCCGCCCCGGCGCGGCACGGCCCCGTGCCAGGACGGGGCGCGGCGCGCGCGGCCGTGCCGCGCCGGGACGCGCCCCGAGGCCGCGCTCGGGCGCCGGGGGGCGGCGCGGTCGGGCGCCGCAGGCGGCGTGGTCCGGGCGCCGCAGGCGGCGCGGTCAGGCGCCGAACACGGCGAGTTCGGTATAGGCGAGGTCGCCGAGGGCGACCGGCCCGGGCCCGCGGGCGAGGCGCGGCTTGCGGCCCGGGAAGAAGCGCCCGACCGCCCCCGGCACCGGCGCCGCGGCATCGACGAGCAGGAGCGGCATGGCGTGACGGCGCAGCAGGGCGCGGCCGAGCGCCCCGAGCCAGCCGCCGAGCGCGGCCCCGGCCGGCCCGTAGATCAGCTGCATGCCCGGCAGGTGGAGCCCCGGCCCGACCCGCAGGGAGCGGCGCACCAGGATGGCGAGCCGGCCGGAGCCGCCCTCGGCGAGGACGAGGCAGCGGCAGCCCAGGGCCTCGTGGTCCCGCGCCAGGGCGCGCTCGGCGCGGGAGAGCAGCGCCGCCGTCTCCGGGCCGAAGGGGCGGACCCGCTGCCCCGGCGCCGGGCGGCTGAGGGCCGGCAGGACCAGCATCTGTCCCTCCGCGTAGCGGCGGAAGCCGCGGGCCTGGTGCATCGACCAGGTCTCGGGGGCGGCCGAGATGTTGAGGTAGGTCACGGCCCGGTCGCGCATGGCGCGCCCGTCGAGCATCACGCCGAAGCCGCGGAATTCCGGCTCGACGTACCAGCTCGACAGGTTGCAGCGCAGGGAGGGGCCGCGCTCGTCCTCGACGGAGGCGTAGATGGTGAGGAGGACGCCGACGACCGCGTCGCGATGCGCGAGCAGGAGGCCGTAGCGCGGCACGTCGCCGGGCAGGCGGCGGGCGGCGAGGCGGGCGAAGCCCCGGCGCCAATAGGCCGGCGGGCGGTCCGGGAAACCGCGGCCGAGCAGCCGCACGACGGCGTCGAGATCGGCCTCCTCGATCGGCCGGCAGCGCAGGGCGGGCTGGGTCGGTGGGCAGGCCGCGCGCTCCGGAGCGGGCGCGTCAGAGTGGGCCATGGGACACTCGCGGGGTGGCCGCGGTTCGCGCCTCCGCGCGCTCCGGGACGGTCCTGTGCCATCGCGGATCAGAAGCGGCGGCCCGATCGCCGGGCGGGTGAAACCGCCAGGGACGACGCAAGCCGCGTTCCCCAGGGGACGCGTCCCGGATCGGAGGACGGGGCGTCCCTGCCGCCTGCCGCGCCGGCCGGCGCTCGGGGGTTGAGAACGCTGCGGCTCTCGATCGATGGGGTCAGCACCGCCGTTCGGCAAGGCCCGGACCGGCTGCCCGGAACGACGCGGAGGGAGATCCGGGACACGGGGGAGTCTGGACACCGCACGGGCCATGACGACGGGCCATGACGGCCCTGGCCGGACATCGTGCCGGACCGATCACCAGGACGCCGTCCGACGCCCATCCCGCGCAGGCCGGACCAAGACGCCAGGAGCCGAGATCGTGCTCAGGCTCGGCGCGATCGCGCCGGGTCGGCAGGGGAACGGGCAGGCCGGAACGGGCCGTCCTCCGCGTGCCGGCGCCGTGACCGGGCTGGACGGTCTACGGGCCGCTCACAGCAGGTAGAGCGTCACCGTGCCGTGGAACACCTTCGGGCAGTTCCGCGCCTGCACCAGCGCGCGGGCCTCCTCGACCGAGATGCCGCGGGCGCTCGCGATCTGCTCGACGCTTCTCCAGGCCTTCGTCATGGGGCGTTCCTCCTGTTTTCCACTCAACGCTCAAGCTCGGCGGCCGTTCCACGGCGCCCGGTTGCGGTGGATCAAGGCCGCTCGCCGCCGCGCGGGCAGAATGCGGCGCGCCCCGGGAGGGCGGCGGCGGGGCGACACATGCGGCATGACGCGGAGACGGCGCGGACCCATCCGGGCGGGACGCGGGAGGACGGGCCGTTCTGGACCGGGAGCCCGGAGGCGCTCGCCGCGCGGCTCGGATGCGGCCTCGACGGCCTGAGCGCCGCGCAGGCGGCGCGCCGCCTCGCCGAGGACGGCCCCAACGGCGACCGCCCGGCCCGGGCCGACGGCGTCCTGCGGGCGGTGCTGCGGCGGCTGCTCGAACCCTTCTCGCTGATCCTGCTCGCGGCGGGGCTGGTCTCGATCGCCACCGGCGACTGGGGCGGGGGCGTCATCATCATCGCCATCCTGACCCTGTCGATCGGCCTCGACACGCTCCAGGAAGGCCACGCCGTCCGGGCCGCGGAGGCGCTGCGGCGCTCGGTCGCCCTCACGGCGGAGGTCAAGCGCGACGGCCGCTTCCGGACCGTGCCGGTCGAGGAGGTCGTGCGCGGCGACCTGATCCGCGTGCGCGCGGGCGACATCGTGCCCGCCGACGCCCTCGTGCTCGCCAGCGCCGCCTTCTCGGCCGTCGAGGCGGCCCTGACCGGCGAGCCCTACCCGGTCGAGAAGCGGCCCGGCCCGGTCGCGGCGACGGCCCCCGCCGAGGCCGCCAACGCCCTGTTCCGCGGCGCCGTCGCCCAGAGCGGGGAGGCGCTCGCCCTCGTGGCCGCCACCGGCCGCGCGACGATGTTCGGGGCCGCCGCCGCCTCCCTCGCCGAGAGCGCCGCCCCCTCGCCCTTCCAGCGCGACCTGCGCGAATTCGGCCTCGTGGTGGCGCGGCTCACCCTCGTGCTGGTGGTGGCCGTGCTGGCGGTCCGGGTCGCCCTCGGGCGGCCGGTGCTCGACTCGCTCCTCTTCGCGGTGGCCCTGGCGGTCGGCCTCACCCCCGAATTGCTGCCGATGATCACCACCGTGACCCTCGCCCGCGGGGCGCTGCGCATGGCCCGCCGCAAGGTGATCGTGAAGCGCCTCGCGGGCATCCACGACCTCGGCGCCATGACGGTGCTCTGCACCGACAAGACCGGAACCCTGACCTCGGCCGAGATCGTGCTCGCGCGCAGCTTCGGGCCCGACGGCCGCGACGACCCGCGCCCGGCCCGGCTCGGGGCCGTGGCGGCGGCGCTGGGCGGCGAGCGCGGGGCCCTCGACGCGGCGCTGCGGCGCCACGGCGCCGTCGGGCCCGACGGCGCGGCGCGGGCCGACGGGGCCGCCGCGGAGGGATGGCGCCTCCTCGCCCTGCGCCCCTTCGAGGCGGGACGCCGCAGCGGCGCGGTCCTGGCCGAGGGGCCGGAGGGCCCGCGCCTCATCGTCAAGGGCGCGCCCGAGGCCGTCCTCGCCCTGTGCACGGAGCGGCGGGACGGGGCCGGGACGGCGCCCCTCGGGGATCCCGACCGCGCCGCCTGCCTGGCGCGGCTGCGGGCCCTCGCCGAGGAGGGCTACCGGGCCATCGCGGTCGCCTCCCGGGAGGCGGCGGGGCCGCGGGATGCCGGGGAGGCGGGGCTCGTCCTCGACGGGTTCTGCGCCTTCGCGGACCCGCCCAAGCCCGACGCCGCTGCCGCGGTGGCGGAGCTCGCGCGGGCGGGGGTCCGGGTGAAGATCCTGTCGGGGGACGACCCGGTCGTGGTGCGGCGCCTCGCCGGGCATGTCGGCCTGCCGGCCCCCTCGGTGCTGTCGGGGACGGAGGTGGCCGCGCTCGGCGACGAGGCCCTCGCCGTGCAGGTGCGCCGGGTCGACGCCTTCGGGCGCCTCGCCCCCGACCAGAAGGCCCGCATCGTCAAGGCGCTGCAGGCGGGGGGCGAGGTCGTGGGCTTCCTGGGCGACGGCATCAACGACGCGCCGGGCCTGCGGCAGGCCGATATCGGCCTCTCGGTCGAGGGGGCGACCGGCGTCGCCCAGGCCGCCGCCGACATGATCCTGCTCGCCCCCGACCTCGCCGTGGTGGCGGCCGGCGTGGCCGAGGGGCGGCGCACCTTCGCCAACATCCTCAAGTACATCCGCATGGGGGCGAGTTCGAATTTCGGCAACATGCTGTCGATGGCGGCGGCCTCGGCGGCCCTGCCGTTCCTGCCGATGCTGCCGACCCAGATCCTGCTCAACAACCTGCTCTACGACCTGTCGGAGATCGGGATCCCGTTCGACCACGTGCGGCCCGAGGCGGTGGCGCGCCCGCAAACCTGGGAGATGGCGGGGCTGCTGCGCTTCGCCGCCGTGATGGGGCCGCTCTCCTCCCTGTTCGACCTCCTGACCTTCGGCGTGCTGCTCCTCGGCTTCGGGGCGGCGCCCGACGTCTTCCGCACCGCGTGGTTCCTCGAATCGATGGCGACGCAGATCCTGGTCATCGTGGTCATCCGCACGGCCGGGCGGCCCTGGCGCGACCGCCCGGGCAGCGTCCTCGCCGTCACCTCGCTGGCGGCGCTCGCGGTCGCGCTCCTGCTGCCCTTCACGCCGGCCGGGCCGTGGTTCGGGTTCGCGCCGCCGCCGCCCGCGCTCCTCGCGGCCATCGCGGCGATCACGGCGTCCTACCTCGCCGCGGCCGAGGCGGTGAAGCCCTGGGCCACCGGCGCCCGCCGCCCCGCCGGGTTCCTGCCCTCGCGCCGGAGAGGACGAGGCCATGCCGGGTGAGACCGAGATCCTCGAATTCCTGCGCCGGATCCTCGGCGCCGCGGGCGCGGTCGAGACGATCCGCACCCACATCTCGGTCGTCCTCCTGGCGGGGGAGCGGGTGTTCAAGCTCAAGCGGGCGGTGCGCTTCCCCTTCCTCGACTTCTCGACCGCGCCGCGGCGGCTCGCGGCCTGCGAGGCGGAATGCGCCCTCAACCGGCGCTGGGCGCCCGGCCTCTATCGCGGCGTGCACCGGATCACCCGGGGGGCGGATGGCGGCCTCGTCCTCGACGGCAGCGGCCCGCTCGTCGACGCGGTGGTCGAGATGCGCCGCTTCCCGGCGGCCGACCTGTTCGACGCGATGGTCCAGGACGGGCGCGCCACGCCCGCCCTCCTGACCGCGCTCGCCCACCGCATCGCCGCCCTGCACGCCGAGGCGCCGGCGAGCCCGGCGCGGGGGGGCGCCGCCGCGATGGAGCGCCTCGTCGCCCTCAACGATCGCGGCCTGCGGGCGAGCGGCCTCGTCGCCGCGGAGGTGGCCGACGCCCTCGCGGCGCGGTTCCGGGCCGCGCTCGGCCGCCACGCCGCGCGCGTCGAGGCGCGGCGCGCGGCCGGCAAGGTCCGCCGCTGCCACGGCGACCTGACGCTGCGCAACATCTGCCTGTTCGAGGGGGTGCCGACGCCCTTCGACGGGCTCGAATTCGACGAGGAGCTCGGCACGATCGACGTGCTCTACGACCTCGCCTTCCCGCTGATGGACCTCTGGCACCGCGGCCGGGGCGACCTCGCGAGCCTCCTCGTCAACCGCTACCTCGACGAGGCCGACGAGATCGACGGGGCGGGCCTGCTGCCCTTCCTGATGGCGCTGCGCGCCGTCATCCGGGCGCACGTCACGGCGAGCCAGGCGGCGGAGGCGCCGGCCGCCGCGGAGGGGGGCCTGTGGCGCGAGGCGCGGGCCTACCTCGCCCTGGCGGAGCAGTGCCTGCAGGCGGACGAGGCCCCGGTGCTGCTGGCGGTCGGGGGCCTCAGCGGCTCGGGCAAGTCGACGGTCGCGGCCGCGGTGGCGCCCTTCCTGGGCCCGCCGCCGGGCGCCCGGATCGTCGGCAGCGACCGCACCCGCAAGCGCCTGCACGGCGTGCCGGCCCTGACGCCGCTCCCCGCGGAGGCCTACGCGCCCGCGATGTCGGAGGCGGTCTACGCGGCGATGCGGGCGGAGGCGGCCCGCGCCCTCGCGGGTGGGGCGAGCGTGGTGGTCGACGCGGTCTTCGACCGTCCGGACGAGCGGGAGGCGATCGCCGCGGTGGCGCGGGCGGGCGGCGCCTCCTTCCGGGGCGTCTGGCTGCAGGCGCCGGTGCCGATGCTCGCCGCGCGCATCGCGGCCCGGCGGGACGACCCGTCCGACGCCACCCCCGCGGTGCTCGCCGCCCAGGCGGAGCGGGCCTGCGGCGAGATCACCTGGGAGCGCCTCGACGCCCGCCTGCCCCCGGAGACGCTGCGGGCGGTGATCCTGGCGCGGGGGCCGGTGCCCCGGGCGGGGTAGGGGCGGGGAGGCCCCCGCCCGCCCGGTCGGGCGCGACGCCGCATCCGCCCCTCACCCCCGCCCGGCCAGCAGCGCGGCGGCGGCCCGGGCGATCGGGCGCTCCTCGTTCGCCGGCACCACGTAGACCGCGACCGGCGACGCGTCCCGGCTGATCCGGGTCGCGTTCGCGGCGTTGCGGGCCGGGTCGAGCTCCACCCCCGCGAAGGCGAGGCCCTCGGCGATCGCCGCGCGCAGGGCGGGCGCGTGCTCGCCGATCCCCGCCGTGAAGACCAGCACGTCGAGCCCGCCGAGGGCCGCCATCAGCGAGCCCGCCTCCCGCACCGCCCGGTAGGCGAACAGCGCCAGGGCCTCGGCGGCCCGCGGATCGTCGCAGCCCTGCAGGGCCCGCACGTCGTCGCTGATCCCCGAGACGCCGAGCAGCCCCGAGCGGTTGTTCAGGAGGTCGGCCACCGCCTCCGCGCTCATGCCCCGCTCGCGGATCAGGTGCAGCACCAGCCCCGGATCGACGGCGCCCGAGCGGGTGCCCATCATCAGCCCGTCCAGGGCGGTGAAGCCCATGGTCGAGGCGAGGCTGCGGCGCTCCCGCAGGGCGCAGAGGCTGGCGCCGTGCCCGAGATGGGCCACGATCACCCGCCCCTCCGCCCGCGCCCCGGCCAGATCCGGCAGGATCTCGGCCACGTGCGCGTAGGAGAGCCCGTGGAAGCCGTAGCGCAGCAGGCCCTCCTCGCTCAGCGCCCACGGGATCGGGAAGAGCTGGGCGAGGCGCGGCTGGGTGCGGTGGAAGGCGGTGTCGAAGCAGGCGACCTGGGGCAGGTCGGGCCAGGACGCCGCCACGGCCCGCAGCCCCGCGAGGTTGTGGGGCTGGTGGGCCGGGGCCAGGGGCACCAGCCGCTCCAGCGCCGCGAGCACCCCCGCATCCACCCGCACCGGTGCCGAGAAGTCCCGCCCGCCATGCACGACCCGGTGCCCCGCCGCCCGCAGGAGGAGGTCCGGCGTGCGGCGGATCGCGTCGAGCAGCCACGCCACCGCGGCCGCGTGATCGCTGCCCGCCCCCGGCGCGTCGCCGGCCCTGAGGGCGAGCGGGCCCGCGGCCTCGACGCTCACGGCGCCGCCGAGGCCCGACACGCCGCCCCGGCAGAGCGGCTCCAGCGTGTCGGCCGCGAAGAGCGCGAATTTCAGGCTCGACGAGCCCGCATTGATCGCCAGGATCGCGTCGGTCACGCGGCGCCTCCTTCGGCGGACGCGGCGCCTCCTTCGGCGGAGGCGGGGTCCCCCGACGCCGCCGCATGCGCGAAGAGCTGGGCCAGCGCGCAGGAGGCTTCCCGCACCTCGGCGCTGTCGGCGCGGCTCGTCAGGATGATCGGCACCCGCGCGCCGAGGATCAGCCCGGCCGCGTCCGCCCCCGCGAGATGGATGAGCTGCTTGGCCAGCATGTTGCCCGAGACGAGGTCGGGGACGACCAGGATGTCGGCGTCCCCCGCCACCGGCGAGGCGATGCCCTTGGCGGCGGCGGCCTCCCGCGAGATGGCGTTGTCGAAGGCCAGGGGCCCCTCGACGCGGCCGCCGGTGATCTGGCCGCGCTCGGCCATCTTGCAGAGCGCCGCCGCGTCGAGGGTGGAGCCGATCCGCATCGACACCGTCTCGACCGCCGAGAGGATCGCCGCCTTGGGCTCGGCGATCCCCAGAGCCCGGCACAGGTCGATGGCGTTCTGGACGATGTCGCGCTTCTCCGCGAGGCTCGGCGCGATGTTGACCGCCGCGTCGGTGATGAAGAGCGGCTTGCGGTAATGCGGCACGTCGAGGGCGTAGACGTGGCTCATGCGCCGTTCGGTGCGCAGGCCCGCCTCCCTGCGCAGGGCCGCCGAGAGGATCTCGTCGGTGTGCAGCGCCCCCTTCATCAGCGCCGCCACGCTGCCGGCCCGGGCGAGGTCGACCGCCCGCTCGGCGGCCGCGTGGCTGTGGGGCGCCTCGACGATCTCGATCCCGTCGAGCGCGATCCGCGCCGCCTCGGCCGCCGCCGCGATCTTGGCCCGCGGCCCGACCAGGACCGGCTCGATCAGCCCGGCCCGCCGCCCCGCCAGCGCGCCCTCGAGGGAGACGGCGTCGCAGGGATGGACCACGGCGGTGCGGATCGGGGGCCTTCCCCGCGCCGCGTCGATCAGGCGGCGCCACTGGGCGCCGCGCTCGTGCAGGTGCACCTCCGGCAGCAGCACCCGGGGCCGGCGGACCTTCTCGGTCGGCGCGATCACCTCGGCCTCGCCGCTGATCACGCTCTCGCCGCGGTCGTTGAGGCAGGCGCAGTCGAGGACGAGCCGCGCCCGCGCCTCGTCCTTCGTCCGCACGGTGACCCGGGCCGTGATCGTGTCGCCGATCTTCACCGGCCGCAGGAAGCGCAGGGACTGGCCGAGATAGATCGTGCCCGGCCCCGGCAGCGCGGTGCCGAGCACCGCCGAGATCAGCGAGCCGCCCCAGAGCCCGTGCGCGATGACCCCGTGGAAGCGGTCCGTATCGGCGTAGTCCTTGTCGAGATGGGCGGGGTTCACGTCCCCCGACACGACCGCGAACAGCCGGATGTCGTCCGGCTGCAGGGTGCGGGCGAGGCTCGCGCTGTCGCCGACCCGGATCTCCGCCAGGGTGCGGTTCTCGATGAATTGGAGGGCTTCCATGATCAGGCCACCGCGTGCAAGCCGCCGTCGACGAAGGTGATGGTGCCGGTGACGCCGCGGGCGCCGTCGGCCGAGAGGGCGGCGGCCATGTGGCCGATCTCCTCCAGGGTCACGAGCCGGTGCTCCGGCGCGCGGGTGCGGGCGGCCTCGACGAGGTCGTCGAAATGGTCGATCCCCGAGGCCGCCCGGGTCACGACCGGCCCGGGCGAGAGGGTGTTGACCCGGATGCCGCGCGGGCCGAGTTCGACCGCGAGCGAGCGCACGCCGGCCTCCAGGGCGGCCTTGACCGGCCCCATCACGTTGTAGTGGTCGACCACCTTCTCGGCGCCGTAATAGCTCACCGTCAGGATGCTGCCGCCCGCCCGCATCAGCGGCTCGGCCCGCCGCGTCATCCGGATCAGCGAGTGCACCGAGACGTCCATGGCGGTGAGGAAGCCCTCCCGCGAGCAATCGGTGACGCGGCCGTGCAGGTCCTCCTTCGGGCAGAAGGCGATCGAGTGGACGAGGATGTCGAGGCCGCCCCAGGCCGCCTCCACCCGCGCGAAGAGCGCGTCGAGCTCCGCCTCCCGGGTGACGTCGAGGGGCGCGAGGATCTCCGCCCCGAGCTCCTCGGCGACGGGGGCGACGTGGGGCCGGGCCCGGTCGTTCAGGTAGGTGAGGGCGAGGCGGGCGCCGTTCTCCCGGAAGGCGCGGGCGCAGCCCGTGGCGATCGACTGCGCGTTGGCGACCCCGACCACGAGGGCGCGCTTGCCGGCGAGCAGGGCCATGGTCAGGCCTCCCGCACGTAGCGGCCGGGGGCCGGGCCGAGCGTCGGCGCGCCCGGCAGCCCCATCGGCGGCGGCGGCTCGGGCGGGCCGGACCGCTCGGCGAGCCAGGAGGCCCATTCCGGCCACCAGGAGCCCTGTTCGAGCCGGGCGAGGTCGAGCCAGCTGTCCGGATCGACGTAGCGGTCGGTCGCCGCCCTGCTGTGCACGCGGTAGTGGCGGCCGCGATGGCCGGGCTCCGAGACGATGCCCGCGTTGTGGCCCCCGCTGGCGAGCAGGAAGGTGACGTCCGCGTCGGTCATCAGCGTGAGCTTGAACACCGAGCGCCAGGGCGCCACGTGGTCCTTCTCGGTGCCGACGGCGAAGATCGGGGCGCGGATGTCGGTCAGGGCCACCGGCCGGCCCTCGACCCGCAGGCGGCCCTCCGCGAGGTCGTTGTCGAGGAACAGGCGGCGCAGGTACTCGGCGTGCATCCGCGCCGGCATCCGGGTGGCGTCGGCGTTCCAGGCCATCAGGTCGGTCACCGCCTCGCGCCGCCCGAGCAGGTAGCTGTTGACGATCCGCGACCAGATCAGGTCGTTCGAGCGCAGCAGCTGGAAGGCGCCGGCCATCTGCTTGGAGTCGAGGACGCCCTCGCTCCGCATCAGGCTCTCCAGGAAGCTGATCTGGCTCTCGTTGATGAAGAGCGTGAGCTCGCCGGCCTCGGTGAAGTCGACCTGCGCGGCGAAGAGGGTGAGGGAGGCGAGCCGCGCATCCCCGTCCCGGGCCATGGTGGCCGCCGCGATCGAGAGCAGCGTGCCGCCCAGGCAATAGCCCGCCGCGTGCACGGCCCGGCCCGGCCGGATCGCCGAGACCGCGTCGAGGGCGGCCATCACGCCGAGCCGCCGGTAATCGTCGAAGGACACGTCCCGGTCCGCCGGGCCCGGGTTGCGCCAGGAGATCATGAACACGGTGAAGCCCTGGCCGACGAGGTGGCGGACCAGGGAATTCTCCGGCGACAGGTCGAGGATGTAGTACTTCATGATCCAGGCCGGCACGATCAGGACCGGCTCGGGCCGGACCGCGCCGGTCTTCGGCGCGTACTGGATCAGCTCGATCAGGTCGTTGCGGTAGACGACCTCGCCCTCGGTGACCGCGACCTCGCGCCCGACCGCGAAGCGCTCGGCGCCCGCGGGCTTGAGGCCGGCGAGCCCGCGCCGGGCATCCTCCAGGGCGTTCAGGGCGCCGAGCACCAGGTTGGCGCCGCCGCTCGCCAGGGTCGCGTTGAGGACGACCGGGTTGGTGAGGGGGTGATTCGACGGCGAGACCCCGTCGAGCATCTGGCGCGCCGTGAAGGCGACGATCTCCTCGTGCGCCCGCGCCACGCCGCGCACGCCCGTGGTGGCGTTGTGCCACCATTGCTGGGTGAGCAGGAAACCCTGCTGGTAGAGGCAGAAGGGCCAGGTCCGCCAAGCCGGGTCGTCGAAGCGGTGGTCCTGGGGCAGGGGCTCGATGCAGGGTTCGGCCTGCGCCCCCACCAGGAGGTTGCGCCACAGGAAGGATTGCAGGCGCTGGCCCTTGCGGAAGGCCTTGGCGGCGAGTTCGGCCTGCTTGCCGGGCGAGAAGGCCGCGTGCACGCTCCAGTCGAGCCAGGCATTGGCCAGGGCCGCCGGCGAGAGGCCGCCGGTGAGCCGCGCCACCGCGGCATGGGCCGCTTGGTCGATCGCCTGGCCGGCGTCGTGCAGGTCGTCACCGGGCTCCGCGGCGTCCCGGACGGGACCGGCGGCCGCGACCGGCGGCACGAGGCGGAGGGCAGGGGGGCGGGCCGGGATCGCGGCCGAGGATTGCGTGGGGGAAGTCGCGAGCATGGGGGGTCTCCAGCGCCCGCCTCTCCTAGCCGGGCACGGCGTTCCGCCCACTGATCCAGATCAGAGCTGAGCTGCACGCACGCGCTCAGGATCGTCCGATGCGCGGGGCGCCGGATGCGATCTCGGCAAACGCTCGGCAATACCTTGGCAAACGAGGCCTCGGTGGGCCGTGTCGCGCACGATTCGCGCACCGCGCACGATCCGCGCACCGCGCACGATCCGCGCGGGGGGGCCCCTCTCCCGCGGGGGTACGAGGCGGATCCCCGATCTCCGATCCGCCCGGCGCCGGGCCCGGCTCGCGGCGCCCCCGCTCACGGCGCGGCCGCCCCGGGTACCGCGCAGGCCTGCGCGACGTGCCCCTCCGCCAGCGCGCCCGTCGCCCGGGCGATCAGGTCGTACTTGGTGCGCGTGACGCTGACCTCGCGGAACCAGTTCACGAGGTCCCCCCAGGGGTCGTTCATGTGCGCGAGCCCCGACACGAAGGCGACGACCGTGCTGACCTCCGCCTCGCCGGTCACCACCGCGTAGCCCCCGACGCCCAGGATCCCCGCCACGCCGAGGTGGTAGGACATGTTCATCAGGAAGTTCATCGAGAACTTGATCCGGAAGATCCCCATGTTGAGGCCGAAGACGGCGTCGAGCCGCTCCGCCTCGGCCGGCGCGACGGCGCCGGAACGCGCCTCCACGATGCCGCCGCTGACCCGCCGCAGCAGGCCGATGCGCGCCCCGACCCGGCGGTTGATGGCCCGCTGCATCAGCGGCACGAAGACGAGCTGGGGCGAGAACACCGCCAGCGCCACCAGGGCCATGGCGGGGTTGAGCATGGCCAGGTAGGCGAGCGTGGTGACCAGGATGCCCGCCTGCAGGAGCGGCTCCGAGAAGCAGGAGGCGACGAAGCCGCCCACCGGCTCGGCCTCGTCCAGAACCAGCGCCACCTCGACGCCGCGCGCCTGCCCGGCGCCGCTCCGCGGCGCGCCGCCGTGCAGCCCGGCGCCGTGGCAATCCTCCATGATGGCGGCGCGCAGGCGGCGCACGGCCCGCTCGGCGACGAAGCCGCGACCGATGTTGAGCACGAGCTTCAGCAGCCCGAGCCCGCAGGCGGTGAGCGCGTAGAGGACGGCGAGCCGCAGCAGCACCTGCGGGTCGGCCCCCTTCACGGCGTGGCCCACCGCGCGCCGCTGGATCTCCAGGGGCAGCACCCCCGCCAGGAACACCGCCACCACCAGGAGGGCGAGCCAGACCTGCGCCACGGCACTCTCGCGCCAGATGAAGGTCAGCAGGTCGGGAGGGGTGCTGCGCGCGGGCGAAGGCGCGGGCGAAGGGCGGCAGAGATCCGGTGCCTCGTCCCGCGGCCGCGCGGCCTCCCGCACATGCCCCGTCGCCATGGGCCCTGTCGCCATGGGCGTTTCCCTCCCTCCGGCGCCGCGGCCGGGTTATAGCCGGCTCACTACCGCCTCCCGTGCTGGGTCGCCTTGATCCGCCTCAAGGGTTGTGCGGCCGCGGCCCCCTCACCCCGCGGCCGGCCCTCGGGCTCGAGCGCAGTCACTCGATCGCAGTCACTCGATCCCTTGCGCTCGATCCCTCGCCGCCGGATCCCTTGCGCTGGATCAAGGCCGATCCGCGCGTCCGGCGGGATCCTCCCCGCACTGAGCCGGACTGAGCCGGGAGGACACCATGATCCGGGACCTGATGATCGTCGTCGACGGCGTGGGTCGGCGCGCGCTGCCCTGCGGCCTCGCGCTCGCGGCCGAGACCGGGGCCTCCGTCACGGCGGCCGGCGTGCTGCCGGCCGTGCCCTTCGAGACCTACGCGCAGGCCGAGATCCGCTACGACATGATCGTCTCGGCGGAGCGGAGTTCGCGGGAGCGCGCCGCCGAGGCGGCCGAGGAGGCCGCGGCCGCCGCCCGCGGGGCGGGGCTCTCCTGCGAGAGCGTCGTGATCTGCAGCTCCGCCCCCGAGGCCGCCCAGGAGCTCGCCGAGCGGGCGCGCCTGTGCGACCTCGTGGTGATCGAGCAGGCCGACCACGCCGCGCCCAAGCCCGCCGACGCGCAGATGGAGCCGCTGCTGTTCCGGTCGGGCCGCCCGGTGCTGATCGTGCCCTACATCCAGGCCGCCCCGCCCGCCCTGACCTCGGCGGTCGTGGCCTGGGACGGCAGCGCCCAGGCGGCCCGCGCCCTCGCCGACGCGCTCCCGCTGCTGCGGCGCGCGAACCGCGTCGAGGTCGTCACCGTGGCCGAGGAGCCGACGCCGGAGGACCTGCCCCGGCGCATGGTCCGCCACCTCGCCCGGCACGGCGTCGACGCGACCTTCCGGGTCGTCCGGGCCGGCATCCCGCCCGCCGAGGCCCTGCTGTCCCACGTCGCCGATTGCGGCGCCGACCTCCTGGTGATGGGGGCCTACGGCCACGCCCGGCTGCGCGAGGCGCTCATCGGCGGCACCAGCCGCACGATGCTGCGCTCCATGACGGTTCCGGTCCTGATGTCCCGCTGAGGGCGCGCCGCGGCACGCCCGCCGCGCGCGAGGCGAGGCCGGGCCGATGCGGGAGCCCGGCCGATCGAGGGAGAGTCCCATGAACCTCAAGTCCATTCTGGCCCTGGGCGGCCGGCACGACGATCCGCTGGTCGGGCTCACGGCGGTCCAGCCGCCCCTGCAGCGCGAGTTCGACCGGATGCTCGGCGAGGTGCGGGCCGGCCTGCCGGCCTTCCTGCAGGGCCCGATGCCCCGCATGGACGTCGTCGAGCGGGACGACCACGTCGAGGTGACGGCGGAGCTGCCCGGCCTGGAGCGCAGCGACGTCCAGCTCGAACTGATCGACGACATGCTGGTGATCCGGGGCGAGAAGCGCCAGGAGCGGGAGGGGATGAAGGGCACCCGCCGGGTGACGGAGCGCAGCTACGGCGCCTTCTCGCGCGCCATCGAATTGCCGGCGGGCACGCAGCCCGAGGAGATCGAGGCGCGGATGGAGAAGGGCGTGCTCACCCTGAGGTTGCCCAAGCCCCATGCCGGCGCCCCGCGGGCGCGGACGATCGACATCAAGGCCGGCTGATCCGGGCCGCGCTCCCCTCGGCCTCGGACGCGGGGATCCGGTCACGGATCGGCCGCGTCCCGCGCGCGGACGCTGCCGCATCGTCCCGACGAGCCGGCCGCCCGCCGCGCCGACGCGGCGCGCGTCCTCAGCGGGCGCAGACCTTGGCGCTGGTCGCGGTGTTGATCCAGCAGGCCGGATCCTCGGTGCTGCGCGCGTACTCGCCCGGGAGCGGCACGGTGCGGCCGCCCAGGGTGAGATAGCCGAACGCCACGCCGGGCCGGTCGACCTCGAGCGTGACGGTCGGCTTGCCCGCGGCGGAGATCCTGAAGCTTCCCTGGCGTCCCATCGCCGTGAAGGTGCAGGGGTACTCGCCCTCGTCGCTCGTCCGGCACGTGGCGGGCCTGGCGGCCGCGGCGGTCGCGCAGGAGAGCAGGGCGGCGGCGGCCGCGACGGAGCGGAGCGGGCGCGGGAAACGCCTCGGCGGTGTCATGGTGCGGGCTCGCGGAGCTGATTCGGTGCGGCCGCAGGATACAGGACGCGCCGCCGGCGCCCGAGGGGCCGCAGGCCCGTCACGGGCCGCAGGCGCGTCACGGCACCAGGACGGCGGCCCCCTTCAGCCCGGCCCGGTGCGCGGCGATCGCCGCCTCGGCCTCCGCGAGCGGGAAGCTGCGGGTGTGGGTGACGATGCCGGCCCGCGGCGCCGCCGCGAAGAAATCCCGCGCATCCGCACGGGTCAGGTTCGCCACCGACAGGATCCGCCGCTCGCCCCACAGCAGCGCGTACGGGAAGGCCGGGATGTCGCTCATGTGGATGCCGCCGCAGACCACGGTCCCGCCCTTGCGCACGGCGCGCAGGGCCGCCGGGACCAGGCGCCCGTCGGGGGCGAAGATCAGGGCGGCGTCGAGGGGCAGGGGCGGGGGCGCGTCCGAATCGCCCGCCCAGACGGCGCCGAGGCGGCGGGCGAAGGCCTGCCCGTCCCGGTCGCCGGGCCGGGTGAAGGCGTGGACGGCGCGGCCCTCCCGGCGGCAGATCTGGGCCACGATGTGGGCGGCCGCCCCGAATCCGTAGAGGCCGAGCGTCGCGGCCTCGCCCGCCATCCGCAGCGTGCGCCAGCCGATCAGCCCGGCGCAGAGGAGCGGCGCGGTCGCGACCGGATCCGCCTCCTCGGGGAGCGGGATCGTGTAGGCGGCCTCCGCCAGCACATGCGTGGCGAAGCCGCCGTCGCGGGTGTAGCCGGTGAAGCCGGGCCGGTCGCAGAGATTCTCGCGGCCCGCCGCGCAATGGGGGCAGCGGCCGCAGGTATGGCCGAGCCAGGGCACGCCGACCCGGGCGCCGGGACGCGGCGCCGCCACCCCGGGCCCCAGGGCCTCGACGCGCCCGACGATCTCGTGGCCGGGCACGATCGGCAGGCGCAGGTCCGGGAGGTCGCCGTCGATGACGTGGAGGTCCGTCCGGCAGACCGCGCAGGCCTCGACCCGGATGCGGACCTCGCCGGGGCCGGGGACCGGGTCGGGCCGGGTCTCGGCGACGAGGGGCCCGCCGATCCGGTGCAGGACCATCGCGCGCATCGTCAGCCTCCCGTCGCGCCGGCCCGCCCCGACCCTCTCCTCATTCCTCGACCAGCCGGCGCATGCGGCCCTTGCGCAGGGTGACCTGGCGGGCGCCGGCGCGCAGCAGCGCGCCCTCGCCCTCGAGCTGCGAGATCGTGCGCGACACGGTCTCCAGGGTGAGGCCGAGGTAATCGGCGATGTCGCGGCGGGTCATCGGCAGGGCGACGTGGCCGGCATCGCCGAGGCGCTCGCCGACGGTGAGCAGGAAGGCCGCCACCCGCTCCTGGGCCGAGCCGCGGCCGAGGAGCAGCATGTGCTCCTGCGCCCGCCGCAGATCCCGCGCCGCCAGCCCCCAGAGCGCCACGGCCACCTCGGCGCGCTCGGCGGCCACGCGGGCGATCTGGCGCCGGCGGACCATCATGACCTTGGTGTCGCAGATCGCCTCGGCATTGTGGCCGTGGACCTCGCCCTGCTCGAACCCGAACAGGTCGCCGGGCAGGTGGAAGCCGGTGATCTGGCGCCGGCCGTCGCCCAGGATCTTGCAGGTGCGCACGGCGCCGCTGACGACCCGGTAGACGAATTCCGCCTCCTCGCCCTCGCCGTAGATCTCCTCGTCGCGGGTGAAGCCCGTGGGCGAGCCGACGAGGTCGGGGCAGCCGGGAAAGAAGCTGCCCGGCGCGAGACCGGCGGCGGGCGCGCCCGCGATCGGGAGCGGTCGCTGCGAAACGGTGTCGATGGCCATGGGTCCTGTCCCCGTCCTGTCCCCGTCCTGATCGGATGGGGGGAGAGTGGCGGGAACCGGGGGGCGGCGACATCCCGGGCGATCTCTTACGGGGACCCGCTTAAGGAGATCTGCGTAGGCGCGCCGGGGCCGCGGCGCGTCGCGTCAGGCCGGCGCGCCGCCCGGCCCCGCGGCGAGGAGGGCCGGGAGCGCCTGGGCCGCCAGCGCCTTGTCGACCAGCGGCACCCCGGCCTCGGCGGCGCGGCGGCGGATCTGGGGATCCGGGTGGCCGGTGGTGAGGACGACGGGCGCGCGGACGTCGAGGGCGCGCAGGGCGAAGAGCACGTCGAGGCCGCTCAGGCCCGGCATCATCACGTCGAGGATCACGCAGGCGGGTTGCGGGCCGGGAAAGGCGGCCAGCAGGTCGTTGCCGTTCGCGAAGGCCGCGACCGCGTAGCCCTCGCTCTCGAGCAGGAACTGCAGCGAGTTCAGGACGGCAGGATCGTCGTCCGCGATGTAGATGGCCACGACCGGCTCCCTCACGCCGCCCGCGACAGGAGCATCGCGGCACGGCTGACGACCCGCATCATAGCGGGCGACGGGCCGCCCGGGCTTGATCTCGCTCAAGGCCGGTGCCGCCCGGCCTGCCGGCTCAGGCGAGGCCCGCCCGCACGGCCCAGCGCACGAGTTCGGAGAGGGAGGCGGCCTGGGTCTTGGCCATCACCTTGGCCCGGTAGATCTCCACGGTGCGCGGGCTGATGGCGAGCGCCCGGCCGATCTCCTTGGCGGTGCCGCCGGCCACGAGGTGGGTGAGCACCTGCCGCTCGCGCCCGCTCAGGGTCTCGACCCGGCGGGTGAAGTCCCGCAGCGCCGGGTCGGCCGGGTCGGCCCCGGGGAGCGGGGCGGTCGCGGGGGCCGGGCGGGCGAGGGCGCCGCGCACCGCGCGCAGCAGCGTCTCGTCGTCGAAGGGCTTCTCGATGAAGTCGCTGGCGCCGAGCTTCATCGCCTCGACCGCGAGGGGCACGTCGCCGTGGCCGGTCATGACGATGACCGGGAGCGGGCTGCCGGCCGCCCGCACCCGGCGCAGGAACTCGATCCCGTCGATCCCGGGCATGCGGATGTCGGTGAGGATGCAGCCCTCCGCGAGGCCCGGCAGCGCGTCGAGCAGCGGCTCGGCCGCCTCGTAGAGGCGCGCGGTGTACCCCGCCGTGTCGAGCAGGAACCCGACCGAGTCGCGCATCGCGTCGTCGTCGTCGACGACGTGCACCGCCGGATCAGCCGCCATCGGCGAGCTCCCCCTCCTGGCTTTCCACGACCCGCGCGGCCGGCAGGGTCAGGCTGAACGTCGCCCCGCCGGCCGCGTTGCGGGCGACCGCGAGGCGGCCGCCATGCGCCTCGACGATCGAGCGGCAGATCGACAGCCCGACGCCGAGGCCGGTCGCCTTGGTGGTCACGAAGGGCTGGAACAGCCGGTCGGCGACCTCCGGGGCGATGCCCGGGCCGGTATCCGCCACGGCGATCTCGACCATCCCGGGCGCGGCGGGCCGCGCCTCGACGGTGATCTCCCGCCGCGGCACCGGCTGCATCGCCTCGCGGGCGTTGCGGATCAGGTTCACCAGCACCTGCTGGATCTGGACGCGGTCGGCGAGCACGGCGCGCACCCGCGGATCGAGGCGGGAGCGGAACACGACGCCCTGCTCGCGGGCCCCCACCAGGGCGAGGGCGCTCGCCTCCTCGATCAGGCGGGAGACCCGCTCGATGCGCTTGTCGGTCTCGCCGCGGGCCACGAAGTCGCGCAGCCGCCGGATGATCTGGCCGGCGCGCAGGGCCTGCTCGGCGACCCGGTCGATGGCGTCGAGGGCGCGGGACGGCACGCCGCCCGCCTGGTCGAGGAGCCGGCGGCAGCCGCGGGCGTAGTTGCTGACCGCGCCGAGGGGCTGGTTGAGCTCGTGGGCGAGGGCCGAGGCCATCTCCCCCATGGCGCTGAGCCGCGAGACGTGGACGAGTTCGGCCTGCAGCTCCTGGAGCTTGGCCTGGGTCTCCTGGCGCTCGGTCAGGTCGGTGATGAAGCCTGTGTAGAAGACGCGCTCCCCCGAGCGCATCTCCCCGATCGCGAGTTCCATCGGGAAGGTCGAGCCGTCCCGGCGCTGGCCGGTGACGATGCGGGCGGTGCCGATGATGCGCCGCTCGCCGGTGCGGTGGTAGCGGGCGAGGTAGCCGTCGTGGCGCTGCCGGTCCGGCTCGGGCATCAGCAGGTTGACGTTGCGGCCGATCACCTCCGCGGCGGCGTGGCCGAACAGCCGCTCGGCGGCGGCGCTGAAGGAGTGGATGCGGGCCTCGGCATCGATCACCACCATGGCGTCCGGCACGGTGTCGAGGATCGATTGCAGGTGGGCCTCGCGGGCGCGCAGGTCGTCCTCGGCGCGCTTCTGCGCGTCGATGCTGAAGACGACGCCGCGGTGGCGCATGGGCCTCCCCGCGGCGTCGAGCTCGACCCGGCCGCGCGAGCGCAGCCAGGCCGTCCGCCCGTCCGGCCGCAGGGCGCGGTAATCGACCTCGTAGGTGCCGCCCTCGGCGAGCGCCCGCGCGATGGCGGCGGCCCGGCCGGGCCGGTCCTCCGGGTGGATCCGGGCCTGGAAGGCGTCGAGGCTGGTCAGGCTGCCCTCGGGCGCGCCGAAGAGCGCGTCGCAGGCCGCCGAGGCCGCGACCGCGCCGGTGGCGGGATCCAGGGACCAGGTGCAGATTCCGGCCTCGTCGAGGGTGGCCCTCAATTCGGAGGGATCGAGGCCGCTTCGCGCCGGCCGGTTCTCCGGCACCGCGTCAGATCCGACCTGTGCCGTCGAAGATCCCAGGTCCGGTGCCGTCAGAGAAGACAATCCGCGCTGCTCGTCCTGCTTCGACGGAGCCGGACCGGAGTGTGTCCGCCGTGCTGTGCGGCGCGCCACCCCCTGTTCGGTCGTCATCTCTTCGTTCCTGGCGGTTTTCTAGCAAATGGCGGAGGCGGCGGGTAGGGGCGGGATGCGTGCCCGGATGCGCGCCGGGGGCTGGCCGATGGCAGGGCCCGTCCCTGCGATCTGTTCGGGGGCCGCCCGGGATCGTGCCCGGTCCCGGTCCTTCGCGGGGCGAGGCCGCCGGGGGCGATGCCTGCGCGTCATCATCTCCGACGCGTCGCGGCCATGGAACGGCGGCGAGGGCGGCGCGGTCCGAATCTTGTGCGGCGGGACATCGGGTCCCCCGGACCCTTCCGACTCTGCCTTCACCCCGCTTTCGGGGAAGTACCTCATGTACAAATCCCCTTCCTCCCATGGAGGGATCAGCTCGAGAGACATGAAAATGATAATATTCGACATTTCTGAAAACCTCAACATTCTGGAACACGGCTCAATGAAGAACGTCAAATTGTTTACCGGCAGCGGGCGAACGAACCGCTCGGTCGAGGACCCGCGGGGCTCAGGGCGTGTTGCCCTTCGCCACCTAAAATAGCCAATATTTTTTCGGATTCCCATTCTGAATTCTCTGGTAGTTTTCAAGGAAAATACTGATTCCCAGAGAGCGGGACGTGGAGATCGTGGCTTCGCTGATATCATAATTCTTAACGTCAAAGAATTTTGTGCCGATATGATCGCAATCCAGAGTACAGCATCCACCCGCAACGATCTGCAGGTGCAAACCAGTATTTCATTTGTGGCGGCGCTCGTGAGAAAGTACTAGATATATTCAGCGTAAGAAGAGAGCGAATTTGCGATTTTATCTGCGTATAATACGTAAGAACAAACGTTTTTCAACTTGCGAATATGTTCTATGTAGTCTGATTATATCGGAAGATATCCTTCAACAAGGGACTGGAGGACTTGTGTCTCCATCACTTGGCTCCAGAATCTTAAGTTGATCCTAATTTTGGTTTCTCTATCCCGGCTTCCTGCCATCACCTAATCTCCGAGATTTCCTATACATTCGCCATTGTAATATATGTCTCCATTGTCGATCTCGGATTCGCAATTATCGCGTCCGCCTAAACCTGCTCTCGGTGGTCATCTTCGGCGCGTCACGGGTACGGCACGGCGGCGAGCGCAACACGAATCCTCTGCGATGGGAATCGGGTTTCGCAGAATGCGACTATTCTGCCCTGACCTCATTCTCCGGAAAATATCTAATGTACAAATCTCCCTGCTCCCATCGAGGAATTAACTCAAGGGACATAAATACTATGATCTTTGACATTTCTGAGAATCTTAAAACTCTGAAAGAGGGTTCATTGAAAGACACCATGCTGTTCGACGGAAATGTGTCTCTATTTCTCAGGTGTCTCGCCAGGGTATTATATTCCTCAACGCTCATGAAATCGTCTACTTTTGTGAATTTTCTATCATTGTCGATGAGATTTAATGTCAGTGAAATCCACGTGGTGCCGCTCTCGTCCGTATCGTGGATTTTTCCGGGAATAATACACAAATTGACGTCCCTTGAGCTGAATGTAATGTTTCTGGCTACCAACATGAGACCACCCATCCACTCGGAGAGAGAACGACTGTGCAGCTTGCGCCTATATATCTTTTGTTTCCGTTGGGCTGAAGCTCGACACTAATAGGATTATTGACTGCATCATTCAAGGCTCTTGGCGTTATGCCTCTTTCTGCATCCGTTTGAGTCCATGGCCACTGATGCCGGTGATTTCCGCCGATGGATCGATCAAAGAGGGAGGTGCTATCGCGCAGAGAGGGATAGCTCCAGGTGCTAATCCGCTCGTATCTGCCCAGCGCTGTGGAGAGTTTTGCGCATGTGAATACAAGTTAGCGCGTCAGCTGCGTCGTGCCGTCGTCGAGCACGCGCGCCACCGCGCTCGGGCGGTTGAAGGCACCACTGGAAATCGCGTCCGGCTGTCCCGGGTAATTGTACCAGACCCGGTTCTCGAGCGGCTGCTTCTCGCTCTCGATGGCCACGCCCTTGATGCCGTTGCCGGCATGCACGAAGTGACGGAGGCGGGCCTTCGCGTAGTCGCACCCGCCCGCGGGCGTGCATCCGGCCTGCTCGTAGGCGTCCTTGTCCCAGTGGAAGCTGTTCCGGTAGGTGAGGTACTGGTTGGCCGGCGCCACCGGCATGCCCTGCGGCACGGTCGCGGCCGGCTCGCTGTCGGGGATCGGGGCGGGTTCGAGCCACTCCTCGCGCTCGTGGAAGCCGAGGGGATCGGTCACGTCCACGAAGCGCGGGGGCGCGCTGGTGCCGGGGGCCGTGAAGGCGAAGCGGGTCGTGCCGTAGGGCGTCGTCAGCGCGGTCACGAGGCCGTTGGCGTCGTAGGTGAAGCGCGAGGTCAGCCCGATCACGTCCGTGATGGCGCTCAGCCGTCCGAGCCCGTCGTAGGACAGGGAGGCGCTGCGGCCGAACGGGTCGGTGATCTGGGTGAGCAGCAGCGGCCGGCCCGGCTGCCCGTAGCCGAAACGCGTCTGCCGCCCGACCGCGTCGGTCAGCGCCGTCAGGCGCAGCTGCGCATCGTACGTGAAGCTGAGCGCGTTGCCCTGCGGGTCCACCACCTTGCTGAGGAAGATGCGGCGCGGGAAGCCGGTGCTGCCGTCCGATTCGGCGTAGATCTCTGTCGTCCCGTCGCGCAGCCTGCGGCGATACGCGATCGGAGATTCCGCCGCCCGGGTGAGAACCGAGCCGTCGTCGCTCTGGGGCGCGAACGCGCCGGTCGTTCCGGAATACCCCGTGTAGAAGTAGGCGCCCCCCGTCGCGATCACCCGGGACACGTTCCCGCCCGGGTTCTGCGGGTCGTCCGAGACGTAGCTCAACCAGTTGATGGTCCATTTCGGACCGAGGTTGAAGAAGCCGAACACCGAAGGCTGGCTATCCTCCCGCTGGTTGTAGCTGATGCGGGTGCGCACCTCCGGTCCGATGGCCGGGACGTAGCGGGACTGTCAGGAATTTCGTGTGGGGCGGCCATAGTGAACCCGAAGGAGGTTCCCGATGGCACGACGCAAAGCGCCCCGCATCCCTGATGCGATCTTGGACCAG
>NZ_KB900609.1:6841887-6878024 GCF_000379105.1 Methylobacterium sp. WSM2598 | reverse complement strand
CAGTCCCGACGTAGCCGACCGGCATATCCGACAGGGTGAGGCCGACGGTGGCCTCCTTGATGTTGGTGCCGCACATCCCGCAATTCGGGCTCGGCGCGCTGGCCAGGGGATCCCCGGCATCGCCCGGGACGACGCCGTTCGTCGGTCCCTTGCCCCAGACCTGACCGGCTTCGGCGGGGGCGACCTCCCTCCAATCCTGGCCGGCGGTCTTCGCCGCGCCGTCGGGCACCAGGAAGTACCCGCTGGCCTCGGCATCCACGGCGCCGGTCGTGAGCCACAGCTCCTGCCCGCCCAGGACGGGATCGTGCAGGTGGAAGCGGCCGTTCTCCGCCGCCACGATGGCCGCGAAGTGCCCGGCCCTGAAGTGCATCACGGAGGGCACCGGGACCGGCTGGCCCGGCTCGCGCCGCACGAGCCGATGCGGGGCCCCCGCCTTGCTCGCCAGCGCCGAGACCTCCGCCAGACTCGTGCCGTTCGGGCCGACCCGGAGCCAGCGCAGCGCCTCCGCCTCCGCCGGGCTGCCCCCACGCGCGACGAGGAGGCTTCGCAGGGCGAGGGGCCCGCAATTGAACAGGTGGCGCGGATCCTTGGTGACGAGATCCAGGGTCTCGCGGGCGACCTGGATCTTCTCCGTCGCCGGGCCGGTGACGGGCCTCGCCCCGATCTCCGCGAACAGGGCCGCCAGGGCGTCGCTGTCCCCGAGGGAGGCGAGGAGGAGCGCCAGTTCCCCGACGGCGCGGTCCACGAGCGCCCGCGCCTCCGGATCCTGCGCCGCGCGTCCGAGCCGCCAGGCCGCGCGCCAAGCCGTCCCGGCCCGCGTCACGTAGCCGTAATGGCGATAGGTCAGGCCGACATTGAGCCAGAGCGCGGGCGCCCAGCCGCTGTCCGGGTGCGCATCCAGGAAGGCTTCGAGGGCCGCGAGGTCGTCCACCTGGGCCCGCGCGCGAAAGCGTGCCAGCGCGGCCGCGAGGTCCTGGTCCTCGGCGGCGGTCGTCGGTCGCGTCCGGACCAGCGGCTCGGCCAGCTGGACGATTGCAAGGCGGAATGCATCGGCCCCCTCAGCCTCGGTCCTCGCGGCCACGACGCGCGTCGATGCGATCCCGACGATCAGCCAAGCCGCCAGAAGAGCAATCCACTTTCGCCCGGTCCCCACGCTTCCAAGTACGCTCATGGCTGCCTCCCGCGATTGCGCACTCTTCGGCTCCCCTACGGAAGCCATTGAAAGCAGCCCCATTTCCCAGTACCCCAGGTGGCCGTCACGGGGGCGCCGCCAACAGTATTGATCTGACTGACACGATTTCCGTTCTCATCGTACAAGTAGGATATGCATACGTTATTGTCGTAGAGGGACGTCGCGAGCCTGTAATTAAGATCGTAAGTGTACAATATCTCTTTCGCGTTTGTATTCTGGATTGGAAGCAATATTAGTAGTGAAGCGCACCAAAGGGACGAATATATATCACCGCAAATATTTTTCCATCGTAATAACATTTTACATCTTCCATTCTCACGGGGGCGCGGAATTGCCTCGTTACGACGAAATCGTATGATGGTGTGATATGCTATTGGGCGGCCCTGCTGGATGCGGGGTCGTCTGGGGCATCCCAGTAGGTCACAACTCCGCCGAGTGTGGAGCCGGGTTGCCACAGGTCCGTCTGATTGAAATCAGTCAGTCCGCCCAGTCCGACCCACTTCAAATTCCCATTCAGGAATGCGGTGACCGACTCAGAATAAGTATTAATCCAATTCTGCCCATCCCAGGATATTGCAAATTTGATGCTAGATCCATCGTTGCTCACGCGAGCCCATTGGGGCCCATCGGGCGCGGCGAAGGTGTAAACGTTCGAGTTAAAATTTGTATTGGAATTAAGCCTTTTGACAATGATCGCCCCAGATTCGGGGACTTGACCGAGCATCCTACCTGATGTGTCTTTGACCCATACTCCGAACGACGGCCAGTTTGCAGTGGAATGCATGTATTTGTAGCGAAGAGTGATTGTCCAGGGAGCCGTTGCCGGGATCGGCCTGTAGACTCCGCGATAAGTTTGCATCGAGGAGGAAGCCGGCACTGAATAGACTAATCCGACGCTTGGAACGTTGGTGATGGTTGGTGGTGATGCTCCTGCCCCGTCGATGTACGTGAAACTCGCTGCAGTCGGTGGCGAGTACGGGCCGAATTCCCGAAGAACCGCAACGCCGCCGGCTGATGATATGGTGACGCTACCGGGTCCGCTGCTTACAATGATGCCACTGCCGGCTGTGATGGATGCGGCTTTGGGTGGATTGTTGGATGAGCCGATAATAAGCTGGCCGTTCGCGAGCGGAGGAACGCCGGCAAACCCACCATTGCTATCCTTGTACTGTATTGAGTTCTGGGTTCCCCCTGGCGCGCCGTTAATGCAATTGGCGAGAGCATTGAGATTCGCCATCAGTTGTGATGCATCGGCCGGCTGACCGTTGGAGATCTGATAGGGGAGCACGCATAGGGCAGCGGCCTGTGCAGTCCATGTAAGAAAAATCAGCGCCGAGCCAAAACATGACTTGGATGTCTGGATGAGGTCAATCCCCCGGCGCTCCGCAAATCTGGCGTATATCGTCGGATGATGGAACCATTATTTCCTTGAGTAAGCAAGCCGCGATGCGGGGGAAAGACTCGGCGGCCCGCACGATCGCGAACAGCGGCCGCGCTCGGGCTCGGCATCGTCTGCATCGGCGATCGCTCTTCAGTGAATAAATACCTCGTACATCGAATACAAATACATCACGCACAATTTTTGCCGCCGCACGCGACAGGACCTGAACCGGCTCGTCTGCGATGGTGCATGTACCACTGCGATCGCTTCTCGGATCTGCGGCTATGCGGGGGCAGGGCGCGATGGCGCACCTGATGAGGTGAAAACCAGATCGGTCTTGAAGATTATCGAAGTGATCTCGATCGTATCACGGTCTTGCCGAGGCGCGCTTCGCTGTCGAGGACCTTTCACGTCATCTCCGCTGCCGCGCACAACGCCCTGCGCGGCTTCCCGCCGTCGATCCGTTCCGTGCAAGAGGGATCAGCACCTCATCATCCAACGCAGGACGATGCCTTCACCCCCGCGGCGCCGAACCTGTGATCGGCCGGGTGAATCCTCATGCGCGTCGAGGCGAGCCGCCACCGTGACGCCGCGGGGACGACGCTGCACGCCGCTGATCGACGTCCCGACCGGCGGCGCGCGCCGGGCGGCGCCCCGCCGCAACCGTGCATCCGGGCCGGGACCGCCGCCCGGCCCTTCCGGACGCGCACCCTCGCCGGCAATCCTCGCCCCCTTCTTCGGACCCAACCGCGAGGGTCCGATCGTCTCGCGGCAGGCCGCCGCATGGCCGGGGCGGCGCGCGGCCGAGTAGGGGGGCGCATGCCCGAACTCATCGTGATGCTCTCCGCCGCCGCCGGCGCGCTCGCCGTCGTCGCCGCCATGCACCCGCGCGTCGAGCGCCTCTGGATCCGCCGCGTGCGCTGACCGGCGCGGCGGTCCCGCCCTCAGGTCGCGGCGCGCACGAAGGCGCCCGCCGCGCCGTTCGTCATCTGCGGCGGGTATTCGCGCCGCAGGCCGGCATCGAGCCCCAGGCTGCGCCCGGCCCCCGCGACGCTGAACAGCCCCATCAGCCCGGCCAGGACCACGTAGGTCCAGGGCCATTCCTGCGGGTGCTGGTAGAGGCCAAGCCAGAGCTGGGCCAGGAAGACCACGCCGAGCGCGCCCGCCGCCCGCACCCCGATCCCGAGCATCAGCGAGACCGCGAAGCCGAGCTCCGTCGCCAGCACCGCGGCGTTCAGCACGTAGAAATTCGGCACCGGCAGAAGAAGCTGCGCCACGAGGTCGCGATGCGCCTGGAAGGCGGCGTACTTCACCTCCTGCTCGGTCCAGTAGTGAAGCCCGTTCTCGGTGGTGAGGAGCGGCAGCTTCCAGAACGCGGCCTGGAACCACATGGCGCCGATGGCGGTGCGCAGGAGCCAGGTGACGAGGTCCCGCCCCGTGCGCTGCGCCGGGTCGAGGATCCACTCGCGCGCCGCCACCAGCAGGCTGCCGAGCAGCAGCAGGGCGAAGAGCCCGACCAGGATCCAGCGCCAGGGCCCGAGGGCGGCCTGGTCGCCTTGCTGGCCGGTCAGGAACAGCCACGTGTCGAGGAAGGGATCGGTGCGCATGGGTCTCGTCCTTGGCTCCAGGAGATGTTTTGGGGCGCGAGGTTTTGGGGCGCGGGGTCTTCGGGTCGCGGGGTCGTCGGGGCCGGGCCGCTCCGGCGCGGCCTCGTCCGGCGGGCGGACCGGCGCCGGCAGGCGGGTCGGCCGCGCGCGAGGGCGTCGAGCGCCCTCGTCATCGGGCAGGCGGCCAGGATCAGCCCCCCGGCGGCGTCGCAGCGCGGCTCCGAGATCGCCGCCTCGTGAAGCCGCCGAATCACGCCGGCTGCACCGGCCCGGTGGTGAAGGCCGTGACCGCTGCCGGGTCGCTCCTCACCGGCATCGAGCGCGCCGGCGCGCCGAGGCCGGCCTCCCGAGGGGCGGCCGCCCGGCCGAAGCGCGCGACGAGCCGGCTCTCGTCCGGGTCGGGGATGCCGGTGAGGACGAAGGGCGGCGCGTCGCCCGGCCGCGCCCGCGCGGGCCTGCCGGCGAGGCCCGCCCCCAGCCCGACCAGAACCGCCCGCCTGCCCGCCGTCCCGCTCATCCGCCGCCCCCGCTCGACGCGGATCCTCCCGCCCATGGTAGCCGAGGCCGGACGCGACGCCACCGCGCGGCGGGCGGTGACGCGCCGCCGGCCGGCGGGGCACGGGATCGTGATCGCGCCGGGCCGGCCGCGGGCGGGCGTCACCGCGGGCCCCCTCCGCGCGAAGACGGGAGCGTGTAGGCTCGCCGGGGCGGGCGCCGGAGGAGCGAGGCATGCGGGAGAGGGACGGCACGGCGGCGGGGCCCGCGGCCCCCTCCGGTCCGGGGGCGGGATTCGCCCTTGGGCTCGGCCTCACCAGCGAGTGCAACCTCGCCTGCGCGTTCTGCTACCGGGATCCGGACCGCGCCGACCGGCTCGACCTCGCGCAGGTGCGGGCGGTGCTGGCGCGGCTGCCGGTGCGCTCGGTCAATCTCGGCACCGGCGAGAACGGGATGCATCCGGATTTCCCGGCCTTCCTGGCCCTCCTCCGCGAGGCGCCGGTCAAGCTCACCATCACGTCGAACGGCCACTCGATCGCGCGCCTCGACGATGCGGACCTGCGGGCCTTCGCGGAGGTCGAGTTCTCGATCGACTACCCGACCCGGGCCGAGCAGGACGCGCAGCGCGGCGCCGGCAACTGGGACCTCGTGATGGACCAGGCCGCGCGCTGCCGCCGCCTCGGGCTCGGCGTGACCTTCATCGCCGTGATGATGCGCACGAATTACCACCGCCTCGCGGAGATCGCCGCGCTCGCCGCCCGGTTCGACGCGCCCCTGCGGGTCAACGTCTACCAGGCGGTGCGCAGCGACGCCTTCGCGCTGAGCTACGAGGCGTACTGGGACGGGTTCGCCCGGCTCCTCGCCGAGACCGACGCGATCGCGATCGGCGAACCCCTGGTGCGGGCCATGGCGGGCCTTCCGCCCCGGCGCGGCGGCTGCGGGGCCGGCACCGTGCGGGTGACGCCCCGGGCCGGGTGCTGCCCTGCGTCTACTGGGGCGGGGCCGGGCAGGACCTCGCCGCCCTCCTCGACGTCGGCCCGGCCATCGTCGAGACCGAGCCCTTCGCGGCGGCGCGGGCGCTGCCCTCGCCCTGCCGCGGCTGCGCCCACGCGGCGACCTGCCGCGGCGGCTGCGCCGGGCGCCGCCGGCTGAGCGGGAACCTCGACGCCGTCGATCCCTACTGCCCGGTCGCGCGGGGCGAGGAGCGCCGCCTCGCCGTCCGCTTCGCGGCCGCCCGCGACCTGCCGAAGCTCGAGAGCGCCTGCACCACCATCGTCCGGGCGCGGGCCTGATCCGGGATCCGCTCGATCGAGGCGGATCCCGGATCACGAGCCCGCGCGGCGCCTGAGCGAAGCCGACATCCGCAATGAGCGCCGGCCGCGCGAGATCCCACAGGAGGAGCCATGAGTGCCGAACCCGTCCGCCTCACCAGCCTCGCCCACGGGGGCGGCTGCGGCTGCAAGCTCGATCCGGCGATCCTGCGGGGCCTGCTCGCCGGGCAGCCGGCCGGCGGCCCCTTCGCGCGGCTCCTCGTCGGCCACGAGACCTCGGACGACGCCGCCGTCTGGGCCCTCGACGACGGCACCTGCCTGATCGCCACCACGGATTTCTTCACCCCGATGGTGGACGATCCGCGCGATTTCGGCCGCATCGCCGCCGCGAACGCGATCTCGGACGTCTACGCGATGGGGGGGCGGCCGCTCCTCGCCCTCGCGATCCTGGGCATGCCGGTGGGCCGGGTCGCACCCGAGACCGTGGCGGCCATCCTGGCGGGCGGGGCGAGCCTCTGCGCCGAGGCCGGCATCCCGGTCGCGGGCGGGCACTCGATCGACACGCCCGAGCCGATCTACGGCCTCGCCGTGATCGGCAGCTGCCGCCGCGAGGCGGTGCGTCGCAACCGGGACGCGCGCCCGGGCGACCGGCTCATCCTCACGAAGGCGCTCGGCGTTGGCGTCTACGCGGCGGCGATCAAGCGGGGATCCCTCGGAGAGGCGGGCTACGCCGAGTTCGTCGCCACCACGACGCTCCTCAACCGGGTGGGGGCGGAGCTCGCGGCCGATCCCGCCGTCCACGCCATGACCGACGTGACCGGCTTCGGCCTCGTCGGCCACGGGCTCGAACTGGCCCGCGGGGCAGGCGTCCGGGTGGTGATCGAGGCGGAGGCGGTGCCGCTCCTCGCGCGGGCCGCGGCGCTGGCCCGGGACGGCTTCGTCACCGGGGCCTCGCACCGCAACTGGGGCGCCTTCGGGGCCGAGGTCGCGCTGCCGGACGGATTCCCGGAGTGGCGCCGCCACCTCCTCACCGACCCGCAGACCTCCGGGGGGCTGCTGGTCGCCTGCGCGGCCGGGCCGGCCGAGGCGATCCGCGACCGGATCCGCGCCGCCGGCTACCCCGCCGCGGCGATCGTCGGCCGCGTCGAGGCGGGGCCGGCGGGGTTGCGCGTCGAGGCCTGAGCGGCGTGCAGGAAGCGGCCCACCTCCGCGCTCGGGCTCTCGGATCGGTGCGCCGGTCGGAGGCGGCGGCGAGACCCTGGGCCGCCCCGCCTCCTGCGCAGCCCGCGCCGCGCGCATCCCGGGATGGGCGGCGCGGCCCTCGCGACCGCTCGGCGCCGGGCCGGGTCGGCGTCGTCCCCGGGAACCGGATCACTCCAGGGTGAGACCCATGCGCAGGGCGCCCCAGTGGCGGTTGGCGACCGTGAGCGGGGTGGAGAGGTCCATCATCAGGACCGTCCGGCCGCCCCCGAGCGCGCGCGGATAGGTCTGGGCCAGAAAATCGCGCAGGTTGCGCGCCGCGCTCAGGCCCGTGCGGTCGTCGAAGAGGCGCCGGTTGCGGCAGTTGGCCTCGTTCCAGACCGGGTCGGGCCCCTGGGGCAGCGAGTACGTCGTGTTGTGCACCGGCAGCCAGCCGTTGCGGTCGACCGCGGCGCAGAACACCACGGAGGGATCGGCGGTGAGCAGCGGTTCCTGGAACGGGGGGAGGACGCGGTCGAGGAAAGCGAGCGCCCGCGTGCGGAACTGCTTGGGGGCGCTGCCCGGGATCAGCGCGTAATCCTCGTCGAAGAGCTGCGCCAGCGTGACCGCGCCGCCCGCGAGGCTCTCGGCGAAACAGGCCTGGATCCCGTCCGCGGCGCCGCGCAGGGCGGCCTTGAGGCTCTGCTGGCTGACGAGGATCGCGGCGATCCGCTCGCGCAGCCGGTCCATCGCCTCGGGCTCGCTCGGCCGGATCTTGAGGCGGGTGCCGAGCGGCTGCTCGCCCGCGACCTCGACGGCGAAGCGGCCGATCCCCGCGAGGTCGAGCGTGCCCTCACGGCCCGCCTCCGTCGCGAAGGGCGGCGCGTCGATCAGGAAGCCGCCCTCCGAGACCTCGATCGTGCGCAGGGAGGCCCTGCCCTCGGGGGCCTCGAAGCTGGCCGGCCAGCGGGCCGGGACGCGCGGCGCCCTGCGGTTGTCGGTCGCGCTGAAGGCCCGGACCGTCACCACGAGCCGCCGCTCGAGCTGGTCGAACAGGGCGATGATGCGCGCGGCGGCCTCGTCGACGCGGCCGGCGACCCCGAGGGCGGCCTCGACGCCCGTGGCGATGGTCTGCACGCTCTCGGTCAGTTCGGCGCCGCTGCCCGCCACGGTCTGGGCGCTGCCGGTCATCTCCTGCAGCGCCCTGATCTGGCCCTCGGCGTTGGCGGCGACGCAGGAGGCGACCTGGTCGATCGCCGTGACCGAGCCGGTCACGGCGGCGACGGCCTCGACCGCCGCCGAGGTCGCGCCCACCACGTCCTCGACCTGCCGGGCGATCTCCTTGGTGGCCTCCGCGGTGCGCCGGGAGAGCTCCTTGACCTCGGCGGCGACGACCGCGAAGCCGCGGCCGGCCTCGCCGGCCCGGGCCGCCTCGATCGTGGCGTTCAGGGCCAGCAGGTTCGTCTGGTGGGCGACCCCGTCGATCAGCTGCACCACCTCGGCGATGCGGCCCGAACTGTCCTTCAGGCGCGAGATGATGCGCGAGGCATCCTCCGCCTTGCGCACCGCCTCGCGCACCAGGGTCGAGGTGTCGCCGGCCTGCCGGCCGACCTCGCGGCTCGACGCGACCATCTCCTCGCTGGCCGAGGCGACCTGCTGGATCCCCTGGGACGTGGCCACGGCGTTGCGGTCGACGACCGCGTTGCCGCCCTCCACCGCCTCGATCGCGCGGCGCATCTGGGCGACGGTCTCGCTCAGGCGCTCGGATTCGGAGCTGATCGCCCGGTTGGCGAGGCGCATCTCGGTCTCGACCGAGCCCGCCAGCGCCGCGGCCTCCCGCTCGCGGAACTCGGCCTCGGTGCCGGACTGATGGGCCGAGAGGGCGATCTCCATGTCGATGAAGACGGCCCGCACGAGCGCCTGGGCCCGCCGGGTCCTGCGGTCCCGGCGGCCGATCACCCGCTCCAGGAATCGCTCGGCCAGGAACGCGTAGGCGGCGATGGAGTGCCGCGGTTCGAGGCCGCGGCGGACGTGGGCGGCGCCGATCCGCGCGCCGCGTGCGCGCAGATCCGCGTCGATCCGCCCGGAGAGCAGGTGCAGCCAATGCGCCTTCTGGGCCGCCTTGAGCCGGTCCACCCCCGAACTCTGCCCGAGGATCCGGCTCAACGCCGGATCGCGCGCCACCGCGCTGTAGAAGGTGCCGAGCACCTCGTCGATCCCGGACTCGACCAGCCGGCGCAGCTCGGGCAAGACGGCCTGCTGTTCGGGAGGAAATGAGTTGAGCTGGTCGGCAAGTTCGGCCTCGCATGGCGTCTCGGCGCGCCGCATCAGCATCGGATCGTCTCCGTCATTCTGCCTTCGCGCCGCGCGGCGGAAGTCCCAAGATGGGTGTATGTTCCTGACGTGATTCCTACAGGCGCCTCGGAAATTAATTTGCGATGAAAGTACCCCTGAGTTTGACTTGATTTACTGATGAGTTCAGCGCGTTTAAGCGATAAGGACTAGTCCAACCTGCGGCGATGCGCGGGCGTGATTAGGCCCATCCCGCCGATCCGCGGGCGAGCCTGGTCCGGATCGGAGCGCGCCGGCATCTTGATGCAGATCATGGCGAGCGCCGCGACCGGCCTCACACCATGCGCGGAGGTGCCGCCGCGCCGTCTCGCGACCGCGTCCGGGGCGCAGCCACGAGGGAATTCCATGGCGTCGCATCCATCCCGACCCGCGCTCGGCCCGGAGGCTCCCCGCGACCTCGCGTCGGCGGCCGAGCGCTACGGCCTGTCGGAGATCGCCCGGCGCCTGGGCGTCTCGCGCGCGACGGTCGGGCAATGGGCCGTCGGCCGGTCGCGGCCGAGCCGCCGGAACCTCGGCCTCCTGCGCTCGCTCGCGCGCCGACCGGGCGAGGACGGCCCCGGCGCCGCCGGGCCGTCCGGTCCGGGCCTTGCCCGGCAGGTGGAGGAGATCGCCCGGCTCGACCGCAGCATCGACCGCGTGCGGCGCTGCTGCGCGCTGATGGGGACGATCGCCTCTCGGGCCATCGACGCGGACGAGACCCGGGAGCGCGCCTCGGAGACTCACCGCCAGCTGGAGGACGACCTGCGGCGGCTCGCCCGCCGGCGCCGGATCCTCGTCCAGGACCTGCGGCGCCCCCCGCCGCCGACGGACGGGCCTGAGCGCGGCCCGCCCCGCGCCCTGCCGGGTCTGCCGGCGCCGCGGCACGGGGCGCGTTGATCTGCAGCAAGGATCCTTCGCGCCCGCTGCCCGACCTCAGGTCAGCATCCGCCGGCGGCGTGGCCCCCGGCGGGCGCGGGAACGGGGCGAGGGAAGCCATGAACCAGCCTGACAACCGGCGCGCCCCCGGCGGGGTCCGCCTCGCGGCGCGCGGGATCCCGGGCGCGCGGCCGCGCGGGCCGGTTCCGCACCGTGCCGTGGCCGCGCAGCGGCTCCGCGTCGACCTGCCGGACACGACGCACGTCGTCGCGATCCTGCTCGCCGTCGGGGCGCTGACCGCGCTCTTCTACGCCCTCGCCGTGCAGATGCGCCTCGCCATGTGATCCGGTCCGCCGCCGCCGACCCGCAGGGCGCGCCCGTCGGTCCCGGCTCGTCCTCGCGGGCGCCGTCCGCGGGGGCGGCGACCGTGGCGCGCGGCGAGTGCCGAGCCACGAGGCACGGGCCGGCCCTTCTGCGCTGCGAGCGCGGCGCCTGAGCGACGCCGACATCCGCATGGCGCAGCCATCAACCGGATATCGGATGAGGCGCCCGGGCCGGGGCGGCGTTTGATCCGGATCAAGGTTCCGGCGAGGCCGGCCCACATCCTGCCGGCGATCACGCGGGGAAGGGGGGTCACGATGGTATCCTGGTGGAGGGGCCGCGCGGTCCGGCGCCCGGCCGAGGAGGAATCCGGCGGGGCCGCGACCGGGGGCCGAGCGCCCCTCGACCCCGAACTGCTCGACTGCCTGTCGGGCGTGCCCGATCCCGAACTGGGCGTCAGCATCGTGCATCTCGGCCTCGTCTACCGGGCCGTGCGGGGGCCCGCCCGGATCGAGGTCGACCTCACGCTGACGACGCGGACCTGCCCGCTCGGCGCCCTGATCGTCGACGCCGCCCGGGAGCATCTCCGGCGCCGCTTCAACGACTGCCCCGACCTCCTGGTCCGGCTGGTCTGGAGCCCGGTCTGGACCCCCGAGCGCATCACCGAGCAGGGCTTGGCGCTGCTCGAGCGCGGGCCCCCGTCCCGGCGCGGACCCGGCTGGAATTGACCGGCGCGCCGCCGAGGCTTGATCGGGATCAAGGTGGACCGGGGGCGCGGCGGACAGGCTGACCCGGCGCGGCGGGCCCCGCCGCGCCGCCCCGACAGGTCCGGAGGACACCACCATGCCGCAGGCCCACCCTCCCGCGCCGCGCCCCGGGAGCGGCCGGGCATGAGCGCGGCGCATCCGCGCGGGGAGCCGGCCGGCCCCGCCCCGGCGGGGGGCCCTGATCCCCGGCGGGCGATTCGGCTGCCCATCCTGGCCACGGCCGCGGCGGCGCTGCTCGCCGGGCTCTGGGCGGGGCTGTGGCGGCTCGGCCTCGACCTGCCGCGGGGCTCATCCCTCGCCGCGCTGCACGGACCGCTCCTGATCTGCGGCCTCTTCGGCACCCTGGTCGGGCTGGAGCGGGCCGTCGCGCTCGGCCGGGCCTGGACCTTCGCGGCGCCCTGGCTCTCCGCGGCCGGGACCGTCGCGCTCCTCGCCGGGGCGCCGCAGGCGGCGGGGGGCTTTGCCTACGCGGCGGCGGCCCTCGTGCTGACCGCCGCGTCGCTCCTGGCGGTCGGGCTGCAGCCGGCCGCCTTCACCGCCACGCTCGCGGCGGGGGCGGCCGCCTGGCTCGCCGGTTGCCTGCTCTGGGCCCGGGGCGCGGCCGTGCCCGACCTCGCGGGCTGGTGGCTCGCCTTCCTGGTCCTCACCATCGCGGGCGAGCGCCTGGAACTCAGCCGGCTCCTGCCGCGCCGGCGCGGCAGCCTGCCGGCCTACCTCCTGGCCGTGGCGCTCGTCGCCGCCGGCGCCCTCCGGGGCCTCGCCGGTCCGGGCGCGGCGCTGCTCGGGGCCGGCCTCCTCGGGCTCACGGCCTGGCTCGCGCGCCACGACGTCGCCGGGCGCGGCATCCGGGGCCGGGGGCAGGTCCGCTTCATGGCCGCCTGCATGCTCGCCGGCTACGCCTGGCTCGGGACCGCGGGCTTGGTCCTCGTCGCGCTGCCTCCCGGCGAGGCCGCCTTCGGGTACGACATGGCGCTGCACGCGGTGCTGATCGGCTTCGTGCTCTCGATGGTGTTCGGGCACGCGCTGGTCATCCTGCCGGCCGTCGCGCGGGTGCGGCTCCGCTTCAGCCCCCTCCTGTACGGGCCGCTGGCGCTCCTGCACGGCGCGGTGGCGCTGCGGCTCGGGGCGGATCTCGCCGGGTGGGAGCCCGGCCGCCGCGGCAGCGGGCTCGCCAGCGCGGCGGCGCTCCTCGCCTTCGCGCTCGCCCTCGCGGTCGCGGCGGGCCAGGCCCGGGACGGCGCCGCCGCGCAGGACGCTGCCGCCCCCTGACCGCTCGCGCCGCGGCGCGAGGCGGTCCCCGCCGGGCGGAGCGCACGATCGTTCAAGTGCGGACGGCCTCGCCGCGCCGCCGGTGGACAGCCCCGGGATGTCTTGACCTCGGGAACCGCGCCGTGCGTCCGTGTTGATCACCTCCTGGGACCGGGCAGGATGCCGAGCGGGCTGCGCCGCCCGCGCGCGACGACCCGGGCTCGCGGAGGATCGAACCGAGAGATACAATTTTAGATTGAACAAGGGGACAAAATCAACCGAAGCCGCGCCGCGCCACCAGAGGGGCCGATGATCGATCTCACATCCAGGAACGAGCCGGCGAAGGATCGGGTGTCGATCCGCCGTCCTCCCAATCATCGGGGGCTGGAAACACTCGCCGCGCACTACGTGCGTCAATCCTTCAAGCCGCATGCCCACGACGAGTTCGTGATCGGGATCATCGAGGTCGGCGCGCACGCGGTCTGGTGCCGCGGGGAGCAGCATCGCGTCGGCGGCGGCACCGTCGTGACCATGCATCCCGGCGAGGTCCATCACGGCGGCGCCGCGGTCGCCGAGGGCTGGGTCCAGCGCATGCTCTACGTCAGCGAGGACCTGATGAGCCAGCTGATCCGCGAGGCCACCGACCGCCCGCGGGTCAAGCCCGACTTCAAGACCACCTTCCATCTGCGGCCCGATCTCGCGACCTGCTTCAGCCATTTCCACCAAGTGCTGCACTTCTCGACCCTGACCCTGGCGCGCGACGTCGCGCTCGACGCGATCATCCGCCTGCTCGTCGAGATCATCTGCCCGACCTTCAACGCGGAGGGCGGGGCGCGGCCGCCGGACGGCCGGATCGCCAGCGCCGTGGAGTTCCTGGAGGCGCATGCCTGCGACAACGTCACGATCGACGACCTCTGCGCGGTCTCGGGCCTGCGGCGCCGGCAGACGATCGAGGCGTTCAAGCGCTGCACCGGCCTTCCGCCCCACGCCTACCACGTCGTCCTCAAGGTGAAGGCGGTGAAGGCCATGCTGCGCGCCGGCCTCTCGGCCGCGGAGGCCGCCGCGCAGGCGGGATTCGCGGATCAGAGCCACATGACGCGCCACTTCGTGTCGATCGTCGGGATGACGCCGGGCGCCTACGCCCAGGGCTGATCCGGGATCCGCTTGATCGAAGCGGCTCCCGGATCACGAGCCTGCGCGGCGCCTGAGCGCGGCGCCTGAGCGAAGCCGACATCCGCATGGCCGAAATCGGAGATGGCGAAGCCGTCAACCGGATGTCGGATGAGCCCGCGCGGCGCCTGAGCGAAGCCGACATCCGCATGGCGAAGCCATGAACCGGATGTCGGATGAGGGCGCGCTTTCGTTCTATCGCGCGCCTCGCGCCCCCTCCTACGGTTTGGGCGGGCGGACCGGTCCAGCGGCCCGCCCGACCGAGCGGGAAGGCGGGCCAGTGGAAGCCGGGCAATTGCAAGCGACGGGGCGGGCGGTACGGCCGATCCTCATTCCCACCCCCGCCCTCTGGGCCGACCTGGCGGTGCTCGGCATCGCCCTGGTCTGGGGGGCGAGCTACCCGATCGCCAAGGACGCCCTGCGGGAAGCGCCCGTCCTGGTGCTGATCTTCTACCGGTTCCTGGTGACCGCGGTCGTGATGGCGGCCGTGGCCCGACGGGACCTCGCCCGGGCACCGGTTCCGGACCTCGCCCGGGGGGCGCTCCTCGGCGGCATCCTGTTCCTGATCTTCCTCGCGGAGACCGCCGGGGTCGCCCGGACGAGCGCCACCAACACGGCGGTGATCATCTCGCTCTGCACCGTGTTCACCCCCCTGCTCGATTACGGGCTGGCGGGGTGCCGGCCGCCGGCCCTGGTGCTCCTCGGCGCGGCGCTCGCCTGCGCGGGGGTGGGCCTCCTCGCGGGCGGGGTCTCGGCGCTGAGCGCCGGGGACCTTCTCGTCCTGGTGGCGGCGGGCCTGCGCGCCGTCATGGTCGTCGCCACCAAGCGGCTGATGGCCGGCCGCTGCCTGACCGCGGCGGCGCTGACCGCGACCCAGGCGGCCAGCGTCTGCCTGCTCGCGCTCGTCCTCCTCCTCGACCCCTCGGATCCCGCCGCGCTCGTCGTGCGGGCCGACGGGCGGTTCTGGGCGGCGGTCGGTTTCCTGTCGCTCTTCTGCACGATCGCCGCCTTCTACGTCCAGAACGCCGCCCTGCGCCGGACCAGCCCGACCCGGGTCGGCTTCCTGATGGGCACCGAGCCCCTGTTCGGCTTCGCGCTCGCCCACATCCTCCTCGCCGAGCCGCTCTCTCCGCTCAGCGTCCTCGGCGCGGGCCTCACCCTGACCGGTACCTTCGTCGGCCTCGCCGCCGAGAGCAGGAGCTAAGATGAACTTCATCTCCCCCCTGGTGCGCAGTTCCGTCCGCGTGATCCGGAGCTTCGACCACCTGACCGGCGGGCCGACGCGCACCGCCCCGGTCGTGACGATGTTCAGCGGCGGCCTCGACAGCTCCTACCTGCTCCACCGCCTGCGCGGGCTGGGCTTCGCGCATGTCCACGCGGTGGCGGTGGATGTCGGCGCGCCGCTCGACGAGCCGGCCCTGCGGCGCGCGGCGTCCCTGTTCGGGGCCGAGTTCGTCCGCCTCGACGGTCGCGGCCACTTCGTGGAGGGCCATGTCCGCCCCGCGATCCGCGCCCACGCGAAGTATCTCGGCATCTACCCGCTGAGCAGCTCGCTCAGCCGCCCGGCCATCGCCGAACTCGTCGCCCGCTACGCCCGGCGGGTCGGCGCCGACCTGATCCTGCACACCGCCAACCTGTCGCAGAACAGCCTGCCGCGCCTCAACAACAGCCTCGCGCGGCTCGGCTTCCCGGGACAGTACGGCAGCCCCTACGAGCAATCGGCCATCTCCCGGCAGCAGAAGGCGGCGGAACTGGCCGAGGCCGGGCTCGGCGCGATGGCCGAGCGCGCGCTGAGCGGGGACGAGAACCTCTGGTGCCGGGAATTCGAATCCGGCCCGCTCGACGATCCGGAGGATTTCCGGATTCCCGAGGAGGCGTTTCACTGGACCCGCGGGCGCCCGGCGCCCGGCGAGGGCGCGGCATCGGGCGCCGGGCCCGTCGCACTCGCCCCGGAGGAGATCGCCCTGACCTTCGAGCGGGGCGACCTCGTGGCGCTCGACGGCCGGCCGATCGCCCTCATCGACGCGATCGCCGAGCTCAATCAGCGCGTGGGCCGGTTCGGCCACGGCCGCTACGTCGGCCTGGAGCACCTGAGCGGCGGCGAGAAGGTGCTGGAGGTCCGCGAGGCCCCGGCCGCCGCGATCCTGATGGACGCCCTGCGCCACCTGGAGACGGCCTGCGTCGAGACCCGCGCGATCGTGGTCAAGCAGCGGCTCGAGCAGGATTGGGTGCAGGAGGCGGTCAGCGGCCGCTGGGGCAGCACGCTCCACGCGATGTGCGGCGAGGCGATCCGCCAAGCCCTCGCGAGCGTCTCCGGGACGGTCACCTACCGGATCGACGCGGAGCGCTTCCTGCCGCGCGCGATCGTGGCGGACGCGCCCCTCTACATCCGGGACAGGGATCTCTGGGAGAGCCGGGAGGCCGGGCGGGCCTGCCTCGGCATCCCGCGGGCGGCCTGAGCGGGGTCGGCCAGCGCGGGCGCCGATGCCGCGGCGGAATCTGCGGCCCATCGAACAGCCGTGCGGACGACGCGTCGCCCGCCCGGGCCGGGCCCGCCCCGGGGCGGGTCCAAATCGCGGATTTCAAGCCTCGGATTTCAAGTCTCCGATCGTCTCGTGGTCCCGACGGCGAAGGGGCGACCGCTTCGCCGGACGGGCTCGCGCGCAAACCTCACAGGAGGGGAACCAGATGAGTGTGGCGGTGAAATTCCCCGGGATCGCCCGGGACGGCTACCGGGACGACCTCGTCGAGAACCTGAGCGACCACGGATGGTGGTTCTCGCGCGGCGAGCACACGGTGAAGGGGTTCGGGCTCGACCTCGGGCCGGCCTGGGAGGCCTTCGCCGACGAGTGGAACCATCTCCTGCGCGACGAGCACATGCGGGACGGCGGCACCTACCGCTACCGCCGCTACAGCGCCTTCGAGTACGACGACCTCCGCCGCTCCCTGCGGCAGCTTCCCCATCAGCCCTACGAGCAATCGGCCGCCGTCAACCGGCTGAACGGCGGGTTCAAGCGCCATTTCGAGCCGCTGCGCGACAGTTTCGTCGGCAACCGCAACTTCTCGCGCATCGTGACCACCTTCGGCGAGATCTTCTCCCGCGCGGCCGGGCACGCGCGCTGGAACGTCAAGCTGCACCCCTACCGGATCGTGGCGCGGGACGGCGCGCGCGGCGAGCCCGCCCCGGAGGGGCTGCACAAGGACGGCGTCGACTTCATCGTCTCCTACATGATCCGGCGGGTGAACGTGGTGGGCGGCATCAGCACGATCACCGACGACGACCGGAGCCTGATCGGCGACGTCGAACTCGGCCACCCGCACGACTTCGTCGTCGGCAACGACCGGGTGACCTACCACGGGGTGTCCTCCGTCCACGTCGAGGACCCGCGCAAGGCTTTCGCGTTCCGGGACGTGCTGGTGATCGCCTTCGAGAGGATCGGGGCCTGAGCCCGGACAGCAAGCCCGCTTCGCGCCCCGACGGGACGATTGCCGGTCCGCCGGGGCGATGCGGCAGGGGCCGGGGCGGGATTCGATCGCCAGGATCGGATCCCGCCCCGGCCCGCGACCACGATGCAGGACCAAGACCCAGAGCGGGAGCGCGGAGGGCATTCCGCCCGGGTCGGGGCCGGGGCGAGCCCCCGCCCGCCCGGGACCCCGGCCGCTTCCCCACCACTCGCAAGGGCTCGCGATGAGCAGACACACCGACGTTTCGCGCCCGACCATCGACGATGTCGCGGATCTGCTGCCGCCGCTCGTCAGTGCGATCGGCCAGCTCGTGGACCAGCTCGACCTCCTGGTCTCGATCACCTGCGGCGCGAGCAACATCCCGGAGGAATCGGCCAACCTGATGTCCGATATCGGGCACACGATGACGACCCACGCCCACACGCTGATGCGCGCGAGCATCGAGCGCCGGCGGAACGGCCCGGGGCGCGTCGCGCTCCCGGGGCCGGATTCGGCTGGCCCGCTCGCCGCGCATCTGCGCGAGAGGTGATCCGGCGGTCGCGGAGGCGGCACGCGGCGCCGTCGACGGGCGGCCTTCGGCGCGCCGGACAGATGCTGCGCGCGGCCGGCGCGCGGCTCCGGGCGCCGCAGCGCGGCGTGCCCGGCGCCTCGCCGGCCCTGATCCGGGATCCGGTCGATCACAGCGGCTCGCGGATCACGCGCCCGCGCGGCGCTCGAGCGACGCCCGAATCCGCCATCCCGAAGGGATCACGCGGATGTGGTCTGATCCGGGATCCGCGTGATCGCAGCGGATCCCGGATCACGCGCCTGCGCGGCGCCTGAGCGCGGCGCCTGAGCGAAGCCGACATCCGCATGGCCGACATCGAAGATGGCGAAGCCATCAACCGGATGTCGGATGCCAAGCCCGCGCGGCGCCTGAGCGAAGCCGACATCCGCATGGCCGACATCGGAGATGGCGAAGCCATCAACCGGATGTCGGATGAGCCCGCGCGGCGCCTGAGCGACGCCGACATCCGCATGGCCGACATCGGAGATGGCGAAGCCATCAACCGGATGGCGGATGACGCGTCAGGATCCCCGACCGGATCCGGGCCGCGCACCCGCCGGTCTCGGCTCCTGCCCGCGGGTGCGGGTGATCGGGCGGGATGGTCGTCGGGGCCGCGACGGTGGCGCGGCGGCGTCGGCCCGCGCCCGAGAGCTCCCTCGCCGCGCCCGAGAGGCGTCCGAGGGGTTCCGGGCCGCCCGGGGACCCTCAGGGGCTGAGCCCCGGCCCCCTTCAGGGGCAGAGCCCCGGCCCCTCAGGGGCAGAGCCCCGGCCCCTCAGGGGCAGAGCCCCGGCCCCTCAGGGGCAGAGCCCCGGCCCCCTTCAGGGGCAGAGCCCCGGCCCCTCAGGGGCAGAGCCCCGGCCCCTCAGGGGCAGAGCAGGGTCCGGTCCCGGTCCTCGCCCTCGCGGGTGAAGCGGACGCGGTCGTGCAGCCGGAAGGCGCCGTCCTGCCGGAACTCGATCGCCGTGGGGGCGAGGCGGAACCCGGTCCAGTGCGGCGGCCGGGGCACCGGCCCGTCCGCGTGCCGGGCCGCGGGATCGAGTCCCGCGGGCCGGCGGCCCGAGGGGAGGGCCGGCCGCAACCCCGGCGCGGGGGTGGGGCAGGGCCGGCGCGCAGCCTTGATGCAGGTCAACGAGCGGCTGCGCGTCGATCAACTATCATGCCGACGCAGCGTTCGCTCCGACGCGCGGGCGCGGGGGTTCGGTTCGGGCGGAGAGATGCGCGAAGAGGTTCTGCAAGGGGAATTGTCGCCGTTCCGGGGCGTGTCGGCCGCCTGCCTCGACGCCCTGCTGCGGCATTCCGTCGAGCACCGCGTCGGGCCCGGCACGGTGCTGTTCGACCAGGGCGAGGTCCCGAACTTCCAGTACGTCCTGACGGCCGGGTCCGTTCACCTGTTCGGCCGGTCCGTGGAGGAGCGCGAGGTCCTGATCGAGGTCGTCTGCGCCCCCGACCTCGTGATCCCGGCCGCCGTGATGACCGCCTCGCCCTTCCTGATGCAGGCGCGCGTGCCGGAGCCCTCGCGCTTCCTGCTGATCCACGCCGAGGTGTTCCGGGAGGCGGTGGCGACGGATGCGGGCCTCGCGCAGGCGGTGATCGCGACGCTGTCGCGGCAGTTCCGCCGGATGGTGCGCCAGACCAAGAACCTGAAGCTCCGCTCCTCGACGCAGCGGGTCGGCTGCTACCTGCTGGCGCTGTCGGAGCGGCAGGGAACGCCGGCGCGGGCGCTCCTGCCCTACGAGAAGCACGTGATCGCCTCGGAACTCGGCATGACGCGGGAATCCTTCTCGCGGGCCCTGGCGAGCCTGGAGCGGGACGGGATCCGGGTCGACGGCCAAGTCATCGCGATCCTGGACCGGGGCCGGCTCGTCGGGGCGGCTTTGCCCGACCCGCTGATCGACCCCGGCCTCGCCGAGGAGACGGCGCGCGCGGGGACGGGCCCCGCGCCGCCCCCGGCCGAGGCGGCCGCTGCCCGGGCCGCCCCGCCGCGCCGGACGCGGGATCCGCGCCGCCCCCGCGACTGATGAGACATCCGACGGATCGCTTCGCCATCTCCCATTTCGGCCATGCGGATGCCGGCGTCGCTCAAGCCCGCGCGGGACGCGCTCAGGCGCCGCGGGGATCGGCGGGCAGGTCCGCGCCGGTCCGGGCCAGGGTCCCCCGCCGCCCCAGCGCGAGGCTGACGAGGCCCGAACAGGCCAGCAGGAGGGCCACGGTCATCAGGCCGAGCCAGCCGAGGGCGCGCCCGATCTCGCCCTTGGCGAGCACGAGCGCGACCAGCACCGGCAGGAAGGCGAGGGTCAGCAGCACGGTCATGGCTTCCTCCTGAACGCTCCCCTCGTCGTCCCGCGCGCCCGCCTCCTCCTTGCGCTGGGTCAATGACGGCGCGGCGGGCGCCCGATGAGCCGCGCCCCGCCGCGGGCCGGGCCGCCGCATCGGGGCGGAGACCGGGGTCCTTGCGGTGGATCAAGGCTGCGTCCCGCCCGCCCCAACACGATGGGCCTCAAACGGGCTCAATCGGGTCGGCGAGAGCGGCCTCGGGAGACGATCATGTCCTACGCAAGCATCGTGGTGTCCCTCGACACAGGTCCGGAGACGGGCGACCGGGTCCGTCTCGCGGCCGACCTCGCCCGCCGGTTCGAGGCGACCCTGACGGGCGTCGCCGCGCGGCGCGTGCCCGCACCGGCCGCGGTCAACGACTTCCGGGACGCGGAGGCGATCTTCGCCAGGGAGGAGGCGCGCCTGCGCGAGGAACTGGCGCAGGTCCGGGCCGCCTTCGAGCGCGAGGCCGGCGAGGGCGTGCCGACGGCGTGGTGCTCCGCGGCCGCGCACGCGCTGGCGGTCCTCGTCCAGCAGGCCCGGTCCGCCGACCTCGTGGTGGTCGGGCGCCCGGGATCCGGGGATGCCGATCCGGGCGAGATGGGCGTCGAGCCCGGGCCGGTCCTGATGGAGGCCGGGCGGCCGGTCCTGGTCGTCCCGCCCGGGATCGACCGGCTGCGGGCGGCGCGCGTCGTGGTCGCCTGGAAGGACCGGCCCGAGGCGCGCCGCGCGGTCTCGGGCGCGCTGCCCTTCATCACGGCGGCCGACCAGGTCTTCGTCGCCACGGCCGGGGCGGAGGCCCGGTTCGAGGGGGCCGAGGACGTGGCCGGGCACCTCGCCCGCCACGGCGCCCACGTCACGGCGCATTTCCTGACCTGCCACGCCAGGAGCGCCGCGGACGAGATCCTGCGCTTCGCCGAGCGGCAGGACGCCGACCTCGTCGTCATGGGAGCCTACGGCCACAGCCGGCTGCGGGAATGGATGTTCGGAGGCGCCACCCACGACGCGCTGCGGACGGCGCCCCTCTGCCTGCTGATGAGCCACTGAGCCGGCCGAGGCCCCCTCCGAGGCCCCGGCCGAGGCGCCCACAGCGCGGCCGCGCCGGCGGGGCCCGGCGGCCCGCCTCAATTCGCCGCCAGGCGCTCCAGCCGGGCGGGGTCGAGCAGGCGGACGCCGCCCGGGACGATCAGGATGGTGCGCTCGCGGTCGAGGCGGGTCATCATCCGGCTCACCGTCTCGATGGTCAGGCCGAGATGGTCGGCGATGTCCTGCCGGCCCATCGGCAGTTCGAGGGTCACGGAGACGCGGCCGATGCGCGCGTAGCGCTCGCGCAGGCCGATCAGGAAGCTCGCGATCTTCTCCTCGGCGGTGCGCCGCCCGAGCAGCATCATCTGGTCCTGGAGCAGGGACAATTCGTGGCGGGCCCGCTCGTGCAGGCTCATCAGCAGGTGCGGCTTGCTCTCGACGACGCCCGCGAAGGCCCTGCGCTCGAACCGGCACACCCGCACCGGGGCCAGCGCCTCGGCGGTGACGGTGTAGCGCTCCTGGCGGGCGAGGCCGAGGAAGTCGCCCGTGAGGGCGAAGCCCATCACCTGCCGGCGCCCGTCGGGCAGGAGGCGGGAGAGCCGCAGCGCCCCCTCGATGACGTTGTAGACCGCGGCGGCCGGCTCGTCCTGCCCGAACAGCGTCTGGCTCCGGTCGAGGCAGAGGTGCTGGCTGAGGCTCTCCAGACTGTCGAGCTCGTCGAGGTCCATCACCGCGCAGATGCTGAACGGGCGCGCCCCGCAGGCGGCGCAGTTCGAGCCCGGCCGGTTCCCGCAGACAAGTCCCGCGGACTCGCAATGATCCTTGACTGTCAGCATCGACTCGAACTCCCGGTCTCGGAACGCCCCTCGGCGCGATCTCCCGACGAGATCTCCTGACGCGCCCCCGCCCCCCGCCCCGCCTGCCGCGCGCAGGCGGGGTCGTCGCGGCGGGACTGGTCCAGAGCCCGCCCCGCCTGATCGTTGCAGCCACCGCGGAGCGGATGCATTGATCCAGCGCAGGTTTCGGCCCGTCCCGCGCGGGGCCTCGGGGCGGCCACCTTGCGCTGGATCAAGGAGGAGAGGGGGCCCACGGCCAGGATGGGCCTGCTCCGACGCGGCCGGGCCTGCCCTGGACCGCCGCCGCTCCCCGGAGCGCCGTCACCAGGAAGGAGACGTCCGGTGTCCCACGTTCCCCATGAATTGGCCAACGAGTTCCCCGACCAGGGCGGGCGCATCCAGGCGCTCAGGCAGGCGGATGGCCGCTTCGCCGCTCTGGTCGAGCGCTACCACACCATCAACCGCGCGGTGCACCGGATGGAGGCGCGCATCGAGCCGGTCTCGGACGAGACGGAGCGGGCCGCCCGCCTCGAGCGCTTGCGCCTGAAGGACGAGATCGCCCGCTGGCTCGACGCGGCCCCGCGCGGCCGGGAGGCGGCCGAGCTGGCGGGCCACTGACGCGATCGCGCCGCGGGCGGCGCGGCCGAGCGGGGCTGTTCGGGCACGCGCCCTGCGGCTATCGTCCGGCATGACCCGACTCGCTTGTCCTCGGCCGCTCGGCCGCGTCGCGGCCTGCCTCCTGCTCGGCGGCTTCCTCCTTCGGGCGGACCTCGCGGCGGCGCAGGGCGTCCCGCCCTTCGCGGGCTTCGGGGCGCTGCCGTCCTTCGCGTGGCCGCGGCCGGCCGGCGACGAGGAGACCCGCTGGTCCGGCTCCTACGCCGCCCTGTCGACCGGGTTCGCGGCCGTCTCGTCGAAGCATTTCGGCAGCTCCGCGGGGCCGACCGTCGGGTTCGAGGGGGGGCGGATGTGGCAGGAGGGCCGGCTGGTCTACGGCGTCTCCGGCGGGTTCGACTTCCTCTCGGCGCTCGGCGGGGGCGCCGCGCCGGGCTTCGGGGGACTCGCCTATTCCCGCGACCTCGCCGGCGGCTTGGAGGTGAAGGTCGGGGCGCTCCTCACGCCCGACGTGCTCGTCTACGCCAAGGCCGGCGCCGTGGCCGTGCACGAGACGCTGCGGGTCGGGCCGACGGCGGTCTCGCGATCCTTCGCGCGCGAGGACCTCGCGGTGCGGCCGGAGGCGCGCGTCGGGGTCGAATGGGCGGTCACCGACCGGCTCTCGGTGGCGGTCGAGGCGGGCGTCGCGGGGCGCGGGATTCCCTGAACGGTGCGGCGCGCCGGCCAAGCAGGCCCCGCGAAGCTGGGAAGGCGAAGGGCCGCAAGCGGCAGGCCCTGGCCGCCACGGATGGCCGCGCGCTGGTGCGGGCCCCGCAGGCCGCCAGCAGCCAAATCGTCTCGATCCTGAAGTCGTCTCGGTCCTCCTGCGACGCGCCGCACGCCAGACCTGACGCTCCGGACAGGCTCTGAGGAAAGTCATGGAACTCGGCTGGACGGACGACATGGAAGCGTAGTCACCGTCTGATACGCTATCCGGTTGATGGCTTCGCCATCTCCGATTTCGGCCATGCGGATGTCGGCTTCGCTCAGGCGCCGCGCTCAGGCGCCGCGCGGGCGCGTGATCCGGGATCCGCTTCGATCAAGCGGATCCCGCATGACCTTTCCGTTCGAGCCGCCGGCGCAGGAGGCGTGTGAGTGATGCCGAGCGGGAAGGGATCCGCCCGATGACGCGCAGACCGCGATCCGGCAGGAGCATGTGAATGCGCAGGGCCGGCGGGCGCCGTCGCCCGCCCGGCGCGCTTCTCCGAGGAGGCGACGCTGCTCAGCCCGCGGGACCGACAGGTCGCCCCGGTGACCGCGCAGTGCTGTCGGGCGTGGTTGGATGGACGCGCGGCACCGATCCTACCTTCGATCGGCCCGGCCCTGCCGGGCTCTCGGCGTTTTCAAGATGTCTGAGATGGTTAATATTCGCGCAGGTCAGGAATTCTGGAATTGGAGTTTCTGATTTTTCTCGCGATAATGTCGGAAATAAATCCTTGGAAACCTTTCGCAACGATCGTCATTGCATTTTGTTTGATCGATTCTTTGGTCGGGTGTGAGCCGAAAGCCGCGACATGAATTTTCCTCGCAATCTCATTGATTGAGGTATTAAGGAGAAATTTGTCCGCAAATTCTTCGGAGAGCATCATCTCCCTAGCAATCTCGAGAGGATGTATATTGTTGGTGAGTCTGTCGATCGTGTATGCGAAGCCTTCTTGACCTGCATCTCGCAACAATACCCTGCCGTACAGCTCGCCAGCTATCTTCTGCGCTTCGTCGTAGTCCATCTGACCCTCCGTCAGATGACGCACATGATGGCAAATTTGCCGATCTGTCAATACGGAGTCGGTTGCGACTCTGGGTCATCTGCGCGGTCGATCAACAGACTCAGGTAACCGGCGCGGTTCTCCGGGCAGTCTCCACGCTCATTCCGTGTCGGCTTGCTTGGAAGTATGGTGGCTTGAAAGGCGGCGTGATCCTAGGCTTTCCCGCTGGCCGGGAGGCGCATGGGAATCGTGGGCGGAATCTGGGCGCTTGCGGAGGGAGTTGCGGCGGAGTTCAAGGACCTGCTTTACTGGCAGTGCAAGGCGCCGCGCGACAACTTCGCCCCGCTGATCGCCACCATGCTCCAGGTGCGCAGCGCTAAACTAGTGGATCTGGCCGCCCAGCCGCGCGAGATGTACCGGACCGACATGCGCGACGGTGGATCCGCGCCTCCTGGGCAGCGCGCGGAGCGACCCCGACGCCGTGATGGCGCCCCGCGCCGCCGCGGTGCCGAAGCCCGCCGCCGACCGGCAGGGCATCGCGCCGCTCCTTGATCCAAGGTGCCGGAGCGCCGTCGGGAGCCGATGCTGGCGCTCCGGTACGGCAAGCGCGCCCTGCCGGGCGCATGGCGGGTCGAGACGACGCGGAGGGCCGGTCGGCTCCGCGACGCAAGGGGACCTGCTCGCGGCCGTCGCGCCCTGGTTGCCGGCGCGTGCCAAGGTCCGCCCGATGGCCGGCGGCCTCCCCGGTACGGCCGAGCTGGTCTCGCTGTAATGGGACCGCGGCTTAGGACGACCGTCCGCGGCCCGAGGGCGCGCGGGGTCGAGGGTGGTTTGTGGTCATGAACGGCGCGATCACCGCCCACTGCTCGTCCGAGAGCGAGAACAGGTCCGCCATCGCCGCCTGCATGCGGCAAGCGGCGGCCCTGAATCACAAAACTACAGACCCTGCAACACCTTGGTGCGATTCAGACCCTGGCGCGGCGCGCTTAGCCATCCTCGAACAGGCCACAAAAGGAAAACCCTGATGCCGAAGCGCTCTGATACGGGACCCGCTTGATCAAAGCGGGTCCCGTAGCACAAGCCTGCGCGGCGCCTGAGCGACGCCGACATCCGCATGGCCGAAATCGGAGATGGCGAAGCGCTCAATCGGATGTCGTATGAGGTGCACACCGGCTTCGCCGTCCCTCACGGATGAAACCTGAGCGTGCATGCGATCAGAGCTTTTCACGCCAGCATAGCAAGTTTCTATTGAGAGAGTGCTCCGCTACCGCACGGCATCGGCCCCGAGCGGCTCCATCCCGCTCGCCCGCACCGCCGCGGCGGCCTCCGGACCGGCGAGGAAGCGGATCAGCGCCCGCGCAGGCTCCGGCTCGCGGCTGCCCGCAACGACGCCCGCCGAGAACAGCGTGTAGAGCTGCACCTCCTCCGGCAACAGGCCGACGATCTGGATTCCCGGCACGGGCTTCAGCTCGCTGAGCTGCTGGAAGCCAACCTCCGCCTCGCCGCGGGCCACCACTGCGCCCACCGGCTCGGCCGGGATCATCCGCGCCTTGTCCTTGACCTGCTCGGCGATGCCGAGGCGCTTGAACAGGTCCCGCTCGATGTACACGCCGCTCGCGCTGTCCGAGTAGGCGATCGACGTTGCCGCGAGCAGGGTCCGGCGCAGGCCCTCGACGCTGCTGATGTCGGGCATCGGCGCGCCCGCGCGCACCGCGAGCGCGATGCCGGAGCGCGCGAGCGCGGTGCGGCTGTTGGCGCTCACCTTGCCCTGCCTGATGAGGTCGTCGAGGGCGTAGCCGACCACGATCACGACGTCGATCGGCTCGCCCCGCGCGAGCCGGGCCGGCACCGCCTGCGGGGTCTGGCCCATCGAGGGTCCCCACTCGGCCACGAGCCTGTGGCCCGTACGGCGCTCGAACTCGGGGGCAAGTGCCCGGTAGGCTGCCGCGAAGCCGCCGGAGCTGACGACGCGCACCTCGGCGGCCAGGGCCGCTCCTGCGAGGAGAAGCGGGAGGACCAGGCCGAGGCCGCGGAACAGGAATTTGGAACGGATCACGAGTCTTCTCCATCAGGGCAGAGGTCGGGCCACCCGCAGCGCCCGGAGAACGGGGGCGGTCGCGAGCGGTCAGCGGGAGGTCAGGCCATCGCAGCGTCCCGGGCGAGCCCCCCCTCCGCGTGGCTCCGCTCCCGGTAGATGAGCAGCGTCGCGACGAGGCCGCAGGCGCCCGCGAAGGCCAGCCAGAAGGCCGGGGCGGCACGGTTCCCGGTCACCTCGATCAGCCAGGTCGAGACCAGTGGGGTGAAGCCGCCGAACAGCGCGGTGGCGAGCGAGTAGGCGAGCGAGAAGCCCGCCGTGCGCACGCTCGCCGGCACGATCTCGGTCAGCGCCACCACCATCGCGCCGTTGTAGCTCCCGTACAGGAAGGACAGCCACAGGAGCACGACCAGCATGTTGGTGAAGGAGGTGTTGGCGACGAGCCACGCCAGCGCCGGGTAGGCGGTGAGTAGCGTCAGGGCCGAGAACACGAGCAGGATGGGCTTGCGGCCGACCCGGTCGGAGAGCGCGCCCATCACCGGCAGCCAGAAGAAGTTCGACACCGCGACGCAGAAGGTGACGAGGAGGCTGTCCTCCGCCGACAGCTTCAGCACGCTCTTGCCGAAGGTCGGGGTGTAGACCGTGATCGTGTAGAACGAGACCGTGGTCATCACCACGAGCAGCATGCCGAGCAGCACGATCTGCCAGTTGTGCGCCAGCGAGGCGAAGATCTCACGGGCCCCGGGACGGTGCTTGCGCGCGAGGAACTCCTGGGTCTCCTCCAGCGAGCGGCGGATGTAGAACAGGAACGGCACGATCAGGCAGCCGATCACGAAAGGCACGCGCCAGCCCCAGGAGCCCACGGCCTCCGGCGTGAGCGCCTGGCTCAGGACGTAGCCGATCAGCGCCGAGACCATGATGGCGACCTGCTGGCTGCCCGACTGCCAGGAGACGTAGAAGCCCTTCTTGCCGGGGGTCGCCATCTCGGCGAGGTAGACCGACACGCCGCCGAGTTCGACGCCCGCCGAGAAGCCCTGCAGCAGCCGGCCGATCAGCACCAGGAACGGGGCGAGGAGCCCGATGGTCGCGTAGGAGGGCACGAAGGCGATCAGGATCGTGCCCATCGCCATGATGCCGAGGGTGACGATGAGGCCCTGCCGCCGCCCGACCTGGTCGACGTAGGCGCCGAGGAAGATGGCGCCGAGCGGCCGCATCAGGAAGCCCGCCCCGAAGGTCACGAAGGTGAGCATCAACGAGGCATACTCGTTGCCGGTCGGGAAGAACGCCTTGGAGATGTAGGTGGCGTAGAACCCGAACAGGAAGAAGTCGAACATCTCTAGAAAATTGCCGCTCGTGACGCGCAGCACGGTGGCGATCTTGGATCGTGAGCGATCCTCGGGGGCGAAATGCGCCATGATATCCTCCCAGGGGCTTTGTGATGGTGGTGCCAGGGTGGCCCGCCGCCGGAGCGGACGGGCTGCGGGGTCGGGATCCGCCGGACGGCGGCCCGCGCCGGAGGCCGCGATGCGGCCTCCGTCCGATGCGCGGGGAGCGAGGCGTCGGTCCGGGCTGCGGACGGCTCGCCGTCGTGTCAGGAGCGGGACCCGCGCTAAGGCCGTCGCGCGGGCCTTCGCGTGATCAGGCCACGAAGCGGCACTGCGAGGCGGGCGTGCGCGTGTCCATGTTGCGGCCGCGGTTCGTGTGATCGTCCACCTCCGCCGCGCAGCCGAGCATGCGGGCGAACAGGAAGATCGTGAACGCCGCCGTCTCGAGTGCGGCGCCAGAGAAGTCGCCGTCCTGGTAGGGCCGCCACAGCATCTTCAGGAGCAGCGCCGCGATCACCGCGTCGATGTTCACGCAGTAGACGGTGCGCGACACGCCCGCCTCGTGAAGGGCCCGCACCAGGGCGCGGTAGTAGGCGTGGAAGGCGTTGGTGTCGCCGCGCGCCGCGAGCAGGTCGTGGATCCAGACCTCGCGCGGGTCGTGGTTCACGGCCTTGTCCTTGAAGACCGGGTGGTTGACGCCCGGGATCTTCTGGATGTCGAGGCTGCCCGCACTCTTCCGGTCGGTCTTGTAGCGGGCGTAGTCCGCGGCGGTGCGGTCGGCGAGCGCCTCGAGGTCGACGTCGTGGTCCGGGTCGCCCGGGTCGGCGAGGCCCGCGTCGCGGAACTGCTCGATCAGGAAGGCGATGCCCTCGTAGCCGTTGCCGCCGTGGGCGTAGCCCGCATGGCTCAGGAACCCGATCACCGCCTTGTTGAGCTGGCACCCGCTCCGGGCTCTCCGGCCCGTCGGCCGAGACCGCGCCCTTGCAGCCTTGCGCCGAGATCGTGCCCGGACCGTTCGACAGGAGGAGCCCGATCAGGGTCTCGAACACGAACACGTCGCCGGCTGCGCCCTCCCGGCCGAGGAGCGCGAGGCAGCCGATCTCGCCGAGGGTACGGCGCCCGAGGAGGTCGACGTTCGGCACGCCGCAGAAGCTGTCCGCTTCGTGCCCCTCCGCCGGGACCGCCGCGCCCAGCAGCACGCCGAAGAGCTGCAGCCACCAGGGCAGGCTCTCGGCCGTGAGGCGCGAGATGCGCTTGCGCATCAGCGGCCCCCAGGCGAGCGTGGTGGCGACCGTGGCCAGCACCGCGTCCCGCGTCGGGTGGCCGCCGAGGCTGCGCAGGTAGCGCAGGAACACCGAGCGGGCGCCGCGGGCTTGCAACGCGTCGAGGAGCGCCTCGGCCCGCGGATCGGGCTTCGGGCCGACGAGGAGAGCGGCGAGATCCGGATCCGCCGCCACGCGACCGAGGTCGAAACTCTCGTCGAGGGCGCTCGGCAGCCCCGCCTCCACGAAGCGGTCGGTGAGGAGCCGGCAGATCCGCCGCGCCGTCTCGGCCCGGCGCGGGCCGACGAGGCTCGCGGCGGCGGCGAGCACCACGTTCGGCGCGTTGCCGGCCTCGCGGGCGGCCTCAGCGGCCGCGAGTTCCGGCCGCCCGTGCAGGTTCACCTCGGCGGCGACCGCGGCGTTGATGAGCGCCCGGTCGTTCTCGCCGGCGGCCTCGCGCAGGAGGGCGAGGGCGAGGTTCGCCTCCATCGGCAGGCGCGCCGCCTCCAGCATCGAGACGCCGTGCAGGCTGGTGACCTGCGTCTTCGGGTCCATCTGTGAGGCGCCCGAGACGTCCTTCATGGTCTGGCGCGGCAGCACGATGCCGATCTGGCGGTTGAGCCGCGCGATCTGCTCGCCGTAGGGCATCGCCGCCGCGACCACCGGCAGGTCGAGCCCGGCCGGCAGGGTCAGGCCGGCATTCGAGCCGAACCAGGGCTTGAGGGCGAGGCTGCTCTCGGGGGCGAAGTCGGGCCGCGCCCCGTTCTCGCGCATCACCGCGGTGAGCGCCGCCGGGATGTGGGCGATGTTCGTGACCACCGCGCCCTTGGCCGAGACGACCGGGTTGTCGGGCGTGAACACGCCCTCCACCCCGAACTTCTCCATGAACCAGCGCTCCTTGGCGGCGGCATCGTCGTCGCCGCCCGCCATGGCGCCCGCGTGACCCACCGCCCGGGAGAGCCGGCTCTTCCAGCGCCCGACCACGCAGGCGACGACGGGCTTGGTGAAGTGCGCGTCGAGTTCGTAGTAGCCGCCCGGCTCCACGTAGAGCACCGCCGCCTTGCTGCGCGCGTCGTTGGCGAGCGCGAAGGCGAATTCGGGGGCCGCGTACTGGATGTAGACGTCCTTGCCGCTGGAGATGAGCGTGGTGGTGCCCCAGCCGCTCATGCGCAGGTAGGTGGCGATCGTCGTGGTGAAGTTGCCGGAATTCGAGAAGATCGCGACCGAGCCGGCCTTGAGCGCCTCGCCCGGGCTGTCGCCGCCGAGCGCGCCGCCGATGCGGACCTGATGGTAGGCGTCGGCGACCCCGAGGCTGTTGCCGCCGAAGATGTCGACGCCGTTCTGCTGGCCGAGGGCCCGGATCTCGCGGCTGTCGTGGACCGAGAGCTTCTCGGTGACGATGAAGATCTTGCGCAGGTCCGGGTTGACCCGGATCAGCTCGGCGACGCCGTCGCGGGCGCCGGACGGCGGCAGGTAGACGACGCCGCAATTGAAGCGGTGCCCGGCCTCCAGCCCCTCGCGGACGTTGTTGTAGACCGGGATCTCGCCGAGCGGGGTCTCGAGAACCTGCCCGCGGCGGCCGGGCGAGGTGCCGAACACCACGTTGCCGCCCGAATAGGCGTGGCCGACGGGCGTCACGTCGCTCGACTCACCCCCGAGGATGTTGAGCACGCAGACCCGGTCCTGGCGCGTGGCGACCTGATCGAGCGAAGAGATGCCGACGTGGTACTTGAAGCTGCCGATGCCGTGCTTGTGCATGTCGTCCTCCCCTGATCATTCGGCCGCGTGACGCAGCGGCTCGCCGAGCCCGATGGCGCGCGCCACCGCCTCGCGGCCGCCCTGGCGCATCCACTGGTCGGCCTTGCGGGCGTAGGCGACGACCTCGCTCATGTCGGAATCGAACCCGAACAGCCGGTAGGGCAGGCCGAGCGCCTCGGCCGTGTCGCGCAACGCCCCCATCCCGCGCACCAGGTTCGGGCCGCCGCGGCCGGCCACGATGTACAGCGGCGTCGGCCCGTGCCGGCCGACATGCTCGCGCAGCGCGTCCGCCATCGCCCGGAAAGTCTCGAAGATGTCGGTGTTGTTCGACTTGCCGCCGATGATGAACAGCACGTTCGCTTGGCGGAGCCAGTGCTTGAAGCAGATCCGCGCCACCTCTTTCATCTTCTCGTAGGGCGGGTTGCCGCCGAAGTCCGAGGAGATGATGGCGTCGTCGCCGAGCATCTCGGTGACGAGGGAGTTGGCGCCGCCGCCGAAGGTCGGGGCCAGGATGGTGCCGCCCGCATTGATGATGCAGACGTCGCTCTGGCCCTGGTAGGTCCGCAACTGGTTGATCTCCGCCTCGAAGTCCGAGTAGTCGACCGAGAACAGGTGGCCCGGCAGGCCGAGGCGCTGCCAGCGCGGGTCGTCGCGGTCGAAGCCGCACTTGAAGTCGCAGGCGACGGGGGTGAGGCGGCCGCTGCGGTCGGGGCGCATGCGGATCGGGTTCAGCTCGACCGTGGTCATGCCGAAGCCGTGGTAGAGTTCCCAGAGCTTCGGCAGCTGCTGCACCAGCGGCGAGATCAGGGCCTTCGGGGCGTTCAGTTCCGAGAGGGCGTTCGCCACCACGAAGGCCTTGAGGCCGGTGAGCGGGTCGAAGGGAACCTGCGCCACCTCGCTCTTGTCGAGTTCCTCGATGTCGACGCCGCCGCGGTGGGTCAGCGTCATGGTCGGGGCGCGGTAGCGCGTGCTGTCGGAGATCGAGAAGTAGACCTCGTGCTCGGCCGGCACCGCGCCCTCGAAGGTGACGCCGTTGGCCTTGGCCACCGCGTGGCCGTGGCGGTGCTCCGAGAAGTAGAGCCGCTCCTTCTCGCGCAGCGCCGTCCTCAGGTCCGAGGCGCGGCCGACGAGCCCGCCTTGCCCTTCTTGCCGACGCCGCCCTTGAAGACCGGCTTGATGAAGATCGAACCGTGGCGGTCGATCAGCCCCTTGATCTCTTCCTCGCTCGCGTCCGGGCCGAGCACCTCGGACGTGGGAAAGCCGGCGAACTGCAGGAGCTTCGCGCCGTGCAACATGCCCGTGACTTGCATCCGTTCCCTCCTGAATGTGTTTGGAGGGATCTTCGAGATGGAACCTGTCACAAATCTGTCGCGGCGCGAATTTCTGCGACGTGGCCGGGAAAGCTTCGTCCTATCGTCCCTCGATGACCCGCCGCCACTGCTTCAGCGTCCGGCTGCGCTTGATCTGGTCGAGGGCGGTGAGGAGTTCGGGCCCGACCACGATCGGCTGGGGGGCGGCCGCGACGGGGTCGTCGGGCTGGCGCGCGTCGGCGCGCGCGGGCGTCACCGAGCGGGCCGCGAGCCGCGCCTGCCCCTCCCATGAGAGCATGTAGTCGAGGAAGAGCCGGGCTGCCGCCTTGTGCTGGGCCGCCTTGGGAATGAAGGCGATGCGCGAGGTGATCAGCGTGTAGTCGGCGGGAAGCACGACGCCGAGCCTCGGGTCCTGCTTGGCCCGCTCCAGGGCGTAGGCGCCGAAGACATCGAAGGCCAGCAGCGCCTCGCCGGCGACGACGCGGTCGAGCATGTGCGTCGTGGTGGTGTAGAGCTTCGCCCCGACCTGCCCGAGGGCGCGCACGAGGTCCCAGGTCCGCGGCGTCACCGCGAGGTTCTGCGTGAGGAACAGGAAGCCGACGCCGCTACGCTCCGGGTCGTAGGTGGCGACCTTGCCGTGCCACGCCTCCGGGTCCTGCGTCAGGCTGCGGACGAGGTCGGCGTGGCTGCGCGGCACACGCTCGTCGGGAAGCAGGCTGCGGTTGTAGGCGATCGCGACCGGCTCGGCGGTGACGCCGTAGGCCTCGTAGCGCCACACTGCCCAGGCCGGCAGCCCCTCCGCCTCCCGGGAGACGTACCGCTCGGCAAAGCCGTCATTCACGAGCTTGACCTGGAGGTCCATGGCCGAGCTCCAGAGGATGTCGGCCGTACCGCCTCCCGCCCCGGCCTCGGCGAGAAACTCCTCGTAGAGCTTCGACGAGTTCAGCTTGGCGTAGGAGACCGAGACGCCCGGGTAGCTCTGCCGGAACCCCTCCAGCAGCGCGGAGGCCTCCGCCTCGTCGGTCGTCGCGCGGATGACCAATGCGCCCTCCCGCACGGCCTCCGCGACGTCCTGGCGCCGCACGTCGACGGGCGCGTCGACCTGGGCCCGGGCGGAGGCGAGCAGGACGCCGAAGGCGATCAATCCGGCCGCGAGGATGCGCACGTTCCCTCCCCACCCACCGCTTTTCGGTTGCCTGCGGTGCTCACAGTCGCGAGGATCGAGGCTACAGGCTCGCGCCGCGATGCCAAGCCGCCGCAGCGCGGATGCGCGGAGGCTGGTACCGAGGGAGGGCGGGCGGATGCGGGTGCTCGTCGTGGAGGACGACGCGGCTCTGGCGCGGGGGCTCGTGGCGTCGCTCCGGCTCGCCGGACTCGCGGCAGACCACGAAGCGGACGGCGAGGACGCGGCGCGGCTCGCCCTCTCGGAGCCCTACAGCCTGATCGTGCTCGACATCGGCCTTCCGGGCCTCTCCGGCTTCGAGGTGCTGCAGCGCATTCGAGCAGCAGGGAGTACCGTGCCGGTGCTGATCCTGACCGCGCGCGACGCGGTGGCGGACCGGGTGCGGGGGCTCGATCTCGGGGCGGACGACTACCTGCTCAAGCCTTTCGCCCCCGCCGAGTTCGAGGCGCGGGTGCGCGCCCAGATCCGGCGCGGTCAGGGCCAGCCCAACCCCGTCCTGCGCTGCGGGACGCTCGCCCTCGACCGCTCGACCGGGGCGGTGACGCTCGACGGCGAACCCCTTGCGCTCCGGCGCCGGGAACGCGCGGTGCTCACCGTGCTGATGGCCAAGGCCGGGCAGGTGGTGCCGAAGGAGCGGCTGAACAACGAGGTGTTCGGGTTCGACGACGAGGTGGCGCCGAACGCCCTCGAACTCTACATCGCGCGCCTGCGCAAGAAGCTGCAGCCGAAGGGACCGGAGATCCGCACGATCCGCGGTCTCGGCTATCTCCTCGACGCCGGATGAGCCGGCGCCCGCCCTCCCTGCGGCGCGGGCTGATGCTGCGGATGCTCCTGCCCACCGCAGCCCTCGCCCTCGTGCTCGGCCTCGGCGGCGCCCTCGTCATCCGGGATGTCGTCGAGACGACGCACGACCGTCTCCTCGACGGCTCCGTCCTGGCCATCGCCGAGCGCCTCGCGTTGGACGAGGACAACGAGGTGACGGTGGACCTGCCGCGGGTGGCGCTCGGCATGCTGGAGAGCCAAGCGCATGACCGCATCTACTACAGTGTCAGCTACCAGGACCAGCTCGTCACGGGCTACCGCGACCTGCCTCGCCCGGCCTCGGAGATGGAGCCCGGCCCGACCCGGCACTGGGACGCGGTGATGCGCGGGGCGCCCGTGCGCGTCGCCGCGCAGGCGCGGCGGGTCTACGGCAAGCCGGGCTTGGTCCTGGTTCAGGTGGCCGAGACGCGCGATGCGCGACGCACCCTGGAGGCGCGGCTCTTCGGCGGCCTGTTCGTGCTCGAAGCCGTCCTCCTGGCTCTGGTCGGGGTGCTGACGTGGCACGGGATCAGCCGCGGCCTGGCGCCCCTGGATCATCTCAGCGCCGAGATCGACCGGCGGGCGGCGCCCGGCGCGATCAGCCTGCAGCCCCTCGACGCCTCGCGCGTGCCGGCGGAGGCCGCCGCCCCGGTGCTGGCCTTCAACACCCTGCTCGCCCGGCTGGAGCAGGTCATGGTGGCCGTGCGGCGCTTCACGGCCGACGCCTCGCATCAGATGCGAACGCCGCTCGCCGTGCTGCGCATGCATGTCGATCTCGCGCGCCGCCACGGCGTCGGCGCGAGCCCCGAAGGCCGCGCCGCGCTCGACGACATCGAGGGCGCGGCTTTGCGCCTGGAGCACCTGCTCGCCCAACTCCTCGCCCTTGCCCGCGCCGACGAGGACCCAGGCGCGCTCGTGATGACGAATCTGGATCTCGCCGAGGTCGCCGCGACGGTTCTTGCGGACCAGGTCCCGCGCGCTCTCGCCGCCGGCGTCGAGATCGAATACGAACGGCCGAGCGAAGCCGTCATGGTTCCGGGCCATGCGACCCTGGTCGGCGAGATCCTCGCCAACATCGTCGACAACGCGATCCGCTACGCCGGGGCCGGCGCCCGGGTGGTCGTGCGCGTGGCGAACGAACCGGGCGGAGCCATTGCCGAGGTTGAGGACGACGGGCCGGGAATTGCGCCGCAGCACCGGGAGAAGGTTTTCTCGCGCTTCTATCGGGTCGCCCGGAGTGGCGGCCCGGAGGGCAGCGGCCTCGGCCTCGCCGTGGTTCGGGCCCTCGCCGACCGGATCGGTGCCGCCGTGACCCTCGGTGACGCTCGCCGAGGCGGATCGGGGCTGCTGGTCAGGATCGTCTTCCCGCCGGTCCCCATGAAATCCACCGAGACTGGCTCGAAGCAGCCGGACCCTTGACGCCGTCCCGGGCCGGCGTGGTTGACATGTCGTTCGCCCCGCTCCCACGACCGTGGGAAATCGAGGGCCCGCTTCGCGGGAGCTCGAAAGATCCCTGCCGGATAGCAAGCGGCCAGTGCGGCGGCACCGATCGAAGGTCTGCTCCCGGCGCGTTGCCGACCCACGACCGATCGACGGCAGACCGTGCGTTCGCATCGTCCGCGGCCTGCTCGACGGGCCGCAGCGTCAAGCCTAGCATTACAGTTGCGTTTTCGGCGAGGTTCTGACTCTTTGCGTCGCCATGATTCGCGCATCATGGACGTCGGAGACTTCGGTCAAGGCGACGCTGGAGTTGTGGGCCTCGTCGCTCCGGGAGGTGAAGGGGCGCATGCGGCCTCTGTTCACCCAGCGCCGGGTCGCCGCCTCGGCCGGAGCGTTCTTGGATGGACTGCTCGGTGCAGAGCGGCGCAAGACGGGTTGGATGCGGGCGGAAGCCGCGGGCGATCCCGGGCCCTGGCGCCAGCAGGCGGTGCTNGGGCGCGGACGTTGGGACGCCGACGCTCTGCGCGACGTGGTGCGTGACTATGCTCTGGAGACGCTGGCCGACCCGGACGCGGTTCTGGTTCTCGACGAGACCGGCTTCCTGAAGCAGGGCAAGGCCTCGTGCGGCGTGCATCGCCAG
>NZ_KB900609.1:6789604-6841787 GCF_000379105.1 Methylobacterium sp. WSM2598 | reverse complement strand
CCCGCCGCCCTCACACGAAATTCCTGACAGTCCCCGCGTTCGAGACGGCCAAGACCGACCTCGGGCTGACACACAATGAGACCCGCTCTTGGCACGGCTGGCATCGGCACGTCAGCCTGGTGATGATGGCCTTCGCCCTGCTGACGGTGATCCGCCATCACGCCAACGCGCCGCCCCCAAAAAGCCGAGCCCGGCCGAGACCGCGCGCCCGCTGATCCGCTGGTCGGTCCAGGAGATCCGCCGCATCGCGGTGCGGATGGCACAGCGGCGCATTCAACCCGCTCACGTCATCGCNTGGTCGCTCTGGCGACGGGCGCATCAGGCGGCCGCCCGCCAGGCACATCTCAAACAGCGCGCGTCAGACGCCAAACGGCGGCGGCAGCGCCGGACGCCAAGCCGGGCCAGCCGTCAGCCAGCACGCACAAAAACGCAACTGTAATGCTAGGATGTGAACCGAACCAAGGTGTTGCAGGGCCTATAGTTTTGTGATTCAGGGCCGCCGCTTGCCGCATGCAGGCGGCGATGGCGGACCTGTTCTGGCTCTCGGACGAGCAGTGGGCGGTGATCGCACCGTCCATGCCCACAAACCAGCCCGGCCCCGAGCGCGAGGACGATCGCCGGATCATCGCCGGCATCCTGCACGTGCTCACTTCCGGATGCGCTGGCGCGATGGCCCGGCCGCGTATGGACACCCCACCACGGTCTACAACCGCTTCACCAGGTTGTCGCGGCGCGGCTTCTGGACGGCGATGCTGGCGGCCCTGGCCAAAGCCGGGTGGTCGGGCGAGGCCGCCGCCCTCGATGCGACCTCCGTCAAAGCCCAGCGCTCGGCTCACGGGGGCAAAGGGGAGCGACAGCGCAGGCCATCGGCCCTTCGCGGGGTGGTCAGACGACCAAGATCCACGCGCTCGTCGACGTGCTCGGCCGCCCCGGTGTCCTCCTGCTGACGCCGGGCGACGCCAGCGACGGGCGGACCGCCCCGGCGGTGCTGGTCGAGGCCCCCGGCCGGATCCGCCGCCTGATCGCCGACAAGGGCTGCGACGCCGATCGGCTGCGGGCTGATCTGCGGGAGAAGAGCATCACCCCAGTCATCCCCGGCACCCGCCCGGCACCCGCCCGGCACCCGCGCCCGCACGCGCGCGCTTCGCCACGACAAGCGCCGCTCCCGTGACCGCTGGCGCATCGAGGCCGCCTTCTGCCGTCTCAAGGACTTCCGCCGGATCGCCACCCGCGACGACGAGCTCGCCCGCAACTTCGCTTCCGCGCTCGCCCTCGCGGCTGTCGTCGCGTTCTGGTGCCGATTGAGTCCTGACCCTGGCACAGCTTGCATGAGACGCGGGCCTGACCGGCAGCCCTGATCACGCTCGACCGGGCAGGGAGAAACCCGGGCCCGCGCCTCACCACTTGATCACGAGCCCGCCCATGCCGGCCGCGCTGCCGATCATCTACGCCTTCCTGCAGGACGGGCCGTCCCGCGCCTGGGCACTGCGCGACGTGGCGGGATAGACCGCGATCACGCCAAGCTGTCGAGATCGACCCGGGCTTGCTTTCGGGAAGCCAGGGCACCTCTAAACCATTCTGGCATCGGCAGAGTCTTGCGCTCGGCAGCCCATATTTCCTTAATGGCTTCCTGAACACGATTAAGGTCTTTTGAGAAAAACTCGAGAGACTGAGGCCCGGGAATTGCCTCTCGCGCAGTAAAAATCCCATTCTCTTGCCGAATGTAGTGTGCGCAGTAGATTGAATCTCGCTTCATTCCTTAATTCTCCCGCCACATTGGCACCGGCGCTCAACGAGAAAGGGTCTGGACGTGTCCAGGCCCTTCCCGTTGCTTGCTCGTGCCTACGATTGCCCGGAGGCTGTCAGGCGACCGCGACCTTGGTGCCGGCCGGCAACTCCGCATCGGTCTGCGCATTGGTGACGACGCGCTTGCGCCAAGGCTTCAGCACCGCGATGGCGAGGATCGAAGCCAGGATGTTGGCTCCGGCCGCCGCGAGAAATACGCCGTCCCAATTGCCCGTGCTCTGCTGCAGGTAGTTGGCGAACGGCACGAGCAGCGCCGCAGTCCCCTTTGCCGTGTAGAGCAGCCCGGCGTTCGTCGCCGCGAACTTGGAGCCGAACGTGTCGGTGCAGGTCGAGGGGAATAGCGAGTAGATTTCACCCCAGGCAAAGAACACGAAGCCCGACAGGAGGACGAACCACAGCGGATCATGTCCCCACAGGTACAGCATGTAGATGCCAAACCCCTCCATGGCGAAGGCGATGAACATCGTGTTCTCGCGACCGATCTTGTCCGAGACCCAGCCGAAGAAGGGACGGGTCAGACCGTTGAGCACGCGGTCGATCGTCGCCGCAAAGGTGATGGCCACCATCGTAACACCGAGGATCGTCACCGGCACCTTGTCGACGTGGATATCGGCCGCGATTGGCTTCAGGTTCGCGGTGATCATGAGGCCGCCTGCGCCGACGATGACGAACATGAAGTACATCAGCCAGAAAATCGGCTGACGAACCACTTCACTGGGCGTGTAGTTGCGCCGAGATTGGAGATTGGCGGTGCTCGTCACCTCCGGAACTTGGCCCTTGCGCGGAGCCGCCAGGAAGAAGGCGAGGGCGGCAACGATCACGCCCTGACCAATGCCGAAGTTGAGGAAGGCAGCTTGGAAGCCCTTGTCGGCAATCATCCACTGAATAGGCGCCACCGTGAGCGCCGAGCCGGCGCCGAAGCCTGCTGCGGTGATACCGGCGGCCAGACCACGCTTGTCCGGGAACCACTTCAGGGCATTGCCCACGCAGGTTCCGTAGACGGCGCCAGCTCCCAGACCCGCGATGACCTGACCAACGTAGAACATGTTGAGGCCTGTCGCGTAAGCGTTGATCACCCAGCCGACGCCGCAGAGCACGCCACCGAACAGGACCACGATCTTCGGGCCGTACTTGTCGACGAACCAGCCCTCGACGGGCACGAGCCAGGTCTCGAACAGGACAAAAAGGGTGAAAGCCCATTGGATCGCGGCGCGATCGAAGCCGAATGTTTTCTGGATTTCGGGTACGAAGAAAGTCCAGCCGTACTGCAGGTTGGCGATCATGACCATGCAGACGACGCCAAGCACCAGCTGCATCCAGCGATAGCTGTCAGATACTCTGTTGGTAGTTATGGGTGTAGAGGTCGGCATTGTTGTTTCCTCGATTGTTGCGATGTCTTTTATTGTTGTTGCTTGACAGATTCGGGGGAGACAAGCCCCACAGGTGGGCGGCAGACCTGGACAGTGTTCAGCCAGACCGGCTGTTGGTGGTGGCTGCCGAGACAAGGGCGAAGTTGCTTGCCGACTATCGCGTTCGATCGGGTCGGCTTGGTCAAGTGAGGTGTCGCAAGCGACGGTCAGGCCGAGCTGGCAACGGCCCGTAGCTTCAGCCTGCTTCTGATATATTGTATACCAGCATCGCTGCGAATCCGGCGCTCGTCAAGAGCATGCTGCATTTTTTTGCTCCTGCACCGGTAAGCCGCTCGCCGGAGAATGCACGATGGTGCAGCCACGCTGGTGCAGCAAAGCGGTATCCTCGGTCGCGCGCAGGGCGTGGGGCTGCCGCGAGAATGTCGACACGGGCGACGTCGCCCAGCCTTCTCGCGATCGACGTGGCCGTGCGATCCCGTCCGTGCCCGTCGCGCAAGTCCAGCACGGGCGTCCCGCAGGCGGGGCGACCTGCATGATACGGAAGGGCACAGTGGGGGGACGGGTCGGGCCGTCAGCCTCGTCATGTCCGCTGTCATCCGACATCCGGTTGATTGCTTCGCAATGCGGATGTCGGCGTCGCTCAGGCGCCGCGCGGGCTTGTGATCCGGTTGATGGCTTCGCCGTCTCCCATTTCGGCCATGCGGATGTCGGCTTCGCTCAGGCGCCGCGCTCAGGCGCCGCGCCTGAGCGAAGCCCCAATCCGCCATCCCGAAGGGATCGAGCGGATTTGGTATGACGCCTGCTTGAGACCCTCCTCGGCCATGGGGAGGTCCACGCGCAGGCAAACTCATCGACTTGAACGACCGGGTCCGGCTCATGTGGGACGACGACGTACAGGGGCGACGGCCGGAATGAGGACCGTTGCCTATCGCGTCCTCAATTGATCCCCTGCGCGGGCAGCGCTGGCACCGGTAACCCAGCGCGACGGTCTGGCTGCGGCGTCACAGTGACACGATTGTGCTGGCGGCCAGGTAGATGCCGAGCACGAGCAGCGCGATCAGGAACCACCGTCGGAACCCCTCCGGGTCCAGCCGCTGGCGGACCACTTGGCCCACGAACATGCCCGCGAAGGCAGTTCCCATGGCGACAAGCCCGGGCAGGGCGGTCGAGGCGTTGAGAAGGCCCACGCTCGTGAGATTGAACGCCTGCGCGAAGGTTGCCACCGTGAAGAATACGCCGAGCGCCTGCACCAGCTCGTCTTTCTCCAGGCCGATCGACTGCAAGTACGGCATCGACGGAATGACCTGAATGCCGGTGGCGGCTGAGATCACACCCGTGAGAAGGCCGACAATGCCGCCGACCCATTTCTCATTCCGGGGTGCTGTCCGGATCTGCAGTCGCGTCAGCCCGAGCCCAGCATAGATCACCAGCAGGAGCCCTAGCACGATCGTAGCGTAGCGCGCGTAGGGGCCCGCCATCAACGCGCCGGCTCCCCAGATCGCGACGCCGGTCCCGAGGAGCAGCGGCCACAGCCTGCGCAGAATGCTGCCCAGGTACGGCCCGGCGAAGGTCTGCCAGATGTTGGTGACGATGGCGGGCACGATAACGATGGTCAGGGCCTGCAGCGGCGTCATTGCGACAGCGAGTAGGCCCATCGACACTGTCGGCAGCCCGAGGCCGATTACGCCCTTCACGAAGCCGGCAATGCCGAATACGGCGGCGATGAGGAAGAGCATGGTGGAGAGCCCGGCTGAAGGTCCTGACGCGCGACCCAAATTCCACGTCATAGCGCGGGGCGCCGTAGATTGATGCAGCGAACGACCATGATCCTGGCAGGCTCATGGACGGTCGGCTGCAGCAGAGCATGGCCGATTGCGGCCCGTCCGCTTCGGGGTCCCTGGCCAGGGTAAGCGGACGTTCGAGGCGGCTCCGGCGAAGGCCTCGGAGTGACCCTTCGCGGACATTTGGCTTGCCGCCTCCGAAGGTCCGGATGGGGTGGGAAGCGGCTGCTCCCTGATAGTGCGCGGAGGGTCCGAGCTCACCGCCGGATCAGGATGACGCCGCCGATCAAGAGAGCGATCCCAATCAACCGCGGTGGGTCGATCGCACGCTGGGCGAGGCCCATCCATCCGAAGTGGTCCGCCGTCACCGAGGCGAGCATCTGGCCGGTGACGAGGAGCGCGATGAATGTCGCGGCCCCGAGTTGCGGCACAAGGAAGATCGCGAGGCCGATGAAGATCGCCCCGAACAGGCCACCGCTCCATGTCCACCACGGGATGCGGGTCGCGACGCCCGCCGCGGGGACCGGATCGCGCAGGGCAAGGGCGAGCAATGCCATGCAAGCCACTCCGACCGCGTAGCTCGCGAAACCGGACCACGCGGCCGAGTTGAGAGACGCGCGCAGGTTCGCGTTTAGCACCTGCTGGACGACGATGCTGACCCCCGCTGCGATGGCAAGGGCCGAGGGGAGTAGGACGTGGAGCATGATCTTCAGACAGTCTCAGGCGCGACTTCGGCGCACCGCGGGTGGGCACATTGACAACCACCATTCACCCATGCCGTCAAATGCCCTGATCTGACTTCTCGATGCACGCAGGGCATGATGAACCCAGCCCATCTCGACCTCTTCCGCGCCGTGCTGCGTCACGGCGGGATGACGAGGGCGGCTGCCGCCCTCGGCGTCGGCCAACCGCACGTGAGCCGCGCCATCGCGCAGCTTGAGGCCGACCTCGGCTTCGCTCTCTTCGTCCGCGGTCATGGCAGCGCGTCGCCGACCCCGGAGGGAGAAGCCTTCGCGCGTGAGGTCGAGCGCACCTGCGCCGGGCTCGAACACCTGCACCACGCCGCGCGCCAGATCCGGGACCTCGGCACCGGGCCGCTGCGCGTGGCCTGTCAGCCCTCCCTGGCGGCCCGCCTGCTGCCGCGTGCCATCCGGCGGTTGAGCGCCGAGCATCCAGGTGCGCGGGTCGCGCTCCACGTGCCGAGCCCCGACACGATCTGGTCCTGGGCCTCCTCGGGGCAGTGTGACATCGGCCTCGTTCGGCCCCGTCCAGGCTACGCGGGGGTGACGGGCGAGCCCTTCCTGACGGTCGAGGCAGTCTGCGCGCTGCGGCGGGACCACGCCCTGAGCCGCAAGCGGGTGATCACGGCGCACGACCTCGCGGGCGAACCCATGGTGGCGGGCGGTCCCGGTATGTTCCAGCAGGCCATCGAAGACACCTTCGCGCGGGCGGGCATCGAACTGCGTTCGGTCTTGATGGCTCAATACACCGCTGCGCGGTGCGGCCTCGTGGCGGAAGGTCTGGGCGTCGCCATCGTCGATCCGATCCCTGCACGTGATCTCGTCGGCCTACCGATCGTGTTGCGGCCGTTTCGGCCGCGCGTGCTCATTGAGACGCTACTGATCCGACCGGCCGGACGACCGCCGGGTCACCTCGTTGAACGTCTCATCGGCTTTCTGCACTCGGAGCGGGATGCGCTCGCTTTCCGAGCAGCAACATCCGAGTAGGACCTGATGCACAGCGGGGCAGGGTCCGCAAAGGGTCGAGGCTGTGTGGAAACGCAAAGGCGGCAGGAGGATCTTCCCTCGATAACCCTGGGCAGCGCCGGAATAGGCACCCAGTTGGCATCTCGGCCGCCATCCAGGATGCTCGGATAACGGCTGTGTAGAAGATTATTCTCCGATTTCGGAGCGCGCCTGAGTTTTCACACGGCCTCGACCCCAAGCGGACGTTGAAGCCGCTACCGACGAAGGTTTGCTTGGGGGTGGCCAGCGGAAGTTCGATGTCTGGAGGCAAGGTCAGCCGATACCGTGCCGAACCCGGACCCGAGTCAGAACTCGACTGAGTCACTCGGGTGCGCGACCCGCTGTTTCAGAGCATCGGACATTGGGAAGTTCAGGTTCTCGTTGCGGGGCGGGATCGGGCTCTCGAACCACTTGGCGTAGAGCCTGGTGAACGCTCCTGAGGCCATCATGTCCTTCAGGACGCCATCCGCAAGCGCCTTGAGTTCCACGTCGTCCCTGGGCAACATCAGACCGTACGGCACCAAGGTGTAGGTTTCGGGCAGGAAGGCGAAGGCGGCGGGATCGGGTGTGCGAGCCTTCAGGCTGGCGAGCAAGATGTCATCCTCCATGAAAGCCGCGGCACGCCCACTCTGAAGCGTCAGCATGGACTCGCCGTGATCCTTGGCCTGGATGACGTTGAAAGTGCCGCCCTTGGCCTTGATGCCAAACGCGAAGCCGACCGCGTTCGAGCCCTGCGTGGCGACGACGGTTTTGCCGTCGAGATCCTTCACATCGTGTATGCCGGATGAGACCTTGGTCAACCACCGGGCCGATGACACGAAGATCGCGACCGTGAAGGCGACCTGCTTGAGCCGGGCGACGCTGCTGGACGTGGCGCCGCACTCCATGTCGATGGTCCCGTTCTGGATGAGCGGGATGCGATTGGTGGAGTCGACCGGCTGGAGCTTGACCGCAAGGGTGTCGAGCTTGAGGTCACTTTTGATCTTGGCCACGACCTGAGCGCACAGGTCGAGGGAGAAGCCGACCGGCTTCTGGTCCGTACCGAGATACGAGAACGGGATCGAAGCCTCGCGATAGCCGAGTGTCACGCTGCCGTTGCTTTTGATCTTCGTCAGCGTCGGGCTCTCCGCGGAGGCCACGGTCGTGGCGAAGCTGAGGACGAGCGCGCAGGACACTCGTCTGAAAACGCGACCTGGGACCATGGCCATTCTCCTCTCGATGAGTGCAGCCCCCTTCCGGGCGCCGTGCTGGGGGTGGAGACGCTCTGGCGGGCTACCCGAGCTTCGACAGGACGGCCGTGCGGACCTGTGGCGTCGCCGGCGCGCTCCTGGCGCGGATGGCCTCGACCAGCCGGTCGATGTCCGCCGTGGTGTTGAACATGCCGAAGGACACTCGGATGCCGTCCCGCTCGGGCGAGACCCGGATGCCGGTGCGTGTGAAGTAGTCGAGCCAGTCCGCTGCCGGCAGCGCGATGACGTAGATGTGCGGTGCGCGATGCTGCCGCTCGCGCGGGCCGACCAAGCCGACGCCGAGCCCGTCGAGACGCTCGATCAGGTAGTCGCCGAGGTCGAAGCAATGGTTCTGGATGTTCTCGATCCCGACTTGGCCGATGAGATCGAGCGCCGCGCCGAGCCCCTGGATGGCTGGCAGGTTGAAGTTGCCGAGTTCGAACCGCCCGGCGGTCGCCGGCAGGGCCATGTTGTCGGCGCGTGCGATGAAATCCGCCGGCGGGCTGGCGAGGCTCGCTGCCGCCAGATAGGCCGGCTCCAGCTCGATCCGGGTCGCGTCCCAGTAGAGCAGGCCGAGCCCCTGCGGCACGAGAAGGCCCTTATGCGTGCCCGAGCCGACGAAGGTGGCCTTCATCGCCTTGGCGTCGATCGGTACGACGCCGATGCCCTGCATCACGTCCACGACGAAGTAGAGGTCGCGCTGCGCACAGAGTTCGCCGACGCTTTCCACGTCGAACCGGTGTCCGGCGTGGAAGGTGACATGCGACATGGAAATCGCCCGCGTCCGGTCGTCGAGATGCGGCCGAAAGCTCTCCGCGTTCACCACCTCGCTCATCGGAATGAAGACGACCTCCACGCCCTTCCGCTGCAGGTTGAGGAAGGCGTAGGCGTTGTTGGGATGATCCCCCTCGATCATCAGAACCTTGTCGCCGGCCCGCAGCGGAAGCGCGTTGGCGGCGATGTTCATGCTTTCCGAGGTGTTCTTGGTGAAGGCGATTTCGTCCGGCCTGGCGCCCAGGAGGGATGCGACCTTGGCACGGGTCTCCTCCAGCCGGTTGAGCCAGACCTGCTTCGGACCGGCCGTCTCGAAGCCCTCCTGCAGGAAGCGCTCGTAAGCCTCCTTCACCGGGCGAGAGAGAGGGGTCTGGAAGCCGCTGTCGAGGTAGACCACGTGCTCGGCGGCCGGGAATGCCTGACGGACGGCGGCAACGTCATAGTGCTGGCTCATGATCACCTCCGGCGACGCGGACATGGCGAAGCACCCGCGCCGGACAGAGCCGGCGGCCTTCTTCATCCAGTCTCGGTGCTTTCGTGACGCAGGACCGCGCATCCCGCTTAGGATTTGGTCACATCAGCTGCGTGCCCTGAGAATACACAACACGCGCACTGCGTCGAGGATCTGCATCGAAAAGTGAGAGCTTTAATTCCGAAAATTGAGAATTCAGATATCCTCGTTGTCCTGCAGGATTGTCTCTGAGAGGAGGGCCGCCGCCTCCTGCAGAGGACCGATGAAGGTATCGAGGCCTGCAAAGCCGACGCGCGCCACCGGCACCGACACGCCCAGGCAGGCGATGAGATCGCCCTCCGGTGAGACGATCGGCACGGCGCAGCCCACGACACCGCGAACGAACTCCTCGTTCGTCTTGGCCCAGCCCCTGCGCCGAGTTTCCTCAAGACTGGCCAGCAGCTCGTCGGGGTCGACGATCGTAGTAGGCGTGTAGCGGACAAGGTTCATCGAATGGGCCAGGCGGTGCCTCATTTTGGCAGGCAGCCGGCTCATGTAAATCTTGCCTGTCGAAGTGCAGTGCAGAGGTGCGGAGTCGCTGGGATTGAACTGCAAGCTCTGCTGTTCCTTTGACCGTACGCTGTCGACATAGACCACAGCATGGTCGCGCACGACACCGATCTCGCATTGTTCGCCGATCCGATCGGCCACGGCGCTCAAGACAGCCTGCCGGCGTACGGTGCGGAACGCTGCCCCGATTGTCTTGGCCGAGAGCGTGACGAGCCTGCTGCCGACGACGTAGCGCTTCGTGCCGAGGGCCTTCTGGATCAGGCCCCGATGTTCGAGGTTGCCGATGAGGCGGTGGGCCGTCGGCAGCGGCAGCGCGAGCCCAGCGGCAATCTCGGCAGCCGAGAGGGCCTTCTTCTGCTCGGCGATGAACGTCAGGATCGCGATGGCCCGGTCCAACGGCCCAGCCGGTGAGCTGTCGTGTTCGTCGGCCACGATACATCCCTTTGCGTGAGTGCGGCTTCGCTGCGTCCTACTATTATGGGACCGAACATCTAGGTGGGTGAGACAGCTTGACCGCCGAGGAGCCACTACGAGCTCGACAGCGGCTGCCCGCCCACACCACCTCAACGCTGGGACATTGTTGGCGACGTCGATGGCTACGCCAATCGCTGAGTTGGCGAGAAGTGCGACCGCCAGCTTCGGAAGGTCCGCAGGCGGGTCCAGGCCCGGCTGGGCCGAGAGGGTCGGTCGGCCAGGGCCTCGGGTCCCCCTCGCTGGTAGGCGTCGTACCAGCGGCAGAAGGTGGCGCGCGGGATGCCGAGTTTCTCCAGGCTGGCGCGCACCGGCAGGCGGGATTGCTCGACCAGCCGGATGATCTCCAGCTTCTCAGGAGCCGGGTACCTCATGCCTCGTCGCCCCCAGCCCCGCTCATGCTTTTTTGAGCGGGCGGTTCTCCAGGGTGAGATCGGCCACGACCTCCTTGAGCGCGCTGGCCTCGCGGCGCAGGTCCTTGACCTCGTCCGAGGTGGCGGCGCGGGCCGTGTCGCCGCGAAGGCCCTCGAGCACGATGCGGATCTTCTCCTCGGCCGTGAACTGCCGGCGGGTGGCGCGGCGGATGTTCTTGATCACCATCTCTGCCGGCTTCCGCAACGGCCCGGATGTCTGCTTCATTCTCGCTCCTGGGGCTACGATGAACCAGCCATCTTCCGTTCGTGAAGGGCCTTAATCTGTCTCACGGGCGCTGACGGCGGACAATGCGCGACCTGATGAGCGGTAGTCGATTGGCAGCTCGACTCCGAGTGCCGGACCCTGCTTGGCCCGCTCCAGCGCGCAAGCACCAAACAAGCCGAAAGGGACGAGCGCCTCCCCCGCGGAGACCCGGTCCAGCATAGTGTGGGTCGCGATGTAGAGCTTCCCACCAACCTGCCCTGAGGCATAGACGATGTCCCAGGTTCGGGCTGCCTCCTGGAGGCTCTGCGCGAGGGAGAGGAAACCTCGCTGGGCTCCAGAGGTCGTCCGGGGACGGACTCACCGGAGCGCGCCTTTCAGGCCGGGGCCGGTGGCCCGCGCTGTGGCGCCGGCGCGAGATGCGTTTGCGCCGCTGCCGCGGCGGTGCCGCCCTCGCGCGCGCCGAGCACCATCTCCCGCGCCCAGTTGAGGAGAAGCGAGGTGTAGGCCTGCTGCCAGGGCTCCTCGGACAGGCCGTGGTCGGCGCCCTCGATCACCCGGTAGGTCAGCGAGCGCGTCCGCTCGAAGGCCGCCATGTAGTTCGCGATCACCGGCGGCGGGACGGTGTCGTCGCGCTCGGACTGCACAATCAGCACGTCGCCCTGGAACGCCGCGCACGCGCCCAGCGCCCGGTTGTCATCAGGCGAAACTTGGCCTCGCCGGTAGGCCATCAGCGCTTCGCGGTCGAGCCGCGCCTTCGGCACATCCCAGTCCTCGTCCCTGTAGAGCGCGGGTACGCGCAGGGCGAGCCAGCGCACCGCGCGCAGCGAGCTGAGGATCGTGGCCAGGTAGGCCCCGTAGCTGCTGCCGACCACGGCGACGGCGGCGGGATCGACCCCGGGCCGGCCAGTGAGCGCGTCGTAGGCGGCGAGGACGTCGCGCAGGTTCTCCTCGCGGGTCACCGTCTCGTGCCGCGGGTCGCCCCTCGCCACCCCGCGCGGCTCGAAGGTCAGGCACACGCAGCCGAGCGCCGCGATCTCACCCGCCCGCGCGAGGTACTGCTCCCGGGTGCTGCCCCAGCCCTGCAGGAACAAGAAGCCAGGCACCAGGGGCCCCGGCGAGACCAGGGTGCCCGGGAGCCGCTCCTCGCTGCCGTCCACCGCGACGGTGATGGCCTCCTCACGGACTGCCATGCGGCCCCGCAAAGGCGTACTTCGTCATGGGACCGACCCGCTCGTCCTCGCCGCGGAAGTACACCACCGCGCCCGGCGGCGGCGCGTGGTGCTGGCCATAGATCTCGACGGTGGAGGCGCGCACGACCCGCAGCCCCGGGTCGGCCCGGAAGGCTTCGAGGGCCGCGACCTCGGCGCCGCTGGCGCCACCCGCGCGCCAGGACTGCTCCAGCACGCCCGAGCGCCTGCGCCCGGCCGCGTCCACACCCTGCGCGACGTCGTAGTTGCGTCGCGACGCGAACAGTCCCGGGAAGCACTCCATCGCGGCGGCATCGTAGGTGCGCGCCTGCGCCACCGCAAGGCGGGCCCCTTCGGGGAGATCGAGCGCGAGCAGCGCCTCGAAGTCACCCCGGGCGACGAGGAGATCCGACCCGCCGTACACTTGCGCGCCGCCGTTGTCCGGCGTCAGGCGCTGGGTGCCGCAGTAGCTCGCCACGAGGTCGGCCACGCGCACCTGGCCGACGCTGTAGGTCGTGACCTCGGCGAGGTCCTCCTCAAGCACGAGGCCGTGGCCGGACAGCTCGGCCGCGTCCGCCGCGGCGAGCGCCGCCTCCAGCTCGGCGGCGCCGCAGACCGCGATCTGGCCTCGCCCGGCGGTCGCCCGCACGGCCTTCAGGCGCACCGGCCCGTGCCCGAGCAGGCGCAAGCCGGCGCGGCGCGCATCCTCGGGCGCGAACGCGGAAAAGCCGCGCAGGACGACGTCGCGCACCCGGTGCCCGAACTCGCGGGACCAGCCGGTCGGGGCGAAGGCGTCCGGCTCGACCAGCGGGTGGGTGATCGCCTTCGTGGCCACGCACGCGTGCGGAGCGACGCCGCCGAACAGGTCGTGCTCGCCGCGCACGCCGAACGCCGCGGCCTCGGCCCCGACGAGCGTGTCGGCCGGCACGAGGTAGACCGGGCCGCGGTGAGGAAACGGTGGGTCGAGCTCGCCTGCGAAGTCGAAGGCTTTGAGGGCAGCCAGGCGCCTCGCGAGCTCGGCGCGGGTGGCCCGCTCGTGGCGGGACGCGAAACCGGTGCCGGGCATGGGTACCACCACGACGCCGCGGCACGCCCGGGTGGTCTGCTCCACGACGCTCGAAGGCGTCGCCGCCGTCTGGATCATGGCCATGTCTCCTCCTGGGTCCGTCCCTCCCGTGCTCAGAACCGGGCCACCAGCACCATCCCGATGATCATCAGCAGGGCTCCGAGCAGGCGCCAGACGTTGGCCGCGTGCACCTCGAAACCAAGCCAGCCGAAATGGTCGAGCAGCACGGAGGCAATCACCTGTCCGGTGACAACAGAGGCCATCAGGGTCGCGGCACCCAAGCGGTAGGCCAGCAGGATTGCGGCCAAGCCGTAGGCTGCACCCGCCACCCCCCCGATCCAGGCCCACCAGGGCACGCCCGAGAGCTTGTCGAAGTCCGGCCAGGACTGGCGGCTGACAAGGTTGGCGAGAACGACGATGCTGATCCCGAGCCCGTAGTTGATCAGCAGAGCTGGCAGGGGTTCGCCCAGGCTCTTTCAGCGCCGCATTGCTGCCCGCCTGGAGCGTCGTCAGAGCGCCCGCGAGCACCGCGAAGGGAACCATCATCCAAGACAGCATGCCGGTCGTATGTCCACCAAACCGCCTAGCTCTTGGGCACTTTCAGGTGCTCGATCGTGTAGTCGGCGTTGCAGAGGCCGCCCTTGTCGCCACCATCGCCGAAGGCCGTCAGCGTGTCGGCCACGCCGATCAGGTAGGCACCGCACCACCCGGACGCCGCGCCCTGCTCGGCGCGGCACACCGCTTCGAGACTGCGTGTCGTCCGGTCGCGCATGTCCACAATGTGCGCTCCCTGACCGGCGCCTGAGGGTTGCACGTCGGTGGCCACCGTGGTCAGCCCGCCAGCAAGGACGGCCATCGGAACAGCGACCCGGGCAAGCATGCGGGCCTCCAACTTACCGCCTCGCGGGGTGCCTGCACGCCGTCACGTGTGATCTCAGCCGCTTCAGCGCCGTCTTGGCCAGTCCTTCCGGGGCCTCCTCCGGGACCGGAAACACCGAGCTGACGTTGATCTCGCACAGCACGTAGGTGTCCTCCCCCGCGGGCGTCGGCGGACCCAGCAGGAAATCGGCGTCCCAGATCACCGGCAGGGCGTCCAGGTCGATCCCCAGCAGGTGAGCCATCTGCGGCACCCACTCGTGTTCCAGCAAGTCCCGCAGGTGCTGGAACCGGGGATCGTCCGGCCCGGAGTAGAGGCGCGGCCCGGCCGGCCCGATCTCAGGCGGCGCCAGGGCGCGGACCAGCTGATGGCCGAACCCCACCACCTGGTCACCGGAGAAGTAGCCGCGGACCATGCCCTCCAGGTGCCGTGCCTGGAACGGCTGATCCACCAGCGTGCCGGCATGGGTGAAGTCGACCAGCCGTTCCGCCATGAACGCGTCGAGGGGGACGGTGCGCACGCGGCGGTCGCCCCAGGCCTCCTGCACGATGACGTCCGCACCGGCGGCCCGTTCGACCTTCCAGACCCCTTGCCCGCCGTTGCCGCGGTTCCGCTTCAGCACCCGCGGACCCGCGGCCACCCGCGCGGGAAACGCCGCTCTGAACGAGGCGGGCTCCGGATAGACGTACGTGTCCGTGCCCCAACCCAGCTCTCGGGTTCGGAACAGCACCTCCTTGGTGCCCATCTTGGCGATGACGTCCGGATGGGCGCTGACGAAGATGCCGGCCGCGGCCACCTCCCGCAGCAGGTCGTCCAGCCGCCCCCGACCATCGCCGTCCGGGGTCGTGATCGGGTTTACCCAGACCAGCACGCCATCCACGCCCATCAGCTGAGCGCGAACCTCATCGCTGAGCGCGTCCGACCAGACGGCCGGTTCCGCGGCAATCCCCTGCTGCGCCAGTGCGGCGAAGATCGCACTGAGGCGGCCTGTGTCCGGCCGTGCCTCGGCACGCGCCTGCGCATCGCCGTGGGAAACAACGGCAACCTTGAAGCGGCGTTGAGGAGCACCGGTCATGACCACCTCAGACAATGCCCAGCAGCCCTGCCCCTGGCGCAGTCCGGCTGAGTTCGTGACATCTGCCCACCCCTAATCGACGGGTCGAAACACCAAGACGGCCGCGCCCGCTGTGCCAGTGTCGGGCGCCGCCACGAGCAGACGGTCGAGCGCGGGCAGGAACAGGGAGGTCCGCGCCCCTGGTCGGGTCGGGATGCGCGCGAGGGCGCGATAGGAGCGCCCGTCCTCCTGCAGGACGTCGACCACACCTTGTCCGCAGCTGACGTAGACCCGCCGGCGCTTGGGATCGAGGGAGATGTCGTCCGCGTCGCCACAGGTCGGCACCCGGGCAAGCACGCTCCCGTCCTGCACGGCGAAGGCGGCCAGGAGGGCAGGAGACCGATAGACGACGAGGAGCCGCGCGCCGGCTTCGTCCAACGCCATCGGGAAGTTGCCGCCCGCAGAGGGCAGGCTCCAGCGCGCGATCTGGCGGCCGTTGTCGCGATCGAGCACCGCGATCTCGTGCGCATCAGGCACATTGACGTAGATCTGGCGTCCCTGAGCGTCGAGCTGGAACGCCTCGGGATGTCCGGCGAGCGGGACCTCCGCCAGCTTGGTGCCGTCCGACCCAAGAACCGCGATCGCGCCTTGCCCGTAGCCGATGACGACCTGCTTCGCACCCGGATCGATCCGAAGGTTATCGGCGTCCTCACCCAGCCTCACGGCGCCGAGCGGCGCGTAATCCGAGCCGCTGTAGCGGCGCACGGTGCCGTCACCTGCGCTCGCCACGAACACGGTGTCGTTGTCGGCCAGGTAGGCGATGCCCTGCGGCGCACGGAGGCCCGCGATGCGATGCACGAGCCGACCGTCGCCGACGTCGATGACGCCGATGCTGCCATTGCCGAGCTCGGCGACGAGCAGCCGGTGCCGGGCAGCATCGAAGGCAAGGTGGTCGATGCGGCCGCGCACGTCGCCGAGCGGGATCGTTCGGTCAAGCAGCAACGGTGTGGTGCCGGCGGCCGCTCCTGGCGCGGGTTGGGCGGCAAGCAGCAGGCCGGCCGCCACCTGAGCAAGAACGGATCCGAAGAACTTCGACGACATGGGCCTGTCACTTTTGGAGAGAGTCGACTTACCCCGGGGTTTCTGTGTAGCCATCATGACCCAAGGCTAAGAATAGTCTCGTCGCGTTCTCCCAGCGGATCGCCTGCATGAAGGTGTCGACGTAGGTCGCGGCCTTGGCGCCGTAGTCGACGTGGTAGGAATGCTCGTACATGTCGAGCGCCAGGATCGGCACGCCTCCCGCCAGCGTATGCGCGTGGTCGGCAGCCCACTGGTTGACCAGCTTGCCGTCCCGCGGCGACCAGGACAGGAGCACCCACCCGGAACCGCCGGCCAGGGCCTTGCCCATGGCGACGAACTCCGAGCGCCAGCGCCGGACCGAACCAAAGCTGCGGGCGAGGGCGTGACGCGGTGCCGGCCCCGGTTCGCTCTCCCCGCCGAGCCCATCGAAGAAGAGTTCATGCAGGATCATGGAGTTCATCGCGATCAACTGCTCTCGCTTGAGCCCGTTGATCATGAAGCCGGAGGCGGTCTCGTAGTCCAACCCGGAGAGCTGTTCCTCGATGAGATTCAGGCGCTTCACGGCGCCCCCGTAGTTGTTCTCGCAATGGCTGACGATCAGCCGTTCCGGCATGCCTTTGATCCGGGCGGGGCCGCAACCGAGCGGTTTTATGGCGTAGGTCATCCCGACCTCCCCTGATCGCGTGCAGGCCTGATCACCCCGGGGCCAGCCGGTCCCCTCATTGCGTGCTGCTCGCGACGAGCGGCCTGGCTGGCCTGTGCGCGTGGCCTTAGCCGCCCGGCGCGACGTTGATGTGCTTGAGGGCCTCGTTCAGCCCATTCGCGAGCGTGCCGGCATTGTCATTGGCCCAGAAGTGCATGAAGAACAGCCGCGGCTCATCGTCGAGCATGTGGTTGTGCAGGGCAGTCACCTCGATGCCATTCTGGCGCAGGGCCGCGAGTACCGGATTGACCTCCTTGGCGGTCAACACGAAGTCACCCGTAATGGCCGCCTTGCCGCTCCCGGTCGGCTGGAAGTTGATGGCAATGGCCGAACCCATCGCCTCCGGCACCTCCATGCCGTGGTCCTTCGGCGTCTCCGCGCGCGGCACGCTGACGGCATAGACGCCGCCGTTGAGCTTGCCCTTGCGTCCGAGCGCTGCGTCGATGGCCGCAGTGTCGAGGTTTGGGGTCTGGTCCGCCGGCGTCGCCTGCGCAGGGGCCGGGCTTGGATTGCCGGCCGGAGGCGTGCCCGCGGCGGTCTCGGCGCCGAACGGCGTCCGGCTGGCGCCGAGCGCGCCCATCAGCGTGGTGGCGAGCTTCCCGGGCTCCCCGTGCCCGGAGACGTGCATGTAGAGGGTGCTGGGCGAGGAGCGCAGCAGGTGGTTGTGCAGGGCCGTGATCTCCACCCCGCCCTCGAGCAGGCGGGCCATCACCGGGTTCACCTCGTCCTCAGTGAGCACGAGATCGCCCATCACCATCGCTTGGTTCTCACCGACCTTCCTGAAGGCGAGCCAGGACCCCAGGGCGAAGGTCGGCTTGAGGGTCACGCCGTCGAGCGTGACCTTCAGATCGGTCCGCGGCAGCCCGACCCGGTAGACCCCACCCGGCATTTCCGTGCCGGCCTTGCCGAGGCCGCTGGCGATCGCCTGCTGCCAGGGCTCGGCAGCCTGCGCGGACGGCGCAAGCACCACCAGCCCGAGAGCGAGAACGGGAGTCATCCACGAACGCATGGTCATCTCCTTCGTCATCAGCGGTGGGTGAGGCCGGCGTCAGCGGCGCCGGACCGGAGCTTGCAGCACACCCTCCTCGGGCAGAGCGCGGTCACGGCGCAGTTCGACGCGGCTGCCGGCCATCCAGACCTGGACACACGGGTCGTCATCCAGGCACAGCGTGTCGCCCTTGAGCCGCCAGGTGCCGGTCCGCGGCCGCCCCATGGACACGGCCTGCAGCCGGCCACCCGGCGCGAACTGGTAGGCCCAGTGCACCTCGTCGGTGACCTCCTTGCCGACCAGGCGGGCGCGGATCTGCGGCCCGGTGAGCTGCTGAAAGACCCCCGCAGCCGGTGCCGGCTGCGCCGGCACCAAGCCGGTCAGCAGGGCGGCGGCACCCAGCCCGCGCGTGCGACAGGAAGCGCGCATCAGACGATCCCCACGAGATACAGGGCCAGCCCCACTGCTGAGCAGGCGGCCAGGGTCACGATCATGCCGACCTGGAAGCGGAACACTGCGACGATCGCGGCCAGCGCCAGCAGTAGCGCCGGGACGTTCACGCTGGAGAGGACCGGCACCTCCAGCCGGAGTGGCCCAAGCGCGACCGGCTGCACCTGGGTGAACACCGTGTGGAGGGCGAACCAGACCGCGAGGTTGAGGATCACCCCCACCACGGCCGCGGTGATGGCCGAGAGGGCGCCGGCCAGGGCCGGGTTGCCGCGTAAGCGCTCGATGTAAGGGGCGCCGACGAAGATCCACAGGAAGCAGGGCGCGAAGGTCACCCAGGTGGTCAGCAGCCCGCCCAGCGTGCCGGCGACGAGCGGCGGCAGCGCGCCGGGCGCCCGGAAGGCGGCCATGAAGCCCACGAACTGCGTGACCATGATGAGGGGGCCGGGCGTGGTCTCGGCCATGCCGAGACCGTCGAGCATCTCGCCGGGCTTGAGCCAGCCGTAATGCTCCACCGCCTGCTGGGCGACGTAGGCCAGCACCGCGTAGGCGCCCCCGAACGTCACCATCGCCATCTTGGAGAAGAACACCGCGACGTGGCTGAACACGTCGTTCGGCCCGAGGGCGAGCAGGATGGCGGCGACCGGCAGCAGCCAAATGGCCGCCCAGACGCCCAGCACGCGGACGGTGTCCCGGGGCGCGGCATGCTCCTGCGGGAGTTCGTCGTCGCCGAGCAGGAAGGGGCCTTCAGCGACCGTGCTGCCGCTGCCGTGGCCGCCCCCGGCCCGGAACTCCGGCCGGCCGGCGCGGCCGCCCAAATAGCCGATCACGCCGGCCGCCAGCACGATCAGCGGGAACGGCACATCAAAGAAGAAGATCGCCGCGAAGGCCGCGGCCGCCAGCGCGACCATCACCCGGCTCTTGAGCGCCCGCCGGCCGATGCGCTGGACGGCCTGCAGCACGATGGCGAGCACCGCCGCCTTGAGGCCGAAGAACAGGCCGGCCACCAAGCCGACCTGGCCATACAGCGCGTAGATCCAGCTGAGCGCCATGATCGCCAGGATGCCCGGGACGACGAACAGCCCGCCGGCCACCAGGCCGCCGCGGCTGCCGTGCATCAGCCAGCCGACGTAAGTGGCGAGTTGCTGCGCTTCCGGCCCGGGCAGCAGCGTGCAGAAGTTCAAGGCGTGCAGGAAGCGGTTCTCGGAGATCCAGCGCTTCTCCTCGACCAGGATGCGGTGCATCACCGCGATCTGGCCGGCCGGGCCGCCGAACGAGAGGCCGGCCACGCGCAGCCAGACCGGCAGGGCCTGCGCCAGGGTGACCGGAACGGGGTCGGCGGCCACCATGCCCGGCGTGGTGGAGCTCACCGTGCTGCTCATCGTCAGACCCCCGGCTTGGGCTTGTTGGTCGGCCAGTTGTGGGTCTCATTGGTGGCGTCGCGGCACCAGCGGTAGAAGGCGTCGTAGAGCAGCATGCCGGCATCGAGCTGCTCCAGGTCGTCGGCGTACATCCGCGACAGCCCGAGCGAGGCGGCGAGCAGGCCCGCGGCCTCGGGCGCGAGGTCGAGCCGGGCGGTGTCGGCGCCACGGACGATCGCAGCCAGTTGGCGCAGGGGCGCGGTGCCGAGGTTCAGCTCCTCGACCAAGACATCGAAGGTGCACAGCTCGCCGCGGTGGCTCCAGACCACCTCCGGGTCGTCGATGTCGAACGCGGCGCCGCCGAAGCGCGCGGCCACCGCCTCAACCTCAGGGGACGGCACGAACAGGAACACGGCAGAGGGATCGACGAAGCGGCGGATCAGCCACGGGCAGGCGATGCGGTCGATCTTCGGCCGCGCGCGGGTGACCCAGACCGTCCGGCCCCGGGCGTCGCGGGTTGGCAGCTTGGCGTCCGGCACCGTCGGCAGCTCGGCGGCGCGCCACGCCTCGGTGCCGCCCTCCAGGCTTTCGGCCGGCACGCCTTCCTGGCGCAGCCAGGCGGCCACGCCGTGACTGAGTTTCTGGCCGCGCTGGCAGATTACGATGGCGGAGCGGCCAGCGAGGGCGCCGGCCCACGAGGATACCTCGGCCCAGGGGCGGCGCACGGCGCTCGGGATTAAGCACGGGTCCGCGGCGAAATCTTCCTCCGTGCGCACATCGAGGAGCACAGGGCAGCCGGGGGTGCCGATCAGGCGAACGAGCTTATCGACAGGGATGGCGTTGGGCGTAGGCATGGCGCGTCCTTGCAAGAGATGCAGGCTGGACGCGATTCTTCAGCCGGAGCCTCGTCGGGAGATCGCTTCCCGAAGGCGGAACAGAAGACCTCCGCAGCGCGCGTGTCAAGCGCCCGACCAACGGTTCGGTTTGCGGTATCCCCTTAGAGTGAAGCGCGGGTCGGGTCGGCCGCCTCCGGCTCCCGCTTCACCTGCTCCAACCCGCGCGGCAGCTCACGCGGGAGCGTGGGGCGCCGGTAGGGCGCGAGCTTGCGCCACGCCCTGATCTCCGGACCGTTCGGCCGGCAGCCCAGGCACCAGCCGGTGCGACCGCCCCAGTCACACCCCGATGCAGCCACACTGCATCCGTGGTGCCACTCACCGCCCAGCACTCATGAAGCGTGAGGAGGCCGCCGCCGACTTCGAATGGCCGCTGTCGGGTGTCGAGCGGCCATTCCGGCGGCATCGGTCGAAGGTCTGGAACGGGCGCATTCCGGCCCCGATCTGTCCTGAGCCTGGACTGTCGCGGCGAACTTATTCAAGCCCGCTGTGATCGGGACATAAGCCGCAGACGCCGCGAGTCACTGCGTCGGCCGGTGATCCGATTGCCAAGTCGATCATGAACCTGATGCGCCACCACACGGCGGTCGTCGCGGCCTCCACCCCTCCCGGGTGGAGGCCGCGTGCAGGCTCCCGGGCGATGAGGAGGGCACCCGCGTGAACCTGCCGCCGATCGGACCAGCGAACCGAACTGGACGGTCTGGCAACGGCAGAGGGCGTGAGGTGCGATCTGGCCGCCCTCTGGGCTCAACTGCGAGCCTGCCCGGGCTGGTCGGGCGCAGAACCGGGCTGCTTCGAGAAGGTGCCCGCGCGCTCAATTTGGCCGTCCGGGCTATCCTCCAACGGTATCCCGCATCAAAGCGCATGCAGGGAGCCTTACGCTGCTGCAGTATTGTATTTCTCGATTCTGAGCTGCCGCCCAAGCAAGATGGCAACTCGCTCAAGGTTACGTTGCGCGAGACTACGATCCAACTCGCGCAGCACTCGACACTTGATCAGCGCTCTGGCAGACCGCTTCATGATAGCCCCTTGTGCGCCAGCCTGGCCGCGAAAGCATCGCTACTGGCATTCTTGAAAGCGATTTTACAGCAGGCTTACAGCCGCGGCCACATACCCGAATGGTGCAGAGTGACACAGGCTGGCCACTCTGACGTCGCTCATTGCCTCACTCGGTCGCCTTAGCTCTCCGTGGGCGGCCCGGCCCCCTCTTTGGCGTGGCCGGTGCCGTCACCTTGGGGTCAGGACTGGCGCGCTTCTCGGCTGGCGACCGATGGCGACGCTGGCCAAGCCCGCTGGTCTTGGCGAGTTCCGATCGGTGGGCCGCGTAGTTCGACGCTACCATTGGATAGTCGGACGGCAGACCGAACTTCTTCCGGTACTCGTCCGGGGTCAGGCCCTGCGTGGTGAGGTGCCGCTTGAGCGTCTTGTAGGGCTTTCCGTCGATGAGGCTGATCAGGGCATCCGGCGTGATCGACTTCCTGATCTGGGCGGCAGTCGCCTTGGGCGTCTCCTCTGCCGGTGGCGTGGCGGGCTTCCCAAGGCCCTGAAGGGCAGTGTGAAGCGAAGCGATGAGGCTTGGCAACTCACCTGCTGACACCCGGTTGCTCGAGACATAGGCCGAAACAATATCGGCCACTTGTTCGATCAGTGCACCCTCTTGCGTGGGAGCTTTGCTTTCAAACTCAGGCATTCGGCGGTCTCCTTACGCTGTTAACATATGTTTTAGAGTGACTGCATGCAGCTTATACCGGGAATGCCGCCGCCGAGCAGAAGATCCACCCCATCCACAGAATTTGCGCCCCCTGAGCGTAGAGGCCGAAGATGTCTGACGCGAACCCTCTCCTTGCAAAGTCTGCGATCGCTTTGGAAAAACGGTGGCCGAGCTGAAGAAGCAGCTCGATGCGATCCAGAAGAGCGATGCGAAGAAGATCGGAGACCGGTAGGCGGACACGGCCAAGTGTATCCTAGGGTCCAGACTCAATCGGCACCAGAACGCGACGACAGCCGCGAGGGCGAGCGCGGAAGCGAAGTTGCGGGCGAGCTCGTCGTCGCGGGTGGCGATGCGCCGGAAGTCCTTCAGGCGGCAGAAGACCGCCTCGATGCGCCAGCGGTCACGGGAGCGTTGCTTGTCCAGCCGGATCTTGCGTGTGCGGGCGCGGGTAGCGGGGTGACCGCGCTGATGCCCTGCTCCCGCAGGTTCCGCCGCAGCCAGTCGGCATCGTAGCCCTTGTCGGCGATCAACCGATGCACCCGGCCGGGCGCCTGGGCCAGCCCGGCGGGCGCGGTCTTCACGTCGCTGGCGTTGCCGGGCGTGAGGTGGATGACCCCCGGTCGGCCGATCACGTCGGTGAGGACGTGGATCTTGGTCGTCGCGCCAGCGCGCGAGGGACCGATCTCCTGTGCGCGGGCCCCCCTTTCCCCCGTGGGCCCTCCGCTGGGCTTTGACGCAGGTCGCCTCGAGGGCGGCGGCCTCGCCGGACCACCCGGCTTTGGCCAGGGCGGCCAGCATGGCGGTCCGGAAGCCGCGGCGCGACCACCTGGTGAAGCGGTTGTAGACGGTGGTCGCGGGCCCGTACTCAGGAGGACAGTCCTGCCAGCGGCCGCTCTTGAGGACGAAGGATGCCCGAGAGGACCGTGCGGTCATCCTCGCGGCGAGCGCCGGGCCGGTTGGTGGGCATGAACGGCGCGATCGTTTGCCACGGCTCGTCCGACAGCCAGAACAGCTCTGCCATAGCCTCCGCCATCTGGGAGGCGTCTGGAATCACGTTATGCTCATGATCGCAATACGTTGAGTGGGTTTAGACCCTGAACTCCAGGCGGTTGCATTCCAACCCCGCCACGCCCGTCCAGACGCTTGCGGCCGCCACAGTAGGCGGCAGATGATCACGAGCCCGCGCGGCGCCTGAGCGCGGCGCCTGCGCGAAGCCGACATCCGCATGGCCGAAAGGGGAGATGGCGAAGCCGTCAACCGGATGGCGGATGAGAGGCCGATATACAGCCCCCCGACTTGCGCCCTGGCCGGACCGGCTCAGAGGTCTTCTGGAGGCTGTCCGTGGGTTCCGTAATCCGCACCATGCTACGCCTTTGCGAATTCGTGGTCCTGACGCGCGCGAGGGCGGGCACAATCTTAACCCGTCGAGGAGCACCTCGTGGGGTATCCCCGTTGCTTGGCTGGATCTACAGAGCCGGCTCACACCACGGGAGGGATTGGGGCGGGCCGATCGGCTGATGGTGCTCAAGGCTCCACGTGAGCGGCACGATTCGGTGCCGCTCGCTGTTACCCGTCGTGTTGCCCGGAAAACGAAACCGCCCTCTCGGGCGGCTCGGACTGGCAGCTAAGTGCTTGAAGTCCTTGGAGCGGGTGAAGGGAATCGAACCCTCGTATTCAGCTTGGAAGGCTGCTGCTCTACCATTGAGCTACACCCGCGCGGGGACCCCGATAGCACGGGGCTCCGGCGATGAGAAGCGGTCAGGCGGGGCCGCGCGAGGGCGCGAGGCGCGCGATGATCGGCGCCGCGAGGGCGTGGTAGAGCCCCTCGGGGCAGATCAGCTTCGAGGTCGCGTCGGCGAGCAGGGCGGCGATCATCAGGGGGATCACCAGGGCGTGGGCCTCGGTCATCTCGGAGACGATCACGAAGGAGGTGATCGGCGCCTGCAGCACGCCGGCGAGGTAGGCCACCATGGCGATCAGCACCAGGGCGCCGGCCGGGGCCGCCGGGAGCAGCGGGGCGAGGTGCGCGCCCAGCCCCGCCCCCACCGCGAGCGAGGGCGCGAACAGCCCGCCCGGAATGCCGCTGATCGAGGAGAGCGTGGTGGCGGCGAATTTCGCCGGGCCGAACCAGGGCGCGGGCGCGGCCTCGCCGTGCAGCAGCGCCCTCGCCTCCGCGTAGCCGGTGCCGTGGACGTGGCCGCCGGTGGCGAGCCCGCACAGGGCGACGCCGAGGCCGCACAGCATCGCGAAGGCGATCGGATGCGCCCGCATCAGCGCCCCCGGCCGCCCCGGCAGCCCGCGGGCGGCCGCGATCACGATGCGGCTGAACAGCCCGCCGCAGACCCCGCCGAGGAGGCCGAACAGCGGCACCGCGAGCCAGGCCGGCCCGAAGGGCAGGCTCGCCGCCGTCGTGCCGAAATACGCGTAGTTGCCGACGAGGGCGAGGGAAGTCAGGCCCGCGGCGATCACGGTGCCGAGCACGAGGCCGCTCGTCCTGGCCTCGAACGAGCGGCTGAGCTCCTCGATCCCGAACACGATGCCGGCGAGCGGCGTGTTGAAGGCCGCCGCCACCCCGGCCGCCCCGCCCGCGAGCAGGAGGCCGCGCTGGTGCTCCGGCGCCCGGCGGCCGGCCGCCGCCATCAGGGCGGCGCCCACCTGCACGGTCGGCCCCTCGCGCCCCGTCGAGGCGCCGCAGAGGAGGCCGAGCGTCATCACCACGATCTTGCCGAAGGCGACCCGCAGCGAGACCAGGCCCGCGCGCCGGGCCGGATCGGCGATGTGGCGCGCGGCGATCACCTGCGGGATGCCGCTCCCCTCGGAATTCGGGAAGATGGTGCGGGCGAGGAGCGCCGCGAGGCCGAAGCCGAGGGGCGTCACCGCCAGCGCGAGGAGGGGCGAGACGCCGAGCATCGCCTGGAGCGCCGCCTGGGCGGCGTCGGCGAGCTGCGCCATCAGCACCGCCGCCGCTCCGACGCAGAGGCCCCCGACCAGGAAGAGGGCGCGGCGCGTCCCGGGATCGATGATCCGGCGGCGCAGGGGGCCCGAGACGCGCGGCCACGATCCGACCCTGCGCATGCCGCGCCATCCTCCATGAACCGCCCGCGCTCCCGACCCGGGCGCTCCCACCTTGGACGAAAGGGCAGGGGATGCGAAGCTGTTCCGGCCGCGGGCGTGCCATACCCTGTGGGCGGCCCCGAGCGGGATCCGGCCACGCGGCGATCGGATCCCGCTCGCGGTCATCGACGAGGCCGCCTCGTCCGACGAACCGGTCGCGGCCTCGTCGGGCAAGGCTCCAGGGAGAGGCGCGATGCGGGTTCTGGTGGTCGGGGCGGGCGCGACGGGCGGCTATTTCGGGGCGCGGCTCGCCGAGGCCGGGCGGGACGTGACCTTCCTGGTGCGGCCCGCGCGCGCCGCGCGCCTCGCCGCCCGGGGCCTCACCGTGAAGAGCCCGGTGCGCGACGCGCACCTGGCGGCCCCGGCGACCGTCACGGCCGGCGCGATTCCCGGCCCCTACGACCTCGTGCTCCTGAGCTGCAAGGCCTACGACCTCGCCGGCGCGATCGAGGACCTCGCCCCGGCGGTCGGGCCCGGGACCGCGATCCTGCCAATCCTCAACGGCATGGCCCATCTCGACGCCCTCGACGCCCGCTTCGGGCCCGCGCGCGTGCTCGGCGGCTCCTGCGCCATCGCGGCGACGCTCGGCCCGGAGGGCGAGATCGTGCAGATGAGCGACCTGCACAGCCTCACCTTCGGCGAGCGGGACGGGACGCGCTCGGCCCGGGTCGAGGCGGTCGCGGCGCTGATGCGGGACGCCACCTTCACGGCCCGGCTCACCGACAAGGTGCTGCTGGAGATGTGGGAGAAGTGGGTCTTCCTCGCGACGCTCGCGGGCGGGACCTGCCTGATGCGGGGCACGGTCGGGGACATCGTCGGGGCGCCGGGGGGGCGGGCGCTGATGCTCGGCCTCCTCGACGAGTGCCGCCGCATCGCCGCGCAGGCCGGCTACGCCCCGCGCGAGAAGTTCCTGGAGACCAGCCGCGGCACCCTCACGGCCGAGGGCTCCGCCTTCACCGCCTCGATGCTGCGCGACATCGAGAAGGGGGCCGCCATCGAGGCCGACCACATCGTCGGCGACCTGCTGCGGCGCGGCCGCGCCGGGGCGCCCGAGGCGCCCTTCCCGCATCTCGACACGGTGCTCACCCATCTCAAGACCTACGAGCGGCGGCGCGCCCGTCAGGAGGCCCGCGCCTGATACGCCATCCGGTTGATGGCTTCGCCATCTCCGATTTCGGCCATGCGGATGTCGGCGTCGCTCAGGCGCCGCGCTCAGGCGCCGCGCGGGCTGGTGATCCGGGATCCGCTTCGATCAAGCGGATCCCGTATGACACGAACGGTCATCTCTCATGACCATCGGTTCCGTTCTCCAAGCAAAGTTGCATGGGGCCATCCTGCTTGGTCTGTTGGTGTCGCATCATGTTTCGCTGACGCGGTGCTTCGGTTCGCCGCCGAACCGGTGGCCACGTCGGCACCGGCCGGTCCCGGCCGGCGGAATGATGCGCAGGGGTCGCCAAGCCTCCGGCTCGGGGTCGACCCGTCGAGAGGGCCGACGGCCGGATGCGTCGGCACCCTGGGCCGTCGACATGACTGCCGCGGTCGCTTGCCGCAGCGCGCATCCGAACTAAGCTCCGCGGCGTTTGGGCCGGTTGGGATCTGGGAGAGTCGCGATGGCCGAGAGCGAGCCCCGCGTCGAGGCCGCCACCCCGTCGCCCTGCTGCGCGCCGGCGGTGCTGTCGGATTTCGCGTCCTTCTTCGAGGAGCAGCGCCGCAAGCGCCACGCCGCCGAGGAGCCGGCCGCGGCGCCCGCCCCCGCCGCGCCGCTCTCGCCCGAGGACCTGCGGCGCGTCGCCCTGCTGAAGGGCATCGCCGCCGAGGTGCTCGAAGCCGCCGCCGCCCAGCTCGCCCCCTGCGGCGTCCTCGTCGAGCGCGGGCCCTCCCTGCGCGGCCGCCCGGATTTCGAGCAGGCCTACACGCAGTTCATGCTCATCAACCGCGGCAGCGGCCGCGCCTCGCCGGTCTACGTGATGAGCATCACGGATGCCGGCTACTTCCTCGCCAGCGCCTGCGACCCGGCCCTCGACCACGACCGCGACGACCGCCAGGTCACCCACGCGGCCGCGAGCGAGCTCACCTGCGAAATCGTCGCCCGCGTGGTGAAGGACGCCATCCTGCACGTGGTGTGATGCACGGCCCAGGATGCCGACGGACCGGGCCGTCGCGCCTCTCGAAGGGGCGACCCCGGGCCGGAGGCGTGGCGAGAAATGCGAGGGCGGAACCGGCGGTCATGAGCCATCAGCGCCGGTGTGAGCCGGCTCACTGGCCGCTTGACCCGCGCCCCCGAACGGGCGCAGCATGACCGGGTCGAAGTCGACGAGAGGAGGTCAGCGATGTGCGCTCACGGCCATCACCCTCAGGCGACCCGCACGGCCGAAAGCGGCGAGGACACGCCGCCGGACCAGATCCGACAGGGATAGTGGCTCCAGGGCGGTCAGATCCGGCGCGGGCCGAGACGGCATCCTAACCGCGCCGACCCCAAGATACCGGCAACCCTGGGGCGTGGCCCCTGCCCACAAGGCCCGTCGGTCGCCCCGGCGGGCCTCTTCGCGTCACACGGCGCGGGTCAGCCCGCCGTCGACCCGGATGTTCTGCCCGGTGATGTAGCCGCCCCGCGTGGTGGCGAGGAGCGCGACGACCTCGGCCACCTCCGCCACGGTGCCGTAGCGGCCGAGCGGGATGCTGGCGCGCCGCTCCGGCCTCTCCGGCAGGCTGTCGATGAAGCCCGGCAGGACGTTGTTCATGCGGATGTTCTCCGGGGCGTAGCGGTCCGCGAACAGCTTGGCGAAGGCGGCGAGCCCGGCCCGGAAGACGCCCGAGGTCGGGAAGGCCGGATCGGGCTCGAAGGCCGCGAAGGTCGAGATGTTGACGATCGCGCCGCCGCCCTGGCGCTGCATGATCGGCGTGACGAGGCGGGTCGGGCGCACCACGTTGAGGAAATACACCTCCATGCCGCGGTGCCACTCCTCGTCGGAGAGGTCGAGGATCGGGGCGCGCGGCCCGTGCCCGGCGCTGTTGACCAGGACGTCGATCCGCCCGAACCGCGCCATCGCGAGGTCGACGAGGCGCGCGAGGTCGTCGTTGGACTGGTTGGAGCCGGTCACGCCGACCCCTCCGAGTTCCGCCGCCAGCGCCTCGCCGCGGCCGGACGAGGACAGGATCGCGAGGCGGAACCCCTCCTCGGCGAGCCGCCGCGCGGCCCCCGCCCCCATCCCGCTGCCTCCGGCGGTCACCACGGCGACTCTCTCGGTCATCGACTCGCTCCCGTTCGGGCCGGCGCCCGGGCGCGGCCCCGCCCCACCCTGGAGCGGGGGCGGCGCTGGGTCAAAGCCGGCCGGCGCTCCCGCGGCGCCGCGCCCTGCCGTAGAATGGGCGCCATGACGCGCCGTCTCGCCCTCCCGCTCGCCGCCCTCCCGCTCGCCACCCTGGCGATCTCCGTCGCGCAGCCGGCCGCCGCCCAGGGCGCGCTGGTGACGAACCCCTTCGCCTCGAACCTGCCCTCGGTGCCGGTGCCGCCGCCCGCGGCACCCGCCGCCTTGCGCTTCCCCGCCGCCGTGGCGCCGGCCTACGCGGACCGCTCGCCCGGCATCGCCCGGCGCCTGACCTGCCTCGACCAGTACCGCGCCAACCGGGCGGCCGGGCGGGGCAATGGCGGCCTGCGCTGGACCGCCCGGGGCGGGGGCTACTATTCCGCCTGCAACCGGCAGCTCGGCGGCTGATCCCGATCCCGTCCCTCCCGCCCCGGACCCGAGCCGATGCGCGACCTCCACGGCGTCTTCCCCTACCTCGTCTCGCCCCTCGACGCGGAGGGCCGGGTGATGCGCCCGGTGCTGGCCGACCTCGTCGAGCACCTGATCGCGGCCGGCGTGCACGGCCTCACGCCCCTCGGCTCGACCGGCGAGTTCGCCTACCTCACCCCCGCGCAGAAGCTCGCCGTGGTCGAGACCGTGGTCGAGGCGGCGGCGGGGCGGGTGCCGGTGATCGCGGGCGTGGCCGCGACCGCGACGGCCGAGGCGGTCTCCCTCGCCCGCGCCGTGATGGAGCGCGGGGCGGACGGCGTCATGGCGACCCTGGAGGCCTATTTCCCGGTGCCCGACGACGGCATCGAGACCTATTTCACCGCCATCGCGGCGGCGGTGGACGGGCCGGTCGTGCTCTACACCAACCCGCATTTCCAGCGCGCCGACCTGTCGCTGCCGCTGATCCGGCGGCTCTCCCGGGTCGGCAACATCCGCTACATCAAGGACGCCTCGACCAATACCGGGCGGCTCCTGTCCATCCTGAGCGAGACCGAGGGGCGGATGCGGGTCTTCGCCGCCTCCTCGCACATCCCGGCCTGCGTGATGCTGATCGGGGGCGTCGGCTGGATGGCGGGGCCGGCCTGCCTGGTGCCGCGCCAGAGCGTCGCCCTCTACGAGCGGGCGCGGGCGGGCGACTGGGCCGGCGCCATGGCGCTCCAGCGCGACCTCTGGGCGGTGAACCAGGCCTTCGCGCGCTACAACCTCGCGGCCTGCGTCAAGGCCGGGCTCGCCCTGCAGGGCTTCGCGGTCGGCGACCCGGTCCCGCCCCAGGCGGCCCTGGACGAGGCGGCGCGCGCCGACCTCGCCCGCATCCTCGGGGCCGCGGGCGCCCTCGCCTGATCGCACTCGCCTGATCGCCTTGGCCTGATCGCCTTGGCCTGATCGCCTTGGCCTACCGCCCGGGCCGCCGGCCGGGGCCGACGGGTGGTCAGGAGCGCCCCGCGCGGGCGAAGCGCTTGAGCAGCCGCTCGCGCCTCAGGCGCGACAGGCGCTCGGTCCAGAACACGCCGTCGAGCTGGTCGATCTCGTGCTGCAGGCAGGCGGCGAGGAAGCCCTCGGCCTCGACCTCGCGGGCGGTGCCGTCGAGGTCCTGGTAGCGCACCCGCACCCGGGCCGGGCGCTCGACCTCCTCGTCGACGCCCGGCATCGCCACGCTGCCCTCGCGGTGGCGCGCCGTCTCGGGGGAGGCGTGGACGACCTGCGGGTTGACGCAGGTCATGAGCGGGGCTCCCGGCCCGAGCCGGATCACGGTGAGCCGGATCGAAGCCCCGACATGCGGCCCGGTGAGGCCGATCGCGCGATGCGCGTCGAGCGTCTCGGCGAGGTCCGCCGCGAAGGCGGCGACGCGCGGGTCGGGGAGGGCGGCCGGCGGCACCGCCCGCCGCAGGCAGGCATCCGGGTAGCGCAGCAGGGGCAGGATCGCCACGGGGCGGCTCAGCGGGTGTGCAGCTCGGCCGGCCACAGGCCGGACCGCTCGACCCCGACGATGAGCAGCACCACCGCCGCCGTCACCGCCAGGATGACGAGGAGCTGCCGCCCGGGCACCCCGCGGCTGATGAGGAAGAGGACGAGGAGCAGCGAGACGATGGAGACGGCGACGGTCATGGCGGCTCTCCAGGGCGGGCGGGGCGCCCGTTGCCAGGGCGGGGCGCCCGTAGACGGGGCGCAGCCCACCTCTAGAGGCTGCTATGGCCCGCACAACACCTGTCTGCGGGCCATCACAGCCTCTCGAGCAGCACCCGATCACGTTGCAATCGGGTGCTGCTCTCGATCTTTGATCTTGCCGCATTTTCTGCGACGAACCGGCATCCACTTCGTCGGAAAATGCTCTAGGGGATCGGCGATGCGCGGGCAGCCCCCTTCGCCGGTCCGGCCTGACCGATGCCGCTGCGGCGCCGTCCCGGGCCGGTCGTCATTCCCCAGCCGTGCATCCCGGCGAGCGGCCTCCAGGAGCCGAGTTCCGCCCTGATCCCGACGGCCCGGGATGCCGGCGCATCGGACCGTCGACCCTCTCGGATCGTCGACGCACGCCGATGGCGTGACGACGATGCGAGACCGGAACCGACGGTCGTGAGACAGGACCGTTGGTCTGGCGCGGCAGGCCTGCGGGCCGGCGCCCGCCGCCTCACGGGGCGCGGCCGCGGCGCAGGGCCGGGAGCGCCTGCCGCAGCTCCTGCGAGGCGCGCCGCAGGGCCGGCAGGGCCTGCTGCAGGGCCGGCAGGGTCCGCTGCAGGCGCTCGCGCAGGGAGGGGCGGGCGCTGCGCGCGAGGTCGCGCGCGCAGCCGCGCGCGGCGTCCGGGCTGAACGCGAAGGCGATCTCGGTCCCCTCCGCGACCGTGAGGGAGAGGGCGGGGTGCTCCGGCGCGAGCCGGCCCGCCGTCCAGCGCAGCACCGGGAAGAAGCAATTCTCTACCGCGGTGCCGGGCGGGACCGGGTGGTCGCGGTCGGCGGAGACCGAGGCGGTGGCGATGAGCGTGAGGCCGAGATCGGCGGCCTCGGCGGCGCTCAGCCGGACCGGGTAGGTGCGCGGGCCGAACGAGACCGCGAGCGTGACGCCGTCCGGCCCCGCCGTGGTCACCGCGAAGGCGATGCCGGTCGCCGCCGGACCTTGCGCCTTCGGGAGCGTCGCCTCGTCCTCGACCATGCGGGTCCCTCCGCCCGGCGGAGCTCCTCGGCGGCCGCCCTGCCGGTCCGTACCTCTGCGGCGAGGCTTGCCGCAGCGCAAGAGACGCCGCCTCCGGCCCCGCGCCGAATCATAGACGGGCCTGTCAAGGCAAAAGAGTGGCATCTTGGCCGGATCGTTGCCAATCCTCTGCCACATTTGCCGTCGAGCTTGTGCCAAAGCGTGACTGCAAGCTTCGGGGGGTGCATGCCGCGAGCGCGATCGATGTCTCTGGCCGCCGGTCTGGTGGTTCTCGCCTGCGCGCCTCATCTGGGCGGCTGCGGCGTCCTGGCTCCCGGCTTCGACCGGGTGGCGACCACCGGCTCGCTGCCGAACGGGAAGCGCGTCGCCGCGGTGACCGCCGCCGATCGCGAGTGCCTCGCCCGCGCGATGTATTTCGAGTCCAACCGGTCGAGCGACGAGGGGCTGCTCGCGGTCGGCACGGTGGTGATGAACCGCCTGCAGGCAGCCTCCTACCCGGAATCGATCTGCGGCGTCGTCGGCCAGCCGCGCCAGTTCGCGGCCGGCGTGCTGCGCAAGCCGATGCGCGACCAGGACCGCGAGAAGGTCGAGCAGGTCGCGGACGCGGTCCTCGCCGGCCAGCGCCACGACGGCGTCGGCGGCGCGATGTTCTTCCACACCGCGGGGCTGCGCTTCCCCTACCGGAACATGCACTACGTGGCCCTGGCGGGCGGCAACGCCTTCTACGAGAAGCGCTCGCGCGGCGAGCGGGAGGGCATGCCCTCCGCCGCCCCGTCCCCCTCCGTGCAGGTGGCGATGGCCCGCCTGCCGGCCCGCCCGACCCGCGTCGCCCGCGCGACCGGTCAGACGCCGCTCGCCGAACTGGGCCCGGCCCGCAACGTCTGCCGCGTCGCCGCCGCCGAGGCGCGGATCGACCGGGGCTGAGCCGGCGCGGCGGGCGCCCCGCCCGCTCGGGCCGCCGACCGCCCCCCTTGCGCACGGCGTCCTGCGGCCCGCAGGCCGGCCCTCACCCTCCGGCGCGGCCGAGTTCCACCACCCGCAGGTTGTTGGTGGTGCCCGGCGTGCCGAACGGGATGCCGGCCACCACCACGATCAGGTCGGGGCTCTGGGCGAAACCCTCCTGGCCCGCCATCTCGGCCGCCCGCGCCACCATCTGCTCGTAGGAGGAGACGTCGTCCGACAGGACGCTGTGCGCCCCCCAGTACAGGCTGAGGCGGCGCGACACGCCGGCATCGGGCGTCATCGCCAGGATCGGCACGTGCGGCCGCTTGCGGGCGATGCGCGCCGCCGTCGTGCCGCTCGACGTGAAGGCGACGATCGCCTTGGCGTCGATCGCGTCGGCGAGCCCCGCGGCCGCCGCCGCCACCGCGTGGGGCGGGCTGTCCTCCACCTCCGGCTCGCTCGCCGCCACGAGGGAGCGGTAGAGCCGGTGCTGCTCGGTGCGGCGGATGATCCGGTCCATCATCGCCACCGCCTCGACCGGGTACTGGCCGACCGCCGACTCGGCCGAGAGCATCACCGCGTCGGCGCCGTCATAGACCGCGGTCGCCACGTCCGACGCCTCCGCCCGGGTCGGGCTCGGGGCCGAGACCATCGAGTCGAGCATCTGGGTCGCCACGATCACCGGCTTCACCGCGTGGCGGCAGGCGCGCACCAGCTCCTTCTGGCGGCCCGGCACGTCCTCGGGCGGCAACTCCACCCCGAGATCGCCGCGCGCCACCATCACCGCATCCGAGAGCCGCACGATGTCCTCGATGTGCTCCAGCGCCGAGGGCTTCTCGATCTTGGTCATCAGCCCGGCCCGGCCGCCGATCAGCCCGCGCGCCTCGATCACGTCGGAGGGCGTCTGCACGAAGGAGAGGGCGACCCAGTCCACGCCGAGGTCGAGCCCGAAGGCGAGGTCGGCCCGGTCCTTCGCGGTCAGGGGGGAGAGCGCCAGCACGGTGCCCGGCAGGTTCACGCCCTTGCGGTCGGAGACGACGCCCCCCGTCACCACCTCGGCGTCGAGGCGCTCGTCCGTCACGCCCGTCACCCGCACGCGCACCCGCCCGTCGTCGATGAGCAGGTCCTGGCCGGGCGTCACCGCGGCGAAGATCTCGGGATGCGGCAGCGGGATCGCGTCCGCGCCGCCGGCCTCTCCCTCGCGCACGAAGCGCACGGCCTCGCCCGCCTCCAGGGCCAGGCGCCCGCCCGCGACGGTGCCGAGCCGGATCTTCGGCCCCTGCAGGTCCTGCAGGACGCCGATCGGTCGCCCGGTGTCCCTCTCGAGGGCGCGGATCGCCGCGTAGACCCGGGCGTGGTCGTCGTGGCTCCCGTGCGAGAAGTTCAGCCGGAACGTGTCGACCCCGGCGAGGAAGAGCGCCCGCAGGCGCTCCGGGGCGGCGCTCGCCGGCCCGACGGTGGCGACGATCTTGGCGTGGCGGTGGCGTCGCATGGCGAAGCTCCTGTGCGTGGCGATCGAGGCGCCGGCGCCTCGGGGCGCGGCGCGGGTCCGGCCGCGGGACGCGAGGGGGCGGGCGCGGCCGGGTCGAGGTCCGAATCACCGCCCGGCCGAACCGGGACGGTGGGTCGTTTCGGCCCGGCCGTCTCGCCAATTGGTACGAGATGACGCCGCCGGCCGCGACCGCTCACGCGCCTGTGATGGCGCGCTCGCGCCTCCCGCTCCCGCACCGCGCCGGGGAGCGGCGCGCCCCGCCGTCGCGCGCGGCGCCGGACCTCTCCGCGCGGGGGCGTGACCGGGCGGCAGGCGCCGCGCCGCGCCGCCGGCGGGAGGGCGCCGCTGCGCCGCAAGGCCTTGCGGCATCTGGCGGAGTTCGGGCCGCATCCGGGCCCTCGCGGCGCCCCCGGCGCCGCGAGGGCCCGGATGCGGCCTGCCCGCCGGCGCCGACTCCCCGACAGGTATGCCGCCCCGGACGGGGTGGGCGTGGCGAGCCGGAAGCGGCGCATGGGCGGACCTCCTCGTGCCGCCGACAGTGAGGGCAACGGCTGGCTTCGTCACCCCCGGCGCTCGATTCGGGGCGCTTGACGCTGCGGGTGCTGCGGCGCACCATTCCCATTATGCAGGCCGGTTCTGACGGCCCCGCGACACTGGGCCGAGGGAGGAGAGACCAGGCACCATGCTGTTCCAGCCCCCCGTCTTCGAGACCATCTTCCGAATCCCTGTCGCGCACAGGTTGATGATCATGGGCTCTCGCAGCCGCGGTGGCCCGGCGCACGGCGTGTGCTGGTTCCACACGGAGGTCGATCCGGCCGGCCAGGTCGTCGCCCGCTACGAGACCTACGACGAGACGGACGCGCAGGGCCGCGACCGCTGCGGCTGGCGCAAGTTCGACCTGTGCGGCCGGCTCGTCGCCCGGCACGAGGTCGCCCTGCGCTGGTCCGAACTCGTGCGGATGAGTTCCCGCCGCGAGGCCGAGACCGCCCTGCAGGGGCCGCTGCCGCGGCCCGCGCCGGCGCGCCGCGAGGCGCAGGATCTGGTCGCCGCCTGATCGCGGCGACGGGGCGCCGCCTGATCGCGGCGATCCGGCCGGCGCCCGATCGCGGCGATCCGGCCGGCGCCCGATCGCGGCGACGCTCGCCTCAGCGGGCCGTTGCCGCGGCGAGGCCAGCCCCGATCATCAGGCCGCCCGCCGCGCGGTTCGCCCGCCGGAGGGCCCTGGGCTCGCGCAGGAGCGCCCGGGCGCGCCGCGCCGACAGGATGTAGGCCCCGACCACCCCGATCTCGACCGCGACGATGATGGCGGCGAGCAGGCCGGTCTCGCGCAGGGTCAGCGACGTCCCGACCACGTTGGGCAGCAGCGCCAGAGAGAAGAGCGGCATCTTCGGGTTGCCGAGATTGAGGGCGAGCCCCGCCGCGAAGGCCGAGGCGACGCCGCGCCGGCCGGGCGCCGGCCCCGCCCCCGGGGCCGCGGCGGGCGCCGACCACAGCCGGATCCCGGCCAGGACGAGGGAGGCGGCGCCCGCGTAGCGCAGCACGGTCATCGCCGATTCCATCCGCGCCGCGAGGGCGGACAGGCCCAGGGCCGAGAGGAGCAGCACCGTCAGGATGCCGGCCACCATGCCGGCCCCGTAGGCGAGACCCGATCGGGCGCCGTGCGAGACGGTGCGGGCCACGATGGCGATGTTGTCGGGGCCGGGGCTCGCCGCGAAGGCCGTGAAGGCGACCGCGAAGGCCGCGAGCGTCGAGACATCCATGAGACCTCCGTCGGGTGTGCGGAGGCCGTGACGCAAGGGCAGTGCCGCGGCGCGCCCGCGGAGGCGGGTCGGGCCGGAGGCGCGCGCACCTCCGGCCCATCTCGCCGTTCCGAGGCTGGGGGAACTCGGAACGGCGAGAACCGGTCGTTCAGGCCGGCCCGGACCAGGCCGAATTCGGATCCCTCGCGCCCCATGCCGGAATGGGCACCCGTCGCGGCGCCGTGGATCGTCGTGGCGCGCCCGCGGTCGAGGTCGACGGAGAGGCCTTCGAGCTTGGCGCTGAACAGGTCGGTGATCGCCTCCGCGATGCCCCTCGGCCGTCAGTCGGTGCGCACGGTGCCGGGCAGGGCCCCCGTGTCGGCTGACGCAAAGGAGGGCAGGCTGCCGCCTCCGGCGGCGAAGCCGCCGCGGGTCGCGACCGCGCCGGAGGTCGGATCGGTGAAGCGGCCGCTCCCCGCGCCGAAGCCGTGGCCGGCATTCGCGCCCGCGGAGAAGCCCGTCCAGGTGACGACCGGCGCCACGGCAGGGGAGGCGGGGCCGCCTTGCGGGGCAGGTCCGCCGCGAGGGACGCCGTGCCGAGGCAGGCGCCGCCGAGCGCCCCGAGGAGGATCGTTCGGATCATGGATGTCAGCCATGGCTGGCAGAGGGGCGCGGCCCCGCCCGCTGCGGGGCCGCGGAGCGGCCGGAGGAGGCCTCCGGTGCCGGAGGCCTCCTCCGGCGAGGAGGCGTCAGAGCGTGCGCAGGATCAGCAGCGTCTGGAGCGCCACCAGCAGCACGGAGCCGCCGATCACGAGGAGGAGCCCGAGCAGCACGACTGTCGCGCCGCCATCCTCCGCCTTGCCGGCCGGGCGGGGCGCCGCCCAGCGGCCGCCGAGTTCCGGGGCCGGGAACCGGATCACCCTGCCGGTCGGGTCCTGCCGAGGGGGCGTCATCGCCGATCGCCTCACCGGGAGGACGCGGCCGGGCGGAGGTGACCCGCCGCGGGCGCCGCCGCGAGCGGGATCCCCAGCGCCAGGACGATTGCGAGGGCGCAACCCGCCATGGCGCGCGAGGGCAGCGGCAGGGCACTACGACGGCCTGTCGCCAGACCTCGCCCGGCGCCTGGAGGCGCGGGCGCGCGAGATCGCCATGGAGGCGCTCCAGCAGGCCAACCGCGAGGCCCACGCCGCCTGCGAGACCGATCCGGGGGCGCGGCGCGCTGGAATTTCGGCATCGACATGTACAGCGAGGAGGCGCCGGCCCCGCCGCCCGCGACCCCGGCCGCGTGAGGATCCCCGCCTTGGCCGACGCGCTCAGCGGCCGCGCCCTCCTGCGTCTCCTCTCCGGCGCCGCCGCGCTCGCCCTTCCGCGCCCGGCTGGGGTGGCGGGCGACGGGATCCGCGATCAGGGCATCGGCGGCACCGGCACCCGGCCGGGCGACGAGGAGGGGACCGCGGCATCGGCGGCACCGGCGTCATCGGCACGATCCGGGCCTTCGGCAGCATCGTGGTCAACGATCTGCGCATCGCCTACGCGCCGGACGTGCCGGTCGCCATCGACGGGCGGCCCGCGACCGCGTCCGACCTCCGGCTCGACCAGGTGGTACAGGTGGTGGCGCGCGCGGGCGAGGCGGGAGTCTCCGCGGCGCGGATCGACGTGGTCCACGAGGTGGTGGGCCCGGTGAGCGCGGTCGGGCGGGGCCGGCTCACCGTGCTCGGCCAGAGCGTGGTCACGGCCGGGGCGGCGGCGCTCCTGGCGCCTCGGCGAGCGCGTGGCGGTGAGCGGGCTGCGGCGGCCGGACGGGCGCATCGCGGCGAGCCGCGTCGATCCGGCCGGGGACCTGCCGAGCCGCGTCGCCGGGCCGGTGCGCCGGGGCCCCGGCGGCACGCCGCGGATCGGCGCCCTGCCGCTGCCGGGGCTGGCGCCCGGCCTCGTCGGGGGCCGCGCCGTGGTGGAGGGAACGGAGATGGGCCGCCGCTTCGCCATGGTGGAGGGCCGCTCGGCCGAGGCGCCGTTCGGGCCGGAGGTCGGGCGAGTCTCGATCGAGGCCTACGTGGCGCGGGAGGGCGGGCGCCTGCGCCTCGGCTCGGGGCTCGCGGTCGCCGGAACGCGCCGGCGCTGCCGCGCGGCGGCGGGCTCGCGGTGATCGAGGCGGTGGCGGGGCCTGCGGGGCGCCTGACCGTGCGGGATTTGCGCCTGCGCCCGGGATCGTCCGAGGGCGGGGCGCGGCCGGCCGCGCCGGGGCCTGGCGGGTTCGGCCTCGACCGCCGGATGCCGGGGGCACCCGCGGGAATCGGCCGCGGCGGGCTCCCGCTCGATCGGCGGCTGCCGGGAGATCCGGGCGGCTTGGGCGGGCCGGGCGGCTTGGGCGGGCCGGGCGGCTTGGGCGGGCCGGGCGGGTTCGGGGCGCCCGGCGGAGCCGGACCGGGCGGCGCGCCGGGCGGCTTCGGCGGCCGGCGCTGAGGCGGTCCCGTCACCGCTCGGCGCGGAGACGGGGAGGCTTCCGGGCCGGTTCGGCCGGGGAGATCACGCCGCTGCCCGGCGCTCCGGATAGAGCCGCAGCAGGCCCTCGGCGCTGGCCTCGGTGACGCCGCGCTCGGTGATCACGCCGGTGACGAGGCGCGCGGGCGTGACGTCGAAGGCCGGGTTCGCCACCGGGCTCCCGGGCGACACCACCTGCACCGTCGCGAAGCCCCCGTCCGCGGTGCGGCCGGTGAGGTGGGTCACCTCGCGGGCGTCCCGCTCCTCGATCGGGATCTCGGCCACGCCGTCCCGCAGCGTCCAGTCGATCGTCGAGACCGGCAGGGCGGCGTAGAAGGGCACCCGGTTGTCGTGGGCTGCCAGAGCCTTGAGGTAGGTGCCGATCTTGTTGCAGACGTCGCCCGTCGCGGTGGTGCGGTCGGAGCCGACGATGCAGAGATCGACCTGCCCGTGCTGCATCAGGTGCCCGCCGGCATTGTCGGCGATCACCGTGTGGGGCACCCCGTGCGCGTGCAGCTCGAAGGCGGTCAGCGCTGCCCCCTGATTGCGGGGCCGCGTCTCGTCCACCAGGACGTGGACCGGCACCCCGGCATCGTGGGCCGCGTAGATCGGCGCGAGCGCCGTGCCCCAATCGACGGTGGCGAGCCAGCCCGCGTTGCAATGGGTGAGCACGGTGACCCGCCCGCCCCTGGCGCGCGCCGCCTCGGCGATCAGCCGCGAGCCGTGCTGGCCGATCGCCCGGCAATTCGCCACGTCCTCCTCGGCGATCCGCCCGGCCTCCGCGAAGGCCTGGGCCGCGCGGATGTCCGGCGGCAGGGGACGCAGGGTCGCGCCGAGGCGGTCCAGCGCCCAGCGCAGGTTGACGGCGGTGGGCCGCGTCGCCGCGAGCATCGCGCCGAACCGCGCCAGCCCCGCATCGGAGGGGTCCTCGCGCAGCCCGAGGGCGAGCCCGTAGGCGGCGGTGACGCCGATCAGCGGCGCCCCGCGCACCACCATGGTGCGGATGGCCTCCGCCGCCTCCTCGGCCCGGGCGAGGCGGCGGATCTCGAAGGCGAAGGGGAGCCGGGTCTGGTCGATCACCAGGACGGCGTCGCCGCCCGGCTCGGGAAAGATGGTGCGATAGGGGCGGCCGTCGATCTTCATGCGCCCCCCTTAGCACGGACCGTCGCGTGAGGGCAGCGATCCGCGCCCCGGCGCCGCCCCCGCGCCCCCGCGGATCCCTGCCCTCAGCGGGCCTGCGCGACGCGCTGCCCGGGCTCGCGGGCCGGAGCCACCGGCTGCGGCGTGGTGGTGAGTTCGGCCGCCGGCCGCTCGATCCGGGCCTGCCGGACCATCATCCGCGAGAGCGGCGGAAACACCGTGACGGCGCCGTCCTGCGCGCAGGCCGGCACGGTGGAGACGGCGACGAGGCAGGCGCAGGCGAGGAGGGAGAACCGCATGGCTGGCTCCAAAAGTATTGTTGCTGTTACCCCAATAGAAACACGCCTTGTCGCAATGCACAAGTGATGAGTGCGCTGCACAATAAAACAGAGTGCGAAAACGCACACCTGCAATATGGTGCAAGGAATTATGTTTCCTGAATATGACCCTGGGTCAGAGGTGCCGCGCCCGGCAGCACCCGACCCGCCCGGCCCGCCGCGGGCGCTCAGTCGATCGCGAGGCTGAAGGGGGTGCCCTCGAAGGCGTCGGCCCCGCGCCCGATCGCCGCGATGGCGGCCACCATGCGGCCCTCCCGGCCGAGCAGGTCGTCCGCCACCGCGACGAGGCGGGGATTGGGCGTGGCGGACGGGGAGGCGGCGCGCAGCGCCCGGGCGATCTCGGCCTCGTCGTGCCGGGGCTTGAGGGCGCAGGCGGCGATGTAGGCCGCCGCCGTCGAGCGGCTGATGCCGGCGTAGCAGTGCAGCACCAGGGGCGCCTCGCGGCCCCAGGCCCGCACGAAGGCGATCAGGCGCTCCACGTGGGCCCGCTCGGGCAGGACATGGTCGTCCATCGGGGCGGTGATGTCGCTGACGCCGATGAAGAGGTGGTTGTCGGGAGCGATCGCGGCCGGTCGCACCACCGGCGTGCCGACATTGATGAGGGTGACGACGTGGCGCGCGCCGGATTCCGCCACGGTCTCGGCGAGGCGCGACAGCGAGCAGACGTGGAGCCGGGGCATCGGGTCAGGTCCCTGGGGGAGGCGGGTCGGCGGGGAGGGGCTTGTCGGGGAGGGGCTCGTCGGCGAGGGTCTCGGCGCGGCCGCGCCCCCGCGCCTCGGCGAGCGCCGCGAAGCGGGCGAGGAAGCGCGCCTGTGCGGCGGCGGTGGGCCAGGGGTCGAGCAGGGCCTCGACCGGCACCCGCACCGGCTCGGGCCGGCCGAAGACCTTGAGCGCCTCGGCCCGCGAGAAGCCGGCGAGCCGCGTCGCCTCGAGGAAGGCCGAGAGCCGGTCGGCGCGCTTGATCAGGCGCTGCATCGCGGGGGCGGGCTGCGGGGACAGGCCGAAGCGCAGGCGGATCGCCGCGAGCAGCCGCGCCTCGACCGCCTTGTAGGATTCGCCGATCGCCGCCTTGAAGGGCGAGATGATGTCGCCGATCACGTATTCGGGCGCGTCGTGCAGCAGGAGGTCGAGGCGCTCGGCCGCGCCCGCCTCCGGCCTGAGCCCGCCGCCCAGCGCCTCGACCAGGAGCGCGTGCTGGGCGACCGAGAAGACGTGGGGCCCGGCGGTCTGGCCGTTCCAGCGCGCCACCCGCGCGAGGCCGTGGGCGATGTCCTCGATCTCGATGTCGACCGGCGAGGGATCGAGGAGGTCGAGGCGGCGGCCCGACAGCATGCGCTGCCAGGCGCGGGGGGCCGGGCTCACCGGCGCGACCCGAGGCCGCCGGGACCCGGCAGGGCGGCGCAGGGCCCGTGCCGGCAGCAGCCGACGAGGTGGTCGTTCACCATCCCGACCGCCTGCATGAAGGCGTGCACGATGGTCGGGCCGCAGAAGCCGAACCCCTCCGCCCTGAGCGCCTTCGACATCCGGCGCGAGACGTCGGTCTCGGTGGCGATGCCGGCGCGGTCGCGGGCGGTGCCCTGGATCGGGCGCCCGTCCACGAAATCCCACAGGAAGGCGGAGAAGCCCGGGCCGCGCTCCTGGATCGCCAGGTAGGCCCGGGCGCTGCGGACGGTGCCGACGATCTTGGCGCGGTTGCGGACGATGCCGGTGTCCCGCATCAGGGCCTCGGTCTCGGCCTCGCCGAAGCGCGCGATCGCGGCGGGATCGAACCCCGCGAAGGCCCGCCGGAAGGCGTCGCGGCGGCGCAGGATGGTGATCCAGGACAGGCCGGCCTGGAACCCGTCGAGGATCAGCTTCTCGAACAGGGCCCGGTCGTCGTGTTCCGGCACGCCCCACTCGGTGTCGTGGTAGGCGACGTAGAGCGGGTCGGTGCCGGGCCACCAGCAGCGGTCCTGCCCGTCGGGATGGGTGATCAATCCGGTCGCCATGGGTCCGGTTTAGCCGCGGCGGGGCCGCTCAGTCCACGAACTCGGCCGCCGCGTAGCCCTGCAGGTACAGGAGGGCGGTGAGGTCCCCGTGCTCGACCCGCGCCCGGGCCGCCGCCGCCACGGCGGGCTTGGCCCGGTAGGCGACCCCGAGCCCGGCCTCCGCCAGCATGGCGAGGTCGTTGGCGCCGTCGCCCACCGCCAGGGTCTCGGCCGCGTCGAGGCCGAGGCGCTCGCGCAGGGCGACCAGGGTCTCGCGCTTGGCGTCGCGCCCGACGATCGGCTCCTCGACGGCGCCGGTGAGCCGGCCCTCCGCCACGATGAGGCGGTTCGCCCGGTGCTCGTGGAAGCCGATCCGCTCCGCGACCGGGCCGGTGAACAGGGTGAAGCCCCCCGAGACCAGCACCGTGTGGGCCCCGTGCGCCCGCATGGTCCGCACCAGGGTGCGCCCGCCGGGATTGAGCGTGATGCGCTCCTCGATCACCGCCGCCACCGTCTCCAGGGCGAGGCCCTTCAGCAGGGCCACCCGCTCGCGCAGGGCCGGCTCGAAGGCGACCTCGCCGCGCATCGCCCGCTCGGTGATCGCCGCGACGCGGTCCTTGAGGCCGATCGTGTCGGCGAGTTCGTCGATGCATTCCTGGCCGATCATGGTCGAGTCCATGTCGGCGAGGAACAGCCGCTTGCGCCGATGCGCGCCGGCGGGCAGGACCGCCACGTCGACCGGCTCGTCGCCGAGCGCCGCGCGCAGCCGCGCGGCGAGGGCCGGAGCGGATTCGGGCGCGCCGGGAACCAGCACCTCGGCGGCGACCTCCCCGTGCAGGATGCGCGGCTGATGCCCGGTCGCGAGCACGCGCCGGGTCTCGGCCAGCACCGCGTCCGTGATGGCGGGACGCGCCGGGTTTGCTATCAGGGTCGCCACAAGGGTCATGACGGAACTCGGAGAAGGGCGCGACGGCATGGGGACCGACGGCATGGCCGGGCGGGCGATCCTCATCGCAGGGCCGACCGCCTCGGGCAAGTCGGCGCTGGCCCTGGCGCTGGCCCGCGCGCGGGGCGGCGTGGTGATCAACGCCGACTCGATGCAGGTCTACGCGGATCTGCGCGTGCTGACCGCCCGCCCGAACCCCGCCGAGGAGGCGCAGGCGCCCCACCGCCTCTACGGCAGCGTCGACGGCGCGGTGAATTTCTCGGTCGGCCACTACCTCGCCGCGGTGGGGGAGGTGCTGCGGGAGGTCTGGGCGGCGGGAGGCCTGCCGATCGTGGTCGGCGGCACCGGGCTCTACTTCAAGGCGCTGCTGGAGGGCCTCTCCGAGATCCCGCCGGTGCCGGAGGCGGTGCGGACCGCCCTGCGGGCGGAGGCGGAGGGCCGCGAGACCGCCGCCCTCCACGCCGACCTCGCCCGGCGCGACCCGGAGGGCGCGGCGCGGCTCGGCGCCCACGACCGCCTGCGGGTGCTGCGGGCCCTGGAGGTGCTCGCCGCCACCGGGCGCCCGCTCTCGGCCTTCCAGGGCAGCCGCCGGCCGGGACCGCTCGCGGGAATGCCCTGCGACAAGCTCTTCCTGGTCCCGGATCGGGCGCTCCTGCGGGCCCGGATCGACGCGCGCTTCCTCGCCATGATGGAGGAGGGCGCCCTCGACGAGGTGGCGCGCCTGCGCGCCCGCCGCCTCGATCCGATGCTGCCGGTGATGCGGGCCCACGGGGTGCCGGGCCTGATCGCCTTCCTGGACGGGGCGCTCACCCGCGAGGAGGCGGTCGCCCGGGGGCAGGCGGACACGCGGGCCTACGCCAAGCGCCAGGTGACGTGGTTCCGCCACCAGGCCGGGGCAGGCTGGCGCTGGCTCGCGCCGGAGGCGGCGATGCGGGAGGCGGGAGGGTAGACCCGCCCGCGCCGAGGCTCCCGCGCGGGAGCCTCGGCGCCGGGTCGTCCGTTGCCGCGGTGCCGCGGGTCGCCGCGGGACCGGTCCCGCCGGGCCGGCGCGGGGAGGCCGGCCCGGCTACCGCCTCAGCGCTCCAGGCGGGCGATCAGGCTCGACGTGTCCCAGCGCCCGCCGCCGAGGCGCTGCACCTCGGCGTAGAACTGGTCGACCAGGGCCGTTACCGGCAGCAGGGCGCCGTTGCGGTGGGCCTCGGCGAGCACGATCGCGAGGTCCTTGCGCATCCAGTCGACCGCGAAGCCGAAATCGAACTTGTTCTGGTTCATGGTCCTGCCGCGGTTCTCCATCTGCCAGGAGCCGGCCGCCCCCTTGGAGATCACGTCGAGCACGGCCTCGATGTCGAGGCCGGCGCGCTTGCCGAAGTGGATCCCCTCGGCGAGCCCCTGGACCAGCCCGGCGATGCAGATCTGGTTGACCATCTTGGTGAGCTGGCCGGCGCCGGCCGGGCCCATCAGCCGGCAGGAGCGGGCATAGGCCAGGATCGCGGGCTCGACCCGCGCGTAGGTCCCGGGCTCCCCGCCGCACATCACCGTGAGCACGCCGTTCTCGGCCCCGGCCTGGCCGCCGGAGACCGGGGCGTCGACGAAGCCGAAGCCGGAGGCGGAGGCCGCCGCCGCGAGGTCGCGGGCCACGTCCGCCGAGGCGGTGGTGTGGTCGACGAAGACCGCGCCCGGCGCCATCGCCCCGAAGGCGCCCTCCGGCCCCGTTGTCACCGCCCGCAGGTCGTCGTCGTTGCCCACGCAGGCGAACACGATCTCCCGGCCGGCGGCCGCCTCGGCCGGGGTCGCGGCCGATTGGCCGCCATGGGCCGCCACCCAGGCCTGCGCCTTGGCGGCCGTGCGATTGTAGACGGTGACCTCGTGGCCCTTGGCGGCGAGGTGGCGGGCCATCGGGGCCCCCATCACGCCGAGACCCAGGAACGCGACCTTCGCCATGGATGAATCCTCCCTTGCTGGAATGCCGGCCGGGGCCGCGCGGCGCTGCCCGGCGAGTCCCGGCTCACTTGGTGTCGAACGGCAGGTACTTGGCCCGGATGCGGTCGTAGGTGCCGTCCCGGACGAGGGCGGCGAGCGCCTCGTCGAGGGCCTCCCGCAGGGCGTCGTCGCCCTTGCGCAGGCCGATCCCGACGCCCTCGCCGAGGAGCGGATCGCCCGGCGGCACGTCGCCGACCAGCCGGCAGCAGGCCGCGCCGTCGTGGAGCGCCAGGATCTCCGAGAGCTCGCGCTTGTCGCCGAGCACGAGATCGAGCCGGCCGAGGCGCAGGTCGTAGCCGGCATCCTTCACGGAATCGAAGACGCGCAGATCCGCGCCCGGCGCCCGCGCCTCCAGGTAGGCGAGTTCGCGCGAGCGCGCGGCGACGCCGATCGCCCGGCCCTTCAGGGAGGCCGGGTCGAGGGGGGGCGCCGGGGCGTCGCGGCGGGCCATGAAGGCGGAGGGGATGCGGTAGTAGGGGCGCGAGAAGGCGATGCGGCCCCGGCGCTTCTCGGTGATCGCGAGGGACGCCATGATGGCGTCGTACTCGCCCGCTTCGAGGCCCCGGATGATCCCGTCCCACTGGTGGGTGACGATCCGGCAGGTGAGGCGCGCCTGCCCGCACAGGGCCTCGGCGAGATCGACCTCGAACCCGGCCGGCCGGCCGTCCTCGACGTAGTTGAAGGGCGGGTTGCCGCCCTCGGTGGCGATCCGCACCGGCTCCGGCAGGCCGGCGGCCCGCGCCGGCAGCGCGGCCGGCACCGGCACGGCGGCGAGGCTGAGGAGGACGAGGAGGCGCGAGGAGAGGCGGCTCATCCGGGCAGGGGCTCGGCGGGACGCGGCCCGTCTGGCGGGACGCGCCGTTCTGGCGTGACGCGGACCCTTGCCACGGCCGGGGCGGCGCGCGCAACCGCGGCGGACGGGCGGCCCCAGGGTTAATCCGCCTTTAAGCGGCGACCCGCCTGATGGCGCCATGCGCCCGACCCGCACCCGCACGCCGCAGGATCCCCTCGAGGCCGTCGAGCTGCTCCCGCCCGAGGCGCCGCGGCCCCGCCCCGCCCCGGGCGGATGGGCCGCGCCCACGCGCCGGGCGGGGCTCGACCTCGTCGATGCCGTCGAGGCGGAGGTCGCCCGCGCGGCCCGCGACCTCACCGGCGCGACGACCTCCTTCGCCGCCGCCGCGTCCGCCGCGCAGGAGGGCTACGCGGCCGCGGCCGGGCGCCTCGCCGCCGGCATCCCGTGGGACCTCGCCGAGGACGGCCGCGGCATCGCGGCGGCGGCCGACATCCTGGCCGGGGAGGCGGCCGGCCTCGGCGCCGTGCTCGAACAGGCGGGCCGCCACCTCGACCAGGCCGGGGAGAGCCACGCCGAGGCCCGCCGCGCGGCGGGCCTGCTCGCGGACGCCGCCGAGGCCATCGCCCGCGCCGTCGACCGGGTGGCGGTCGTCGCCCGCGAGGCCAACCTCCTCGCCCACCAGGCCACGATCGAGGCGGCGCGCCTCGGCGAGGCCGGCGAGGGCTGCGCCCGGATGGCCCGCGACGCGGCGCGGCTCGCGGCCGAGGGCCTGCGGGCCGGGGAGGCGATCCGGCAGCTCGGCCGCCGCTGCGAGGACGGGGCCGCGGCCGCGACCGCCGCGGCCGGGATGGCGGCGGCCTCGGTGGCCGGCCTCGGCCCGGTGCTCGCCACCCTGCGGGCGGCGAGCGGCGCCCAGGCCGACCAAGCCGAGGCCATCGCCGGGACGGCCCGGGGGATCGCCGAGGAGGCCGACCGGCTCGGCGGCGACCTGGCCGAGGCGCTGGTCGCGGCGTCGGGCGCGGTGCTGCGCGCGGCGGCGGCCGAGGCGGCGGCGCGGGGCCTCGCCGGCTCCGGGCCCCGCCTCGTCGCGGCCCTGCGCCATGCCGAGATCGGCGACCGGCGCCTGCACGACCGCTACCCGCTCGATCTCCCGGCCCGGCTGGGGCGGCGGGGCCTCGGGCGCGTGGTCGATCTCGGCGCCGGCGGGCTCCTGCTCACGCCCCCCGCCGGGGTCGCGGCCGCGCCCGGCAGCCTCCTCGACCTCGACCTGCGCGGGATCGGCCGGGTCGCCGTGCGGGTGGTCGGGACCAGCCCCCGGGGCCTCCACTGCGCCTTCGCGCGGGAGGCCGATGCCGCGCGCTGCGCGCCGGCCCTGGCGCGGATCGAGGCGGCCCATCGCCCCCTGGTGGCGGCGGCCCAGGACCTCGCCGCCGAGGTCGGGCAGGCCTTGGAGGGCGCTCTCGGCCTCGGCCGGCTCCCCCGCGACGCCCTGTTCGACCCGGCCTACGCCCCGGTTCCCGGCAGCGCGCCGCCGCGCTTCCTCACCGCGGCCGGCCCCGTCCTGGAGGAGATCCTGCCGCCGCTCCTGGAGCCGCCCCTGCTCGCGGATGCGCGCCTCGCCCATTGCTTCGCGGTCGACCGCAACGGCTACGCCCCGGTGCACAACCGCCGCTTCGCGCAGGAGCCCCGTCCCGGCGACCCGGACTGGACGGCCCGCCACGCGCGCCACCAGCGCTTCCACGACGATCCCGCCGGGCTCGCGGCGGCCCGCTCGATGCGCCCCTTCCTAGTCCAGCTCCGCCCGGAGGAGGGGCGGGCGGCGCCCCTGCGCGAGGTCTCGGCGCCGGTGCGCGTGCACGGGCGGCACTGGGGCGGGGTGCGGATGGCCTATCGGCTGTGATCCGGGATCCGCGTGGCGAAGCCATCACCCGGATGTCGGATGAGCCTCACCCCTCGGGCGCTGGCGGCGGGCCCGCGAAGGCGTCGCGCAGGCAGGCGGTGACGGCGCGGACCGCCGGCGCCGCGCGCAGGTCGGCGTGGACCACGAGCCAGATCTCGCGGCGCAGCGGCGGATCCTGCGGGCGGAGCGGCGCCAGGAGCGGGTCGGCGGCGGCCAGGAAATCCGGCAGCATCGCGATCCCGGCGCCGGCGCGCGCCGCGGCGGCCTGGATCTCGACGCTCTCGGCCCGGACCGCGAAGGGCCGCCCGGCCGCCACCGCCTCCAGGGCGACCTGCTGGGGCGAGCCCTGCATCGCGCCGTCCGCCCCGACGAAGCGCCACGCCGCCTCCGGCCGGCCGCGGAGGGAATCCGGGTTGGCGTAGAGCCGGAAGGTCATCTCGCCGAGCCTGCTGACGGCGACCTCGCCGGTTTCCGGGCGGCTCAGCCGCACCGCCACCTCGGCCTCCCGCCGCGCCAGGGAGGCGTGCCGCGTCTCGGCGCGCAGGCGGATCGTCAGGCCGGGATGCCGCGCCTGCAGGGCCGCCAACGGGGCCATCAGGCGCGCGGCCGCGAGGGCGGGCGGCGCGCTCAGCGTCACCTCGCCGACGAGGCTCGACCGCGTGCCCGCCGCGGCGCGCCCGATCGCCTGGGCCTCCCGCTCCATGCGGGCGGCGAGGATGGCGATCCGCGCGCCCTCCGGCGTCAGGACCAGCCGGCGCCCGCGCCGGTCGACGAGCCTGAGGCCGAGCTGCGCCTCCAGGGCGGCGACCCGGCGCGCCACCGTCGCGTGCTCGACGCCCAGGCGCCGCGCCGCGGCCGAGAGGCTGCCCTCCTCCGCGAGCGCCGCGAAGTGCCGCAGGCCGTCCCAATCCACCTGAAGAATCCTCCTCGCGCCGGATGCCCCCTGTGAAGTTTCGCACAAAGGAGGGCCGAGAATAGGGAATTTCCGCCCGGCCCGCCACGCCGGACACTCGCCCGTCACCCGATGGAGGATGCCATGGACGTGAAGGTGCAGATGGCCGCGTGCGGAGAGGTCGAGCGGCTGGAGATCGTCCCCTGCGGCGCCGAGGAGCCCGGCCCGGGCGAGATCCGGCTCCGGCACCGGGCCATCGGCGTGAACTTCATCGACATCTATCACCGCACGGGCCTCTACGAACTGCCGCTCCCGGCGGTGCCCGGAGTCGAGGGGGCGGGCGTCGTCGAGGCGGTCGGGCCCGGCGTCGCGGGCCTCGCCCCGGGGGAGCGGGTGGCCTATGCGGGAGTGCCCGGCGCCTATGCGGCGACGCGCCTGCTCCCGGCCTGGCGGGCGATTCCCCTGCCGGAGGCGATCTCCGACGAGGCCGCCGCGGCCTCGCTGCTGCGCGGCCTGACCGCCCACATGCTGCTGACGCTCACCTGTCCGGTGACGGCCGGGAGCGTGCTGCTGGTCCATGCCGCGGCGGGCGGGCTCGGGGCGCTGGTCACGCGCTGGGCCTCGCGCCTCGGCGCGGTGGTGATCGGCACGGTCGGGTCCGAGGAGAAGGCGCAGGCGGCCCGCGCGAGCGGGGCCGCCGCCGTGATCGTCGGCCGCGACGCCGACCTTCCCGCGCGGGTCGCCGACCTCACGCGGGGGCGCGGCGTCGACTTCGCCATCGACGGGATCGGGGGCGGGATGCTGGCGCGCACGCTCGCCTGCCTGCGGCCCTTCGGCACCGTGGCGAGCGTCGGGCAGGCGGCGGGGCCGATCCCGCCGCTCGCCGTGGAGGAGGTCGGGCCGCGCCGCTCCCTGTCCCTCGCCCGGCCGAGCGTGATGGCCTACGCGGCGGACCGCGCGCGCTACCCGGAGGCGGCCCGCGCCGTGCTCGCCGCGATGCGGGAGGGGATCGCCGGCGAGATCGGCGGCACCTACCCGCTCGCCGAGGCCGGGCGGGCGCAGCGCGACCTCGAATCCGGGCGCAGCCGCGGCAGCCTGCTCCTGCTTCCCTGACGGCTCAGCCGCCGGTGGTGCTCATGTGCCGCGGCACGGCCGGGCGCGCCGCGCGCGCGATGACGAAGTCGTGGCCCTTGGGCTTGCGGGTGATCGCCTCGGTGATCGCTTCGGCCACCAGCGCGTCGTCCGGCGAGGCGCGCAGGGGCGCGCGCAGATCCGCCGCGTCCTCCTGGCCGAGGCACATGTAGAGCCTGCCCGTGCAGGTGAGGCGCACCCGGTTGCAGCTCTCGCAGAAATTATGGGTCAGCGGCGTGATGAAGCCGAGCCGCCCGCCGGTCTCCTCCACCCGCACGTAGCGGGCCGGGCCGCCGGTGCGGTCGGGCAGCGGCGTCAGGCGGAAACGGGCGTCGAGGCGCTCGCGCACCACCGAGAGGGGCAGGAACTGGTCGGCCCGGTCGGGCTCGATCTCGCCGAGCGGCATGACCTCGATGAGGGTCAGGTCCATGCCCTCGCCGTGGGCCCATTCGAGCATCGGGACGATCTCGTCCTCGTTCACGCCCCGCAGCGCCACGGCGTTGATCTTGACCCGGATCCCGGCGGCCCGCGCCGCCGCGATGCCGCCGAGGACGACCGGGAGGTCGCCCCGGCGGGTGATGGCGCGGAAGCGGGCCGGATCGAGGGTGTCGAGGGAGACGTTGATCCGCCGCACCCCGAGATCGGCGAGTTCGGCCGCGTACTGGGCGAGCCGGGTGCCGTTCGTGGTCAGCGTGAGCTCGTCGAGGGCGCCCGAGGCGAGGTGCCGCGACAGGCCGCGGAAGAGCCGCATGATGTCCCGCCGCACCAGGGGCTCGCCGCCGGTGATGCGCAGCTTGCGCACCCCGCGCGCGACGAAGACCGCGCAGACCCGGTCGAGCTCCTCCAGGGTGAGCAGGTCGCGCCGGGGGAGGAAGGTCATGTCCTCCGCCATGCAGTAGACGCAGCGCAGGTCGCAGCGATCGGTCACCGAGACGCGCAGGTAGGTGATCGCCCGCTGGAAGGGGTCGATCAGGGGCGCCGGCCGCGTGGGCGCCGGGCACGTCGTCTCGTCGGCGGGACCCCACATGGCGGGCTGGACGCTCCTCTCTGGCGGCCTGCCGGGACCGGGGTGCGGCCCCGTGGACCGCCCGATCTCTGGCGGCCGGGCCGCCCCCTGCATATGAGGGCAGATGCGGCGGCGAGCAAGCGGCCGGCGGGAGAGCCCCGGGAGAAGCCCCATGAGCGATGCAGACTGGCCGACCGAGATCCGCCTGGCGCGGGACAAGCGCGTCCTGCACGTGACCTTCGCGGACGGCGCCGCCTACGCCCTGCCGGCCGAGTACCTGCGGGTGGAGAGTCCCTCGGCCGAGGTCCAGGGCCATGCCCCCTCCGAGCGCCAGTGGATCGGCGGCAAGCGCGAGGTCCAGATCCTGTCGGTGACCCCGGTCGGCAATTACGCGGTCAAGCTCGGCTTCGACGACCTGCACGATACCGGGATCTTCTCCTGGACCTACCTGCGCGAGCTCGGCGCGACCCGGGAGGAGCGGTTCGCCCGCTACTGCGACGAACTCGCCCGGCGCGGCCTGAGCCGGGACCCGCCGCGCCGGTCCTGACGCTCCCCGGGGGCGCCGGGGAGGCGGAACGGCGGGAAAATCCCTCGCATTGGCGGCAATTTAGGCCGGATGGAGCGCCGGGGGTGGCTCTTTGTTCAGCATCTGTTAATCTTCCTCCGATCCGATGGCCCGCGTCCCAGGGGCCCTCGACAGGAGTCGCCGATGTTCAGCATTGGACCCTTCCACCGGTCGGCCGGCCAGCCCGCGGGGATCTACACCTCGCTGCTGCCGCTCGAGCCGGAGCCTCTGGAGACCGAAGCGGCCGGCGTTCCGGCCGTGCCGGCTCCCGTGTTCCGCCGGCACGCCCTCGTGACCGTGCTCCTCGTCGTGATGACGCTCGCGGTCCAGTCGGCCGTGGGCTGGTGGACGCTGCCGAGCGCCCCGCGCGACCTGTCCCCGTCGGCCCTTGCCCCAACGGAACGCGCACCCTCCTGAGGACGCATTGCGTCACCGAGAGTGCGTCGCGTCCCCTGGCATTCTGCCGCATTGCCGGCCCGAATCAGCTTGGAAAAAGGCGCGCCCCTTGCGCAGGGGCCACATTTCGTTAACGTCGCGTTCATCGCGGAACGTTCGCGAAATCCAGCGCACAAGGGGAGGCCTCGCATGGCTTCAGACGCTGTTACCACCCAGGACGCGATCCGGGTGAAACCGACCCAGGACGGGACATACACGGTGTATCGCGGCACCAGCGTGCTGGTGAGTGGCCTGACCCGCGCCCAGGCGGAGCTCTACGAGGCGTCGATCATCCAGCAGGCCCGCCTGGCCCGGGAGGCGCCGGCCGTCCGCTCCGTCCACTGAACTCCGCCGGGCGGCCCGCTCCCGCGCGGCCCTGCCCGCGAGCGCCGCGGCCGCCGATGGCGGCGGCGCGCGGCGATGAGAGAGCGCCGACCCGCCTGCCAGACCCGCCGCGACGCGCGAGACCGGCGGCCCGCCGGCAGATCCCCAGACCATCCTCAGTCAGCAGCGGTCCGATCCCGTGCCGGCGCGCCGGCGGGGCCGTCCGCCGCGCCCGCACGGGCATCCGGCAGGATCGTCCGTCGGGTTCCCGCGCGTCGACTTCCCCGGTTCGGGCCCGCGATCCATCGCGCGGGCGATGCGGCCGGTCACGATCGCCGCGCCGCTCTGGACGGG
>NZ_KB900609.1:6512104-6779604 GCF_000379105.1 Methylobacterium sp. WSM2598 | reverse complement strand
GCCGCGCCCTGAGCCCGCCGGCGGGGCGGCCCCGCCTGCGATACGCCTGGCGCATCGATCCATTCAGTCTTTGGCTTGGACGTGCATCGCCGCGCGGGCCTAAATGGCGCCCGGGACGGTCGCAGACGCCGTCGCTTCGGGAGCACGCCATGGAGACCGCCGCCGGCCCCGCGCAGGGCCTCTCGCGCACGCCGACCATCGCCGCCATGCGGGTCGTCCCGGTGGCCGGCCGCGACAGCATGCTGCTCAACCTGTCGGGCGCGCACGGGCCGTTCTTCACCCGCAACCTCGTGGTGCTGACCGACTCGACCGGCGCCACCGGCCTCGGCGAGGTGCCGGGAGGCGAGCGCATCCGGCAGACCCTGGAGGATGCGCGCGGCCTCGTCCTCGGCCAGCCCCTCGGCGCCTGGAACCGCGTGCTCGCCGCCATGCGGGCGCGCTTCGCCGACCGCGACGCGGGGGGGCGGGGTCTCCAGACCTTCGACCTGCGCGTCGCCATCCACGCGGTCACGGCGGTGGAATCCGCCTTCCTCGACCTGCTCGGCCAGTTCCTCGGCGTGCCGGTGGCGGCCCTCCTCGGCGAGGGCCAGCAGCGCGACGCGGTCGAGATGCTGGGCTACCTGTTCTACGTCGGCGACCGCCGCCGCACGAATCTGGCCTACCGGGAGCCCGAGGCGCGCGACGGCTGGCTGCGGCTGCGCGACGAGGAGGCGCTGACGCCCGATGCCGTGGTGCGGCTCGCCGAGGCCGCGCACGAGCGCTACGGCTTCAACGATTTCAAGCTCAAGGGCGGGGTGCTGGCGGGCGAGCGGGAGATCGAGGCGGTGACCGCCCTCGCCAAGCGCTTCCCGCAGGCCCGCGTCACCCTCGACCCGAACGGGGCGTGGTCGCTCGAGGAGGCGATCCGCCTGTGCAGGGGCCGGGGCGACGTGCTCGCCTACGCGGAGGATCCCTGCGGGGCCGAGAACGGCTTCTCCGGCCGCGAGGTCATGGCCGAGTTCCGCCGCGCCACCGGGCTGCCCACCGCCACCAACATGATCGCGACCGACTGGCGCCAGATGGTGCACGCGCTCCAGCTCGGCGCCGTCGACATTCCCCTGGCCGACCCGCATTTCTGGACGCTGGCCGGGGCGGTGCGCGTCGCCCAGACCTGCCGCGACCACGGCCTCACCTGGGGCTCGCACTCGAACAACCACTTCGACGTGTCGCTGGCCATGTTCACCCACGCCGCCGCGGCCGCGCCCGGCAAGGTCACGGCGATCGACACGCATTGGATCTGGCAGGACGGCCAGCGCCTGACCCGGGAGCCGCCGGAGATCCGCGGCGGCCTGGTGCGGGTGCCGGAGCGGCCGGGCCTCGGCGTCGCGCTCGACTGGGAGGCGGTCGAGGCGGCCCACGCCCTCTACGAGCGCCACGGGCTCGGCGCCCGCGACGACGCCGCGGCGATGCAGTTCCTGATTCCCGGCTGGACCTTCGATCCCAAGACACCCTGCCTCGTGCGCTGACCGCAGCGGGAGACGCGACCCATGGACATCCTCACCAACCGCTTCAAGGCCGGGCTGCGCGCGCGCCGCCAGCAGGTCGGCCTCTGGTGCAGCCTCGCGAGCGCGATCTCGACCGAGATCGTGGCGGGCTCGGGCTTCGACTGGCTGCTCCTCGACATGGAGCACTCGCCCAACGACCTGCGCGACATCTACGGCCAGCTCCAGGCCATGGCGGAGGGCGGCGCCGCCCCGGTGGTGCGCGTGCCGAGCGACGACCCGATCGCCATCAAGCGCGTCCTCGACGCGGGCGCGCAGTCGCTGATGATCCCGAACGTCGACGGTGCCGCGCAGGCCCGCGCGGTGGTGGCCGCGACGCGCTACGCCCCAGAGGGCATCCGAGGCTTCTCGCAGGCGCCCCGCGCCGCCCGCTTCGGGCGCATCCCGGACTACCACGCCCGCAGCAACGGCGAGATCGCCGTCCTGGTGCAGGTCGAGTCGCGCCGCGCCCTCGACAACCTGGAGGAGATTGCCGCGGTGGAGGGCGTCGACGGCCTCTTCGTCGGGCCGGGCGACCTCTCCGCCAGCCTCGGCCATCTCGGCCAGCAGAACCACCCCGAGGTGGTGGCCGAGATCGAGCGCACGATCGGGCGCATCGTCGCGACCGGCAAGGCGGCCGGCATCCTCACGGCGAACGAGGAGCTCGCCGCCCGCTACGCCCGCGCCGGCACCACCTTCACCGCCATCGGCTCGGATCTCGGGCTCCTCGCCCGCGGCTCCGAGGCCCTCGCCGCGCGCTTCCGCGCCGGCCTCTGATCGGGAGCATCCTCGCCATGGACGTCGGATTCATCGGGCTCGGCATCATGGGCGCGCCCATGGCCGGGCACCTCATCGCGGGCGGCCACAGCCTCCACCTGAAGAGCCGCCGTCGCGTGCCCGAGGCCCTGGTGGCCGCCGGCGGGCGGCCCTGCGCCAGCGCCGCCGAGGTGGCCGCGCGCGCCGAGGTCGTCATCCTGATGGTGCCGGACACGCCGGACGTGGAGGCGGTGCTGTTCGGGGCGGGCGGGGTCGCCGAGGGGCTGCGCCCCGGCTGCGTCGTCGTCGACATGAGCTCGATCTCACCGATCGCCACCCGCGACTTCGCAGCCCGCATCGAGGCCGCGGGCGGGCACTACGTCGACGCGCCGGTCTCCGGCGGCGAGGTCGGCGCCAAGAACGCGGCGCTCTCGATCATGGTCGGGGGCAGCGAGGAGGCGGTGGCGCGGGTGGGCCCGCTCCTCGACCTGATGGGCAAGAGCGTCACCCACGTGGGCGGCACCGGCGCCGGCCAGGTCGCCAAGGTGGCGAACCAGATCATCGTGGCGCTCACCATCGAGGCGGTGGCGGAGGGCCTGCTCTTCGCCTCGAAGGCCGGGGCGGACCCGGCCAAGGTGCGCCAGGCGATCACCGGCGGGCTCGCGACCTCGCGCATCCTGGAGCTGCACGGCGAGCGCATGATCACGCGCCGCTTCGACCCGGGTTTCCGGATCGCCCTGCACCAGAAGGACCTCAACCTCGCGCTCGAGGGCGCCCGCAGCCTCGGGCTGAGCCTGCCGGGCACGGCGCTCGCCCAGCAGCTCTTCTCGGCCTGCGCGGCGAACGGGGCGGGGGGGCAGGACCACTCGGCCCTGGTGCGCGCGCTGGAGATCCTCGGCAACCACGAGGTCGCCGGCTGAGGACCGGAGGCGGGGCGGCCCCGGCCGCCCCGCTCCGCGGCCGGACGGCTCAGGCGCTGTCCGGACGATCACGTCCGGCCGGACGATCACGTCCGGACAGCGGATGCCAAGCCCGCGCGGCGCCTGAGCGAGGCCGACATCCGCATGGCGAAGCCATCCGTCGGATGTCGGATCACTCCTCGACGAGGAAGCCCGGATAGGCCTGGCCGCGGGGCACCACCGCGAAGGGGGCGCGCTCGCGGGGATAGATCGCGTCGTAGCCGGCGCGATCGCCCTCGGTGAGGCCGTAGCGGCGCTCGATCCCGGCACGCGGGCCGCCCGCCTGGGAGCCGGACGCGTTGTAGGGCGAGCCGCCCTGCGCGAAGGCCGGGGCGGCGGCGACGAGCAGGGCGCCGGCGGCGAGGAAGGGCTTGAGTTTCATCGGTGTCTCCGTGGTTCGGGCCGCTCTCGGGCGGCCTTCACCGGGACGACGTTCGCAGCCGCGAAAGGTTCGGGCCGCCATGTGCGGCAGCGCACGCGCTGCCGCAGGGATGGAGAGCGGCAGCGCGCGCTGCCGCAGGGATCAGGCGAAGCCCGGCAGCAGCCGGGGCAGGGCGCGGGCGAGGGAGGCCGGATCGAACGGCTTCTCCCAGTGCGCACGTCCCGGTAGGCCGCCGGCACCGCGACGCGGTCGTAGCCCGTGGCGAACACGAAGGGCACCGACCGGGAACACCGTCTCACCCCGCAGATTGATGTCGAGCACGGCCGCGTCGATCCGCGCACCCCCGTCGATCAGAGCCATGGCGGCGTCCCGGCTCGGGGCCGGTCCCACGACCACGGCGCCGAGCCGGCCGAGGGCCTGAGCCATGTCGTCCGCGATGAAATACTCGTCCTCCACCACCAGGACCCGACGTTGCGCGAGCGGACCGGCCGGGAACGATGCTGCCATGCGCGGCTCCACTCCGGATCATGCGTCGGAAAACCATTGATGCATGATGCATAACGTGGCTCCCTGACGAATAACATGGAGTGAGCCCGGTCCGCTCCAATCGTTGTAACGGACGAGGGACGGGAGCCTGCGATGCCGACCTATCTGATCCGCAAGCTCGAGCAGTTCACCCGCCTGTCGAGCGACGACAAGCAGGCGCTCGAACGCGCGGCGTCGGGGAAGCTGCGCCGGTTCAGCTCGCGCGAGGACATTATCCGGGAGGGCGAGGCGCCGCGGCGGGTCAACCTCATCCTCGACGGCTGGGCCTGCCGCTACAAGGTGCTGGAGGACGGGCGGCGCCAGATCGCCGCCTTCCTGCTCCCGGGCGACCTCTGCGACATCCGCATGTTCATCCTCAAGCACATGGACCACTCGGTGGGCACCCTCTCGCCCGCGACCGTGGTGGAGATCCCGCGCGAGACGATCCTCGATCTGACCGACAATTTCCCCCGGCTCAGCCGCGCCCTGTGGTGGTACTCCCTGGTCGAGGAAGCGACCCAGCGCGAGTGGACCACCAATCTCGGCCAGCGCGACGCGCTGGAGCGGATGGCGCACCTGCTCTGCGAGGTGTTCATCCGGCTGCGCGGCATCGGGCTCACGGACGGGACGAGCTGCGAATTGCCGGTGACGCAGGCCGAACTCGCCGACGCCACCGGGCTCTCCACAGTCCACGTCAACCGCACGCTGCAGGATCTGCGCGCCCGCGGCCTCGTCATCCTGCGCGGCAAGACCCTGACGGTCCCCGACCTGGAGGCCCTGCAGGACGCCGCCCTGTTCAGCCCCAACTACCTCCACCTCGACTGCGAAGGCCAGGAGCTCGACGCCAACGACAGCTGACCGCGACCCGCAGCCAGGAGCGCCCGTGACCAATCGCGACATCATCGTCATCGGGGGCTCGGCCGGCGCCACCGTCCCGCTCAAGGCCCTGCTGCGGGCGCTGCCGGCCGACCTGCCGGCGGCCGTCCTGGTGGTGCTGCACATCCCGGCGCGCAGCCTCGGCCTCCTGGCCACCGTCACCTCCGCGGCGAGCCGCCTGCCGGTCGAGACGGCGCAGGACGGCATGGCGATCCGCCCCGGCCACATCTATCTCGGCGTCCCGGACCGGCACCTGCTCCTCGTCGACGGGGTGATCCGCCTCGGCCGGGGCCCGCGCGAGAACATGGTGCGGCCGGCCATCGACCCGCTCTTCCGCTCCGCGGCGATCGCCTACGGGCCGCGGGTGATCGGCGTCGTGCTGAGCGGGCTCCTGAACGACGGCGCCGCGGGGCTCGACGCGATCAAGGCCTGCGGCGGCCTCGCCCTGGTCCAGGACCCGGCCGACGCGGTCGCCGACGAGATGCCGCTCGCCGCCCTCGCGGCGGCGGCGGTCGACCTCGCGGTGCCGGGCGCGCGGCTCGGCGACGTGCTGTCGGATCTCGCCCGGGAGACGCCCGGCCCGCGCCTGCCGGTGCCGCCGGAGATCCGCATCGAGGTCGACATCGCGGCGGGCGAGCGGGTGGGCAGCGGCGTGCTGCGCCAGATCGCCGACCCGGCCCCCCTGACCTGCCCGCATTGCTGCGGCGTGCTGTCGGAGGTGCGCGGCAGCAAGCCCGTGCGCTTCCGCTGCCAGGTCGGCCACGCGCTCACCGCCGAGGCCCTCGCCAAGGAGCAGGAGGCGGCGGTCGACGAGGCGATGCGGGTGGCCCTGCGCATCGTCGAGGAGCGGGCCGACCTCGTGGCCCGGATGGCCGAGGACGGACGCCGGTCCGGCCGTCGCGCCGTGGCCGAGATGTACGAGGCGCGCGCCGCGGAGTATCGCGGCTACGGGGAGACGATCCGGCGGGCGATTCTGAGCGCGATGCCGCAGCCCGGCGCCGCCGATCCCGGAGACGGGAACGGCGAGGCGGGCTAATCTCCCGCCCGGCCGGCGGAAGCGCGTTTCGCACCAGGGACGGCAGCGGCGCGCCGGGCCGGCGGCGCGCCACGGGAGGCAGCGGGAGAGATCATGGAGGCTGACACGATCGCTTCCGGGGCCGACGATCCGGTCGGTGTCGTCCTGGCGGTCAGCGCCTCCGCGGCGAGCCCGGCCTCCCTCGAACGGCTCCTCGCCGGCCCGCTGCCGAGCGCGCAGGTGGCGACGATCCTCATCCTGCAGCATCGCGAGATCCTGGACGAGGCGCGGCTGCGCCTCGCCCTCGGCCTGTCCGGGCGCGGCCTGACGGCGGTCGAGGACGGGCTCCCCCTGGCGGGGGGCCGCCTCTACCTCCCGGCCCCGGGCGCGATCGCCACGATCGAGCGCGGTCGCTTCCGGACCCGCCCGGCCGAGCAGGCGCCCGGGGAGCGCGGCGTGATCGACAGCCTGCTCGTGTCCCTCGCCCGCGAGGAGAACCGGCGCGCCGTGGTGGTGGCGCTCGCCGGGACGGACGGCGACGGCACGCTCGGCGTCAAGATGATCAAGGAAGCGGGCGGCCTCGCCCTGGCCGAGGAGACCGCCGAGGCGCGGGCCGACGACCTTGCGGCCAGCAACAGCCCGGCCGCGCTCGCGGACGCGATCCTGCCCCTCGACGACCTCGCCGACCGCCTCAGGGCCTACGCGGCGCAGCTCCTGCGCGAGGACGAGGCGATGCCCGAGGGCGCGCCCCCCGGGGAGGAGATCGCGGGCGCGCTCACCGCGGTCGCCACCATCCTGCGCAACAAGACCGGGCACGACTTCCACGGCTACAAGCCCGGCACCTTCCTGCGCCGGGTGCAGCGGCGCATGCAGGTCATGCAGGCCGACAGCCTCGCCGCCTACGTGGAGATCCTGCGCGCCAAGCCGGACGAGGCGCAGGGCCTGTTCAACGACCTGCTGATCGGGGTGACGCAGTTCTTCCGCGACCCGGGCGAGTTCGACCTGCTGGAGCGCGAGGTCGTCCCGGCCCTGTTCTCGGGCAAGCGCCGCAGCGACCAGCTGCGGGTCTGGGTGATCGGCTGCTCGACCGGCGAGGAGGCCTACTCGATCGCGATCCTGCTGCGCGAGCAGCTGGCCGACCGGGACGAGGTGCCGCAGATCCAGATCTTCGCCACCGACCTCGACGGACGGGCGCTGGCCGCCGCGCGGGCGGGCCGCTACGCCGACGACATCGCCGCCGAGATGTCGCCCGAGCGCCTCGCCCGCTGGTTCGTCAGGGAGGGCGACACCTACTGCGTCGTTAAGGAAGTGCGGGAGATGTGCATCTTCTCCCAGCACAGCATCATCAAGGACGCGCCCTTCTCGCGCCTCGACCTCATCTCCTGCCGCAACCTGCTGATCTACCTCGACGCGGAGCTGCAGAGCCGGGTCGTCCCGCTGTTCCACTTCGCCCTGCGGCCGGGCGGTTTCCTGTTCCTGGGCAATTCCGAGAACGTCTCGCGGCACACGGGGCTGTTCGCCCCGATCGAGGGCCGCTCGCGGATCTTCCGGCGGCTGGAGACCGGCACGCGCACGCTGCCGGACTTCCCCTTCGCGGCGGTCGACCGCCGCGTGACGGCGTCCGCCGTGCCCCCCGAGCGGCCCCGCGCGGCCGAGGCGACGCTGACGCGCCGGGCCGAGCGCTTCGCCGAGCGCTTCGCCCCCGCCTACGTCATCGTGGACGAGAGCTACACGGTCCTGCACTTCTCCGGGCGGACCGGCCGCTACATCGACCCGGCCGGGGGCGCGGCGAGCCTCAACCTGCTGCAGCTCGTGCACCCGGACCTGCGCCTCGACCTGCGCGCCGCCCTGACCCGGGCGGCCGAGCACGGCGCGACCGTGCAGCTCGACGGGCTGCGCATCGGGCTGAACGGGCACCGGCTGGTGGTCGACCTCGTGGTCGAGCCGGTCCAGGAGGCGCCGGGCGCGGGCCTCAGCTTCGTCGTGCTGTTCAAGGACGGGGCGATGCTGGCGAGCGACGAGGACGGCGCCCCCGCTCCCTCCGCCCAGACCGAGCACGCCCAGCGCCTCGAGGCGGAGCTGCGCACCACCAAGGACCGGCTCCAGGCCACGATCGAGGAGCTCGAGAGCACGAACGAGGAGCTGAAATCCTCCAACGAGGAGTACCAATCCCTCAACGAGGAGCTTCAGAGCGCCAACGAGGAGCTCGAGACCTCCAAGGAGGAGCTCCAGTCGGTCAACGAGGAGCTCACCACCGTCAACGGCGAGCTCGGCCATCGCGTCAACGAGCTGACGCGGGCGACCAGCGACCTCAAGAACTTCCTGGAGAGCACGCAGATCGCCACGGTCTTCCTCGACAACGACCTGCGGGTGACGAACTCGACACCGGCCGTGTCGGAGGTGTTCCACCTCGTCGAGTCGGATGTCGGCCGGCCGATCGCCCACATCAAGCCGCGGGTCGCCTACGACGAGCTGCAGGAGGATGCGCGGCGGGTGCTGCGCACGCTCGGCACCGTCGAGCGGGAGATCGTCAACCCGGCCACGGGCGCGCGCTACATGGTGCGGGTGCTGCCCTACCGCAGCGTCGACAACTTCATCGCCGGGGTCGTCGTCACCTTCGTGGACATCACGGCCCGCCTGCGGGCCGAGGAGGCCCTGCGCGCCAGCGAGGGGCAGGCCAAGCTCCTGCTCGCCGAATTGCAGCACCGGGTGCGCAACACGCTGGCGGTGATGCGCTCGGTCGTCCGGCGCACAGCCCTGTCGAGCGACACCGTGGAGGATTACGCCGCCCACCTGGAGGGGCGCATCGACGCCTTCGCGCGCGTCCAGTCCGCGGTCACCCGCGACCCGGCCGCGGGCATCGACCTGGAGCAGCTCGTCAGCCACGAACTCCTGGCCCACGCGGCGCACGAGGGCGAGCAGGTGCGCCGGATCGAGGGCCCGCCGGTGCGCCTGCGCCCCAAGGCCGCCGAGACCCTGGCCCTCGCCATCCACGAACTCGCCACCAACGCGGTCAAGCACGGGGCGCTGACGGCCCCGAGCGGGCGGGTGACGGTGACGTGGCGGATCGAGGACCGGTCCGCGCCCGAGCCCCTGCTGACGCTCGCCTGGATCGAGACCGGGGTGACGCTCTCGGGGGATCCGCCGTCGCGGCGCGGCTTCGGCACCGAGCTGATCGAGCGCACCCTGTCCTACGAGCTCGGCGGCAGCGCCGCCCTGAGCTTCCGGCCCGAGGGGATGCAGTGCCACATCGTGCTCCCCGCCAACGACCGGATCCTGGTCCAGCGCGAGCGGGAGTGATGCGCTGTCCGGACGATCACGTCCGGGTATGACGAGCCCGCGCGGCGCCTGAGCGAGGCCGAGATCCGCATGGCCGAAATGGGAGATGGCGACGCAATCCGCCGGATGTCGGATTGATCCTGCGCGTCCTCGCCGGCCGGCGCCTCGGCATCCTGCGGCGGTCGCACGGTCCGACGAAGCGGATGCCGGTTCGGCCGCAAGATGACGCGGGGACGAGAGTTCAAGACCGACGATCATGTCCGATGATCGGTGGTTCCGTTCGCGATGCCGCGTCACGCCATCGGCGTGTGTCGACATGCCGAGAGGATCCGCGGCCCGACGCGTCGGCAGCCTGGGCCGTCCGCATGAGCGGCCTCGCAGCGGGCGGTTCGGCTCAGGCCACCGGCGGGTCCGGGTGGCGCACGGCGTGGTCGACCTGGGCGAGCACGTCGAGGGCGCGCCAGGGCTTGGGCATGTAGACGGCGCCCTGCGGCAGGCCGGCGATCCGCGCATCCGCGAAGCCCGACGTGACGACGACCCGCACGCCCGGCCAGAGCTGGCTCACCGCACGGGCGAGGGCGATCCCGTCCATCCCGCCCGGCAGCCGCACGTCCGTGAACACCATGGCGACCTCGGTGCCGCGCTGCTTGAGGAGGGCCACCGCCTCCTCGCCGCTGCCGCAGGCGGCGACGTCGAGCACCGTGTCCCGCAGCAGCGTCACCGCGAGGTCGCGCACGGCCGGGTCGTCCTCCACCACCAGGACGAGCTGCGTCGGCTCGCCGGCCGGCCCGCGCCGTCCCTCCTCGCGCCGGCCGACCGCGTCGCGGGCGACCAGCAGCGCCACGAGGTCGCGCAGGCGCTCCGGCAGCGCCTCCTGCATGGGCGCCCCGAACAGGTCCTGCAGGCCGCGCCCGACGCCGTGCGCCACGGCCGCCTCCGAACTGGTTTGGGCAGGTTGGAACACCGTGTCCGCACGACGCATGTCAAACCCTCTTGCGGGGGCCGCACCGGCCTCCCGAACCGCCGCTATCGCAGGTTATGAGCCCCACGAAAGGGCAATGAGGCCGGGCGAGGTTGGTTTCAGCGTGGCGCTACGCGATCGTGAAAGGTGCACAAATCAGTCGAGCGCTCGGGATATGCCTGCGGCGGGGGTCGGACGCGGCCTCCGCCGCCGCCGATGATGGCCGAGACCTTGCCGGCCGGGCGTTCCGCCGCCGCGCCGCCGCACGGCCCGGCGGCACCCGGGAATTCCCAGTCGCTCCGGGAACAACCCGAGAACCGATGTGTTGGCAACAGGCAGTGTGTGGCGTCTTGGCTCCTCTGCGGATCTCCTCCGAATACTGGGCCGTGCCGGTGAGGCGCGGCCCTTTTTTTCGATCCTGATTCATGTAAATGCGGGGAGGTTGCTGCACTAACCTATGTGGAGGTGAGGCCGGCGCGACCACCCTATGATCCCGCGTCGCGCCGCCGGCTCCCCGCCGCGCGGTGCGAAGCCGGCGGCCCGGGGGTGCCCGTCTCCTCCTCGATCCCTGCCCCCGGGCCGCCGGCGCCTCCGCCCCGGTCCCGACTCGCGGTTCCCAGAGGCATCGCTTAGATGTTCTGCTCCGAGAGCAGGATGTGAGGGCCGATGCGCTTTTCCGGAACCGATACCTACGTCGCCTCGCCGGATCTCGCGGTCGCGGTGAACGCCGCCGTGACGCTGGAGCGCCCGCTCCTGATCAAGGGCGAGCCGGGCACCGGCAAGACGGTGCTGGCCGAGGAGGTGGCCCGCGCGCTCTCCGCGCCGCTTCTGACCTGGCACGTCAAGTCGACCACCAAGGCCCAGCAGGGCCTCTACGAGTACGACGCGGTCTCGCGCCTGCGCGACTCGCAGCTCGGCGACCCGCGCGTCTCGGACATCCGCCACTACATCCGCCGCGGCAAGCTCTGGGAGGCCTTCACGGCACCGGAGCGGCCGGTGCTGCTGATCGACGAGATCGACAAGGCCGACATCGAGTTCCCGAACGACCTCCTGCTCGAACTCGACCGCATGGAGTTCCACGTCTACGAGACGGGCGAGACCGTGCGGGCGGCGCGGCGCCCGATCGTCATCATCACCTCGAACAACGAGAAGGAATTGCCCGACGCCTTCCTGCGTCGCTGCTTCTTCCACTACATCAAGTTCCCGGATCCCGAGACGCTGCAGGCGATCGTCGCGGTGCATTATCCGGGCCTCAAGCAGCGCCTGGTGGAGGAGGCCCTGCGCATCTTCTTCGAGGTGCGCGAGGCGCCGGGGCTCAAGAAGAAGCCGTCGACCTCCGAACTGCTCGACTGGCTCAAGCTGTTGATGGCGGAGGATATCGGCCCCGAGAGCCTGCGGGAGCGCGACCCGCGCAAGTTGATCCCGCCGCTGCACGGGGCGCTCCTGAAGAACGAGCAGGATGTCGCCCTGTTCGAGAAGCTCGCGTTCCTGAGCCGCCGCGACGGCCGCTGACGGAGGCAAAGCCATGCGCCGCCTGATCCTGCTGCGCCACGCCAAGTCGGACTGGCCCGACGGCGTCCCCGACAGCGACCGGCCGCTCAGCCGCCGGGGGCGCGAGGCGGCGCCGCGCATGGCCGCCTACCTCGCCGAGGAGGGCCTGCGGCCCGACCACGCCCTGGTCTCGCCCGCGCGGCGCACGCAGGAGACCTGGAGCCTGGTGGCGCCGGCCCTGCCGGGCGCCGCGCAGGAGACCGTGCCGGCCCTCTACGAGGCCTCGGCCAAGCGCCTGCTCGACGTGGTGCGGGGCGCCGACGACGCGGTCGCGACGCTGCTCCTCCTCGGGCACAATCCCGGCCTGCAGGAATTCGGCCAGCTGCTGCTCGCGGACGAGGACCGCGACGGGTTGCGGGCGCTGTCGCGGAAATTCCCGACCGCCGCCGTGGCGGTGATCGACCTCGCGGTCGGGGCCTGGGCGGAGGTGGCGCCGCACAGCGGCACGCTGGAGCGCTTCATCACCCCCAAGGCGCTCGGCGCGGGCGAGGACGACTGAACCGAAGCCCGGCTCGGCCGTTTCCGAGCGGCGGGTTCGGGCGCGCCGGAACGCACGCGCGGGAGGCCGTCTCCCGCGCGAGCGCGGCGCCGCCCGAGCCCCGACCGGTGACCTTAAGCGGAATGGCACGGCGCAATTCTGCTTGGACTGTTGGTTTCGCATCATTTTGCCGCCAAGCCGGTGGCCGCTTCGGCGAATGATGCAGAGGGAAGGGAGGCCCGCCCGATGACGCCAGCCGCCGCGGCGACCGAGCCGTCCTGAGCGCGCCGTGATCCTCCTGCCGCTGCTCGCCCTCGCGACTGCGCTGGGCCCCGGCGCGGACCGGGCCGCCGCGCTCGCCCGCGAGGGGCTGGCGGCGGCGGACGCCGCCGGCCGGCTCGCGCTCGCCCGCACCGCCCTGGCCGTGCCCGAGGCGGGGCCGGCCCTCTACCGGCCCGAGGCCCGCGCGGTGTCGAACTGGCGCGAGGAGGCCCGCTTCTCGCTGCGCCCGCTCTCCCTCGCCCTGGTGGCCTTCGCGGCGCCGGCCGATCCCGCCTTCGTGGCGCGCTGCGTCAAGCTCAACAATTACTGGTGCATCAAGCGCGCCGGCTGGGACGGCGAAATCGGCGCCGACGCGGAGGGCCACACGGGCTTCGCCTCGGCCGAGCAGGGGGCCGACGCCGCGGTCGCGCTGCTGAGGCGCTACTACACGGTGCTCGGCCGCCGCTCGGCCCTGGCGATCGTGCGGCGCTGGGCCCCGGCCGAGTGCGCCGCGCCCGCGGCCGCGCTCGCCCGGCCTCCCGGCCCGGCCGGAGGCGGGGCCGCGCGGCGCCCCGCGGCGGTCCAGGCGGCGGCCATCCCGGCCTCGCCCGCGCTGACGGCCCTGGCGCCGCGGGGGATCGGCCGCACGCTGCGGGCGCGGTTCCTCGCCCGCCACGGCCGCGGCGGCCTCGCGCGCCCGGCGCCGCGCGCGGCGCCCCGCGCCGTCGCGCGCGCCGTCGCGCGGGCCGCGCCGGGTCTGCCGCCCGGCGCCGTCGCGCGGGCCGCGCCGGGCGGCCCGGCCCTGCGGATCCAGCCCTGGTCGGCGCTCGCCCGGCTCGGGGGCCGGACGCGCCCTCCCGTCCGGCCGAACCCGCCCCGGCCGGCCGCCTCGGTGCCGACGATCGCCACCGGCATCGGCGCGGCCCCGGAGCCCGCCGCCCCGGTGACGCCCGCCCGCCTCCTCGACGGGGACCGGCTCCTCGCCGAGGCGGCCGCTCTGCCCTCCCTGACCTCGCTCTCCTCGGTCGCCGCCCTGCCTCCGGCGCTGCGCCCGCCCGCCCCCCTGTGCGGCTCCGACGAGGCGCGCATCCAGGCCTACGCGCGCCGGATCGCCGAGAGCGTCGGGCTCGGGGCCGGCGACGATCTCGGCCTGTTCGACGCGCAGGGGAGCGCGACTGCCCGCCTCGCGCCGGTGCTCCTCGCCATGTCGGCGGTCGAACTCGGCAGTCTGCGGGCGAATCCGGCCCTCGTCGCCGAGGCGATCGCCCGGGCCGAATCCTCCCGGGCGCGGCTCTCCGCGCAGGCGCAATCCGCCGCGCAGGCGCAATCCGCCGCGCAGGCGCAGCCCGCCGCGCCGGTGCGGCCCGCCGCGCGGGCGGAGGCGGAGGGGCTGGCGAGGCCGCATCAGCCGTGAGCGGCCCGGCTTCGTGAGCGCCCCCGCTCGCCGACCGCTCCCGGTCGCGGCGCGCCCTTGCGGAACGGCGAAGCCCGCGCCACCTCCCCGTCACCCATCGAGCGAGAGCGAAGTCCGTCCGTGCCGCCCCTCCTGAGCTTCGTCGAGCGGGCCGGCTCCGCCGCCCGCGCCCTCGCCGAGGCCTCCAGCGACCTCCTCGTCCAGCCGACCCTGCGGCTCGGCGTCACCGGGCTCGCCCGCTCGGGCAAGACCGTGTTCACGGCCGCCCTGGTGCATCAGCTCTCCGGCCTCAACCCGCTGCCGGCCCTCAGGGCCTCGCAGGAGGGCCGCCTGCGCCGCGCACGGCTGGTGCCCCAGCCCGACGACGACGTGCCGCGCTTCCCCTACGAGGAGCACCTCGCGGCGCTGACCGAGGAGCGGCGCTGGCCGCGCTCCACCGACCGGATCAGCCAGCTGCGCCTCGCCATCGCGTACGAGCGGGCGGCCGGCTGGCGGCCCGGCCCCGCGAGCCTGATGGTCGACATCGTCGATTATCCGGGCGAGTGGCTGCTCGACCTCGCCCTGATCGAGCAGACCTACGAGGGCTGGTCGCGGGAGACGATCGCGGCCGCCCAGCGCCCCGGCCGCGCCGCGCTGGCGGCGCCCTGGCTCGACCTCCTGCGCGGCCTCGACCCGAATCAGCCCCTCGACGAGGTCGTGGCCGAGCGGGCGAGCGACGCCTTCAAGGCCTATCTGGCGGCGGTGCGGGCGGGGCCCGAGGCGGTCGCCACCACGCCGCCCGGGCGCTTCCTGATGCCGGGCGACCTCGCGGGCTCGCCGGCCCTGACCTTCGCGCCCCTCCTCCTCACCGGCCCGACCGGCCCGGACAGCCTCGGCGGCCTGATGGAGCGCCGCTTCGAGGCCTACAAGGGCCGGGTGGTGACGCCCTTCTTCCGCGAGCATTTCCAGCGCATCGACCGGCAGATCGTGCTGGTCGACGTGCTCGCCGCGGTGGATGCCGGGGCGGCGGCCCTGGCCGAGTTGGAGGACGCCCTCGACCGGGTGCTGATGAGCCTGCGGATCGGGCGCAACAGCGTGCTGTCGCGGCTGTTCGCGCCGCGGGCCGACCGGATCCTGTTCGCGGCGACGAAGGCCGACCACCTCCACCATTCCAGCCACGACCGGCTCGACGCGCTGCTGCGCCTCCTGGTGGCCCGCTCCCTGCGGCGCACGGAGGCGGCGGGGGCGCGGGTCGGCACGGTGGCGCTCGCCTCGGTGCGGGCGACCCGCGAGACCCTGGTGCACGAGGGCCCCCACACGCTGCAGGCGGTGGCGGGCACGCCGGAGGCCGGCGAGGCGATCGGCGACGACGTCTTCGACGGCGAGACCGAGGCGGCGATCTTCCCCGGCGAGTTGCCCGAGCGGCCCGAGGCGGTGCTGGAGGGGGCGGTGGAGCCCGGCTCCCTGCGCTTCCCGCGCTTCCGCCCGCCGCGCGTGCCGGCGGACGCGCTCGGCCGGCCGGGCCGGCTGCCGCAGATCCGCCTCGACCGCGCCCTGCAATTCCTGATCGGCGACCGCCTCGCATGAGCCTGCCCCCGAAGCCCCGGGCCTTCCGCCTGCCGCCCGAGCCGGGCCCGCCCGGCACCGAGACCCCGCTGGCCGAGGGCGTGCGGGTGGTGGAGCAGCCCTTCGAGATCGTGGACGCCGCCGACGGCGTGCCGGTGCCGGTCGCGCCCCGCGCGGGTCCGCCCTGGGCGACGCTCCTCCTCTCGGCGCTCGGCGGCCTCGCGAGCCTGGGGATCGGGCTCGCGGTCGAGCGGCTGATCGCCGACCTCTTCGCCGCCGCCCCCTGGCTCGGGGCGGTGGCGCTGGCGCTCCTCGCGCTGGCGGCGGTGGCGCTGCTGGCGCTGGTCTGGCGGGAGCTCGCCGGCGTGCTGCGCGAGCGGCGCATCGAGGCGATCCGCGAGGCGGCGCTGGCGGCGCTGGCGAGCCGCGACCACACCGCCGCCAAGGCGGTGGTGCGGGAGGTCGGCACCCTCTACGCCGAACGGCCGGGCCTCGCGGCGGCGCGCGGGCGCCTCGACGCGGTGGCCGACGCGATCCTCGACGTGGAGGACCGCCTGGGCATCGCCGAGCACGAATTGCTCGGCCCCCTCGACCGGCTGGCCAAGGCCGCGGTGGCGGACGCGGCCAAGCAGGTCTCGGCCGTGACGGCGCTCAGCCCGCGGGCGATCGTGGACGTGGCCTTCGTGGTCTTCGCGGCGGTGCGGCTGCTGCGCCGGGTCGCGACGATCTATGGCGGGCGGCCGGGCCTGTTCGGGTTCCTGCGGCTCGCCCGGGCGGCCTTCGCGCATCTCGCGGTGACGGGCGGCGTCGCGGTCGGCGACAGCCTCGTGCAGCAGGTGCTGGGCCTGGGGCTCGCGGCGCGGGTCTCGGCGAAGCTCGGGGAGGGGGTGCTCAACGGCCTGATGACGGCCCGCTTCGGCCTCGCGGCCCTGGCGGTCTGCCGGCCGCTGCCCTTCCTGCGCGAGCCGGCGCCGCGGATCGGGGACGTGGCGGGCGAACTGATCCGCACCGGCGAGGCGGAGGGCTGAGGGGGGATCGTCAGGTGGGAGCCGCCTCGCGCGGGCGGATCGTCTCGTAATCGTGCGTCGCCGCCGCCTTCGAGAGATCGTGCGCGGTCTGGAGGTTGACCCAGAACTGGGCCGTGGTGCCGAAGTAGCGGCCGAGCCGGAGGGCCGTGTCGGCCGTGATGCTCCGGCGCTCGCGCAGGATGTCGCCGATGCGGTTGTGCGGCACCCTGATCGCCTCCGCGAGTTGGCGGGCGCTCAGGCCGAACGGTTTCATGAAGTCCTCAAGGAGGACTTCGCCAGGATGGGTGCGGATGCGCGGCATACGATCTCGGTACCTCAATGATAATCGACGATCGCGACCTCCTCGGGACCGAGGTCTGTCCAGCGAAAGCAGATGCGCCATTGGTCGTTGATGCGAATGCTGTGCTGGCCCGCGCGGTCGCCCTGGAGAGGTTCCAAACGATTGCCTGGCGGGCTGCGCAGGTCGTCGAGGTCGACCGCGGCGTCGAGCGCATCGAGCTTGCGCAGGGCGATACGTTCGAACGCCCGCCACCGCGGATGACAGATGCCACCCTCATGCAGGGCGCGCGCGTGCTTGTCAGCGAAGCTCTGGATCATCTCCGGCCGGCATGCGGTACGATTCCCGTACCACAAACCGTCGGCAGCTTCAACGAAGGTGCCAGAGGCGATCACGCCGTTGCGCACGCCCGAAGCGTCGGGGGAAGGGGACATCGGCGAGATCGGTTCGCTCGCCAGGGATCTCCCCTGGCAGGGACGTCTCCGCCGCGATGGCGGATCGTCCCGTCGGACCGCTTCCTCGCCCGACGGACGCCACGGCCGGGCCGGCTCCCTCAGCCCATCGGCAGCCCGACGTAATTCTCCGCGAGCACCGTCTGGGCGGCGACCGAGCCGCGGATATAGGCGAGTTCCGCGACCTGCATGCGGCGCGCGAAGGGATCCATGTCGGGGAAGCGGTGGGTCAGGCCGGTGAACCACCAGCTGAACCGCTCCGCCTTCCACACCCGCGCCAGCGCCCGCGCCGAGTAGCCGTCGAGCCCGGAGGCATCGCCCTCGCGGTAATGGGCCACCAGCGCCTCGCCCAGCATCGCCACGTCCGAGACGGCGAGGTTCATGCCCTTGGCCCCGGTCGGCGGCACGATGTGCGCGGCGTCGCCCGCCAGGAAGAGCCGCCCGTGGCGCATCGGCTCGGCCACGACGCTGCGCAGGGGCGCGATGCTCTTCTCGAAGGAGGGGCCCCGCACGAGGCCGGAGGCCGCCTCCGGCCCGAGCCGCAGCGCCAGCTCGTCCCAGAACCGCGCGTCCGGCCAATCCTCGATCCGCTCGTCGAGCCCGACCTGCACGTAGTAGCGACTGCGCGTCGGCGAGCGCATGCTGGCCAGCGCGAAGCCGTTGCGGTGGTTGGCGTAGATCAGCTCGTGGTTGACCGGCGGCAGCTCCGCCAGGATGCCGAGCCAGCCGAACGGGTAGACCCGCTCGAAGACCCGCAGCACGTCCGGCGGGATCGCCGCGCGGCCGACCCCGTGGAAGCCGTCGCAGCCGGCGATGAAGTCGCACGAGAGGCTGTGCGCCGCGCCGCCGCAACGGTACTCCACGCAGGGACGCTCGCCCGCGACGTCGCGGAGCGCCACGTCCTCGGCCTCGAACACGATGCGCAGGCCCCGCGCCTCGGCGGCGTCGAAGAGGTCGCGCATCACCTCCTGCTGGCCGTAGACCGTGACGGCGCCGCCGCCGGTCAGCGCGGCCATGTCGATGCGGAAGATCTCGCCGTCATAGGCGAGGTTGGTGCCGGTATGGACGAGGCCCTCGGCCTTCAGCCGCCCGTCGAGGCCGAGTGCCTCCAGCACCGCGACGGTGCCCTGCTCCAGGACGCCGGCCCGCACCCGGCCCTCGACGTAGTCGCGGGTGCGGCGCTCCAGCACCACGGCGTCGATCCCCGCCCGGGCGAGGAGGTGGGCGAGGAACATTCCGGCCGGACCGGCCCCGATGATCGCGACCTGGCAGCGCATCCGCGTCTCCTCCGTGTGGCGTGTTCGCGGCGCCCGGCCGCGTCGAGGCGGGGGCGCATCCGGGGACAGGATGCGCGCGGCGCGCGCCCCTGGCGATGGACGCCGCGGCGAATAAATTGGATTTTCCGCCGCCGAGGCCGCCGCGCCGGAGACGCCGCCCCGATGCCCTCACTGCCAGCACAAGCACCTGCGGTGCCGCACTTCTTCCTGTACGGCGAGGCGCCGCGCGACGCCGACGACCGCTTCCTGCACTTGGAGGCCCTGGACGACCGCAGCCGGCCCAACCGCTGGCGCATCCGGCCGCACGTCCATGCCGGGCTGCACCAGATCCTGCACCTGCCGCGGGGCGGGGGCGTGATGCGGGCGGAGGCCGAGAGGATCGCCTTCGCGGGGCCCTGCTTCCTCCTGGTGCCGGCGGGCACCGCCCACGGCTTCCGCTTCGCGCACGAGACGGTCGGCACGGTGCTGACCCTGTCGGACCGCTACCTGCGCGACCTCGCCCGGCGCGAGCCCGACCTCGCCGGGCTGTTCCGGGCGCCCGCCGCGCTCGCCGAGACGGCGCCGAGCGGGGCCGGCGAGTGCCTCGCGGAGCTCGCCCGCGAACTGACCTGGGCGGCGCCCGGGCGGCGGGCGGCCCTCGAAGGGCACCTGCTCGTCCTCCTGGTCGCGGTGCTGCGCCACGCGCGCGCCGCGCAGGGGCCGCCGGCCCCGCCGGGACCGCAGGCGGTGCTGGTGGCGCGCTTCCGGGAGGCGGTCGAGGCGCGCCACCGGGAGGAGCGGCCCCTCGACGCCTACGCGCGCGACCTCGGCGTGACCCCGGCGCGGCTGCGCGCCGCCTGCCGGGCGGTGACCGGCGAGAGCCCCGGGCGGATCGTCCGCGACCGCCGCCTGCTGGAGGCCAAGCGCACGCTGCTCTACTCGGACCTCAGCGTCGCCGAGGTGGCCTACAGCCTCGGCTTCTCGGACCCGGCCTACTTCTCGCGCTTCTTCGCCCAGGGCACCGGGGAGCCCCCGCGCGCGTTTCGCGCGCGGCGCGGCGCGACGGGGTGAGGGCGATGCGGGGCCAGGACCTGACGAGGCGGGGGATCCTTCGCGGCACGGCCGGCGCCGTCCTGGCCGGGAGCGGGCCGGTTCGGGCGCAGGTGAGCGGCGTGGCGCGGCGGAGCATCCCGTCGAGCGGCGAGGCCCTGCCGGTGATCGGGCTCGGCACCTGGATCGGCTTCGACGTCGGCGAGGAGGAGGCCGGGCGGGCCCGGCTCGGCGCGGTGCTGCGCACCCTCCTCGACGGCGGCGGCCGGGTGATCGATTCCTCGCCGATGTACGGGCGGGCCGAGGCCGTGGTCGGCGACCTCCTCGCCGAGGCGGGGACGCGGCCCCGGGCCTTCCTCGCCACCAAGGTCTGGACCCGCGGGCGGGAGGCCGGGCTCGCGCAGATGCGCCAATCCCTCGCGCGCCTGCGCACCGACCGCGTCGACCTGATGCAGGTGCACAACCTCCTCGACTGGCGCGTGCACCTGCCCGTTCTTCGGGCCTGGAAGGAGGAGGGCCGGATCCGCCATCTCGGCCTCTCGCACTACACCGAGAGCGCCTTCGACGAGGTCGAGGCCGCGCTGCGGGCCGAGCCCGTGGACGTCCTCCAGATCAACTACGCCCTCGACGACCGGGCCGCCGAGGCGCGCCTCCTGCCGCTCGCGGCCGAGCGGGGCGTCGCCGTGCTGGTCAACCGGCCCTTCGGCGGGGGCGGCCTGCTGGCCCGCCTCAAGGACCGCCCGCTGCCCGGCTACGCGGCGGAGCTGGGCTGCGCGAGCTGGGCCGAGATCCTGCTGAAATTCGTGATCGGCCACCCGGCCGTGACCTGCGCCATCCCGGGGACGGGCAGCCCCGCGCACATGGCGGCCAACCTGCGGGCCGGCACCGGGCCGCTCCCGGACGCCGCCCTGCGCCGCCGGATGGCCGAACTCTGAATGCCGGTTCAGGTTGAACGAAGTTCAGACCGGCCCGCGCCGCGGATCAGTCAAGCTCTCGACGGCCTGAGGCGCGGCAAAATGCTCTGTTTTTCGTGTACGGCCAAGATGGAACTGGGCCGCATTGCCCCATTTCTGCCCCCTCCGCCGCTATAACCCAGCTCATCCACGCCATCGCCGCGGCGAGCGCGACGGGACCCGACGGTTCCGGGCGCGCCTGATCGGATCGCGCCCGGCTCTTCGTCTTCGAGGGGGAAGCATGCTCATCAAGTCTGCCGTCATTGCGCTCGCGCTCGGTGCAGGTCTGGTCTCGGCAGGTCTGGTCTCGGCGCTGCCGGCGGTCTCGGGCGAGGCGCGCGGCTACAACGGCACCTGGGCCGTGCAGCTCGTCACCGAATCCGGCATGTGCGACGCGCGCACGAGCGTGTCGCTGGCGGTGCGCGACGGCGACGTCCGGCTCGCCTCGGCGAGCGAGGGCGCCTCGGTGAGCGGCCGCATCGGCGAGGACGGCAGCGTCGGCCTCACGGTCCGCAAGGGCCCGGCGAGCGGCGCGGCCTCGGGCCGGCTCCAGGCCACCTCGGGCTCCGGCACCTGGACCGTGTCCTCGCTCTGCACGGGCCGCTGGACCGCCCGCCGCACGACCCGCGTCGCGCAGGCGGAGTGAGCGGGGCGGCCCGATCGGCTCCGGCGCGCCGCCTCACGGTCCCGTCGCGCCCCCCGGTGCGGCGCTCCCGGGGAAGCCGCCGGTCTGGCGCAGTGCCTCGCCGAGGATCATCGCGGCGGCGACCGCGACGTTGAGGGAGCGCAGGCCCGGCCGCAGCGGGATCACCACCCGGGCCTCCGCGGCGGCGTGGACGGAATCGGGCACGCCGGCCGATTCGCGCCCCACCAGCAGGCAATCGTCCGGGCGGTAGGCGAGCGCCGTGTAGGGCAGGGCGCCCGCGGTGGTGGCGAGCACGAGGCGCAGCGACGCCCGCCGCCGCCACGCCTCGAACTCCGCGAAGGAGCGGTGCCGCGTGATCGCCACGTGGTCGAGATAGTCGAGGCCCGAGCGGCGCAGGTGCCGGTCCGAGACGTCGAAGCCCGCCGGCTCGATGATCTCCACCGCCGCCCCGAGGCAGGCGGCGAGCCGCAGCATCGTGCCGGTATTCTGGGGTATGTCGGGCTGGTAGAGGGCGAGGCGCAGCATCGGGCGACGGGCTCGAAGGGGGGCGTGCGGCATCGCCCCCCGGTTGGCAGGCCGTCAAGGCGGAATACCTGAGGGGGCGCGCAATCCCGCGAAAGGCCCCTCATGTTCCTCGACTGGCTCGAGCGCCGCATCGACCCGTTCGCGCCCTTCGACGAGGGGCGCCAGCCCCCCGGCACGGTCACGGGCTTCGCCGGCACCTACCTGCGCCCGGTGCGCGGCGCCCTGGTGGTGCTGTTCTTCGCCGGCCTCGCGGCCGGGATCGTCGAGGCGTCGCTCTACCTGCTGATGGGCTGGTTCGTCGACATCCTGGCGACGTCGCGCCCCGACACCCTCTGGGCCGAGCACGGCACCGGGCTCATGCTCGCCGGGTTCCTGGTGCTGGTAGTGCGGCCCGCCCTGTCCTGGCTGCACGAGGCGCTCTCGAACCAGCTGGTCGTGCCCCAGACCACCAACATGGTCCGCTGGCGCACGCACCTCTACACGCTCGGCCACTCGCTCTCCTACTTCCAGGCGGATTTCGCCGGGCGCCTCGCCAACCGGGTCACGCAGGTCGGCCCGGCGGTGCGCGAACTCGCGGTCGTGTTCATCGACACGCTGCTCTACGTGGCGATCTTCGCCGCGACGGCGGTCGGATTGTTCTCCTCGATCAGCCCCTGGCTGGTCCTGCCCGTCCTGGTCTGGATCGCCGCCTATGCGGGGCTGACGCGCTTCTTCGTCCCCCGCGCCCGCGCCCGCTCGCTCAAGGTCGCCGACACCCGCTCGGCGCTGATCGGGCGCATCGTCGACAGCTACACCAACATCCTCACCGTCAAGCTCTTCGCCCGCGACCGCGAGGAGCGCTCGGCGGTGCGCGAGGCGACCACCGCCCACACCGACGCCTACCTGCACTCGTTCCGGCTGATCACCGCCACGACCTCGACCCTCTCGCTCCTGAACTCGGTCCTGATCTGCAGCACGGCGGGCGCCGTGCTCCTGCTGTGGTCGCAGGGCCGGATGACCACCGGCGAGGGGGCGGCCGGCCTCGCGCTGGTGCTGCGCCTCATCGCCATGTCGGGCTGGGTGATGCAGACCGTGCGCGGCCTGTTCGAGAATATCGGGGTGATCCAGGAGAGCATGCAGACCATCGCCCGGCCGCACGCCATCGTCGACCGGCCGGGCGCCTCCGACCTCGTCGTCGGCGAGGGGCGGATCGACTTCGAGCGCGTCAGCTTCCATTACGGGCGCGAGGACCGGGGCGTGATCGAGGAGCTGAGCCTGACCATCCGGCCGGGCGAGAAGGTCGGCCTCGTCGGCACCAGCGGGGCCGGCAAGACCACGATCACCTCGCTGCTCCTGCGCCTGCACGACCTCGAGGGCGGGCGCATCCTGATCGACGGACAGGACATCGCGGGGGTGACCCAGGCCTCGCTGCGCCGGCAGATCGCAGTGGTGACCCAGGACACCTCGCTCCTGCACCGCTCGATCCGCGACAACATCGCGTATGGCCGGGTCGAGGCGGGCGAGGCGGAGATCGTGGCGGCGGCCAAGCTCGCCCACGCCCACGACTTCATCCAGGACCTGGAGGACCACAGGGGCCGGCGGGGCTACGACGCGCAGGTGGGCGAGCGGGGCGTGAAGCTCTCCGGCGGCCAGCGCCAGCGCATCGCCATCGCGCGGGTGATCCTGAAAGACGCGCCGATCCTGATCCTCGACGAGGCGACCTCCGCCCTCGATTCCGAGGTCGAGGCGGCCATCCAGGGCTCCCTCGACACGCTGATGCGGGGCAAGACGGTGCTGGCGATCGCGCACCGGCTCTCGACCATCGCGGCCCTCGACCGGCTGATCGTGCTCGATCGCGGCCGGATCGTGGAGGAGGGCCGCCACGCCGAGCTGATCCGCCGCGGCGGGCTCTACGCCCGCCTGTGGCAGCGCCAGTCGGGCGGGTTCCTCGGGCTGGGCGAGGGGGAGGGATTCGATCAGGCGGCGGAGTGATCCGGGATCCGGTCGATCGAAGCGGATCCCGCGCCCGCGCGGCGCCTGAGCGAAGCCCAGATCCGCCATCCCGAAGGGATCAGGCGGATCCCGAGCCCGCGCGGCGCCTGAGCGAAGCCCACATCCGCCATCCCGAAGGGATCAAGCGGATGTGGGATGAGGCGCCCGACCGGGGCGGGGCCGGGGGGCTCCCGGCCGCCCCGTCACTGCGCGTTGCGGAACGGCTCGTACTTGGTCAGGCCGCGCAGGAGCTGGCCCAGGAAGGCCTGCTCGCCGCCGCTCGTCGGCGTCGTGCGGGAGATGAAGTCGAACACCCGCCCGTCCTGCTCGCCGTAGAGCGCCACGCGCTCGACCTTGAAGCCCTGGTTGAAATAGACCGCCAGCACCCGCTGGCTCTCGGCCCGCTCGCCCAGGAACATCACCGTCCGCTTGGTGTTCTGGCTGATATAGTACCAGGACTTGTTGCCCACGGTGGAGACCGTGGTGGGCGTGCCGAGGAGCTGGAGCACCTGTTCGGCGCTGGTGCCCGGCTTCACCTGGGCGACCGCCGCCTCGTCGATCAGGTAGCCGTGGCGGAACTCTTCGCCGATCACGCAGCCGGCCACCGACAGGCCGAGCAGACCCGCCGCGGCAAGGCGGGTGAGTGACGGGATGAAGCGACGCGGCATCGCGACCCTCTGGAACACGCGAAGGGACGGCGCCCTTGCGCCGGAACGGAGCGCTGCCGTACCCCGGGGTTGTGGCGTTGGCAAGGCACGGCCAAGGTTGGACGGGCGCCGCGCGGGGCTGCGGCGGGGCGCTGATCCGCTTGGCCGCGCAAGGGCTTGGGAGACGAATCGGCGATGATCCGCAACCTGTTCCGGCGCGAGGACGGGCGCCGTCGCGCCATCGAGGCGTTGCACATCCGCATCAACGCGGCCGCCCGGGTGCCCGCCCTCTACCTCGCGCTCGGGGTGCCCGACACCGTCGAGGGCCGCTTCGAGACCCTCTGCCTCACCGTCATCCTGGTGCTGCGCCGCCTGCGCCAGCTGCCCGCCCCGGCCGAGGACGTCGCCCAGGACCTGGTCGATTCCGTCTTCGCGCAGCTCGACTCGTCGCTGCGCGAGCTCGGGGTGGGGGATCTCGGCGTGGCCAAGCGCATGAAGAAGCTGGCCCAGGCCTTCTACGGCCGGGCCCGGGCCTACGACGCCGCCCTCGACGCGGGCGACGCGGCGGCGCTCGCCGCGGCGCTGGCCCGCAACGTGCTCGGCCGCGACGCGCCCGAGGCCGCCGCGCCCCTCGCCGCCTACGTGGTGGCCGCCGACGCCGCCCTCGGGCAGCACGACCTCGACCGGCTGATGGCGGAGGGGCCGGTCCTGCCCGACCCGGCGCCCTTCGGCCCCGCGGCCTGAGCCGCGGCCCCGGCGTGCCGGAAACCGGCCCGTCGCGGCCCCTGTTGAGACACCGCGCGCCCGGTGCCCGGACGGTCCCGGGCCGGCGCGTCCCGCCAGAGGAGTTGCCCCATGACCCCCGATCCCGTCGGCCCGCTCTCCCGCCCGGTCCTGGTCGAGCGCGCGCTCAAGGCCGGCGGGGAGATCGTGGTCGAGGCCGACGCCGAGGAGCGCGAGGCGCTCGCCCGCGATTTCGGCCTGCCGGCGATCCACGCCCTGACCGGGCGCTTCCGCCTCCAGGGCTCGCTGCACCGCCTGCGGGTGACCGGGACCGTCGAGGCCGCCATCGCCCAGACCTGCGTGGTGACCCTCGACCCCTTCGAATCCACCGTGCGGGAGGAGGTCGAGGTCGATTTCGCCGCCCCGGACGCCTTCGCGGGCACGCCCGCCGAGGATGCCGACATCCCCGACCCGATCGTCAACGGCCGCGTCGATCTCGGCAGCCTGACCGCCGAGTTCCTGGCGCTGGGCCTCGACCCCTATCCGAGGAAGCCCGGCGTCGCCTTCGAGCCCCCCGAGGCGGGGGCCGAGGAGACGCCCTTCGCCGGCCTGCGCAGCCTCAAGGGCGAGTGAGGCGGGGCAGAATTCGTTTGCGGCCCGGCGCCGGGCCGCTATTTTCCGCCCCGCCGCGGCACACCCTGTCCGCCCGCCGCCGGAACGAGGCTCGTCGATCCCCCCATGTCCCAGAGAGTGCGCATCTCGCTCGACGCGATGGGCGGCGATCACGGTCCCACGACGGTCGTGCCGGGCGCGGCGATCGCCCGGGAGCGCCACCCCGAGACGACCTTCCTGATGTTCGGCGACGAGGCCGTCCTGCGGCCGATGGTCGAGGCGGAGCCGCGCCTCGCCGGCGCCGTCGAGATCCGCCACGCCAGCCTCGCCATCGGCATGGACGAGAAGCCGAGCCAAGCGGTCCGCGCCGGGCGCGGCAAGTCCTCGATGTGGAAGGCGATCCAGGCCGTGCGCGACGGCGAGGCGGAGGCGGCGGTCTCGGCCGGCAACACCGGCGCCCTGATGGCGATGTCGAAGATCTGCCTCAAGACCATGGCGCAGATCGAGCGGCCGGCCATCGCCTGCCTGTGGCCGACCGTGCGGGGCGAGAGCGTCGTGCTCGACGTCGGGGCGACGATCGGCACCGATGCCGAGCACCTCGTCGAGATGGCGCTGATGGGCGCCGCCATGGCCCGCATCGTCTTCGACCTCGACCGGCCGACCGTGGGCCTGCTCAACGTCGGCACCGAGGAGATGAAGGGCAACGAGGCCGTCAAGGAGGCCGCCCGCCTCCTGCGCGAGGCCGACCTGCCGACCCTGCGCTACCACGGCTTCGTCGAGGGGACGGATCTCGGCCGCGGCACCACCGACGTGGTGGTGACCGAGGGCTTCACCGGCAACATCGCGCTCAAGACCGCCGAGGGCACCGCCAAGCAGATCGGGCAGTACCTCAGGAGCGCGATGAGCCGGACGCTGATGGCGAAGATCGGCTACCTGTTCGCCCGCGGCGCCTTCGAGGCCCTGCGCGAGAAGATGAACCCGAGCCGGGCCAATGGCGGCGTCTTCCTCGGCCTCGAAGGCATCGTCGTCAAGAGCCACGGCTCGGAGGACGCGCAGGGCTTCGCGGCCGCCATCGACCTTGCCACCGACATGGCCCGACACGACCTGATGCGGACGATCCGCGAGATGCTCGAGGCGACGCCGGCCGCCGCCTCGGCCTGAGGGAGGAGACCCGGACCCCATGACCCGCCTTCGCTCGGTGGTGCGGGGCTGCGGCTCCTACCTGCCGCGGACCGTCGTCACCAACGACGACCTCGCCGCCCGCGTCGACACCTCGGACGAGTGGATCGTCCAGCGCACCGGGATCCGCCAGCGCCACATCGCCGGCCCGGACGAGACCACCTCGGTGCTCGGCATCAGGGCGGCCCGCGCGGCGCTCGCCGAGGCCGACATCGACCCGGCGAGCATCGACCTCATCATCTGCGCCACGTCGACGCCCGACCACACCTTCCCGTCGACGGCGACCCAGATCCAGGACGGCCTCGGCATCCACGGCGGGGCGGCCTTCGACCTGCAGGCGGTCTGCGCGGGCTTCGTCTACGGCGTCGCCACGGCCGACAAGTTCCTGACCACCGGCGCCGCCCGCCGCGCCCTGGTGATCGGCGCCGAGACCTTCTCGCGCCTCCTCGACTGGGAGGACCGCACCACCTGCGTGCTGTTCGGCGACGGGGCCGGCGCGATCGTGCTGGAGGCGCAGCCGGGCGAGGGCCATTCGGGCGACCGCGGCGTGCTCACCAGCCACCTGCGCTCGGACGGGCGCTACCGCGAGAAGCTCTACGTCGATGGCGGGCCCGGCTCGACCGGCACCACCGGCAAGCTCAGGATGGTCGGCAAGGAGGTCTTCCGCTTCGCGGTCGGGTCGGTGACGGACGTGATCAACGACGCCTTCGCGGCCACCGGCACCCGCGCGGAGGATCTCGACTGGTTCGTGCCCCACCAGGCCAACCGCCGCATCATCGAGGCCTCCGCCGACAAGCTCGGCATCGCCCGCGAGAAGGTCGTCCTCACCGTCGACCGGCACGGCAACACCTCGGCGGCCTCGATCCCGCTCGCCCTCGACGCGGCCTGCCGGGACGGGCGCATCGCGCGCGGCGACCTCGTGATGATCGAGGCCATCGGCGGCGGCTTCGCCTGGGGCAGCGCGCTCATTCGCTGGTGATCGCGCTGGTGATCGCGCTGGTGATCGCGCGGGCGATCGGGCGCGGGTGATCGCGCGAAAAGGAGCCGGGCGCCCCGTTGACCCAGCGGGCGCGCCAGATTAGCGTGCGCGATCATAGACATATGTCGGTTTCTTGAGAACGCGCCGGGGAGCATCAGGATGGCAGGCAAGACGGTCACGCGGGCCGACCTGACCGAGGCCGTCTACCAGCGGGTCGGCCTGTCGCGGACCGAGTCGGCTGCCCTGGTGGAGACGGTGCTGTCGGAGATCTGCACCTGCCTCGCCTCGGGCGAGACCGTGAAGCTGTCCTCCTTCGGCTCCTTCGTGGTGCGCGACAAGGGCAAGCGGGTCGGGCGCAACCCCAAGACCGGGGTCGAGGTGGCAATCGAGCCGCGCCGCGTCATGGTGTTCAAGCCCTCGAACGTGCTCAAGGCGCGCATCAACGGCGGTGCGGCCGAACCGGACGACGAGTGACGCGAGCGGGCGCTTGAGCGGAGCCGGCCTTCCGCGCGCCCGGCGCGGGCGGCGGGGCTTCGCGTGAGCGGGCCCGCGGCAGGAGGTCCCGCGCATGACGATGCTCGTGGCCGCCGGGGAGCCGGGCGGCGAGAAGGCCCCGGAGGCGTTCCGCACCATCAGCGAGGTGGCGGACGACCTCGACCTGCCCCAGCACGTGCTGCGGTTCTGGGAAACCCGCTTCACCCAGATCCGGCCGCTCAAGCGCGGCGGCAACCGGCGCTACTACCGGCCGGAGGACATCGACCTCCTGCGCGGGGTGCGCCAGCTCCTCTACGGGCAGGGCTACACGATCCGCGGGGTGCAGCGCATCCTGCGCGAGCGGGGCATGCGCTTCGTCCAGGCGGTGGGGCGGGGCGAGCAGGTGGCGCCCGCGGCCTATCCGGAGGCCGAACCCCCCCGCGAGGCGCCGGCCGGGCCGCCCCTGGCGCCGGAGGACCGGGCGGCGCTGAGCCGCCTCCTCGACGACCTGCGCGCCTGCCGGGAGCGGCTCGCGGCCTTGCGGGATCGCCGCGCACGCGAAATAGTGTCGTGCGACGAGAACCTTGCGGAATGACCGGCGTTCCCCGCTCATGGCCGACCAGCCCCGCCACGCTTCGCCCGCCACCGCGCTGATCGCCCGGCTGATGCGCATCGTGCGCACCTGCCCGGAGGCGACGGCGGACGTGCTCGAACTCGTGCTGCTGGTGAGCCAGATCGAGGCCCTGACCGCGGTCGACCGGGACTACCGGGACGCCAAGCGGGTGATCGCCCGGCTGCGCCACCCGCTCTGGGACATGGCGCCCGACCAGCGCGCCGTGCTGCGCCGGGCCGCCGACACGATCCGGGAGGTCTGCGGCCTCGCCGAGGCCGACATCCCGCCCGACCCGATCGCCGATGCGGGCGAGCGGGAGCGGGTCGAGGCCCAACTCGCCGCGGCGCTGGCGGCCGAGTTCACGCCGGCCCAGATCGCCAAGGTCACCGGGGCGGTGATGGCGGTGCTGCAGGCCTCCGGCAGCGGGCGCGCCGCCGAGCACGGGAGCGGCTGATGTTCGGGGATTATCCGGTCGAGGGGCGGGGCTACTGGCTCTGGCTCGGCGGCATCGCGCTGCTCGGGCTGTTCAACCTGCTCGTGATGCTCACGCTGCACTGATGCCGACGGGCCGCGAGGCCGACGCACCGGGCCGTCGCCCGTCTCGAAGGGACGACACAGGCCGACGGCGTGACGCGGCATCGAGGACGGAACCGAGGGTCGTGAGACGTGACCGTCGAGACGGGGCGCCCGCGCGGCGCTTTCGGACCCGCGGCCCCTCGACGGCCCCCGGGCGGCTCCCCACATGCGGGCCGCAGAGCTTCCCCGGAGAAAGCCCTCATGATCCGCCCCATCGTCGCGCTCGCCGCCAGCGCCCTCCTGGTCGGTCCGCTCCTGGCCAGTCCGCTCCTGGCCGGCCCGGCCCTGGCCCAGGCGGCCAAGACCATCGAGCGCAGCGTCGCGCCGGGCAAGCAGATCCTCCTGCTCACCGTGCCCAACCTCAAGAAGGATTGCTCCCTCGGTCCCCAGCCCGAGCTGAAAGTGACGGCGCCGCCCAAGAACGGCGCCCTGATCCAGCGCGCCGGCCGCCGCAAGACGCCCGCCACCTATCGCTGCCCGAACGTCGAGGCCAACGTCCAGGCCATGTTCTACGAGAGCAAGGCCGGCTTTACCGGTACCGACGAGCTCACGGTCGAGGTGAAGGGCGCGGACGGCACCATCTCGGTGCGCGTCATCAAGATCAAGGTCGGCGGCGGCGAGACCAAGAGCGACACTACCGACCTGTGAGGAACGCCCGGCCCGGCGCGGCGTTTCCTCCTGACGGCGGCCGCGCGGCCATCCGGGCGGGGGCCGCGCCGCGGCGGCGCGAAGGCCGCGGCGGCGTCGCAAGAACGGCGGCGGGCGTGTCCTTTGCGACACAGGCGGCCGGGCCGGATGGCTTTCGCCTTGGTGGGCCTGCGACTTTCCGAAAGGGCACGGGGCCCGCACCGCGCCCGCACGCTGCTGTCGGGCCCCGACGACGAGGCCTGCGCAGTTTCCCGCCCTCGCCGCACTGCGACAAACATGAGGATATCGATTGCATCGGAGCCGGGACAGGATGAAGCTGGCGATGTCGTGAGGGTTCGGAATGCCAATGCCGTCAGCGAGCGATCTGTTTCAGACCTTTGCCCGCAGCTACGAGGCCCGGCGTGACGCGGAACTGTCGCTCTCGGAGTACCTCGAAGCCTGCCGCGACAACCCCTTGATGTATGCGAGCGCGCCCGAGCGCATCCTGGAGGCGATCGGCCAGCCGGAGCTCGTCGACACCGCGCGGGATTCCCGCCTCGGCCGGATCTTCATGAACCGGACGATCCGGACCTACCCGGCCTTCTCGGAATTCTACGGCATGGAGGAGACGATCGAGCGGATCGTCTCCTTCTTCCGGCACGCCGCCCAGGGCCTGGAGGAGCGCAAGCAGATCCTCTACCTGCTCGGCCCGGTCGGCGGCGGCAAGTCGTCGCTCGCCGAGCGCCTGAAGTCCCTCATGGAGGTGCACCCGATCTACGTGCTGAAGGCCGGCAACGATCTGAGCCCGGTCTTCGAGAGCCCGCTCGTCCTGTTCGACCCCGAGACGATGGGCCCGGCCATCGAGGAGCGCTACGGCATCCCGCGCCGCCGCCTCACCGGTCTGATGAGCCCCTGGTGCCTGAAGCGCCTCGACGAGTTCGGCGGCGACATCACCCAGTTCAAGGTCGTGAAGGTCCGCCCCTCGCGCCTGCGCCAGATCGCCGTCGCCAAGACCGAGCCGGGCGACGAGAACAACCAGGACATCTCCTCGCTGGTCGGCAAGGTCGACATCCGCAAGCTTGAGACTCTGAGCCAGGCCGATCCGGACGCCTATTCCTACTCGGGCGGCCTCAACCGGGCGAACCAGGGCATCCTCGAATTCGTCGAGATGTTCAAGGCGCCGATCAAGATGCTGCACCCGCTGCTGACCGCCACGCAGGAGGGCAACTACGTCGGCACCGAGAACATCGGGGCGATCCCCTTCACCGGCATCATCCTGGCCCACTCGAACGAGGCCGAGTGGCAGAGTTTCAAGACCAACAAGAACAATGAAGCCTTCATCGACCGCATCTACGTCATCAAGGTTCCGTACTGCCTGCGCGTCACCGAGGAGCAGCGGATCTACGAGAAGCTGATCTCCGGCTCGGAACTCGCCGAGGCGCCCTGCGCCCCCGGCACGCTGGAGATGCTGGCGCGCTTCTCGGTGCTCTCGCGCCTGCGCGAGCATCCGAACTCCAACGTGTTCTCGAAGATGCGGGTCTATGACGGCGAGTCCCTGCGCGAGGTCGATCCCCGCGCCCGCTCGCTCCAGGAGTACAAGGACTCGGCCGGCGTCGACGAGGGCATGGACGGGATCTCGACCCGCTTCGCCTTCAAGGTCATGGCCGCGACCTTCAACCACGACACCACCGAGGTCTCGGCCGACCCGGTCCACCTGATGTACGTGCTGGAGCAGGCGCTGCGCCGCGAGCAGCTCCCGCCCGAGACCGAGAAGCGCTACCTGGAATTCATCAAGGGCGAGCTCGCGCCCCGCTACGCCGAGTTCATCGGCCACGAGATCCAGAAGGCCTACCTCGAATCTTACCACGATTACGGTCAGAACCTGTTCGACCGTTACATCGACTACGCGGATGCCTGGATCGAGGATCAGGACTTCAAGGATCCGGAGACCGGGCAGCTGCTCAACCGGGAACTCCTGAACCAGGAACTCACCAAGATCGAGAAGCCGGCGGGGATCGCCAACCCGAAGGACTTCCGCAACGAGGTGGTCAAGTTCGCCCTGCGCTCGCGGGCCCAGCACGGCGGGCGCAACCCGTCCTGGACCTCCTACGAGAAGATCCGCGAGGTGATCGAGCGGCGCATGTTCAGCCAGGTGGAGGAGCTGCTGCCGGTGATCTCCTTCGGCTCGAAGAAGGACAGCGAGACCGAGAAGAAGCACGGCGAGTTCGTCGAGCGGATGCGGGCGCGCGGCTACACCGAGCGGCAGGTGCGGCGCCTCGTCGAGTGGTACATGCGCGTCAAGCAGGCGGGCTGACGGGCCGGCGGGCCCGAAGCCCGCCGCGCCCCGCGCGGTTGCGGATGCCGGAATCCGTCCGGTAGGGTAAGATGGCGTGATCGGAAGTTCGGCCTGATGCACATTATCGATCGGCGCCTCAATCCGGGCGGCAAGTCCCTGGCGAACCGGCAGCGCTTCCTGCGCCGGGTGCGCGACGTCGCGCAGCGCGCGGTGCGCGAGGCCGCGCGCGACCGCGACATCCGCAACATCGACAAGGAGGCGAGCGTCACCGTCCCGGTGGACGGGGTGCGCGAGCCCCGCTTCAGCCGGGCGCCCGGCACCGGCGTGCAGGACCACATCCTGCCCGGCAACAAGACCTACATCGAGGGCGACACGATCGAGCGCCCGCCCCGCGGCCAGGGCGGCGGCGGGGGCGGCCAGGCCGGGGAGGGCGGCCAGGATTCGGAGGATTCCTTCCAGTTCATGCTGACCCGGGAGGAGTTCCTGGAACTCTTCCTGGAGGACCTGGAACTGCCCGACCTCGCCAAGAGGCGCCTCGCCGTGGTCGAGACCCCGGCCCTGCGCCGGGCGGGCTACATGGTCTCGGGCTCGCCCGCGAACCTCGCCCTCACCCGGACCCTGCGCAACTCGCTGTCGCGGCGCATCGCCCTCAAGCGACCCAAGCACGAGGATCTCGCGGCGCTCGAGGCCGACCTCGCCGAGGCCGAGGCCCGCGCCCCCGACGCGCCCGAGACCGTCGCCCTGCGCGAGGAGGTCGCGCGCCTGCGCATCCGCAGCCAGCGCATTCCCTACATCGACCCGATCGACCTGCGCTACCGCCGCTTCGAGCCCTATCCGCGCCCGGTCGCCCAGGCGGTGATGTTCTGCCTGATGGACGTCTCGGGCTCGATGACCGAGCACATGAAGGACCTCGCCAAGCGGTTCTACATCCTGCTGCACATCTTCCTGGTGCGCCGCTACAAGCACGTCGAGATCGTCTTCATCCGCCACACCGACCACGCCAAGGAGGTCGACGAGGAGACCTTCTTCGGCTCGCGGGAGACCGGCGGCACCCTGGTCTCCTCGGCGCTGGTCGAGATGAAGCGCATCGTCGCCGAGCGCTACAACCCCGAGGACTGGAACATCTACGCCGCCCAGGCCTCGGACGGCGACAACGTGTCGAGCGACTCGACTACCTCGCAGGAACTCCTGCGCGGCGCGATCCTCCCGGCCTGCCAGCACTTCGCCTACCTGGAGGTCGGCGACGAGACCGGCCCGCGGGCCGGCTTCGTGGAGCACCGCACCACCCTGTGGCGCACCTACGAGCCCGTCGCCAAGGCCAACCCCGTGCTCGCCATGCGCAAGGTCAACCACCGCCGCGACATCTACCCGGTCTTCCGCGAACTCTTCGCCCGCAAGGCCGGGCAGGAGCAGGCCCCGGCCTGAGCGCCGCGACACTGCCACGATGCGGATGAACCCTGTGCCGCCGACGCCGTGAAGAGAGGTTCGAGGTCCGATGAATGCACCGACCACCGGGGTGATGCCGCGGCCGGCCCTGGTCCGGGCGGGGGAGCCCCTGTTCACCGGGAATGACTGGGACTTCGACACGATCCGGCGCATCCACGACGCCTGCGAGGCCATCGCCGGCCCGGAACTCGGCCTGTCCTGGTACCCGAACCAGATCGAGATCATCACGGCCGAGCAGATGCTCGACGCCTACGCGTCGATCGGCATGCCGCTCTTCTACAAGCACTGGTCCTTCGGCAAGCACTTCGCCCAGCACGAGGCCGGCTACCGCCGCGGCCTGATGGGCCTCGCCTACGAGATCGTGATCAACTCGAACCCGTGCATCTCCTACATCATGGAGGAGAACACGGCGACGATGCAGACGCTGGTGATCGCCCACGCCGCCTTCGGGCACAACCACTTCTTCAAGAACAACTACCTGTTCCGGCAGTGGACCGACGCCGAGGGCATCCTCGACTACCTCGACTTCGCCAAGGGCTTCATCTCGCGCTGCGAGGAGCGCTACGGTCACGCCGCCGTCGAGGCGGTGCTCGACGCCGCCCACGCGCTGATGAACCAGGGCGTGCACCGCTACCCCCGCAAGAAGCGGCCCGACCTGTCCTCCGAGCAGCGCCGCGAGCGCGAGCGCCAGGAGCACCAGGAGCGGATGTACAACGACCTCTGGCGCACGCTGCCGGCGCGGGCCAAGACCGACAAGCCGAACCTCTCGGTCGAGCGCCGCCGCGCCCTGCTCGAATTGCCGCAGGAGAACATCCTCTACTTCCTGGAGAAGGTGGCGCCCCGCCTGCAGCCCTGGCAGCGCGAGATCCTGCGCATCGTCCGCCACGTGGCGCAGTACTTCTACCCGCAGCGCCAGACCAAGGTGATGAACGAAGGCTGCGCCACCTACACGCACTACCAGATCATGACCCGCCTCTCGGAGACGGGCCGGATCACCGAGGCGGCCTACCTGGAGTTCCTGCAGTCGCACACGAACGTCATCCGGCAGCCGACCTTCGACGACCGGCATTACGGCGGGCACAATCCGTACGCCATCGGCTTCGCCATGATGACGGACATCGCCCGGATCGCCAGCGAGCCGACCGAGGAGGACCGGGCGTGGTTCCCGGACATCGCCGGCTGCCGCGACCCGATGGGCGTGCTGCGCGACGTCTGGGAGAATTACCGCGACGAGAGCTTCATCGCGCAGTTCCTGTCGCCCCGCCTGATGCGCCAGCTGCGCCTGTTCCACGTCGTCGACGATCCCGACCGGCCCGAACTGCGGGTCGAGGCGATCCACGACGAGCGCGGCTACCGGCGCCTGCGCCGGGCCTTCGCGCGCCAGTACGACGTGGCGTGGCTCGATCCGGACATCGAGGTGGTGGATGTCGACCTGGAGGGCGACCGCCGCCTGATCCTGCACCACAAGGTGCTGAACCGGGTCCTGCTGCAGAAGGAGGACGCGCACCGGGTGCTCCAGCACCTCGCGGATCTCTGGGGCTACGACGTGGTGCTGAAGGAGGTCGATCCCGCCTCCGGCACCGTGCTCAAGGAGCACAATGCGAGCGCGCGGCCGACCTTCTTCTGAGTGTTTCGAGGGGGGTCCGAACGGATCGTTCGGATGCGGGGTCATCCCGACGGCCACGTCCCGTGACCCTTGGTTCGGGTCTCGGATTCTCGTCGGGCCATCGGCGTGATCTCGGCCATCCGAGACGGTCGACGGCCGGCCGCGTCGGCAGCCCGGGCCGTTGCCGTCACACCGCCCGGTCCTCCTCCCGCACCGCCCGCGCCGCCTCGGCCTGGGCGCGCGCGAACAGGTCCGGCACCTCGGCCGCGGCCGCGTCGAGGCCGCGCTCGCCCAATTCGCCGCGCAGCCGCTCCTTCAGCGCCGCGTCGGTGAGCGGGGAGGCGATGGTCTCCACCAGCCGGCGCGTATAGGCCTCGCCCTCCGCCTCCGACAGGCCGAGCCGCGCGCTCATCCAGGTGCCGATGATGCGGTTGCGCCGCACCAGGGCGCGAAAGCGCATCTCCTCCTCGTGCGCGAACAGGGCCTCGGCGGCGCGCTCGCGCTCCTCGAACGGGGTCGTCATGGGCTCCTCCCTCCTTCTCTCGGCCAGGATGCTACCCTGATCGCGGGCGGATGCCAGGGCCCCCGATCCGGCCGTCCCCTCGATCTGCGGGCCGCTCCCGCCGGTCGCGGCCTGGGCGAGGCGGCCCGCCGCACCGGCCCCGGCCGAGACCGCGGGGGCGGTGCTGATGCTCGGCGGCGTGGTCGCGGCGATCCGCGCCTTCGCGGGGCGGCGGGCGCCCCGCTCACCTGTGCGAAGGCCGCCGCCCGAGCGGGCCCCTATCGCCGCGGCTTCGGGTTCTCCAGGAAGAAGCGCCACATCTCCCGGGAGGCGTCCGGGCCGCTTGGGTCGGTGTAGCTCGCGGCGGCGTCGCCCCCCGACCACGCGTGGCCGCTGCCCTGCACGACCCAGTGCTCGAAGCGCGGGCGGCCGCTCTCGTCCGCCAGGACGCTGCGCCGCCATGCCCGCCCGTTCGGCGCCACGCCGGCCTCCTCGCGCAGCAGGGTGCCGCCCGTCGCCGCGATGATCGCCGCGCCGTTGCGCGGATGCACGGTCGTGTCCTGGTCGCCGTGGAACACGATGGTGGGCAGCACCCGCTCCGGCCGGGACGACGCCTCCGCGCCCTCCCGCATCGCCCGCATGGCCGCCGGCAGGCCGCTCGCCGCCCCGGCGCAGAGCCCCGAATGGATGCCCACCGCCGCGAACAGGTCCGGATAGGCCGCCGCCAGGTTCGCCGCCGCGGCGCCGCCCGCCGACAGGCCCGCCACGTAGACCCGCCGGGGATCGACCGCGTAATCCTCCATCACCGCCCGGGCGATCCCGGCGATCAGCGAGGCCTCGCCGTGGTCGCGGCGCTGGTCGGCGCTGTTGAACCAGTTCCAGCAGCGGGCGTGGTTGGCCGCGGCGGTCTGGGCCGGGTAGGCGACCAGGAAGGTCTCGGCATCGGCGATCCGGTTCATGCCGGTGCCGGCCGCGAAATCGTCGGGCGACTGGGTGCAGCCGTGCAGCATCACCACGAGCGGCACCGCCCCGCCCCTGTAGGCGCCCGGCACGTAGAGCTTGTAGGCGCGCTGGCCCGCCGCGTTGGCGTAGTGGCGCGACAGGAACTCCCCGGGTCCCGCCTCGCCGGCCACCTCCGCGTCCGGGGCCGGCTCGACCAGCCCGTCGAGGAGCGGGGCGACCTTGCGGCCGATCTCCCGGGCGATCTCGCGCAGCCCTGCGGGAGAGGGCGCAGCCCCTCCGCGAGGGGCCGGTGCCCCTCCGGGTGGGGCATGGGGATCATGCGGGGTTCCGGCGCGGCCGGGCGCGGCGCCGCGCCCGCCGTCCAGGCCGGGGCGGCCGGCCGGAGTCCGGCGCGCCCGACCGCCTCGACCGGCGTCACTGCCGGGGACGGCTTTGCCGCCGGGGACGGCTTTGCCGCCAGGGAGGGCTTGACCGCTTGGGAGGGTTGGGCCGACGCGGCGGTCTCGGCCGGGGCGGCGCGCGCCGCGCCGCCCGGCAGGGCGCGCAGGGGCGTCGGGTTGACCTTCGCGGCCGGCGCGGCGGGGGCCGGTTCGGCCGGAGCGGGGCGCTCGCCGCGGACCACCCGCTGGATCACGGACAGCGCTTCGCCGAGGCGCCCGGCCCGCGTGAGGCGCGTCGCCTCGGCCATGCCGGGGAGGATCTTCTTGCGCATGGGAGCCTCGTCCTTGAGGACGCGAGAGGAGCCGGCGCCGGGCGGTCGGGCCCGGCGCGCGGAGGGGCGGCGGACCGCCGTCAGCGGATGCGGTCGGCCAGGGCCGCCTTGACGGCGGGGCTGGCATGGAGGGCGCCGAGCACCTCCACGGAAGCGATGGCCGCGCGGGCGAGGTCGGGCGTCACGTCGGAGGCGATGGTCGCGAGCCCCAGCACCCGGATGGCGAGCGGGGTCCCCGCGTCGCGGGCCGCCTCCAGATCCTCCCGGGCGAAGTGCCGCAGGCCGAGTTCGACGCGCTTGCGCGCCATCGCCTGCCGGGTCGCCTCGCCGTGCCGGTCGATCTGGTTGCGGATCGCCGTGCGGATGAAGTCGGTGCGGTTGGCGTAGAACCCGTCGCGGACCAGCAGGTCCACGTGCCCGAGATCGACGTAGCCGAGATTGATCGTGATCTTCTCGCTGTCGCCGGCCCGGGGCCGCAGCTCCTGCACGCTTCCGCTCATCGGCGCCATCCTGTCGCCATCCGACCGGATGGAACATGCCCCGTCTTCGCGGGTGCAGCAAGTGCGGTGCAGCAAAAATCTCGCCGGGCGCCCCCTCCGAAGGGCGTAAGGCCGCACCGGGCCGGGAGCGTTGAGACGTTTGCAACCCTCTGTTAAGCGCGCGCCAAGGCACAACAGGAGGATGCGCCATGTGGAACCAGGTCTACGACCCGTTCGGGAATGCCTGGCTGTCGACGATCGCGGCGGCGGTTCCGGTCGTGGCCCTGCTCGCGCTGATCGCCAGCGGCAAGGTGAAGGCCCACATCGCCGCCGTCATCTCGCTGGTCATCGCCTTCGTGGTGGCGACGGCCTTGTTCGGCATGCCGGTGGGCCTCGCGACCCGCGCCACCCTCCTGGGCGTCGTGACCGGCATGTTCCCGATCGGCTGGATCATCCTCAACGTGATCTTCCTCTACCGGCTCACGGTGGAGAAGGGCTGGTTCGCCACCCTGCAGCAATCGGTGGCCGGAATCACGGCGGACCGGCGGCTGCAGCTCCTCCTCGTCGCCTTCGCGTTCGGGGCCTTCTTCGAGGGGGCGGGGGGCTTCGGCACCCCGGTCGCCGTGACGGGGGCGATCCTGATCGGGCTCGGCTTCTCGCCGCTCGCCGCCTCGGGCCTCTCGCTCATCGCCAACACGGCGCCGGTGGCCTACGGGGCGCTCGGCGCGCCGATCCAGGGCCTCGCCTCGGTGACCGGCTACGACCCCTACCTCCTCGGGGCGATGATCGGCCGGCAGCTCCCCTTCTTCTCGCTGCTGGTGCCGTTCTGGCTGATCGTGGTCTTCGCCGGCTTCCGCGGCATGACCCAGATCTGGCCGGCGGTCCTGGTCTGCGGCGCCTCCTTCGCGGCGGCCCAATTCGTGATCTCGAACTACGTGAATCCCTGGATCGTCGATATCGGCGCCTCGCTCGTGTCGATGGGGGCGCTCGTCGCCTTCCTGAAGGTCTGGCACCCGTCCGAGATCTGGACCTCGACGGCGCTGCGCACCCACGACGATTCCCTGGCCTACGCGCCCGCCCGCCCCGCCTCCCTGGGGGCCGCCGCGACCCCGCCCGCCGCGAGCCGGCGCGAGATCATGATGGCCTGGGTGCCCTGGATCATCCTCTCGGTGATCGTGGCGATCTGGGGCACGGGCTGGTTCAAGAGCCTCGTCAACCCGCTCTTCACCTGGCGCTACGAGGTCGAGGGCCTGCACAACATGGTGATGAAGGTGCCGCCGGTGGTCGCCAAGGCGCACCCGGAAGCGGCCGTCTTCCTCTTCACCTACATGTCCTTCACGGGCACGGGCGTGCTGTTCGCGGCGATCATCTCGGGCCTGATCATGGGGTTCGGCCCGATCCGGCTGGTCCGCGCCTACCTGGAGACGATCTGGGTGCTGCGCACCTCGCTGATCACCATCGCGGCGATGCTGGCGCTCGGCGTGCTCACCCGCTACGCGGGGGTGGACGCCACGCTGGGCCTCGCCTTCGCGGGCACCGGGATGCTCTACCCGTTCTTCGGCACCCTGCTGGGCTGGCTCGGCGTCGCGCTCACCGGGTCGGACACGGCCTCGAACGTGCTGTTCGGCGGCCTGCAGCGCATCACCTCCGAGCAGCTCGGCCTCTCGGGCATCCTGATGGCGGCGGCGAATTCCTCCGGCGGCGTCATGGGCAAGATGATCGACGCGCAGTCGATCGTCGTGGCCTCCACCGCCACCGGCTATTACGGCCAGGAGAGCCGGATCCTGCGCTTCGTGTTCTGGCACTCGATCGCGCTCGCCTGCCTGGTCGGCGGCCTCGTCATGCTGCAGGCCTACGTGCCGCCCTTCACCGCCCTGGTGCTGCACTGAGGGCGGCGATGGACCCGACGCTCTACGAACTGGCGGGTGCCGATCCGGACCGGCGCTTCTCGCCCTTCTGCTGGCGCATCCGCCTCGCCCTGGAGCACAAGGACCTGTCCTTCGCGGGCCGGCCCTGGCGCTTCACCGAGAAGGAGGCGATCGCCTTCGCGGGCAGCGAGACGGTGCCGGTGCTGGTCGACGGCGGGCGCGCCCTGGCCGGGTCCCAGGCCATCGCCGCCCACCTGGAGGAGGCCCATCCGGACCGCCCGAGCCTGTTCGGCGGCCCGGCCGGGCAGGCGCTCACCCGGGTGATCGTCCACTGGACGGACGGGGTGCTGCACCCGGCGCTGGCGCCGCTCCTCCTCACGGAGATCCTGGCGGTGCTCGACCCGCGCGACCGGGACTACTTCCGCCGCACCCGCGAGGCCCTGTTCCGCAAGCCGCTGGAGGCGGTCTGCCCCGACCCGGAGGCGCAGCTGAAGCTGCTGCGGCGCACGCTCTCGCCCGTGCGGGCGAGCCTGCGCGAGCAGCCCTATCTGGGCGGCGAGGCGCCGCTCTACGCGGATTTCGCCGTGATGGGCGCCTTCCTGTGGGCGCGGGGCGTGAGCGCGCGGCCGCTCCTGGACCCCGACGATCCGGTCGAGGACTGGCGCCGGCGCATGCTGGCGCGGCTCGGGCCCGACTCGCGGGCGCTCACCGCGGCCTGACACCAACGGTCATGTCTCGGGACCGTCGGTTCCGTTCACGGGACAGGACTGCGACTGCCCCGGATCGGTGATGCTCGCCGCCTGATCCAGGCAAAGTGAGCAGGACCCACCGACGCGGGGCATTCCCGGATGCCGCCCGCGATCCGTCGCGGTCTCGCTCACAGGCGCGGCCCTCCGAGCGTGAAGCCGCCATCGACCAGGATATCCTGACCCGTGACGAACCGGGCATCGTCGGAGAGGAGCCACGCGACGGTGCCCGCAACGTCGTCGGGTGTCCCGTTTCGTCCCAGCGGTGCATGGGCGGCCAGCTTGGCTGAGAAGGCCGGATCCAGAACCGCGTCGGCCATCGGCGTCAGGATGATGCCGGGGCTGATGCTGTTGACGCGGACGTCGCGCGGCCCCTGCTCCAGGGCGAGCGTGTGCATCATGGCGATCAACGCGCCCTTGGTTGCCGCGTAGGCGCCAGCGCCGGGCATGACGCTGTTGACGGTCCACGAGGCGTTGATCACAACGGCGCCGCCTCGAAGATGCGGCAGGGAGTGCTTGATCGAGAGGAAGGTTCCCAAGAGGTTCGTGCCGACAAGCTCTTCGAAGTCGGTCGCGTCCGTCTCGGCGAGCGGCTTGAATGCGCCCAGAACGCCGGCATTCGCGAAAAGGCCGTCGATGCGGCCGTTGGCGCGCGTCGCTTGCCGGACCATGGCCTCGACCTCGGCCGGGTTGCCGATGTCGCAGGCGACGGGCAAGGCCGAGCCGCCTTCCGCGGCGATCTCGGCAGCGACCGCTTCGAGGGGTTCCGGACGCCGCCCGACGAGAACGCTGCGCGCGCCCTCCCTGGCGAGGCGGATCGCGGCCGCGCGCCCCATGCCGGTTCCCGCACCCGTGACGACGATCGTTTGTCCCGCAAACCGCGTGAGCATCACATCCAACTCCTTCGAGGACGGCTTTCGAGGAGTCGTAATTGATGCCGGCTTGAACGATAATTAGGCAAATCATCGGGTTATTATGAAGGAATATCATTGAATGGACATCGTGCGCTGCATGCGGGCGTTCGTTGCGACGGTGCGGGCCGGTTCGATGAGCGCCGCTGCGGCGGAGCTGGGGCAATCTCCGGCAATGGTCGGACAGCAGATCGCGGCGCTGGAGGAACGCCTCGGCACGCGTCTTCTGAACCGCACGACGCGGCGTCAAAGCCTGACGGATTTCGGGGCGAGCTATGTCGAGCAGTGCCGCGACATTCTGGAGCGCATCGCGCTTGCCCAAGAGGCCGCGGAGCTTCAGCAGACGCGGGTACAGGGTCGATTGCGGATCACGGCGCCCACCACCTTCGGCGCAGAGGCGCTGATGCCGGCACTTGGCGGCTATCGACTGACCGCACCCGATGTGGAACTCGACATCACCCTGTCGGATCGCAATGTCGATCTCGTCGAGGAAGGCTTCGATCTCGCCTTCCGCATCGGCGCGATCGAGGACAGCGCCATGATCGCCAGACCTCTGGCGCCCTATCGCATGGCGGTCTGCGCCGCGCCCGACTACCTCGCCCGCCGAGGAACGCCGGTCCATCCGGACGACCTGGAAGGCCATGAAGCCATCGCTTTCACGCCTTCGGCGCGTTCGCCATGGACATTCGCGAGGGGCGACGACGAGAGAGCGGTGACACCTCCACGCATGATCACCGTGAACAGCGGCCAGGCAGTCCGCGCAGCGGCGCGCGCGGGCCTCGGCATCATCATGCAGCCGGAGATCCTCGTGCGGCGCGATATGGAGACCGGCTGCCTTGTCCGGCTGTTCCCGGAGTGGCGGCTGGGTGACAGACCGATGTGGCTTCTCTACCACCGTGACCGGCGCATGACGCCACGCCTGCGCAGCTTCATCTCCTTCGCGACCGCGGCCTTCGGTGTCGCGTGACACTCGGATATTTCGGCTTCGCTCAGGCGCCGCGCGGGCTTGTCATCCGCATTCCGGACGTGATCGTCCGGCCGGACGTGATCGTCCGGCCGGCGTCTGATTCCTCCCCGCGGAGTCCTGTGGACCCGGCCCGCGGGCGCGGATCGCGGCCCGGCCCGCCCGTGTTAGAACCCCGGTTCGGGTGAGTGCGGAGCCGTGATGACGATCTGCGTGGAGATGGGCGTGGCGGCCGGCCACCAGGCCGCCGCCCTCGATCTGGAGGAACTCCTCGCCACCCGCCTCCTCGTCCAGGGCAATTCGGGCTCGGGCAAGTCGCACCTGCTGCGCCGCCTGCTGGAGCAGAGCGCCGCCCATGTCCAGCAGGTCGTGATCGATCCGGAGGGCGACTTCGTCACCCTGGCCGACCGCTTCGGCCACGTGGTGGTCGACGGGGCGCACGGGGAGGCGGATCTGCAGCGCATCGCCGCGCGGGTGCGCGCCCACCGGGTCTCGGTGGTGCTGACCCTGGAGAGCCTCGACGTCGAGGCGCAGATGCGGGCCGCCGCCGCCTTCCTGGGCGGCCTGTTCGACGCCGAGCGCGACCATTGGTACCCGGTGCTCGTCGTCGTCGACGAGGCGCAGCTCTTCGCCCCGGCCGCCGCCGGCGAGGTCTCGGATGAGGCCCGCAAGGCGTCGCTCGGCGCCATGACCAACCTGATGTGCCGCGGCCGCAAGCGGGGCCTCGCCGGGGTCATCGCCACCCAGCGCCTCGCCAAGCTCGCCAAGAACGTCGCCGCGGAAGCCTCGAACTTCCTGATGGGCCGCACCTTCCTCGACATCGACATGGCCCGCGCCGCCGACCTGCTCGGCCTGGAGCGGCGCCAGGCCGAGAGTTTTCGCGACCTGGAGCGCGGCTCCTTCGTGGCGCTCGGGCCGGCCCTGTCGAAGCGCCCGCTGACCCTGCGCATCGGCCCGGTCGCGACCGCGCCGCGCTCGACGAGCCCCAAGCTCGTGCCGCTGCCCGCCCCCGCGGCCGAGGACCTGCGCGACCTCATCCTGACCCCCGCCGCCGACGAGCCGCTGCGGATGCCGGCGCCCCGCCCGGCCGCCCCGCGGCCCTCGCCGGTCGACCTGCTGCAGCAGCTCGCCCAGGCCCGGCCCCTGCCGCCGGAGCCCGAGGAGCAGCCCGCCCTCGGCCCGGAGGAGCGGGAGGCGGCCCTCGCGGCGATCCTGCGCGAGATCGCCGCCGACCCGGATGCCGGGCACCACACGGTCGCGGTGCTCTACCAGGATTTCCTGGTGCGCTGCCGCATGCGCCGGGTCGGGGCGCCCCTCGACCTGCCGGCTTTCCGGCGCCGGCTCGCGGTGGCGCGGGCGGGGCTCGAGGAGGGCGGGCGGGAGGCCGAGGCGGATGCGGTGCTCGACGCCTGCGCGGGCCTGCCGGAGGAGGTGCAGGGGCTGTTCCTGCTCCTCGCCCGCGCGGCCCGCGCCGGGGCGCCGTGCCCCTCGGACGAGGCCCTGGCGCGGGCGATCGGCTCCCGCTCGCCCGGCCGGGCGCGGCGGCTCCTCGCCTTCGTGGAGAGCCGCGGTGCCGTCGTCTGCCGGACCGATTTCCGCGGCAACCGGATCGTGGCGATCCCGGGCCTCGGCTGCGAGACCGGCCCGGGCGACCCCAAGGCGGCGCCAGGCGACCCCAAGGCGGCGCCAAGCGACCCCAAGGCGGCGCCGGGCGGCCCGAAGGGGGCGGCCGAGCCTCCGGCGGGGCTGTTCGCGGCCGAGTAGGGGGCCCTCAGGGGCGCCGCTCGCAGAGCGTCTTGACGTAGGTGGTGGCGTCCGGGCTGCGGCCGGCATGGGCCGCCATCGTGGGACCCATCAGCATGCATTCCTGGGGCGAATGCGCGGGCGCCGTCATCACGTCCTGCGCGGTGTCGCGGGTGCAATCCTTGGCATCGAGCGTCGAGGCGCAGACGAGCGCCACCACGAGCAGCACGGGCATCGGAACCTCCGACCGGGGGAGACCGGAATTCTAGAGCTGGTCTCTCGCCCGCCAAGGATCGACTCCTGCGGTATAGTGCACCGTTTCGGCACGGCCGCGGGCGGCTTCGCCGCCGCGCCCGCCACCCGCCTTCGGCCGTGCCGCCCCGGCCGGAGGGTGAGGGGTCGGGCTCCGCCTCCCGGATCCGTCCCGGGCCGCCGGGATGGGCCGCGGCCCGCGTCGGGACGATGGCCGAGCACGGCGCATCCGCCGCAGGCCGGCACCGTGGCGGCGGTGCCGGCTTGCGCCGCTCGCTCCACAAAGATGATGGGACCGCTGCGCGCCGCTGCCGGCGCGAGAGCCCGGTGAATCCGCGTGACATCGCAGAGTTTCAGCAAGGCCTGGGACGCCATGGCCTCGCATTTCGGCGCCGATCAGGTGAACGGCATCGTCAGTTCGCGGCGCCAGTTCGGCGCCCATCTGATGCCTGATCTTCGGGCCGCGGCGATGGCGCAGGTCGCCCCGTTCTCGCCCGTTCTGATCGGCCTGCATCAGCTTCACGACATGCTGCCGCTGACCGTTTCCAGTCTGCTGGTGCGCGGCTCCGCTCCGGACGAGTGCGCCGCCTGCGGCGACTGATACGCCATCCGGTTGATGGCTTCGCCCTCTCCCGTTCCGGCCATGCGGATGTCGGCGTCGCTCAGGCGCCGCGCGGGCTTGGGATCCGCTTCGAGCAAGCGGATCCCGGATCAGCCGCGCATCCTCCCCGGCGCGGGCGGCGCCGGGGCTGCGGCGCCGCCCCGGATCAGCCCTCAGGCGCCCGCCCGCAGCTCCGCCAGATGCGCGACGAGGCGCCGGGCGACCTCGTCCTTGGCCAGGGTCGGCCAGGTCTCGACCGCGCCGTCGCGGCCGATCAGCAGGATCGTGTTGCGGTCCCCGCCCATCACGCCCGTCCCCGCCGAGACGTCGTTGGCGACGATGAGGTCGCAGCCCTTGCGGGCGATCTTGGCGCGGGCATGGGCGACCACCTCGCGGGTCTCGGCCGCGAAGCCGACCACCAGGGGCGGGCGACCCTGCGCCCTCCGCGCGATGGTGGCGAGGATGTCGGGATTCTCCACGAGGGCGATGCCCGGAGGACCGCCCGGCCCCTTCTTGATCTTCTCGCCGGTCTCCGCGGCCGGGCGCCAATCGGCGACGGCGGCGGCGAAGATCGCGATGTCGGCGGGCAGGGCCGCCTCCACGGCGGCGAGCATCGCGCGCGCGGTCTCGACCCTGACCACCGTGACGCCCTTCGGGTCGGGGAGGGCGACCGGACCGGAGACCAGCGTCACCCGGGCGCCCGCCGCCGCGGCCGCCGCCGCGATGGCGTGGCCCTGCTTGCCCGAGGAGCGGTTGGCGATGTAGCGGACCGGGTCGATCGGCTCGTGGGTCGGGCCCGAGGTGACGAGGACGTGCCGCCCCGCCAGCGCCCCCGCCGGCGGATTCGCGAGGGGGCCGCCGGCGCGGCGCGCCAGCAGCGCCACCAGCGCCTCGGCGATCTCGTCGGGCTCGGCCATGCGGCCGGGGCCGGTCTCGGCCTCCGCCATGGCGCCCTCGTTCGGGCCCACCACCGCGACGCCGTCGGCGCGCAGGGTGGCGAGGTTGCGCTGCGTCGCCGGGTGCAGCCACATCCGCACGTTCATGGCCGGCGCGATCAGGATCGGCAGGGTGGTGGCGAGCAGCACCGTCGCGGCGAGGTCGTCCGCGTGGCCGCCCGCCATCCGGGCCATCAGGTTGGCGGTGGCGGGCGCCACCACCACCGCATCGGCCTGCCGGGCGAGCTTGATGTGGCCGATATCGGCCTCGTCGTCCCGGTCGAACAGGTCGGTATGGACCCGCTCGCCCGAGAGGGCGCCCGCCGCCAGCGGCGTCACGAAGCCCTGCGCGCCCTGCGTCAGCACGCAGCGCACGGCGGCGCCGCGCGCGCGCAGGCGCCGGATCAGGTCGAGGGACTTGTAGGCCGCGATGCCGCCCCCGATCACGAGCAGCACCCGGCGGTTCGCGAGGGGGAGGGGCGCGGAATCGCCGGGAAGCAGGGAATCCTCGGGGAGCATGGGGGCCTCGTGGGCAGTCGGATCCGGCGGGCGGCGGCGCGCCCGGCGCCTCCTCGATGACCTCGTCCGCCCGCGCCAGCAACCCGTCCGGCAGGCCGAGGGCCGAGCGCAGGGTGACGACGCGCGCGAAGGCGGTGGGCTGCTCCACCGGTGAGAACGGGCGGGGCGCCCCGCGCCTCCGCGAGGACCGGCTGCATGCGCCGGTTCGACGGAATGATCCGGGATCCGCTTGATCGAAGCGGCTCCCGGATCACGAGCCTGCGCGGCGCCTGAGCGAAGCCGACATCCGCATGGCCGAAATGGGAGAGGGCGAAGCCATCAACCGGATGGCGGATGAGCGGAGTGGCGAGGATGGCGACCCGGGCGAGGGCCGGAAGGCGCCGCCGCCGGGCCAGCTTCGGTTCACGGCGCGCGGTCGCGGGCGCTCACCGCGCCGCCTTCACCAGCGGGCAGCCCCCCTCGGCCAGGGGCCGGAAGGCCTCGTCGCCGGGCACCGTCGCCAGGAGCTTGTAGAGGTCCCACTCGCCCTTCGATTCCTGCGGCGTCTTCACCTGCATCAGGTACATGTCGTGGACCATGCGGCCGTCCTCGCGCACCCGGCCGCCCGTCGCGAACATGTCGTCCACCGGCATCTCCCGCATCTTGGCGACGACCTTGAGGGCGTCGTCGGTGCCGGCCTCCCGCACGGCCTTCAGGTAGTGGGTGACCGCCGAGTAGACCCCCGCCTGATGCATGGTCGGCATCAGCCCGTAGGCCTGCTTGAAGCGCGTCGCGAAGGCGCGGGTCGCCTCGTCCCGGTCCCAGTAGAAGGCCGTGGTCAGGAGGAGCCCCTGCGCCACGTCGATGCCGAGGCTGTGCACGTCGTCGATGTTGATGAGGAGGGCGAGCAGGGTCTGCCCGCCCTGGACGATGCCGAATTCGTGCGCCTGCTTGATCGCGTTGACCGTGTCGCCGCCCGCATTGGCGAAGGCGACGAGCTTGGCCCCCGATCCCTGCGCCTGGATCAGGAAGGACGAGAAGTCGGCGGTGGCGAAGGGCGCCCGCACGGTCGACAGCACCTTGCCGCCGGAGCGCTTCACCTCGGCGGCGCCGTCCCGCTCCAGGGCGTGGCCGAAGGCGTAATCCGCCGTCACGAAGGCCCAGGTGTCGAGGCCCCGCTTCACCGCCGCCTGGCCCGAGACGTGGGACAGCGCGTAGGTGTCGTAGGTCCAGTGCAGGCCGGTCGGCGAGCAGGCCGGCCCGGTCAGGTCCGAGGTGCCGCCCCCGGACACGATCAGGATCCTGCCCTTCTCCCTGGCGATCTGCTGGACCGCGAGCGCCACCGAGGAGGTCGGCACGTCGAGGATCACGTCGACGCCGTCCCGGTCGTACCATTGCCGGGCGATGTTCGAGCCGACATCCGGCTTGTTCTGGTGATCGGCGGAGACCACCTCGATCGGCCTTCCGCCGATCGTGCCGCCGAAATCCCGCACCGCCATCTCGGCCGCGATGAGCGAGCCGCGGCCGGTCGAATCGGCGTAGACGCTCGACATGTCGGTGAGGACCGCGAGCTTGACCTTGCCGTCGGTGAGGACGGGCTCCTCCGCCCGGGCCGCCCCGGCGAGGGCGAGGGCGGCGAGCGGGGCGAGGAGGGCGCGACCCGTGGTCCGCCGCTGGCGTGCTGGCATCGGGCGCGTCTCCCGGAGTCTCGTGGGGGTCAGTGCAGGGCGAGGAGGAGGACCGCGCCCGCGATGGCCCAGAGCCCGAGAGTAGACCAGACGGCCCGCCGCGTCTCGGCCCGCAGCTTCCGCTCGAGCTTCGCGCCCTCGCGCGGCGCCTCCTCGTCGAGGCGGATCAGCAGGCGCTTGAGGCGCTGGGACAGGTCGGGGGCGTCGGCCAGCACGTCCGCGAGGGTCAGGGCGGCGCGGCCCGCCTGCTCGATCCGGCCGATCGGCCCGAGATTCCGGGCGAGCCAGGTGCGCACCACCGGCTCGGCGGTGGTCCACATGTCGAGGCGCGGGTCGAGGGAGCGCGCCACGCCCTCCACCACCACCATGGTCTTCTGGAGCATCACCAGCTCGGTGCGGGTGCTCATGTCGAACAGGGCGGTGACGTCGAAGAGCAGGGTGAGCACCTTGGCCATCGAGATCTCGTCGGCCCGGCGCTGGTGGATCGGCTCGCCGATCGCCCGGATCGCCTGGGCGAAATCGTCGACCGAGTGGTGGGAGGGCACGTAGCCGGCCTCGAAATGCACCTCGGCCACGCGCCGGTAGTCGCGCAGGATGAAGCCGAGCAGGATCTCGGCCAGGAAGCGCCGCTCCTTGATGCCGAGCCGGCCCATGATGCCGAAATCGACCGCGGCGAGCCGGCCCATCGGGTCCACGAACAGGTTCCCGGGATGCATGTCGGCGTGGAAGAAGCCGTCCCGGATCGCGTGGCGCAGGAAGGACTGGATCACCGTGCGCCCGAGCGCCGCGGTGTCGTGCCCGGCCGCCACGATCGCGGCGCGGTCGTTGAGGCGGATGCCGTCGATCCACTCGCTCGCCAGCACGTCGCGGCCGGTGCGCTCCCAGATCGGCCGCGGCACCCGGAAATCCTCGTCGCCCTTGATGTTCTCGGCGAATTCCGAGAGCGCGGCGGCTTCGAGCCGCAGGTCCATCTCCATGGCGACCGAGCGGGCGAGGGTCTCCACCACCTCCCGGGGGCGCAGGCGCTCGGCCTCGGGGCGCAGGATCTCGACCACCCGCGCCATGAAGCGCATGGCCTGGATGTCGCGGGCGAAGCGCTCGCGCACGCCCGGCCGCATCACCTTCACGGCGATGGTGCGCTCGGCCCCGCCGGGCTCGCGGATGCGGGCCCGGTGCACCTGCGCGATCGAGGCCGCCGCGATGGGCGGGCTGAGGGAGAGGAAGAGGGCGCCGACCCGCTGACCCAGCGTCTCCTCGATGGTCGCCACCGCCACCTCCTGCGGGAAGGGCGGCACCCGGTCCTGCAGGCGTTCGAGGTCGCGGGCGGCCGCGACCCCGACGATGTCGGGGCGCGTCGCCAGGAACTGGCCGAACTTGACGTAGGAGGGGCCGAGCCGCGTGAGCGCGGTCGGAAGCCGGGCGGTCGGCCCGAGGCCGCGGCGCTCCAGCCGCCGGCCGAGCCGCAGGAAGGCGCGCAGGTGCGGGGGGAGGGCGGCCGCGTCCACGAAGGCGAGCGCGCCCTCGCGCGCCAGCACCCAGCCGACCTCGACGCCGCGCAGGAGGTGGAAGACCGCGCTCAGCACGACCGGCGGCCTCGCGATGCGGGGTCCGTCACGCGATCTTCCAGCCCGAATGGATGGCGCAGATCCCGCCCGAGAGCGGCCGATGCGTGACCCGGGAGAAGCCCGCCTCCTCGATCATGCGCGCGAAGGCGCCGGGCGTCGGGAAGCGGCGGATCGACTCGACGAGGTAGCGGTAGGATTCCCTGTCCCCCGCCACGAGCTCGCCGATGCGCGGGATCACCCGGAACGAGTAGGCGTCGTAGATCCGGTCGAGGCCCGGCACGTCCACGCGGGAGAATTCGAGGCACAGGAAGCGCCCGCCGGGCTTGAGCACCCGGAAGGCCTCGGCGAGCGCCAGCGGGATGCGCGGCACGTTCCGGATCCCGAAGGCGATCGTGTAGGCGTCGAAGGCATCGTCGGGCAGGGGCAGGGCCTCGGCGTTGCCGGCGACGAAGGCGATCCGCCCCTCGAAGCGCCCGCCGGCCCGCTCGCGCCCCACCGAGAGCATCGCGTCGTTGATGTCGAGGACCGTCACCTGCGTGTCCGGCCCGCCCGCGTCGAGGGCCCGGAAGGCGATGTCGCCGGTCCCGCCCGCCACGTCGAGGAGCCGGAACGGCCGCTGGCGCGAGGGGCGCAGGGTCGAGATCAGCGCGCTCTTCCAGGCCCGGTGCAGCCCGCCCGACATCAGGTCGTTCATCAGGTCGTAGCGCTTGGCGACGGAGCGGAAGACCTCGTTGACGCGCCCCTGCTTGTCGCCGAGGGGGACGCGCGAGAAGCCGAAATCGGTGCTGGTCTCGTCGGCCATCGGGGTCCTCCTCGCGCCGCCTCCATAGCGAAGGCGCGGGGTTCGCGCCATCCGGGGCCGGGCGGGCGGGGGTGCGGTTCTTCGCGCGGCCCTTCATCCGACATCCTGTTGATGGCTTCGCCCTCTCCCATTTCGGCCATGCGGATGTCGGCTTCGCTCAGGCGCCGCGCTCAGGCGCCGCGCAGGCGCGTGATTCAGGGGCGCGGCTCGGCCGGGCCGGCCGCGTCCGGCGCATAGGTCCCGTCCCGGTCCCGGCGGATCGCGCCCCGCCCGGCCGGTGCCGTCTCACCGTTGCGCTCCCTCACCGCCTCCAGCGCCTTGCGCAGCGTTTCGGCCTCGGCGCTGCGCGGGTCCAGCCCGGCATTGAGCAGCGTCGCGAAGCTCACCCCGAGCTGGTCCAACCCCAGATGCTTCTCGATCAGGTCGACGATCATCTTGGGGTCCTTCTGCTGCTTCAGCAGCGCGACCGTGTCGGCGTCGAGCGACAGCCGCTTGCCGATCGCGACGACCTTCTCCTCGTCGGCCGGCTTCGCCAGCAGGGCGTTGAACTCAGCCTTGATCGCCGAGGCGAAATCCGTCAGCGACGCGTAGCGCGAGCGGTCGAGGCCGAACACCGCGCCGGCGCGTTCGAGCAGGCGGATCACCTGCTTCTCGGGCGTCACGGTGTTGACGCTGAACAGCGCCTGGCTGGCTGCGCCGGCATCGACACGGGCGGGTCCCTCCGAGAGGCGGCCTTCCCGCGCGCCGGGGCGCGGCGGGGCCGTCCCGGGGGTGGCGGGCGGCCGCAGAAGCAGAAGGGCCGTGGACCTGCTGGCGACGATCGCATTCATCATGGCGATTCTCCCAAAGGGCGGTGCCGTTCCGGGCCGTGCCGGTCGATCGCGCCGAGCGTTGCCGCCCGGTGCGCGACGCGCGCCGTTCCTGATCGCCGAACACCGTAAAAAACCCGTATGTGCGGCGCGCGAAGCGCGACTTGCGGGGCCATGACCCTAGGAAAACATGACGCACAATGTAGGAACTACTTCCGACGAACGGGGGCGACGCCGGATTTTCGGTCCGTTCTGCCCTGCCGGGCGCCGGCCGCGCGCAGCCCGCCGGCGGATTGCCCGGACGACGGGCCGCATGGCCTTCGCGGCCGCGAGACCTCATCTGCCGGCAACCTGTCCCTCCGAGAGCCGCGCGCCGCACCCGTCATGCCCGAACTGCCCGAAGTCGAGACCGTGCGCCGGGGCCTCGAACCCGCCCTCGTCGGCGCGCGCTTCACGACGGTCCACCTCGCCCGCCCCGACCTGCGCTTTCCGCTGCCCGCGCGCTTCGCCGCGCGCCTCACCGGCCAGCGGGTCGAGGCCCTGTCGCGGCGCGCCAAGTACCTCGTGGCCGACCTCTCCTCGGGCGACGCGCTGATCATGCATCTGGGCATGAGCGGGCGCTTCGACGTCGTGTTCCCGGACGGGCGCCAGCTCTCCCCGGGCGAGTTCTACCTCGAAGGCGCCCCGGGCCAGGCCAAGCACGACCACGTCGTCTTCGCGCTCTCGAACGGGGCGCGGGTGACCTACAACGACGTGCGCCGCTTCGGCTTCATGGACCTCGTGCGGCGGGCGGAGCTGGAGACCTGCCGCCACTTCGCCGGGATGGGGATCGAGCCGCTCGGCAGCGACCTCTCGGGCGAGGCGGTGGCGCGGCTGTTCCGGGGCCGGCGCACGCCCCTCAAGGCCGCGCTCCTCGACCAGCGGCTGATCGCCGGCCTCGGCAACATCTACGTCTGCGAGGCGCTGCACCGCGCCCGGCTGCATCCCGAGGCCGCGGCCGGCACCCTGGCCGACGCGGCGGGCCGGCCCACCCGCGCCGCCGCCCGCCTCGCCCAGGTGATCCGCGACGTGCTGACCGAGGCCGTCGCGGCCGGCGGCTCGACGTTGCGCGACTACGCGCACACGGACGGCACCCAGGGGGCCTTCCAGCATCGGTTCCGCGTCTACGACCGGGAGGGGCTCGCCTGCACGGCGCGGGGCTGCCGGGGCAGGGTGCGGCGGATCGTGCAGGCGGGCCGCTCGACCTTCTACTGCGAGACCTGCCAGCCGGCGCCCTGAGCGGAAGGGCGCGAGGCGATCCCGCCCGGCTTCGGCGCAGGAGGCCGGGACCGCGCCGATGTGCGCTCCCGCACTTTTGGGCGGAAGCTTCCGGGCTAGGGAGGAACCCGCGGGGACGCGTTGGCGTCGCGGCCCCGCTGCCCTCGATGGGCGTTTCCTCCCTAGACTTCGGGCCGCTCCTCGTGGGCGGCCTCTTTTTTGGGCCGTCCCGCGCCGCTCCCGCCATTCTCGGGACTCGTCGCGCGCCGGGAAACCGGGCCTGGCGGCCTAAGCCGGTCCCGGCCCGTCGCGCCAGCGGGCCTGCGCCTGCGCGACCCGCAGGGATCCCCTCCCGGCGCGGGTGGCCGGCGGCGGGACCGCCTCGCCGGCGAGGACGCGCCGCTTCAGGGCGAGGAGGTCGGGATCGCCGAACGCGGCGAGGAGCGCCTGGAAGGCGCGGTGGCGGGCGGCGTCGAACCCGCCCCCGGCGAGCGGGTGGGGCGGCTGGAGCGACCCGATCGGCACCAGCCCGGCCGGGATCGGGGCGGTCGCCGCGTGGCTGCGCCGCTGGCGCAGCAGCTTCGGCAGGATCTGCAGCCGCGGCCCGGCATCCTCCCCGGGCCGGGCCTCCCCCCGGTGCAAGGCCTCCGCCCGGTGCCCCCCGGCCAGCACGACGCGGTCGCAGGGCAGGGCCAGCAGGGCCGCGAGCACCGCCTCGGACGGCGCCCGCCCGCGCGCGGCGCGCAGGGCCGCGAGCGCCGCCCCGTCCCGCGCCCGCAGGCACAGGCGCGCGGCCCGCAGGCCGAGACCGAGGTCGAACAATTCGCCGTCGCGATCCTCCGGCCGCGCGGCGGCGCGATCCGGGCCGAGCGCCGTCACCCGGTCGGGCAGGCCGGTCGGGCAGGATTCGGCCGGCAGGCAGAGCGCGACGGCGTGGCTCCAGGCGCCCCCGCCGAGCGCCGTCTCGTACGCGAAGGCGCGCAGCGCGCCGGGATCCCCGAAGGCGAGCGCCCCTCCGGGCACCACGGCGGCGAGGCGGCCGGGCAGGGGGCGGGCCCCCGGCGGGACGAGGATCGCCGCCCCGTAGGCGCCGAGGCTCCAGCCCGTGCGGGGATCGGCGAGCGCGCCGGCGATCAGGCCGCGCAGGGCGGCCGCATCCTGTCGTTGCCGCATGGGGGCCTGCCTTGAGCGCAGCGCAGCAAACCGTTACCTGTGCGCGGGCAGGGGGCGCCTGCGCTGGTGAGGGCGAGAGCGTGCAGGATCCGTCGCCGTTGATCCACGAGCCCGAACCCGCCGCCCGCAAGCGGGTCAGCGTCCGGGGCCGCCTGCGGAACTACTTCTTCACCGGCGTCATCGTCGCCGGGCCGCTGGCGATCACGATCTACATCACGTGGTGGTGCATCAGCCTGATCGACGGCTGGGTCAAGCCGCTCGTGCCCGCCACCTACCTGCCGGACCATTACCTGCCCTTCAACATCCCGGGGCTCGGCCTGCTGATCGCCTTCGTGGGGCTCACGCTGCTCGGCGCCTTCACGGCGAACCTGGTCGGGCGCTCGGTGGTGGAGTTCGGCGAGGTGCTGCTCGCCCGGACGCCGGTGATCTCGGGCCTCTACCGGGGCCTGCGGCAGGTCTTCGAGACGCTGTTCTCCACCAGCGGCACCTCGTTCCGCACGGTCGGCCTGGTGGAGTTCCCCGTCAAGGGAACGTGGTCGGTGGTGTTCCTGTCGGCGCCCGCCGGCCGCGACGTGCAGGCGGCCCTGCCGCCGGGCGGGGATTACGTGGGCGTGTTCCTGCCCTGCGCGCCGAACCCCACCACCGGCTTCTTCTTCTATCTCCCGCGCAGCGAGGTGATCGAGCTGCCGATCAGCGTCGACGACGCGGCCAAGCTGGTGATGTCGGCGGGCGTGATCCAGCCGGAGGACGCCCAGACCCGCCTGCAGGCGATGGCGGCCGGGTTGAAGGTGGCGCAGGTCGGCCCCGAGATGCCCGCGCGGGACAAGCAGGACGCGTGATCGGCCCCGCCCGGGCCGACCGGCCGGGGCGGATCACGCCCGGCGCGCGGCCCCGCGGGACGGCTGCGCCGGGGAGGCCTCCTCGGCTTTCAGGCCGTAATACTCCGTGAGCATCGACCCGTACGACAGGGACGGGTAGGGCCGGCGGCGCGCGTAGAGCTCGGCGAGCGGCAGGTCGAGCAGCCTGTCGTTGACCTCCTGCGGCCGCCCGATCAGCGCGGGATCGAGCAGCAGCCCCTCCTGGCGGGCCCGCAGGCGCTCGGCCGGAGCTCCGAGATCGAAGACGAGCGGCGGCAGGCCGGCCGCGAGCGCGATGGAGAGCGCGTAGCAGTAGGTTTCCGGCCAGATCGACGGGATGAGCACGACGTCTGCCCCTTCCGCCTCGAGGAGGTCCATGGCCTCGTCGGGCGAGCGGTAGCGTCCGGTCTCGGTGACGCCGATCTCCGACAGCCGGTCCGTCATGGAGGTGTAGCCGACGACCGCGTAGCGGATCGGCAGATCCCGCAGCCTGGCGTCGAGCCCCAGGCTGTGGAGCAGGGCGACTCCCTTGTGCGGCCCGATCGCGCCGACGACCGCCACGCGCAGCACCTCGCCCCGGCGCAGGGCGGGGAGCGGGCGGGGCGTCAGGGTCTCGGCGTGGGGGCGCAGCGCGATCCGCGCCCCGGGCAGGAGCGGCCCGATCCGGGCGGCGATGTCCCGGGAAGGGGCGAAGACCGCCTCGGCCCCCGCCACGAAGGCCGCGTAGGCGCTCCGGCGCTCGTCGGGGTCGACGCAATCGGGATCGTCGTGGTCGGCCGCCAAGCAGCCGCGGCAGGTCTCGACCCCGGGCAGGCCGCAATAGGTGCCGAGCCTCGTCACGAGGTCGTTGCGGTGACAGACGGGCGAGTAGTCGTGGAGCGTCACGTAGCGGCGCGGGAGGGGAGCGAGGATCTCCATCAGGCGGCGGGTCGCGCGCCACTCCAGCCCGACCAGGGAATGGACGTGGACGAAGAGCGGCTGCAGCCATCCGAGGAAGCTCTCGAGGGAGGCCGCGTGCCGCAGCACGTGGATGGCGTCGCAGGAGCAGGTCAGGACGGCGCGGCGGCTCTCGGGCGCGAATTCCACCTTGACCGTGGAGTGCCCCGCCACGCGCAGCAGCACGACCGGGACGCCCTCGCCCGCGAGGCGCGCGGCCGCGTCCCGGACGTGGGTCTCGATCCCGCCGCCCCTCTCGTGGGTGACGAACAGGGCCGCGCGCGGGCCGGCCTGCCGGGCGATGCGGTAGAGATCGAGGCGCATCCGCCCCTCGCGGCCGGGATCCGCCGCGATGAAGCGCTGCACGGCCCCGAAATAGTCGGGGTGCTTGAGGCTCAGCCGCCGCTCGATGCGCGGCGCGTTGTCGATGTAGGCGGTCGAGAAGGACACGCCGCCCGCGTGGTACACGAAGACGTCCTGGACGAGCAGGTTGCGGTAGCCGGCCTGCTTGGCCCGCATGCAGAAGTCGTTCTCCTCGCCGTAGCCGTGCCCGAAGGTCTCCGCGTCGAAGGGACCGATCCGCGCGAGCGCCTCGCCGCGGATGTAGAAGCAGAAGCCGACCCCGGTCGGCACCTCGACGGCGCGGCCCGGGTTGCAGGCGCGCGCGCAGGCGTCGATCTCGGCCGGGCCGATCTCGAGGGCGAGGCGGTTGTCGATGTTGGCCTGCGGGTAGCTGGCGATCGTGGCATTGTTGGAGAGGGGGGTCAGGGTCGCCGCGTCCGGGTTGGCGCGGGCGTGGGCCCGCAGGCGGTCGATCCAGTCGCCGGACGGCACGGCGTCGGAATTGAGCAGGATCACGTCGCGGCCGCCGCTCGCCGCGATGCCGCGGTTGACCGAGCGCACGAAGCCGAGATTCTCCGCGTTCTCGACGAGGATCAGGAACTCCCTCGCCGCCAGGGCCTGCAGGGCGGCGCGCAGCTGGGGCTCCGGCCCGCAATCGTCCACCACGACGAGGGCGAAGGACGTGGTTTGGCGGCTCGACAGGACGGCGTGGATCGCCCGCAGGGTTTCGGCCCGTCCCTTGTAGACCGGGACGATCACGACGACCTCGGCCGCCGCAAGGTCGGCGGCCGGCCGCGCCGCCTCCCACTCATCCGCGCGGGGCGCCTCCAGAGGCGGCCATTCGCCGCAGCCGAAGGGGTTCGGCAGCAACCCCGCCGGCCGCCCCTCCGTCAGGTAGTGGTAGAAGGGGTTCACCGCGTCGCCGAGGTGCGGGGCCTGCTCCTCCCGATAAAAGCCCGTCCAGAACCACTCGCTGGGATCGCGGCCCTCCTTCCAGCCGAAATCCACGTAGTGCTCGACCGGGTCGATGCCCGATTGCCGCACGTCCGCGTACCGGGTCAGGTAGGAGGCGCGGTCGAATTCCTGCGCGATGGTGCTGAGGACGACGGGGCGGGACACCCGTGCCCTCCCTCCGCTCGCGCCGCGGGCCAGGGCGGCCTCGAGCGGCTCCGGGTGATCGAGCAGGCCGTAGGTGGACACGAAGTGGTAGAAGGGGCACAGGCCCGTCGCCGCGATGTGGCGGTGCTTGCCCGCATGCGCGGCCGACGAGAAGCCGGGCGCCGGTTCGTACCCCTCCCGCCATCCGACCGTGAGATAATGCGTGAGGGCGTCCGCCCCGGCATCGAGGCGCGCCGCGTCCCTGTAGAAGGCCTCGTCGAAATGGTCCCGGACGACGCGGGCCTGGATCGCGACCGCCTCCTCGGCCGAGAACGCGACCGCCCGCTGCCGCTCCGCCTCGGGCCGCGCCGCGTAATGGGCGAGCGGGTTGGTCCGCGGCGTCGGGCCGAGATGCTTGTCCTTGTAGAGGAGGGTCGGGAAGGAGGGCGACGGGTCCCGCCCCTCCTTCCAGCCGAAGGACATGTAGTGCGCGAAGGGATCGGCCCCCGCCACCCCGACATCGGGGTAGCGGAGCCGATAGAATCGCTCGTCGAAATGCACGCGGACCGACAGTTTTCTCGGCGAGCGCAACCACCTCAGCATCAAATCACGGCCCCGCGGCAAGCGTGTCGAGTAGACCACCCGCGCGCGGCGATTCAATAGTCATCTCTCGATGGGTAAGCGCGCCGAGGCGGTCCGCGCGCGAGGCCCCGGGCGGAGCCTCTCGGGGGGTCAGGAGCGGGCGGCCTGACGCATGGCCGCACGCATGGCCGCGACGGCGGTCTCGACGCGGGCGACGCCGTCGGGCGTGAAGGTGATCTCGTCCGCGCTGAGGGACGCGAGGCCGCGCGCCTCGATCTCGGCGGCCCCGTCCGGGTCGGCCCGGTGGCCGGACCCGTCCCGGCGCACGACCGCCCGGATGGGCTGGCCCGTCGCCAGGTGGTGATAGGCGGCGAAGGCGAGGATCGAGAGGGCGCGGTCGGAGAGAGGATCGGTGCTGCTGGCCATCGGCGGTTCCACCCGGGATCTGGTCTGAGAGCTCCGGCCCGGCGTCTCGGGCGAGGCGCCGGCCGGACCCGGCATCAACGCCGCAGCGGCGGCTTCGTGCGCGGTCGCGGGCTGGCGCAGGGTGTCGCGGCCGGACCCCGGTCAGGCCTGGGCGAACGGACCGCCCCCCCGGGCGTTGCCCCACGCCACCGCCACCGGTGGCGCGAGATGCGGTGGAGGAGACGGCGCATGAGAACGGCAACGATGGGGGCCGCGGCGGCCCTGGTCGGAACGCTCCTGGTCGGCACGGCGACGCTCGCCGCCGAGGGCTCGGGTCCGGGCGCCTCCGGCGCGGCGCCCGGCCGGGAGGTCCAGCCGAGCGGGCGCATGCAGGGGCCGCCCAACGCGGCGGGCTTCAACGGCCAGACCGACGCGACCGGCTCGACGCGTCCCGGCGCCTCGGGCGCGGCGCCCGGCCGGGAGGTCCAGCCGGGCGGCCGGATGCAGGGTCCGCCGAACGCCAACGGCTTCGGGAAGTAGCGCGGCGCCGGAGCGCCGCTCCAGGCCAGGGTGCGGGTCGCGCCGTCGGCCTCGACCGCTCCGCTCGCCGCGAGGCGCGGCGGAGCGGCGGCCTGGACCTCGCTCAGCGATTCGCGCGGGCCCTGCGGCCCCTCGGCGGCGGGGAGCCGCCGGGCGGCCGGCAGGGCGCCGGTCCGACCCCGCGCCAGGGCGTCACGATGCGGGGGCGGTCCCGAGGGCGGCTCAGGAGGTGGCGCCGTAGGCATCGCTGCAACAGGCCGGCAGGGGCAGGCCCTCGCTCAGGCGGTCCGCGCAATCGTCCATGCTGCCGGAGGGCGCGCCGAGGGCGTCGCCGGTCGCGAGCCCGAGGCCCAGGGCGCCGGAGCCGACGGCCCGGCCGCAGCCGCGACGGCGGCCGAAGCCGCGATGGCGGCCGAAGCCGCCCGCCTGGCCCTCGCGGCCGTTGAAGCCGCGCCCGACCACGATCCCGCGATTCGCGCCCGCGGCGATGCCGGCCGCGCCGAGGGCGGGTCCCCGAGCGCCGATGCGCGCTCCGCCCGAGCCGAGCCCGCCGGTGCCGATCCCGGTCCCCGGAACCCGCCGCCGAGACCGGCGCCGCCGCGCGCATCCGCGGCGACGGGGGCGAGCGCGAATGCGGCGGCCACGGTGCCTGCCAGCCAAGTGTGTTCCAGCCAAGGGCGCTCCAGCCAAGGGCGCTCCAGCCAAGGGCGCTCCAGCCAAGCGTGATGGGTCGTTCCATCCGCTCCACGTTCGGTCCGGTGCGTTCGTGGCGGGCCAACGGGCCCGGCCGCCGGACCGTTCACGCGGGGCCGGCGGGCGTCCGCCGCGGCACGCGGGCGCCTCGCGGGATCTCGGGCCGGGGCCGAGGCTCGCCCCTCCCGGTCTCGGCGACGCCCGTCCGGCTATCGGGGCGCCCGCGGCGCTTGGTCGGGCGTTCCCGCGACGCGCGCCGGGGCGCCGAGCGCGCCCTGGGCGCGGTCGGCGCGATGCGCGGCCGGCATGACGAAGGTCTGCGGACCGCCCGCCATCACGGCGCGGCGCTGCCCGGTCGAACTCGCGGACAGCGCCGCGACGTAGATGCAGAGGGCGAGCGCGGCGACGCTCAGCACGCCGCTCACCAGATCGGCCCACGGCTCAAGCCACTTGATGACGAGCAGGCCGACGACGAAGACCGGGACCGCGACGAGGGCGAGCACGACGGGCGAGGACACCGGCTTGGTCTCCTGGACGGAGTTCGGAGACGCGACCAACGTTCCGCTCGCCCCGAGGATCCCGGCGCCTCATCCCGTCCGGGGCCCGGACCCGCCCGCAGCGCCGTCCGATCCGACATCCGACGGATTGCGTCGCCATCTCCCATTTCGGCAATGCGGATGTCGGCTTCGCTCAGGCGCCGCGCGGGCGTGTCATCCGACATCCGGTTGATGGCTTCGCAATGCGGATGTCAGCCTCGCTCAGGCGCCGCGCGGGCTCGTCATACCCGGACGTGATCGTCCGGACAGCGGATGGGGAATAGAATCCTTCAACCGATTGCGCGCATGATCGGCGGACCGGGCGCCCCGGGCCAGGGCGCCGGTTGCCCACGTCGAGCCGCCACGGGAGAGGTCGGTGCCGGATCCAGAAGACCAGCACGAGGAGCCATCCAAGGATGCCGGGGCTGGCGCGTCGGGCGGGGGACCCGCCCCGGAGGCGGGGGACCGCGATGCGCTCCCCGACCGCGATCTGGACGCCGTGTCCGGCGGGACCGGCCCCAAGAGGCCGCATGCCGGGTAACCCGAGCGCCGCGACGGTGCCCGCGCCGTCCCGGCGGCCTCCCTCGCGTTCGGAGCGCTCGGCGTGATCCGCGCGACCCTGTCCGCCACGGTCCTGCTCGCGCTCGCCGCCTCGCCGGCTTTCTGCGTCGCGACGATCGACGGCGAGTGCCTGATCCAGGTGAACGGCCGCACCGTCAAGGACGGCTTCTGCCGCATGATCGTGTTTCCGGGCGGCTCGTTCCAGACCGGGGCCGAGCAGCCCGGCGAGGCCTTCGCCATCGTCAGCACCGACGGTCGGACCGGGCGGGCCGAGGCCTTCTGGAACGGCGTCGAGCGCGCCCCGCACGCCCACGACCCGCTGGGCAACGTGGTGCGCCAGGGCGGCTGCTGGGTCAACGACCGCGCCCGCGTCTGCGCGTGGCGGCCCGGAACGCGACCGCGCTGAGGGGCGTCACCGGTGCGGGCCGCGGGCGCGCCGGCCCGCCGGCGGGCCGGCTCGCAGGCGATCACGACGAGAGCAGCGCCCGATCACGCTGAACTCGGACGCTGCTCTCGGTCGTTGATGGTGCCGCATCGTCTGCGAGGAACCGGCATCCACGTCGTCGGACGGTTGCCGCCGCGACGCCGCGCGCCGGGCATGTCACGTCTCGAGCCTTCGTCGCGCAATGCAGGCGCTGTTCGCTCGCCTGAGCATTCTCGGATCTGCCTCACGCAAATAGATTATGTCGGTTTGTCGCAGATCCGGGCCATCCCCGTTCCTAGCCTCGATGCACTATCAATCTCATCTGGTTTGACATAACCAGTCAAGCTCCGGGGAGAGACCGATGTCCGTCAGCTACGATTCGGCAACGAATACATATACTGTGGTCGACGACGCCCAAAATGTGCCCGACGCCAACCCTTACAAGTATGATCTGTCCGGAACGACCGTCCCGGTCAATTTCCAGTTTCAGAGCTCGACTGGCAACGATTCGCTGTACGGCAGCACCGGTGCGGATACCATCTTGAGCGGATCCGGCAACGACCAGATCGCGGGCGGCTACGGTAACGACCTGATCGACGGCGGCGGCGGTGACGACGTCATCGCGAGCGGGGGCAATGCCGATCTCGCGACCGGCCGCGACACCGTCTACGGCGGCGGCGGAAGCGACGTCATCTACTGGGCCTACGACACCACCGGTTCCCTGCTCTACGGCGACGCGGGCGACGGAGCGGCCGACGGCGGCAACGACACGATCACCGGCGGCTCGGGCAACGACACGATCTTCGGGGAGGGCGGCGACGACTACATCCGCGGCGGCAAGGGGAACGACGCGATCGACGGCGGATCGGGCAATGACACGATCCGTGGGAGCGGCGGCGAGGGGATGGACACGGTTCACGGCGGCAGCGGGAACGACCTGATCACCTACACCACCGACGCGTCGTCCGTTCGGCTGTTCGGTGATGCCGGGGACGACTCGATCGCCGGCGGCTACGGCGCCGACACTCTGATCGGCGGCGTCGGGAACGACACCCTGTCGGGTGGGCTCGGTGCCGATTCCTTCGTGTTCGGTGCCAACGACGGCACCGACGTGGTCCGGGACTTCTCCGTCGGCCAGGGCGACAAGATCGCGCTGATCGCCGGGACCACGGCCGAGAAATCCAGAGCCTCTGACGGATTTCTGCAGCTGAATTTCTACGACAGCGGCCATGTTCTCGGCGGCTCGGTCGAGCTGTACGGCGTGTCGTACAATACGAACCTGAACAATGTTCTCGTTCAGGCGCCGAGCTCGATGACCGCCTGAGCGCTCTCGGCCACGCGCACGGCGCCCGGGCGGTGGCGTGCGCGTGCGGGGGCGGGCCGCTGCGCCGCGGCTCGACGGATCATCCCCCCTGCGTGCCGGCCCGGCCCGGGCGGTCGACGGCGCGCCGCGCCCCCGCCCAGGACCCGGCACATCACCGCGTGGGCGCCGGGAAGTGCGGATCGTACCTGACCTCGGGCTCACCCTGCGGCGTCGCCTCGGCCCGATCCGGATCGGCCGCGCGATCGCGGCGCGGCGCGCGAGGAAAGTAGGGATCGAACGGCACGACCCTCGGGCGGCGCGGGGCTGCCTCGGGCGCTTGTGGTCGAACGGGTTGGGTCGGCCACTGAGTCACGTGGACCTCCTCCATCCTGGGCAGCACCTCGCATCGATCGGTGCTGACGGGCCGACCCTACTCGGACGCCGAAGGAGACGATCTGCAATTCGTCAACGAATCGTGAAAAAACCGGGTGCTGCGAGGTCGAGCTTCCTGTCTCCGACAGTCAGCGACTTCCCGGGACTGAGATCGTTCAGACCGGCTTCGATGAACGCGCCGAGATTTTCGTCCGCGTCATGCTGCTTCGTGAGCAGATCTTCGATTGAGAGCTCGGCTGGAGCGCCGACGGTCGAAGTGGAATGACCATATTTGCAGCACATGACGGAGTTCTGTGCACCTGGACATCCCACGAGCAAGAGAATTGATCTGTCTCATGTTCAGGGATGCGTCCATGTACTGGCGGCTCTGGATGCCCGCCGCCTCCGCGGGGCGGGGGCCGGGAGGTTCGCGCGGATCGGCGCGACACCCGCCGGGCGTTCGCGCATCGGGCGCTCAGCCGTAGAACGAGCTGACGGCCGGAAGCGACTCGGTCGACCTGCGGGTGCCGGGATCGATGCGCACGCGCGGGATCCTGGCCATCACCGCAGCGTAGCGCGCGGAGATCTCCGCGGGGACCAGCGGCGGACGGGCCGTGTCGGGGGTGGGAAGACGGGCGGCGGAACGCGTGTGCAGACTGGACATGCCTCCGCAACGAACCGGCAGCGCAACGTGTTGCATCGCGGTCGCGCGCCGTGTGCGCTGCAGCACATGCCGCGGCCCGATCGGCACAGCGCGTGCGCACCTCGCGCCAGCGCATCCCGGAGGCCCGGAGCTCGACGGGGCGGGCGCCGGCGATCCCGCGCCGCAGCCCGTGGCGGCCCCCGCGTTCAGGCAGCTGTTGGCGGGGCCGTCCACGCCGCCGATCGGCGGGTGGAGGACCGTGCGGCGCGGCAAGGCCTGAGGAAAGCTCAGGCTGCGCCGGACGATCGAGGATCCTGGCCGGCTCGCCCGCCTCCGGTTTCGGGGGCGGGCGCGGGGGGCTGCTTGTCCATGGGCGAGAGATTCGGCCTTTCCGCCAGTCACTCGGCTCCCGAAGGTCGCGGAGAGGGGGGCGCCCGCGACTGCCGGGACGGCGCCGCGGCCGGCAGGCCGGCCGCACCGCATCGGCGGTGCTCAGCCTGAGGAACGGGGAGACGGCGGAGACTAGCTCAAGTGAATGCGCCGGAACGGCGGGCGTGGTTCTCTGGTGCGGACCCAATCGCACACTCCCCGGCCCGCCCGGCCCGCCCGCGGCGGGCCTCTCTTTCGGTTTGGCCGGGGTCGTGCCGCGGGACTGCCGAGCTTGGGTCCTGCTGAGCTTGGTCCCTAAGTGCTATTCTGGCCACCGCCCGGCGGGCCTACACTTCGACTGCTCTTCCTGAGCAGGATCTTCACCGAGACCCCTGGCCCGCCCGGCCCTTCCCCCTCGCCGTGGCGGGCTCTTCTTAGCACGGGCAGGGCAGCGTGAGATCCGCGCGGCGCTCGGGTGCCGGAGGATCGCGATGGTCGAGAACGATGGGCCGATCGAAGCTCGGCGGATGGCCGGGCCGGCGGGCAAGCCCTGGCAGCTCATCGATTGCAGCTTCCGTCCCGCGATCGTCCGCCTGACCCTCTTTCAGCAATCGGCCGCGCGGTCGCTGTGCGTGACCATGAACACGAAGGCTGGCTGCAAGCGGTACGCCGTCCGGTGCGAAGGCAGCCCGAGTCCGTCCTAGGCGCCGGACTGGAACGACCGCGACCGGCCGCCTGCCTCGGCCGGGTTTGACCTGCCCGCGCTGACAACCCGCGGCGCCCGGGGACGAGGCGAGCGCCGGCGGTCCCCCGGCCGACCGGACCGCGGCCGGCCCGCCGGATCAGGCTCCGGGAGACGGCTCGATTGCTTCGGGCGAGTGCGGTTTCGGTGTCGGCGGTGGCGCAGGGGGATCGTCCAGGGGCGGCGGCCCGGGCGGCGGGGGCGTCGAACCGCCTTCCTTGGTTTCGTTCTCTTCGGGCATGATCATCCTCGCCGGCGCGACGCGTCGAGCCCTTGCTCATTCACGGCGCAATTGAAAAGCTGGCGCCGAACCCCGCGTGAGACGCCCAGGGGCCGGAAACGACAAGGGCGACCCCCGGGGTCGCCCTTTGCAAGTCGCTCAGGTGATCGCTGGAATTTGGTCGGAGCGGCGGGATTCGAACCCACGACCCCTAGTCTGTGGTCTCGAGCTCTCTTGACGAGCTTGGATTGCTCCACCGACCGCCTCAGCCGTCGTGGCGCTGCCGTGGAGAATCTGTCCCATAGCGCGTCCCTCCATGCGGCAGCGGTCGTACCACCACACTGCGGGATCGAACGTCATCACTCAAAGGCGGAGTCTGAGACGCGTCTGGCGGCACGCCTAAGCGCACCTCGGCCTCAACAGCGTTGACCCCCAGGCGTGGCTGGCTGATGTGCTCGCGCGCATCAATGAACGCCCTGCGAGTGACCTCAATGCCTTGCTGCCGTAGCACTGGCGGCACCCTGCCGCCACTCACCTCGTCGCCAACGCCGGCTGACGCGCCGATCTATTTCGACCGGAATGCCTGCGGCCCAGGCCGGATGCTTGCTGATCATACGCACGGTGCGCGCCTTCGTAGAAGTTGGCGACGTGACCCGCTTCGGTAGTTACCCGCGGGTTGGGCGCGAGCGCTGCGTGACCCACGAGCGGGGTTCCTGGAGGGAGCCCGCGGCGCCTCTTGAAGGGAGCCGATTTCCCTGCTTCCCTTGTAGGACGAGCCGCAGTGAGCTGGAACGTCTGAGCAAGCAGGAGTTGACCGAGCTGATGCTGTGCCTGCAGCGCCCGAAGACCACCTCGCGCACCTCCTCTAAGCCGCCCTCGACTGATCGCAAGGAGCGGCGCGCAGGCCGAGCTCGGCGGGCCAAGTCGGGTCACAGTCGGATGCTCAATGAGGCGTTTGGTATGCTACATCAACAAAATTCGATCATAGGTTGTGATTAGCCTCTGGATGGGTCGCCATGAAATCGCTGAAGAGAGCAGCATTCACAGCTTGTTTTGCCGCCAATTGTATAATTATATCTTATGATGTCACTTCTGCGCAGAACGCTAACCAAGTTGTACGTGATGTCGAGCCAATTTTTTCTAAATGCACAGAGACGGAAAAGGACAAACTGAAACTTGCTCTCAATAAATCCAGAGAGTTGATATCGTCTGCTTTTCATGAGCTGTCGAACAAATCGCCTGCTGAGCGGTCGAGATATAAGCTTTACGTTGTTTGGTTTGGCACTTATAGCCCTGAAAGATATGAATCAGTTGTTCAGACCGTTTCTAAGATTCAGCGTGCTCTCCAGGGTGTAAAGTTAACGTTCCTGTGCCGAGGCGGCGATGATTGTGAGCGCGATGACTACGCCTACGCCGATGAACCCTCCGTGATAGGAATTTGTAAAAATTTTTGGTCGAAAATGACGCCAACCACTGGAGCTGATTCCAGAGCTGGTACTTTGATCCATGAGATTAGTCACTTAACCCATGTAGCGGGCACTGATGACGCCACTTTGTGTGGCCGCGTACAATGCTCCGGTCAAGTCGACGCTAAGTTTCTTGCACGCAATCGCCCCGGACTAGCCGTAAAAACAGCCGACAATTACCAATATTTCGTGGAAAATACTCCTGAAATGAGTGAGCAATAGAATTCCTTTCATGAAGAAAGACTGTATTGGTTATGCGGTGAGGGGTGGAACTTGCTGTCACTGAGAAATCATTTGATGATTGCCCGGGATCGCCGATGTGGACGCGAGCCGCCTGCGCCGAGCTTGCGTTCTGCGGCCACGCCGGCCTTCTGCATACCTAAGCGCTTGGCCACGTCCATACCCCACGCCTTTAGCGTGCTCCAGCGTAAGACCGTATGTCAGCGGAGCCGGGGTAACTCGCCCTACACTGCGCGTTCGAGGGTTGCTCGGCGGGGCCGAGCCGATCCTCACCACAGGAGGACGAGCCGTGGGCCATGCTACTGAGGTTTTCGTCGGGATCGTCGTGTCCAAGATGCGCAATGCCGTCGCCGTCGCGGACGGCGAGCGTGGCGGCAAGGTCCACTACCTGGGTGAGGCCGACGCCTCGCCCGAGAGCATGCGCCGAGCGCACGGCGCGGCGGCGCGCGAACCGTGGCGCCTTGCCCACCCACCTGACGCGCGTCGAGCGCGTGGTCGACATCGAGAGCACCGTCTGTCCCTGCTGCGCAGGCCGCCTGAATCGGATCGGCGAAGACGTGTCCGAGCGTCTCGACGTGGTGCCCGCCCAGGTTCGGGTGATCGTGATCCGGCGCCCGCGCTACACCTGCCGCGCCTACGAGGACGTCGTCGTGCAGGCCCCCGCGCCCGCGCGACTAATCGAGGGCGGGCTGCCCACCGACGACCTCGTCGCGCAGGTCCTCGTCTCCAAGTACGCCGACCACCTGCCGCTCCATCGGCAAGCGCAGATCCTCGCCCGCCAAGGTGTTCACCTCGACCGCTCGACACTCGCCGACTGGGTCGGGCGCGCCGCCTTCCTGCTGCGGCCGGTGCACGCGGGTCTGCTGGAGCAGCTGAAGGCGTCGGGCAAGCTGTTCGCCGACGAGACCACCGCGCCGGTGCTCGATCCCGGACGCGGGCGCACCTAGACGGGCCAGCTCTGGGCTTACGCACGGGATGACCGGCCCTGGGGCGGGAGCGATCCGCCAGGGGTTGCTTACGTCTACGCGCCCGATCGCACGGCCAGGCAGCCGATCGCGCACCTCGCCGGCTTCCACGGTGTGCTGCAGGTCGATGGCTATGACGGCTACAAGGCACTCGCCCGGCAGGGTGAGGTGCACCTCGCCTACTGCTGGAGCCACGTGCGTCGGGCCTTTTACGATCTGGACGGGCCGATCGCAGTCGAGGCCCTGGCGCGCATCGCGCGGCTCTACCGGATCGAGCCGATCTCCGCGGCCTCCCAGCCGAGGAGCGGTGTGCGGCGCGTCAGGCCCGCAGCCGCCCGATCCTCGAGGCGCTGGAGCCGTGGCTGCGGGAGAAGCTCGGGCTGATCAGTCAGAAGAGCAAGCTGGCCGAGGCGATCCGCTACGCGCTCACGCGCTGGGCGGGGCTGAGCCTGTTCCTCGCCGATGGGCGGGCCGAGATCGACTGGAACGTGGTCGAGCGCACCATCCGGCCCCTGACTCTCACGAGAAAGAACGCTCTCTTCGCCGGCTCGGGTGGCGGGGCGGAGCACTGGGCGGTGATCGCCTCACTGATCGAGACCTGCAAGCTCGCCGGCGTCGAGCCGCGGGGCTACCTGGCCGACGTGATCACCCGCATCGTCGAGGGCCATCCCAACAGCCGCCTCGACGAGCTGCTGCCCTGGGCCTACCCCGCCATGCCCACCGCCAAGGCTGTGGCCTGAGAACACCGCATACGCATCAGAGATTGATCACCGACGTCCATCAGGTCCCGCCTCCACCTGTGCGCGCCCATCGCAGCTTCACCGCCCGGCAGGGCGGATGGGCACGCTCGGCCCCTGCGTTGACAACGGAAGCGTCGTCTTGGCGGCACCCTTCGGCCGCTCGGCTGAGCGTGGGATACGGAGCGGGTGGGGAACTCCGTCCTATGTCGATGGCAGGGCGTATGGCTATGTCGGAGCCGCGCGCCTACTCGGCCGACGTGATCCCCGCATTGTCGAGAGGCACCCCAACAGCGGTCTCGATGAGCTGCTGCCCTGGGCCTATCCTGCCACGCCCACCACCAAGGCCGTGGTTTTAGGACGACGCTCTGATGTCCGCAGTCAACTACCGGGACGAGCGAGATCGTTCGCTCCGAGGAGCGGCGCAGTGAGGATGTACGCGCATGGGTGGGGGCGGGACCGATGGACGTCGGTGATCAAGCTCTGATGCGCGGGTTGGCTACCGCAGTCCCGAGTGTGCGTCCGGAGCTGTCCCGATCTTACAACGGGCGTCGGCCTCACGGCCGGCCACAAAGCGTCTGACGGGCGTTCTCCTGCCGTGGTCCCGCCCCCGCCGATGCGCGAGGAGGCGTCCCGCTTGGTGGCCGCCTCAGGCGACCCGCGCCTCCCGGGCGACCGACCACATGAAGCCGACGAGTTCGCGGGCGATCGCCGTGCAGACCACCGTCGCCTTCTTGCCGCGCCCGATCAGCGCCCGGTAACGAGCCGTGAGGCGGGTCTGGGCCTTCCAGGCGATCTCGCGCACCCGTGGCGTCGCGGCTTCCATCCGGTAGAGCTTCTATGCTCCGACCTTCGGCGGGTGACGGTAGGTCCAGGCGCTCTCCACCAGCATGTGCCGCACGCGCCCATTGCCGGCCTTGGTGATCCCGCCGCGCCGGACCGTGTCGCCGGCGGACCGCTCGCTTGGCACCAGGCCGAGATAGCCCATGAGCTGACGCGGACTCTCGAAGCGGCTGATGTCGCCGACCTCGGTCGCGAAGGTGACAGCGACGATGAGGTCGATGCCGCGCAGGGTCTGCAACGCCCGCACGACCGGACCGAGCGACCAGGTGGGCACGAACTCAGCGATGGCCGCCTCGATGCGCGCCACGCGCTCCTTGGCGATCCGCACCGCCTCGACCAGCTCCTGCAGGGCGATCTGGTGAGCGGGATGGTCGAAGCGCTGCTCCTGCAGCCAGCAAAGATAGCGCATCGTCCAGCCCTTCTTGCGGGGATAGACGCGCCCGTGCTTGAGCATGAAGGCACTGACCTGCTGGCGATGGACGCGCAGGCTCTCGACGGCAGCGGCCCGGGCGCGCACGAGATCGCGCATCGCCTCATGGCCTTGGTCGGGCACCCATACGGCTGTGAGCTCGCCGGCGCGCAGCAGCTTGGCGAGCGCCACCGCATCGCGGCGGTTGGTCTTGACCCGGTCGCCGGGCTTCCTGGGGATCAGAGAGGGCGCCACGACGGAGCAGGAGTGGCCGAGTTCGGTGATGAGGCGGTGGAGACCGTAGCCGGTCGGCCCGGCCTCGTAGCAGAAGTGCAGGCGCTCGTGCTGGCCTGCCAGGCGCCTCACCAGCCGGCGCATGCTCTCGGGCGAGGCGTCGACCTCACCCAGGTAGCGGACCTCGCCTCCACGCTCGCCATCAGCAACGGCGACGGCATTGCGCATCTTGGACACGTCGATCCCAACGAAAACCTCGGTAGCATGGCCCACGGCTCGTCCTCCTGCGGTGAGGATCGGCTCGGCCACTCCGAGCAACCCTCGAAGGCGCAGTGTAGGGCGAGCCACCCCGGCTCGGCGGACATACGGTCTTACGATCGACACTCATCCTGACGGCAGTCCAAGATCTGACGCAGCGAGCCTGCCACGAACAACTTGAGTTGATCCCGATCTTGCTGACCCAGCATGGGATCTCTAGCCATTAACACTGACAGAGAATCACTACCCGACCGCCCAGACTAAAACTAATCACCCTTTTCAGCAGGCTCGGCGCGGCTATATTACATCGCTATCTGGTCCAGGGCTGTGGTCGCCCCCAAGCCCGATAAGTCCGCAAAGCCTGTCGTTGATGGCTCGCGCGAGCTCGGTGCCCTCGCGGTTGCCGAACAGCAGCTGGTCGAGGGTGCGGTCGCCCATGATGTCGAGCAGCTGCACCCGCTGGCCGGTTTGAGGCCGATCTGGACTTGCTTCGGGAAAGTGGAGAGCTCTTTCCGTGAGGGAGGAGGTTCCCGATGCGAGAACCGAAGAAGCGCTTCACCCCTGAGTTTCGCGCCGAAGCCGTGCGCCTTGCTCACACGAGCGGGCGCAGCCGCCGAGAGGTCGCCGAGGATCTCGGCATCGGCCTCTCGACGTTGCGCCACTGGATCGACGGACAGCGCGATCGCGAGATGGAGGCGCCGCCCTCCGACCGCCAGGAGGACATGGCCGCCGAGCTGAAGCGGCTGCGGCGGGAGAACGAGGTGTTGCGCCAGGAACGCGAGATCCTGAAGCGGGCCACGGCTTTTTTCGCCAAGGAGGGAAGTCGATGAGGTTCCAGCTCATCGATGCGGCGAAGAAGGACTTCCCGGTCGCGCGTCTGTGCAAGCTCCTGGATGTCAGCCCGAGCGGCTACTTCGCCTGGAAGAACCGGCCCGCGTCGCGCCGTCAGCGCGAGGACCTCGTGCTGCTCGCCCACGTCCGCTCGGCCTTCGCGCTCTCACACGAGACCTATGGCAGCCCGCGCATGACGCACGAGCTGCGCGAGCAAGGGCTTGGCGTGGGCCGGCGCCGCACGGCGCGGCTGATGCGGGAGAGCGGGCTCAAGGCTCGCCAGCCGCGCCGCTTTCGGCGCACCACCGACAGCCAGCATGCCTTCCCGGTCGCGCCCAACCGGCTCGACCAGGATTTCACCGCCGCAGAGCCCGACGAGAAGTGGGGGGCTGACATCTCCTACATCTGGACACGGGAGGGCTGGCTTTATCTGGCGGTGGTGATCGATCTTTATGCCCGGCGGGTCGTCGGCTGGGCAGCTGGCGACCGGCTGCACAAGGAATTGGCCCTGACTGCCTTGCGTCGCGCTTTGGTTGTGCGACGGCCGGCAGCTGGTCTGGTGCATCATTCGGATCGAGGTAGTCAGTATTGCTCGAACGAGTACCAGGCTGAACTACGAAGCCGCGGGATCACCATTTCGATGTCTGGCAAGGGCAACTGTTATGACAATGCGATGGTCGAGACGTTCTTCAAGACGCTGAAAAGCGAGATGGTCTGGCGCACCGTCTTCTACACGCGTGCCGAGGCGACCGAAGCCCTGGCCCGCTACATCGATGGCTTCTACAATCCCTGCCGGCGCCATTCCGCGCTCGGCTTCGTCAGCCCTGTCCGGTTCGAGAGGCGGGGCACCTGTTCAACCGCTCTCTACTAAACCGAAGCAAGTCCAATCCTTCTGAATGCGCCAACCCGACTTTCGGCGCTCGCCCTGTCGGGGTGCACCACTCGCCGTCGAAGTGCTCGACCGGGCACTGCTTCTGCAGTGCCTTGAGCATATAAAGACCTGGGACTCAGCTCCGTCCCGGTCCCCGTCCACGAACACCCCCGTCACGCGGGCGCGCTGGCAGACCTGCTGGAGGCTGAGCACTGAACCCAACAACGCACCGGCCTCACATCTCCGTTTCTCGATCCCGGGACAACATTCCAGTTGCCACAAAACTCACTCAAATAGTTTATCAGCGCCAACTGTAAACATGATCAGAATTACTAAGCAGATATTTTTGCAACTCCCTTCACCAAAGAGTCTTCGCCGTCATTACGTATGTGCAGCTCGTATCGTCCGGCCGGGAATTCGGCTGGAATTAAAAAATTTCCTCTGATTGTTGTGGAGATTTGCTGATTCAACTCAGTCGCGTCAACGGACTCGCCATTCAGAAACAACCGGACGCTGCATGCTTGTACCGGTCGAGCGACGGCTATAGAAAAAGATTGCTTTTGTCCATTCGCCGTAAATACGTCCGGTGTGATCCGAACGGAGTCGCAAGTTTCTTGTGATTTACAGGACAAAACTTTCCACAAGTCAAGCAACATTATCACATAGGGGGTTTGCTTTAAGCTATCGATTCTCGTCTCGACAACTTCATCAGCGAGCTTTTCATCTGACATAAACGAGCCCAGCAGTACGCGGCCGGCCGCGTCGTCTGACATATCTAAAAATGAGACAATATCACGAACACTTTTTTGGCGAGCTTTGATTACCCCTTTGGGACCAATTTCAATTATTAATTGCGCTTGGGCAATCCAGTCTAATATTTCCAAAAGGTTGTACGGCGTTGATATGTATAACGAGATCGGATTTTGCGTTGCCAGATTTTGGACGTCATTGACTTCATAATTTGCGAGGCGGAATTTTATTCCGGAGTCAATCCCGTCAATGAGATCGAGAGGGAGGTCTCGACTTATTTCCGGTACTTCGGCAACGACGCGTTTCATCTTAAAATTTGCCGGAAGCCGGTCTATCAAAGTATTTATTCCGAGGGCTGGAAATAGGCCAGTCAGGAAAGCGATGAGGAGTACAATGCCTAGAGTAAATGCGGCCTCTGTTCCGGCCGCAATTACGTGCCTTAGGATTCCGGCAATCAGGACAGTCAACAGTATATGTGCAGATGCGCGCAAGAAATCTAAGGGGGTAAGATCGAAATTGGCGACTCTCATTATCAAGTAGTTCACAGACCATATATAAGATCCCAAAAACGCCCCAGAGACGATCAGCGCAGTAGCGGCGCGGTACGCAATGATGCTGTTCGGATCGTTAAATAATCCAGACATTAACAGGTTAGGGTCGCTGAATCCGTAGTTTATGATTGACATCACGAGAAAGAAACCTATCGCGCTAAACAATATAAAAATTCCCGTTGGCAATGTATATATTACATAACTATTTAAAACAATCGATTGCGTCTCAGGGATATCCTGATTGTACCGCGCGCGCGCGACATCAAGGTATCGCTGAGACGGCCCGCGTTCCGTTTGTGTATTGAATAGAGTCCTTTCGAGATTATCCAGATTCTCAAGTCGGCGGCTACGAATATTGCCTTTTCCAAAAAAAATCGCGAAAGGAAAGAACGCTGAAAGAGATAGAACAATAATCCACTCTATAAAAGAAAGCTGAACGAGCATCGGCATTCCCCACTGCGCAAGTTCGCATGAAGCTCAGAGCGGACAGAGTACGTTTTGTACCGTTTAACTGTCAATAGCATGAGTCGACGAGCGATGCTTTTCAATTTAGACCCCGTTGCATAATGACGTGCCCAGCTTGACAGGTGAGTGAGTGGCGGGCGCCACGGGCGTTGGAGTAAGAGCTCCCAAGAAGTTGTACGCAATTAAACGACTTGCTGCGCCTGGGCATGGGCGACCATTCTCCGTGAGATGATGGAGATCATGGCAATCCAGACGTGCGCCGCGAAGAGATCCGGCTGGCGGTCGTACACGATGTTGAGCCGGCGGTAGCGGCTCAACCAAGCGAACAATCGCTCGACTACCCACCTGATCCCGCACGGCAGGAACTGGCCGTCCCGTGTGCCGCCGGTCGAGGCGAAACGCTCACCCCATCAGGTGGTTCAAGCGGTCACAGGCTGTAGGGGTCTCAAACTGTCCCGCACGGCGCAGGATGGCCCCTCCCTAATGGCGGTGCTTCCTGCCCTCGTGATGCTGCCCGTGAAACCCCGTTTCGATGACACCTGCCGGCACCGCGCCACAACCCGGCCCGGCACAAGACGTTCATGCTCCCGAGCAGGCACTCCGTCACTGCCCAGGTAAGAAGCGGACACCTCTCGGCAGCCGACACCTTCGCCGGCCGTCCGCAAAGGGGGTGGGACTGCAGCAGATTTTCTCAGACGGGATATTGCACAGCCGTTCCATAGCTGTAGAGACGGATCTGGACGGCAAGCTTTGAGCAATCAGGAAGGCGACCGAAATCGCAGCGCACCACCGGAATTGCGGTACACGCGGTGTAGACCGTCGCCGAACTGTTACTCATTCTGAATGGGTATTCCCAGTGATGTACAATCTGCGGCCTGAAAAATGGTTACTTCACCTGAGACAAACAGCCAATAATACCAGCCCTCGATGAGCGGGACTCACGCTGGGTAGCGGTGTGCGACGGCTCGTGATTCCGTCCTCTGGCTTTTCGCCCGAGGAGGATGGCATGGCCGCTCCGATCCGGCTGCGACCGGATTTCGACGCTGAGGCGCTGCGCCGTTTGGCCAAAGCCTCGGGCGGCCCAGCCCAGACCCGCCGCCTGCTGGCGCTGTCGGCGATCTACGCGGGTGCCTCACGCACGCAGGCCGCCGCACTCGGCGGGGTCGGGCTGCAGACGGTGCGGGACTGGGTCCTGGGCTTCAACGCCGAGGGCCCGGACGGGCTGATTGACGGCAAAGCTCCTGGCGCGCGGCCGCGCCTGACCCCCGAGCAGCGGGAGGCGCTGCGCACCCTGGTCGAGCAAGGACCGATCCCGGCTGCCCACGGGGTGGTGCGCTGGCGGCTGGTCGATCTGAGCCAGATCCTGTTTGAGGACCGCGGCGTCTCGGTCTCCGAGCAGACGCTGAGCCGTGTGCTGCGGGCGATGGGCTACCGCAAGCTGTCGGCCCGTCCCCGCCACCACGCCCAGGATCCAGCTGCCGCTGACGCTTTTAAAAAGCCTTCCCGGCCCGCGTGGCAAAGATCGCGTAGGCGACGGGCGGCAAGCCGATAGAGGCTTGGTTTGCCGACGAGGCCCGAGTTGGTCAGAAGAACACCATCACCCGCCGCTGGGCACGCCGAGGCACACGGCCGGCAGCCCCGAAGGACCAGCGCACGGCGTCCGCCTACATCTTCGGCGCGATCTGCCCCGCACGCGGCACGGCAGCCGGGCTCGTCCTACCCCGCTGCACCACCGAAGCGATGACCCTGCACTTGGCCGAGATCGCCAAGGCCGTCGCGCCGGGCGCGCACGCCGTGCTGCTGCTCGATCAGGCCGGATGGCACATGACCACAAGGCTCACCGTACCCGCCAACATCACACTGCTGCCGCTGCCAGCCCGCACACCCGAGTTGAACCCGGTCAAGAACGTCTGGCAGTTCCTGCGCGAGAACTGGCTCGGCAACCGGATCTTCGCCTCCTACGAGGCCATTCTCGACCACTGCTGCCAAGCCTGGAACACCCTGACTGATCAGCCCTGGCGCATCATGTCCATCGGACTGTGGAGTGCACCCAGTTTGACCGGACAGGTAGCGGGGTGGGTTTAGGCACTCTGGCTGATGAACTCGCGAGGCGAGAGCATACGCAAACCGGAGTGCTGTTGGACGGTGTTGTAGTCCTCGAACCAACTCGGCAGAAGCCGCATCACGGTCTCGGCGTCGGGCAGGATCGCAAGGCGTGCGTAGTCACGCTTGGACTTGCTTCGGTTTAGTAGAGAGCGGTTGAACAGGTGCCCCGCCTCTCGAACCGGACAGGGCTGACGAAGCCGAGCGCGGAATGGCGCCGGCAGGGATTGTAGAAGCCATCGATGTAGCGGGCCAGGGCTTCGGTCGCCTCGGCACGCGTGTAGAAGACGGTGCGCCAGACCATCTCGCTTTTCAGCGTCTTGAAGAACGTCTCGACCATCGCATTGTCATAACAGTTGCCCTTGCCAGACATCGAAATGGTGATCCCGCGGCTTCGTAGTTCAGCCTGGTACTCGTTCGAGCAATACTGACTACCTCGATCCGAATGATGCACCAGACCAGCTGCCGGCCGTCGCACAACCAAAGCGCGACGCAAGGCAGTCAGGGCCAATTCCTTGTGCAGCCGGTCGCCAGCTGCCCCAGCCGACGACCCGCCGGGCATAAAGATCGATCACCACCGCCAGATAAAGCCAGCCCTCCCGTGTCCAGATGTAGGAGATGTCAGCCCCCCACTTCTCGTCGGGCTCTGCGGCGGTGAAATCCTGGTCGAGCCGGTTGCGGCGACCGGGAAGGCATGCTGGCTGTCGGTGGTGCGCCGAAAGCGGCGCGGCTGGCGAGCCTTGAGCCCGCTCTCCCGCATCAGCCGCGCCGTGCGGCGCCGGCCCCACGCCAAGCCCTTGCTCGCGCAGCTCGTGCGTCATGCGCGGGCTGCCATAGGGTCTCGTGTGAGAGCGCGAAAGGCCGAGCGGACGTGGGCGAGCAGCACGAGGTCCTCGCGCTGACGGCGCGACGCGGGCCGGTTCTTCCAGGCGAAGTAGCCGCTCGGGCTGACATCCAGGAGCTTGCACAGACGCGCGACCGGGAAGTCCTTCTTCGCCGCATCGATGAGCTGGAACCTCATCGACTTCCCTCCTTGGCGAAAAAAGCCGTGGCCCGCTTCAGGATCTCGCGTTCCTGGCGCAACACCTCGTTCTCCCCGCCGCAGCCGCTTCAGCTCGGGCGGCCATGTCCTCCTGGCGGTCGGAGGGCGGCGCCTCCATCTCGCGATCGCGCTGTCCGTCGATCCAGTGGCGCAACGTCGAGAGGCCGATGCCGAGATCCTCGGCGACCTCTCGGCGGCTGCGCCCGCTCGTGTGAGCAAGGCGCACGGCTTCGGCGCGAAACTCAGGGGTGAAGCGCTTCTTCGGTTCTCGCATCGGGAACCTCCTCCCTCACGGAAAGAGCTCTCCACTTTCCCGAAGCAAGTCCAGATCGCTGCGATCGGACCCGTGGCGCGCTTTGCCGGCCCGGATCGGCTCGTGGCCTATCTCGGCCTGAACCCGAGCGTGCATCAGTCCGGCTCCGGTAAGCCGCGGCACGGGCGCATCACCAAGCAGGGCCGCACCCACGCGCGTACCATGCTGGTCGAGGCTGCCTGGCAGGCGGTGCGCGGGCCGGGGCCGCTGCGCGGCTTCTTCCAGCGCGTGTCGGCCCGGCGCGGACCTCACGTCGCGGCGGTGGCGGTCGCGCGTAAGTTGGCGGTCATCATCTGGCACCTGCTCACGCGCGGCGAGGACTACGCCTGGGTGCGTCCAGCGCTTCACGCCAAGAAGTTGCGGGAGCTTGAGCTGCGTTCGGGTGAGCCGGCGCGACGTGGTCAGCGCGGACCCGCCTATGCCTACAACCTGACGCGGGTTCGCCAGGAGGAGCGGCGGCGCGTCGAGCAGGCTGAGGTCGCCTACCGGCGCCTGACCGAGGGCTGGAGCCGACGGGGGCGGCGGGTACCCACGGGCGCCGCAAAGGAGGAGCGGCTGTGAGGACGGCGCGACTGGGCTTGCACCTCGAACCCAGCTCTTCGTCACGCGGTCGCCCGTGGGCGGCAACAAAATAGCATGGATCGCCGCAAGGGGGCTGTTCAACCTCATCCGTCGTTTTGGCCCTGTAGGGCCCCCTGGGCCTCAGCTCGGAGCTCCTCGGTGGTGACAGCGAGTGTTTGCATGCGCAGGGTTTCAGCGGCCCTTTGAGCGAGGGCTGCTTCGTGCACGTCGAAGCGAGCAGCATGAGGCCGACCGCTGTTGTCTAGGCCGAAAACAATCAGCGCGGCATCGAGCGCAGCACGATGGGAAGTAGATTGTTCTGGAGCATGGCTCATGATCAGGTTCCTTGAGCGAAAAAAGAGCCGTGAGGCCCCCTCGTAAAAAGCTTTTCGTTTCGAGCGAATCTGAGTGATACTCACATTGTGGCGTCCTCCAATGTTGCTCAAGCCTGTTCTGGTCAATGCGAGCCGCCATTATATTATTCGAAACTTAAAAATGCAATGTCAACAGATAATTTGCGGGTCACATTTTCACATACAAACCAGTGCATTGTGCTCGGCCGCCCAGTTCGAGCTACATGACAAAATATGCATCACCATGGATCAGAGATACACGGAAAATTTTCTCAAATCCCGCTGAAGCTACCACGCTTCAGCCTGCGCTGGGTCAGGCCGACAAGAAGCCCTAAACCGCGCTCATCCACGAGGCCGAACGCGGATGCCGGGCCAGCAAGGCCCGCACCTTCGGGTGCTTGTGGGTGGCGTAGTTGTCCAGGATCACGTGAACGGCCTTGCCGGCCGGCACGGCCGCTTCGACAGCGTCGAGGAAGCGGATGAACTCCTGGTGCCGATGGCACTGCATGCAGCGGCCGATCACGGTCCTATCGAGGACCGACCGGCTCGACGCGGCCATGCTGCTGCGGGCGGCTAGCGGGGCAGGCGTGTGACCGGAGCTCGACGGGATTTGCTGCCGTCGCCAAAGATGGGTTCCGCCGCTCAGCCGGTTCGCCTCGCATGAGGCATCTTGGTCAGGAACTTTCTGTTCCGCCGGATACGAGTGGATCCGCGAGCCCAGCGCTCGCACGACAGCCCGGCTCCCCCGCCCGTCCGAAACGTCGATCACCGAACCCTTTGCGGAAACGCCTCATACGAGTCGAGCGAAGGCTGCGGTGGTGCTGCTGGAGACGCGCTAGGTTGCGGCGGCGCTCTAGCTGTTCAATTGTTCGGGCGGAGCGTCTCGCGTGTGGTACACTGAAAATTTTTCGCCACAGAGCGTCGAAGTTAGCTTGATAGTCTCAACCTTCTGTGATTAAATATAGCTCGGAGCCTTATCGGACAACCCGTGCGCTGCATAATGGTGTTGTGGAGAGTTGACCGATGGCGCCGGTTAGACGAGATCAGTCAATGCCCGTTCTTAGCTCTGCGTAAGCTAGGCGATATGCGGACAGTTATTTGAAAAAAACTAGAGATGAAGCGCGGCAAATAGGAGTCGATAAATGGATCCTATCTCACTTTCGACGATTACGTCTGCTGTTGCTGTTTTGGCAACAGAATGCTTGAAGGAAGGCGGTACCGAAATAGGAAAAGACGTTTGGAGGAAGATAAAGGCGACGATTGGTTGGGACAACGATCCTAATCCTTCAGATCTAGCGCCACAATTGGCGTCAAAAATGCAAAATGACCCAGAGCTTGCTTCAAGGATTGTAGATCTTTTAAAAAAACAGGATAACAGAACCTCGGCATCGTATCGGCTGATTGAAAAAGTGGATGCAAAAAACGTCATTGTTGTTAGCGAATATACGAGTGGAGTTATCAATATGTCGTAGACTGTTGCGTAATAGATCCTGGCTACTTGTTGGAAGCTGAGATGTCTATTCAGGACGACTCGCCTATTGTTGGGACAGTTTTCGCCCGTAATGCGGTCGTAATCAGGCACGCGAACGAACTGCACCTCTCGACAAGCGAGGAGTTTAAGGGAGAGAAAATCGCTTGGAACAATAGCGCGGATTCCCTTGATTTTGAAGCATTAAAGAGGGCGATTCTGTCGGGACACGAAAATATCAAAATCGGAGGCTGGGTCATCGAAGCTAAATCTATTGGAAACTTGCATATATCAGCGTCCTCTATCGCTGAGCCAGGCCGAGAGACAGTAGAGTCTGCGATAAGAAAGATACTAGAAGAACTCAAATGTGATAAGAACCTGAAAAGTCTTCAGTCTTATATGGCGGCAATGCGCATGAGTTGCGCTAAGCCGCCGTATTTGTCGTTACGCCATACGGATGAAGTACATAATTGTTATGTAAATTTACCGGCACAGTTGCCGGACGGACGAGTGACGTCTGACGCTTTGCGTCAAGCGGGACGCTGGTTGTGTGATAACACCATAGATAGCGTATACATAGAGGGCAATGCTGGTTCGGGGAAAACATCAACAATGCTTCGCCTCGCCACGGTTGCGATGGATGCCCCTGAATCCGCCGAGCTCCACACAAAGTATATACCTATGTTTGTGAAATTCAGACATTTAAACCGTGCGAATGGCAGTTCGATCGAAGAACGTTTATGGAATGCTGTGAAATCTTCTAACGAATTAGACATACAAGGTGAGCAGCCGTCGCCAGGTTTTATGGCCGCCTGGTCTCATCATATGGATGGGCTACCTTGGCTCATTTTACTTGATGGATTTGATGAACTCAACGACTCCGATAGATACAAGATGCGTTTGTGGATATTGGACGCGCTCCGCACTCATGGAAATATAAAAATCGTGGCATCAACTCGCCAGCTGACTATGATTGGGCAGCAGCTCACAGACAGAGGGCAGGCAAGATCCATTAGACTGATGAATGTTGATAGTAATACTCTGGAATTACTGTCTAATGCAATATTAGGCGAGAAGTCGATACAATTCAATCAACAACTTCATGCGAAATCACTGATTTCCGTCATCAATAACCCGCTTGATTTGACTATCTGTTCGTTGGTATATCAAGCACAAGGGACTATCCCAAGTTCAAGAGCTGAGATTATCAACGAATTTCTTGATATATCAATTCGAGAATCTATTTATCAGGATTTGCATCACGAGATTGACGTGGATTTTACGGTACCGGTTTTAGAGGCCGTTGGTCTTACGTTTTTTGAAAGCCGTCAGGGCACATATGAAGAGGCGCTTGATGTAGTCGCTGAAATCTTAGGCTCGGATAATAGTTCTATCATTGGGAACGTAGCTGAAATTCGCGCAAAAAAAATTTTAGAGACATTGGCACGAAGGAGTGGCATATTTAGAATCGAGAACGAATTAATTGTTTGGGCTCACGTATTGTTTGCCGACTTCTTAGCGGCTCGAGCGGTTGCGAGGCGGCTGAGTAGTGAATCACAACGAGCGGTTAAAGTTGCGACTACGTGGTTTGACCACGAAAACCGCAATCCGCTGTTCTTTCTGCTCGCACTCTGGTCTGATTGTAAGAAGTTCAAATTAAGAAAAAAGGGAAACGACGCGACCAACGTAATACGCTCTATTCTTCTCCGAGATTATGAGTTTGAGCCACAAGATGCCAATGATGTTGCTTCAAGTGCAGCAAGCGCGCGAGCAGCCATTGCCTTGTCGCCCGCTTTCCTTGAGGGCGCCAGGGCATCGAAGGATATTGAAGAATTAGTTGCACATCTAGTAACGGGTGATCAGGAACCTTTCATAGAATACAATGCGTGCGCGAGGATATTTTCTTCGGAATATGATGCTGTCCGAGCCTTTTCCGACTTGATTAGGATCCCGAGATTTAAAATATATTTCTCTGATTTTTTTGCCCACGCTGTCGTTTGGTTGAGGTCTGCTGATCGACGGTTGGCAGAGTCAGGAGCCTTTGTTCTCGGTACGGCTGGTTGTGCGCATGAGCTAATAGAAGCGGCAAGCAACAGTTCATGCATTGATGAGGAAGTCGTCTTGGCCGGCGCACGGTATTTGGATAGAAAATTGTATGCTGCTGAGCTGAAAGAAATAGAGACCAAGCTTATAGCGCGAAGATCGGCGGTTTCTGCGTAACCTGCATAAGGGGAATTACGATGGAGAGAAAAATGGGTGTCGCAAGCAATGCAAATTCCCGGTTGCCGTTGTCGATGTACTGCCCGCTCATCGCAATAGTTGGATTCGATGATGAGAAAATTCGAGCCGAGCAAATCCTTGACTCGAATGCTAGAGGGCGTGTCGCCATTTGTATCCTACCAGTGTTAGAAGATGGTCAGCACTACTACGCTCAGTGTAATTTCAAGCGGAATCGGCAGGATGTTGGGACGTTCAAGTTCGTAAACAAATTGGATTTATTATGCCAAGAGGATGTACTGCCCACCTTAGATCGCGAGCATAATGTAGATGTCTATCTTTTTTCCGACGCTATAGCGTTAAATCGATTTGCCGTTCAACCGATACATAGAAGGCTCGCTAAAAAATTCGTACTCCTGGGAAATAATGGAATTCGCCGGGATGGTGACGACTCCAACAGAAGCAAAAAGTCTTCGACCTTCGCTTCGCTCAAGTCACTCTTTAGAAGAAGCTAGAAATCTAGTGATTTTCGCGATCCTACTGGAGGAACGGCGTGTTAACGTTTTTTCCAATTGAGGAGCAGTTACATGGCAACTGCCGTCTTCCAGGCACTAGAGCATTCTCCTGTCAGCTAGAAATGGCATCGCTTGGGGTGTGCGGCGAGGGCTTCTTATCGGCTCTGACACGGCGCAGGCTGAAGCGAGCCAGCTTCAGCGGGCTCGTCAATCTTCAGGCGGCGATTATCCGCACCATCGCCGAGCACATCCTGGGTATTCCTCGACACGGTCCCTATCATGGTGCTTGTCCGTCGCCTTGAACGCTCCTGCCAACTTCTCGGACGGTCACTAACCCCGTTGATTAGGGCATCGAAGTCAGTTAGCTTAATGACGCGCAGCGTTCGCAAAAAGCGACTGTACCATGAAATCTATATGGCTACTGAGTTTTTGGGCGGCTGTTTTTTGGACGGCAGTTGCTCAGGCGCAGATCAAGATTGGCGTTGCCGGGCCCTTTACCGGCGCGAACGCGACGTTCGGCGCCCAGATCAAGAACGGCGCCGCCCAGGCGGTCGAGGACATCAACAAGGCGGGCGGCATCCTTGGCCAGCAGATCGTCTTGATCGACGGGGATGACGCTTCCGATCCCAGGCAGGGCATCTCGGTCGCCAACAAGTTCGCCGCCGAGGGCGTCAAGGCGGTAGTCGGCCACTTCAACTCCGGGGCGTCAATCCCGGCCTCGGAGGTCTACGCCGAGTCGGGCATCGTCCAGATCACCCCGGCCTCGACCAACCCGAAGTTCACCGAGCGCAAGCTCTGGAACACGTTCCGCACCTGCAGCCGCGACGACCAGCAGGGCGCGGTGGCCGGCGCCTACCTCGCCGACAAGTTCAAGGGCAAGAACATCGCCTTGGTGCACGACAAGACACCCTATGGCCGCGGCCTCGCCGACGAGACGCTCAAGGCCCTCAAGGCCAAGGGCGGCAAGGACGTGCTGTTCGAGGGCATCAACCCGGGCGAGAAGGACTACTCGGCCCTGGTCTCCAAGCTGAAGCAGGCCAAGACCGACGTGGTCTATTACGGCGGCCTGCACACCGAGGCCGGGCTGATCGTGCGCCAGATGCACGACCAGGGCCTGAACGTCCCGCTGATGAGCGGCGACGGCATCAGCGACAAGGAATTCGCCCAGATCGCCGGGCCGGGCGCCGAAGGCACCCTGATGACCTTCTCGCCGGACGCCCGCAAGAACCCGAACGCCAAGGGCGTCGTCGCGGCCTTCCGGGCCAAGAAGATCGACCCCGAGGCCTACACCCTCTACTCCTATGCCGCCGTTCAGATCCTGAAGACCGCCATGGAGGACGCGAACTCCACCGACGGCAAGGCGGTCGCCGAAGTGATGCGCTCGGGGAAGGCGTTCAAGACCGTGATCGGCGACATCGTGTACGACAAGAAGGGCGACATTACTCGCCCTGATTTTACGATATATGTATGGACGAAGCAGTACAATGGTAAAATTGGCTACGTTGAGCGGTATGTTAAAACGCGTACTGAAGTTTACCTAGACGTTCCAACTACCGAGAGACGATATGTTAAAGGCGGCTCGATCGGACTAGGGTCTGCTTCGTTCAGCCCTGGAGAGTCGGTGAGTATACCGATAAGCGCGATGGACGTCTTTAAACGAATACAAATCGACTCATTGGTTAGAGAGTCGGTTCGCGATTTTTTCAATTTTGATGCTCTGCAGGGAGGTGGTCCGTGGATTAGCAAGGACAAGTCAATTATCGCACAGATTACTAGGCTGGATAGAGAATTGGCTGAATGCAGGCTGGAAATATACGGTCTCAGCAAATTTATGGCACTTGGTAGCAGCGACTGGGTAGAGCGACATCGTTGGCAGATTAGTTTATCTTTGATTGATGATCGTAAGCTTAAGCTCTTCACGCATGACTACGAGCCGATGCTCCGCACGACAGCAGCTCTGATACCTGTCGACGATGATAAATTCGACTACATACCGCGCTCATACGACAATGCGTTAAAGGCGTTTCAAGATAAATTCCAAGAAAAAATCAGAGAGAATCTAGAGAGCGCGATTAGAATAACCACGGGGAACTATCGATGACTTGGTATATTTTCAGATATGTGTGCGGGCTGACGGTCCTGATAAGCCATATAGCGGCGATCTATATGCTCGGAACGACAAAACGTTTTCCGGAACTCGTTGATCAAATTGGTAGTATATTAATTGTAGCGCCAGTTTTCTTGTTGTACACCGCGCCGTTCATCAAATACGTTGCCAACAATGCCAATGTAGATCGTGTCACACCGGATGAACGCGTCCGAAGTCTTGCGGCTATAACGATGTATATTGTCATAGTCGTCTTCTGTGTAAGTTTAATATATGTTGTCGCACAGTTCGCCTATTTCTCTAAATTTAAGGTGAACGATTTTAAGATGTGGCTCGGAGCGGTAGAGTCAGCTTTTGGCGCATTAATAGGCATCGTTTTCGAGCGCTTATTCGGAGTCGCTCCAGCAATGACTGCTAATCAGCCGGAACAGCATGAACACAATCTTCGTAATCAGGATGTTTCAAGAACCTGATAGTTCGTGGCCTTAATGATCTATGACCACTAGAGGGTGTCTGGAAATTCTATGCTTTTGTATTTGCTATTCTTTTTGCCATGAGGCGGCTCATCGCGAGATAGATCCAGGTCTCGGTCGTGACCGAGAGCCGCTCCCAATCCTTGGCTAAGCGACGATTGCGGCCGAGCCAAGCAAAGGTGCGCTCGACAACCCAGCGTCTCGGCAGAACCGAGAAGCCCACTGGCAGCGCCGGCGGAGCCTGCCCCGGGCCCACCCAACACCAGCGACGGGGTCGCCGCACGATCATCAGCTGCCAGGCCAGATGCTCCCCAAGCCAGGACCCAAGCCCCTGGTAGCCCATATCGGCAAACAGCTGCCAGATCTCAGGAAAGCGGCCGCCCAAGTCGCGCAGAACCTGCTCGCTTCCGCGTCGATCATGGACGTCAGCCGGATGAACGCAGGCCTGCAGGACTAAGCCCTGGCTGTCCACGACGAGGTGACGCTTGCGTCCACACAGACGCTTGCCGCCGTCATACCCGCGCTCTCCACCTGCCTCGCTGGTCCGCGCGGTCTGACTGTCGATGATGGCGATCCGCGGTGCTCCCATGCGGCCCATCAGAGCGCGAGCCCTCTCGCGCAGGGCATCATTGATGGCATGCCAGGTCCCGCTGCACCGCCAGCGCCGGAACCGGTCATAGACGCTGTGCCAGGGTGGGTAGTCATGCGGGAGAAGCCGCCAGGACACGCCGCCGCGCAGCACGTCCAGCACGGCATTCAGCATGGTGCGCACAGCATGCGTGCGCGGCCGTCCGCGCCGCGTGCGCGGCTCAAGGAGCGGCGCGAGGATCTCCCATTCGGCGTCGCTGAGATCGGTGGCATAATGCTGAGTGGTCATCTCACTCAGTTGGCCATCAGGAGATTTTCCAGACTGATCCTCCCCTGATTTCGCGGACACGGGGAGTTTAGCTCGCGGTCCGTTCGGCTTGCTCGGGCGTGAGATAACCGAGTGCCGAGTGGATGCGCTGCCGATTGTAGTAGCCCTCGATGTAAGCGAACAGGTCGCGGCGCGCCTCATCCCGGGTCGCCCATCGTCGCTGATGGACGAGCTCGACCTTGAGGGTGTGGAAGAAGCTCTCCATCGGGGCATTATCGTAGCAGCAGGCCGTCCGGCTCATGGACGGCCTGGCCCCCATGCCGGCGAGCTGCCTCCGGTAGGCCTCGGCCGCGTACTGGCTGCCGCGATCCGAGTGGCAGATAAGCCCGGCGGCCGGTCGCTGCCGCTGGGCGGCCATCATCAGCGCAGCCACGCTCAGCTCGGTGCGCATATGATCGCGCATCGACCAGCCGACGATCTTGCGCGTGGCCAGATCGAGGACGGCAGCCAAGTAGAGTTAGCCCTCGCCGGTCGGCAGGTAGGTGATGTCGGCCAGCCAAACCGTGTTCGGCCGCGCGGCCGAGAAGTTCTGCCTCAGGAGGTTCCGGGCGATNGGGAGATCGTGACGGCTGTCGGTCGTGCAGGGCCGGAACCGACGCCCCGCCAGGGCACGGATGCCGTGCCGGCGCATGAGACGCTCCACCCGCCCGCGGCTGGCTGAACGGCCCTCGGCCCGCAGGGCGGCATGCACGCGTGGGGCACCATAGCGCCGGTGGTGGGCGGCATGGATGCGCCGGACATCGTCCAGGAGCTGGCGGTTGGAGGCCGAGCGGGCGCTCTCAGGCCGTGACCGCCACCCGTAAAAGCCGCTGGGGGAGACGTCGAGCACGCGGCACATGAGACGCACCGGCCAGGTCCGCGCATGCTGCTCGATGAAGGCGTAGGTCACGTGGGCATCTCCGCGAAGATGCCGATGGCTTTTTTTAGGACGTCGCGCTCCATGCGCGTGCGGTCGAGCTCACGCCGCAGACGGGCGATCTCGGCGGCCTGATCGGACGGCGAGGCGATCGGGCTTGATGGCAAGGCCCCGGTCGATCCTGCCGGCCGCGGTCGGGGCGGTGCCCCGTTCAGCGTTGCACGCCACTGCCGCAACATCGAGGGCTGGATCCCGAGCTCGGCCGCGATCTGCATCTGCGGCCGGCCGCTGCTCTCCAGCAGGGCGACCGCTTCGCGTTTGAACTCGGGCGTGAACTCCCGTCTCGTCTTCGCCATCCGGCACCTTCCCCGCTCCGCCAGAGCGTATCAGAGGTGTCCGTGAAACCGAGGGAGGATCATCTCAAGATCACGATGGTTGTAGATCGTGATGCCCAGCACCTCACACCGCACACGCCCGTTGAGGCGCTCCACCATCCCGTCCTGCGGCGCCGGCTGACGCGGGAGGGCGTCGTCCGGCTCGCCGCGACGCTGCCGGCCTGCACGGTTACGATGGAAGCGTGCTGCGGCGCGATCCCGATCCCGTCTCAAGGTGATCGGCAGAGGTGGGGATTTTTGCTTCGGCGGATCTGAGGACGATGCACCCGGCGTTGACAGGCGGCCAAGGTCACGCGGTCCGGCTCATGTCGCCGGAGTACGTGCAGCCCTACATGAAGGCGTAGAGGAACGACGAGCGGGACGCGGAAGCGATCGCGGAGGCGGCGACCCGGCCGACCATGCGGCTCGTCGAGCTCAAGAGCGAGGCGCAGCTCGACGCTCAGATCCTCCATCGCGCCCGCACCCCCCTCGTCGGCCAGCGCACGGCGCTGATCAACCAGCTGCGCGCCACGCTGCTCGAGCGCGGCTTCGTGATCGCCAAAGGGCGTCGGCAGCTGGAGGTCCGCTTGGCGGAGCTGTTGAACGACGCCGAGCCGCCGGCGCTCCTGAGCGGCCGGATCGTCCAGCTGATCGAGGACATGCGCGCGGAATGGGCCGAGCTCGACCGACGCATCGCCGCGCTCACGGCCGAGTTCGTTCAGCAGGCGCAGGCGGACAGGGCCGTGCGACGCCTGGCCGGCATCCCGGGCTTCGCCGCCTTGAACGCGACCGCTCTCGTCGCGGCGATCGGCGCGGGCGAGACGTTCTGCTGGCCCGAGACCTCGCGGCCTGGCTCGGGCTCGTGCCGCGGCAGGCGGGGACGGGCGGCAAGCCGCGTCTCCTGGGGTCACGAAGCGGGGCAACACGTAGCTGCGCACGCTGCTGATCCACGGCGCTCGGGCGGCGCTGCCGTCGCATGCGGAGAGCCCGACCGCGATGGGAAGCTGGCTCCGCGGCCTTCTCGGGCGCACGCACAAGAACAAGGTCGTCGTGGCGCTCGCCGGTGAGCTGGCCCGCATCGCCTGGGCGTTGCTGCGCTCCGGGGAGAGCTATGCGGTCAAGAAGGCCGAGCCTATGCCGGCCTAAACGGGACGGGTCGTCTGGGCAGCCCGGCCCGGCAATCGACGAAGTCTGCAGGCGGTGGACGCGAGATGGCCTGACGGTTGATCCGGCACCCTTTGATCCTGGCACAAAAAATGGCGTTCGACACCGAAGCTATTATAAGGACCAGGGTGCTCAGAACCCATCTTGGCCGGGGCACGACCCCGAGACCGGATACGTTGGCGCAGACCGGTCAGATCACCTCACAAAACCCGCTTGCAGACGGGGTGGGCCATACGTTGGCGTCTGCAGAACAGGTGAGCTCCGTGCCTAGTTTTCGATTGTTTCTGTCGCCTATGTCCAGGTCGCAATATAACGGACTTGGTTGCGATCAGCGAGTGCCAATTTTATGCGATTTCAAATCACTATCACAGATCGAGTGAAATCTTGTGTTGCTATTGCTATAGAAACGCATAAAATAAGCGTCCATTGCTATCGGACATATCGACCATAACCCAGAGTGATAAGTCGCGTTTTGTACTTGTCCGTTTGCTGTCGAACAACGGTGCATAATTTTTTCTCGTAATTAACAGCTGAAACGATGCCATATACTGCATCGATCCCACCTCGGACAGAAAAAAGTTCTTCGAGTTTAGTTTTATCGCCCGCGTCTTTTGTAAAACGTCCCAATGCAATAAATATCCTTATAAGGCGGGTCTCTGATCCGCTGTCGCCAGCCGCTTGGTGCAGCTTCTCGACGATTATTCGCTCTATGTCGCACCTCTTAGCTGGCAGCTTTGCTTCATCGATCGGCGTTCTGAGGCTTGCCTGGGCCAATATATTCTCAAGACGTGACAGAATCTCATTATCATCGGACGAAATATGCTTTTTCTGCCTGTTAACTGTATAATAATCCTTGATGTAGCCTCGCATTCTGCTTGAGCTCATGATTTCCTCCCATTGAGGTCATATTTATTGCTTAAGCAAATGCGCGCTAAATTTCCCGCTGGCAGGTGAGCCGAGGCCGCCGTCGCATGACTGTGTCGAGCCATCTCGGGCCCAGGGGCCTTACCGGTCGCGTAAGCGGTGAGACCTGTCGGTCCTGGCGGTCGCCTCGGTAGACACTGTCAACATTATGCACCGATAGGTAGACATTGTATCCTGGTCGGGCTTGCCGCGCAACTTCGTGCCAAAAAACGCTTCTTTCTCGTCCGGAGCGACGATCCCTGTACTGACCCTACCAAGTTCACTCTCGTCGAAGCGGCCTGAGAGCACCGCATACAATCAACCGCTACATCGCCGAGCACAACAACAGGTCCATGTCCTTCGTCTAGACCAAGCTGGCCAAGTTCATTGTCGATATTGTCAATGGCAGCGCTGCATCGTCCGGATAAGTGCTGCATTAGCTGGCGCCTATACCGTACTCGCCTTCGCAATCTCCTCTGATCGATGGATGTTTGTGTCGCCCTGGAAGCGAAATTGAAAGGGTATGTGTTCGGCGAGCACAGCCGCCTGTTGCATCACTTGGAATTTGTCAAGTTTACCCTCGCGCGCCGTGCCGTCCGAGAACTCAACTCGTACTCGTTCTTTCGCGTCGAACGCCCTCTCAAGGATTGCTCTAGCTTCCTGCTGCCCCTTGGTCATTACACTTACCTTTCAATCTGAGCGATACGAACCCCGAAGGAAATGCCCATCATTCCTCGAGAACCGCGACCCGGACCAGGTGCCACATTTCATGCTGATGCTCCTATGTAAAATCTTCAGGGAGGTCGCCACCGCGTGCAGGCGTGACCGAACGGCGTGCGGGCCGCCGCCTGCGGCACCGGAGGGACGACGCGCCTGCCACACGACGGGCAGCGCACCGCGAGCTGTTGATGCTGGATGACGAGCGGCGTCACTTCGCGCAGGTCGATCCGTTCGAACACGCTAACGATCTGCGCGACCACCCCGTCAGGATCGGCGAGGAGTGTGCCGCCGCGCCCCTCGTGACCCGGCTTGGCGCCGCCAGGCTTGGCCTGCTCGCGCCGCTCCTTGCGACCAGTCGAGGGCGGTTTAGAGGAGGTGCGCGAGGTGGTCTGCGGGCGCTGCAGGCACAGCATCAGCTCGGTCAACTCCTGCTTGCTCAGACGTTCCAGCTAACTGCTGTGAGCGGGCGTTGGATCCTGGTTCTTCCGCACTTTGATATTGGTGGCGAATTCGGCGCGGCTCCTGCGATGAGAGGACGACCCACGCGCTGCGTTTGAGCGACGATGCGGCCCCAAGCCAGCCGGGGGTGGGTGATGTCGCTCGACGTGAAGCGCACGTATGTCGTGCCGGACCGGACCGCGCAGGTCGCGCGGGCGAACTTTCCGAATGGCAATCCGGTCATGCGCCTCTACGACGATCTGCACAGGGTCGTGGAGGATGGCGACTTCGCCGACCTGTTCCCAGCGCGGGGACGGCCCGCAGAGGCGCCGGTCCGGCTCGCCCTCGCGACCCTGCTGCAGTTCATGGAGGGGCTGACCGATCGGCAAGCCGCCGACGCGGTCCGTACACGGATCGACTGGCGACTGTATCGCGGGTCAAGCCCTGGGAGGCGATACGACGGTTTGACCTCTTAGAAACAGGATGGCTGGCCCCGCCCGAGAGGCGCTCCAGCGTCGGGTTGTTCACCGTCGTGTGCGCGTCAAGGCTGGCGCTCCGCGCCATCGCGCGTTGCGCGACAAGGCCTTGACCCGCCCCCGCCGGCGAACGGTCATGAGGCGGAGGGTCGATGCGAGGCATCGACCCTCCGATCAAGCCAGCGATCACGCCAGCGCATGCTGGTGTTGCCCCGTTGTCGCGAGGGGAGCCGTCCCGGAAGTCGCCTGACAAGTCACCAGGTCGCTCTGGTCGAAAGTTTTGTTGGCGCGGAGGAGAGCATTCGCCAGGGTCACGACGCGTCGCCCTGTGGCCACGATGGCGAGCTTGGCCGGTTTGCCGGCGTCTCTCATGGCGCGATAGGGTTTTCGGAAAGCGGGACAGGCGCGTGCGGCGACCATGCCGGCCATGTAGAAGGCAGTCCGCAGGCACGGCCGGCCGCCAGCGATGGCATGGCGGCCGGGATGGGCCCCGCTCTGGCTGGGATGAGGAGCCATGCCAGCCAGGCTCGCGGCGGCCTTGCGGTCGAGCCGTCCAAGCTCGGGCATATCGGTGATCAGCACGCCGGCGATGCGCCGGCCGATCCCCGGGATCGAGGTGAGGATGATGCGCTTACGGGCCAAGGCCGGGTCGGCAGCGATGCGCCGGTCGAGCTCGGCTTCAACCTCGGCACAAGTCCGCGTCAGGGCCTGGAGGACGGCCCGGTGGCTGTCGACGATCATCGGATCGAGGGCCTGGGCCAGCCGGGTCTTCTCCATGGCGATCAGCTCGGTGAGCTGGCGCCGGCGCGTCGACAGAGCCTTGAGGGTCACCTGGTCGGCCGTGGGAACCGGGCGCAGAGACTCGCTCATGCGATGAGCAAAGCGGGCGATCAGCGCCGCGTCCAGCCGGTCGGTCTTGGCGATCAGCCCCTCGGCAGTGCGGAAGGCCTTGACCCGTCGCGGATCAATCAGCGCCACCGTGAAGCCGGCGGCAACGAGGGCATGCACGAGAGGCTGAGCGTAAGGACCGATCGCCTCCAGGGCGACGCGTATGACGCCTCGTTGCCGCAAGGCCGCGATCAGGCGCTTGATGCCGGCCGGATTGTTGTCGCAGCGCATCGGCTTGCCGGCAGGATGGAAGCCGAGATCGAGGAAGTGCTTGCCGGCATCGATGCCGGCCACCAGTCCGGGACTGAGCATGGGCGGATCCTGTCCTGTACGCGGGCGTCCGCGCGAGCGGAGCCCCAGCGACTGTTCGGAGGAACGCGACAGGGCATCCGGGATCGTGCCAATCGGCGATCGCGGCACAGGCGTTGCTGAGCTACGCCTGCGTCGGACCGGAAATACCTCAGATCGCCGGACGCCCAAGCCGCACTGAAGCACGGCTCGTCGTCAGGTACAGGAAGTACCTGCTGTGCCTGGAACTGGCTGACGCCGGTTTCGACCACACTGTCTTGAGCGAGTTCCGCACGCGCCTTCTCGCGCATGGAGCGGAAAGCCGGCTCTTCGACGCGACCCTCGAACTGGCACGAGGGCGTGGACTGCTGAAGGGCGGCGGGCGCCAGCGCAGCGACTCCACGCACGTCCTCGGGGCGATGCGCACCATGAGCCGGCTCGAAGTTGTCGGGGAAACACTGCGCCACGCGCTGAACGAGCTGGCGACGGTGGCGCCCGACTGGCTGCGCGCGTGCACGACCCCGACGTGGGTCGAACGCTACGGGCTTCGCGCGAGCGAGTTCCGGCTGCCCAAGAGCCAGGCTGGCCGGCGGGCGTGGGCGGTGCAGACCGGTATCGATGGGTTCACCTTGCTGGCTCTCGCCACAGCGGACGGCGCGCCGCCGGTCCTGCGGGACGTCGCGGCCCTCGAGATCCTGCGACGCGTCTGGGTGCAGAACTTCCTCGTCGAGCACGGGCCGGACGGCGCCCGCGTCGCGTGGCGGACGAACGATCAGGTGCCACCGTCGGGTCGGTACATCGGCTCGCCGTACGACGTGGAGGCGCGCTACGCGAGCAAGGGCGCGACGGTGTGGAGCGGCTACAAGGTGCATCTGACCGAGACGTGTGACGATGGCACCCCGAACCTGATCACCCACGTCGAGACGACGACCGCCGCGGTCTCGGACGACGCGACGACCTCGACCATCCACGCGGCGCTCGCTGCACGGGGCCTGCTGCCCAGGACACACATCGCCGACACCGGCTTCGTGAACGCGGCGCTGTTCGTGGAGGCCCAGGAGCGCCACGGGATCGATCTGATCGGCCCGACGCGGGGTGATCGGCAATGGCAGGCCCAGGCCGGCGCCGGCTTCGCCGCGCGGGACTTTACCATCGACTTCGCTCAGCGGCGGGCAACGTGTCCGGGAGGGAAGGAAAGCCAGAGCTGGACGCCCACGCTCGTCCACGGCACGACACCGGTGATCAAGATCAAGTTCGCGGTCCGCGACTGCCCGGGATGCCCGCTGCGCCCGCAGTGCACACGCTCAAGGTCGGCACGCCGGGCGATCACGATCCGCCCCAAAGCCCAGCACGAGGCGTTGCGCGTCGGGCGGGAGCGGGAGAAGACCGCGGACTTCGCAGCCGAGTACGCCCGGCGAGCTGGCGTCGAGGGCACGATTGCACAAGGTTTGCGGTCATCTCGGCTCCGGCGGACACCGTACTTCGGACAGGCCAAGACGCACCTCGCCCATCTGATGACGGCAGCGGCGATGAACTTGGTGCGACTGCTGCGGTGGCTCGCAGACGAACCGAAGGCGCGAACACCCCACTCAGCCTTTGCTCGGCTGCATTCACTCGCAGCTTGACTGCGCCGCGCCGGATTCGTCACCAATATCACTTCGTGTGGCGCGGAGGCGGTCAAAACCGAGCAAGGACACGTTGCCGGAGAAGCGCGAAGCCAGCGGGGACTGTCAGGATTTCCGTGTTCGGGCGGGCATGATGGGAACGCAGGAGATCCCCGATGGCCCGCCGCAAAGCACCCAGCATCCGCGATGGCGTGCTCGACCAGTTGCTCGCCGGTGCTGATCCAAAGACCGCCTTCGATCCCGGCGGCTTGCTCGACAGCCTCAAGAGGGCGCTGGCCGAGCGCGCCCTGAACGCCGAGATGGACCACCATCTCGCGGGCCAGGACGGGGCCGACGCTGGCAACAGCCGCAACGGCTATGGCAAGTGGACGGTCACCACCGACACCGGCACGTTCGAGCTGGCCGTGCCGCGCGATCGCCACGCCACCTTCGACCCGCAGCTCATCGCCAAGTACCAGCGTCGCTTTCCCGGCTTCGACGAGAAGGTCATCTCGCTCTACGCCCGGGGCATGAGCACCCGTGAGATCGTCGGGCACGTGCGCGATCTCTATGGCGTTGAGGTCTCGCCCGACCTGATCAGCGCGGTGACTGATGCCGTCCTGGAGGAGGTCGCCGCCTGGCAGGCTCGGCCGCTCGAACCGGTCTACCCGATCGTGTTCTTCGATGCTCTGCGGGTGAAGATCCGCGACAAGGGCTTCGTGCGCAACAAGGCGGTCCACCTCGCACTCGGGGTGCGGGCTGACGGAAGCAAGGAGATCCTCGGGCTCTGGATCGAGACCAACGAGGGCGCCAAGTTCTGGTTGCGCATCATGACTGAGATGAAGAACCGCGGCGTCGAGGACATCCTGCTGGCGGTCGTCGACGGCCTGAAGGGCTTTCCCGAGGCGATCGTTTCGGTATTTCCGGAGGCCACAGTTCAGACCGGCATCGTTCACCTCTTGCGCCACAGCCTGGACTTCACCTCCTACAAGGACCGCAAGTCCGTCGCGGCAGCGCTGAAGGCGATCTACCAGGCCACCGATGCCACAGCGGCGGAGAAGGCGCTGACGGCGTTTGAGGAGGGCGAGTGGGGCCGCAAGTACGGCGCCATCGGCCAGAGCTGGCGACGGGCGTGGAGCGAGGTCATCCCGTTCTATGCCTTCCCGGCCGACGTGCGCCGGATCGTCTACACGACGAACGCCATCGAGGCTTTGAACGCCAAGCTGCGCCGGGCGGTGCGGGCCAGGGGCCATTTTCCCTCGGACGAGGCCGCACTGAAGCTTCTGTTCCTGGTCTTGAACCGCTCCGCGAAGGAGTGGAGGATGGCGCCGCGTGAGTGGGCCATGGCCAAGGCGCAGTTCGCCATCCTCTTCGGCGAGCGCTTTACACGGGCCATGGCCTGAGCAGGTTCAACCGCCTGCCCAAACACGAAATTTCCGACAGTCCCCGGAGATATGAAGCCCCCACCGGAACACGCCCCCGCGCCACACGAAGTGCGGAAGAACCAAGGTTCGAAGCCCGTTTACAACTGCGGCCCATCTCACGAGAGAATTAGCGAAATCACCTCCCGGCACGGGCGGTCCCCCGGATCTAGGTCCGCCCGACGGGTGAGCCTCCGGGTCTCATTAGGCGGCCTCTCGGGCCGCTGCCAGGGCGAATTCCTGGGGCGTCCGCCACCCCAAAGCTGTGTGAGGACGGCTCTCGTCGGACTGCCGCCGCCACGCCTCGATCTTGGCCCGGGCATCGGCCAACGAACAGAACCAGTACGCGTTCAAGCGCCGGTCGCGGAGGCGGCCTTTAGACGACTCGACCAGCGCATTGTCGGTGGGCTTGCCAGGACGTGAGAAGTCCAGCATGACGCCGTTCTCGTAGGCCCAGCGATCGAGCCGCCTTCGAGACGAACTCAGGCCCGTGATCGACCTGAATCGCACCCGGTGCTCCGCGCAGGAGAGACAAGCGGGCGACGACAGCCACGACCTGCTCGCCCTTGATGCCCTGGTCGATTTCGATCGCCAGCGCCTCACGCGTGAAGGCATCAACCACCGTCAGGGCCCGCAACCGTCGAAGAGCGCGCCACCTGTCAACGAATATTACTCCAGAAACGATGGTTTCCAATGGTGGCTACCTCACTGGCTCGTGGCGAGTTTTTTATCCACGAGGGCGTTATACTGGTGGCGTGGTAATGTAATGCATCGCCGATGATATTTGGCAGTTCACCCATCACGGCGCTTTGGGCGACTTTATATATCTCATCAAATTGAGAATTGTCGCCAAACTTTAGCTTACTTATCAATTTGTAATTCGGATCATCTATGTTCCAGCAGGAAAACTGGCGCCTTTGTAGGCATACTTTGGAAATTGTATTAGGATAACGTCCGGAGTTAACGCGATTAATGATAACGTTAGCAACGGCTTGGATGCCCTTCAATGGTTCGCCACGAGCCTCGCCATAGAGAGTGCGCGCCAAAACTAGTATCTCAGCGGCAATTGCGCTATCGCTGTCCGGCGGCGGAGCTGATAGCGCGGGCTTGCCAGGTACGGGCGCCTTATCCCAAATCTCACCAAGGCCGAGAGCACGACCTGTATCAGGCCCAACCTCTCCATCGACAGCAATCCCGACGTGATTCTGGAAGGCACTAACAGCTTTAGCGGTTACTAGGTCATAGACTCCATCGATTTGAATAGGCGCGAGATACTCCAAATCAGCTAATCGCTGCTCGATCTGCTCGACGCACGGGCTATATCCGGCCAGTGGCTGGAGTACTTTGAAGATTAGATTTTCACCACCTGTTCCGTCAGGTGTATCATAAAGTACCCCTGGTATGAGAACGCCAGTATTCCATTCCCGGCCGGTTGCTTTAGATTTCACAACGCCATATTTCGCGCCTCTCGCCTCGTAGATATCTTCACCATTGCCCAATGAGATAGCTATATGTCCATACGGAGGGGGCTCCCCGCTGGGTGGGAAACGCAGAAGTATGGCACCTGGAATATGGAGCGCATCACGCCAGCTTATCATAATGCCCAATTTCTCAGCATCTCTTTTCCAGTAACCGGTGTAAGAATTGTATTTGCTAATAGGATCTATCACCACCCCATAGGGAATATCGTAAGCTCGAAATGCGCAATAGGAGACATACTCAGCGCAATCGAAGGGGCCGGGCCAATCTGGCTGATCATATTGTGGCGTCGGAGTGAACGCGTACTTCTTGCCGAGATGCTGTTTAGCTACGTCGAGAATCGTAGCTCCAAGCTTGTAGCTGACACTCTTCCGCCGTTGACTCGGATCTGCTTCCGACACATTTGCGCCTGGACTGAGCTGGGACCCGCCGACTTCATGCGAAGGGAACTGCAAATCGTCATTCGTTGCAACAAGCAGCTCGAATGCAGCACCGGGCGGACTTGACGGTTGGGACCATTCTGCCTTCGCAAGCCAGTGCAGAATGCCTCGGCACAAAACAATGGCGCATTCGCGAGAAGCAGATACACCGCCCGGGCTGGAAAGTCTATCAACAATTTCTTTGCTTATTAAGATCGTATTCGGACGATTAGGGTCATATTTCCCCCGGCCGTCACTATTTTCGACAACATCAACCTCAATCCACGGATTAGTATTTAAATTTAACGCCTCATATACATCATCATCTCTAACCCCTGAGGACTCGATTAGAGCCTTGCAGAAATTCGGGCTGTTAGAAACCGCCTCACCAATTTCTTCCAATAGGGATCCTAACAGCGGATATTTACTTTCAGAGTTGGCAGTTATGCGCATAGTAGCTTCCTATTAATCTAGACAGGATTCATCGCACGCTAAAAGTCTCAGCAAATAAGTTCGCGATTTCGGCTGGACTTTTACTGCGTATCACGCTCTCGATCTGGCTTTGTTTGTCAATGCCCCATCTTTTTTTCTCATCCGAGGTCATTTTAGAAAAATTCTTTCTCACGAATTCGACGATTGACGATTTAGTTCCATCGTCTATTTTCCCAGAGCAATCTTGTGCTGAGCAATTAAGCCCAACATTCTCTTTGCTCAGAAACAATTGAATGCTCCTTGCTAAACGTTCGTCCGCTTCTCGAAAATTGTCACTGGGGCTTGGGGGCTTGATTCCGGCGCGCTGCCATTGACCTGATAATATACACTCTAAACTTTCAGGGCCTGAACCAATAACAAGTATTGTTCCCACTGGTACCGAAAATGGTCCGGCAACACAAAAATCAGAATATTTTTCTGGGCATTTTTGATCAGAATTTACCCAGCCACCGTTTTTGCATGAAAATAAGTACTGCTCTACACGATCCCCTTGCACTTTTGGGAGGCAGGATGAGGCTCCTTCGCTGTACGCGAAACCGCCCTTGAGGCATTGTGGTTGCGCCAAACTAAGCTGTGGGAATACAATAAGGGCAGCAAGGAGCAGAAAGGAACGCATGACGATTCCTAGCATGCGGTTTGGAACTTTGGGCGATTGTACGTCCGGTTTGAGTTTAACGTCAAGGACCATGTAGCATTTTGAGTAATTACTCATACGCTTGGCTGCGAGGAAAGATGCCGGTGGACTCCAGGATGGTGACGGGGGTGTTCGCGCTCGAGAAGCAGGCAGTTCAACGGTAGTGCCCACGTCTGCCTTGCCCTATGCCACCAACCTTACTTGGTGGCCATTTGTCAGCTTCGGATACACCAAAGCCGGGCGAAGCGCCGGTCCACCGATATTGCTCGTGAACGCGACCTGACTGAGATTGAGAGAGGGGAAAACGTTAAGTCTGTTCCAGGCGCACCTAATCTTACAGTGTAAGGTGCACGTCGGATCGCAGTGACCAGATGTGACAAGAGTCTCGGACAGTTGCCGCTTCAGGTCTCGGCTCTTGGCGGCTAGGGTCGAAGCGGCCAGATTGGTGACGTGCACTGGCCGGCTGGACACAGGTCCCGATTGCCGGGAGCAAGCGAAATTTATGCATTACTCGATAAGGACACAAGATGCCGCCGTTTATCGGTAGCCAACCAGATCAAGCAAGTTAGGCGAATCGGGTAGCTGAAGGCGACGCGTGCGTGCGCACGATATCACTCTTGCTTCTCTGCGCTGCCAAGCTCTTCTGAGCGCGTTGCTCCTCACCTGCCCTCTGATACCACGTGAACTCGCGGCTGCCATTCAAAAAACCCGTGACTACGCAGCATTGTTGTGAGACGCTATCGAACAACGATCCGAATCGGCCTGTTGCGATGCGGCAAACGACCATATGCGTACCTCTTGAGGTAAAGCCGGAGAGCTGTAGCCGCCTCTCTGCTCTGATTGACCGGCTTAAGTGCGAGCTCGATCAGGCGGGGGACCCTTATGTGCCAAATTTTGTGAAGCTGCACGAGAGAGTTCCAGTGCTTCATTTCATGTCTTTCAGTATATTTACCTCGGAAAATTACGATGAGATCTTTATTATAGAAGCCAACTTTGATGGAGAGGCAGGCCCGTTCTGGGGACAGCTTGAGGCGGTCATCGGAGAACGCCTCCGCGCAATGGTGCGTTGCTGCAAGCGGCCGCTCGACGGGTCCGGCGATCTCTATGACGCAGTGACCCATTCGGCAGCCTCGAGGCCGGTTGCGGCCTATTTCGAAGCGCGTACCCAAGCGCCCAGCGTTTTCTTCCACGGCAACCGCGGCCTGAGTCGGGACTGCATCCTGCAGGACCACGCGCTGTTCCTGTCGCTTCGAGATGAGATAGACGACCTGTCACGGTCGGGACCAAATCCCTACCGGCAGGTGTCCTGTGCCGAAGCGCACCGGCGCCTGCGGCTCAAGATGGATCTGCGTTTTCCCTGGCTCGACGAGCCAGCTCCGAAGCGGATCAGCACGATGGAGTCCGTTATGGACTATATCCGGTTAATCCGTTTTCTGGTCGTAACCCTCCTTGTCCTGTCACTGCCTGGCGTAATGATTGCGCCACTGGTTCCATGGCAGCTCTACCTCATCATCGTGGCAGCCGGTGCCTCGGGCGTGGTGACGCTACTCTACACTAATCGCAAAGCGATCGCCGGGACTGAGGTCGTCAACCGCGTCGGCGTATCATTATTTGGCCCGAGGCGCCTCCTGCTGCTGCTGTCGGGCATCGCCGTCTACGTGATGTTGGCGGTACTCGTGCTATCGCCTGTGGTCTTCATGGTCCACGGACTCCGTGTCGTGGCGGGAGCGATGAACCTGGGATACGAGGCCCAGCTCTGGCCGGCATTCTTTGATGCTGCGCGCGCCGTGCTCCTCGGCCTTCTCAGCGTCGTTCTTACTCTTCCCCTGCTGTTCCTACTCATTCGATACAACGAGATGCGGGACAGCAGCCAGGATGCTCCGCCCGTCAGCGAGCGTGCGGTGCGCGAGATCGTCCGGCGCGAGGATTGGATTGCTCAGAACCACATGGGATCCATCGTGCTTATAAAGCCCGGCGCATTAATTGCGGCGATTATCCGTGCCGGGCATTACGGCCTTGGCCTGCTGCTGCGCGTAGACCGGCGGGCACGGCAAGGTTATCTGGGAAGCATGCGCACGGTGCATTTCGCACACTGGGCCTTCCTTAATAATGGAAGCCGGCTATTGTTCTTCTCGAATTTCGACCACAGCTGGGGCAGCTATTTAGACGACTTCATTGAGAAAGCGCATATCGGACTGACCCTTGCGTGGGGATGTGGCGTCGGGTTCCCACCCACACGCATGCTGATCTACGATGGCGCGAGCCACGGGCGGCAGTTCAAGAACTGGGCACTCGCATCTCGAGCCATCAGCCGGTTCTGGTACAGCGCCTATCGCGATCTCACCGTAGATCAGATCGAGCGCAATCACCGGATCGCTAATGGATTGCGCAAGCGGACTGTCAGTGAGGAGGAGGCAAGGGCATGGCTGGCGGAGCTGTGAGCACGCGGACGGAAGGCGAGCCCCGACCGAACTGGAAGTTGGCCGATCCGGTCGCCAAGTGCACGCAGGGCCTCGTCGCGAGTGGATTTGCGCATCTTCCATTCGGTCGCGCACTCTTTCTCGAATTTGCGTGGGACGACCGTGTGCAGGGCGGTATGTGGATGCGCCAACTCGCTCAAAGGGTTGAGATCAACGACGGGGCGCCGGACGAGAAGACGCCGTGCGCTGCGGCGCTTGCCTTCACCTGGACCGGCCTACAGAGGATGGCGCTCGACGCGCGGGCACTCGCCTCATTCTCGCGACCGTTCCGCGAGGGGATGTTCCAGGAGGACCGCCTGCGCCGCCTTGGCGACCGTTGGAGAGGCAAGTGGTGCCAGACCGTCATCAAGGGCGGCCCACGATGGAGCGGGAATGTCCCGCTTAATGATCCAACCCGGCCAGACCACAATTGGATCGGCGCGACCACGGTTCCGCGTTCTGGCCCGGCGGAGGAGGACGTGCGCACGCCGCTTACGGTGCACGCTCTCCTGCTTCTTTACACCAGAACGATGGAGGAGGCAGAAGCTTGGTCCCAGCGCGTGCGGGAACTGCTCGGCGAAGCGGGCGTCGTAGTCGTTCACGAACTTGACCTGCTGCTCGATGTTCAGAAAAAGGAGGGATTCAGCCGCGAGCATTTCGGCTTCGCGGATGCCCTCTCGCAACCCATCCCATTCGGCCTGAAGGAGCCGACGAACGAATCCGAGCTGGTGCGCTTCAACGGCGCGCCCGCGCCGAAAGATCCAGTCCAAGGCGTACCCCTCGGCGAGATCCTGATGGGATACCAGAACGGCCACAGCGAGCCGGCGCCCGGCCCTGTGGTGGCCCGTCAGAAAGAGGGCGATCTAAGCGCCGTAGACACGCGAATTGAGAAGGCCGGCCTGCCCGAACACTCGCTGGCCGAAGGGTTCGCCGATCTCGGGATCAACGGCAGCTATCTCGTCGTGCGCGAGCTGAAGCAGGACGTTGCCGCCTTCTGGAACTCCTTTCATGCCAATGCGACGCGCCTCAAGGAGGCTGATCCGAGTATCGGCAACATCGACGCCAGGTGGCTCGCGGAGCGGGCGGTCGGGCGCAGCATTGACGGACACTTACTCTGTCCTGGAAACGTCACTCTGCCACCAGATCGGTATCGCATGCCCGACAGCAGCTTTCGGTTCAGTGTGTCCGACCCGCGCGGGCTCGGCTGTCCGCCGGGCAGCCATATCCGCCGCGCCTTCCCGCGGGACGGACTATCTCACTTCTCGACCGAGGAGAGTCACGAGACTATGCTGCAGGCGGCCAACAATCACCGCATCCTGCGCCGGGGCCGCAAATATGGCACCGAAATTGCCAATCTTTGCGAGGACGATGAAGCGGATCGCGGCCTGCTTTTCATGTGTCTAAACACGGATATTGAGCGTCAATTTGAGTTCGTCCAGCAGAATTGGCTGCTGAACTCCACCTTCTCGACGCTTTTCAATGAGGTCGATCCCCTGGTTGGACCCGCGGGTCCTCTCACGATCCCGCAGGATCCATTGAGACGTACCGTGCACGTAGAGACCTACGTTCAGTTGGTCGGCGGCGAGTACTTCTTTTTGCCGAGCATGCCGGCACTACGTTACTTGTCGCTGCTATGAACATTTTAACTTTGAACAAATACTTTCGGCAACAGCCCAGCGGTATCCGCGGTTGGCTGATGGACAGGGCGCTATCCACCGCCCCGTTCGTCATGAGCGTGCTGCGGCGGTGGGCCCCGATTGCAGGCTTTCGCTCTGTCTGGATTGTCACGCGTTACGACGACGTGCTGGAGGTGTTCGGCAATGATCGCGTCTTTAGCGTCCCGTACGCCGACAACCTCCGAGTGATCACCGGGAATCAGCCCTTCTTCCTCGGAATGGGCAACACGCCCGAGTATCGCGAGCAGCTGAATGCCATGCGGGCAGTGGTGCGCCCAGATGACCTACCCAGGCTTGGCGCCGAGGCCGAAGCGCGTGCCCGGGCGCTTATCGAGGAGGCGGGCGGGTGCGTGGACGTGGTCACGCTCGTCCGGCGCGTGAGCTTTGGGCTCATTGGCGACTATTTTGGCGTCCCGGAACCGAAGGACGGAAGCCTTGCTGTTTGGGGCTCTCGGCTATTTGAGTTTCAGTTCACCGGGTCGCTCACCGACGTCGCGTGGGTCGCCGAGGCGGACGAGATCGCGCGCGCGTTCCGCGACCATATCGACCGGGCGATCGCGACCAGGAAAGCCGCGCGCGGCCGCGTGGACGACGTGCTTGAGCGCTGCCTCGCGCTGCAGGCCGCAGGCCAGCCAGGCTACACGGACCCGGAGATCCGCACCGCGCTCCTCTGCATGGTAGTCGGCGGGCCGCCACAACCGCCGATGGTGGTGCCGCAGGCATTGGAGCAGCTGCTCCGCCGCCCAGAATGGCTGGCCCAGGCCCGCCAGGCGGCGCGTGCGGGCGACGACGCCCGCCTGCACGACATCGTCTTTGAAGCAATGCGATTCGATCCGCTCGCTCCTGGGCTCAAGCGCACTGCCCTCCAGGACTGTGAGCTCGCATCCGGCACCAAGCGAGCGAGAACGATCCCGAAAGGCGCAACGGTTATCGCCTCGTTTGCATCTGCTATGATGGACGGGCGCCGCATACCGGAACCGCGCCTCTTCGATCCGGACCGTCTGCCTTACGAATACATTCATTTCGGCCACGGCCTCCACGAGTGTTTCGGGCAGCACATCAATCACGCGACACTGCACCGGATGTTGAAGCCTCTGCTCGCGACAAGGGAGCTCCGCCGCGCGCCAGGAGCATCCGGCCACCTTCGCAAACGTGGCGCTTTCGCACAAAAGCTCGATATCATCACCTCGTAAGGCCGCAAAGACCCTGCCGACATTCCGAATTGTGACCGCCTACAGGCTCGCGATCCACACCGGACTGCCAGCTCGGTTGCTTTGAGAAACGGCCACCAAACGTTCGATGTCCGCCGTCAGCGCCCGTAGGACAGAGAGGTGGCTTGGTATGTCTGAACAGCGCCCTGGGTCTGGATAAGTGGGATCCTGCCGGGTTCAGGTGGCTGCGGCAAGCAACCCATCGACACAGCTGAGGATTTAAAGCGACGGGGAATCGGCCTTGAATCCGTGCCTGACGCCATTGACACCTCGTCGCCCGGCGGGATGCTCGTCTTTCACATGCTGGGCGCCATTGCCGAGTTCGAGCGGGCGCAAATCCGCGAGCGCACAACAGCAGGGTTGGCAGAGGCACGCCGGAGGGCCGCGTGGGGGGGCGACCGAAGCTGATGGAACCAAAGCATGTAGCTGCCGCCCGTGCGTTGCTGACGGATGGCTCTCGCACCTCGAAGGAGGTTGCTGCCCACTTTAACGTTTTGAAGGCCACCTTTTACCAGCATCTCGGCGCGGAGCCGTCCTTGCGAATGTCATGATTTAGACCAAAAGCTTAGCTCTCTCGGCATAGAGGTGCCGCTTGCCTCCGACCGTGATAGGACCCATCCAATTCCACTGAGGCGGCGATCAGCTTCCCTATAACCCCTTGGGCTTTCGTTCTCACAGCTTATGGTTTGGCGGCTTTGCTCAGCCTATTGCCTGTGCTGATAGCTAGGTTGCGCGGCGTACAACTTCATGCTGGCGGCCCCGCCTTTGACGATTTTCCTCATTTTTCCGAGGACAGCAAAAACCGTCTCAAGCAAAATTATGACCGCATGCGCGGAACATTAGGATTTTGGAAGCAACAAGCGGTCAAATATGAACGCATTCACATATGCTGCATGCTGTGGACAATCGTGTTGTCAGGCATAATACCGCCGCGCTCTGGCGTTAACTCGAACGTGAGTTGGTCGTGACGCACGTCTGTGCTGGCCTGCGGCCTGTGCAGCAGGAGGCCGCCATGGCACGACCGGGCCTGACGATCCGCACCGACCTCGCGAGCGCCGCCGCGTTGCGTCGCTTGGCCCGGCGTGAGCCCCGCCGCCGCACGATGCAGCGCCTCCTGGCCGTGGCCAACGCGCTGGAGGGCATGAGCCGCGCCGAAGCGGCGCGGGCGGCCGGGATGGAGCGCCAAACCCTGCGCGACGCGGTGATCCGGTTCCATGCCGAGGGGCTGGCCGGGCTGGTGGATCGTCCGCACGGCCACAGGCGGGAGATCCTCAGCGAGGGCGAGCAGGCGGTGCTGGTGCAGCGCATCCTGGTCGGGCCGGATCCCGAGCAAGGGGAGCCGTCGAGCTGGACGCTGCCGGACCTCTGCCGCTTCATCGAGGAGCGGTTCGACAAGACCATGGGCCCGCAATCCATGTCGCGGGTCGTGCGTCGGCTCGGGCTGTCGAAGCAGAAGGCCAGGCCCGTTCACCCGAAGCGGGACGCCCGTGCCGCTGCCGCTTTCGCCAAAAGGGGCTTCGCACCGCCGTAGCGGCGGCGGCCCAAGCCCATCCGGACAAGAGGATCGCGCTCTGGTTCATGGACGAGGCGCGCGTGGGCCAGAAGGGCCGGACCGGCCACCGCTGGTGGGTGCGCGGCCAACGCCCGCCAGGGCTGTGCGACAAGCGCTTCGCCTCGGCTTACATCTTCGCGGCCGTGCGGCCTGCCACCGGGGAGGACTTCGCCCTCGTGCTGCCGCGGGTCTGCACTCCGGCCATGGACCGCTTCCTGACCGACTTTGCGGCCAGCATCCCGGCCGACACCCACGCTGTGATGGTGCTGGACGGCGCTGGCTGGCACGATCCGCGCGCGGTGACGCTCCCGCCCAACCTCACCCTCGTGCCCCTGCCGCCCTACAGTCCCGAGTTGAACCCGGTCGAGCGCGTCTGGCTCTACCTGCGCGAGCGCTACCTCTCCCATCGGCTCCTGGCCGATTACGAGGCCGTCGTGGAGGCGTGCTGCCGGGCCTGGAACGCTCTCGCGGCAGAGACCGGCCGCATCAAGTCCCTCTGCGCATACCCCTACCTCGAACAGATCAGTTCATAAGCGCGGCGGTATCAACCAGTGTTTCCAAACCGAATCGGCATATCCTAACGGGATTCAGATGCAGGCACAGGCGCAATGCCTCGGAGCGTCGCTCCTCGTGCCTTCTCCGGAGAAAAATGACTCCTGAAGCTTATAGTGCCATACAGGCATTGATGCGCTCAGCTCGACTAGGAGTTCTGAGCCCGGCTTGACGTCTGACACGAAGAGGCGGTCCCGGACCCTGGTGGCCGCCGCATAGAGTAGCCGGCGGTCGGTCGCGACCACCTCGTCGAGTTCGAACGCGTCGGCGACGTCGTCCACGCGCTCGGTAAGTGGCAGGACGCCCTCGTCGCAGCCGATGAGGGCGAAGGCGCGGAATTCTTGCCCCTTCGCGAGGTGCATTGTCCCGAGCAGCGCCGCTGTCCCATTGCTCCCGGTCTCCCCCGAGCAAGCGCACGGAAAGTCCAGCCGCTTCAGCCACGGCCCTTGCCCGATTGATCTGCGCCTCGGAGCGGACGAAGAGGCCGATCGCCGCTGGTCTAATACCGGCGCGCCTTTGATCTGATCCGTCCATACGAACCATGCTGCGCGGAGGTGCGGGGGCGAGGAGAATGCGTCAACTCAAACGCGCGACGGTATGATACCTGCCATCGCAGAGCGGCCGAATAGCGCAGCCGGTCCGAGTGCGAGTAGCTCCCGCGGCGACTGAGCATGGGACGGCGGTAAGGTGAGAACCTCGACACCCCAGTCACGGCTTACTATTGGCTTACTAAGCCCAATCTGCAGTAAGCCGGTAGCAACGGACTGTCACCTAAGTCATTGATTTTCAATGGTCGGAGCGGCGGGATTCGAACCCACGACCCCTAGTCCCCCAGACTAGTGCGCTAACCGGGCTGCGCTACGCTCCGACGGCCCGAGGCGGTCGAGGCCGCCCGTGAGCCCGGGGGTCTTAGCCGGCCCGGCTCGGCCGCGCAACCCCTTTCGCGGGCCCTCCGCCGCCGCGGCGGCGGAGGGCCCGCGACGCCTCAGAGCGACTTCAGCAGCGCCTCGGCGCTCGACACCTCGGCCTTCGAGGGCGTGTCCTCGACGTTGAGGGCGCGCACCACCCCGTCCTCGACCAGCATCGCGTAGCGCTTCGAGCGCACGCCGAGGCCGAACCCGGCCCCGTCCATGTCGAGGCCGATGGCCTTGGCGAAATCCCCGTTGCCGTCGGCCAGGAACTCGATGCCCTCCGCCCCGGCCGCCTTCGCCCACGCGTCGAGCACGAAGACGTCGTTGACCGAGGTCACGGCGATCCCGTCGATGCCGTGCGACAGAATCTCGGCCCGCTTGGCGACGTAGCCCGGCAGGTGGTTGCGGTGGCAGGTCGGCGTGAAGGCGCCCGGCACGGCGACCAGCACCACGCGGCGGCCCTTGAACACGTCGTCGGTGGTCTTGGCCACGGGGCCGTCCGCGGTCATCACGCGGAAGGTCGCCTGGGGCAGGTGATCCCCTACCTGGATGGTCATGGTGCTCTCCCGATGGTGAGGCCGCCGGGTCCCTTCGCCCCGGCCCCGGTGCCCGTTCCGGAGCGTCCAGCCCTCCGGAGGGCGCGTGCGCCCGGGGACGTCCGCCCCCGCGGGCCGCGGGTGCTTAGCGCGACCATTCCCGGGTGTCGAGATTGGCCTCGGTCGTCACCGGGCGCTGGCCCGGGCTCGCCAGGATCAGGCTGAGGGGCAGCTGGTCGGGGCCCTCGGGCGGACGCTCCAGGACGGGGATGCGGAACAGCACCGTACCGGGCGCTTCGGGCAGGGGGCGGGGCGGCGGCAGCAGCAGCCAGCCGGGGGGCGCCGAGACGAACAGGTCCGCCTTGTCGCCGCTCGGCACCCGCGCCCGCACCGCGACGAAGAGCCGGCCGGCGAGGCCCGGCGGCTCGGGCACCGCGCCCAGGACCGCGAGCGGCCCCTCGCCCAGGCGCACCGGCCGCGGCGAGGCCGCCACCGCCTCCGCCACCCGCGGGTCGCCCACCGCCGCCGCATCGGCCGGCAGGGTCAGCGAGAGATCCGCGCGCACCGGAATGCAGATGTCGTTGCACACGCCGTAATCGAGGCGCAGCCGCAGGGAGACCGGCGCGCGGCCATCGGCCGGCACGACCCGGATCGGCAGCACGACGCGGTCCTCGTAGCCGAAGACCACGTCGCCCGCCTCCTTCATCCGCCGCGGCACCGGCCAGAGCACGTCGACCGCCGCGGCGTTGCGCGAGCTGGACCAGTCGATCGCGGGCGGCATCCCGGCCTCGCCCGGATCGCGCCAGAAGGTCTTGAAGCCGCGATCGAGCAGGATCTCCAGCCCGGCGAAGCGCACCCCGTCCGCCTGTCCCCCGGGGATCAGCCGCGCCCGCGCGTGCAGGCCCGTGGCCCAGGCCGAGGCCGCCCGGGCGGGCCCGGCCGCCTGGACCAGCGCCAGCACCGTCAGCGCCGCGCAGGCGGCCAGGGCGGCGGGGCGGGCGGCCCGGCGCCGCCCGGAAGCGCGATGGGTCCCGGAAGCACAGAGGATCATGGCCTACTCGTCCGCACTCGCGCGGTGCGCGATACGCCGGCTCAGGTCACGTCGGATGAGCGTACCAGCAGGAAACGGACCAAGGCGAGAAACGATCACGTGACCGTGCCGGATCCGCGGCGGCGTGGAGGATGGACAAAGGCGGCCCGGGGCGTAGCATAGGGCCATGCGCACGCGATCCGCTCCTGACGACACGACGGCGCCGGGCCGGGCCTCCGCGGCGGGCTACCTCGACGGGCAGCTGCTGGTGGCAATGCCGGGCATGGCCGACGAGCGCTTCGCCCGCTCGGTGATCTACCTCTGCGCCCACTCGGCCGAGGGGGCGATGGGGATCATCGTCAACAAGCCCGCGGCCGACCTCAACATGCCGGATCTGCTGGTCCAGCTCGACATCATCCGCCAGGACGACGCCATCCGGCTGCCGAACCGGGTCGGGCACATGCCCGTGCTGATGGGCGGCCCCGTGGAGTCGAGCCGCGGCTTCGTCCTGCACTCGCCCGACTTCCACATCGACCAGTCCACCCTGCTGATCGACGACGGGATCTGCCTGACCGCGACGGTCGAGATCCTGCGGGCGATCGCGGCCGGGACGGGCCCGCGCGACGCCGTGCTGGCCCTCGGCTACGCGGGCTGGCAGCCGGGCCAGCTCGAGAGCGAGATCCAGGCCAATGGCTGGCTGCACTGCCCGGCCGATCCGGACCTGATCTTCAACGCCGCCCTCGATGCCAAGTACGACCGGGCCCTGCGGGCGATCGGGATCGAGCCCGCCATGCTCTCGATGAGCGCCGGGCACGCCTGAGGGCCGCGCGGCCGCCCCCGGCCTCATCCGACATCCGGTTGGTGGCTTCGCCATCTCCGATTTCGGCCATGCGGATGGCGGCGTCGCTCAGGCGCCGCGCTCAGGCGCCCGCGCGGGCTCGTGATCCGGGACCCGCTTCGATCAAGCGGAGCCCGGATCACTCCCCGGTGTCGAGGAAGCCCGGGTTCATCCCCTCCACCGGCGGCGGGCGCCGGCGGACCGGGCGGGGCGCGTTGCTGGCGGTCGGGGCCGTGCTCACCGTCAAGCCGAGCCGCGTCGCGAGCGAGAGCACGCGCGCCTCGGTGATGCGCAGGTGGCAGAAGCCGTGCACCCCCTCGCGGGCATAGGCGCGGCACATCTGCTCCCGGTCCGCCGAGAAGGCCGCCTGCTCGGCGACGATCGGGCGGATCTCCTCGCGCTTGGCGCGCTGGGTCATCACCCGGTAATTCTCGCGCACGGCGCGGTCGGCCGCCCCGCGGGCGCCGTCGAATTCCTGGGCGCGCGTCACCAGGGAGGCCGCGCCCGGCCCCCACAGGCCCTTCGGGGTGGTGGCGCAGTCCTGGGCCTGGAACACGCAGATGTCGGGCTCGGTCAGGGGCGTGACGAGCACGCTGCCCTCCAGGATCTCCATTCGGAGCGGGCAGACCGGGTCCGACGAGGCCAGCCGCGTGACCCCGTTCGGCCGCCCCTGGTCGGTGAGGGCGAGGGGCGCCCCTTTGCTGAGCGACACCCGGCAGGATTCGATCGGCTGCGAGATCCGGGTGCCCTCGAGGGTGACGCGGGCGGTGAGGCCGCCCTGGGCCCGTTCCAGCTTCAGGCTGCCGGCGCTGCCGTTCTGCAGCAGGTCCTGGCCGATGGCGCCGTCGTCGCTCGGCGCCTTGATCACCACCGGCCTCGGCGCCGGGGGCGGCGCCGCCGGGCGCGGATCGGCCGCCGGGGGCGGCGCGTCCATCGGGGCCGCGGGCGCGGCCGGGCGGGGCGGCGCGGCCGGGCGCGCCGCCCGCCCGATGCCGAACAGCTCCTCGAAGAAGTTCTGGGCGGAGGCCGGGGCGGGCAGGGCGGCCCCGGCGAGGGCCAGGACGAGGGCCGTGGCGAGGGGGCGGAACGAGGGCATCAGGCTCCTGAGCAGGCTCGCGGCAAGCGCCCGGTCGGTCCCGGACGACGACAGGCCCGCATCCCGACCGACAGGGCGGCCCGCCCGGGGCAGGTCCACCCGGGGCAGGTCCGCGCAAGGACGCGACGCGCAGACCTTCCTCGTAGCATGCGCCCCGTGGCGGGCGCGTGGCAAGGCCGCAACATTCTCGTGGCGGCTTGGCCGCTGGCCCGGATTCGCAGTTGACGGACGGGCCGCGCGCGGGCCGTCTCGGCGGGAGGGGACCTCGCCTTGCGGGCCTCCGGCGGCGTTCTTATATCGCGTCCGGCGCGGGTCCCGGATCGTCTCTCCCCCCGAGGTTCCAGCGGATCCCGCCCGGCACAACCGATCTTCGTCACCTGTAGCACCATGGGCCGAGCTGCTTCGGGGCTCGGCGGTCTGCTTAAAAAACATCAACGAGGGATCCCACCATGGGTAAAGTCATCGGTATCGATCTTGGCACGACGAACAGCTGCGTGGCCGTGATGGAAGGCACGCAGCCCAAGGTCATCGAGAACGCGGAAGGCGCGCGCACCACCCCGTCGATCGTCGCCTTCACGGACGAGGGCGAGCGCCTCGTCGGACAGCCGGCCAAGCGCCAGGCGGTCACCAACCCGTCGCGCACCTTCTTCGCGATCAAGCGCCTCATCGGCCGCACCTACGACGACCCGATGACGCAGAAGGACAAGGGCCTCGTGCCCTACCACATCGTGCGCGCCGGCAACGGCGACGCCTGGGTCGAGGCGGACGGCAAGCAATTCTCGCCCTCCCAGATCTCCGCCTTCACGCTGCAGAAGATGAAGGAGACGGCCGAGTCCTACCTGGGCCAGCCGGTCACGCAGGCGGTCATCACGGTCCCGGCCTACTTCAACGACGCGCAGCGCCAGGCCACCAAGGACGCCGGCAAGATCGCCGGGCTCGAAGTGCTGCGCATCATCAACGAGCCGACCGCGGCCGCGCTCGCCTACGGCCTCGACAAGAAGAAGTCCGGCGTGATCGCGGTCTACGACCTCGGCGGCGGCACCTTCGACGTCTCGATCCTGGAGATCGGCGACGGCGTCTTCGAGGTGAAGTCGACCAACGGCGACACCTTCCTGGGCGGTGAGGATTTCGACAACCGCATCGTCGAGTACCTCGCGGCCGAGTTCAAGCGCGAGCAGGGCATCGACCTGACCCGGGACAAGCTCGCCCTGCAGCGCCTGAAGGAGGCGGCCGAGAAGGCCAAGATCGAGCTGTCCTCGGCCACCCAGACCGAGATCAACCTGCCCTACATCACGGCCGACGCGTCCGGCCCGAAGCACCTCGCGCTCAAGCTCAGCCGCGCCAAGTTCGAGTCGCTCGTCGACGACCTGATCCAGCGCACCATCGAGCCCTGCCGCAAGGCGCTCAAGGATGCGGGCGTCGCGGCGAGCGAGATCGACGAGGTGGTGCTGGTCGGCGGCATGACCCGCATGCCGAAGATCCAGGACGTGGTGAAGACCTTCTTCGGCAAGGAGCCCCACAAGGGCGTCAACCCGGACGAGGTCGTGGCGATCGGCGCGGCCGTGCAGGCGGGCGTGCTCCAGGGCGACGTCAAGGACGTGCTGCTCCTCGACGTGACCCCGCTCTCCCTCGGCATCGAGACGCTGGGCGGCGTGTTCACCCGGCTCATCGACCGCAACACCACGATCCCGACCAAGAAATCCCAGGTCTTCTCGACGGCGGAGGACAACCAGAACGCGGTCACCATCCGGGTCTTCCAGGGTGAGCGCGAGATGGCGGCCGACAACAAGCTGCTCGGCCAGTTCGACCTGGTCGGCATCCCGCCGGCCCCGCGCGGCGTGCCGCAGATCGAGGTGACCTTCGACATCGACGCCAACGGCATCGTCAACGTCACCGCCAAGGACAAGGCGACCGGCAAGGAGCACCAGATCCGCATCCAGGCCTCGGGCGGCCTGTCCGACACCGAGATCCAGCGCATGGTGCAGGAGGCCGAGGCCAACGCGGCCGAGGACAAGAAGCGCCGCGAACTCGTCGAGGTGAAGAACCAGGGCGAGAGCCTGGTCCATGCGACCGAGAAGTCGGTCAAGGAGTACGGCGACAAGGTCTCGGAGAGCGACCGGGCCGGCATCAGCACGGCGATCGACGCGCTGCGCCAGGCGCTCGCCGGCGAGGATGTCGAGACCATCAAGGCCCGCACGACGGACCTGATGCAGGCCTCGATGAAGCTCGGCGAGGCGATGTACGCCGCGCAGGCGGGCGGCGGCGAGGCCGCGTCCGCCGGCGCGGAGGACCCGCAGGCCAAGAAGGACGACGTGATCGACGCCGACTTCCAGGAAGTCGACGACAAGGATCACAAGAAGCGGGCCTGAGGCCCGGCGCGGCCGGGGGCGAGAGCTCCCGGCCGCGCGCGCGTTTGCGTGAGCGCTCGCGCCCGGGCGGGCGCGCAGGATCCCCGCATCCCGCCAGGATGCGGGGATCCTGCGCGCCGTCCTGACGCGGAATTCGGGGAAAGGCCGCCGCGGTCCCGGGCGCTCGCAGCGCCGGGGGCCGCGCGCCTTTGGGACGACACGGGGCCCTCCAGGCTCGGGGACGGGGAATGTCGAAGCGCGACTATTACGAGGTGCTGGGCGTCGCCAAGACGGCGGGCGAGGCGGAGCTGAAATCGGCCTTCCGGAAGCTCGCCATGGCCTACCATCCCGACCGGAACCCCGGCGACAAGGAAGCCGAGATCAAGTTCAAGGAGGTCAACGAGGCCTACCAGACCCTGTCGGACGACCAGAAGCGCGCCGCCTACGACCGCTTCGGCCACGCCGCCTTCTCGCAGGGAGGGCCGGGCGGGCCGGGCTTCGGGGCCGATTTCGGCGACTTCATGTCGGACATCTTCGACACGTTCTTCGGGGATGCCCGGGCGGGCGGCGCCGGCCCGCGCGGCGGCGGCGGCCGGGCTGGCGGCCGGGAGCGGGGCGCCGACCTGCGCTACAACCTGGAAATCTCGCTCGAGGAGGCGTTCACCGGCAAGACCGAGACGATCCGGCTGCCGACCTCGGTCACCTGCGAGGTCTGCGCCGGCTCGGGCGCCAAGGCCGGCTCGAAGCCCCGCGTCTGCCCGACCTGCGGCGGCTACGGCCGGGTGCGCGCGGCGCAGGGCTTCTTCGCCATCGAGCGCACCTGCCCGAATTGCCAGGGCCGCGGCGAGATCATCGACGATCCCTGCGCGGCCTGCGGCGGTGCCGGCCGGGTCACGCGCGAGCGCACGCTCTCGGTCAACGTGCCGGCGGGCGTCGACGACGGGCTGCGCATCCGGCTCGCCGGCGAGGGCGAGTCCGGCCTGCGCGGCGGCCCGGCGGGCGACCTCTACATCTTCCTCTCGATCAAGCCGCACCCGTTCTTCCAGCGCGACGGGGCCGACCTGTTCTGCCGGGTGCCGATCTCGATGGTGACGGCGGCCCTCTCCGGCGAGATCACGGTGCCGGTCATCGACGGCTCCCACACCACCGTGCGGGTCCCCGGCGGCACCCAGACCAACAAGCAGTTCCGGCTCAAAGGCAAGGGCATGCCGGTCCTGCGCTCGCGCGACGTCGGCGACCTCTACATCCAGGTCTTCGTCGAGACGCCGCAGAACCTCACCAAGCGCCAGCGCGAATTGCTGCAGGAATTCGACCAGCTCGGCAGCCAGGCCGATAACCACCCGGAGAGCGCGGGCTTCTTCTCCCGGGTCAAGGAGTTCTTCGACGGGTTGAGCGGCTCGGGCCGCGCCTGAGCTCGCGCCGCGAACCCGGGCCCCCGACGCGCGTTTTCCGCCCGGTCGTGCGGGGATCCGCCGCGCCGCGGCGGCGGCGGGTTTCTTGCCGGCTCCAGGCTTGACGGCGGCGCCCCTTTGGTCGAGAGCCGTTTCCCAATCGTCCGCGTGATTTAAGGGTCCGACCGTCTTGCCCTTGCCCCGCCGATCCAGCGCGAAAGCCGTCGCCCTGCCCCGATCCGCGCCGCGGCGCGACCTGTTCGAGGACGAGGCGCGGTTCCTGCGCTCGTGGCTGGAGCGGCCGCTGGTGACCGGCGCGGTGACGCCCTCGGGGCGGCTGCTCGCCCGCACCATGGCCTCCTACGTCGATCCGCGCAGGCCGGGGCCGGTGATCGAGCTCGGGCCCGGCACCGGACCGGTGACGGACGCGCTGGTGCGCCGCGGCATCGAGCAGGAGCGCCTCGTCCTCGTCGAGTACAACCCGGATTTCTGCGACCTCCTGCGCCGCCGCTTCCCGCGCGCCACCATCCTGCGCGGCGACGCCTACCGGATGCGCGAGACCCTCGGAGACGTACTGGCCGAGCCGGCCTGCGCCACCATCTCGAGCCTGCCGCTCTTCACCAAGCCCCTGGAGCAGCGCCTCGACCTGCTGCAGGAGGCGCACGACCTGATGCACCCGGACGCGCCCTTCGTGCAGTTCACCTACGCGGTGGTGCCGCCGATCCCGGCCCAGGCCTTCGGCTACACGGCGAGCCGCTCGAACAAGGTCTGGCTGAACCTGCCGCCGGCCCGGGTCTGGGTCTACCGCCGGTCCTGACGGGCCGGCGACCGGCGCGCCCGCTTGCCCGGGTCTCGCCCGAAGGGCGGAGCGCGCCGCGCATCGCCGCCGGGCGCGGGCTGCCTATCTCCCCCCCGGCGCGGCCAGCACGCCGCGTCGCGCGAGGAGAGAGACCATGCACGTCACGATCGAGGAAGCCGAGAAGGCCATCGCGGCCGCCCGCGCCAAGGCGCAGGCGATCGGCACCCAGATGTGCATCGCCGTCGTGGATTCGGGGGGCAACCTCAAGGCCTTCTCCCGGATGGACGATGCCTGGGTGGGCTCGATCGACATCGCCCAGAAGAAGGCCCGCACCGCGCTGTTCTTCGGCATGCCGACCGGCCAGATCGGGGCGCTGTCGCAGCCCGGCGGCCCCCTCTACGGCATCGAGCACTCGAATGGCGGGCTGATCACCTTCCCGGGCGGGATCCCGATCGTGGACAAGGACGGGGTGATGTCCGGGGCGATCGGCGTCAGCGGCTCGACCGTGGAGGACGACCACGCGGTGGCCGAGGCGGGGGCGCGGGCGGTGGGGGCGACCGAGCTTCCCGCGCATCCCTGGCGGACCTGACGGGGGCGGCGGCACGGCCGAGCTACCCCCTTTTGGACGCGTTCCTCTGCTTTCAGCGCCGGGCCCGGCCGAACCGGGCTTGTCCAGGAGTGTCCCCGTGCTGCATCGCCTCGCCCTCGTCCTCGCCCTGACCTCGACGGGCGCCCTCGCGGCGCCCGTGCAGACGCCGGCTCCGGACCGCGCCGCCCTGAAGCAGTTCTGCACGGGCGACTACCTCACCTATTGCGGCAACTTCCCGCCGGACGGCCCCGAGGTGCAGGCCTGCTTCAAGCAGAACAAGGCCAAGCTCTCGCAGACCTGCCAGGCCGCGATCACCGGCTACGTGAAGGCGCAGCGCAAGGGCTGATCACCGTCCCCGGGCGCCGCGACGCGCCCGGCGCCGGACGAACCGCGAGGTTGCCCAGGCCGTTGCGGCCCGTGCCTGAGGCGGCGTCTCATCCAACCTCCGGTTGATGGCTTCGCCATCTCCGATTTCGGCCATGCGGATGTCGGCGTCGCTCAGGCGCCGCGCACAGGCGCCGCGCAGGCTCGCGATCCGGGATCCGCTTCGATCGAGCGGATTTCGCCTCAGGCGGAGGGCCGCCCGGCCCGGGCGAGGCCGCGGGGCGGACCGCCCGGCCGATCGGTGAGCCGGCGCACATCCTCGGGCAAGCTGTTTCTGCCACAGTTGCGGAGGATCGGCCGCAGGGAGGGCCGGATCCGACGGGATCGCCCGATCGTGTCGCGCCGCGGCACTGGCGCCCCGCCGCCTCCGCCGCTCCACTGGACGGCCCTTGAGTGAGGCACGGCCCATGGCGGATGCATCCCTGTTCCTGAACCTCGGCGGCGCCATGGCGCTCGCCGCGCTCGCCGGGCACGGCATCCGCTGGGCGCTCGACGCCTGGGTCCGGCTCGCCCCGGCCGGCAGCGACGAGGTCGAGCCGGCCGAGTAGGCCGGCCCCCGCCGCCAGGCCCGATCGCGGGACCGGGGCCCGGTCCGCGGGACCTCGGCCGGGAAGGCGTCCGAGAAAGCTGTGGGCGGGCCCGAGCCGGGTCGGGCTCACCGTGGTTCCAGAAAAATTCTTTTTCTGTCAGGATCTTGCTGGCCTTTCTTGCGGTGCCGCACGAGAACTCGGCCGGAACCGCCGGCCGCCCTCCCGCGGGCCGATCTCCTCGTCCCTGCGGGGACTTGGCGGCTTGTCCTCGGGTGCCCGCCCCGTGCCGCGGCGGCGTTTGACTCCCTCCCGTCAAGTCTTCCTTCATGAAAGCGCGTCAGCGTGGCTGGAAGGCGGTCGCGGCCCGGAGGGCGGCGGCGGGGCGGCAGGGGGACCGAGAGCGCGATGGCAGGATCCCAGAACGGTGGCTCCGGCACGGCCTCGGCCCTGCGGCTCGCGGCGGTGGCCGGCGTGGCGCTGCTCACCGCGAACTGCGCCGGGACCCCGCATCCGGGCGCGACGGCCTCGGTCCGCGGCGGCCGGCAGGTCGACCCGAAATACGGCGTGGTGCCGAGCCCCCGGCTCTACGGGGAGAACGACCCGATCCCGAAGGGGGGCGGGCGCGCCATGGTGGGCAAACCCTACGTGGTGGCCGGCCACACCTACGTCCCGCGCGAGAATCCCCGCGGCTACGTCCGCGAGGGGCTGGCCTCCTGGTACGGCACCGCCTTCCACGGCCGCCAGACCGCCAACGGCGAGGTCTTCGACCGCTTCTCCGTGGCGGCGGCGCACCCGACCCTGCCGCTGCCGAGCTACGCCCGCGTCACCAACCTCGCGAACGGCCACTCGATGGTGGTGCGCGTCAACGACCGCGGCCCCTATCATGCCGGGCGCCTGATGGACGTCTCCGAGCGGGTGGCCGAGGCGCTGGAATTCCACCGCCGCGGCACGACCCGGGTGCGGGTCGAGTATCTGGGCATGGCCTCGGTGGCGGGCAGCGACGACCGCAAGCTGATGGCGACGCTGCGCACGGATGGCAGCCCGGCGGGCAGGCCCTCCGGCGCCAACCTGATGGTGGCGGATGCGGGCGAGGAGGCGAAGCCCTTCGCCTTCCGGCAGCCGGAGCCCGAGGCCGCGCCCGTGCGGCCGGTCGTCGAGCGCCCGCGGGTCGCCCCGGCGCCGGTCGTGGTGGCCGAGGCGCCGCGGCGGGCCGCCCCGGTCCGGGTGGCCGAGGTCGCGCCCCGGCCCGCGCCCGCCCCGGCCCCGGTGCGGGTCGCGCAGGCGGCCCCGCCGCGGCCCGGTCTCCGGGCCCTCCCGGCAGCGATGCGGCCCGACGCGGCGGCGCGGGACCGCGGCGCCCTGGCCCAGGCCATGCTGGCCGCCGCGCAGGCGGCCCCCGCCGCGCGGGCGGCCACGCCGCGCCACGCCGCGCCGCTGCCTCTGACCTCGCCGCTCCAGCTCAGCGGCGCTCCCCCGCGGCCGCCGCTGCGGCCCGGGCCTGAGCACAGCCTGACCGCCAAGCTCGACGGGGCGGAGGCGGGCGAGCGCAAGGGCCGCGCGCCACGCGCCCGCACGGCCGACATGCTCTGATCCGCTGTCCGGACGCTCACGTCCGGACAGCGGATGACGCGCCCGCGCGGCGCGAGCCCGCGCGCGCGTGAGCGAAGCCCCAATCCGCCATCCCGAAGGGATCATGCGGATTGGGTATGACACGCCCGCGCGGCGCCTGAGCGACGCCGACCTCCGCATGGCGACGCAATCCGTCGTATGATGGGTGGCGGGCGGCGCGTTCCTCGCCGGACCGGCCGCCGCGGGGCGGCCGCCGTCCCGCCGCGCCTCCGGCTCGGTCGCGGCCGCGCTTCGGCAAGATGGGCGTTCCGCCGCAATGACGGGCGTTCCGCCGCAATTGCTCCGTCCGGGCCGGGGCGGCAGAGTGGCGCCCGGTCGAGGACGCGGATGGTGGCGCATGACGGGCAGGGCGGGACGGGCGGGCAGGGCGGTCACGGGGCTCGTCGCGGGGCTCCTCCTCGCGGCGGCGAGCGCGGGCGCCGCGCGCGCGCAGGGCTTCCAGAGCCAGGCGCCCCACGCGATCCTCCTCGACGCCGATTCCGGCTCGGTCCTCTACGAGAAGAACGCCGACGAGCCGTTCTCGCCCGCCAGCATGGCCAAGCTCATGACCGTCGAGGTGATCTTCGACGAGATGCGCAAGGGCCGCCTCAATCAGGACAGCGAGTTCCCGATCAGCGAGAACGCCTGGAAGCACGGCGGCGCGGGCGGGGGCGGCTCGTCGATGTTCGCTCAGCTTAACAGCAAGGTGAAGCTGCCCGACCTCCTGCGCGGCATCATCGTGCAGTCGGGCAACGACGCCGCCATCGCGGCGGCCGAGGCGATCGGCGGCACCGAGGACAATTTCGCCCAGATCATGAACCGTCACGCCCGCGAGATCGGGCTGACCCGCTCCACCTTCCGCAACCCCACCGGCTACTCGGCGCCCGACCAGAAGGTGACGGCCCGCGACCTCGCGAAGCTCGCCATCCACCTCATCGAGACCTACCCGGACGAGTACAAGCTGTTCTCCGAGCGCGAGTTCACCTGGAACAAGATCCGCCAGCAGAACCGCAACCCGCTCCTCACCATGGATCTCGGCGCGGACGGGCTCAAGACCGGCTACCTGGAGGAATCCGGCTACGGCCTGACCGGCTCGGCGGTGCAGAACGGCCAGCGGCTGATCCTGGTGGTGAGCGGCCTGAAGAAGGCCAGCGACCGGGCGGCGGAATCCCGCAAGCTCCTCGACTGGGGTTTCCGGGCCTTCGAGGGCCGGCAGGTCTTCGCCCCCGGCGAGACCGTGGCCGAGGTCGACACCTATGGCGGGGAGAAGGGCAAGGTCGCCCTGGTCGCCAAGAAGCCCGTGCGCGTGCTCCTGCCCCGGGGCTCCGCCGACCGACTCACGGCCCGCGTCGTCTATCAGGGGCCCCTGAAGGCGCCGATCGAGGCCGGGCGCGAGGTGGCGCGGCTCAAGGTCACCCGGGGCGAGCAGCAGGTGCTCGACATGCCCCTCTACACCGCCGAGAGCGTCGGCCCCGGCAGCATGACCCAGCGCGCCCTCGACGCGGCGCTCGAGGTCGGCACCGGCTGGGTGCGCGGCGCCTTCGCCAAGCTGACGAACCGGTCGTGAGCGGGGCGCCGCGCCCGGGCCTGTTCATCACCCTCGAGGGCGGGGAAGGGGCCGGCAAGTCGACCCAGGTGGCGCGCCTCGCCGAGTGGCTGCGCCGGAGCGACCGGGAGGTGGTCACCACCCGCGAGCCCGGCGGCTCGCCCCGGGCCGAGCAGATCCGCACCGCCCTGCTCGCCGGCGCCGCCAAGGATCACGGGCCCTTCGCGGAGGCGCTGCTCTTCTCCGCCGCCCGCCTGGACCACCTCGCCAGCCTGATCCGGCCGGCCCTGGCCCGCGGTGCCGTGGTGGTCTGCGACCGCTTCGCGGACTCGACCCGGGCCTACCAGGGGGTCGCCGGCGGCATCGATCCGGAGTGCGTGGCGGCGCTGGAACGGGTCGTGGTCGGCGCGACGCGGCCCGACCTGACGCTCATCCTCGACCTGCCGCCGGAGATCGGTCTCGCCCGCGCCCGGGGGCGCGAGCGCGGCCTCGCCCGCGGCCCGGACCGGTTCGAGGCCGAGGCGCTCGCCTTCCACCAGCGCCTGCGCGAGGCGTTCCGCGGCATCGCCGCGCGGGAGCCGGCCCGCTGCGCGCTCGTGGACGCCGCCGGCGAGCCCGACGCGGTGGCTGCCGCCATCCGGGCCGTCGTGGCCGGGCGCCTGCCGGAACTCGGCCTGGGGCTCGGCCATGCCGCCTGAGGCGACAGCCGAGGATCTCGAACCCGGCGACGTGCCGGGAATCGCCCGGCCCCGGGCGCGGGCGGTCCTGATCGGCCAGGAGGCCGCCGAGCGGGCCTTCCGGGAGGCGATCGGCGCGGGCCGGCTGCACCATGCCTGGCTCCTCGGCGGCCCGCGCGGGATCGGCAAGGCGACGCTCGCCTACCGGGTGGCGCGCCACCTCCTCGCCCACGGGGCGGGGCGGGGCCTGCCCGAGACGCTCGCCGTGCCGGAGACCCATCCGGTCGCCCGGCAGGTGGCGAGCCTCGCCCATCCGAACCTCGTGGTGCTGCGCCGCCAGCGGGCCCCCGGCGCCAAGACGCTGCCGACCCAGATCACCGTCGAGGCGGCGCGCCGCGCCCTCCACCTCTTCGCCGAGACCTCGGCCGATGCGGGCTACCGCGTCTGCGTCGTCGATTGCGCGGAGGAACTGAACCTCGCGAGCGCCAACGCCCTGCTCAAGCTGGTCGAGGAGCCGCCGCCGCGCTCGCTCTTCCTGATCGTCAGCCACGCGCCGGGCCGGCTGCTGCCGACCATCCGCTCCCGCTGCCGCCGGCTCGGCCTGCGCCCCCTCGGCGAGGGCGAGGTGGTGCGGGTGCTGCGCGGGCTCGGCGAGGCCGTGGCGGCGCATCCGCCGGAGGTGCTGGCCCGGGCGGCCGCCCTGAGCGAGGGCTCCGTCGCCCGCGCGCTGGGGCTCCTCGATCCGGCCACCCTCGCCCTCGTGGACGAGGTCGAGGCGCTGCTCCGCGCGCCCGACTGGCGGCGCGTCCTGGCGCTCGCCGAGCGCCTGAGCGGGCGCGAGGCCGAGGCGCTCTACGAGGTGGCCCTCGACACGGCGCAGCGCCACCTCGCGGCCGAGATCGGCCGGCGCCTCGCCGAGCCGCCGGCCCGGCTCGCGGCCCTGGCCGAGGCGAGCGAGCGCATCGCCCGCGTCGCCCGCGAGGCCGCGACCTACAACCTCGACCGCCGCCCGGTGATCCTGTCGCTGTTCGAGGAGGTGGCGGCGGCGCGCTGACCGGGCACGCGGCGCACCCGCCCCACGCCGCCGGCTGCCTCGGCGCGGGCCGCCGGCGCGCGGTGATCGCCCGCACCGCGCCGCCACCGGGCGCCATCGCGCGACCCCGCCGGACTCCCTCGCGGACGCAGCGCGCGCCGCGGGGCTGGTCTCCCGCGGCATCGCCGGCCCGGAGGATGCCGGGATGCGCGGCCTCGTCGGCTTCGACGGCGCGGCGCCGATCGCGGATGTCCTCCGGCCATCGCGGCCTTGCCCGGGAGCCGGCGCGCCGCTACATTCCCCTGCGTCAAGCTCCTCGCAATCCTGCCCGGTGGAGCGGCTGCTCCGACCGGCCGCGGTTCTGTGACCGTTCGGCCGGCGCGGAGGGCGACCCCCGCCCGAGGCGAGACCGATGACATCGTCCCCCGACTCCCTCCTGCCGATCCTGCAGCAATGCTGGTCCGCCGAGACCAGTCCCGAATGGCGGCCGGACAATCCCGCGCGCGGCCAGTGCGGCGTCACCGCCCTGGTCGTCCACGACCTCCACGGCGGCACCATCCTCAAGACCGAGACGGGCCGCGGGTGGCACTTCTACAACCGGGTGGACGGGACGCGTCACGACCTGACGGCCGGCCAGTTCGAGACCTCGATCGACTATGCGGACATCGCCAGCAGCCGGGAGGAGGCGCTGGCCGGCACCACGATGGAGCGCTACCGGACCCTCAAGATGCGGGTCAGGCAGCGCCTCGCGCAGCTTTCCTGAGCGCCCCGCTCAGGCGACGGTGTAGCCGCCGTCGATGACCGCGACCTGCCCGGTCATGTAGGCGGAGGCCGCGCTCGCGAGGTAGACCGCGATGCCGCCGAAATCCGCCGGCTGTCCGTAGCGGCGCAGCGGGATGCGGGGGAGGGTGTTCGCCACGAACTTCTCGTTTCCCATCAGCCCCGCCGTCATGTCGCTCGCGATCCAGCCCGGCAGGATCGCGTTCGCGGTCACGCCGTAGCGGGCGAGTTCGACCGCGAGCGCCCGCACCAGGGCGTTGAGCGCTCCCTTGGTCGCCCCGTAATGCTCGTTGCGCGCGGCGCCGAGGAGCGAGGCGACGCTCGAGGTCGCGACCAGCCGCCCGTAGGCGTCCCCGGCCTCGGCCCGCGCGGCCATGTGCCGGGCGGCCTGCTGGAACACCCCCACCACCCCGTCGAGGTTGACCGCGAAGGTGCGCCGCCACTCGGCCGCGTCCCGCTCCAGGAAGGAGCGCCGCCCGCCGCCCGCCACGCCCGCATTGGCGAAGACCGCGTCGACCCGCCCGAAGCGCCGCAGCGTCGCGGAAAAGCTCGCCTCCACCGCCTCCGGCTCGGCCACGTCGCACAGGAAGGCCTCGGCCGGCGCGCCCGTCGCGGCGAGCCGCGCCAGGGCGGCGCGGTTCTTGGCCTCGTCGCGGCCCCAGATCGCGACCGCGGCGCCCGCCCCGGCCAGCGCCTCCGCCATGCCGAGCCCGATGCCGCCATTGCCGCCGGTCACCAGCGCGACCCGCCCGGTCAGATCGAACATCCCCGCCATCCCGCCTCCCGGCCCCGCGCGGTGAGCCGGTCCGCCGCGGGGCGGCGGCGGACCGGGATCCGGACCCTCGGCCAAAGCCGCCGGGCGGGCAAGCGGCCGCCCCGTCGGGCCGCCGGCCGAACCCGGTCCGCGGCCGCGAGCGCGGGGTCCCGCGCATGGCACGCCTGCCCCGGGCGCGCTTGCATCCCGGGCCCCGGCGCCAAATCTGGGACGGGGCCTGACGCGACACACGGGAGCCCGCGATGCCGCCCTTCTCCGTCCTCGACCTCGCGCCGATCCCGCTGGGCGCGACGCCCGGCGACGCGCTGCGCAACACGCTCGACCTCGCCCGCCACGCGGAGCGCCTCGGCTACACCCGCTACTGGCTCGCCGAGCACCACAACATGGTGGGCATCGCCAGCGCCGCGACCGCGGTCGTCATCGCCCACGTGGCGGCCGGCACGGCGCGCATCCGGGTCGGGGCGGGCGGCATCATGCTGCCGAACCACGCGCCCCTGGTGATCGCCGAGCAGTTCGGCACGCTCGCGTCCCTGCATCCGGGCCGGATCGATCTCGGCCTCGGCCGCGCCCCCGGCACCGACGGGCGCACCCTGCGGGCCCTGCGCCGCGACCCCGCCGCCTCCGACACGTTCCCGCAGGACGTGCTCGAACTCCAGGCGCTGCTCGGCCCGGTGCAGCCGGGGCAGGTGGTCCAGGCGGTGCCGGGGGCGGGCACGCAGGTGCCGCTCTGGATCCTCGGCTCCAGCCTGTTCGGGGCGCAGCTCGCCGCGATGCTCGGCCTGCCCTTCGCCTTCGCGTCGCATTTCGCGCCCGACGCGCTGATGCAGGCCCTCGACCTCTACCGGTCGCGCTTCGAGCCGAGCGCCCAGCTCGACCGACCCTACGCGATGGTCGGCGTCAACGTGATCGCGGCCGAGACCGACGCCGAGGCGCGCCGGCTGTTCACCTCCGCGCAGCAATCCTTCACCAACCTCTTCCGCGGCACCCGCGGCCAGCTCCTGCCGCCCATCGACGACATCGAGACCTACTGGTCGCCCGCCGAGAAGGTGCAGGCCTCGCGCATGCTCGCCTGCTCCTTCGTGGGCGCGCGGGAGACGGTGCGCGAGGGCCTGGCCGCGTTCCTGGCCCGCACCGGGGCCGACGAGATCATGGTGGCGGCGGCGATCCACGACCACGGCGCGCGGCGCCGCTCCTACGAGATCCTGGCCGAGCTCCGGGAGGCGCGCCTGCCCGAGCCGGCCCTCGCCTGATCCCGACGGTCGCGGGACATGGCCGTCCCGGGACATGGCCTTTGGGGGGGACATGGCCGTCGGGACCGACGGCCGGCGGCCTCCGGACCGGGGGCGAGCTTCGTTGACCGGGGGGAGCGCACTCCCTAGGGTGCGCGCCTCACCCACCCGCCCGCGCCCGCCCGTCCGGGGCCCACGAGACACCATGCCCGCCTCGCTCCGCATCGACCCCGCCCTCCTCGACGCCGCCGCGACCTCCGCGGCCTGGCCCTTCGAGGAAGCGCGCAAGCTCGTCGCCCGGCTGGAGCGGAACCCGAAGGCCGAGCTGCTGTTCGAGACCGGCTACGGCCCCTCGGGCCTGCCGCATATCGGCACCTTCGGGGAGGTCGCCCGCACCTCGATGGTCCGCCACGCCTTCCGGCTGCTGACGCGGGACGCGGTGCCGACCCGGCTCATCGCCTTCTCGGACGACATGGACGGGCTGCGCAAGGTGCCGGACAACGTGCCGAACCGGGCCCTCCTGGCCGAGAGCCTCAACAAGCCCCTCACCGCCGTGCCGGATCCCTTCGGCACCCACGACAGTTTCGGCGCGCACAACAACGCCGAGCTGCGCCGCTTCCTCGATTCCTTCGGCTTCGACTACGAGTTCCTCTCGGCCACGGAATGCTACCGGGCGGGGGTGTTCGACGCGGCGCTCCTGCGCGTGCTGGAGCGCTACGACGCCGTCATGGCGGTGATGCTGCCCTCGCTGCGGGCGGAGCGCTCGGCCTCCTACTCGCCCTTCCTGCCGCTGCACCCGGTCACCGGCCACGTCATGCAGGTGCCGATCGACGAGGTGAAGGTCGCCGCCGGCACGATCGTCTGGCGCGACCCGGCGACGGGCGAGCGCTACGAGACCCCGGTGACCGGCGGCCACGCCAAGCTGCAGTGGAAGCCCGACTGGGCCATGCGCTGGGTCGCGCTCGGGGTCGATTACGAGATGGCCGGCAAGGACCTGATCGACTCGGTGAAGCTGTCGAGCCAGATCGCCCGCGCGCTCGGGGGCGAGCCGCCCGAGGGCTTCAACTACGAGCTCTTCCTGGACGAGAAGGGCCAGAAGATCTCGAAGTCGAAGGGCAACGGCCTCACCATCGACGAGTGGCTGGCCTACGGCACGCCCGAGAGCCTCGCGCTGTTCATGTACAACAAGCCGCGGGAGGCCAAGCGCCTGCACTTCGACGTGATCCCGCGCCACGTCGACGACTACCTGTCCTTCCTGGAGAAGTTTCCCGGCCAGGAGCCGAAGCTGCAGCTCGGCAACCCGGTCTGGCACATCCATGCGGGCGCGCCGCCGGCGCCGGAACTGGCGGCGGGCGGCGGCGCCATCACCTTCGCGATGCTGCTCAACCTGGTGGCGGTGGCGAATACCGAGGATCCGGCGGTGCTGTGGGGCTTCATCCGCCGCTACGCGCCGGAGGCCTCGCCGCGGACGCAGCCGCGCCTCGACCGGCTCGTCCACCACGCGGTGCGCTACTTCCGCGACTTCGTGCGGCCGCAGAAGCAGTACCGGGTGCCCGACGCCCAGGCCGGGGCGGCCCTCGCCGACCTGTCGGCGACCCTGGCGGAGCACGAGGGCTCGACCGATCCCGAGGCCCTGCAGGCCTTGGTCTACGAGGTCGGACGGCGCCACTACCCGGACCTGTCCGGCAAGGCCAAGAGCCCGGACGGGCGCCCGGGCGTGGCGCAGGCGTGGTTCACCACGCTCTACGCCAACCTGCTCGGCGAGGCGCGCGGACCCCGCTTCGGCTCCTTCGTGGCGCTCTACGGCGTGGCGGAGACCCGGGCCCTGATCGCCCGCGCCCTCTCGGGCGACCTCGCCGCCGAGCACGAGGCCTTCCTGGAGAGCCGGGCGCCCAAGGCGGCGGAGTAGACGCCCCGCTCAGGAGGCCCGGCGGGCCCGGGCCAGCCGCACCGTCCGCAGGGAGAGGTCGCGCCGCACGCGCGCGAGTTCCCGTTCCTGCATCCGCACGGCCGCGTAGGCGAGCGCCACGACGAGGGCCGGCGTGGCGGCGAAGGCGAGGAGCGCGGTGGCCATCATGGCAGAAGCCCGTTGAGGAGACGCCTCGCCAGGCAATGTAGGAGGATCGCCGCCGCGAGCCAACCGAGAACCCCGAGCCCGAGCACCGCGAGGCTCAGCGAGGTCTGCAGGCCGCTGACATTGTAGAGCCAGCCCGCCGCGGGCGTGGCGACGCCGACCGTGAAGCAGGCCGTGGAGGCCCGGTCGATGTTGCCGGCGAGGAGCCGGACCCGCTCGTTGACGCGCTGCTTCTCGGCGAAGAGCGGGTCCGCCGGGGCAGGATCGGGGTCGGCGGGCGTCACGCCTCGGCGGCGCCCGCCGCAGGCTCGGGCCGCCGCGCCGCCTCAGGCGCCCGCACCCGCGCGCCGCCTACGCGCCCAGCGCGAGCGCCCGCGGCGCCCGCGCCGCGGCGGCCCGGCGCCGGGGGGGCGGGGCGAGGCGCACGAGGTCGGCCAGCGGCACGAAGCCCTCCGTCTCCGGCGCGGGCAGCCGCGTGCCGAAGCCGAGCGCGAAGGAGAGGGTGAGCTTCGAATCGGGCGCGATGCCGAAGGCCTGCAGGGCGGCCAGGAACGCCTCGCGGAAGCTGCGCACGCCGCACCACGCCTTCTCGGAGAGGTGCAGCGGCCAGTCCCAGTAGCCGTCCGGGCGCTTGGCGCCGAGGCTCCCGCGGGCGATGAAGTAGCCGGTGGCGCGGTGCTCCAGCCCGTCCTCCGACAGGATCCAGTCCCGGTTCTCGAACAGCACCGCGTCGTCGAGGCCGGTCGCCGCCGAGGTTGCCGTCAAGGTCGCCGCCATGATCACAGGCCTCCCGGTCCCGGTGCGGGCCCGTGCCGCGTGGCGCCGGCGCCCGATTCATGGAACAGATAAGGAACACTGGTCCGATTTGCGGCACAGGTCAATGGCTCTCGGCGAACAATCCCGGAACGGCGTCGGGGCGGACTTTCCCCCTGGCGCCCGGGCCCGCCCGATGCCACCTCTGTCCCGCACGCGACGGGGAGGAGCATGGAGCGCAGCCGGACGAGCCAGGAGACCGAGGCCCTCAGGCGGTTGGAGGCCCTGCGCCCGGCCTACGAGCGCCTGCGGGCGGACCGCATCCGGGCGGAGGGCGACGTCGAGCGCCTGAGCGCGGAGCTGGAGGCCGCCCGCGCCCAGGCCCGGGAGGAGCTCGGCACCGACGACGAGGCGGCGATCCGGGCGATGATCGAGGAGGTCCGGGCCGAGAATGCCCGCCGGGTCGAGGCCTTCGCGCAGGCGCTGCGCGCCGTGCAGGCCGAGCTCGACGGCCTCTCCGAGGCGCGCTGATGAGCCCTGCGGAGGCCGCGGCCGCCCTCGACCGGCTCGGCCGCGCGCTCGCGCGCGCCGAGGCGCGCCGGGCCGCCCTGACCGGGGAGCGCGACGGGCTGGTCCGGGCGGTCGCGGCCGCCAAGGGCCGGCTGGAGCGGCGCGACGCGGTCGATCTCTGCCTGCGAGAGCTGCAGCAGGAGACCCACCAGCGCAGCCTCGCCCGCATCGAGACCCTGCTCTCGGCCGTGGTGCAGGAGGTGCTGCCGGGGGAGAAGCCGGTCTCCCTCGACCTCACCACGGAGCGCGGCCTGCCCGCCCTCGACATCGGCCTGCTGCGGCCGGACGGCGGCCGCGAGGACGTGCTGGAGGACAATGGCGGGGCCATGACCAACGTGGTCGGGATGGGCCTGCGGCTGATCGCGGTGGTCAAGGCGGGTTTGGGGCGCTTCATCGCCCTCGACGAGGCCGATTGCTGGATCGCGCCGGCGCGGGTGCCGGCCTTCTACCGGGTGCTGGAGGACGGGGCGGCGCGGCTGTCCCTGCAATGCCTCGCCATCTCGCACCACGACGTCACGGGCTTTCCGCCCGGCACGCGGGTGAGCCGCATCGGTGGCGACCCGGCGCGCGGCGTGCTGATCGACGGCCCGGCCGAGGAATGCGCCGCCGCCTGGGAGCCCGACGCGCCGGGCTTCCGCCACATCCGCCTGACCGACGTGCAGGGCTTCGCCGACGCGGTCCTGCCCCTCGCGCCGGGCGTCAACGCGCTGGTGGGGCCGAACAACCGCGGCAAGTCGACGGTGATCCGGGCCCTGCGCGCGGTCTTCTACGGCGAGGCCCGCGACGGGCTGGTGCGGGCCGGCAAGCCCGCCTGCCGGATCGAGATCGGGGTGGCGGGGGGCCGGATCCTGCGCTTCGCGCGCCAGGTTCGGCGCTCGCCCGTCAACCTGTGGTCGCTGCACGAGCCGGACGGATCCCTGGTCCGCCAGGACGGGGCGACGCTGGAGACCGGCGGCCGGGACGTGCCGGACTGGGTCGACCGGCTCTTCGGCATCACCCGGGTCGAGGAGCTGGAGGTCCACGTCGCGCACCAGAAATTCCCGGTCTTCCTCCTCGGCGAGAAGGCGCCCAAGCGCTCCGCCGTGCTCTCGCTCGGCCGGGAGGCCGGCTACATCCGCGCCATGCAGGACCTCCAGCGCGAGCGCGTGGCGGAGGACCAGCGCGCCGTGCGCGAGGGCGAGCGGCGCCTCGCTCTCCTGGCCGAGCTCCTCGCCCCCCTGGCCGGACTCGAGGCGGCGGCCGCCTCCCTCGCGGCCCTGCGCGAGGAGGCCGGGCGCCTCGCCGAGGGCGAGCGGCGCCTCGCCGGAATCGAGGCCGGGCTGAGCGCCCTGGCGCGGCTGCGCGCCGCCCGGGACGCGGCCTCGGGCCGGGCCCGGGCGCTCGCGGCCCTGCCGGGCCCGGAGGTCCCGGCCGACCTCGCCCGCGGGCTCGCCGAGGCGCGCCACCGGGAGGGCGTGGGGGAGCGTCTCCTCGGCCTGTCCCGGGACCTCGCCCGCGCGCGGGCCCAGCTGGCGGCCCTGGCGGGCCTGCCGGCGGCGCCGGTGCCGCGGGCGAGCGCCGCCGCCGAGGCCCACGCCGCCGCCCTGGCGCGCCTCGCCGCCGACCTCGCCCGGGCGCGCGCCCGGGCGGCGGCGCTCGCGGCCCTGCCCGAGGCGGCGCCGGCCCTCGCCGCGCCGGAGGCGGCCCTGCGCGGCGCCCGGCGCCTCGCGGAGCTCGGCCGGCAGCTCGCCGCGGCGCGGGGGCGGACGGCCGAGGCGCGGGCGGGCCTCGCCGCGATCGAGGCCGAGACCGCGGCGCTGCTCGCCGCGACCGGCGGGCGCTGCCCGGCCTGCGGCGGCACAGCCGCCCCGGAGAGCCTGCTCGACGGGCACCGCCACGCGGGGGCGGCCGCGTGATCCTGGCCGGCGAGCGCCTCGACGCCCCGCCCGTGCCCTGCGCGGGCCTGCTCCTGATCGGCGATCCCCACGTGGCCTCGCGGCGGCCGGGCCGGCGCAAGGACCCGGACTGGCCCGCCCCCGTCCTCGCCAAGCTCGACCATTGCGTGGCCCTGGCCAATGCCCGCGACCTCGCGCCGGTGCTGCTCGGCGACCTGTTCGAGCACCCGGTCGAGCCCGACGAGAGCCTCAAGGCGCGCCTCATCCGCACCCTGAAGGGGTTCCGCCACCGGCCGCTCGCCAATGTCGGCAACCACGACATCCGCCACACCCGCCTGTCGGACGGGGACAGCCTCGCCGTGCTGGCGGTGAGCGACGTCCTCGACGCGGCGGCGGAATCCGGGCCGGCCGCGCATTACGCCCTGCCGGGGCTGCGGCTCGGGGTCGGGGCGACGCCCTACGGCCAGCCGATCCCGGCGGACGTGCGCGGGCTGATGCCGGAGGCCTCCCGGGTGCTCTGGCTCACCCACCACGACCTCGCCTTCGGGGCGGGCTATCCGGGGGCGGTGCCGCCGCACCCGATCGCCGGCTGCGCGCTCGCCGTGAACGGCCACGTCCACAAGCGCCACCCGCCCGCGCGGCTCGGCGGGACCGTCTGGTTCAACCCCGGCACGATCACCCGGGGCTCGGTCGATCTCCTGACCCATGCGCCCGCGGTGTTCCGGCTCGGCCCGGACCTCGCGCCGGTGGAGGAGGTCCTGCCGCACCGGGCCGAGGTCTTCGACCTCACGGGAAGGCAGGTGGCGCCGGCGCGCGGCGAGGCGGAGCCGGCGGAGAGCGCCTTCGTGTCGCTCCTCTCCGCCGAGAGCGCCACCGACCTCGCGCGCACCGACGACGGGGCGGTGATCCGCGAGGCGATCGAGGCGAAGTTCCTGCGCGACGGCACGCCCGAGCCGGTGCGGGCGGTGATCCGCTCCCTGATGGAGGAGGCGGTGGCGCGGCGGCGGTGAGGGGCGGGCGCCCACCCGTCCGGGAACGGGGGAGCGGGAACGCGCAGGCCGGGCAGCCGGTCTCAGCCTCGCCGTGCGGCGACGCTGAACCGATCGACCGAGAACCGCGTGATGCGGGATCCGGTTGATCGAAGCGGATCCCGGATCACGCGCCCGCGCGGCGCCTGAGCGAAGCCCCAATCCGCCATCCCGAAGGGATCGAGCGGATCGGGCGTGACGCCCCCCGGAGAACCCGGCCGCCCGGGCTCAGCGCGCCGCCCGCTCCGCCGCCATCGCCCGCTCCAGCACGGCGAAGACCTTCGGGTCGGCGCATTGGGCCACGTTGAAGCGCAGGAACGATCCGGCGCTCTGCGACAGGCTGAACACGTTGCCCGGCGCGAGCACCACCCCCTCGGCCAGGGCCCGGCGGGCGATCCCGGCGGCGTCCAGCCCCTCCGGCAGGGACACCCAGAGATAGAGCCCGCCGCGGGGTTCGAGCCAGGGCGTCAGGCCGGCCGCGGCGAGCCGGCGGCGCGTCGCGCCCATCGCGTCGGCGAGGCGGGCGCGCAGACCGTCGAGGGCGCGGCGGTAGCTGCCATCCGCCAGGAAGCGGTGCACGAGGCCGGCCGCGAGCCGCCCGCTGCCGAAGCTCGCGGCGAGCTTGAGGTCGACCACCCGGTTGACCCAGTCCGGCCGCATCGCCGCGTAGCCGCAGCGCACCGCCGCCGAGAGCGTCTTCGAGAAGCTGCCGATCGCGATCACGCGGTCGAGCCCGTCGAGGGTGGCGAGCCGGGGCGCCGGATCGGGGTCGAGATCCTCGAACAGCGCGTCCTCGACCACCAGCACGTCGTGCGCCTCGGCGAGCCGCAGCAGCCGATGGGCGATCCCGGCGCTCATCGTCGCGCCGGTCGGGTTCTGGAAGGCCGAGTTGGTCACGTAGAGGCGGGGGCGATGCGCCCGCAGGGCCGCCGCGAAGGCGTCGAGGTCGGGGCCGGCCGGCGTCCACGGCACCCCGACGAGCCGCGCCCGGTGGGCCTGCAGCAGGGACCGGAAGTTGAAGTAGCAGGGATCGTCCACCAGCACCGGGTCGCCGGGCTCCAGGAGCAGGCGGGCGACGAGGTCGAGGGCCTGCGTGGCCGAATCGGTGAGGACGATCCGCTCGGGGCCGGCCGGGATGCCGCGGTCGTGCAGGCGGCGGGCGAGGGCGCGGCGCAGGGGGGCGTGGCCCAGGGGCTCGTCGTAGGCCAGCAGGTCCGCCGCCTCGCCGCGGGCGAGGCCGCGCAGGGCCCGGCGCAGGGCCTCGTCCGGCAGCCAGGAGGGCGGGAGCCAGCCGCAGCCGGGCATCGGCACCCCGGTCCCCGCCTCCAGGCTCTGGCGGGTCACCCAGAGGGAATCCACCGCCCGGTCGAGGCGCGGGCCGATCTCCGCCAGGGTGAGGGGCCGCGCCGTCCCCGCCACGTAGAAGCCCGAGCCGGGCCGGGCCGCGATGGCGCCCTCCGCCACCAGCCGGTCGTAGGCCTCGACCACCGTCGATTTCGACACCCCCATCTGGGCGGCGAGGCCGCGCACCGAGGGGATGCGCGCGCCGGGGCCCAGGGCGCGGGCCGCGATCCGCGCGCGGATCGCCTCCGCCACCGCCTCGGTCCGGGTCGCGTCCCGCGCCGTCTCCATCCGTACTGGCCTCCGCACCCGGACAGTTCGTCCGGATCGTACCGGTTCCGTCCCTGTCGCGACAGGGCCGTCCACCCGATGGTGGCGCTGATCGGGGGGATGCGATGCGCAGCGAGGTCTTGGCCGCCGGGACGACGATGCCGGAGCGGGAGAGGGCGGACCGGGCCGTGGCCCGCCGGGCCCTGCGCGACGGGCTGATCGGCGTCGTGATCTTCGCCGGCTCCCTGCCGGCGACCCGGGTCGCGGTGGCGGACCTCGACCCCTTCTTCGTGACGGCCTTCCGGGCCGGGGCGGCGGGGCTGACGGCGCTCGGGCTCCTCGCTCTCCTGCGCCAGCCGGCGCCCGGGCGGCGCGACCTCGGCGCGCTCGCCCTGGTGGCGCTCGGCGTGGTGCTCGGCTGGCCGCTCTGCACGGCGCTCGCCCTCCGGACCGTCACGGCCGCGCACGGCACCGTGACGGTCGCCTGCCTGCCGCTCGCCACCGCCCTGTTCGGCGTCTGGCGGGGGAGCGAGCGCCCGCGGCGGGCCTTCTGGCTGTTCTCGGGCCTCGGCAGCGCGATCGTGGCCGGTTTCGCCCTGCGCCAGGGCGGGGGCCGGCTCGGGGCGGGGGATGCGTGGCTGTTCCTCGGGATGGTGCTCTGCGCCCTCGGCTACGCGGAGGGCGCGCGGCTCGCCCGGCGGCTCGGCGGCTGGCAGGTGGTGGCCTGGGCGCTCGTGCTGTCGCTCCCGGTCTCGCTGCCCGCCGCGTGGCTGCTGCGGCCGGGGGGGTGGGCGGGCGTCGGCCTGCCGGCGCTGGCGAGCCTCGCCTACGTGTCGCTGTTCAGCATGCTGATCGGCTTCGTGTTCTGGTACCGGGGCCTCGCCCGGGGCGGCATCGCGGCGGTGGGGCAGGTGCAGTTGCTCCAGCCCTTCTTCAGCCTGATCCTCGCCGGGCTCGTGCTGGGCGAGCCGGTCGACGCGGCCCTGGTCCTCGCCTGCGCCGGCGTCGTCGCCACGGTGGCGGCCGCCAAGCGCTTCGCGTGATACCCCGACCGGGGCGGCCCGGGTGCGGCGGGGCTCAAGGGTCCTTGGCGATCGCCTCGATGTCGCGGTCGACGCCGCTCTCGACCTTGAAGTCCTGGGTGTAGACCTTGCCGTCGTGGCGGGCGATGAGCTGGTACTCGCCCTCCGCCAGGGTCACCTGCGGGAAGGCGCCGATCGCCTCGCGGATCGTGTCGCCGCCCGGGGTGAGCACCGAGAAGGCGGTGCCCGCGAAGGCCTCGGTGCCGGGCGCGGCCACGAGCTTGAGGGTCACGGTCGCGGCCCGGTGGTTGAGGGTCGCGTCGGTGATGCGGCCGTTCTCGACCTTGAGGTCGGCGCGCTGGATGGCGTTGGAATCGCCCCAGGTCGAGACCACGTGGTAGGTGCCCTCCGGCAGCCGGATCAGCTCGCCGGCCTTGACCCCGTCGCGGACCAGCCGCCCCTCCGGGTTGTTGCCGATCGGCACGAAGATCGCGAAGGCGAGCTGGCCCGGCGGGATCCGGGCATCGCCGACCGCGCCGGCGAGGCGCAGCGCCCCGGCATTGACCGTGACCTGGTCCTGCAGCCCGGTCGGCGCCAGGGTGACGCGCTTCGAGGTGCTGACGAAGCCGTAGGTGACGTTGGCGAGGTAGCTGCCCGGCGCCAGCCGGAAGGTCGGCTGGGGCTCGTCCGAACGGGCGAGCAGGGCGGGTTTCCCGGCATCGCCGCGATCCTCGTAGATGCGCCAGGTCAGGCCGCCGCGGATCGGCTTGCCCTCGCTCGTCAGCACGGCGCGCAGGGAGAGCGGCGCCTCCGCGGGGCCCGGCGCGGGGGGCGTCATGGCGGGATTGGCCAGGGGCGGGTTCGCCATGGACGGCGTCGGGCGCCCCGGTTCCTGGGCCGCCGCCGGACCCGCGCCGGCGAGCCCCAGGGCCGCGCCGCCGAGGACGACTCCGCCGAGGACCGCCTTACCGAAGAGCCGTCTCGCCCGCCTCATTCCCGTCCCTCGCCAGCAGGTCGCTCGCCGCCGCCATCAGGTTGCCGACCGAGAGGGGCCGGAACCGGAACTCCACCACGTGGCGCCCCTTGGGCACCTCGACGCCGCGGAACAGCAGGTTGGTGCGCAGGATCGGCCGGCGCACGCCGTCCACCCGCGCCTGCCAGCCCGGATAGTAGAGATCGTGCAGCACCAGCACGGCGTCGCGGTCGGTGTCGACCTCCACCGTGACGAGAGTGCGGCGATAGGCGAGGATCTGCGCGCCGCCGGCGGCGGGCGTCACCTGGGCGGCGGGATCGGCCTGGCCGTAGGATCCCTTGACCTTCGGCAGGCTGTCCTGGTCGATCAGGGCGGTGTCGTTCCCCTCGAATTCCGGCAATTCGTCCTGCGAGAGCACGTCCTCGGACTCGACCGGGACGAGGCGGGTGGCGAGGTAGGCGCGGGGCCGGGCCGGGTCGAGGCGGTAGATCCACATCTGGCCCGAGCCGTAGAGGAGCTTCGCCCCGGTCAGCTGCGGGAAATGCCTGGGCAGGCGCTCGGCCGGGCGGTCGAGGACGAGGTATTCGAGGCCGAGCAGGCTCGCGAGCCGCGAGCGGTAGCCGCGGAACAGGGCCGGGAACTGGCGCAGGTTCGGGTCGGCGGCGTTCTCGCCGGGGCCGACGGCCCGCTCGTAATCGGACAGGCGCAGGGGATTGTAGCCGATCGTGTCCTCGAGCCCGAGCACCATCGAGGCGTTCTGCCACGCCCCGCCCAGCCCCAGGATCTCGACGCGGGGATGGTCGCCCTTGGCGTGGCGGGCGTCGAGCTCGGCCTTGAGGATGGTGAGGCCCTGGAGCTGCTCGGGGGGCAATTGCCGGAACACCGCGTAGCGCTCGGCGGGCTCGGCGTTGAGCGACGAGCCGGCATTGCGCCAGATCAGCTCCGCCCCGGTCACCGCGACGAGGCCCGCGGCCGCGAGCGCCCGCGAGCGCGGCCGGCGCAGGACGAGCACCGCCGCCCCCGCGAGGCCCGCCCCCAGCGCGATGTCCCGCAGGGCGTCAGCGAGGTGCCCGCGCGGCCCCGAGAAGAGCAGGGCGCCGGCGAGCGCGGCGGCCAGGAGCGCGAGTGCGAGGAGCGGCAGCAGGCGGCCCCGGCCGCGCGGCAGGGCGGGCAGGCCGTCGCGCACGTAGCGGTGGACGAGGTAGCCGGCCGTGAGCGCGAGGCCGATATTGACCACGAAGGTCGCGTCGGCGGGCCGGCGGTAGAGGTCGATGCCCGGCACGTGGTCGAACAGCAGGGCGAAGAGCGGGGTGTAGCGCCCCAGCGCGTAGGTCAGCGCGCCGGCCAGCACCAGGACCGGGAAGCGGATCTCGCGGGCGAGGAGCCGCCCGCCCGCCACCCCGTGCCAGAGGATCAGCAGGGCCGGGATGGTGCCGGCGAAGATGTAGTTGATCGCCCGGTCGGTCCAGGTGCCGCCCTCCAGGGACGACCAGTCCGGGCCCCAGTAATCGTAGGTCCAGCGCAGGGACCCGAACACGTCCGCGAACAGGCCGGTGGCGAGGCTCTGGGGCGGCAGCGAGCCCATGGCGGCGACGCCGTAGCCGAAGGAGGGCCGGGTCGAGGTCATCAGGAGCTGCATGGTGAGCAGGGAGGGCACCGCCAGCAGCGCCCCGCCGACGAGCCCCATCGCGGCGAGCAGGGGAAGCCGCGTGCGCAGGAAGGCGAGGGGCGCCGGCGCCTCCAGCACCGCCCAGAGGGCGCGGGCGATCAGCACGGTGCCGCACAGGAAGGCCACCTGGTCCCGCCCGACCGTCATCAGCGCCGCCGCCACCGCGAAGCCGAGGCCGAAGGCGAGGGAGCGCCGGTCCAGCGCCTCCTCAAGCAGCCAGAGGGCGAGGGGGAAGTAGCCGTAGGACAGGATCATGCCCGTGTGCTGCAGCCGCGCCGAGGCCGAACCGCCGAGGACGAAGATCATGGCGGCGGCGACCGCCCCGGCCGGGTGCCAGCCCCGGCGGCGGAACAGCGGCAGCATCGCCACGGCGGCCGGCAGGAGATGGGCGAAGACCACCGCGTCGAACAGCTCCATCGAGGGCGACGGGTCGAGCCACGCGAAGAGCAGCATGGTCGGCGTGAACAGGAGCGATTGCGGGTCCGCCACGGAGGGGTGGCCGGCGAAGTGGTAGGGATTCCACAGCGGCAATTCCCCGTTCGCCAGGGCGGCGCCGAGGTAGCGCAGCATCGGGTAGAAGTGGTTCTTGGAATCCCACGGCACGACCGCGCCGGTGAGCGGCCAGACCGCGGCGGCGGCGGCCCAGAAGATCAGCACGGCGGCGAGCGCGAGGCGGACGTCGCGCGGCGTCCAGGCCTGGTCGCGCGGCGGGGCGGGGAGGCGGCTCATGGTCGGGCTTCCGGCAGGTCGTGTCCCACGGGTGCGGTCGGCGGGCCGCGTGCCCGATCCCCGTGACGGTTTTCGGGCCGGATTGCAAAGCCCGCCGCGCGGCGCCTAAGAGGAGGGGCGGCGCGGCGGCCCGCCTTGCCCCGCCTCGTCTCTGGCTCATCCGCACTGAAGGTCCGATGAACGCGACTCTCGACTTGCTGCGCCGCCGACGCTCGGTCCCTCCCGCGCTCCTCGCCGGCCCGGGCCCGACGCCCGAGGAACTCGCGACGCTCCTCACCATCGCGTCGCGGGTGCCGGACCACGGCAAGCTGGCGCCCTGGCGCTTCCTGGTGATCGAGGGCGAGGGGGCGGCGCGGATCGGCGCGGTGATCGAGGCGGCCTACGCGGCGGACCACCCGGAGGCCGACGCGGCGCGGCGCGCCCTCGAGCGCGACCGGCTCGCCCAGGCGCCGCTCGTGGTCGGGGTGGTGTCGCGGGCCGGCCCCCACGTGAAGATCCCGGACTGGGAGCAGGTGCTGTCGGCGGGGGCGGCGGCGATGAACCTCGTCGTGGCGGCGAACGCGATGGGCTTCGCGACCGCCTGGCTCACCGAGTGGATCGCCTACGACCGGCGGGTGCTCGACGCGCTCGGCCTCGCGCCGCAGGAGCGGATGGCGGGCTTCGTCCATGTCGGCCGCGCCGCCCAGGCGCCCGCGGACCGGCCCCGCCCGGACCTGGCGGCGATCGTCACGCGGGTCTGATCCGGGAGCCGCTTCGATCAAGCGGATCCCGGATCATCCCGACGGCCCAGGATGCGGACGCGCCGGGCCGTCGACCCTCTCGGATCGCCGATGCCGGGCCGAAGGCTCGTCCGCGTCGTCGCACCGGTGACCGCGGCCGCGAATAGTGCTTAGGCTCGGCCCATCCCCGGAGGCCCGCCATGCACTACGACGCCGAGACCCGCCCGCTGCCCCACAACCCGTTCAAGGCCCTCGTCGCGCCGCGGCCGATCGGTTGGATCAGCGCGCTCGACCGCGAGGGGCGGCTCAACCTCTCGCCCTACTCGTTCTTCAACGGGGTCGCGGACAATCCCGAGATGGTGATGTTCTCGTCCTTCGGCCGCAAGGACGCGCTCGCCTTCGCGGAGGAGGGCGGCGAGTTCGTCTGCAGCTTCGCCAGCCTCGCCCTCAAGGACGCCATGAACAGGACCTCGGCGCCCCTGCCGCGGGGCGAGAGCGAGTTCGCCTTCGCGGGGCTCACCCCGGCGCCCTCGCGCAAGGTGCGCCCGCCCCGGGTGGCCGAGGCGCCCGCCGCCATCGAGTGCCGCTGGCTGCAGACCGTCCCGCTCGTGCCCCTGGGCGGCGGCGAGGCCCGCTACTTCATGGTGATCGGGCAGGTCGTCTCGATCTACGTCGACGACCGCTTCGTCACGGAGGCGGGCCGGGTCGATACCGGCGCCATGCAGCCGCTGATGCGGGGCGGCTACTTCGACTACTTCGCGGTCGACGGCCAGAGCCGCTTCGAGATGCGCCGGCCCGAGGGCGGCGGAGACGTGACGCGGCGCTGAGCGGCGGCCCGGCCCGTCCGGTTTCGGGACGCTTCAACCTTCATTTACCATGATCCGAGCATGGTGACCCTTGGAGACGGCACCCGCCCGGGCGGTGCCGCCCCGCCGGGGCGCCATGTTCCTGTTCACCACATCCCCCCCACCATCCCGCGAGGCCCCGCCGGCGCGCGCGGCGGGCGCCGGCCCGGTGGTCGAGGCGATCCGCCAGGGCGCGGAGAAGACCGGCACCGGCTTCGACTACCTCCTCGCCACGGCGCAGCGGGAATCGAGCCTCGACCCGAGCGCCAAGGCCGCGACCTCCTCGGCGAGCGGGCTGTTCCAGTTCATCGAGCAGACCTGGCTCGCGGTGCTCAAGCAGGACGGCCCGTCGCTCGGCCTGTCCTCCTACGCGGAGGCGATCACGCCGCGCCCCCAGGGCGGCTACACGGTGAGCGACCCGGCCGCGCGGCAGACCATCCTCGACCTGCGGCGCGACCCGGACGTGGCCTCCGCCATGGCGGGCGCGCTGACCCGGCGCAACCACGACGCGCTCCTCGCCGAACTCGGCCGCGAGCCGACGCGCGGCGACCTCTACGCCGCCCACCTGCTCGGGCCGCGGGGCGCCGCGACGCTGATCCGGTCGGCCCAGTTCACGCCCGCGCGGGCCGCCGCTGCCGACCTGCCCGAGGCGGCCGCCGCCAACCGTGCCCTGTTCTACGACCGCTCCGGCCGGGCCCGCGGCGCGGCGGAGCTCTACGCGCTGCTCTCCGCGAGCCAGGCCGCCCCCGCGCCCCCCGTGGCCGCCGCGGGTGCGGCCGCCGCGGGCGAGGCTGCCGGGAGCGAGGCCGCCGCCTACGCGCCGGCGCGCGAGACGGGCCTGCGCTCCCTGTTCCAGACCGAGGCGAGGCGCGGCCCGGTCTCGGACGGGGTGGCGCGGCTCTGGCAGGGGCGGGCGGGCGGGGAGCCCGCCGCCCCGAGCTACTTTCCGCGCTCCGACGACGATCCCGCGCCCGCGGCGCCCGCCGGCGCGGCGCCCCGCCCCGACCCCGCCCCGCCCACCCTGTCCGCCGCGCCGCTCCCGCCGGCCCGGCCGCCCGAATTCGCCGCCCGGCCGCCCGCGGCCGCCCGGCCCCTTGTCACGCTCTACCGCACCACCGACCGTCCCTGACGCCGCCACGCCTCCCGGATTGCCCCCGATGATGATCCGCCAGTTCCTGCTCTGGACGCAGCACGAATCCGCCGGCCGGCGGGCCGAGGCCGCCTCGTCCCTGGCGCGGGCCTACCTCTACGCGGACCTCGACCCGGAGGCGCGCTGGGAGGCCAAGACCGCGGTCACGGCGCTCCTCGACGATTCCTCGCCCCTGGTGCGCCGGGCGCTGGCGGAGGCCTTCGCCAACGCCGCCGAGGCGCCCCGGCCGGTGGTGGTGGCCCTGGCGCAGGACGTGCCCGAGATCGCCGCCCTGGTCCTGGCCCGCTCGCCGGTCCTGTCGGATGCCGACCTCGTCGATTGCGCGGCGATCGGCGAGGAGGAGGCCCGCTGCGCCGTCGCGGCGCGTCCGAACCTGTCGCCGATGGTCTGCGGGGCCTTGGCCGAGATCGCCGGGGTGCCGGCCCTGCGCGGCCTCGCGGCCAATCCGGGCGCCGCCATCACCCCCGGCAGCCTGCTGCGCATGGTCGAGCGCCACGGGGAGGACGGGGGCCTGCGCGAGGCGCTGCTCGCCCGGCCGGACCTGCCGCTGGAGGTCCGCCAGGCCGTGACCGCCCGGCTCGCCCAGTCGCTCTCGGACTTCGTGGTCGGCTGCGGCTGGCTCAGCCCGGATCGCGGCGAGCGCGTGGCGCGCGAGGCGCGCGACCGGACCACGCTGGGCCTCGCCGAGGGGGCCGCCCGGGAGGACCTGCGCCGTCTCGTGACCTACCTGCGCCGGAACGGCCAACTCACCGCCGGCCTGGTCCTGCGGGCGATGCTGTCCCGGCGCATGGCCTTCACGGAGGCCGCCCTGGCGGATCTCTCGGGCCTGCCGCCGGCGCGGGTCGCCGGCCTGCTCCTCGACGGGAGCGGCCAGGGCTTCTCCGCCCTCTACCGCCGGGCCGGCCTGCCCGCCTCCCTCGAACCTGCCTTCGCGGCGGCGATGTCGGCGTGGCGCGAGGAGGCGCAGGGCTTCACCGAGGAGAGCGGGCCGGCCCTGTCCCGCCGCATGATCGAGCGCGCGGTGACCGCCTGCGAGCGCCTGCCCTTCGCGGAGAGCCACGCCCTGGTGGCGCTGCTCAACCGCTTCGAGGCCGAGGCGGCGCGCGAGGAGGCCCGGGTTCTCGCCCAGAGCCTCGCCACCGAGGCCGCCGTGGCGGCGGTGCTGGACTCGATCCCGGCCGCCCTCATCGAGAGCTACCGTCAGGACCGCCTGCGCATCGCGGCCTGACCCCGCGGCCGCGCGGCGCGGCCCGCGCGGGCCCGCCGCGGGCCGTCCGGGCCGGCCTCCCGCAGGGTTAGGGCGGCCGGTGCGGCGCCGGGTCTCAGAATCCATCGCCGCGTCCGGCCCGGACGAGCGGACGGACGCGTCGCGCTCCGCCCGGCGCAGGTCAATCCGGACAAGCTGAAGTCAAGACTCGGGCCTGACCCGCCGCGGCGGCATCTCTTCGTGCACCTGATGGACGAGGGTGAGTACCGTCATGGGGCGCGCAAGTTTGCTTCTCTCATCTTCCCTGATTGCGCGGCCGCGGGTCGTCTGCGCGGCGGCGCGCGGCCGGTGAACTCCTCTGGTCGCCGGGTCGGAACAGCTGCGCGAAACCTGTGCCTTGACCGGTTCCAGGGCCAAAAGAACGGGGATGAATTTCTTACAAATTTTGCTGCAACCATAACAGAAACATACAACCTAAGGTTTGTTTTTCTCCGCCCTTTCGCAGGGATCGTCCACAAGAACTACGTATCTGGGGCAGCAATGTTTCGTTCTCCATCTTGCGGGATGGGGCAAACGGAGCGAACACATCTGCTGCGCACTCCCGGGTAGTGCATTCGCACCGTCAGGAGAGCGCCCAAGGAGACCAAGAGGGCCGACCGTCGACGCCTCGTGCGGGGACGGGCCCGGCCCCATCAACCTGACGGACGGATCTGGATGATGACTGACGTGGACGGCCAGGATGCGGACCCTGAGGATCTCGTCGCCCTGACGGCCGACATCGTGTCGGCCTACATCTCGAAGAATTCAGTGCCGGCGGCGGACCTGCCCGGGCTGCTGACCTCGATCCACGGCACGCTGCAGGCGCTGGTCCTGCCGCCGCCGCCCGAGCCGGCCAAGCCGGTGCCGCCGATCCCGATCAGAAAAACGGTGACGCCGGACGCGATCATCTCGCTGGAGGACGGCAAGCCCTACAAGTCGCTGAAGCGGCACCTGACGACCCGCGGGCTCACCCCCGAACAGTACCGGGAGAAGTGGGGCCTGCCGCCGGACTACCCGATGGTGGCGGCGAACTACGCCGCGCAGCGCTCCGAACTCGCCAAGAGCATCGGGCTCGGCCAGCAGCGCAAGAACCGCGTCCCGCCGCGCAAGGGCTGACGCGGGTGGTGCGGGCCGCCCGCTCGGCGGGCGGCCCCACGTCGCTGCGCGGACGACCCGCCGCGGCCGCCCGCTCGGCGGGCGGCCCGGCCTCGTGGCGCCGGAGGACGAGGCGCTGGCCGCCCGCTCGGCGGGCGGCCTCGCGTCCCTGCGCGGACGACGAGGCGCGGGCCGCCACGCGCGGCGGCGCGGCGGCCGCCCGACTCCTCAATGGGCGGCGCGCTTGGGCATGTAGAGGTCGGTGATCGTGCCCTCGAAGGCCTCCGCCGCCATGCCGACCGTCTCCGACAGGGTCGGGTGCGGGTGGATGGTCAGGCCGATGTCGCTCGCATCCGCCCCCATCTCGATGGCGAGCGCGGCCTCCGCGATGAGGTCGCCCGCCGAGGGGCCGACGATGCCGCAGCCGACGATGCGGTCGGTCGCCTCGTCGAACAGCACCTTGGTCAGGCCCTCGTCGCGCCCCAGCGACAGCGAGCGCCCGCTCGCCGCCCACGGGAAGCTGCCCTTGCCGACCTTGATGCCCTTGGCCTTGGCCTCGTTCTCGGTCAGCCCGACCCAGGCCACCTCCGGGTCGGTGTAGGCCACCGACGGGATCACCTTCGCGTCGAAGAACGAGTTCTTCCCCGCCGCGGTCTCGGCCGCGACCTTGCCCTCGTGCGTCGCCTTGTGGGCCAGCATCGGCTGGCCGACCACGTCGCCGATGGCGAAGATGTGCGGCACGTTGGTGCGCATCTGCTTGTCGACCGGGATGAAGCCGCGCTCGTCCACGATCACGCCCGCCGCCTCCGCCCCGATCAGCTTGCCGTTCGGTCGCCGCCCGACCGAAACCAGGATCTTGTCGAAGGTGTCGTGGGCCGGCGCCGACCCGCCCTCGAACGTCACCTTCAGCCCCTCGGGCCGGGCCTCGACCGCCGTGACCTTGGCCTTGAGGTGAATCGCCTCGTATTGCTTGCTGATCCGCTTCATCAGCGGCGTGACGATGTCCTTGTCGGCCCCCGGGATGATCTGGTCCATCAGCTCGACGATGGTCACCTTGGCGCCGAGCGCGTGGTAGACGGTGGCCATCTCCAGCCCGATGATGCCGCCGCCGATCACGAGCAGGCGCTGGGGGATGCCGCCGAGTTCGAGCGCCCCCGTGGAATCGATCACCCGCGGGTCGTCGTGCGGGATGAACGGCATCTGGATCGGTTCGGAGCCCGCCGCGATGATCGCCTGCTCGAAGCCGATGATGCGCGTCTGGCCCTCGTGCTCGACCGCGATCTGGTGCGGGCTGACGAAGCGGCCGGTCCCGGTCACGACCGTCACCTTGCGCTGCTTGGCGAGGCCCTGCAGGCCGCCGGTCAGCTTCTTGACCACGCCCTCCTTCCACGACCGCAGCTTGTCGATGTCGATCTGCGGGCTCGCGAAGCTGATCCCGTGCGCCGCCATGCCGTGGCTCTCGTCGATCACCTTGGCGGCGTGGAGCAGGGCCTTCGAGGGGATGCAGCCGACGTTGAGGCACACGCCGCCCAGCGAGGCCCAGCGCTCGACCAGCACCACCTTCTTGCCGAGATCGGCGGCCCGGAAGGCGGCGGTGTAGCCGCCCGGCCCGGCCCCGAGCACCAGCACCTCCGCCCGCATCTCCTCGCCGGAGACGGGCGCGCGCCGCCGGGCGGGAGCCGAGGCGCCGTTGCCGCGCGCCGCACCGCTGGCCGCGGCTCCCTGGGCCCCGGCTCCCTGGGCCCGGGCTCCCTGGGCCGACGAGCCGTAGCCCGCCTGGCCCTCGCCGGGCGCGTGCCCGGCCCCGCCCGCGGCGGGCGCCGCGGGTCTGTCGGGCGTGGCGGGCTTCGCCGCCCCGGCGCCGGCCGCCGCGGCCAGCACCAGGATCAGGTCCCCTTCCGAGACCTTGTCGCCCGGCTTGACCTTGATCTCCGCCACCGTGCCCGCCACCGGCGAGGGCACGTCCATCGTGGCCTTGTCGGATTCGAGCACGATCAGCGTGTCGTCGACCGCGATCGTGTCGCCGGCCTTCACCACCACCTCGATCACCGGCACGTTCTTGAAGTCGCCGATGTCCGGCAGGCGGACCTCGTTGCTGCTCATCGCGCGGGCTCCTCAGATCACGAGCCGCCGCACGTCTTCCAGGACGTGGGCGAGGTGGCGGGTGAAGCGGGCCGCGAGCGCCCCGTCGATGACGCGGTGGTCGTAGGAGACCGAGAGCGGCAGCATCAGGCGCGGCTTGAACTCCGACCCGTCCCAGACCGGCGCCATCCTGGAGCGCACGACGCCGAGGATCGCCACCTCGGGCGCGTTGACGAGCGGCGTGAAGGCGGTGCCGCCGATGCCGCCGAGCGACGAGATCGTGAAGCTCGCCCCCTGCATGTCGCCGCTGCCGAGCTTGCCGTCGCGGGCCTTCTTCGACAGGGCGCCGAGCTCCTGGCTGATCTCGCCGATGCCCTTGCGGTCGGCATCCTTGACCACCGGCACCACGAGCCCGTCGGGCGTGTCCACCGCCACCCCGATATTGTAGTAGCGCTTGAGGATCAGCGCCTCCTTGTCGGGCGACAGCGAGGCGTTGAACTCCGGGTGCTGGCGCAGGGCCGAGACGGCGGCCTTGATCAGGAAGGCCAGCAGCGTGACGCGGTAGCCCTTGTCCTTGGCGGTCTTGTCGAGGTCCTTGCGGTAGGCCTCGGTCTCGGTGATGTCGGCCTCGTCCTGGTGGGTGACGAGGGGCACGTTGAGCCAGGCCCGGTGCAGGTGCGGCCCCGAGATCTTCTTGATCCGGGCGAGCGGCTTGGTCTCGGTGGGGCCGAACTTCGAGAAGTCGACGGCCGGGATCTCCGGAATGCCCATGCCGCCGCCCGCGAAGACCGCGCCGGAGGGCGCCGGGGCGGCCGAGCGGGTGAGGTGGCCCTTCACGTCCTCCTTGGTGATGCGGCCCTTCTCGCCGGTGCCCTTGATCGCGTTGAGGTCGACGCCGAGTTCGCGGGCGAGCCGCCGCACGGCCGGGCTGGCATGGATCTGCGAGAAGTCCGGGATACCCGCCCCGGAGGCCGCCGGGGCCGGAACCGGGGCCGGCGGCGCCGCGCTCTCGGGCGGCTCCTGCTTGGCGATCAGGGCGGCGGTGTCGGCCGGGGCGGCCCCGTTGCCCTTGCTCTCGCTTTCGCTCCTGGGCGCGCTCGTCGCGTCGCCCTTGGCATCGCCCTCGCCCTTGAGCAGCAGGATCGGGTGACCCTCGCTCACCTTGTCGCCGATCTTGATCAGCAGCTTCTCGACCACGCCGCCGGAGGGCGCCGGCACCTCCATGGTGGCCTTGTCGGATTCGAGCGAGATGATCGGGTCGTCCGGCCCGATCGTGTCGCCCTCCTTCACGTGCACCTCGATGATCGGCACATCCTTGAAGTCGCCGATATCCGGAACCTTGACCTCGGTCGCCACGACGTCTCTCCCGTCACGTCACTGGGTGGGCTGGATGGGACGCGCGGGGCGCGGACCGCGGATCCCTCGCCCGCGGGCGAGGGATCCGCGGCCTGCGCGCCGCGCGGGGGCCGGACTCACACCGTCCAGGGCGCCGGCTTCTCCGGATCGAGGCCGTACTTGGCGATCGCCTCCGAGACCTTCGCGGTCGGCACCATCTGGTCCTCCGCGAGGCTCTTGAGCGCCGCCACCGCCACCCAGCGCCGGTCGACCTCGAAGAAGTCGCGCAGCCGCACCCGGTAATCCGAGCGCCCGAACCCGTCCGTCCCCAGCACCTTGTAGCGGGCCGGCACGAAGGGGCGGATCTGGTCGGCGAACAGCCGCATGTAGTCGCTCGCCGCGATCACCGGGCCGGAGCGGCCCGACAGGCAGGTCTCGACGTAGGATTTGCGCGGGGTCTCGTCCGGGTGGAGCATGTTCCAGCGCTCCACCGCCATCGCCTCGCGGCGCAGCTCCGTGAAGCTCGGGCAGGACCAGATGTCGGCCACGATGCCGAAATCCTTCTCCAGCAGCTCCGCCCCGGCGATGACCTCGCGCAGGATCGTGCCCGAGCCCAGGAGCTGCACCCGCGGGCCCTTCCCCTTGCCCTCGCGGAACAGGTACATCCCCTTGATGATGCCCTCCTGCGCTCCGTCCGGCATGCCCGGATGGGCGTAGTTCTCGTTCATCACGGTGATGTAGTAGAAGACGTCCTCCTGCTCGCCGTACATCCGGCGCAGACCGTCCTGCACGATCACCGCCACCTCGTACGAGAAGGTCGGGTCGTAGGAGACGCAGTTCGGGATCGTGGCCGAGAACAGGTGGCTGTGGCCGTCCTCGTGCTGCAGCCCCTCGCCGTTGAGCGTGGTGCGCCCGGCCGTGCCGCCGATCAGGAAGCCGCGCGCCCGCAGGTCGCCCGCCGCCCAGGCCAGGTCGCCGACCCGCTGGAAGCCGAACATCGAGTAGTAGATGTAGAATGGGATCGTCGGCGCGTTCGAGTGCGAGTAGGAGGTCGCCGCCGCGATCCAGGACGACATCGCCCCGGCCTCGTTGATGCCCTCCTGCAGCATCTGCCCGTTCTTGTCCTCCTTGTAGTACATCAGCTGGTTGGCATCCTCGGGCCGGTAGAGCTGGCCGACCTGGCTGAAGATGCCGAACTGGCGGAACATGCCCTCCATGCCGAAGGTGCGGCTCTCGTCGGGCACGATCGGCACGATGCGCTTGCCGATCTCCTTGTCGCGCAGGAGCGTGTTGAGCACCCGCACGAAGGCCATGGTGGTGGAGATCTCCCGGCCCGCCGTCTCCTTGAGCTGCGCGTCGAAGGCCTGGAGCGGCGGGATCGCGAGGCTCTCCGACTTCCGCCGCCGGGCGGGGAGCGGCCCGCCGAGCGCCTGCCGGCGCGCCATCAGGTAGCGGTGCTCCGGCGAGCCCTCGGGGAAGCGGATGAACGGGATGCCGGAGACCTTCTCGTCCGAGAGGTCGATCTGGAAGCGGTCGCGGAACTGCCGGAGGACCGCCTCGCCCATCTTCTTCTGCTGGTGGGTGATGTTCTGGGCCTCGCCGGCCTCGCCCATGCCGTAGCCCTTGACGGTCTTGGCGAGGATGACGGTGGGCTGGCCCTTGTGGTTCACCGCGGCGTGGTAGGCCGCGTAGACCTTGCTCGGGTCGTGGCCGCCGCGGGTCAGGCGCCAGATGTCGTCGTCGCTCCAGTCGGCGACCAGCGCCTTGGTCTCCGGATAGCGGCCGAAGAAGTGCTCGCGGATGTAGGCGCCGTTCTTCGACTTGAAGTCCTGGTACTCGCCGTCGACGCACTCGGCCATCACGCGGGCCAGCATGCCCGAGGAATCGCGGGCGAGCAGCTGGTCCCACCCTGAGCCCCACAGCACCTTGACGACGTTCCAGCCCGCGCCGCGGAAATTGGCCTCGAGTTCCTGGACGATCTTGCCGTTGCCGCGCACCGGCCCGTCCAGGCGCTGCAGGTTGCAGTTGATCACGAAGACGAGGTTGTCGAGCTTCTCGCGGGCGGCAAGCGAGATCGCGCCGAGCGACTCGGGCTCGTCCATCTCGCCGTCGCCCATGAAGGCCCAGACCTTGCGGCGGTCGGTGTCGGCGAGGCCGCGATGGTGCAGGTAGCGGAGATACCGCGCCTGGTAGATCGCCATCAGCGGCCCGAGGCCCATCGAGACGGTGGGGAATTGCCAGAAATCCGGCATCAGCCAGGGATGCGGATAGGAGGACAGGCCCTTGCCGCCGACCTCCTGGCGGAACGAGAGCAGCTGCTCCTCGCTGAGGCGCCCTTCGAGGTAGGCGCGGGCGTAGATGCCCGGCGAGGAATGGCCCTGCACGAAGATCAGGTCGCCGCCATGCGTCTCGTCGGCGGCGTGCCAGAAATGCATGAAGCCGGTGTCGTAGAGGGTCGCGGCCGACTGGAAGCTCGCGATGTGGCCGCCGAGCTCGGAGGATTCCTTGTTGGCCCGCAGAACGATCGCGATGGCGTTCCAGCGGATCGCCGAGCGGATGCGGTGCTCGATCGCCCTGTCGCCCGGGTGGGGGGGCTGCGCCTCGACCGGGATCGTGTTCAGGTAGGCGGTGTTGGCGGAGTAGGGGACGGGGGCGCCCTTCTTGCGGGCCTCCTCGATGACCTGCTCGATCAGGAAATGCGCCCGCTCGGGCCCCTCGACTTCGAGCACCCCGTCGAGGGACTCGAGCCATTCCCGGGTCTCGATGGGGTCGGGATCACGCGGGTCGCGTTCGCGGCTGCGTTCCACTCGTCTGTCCTCCCTCGTTGGTGCCGCGGCCGCCTTTCGGGGGCGTCCGGCGGTGTCCGGCCCGCATCGAGCACAGGCCGTGCCACCACTCACGCTATTGGACCAGCGAGGAAGTGCAAGGGGTTGCGAGTGCTCCCGGCCATCGTCGTTCCGGAATTTCGGAATGGAACCGAAACGCTGTCCGGAAGTTCAGACCGTCGCGCATGCCGCCCGGCCGCTCGCGAGGCGGCCGGGATGTCTTCGCGCGCGGCGAGGCCGGGCGTGCGGACAACGTTCAGAAACGTTCGGCCGTGCGGAGCCGGGAGACGGGCCTTGCGTCGCCCGGCGCGTCCGGGGCGGGCGCCGTGCCGGCGACGAGCGGGCTGCCGGGCCTGGCGAGCGTGAGGAGCGTGACGCCGACCGCCAGGACGGCCGCGAGGCTCGCCGGAAACAGGAAGGCGCGCTCGTCGAACTGGCCGTGCAGCAGGCCCCCCACCACCGCCCCGGTGCTGAGCGCGCCCCAGAGCGGCGCCTGGATCCAGAAGGACTTGGCCGGCTTGTGGAGGAGCAGGTTGGCGAGCCCGGTGCCGAAGCGGACCACCGCGCCGGTGACGTAGGTGAGGGCGAGGCTGCGCCCGTCCTCGTCCTGGAGCGTGGCGTTCTGCATGCCGAGCGCGAAGACGACCGGGTAGGCGTGGACCGGGAAGGCGAAGGGCCCGGGCGGCATGACGAGCCCGATGGTCAGGAAGCCGGCCTGCAGGCCGAGCAGCACCGGCAGGCGCCAGCGCCCGGCCCAGGCGGCGATCACCGTGCCCACGAAGGCGCCGAAGCAGAACACGGCGATGACGGAAGCGACGCGGGTCGTGCCGTCCCAGTCCCCGTGCGCCGCCGCCACGCCGAAGCGGGTGGTGTTGCCGGACATGAAGGACATGAAGAGCTGCGAGAATTGCAGGAAGCCGATCGCGTCGGCGCATCCCGCGAGGCCCGACAGGGCGAGGGCGAGCGGGATGCGCGTGGTCGGGCTGGCGGGAAAGGACTTGTCGTGCATGGGATCTCCGGTTCCGGCCCAAAACCGCCGGAGCCGTCGCACGTTCCCCTAGGGCGGGGCGGGCCGGATGCCGCAGCCTTCCTCGGGATTAGAGTCCGTCATGGGCCGGAGCAGGAAATTCCCCCGGGGGCAGGTTCGACCGCCGCGGCACGCCCCGCCCTCACTCGTTGCGGGCCGGCGGGGAGGACCCGCCGCCGAAGCCCTGCTGGAACATCTTCAGGAACAGGGACTGCATCTGGTCGGCGTTCTGGGGAAACAGCGAGAACCAACTGCGCATGATCGTGTCGGGGGAGAAGCGCTCCATGTCGGCGAGCATGCGCCGCTCGACCTCGGCCATCACCGCCGCCTGCATGGGCTCGACGTTCGGGAGGCCGACGAACTGGCGCGCTTCGAGCGGAGTGCAGTCGACCTCGACGCGGAACTTCATGACCACCTTCCCTCAAGAGCGCGCGGCGCCCCGGATCACACAGGGGCATTCCCGTCCTTTTGTAAAGGGCGCGGACCGGGAATCGCCCGAAACCCCTAGTTGATATGGATCAACGCGGGCTCGGTCGCGCCCGGCGAGGATCGCTCGTCGGCCCGCTTCGGCTTGGTGGCGAAGGGACGACGACGGGCCGGGTCTTGCTGGACCGGGGGGACCTTCGAGCCCGGCCCGCCTCTTCGCCCCATTTCTCCAGCAAGCTCGTCCTATGTGAACAGCGCGGCCGCTCGCCCCGTGCGAGAGGAGTTCTGCCGCGCCGATCGTCCAGCCCCTCTCCTGACGGCGCGGCGGCGGGCCGGGCTCCTCGTGTCCGATTGCGCCAAACCCGGCCCGCCCCTTCCCGGTGACATTCGGCACATTCGTCTGGGCTGCCGAAGACTATTCCTTCTCTTGTTCCTGCTTCGCGATGCCGCGAATGGATAATCGAGAGGAGATGTCACCATGATCAACACCAAGGTTCTGGCGCTGGCCGTGGTCGCCGGCGGTCTCGGGTTCGCTTCGGCGGCGAGCGCCGCGCCGGGCGCGGTGGCGCCGGCCGGCCTGATCGCGGGCGACGCCCAGGTCCAGACCGTCGCGTATGGCTGCGGCCCGGGCTGGGCTCCGAACGCCTGGGGCCACTGCCGCCCGTTCTACCGTCCCTACGGCTACGGCTTCTACCGCCCCTACCGCCCGGTCTACGGCTACGGCTACGGCTATCGTCCCTGGCACCCCCATCACGGGTTCGGCATCCGCTTCTTCTGAGGCCCGCTTGGCGGGCCCTCACGGCGGCCCGCTTGGCGGGCCCTCACGGCGGCCCGCTTGGCGGGCCCTCACGGCGGCCCGCTTGGCGGGCCCAGGGCGGCGTCCCGCCGGGCGGGACGCCGCCACCGCGCGCGGCGGCCGGGCGGCGGGGCAGGGGCGGCGCTCCCCAGGGGTCCGGGTCGGGGCGGCGAGTCGCGGGTGACGTCGCGCGCAGGCCCGACCCGCCCGCGCGGGGAGACCGGCGCAGCCGCGGCTCCTCAGAATCATGTTGATAACGGGGACAAGTGGCCCGACTCGGCCGGCTCCCCCGCGCGGTGGCGCGGCTGTCGCATCCCGTTCACGGGCCGGGCCCTGTCAGTCTAGGGCCCGATTGTGCGAGGCGGAACCTTGCGAGGCGGCCATGGAGTTTCGGGTCGAGCAGGAAGGACCGGGGAAGTGGGGCTGGCGCCTGCTCGGGCCGCGCGGCGCGACTCTGCTGCGCTCGGACGAGACCTACGGCAGCCACGTCCAGGCCTCGGCCGCCGCGACCGCCTTCGCGCGCCTCGTCGCCCAGGCCTCGCGCCGCATGACAGCGCCGGGGCCGCTCGGCGCGGCGCCGTAGCGGCCCCCATCGCGGCGCCCCCGCTCAGCGGATCAGGCAGGCCTCGTTCGCCCCCGGGCCCAGGACGATGTCGCCCTGGCGCGGCGCGTTGACCGCGAAGGGGCCCGTGCCCTGGAGTCCGAGGAAGCCGCGCCCGAACGTCGAGGCCAGGACGTTCGTGCCGATCTCCACGTAGCAGCGGTCGAGGACGGCCTCGTAGGGGACGTGCAGGTCCGCCACGACGCTGCCCGCCGGCCCGCAGGTGGCGAGGAGGTCGAACTGCCCCGGCGCCGCGAGCCGCACGGTGCGGGAATGGCCGGGCGGCAGCACGAAGGCCGGCCCGCCGTTCTGGCTTCCCACCAGGGTCAGCGCCGAGCGGTTGGTGATCCGCCTCGTGCAGCCGGCCTGCGCCGCGTCGAGGCCCGCCGGCAGCAGGACGAGCGCCGCCAGGGCGGCGCGGAGCGGACGGAGGCGGGAGGCAGCGCGCATGTCAGGGATCCCTCGCCGTGGCGGCCCGCGGCCCGGGTCCGCGACGGTCAAGCCTATCTGCCCCCGAAACGGGGCGAGTGCAAACCGGTTCCGGCGCAACTTCAGCGGCAGCCGGCGCAGATCGTGCCGTCGATCGCGTCGTCGCGGCGCTCCTCGCGGGTGCGGCCCTCGATGCCCCGCTCCAGGGCGCGGTCGTCGCCCCGGGGCATCGTCCGCCCGCTCGAGCTCGTGTGCGGCGCCGTGATGGTCGAGCGCGGTCCGCCCCCGGTCCCGGTCCGGTCGGCGTCGGATTGCGCGCGGGCGGCGGCGGGCGCCAGGAGCGCCCCCGCCAGCAGGAGGCTCGTCGCGGATCTCACGGGGTTCCTCCACCTCGGATGGAGCCCCGAGTGTCGTTCAACCCCGGATCGATAACAACCGCCCCGATCGAGGGCCGCGCGGCTCCGGATCAGGCCGCCTTGCGGCGGCTCGTCAGCTTGGTGAGGTCGCGCAGGATGGCGGTCGTCTCCTTCAGCCGCTCGGCCACCGTGTCGAGGTTGCGGATGAACACCACGCTCATGTCCGGACGGACCTTCGCGAAGGAGCGCTGCTCGGCGATGTAGGCGGCGAGCCGCGCCGGATTGGCGAAGGCGCGGTCGCGGAAGTGGAACACGATCCCCTTCGGCCCGGCCTCCACCTTCTCGACGTTGGTCTCCCGGCACAGGATCTTGATCGTGACGATCTTGAGGAGCTGCTCGACCTCGGGCGGGAGCGGGCCGAAGCGGTCGATCAGCTCGGCCCCGAAGCTCTCCAGCTCCGCGTCGCTGTCGAGGGTGGCGAGGCGCCGGTAGAGGCCGAGCCGCACCGACAGGTCGGAGACGTACTCCTCCGGCATGGTGACCGGGGCGCCGAGCGCGATGGTGGGCGACCATTGCTCGTCGGCCGGCACCGCCTTGCCCTCCTTGAGGGCCGCGACCGCGTCCTCCAGCATCTGCTGGTAGAGTTCGTAGCCGACCTCCTTGATGTGGCCGGATTGCTCGTCGCCGAGCAGGTTGCCGGCGCCGCGGATGTCGAGGTCGTGGCTGGCGAGCTGGAAGCCCGCCCCCAGCGTGTCGAGGGATTGCAGCACCTTGAGCCGCCGCTCGGCCTGCACCGTCAGGGCCTTGCCCTCGGGCGTGGTGAAGAGCGCGTAGGCGCGGGCCTTCGAGCGGCCGACCCGGCCGCGCAGCTGGTAGAGCTGGGCGAGGCCGAACATGTCGGCCCGGTGCACGATCAGAGTGTTGGCGGTCGGGATGTCCAGGCCCGATTCGACGATGGTGGTCGAGAGCAGGATGTCGAACTTGCCCTCGTAGAAGGCCGTCATCACGTCCTCGAGCTGGCCGGCCGCCATCTGCCCGTGCGCGATCCCGACCTTGGCCTCCGGCATCTCCCGGTCGAGGAAGCGCTTGACCTCGTCGAGGTGCTCGATCCGCGGCACCACGTAGAAGGCCTGGCCGCCCCGGTAGCGCTCGCGCAGCAGCGCCTCGCGGACGAGCAGCGGGTCGAAGGGCGTCACGAAGGTGCGCACCGCCAGCCGGTCCACCGGCGGCGTCGCGATGATCGAGAGTTCGCGCACCCCCGTCATGGCGAGCTGCAGCGTGCGCGGGATCGGCGTCGCCGAGAGGGTGAGCACGTGCACCTCGGCGCGCAGGGCCTTGAGGCGCTCCTTGTGGGCGACGCCGAAATGCTGCTCCTCGTCGATGATGATCAGGCCGAGGTCCCGGAACGCGATCGTCTTGGCGAGCAGGGCGTGGGTGCCGACCACGATGTCGACCGTGCCGTCCGCGAGCCCCTCCCGCACCCGCTTCAGCTCCGCGCTCGACACGAAGCGGCTGGCCTGGGCGACCGTCACCGGCAGGCCTTTGAAGCGCTCCAAAAAGGTGCGGTAATGCTGGCGGGCGAGCAGGGTGGTGGGCACCACCACGGCGACCTGCCTGCCCGAGATCGCCGCCACGAAGGCGGCGCGCAGCGCCACCTCGGTCTTGCCGAAGCCGACATCGCCGCAGATCAGCCGGTCCATCGGCCGCCCGGCCGTGAGGTCGCCGAGGGTCGCGGCGATCGCCGCCTCCTGGTCCTCCGTCTCCTCGTAGGGGAAGCGGGCCGCGAACTCGCCGTAGGTGCCGTCCGGCGGCACCAGCTTCGGGGCGGGGCGCAGGAAGCGCTCGGCCGCCACCTTGATGAGCGCGCCCGCCATTTCCAGGATGCGGCGCTTCAGCTTCGCCTTGCGCGCCTGCCACGCCCCGCCGCCGAGCTTGTCGAGGGGGACGTCGGCCTCCTCCGAGCCGTAGCGGGTCAGGAGTTCGATGTTCTCGACCGGCAGCAGCAGCAGGCCGCCATTGTACTGGATCTCCAGGCAATCGTGCGGCGCGCCCGCCGCCGTCACGGTCTTGAGCCCGGTGAAGCGGCCGATCCCGTGATCCGCGTGCACCACGAGGTCGCCGGGGCTCAGCGCCTGCACCTCCAGGATCACGTCCTGGGGGCGCTTGGCCTTGCGCTTGGGCCGCACCAGCCGGTCGCCCAGGATGTCGCCCTCGGCGACGACCGCGAGGCGCTCGATGGTGAAGCCCGCCTCCAGCCCCCAGACCGCCACCGCCACGTCCTGGCCGCGCTTCAACGCCAGCGTGTCCGACAGGCGGGTGACGGTCTTCGGCTTGGGCAGGCCGTGGTCGGTCAGCACGCCGCAGAGCCGGTCGCGCGAGCCCTCCGACCACGCCGCCAGGATGACGTGGTGGCCCGAGCCCTGCAGGGCGCGCACGTGCTGCACCGCCGCGTCGAAGACGTTGATGCCCTCCTGCGCCCGCTCGGGCGCGAAGTTGCGGGCGGGCTCGGCCTCGCAATCGACGATCGGGCGCCCGGGGCTCTCCGGCACCGCGAAGGGGGTGAGGCGGGCGACGCGGGCGCCCTCGACCCGCTTCGCCCACTCGGCCGGCGAGAGGTAGAGCGCGTCGGACCCGAGCGGCTTGTAGGGCGCGACGCCGGGCTGCGGCGCCTTCAGCGCCTCGCAGCGGGCGTCGTGATACTCCTGGACCTGGCCGAGCCGCTCGCCCGCCGCGTCGTCCACGTCCTTGTCGAAGACCAGGGGCACGCCCGCCAGGTAGTCGAACAGCGTGTCGAGCCGGTCGTAGAAGAGCGGCATCCAGTGCTCGAGCCCGGCCGCGCGCCGCCCCTCGCTCACCGCCTCGTAGAGCCGGTCGTCGCGGGTCGCCGCCCCGAAGGCCGCGACGTAGCCCTGGCGGAAGCGCCGGATCGTCTCGGTGGTGAGCTGCACCTCGCTCATCGGAACGAGGTCGAGGGAGCGCAGCTGCCCGATCGTGCGCTGGGTCTCGGGATCGAAGCTGCGGATCGATTCGAGCGTGTCGCCGAAGAAGTCGAGGCGGACCGGGTTGGGCAGGCCCGGCGGCGAGAGGTCGATGATGCCCCCGCGCACCGCGTACTCGCCGGTGTCGCGCACGGTGCCGGTGCGCAGGAAGCCGTTGGCTTCGAGCCAGGCCACGATCTTGTCGGTGTCGACCGCGTTGCCGACCGCCGCCGAGAAGGTCTCGACCGCGATGCGGTCGCGGGCCGGCACCCGCTGCACCAGGGCGTTGACCGTGGTCACGACGACGCGCGGGCGCTCCTCGGAGCTGCGCGTGCGGGCCAGCCGCGACAGGGCCGTCATCCGCTCGGCCGCGATGGCCGGGTTCGGCGAGACCCGGTCGTAGGGCTGGCAATCCCAGGCCGGGATGCTCAGCACCTCGATCTCGGGCGCCACGAAGGCGAGCGCGCCCGCGAAGGCCGCCGAGCGGGTGCCGTCCCGGGCGACGTGGACGAGCGCGGCCGGGCCCTGCGAGGCCCGGCTCTGCGGATCTTGGCCAAGCACCCGCGCGAGGTCGGCCACGACCAGGGCGTCGAACCCGTCCGGGACCCGGGCGAGGGTGGGGCTGTCGCCCCGCCGCAGCGCCTCGACGGCCCGGGTGAGGGCGGCGGATTTGGGAAGCGCGAACCGGGCGACCGGCGGCTTGGAAGGCGGCTTGGAAGACGGGTTGGGATCGGCTTTGGCCATCTCGAACGAATCTCGGGAATCCGGGGCTGCGCGGCCCCTGCGGGGCGGGGGCGGGTCCCCTGCAGGGCGAGGCGGGCCCCCGCGGGGGAGAGCTTCGCCCGCAGGGGGGCCCGCGCGGCCCCTTACCCGCGCCGAAGGGGCCTCGCTCCCTCGGATTCCTCAGGTGTGGATAGGAGCGCCGTGCTGGTGGAAGCCCTTCAGGCGGCGGAAGACGGGGGTGTCGTAGTTCGACGGGGCCTCCTCCTCGCCGCTGATCCAGCGGAAGAGGTCGCGGTCCGGCACCTCGATCAGGCGCTCGAAATCGTCGAGCTCCTCCTCCGTGAGGGTGCCGATCTCCGCATCGGCGAAGCGGCCCATGATCAGGTCCATCTCGCGGATGCCCCGGTGCCAGGAGCGGAACAGCGTGCGGCGGCGGCGCGGATCGAGGTCGGCGCTGCTGCGGGTGGTGCCGGTCATCGTCGGGTCCCGAAGCGCAACGGGGGACATCCGCAGGGCCACGCGGCCCGCGCGGATCGGTCTCGTATATGGGAGATGCCGCCGCCCGCGTCATCCCGCATCGTCGCAGGGCCCTCCGGGCCCGCCGCGCTCGTGTATACCGCCCCGGTCCCGCTCCTCGCCCACCCCCCGCATGTCGCTTCGTCCCTCCCTGCTCGATCCCCTGTTCGCGCCCGCGACCGTGCTCCCCGGGGCGGGGCCCAAGATGGCGGCGCTGCTCGACAGGCTCCTCGGCACGCCCGAGCACCCGGCGCGGGTGGTCGACCTGCTCTTCCACCTGCCGCACGGCGGCGTGGCGCGGCAGCTGAAGGGGTCGATCGCCGAGGCGCCGACCGGCGAGCCGGTGACGCTCTGCGTCACCGTCGTGGCCCATCGCCCGCCCCAGACCGTCGGCGCCCGCAGGCCCTACCGGGTGCTGGTCGAGGACGGGAGCGGCGACATCAGCCTCGTCTTCTTCAACATGCCCCGCGCCCGCATCGAGAAGATGCTGCCGGTGGGCGCGCGCCGCTACGTCTCGGGCCGGATCGAGCTCTGGGACGGCTTCCGCCAGATGGTCCATCCGGCCCGCATCCTCGACGACAAGGGTTTCTCGGACCTGCCCGCCGTCGAGCCCCTCTACGGAGCGACCGAGGGCCTGACCTCGCGGGCGATCGGCAAGCTGGCGCAGGGCGCCGTCGAGCGCCTGCCGGACCTGCCCGAGTGGCAGGATCCGGCCTGGCTCGCCCGCCAGCGCTGGCCCGGCTTCGCGCAGGCCCTGCGCGCCGAGCACCGGCCCGACGCGCCGCCGCCCGCCGAGGGCGAGCCCCCGCCCGCGACGCGCCGCCGCCTCGCCTACGACGAACTCCTCGCCTCGCAGCTCGCCCTGGCGCTCGTGCGCAGCCGGATGCGGCGGCCGCCGGGGCGGATCAACGCGGGCGACGGCGACCTCTCGCGGCGGATCGAGGCGGCGCTGCCGTTCCGGCTCACCGGGGCGCAGATCCGCGCGCTCGCCGAGATCCGCGGCGACATGCGCTCCGACCGGCGCATGCTGCGCCTGCTCCAGGGCGATGTCGGCTCGGGCAAGACCGCGGTGGCGATGCTCGCCATGGCCTCGGCGATCGAGGCCGGGCGCCAGGCGGCCATGATGGCGCCGACCGAGATCCTGGCCCGCCAGCACGCCGAGCGCCTGCGCCCCCTGGCGGAATCCGCCGGCCTCTCCCTGGTGCTGATGACGGGCCGCGACCGCACCGCCGAGCGGCGCGCGACCCTGAAGGGGCTCGCCGAGGGCTCGATCGCCATCGCGGTCGGCACCCACGCCCTGTTCCAGGAGGAGGTGGCCTTCCGCGATCTCGGCCTCGCCGTCGTCGACGAGCAGCACCGCTTCGGCGTGCATCAGCGCCTCGCCCTCGGCGCCAAGGGCGAGGCGGTGGACATCCTGGTGATGACCGCGACGCCGATCCCGCGCAGCCTCGCGCTGACCTATTTCGGCGACATGGAGGTCTCGGTCCTCGACGAGAAGCCGGCCGGCCGCCAGCCCATCGCCACCCGCCTCGTCTCGACCGAGCGGATCGACGAGGTCGTGGCCGGGCTGGAGCGGGCGCTCGCCCGGGGCGAGCGGGTCTACTGGATCTGCCCCCTCGTCGCCGAGTCGGAGGTGATCGACCTCGCCGCCGCCGAGGAGCGCTGCGCCGACCTGCGCCAGCATTTCGGCGCCGCGGTCGGCCTCGTCCACGGCAAGATGCCGGGGCGCGACAAGGACGAGGCGATGGCGCGCTTCGCCTCCGGGGAGACCCGCATCCTGGTCTCGACCACGGTGGTGGAGGTGGGCGTCGACGTGCCGGAGGCGACCATCATGGTGATCGAGCACGCCGAGCGCTTCGGCCTCGCGCAGCTCCACCAGCTGCGCGGCCGGGTCGGGCGGGGGGCGGCCGCCTCGACCTGCCTGCTCCTCTATCGCGGGCCGCTCGGCCAGGTGGCGCGGGCGCGGCTCGAGATGATGCGCGAGACCGAGGACGGATTCCGCATCGCCGAGGAGGACCTGCGCCTGCGCGGGGAGGGCGAGGTGCTGGGCACCCGCCAGTCGGGCCTCGCCGCGTTCCGGCTCGCCCGGCCGGAGGTGGACGGCGACCTCCTGCTCGCGGCCCGCGACGACGCGCGGCTGATCGTCGAGCGCGATCCCGGCCTCGCGGGCGAGCGCGGCCAAGCGCTGCGGGTGCTGCTCTCCCTGTTCGAGCGGGACGCCGCCGTGAGGCTGCTCGGAGCGGGGTAGGGGGCGCCCGCCGCGGGCGCCTCAGAGGTCGGGCTCGTTCAGCACCCGCGTGCCGATCCGGCTCTGCAGGTCGATCGGCCCGCCATTCTGACCGCCGGCCTCGTCGATCACGATCACCGGGATGCCGGCCGTGCGCATCTGCTCGCGCAGGCGCTCGGCCATGGCGCGGAACGACCCCGCCTCGCGCGGGGGCACGTGCAGCAGGACCGCCGCCGGCCGGGGGATCACGGCCAGAACGTCATCCGCGGCTTCGAGCGAGGCGGTCACGCTCGCGTAACCCAGCCCGGCCAGCTCGGCGGAGAGAGCCCGATCGATGGCGCGGTGGCCATCGTCGACGACGAGAACTTTCTGCAGCGCACCCATGAGGCAAGTGGTAATCCGTCGCGCGCCTCTCGTGAAGGCGCCGCAGCATCAACTCGGATAGCCACCAAAGGTTCACCGCGGCACGGCGCGGGGCTCCCGGCCGCGCGGCGCGCGGATCCGCCGGGCCATTGTCTAAGGCCCTGGTAAACCAAGCGTAAGCGGCGTCGCGAGCCGCCCCGTCTCAAGCCGGCTCCAGGGCCGTGGCGACCCCGCCGAGCCGCGTCGCCCGAAAGCGCGACACCGTCCACTCATCCACACTTTCGTTGCGGGCGATGCCGCGCTGCAACACACGCGCGGAGGCGGCCGGCCCCCGGACCGCGAGGCGCCCGTCCGGCTCGCGGCGAAGCTGCAGGAGGCCGCCCGCGCCGGCGCGCTCCGGCGCGGCCAGCATGAGGGCGACGTCCTGCGCCTCCCGGCGGCCGGCCACCAGGGCGAGCTCGTCGAGCACGACGACGTCGGTGACGCCGCGCCGCCCGGGCGCGCGGCCGCTCAGCCGGACGGGCGCGCGATGCACGAAGACGAGGCTGCGCAGGCGGGCGGGCACCTCCGTGCGGCCGAGGCCCGGCTCCATCCAGCCGGGCGCGACGAGATGCGTCGGGACGTCCCGCGCCAGCGTCGCCGCCAGGGAGGCGCTGTCGAAGACCGGGTGCGATTCCAGGGTCGCCCCCGCCAGCAGGGCCGCGGCGAGGCCGGGCACGAGGCCGCGCAGGTCGGCGGGCGGGAGCAGGCTGACGATGCGGTCGCCGGGCTCGATCCGGGCCGGGACCAGGAACTGGGCGGTCGCGGCCGTCAGCCCGTCGCCGTCGCGCAGGACCGGCCGGGGCGTCTCCTCGCCCGCGAAGGTGACGAGGCCGGCCACCTCGGCGCTGCCGAAGGCCGCGTCGGCCCGGTGGTCCAGCACCAGCCGGTCGATTCCCAGCACCCCGTCCGGGACGTGGGGACCGAAGGCGGCGACGAAGCGCAGGGGGAAGTAGCGCGCCGCGACCCGGCACAGGCGCTCGGCGGGGCGGTCCTCGCCGATCTGGCCCTGGGTGATCACGGCCTGGACCTGCGCCGCCTCGACGGCCTGGAGCAGGCGCGCCTCGTCCCAAGTTACCGGCAGCAGGCAGGGCAGGTGGCCCGCCTGCTCGATCGCCAGCAGGGCGAGGTGGCTCTCGGTGATCCCGGCCATGCACAGGCCGACGGGGCTGCGCGGCGGCAGGCGCAGGGCCTGCAGGCCGGCCGTGAGCCGCGCGGCGATCTCGCGCGCCGCCGCGAAGGTCCAGGTGATGGCGGGGCGCCCGCACCAGCTCGGCTTGTCGGGCTGGTCGATCAGGGCGATGCGCTCGGGATGGCGGTCCGCCGTGGCGGCGAGCAGCGCCGCGAGGCCGAGCGACCGCGCCGGCGCCTCCCCGGGCTCCCGCTCCGCTCCGGGGCGCGAGGCTCCCGCGTCCCGCATCACCGCATTCTGAGCCGCCACCGCGCACCTCGCCCGTCCGGCGCCACCCTCGCCGCTCGTGGTTAAGATCGGTTGAAGATGGCTCTCGCCAGGGCGGCGCCCCTGCGCTAAGGGCGGCGCCGGGAGGTCATGTCTTCGCCTCAATCGGCGGGGAAGCAGGCGCCCGAAGGTCGAGCGAGGTCGCCGGCCCCGCTCCCCACACCGTCCACACGCCGCCCGCGCGGCGCACGGCTTCAAAAAACCAAGCCGAACCGAGGGGTTCCCAGCTGATGTTCTTCGCGACACGTCCCGCGCGCCCGCACCAGGCCGCCCTCTGTCTCGCCCTGGCCGGGCTCGGGCTCGGCCTCGCGACCGGCCCCGTTCTGGCCCAGCCGAAGAAGCCCGCTCCCGCGCAGCCGGCGGCCCCGGCCCCGGCGGCCCCCGCGCCGCAGGGCGCGGCCCCGCAGCAGACCGGCCCGCAGATCGTGACCGTGAAGTCCGAGCCGTCCCAGACGGAATGGACCAAGGTCTGCGGCAAGGACCAGGGCAGCAACGCCGAGGTCTGCTACACCACCCGCGACTTCGTCTCCGAGCAGGGCCAGCCGGTTCTCGCCGCCGCGATCTACGACCTCAAGGGCGCGCAGGGCAACGTGCGCGTCGCCCGCTTCCTGCTGCCGCTCGGCCTGCTGCTGCAGCCGGGCATCCTGTTCTCGGTCGACCAGGGCCAGTCGACGCCGGGCAAGTACGCGGTCTGCTTCCCGAACGGCTGCTTCGCCGAGGTGGCGGGCCTGAAGGACGACCTCATCGCCGCCCTCAAGAAGGGCACGACCCTGAACCTGACCGTGCAGAACCAGGCGCAGCGCCCGGTGACCTTCGCGGTGCCGCTCGCGGGCTTCGGCAAGGCCTTCGACGGCCCGCCGATCGACCCGAAGGTGCTGGAGGAGCAGCAGAAGAAGCTGCAATCCGAGCTGGAGCGCCGCAGCGAGGAGATGCGCAAGCAGCTCGAGGCCCAGAAGGGCGGCGCCCCGGCCGCGGCCGCCCAGCCGAAGTGAGGGGGGGCCCGGCAGGGACGAGGACGGCCGGGCGGCGACGCCCGGCCTTTTTCATGGGCGCCTTTCATCGGCGCGTGTCATGGGTGCGTGTCATGGGCGCCGTCCCGCGCGGCGGGCCGGAGGCCGGGGCGCCGGCCTAATTCGCGGTCTCGGCCCGCATCCGGTAGGTGCCGGTCGCCGCGTCGTGCACGAAGAGGTCGGGGATGCGGGCGTGGCGCAGGGCCTCGCCCGAGGTGTCGGGCACGAGGTTCTGCTCGGAGACGTAGGCCACGTACTCGGTGTCCTGGTTCTCGGCGAGCAGGTGGTAGAAGGGCTGGTCCTTGGCCGGCCGCACCTCCTCGGGAATCGCCAGCCACCATTCCTCGGTGTTGTTGAATACCGGGTCCACGTCGAAGATGATCCCGCGGAACGGGTAGATGCGGTGGCGCACCACCGCCCCGATGTTGAACTTGGCGCGGCGGATCGCGACGGGCGGCGGAGACATGGCGGGGCCGATGGCGGGACTGACGGCGGGGTCGGGGGGACGGGTGTGCATCGCGCACAGGTAAGTGCGGCGGCACCGGCTTTCACCGGGCCGCCATGCCGCATCATGCCACAGGACGCGCGTCCCGGGGAGCCTCGGAGGCCGCAGCCTCGGAGGCCGTCGCCTCAGAGCCCGTAGCTTTTGGCGAGGTCGGGATCCTTGGCGGCGACGAGCCGGGCGAGGTCCACGATCACCCGCGCCTGCTTCCAGGTCGCGTCGTCCTGCATCTTGCCGTCGATCATCACGGCGCCGGTGCCGTCCGGCATGGCCGCCAGGATGCGCGTGGCGAACGCGACCTCGGCCGGGTCCGGCGCGAACACCGCCTTGGCGATGGCGACCTGGCTCGGATGCAGCGTCCAGGCGCCGGCGCAGCCCATCAGGAAGGCGTTGCGGAACTGCGCCTCGCAGGCGGCGGCGTCGGAGAAGTCGCCGAAGGGGCCGTAGAAGGCCTTGATGCCGTTCGCCTGGCAGGCATCGACCATCTTGGCGATGGTGTAGTGCCAGAGATCCTGCTGCGCGCTCGCCCGCGCGGCCCCGCCCTCGGCCGGGTCGGCGAGGACGCGGTAATCCGGGTGGCCGCCGCCGACCCGGGTCGTCTTCATGCCGCGGGAGGCCGCGAGGTCGGCCGGGCCCAGGCTCATCCCGTGCATGCGCGGCGAGGCGCAGGCGATGGCGTCGACGTTGGCCACGCCCTCGGCCGTCTCCAGGATGGCGTGGACCAGGATCGGCTTGGCGATCCCGGCCCGCGCCTCGAGCTGGGCGAGGAGCTGGTCGATGTAGTGGATGTCCCAGGGCCCCTCGACCTTGGGCACCATCACGACGTCGAGCCGGTCTCCGACCTCGCCGACGATCTCGATCAGGTCGTCGAGGATCCAGGGGCTGTTGAGGGCATTGATGCGCGTCCACAGGCCGGTGCCGGCCGCCGCGAAGTCGGTGGCCTTCGCCATGGCGATGAAGCCCTTGCGCGCGGCGAGCTTCTGGTCGGCCGGGACCGCGTCCTCCAGGTTGCCCAGCACCACGTCGACCTGGCTGGCGAGGTCCGGCACCCGGGCCCGGACCTTGTCGTTGTGGGGCGGCACGAAGTGGATCATCCGCTCGAGGCGCACCGGCAGGTCGCGGAACGGGGCGGGCGCCCCGGTGGCGAGGGGCTGGAAGAAGCGGCGCGGCAGTTTCATGGCGTGATCTCCTGGTGGGGGTCGGGTCCCGTCGGGGGCTTCCCCCGGCCCGAGCCCAGCGCCGCGCGGGGCGGGGAGGCCCGTCCGCCGCCCTGGCTCGCCCGCGAGGGTTAGTGCATGCGCTGCGCCAGCGTAAAGACGCGGGCGCTCCGCCGATGGTCGGGGGCGGACCGGCGGCCGGGAGCGGAGCGTGGATGTCCAGGGATTGTTCGATCTCTTGGCCCCGTTCTTCGGGCTGATCGCCGTCGGCTGGGTCTCGGGGCGCTTCGTGCCGCGGCCCGAGGGGCGGCGGGCTTCGCGTGGCTGCAATTCTGCGTCATCTCCGTGGCGCTGCCCTGCCTGTTCTTCCGCCTCGTCTCGGACGAGCCCCTCGGCGAGACGACGCCGATAGGGCTGGCGGGCGCTTGCGCCCATAGCGGCCACATGGCTCCGCCCCTGGTGCTGGGGGCGCTCGGGCCCGCCGCGGGAGCGCCGGTCGCCCTGATCTTCGTGGCCGACAGCCTGTTCCTGGTCACGGCCGTGCCCCTGCTGATGGCGCTGGCCGGCCACGAGGGGCGGTGCCGTGAGGCGTCGCGCGGGAGCCCTTCGCGCGGCGCGAAGCGCCCCTTGCCCACTCACGCATGTCGGCGCGGCCCCCGTCATGCGATGCGGGGGCCAGGAGGAATCGCCACATGGGACCTGCCCTCGCCCCCGGGAGCCTGCTGCTGCCCGGCCTGATCGCTCTCGGCACGATCCTGCTCTGGGCCACCGCGCGGCTGCCCGAATACCTCACCGCGCTGCTCTTCTTCGCCGCCGCCATGGTGCTGCGGGCCGCGCCCGCCGACGCGGTCTTCGCGGGCTTCCAGTCCGCCGCCTTCTGGCTGGTGCTGAGCGGCTTCGTGATCGGGACGGCGATCCGCAAGGTCGGCCTCGCCGACCGGGTCGCCCGCGCCCTCGCCCCGCATCTCTCGGGCTCCTGGCCGCGCCTCGTCGGCGGCACCGTGGCGCTCGCCTACGCGCTCGCCTTCGTGATGCCCTCCAACATGGGCCGCATCGCCCTGCTCATGCCGATCGTGATGGCGCTGAGCGAGCGCTGCGGCCTCGCCGAGCCGGGGCGGATCGCGCTCGCGCTCGCGGTCGGCTTCGGCACCTACGAACTCTCGGCCAGCATCCTGCCGGCCAACGTCCCCAACCTCGTCATGGCGGGCGCGGCCGAGAGCGCCTACGGACTCCACGTCCCCTACCTGTCCTACCTCGCCCTGCACGCGCCGGTGCTCGGCGTGCTGAAGGGGCTGGTGCTGACCGCCTGCCTGTGCGCGCTGTTTCGCGCGACGCCGCGCCCGGTCGCGCCCGAGCAAGCGGCCCCCTTGAGCCCGGCGGAGCGGCGCCTCGCCCTTCTCCTCGCCGCCACCCTGATCCTCTGGGCCACCGACGCGCTGCACGGCGTGCCCCCGGCCTGGATCGGGCTCGCCGCCGCCTGCCTCTGCCTGCTGCCCCGGATCGGCTTCCTCAGCGGCGAGGATTTCGCCGCGGGGGTCAACATCCGCACCTGCCTCTACATCGCGGGCGTGCTCGGCCTCGCCGCCCTGGTCGCCCGCACCGGCCTCGGCGACGCGATCGGGCGCGAGGTGCTGGCGGTGCTGCCCCGCGACCCCGCGCGGCCGGCGCTCGGCTTCGCGGGCGTGCTCGGCCTCGTCACGGTGCTCAACTTCACGGTCACCGGCAGCGCCGCCCCGGCCCTGTTCACCCCGCTCGCCCGCGCCCTCGCGGACGGAACCGGCCTGCCGCTCGCCGCCGTGGTGATGGCGCAGGTGATCGGCTACGCGACGCCGCTCCTGCCCTACCAGGCGGCGCCGGTCGTCGTGGCCATGGGCATGGCCGGGGTCCCGGCGCGGGCGGGCCTGATCCCCTGCCTCGCCGTCGCCCTCGTCACCTTCGTGCTCCTCGCCCCCCTCGACTACGCCTGGTTCCGCCTCCTCGGCTGGATCCCCTGACCTCCCGCGCGATGTTCAGCCGGCTCACAGTCCCGCGCGGACCAGGCCGAGACGTCGTGGGGCCGCTCCACTGCCGTCGATTCGTGCAAATCCCCGGGTGAGCCGGACGGATCGCCCCGGCGGCACCCGAGGGTGCGCGGATACTTGGGGGCGCAAGTCGAGCCAGCCCCCTCATGTGTCGTCCCGCACATGCGGCCGCGCCGGGCCGGAACGGGGCCGGGAGCGGGGCGTTTCCTCTGCGAGGCGGGCGGCGGAGGACGAGACGATGTCGGGATCGACCCGGCGGCGCGGCATGGCCTGCGCCGCGATTCTGCTCCTCGGGGCGGGCCTCGCGACGCCGGCGACGGCCGGCAACCCGGCGGCCCCCGGACGGCGCGGCGGCGCCCGCACCGAGTTCGCCCGCACCGAGTTCACGGCCGGCGACCTCGCGGCGGCGCGGCCCGAGGGTCTGCCCGCGCAGGTCCGCCTGAACGGCGACGACCCCGCAGCCTTCCGCGACCTCCTGGCCGGGGCGCCGCGGGCCGGGCAGGCGCCCTGGCTCGTGCTCTCGGGCGGGGGCGAGAACGGCGCCTACGCGGCGGGTCTGCTGAAGGGCTGGAGCGGCGCCGGGAACCGGCCGGATTTCGGCGTCGTCACGGGGGTCTCGACCGGCGCGCTGATCGCCCCCTTCGCCTTCGCGGGCGCCCGCTACGACGCGGCCCTCGAACAGGCCTACACGCAGACCACCGCCGCGGACGTGTTCGAGTTCGGGGGCAGCGACGCGGCGCTCACCGACACCTGGCCGCTGAAGCGCCAGATCGAGAAGAGCGTCACGCCCGCGCTCCTCGCCGAGGTCGCGGCCGAGCACCGCAAGGGCCGCCGCCTCCTGGTGGCGACGACCGAGCTCGACAGCGGCCGCCCGGTCCTGTGGGACATGGGGGCCATCGCCGGGATCGGCGGGCCCGCCGGGCTCAAGCTGTTCCGCGAGGTGATGCTCGCCTCGGCGGCGGTCCCCGGGCTCTTCCCGCCGGTGATGATCGACGCGGCCGGCCCGTCCGGCAAGACGTTCCAGGAGATGCATGCGGACGGCGGCACCACCGCCCCGTTCTTCCTGGCGCCGGGCCGCCAGATCCTCGGGGAGGAGCCGGGCGGCCTGCCCGCGCCCGCCGTCTACCTCGTCGTCAACAACAGCCTCGCGCCCGATTTCCAGGTCGCCTCGCGCACGATGCTGAGCGTCCTCGGCCGCTCGCTCTCGGCGGCGATCCGGGCCCAGACCGCCGCGGCGGTCGCGCTCGCCCGCGGCTTCGCGGGCCGGACCGGCCTGACGCTGCACGTGGCGCTGATCGATTCCCGCTTCAGCCGCTGCTCGCCCGCGCCCTTCGACCAGGGCTACATGCGGGCGCTCTTCGCCCATGGCGAGGCGCTCGGGCGCGACGGCACGGCCTTCGACTGGCGGCCGGACGCCGTCACCACGAGCGCGATCGAGGGCAAGGGCGGCGACGCCGAGGTCAAGCGCGGCGACGCCGAGGTCAAGGGCGGCGAAGCCGAAGTCAAGGGCGGCGAGACCGCACGGAAGGGCACGGACCGGCGCGCCGAGGCGGCGCGCTGAGGGCGCCTCACCCGGCCGGGACGAGGCGGGCCCCGGCCGGCCCGGCCTCGACCGCGCGGTAGAAGCAGGAGCGGCGGCCTGTGTGGCAGCAGCCGCCGTCGCCGCCGACCCTCACCCGCAGCAGCAGCGCGTCCTGGTCGCAATCGACCCGGATCTCCACCACGCTCTGGACCTGGCCGCTCGTCGCACCCTTGTGCCAGAGCTCGCCCCGCGAGCGCGACCAGTACCACGCCTCCCCGGTCTCCAGGGTGCGGGCGAGGGAGTCCCGGTTCATGTGGGCGAGCATCAGCACCTCGCCGGTCTCGGCGTCGACGGCGAGCGCCGTGATCAGCCCGTCCGGCCCGAAGCGCGGCGTGAAGGCGGTGCCCTCCTCGACCTGGTGCCGGTCCCCGGGCGGCGCGAAGGCGAGGGCCATCAGCGCTGGTCGCGCACGAGGGTGAGGAAGCGGACCTGCTCGTGCGGGTCCTGCTTGAACACGCCGGTGAACTGGGTGGTGAGCGTCGAGACGCCCGCCTTCTGCACCCCGCGCATCGCCATGCAGAGGTGCTCGGCCTCGACCATCACGGCGACCCCGCGGGGATTGAGCACCGCGTCGATCGTGTCGGCGATCTGGGCCGTCATCGTCTCCTGGGTCTGCAGCCGGCGCGCGAAGGCATCGACCACCCGGGCGAGCTTCGAGAGCCCGACCACGCCCCGGCGCGGGTAATAGGCGATGTGCGCCCGGCCGATGAACGGCACCATGTGGTGCTCGCAATGGGAGTGGAACGGGATGTCGCGCACCAGCACGATGTCGCCGTAGCCCTCGACCTCCTCGAAGACGCGGTCGAGGATGTGGGTCGGCTCCTGGCGGTAGCCGCCGAAGATCTGCTCGTAGGCGCGGGCGACGCGCTGGGGCGTCTCGCGCAGGCCCTCGCGCTCGGGATCGTCGCCGGCCCAGCGGATCAGGGTGCGCACCGCCGCCTCGGCCTCCTGCCGGGTCGGCCGCTCGGTCACGCGCTCGGGGCGGCCCGTGTCGCTGCGCTTGTCGGCGGCGTCCGGCAGGCGGACCGACAAGGACTTCAGCACCGCATCCATGGAGCCTCCCGCCCGCGGGATACGGGCCTCACCTGCGCCTCTTCCCCGCCGGCCCCCGCCCCGGGAGGCCCGCGCCGCCCGCATGGGCGCGCCCACGCGCCGCGCCTCGCGATCCGGGGTCGGGCCGCCTATATCGTGCGTCTGCGTCCGGCGCGCAATGCGCCGGCTGCACGGCAGACCACCATGGTCCGGTGCCGATCCGAAGTCCACGGTGGAGACCATCGTCCCCGGCGGGGGCTCCCTCGTCCAAAGTCCGAAGCGGCCATGCTGAGCGACATCTACAACAGGCGCATCCTCGAACTCGCCGCCGACATCCCCCGGCTCGGCCGCCTGGCGGCCCCGCAGGCGAGCGCGAGCAAGCATTCCAAGCTCTGCGGCTCGACGGTGACGGTCGACCTCGTCACCGAGGGCGGGACCGTCACGGACTTCGCCCACGACGTGAAGGCTTGCGCCCTCGGCCAGGCCTCCTCCTCGCTGATGGCGCGGCACGTGGTCGGGGCGAGCGCCGCGGAGCTGCGCGACCTGCGCGACCAGGTGCGGCGCATGCTCAAGGAGGGGGGACCGGCCCCGGCCGGCAAATGGGCCGCCTTCGCGGTGCTGGAGCCGGTGCGCGACTACAAGGCGCGCCACGCCTCGACGCTCCTCACCTTCGACGCGGTGGTGGAGGCGCTCGATCAGATCGCGGCCCGGCCGAGCCCCGCCGAGGCGGGGGCGTGAGCCTGCCCCGCCGCGCCGCCCACGCGGCGATCCGCGCCTACCAGCTCACGCTGTCGGGCCTCGTCGGGCGCCAGTGCCGGCACTGGCCCTCCTGCTCGGCCTACGCGGACGAGGCGATCCAGCGCCACGGGCTCTGGGCCGGCGGCTGGATGGGCCTCGCCCGGATCTGCCGCTGCGGGCCCTTCGGCACCCACGGCATCGACCTCGTCTGCGAGGCGCTGCCGGAGGGCGCGGCCTGGCACCGGCCCTGGGCCTACGGCCGCTGGTGCGGGGTCAACGCGCCGGCACCCCTCGGCGAGTGAGCCGTCTGGCCTTTTCCGGCCGCGCTGCTATGGAGGCGGCCCCGATCCGATCCGCTTACCTGCACGGTGCGCAGGAGTGAGCCGAAGGAGCCCGTCCCATGCCGATCCTGACATTCCCCGACGGTGCCACCCGCGCCTACGACGCCGCGGTCACCGGCAGCGCGGTGGTCGAAGGCATCGCCAAGTCCCTGGCCAAGCGCACGGTCGCGATGGCCCTCGACGGCCAGGTCCGCGACCTCGACGACGCGATCACGCGCGATGCCCGGATCGAGTTCCTCGACCGCACCGATCCGCGCGCGCTCGAACTGATCCGCCACGATTGCGCGCACGTCCTCGCCGAGGCCGTGCAGTCGCTCTGGCCCGGCACCCAGGTCACGATCGGCCCGGTGATCGAGAACGGCTTCTACTACGACTTCTACCGCGAGACCCCGTTCTCGCCGGAGGACTTCCCGGCGATCGAGGCGCGGATGCGCGAGATCATCGCCCGCGACGCGGCCTTCACCAAGGAGGTCTGGGCCCGCGACGCCGTGCGCGCGCTGTTCGCCGAGAAGGGCGAGAGCTTCAAGGTCGAGCTCGTGGACGCCATCCCGGAGGGCGAGGATCTCAAGATCTACCGGCAGGGCGAGTGGCTCGACCTCTGCCGCGGCCCGCACATGACCTCGACCGGCAAGGTCGGCACGGCCTTCAAGCTGATGAAGGTCGCGGGCGCCTACTGGCGGGGCGACTCGACGAAGCCGATGCTGAGCCGGATCTACGGCACGGCCTGGGCCTCGCAGGCCGACCTCGACGCCTACCTGCACCGGCTGGAGGAGGCCGAGCGGCGCGACCACCGCCGCCTCGGCCGCGAGATGGACCTCTTCCACTTCCAGGAGGAGGGACCGGGCGTCGTGTTCTGGCACCCGAAGGGCTGGACGCTCTTCCAGGAGCTCATCGCCTACATGCGGCGCCGCCTGAAGGCCGATTACCGCGAGGTGAATGCCCCCCAGATCCTCGACAAGGCCCTGTGGGAGACCTCGGGCCACTGGGACTGGTACCGGGAGAACATGTTCGTCACCAAGACCGAGGACGAGCGCGTCTTCGCGATCAAGCCGATGAACTGCCCCGGCCACGTGCAGATCTTCAAGCACGGCTTGAAGTCCTACCGCGACCTGCCGCTGCGCCTGGCCGAGTTCGGCGCCGTGTCGCGCTACGAGCCGTCCGGCGCGCTGCACGGGCTGATGCGGGTGCGCGCCTTCACGCAGGACGACGCCCACGTCTTCTGCACCGAGGCCCAGCTCGCCGCCGAGTGCCTGAAGATCAACGACCTGATCCTCTCGACCTACGCGGATTTCGGCTTCGACGAGATCGTCGTGAAGCTCTCGACCCGGCCGGAGAAGCGGGTCGGCTCGGACGCGCTCTGGGACCACGCCGAGGCGGTGATGACCCGGGTCCTCAGCGAGATCGAGGAGCAGTCGGGGGGACGCATCCGGACCGCGATCAACCCGGGCGAGGGGGCCTTCTACGGGCCGAAATTCGAGTACGTGCTGCGCGACGCGATCGGCCGCGACTGGCAATGCGGCACCACGCAGGTGGACTTCAACCTGCCCGAGCGGTTCGGCGCCTTCTACGTCGACGCGGACGGCCAGAAGAAGACGCCCGTGATGGTGCACCGGGCGATCTGCGGCTCGATGGAGCGCTTCGCCGGGATATTGATCGAGCATTTCGCCGGCCACTTCCCGCTCTGGCTCGCGCCCCTGCAGGTGGTGGTGGCGACGATCACGAGCGACGCCGATCCCTACGCGAGCGACGTGCTGGCCGCCTGCGAGGCGGCGGGGCTGCGGGCCGAGATCGACCTGCGCAACGAGAAGATCAACTACAAGGTCCGCGAGCACTCGCACGCCAAGGTGCCGGTGATGCTGGTGGTCGGGCGCCGCGAGGGCGAGGAGCGGACGGTGTCGATCCGGCGGCTCGGCAGCCAGCAGACCCGCACGCTGCCCCTCGACCAAGCGCTCGCCGACCTCGTCGGCGAGGCCACCACCCCGGATCGCCGCCGCCGCGACGCGGTCGCCGCGACGGTGCCGACGGAGGCCGCCACCCTCGACGCCCATCACGGGGTCGCGGCGGCGCCCTGACGGGGCGCCCCGGCCTCAGCGCTTGCGCACGAATTCGGTGCGCAGCACGAGGCCCTTGATCGTGTCGTGGCGGCAGTCGATCTCCTCGGGGTCGTCGGTCAGCCGGATCGAGCGGATCACCGTGCCCTGCTTGAGAACCTGGTTGGCGCCCTTGACCTTGAGGTCCTTGATCAGGGTGACGGAATCGCCGTCCGCCAGCAGGGTGCCGGAGGCGTCGCGCACCTCCACCCGCGCCGCGGCGGCCGCCGCGGCCGCGACCTCCGCGGCCGGGCGCCACTCGCCGGTCGCCTCGTCGTAGACGTAATCGTCGTCGCCCATCATCCTGGCCCCACCTCGCGCGGACGGTCACGCCTTCTCGCTGCCGCGGGGGCAGATCGCAAGGGGGCCGGAGAGCCGATGTGGGACGGTGAGGCCTTCGTCGGCGCCAAGCTCGCCCTCCTGTGCGGGGCGGACCTCGTCGCCTACCGGCGCGACCGGAATCCGGGCATCCCCTTCCCGGGTCTCTGGGATCTGCCGGGCGGCGGGCGCGAGGGGGACGAATCGCCGGTCGCCTGCGTGCTGCGGGAGCTCGGCGAGGAGTTCGGGATCCGGCTCGCGCCCGGCCGGCTCGCCTGGGCGCGCCGCTACCCGCCCCTCGCCGAGGGCCGCGCGGCGAGCTGGTTCTTCGCCGCCGCGATCGGCCCCGAGGAGGTGGCGCGGATCCGGTTCGGGGATGAGGGCGAGGCCTGGACCATGATGCCGGCCGGGCTCTTCCTGCGCCGCGCCGACGCGGTGCCGTACCTTCAGGCCCGCCTCGCGGATGTCCTGGCCGAGACTCCGCCCGGTTCCGCGCTCGGCCGATGACCCGGGGGCGCCGGCTCGGCGCCGCGATGCCGGTCCCGGCAATCGCTGCGGCGGGCCGTACCGCTCAGAACCCGAACGGGTCCGCGAAGGGCAGGGGGCGGCGGCGCACCGGGGTCTCCGGCAGGATCGGCCGCGCGATGTCGATCGCGACGAGCCCCTCGACCGCCAGCGCCAGCACGGCCGCCACCCCGTCCACGGCGTTCTGCACCACCCCGGCGCAATCGACCAGCCGGCCGGTCCCGCACTCGTCGAGGTAGTGCAGGATGCGCACCCGGTCGCCCGCCGACACGAAGCTGCGCCGGCAGGCCATCACCAGCCGCACCGTCGAGAGCCGCGGCTCGGCCCGCACGGTGGCGGCGCTCTCGATCACGAAGCGGCGCCCGTCCTCGGCCCAGACCGGTTCCCCCGCCACGTAGGCGGTGCGGAGCGGGTGGCGGGCGAGGTCCGCCTCCGCCACCACGTCGACGAGGAGCCCCGGCTCGTCCGTCCGGCTCACTTCGAAATCGGCCGCGTGCGCCACCGCCTCGTCCCCGAGCAGCAGCCGGGCCGGCGCGGGCCCGGCGCGCAGGGTCTCCACGGCCGGGTCGAGGGCCGCGATCGCCAGGAAATCGGCGACGAGCGCCATGCGGGGGGCGGCCGGGGCCGGCGCCGCCCGGCGCCCGCCCGCCCGGGCCGCGCCGCGGCGGGCCCCCGGGCGTTCGAGGAGGGCGGGATCGTGCAGGAGCGGGGCGGTCATGGCGGTGAGGGACTCCCGGAGCGCCGGCAGGCGCGGCCCAGCAGGCCACGCTGCAAGATCTTCTTGGATGAGGTAACAAGAACGATACGCGAACATTGCCCGGCGGGTCAACGACCCGGCAGTGACCGCACCGCAAGCTTGGCCATTATGATCTTGAGCTTCTGCCGGATCTGCGTCGTCTCTAGCCGGAGCTCGGGTCCGAAATGCGGCGGTCGGGCGCGGCTGTGCTTCGCAAAAACGGTACAAATCACTCGCTGTTCGGAGTGATTCGTGCTAGACCAGCGGACGTGGTGGCGGGTGTCCCGCGCGGGCCCCGGCGCCGCCTTCGAGCAGGTGAGATCGATCGCATGAGTGCAACGACCGACAAGCAGATCGCGGAGATCCTCGCGACCTACGGGGAGCCTCTGGCCGGCAACGTCTGGCGGGTGCAGGGAACCGCCGTGATCTATCACAAGGCCCTGGAGCGGATCGCCGCCCAGGCCCGCATCCGCTTCGACGCGCCCGTGATCGTGCGCGCGGAGCGCGACGAGGCGGTGATCCTGGTCACCGGGCACATGCCGGGCCCGAACGGCGAGCGCAGCGAGTGGTCGATCGGCGAGGCGCTCATCGGCGTGAACTACAAGATCGGCGGCAAGCAGCCGGCCTACGTCTACGCCATGGCGGAGAAGCGGGCGAAGGACCGCGTGATCCTGAAGCTCGTGGGGCTCCACGGCCTGCTCTACTCGGAGGATGAGGCGGACGAGTTCAGGGCCTCCCGGCCCGACCTCCAGGGCGGCGCCTCCGCGCCGCACGGCGCCGTCGCGTCGCAGGCCGGCGCATCGGCCGCGCGGGCCAAGCCGGCGCGGATCCAGGCGCCCGACGAGGAGGACGCGGAGGATCTCGCGGACGCCACCCGCGAGGGCGAGGCCCTGCCGGACGCCTCCCAGGCGGCGGAGGCCGACCTGAAGGCCGAGATCGACAAGGCCAAGAGCATCAACGCCGTCACCGACCTGATGCTCGACCCCGCGACCCAGGCGCGGCTCGCCGCCATGGCGCCGGGGCTGCGCGACGAGGTGCGCGAGCACGCCAAGCAGCGCCTCGTGGCCCTCGGCTGGCCGGCGAAGAGCCGCAAGGCCGCCGCGGCCTGAGTCGCGCGGGAGCCCGCGGCCCGAGCCGCGACGGGCGGGCGGTCCGGCCTCCGGGCCGCCCGCCCGTGTGCGGAGGCGCACCCGCTGCGCTCTTTTGCTGAATCGTGAACGGAATCCGGCCGCGCACCGCCTTGCGGGCGCGCGCCGATGCCGCAACATGGGGGTGGGAGACATCGACATCCGCGAGGAGCGGGTTGGCGAGGGGCCGACGCGGCACCGGGCGGGGCGTTCCGCCGAGGCCGGACGCGGGGGCTCGTGGCCGGCGCGCCCTTGATTCGGTTCATCAAGAGCAAGATGATGCGCTGGTGGTCAAGCTTCCGTGAGCCCGCCGGGAGAACCGTTCAGGGCGATGCAACCAGTGGACTGGATTCCCGTTCCATGGCTATGAGCGAGTCCGGTGCCGCCAAGACGCAACCCGTGATCCTGGTCGTCGAGGACGAGCCGGAGGAGCGCTTCCTCGCGGCCACGCTTCTCGAGGAGACCGGCTTCCGCGTCATCGAGGCCGACACCGCCGAGAAGGCCCTCGCCATCCTGCGCGAGCGGGGCGGGGAGGTGAACGTCGTCTTCTCCGACGTGCGCACCCCGGGGCCGATCGGCGGGTTCGAACTCGCGCGGATCATCGGCGTGACCTGGCCGCGCGTCCACGTGCTGCTGACCTCGGGCGATGCCGGCGACCAGCCGAGCGACCTGCGGATGTCGGCCACCTTCATTCCGAAACCCTGGCGGGCCCTCGACATCCTCACCCTCGTCGAGCAGGCCGCCGGCTACCACGGCGGGCGCTCGGCCGTGGGCGACGCCAGCGCCGGCTGAGCGCCGCCGCGCCCGTTCCGGGCGCGCGGTGACGTTGCGGAACCGGCCGGTCACCGCCGCGCGGGCGCGAATGCGGTCCCAGTCGTTCCGGGCGCGCCCGCCCGTGACGGCCGTGCAAGGTTGACGACCGAGAATCGCATCATCGCACCCTCGATCCGGAGGATCTGCGCAACCCGGCCCGGGGAGCCGCGTTGTTACTCGGGATTTGTTGACGCCTGCCGCCTCACGGTCCCGCGCGGCTGTTGCAAACCGGAGGCAGGGCACCCGCCCGAAGACGATCCATGAAGGTCATCCCGAGCAACCACGCGGCGAGCTTCGGCCAGACGCATGCGACGGCCTCGTCGCTGGCGGACGCCCTGCTGCTCGCCAAACTCGGGCACGATCTGCGCTCGCTCTACACCGACACGGTCAACCAGCCCGTGCCGGAGACCCTCACCCAGCTGATCGCGCAGCTCGACGCGCTCGACCGGGAGCGGCGCGAGGAGCGCTGACGGGCGCTCGTCCGTCAGCGCTCCTCGCCGCTGGACTGTACCGCGGAAGCGACACACCTGCCCGTGCCGGGCCGCGTGCGACCGATGAAGCCTTGAGATTGCGGGCGAAGTGGTGTCGGGTGGGGCGGATCGACGGTCCGGCTACCGCCGGCGGATCCCCGCTCGTCCCGGTCGCATGCGCCTCACGATCCGTTCCTGCCACGCCCTCGTCCTGACACTCGGCCTCTGCGCGGGGATCGGTCAGGCGGGGGCTGCCACGCCGCCCGCCCAGCCCAAGGAGGGACCGGGCGGCCAGGCCTACACCGCGTCCTCGGTGGTGAAGCGGGCGCTCGGCCGGACGGGGGCGATCACCTTCGCGTTCTACGGCAGCGGCCCGGCCCCGGCCGAGGGCCGGCCGGTCGCGGTGGTGCTGCACGCCTGGGGCGCGGTCAACCCGCAATCCTACGGCTCCTGGATCGAGCACCTCGCCCGCGAGGGCTACCTCGTCCTGTTCCCCCGCTTCCAGGAGGTGAACCGCACGCGTCCGGCCGATGCCAGCGCGGCGGCGACCCGGATGGTCAAGGACGCGCTCGACGCGCTCGCGGGCGACCCCGAGGCCAAGCCGGACCCGGCCCGGCTCGCGCTGATCGGCCACCTCGCGGGCGTGCCGATCGCCGCCAACCTCGCGGCGGACGCGGCGGAGGCCGGCCTGCCGGCCCCGAAGCTGATCTTCGGCGCCATGCCGGGGGGCATCGCCCGGGACGAGAAGACCCGCGGCATCGCGCTCCACGACCTCTCCCGGATCGCGCCCGGCACGCTCCTCATCACCATCATCGGCGACCGGGACGCGCGGGCGGCCGATCTCGCGGCGCGCCGCCTGATGCGCGAGACCGCGGCGGTTCCCCCCGCCCGCAAGCTGCTGATGCGGGTGCTCTCGGACGATCACGGCTTCCCGGCCCTCTCGGCGACCCTGGCCTCTCCGGCCGGCAGCAACGCCGCCTACGACGCGGCGGCGATCAAGCTGCCGCCCGAGCCGCCCAAGGATCAGAGGCAGAAGCCGCCGCCCTTCAAGTGGTCCGCCGACATGGCGCTCACCGGGGAGCAGACGACCCTCGTCGCGCAGATCAACGCGGCGGGGACCGACACCCTCGACTACCTGGGCTTCTGGAAGACCTTCGACATGGCGGCGGCCGCCGCCTTCGCGGGGCAGGACGCCGCCTCGCTCAAGGCCAATCCGCGCTTCACCGACATGGAGCGCTGGAGCGACGGCTGGCCGGTGCGCCGCCTCGCCGCCGAGAGCCCGCGCCCGCCGGCCGAGCGGCCGGCCGCCACGGCCGCCACCGCCGCCAAGCCCGCTTCCGCCAAGCCCGCTTCCGCCAAGCCCGCCGCCCCGAAGCCGGGCCCGCGCCCGGTCGGCCAGCGCCCGCGGCACTGACGCCCCTGTCCGGGAGGTCCCGATGCAGCTCTACCACTCGGTGACGTCGCCCTTCGTCCGCAAGGTGATGGTGACGGCCCACGAACTCGGCCTGGTCGGCCGGCTGGAACTGGTGCCCGCGGCGGCCCATCCGGTGAACCGGGACGGCGGCCTCGTCGCCCGCAACCCCCTCGGCCAGGTGCCGACCCTGGTCCTCGACGACGGCACCGTGCTGGCCGACAGCCGGGTCATCTGCGAGTACCTCGACCATGTCGGGGAAGGCGGGCTGTTCCCGCGCAACGCCACCCGCTGGGGCGTGCTGACGGCCCAGTCCCTCGGCGACGGCCTGCTCGACGCAGCCCTGGTGACCGTCTACGAGACCCGCGTGCGGGCGGAGAACGAGCGCTCGGAGGCCTGGGTGGCGGGCCAGCGCGCCAAGATCGAGTGCGCGCTCCAGGCGATCGAGGCGGCTGCGCCGGGCCTCGGGGACCGGCTCGACATCGGCACCATCACGTTCGGCTGCGCCCTCGGCTACCTCGACCTGCGCTTCCCCGAGATCGACTGGCACGGCCGCTACCCGGCGGCGGACGCGTGGTTCGCCCGCTTCGGCGCCCGGCCCTCGATGCAGGCGACGCGGCCGGTCTGATCCCGGCTGGCCCCGGCCTTGCACGGAGGCCCGGACATCTCCGGGCCGGAACCATGAACGACTTCCTCGCGCTCCTCCTCGCCGCGCTCGCCTTCTGCGGCGCGTTCCTGCTCCTCGGCCTCGCCGTGCGGCTGGCGCACCAGCTCCAGCTCGGCTCGCCCTACCTCAGCGACGGCAACTTCCTGCAGGTCGCCCTGGCCCTCGGCCTCGCCGTGGCGACCTGGCGGCGGGCGACGCGGGCGGCCTGATCCGGGCATCGGGGCGCGCAGGCCGGGCGGGTCCCTTGCGGGCGCCGCGGCGGGGAGCCATGCGGGCGCCGGATGGCGGTCCTGCTCCCCGGCCGGTTGCGGGAGGACGGGGTTTCTCGCGAGTCTCCCGGGGCACGCGAGACTGCCCCCATGCCCGACCGCCTCATCGGAAAAACCGCGATCGTCTTCGGCGCCGGCTCGGCCGGAACGGGCTGGGGCAACGGCAAGGCCGCGGCCGTGGCCTTCGCGCGCGAGGGCGCGCGGGTGGTCTGCGTCGACCGGCTGGCCGAGGCCGCCGAGGAGACCGCCCACCTGATCGCCGAGGAGGGCAACGACGCCGAGGCGCTCGCCGCGGACGTGACCGATTCCGAGGCGGTGGTGCGGGCCGTCGCGGCGGCCGAGCGGCGCTTCGGGGGCATCGACATCCTGCACAACAATGTCGGCCTGGCCGAGCCCGGCGGGCCGGAGGACCTCGACGAGGCGGCGTGGCGGCGCGCCATCGAGGTGAATGTCGGCGGGGTCTGGCGCACCTGCCGGGCCGTGCTGCCCGGCATGCGGGCGCGCCGGCGGGGGGCCGTCGTCAACATCTCGTCCGTGGCCTCGATCCGCTGGACCGGGGCAGCGGCCTTCGCCTACGGGGCCGCCAAGGCCGCGGTGAACCAGGCGACGGTCGCGGTGGCGATGCAATATGCCCGCGACGGCATCCGGGCGAACGCCATCCTGCCGGGGCTCCTCGACACGTCCCTGCGCGACGATTGCCGGGCGGCCGGGACCCGCGACGCGGGCCGCGACCGGCTCGTGCCCCTCGGGCGGCTCGGCGAGGCCTGGGACATCGCCCACGCGGCGGTGTTCCTGGCCTCGGACGAGGCCCGCTTTATCACCGGCGTCTGCCTGCCGGTCGATGGCGGCCAGAGCTGCAGCATGGCCCACCTCGCCTGAGGGGGCGAGCCGCCGACGCTCAGAACGGCGCCGGCATGGTGAAGCTGTAGTCGACCCGCGTGCCGAAGATGAACTGGTCGGGCGTGCCGAAGCGGCCGCGCACCAGCGGGCTCGCCCCGGCATCCGCGACGATGCGATTGTAGCTCGCGTAGCCGGTGGCCGACCATTGCTCGTTGAACGTGTAGGTGAGGGCGGCGAGCGCCCCGACCGTCACGTAAGTGTCGGGCCGGTAGGGGGTGACGAGGCCGTTGAGGGCGGCCTCGTCCGGCGTCACGCCGAAATAGCGGCGGGCGAAGGACTCGTCGCCGAAATTGAAGCGCGGGCCGAGCGAGAGGACGAAGCGGTCGACGGGCTGCACGTAGTCGAGCGCCACCGTGCCGACGAGGCCGTGATGGCCGAAGACGCCGTGGCGCAGCTCGCCCCGCGCGCGCAGGATCGGGATCGGCCAGAACTCGACGAAGATCCCGGGCTCCACCGACCAGCGCACGTCCTTGAAGCCGAACAGGGCCTTGCGGTTGTCGCCGAAGTAGCGGCCCGTCAGGATGCGGGCGGTCGGCCCGATCCGCAGGCTCGGCGAGTCGTAGAGCGCGAAGCTGATCCCGTCGTCCGGGGCCGAGAAGCGCTTCGGCTCGCCGAGCCGGCGAATGCTGCCGGACGGATAGACGATCCCCGTATAGTCCTTGCTGCCGGGATATTGCGGCATGGCCTGGACGTTGGCGGAGAGCGTGACGACCCACATCGGGGGCGGCGCCTCGACGAAGGCCGGCACCGGGCGGGGCGTCAGGTCGGCGGCGAGCGCGGCCGCCGGCAGGAATGCCCCCGCGGCCGCGACGAAGCGAGCGAGGCGCGGGAGGGGGAGGCCCGCCATCAGCTGTTCGATCAGATCCATGGCCAGGATCTTAGGCCGCGGCGCGTCGATGACCTACCAACCGGACCGTGAAGCGTGGCGATTAGCCGGCCCTGTGTCACCGCGGCAACGCACGAGAAACAACGGAAAGTCAGCCGCGACGAGGCGGCAGATCGCGAAGTTTTCTTCATGCCCGTGACAAATTGGGCGCGCCCGGCGGCAATATCGGAGCAGCAGGGCCCGAGATGGCGCCGTCGCCTGCCCCAGGGGCGGCCGGCGATGCGCGGCCCGGGCCGGGTGGCGCGGGCCGCGCGCTCATGCGGGATCCGGTTGATCAAAGCGGATCCCGGATCCCAAGCCCGCGCGGCGCCTGAGCGAAGCCGCCATCCGCATGGCCGAAATCGGAGATGGCGAAGCCATCAACCGGATGGCGGTTCAGAAGTAGGACTTGAGCGTGCCGCGGCGGCGCACGTCCAGCGTCGCGCAGTGGAAGGAGCCGCCGAACGGCCCGTAGGACAGGAAGGGCGCCGGGATCGGGTCGAAGCCCCAGCCCTTCAGCGCCTTGATCAGGGTCGGCTGGCTCGCGTCGACGACGACTTTCTTCTCGTCGAGCATCAGCACGTTGATCGAGGTCCAGGGCGAGCACATCGAGATCCTGCTCATGAAGCCCTCGACCGGGTCGGGCCGCGGGGCGATCAGCACGTCCCAGGACTTCAGGACCTTCGGCAGGCGCTCGACGTCGACGTAGTCGGGGTTGACCAGCACCTTGCCGGGGGCGAGCGGCATGAAGGAGGAATCGATGTGCATCGGCTGCGGGCAGCGGCTCTCGATCTCGTGGATGCGGAAGCCCGGCCCGAGGTGGCGGCGCAGCCACTCGATGCCCATCAGGTTGGTCACGTTCGAGCGGGTGACGAAGAGGTCGCGCCCGCAGCGCACGAAGTCGGCCGCGTCGAAGACCGGCTCGAACTCGTTGACCGTGTAGCGCATCGGCTCGCCGGCCTTCAGGTTCGGCACCCGGTAATCGTAATTGTAGAGCTCGTCGGTGAGCTGGGGCCGCGGCGCCGAGGTCCAGCGGGCGCCGGCCCGGAAGTACTCCTTGAACAGCGAGCGGTAGGCGTCGCCCTCGAAGTAGCGCGAGCGCCAGCACATCGGCGACTCGATGATCTCGTCGCCGATCACCAGGTAGGGGTCGCGCGGGCAGGCGACGCAGAAGCCGCGCGAGGTCCAGCGCGGGGCCCTGAACTTCTTCGAGAAGTCGACCGCGTCGGGACGGCGCACCCTGACGCCCTCGCCCGCCAGGATGCGGATGAAGTTGTCGAGCTCGGCCTGCGCGAGCTTCTTCATGAATTTCGGGTATTTCCAGCCCGAGGCGAGCCGGTAGAAGGGCTGGGCGGCCCGCGGCAGGTTGAAGATCACCGTGAGGTGGTGGGTCGGGATCGTCGCCCCGTCGAGGCTGCCGACGATCACCTCCTCGAGCGGGTCCCACTCGTTCCAGGCCATGACGGGCGATCGGGGCGCGGGCACCCGGTGGCTGCCCGCCTGCGGCCCCTCATGGCCGCTCGCCTGCGGCCCCTCATGGCCGCTCGCCCCCGTGTCGAGGAGATCCCGGCCAGCGGCGGCGTCGAGCAGGTTCTGCCCGCTGTCGATGGTCGTCTCCCGGTCCATGTCGTCTCCTTCTCGGCCGTTGCAAATCGGCCTCATTGGGGCGCTTCCGCATCCGGCGCGAACCGCGCCCCGACCGGAAAAGCGCCCTGCGCCATAATCTTGCGGGCATTTCCGGTCATGCGCCCTGGAGGCTGGCGCGGCGCGTTTACCCGGCACTGTGTCCGGCCGGTGATAGACAGGCGGTGGCGGAGCTGCAACGTCACCCGGGACACGCTGATGATTTGCGCCGCATCCGTTGCACGAATGGCGCGCATTCCGGGGCCGGCCAGCGGCCGCGGCAACTGAAAGAGGACCATGAGGCGTCTCACCACCCTGGCCCTGGCGGCAGGCCTGTGCACCGCCATCGGCCTGTTCGTGTCCTCGGGGCCCGAGGCCGTCATGGAGGCGGCCTGGACGGCCGGGTGGGGCGCCGCCCTGGTGGTCCTCGCCCGCGTGGTCGCAGTCGCCTGGGCGGGGCTCGGTTGGTGGGCGGTCTTCCCCGCCGCGTCCCGGCCCGCCCTGCGGGTCTGCGTCGCCATCCGGTTCGTCCGCGAGGGCATTAACACGCTGCTGCCGGTGGCGCAGGTCGGCGGCGACCTGATCGGGGCGCGGCTCCTGACCCTGCAGCGGGTGCCGGGGGGGCTGGCGGGCGCGAGCATGTTCGTCGACCTGATGCTCCAGGCGCTGACGCAGTTCCTGTTCACGGTGATCGGGCTCGGCCTGCTCGTGGCGCTCGGCGGCGAGGGGCCGATCGTGCACTACGTCACGGTCGGGCTCCTGATCGCGGCGCCGGCCCTCGGCGCCTTCTACCTCGTGCAGCGGCGCCACGGGCACCGGCTGCTCCAGGCCGCCCTGCGCCGCTTCGCGAGCGGGCGCGAGTGGCGGGCGCTCGGCGCCGTCGACGTGCTCTACGACTGCCTGCGCGGGCTCTACGGGGCGCCGCGCCGGATCGCCACGGCGAGCGGCCTGCACCTCGTCGGCTGGGTGATCGGCGCGCTCGAAGTCTGGGTGGTGCTGCACTTCATGGGCTACGGCGCCCCGTTCCTGGAGGCGCTGGTGATCGAGAGCCTCGCCCAGGCCGTGCGCGGCGCCGCCTTCGCGGTGCCCGGCGCCCTCGGTGCCCAGGAGGGCGGCCTGATCGCCCTCTGCGCGGTGTTCGGCATCCCGGCCGAGTCGGCCCTCGCCCTGTCCCTGGTCAAGCGGGTCGCGGATCTGGCGGTCGGCGTGCCGAGTCTCGGCCTCTGGCATGCCCTGGAGAGCCGCGCCCGCGGCGAGACGACCGGGCTCGGGTCGTCCCTGCGCTCGCTGTTCGGGTCGGCGCCGATCGCGCCGCCCCTCGATCCCGCCTACGGCTACGCGCCGGCGGCGGCCGACGCCAAAAGGGGAGAGTGACGCTCGTGCGGAATCGACGGGAGTTCCTGCGGGCCGGCCTGTCGGCCGGTGCCGGCCTCGCGGCCGGGGCAGCCCTGGAGTGCTGGGTCGGGGTGGGGGCGCTCGTCGCGCCCGGGCCGGCCCGGGCGGCCGACGATCCGGCGGTCGCGACGGTGCAGCGGATGATCGCGGCCTTCACCGAGGCGCTCAAGCAGCCGGACGTGCGCGGGCGCGTCGCGGTGCTGACCGGGCCGGTGGCCGAGTCCTTCGACCTGCCCGCCATGCTGCGCCTCGCGATCGGCAGCCGCTGGAAGGACGTGCCGGCCGACAAGCAGGCCGCGCTGATCGAGGCCTTCGGGCCCTACCTCACCGCCACCTACGCGACCCGCCTGTCGGCGGCGGCCGGCGGCCGCTTCGACGTGCAGCCCGCGAGCGAGGCGCGCGGCAGCGGGCGCATCGTGCGCAGCACCGCCACCGACGCGAGCGGCGATTCCTCCCCGGTCGACTACATCACGACCAACGACGGCAAGATCACCGACGTCTACCTGCAGGGCACGATCAGCGAGGCGGGCACCCTGCGGACCACCTTCGCCGAGCCGCTGAAGAGCGGCGGTCCGGACGCGCTGCTCGACTTCCTGCGCCAGACCACCGCCACGATGCTCGCCGCCGCGCCTCCCGCCCAGAAGCCCTGACCTCGCGGGGGCCGCCCCCGACCCGCCGCCCCGTGGCGGCCGCCAGCGTCCTCGGAACCCCTCATGGACTCCACCTGGATCTCCACCCTGCTCCTCACCCTGGCGGCGGCGGGCTGCGCCTACGCCCTCGCGGCGGCGTGGCTCGCCGGCCGCGCGGCGGGGCGCCCGACGCCGACGCTCCCGGCCGGCGCGGCCCGGCCCTCGGTCACGCTGATGAAGCCGCTCTGCGGGGACGAGCCGAACCTCTACGAGAACCTGACCAGCTTCTGCCGCCAGGATTACGCCGGCCCGGTCCAGATCATCTTCGGCGTGCAGAGCGCCGCCGACCCGGCCCTGGCGATGGTCGCCCGGCTCAAGGCCGAGCACCCGGACCTGCGCATCGACCTCGCGCTCGACGCCCGCCAGCACGGTTCGAACCGCAAGGTGTCGAACCTGATCAACATGGCCGGGCTGATCGCGCACGAGGTCGTGGTGCTGGCCGACAGCGACATGGTGGTGCGCCCGGACTACCTGGAGCGCATCGTCGCGGAGCTCGGCCGGCCGGGCGTGGCGGCGGTGACCTGCCTGTATCACGGCGTGCCGGCCCAGCGGAGCGTCTGGGCGCAGCTCTCGACGCTGGCCATCGACACGCAGTTCCTGCCGAACGTGCTCGTCGGCACCGGCCTCTCCCTGGCCGAGCCCTGCTTCGGCTCCACCATCGCGTTCCGGGCCGAGGCGCTCGCGGCGATCGGCGGCTTCGAGCGGGTGAAGGACGACCTCGCCGACGATTACGCGCTCGGCGCGGCCCTGCGCGGGGCCGGGGGCGGGATCGTCGCCATCCCGAACTTCACCATCGGGCATACCTGCGTCGACACCTCGCTCTCGGACCTGTGGCGCCACGAGACGCGCTGGAACCGGACCATCCGCAACGTCGACCCGGCCGGCTACGCGGGCAGCCTCGTCACCCACGCCTTCCCGCTCGCCCTGATCGGCGCGCTGATGCCCAACACCAGCCCGCAGGGCCTCGCCATCGCCGCCCTGGCGCTCACCTGCCGCATCGTCCTGTGCCTGCGGCTGGAGCGGGCCTTCGGCCTCGACCCGCATCCCTACTGGCTGCTGCCGATCCGCGACCTGGTCTCGTTCGCCGGCTTCGTGTGGTGCTTCGCCTCCGGCGCCGTGACTTGGAAAGGTCACGATTATCGCGTTGTGGCTGACGGCACGCTCATCCCCGAGCCGGGCCTCGCGCAGGAGACCGGCGCCCCCACGACCTGACGGCCGCCCCGGCGGCCTCACCTCATCGCGAGAATTCCCCGATGCGCACCCTCTTCCTCCAGGCCCCCACCTTCGACGGCTTCGACGGCGGCGCCGGCTCCCGCTACCAGGCCAAGCGCGAGATCAAGTCGTTCTGGTACCCGACCTGGCTCGCCCAGCCGGCGGCGCTCGTCGAGAATTCCAAGCTGATCGACGCGCCCCCGCACAACCTGAAGCTCGGCGACGTGGCCGCCCAGGCGAAGGATTTCGACCTCGTCGTGCTCCACACCTCGGTCCCGTCCTTCAAGCAGGACGTGGCGACGGTCGAGGCGCTGAAGGCCGTGAACCCGAACCTGAAGGCCGGCCTGATCGGCGCCAAAGTGGCGGTGGACGCGCAGGGCTCGCTGGAGAAGGCGCCGGCGATCGACTTCGTGGCCCGCAACGAGTTCGACTTCACCTGCAAGGAGGTCGCCGACGGCCGCGACCTCGCGCAGATCAAGGGCCTGTCCTACCGCAACGCCTCCGGCGTCATCGTGCACAACGAGGACCGGCCGGTGATGATGGACATGGATCAGCTGCCCTTCGTCACCAGCGTCTACAAGCGCGACCTGGTGATGGAGAACTACTTCATCGGCTACCTGAAGCACCCCTACATCTCGTTCTATTCCGGCCGGGGCTGCAAGTCGCGCTGCACCTTCTGCCTCTGGCCGCAGACGGTGGGCGGGCACACCTACCGGACGCGCTCGGTCGGGCACGTGATCGAGGAGATCAAGTACTGCCTGAAGGCGTTCCCGCAGACGAAGGAGTTCTTCTTCGACGACGACACCTTCACGGACAACCTGCCGCGCGCCCAGGAGATCGCCCGCGAGCTCGGCAAGCTCGGCGTGACCTGGTCCTGCAACGCCAAGGCGAACGTGCCGCGCGAGACCCTGAAGGTGCTGCGGGACAACGGCCTGCGCCTGCTGCTGGTCGGCTACGAGTCCGGCAACCAGCAGATCCTGCACAACATCAAGAAGGGCATGCGGGTCGAGGTGGCGGAGAAGTTCACCAAGGATTGCCACGACCTCGGCATCGCCATCCACGGCACCTTCATCCTCGGGCTGCCGGGCGAGTCCAAGGAGACGATCCAGGAGACGATCAAGTTCGCCACCCGGATCAACCCGCACACCATCCAGGTCTCCCTCGCGGCGCCGTATCCGGGCACCTTCCTGTACAAGCAGGCGGTCGAGAACGGCTGGCTCGACGAGGCCAATGCCGAGCTCGTCGACGAGAACGGGGTGCAGATCGCGCCGCTGCACTATCCCCACCTGTCGCACACCGAGATCTTCAACTCGGTGGAGGAGTTCTACAAGAAGTTCTACTTCCGGGCGCCGAAGATCGCCTCGATCGTCGGCGAGATGGTGCGCTCGCCCGAGATGATGAAGCGCCGCCTGCGCGAGGGCGTCGAGTTCTGGCACTTCCTGAAGGAGCGTCAGGCGGGCGGCAGCGCCAAGGCGGCGTGAGCCCCCGGTCCCGGGACGGGCGCCGGCAGGTCAGGCGCCTCGTCGTCACCTCCGACGATTTCGGCCTGTCGCCCGAGGTGAACGAGGCAGTCGAGCGGGCGCACCGCGAAGGCATCCTCTCGGCCGCGAGCCTCATGGTGGCGGCCCCCGCCGCCGCGGACGCGGTCGCCCGCGCGCGGCGGCTGCCCTCGCTGCGCGTCGGCCTGCACCTCGTGATGGTCGAGGCCTGGCCGTGCCTGCCGGCGGCGGAGCTGCCCGACCTCGTCGACGGGCAGGGCCTGCTGCGGCGGGACATGGGCGGGCTCGGCCTCGACCTCGCGGCCAAGCCCCGCGCCCGCCGCCAGCTCGCCGCCGAGATCCGGGCCCAGTTCGAGGCCTACCGGGCCACCGGGCTGCCCCTCGACCACGTCAACGCGCACAAGCACTTCCACGTCCACCCGGTGATCGCCGGCCTGGTGCTGCGGATCGGGCGCCCGCACGGCATGCGGGCCCTGCGCGTGCCGCGCGAGGACCGGGCCGTGCTGCGCCGGGCGGAGTCGGGCGCGGCCCCGGGCCTCGCCCTCGACACGGCGCCCTGGGCGGCCCTGCTCGGCCGGCGCGCCCGCCGGGCCGGGCTCCTGGTGCCGGACGGCGTGCTCGGCCTCGCCTGGTCGGGGCGGATGAGTCCGCCCCGGGTCGCGGCGCTGCTGCGGCACCTGCCGGCGGGGCTGACCGAGCTCTACACCCATCCGGCGACGCGGGGCGGCTTCCCGGGCGAGGCGCCGGGCTATGCCTACGCGGAGGAACTCGCGGCCCTCACGGCCCCGGAGAGCCGGGCGGCGCTCAGGGAATCGGGCGCAGTCCTGGGCGGGTTCGGGGATTTCCTCGCCTGATCCGGGATCCGCCTGATCAAAGCGGATCCCGCATCACACCGCCCGGCGCGCCACCACGCCCTCGGGCTCCCGCACCGGCTCCGGGGCCCGGGCGGGCGCGTCCTTCCCCTTCGCCTTCGGCGGCGGGCCGAGGAAGGCCGGCACGATGAAGAAGGCCGCCACCAGCGTGAAGAACAGCGAGAGCGCGAGCAGCTTGCCCATGCTCGCGGTGCCCGGATGGCTCGACAGGACCAGCGAGCCGAACGCCGTCCCGGTCGTCAGCGCCGAGAAGAAGATCGCCCGGGTCAGGCTCGAGGCCAGCATGTCGGCCACGCCCGCCCGCCACGCGATCACGTAGTAGATGTGGAAGGCCACGCCCACGGCCAGCATCAGCGGCATCGCGATAATGTTGGCGAAATTGAGCGGCATCCCGATCAGGTAGAGCGCCTCCAGCGTCCACAGGGTCGCGAGCACCAGCGGGCCGAGCGCCATCGCCACGTCCCACGGGCGGCGCAGCGCGACCGACAGGATCACGAAGATCGACAGCAGGGCGAGGGCGCCCGCCTCGATGAAGGCGCCCAGGATCGTGCTGCTCGACCGCGTCGTGGCGATCGGCGCGCCGGTCGCGTGCGGCGCCACGCTCAGCACCTCCTTGGAGAAGCGGCGCAGCACCGTATTGTCGTTCGAGTTGCCCTTGGGCTGCACCTCCAGCCGGGCGCGCCCGTCCTTGGCGATCCATTCCGAGCGGATCTGCTCGGGCAGGCTCTCCAGGGTGATCTTCTCCGGCGAGAGCAGGCCGCGCAGGCGCGCGAGAAGGCCCTTGAGGTCCGGCACGGTCGCGGCCGCGGCCGCCTCCCGCACCTGCGGGGAGGCCTCGGCGAGGCGGTCGAGCGTGTCCGTGAAGGCGAGCACCTCCTTCTCGGGCGCGCTCTCGCCCTTGCCGGCGATGCCGCGCAGGGCGCCCGAGGCGGATTTGAGCGCCTGGACCACGTCCCGGTCGCTCGGCGGCGGCGCCACGCGGGGCGGGTTCAGCACCGGGCCGAGCACGCTCGCCGCGTCCTCGATGGTCGCGAGCTTCTGGTCCTGGTCCAGGGGCACGAAGGTGTCGATGTCGATCACGTTCGCGACGATCGGCAGCGCCCGCAGGCGCTCGGCCATCGGCCGCACCGCGTCGCGGTTCGGCACCAGCACGTCGATCGTGTTGGGGCTCGTGGCCGGGTCCTTGGCGAGGTCGAGATAGGTCGCGACCGATTCCACCTTCGGGCTGCGCAGGTGCATCGGGTTCGAGTCGAACGGCAGGTAGTAGAGGAGCGGCAGGCCCGCCACGGTCACGAGCCCGGTCAGCACCAGCACGAGCTTGCGGTTTTCGATGATCCAGTGATCGACCTTGGCCAGCGAGGCGGTGCCGACCTCCTCCTTCTCGCCCCGCGGCTTGAACACCGCGATCAGGGCGGGCAGCAGCGTCAGCGCGAACAGGTAGGCCACGATCATGCCGACGCCGGCGATGAGGCCGAGTTCGGACACGCCGCGGAACTCCGTCGGCAGGAAGGAGAAGAAGCCCGCCAGCAGCGACACCGCGGCGAGCGTCAGGGACCAGCCGACCCCGTGGGCGGCCGAGCGGATCGCCTTGGCCAGGTCGGGCTGCACGAAGCGGTCGGCCCGGTAGCGCACCGCGAACTGGATGCCGAAATCGATGCCGAGCCCGACGAACAGGGCCGCGAAGGCGACCGAGATCGGGTTGAGTTCGCCGACCATCAGCAGGCCGAGCGCCGCCGTGACGATGAGGCCCGCGAAGGTCGTGATGATCACCGCGACCACGAGGCTCGGCGAGCGCAGCGCCAGCCACAGGAACAGGACGATGGCGCCCACCGTCACCGAGTTGTTGAGGAGGGCGTCGTCCGAGAGGGTGGCGAACTCGTCGTCCGCCACCGCGACCTGGCCGGTCAGGCGCACCGTCACGCCGTCCTGCGGCGTGAGGTGGAGGTCGCGGGCGGTCTTGCGGATCAGCGCGCTGGCGTCGGCGCCCGGCTGCAATTCGTCGAAGTCCAGGCGCGGCTGGGTGATGACGAAGCGGCGCAGGTCCCCCGTCTCGGCCTTGCCGCCCGAGAGCAGGAGCTGCCAGGACAGGCGGGCCGGCTCGCCCCTCAGCGCCTTCTCGAACGTGTCGCGCAGCTGGCCGAGCGGGCTCGTCAGGTCCTCGATCTTGGCCTGGCCGCCCTTCACGCCCTGCGCGCCCAGGCCCATCGCCTGCAGGATGCCGCGCAGCGACGGGTCCGCCGCGAGCGGCCCGAGCAGCCCCTGCTGCTGCACCAGCCGCTCGGTGGTCTGCTCCAGCTCCTTCTGCGGCATCAGCAGGAAGCCGTTCTTGTCGAAGAAGGGACCGCCGTCGGGCCGGTAGACCACCGGCAGGCGGCTCCTGTGCTGCGACAGGGCCTCGGCGAGGCGCGTCGCCGCCTCGTCCGCCTGCTCGGGGGTGCGCGCGTCGATCACCGCCACCAGCAGGTTGCTGCGCTGGGGGAAGGCCTTCTCGAACTGGATCTCGTCCTGACGCCAGCCCACGTCGGGCGCGATCAGGCGCTCGACGTCGGTGTTGATGCGGAAGCGGTGCGCCGCCGTCAGCGCGCTCGCCGCCGTCAGGGCGAGGCAGGCGAGCAGCACCAGCCAGCGATGGCGGACGGAGAGCGCGACGAGCCGTTCGATCACGTGGTCTAGCCTAACCTTGTGCGGGGCCGGGAGCGCGCTCCCGCCCGGATCCGTCGGTGCCGCGACCCCACGCTTGCGCACGCCGCACATGCGGGCGCACGCCGCGCGTCGGGGCGGGCACGGTGCCGGGGGCCCTCGTCCGGCAAGCCGGAGCGCCCCGCATCGTTCCCGGGCGTTGGCGCGCTAAGTAGTGGCCCCGAGAGGCGATTGCAACGCGCCGGGCTCCGGACGGGTGCGCGTCCCCGGCGCGGCGCGCCCGCCCGGACCTCGCGAGGACGCGCTCCCGCGGCCCGTCCCGAGGCGCCGCGTCCCTCGCCCGGGAGGGCCGCACCCCGTCTCGAACGGGCCGGCGCGCGGGAGCGAATCGTCCGGACGGGGCAGCGAATCCCGGGACGGGCACCGAATCGCCCGGGCGCCCGGTTGCGCCGCCGCGCGGCGCCCGGCCGCCGCCCGGGCCGTGGCTTGCTGCGCTGCAGCGTCGCATCAAGGTTGCGCCCGCGGCATTGGTCGACGCGCGAGGGCGGGTTAGCGTCGCCGGACCGTTGGGTTTGGGCAACGGTTAGAGCCATTCGAACCTAGGTTGCTGGAATTCCGCCGTTTTTCGCGCTAAGGACCCTCGGTTCATCCCCCTGCAAGCGAGACAAGGAGCCTCGATCTTGGGCATCCCTCTTCGGTACGTCGCAAAGATCGGCGGCTACATCCTCAAGCAGCACCTCACGGGCCGCAAGCGCTACCCGCTCGTGATGATGATGGAGCCGCTGTTCCGCTGCAATCTGGCCTGCGCCGGCTGCGGGAAGATCGATTATCCGGACGAGATTCTCAACAAGCGTCTGCCGGTCGACGAGGCCCTGGAATCGGTCCGCGAGTGCGGCGCGCCGGTCGTCGTCATCGCGGGCGGCGAGCCTCTGCTGCACAAGGACCTGCCCCAGATCGTCGAGGGCATCATCCAGCAGAAGAAATTCGCGATCGTCTGCACGAACGCTTTGCTGCTCGAGAAGAAGATCTCGCAGTACAAGCCGAGCCCGTACTTCACTTGGTCGATCCATCTCGATGGCGACAAGGAGATGCACGACAAGTCGGTGTGCCAGCGCGGCGTCTATGACAAGGCGGTGGCGGCGATCAAGAAGGCCAAGGATCTGGGCTTCCGCGTCACGATCAACTGCACCTTCTTCAACAACTCCGCGCCGGAGCGGATCGCCGACTTCTTCGACAGCGTGACCCGGATGGGCATCGACGGCATCACCGTCTCGCCCGGCTACGCCTACGAGCGCGCGCCCGATCAGCAGCACTTCCTGAACCGGAAGGCCACCAAGGAGCTGTTCCGCGGCGTGTTCCGCCTCGGCAAGCAGAAGGGCCGCGAGAAGTGGACCTTCCAGCAATCGGGCCTGTTCCTCGACTTCCTGGCGGGCAACCAGTCCTACCATTGCACGCCCTGGGGCAACCCGACCCGGACCGTGTTCGGCTGGCAGAAGCCCTGCTACCTGCTGGGCGAGGGCTACGCCAAGACCTTCAAGGAGCTGATGGAGACGACCGACTGGGACGCCTACGGCACCGGCAACTACGAGAAGTGCGCGGACTGCATGGTGCATTCCGGCTACGAGGCGTCCTCGGTGGTCGATTCGGTGCGCAAGCCCTGGAAGCCGCTCGTCTTCGCGCTGCGCGGCATCCGGACCGAGGGCGAGATGGCCCCGGAGATCTCCCTGGAGAACCAGCGCCCGGCGGAGTTCGTCTTCTCACGCAACGTCGCGCAGAAGCTCTCCGAGATCCGGAACGCCGAGGCCGACGCCAAGAAGCGCGCGACAGCGGCCTAGGGAGGCGAAGGCCGCCGAGGAATCGCGGGCGAGGCGCACGAGCCCGCCCACCTTGGCGGAGCGGCGCGCCAGCGCCGACAGGACGGCGAGCAGGTCGGGCTCGCCGTTCGGCTTGAGGGCCTTGGCGATCGCGGCGGGGAGCGCCCGGTCGGCGGGGTCGCAGATCACCCGCACGGCGCAGAAGGGCAGCCCGTGCGCCTGCGCGAAGGACGCCGCCACGTGCGACTCCATGTCGACGGCGGCCGCGCCCGTCTGCACGTGCAGCACCGCCTTGGCGTGGGGCGAGAGCACGGCGAAGTCCTCCCCGGCGAGGTCGGCCCGCCGGACCCGGAACGGCGCGTCCGCGAGGCGCGCGGCCAGCGCCCGCACCACGTCCGGATGGGCGCCGTGGCGCCGGCCGGCCGCGACCACGCCGGTGGCCACCACCACGTCGCCGGGCGCCAGGGCCGGATCGAGCCCGCCCGCGATGCCGATGCTCATCACCGCGCGGCAGCCGGGCCGCACCCGCTCGCGCAGGACGGCCCGCAGGCGCTCGGGATTGCCGCCCGCGCCCACCGTGGCGACGCCCGGCCCCGCGGCGAGGCGCGCCTCGCGGGCGAGGCCGGTCACGGCCAGCACGGGATGGGGTCCGGTGAGACTGTCCTCGACGACGATCATGCGGATGGGCGCCCCGTGTGAGCGGAAGGGACCGGCGGGATCCCGCCGCGGTGCATCCTTCATACCAGCGGGCTCGGGGCGGGGATGTGGCGACGCTGCCACGGGCGGACCGCAGGCGCGCGGCGAGGGTCTGGTCCGCGGCGGGAGGGTGCCGGCGGTCCGGGCCTGCGGCAGGATCGCGGGTCCCGGGCGGGGCCCGGCGCCCGCATCCGCCCCGCCGCCGAACCCTCAGGACACCCATTTGAGCAGGCGGATGATCCCCATCCCGGCGGCGCGGCGATGGGCCGAGGCGCGTCGGCGGGCCGCGATCTCCGCGCGGTGGGCCGCGTCGCAGCGGTAGGCCGACAGCAGCATGGCGCCGTTCGTCAGGGTCGGGCGCCAGCCGAGCGCCGCCTTGAGGCGGGTCGTGTCGAAGACGAAATCCTGGGTGATCATGCGGTCATGGTAGGGCCCGAGGGGCGAGACCCGCAGGGCGTGGGCCGGCCGCATGGCGAGCAGGGTCGGGGCCGCCGGGAGATGCGCCGCGCGCGCGCCGGTGCCGGCCGCCGCCACCTGCGCGAAGGTGTCCCGCATCGTGCCGACATGGTCCGCGCCGATGCCGAAGGTGCCGGCGATGCGGGCGCGCCACGCGCGCAGCATCGCGTCGATCAGATCCTGGGCGGCGACGAACCGGGAGCGGTTCCCGCCCCGGCCCACCAGCCAGACCCTGCGCCCCTCGGCGATGAACTCGAACAGGATGGCGAGCAGCCCGAGCCGCCCCTCGTCGATAATGGTCGGCGAGCGCAGGATCGCGGCCGCGAAGTCGCCCGCGTGGTCGGCCAGGATCCTCTCGCCCTCCCACTTGCTGGCACCGTGGATCTCGCACGGCGCGGGCGGGTCGTCCTCGCGCACCGGGCGGTCGAAGCCGTGTCCCCAGAGACAGTTGCTGGAGACGAAGACGAGGTTCGGGACGCCGGCGGCGGCGGTCGCGCGGGCGAGGCAGCGGGTTCCCTCGACGTTGCTGGACCAGATCTCGCGGCGCCCGCGCGCCGCATGGGCGAGGAGGGCCGCGCAATGGAACACCCCCTCGGGGCCCTCGGCGAGCAGCCGGCCGACCAGGAGGGTGCCGAGGAAACCGGAGCCCTCGTGACGAAGAGCCGTGCCATCGCGGTGTTCCCTGGTGGTGAGGGCGGGATCAGGCCGCTGGGGCGCGCCGCGGCGGTCGGAGGGCGGGCAGGAGCCGCGCCGCGGCGGGCAGGCGCGCGGCCTGCGCGAAGCGCGCGCAGGGCACGATCGCGCCGAGGATCGGGAGCCCGGCCCGCACCAGAGGCCCCGCGAGCGGCACCAGCAGCCAGGGCGCGGCGAGGGCGGGATTGGTTAAGCTTGACCTTACGTCAGGTGCGTCCGGCGATCGCCGGCTCGGGCGCGGGCAGCAGCCGGTCGCTGCGGCCGCGCAGGCGGTAGGCGAGCAGCCCGGCCCATTCGTGCGCGGCGAGGTCGATGGCCGCGAGCTTGGCGCCGAGGGGCCGCAGGGCCGCCGCGCCGCGCCGCGTCGTGCGGTAGGCCACGGGCCAAGCCAGGAGCGGCGGCCACCCGGCCCGCCGGAACGCGCCCATGGCCCGGGGCATGTGGCTCGCGGAGGTCACGAGCAGCCACGTCTCCCCGGGCCCGGGCCGCGCCAGGGCGCGGGCCTCGACGGCGTTCTCCCAGGTGCTCCGCGAGCGGTCGTCGACGAGGAGCCGGCCGGGGGGCAGGCCGATCTCCTCGAGCAGGGCCCGGCTCGCCTGCGCCTCGGTGAGCCCCTCCCGCCGCCCCGAGGCCGGGCCGCCCGCGAAGACGAGCTTGGCGGCCGGGTAGCGCCGCGCGAGCGCCGCGAAGGCGACGAGCCGGTCCGCCTCCCGGTTCAGGCCCGGCGCGCCGCGCTCCGCCCGGATGCCCTCCGCCAGGGCGCCGCCGAGGACGACCACCCCGTCGACCCGCGCCAGCTCCGCGGCGGCGGGAAAGCGCTCCTCCAGGGGCCGCAGCAGCACTGGTCCAGGGGCAGGACCAGGACGAGGCCGAGCGCCGCCGCCGCGGCGCCGAGGAGCAAAGCCCCGCCCGCGCGCAGGCGCCGCGGCCCCCCGAGGACCAGCCCGGCGCCGGCCGCGCAGCCGAGGGCCAGCAGGCAGCTCGGCGCGCCGAGGGCGCGCAGCGACGCCAGCACGTCCATCATCATGCCCCCCGCCGGCCCGCGGGGCCGCCCGAATCCGTCGCGACGGGCCGCCGGGCGGGACTCCTACCCGGCCCGCGCGGCCGGCCGCATCAGGGCCGGGTCGAAATCCGCCGCCGGCGCCCGGCGGGCGCGCAGGGCCGGCAGCACCCGCTCGCCGAAGGCGTCGATGAACGCGGCCTGGCCCCCGCCGACCTGGTGCAGGTCGATGCTGTCGAAGCCCAGAGCCGCGCAGGCGGCGATGCGCTCGGTCATCTCGCCGAGATCCGCCGAGACCAGCACCTGGGCGTGCATGTCCTCCGGCCGCACGAACCGCGACGCGGCGTCGAACTCGGCCGGGCTGCGCAATTCCCAGGCGACCGGGCTGCCGAGCTGGTTGAAGCGCCAGGCCGCGTGCGCCTGCGCCAGCGCCTCGGCCGGGTCGCGGGCGAAGCTGAGATCGAGCTTGAGGAAGATCGGCTTGTCGGCGCCGCCGGTCTCCCGGAAGGCCTCGACGATCGGGGCGAGCGCCTCGGGCCGGCTGCCCACCGTCAGGAGCCCGTCCGCCCAGGTGCCGAGCCAGGCGGCGGTCTCCGGCGTGGTGGCGGCGCCGACCAGCCGGGTCGGCGTCTCGGGGCGGGACCACACCTTGGCGTCCAGGGCCGAGACCCGGCCGCGATGGGTCACGGTCTCGCCCGCGAGCAGCGCCCGCATGATCTCGGCGCCCTCGCGCAGCCGCGCGTGGCGCTCGGGCCGGTCGGGCCAGGGCGTGCCGGTGACCGATTCGTTGAGGGCCTGCCCGCTGCCGAGCGCGACCCAGGGCAGGCGGCCCGGATACATCTGGCCGAGCGTCGCCACCGCCTGGGCCAGCACCGCCGGGTGGTAGCGCCAGCCGCCCGGCACCGTGATGATCCCGAAGGTCAGGCGCTGCGTCGCCTGGAGCGCCGCCCCGAGCCAGGCCCAGGCGAAGCCCGACTGGCCCTGCGCGGCCGACCAGGGCTGGAGGTGGTCCGACGAGAAGGCGCCGTCGAAACCCGCCTGCTCGGCCCGCTGCACGTGGGCGAGGAGGTCGCGCGGGGCCACCTGCTCGTGCGAGGCGTGGTAGCTGAAGAGCGTCATCGCGCAATCCCGCCGGCCGCCGGTCGGACCGGCTCTCGATGGAGGAACCGCGCAGGCAGGCGCAGGCTCCGCGGAGGGGGCGCGGCCTGCCCGCGCGGGCGGGCCGGCCCCTCCGCCGGGGTCACATCCCCACCGCCACCTTGAGGCTGTTGCCCCGCTGGAGGTTGCGGTAGCGGGCCAGCGCCCAGAGGGGGAAGAACTTCGCGTAGCCGTGGTAGCGCAGGTAGAAGACGCGCGGGAACCCGGTCGCCGTGTAGCGGTCCTCGGCCCAGAGCCCGTCCGCCCCCTGGGTGCGGGTCAGGTAGTTGATGCCGCGCGCCACGGCCGGGTTGTCCGCCTCGCCGGCCGCCATCAGCGCGAGCAGCGCCCAGGCGGTCTGCGAGGCCGTGCTCGGCGCCCGCTCGTAGCCGCGATATTCGAGCTTGTAGCTCGACGCGTCCTCGCCCCAGCCGCCGTCGGGGTTCTGGATCGCGGTGAGCCAGGTCACCGCCCGCCGCACCGGCTCGCAGGCGGGGTCGATCCCGGCCGCGTTGAGGGCGCAGAGCACCGACCACGTCCCGTAGATGTAGTTCATGCCCCAGCGGCCGTACCAGCTGCCGTCCGCCTCCTGGTCGGCGAGCAGGTAGGCGACGCCGCGGTCGAGGGGCGGGCAGGTCTCCCGGGTCTCGCCGAGCTGGGACAGCATCGAGACGCAGCGCGCCGTCACGTCGGCGGTCGGCGGGTCGAGCAGCGCCCCGTGATCCGAGAACGGAATGTAGTTGAGGTAGTGGTAGGTGTTGTCCGCGTCGAAGGCCGCCCAGCCGCCGTCGCGGCTCTGCAGGCCCTCGACCCATTCGCGGGCGCGGGCGATCGAGAGCCCGTAATCGGCCGCGTCGGGCCCGGGGCTGCGGCGGCTCTGCACCCGGTCCATGGCCATCACCACGACCGCGGTGTCGTCGAGGTCCGGGTAGTGCGGGTTGGCGTACTGGAAGGCCCAGCCGCCCGGCCGCACGTCCGGCTTGGAGGCCGCCCAGTCGCCCTTGATGTCGAGCACCTGCAGGGGCTTCAGCCAGTCCATGGCGCGCTTGGCGTGGCGCTCCGCCTCGGTCCCGCCGGCTTCCATCAGGGCGTGGGCGGCGAGCGCCGTGTCCCAGACCGGGGACAGGCAGGGCTGGACGTAGGCCTCGTGCTCCTTGACGGTGACGAGCTTCTCGACCGAGGAGCGGGCCGTGACCGCGAGGGGGTGGTCGTCCGGGTAGCCGAGCGCCTCGAACATCAGCACGGTGTTGACCATGGCCGGGAAGATCGCGCCGAGCCCGTCCTCGCCGTTCAGGCGCTCGCTGACGAAGGCCACCGCCTTGTCGATCGCCCGCGCCCGCGAGCCGGCCGGGAAGAAGCCCTCGACCTTCTGCAGCACCTTGTCGATGGCCGCGAAGACCGGGCGCCAGGGCGAGGATTCCTGCGGGCCGGCCGGCCAGCGCTTCACGCGCTCGGGCGCCTCGACGAAGAGTTCGCGGATGCCGATGCCGCGCGGGTTGCGGGCCCGCGGCTTCTTGGCCTGCAGGACGAAGAGCGGCACCATCACGGTGCGGGCCCAGTAGGAGACCTTGTCGAGGTGGAAGGGGAACCACCGCGGCAGCAGCATCACCTCGACCGGCATCACCGGCACGGCGGTCCACGGCACCTCGCCGTAGAGGGCGAGCATGATCCGGGTGAAGACGTTGGCGTGGGCGGCGCCGCCCCGGCGCAGGATCGCGTCGCGGGCCCGGCGCATGTGGGGCGCGTCGATCGGGTCGCCGACCATCTTGAGGGCGAAGTAGGCCTTGACGGTCGCGCTCATGTCGAAGGGGCCGTCATGGATCAGGGCCCAGCCGTCGTGCTGCGCGCTCTGGGTGCGGCGCAGGTAGGCGGCGATCTTCCCCTCCAATTCGGCCGTCGGGATCGAGCCGCGGAAATGATGGTAGAGGATGTACTCGGACGGAATGGTGGCGTCGGCCTCCAGCTCGAAGCACCAGTGCCCGTCCGCGTTCGCGAGGCGCATGAGAGCCTTCGACGCGAGCGTGACGCGCCGCTCGACGTCGTCGAGCGTGATGTCCTGCGTGCTCGTGCGGTGGAGCGTCTCGACCTTGCCCACGATGATCTCACCTTCTCCTGTCGGGCGGCGCGCCCGACGCCGGTTGGATCCCTGATTCGCGGCGATGCAAGAACGCCGCCTATGCTCAAGCTGTTCCGACGCGGCGCGGCCCTCGTCAAGCCGCTCCGCGCAGAGCTGATCGTTCCTGTGTGAAAAGGGCCGCGGCCGTGGCGCCGGAGCGGATCGCGCCCTCGATGGTCGAGGGCAGCCCCGTCGCGGTCCAATCTCCCGCAAGGGCGAGGTTGGCGAGGTGCGTCCGCGCACCTGGGCGCCGTGCCGCCTGCGCGGGCGTGGCCGCGAAGGTGGCCCGCTTCTCCTTGACGACCTGCCAGCGGGGCAGGGCCGCGCCGGCCTGGCCGGTGAGGCGCGCGACCTCGGCCCAGATCCGCTCGGCGAGATCCTCGCGCGGGGTCTCGAGCAGGCGGTCGGCGCCGCTGATCGTCACCGAGAGCCGGTCCGGATAGGCGAAGAGCCACTCGGTCAGGCCGCCGATCACCCCGAGCAGGAGCGGCGAACCCGGGGGCGGCGCCACCGCGAAATGCGCGTTGACGATGGCGCGGTGCTCCTGCGGGGCGTCGAGGCCGGGCAGCAGGTCGGTCGCCACCCAGGCCGGCAGCGCCATCACGGCGCCGTCCTCCGGCCCCAGCGCCTCGGCGCCGTCCGCGAAGGCGAGGGCGGCGACCCGGTCCCCGGCGATCTCGAGGGCGCGCAGGCGCCGGCCGAAGCGGATCTCGGCGCCCGCGCGCTCCAGGAAGCGCAGGGCCGGCTCCACGAAGGCCGCCGACAGGCCCTCGATCGCCACCAGGGGCCGGCAGGCCCGGCCGCCCGCCCCGAGCGTCTCGCGCAGGATCGCGGCGGCGAGCGCGGCGTCGCTCTCGCGCGGGTCGGTGTTGAGGGCCGCGAGCAGCACCGGATGCCAGAGCCGCTCCCAGAGCAGCCCCTCGCAGGCCATGCTCTCCCCGATCGTGCGGGGATGGCCCGCCCGCATGAGGCCGATCGGCGCGAGGTAGTCCCGCGCGCGGCTGCCCGGCACGCGGCGGCTCGCGTCGAGCACCCACCAGGGCAGGCGGCCGGCATTGGGCCGCAGGGTCCAGCGCTCGCCGGTGGCGAGGTCCGCGAACGGGAAGGCGGCCTCGTCCGGGCCGGTCAGCGCCCCGGCCGGAGCCCCGACCGCGCGCAGGAAGGCGAGGGCGTCGCGGTTGCCCGACAGGAGCAGGTGGTTGCCGTTGTCGATGGTCAGCCCGAGGGCCGGATCGTGGTAGGAGCGGCAGCGCCCGCCGGCCTGCTTGGCGGCCTCGTGCAGGACGACGGGCCGGCCGGCCTGGACCAGTTGCACGGCCGCCGAGAGGCCGGCGAGCCCGGCGCCGAGGACGTGGACGCGGCCGGCCATCACAGGATCCCGTGGCGCAGGAGGACGCCGACCAGCGCGAGCTTGCCGGGCTTCACCCGGGGGCGGGGCGCCGCCCAGCCGCGCGCCCTCAGCCCGTCGAGGATGAGGTGGTAGGCCGCCGCCATGATCCGCGGCGCCTTGGTGGCCCGGCGCGGCGAGGCCGCGATGATGCGCCAGGAGGCCCGGTAATGGGCCTCGGCCTCGGCGGCGAGCGCCTCGCAGACCTCCCCGAGCCGGGGGTGGCGCAGGGCCGCCTCCGGCGTCGGCCGGGGAAGGCCGATGGCGGCGAGGCGCTCGCGCGGCAGGTAGAGCCGCCCGCGCTCCGCGTCCTCGTCGACGTCGCGCAGGATGTTGGTCAGCTGCAGGGCGCGGCCGAGATGGTGGGCGAGGTCGCGGCCCGGCCCCTCGGCGAGGCCGAAGATCCGCACCGAGAGCCGCCCGACCGCGCTCGCGACCCGGTCGCAGTAGAGGTCGAGCACGGCCTCGTCCGGCGCCACGATGTCGGCCTCGGCATCCATCGCCATGCCGTCGATGACGGCCTGGAAATCCTCCCGGCGCAGGCCGAACTGCCCCACCGGCCCGGCGAGCGCGGCGGTGCGCGCCACCGGGCGCCCGGCATAGAGCGCGTCGATGTCGGCCCGCCAGCGGTCGAGCTCGGCCGCGCGCTGCTCGCGCGGGCCGCCGTCGTCGGCCACGTCGTCGACCGCCCGGCAGAAGGCGTAGACCGCGTACATCGCGTCGCGCTGCGCCGCCGGGAGCAGGCGCATCGCCGCGTAGAAGGACGATCCCGCGGCGGGGAGGGCCGGGGCGTCCGGCGCCGGCGGGGCGGGGGCGGGGGAGACGATGGCGGTCACGGGCGGGCTCCCCGGACGGAGGGGGCGAGGTGCCGCCGGAAGGGCCGGCGGGCGAGGGCGGTGCCGGCCGCCCCGAGGGCGATCAGCGCGAAGGCGGCCTTGCCGTGATGGACGCGCTGGCTCAGCGGGTCGCGGGCCGTGAGGCCGCGGGCGAGCATCACGGCGAGGCGGTGGATGGCGGCGATCTCCATCGCCAGCCGGGTGTCCTCGATCAGGTCGGGCAGGGCCCGTCCCTCGTGCAGGAGGTCGAGGCAGCGGTGGGCCAGCGTGCCGATCACCGCCCGCAGGCCCGGCGAGGCCCGCGGCGCGCCGAGGTCGCCCGCCGCGACCCCGTGCGTCGCCATCAGGTCCTCCGGCAGGTAGACCCGGTCGAGCTGCGAGAAGTCCTTCCCGCAATCCTGCAGGTGGTTGATGATCTGCAGCGCCGCGCAGATCGCGTCCGAGGCCGCCCAGGTCGCGGCCGGATCCTCGCCGTGCACGTCGAGGACGAAGCGGCCGACCGGCATCGCCGAGTAGCGGCAATAGTGCATCAGCTCGTCGAAGCTGGCGTAGCGCGACTTGCGCGCGTCCATCCGGAAGGCGTCGAGCAAGTCGAGGGCGTGGCGCGGGGAGAGGCCGCGCTCGGCCAGCGCCGCGCGCAGGGGCGCGGCCTCGGGATCGTCCGGGCCGGTGCCGGTCAGCGCCGCCGCGAGCCCGTCGAGGAGCGCCACCTTGCGGGACGGGTCGAGGCCCGCATTGTCGGCGACGTCGTCGCCCGCGCGCACGAAATCGTAGAAGGCCAGGATCGGCCGCCGGTGGCGCGGATGGATCAGGTGCGACGCGACCGGAAAGTTCTCGTCGCGGTGCGACTTGCCGGAGCGCGCCTCGGTCGCGGTGGTCATCGGACGTATCCTGCCTGGCGGAACCACGCGACGGCGTCCTCCAGCCCCTGCCGGTAGGGCCGCGCGGCGTAGCCGAGTTCGGCCCGGGCCTTGGCGTCGGAGAAGAACATCCGGTAGCGCGACATCCGGATCCCGTCGAGGGTGGCGAGCGGCGCCTTGCCGGTGAAGCGGGCGGCGAGTTCGGAGACGAGGGCGACCGGGTAGACCGCCGCCCGCGGCAGCCGGATGGTCGGGGGCCTGCGCCCGACGAGGCCCGCGATGTCGGCGAGCATCCGCGACAGGAGCACGTTCTCGCCTCCCAGGATGTAGCGCTCGCCGATGCGGCCGCGGCGCAGGGCCAGGAGGTGACCCGCCGCCACGTCGTCCACGTGGGCGAGGTTGAGGCCCGTATCGACGAAGGCCGGCATCCGGCCGTTGGCGGCCTCCACGATGATGCGGCCGGTCGGCGTCGGCTTGACGTCGCGGGGGCCGATCGGCGTCGAGGGATTGACGATCACGGCGGGGAGCCCGTCCCGGGCCACCATCTCGTCGACCACGCGCTCGGCCACGACCTTGCTGCGCTTGTAGGCGCCGATCGCGGTCTCGGGCGTCAGCGGGCGCCGCTCGTCGGCGGGCGTGCCGTCGTCGTGCGGTTTGATCGTCGCCACGCTCGACGTGTAGACGACCCGCTCGACGCCCGCGTCGAGGGCGGCCCGCATCAGCACGCGGGTGCCGTCGCGGTTCGTGCGCACGATCTCCTCCGGGTCCGGCGCCCAGAGGCGGTAATCGGCCGCGGCGTGCACGAGGTAGCGCATGCCCCGCAGGGCGGCGGCGGCGGCCGCCGGGTCGCGCATGTCGCCCTCGGCCACCTCGACGTCGCTCCAGGTCAGGTTGGTGCGCGGGCTCGTCGCCCGCACCAGGATGCGGACCGGAAAGCCGGCGGCGCGGAACACGTCGACCAGCGCCGGTCCGAGAAAGCCGCTCGCGCCGGTGATCAGCACCGGGCCGACCTCCGGCCGGGCTTCAGACAGGGTGCGGTCCGAGGCCTCGATCATGCTCACGTCACTGTCCAGAGAGGCTGCCGCCCGAACCGGCGGCAGGACACCGCCGCGCCGGGCGGCGCACCGCAGGCTGCGGGGGCCAAAGGCCCGCCGCTTCTGCCATTTCGGGGCCCGCCCGACAAGCGCGGGAGGACCGCAGCGTTAACTTCCGCCGCCCAGGACCCGGGTCAGACCCGGCGCAGGCGCGCGCGCTCCCGGCGCACGTCCGGGAGCGCGTGCTCGACGGCTCGGACGATGGCGGGGGCGTCGAGGCCGGCCTGGGCGTACATGCGCTCGGGCGTGTCGTGGTCCTGGTAGCTGTCCGGCAGGGTCAGCGTGCGCACCCGCACCGTCCCGGCATCCAGCGCCCCGCGCCCCGCGAGCAGGTGCAGCACCATCGCGCCGAAGCCCCCGGTCGAGCCCTCCTCCACCGTCACCAGCACCTCGTGGCTGCCCGCAAGATCCAGCAGCAGCGCCTCGTCCAGCGGCTTGGCAAAGCGCGCATCCGCCACCGTCACCCCGATCCCGCGCTCCTCCAGCTGCTCGGCCGCCTTCAGCGCCTCCGCCAGGCGCGTCCCCAGGCTCACCAGCGCCACCCGCGCCCCCTCCGGCCGCCGGATCACCCGGCCGCGGCCCAGCGCCAGAACCTCGCCCTTCTCGGGCAGGTCCACCCCCACCCCCTCGCCCCGCGGGTAGCGGAAGGCGATCGGGCCGGCATCGTGCGCGTGGGCGGTCGCCACCATGTGCACCAGCTCCGCCTCGTCGGCGGCCGCCATCACCACCATGTTGGGCAGGCAGCACAGGTAGGCCAGGTCGAAGGCCCCCGCATGCGTCGCCCCGTCCGCCCCGACCAGGCCGGCCCGGTCGAGCGCGAAGCGCACCGGCAGGTTCTGCAGCGCCACGTCGTGCACGACCTGGTCGTAGGCCCGCTGCAGGAAGGTCGAGTAGATCGCGCAGAACGGCCGGTAGCCCTCCGCCGCCAGCCCGGCCGCGAAGGTCACGGCGTGCTGCTCGGCGATGCCGACGTCGAAGGTGCGCCCCGGGTGAGCCTTGGCGAACAGGTCGACCCCGGTGCCGGAGGGCATCGCGGCGGTGATCGCCACCACCTTGTCGTCGGCGTCCGCCGCCTTGACCAGGCTCTCGCCGAACACCCGGGTGTAGGTCGGGGCGTTGGCCTTGGCCTTGACCTGCTGGCCGGAGACGACGTCGAACTTGACCACGGCGTGGCCGCGGTCGGCGGCGGCCTCGGCGGGGGCGTAGCCCTTGCCCTTCTGGGTGACGACGTGGACCAGGACCGGCCCCTCGGGCGCGTCGCGGACGTTCTTGAGGATGGGCAGCAGGTGGTCGAGGTTGTGGCCGTCGATCGGGCCGACGTAGTGGAAGCCGAGCTCCTCGAACATGGTGCCGCCGCCCGCCAGGATGCCGCGGGCGTATTCCTCGGCGCGCACGGCGGTGTCGTAGAGGGCCTTGGGCAGCAGGCGGCCGAACTGGCGGGCGGTGTCGCGCAGGGAGCGGTAGGTGTCGCCGGAGACCAGGCGGGCGAGGTAGGCCGACATGGCGCCGACCGGGGGCGCGATGGACATGTCGTTGTCGTTGAGGATGACGACGAGGCGGGAGCGCAGGGCGCCGGCGTTGTTCATGGCCTCGTAGGCCATGCCGGCGGAGATGGATCCGTCGCCGATGACCGCCACGACGTTGCGGCGCTCGGGGGTCTCGCCGCGGGCGCGGGCGGCGGCCTCGGCGAGGTCGCGGGCGACGGCCATGCCGAGGCCGGCGGAGATGGAGGTGGAGGAGTGGGCGGCGCCGAAGGGATCGTAGGGGCTCTCGGCGCGCTTGGTGAAGCCGGAGAGGCCGCCGCCCTGGCGCAGGGTGCGGATGCGGTCGCGCCGGCCGGTGAGGATCTTGTGCGGGTAGGCCTGGTGGCCGACGTCCCAGATCAGGCGGTCGTCGGGAGTGTGGAAGACGTAGTGCAGGGCGACCGTGAGTTCGACCACGCCCAGCCCCGCGCCGAGATGGCCGCCGGTGACCGAGACCGCGTCGATGGTCTCGGCGCGCAGTTCCGCGGCGAGCTGCGCCAGGTCGCTCTCCGGCAGGGCGCGAAGCTCCGACGGATCACGGACGCGATCGAGGAGGGGAAGAACCAGTGCTGACAAGATCGTACACCCGTGGTTGAAGCGGCCAGGCTCGGCCCGGCGAGGCATATGCGGTGAAGTTCAGCGTCGTCCGCTGCGGGGTGCTGGCCCTGCATCGGGACACTTTGCGATCGGGACAGAACCGGGGTGCCATTGCGGTGCCATGATCATCCCGGCCGTGGCGGTGTGGTTTGTAACAAGTCCGAACAACATTCTGAACCCCCACCGCGTCGGGAAGGGATCCGCCCCTCCGGAGGGCCGTCCCGCCCGGTGTCCGCCCGGCCGGACAGCCGCCCGGCGGGGCGGCCGTCCGGCGGGACAGCCGTCCCGCCCTGGGGTAGAACGGGCCGGGCCGCGTGGCGCGGCCAGCCGGACGGGGCGGAGCGATGCGAGCGGTGGCGAGCGCCTGGTTTCTGGCGGGCGGGGTGCTGGGGGCGCAGGCCGCGGACGCGTCCCGGCCGGCGCTGCCGCCGCCGAACGCCCCGGCCTACGCCCCCGGCGGCACCCAATGCGACCTCTTCCTGCACTGCGCCTGGAATCCCCTCTACCGCCCCCCCTGCGGGTGGCGTTGGCGCCCGACGCCCGAGGGGCCGCGGCGGGTGCGGGTCTGTTTCTGAGATGGGCGGGTCTGTTTCTGAGATGGGGATGCGGTCCGGCCCGCGGCGCCTCCTGCCGGCGCTTCTCCTTGTCGCGGGGCCCGCCCTCGCGGAGGAGTGTCCCCAGCACTTCGCGGACGGGCAGCCGCCCGCCCTGACCAACCCGCGGCTCGCTGCGGGCGCGACGCTCCTGTGCTTCCGCGCCTTCGCGGTGCTGCATTCGAGCCTCTCGCGCACGCCGCTCTACGCAGCCGAGCATCTCGACCGGGCGCGCGTGGAGGCGGCGCGCCGGCTCGACCGGGTCGATTCCTTCCACGAGGAGGCGCGCCTCCCGGCGGCCGAGCGGGCCGACCTGTCGGACTACGTCGGCAGCGGCTTCGACCGCGGCCACATGGCGCCCTCGGGCGACATGCCGGACCCGGCCGCGATGGCGGAATCCTTCAGCCTGGCCAACATGGTGCCGCAGAACTCCGACCTGAATCGCGGGCTCTGGGCCGGGATCGAGAGCGCGGTGCGCAATCTCGCGGCGGAGCGGGGCGACCTCTACGTGGTGACCGGCCCGACCTTCGAGGGCGGCAACGTCCAGGCGCTGAAGGGCCGGGTGCTGGTGCCGACCCGGCTGTTCAAGGCGGTCTACGACCCGCGCCGGGGCGAGGCGGGGATCTACCTCGCGCGCAACGCCGAGAATGCCGGCTACGAGACGGTCTCGCCCGCGCAGCTCGCCGCGATCGCCGGCATCGTGGTCTTCCCGGGCCTGCCGGAGGCGGCCCGGGCCCGCGCGATGCGGCTGCCCGAGCCCCGGCGCGACGAGGTCTCCGGCGGCCACCGCCCGCGCGGGAGGCCGGAACCCTCCTTCGTCGACTGGCTCGCCCACGAGCTGACCCGGATGGCCAAGCGGGCGCTCCGCGAGGCGATCCGCTCGCTGTTCTGAGGAGCCCCGCCCATGGCGTCCCGCCCGCTCATCCCCTTCTCCGACGACGCCACCGTCCAGACGCTCGGCGCGTTCACGGTCGAGAACGGCACCGAGCGGATCGTCCTGCACGGCTCCCTGGAACTCGCCCGCGACCGGCTGAGCCTGGAGCGGGCGCGGACGCTCCGGGCGATCCTGGAGGGGGTGGTGACGGCGCTGGAGGCGCAGGCCCACCTGCCCGAGGAGGCGCCGCGGCGGCAGCCGCGCACCGAGAGCGTGCGCAACCCGTTCGGGTAGCCCCTTCCGGGGGGCCGCGATCCGATCCCGCGCGGGGGGATCCCGGCGCGGTCGGGCCTCCCGACCCCCGCCTTGCACACCCCCCGGCCGCCCTGCTATCGCGGAGGCGACCCCTTATCCTCGCGCGGACCTTCGCGCCGGCGCCCGCGACGGTCGGCCCGGCGCGCCGGCTTTGCGGGACCGCGCCGCTCGACCGAAGGAACTCCGATGGCCCGTGAATTCATCTACCACATGCGGGGTCTGACCAAGACCTACTCGGGCGGCAAGAAGGTGCTCGACAACGTGCACCTCTCCTTCTACCCGGACGCCAAGATCGGCGTGCTCGGCGTCAACGGCGCCGGCAAGTCGACCCTGCTGCGCATCATGGCCGGCATCGACAAGGATTTCACCGGCGACGGCTTCGTCGCGGAGGGCGCCCGGGTCGGCTACCTGCCCCAGGAGCCCCAGCTCGACACCAGCAAGACCGTGCGCGAGAACGTCATGGAGGGCGTGGCCGAGAGCCAGGCCATCCTCGACCGCTACAACGAACTCGCGATGAACTATTCCGAGGAGACGGCGGACGAGATGACCCGCCTGCAGGACGAGATCGAGGCCAAGGGCCTGTGGGATCTCGATTCCAAGGTCGACCAGGCCATGGACGCCCTGCGCTGCCCCGGCGACGAGGTCGCGGTCGCCACCCTCTCGGGCGGCGAGCGCCGCCGCGTCGCCCTCTGCCGGCTCCTGCTCTGGCAGCCCGAATTGCTGCTCCTCGACGAGCCGACCAACCACCTCGACGCCGAGACCGTGGCCTGGCTCGAAGGCCACCTGCGCACCTATCCGGGCGCGATCCTGATCGTCACCCACGACCGCTACTTCCTCGACAACGTCACGGGCTGGATCCTGGAGCTCGACCGCGGCCGCGGCATCCCCTACGAGGGCAATTACTCGTCCTGGCTCGTCCAGAAGCAGAAGCGCCTCGCCCAGGAGGGCCGCGAGGAGGAGGCGCGCCAGCGCACCCTCGAGCGCGAGCAGCAATGGGTCGCGGCCTCGCCGAAGGCCCGGCAGGCCAAGTCCAAGGCCCGCATCGCCCGCTACGAGGAGCTCGTGGCGAAGTCGCAGGAGAAGGGCCCCTCGACCGCCCAGATCGTCATCCCGATCGCCGAGCGCCTCGGCAACAACGTCATCGAGTTCGACGGGCTCGGCAAGGCCTTCGGCGACCGGCTGCTGATCGACGATCTCAGCTTCAAGCTGCCGCCGGGCGGCATCGTCGGCGTCATCGGGCCGAACGGGGCCGGCAAGACCACCCTGTTCCGCATGATCACCGGCCAGGAGACCCCCGACAAGGGCACCATCACGGTCGGCGAGAGCGTCAAGCTCGGCTACGTCGACCAGTCGCGCGACACCCTCAACCCCGACGCCACGGTCTGGCAGGAGATCTCGGGCGGGAACGACATCCTCTATCTCGGCAAGCGCGAGATCAACAGCCGGGCCTATTGCGGCGCCTTCAACTTCAAGGGCTCGGACCAGCAGAAGAAGGTCGGCGTCCTGTCGGGCGGCGAGCGCAACCGGGTCCACCTCGCCAAGATCCTGAAGAGCGGCGCGAACGTGCTGCTGCTCGACGAGCCGACCAACGACCTCGACGTCGACACCCTGCGGGCGCTGGAGGAGGCGCTGGAGGATTACGCCGGCTGCGCGGTCATCATCAGCCACGACCGCTGGTTCCTCGACCGCATCGCCACCCACATCCTCGCCTTCGAGGGCGACAGCCACGTCGAGTGGTTCGAGGGCAATTTCGCGGATTACGAGGAGGACAAGAAGCGCCGGCTCGGGGTCGATTCCACCATCCCGCACCGCATCAAGTACAAGAAGTTCACCCGCTGAGGCGGCGGGGAGCCGGCACCGGCTCCCCCCTCCGCCGCCGGGACCACGAGGAAGGGCCCCCCGCGGGCCCCTCGCCTCATCGCGTCGTCTGGTAGAGCGAGGCGCCGGCCGAGACCGGCGCGGTGACGGTGGAGAAGACGCTCAGCACCTTCTGCACCTCGGTGAAGGGCGCGTTCGAGACGTAGAGCATGTCGCGGTTGCGCATCCGGAAGGCCTGGGTGACGAACAGGCTGTTGGGATCGCGCATGTTGACCCGGTAGACCACCGGCACCTGCGGGCTGGCGAGGAGCGGGCTGCGCGGGCGCAGGCGGCGCACCACCGAGGCCGGCTCGAAGCGGAACACGAACACGCCCTGCGCGTCGGCCTGGAAGTCGCGCAGGCCCCCGGCCTTGGCGATGGCCTGGGCCAGGGTGATGCCCTCGGCCTGGAACGGGATCTCGTAGTTCACGCCCGTGGCCCCGGTGGCCAGGAAGGTCTGGGGGTCGCGCACGAGGGTGAGGGTGTCGCCCGGGCGCAGGTAGATGTTCTCGCGCGGGTTCGAGACCACCGCGGTCAGCGGCACGGTGGCGGTGGTCTGGCCCCGCGAGAGGCGCACGAAGGTCTCGCTCACCGCCGCGCGCACGCCGCCCGCCGAGGCGATCACGTCGAGGAGCCGGTCGCCCTTGGTCGAGAGGGGGATGCGGGCGCCCGCCGTGACCTCGCCGGTCACCGTCACCACGGTGCTGGCGGGCTGCGTCACCGTGACGATCACCTGCGGCTCGATCGCCTTGCCGGCGAGTTCCTGCTCGATCTGCCCCTGCACGTCCTGGACGCGCTTGCCCGCGACCTGGATCCGGCCCGCGTAGGGCACCGTGATGGTGCCGTCGCGGGTGACGACCTGCGGCGGGATGGTGGCGGATTTCGAGCCCGCCGAGAACCGGTCCGCCACCAGGGCGCCGGAGAACAGGCCGCCGGTGCTCGCCTCCCAGATCGTCACCGTGACGGCGTCGCCGATCCCGATCACCGGCTCGACCGAGGGGCGGCGGTCGCCGAACGAGGCGAGCAGGCTGTCGAGGGGCCGCCCGCGCAGGGCCTCCACCGTCGACGCGTCGACGTCGATGATCTCGTAGCGGGCGAACAGGCCCTGGTCGGTGGCGATGTCCGCGCCCTCGGCGACGGCGCTGCCGGTCGGTCCGGAGGCGGGCAGGAAGCTGCTGCAGCCGGAGACGGCGAGCGCGGCGCAGAGAGCGATCGGGAGGGGGCGCATCCGTTCGTGGCTCGTCCTTGTCCGCGTGAGCTTGGCTCCTACTCCAAGCGGCGGGGGCTGTCCGTGGCCGCCGTGTCACACTGGGTCGGGCAGGGGGGAGGCTCCCCGCACTCCCCGTATCGCACAGGGCCGCCCGCGTGCCGGAACACGATCTTGACGGCCCGCCGGGCCGCGCCGCCGGTTGGACCCGCCCGCCCGGAGGGGCTAAGACCCCGGCCTCGCGGCGCGGTCGAGGAGCGCATGCGGTCGAGGGGCGCATGACTGGAACGATCGGCTACACGCCGCCCGATTTCCCCCAGGGGCCGGGCGGCCCGGTGCGGCGGCGGCAGGTCTTCTACCTGCCGGGCTACGACCCGGAATCTCATAAGCGCTACCGGGCGCTCTTCGTGCGCGAACTCTCCCGCTACGGCCGGCGCTTCGACCTGCCGCGCCGCCGGGTCTCGCCGGCGCGCGCGAGCCCGGACGGGCTCGTCCAGGCCTGGACCGTCGAGGCCGGCCGGGCGACCTGGGAGACCCGCATCGACTACGAGGTGCTGCTCTGGGACGACCTCGTCCGGCAGGATTTCCGCCGGCCGCTGCCGCTCTCGATGCTGCTGCTCACCGTCGGCATCCTGCACGCCCTCGCGACCGGGAAGTTGTTCCGCCTCTACGCGCTGAACTGGAAATACGGGAACGTCATCCTGTACCCCTTCGTGATGACGGTGCTGCTCGTGGTCCTGGGCGTGTTCCTCGGGCTGGGGCTCGGGGCGGGGCTGGAGCGCGGCGGGACGGGGCTGCCGGCCCTGGCGAGCGTCGGGTTCGGGCTCCTCGGCGGGGTGGGGGCGGTGATCCTGGCGACGCCTCTCCTCGACCGGATCTTCCTGCGCCAGCTCATCAACGACTGGGTCTTCAACTGGCAGCACAGCAACGGCTGGCGGCCCGACTACGAGGCGCGGCTGTCCGCCCTCGCCGACCACGTGGCGGCGCGGATCGCCGAGACGCCGGCCGACGAGGTCATGCTGGTCGGGCATTCCTCGGGCGCGCTGACCGCGGTCGAACTCGCCGCGCGGCTGCTGGCGCGGACGGGCCGGCGGGACCTCTCCCTCGTCACCCTGGGGGCGGGGCTGCCGCTGGTGGCGGTCAACCCGCGGGCGCGCCGGGTGCGGGCCGAGATCGCCGCGCTCGTCGAGAGCGAGCGGGTGGTCTGGGCGGATTTCCAGGCGCCGCAGGACTGGATGAACTTTCCGGGCTTCAATCCCGGCCGCGACCTCGCCCTGCCGCCGCGGCGGCGCACCGCGAACCCGGCGATCCGCTCGGCGCGGTTCAAGGACATCCTCAGCCCCGAGGTCTACGCCAAGATCAGCGCGCGGCCGTTCCGGATGCACTTCCAGTACCTGATGTCGAACGACCTGCCGGGGGAGTACGACTTCTTCGCCCTCGTGCTCGGGCCGCAGCGCCTGCGCGAGCGGGTGCTGGCGCCCGAGATCGTGCCGGCCCGCGCCGAGATCCCCGCCGAGCCGGATTCGGCCCATCGGGAGATCTGAGATGGCGATCCGCCTCGTGGTGTCGGACGTGGACGGCACGCTGGTCGCCCCCGACAAGCGCCTGACGCCGGCCGCGGTGGCGGCGGTGGCGGCGCTGCGGGAACGGGGCATCGCCTTCACGGTGGCGTCGAGCCGCCCGCCGGTGGGGCTGCGGCCGCTCGCGGCGGCCCTCGGCCTCACCCTGCCGATGGGCGCCTTCAACGGCGCGACCGTGCTGGCGCCGGATTTCTCGGTCCTGTCGGAGGCGTTCGTGCCGGAGGCGGCGGCGCGGGCGGCCGCCTCCCGCTTCGCGGCCGCCCGCATCGACCTCTGGGTGTTCGCGGAGGGCGCGTGGCTGCTGCGCGACCCGCGCGCGCCCTACACGGACCTGGAGCGGCGCACCCTCGCGGCGCAGCCGCGGGTGGTGCCGGACCTCGCGCCCTTCCTGGCGCGGGCCGCCAAGCTCGTCGGGGTGAGCCGGGACGCGGCGGCGCTCGCCTCCTGCGAGGCGGCGCTCGCGGCGGAACTCGGCGGGTCGGCCTCGGTGCACCGCTCGCAGGCCTACTACCTCGACGTGACGCCCCCCGGCGCCGACAAGGGCCGCTTCGTGGCGCGGATCCGGGAGGAACTGGGGCTCGCGCGCGAGGAGGTGGCGACCCTCGGCGACATGGCGAACGACGTGGCGATGTTCGCGCAGAGCGGCCTGCCGATCGCCATGGGGAACGCCGCCGAGGCCGTGAAGCGGGCGGCGCGGGAGGTCACGGCGGGCAACGACGCGGACGGGTTCGCGCGGGCGATCGCGCGGTTCGTGCTGCGTTCCCCCGCCTCGGGGGCGTGACGCCGGGGCCGGCGGCCGGTCCGCCGGCCGCGATCGCGGCTACCCCCTCAGCGCCGCGTCGACCTCCTGCCCGCGCCCCAATTCCCGCATCAGCCCGTCGAGATGCGGACGCACCTTGAGCTGCAGGGCGTGGAGCCGGCGCACCGCCTCCGAGAGCCGGCCGCGGCGGCCGAGGGCCTCGTCCGCGAAGGCGATCATGCGGGCGTTGGGCCACGCCTTCTCGCGCAACTCGTGCACGCGGGCCACCACCGCCGCCTCGTCGAGGTCCGGATGGGCCTGGGCCAGCAGCATCGTCATCGCGGCGGTCGAGCGCGAGATGCCGGCGTGGCAGTGGATCAGCAGGTGCCGGTCGCGCGGGCGCTCCCCGGCGAGGTCCTGCCCGAAGGCCAGGATCGCCGCCACGTGGTCGGGCTCCGGCAGCACCTGCCCTCGCGTCGGCGCGATGATGTCGTGGAAGCGCAGGGTGGTGCGGTGATGCGCGTCGTAGGTCCCGAACGCGTCCGGCTCCGGCCAGCCCGGATCCAGGATCGAGAGCACGTGCGTCACGCCCCGGGTCGCGTGGTGCCCCAGCTCTTCCAGGCCGCAGACGGTGTGGAGGGAGATCGGTTCGGGTGTCACGCCATCCCGCTAGCACAGGCGCGGGCCCGGTTCGAGCGCGTTCTTCCGCGTCCCCGGTGCGCCAGGCGGGGAACCGGGCTAAGCATCGGGCGCGCGAACGGCCGCCGCGACCGCGGCGACGCCGGCGCGGCGCGGACGATGCGCCCCGCGCCTCGGGACCGCAGCGGCGCTGGGGCGTTAGGGAGGCGGTGTGACACGGGCCGGGGAGTGGGCATGAAGCGTCGCGATCTGCTGACGGGGGGAGTCGGGCTCGCGGGGGCCGGATTCGCGGCGCCGGCCCTGGCGCAGGGGGCGCCCGACCTGCGCTGGCGCCTGCACTCGGCCTTCCCGCGCAGCCTCGATGCGCTCTACGGCGCCGCCGAACTCTTCGCCCGCGTCGTCGGCGAGGCCACGGACGGCCGCTTCCAGATCGAGGTCGCCCCCGCCCCCGGCGGCGAGGCCGGGCTCCTCGACGCGGTGGGGGCCGGCACGGTCGAGATGGGCTACGCGGCGGCCTCGTCCGATCCGGGCCGCGACCCCGTCTTCGCCCTCGCCACCGCGATGCCCTTCGGGCTCAACGCCCGCCAGCAGAGCGCCTGGATGCTCCAGGGCGGCGCCCTCGACCTGTTCAACGAGATCTTCGCCCGCCACAAGCTCTACGCCCTGCCGGGCGGCAATACCGGCGCCCAGATGGGCGGCTGGTTCCGCAAGGAGATCAAGAGCACCGCCGACCTGCAGGGGCTGCGCTTGCGCATCGGCGGGCTCGGCGCCCAGGTGCTGGCCAAGCTCGGCGTCGTGCCCCAGAGCCTGCCCGGTCCGGAGATCCTCGGCGCCCTCGAATCCAAGGCGATCGACGCCGCCGAGTGGATCGGCCCCTACGACGACGAGAAGCTCGGCCTCAACAAGGTGGCGCCCTTCTACTACTACCCGGGCTTCTGGGAGGGCGGGGCGATGCTGCACTTCTGGTTCGGTGCCCAGAAATGGAGCGAACTGCCCAAATCCTACAAGGCCATTGCCCAGATGGCGGCCGCCCAGGCCCATGCCGACCTGCAGGCGAAGTACGATGCCCGCAACATGGCGTCCCTGCGCCAGCTCCTGCGCGCCGGCACCCAGGTCAAGCCCTTCCCGCAGGACCTGATGGAGGCCGCGTTCAAGGCCGCCAACGAGATCTACGCCGACCTGTCGGCCAAGAACCCCGACTTCAAGCGGCTCTACGACTCGCTCAGGAGCTTCCGCAACGACGCCTATCTGTGGTTCCAGGTGGCCGAGTACACCTACGACAACTTCATGATCCGGGCGCGGGTGCGGGGCTGAGGGCTACTCGGCCGGCTCCTCGACCGGGCGCCCCGCCTTCTCGTCGCGGGTGAGGGCCTTCACCAAGCTCGGCACCGCCTGGAGGGCGCCGTCGAGGGTCTCGTCGGCGACGAACAGGCTCTTGATCTCCGGGCTGGTGATGCAGACGAGCCCGCTGCCGCTCTGCTCGATCCGAAGGGTGAAGTGCTGCATCTCGCCTCCGTCCGTGTCCGGCGCCGGCGATGCATGCGGCGGGCCAGGGCAGGGCGGCAACGCGGCCGCGCCCCGGCGGGTCGCACGGCGCAGAAAAAAGGCCGCACACGAGGTGCGGCCCAAGTCTAGGGAGGAAACGCCCAAGGAGGGCAGCGGGACCGCGACGCCATCGCGATCCCGCACTGCAACAAGATAGGATGCGCCGCCGCGAAGGCAAGCCGGCATTATTGGCAACGTTGCCGATTTTTGTCGCAGGGGCGGGCACTGGCCCGAACGGGCCGGCCGCTCCAGGTTGGCGCCGGGAATCGGGGAGGGGACGACATGGCGGGCGAGGGGCCGATCGAGGCGGCGCGGATCCGCGCGCTCAACCAGGCGCCGCCGCGGCAGGGGCGCTACGTGCTCTACCTGATGCAGCAGGCGATGCGCAGCCGCGACAACCCGGCCCTCGAACACGCGATCGACGAGGCGAACCGCCTCGGCCTGCCCGTGGTGGTGGGGTTCGGCCTCCTCGACGGCGGCCGGACCTTCCCGGAGGCGAATGCCCGCCACTACGCCTTCCTGCTGCAGGGGCTCGCCGCCGCCAGGGCCGGGCTGGAGCGGCGCGGCATCGCCTTCGTGCTGCGCCGCTCCACCCCGGCGGCGGCGGCCCTGGCGCTGGGCGCCGAGGCGGCCCTGGCGGTGCTCGACCGCGGCTACCTCACGGTGCAGAGGGCGTGGAGCGCCGAGATCGCCCGGGGCCTCGCCTGCCCGGTGGTGCAGGTCGAGGGCGACGTGGTGGTCCCGGTCGAGACCGCCTCGGACAAGCACGAATTCGCCGCCCGCACCCTGCGCCCGAAGCTGCAGCGGCTCTGGGACTCCTACCTCGCGCCCCTGCGCGCCCGCAGGGTGGCGCACGCGGCGGACGGGCTCGCCCTGGCGAGCGACCTCGACGTCTCGGACCCGGAGGCGGCGCTCGCCGCCCTGACCCTCGACCGCGCCGTGCGCCCGGTGCGGCGCTTCCGCGGCGGGGAGGACGAGGCGATGGCCCGGCTCGACGCCTACCTCGCCGGGCCCTTCGCGCAGTACGGCACGGTCCGCAACCGGCCCGAGGCGGGGGCGGCCTCGCACATGAGCCCCTACCTGCATTTCGGCCAGATCTCGCCGGTGGCGATCGCCCTGAAGGTGCGGGCGGCCGCGGCCGGCGGCCCGGAGGACAAGGCCTCCTACCTGGAGGAACTGATCGTCCGGCGCGAACTGGCGATGAACCACGTCCACTACCAGCCGGGCTACGACCGCTACGAGTCGGCCGTGCCGGACTGGGCGCGCAGGGCCCTGGCCGAGCACGCGGGCGACCGCCGCGACCCGCTCTACGACGAGGCCGCGCTGGAGGAGGGCCGCACCCACGACCGCCACTGGAACGCGGCGATGCGGGAGATGCGCGAGACCGGCTACATGCACAACCACCTGCGCATGTACTGGGGCAAGAAGATCCTCGAATGGTCCCCCTCGCCCGAGGAGGGGTTCCGGCGCACCCTGCGGCTCAACAACCGCTACTTCCTGGACGGGCGCGACCCGAATTCCTTCACCAACGTGGCCTGGATCTACGGCCTGCACGACCCGCCCTGGGGCCGGCGCCCGATCTTCGGCACCGTGCGCTATCTCGGCCCCAACACGCTGAGGAAGTTCGACGCCGCGGGCTACCTTCGCAGCGTCGAGGCGCTCTGCGCCGCGGAGGCGTGATCCGACATCCGGTTGATGGCTTCGCCATGCGGATGTCGGCGTCGCTCACGCGCCGCGCGGGCTTTTGGCATACGCCATCCGGTTGATGGCTTCGCCATCTCCGATTTCGGCCATGCGGATGGCGGCTTCGCTCAAGCGCCGCGCGGGCTCGTCAGACGCTGTCCGGAATTGATCGTCCGGACAGCGGATGACCGGTCCGCCTCAGGGCGCGACGGTGCTCTCCCCGGCGGCGCGGCGGCGGCGCGGGGCGGCCTTCACGGCGGACGCGGCCTTGCTCGGCGCCTTGCCGGGCACCTTGGGGGCCGCCTTGGCCCGCGGCGTGCGGGCCGGCGCCGCCGGGGCCGCCTCGCGCAGCTCCCGCTCGGCGAGGTCCCAGTAATACGCGTCGCGGCCCATCGCGCGGCCGTCGCGCTCCCACAGCGCGTAGGCCCGCTCGCGGATCCTGTTTTCGACGTGATCCATGCTCAACTCCAGGATTGATCTGGTTCGACGATGGGTGGGGGTGGTTAACAAAAGCTTAAGCGGGTCGTCGCGACCGAAAACCGGGGGTCTTGCCGAGGAGACATGGCTGCCGAGGGCTCCAGGCGGGCGGAGATGCTTCGAGTCCGCGGTTCCGGCCGCTGCCGTCCCGGGATCGGCGGACCGGGAGCCGCGCCGTGCCGCCGGATCGCCTGGCGCCGCCCGTCAACCGCTTCGCGGCGCCCGGCCCTTGCGGCGGCGGGTCCGGCCGGTCTTGATGCGGGCATGTCCGACCTCTTCGCCGCCGCCGGGCTCGCCGCCGGCGCCCCCCGGCCGCTCGCCGACCGCCTGCGCCCCACCAGCCTCGCCGAGGTGGTGGGCCAGGAGCACCTGACCGGGGAGGGCGGCGCGCTCACCCGCCTCCTGCGCGGCGGGAGCCTCGGCTCGCTGATCCTGTGGGGACCGCCCGGCACCGGCAAGACCACGGTGGCGCGGCTCCTCGCCCGCGAGACGGCGCTGCATTTCGAGCAGATCTCGGCGATCTTCTCGGGCGTCGCCGAGCTGCGCAAGGTGTTCGAGGCGGCGCGCGCCCGGCGGGCGGCCGGGCAGGGCACGCTGCTCTTCGTCGACGAGATCCACCGCTTCAACCGCGCCCAGCTCGACGCCTTCCTGCCGGTGACCGAGGACGGGACCGTGACGCTCGTCGGCGCCACGACGGAGAACCCCTCCTTCGAACTCAACGCCGCGCTCCTGTCGCGGGCCCGGGTTCTGGTCTTCCGCGCCCTCGACGAGGCGGCGATCGGCAAGCTGCTCGACCGGGCCGAGGCGGCGGAGGGCCGGCCGCTGCCCCTCGATCCCGAGGCCCGCGCGGTGCTGCTGCGGATGGCGGACGGCGACGGGCGCGCGGCGCTGACCCTCGCCGAGGAGATCTGGCGTTCGACGGCCGGCGACGAGGTGCTCACCCCCGAGGCGCTGCAGGCGCTGATCCAGCGCCGTGCCCCCGTCTACGACAAGGCCCAGGAGGGGCACTACAACCTGATCAGCGCCCTGCACAAGACGATCCGCGGCTCGGACCCGGACGCGGCGCTCTACTATCTCTGCCGCATGCTCGACGCGGGCGAGGACCGCCTGTTCATCGCCCGCCGCCTGGTGCGCGCGGCGGTGGAGGATGTGGGCCTCGCCGACCCGCAGGCGCTCGCGGTGGCGAACGCCGCCAAGGAGGCCTTCGATTTTCTGGGCTCGCCCGAGGGGGAACTGGCCCTCGCCCAGGCGACCGTCTACCTCGCCACCGCGCCGAAATCGAACGCGGTCTACACCGCCTACAAGGCCGCCACGCGGGTGGCCAAGGAGCACGGCTCCCTGCCGCCGCCGCGCACCATCCTCAACGCCCCCACCAAGCTGATGCGCCGGCTCGGCTACGGCGAGGGCTACCGCTACGACCACGACGAGCCCGACGCCTTCTCGGGGCAGGATTACTGGCCCGAGCGCCTCGGCCGCCAGCACTTCTACGCCCCGACCGAGCGCGGCTTCGAGCGGCGCATCGCCGAGCGGCTGCAATGGTGGGAGGCGGAGCGCGGTCGGCGGAAACAGGGCGAGTAGCGCCGCTCTGTGAAGGTTTCGTGAACCATCCTCGCCTACCAAGTTGACGGGCACCCTCCCTAACGTCAGATTGGGGCGGACGATGATCAGAACCAGACAACAGACGGCCGGCGGCGCCGTTCGGGAGACCGCCCCCACATGAGCGCTCGCGTTCTCTCGATCGCCAATTGCAAGGGCGGGACCGGGAAGTCGACCGTTGCGGTGAATCTCGCGGCGGATCTCGCGGCCGAGGGGTTCCGCGTGCTGGTGATCGACCTCGATCCTCAGGGACATGCCGGGTTCGGCTTCGGGCTCGCGGCCCGGCTCGGCCGCGGGAACAGCCACGCGCCGCTCCTCGGCCGGCGGGTGGACCTCCGGGAGGCGGTCCTGCGCAGCGAGGAGGACGAGGTCGACCTCCTGCCGGCCGACCGCGGCTTCGACGGGCAGATCACCGCCCAGGGCATCCGCTGCCTGGACGACGCCCTGTGGCCGCTGCGGGCCGATTACGACCTCATGCTGATCGACGTGCCGCCCGCCGCCGCGGCGCTCACCGTCTGCGCCCTGATGGCGAGCGACGGCGTCGTCATCCCCACCACCCTCGATCCCCTCGGCCTGGAGGGCGTCCGGCAATTCGCCCGCTCCTATCACCGGATGATGCTGCAATTCGGCGCCGCGGAACTCGGCTTCGCCATCGCGCCGATGCGCATCGACCTGCGCTCCAACGTCGAGAAGGAGGTGCTGGGCCGGCTGCGCACGGATTTCGGCCCCGGCCAGATGATCCGCGGGGTGCGGGTGGACGTGGCGGTGAGCGAGGCCTTCGCCCGCCGCCGGCCCCTGCGGCGCCACCGCGACCGCGCCCGGGCGGTGGACGATTTCCGCGGCCTCGCCGCCGACGTGGTGCGCCGCTTCGGGGTCGAGGCGCGGCCGCCGATGCCCGTCTATCCGCCCCGGCTCGAAGGGTTTGTGCGCACGCCCTGCGCCTGATCCGGGATCGGCTTGATCGAAGCGGGTCCCGGATCACCAGCCTGCGCGGCGCCTGTGCGCGGCGCCTGAGCGAAGCCGCCATCCGCATGGCCGAAATCGGAGATGGCGAAGCCATCAACCGGATGGCGGATGAGAGGCCGGGTTTGCCGGGGCCCGGACCGGGTGCTAGGAGCCCCGCATGACCGGAAAACCCCCTTCCCGCGGCGGACGCGCGCGCGCCGATGCCGGGCGCCCGAAGCCCGGGCGCCCGCCCGCGCGGGCGCGCACCGGGCCGCGCAACACCGCCCGCGACGCCGCCGAACGCGCCGCCGGCGGCCGAGACCTCGGCGATGCCGCCCCCTGGGACCAGGGCGAGGCGATCCCGGCGGCCAAGTCTCCGGCGGCCAAGTCTCCGGCGGCCAAGTCTCCGGCGGCCAAGTCTCCGGCGGCCAAGACTTCGGCGGCCAAGACTTCGGCGGCCAAGACTTCGGCGACCAAGCCCCCGCGCCCGCCCCGGGCTCCCCGCGCGGCCGCGCCGCCGGCCCGGCCGCCGCGGGCCGCCGCCCCCGCCCCGACCCGCCGGGAGACCCGCGAGGCGACCGCCGCCGCCCTCGCCACCGGCGTGCAGACCCTGGAGGTGACACCCGACGAGGCCGGGATGCGCATCGACCGCTTCCTGTCGGTGCGCTTCCCGCAGCTGCCCTTCACCCGCATCCAGAGCCTCGTGCGCAAGGGCGAATTGCGGGTCAACGGCAAGCGCGCGAAGGCCGCCGACCGGGTCGAGCCGGGGGCGAGCGTGCGGGTGCCGCCGCTCAAGCTCGACGCGGCCAAGCCCGGCCCGAGCCCGGCCCGGGCCGAGAGCGACCTCGCCTATCTGCGCTCCCTGGTGCTCTACGAGGACCAGGACATGATGGTGCTCAACAAGCCCTACGGCCTCGCGGTGCAGGGCGGCTCGGGCACCAAGCGCCACGTGGACGGCTTGCTGGAGGCCCTGCGCGCGCCGGACGGGCAGAAGCCGCGCCTCGTCCACCGCCTCGACAAGGACACGGCCGGCTGCCTCGTCATCGCCAAGACCCGGCTCGCCGCCGCGACGCTCGCCAAAACCTTCCGGTCGCGTGCGGCGCGCAAGATCTACTGGGCGCTCGCCGCGGGCGTGCCGAAGGTCCGCCAGGGCCGCGTCTCGACCTACCTCGCCAAGGAGGAGGTCGGCGAGGCCGATGCGCGCATGCGCGTCGCCCAGCACGGGGACGAGGGGGCGAGCCACGCGCTGACCTATTACGCGGTGGTCGACCAGGCCGGGCAGAAGCTCTCCTGGCTGTCGCTGAAGCCGGTGACCGGGCGCACCCACCAGCTGCGGGCCCACGCCGCCCATATCGGCCACCCGCTGGTCGGCGACCCGAAATACTTCGACATCGAGAATTGGGAATTGCCCGGGGGCCTGCAGAACCGCCTGCACCTGCTGGCGCGCCGCATCGTCATCCCGCATCCCCGCACCAACAAGCCGGTCGACGTCACCGCGCCGCTGCCGCCGCACATGGCCCAGAGCTGGAACCTGCTCGGCTTCGACGCGGGCCGCTACGACCCGATCGTGGAGGCGCCCGAGGGCTGATCGGCCCCGGGCGCGGCCCGGCTGCCGCCCGATCGGACGGGCCGTCGGACGGGCCGTCGGACGGGTCTTGGCAGGACCGCCCGGCGCCTTATTCTTGCCGCTGGCGCCGTCGGGCGGCCAGATCTTCCCCCCTCGCGAGAGAGCCCGACGCCCATGCGACCTCGCCCGATGAGACCTGCCCCGATGAGACCTGCCGCGCTCGGCCTTCTCGGCCTCCTCGCCGCAGCCGCGCTGGCACCGGCTGTCTCCCGGGCGCAGCAGCCGCCGGCCCCGGCGGCCCGGCCCGAGACCACGCAGGCGACCAGCCCGCAGACGGCCCCGCCCCAGCCCGGGCCGCCGCAGGCGGCCCCACCCCATCCCCTGCCGCCGCAGACGGCCCCACCCCATCCCCTGCCGCCGCAGGCGGCCCCACCCCAGTCCCTGCCGCAGCAGGCGGCCCCCCCCCAGTCCCCGCCGCCGCAGGCGGCCCCACCCCATCCTCTGCCGCCGCAGGCGGCCCCGGGTGCCCCGGCGCAGGCGGGCGCGCGGGCGGAGGGGGGGCGGCCCGCCGCGGGCCAGCGCCTCAAGCGGCGGATCTCCTACGCGGCCTGCAATCGGGCCGCGCTGCGGCGCAACCTGCGGGGTGGGGCACGCCGCCGCTTCCTGATCCGCTGCCGCCTGGGTTATGAGCGGATCCAGCCGGGCACGCCGCCCCGCGGCGCGGAGGGGCGCCCGCGGTCCTGACGGCGGCGGCGGAACGGACGGCGGCTGCGCGTGATCCTCATCGTCTTCGACGTCGACGGCACCCTCGTCGACAGCCAGCACCTGATCGTGGCGGCGCAGGAGGCGGCCTTCGCGGCGGTCGGGCTGCCGGCGCCGAGCCGCGCGCGGGCGCTCTCGGTGGTCGGGCTCTCGCTGCCCCAGGCCTTCACGGCCCTGGTCGGGGCGGACGGGCCCGTGACGGCGCTCGCCGCCCATTACAAGGAGGCCTTCCACCGGCTTCGCGCCGAGGCTGCCCTGCGCGAGCCGCTCTTCCCGGGGGCGGCGGAGCTGCTGGCCCGGCTCCACCGGCAGCCCGAGGTGCAGCTCGGCATCGCCACCGGCAAGTCCCGCCGCGGCGTCGACCACCTGATCCGGGCCTATGGCTGGGAGGGCTGGTTCGCGACCGTGCAGACCGCCGACGACGCGCCCTCGAAGCCCCACCCGGCGATGCTGGAACAGGCGATGGGCGAGGTGGGCCTCTCCGCCGCCGACACGCTGATGATCGGCGACACGACCTACGACATGCTGATGGCCCGCGGCGCCAAGGTGGTCCCGATCGGCGTCGCCTGGGGCTACCACACCCCGGAGGCCCTCACCGCCGCCGGCGCCCAGGAGGTGGTGACCTCCTACGCGGAGCTCGGCACGGTGCTGGAGGGGCGAGCGGGGGTGTAGCGGAACCCGGAGCCTCGCATTCCGGCCCGCTCCCGCCTATCTCGATCCGATGAGCGACGACACCCTCCGCGACTGGCTGGGCCAGCCCGAGCCGAATCCCGATCCCCTCCGCGCCGCCCGGACGGCGAGCAGGCCCGCCCTGCCCAAGCGCTTCTACGCCGAGGCCGGGACCGCCGAGGCCGAGGACGGGCACCGGCTCGTCCTCGACGGGCGCCCGGCCCGCACCCCCGGCCGGCGCGTCGTCGCGGTGCCGCAGCCGGCCGTGGCCCGGGCGCTGGCCGAGGAATGGGGGGCGCAGGCGGAGGTGATCGACCCGGCCCGCATGCCGCTCACCCGCCTCGTCAACACGGCCCTCGACGGCGTCGCCGAGCGGCGCGAGGCGGTGGTGCAGGACATCGCGGCCTATGCGGGCTCCGACCTCCTCGCCTATCGGGCGGGCGACCCGGCGCGGCTGGTGGCGAGCCAGGCGGCGGCCTGGGATCCGGTGCTCGACTGGGCGCGCGACGAACTCGGCGCGCTCATCGTGCTGAGCGAGGGCGTGATGCACGTGGCCCAGCCGGCCGGCTCGCTAGAGGCGGTGCGCCGGGCGGTCGAGGCGGTCGAGAGCCCGCTCGCGCTCACCGGGCTGCACGTCATGACGACGCTCACCGGCTCGGTCCTGCTCGCCCTCGCGGTGCTGCGCGGACGCCTGACGGCCGAGGAGGCCTGGGAGGCGGCGCATGTCGACGAGACCTTCCAGGCGAGCGTCTGGGGACGCGACGAGGAGGCCGAGGCGCGCCGGGCGCTGCGCAAGCAGGATTTCCTGACCGCCGCGCGGCTCGTCGCCCTGACGGCGTGAGGGCGCCGCCCGGGGCGCCCCCGTCCCGTCTCAGGCCAGGTTCACGCGGCTGCGCCGGGGCCGGGGATCGGGCTCCAGCTCGGTGAAGGGCACCGTGAAGAGCGGGCGGTGCGCCTCGTCCGTCACCGCGAAGCGGTAGCGGGCGAGCTGGGGGTTGCGGGCGCATTCGTCGTGCGAGGTGAAGCCGGCCCCGTGGCGCGCGAGCGCCAGGGCCGCCGCGTCGTCGGGGCAGTCGATCCCGAAAAAGTCCTGACAGACGACGCCCGATCCGGATTGCACGTCGAAATGGTAGCGTGGCATCCCGCCCTCCGTTCGCCCCCCCCCGGCGGGGCCGTTCGCCGCCCCTGACCGGACGCCAGACTGCGCCTTCCCGGGCGGTCTGTCACCCGGGCTCGGCGCCTTGACGCTGCGCGCGGGCGCGGGCAAGCGGGAGGCGGCGGCTCCGGGTGGGGCCGGGCGCATCCGGCAGGAGGGCAGGGCATGAGCGCGAAGCGGAACGGGGGCGTCCGGGACGCCCGCTCCTTGCCGTCTCAATCCCGGCCGTCTCAATCCCGGCCGTCTCAATCCCGGCCGTCTCAATCCCGGCCATCTCAATCCCGGCCATCTCAATCTCGGCCGTCCCGGACTTCGCCGTCCAGGATCTGGCCGTCCCGGGTCGTCGGCGCCCTCGCCCTCGTCGCGGTGGCGGGCGGCCTCTCGGGCTGCGGTGCCGTCAACCGGGTGCCGGTCCTGGAGGAGCAGGCGAAATCCGCCTGGAGCGAGGTCCAGAACCAGTATCAGCGCCGCACCGACCTGATCCCGAACCTCGTCGAGACCGTGAAGGGCTACGCGCAGCAGGAGAAGGACGTCCTGATCGGCGTCACCGAGGCCCGCGCCAAGGCCACGAGCGTCAAGGTCGATGCCGGCACGGTCAGCGACCCGCAGAAGTTCAAGGAGTTCCAGGACGCGCAGAACCAGCTCTCGGGGGCGCTGGGGCGGCTCCTGGTCACGGTCGAGCGCTACCCCGACCTCAAGTCGAACCAGAACTTCCTCGCCCTGCAATCGCAGCTCGAAGGCACCGAGAACCGGATCGCGGTGGCGCGGCGCGACTACATCGCGGCGGTGCGGGCCTACAACACCGAGGTGCGCACGATCCCGGGGCGCTGGATCGCCGGGATCCTGTATCCCGATGCGAAGCCGATGGAGACCTTCACGGCGACGCCCGACGCCGCGCGCCCGCCGAACGTAAAGTTCTAGAGGCTGCCATGGACCGCAGACCGGTGTTGTGCTGGCCAGGGTCGGGCGCCGGGCAGGAGCCGCGTGCAGCCGGGAGCGGGGCTCCCGGCCAGGCGCGGCGACGCACCCGGCGCCCGACCCCGGCCAGCCCGAAGGGTCGCGTCAGCGACGCCATCCGCGGCGTCCGGCCTCCTGGTGGGCCGGACGTCGCTGACGCGACACAACACCGGTCTGCGGGCCATGGCAGCCTCTAGAGCATTTTCCGACGAAGTGGATGCCGGTTCGTCGCAGAAAACGCGGCAAGATCAAAGACCTAGAGCAGCACCCGATTGCAACGTGATCGGGTGCTGCTCTAGGCACCGGGCCGTGCCCGCTGCCCTGCCGATCCGGCCCGATCCCCGCGGGCGGCTCCTCCGCGGGCTCGTCCTGTGCATCCTGCTCCTCGCCGCGCTGCGTCCGGCGGCCGCCCGCGCGGCCGAGCTGTCCTTCCCGGCGCTCACCGGCCGGGTGGTCGATGCGGCCGGGCTGCTCGGCCCCGCGCGGCGCGACGCCCTCGATGCCAAGCTCAAGGCCCACGAGGACAAGACCTCCGACCAGGTCGTGGTGGCGACGGTGCCGAGCCTGCAGGGCACCAGCGTCGAGGATTACGCCAACCAGCTCTTCCGCAGCTGGAAGCTCGGTCAGGCCAAGACCAACAACGGCGTCCTCCTGCTGGTGGCCCCGCGGGAGCGCAAGGTGCGCATCGAGGTCGGCTACGGGCTCGAAGGCGCGCTCACCGACGCCCTCACCAAGGTGCTGATCGCGAGCGCGGTCACGCCGCGCTTCAAGAGCGGCGACTTCGCGGGCGGGATCGAGGCCGGCGTGGATGGCATCCTGTCGATCCTGGCGGGCGACGCGCAGGACTGGCAGCGCAGGCCGCAGGTGCGCTCCGACGAGGTCGACCCCGCCCAGGTCCTGCTCTTCCTCCTGCTGATCCTCGTGGTGATCGTCGTGCTGTGGCGGATGAACCGGGCCGGGCGCGGCGGACTCGTCGTCCTGCCCGGCCCCGGCTCCGGCGGCTGGAGCGGCGGCTGGAGCGGGGGCGGCTCGTCCGGGGGCTTCTCGGGCGGGTTCTCGGGCGGGGGCGGCTCCTCGGGCGGCGGGGGAGCGTCCGGTGACTGGTAGGCCCGCCGACCTCCTCGGCCCGGAGGCCTGCGCGCGGATCGCCGCGGCCGTGGCGCGGGCGGAGGCCGGCACCTCGGCCGAGATCGTCGTGATGGTGAGCGCGCGCGCCGGGCGCTACCGCTCCCTCGTGCTCACCGCGGCCCTCCTCGCCGGGCTCCTCCTGCCCTGGGCGCTCCTGCTGCTCACGCCCTGGAGCGCGGGCCGGATCCTCCTGACCCAGGCCGGCGCCGTGGCGCTGATCCTGGCGCTCAGCCTGTCGGAGCGGCTGCACCTCGCCCTGGTGCCCCGGTCGCTGCGGCGGGCGCGGGTGCGCGAGGCGGCGCTCTTCGCCTTCCGGTCGCGGGGCCTCACCCGCACGCGCGGCCGCACCGGCCTGCTCCTCTTCCTGTCGCTGGCCGAGCGGCACGCCGAGATCGTGGCGGATGAGGGCCTGCTGGCGCGGATCGGGCCGCAGGCCTGGACCGATCTCCTCGCCGACCTCGCCGCCTCCCTGCGCCGCGGCGAGGCGGAGGCCGGCCTCGTCGCGATTCTGGCGCGCCTCGGCGAGCGCCTCGCCGCCGCGGCGCCGGCCGGGCCGGGCGATCCGGACGAGTTGCCGAACCGGGTCATCCTCGACGGGTGAGGGGCCGAGAGGGCGTCCCCCTCCCGCCCGGGAGAGAGACGCCAAGTCGCGACACGTCTCGGGAGGAGAGTGCGGATCCCACCGTGATCGAGGACAGCGGCGCGGGATCGACGCGTGTCAACTCTCGAATACGCGCCCGATCGCGTCAGCGGCAAGATATCGCCGCCCCCCACCTTGGTCCGAGGCGCGGGCGCGGGAAGGCTTCCCTCCGCGCGGCGCGGGAGCGAGAATGGGACGAACGGCGCTTCGGGGCCGGCTCGGAGGCCCGCCATGGCATTGCGCACGCTCCGCCTCCTCTGGGCGGCGACGCTGCTCCTTTGCGCGGGGGCGGGATCGGCCCAGACCGTGGTCGACGGGAGCGGCGAGGCGCTCCCGCCCGCCGAACTCGCCATGGTCCTGCGCAACCTCAACGGCGAATCGCACGACCCCGCCGCGGTGCAGCTGCGCCGCCTGCGGCGGCGTGAGGGACCGCCCGTGATCCTGTGCGGCGAGATCCGCACCCGCGACGGCCTCGGCCTGCCGACGGAATTCCGGACCTTCGCGGCCGTGCCCGAACAGGACATGGTCTTCTCGCCCTTCGGCGCCTCCGGACAGCCGTTCCCCGCCTTCGACGGGATCATCCGGGCCCATTGCGGCGGGTCCTGACGCTCCCGCGGCGGGTCCTGAGGGTCCCGCGGCGGGTCCTGACGCTCCCGCAAAAGGGTCCCGACGGGCGAGGTCCGGAGGCTGAATCCGTGCGGTCTCGCGATCCGCACGTCGCGACAGCGCCGGATCGGACCGGCACCCCGGACACCGACGGAGCGTCGATGTGCCGGGCGAAGGGGAGCCCGCCCTGGCCGGGGCCGGGGCGGGCTCAAGTCGCGTGTCGGATGAAGACGTCCCGGCATAGCGGGCGGGCGCGGCGCCGTCGTCCCCCGAACGGGGGAGAGCGACCGCGAAAGCGGCCCGGCGGCCGGGCCCGCGCCACGGGCGGCGGCGTCCGCCCGGCCGTCGATGCCTCGCTTCCGGAGATCGGCTCCGGACGAGCGGTTGTCCGTCCGGCCACGCTGGCGCACGATCGTGCGGTGTCGAATCGCGTCCCGAAAGATCCGGCGCTTCCTCTGGGGAAGACGGCTGCCGAGGCAGGCGCGCCGATGACGGATCGGCCCGTGCCCGAGATTCCGGCCTTCGTCGCGTTCGCCGGGGGCGGCGCGAAGGGATTGGTCCACGTAGGGGCCCTGAAGGCCCTCGAAACCAGGGCCGTGGACATCCGCGGAGTCGCCGGGACCTCCGCCGGCGCCATCGTGGCGGCGCTGAAGGCCAGCGGCTTCTCGGCCGACGACATGGCCGACCCGATCACCGGACGCACCATCCTCGACGAACTGGCCCGCATCGATGCGGCCCTGTCCACGGCGCCGGCGCTGTTCGGGGAAGGCGGATGGGCGCGCGTGGCGCGCCTGCGCGCGTTGCTCCGCTGCGGCCTCGCGCGGGTCGCGGTCGCGGCGGCCCTCTCGGTCACCCTCCTCCTCCTCGGCTCGTTCCTGTGCGCCGCGATGGCGAACGTCGCCGCGGCGCTGATCCTCTGGGGGCTGTGGCTCGCAACCTTCGGCATCGTCTTCCGGCGCATCCGGGCCGGGCTCGCCGGGCTCTCGCGCCTGGAGCGCTTCAAGGGCGCCCTCGGCCGGGTCATCGCGGCGCGCGCGTTCCCGGCGGAACCGGACCGGATCGTGAGGCTGCGGGACTTCGACGGCGGGCATCTCCTGCCGCTCAAGATCGTCGGAGCGAATCTCTCGACGCGGCAACTCACGCTCTTCTCGGCGGAGACGACGCCCGACATCGCCGTCGCGGACGCGGTGGCGGCCTCGATCAGCATTCCGATCGTCTTCGCGCCGCAGCGGATCGGCGCGGACGTGTTCGTCGACGGCGGCATCGTCTCGAACCTGCCCGCCTGGCCCTTCGACGAGGAGCGCGCCCTCGATCCGGATGCCGTGACCCTGGCCTTCGAGATCGCCGAGGAGGTGCCGGAGAACGAGGAGCTCGGCGGCGCGGCGTGGCTGCCGGCCGCGATCCGGACCGCCCTGTTCGGGTCCGGGATCCTCAACCTGCGGGCGGTCGGCCGGTCGGAATTGATCACCCTGAGAACCGATCTCGACGTCCTTCAGTTCGACCTCGGCCGGCAGGCCGCCCTGAGGCAGGTGGCCGAGTCCACGATCGCGGCGGATGTCGAACTGGAGTTGCGCCTGTTCGCGCGGCCGAGCCTGTACCGACGCGCCTGCGAGACGATGGTGAGGGCGGTCGAGGACATCCTCGCCGGACTGGACGGCACCTCGCGCCGCGGGGCCGGCCCGCGCCGGGTGCGCGTGTCCCTGGCGATGCCGGATGACGGCCACGCGCGATCCCTTCGCCTGCGCTACGGCGCCGGCTACGACGCCGATCTCGACGAGCGTCTCCTGCTGCCGCTCGACGCCACCGTCGCGGGCCTGGCCTGGACCAGCGGTCGGGCGCAGTTCCATACGGTGCCCTTTCCGCAATCCGTGGCGCTGCCGGGTCGGCCGAACCGCTATCGCAGGCAGCAGGTCTGGCGGGACATGGATTGGGCGCTCTGCATCCCCATATTCCGCCGCGGGCGGCCGGACCCTGCGCGCCCCGCCTTCATCGTCTCGATCGACTCCAACGAGCGCCCCCCCGACGCGGTCCTGGACGACTTCCGGGACGCGGTCACGGGCCTCGCGATCGACTCGTTCGAGACCCTTCTGGTACAGTTGGAGCAGATCGGAGAGGGCGCATGACCGACGATTCGCGAGGTCCCGACGCCGCCGGGCACCGGCGCAACGCGCTGGAGGGAAACGCCGCCGTCAGGGAAGCGCAGCGGCGCGCGCGCGCCGAGATGCAGCTCATCGCCGACGACGCGCGGCGATTCCGCCGGGACATCGACGACAAATTGCAGGGAATCACCGACGGCGCCCTGCGGCGGAGCGTGGGCGGGCGGTGAGGGGCCGCGCCGGGGCCGGCGCGGCGGCGGACGCCGCGCCTTGACGGCGGACCGGGTTCTTGCGTGTAACAGGGGCTCTCCTGCCCCGACCGGACGACCTTGCAGCCCGATTCCTCCGCCCCCGCGCCCGGCCAGCTCCGCTTCGAGGGCGTCACCAAGCGCTTCGGACCGATCCCGGCGGTCGAGGAGGTCAGCCTCGACCTCGCGGCGGGCGAGTTCTTCTGCCTGCTCGGCCCGTCGGGCTGCGGCAAGTCCACGCTGCTGCGCATGCTCGCGGGCTTCGAGGCGCCGACGCGGGGGCGCATCCTGCTCGACGGGCAGGACCTCACCGGCGTGCCGCCGCATCGCCGGCCGGTCAACATGATGTTCCAGTCCTACGCGCTGTTCCCGCATCTCAGCGTCGCCGACAACGTCGCCTACGGCCTGCGCCGGGAGGGGCTCGGCCGGCGCGAGATCGCCGGGCGGGTCGCCGAGATGCTGCGGCTGGTCCAGCTCGACGGGTTCGAGGCGCGCCGGCCCGACCGCCTCTCGGGCGGCCAGCGCCAGCGGGTCGCCCTCGCCCGGGCCCTCGCCAAGCGCCCGCGCGTGCTCCTCCTCGACGAGCCCCTCGGGGCCCTCGACCGCACCCTGCGCGAGCAGACCCAGGGCGAGTTGCGGGCGATCCAGCGCCGGCTGCGCACGACCTTCGTGGTCGTCACCCACGACCCGCCGGAGGCGATGGTGCTCGCCGACCGGATCGGCGTGATGGATCGCGGCCGCCTCGTCCAGGTCGGGCCGGCCGCGGACCTCTACGAGCGCCCCGCCACCCGCTACGTCGCCGGGCTCCTCGGCGACGTGAACCTGATCGAGGGCCGGCTCGGCCCCGGCGGGCCGGGCCCGCGCCGGCTCGACACGCCGCTCGGCCCGCTCGCCGGCACCGACCATCACGGGGCCGGGCCGGAGGGGGCCGCGGCCGCGCTGGCGCTGCGCCCCGAGCGCGTCGTCCTGCGCCCGGACGGGGAGGGGATCCCCGCCACCCTCACGGACGCGACTTACCTGGGCGAGAAGATCGTCTACCGGGTGCGGCTCGGCGACGGGCGGGAATGGCGGGCCGCGCTGCCGGCGGGGGCACAGGGCTTGGCCCCGGGCCTCGCGGTGCGGCTCGGCTTCGCGCCCGAGGCCGCCGCCCTGGTGCCCGCGTGAGCCGGCCCCCGCGCCGCCCCGATGCCCGCCGCGATGCCCGTCCGGGGCGGCGCCTGCGCGACGCCCTCGCCCGGGCGGCCGTGCCGGCCCTGCCCTTCGCCTGGCTTCTCGCGTTCTTCGGGCTGCCCTTCCTGATCGTCCTCAAGATCAGCCTCTCGGACCCCGCCACCGCGCTGCCGCCCTACACCCCGGTGCTCGACTGGGACGCGGGGGTGGCCGGCTGGTCCGACTTCCTCGCCGCCCTCGACTTCGAGAATTACCGCACCCTCGCGGCCGACCCGCTCTACCTCGACGCGGCGCTGACCTCCCTGTGGATCGCGCTCGCCGCGACGCTCCTCCTCGCCCTCGTCGGCTACCCGATCGCCTACGGCATGGCGCGGGCGCCCCGGCGCCTGCAGCCGCTCCTCGTCGCCCTGATGGTGATCCCGTTCTGGACGAGCTTCCTGATCCGGGTCTACGCCTGGATCGCGATCCTGAAGGCGGACGGCTTCCTCAACCAGGCCCTGCTGGCGCTGGGCCTCGTCGCCCAGCCGCTGACGATCCTGAACACGCCGGCCGCGATCCTGATCGGCATCGTCTACGCCTACCTGCCCTTCATGGTGCTGCCGCTCTACGCGGTGCTGGAGCGCCTCGACCGCGGCCTGATCGAGGCGGCCCGCGACCTCGGGGCGAGCCGGGAAGCGGCCTTCCTGACCGTGACCCTGCCCCTCTCGGCGCCGGGCCTCGCGGCCGGGGCGCTGCTCTGCTTCATCCCGATCATCGGCGAGTTCATCGTCCCGGACCTGCTCGGCGGCGCCGACACGCTGATGCTCGGGCGGGTCCTGTGGAGCGAGTTCTTCTCGAACCGCGACTGGCCCCTCGCCGCGGCGGTGGCCGTGGTGATGCTGCTGATCGTGGCCGGGCCGCTGGTGCTGTTCCGCGAGGCCGAGGCCCGCCAGATGGAGCGACCGTGAGCCGCCCGCACCCCCTCGCCGTGGCCGCGCTCGTGCTGGGCTTCGCCTTCCTGTACGGGCCGATCCTGCTGCTCGTCGCCGCCTCGTTCAACGCCTCCCAGCTCGTCACGGTCTGGGGCGGCTTCTCGACCCGCTGGTACGCGCGCCTCGCCGAGAACGGGCCCCTCGTCGCCGCCACCCTGACCACCCTGAAGGTCGCGCTCGCCTCGGCGAGCCTCGCCACCGTGCTCGGCACGCTGGCGGCCCTCGCCCTCGACCGGCGCGGCGGTTTCCCGGGCCGGGCGCTGTTCTCGGGCCTCCTCGTCGCCCCGATGGTGATGCCGGAGGTCATCATCGGCCTCTCCCTGCTGCTGCTCTTCGTGGCGCTCGGGATCGACCGCGGCCTCCTCACCATCGTGGCGGCGCACGCCACCTTCACGCTCTGCTTCGTCGCCGTGGTGGTGCAGGCGCGGCTGCGCGGGCTCGACCGGACGCTCCTCGAGGCCGCCGCCGATCTCGGCGCCTCCCCGGCCACGGTATTCCGCACCGTGACCCTGCCGCTGATCCTGCCCGCCGTGGCGGCGGGCTTCCTCCTCGCCTTCACCCTCTCGATGGACGACCTCGTGATCGCGAGCTTCGTCTCGGGGCCGGGCGCCACCACCCTGCCGATGCGGCTCTACAGCCAGGTCCGGCTCGGGGTGACGCCGGAGATCAACGCGATCTCGACCCTGCTGATCGCCACCGTGGCGCTCGGCGTCCTCGTCGCCTCGCTCCTCACCGCCCGCCGCAGCTGATCCGCTATCCGGACGATCACGTCCGTTCAGCGGATGAGAAGCCCGCGCGGCGCGTGAGCGAAGCCGACATCCGCATGGCGACGCAATCGGTCGGATGTCGCATGACACCCGATCCCGCGCGATCGAGGCAGCCGGCCTCATTCCTTCAGGTGGGCGACCTGGGTCGCCTTCATGAACATCGCGTCGAGCGCCCTGTCGATGGCCTCGGGCGTGTCCGCCATCTGGAAGTAGCCCGGCGAGGCGCATTGCCTTGCGACGTCCGGCAGGCCCGAGCTGAACCCGTTGACCTTGTTGTTCTCGTCGGCGATGTCGCTCTTCACATACGTGAAATCGATTTTGATGTAGGGAATCAGCAGGACGGACACCGTCACGCCGGCTTGCCTGAGCGTGTCGCAGTATCCCCAGTCCATCGGAACCGGATCGGATCCGCCCGGCGACCAATTAGCGTGGGGATATGCACTGAATTTCGATGGAGATCCGGAATAGTAGCGTTTGCCATTTATCTGTATAGAGTGCCATTGGTTGTTCTGCATTCCATCCGTGATCAGAAAGACGAAAGGCTTCGGCTTGATTTGCGTTGAGCCGTCACCGTAGCCGTTCGCCTTGATGGTCGCCAGCATGGACGTGAGCGACGTCTCGAAATGCGTGCCGCCACTGCCCACGCCAGTCGAGGGATCGCCGTTGCTGTCGAGCTGGGTGGCGCCCGTGTCGAGGAGCTGCGTGAACACCATCGGGTTCGACGCGGCGCAGCCCGCCTTGAGGTTGAGGGCGCTGGTATCGGCCGTCAGGTCCTGGAGCGTCCCCATCTGGGTGATGAACGGGTACAGCCCGACCCGGTACTGATTGGCGACTTCCGGCTGGGCGGCGCGCTTGATGAGGTTGCAGACCGCCACGTTCACGGCGCCGGACCGCAGCTGGATGTTGTTGAACACGGCGAGGTCGTAGCCGACGAATCCCGGGAAGTGGCAGGCGAATTGGCATCCCTGCTGATAAACCTTGAAAAAGTCGATCCGATTGAGGGCCGCGAGCTGCGCCTGCCCGTCCGTCGTCGAGGGCAGTCCCATCGAGCCCGAGACGTCGATCAGGAGATAGAAATCGAGGTAGCTCGGCACGCTGGTCGTCGCCACCGCCCTGCCCGAGACCGCGGTGGTGCGGATGCCGAAGAGCGGCCCGAAATTGTTGGACACGGTCGCCGTGTAGGTCACCGTCGCCTCGAAGGTCTGGCCGCTGCGCGTGAGCTGGATCGGATCCAGGGCGAAATGCGTGAAGGGCACCGATCCGGCATTGACCGCGAAGGCGTTGGCCGCCCGGGCCTGGCCCTCCGCCACGGCGATGTCCCAGACGTTCCAGTTCTTGGCGTTGGCGGCCACGTAGGCCTTGGCGGTGACCACGGCGGCGAGCGCCGCCGCGTCCGCGGCGTGGTCGAGCTTCGTCTTGGCCCCGACCGCCATGCCGTAATCGACGCCGAGCCCGATCATCCCGATCAGGGGGATCAGCGAGAAGGCGACGATGAGGCTGACATTGCCGGACGCCGCGCCGGCGAAGCCCGCCGCGCGCGCGCGGCGGCGCCTCAGGATCCCGAGCATACGAGGATGCTCCCATCGTTGGTGGTTGGGTTGACGGTGATCTGGCTGGCGTAGCGCGGCTGCAGATAGGCCGAGCGGGCGATGCGGACCGGCGGCACGAAGGACGAGCCGAAGACCGGCACGTAGGTGAACACCACGTCGACCACGATCACCGAGCCCGGCCCGAACAGCGAGCGGGGCAGGCGGCCCGGCGCGGGCGGGGCATCGTTGTCGACGGGCTGCAGCGGCGCTCCGCAGGCGCGGTGGGGTCCGCGGCGGCCGGTCGTCCAGGCGAGGCTCGCCGTGAAGCAGCGGGTCAGGTCGGCCGGGTCGCTGCAGATCGCCCCGGTCGGCGTGAACACCACGCTGGCCGCGTTGATCGAGATCACGTCGGACCAGAGCACGCCGCGCCGGGCCGCCTGCTGCAGGGCGTAGGGGAACAGGACGGACGCGGCGCTGATGACGATGTCGATCTCCCCCGCGCCCAGCTGGGCGATCGAGCCGGACCGCTCGGGCGGCGGAGCCTGCGTCAGCATCTGGCCGACCGCGGCCGGGATGCGCTCGATCCGCTTGAGGCTGTCCGCGTAGGCGGCGATCTGGAACCCGCCCAGGATGATGAGCAGCAGCAGCGGCAGCAGCAGGGCGAACTCGACCGCCGCGATCGCGCGGCCGTCCCGGCGGAAGCCCTGCAGGCGCGAGGCGGGGGACCTCATCAGTACTGCTCGTTGCGGAAGGCCGCGGTCGCGACCGCGAGGAGCGCCGGCCGGCCGTTCGCGACGGCGGTGAGGTTCGACAGCAGGCTGGCGAGGCCCGGCGGGATCAGGGGCATCGGGTATATCACCAGCAGGTACTGGTAATCGCCCTGGATGCCGAGCTGGAACACGTCGTCTCCCGGCAGCGGTTGCGGAATTCTCAGAGAGCTCCAGTCATCCGTCAGAAACCGGAAATAATTATCCATGCGTGCTTTGACTTCGACTTTGTAGAGCTTGACGATCACGCTGTTGCAAGAGACGAGCGCGGGCAGGGGCGGGCAGACGAACTGATCGCGAAACTGCGAAGTCGTCATCTGCGTCGCCTGCAACTGCACGGCTCCGGTCATGATCTGGCGGGCGGCCTTGGCGGTGGCGAGGTCGACGGCCTGATTGACGTAGAGGCTGAGGCCGAGGATCAGCACGAAGCTGAGCATCAGCGTCAGCATCGACGCCACCAGGGCGAACTCGACGGCAGCCGCACCGCCGCGGGCGCGAATGAATTTTCCGAGCACATCCATGTGACTGACCCTAGGTCAGATCGTCTAAGGATAGCTTAAGCGGGCCCGCTGGCGCCTGCCGTTCCTCGGGAAGGACGGGCCGCTCCTGCGGCCGTCGCTCAATATTCCCATTCGGCCCCGACGCCGAGCGCGGCGGCGCCGTTCGCCCCGGCCTCGCCCTGGACCTTGATGCGCCCGGTCACGTCGTAGGTGAGCGTGGCGGCGCTGTCCTCCGGCCGGGCGCCGGCCTTCACCCCGACCGAGAGCCGGTCCCCGAGCGCCCGCGACAGCCCGACCGCCGCGCCGCCCCTCGACCCGGCCTGCACGTCGAGGCTGTCGAGGCCGAGCCCCTTGCGGGCGCTCTCGAACACGTCGGGCCCGCCCGCATTCCCGGAGAGCTGCGCTACCCCCTGCGCGAGCTGCAGGGCCTGGAAGGGCGAGAGGCCGCCCGAGGCCTTCTTGAACAGGAGGCGGGAGAGCACCTCGTCCTGCGGCAGGGGCGGCTCGGAATTGAGGGCGAAGACCGGCCGGTCGGCCGGGCCGCTCACGGCGATGCGGGCGGTCACGTCGCCGGCCTGGGTCTGAGCCTCGAAGTCGAGGTCGGGCGCCGTGAGGTCGCCCGCGAAGCCGACGCGGCCGCGGGTGAAATCGAGCCGCTGGCCGACGATCTGGATCCGGCCGCGGCGCAGCGCGAAGCTCCCGTTCGCCACCGGCGCCCGCGAGGTGCCGGTGAGGCGCAGCGACCCGCCGAGTTCCGCATCGACGCCGCGGCCGCGCACCACGATGCGCCCGGGCACCGAGACGGCGAGGTCGAGGGCCGCGTCGAAGGGCGCGGCCCGGCGTCCGGCCCGCGCCCGCTCCCGGGCCCGGGCGGCCAGGCGGCCGCGCTCGGCCTCCGGCACGTTGACGTGGCGCAGGCCCGGCAGGGGCTCGACGGTGGCGGGCAGGCGGTCCGGGATGCCGACCGCCAGCGAGATCACCTCGACCCGGCCGGCGATCCGCGGGGTGCGCGCGAGCGGCCCGGTGAGCGCGAGGTCGAGCCCGGCGACCGCCGTCATCAGCGGGCTCGCGGCGAGCTCGGCGCGGTCGGCCCGGATGGTCAGGTTGCCCGGGAAGCCGGCGCCGGGATCGACCGCCACCCGGCCCGTCGCGCTCAGCGTGCCGCCGTTGCGGGTGGCGGCGGTGAGGCGCTCGATCGCCAGCGCGTCGCCGCGCCCGCTGACCCGGCCCTCGATCCGGTCGAGGCGGATGCCCCGCAGCGGATCGGTGAAGCTGCCGCCGGTGAGCGTGGCGCCGCCCCCGACCCGGGGCGCCGCGAGGGGCCCGGTCACCTCGGCGTCGAGGGCGACCCGGCCGGCGAGGCGCTGGCCGGAGGCGGAGAGGAGCGTGTTGGCGAGCGCCGCGTCGAGGCTGCCCCGGGCCGTCACGCCGAGCGGCCCGCCGGGCTCGACCGGCAGGAAGCCCCCGAGGGTCACGGCGAGGCCCCGCCCGGCCGCGACGGTGCCGTCGAGGCCCGCCCGCCCGTCGCGGATCTCCCCCCGAAGGCGCGCCTCGACCGGCGGCAGGCCGGCCGAGCGCGTCTCCGGCGTGGCGAGCCGGGCGACCCGCAGGGCGTAGCGTCCCTCGGGGCTGCCGGCCGGCCCGGCGAGGCTGACCTCCCCGTCGAGCGTGCCGGAGACGGCGAGGCGCGGGTCGGCGAGCCGGGCCAGGGAGAGCGGCACGGCCGAGAGGCTCGCCCGCAGGTCGAGCCGGTGCCCGATCCGCCCGTCGAGGCTCGCCCGGCCGGAGCCCGCCGCCAGGCCGAGATGCTCGACCACGAGGTCGCGCCCGTCGAGGCGCAAAGTCGCCGGGCCGGCGAGGGCGAGGCGGTCGCCGCCGCGCTGGGCCGCGATCCGGACGAGGTCGAGGCGCGGGGCCTCGCCGGCCTCCAGCCGGGCGGCCCCGTCGAGGAGGAAGCCCCGCGCCCGCGCCTGGATCGTCAGGTCGCTCGCCTCCGCGGCGGGCCGCGCCTCGAAGCGCAGGGTCTCGACGGTCTCGCCCGCCGCGACCAGCCGCTCGGCGGCGAGGCGGCCGTCGAGGCGCGGCGCCGCGCGCAGGTCGCTGCCGGCGAGGTCGGCGTCGAGCCGCGCCAGGGCGATCTGCCCGGCCCGGAGCCCCTCGCCCGCCGCCCGGACGCGCGCGTCCTGGCGGCCGTCGCGGCGCGCCAGGGTGATCCCGGCATCGAGCCGGCCGGCGAGGCGGGTGAGGGCAAGGGCCGAGAGGTCGTCGAGGCTGCCGGCCCTGAGGCCGAGCTCGCCCTCGGCGAGGCCGCTCCCGGCATCGATCGCGGCGGCGCCGCGCAGCTCCACCGAGCCGAGGCTGAAGCCCAGGCGGTCGAGGGCCCAGTCGCCGCGCCGCCGGGCGAGGTGGGCCTCCCCGGCGAGCGGCTTGCCCCCGACCCGGCCCGAGAGGGTGAGCGTCCCGTCCGGGCGGCCGGTGACGTCGCGCAGATTCGCCGCCAGGACGAGGTCGCGCAGGGGCCGCCCGAGGGCCGAGCCCTGCGGCGCCTCGGCGGTGAGCGCGAGGTCGGGCCGCTCCAGCGAGCCGGTGAGGGTCGCGCCGAGGCGGGCGGCGCCCGCGAGGTCCGGGTGGAGCGCGGCGAGGTCGGCGAGGTCGAGCCGGGCGGCGAGGTTCGCCTGCGCCAGGGTGGCGCGGCCCTCCGCCGTGGCGCTGACGGCCCGCCCCTCGAGCCGCGCCCGCTCGACCGCGTAGCCGTCCGGCAGGCGGGTCAGGCGGCCGCTCAGGCGGGGGGCGGGGCCGAGGCTGCGGTCGAGGGCGGGAGTGCCGAGGGCGAGCCCCTCGCCCGCCGCCTCCAGCTCCGCCGCGACGCCGCCGCGGCCGGGATCGCCCGACAGGAGGGCGGAGGCGGAGAGCCGCCCGGCGAGCGGGCGTCCGGCCAGCAGCGAGAAGGCGGCGAGGTCGCCGAGCTCCGCCCGCAGGGTCCCGGCCACCTCGGTGCGGCCGAGCCGGCCGGCGTAGCGCAGGCTCGCCCCGGGCGCCTCGAGGCTGAGGGTCCGGAGGTCGGCCACCCCGTCCGGGCGCAGCTCGCCGCGCAGGGCGAAGCGCGCCTCGGGCCCGACCGCGCGGCGCAGGGCCGGGTCGGCGAGGTGCAGGCCCTCGAAGGCCGCGTCGGCCGCGAGGCGGAAGGACTGGCCCGCCGGCAGCCTCGGCAGCGGCTCGACCGCGAGGTCGGCGCTGATCCTGGCAAGGCGGCTCTCCGCCGCGCGCAGGCCCGCGGCCCGCAGCGTGCCGCGCAGGGCCGGGGCCGAAAGCGGTCCCGTGAGGGATCCGTCGAAGGTCAGGGCCTCGACCTCGCCGGCGCCGGTCCGGGTGACGCCGCCCTCGGTGGGCAGCGCCCGGGCCGCGAGCGCGAGGTCGGCCCGTCCGGCCGCGTCGAGGCCCCCGGCGGCGGTGAGCGTCGCGGTCCGGGAGGTGAGGGCGAAGCGCTCGATCCGGGAGGCGCCGTCGCGCGAGAACAGCAGCGCCCCGTCGAGCCGGGTCGTGCCCGCGAAGACCGCCGCCGCCGGCCCGGGCACCAGCCCCTCGATGCGCGAGGCGAGGTCCAGGACCATGCGCCGCCCGGCCTCGACCCGGTCGATGCGGGCCCGCCCCTCGGCGCCGATCTCGTCGCCGGCCCGGAAGGCGAGGCTCGCCCCGAAGGCGTCGAGGGGGCCGCGCCCGTCGAGGTCGAGGGTGACGGGCGGCAGGCCCGGCAGGGCGAGGGCCCGCGCGACGAGGCCGCCCTGCGGCTCGTCGTGGGCGAGCTTCACGTCGAGGCGCTGGCCCTCCGGCACGTAGGCGAGCCGGAGCGTCGCGGTGCCGGGCCGGTCGAGGCGGCGGATGCCGAGGGCGAGGTCGAGCCCCTCGCCCGGGTCGCCGAGCCGCGCCTGGCCCGCCCCGGCGAGGCGGGCGGCCTCGCCGAGCACCGGCGCGCCGAGGCCGAGTTCGTCGAGGGTGAAGGCCTTCACCTCGACCTTCACGGGCAGGTCGGGCAGGAGCGGGCCGTCGGAGGCGGTGGCGACCGGGTTCGGCAGGGGCCGGCGCAGCACCTCCAGGCGGCCGATCTCCAGCCGGTCGATCTCCAGGCGCCGGGCGAGGAGGGCGGTGCGCCGCCAGATCAGCCGCGCCCGGTCGAGGCGCAGCCAGACGCCCTCGCGGTCGGCGATGGCCACGTCGCGGATCGTGGCGTCGGAGGAGAGCGCGCCGTCGACGGCGCCGATCGAGACCCGCGAGGCGGGCGTCGAGAGGGCGCGGGAGAGGAGATCGCCCAGGATCGTGGTCTCGCCCTCGGCGGCGCGGCCGCGCCCCTGCGCCGCCAGGAGGGCGAGGGGGAGGGCGAGGGCGAGGACGAGGAGGCCGGCGAGGAGCGCCCGGCGCAGGCGGCCGGCGCGGGCCGCGAAGGCAGCGTTCATCAGAAGGCCTGCCCGATGCTGATGTACAGGGCGACGGGCGGCTGCTTGAGCGCCTTGTCGGGGTTCAGGGGCGCCGCGAGGTCGACGCGGATCGGGCCGATGCCCGTGTAGTAGCGCAGGCCCAGGCCCGCCGCGTAGCGGATCCGCTCGTCGAAATCCGGCAGGCTCGACGCGAAGGCGGTGCCGGCGTCCAGGAACGGCACGAGGCCGATCGTGTCGGTGATCCTGATGCGGGCCTCGAGCGAGCCTTCGAGGAGCGAGCGGCCGCCGATCGGCAGCTGGAACGGACCGATCGGGCCGACCGTGCGGTAGGCATAGCCGCGGATCGAGCCGCCCCCGCCCGCGAAGAAGCGCAGCGAGGCCGGGATCCGCTCCAGGCTCGCCCCCGTGATGGAGCCGAAGCCGACCCGCGCCGCCAGGATGGTGCGCGCCTCGTCGTCGAGGGCGAGGTAGGTGGAGCCCTGCGCCTTGGCGAGGAAGATCCCCGGATCCGAGCCGAGGAAGCCCGGATAGGGGGTCGCCGCGGCGGTGAGGCGGATCCCCCGGGTCGGGTCGAGGAGGTTGTCGGTCGAGTCGTAGGCGACCGAGACCGGCAGGCCGACGAGGCGGTAATCGACCTTGCCGAGCGCGTCCCGGGACGAGCCGACCTGTCCCTCGATCCCCGCCTGGACCGAGGCCGCGTCGCCGAAGCGGTGGCGCAGCGCCACCGTGCCGCCGGCCGCGTCCGTGAAGTAGGATTGCTGGACCTCGCGGCCGACGAAGGCGCCCGCCACGAGGTCGTTGCGGGTGCCGAGCAGGCCCGGCTTGACGAAGGTGGCGGCGAGCCGGCCGCCGAGGCCGTTCGTCTCGATGCCCGCGAGCTTGCGGCGCCGCGCGTAGTAATCCTGCCCGAGCCCCAGATAGGACAGGTCGGCGTCCAGCCGCAGGCTCTCGCCGCCGCCGAACAGGTTGCGGTGGGCCCAGTAGCCCCGCACGCCCGGCCCGTCGACCGTGGAGTAGCGCGCCGCGACCCCGAGGAGGTTCGGGGCCCGCTCGCTCACCTCGACGAAGACCGGGAGCCGGCCCTCCGCGTCGAGGCCGTCGGCCTCGCGCACCCGCACGCCGCCGAGCGCCTCCAGGCGGGTCACCGAGCGGCGGATCCCGGCGATCGCCTCGGGGGAGTAGGGATCGCCCGGCTCGGCGTAGATGAAGGAGCGCACCACCGCCGGGTCGAGGCCGGCCGCGCCCCGCACCGTCACCGGGCCGAGCCGCGCCGCCGGCCCGGGATCGACCGTCAGCGTCGCGTCGAGCGCCCGGGCCGCGTGGTCCGCCACCGGATCGAGCCGCACCACCCTGGCGAAGGGGTGGCCCTGCGCGCGCAGGTGATCGACGATCCGGGCCTGGCGGGCAAGGACCGTGGCCGAGCGGCCGGACTCGTCGGCGCTGCGGGTGAGGCGGTCCGGCAGGTCGAGGGGGAGGCCGGAGGCGTCCCGCACCGTGAGCCGCCGCAGCCGGTAGAGCGGGCCCTGCGTGATCGCGATCCGCACCGCCACGAGCCGGCGGTCGCGGGCGGCCTCGGCCGCGCGCAGGGCGGCGCGGGCCGCCGCCTCGCCGCCGAGCACGACGTCCTCGATCCGCACCGTGACGGTGCCCGAGTAATAGCCGTAGCCCCAGAGCACGTCGAGCAGGCGGCCGGCATCGGCCTCGGCGCGGCGCAGCAGGCCCTCGGCGTCGGGCGGCGGCTCGTCCCGCAGGCGGTGGAGGCTCGAGGCATCCTCCAGGGCGGTGCGCAGGTCGTCGTCCTCGACGCCCTGGACGCGCAGGGCGTAGGGCAGGGCGTCGGGCCGGGGGACGGGCGGCGCCTCCTCGCTGCCGAACAGGCCGAAGAGGTCGAAGGCCCGCGCCTCCGGCGCGCCCATCAGGCAGGCGACGACGGCGAGCGCTCCGGTGCGGCGCCCCCCGGCGCGGCGCCCGGCCCGGGCGCCGCCTGCGATCCGTCTCCTGTCCGGCATGCTCCGGCTGCTCGCTGTCCCCGGTTGCCCACAGGTCGGCTCCATGCCGCAAGGGTCGGCGGGGTTCGTGTTCAAACCGTGTCCACGCCGGAGCGCGGCGCGTGCCACTTTGAGAGCAAGCGGCGCGATCCCTCAACCCCGGCCGGAGAGCTTGCGGCGTGCGGTCGCGCTTCGCGCCGGGCCGCCGCCGACGATATCGCCCGGGTGCGGGCGCCGCGACCGTCCCGCCGCGGCCGGCCGGGCGCGGCCGGTCCGATTGCGGTGGGCGCGGTCGAGGAGGAGCCATGCTGCCGATCGTGTTCCATCCGGCCTACGAGGCCGAATTGCCGGAGGGCCACCGCTTCCCGATGCGGAAATACGGCCGCCTCGCCGAGATCCTGCGCGCGCGCGGCCTGGTGCCGAACGGGTTCGTGCGGCCCGAGCCGGCCGGCGCGCCGACCGTCGCGCTGGCGCATGACCGCGCCTACGTCGATCAGGTGCTCACCGCGACGGTGCCGCGCGCGGTCGAGAAGCGGATCGGCCTGCCGGTCGATGCGGGCGTGGCGCGCCGCTCCCTCGCCTCGGCGGGCGGCACGCTGCTGGCCGGGCGGCTCGCCCTCGCGGGCGGGCTCGCGGGCAGCACCGCGGGCGGCAGCCATCACGCCAGGCGGGCCGGGGGCGGGGGCTTCTGCGTCCTCAACGACGTGGCGGTGGCGGCGCTCGCGCTCCTGCGCGAGGGCGCGATCCGGCGGGCCCTCGTCATCGACCTCGACGTGCACCAGGGCGACGGGACCGCCGACTGCCTCGCGGGCGAGCCGGACCTGTTCACCTTCTCCATGCACGGCGAGCGGAACTACCCGACCGACAAGGTGCCGGGCGACCTCGATGTCGGGCTGCCGGACGGGCTCGACGACGCCGGCTACATGGCCGCGCTGGTCCGGCACGTGCCGCGCCTGCTCGACGCGCTGCGGCCCGACCTCGTCTTCTACAACGCGGGCGTCGACCCGCACCGGGACGACCGGCTCGGGCGGCTCGCGCTCACGGACGAGGGCCTCCTCGCCCGCGACCGCCACGTGGTCGGCGAGACCCGGCGCCGCGGCATCCCCCTGGCGGCGGTGATCGGCGGCGGCTACGCGACGGAGATCGACGCGCTCGCGGCCCGCCACGCCCTCGTCTTCGAGGCCATGGCCGAGTGGGCCTGAGCGGAACGGCTGAGCCTGTGCCTCGTTGACAGCGGAGAGAGGGCGCTCGCCGCCCGCCAGCCGGAGGGGAAGGCCATGAGCTTGATCGGCCGCATCGTCACCAAGATCCTGGGCAACGACGATCCGAATGCCCGCCCGGGCGACCGCTACGACACCCGCAACGCCGATTCGAGCACGCTCGTCGGCCGCATCGTCACCAAGATCCTGCGCCGCTGAGGCGGCGCCCCGAGCGGCGCCCGGGCGCCGCTCGGTCCCGTCATCCGACATCCGGGTGATGGCTTCGCCATCTCCCATTTCGGCCATGCGGATCTCGGCGTCGCTCAGGCGCCGCGCGGGCTTGTCATACCAAATCCGCTTGATCCCTTCGGGATGGCGGATTTGGGCTTCGCTCAGGCGCCGCGCGGGCTCGTGATCCGGGATCCGCTTCGATCGAGCGGATCCCGGATCAGGCGTAGCGGCGGCGCAGCAACGCGTAGACGAGGCGCGCGGTCTGCACCTCGCCGCCCTCCGGCCGACCGGGCTTGGTGCTCGGGTTCCACCCGTAGAGGTCGAGGTGAACGTGGGCCTTCGCGGCGGTCGCGAAGCGGCGCAGGAACAGGGCCGCCGTGACCGCGCCCGCGAAGGGGCCGCCCGAGACGTGGTTGACGTCCGCGACCTTCGAGTCGAGCAGGCTCGCGTAGGGCGCCCAGAGCGGCAGCCGCCAGACCGGATCGTTCACCGCCCGCCCGATCTCGGCCATCTCGGCGGCCAGCCCGTCATCCTCCGTGAACAGGGCCGGCAGGTCCGGGCCGAGGGCCACGCGGGCCGCGCCCGTCAGGGTCGCGAAATCGACGAGGAGGTCCGGGCTCTCCTCGTCCGCGAGCGCGAGCGCGTCGGCGAGGATCAGGCGGCCCTCCGCGTCGGTGTTGCCGATCTCCACGGTGAGGCCGCGGCGGCTGCGCAGGACGTCGCCCGGCCGGAAGGCGCTCCCCGAGATCGCGTTCTCGACGGCCGGCACCAGGACGCGCAGGCGCAGGCGCAGGCCCGCCCCCATCGCCATCTCGGCGGCGGCCAGCGCGGCGGCGGCCCCCGCCATGTCCTTCTTCATCAGCAGCATGGCGGCCGAGGGCTTGATGTCGAGACCGCCCGTGTCGAAGGCGACGCCCTTGCCGACCAGGGTGACCTTCGGGGCCCCCGGATCGCCCCAGGTCAGGTCGATGAGGCGGGGCGCCCGGTCCGAGGCGCGCCCGACCGCGGCGATCATCGGGAAATCCCGCTCCAGGGCCTCGCCCGACACGACCGTGCAGGCCGCCCCGGCGCGCGCGGCGAGGCCGCGCGCCGCGGCCTCGATCTCGGCCGGGCCGAGGTCGTTGGCGGGCGTGTTGACGAGGTCGCGCCCCGCCGCGACCGCCGCGGCGACGCGTTCGACCTCGGCCGCGTCGACGCCCTCGGGCGTGGCGAGCACCGCCCCCGGCGCCGGCCGGTCGCGGTAGCGGGCGAAGCGATAGGCGGCGAGCCGCCAGGCCAGGGCGGCGAGGAGCGGGTCTGGCGGGGCCGCCGCGAAGCGGTAATCGCCCTCCGGCAGCGCGTCGGCGAGCTTGCCCGGCGCGAAGGGATCCCCCTTCGGGTCGATGCCGAGGACGACGCCCGCGAGGCTCCCGTCCGCCCCGGGGAGCACGCAGTGACTCCCGGGCTTGGCCGAGAAGCCGGTTGCCCGGGCGTAGGCGGCGGCCGCGGCCGGGAGGGTCTCGGCGAGGGCGGGCCATCCCTCCGCCGTGACGCACCAGATCGGACGGGCGGCGGAGGCGTCGGGGGATGAGGTCACGGGCGGGTCCCGGGTTCGAGAGGAGGTGCACCGCTGCCTAGCGCAGCCGACCGGGCCTTGTCACACCGGCCGCGCGGCGCGCGGCGCCACCGCATCCGCCGTGCCGCGCCGGGCCCGACGCTGCGGCCGGTCGACGATCCCGCTTCCGGTGCCTTCGGGGCGGGCTGTGCGGCCGCGCAACCCCGCTGAGGTCCATCGCCCCGTCGGGCTGCGCATCGACCGCGCGCTCCCTGGTCCCGGGCGGGCGGTTGACGCAGGGTCCCGCGAGCACAGGGCCTCGCTCCCGGCGGCGCGGCTCCCCGCTCATCGGCGACCGACACGGGACGACAATCCCCGAACGGCGCCCGCAACGGATGATTTCTCAACGATATCAATGCCGCCTCGTTAACCCCCGGTTAGGGTTAACACCCTATTCCGGGCAGCGAGGCGGCGCGTTGGGCCGCCCGAGCCCGCCTGAGGAGAGCCGGATGGGGTCCCCCGTCGACGTGTCGCGTTCCGCCCTGGTGCGCCTTCTCGCGGCCGGCACGATGGCGCTGCTCGTGTCCGGGTGCCTGTCGCGCTCGCCGACGACGACCGGCTCGATCGATGTCGGCACCGGCGCCGGCAATGCTCGGCGCGACCTCGACCGGCTCGCCGCGCGCTACACCCGCGATCCGGCCGATGTCGGCACCGCCATCGCGTATGCGGGGGCGCTGCGCGCCAGCGAGCAGACCGCGCAGGCCGTCGCGGTGCTGCAGCAGACGGCCCTGCGCAACCCCAAGAACCCGGCGGTGCTCGCGGCCTACGGCAAGACCCTGGCGGAGGCCGGGCGGTTCGGCGAGGCGGCGGAGGTTCTCCAGAACGCCCACTCGCCGGCCAATCCGGACTGGCGCGTGCTCTCGGCCCAGGGCGCCGTCGCCGACCAGATGGGCGACCACGCCCAGGCCCAGCGCTACTACGAGACCGCCCTCAAGATCGTCCCGGGCGAGCCGAGCGTGCTGTCCAATCTCGGCCTCTCCTACGCGCTGGCCAAGCGCCTGCCCGAGGCCGAGCGGGTGCTGCGGCAGGCCGCCGCCGATCCGCGCGCCGACGCGCGGGTGCGTCAGAACCTCGCCCTGGTGCTCGGGCTCGAGGGGCGCTCGGCCGAGGCGGAGGAACTGATGCGCCGCGACCTCGGCGGCGCGGAGGCGGCCCAGAACGCCGCGGCGCTCCGGGCCTTCGTGGCGCAGCCGAACGGCTGGCAGGCGATCCGCTCGGCGGATGCCCGCAAGCGCAAGCCCGCGGGCTGAGCGCCGCTCAAGGGCGGGCTCCGCTCAGCGCGGGCGGCGGGAGACGCTCACCACGTTCGAGTCGCGCGCGGGCCGCTTGGCGGCCCGCGGCTCGTCCGGGAGCGCGTGCTCGACGGCTCGGACGATGGCGGGGGCGTCGAGGCCGGCCTGGGCGTACATGCGCTCGGGCGTGTCGTGGTCCTGGTAGCTGTCCGGCAGGGTCAGCGTGCGCACCCGCACCGTCCCGGCATCCAGCGCCCCGCGCCCCGCGAGCAGGTGCAGCACCATCGCGCCGAAGCCCCCGGTCGAGCCCTCCTCCACCGTCACCAGCACCTCGTGGCTGCCCGCAAGATCCAGCAGCAGCGCCTCGTCCAGCGGCTTGGCAAAGCGCGCATCCGCCACCGTCACCCCGATCCCGCGCTCCTCCAGCTGCTCGGCCGCCTTCAGCGCCTCCGCCAGGCGCGTCCCCAGGCTCACCAGCGCCACCCGCGCCCCCTCCGGCCGCCGGATCACCCGGCCGCGGCCCAGCGCCAGAACCTCGCCCTTCTCGGGCAGGTCCACCCCCACCCCCTCGCCCCGCGGGTAGCGGAAGGCGATCGGGCCGGCATCGTGCGCGTGGGCGGTCGCCACCATGTGCACCAGCTCCGCCTCGTCGGCGGCCGCCATCACCACCATGTTGGGCAGGCAGCACAGGTAGGCCAGGTCGAAGGCCCCCGCATGCGTCGCCCCGTCCGCCCCGACCAGGCCGGCCCGGTCGAGCGCGAAGCGCACCGGCAGGTTCTGCAGCGCCACGTCGTGCACGACCTGGTCGTAGGCCCGCTGCAGGAAGGTCGAGTAGATCGCGCAGAACGGCCGGTAGCCCTCCGCCGCCAGCCCGGCCGCGAAGGTCACGGCGTGCTGCTCGGCGATGCCGACGTCGAAGGTGCGCCCCGGGTGAGCCTTGGCGAACAGGTCGACCCCGGTGCCGGAGGGCATCGCGGCGGTGATCGCCACCACCTTGTCGTCGGCGTCCGCCGCCTTGACCAGGCTCTCGCCGAACACCCGGGTGTAGGTCGGGGCGTTGGCCTTGGCCTTGACCTGCTGGCCGGAGACGACGTCGAACTTGACCACGGCGTGGCCGCGGTCGGCGGCGGCCTCGGCGGGGGCGTAGCCCTTGCCCTTCTGGGTGACGACGTGGACCAGGACCGGCCCCTCGGGCGCGTCGCGGACGTTCTTGAGGATGGGCAGCAGGTGGTCGAGGTTGTGGCCGTCGATCGGGCCGACGTAGTGGAAGCCGAGCTCCTCGAACATGGTGCCGCCGCCCGCCAGGATGCCGCGGGCGTATTCCTCGGCGCGCACGGCGGTGTCGTAGAGGGCCTTGGGCAGCAGGCGGCCGAACTGGCGGGCGGTGTCGCGCAGGGAGCGGTAGGTGTCGCCGGAGACCAGGCGGGCGAGGTAGGCCGACATGGCGCCGACCGGGGGCGCGATGGACATGTCGTTGTCGTTGAGGATGACGACGAGGCGGGAGCGCAGGGCGCCGGCGTTGTTCATGGCCTCGTAGGCCATGCCGGCGGAGATGGATCCGTCGCCGATGACCGCCACGACGTTGCGGCGCTCGGGGGTCTCGCCGCGGGCGCGGGCGGCGGCCTCGGCGAGGTCGCGGGCGACGGCCATGCCGAGGCCGGCGGAGATGGAGGTGGAGGAGTGGGCGGCGCCGAAGGGATCGTAGGGGCTCTCGGCGCGCTTGGTGAAGCCGGAGAGGCCGCCGCCCTGGCGCAGGGTGCGGATGCGGTCGCGCCGGCCGGTGAGGATCTTGTGCGGGTAGGCCTGGTGGCCGACGTCCCAGATCAGGCGGTCGTCGGGAGTGTGGAAGACGTAGTGCAGGGCGACCGTGAGTTCGACCACGCCCAGCCCCGCGCCGAGATGGCCGCCGGTGACCGAGACCGCGTCGATGGTCTCGGCGCGCAGTTCCGCGGCGAGCTGCGCCAGGTCGCTCTCCGGCAGGGCGCGAAGCTCCGACGGATCACGGACGCGATCGAGGAGGGGAAGGCTGAGCGGTGACACCGAACGATCCTCATGTCCGGAAGGGGGGGCGCGGCGCCAGGGCGCGCGACGGCCGCCGACGGGCGGGGGGCGGGCGGCGCCGCGGGAGGGCTGCGTCAGGCGACATCGAGCGGCGCCGTGCCGACGGGGCTGCCATCCGCCCCGAGGGTGATGCGCTGGATGCGCGCCTCGGCGCGCTGCAGGAGCTGCTCGCAATGCCGCTTCAGCGCCTCGCCGCGCTCGTAGATCGCGACGGATTCGTCGAGCGGGACGTTGCCCTGCTCCAGGCGCTGCACGATGCCCTCAAGCTCTTCGAGGGCTTTCTCGAAAGGCAGATCGCCCGTCACGGCCGGGCCGGACGGGGGAACGGCCGATGCGGCATCGGACCGGACTGCGGTCATCCTGAAAAGCTCTCCTTCGAGCGGAGGTTTATGACCGCCTGCCTGTCTCAAAACAACCCTTCGGCCGATCTGGCCCGGGGACACCGGACCAAACTCCGAGAGGGGCAGCCTTTGCGCCACACCGGTTCGGCGGCGCGGTGCGGCGCCGGCCGCGCGCCTCGGCCGCCCGGATCGGGCCCTCGCGCGAGGGTTCGGACCGCGCCGGACCCGGCGGGTGCGGTGGCGCACCGCGCCGGGCCGGTCGCGGATGTCGTCTTCCGTGATCCTCTCAACCGGCGGAGGCATCCATGGGCGTCGCGACCCTCGACAGCGGAATCCGGTCCCACCCCCCGACCGCGCGCGCCATCCCGCACCGCCTCCCTTCCGGCGCGGCGCCCCGGGGCCTGCGCGGTCGGCTCGCCGCCCTCGCGGTGCTGGCCGCCGTCGCCGGCGGGGCCGGCCCGCTGGTGATGCAGGTCGGCCCGGCCGCCGCGGCGATGAACCGTGAGGCCGCCGCCCGGATCGGCCTCCTGACGGAGGCGATGTTCTGCACGGCGACCGCCGCGGGCAGCGCCGCCTTCTGCGGCCACTGACGGCCGGGCCTCAGAAGCGGACCGCCCGCGCGCGCTTGACCTGGGGAATCGCCTCGATCTGGCGCAGCAGCGCCGGCGAGACCGGCTGGTCGACCGCCGCGAAGCAGATCGCGTCGCCCCCGGGCCGGTCGCGGCCGAGATGGAAGGTGGCGACGTTGACCCCCGCCTCGCCGAGCAGCGTGCCGAACCGGCCGATGAAGCCCGGCTGGTCGGCGTTGCGCACGTAGAGCATGTGGGGCGCGAAGGCGGCCTCGAGGGGGATCGAGCGGATCTCGACGATGCGGGGCACCCCGTCCTGGAAGACGGTGCCGGCCGCGTCCCGGGGCATGTCCTCGGCCTCGACGGTCACGTGCAGCACCGAGCCGTAGTTGCGCGCGGTGCCGGTGCGGGTGGTGGTCTCCACCACGATGCCGCGCTGGCGGGCGACCTCGGTGGCCGAGACCATGTTGACGCCCTCCAGGAACGGCCTCAGCGCGCCCGCCACCGCCGCGGCGGTGAGCGCCCGCAGGTTCATGGCGGCGACCTCACCCTCGAAGGCGATGCGGATGCCGCGGATCGGCGCCTCGGTGAGCTGGCCGAGGAAGGAGCCGAGCTGCTCGGCGAGCGTCACGAAGGGCCGCAGGCGCGGCGCCTCCTCGGCCGAGATCGACGGGAAGTTCACCGCGTTGCGGATCGCCCCGTGCAGGAGGTGGTCGGCCATCTGCTCGGCCACCTGGAGGGCGACGTTCTCCTGCGCCTCGCGCGTCGAGGCGCCGAGATGCGGCGTGCAGATCACGCTCGGGTGGCCGAACAGCACGTTCTCGGTGGCGGGCTCGACCGCGAACACGTCGAGGGCGGCGCCGGCCACGTGGCCGCTGTCCAGGGCGGCGCGCAGGGCGGGCTCGTCGACGAGCCCGCCCCGGGCGCAGTTGACGATGCGCACCCCGGGCTTGGTGCGGGCGAGGGCCTCGGCCGAGAGGATGTTGCGGGTCTTGTCGGTGAGCGGCACGTGCAGGGTGACGACGTCGGCCCGGCGCAGCAGATCGTCGAGCTCGACCTTCTCGACCCCGATCTCGACGGCGCGCTCGGGGGTCAGGAAGGGATCGTAGGCGATGACGCGCATGCGCAGGCCGATGCCGCGATCCGCGACGATCGCCCCGATATTGCCGCAGCCGATGACGCCGAGCGTCTTGGCGGTGAGCTCGATGCCGAGGAAGCGGTTCTTCTCCCAGCGCCCGGCCTGGGTGGAGGCGTCCGCCTGCGGGATCTCGCGGGCCAGAGCCAGCATCAGGGCGATGGCGTGCTCGGCGGTGGTGACCGCGTTGCCGTGCGGCGTGTTCATCACGATGATGCCGCGGGCGGTCGCGGCCGGCACGTCGACGTTGTCGACCCCGATGCCGGCCCGGCCCACCACCCGCAGGCGCCCGGCCCGCTCGAGCAGGGCGGCCGTGACCCGGGTGGTCGAGCGGATGGCGAGGCCGTCATACGCCCCGATGGCGGCGGCGAGCGCCTCCTTGTCCTTGCCGAGGTCGGGCCGGAGGTCGGCGACGAGGCCGCGCTCGCGGAAGATCGCGACCGCGGCGGGGGAGAGGGAATCGGAGATGAGGACGCGCTTCTGCGTGGTCATGGGCAAGGCTCCGGCTGGGCAAGGCTCCGGCTGGGCAAGGCTCGGGCAAGGCATCCGGGATGCGGGGCCGGATCCGCCGCGCGCGCCGTCCGGACAGGGCGCAGCCTTCCCCCGCTTGCGGCGGGGGCGCGGCGCGCGACGCCGGGACCGCCGGGGCGGATCCGCGCGCGGTCTGTCAGGCGGCCTGCCGGAGGAGGCGGGCCTTCTCCTGCGCGAAGGCCCAGTCGAGCCAGGGCGTCAGCGCCTCGAGGTCGCTCCGCTCCACGGTGGCGCCGCACCAGATCCGCAGCCCCGCCGGCGCGTCCCGGTAGGCCCCGACGTCGAGGGCGACGCCCTCGCGCTCCAGGGTCGCGGCGATGCCCTTGGCCAGGGCCGCCACGGCTTCAGGGCCGCGGCCCGTCACCTCGGGATCGGCGATCACCAGGCAGACGCTGGTGTTCGAGGCGGTGGCCGGCGCGCGCGCGAGGTTCTCGACCCAGGGCGTCCGCGCCACCCACGCGGCGATGACCCGGGCATTCGCGTCCGCCCGGGCGCGCAGGGCCGGCAGGCCCCCGATCCCCTGCGCCCAGAGCAGGGCGTCGATGTAGTCCTCGACCGCCAGCATGGAGGGCGTGTTGATGGTCTCGCCCTCGAAGAGGCCCTCAATGAGCTTGCCGCCCTTGGTCATGCGGAAGATCTTCGGCATCGGCCAGGCCGGCACGTGGCTCTCCAGCCGCGCCGCGGCGCGGGGGGAGAGGATCAGCATGCCGTGCGCCGCCTCGCCGCCGAGCACCTTCTGCCAGGAGAAGGTCACGGCATCGAGCTTGGCCCAGTCGAGATCCTGCGCGAAGGCCGCCGAGGTGGCGTCGCAGATCACCACGCCCTCGCGGTCCGCGGCGATCCAGTCCGCGTCGGGCACGCGCACGCCCGAGGTGGTGCCGTTCCAGGTGAACACCACGTCGTGGTGCCGGGTGTCCACGGCCGCGAGGTCGGGCAGGGCGCCGTAGGGCGCCGTGGTGACCCGGGCGTCGAGCCTGAGCTGCTTGACCGCGTCGGTGACCCAGCCCTCGCCGAAGGATTCCCAGGCCAGCATCTCGACCGGGCGGGGCCCGAGCAGCGACCACATCGCCATCTCGACCGCGCCGGTGTCGGAGGCCGGCACGATGCCGATGCGGTAATCGTCCGGCACCTGCAGCACGGTGCGGGTGAGGTCGATCGCCTGCTTGAGCTTGGCCTTGCCGAGCTTCGCGCGGTGGGAGCGGCCGAGCGCCGCGTCCGAGAGGGCGGCGGGGGTCCAGCCGGGGCGCTTGGCGCAGGGGCCGGACGAGAAGAAGGGCGCGCGCGGGCGCGCGTCGGGCCGGGTCGTCATGCGGTGTCCATCCTTCCAGATGGGCGCCTCTCGGTGGGGAGAGGTGTCCCGCCGCCGGGAATGACCGAGCCGCGCGCGCCGGTCAAGCGGCGATCGCGGCGCTCCCGGCCGGGCGCAGGCCCTGCGCGCGCAGGTAGGCGCCGAGGGCGGCCGCGTCCTGGTCGGGCAGGGCGAGGGCGACGTGGCCGTCCGGCCGGACCAGGAAGGCGGCGTCCCGCGTCACGCCCGCCCGCGCGGCCTCCGGGCCGTGCGCGAAGACGTGGCAGGGCAGGGCGTGGGCCGCCGCCGCCTCGCCGAGGGCCGGCGCCGGGGTGCCGTAGACGTGGACCTGCCAGGCGAGGGCGCGCAGCGGCGCGAAATTGTCGAGGCCCGGGATCCAGGGCAGGCGGTCCCCGCCCCGCACCTCGCCCGCCCGGCCCAGGCTGAGCGGGCTGTCCGGATAGGCGATGCGGACCTGCGAGACGATCTCGAACATCATCCGGCGGGTCGCCGCGACGCCCCAGAGCAGGGGCATCAGGTGGGGCACCACGAGGGTGCGCAGCACCTGGTGGCCGAGGCCCTTGCCGATGGCGGCCTGGAAGGCCCGGTCGGTGGAGGCGATGAGCTGGCGGGCGAAGGCGATCCGCTCCGGCTCGTAGCTGTCGAGGAGGGACGGGGGGGCGGTGCCCCGCACCACCTCGGCGAGCTTCCAGGACAGGTTCACCGCGTCGCCGATCCCGGTATTCATGCCCTGGCCGCCGGCCGGGCTGTGGATGTGGCCGGCATCGCCGGCGATGAAGCAGCGCCCCTGCCGGAACCGCGCCGCCACCCGGTGGTGGACGTTGTAGGTCGAGAACCAGTTCACCGCCGCCACCCGCACGCCGAGGAGCGCCTCGGCATGGGGCTGGATCTCGGGAAAGCCGAGCTCCTCGCGCCCGGCGAGGGGCGGCGGCACGATGCCGATCAGCCGGTGCATGCCGCTCGACCGCACCGGCATGACGAGGCCGAGGGCGTCCACGCCGAGATTGACGAAGACGTCGTCGCCCGGATGCGCGGCGAGCCGCACATCCGCCACGTAGAAGCGCTGCGCGTAGGTGCCGCCCGGGAAGTCCAGCCCGAGGTCCTGGCGCACGCGGCTGTGGGCGCCGTCGCAGCCGCACAGATAGGCCGCGCTCACGGTCTCCCGCACCCCGTCCCGCTCGAGCACGGCCTCGACGCCGTCCTCCCGGTCCGTGAAACCGACGAGCTCGGTTCCGTATTCCACCGTCACGCCCGCCCGCGCGAGGCGGTCGAGGAGGAAGCGCTCGTGGTCGTCCTGGGGGTAGCACAGCATGAACGGGAACGGGCTGATCCCCTCGCCGAGATCCCCGAAATGGAAAGCGGCGACGTCCTTGCCCCGGCTGCGCAGGTGCACGCCGCCCATGCGGATGCCCTGCGCCACCACCTCGTCGGCGAAGCCGAGCTGCTGGTAGAATTCCAGGGTGCGGGCATGCACCACCATGGCGCGCGAGGCCTCGCCGGGTCCCGCGCGCCGGTCGACGATGCGGGGCCGCACCCCGTGACGGGCGAGCCGCAGGGCGAGGACGAGGCCGGTCGGGCCGGCGCCGACGATCAGGATCGGAGAAGACGAAGAGGCCATGGCGCATCCTCCTGCGGGCATCCTATGACCGGCGGGTCATTTTTGCAATCGGCGCGGGAGGCGCGGGGGCGGCGTGGCTGAGGCGGCGAGGGGAGCGGAAGCGGGCCGGCGCGGCCCGAGCCCGGAGAAGACCGCCCGCACGCGGGCGGCGATCGTCGGGGCGGCGCTCGGCGTGTTCCTGGAGCGGGGCTTCTCGGGCACCCGGATGATCGACGTCGCCGCGCGCGCCGGCGTCGCCAAGGGGACGCTCTACCTGTACTTTCGGGACAAGGAGGCCCTGTTCGAGGGCGTGCTGCGGGAGGTGATGGCCGACCTCGTGGCGAGCCTGAGCGGGCAGGGGCCCGGCCCCGGCGAGAGCCTGCGCGACTTCCTGCGGCGGGTCGCGGTGCCGGCCTTCCGGGACCTCGAGGCGACGCGCCGCGCGGCGGTGGTGCGGCTGGTGATCGCCGAGGGCGGGCGCTTCCCGGCAGTGGCGGCGGCCTACCGGCGCGTGGTGATCGGCCCGGTGACGGGCGCGGTCCGGCGCTTCGCCGCCGAGGCCCTGGCGCGGGGCGAGCTGACCTCGGACGCGCTCGTGCGCTTCCCGCTGCTGCTCGCCGCGCCGGGCGTGCTGGCGACGGTCTGGAACGGCCTCTACGGCGCCGAGGAGCCCCTCGACGCGGGCGCCGTCGTGGAGGCGTTCCTCGACTGGGCGATGCCGGCGCGCGCCGGGGAGCCCGGCGCCGGCTGAGCGGCGGCGCCGCTCAGGCCGGTCCGCGCGCCGCGCCCCGCCGCTGCTCCCGGCGCAGGGCCGCGGCGCGGCTGCGGCGGGCCGCCTCGGCCCGGCGCATCAGCCAGTCGAGGATGTTGCGCTCGACGCGCTCGCCGGTGTCGCGGTCGGTGAGGCGGTGGATGCGGTCGGCCCGGAAGCCCCGATAGGCGTCGCGGTCGCGGTCGGTGCCGCCGACCAGGACCTTGCCCGGGCCGACCTTGAGTTCGTGCGCGGCGAGGTGGCGGACCGTCCAGGCGCCGTTGCCGTCCTCGTAGACGAGTTCGAACCGGCCCTCGATCGGCAGGATCCGCCACGCACCGTCCCGGCGCTCCGGCGCCGGCGGCGCCGCGTCCGGCGGGGCCCCGGCCGGGGCGTCCAGCTGAGCAAAAAAGGTGTTGTCCAACATGGTCTTGATATAGGTGTTCGTGGTTCGTTCCGAAAGGGGTGAGCGCGCGCGACCGGGCCCGTGCGCGAAGTGTTGCGCGAGGCGTTGCGCGAGGTGTCACGCGGCTGTCGCGCGGCGCGCCTAGACGGCCGGCCGTCTCCGGGGGACGGGTGCGAGGACTCGGTTCGGCATGGCGATGTTCGCGTTGAGTGTCGTGGCGGTCGGCCTGATCGTCGTCTCGGCAAGCCTGTCGCAGGGCGGACCGTGAGCGCGCCGGCGCGGCACCGCGGCGCGAGTTGACGCCCCGCTCCGGGAGGCCCTAGACAGGCTGGGCGCCGTCGCGCTCCGGCCCCGGGGCGCCGCAGGTCGGCTCCGGCCCAGACCGGGAAGGGTGGCCGAGTGGTTTAAGGCAGCGGTCTTGAAAACCGCCGTGGGGGTGACTCCACCGTGGGTTCGAATCCCACCCCTTCCGCCATGCACATCTATTTTGACCTATTTTACAATGGCTTAGAGCCGATGGTGGCTAACATTTCAGGCCCGTTAGCCAATGCCTGTTCACGATCCATACCCGCAACGGTGCTTATGGCTCGGGACGCAAGCCGTCTTTGCTCCGCCGCTGCGGTGTAGGTCGTGACCTCGCGAAGGTTTTTGTGGCCGCTCACGGCCATGATCTCGTTTGCCGTGCACCCCGCCTCAGCGAGGCGCCGGCAGGCTGCCTTTCGCAAGCCATGAGAAGCACACTGCTTCAGGCCGGCGACATTGCAAACTTCGCGCATCCAATTGCCGAAGCCGGCCGCCGTGAAGGATTTGCCCTCACGCGTGACGAGGAATGTCAGATGGTCGGACGGAGTGGCCGTGATGATCGCAGCCAGTACGGGATGAACCGGGATCTCAAGCGTCGTTCCAGTCTTCTGCTGGCGAACCGTGATCATGCCATCGCGGATGTGCTGACGCCCCATCCGGATCACGTCGGACCGACGCTGCCCGGTGTAGAGGAGCAGGGCGAGCGCAAGCCGGGCTCTCGAGCCGACAGGATGGTGCGCTTCAAAGGCAGCTATGTCCTCCTCCGACCATGTGTAGAAGCCAGTCGACTTCGACCGGACTTTCTTCACGCCGACAGTTGGATCATCTCGCCGCATCTTCTCCGCAATAGCGAACTGCATCAGCATGCGAACGATGCGCAGGAAGTTGTTCGCTGCAGCCGGAGTGTCGGCCTTGCGATCGATCATGCGCTTGATGTGCTCGCGTTCCAGGCGACCCACGGGCTTATCGCCATGGTCCGCACGGAAGCGCTCAATGATGCCGCGGTAGGTCGCTTTCGTGCTGTCGGCGAGCCCCTTCCATTCGGCGGATGCGTAGTAGCGGATGATCAAATCGGAGATGCTGCCGGTGATCGTACGAGCTGCGCCAACCACCAAAGGTGCCCTACTGCCTTCAATGAAGGCGTTGTACTCGGCCAGGAACTCTGGCGTGCCGAGAATTGCCTTGGGGTAGACGGTTTTCCTACCCTTCATCCGGAAGCGCAGCCGACGCTTACCCCGGACGTCGGTGAACTCGTCACAGTATTCCGGTAAGTAGCGCTTCCGCTTCATGGCACGTCGTCCCAGGGATTGGGTTCAATTGTTTCGTCCTCGAGCGGCAGCGACTTGAAGGCGAGCCTGACCTCCTCAAGGTCCCAAATCAGGCGGCCGTCGATACGCTTCGGCTTTGGCATCAGGCCGCGGTTGACCAGGTCCTGAAACTTGCCGGCTGACAGTGACAGGTAGGCGGCCGCCGTTTCCCGCCCAGCACCGATAGGTGCCAAGCTCGGCGGAAGGTCGTGCTGCCGGGCCATGATCTAGCGGCTCGCTGCCATGTCACACCTCGACGGGAGTGCGATGCTGCTTCGCGTCAGCTGGCGCCGGTGCGCCCCAAGTGGCTGTCACGGTCGGCGGGGCGAACTTGAGGAACTGGCCGAGCATCTGAAGCGCCGGGCCGCCCATTACGAAACGCCAGCCGAGATACGTCGAGCCGAATTTGGCGGGATCGGCCCCGGACGTGCGGAACTCCTCCCGTTTGTTGTGATCGACCCACAGCCATTCGGCGAGCGGCTTCCCAGGCTTCGCCGTCAGCATCCAAGCAGCCGAGCCGTCGCCAGCGACCATCAGCCGCTTCATCCAGCTCTCTTCAGGCTCGCACAGGAGATGAGCGAGCCGCGTCGCAAGCTGCGTATCGATCTCATCCCCGTTCACGCACCGCAGGGCGGACGCCCTCCGCATAACCGTGAGGCTGTCGCCGGCACGCCGAGGCACCATCGCGAGCAGCATCATGGCGGCGAGCGCGGGTTCGATCTCCGGGGCATGCCGTCCTCGTACGGACGGCAGTTCGCCGGCCTCGCGGAGGGGCCGAACGCGCTGGTCGACCTCTGAGGGCGTGACCGCCAGCAGCTTCGCCAATTGCCCCTCGAACTGCTTGGCCTTCACGCTATCTCTCCACGGGAGGTTTCCCTGTGGACTCTATCGCATAGCGCAGGTCGCACGTCCACGGGAAAATTTCCATTCGATGGGCTGAGGGGGCTAGCCTCCGATCGCCGGATTGCGCTCAGCGTATCTGCAGCCCGCGCGGACTGCTCGAGCCAGAGCCGACAAAGGCCAACAAGCGGCGTTGAAGCGATTCGCTAGGCCTCGAAGCGCATATAAGAGATCGCGGCTGTAGTAGTTCTAAGTTTTGACCAGGAGATACGCAGGATTTCGCTGGCATATACCGGCATGATAGGCGTGCGGACAACCAGTTTAGTCTTTCTGGCGATGGGGTTGATCAGGGCAGGGCGGGAGATAGTACCCTCGCTCGGCTCAACAGCGTCTGATGTTATACATATATTTGAACTGCCTAAATTAAAAACCAATCTTAATTGCCTAATTTGCAAAAAATCAGGCAAAACCCCTCGCCGGCGGCGCGCCAGAAGCCTAATATGGCCTCTGAAAATTTTCCAATCCACAGTTGTTTGTGCAGCATGATCTGCGGTTCTGCATAATGGCCATTGGGTTGTAAGTGCGATGTTTTCGGCACTCAGAATTAGTCAGTACGCAATCTTCGAAACCGGAACTCTGACGTGGCCACTTCCGAGCAAAGGACTTTTAATCTGTAGGTCCTGGGTTCGAGTCCCAGCGCGCTCACCACAGATTTTGCCCGCTCGGTCAATGACTTGGCGGGCTTTTTTCATGACCCTCCCTTGCCCTTTCCGTGTTGCAACGGCGTGCAACACGACTCCTGAATTTACAATGGGTTACAACCGAGCGTCGGCGGCTCCATGCAACACGGATGCAACACGAATCCAGTCCGCTTGGCGCTCTTCAGACGGGCCCAAGGGTCGCATTCCGTGAGCCAGCTGCCGCACATGCTGAGCCCCGCGCTGATGCTCTCTTGAGGCCCTTGGCAAGGCCGAGTAGGGGAGGGCGAGCGGCTACCCCAGCTGGTCACTGAGGCTGGCCGGTACAGCCAGAGAGGACCGGCTCAGGGGATCAACCTGTACCTCAGCCATTCTCGATACGGCGCATCGCCTTCAGAGCACGGCCTCGATCAGCCCGAGCGATCTCGCCTCTTCGGCCTCAATGTACCAGTTCGACGGAGCCTGCTGCAGGAGCTCTTCCATCGTGACCTGGGAGCCGCGAATCAGGTTTTCAAAGCCCTCGTTCTGGATCGCGATCGAGGCTTCGATCTCGTGCAGCGTCGCCTTCACAGTCGCGATGCAGGTGGTCAGCGGTCCATTGATCGTGAGCTCCTTCGCGAGCTTGCGCTCGTGGATCATCAGCCGCGTGCCGCGGGTCAGGTAGCGGTTGGCGCGAACAAAGAAGCTCATGAAGGTCGTACCGGCCGAGTAGATCGCTGCCTTGCCAAGAAAGACGAAGCGCCGGTCCGGGCTCATCTCGCTGTGGTAGCGGATGTCCTCGCCCATCATGCGTGCGACCTCGGGGTCGCCTCCGAGCGTCGACAGCTCGACCACGACGAGGTTCTGCGAGGCCTGCTCGAACTGACGGCGGAAGTCCCGGTACATGTCATAGTCGACCGGCCCCGAGAGCAGGACGGCAGGGGGCTCGAACGCGGGTGGCGGCAGCGGCGAGGTGTCCATGAGGGCTCCTGATGGGATCGGCTCCGGCGCCGGATGAGCGCCTTCCTCTGAACTGGGCGGCTACGACCCCGGTTGCACCGCAGCATGCAACAGTGAGGCTGCGAACGGCGAGTTCGAGATCCGAGGCGCAGGAGGTACAAGGTGCCGTCTTGGGCCGTCCGCGGCAGGAACGAGGAGCCCTAGCCGATGCCGTGCTGCCGCCGGGCAGGTGGGGTGCTGACAGCCCCGCCTTCGCCCGTGCGATAGTACTCTGAGGCGGCTAGATCGCGCATAATGGCACCTGCCGACCGTCAGCCGAATGCCCGATGGCCGCCAAGCGCCCTGATGCCGATCCGCGCGAGACGCTCGCGGAGGTGAATCGGATAAGCGATGAAGGCGTCGGGCAGCGCGAGGCGCAGGTCCGGCTCGTCACCGACCTGCATGCGCGAGGCCTCGATGCGTCCGAGGAGCAGGAGCGCCTGTACCGCCCGCCGATTGTGAGACACCGGTTTGAACCCTATGCGGCGAGAGCCGCAGGTGGAAGCTGCGCGGCCCGAATAGCGGCCGGTGGGCGGAAGCCGTGCCGCTCGATCAGCCACGTCGTATTGTAGATCTCCCGGAACACCAGCAGCGCGCGGCGCAGATCCTCGACGGTGTCGAAGCGCTCCACCCAGAGCAGGTTCTCCTTGAGCGTGCGGATGAACCGCTCAGCGCAGCCGTTCCCCTCCGGCGCCCGCACGAAGGCGGGCGAACTCGCGATGCCCAGGAACGCCAATTCTGACTGGAAATCATCCGATAGGTACGGGCTGCCGTGGTCGTGCCGGACACTCAAGCCGCTGGCGATCCGCGCGCTGAAGCCACCGAAGCGCTGCCGCACGCCCTGACGGATCGGCTCCAGCGCCTCGAAGCGCGTGGCCCGTCGCGCCGCATGGATGCCGACACACGCGGCCGAGCAGGGGTCGACGGCCACCAACACCGCGACCTGCCCCTCGCCGGTCCACGGGGTGGTCAGGTCGGTCCCCCACATCGTGTCCACCGCCTCCGGGAGGATGGTGCCATCGTGGGTGCGCGGACCGCGCGGCGCGCCGACGCGAGACGGGGCGAGCAGATCATGGTCGCGCATCAGGCGCAGCACGCGGCGCTTGGAGGTGCGCACGCCCGTGTGGCGCAGGCGCGCCCAGACCTTGCGGTGACCCTCGCCGTGGAAGGGGCTGCCGGTGAGGGTGGCGCGGATCTCCTCGAGCAGCGCGGCATCCGGCATCGGCCGGGCTGGTTCGAGAACTACAACACCGTCCACCCGCACTCCGGTTTGCGCATGCTCTCACCCCGGGAGTTCCTCCGCCAGAGTGCCGAGGCCCGGCCCGCTCCCTCGATCTGCTAACCCAGGGCGCTCACGATGCCCGATATCCGCACGATCGGCGACACGGATGGTGCAGCGTTGCCGTTGACGGCATCGAGAATGGCGTCGGCCGGCTTGGTCCAGATGCGCTCATCAAGCTTAAACCCGAGAAGCGGTTTTGAAGCGACATCCGCAACTGTCATGTTAGCCATGATTGTCTCTCTCACCCACTCGCGCCAAGGCCGGGGTGGCACTAGACATTTTCGTGAAGACCTACCTCGCCTCGCCGCGCCGCTTGCGGCTCCAACTCGTCCACCACCCCGACGAAGCGGCCGAACAGCCGCACGAACAGCCGGGCGAGGTCGTCCATCAGCACGAAGATCGCCGGCACGAAGAGCAGCGACAGGAGCGTCGAGACGATCAGCCCCGAGATCACCGCGATCGCCATCGGCGAGCGGAACTCGCCGCCGATGCCGAGGGCCATCGCGGAGGGCACCATGCCGGCCGCCATGGCGATCGTCGTCATCACGATCGGGCGGGCGCGCTTGCGGCCCGCATCGGTGATCGCGGTGATGCGGTCGACGCCCCGGGCCATCTCCTCGACGGCGAAATCCACCAGCATGATGGCGTTCTTCGTCACCACGCCCATCAGCATCAGGATGCCGATCACGACCGGCATCGAGATCGGCCGGTTGAAGATCAGGAGGCCGAGGATCGCCCCGCCGATCGAGAGTGGGAGCGAGAACAGGATGGTGAGCGGCTGCAGGAACGAGCCGAAGAGCAGGATCAGCACGCCGAGCACCATCATCAGGCCGGCGCCCATGGCGAGGGCGAAGCCCTCGAAGACCTCGCCCATCACCTCGGCGTCGCCGGTCTGGCGCAGCTCCACCCCGGGCGGCAGATTCGTCGCGGCCGGGGTCGCCAGCGCCTTGGCGATCGCCTCGGCGAGGGCGTCCGAGCCCTGGAGATTGGCCTCCAGCGCCACCCGGACGGCGCGGTCGTAGCGGTCGATCGCGGTCGGGCCGCGGCCGAGGCTGATGTCGGCCACCGCGGTCAGCGGCACCGCGGCGCCGGTCTTCGTCGGCACCTTCAGCGCCTCCAGCGCCTGCAGGTCGCCGCGGGCCTCGGCCGGCAGCTGCACCCGGATCGGGATCTGCCGGTCGACGGCGTTGAACTTGGCGAGGTTGGCGCCGATGTCGCCGATCGTGCCGACGCGCACGGTCTCGGCGATGGTGTCGGTCGAGACCCCGAGATCGGCCGCGACCGCGGGTTTGGGGCGGATGCGCAGCTCGGTGCGGTCGAGCGGCGCGGTCGACATCACGTTGACGAGGTTCGGCACCTGCGCGACCTCGCGCTGCATCCGCTCGGCCACGTCCCGCACCACCTCGGTGTCGGGCCCCGCCACGATCAGGGTGAAATCGCGCTGGCCGCCCTCGCGCAGGGACCAGTAGCGGATGTCGGGCTCGTCGCGCAGCGCGGCCATGATCGCCGCCTCAAGGTCGCCCTGCGTGCGCGTGCGGGTGTTCTTCGGCGTCAGGTTGATCGTCAGCGTGGCGAGCCGGATCTCCTTCTTGCCCGGGAGCTGGCGCCCGCCATCGACGAAGACGGAGCGCACCTCGGGCAATGCGCGGATCTTCTGCACCACCCGGTCCGAGACCGCGATCGTGTCGTCGAGCTTGGCGCCGGGCGGCAATTCGAGCACCAGCAGGGTGCGCGCCGCGTCCTCCTTCGGCAGGAAGCCGGCCGGCAGCAGCTTGGTCGACATGAGGGAGCCGGCGAACAGCGCGAGGCCCACCACCAGCGTCACGAACTTGTGCCGCACCGACCACGCCACCACGCGGGTGTAGGTGCGCATCACCGGGCCGGGCGCCTCCTCGGCGTGGCCGTGGTCCCGCATGAAGTAGGCCGCCATCATCGGGGTGATCAGGCGGGCGACGAGCAGCGACATGAACACCGCGGCCGCGATGGTGAGGCCGAACTGCTTGAAGTACTGGCCGGCGATGCCGCCCATGAAGCTCACCGGCGCGAAGATCGCCACCAGCGTCGCCGTGATGGCGATGACCGCAAGGCCGATCTCGTCCGCGCCCTCGATCGCGGCCCGGTAGGGCGACTTGCCGAGCCGCACGTGCCGGACGATGTTCTCGATCTCCACGATGGCGTCGTCGACCAGGATGCCGGTGACGAGGGTGATGGCGAGCAGGCTGACCGCGTTGAGCGAGAAGCCCATGGCGCTCATCGCCCAGAAGGTCGGGAAGACCGAGAGCGGCAGCGCCACCGCGGCGATCAGCGTCGCCCGCCAGTCGCGCAGGAACAGGAACACCACCAGCACCGCCAGGGCCGCCCCCTCCATCAGGCCGTGCATGGCGGATTCGTAGTTGCCGATCGTGTTGGTGACCGAGGTGTCGATCAGGTCGAAGTGGACGTTCGGGTGGGCGGCGCGCAGCTCGTCGATCTTCCGGGCCACCAGCTGGGCGACCGAGGCGTCGCTGGCGCCGCTGGCACGGGAGATCGCGAAGGCGACGACCGGCTCCCCGTTGAGGCGCGCGAAGACGCGGGGCTCCTCGGCCCCGTCCGTCAGGGTGGCGAGGTCGTCGAGGCGCACCTTGCGCCCGCCCGGCAGCACGATCGTGGTGGCCGCGAGCGTGTCGAGGCTCGCCGAGGCCGCGAGGGTGCGGATCGACTGCTCCTGGCCGCCGAGCTCGGCCCGCCCGCCCGCCATGTCGGCGCTGGTGAGGCGCAGCTGCCGGTTCACGTCGGCGGCGGTGATGCCGAGCGAGAGCAGCCGGTCGGGCTTGAGGGTGACGCGCACCTCGCGGTTGACGCCGCCCAGGCGCCCGACGCCGCCGACCCCGCGCAGGCCCTGGATCTGCCGCGCCACCACGTCGTCCACGAACCAGGACAGGTCCTCCGGGGTCATGGCGGGCGCCGAGGCGCCGTAGATCATGATCGGAAGCCCCGCGATCTCGACGCGGTTGATGATCGGCTCCTCGATCGTCCGCGGCAGGTTCATGCGGATCTTGGCGATCGCGTCCTTGACGTCGTTCACCGCCCGGTCGGTGTTGACCTCGAGCCGGAATTCGACCGTGGTGGCCGAGTTGCCCTCGGTGATCGCCGAGGTGATGTGCTTGACGCCCTTCACGCCCGCCACGGCGTCCTCGACCCATTTCGTGACCTGGGTCTGCAGCTCCGAGGGCGCGGCGCCCGGCTGGTTGATCGACACCGAGACGAGCGGCACGTCGATGTTGGGGAAGCGGGTGATCGGCAGGGTGCGGAAGCTGACGAGCCCGAGCAGCCCCAGCACCAGGAACAGCACGATCGAGGGGATCGGCTTGCGGATCGCCCAGGCGGAGACGTTGAGGCGCATCGGGTCGGTCCTTCGGCGGCGGGGGCGGGCGCCGTCGGCGCCGTGGATCAGGGGCGCGGGAGGGCGTCGGCGCTGACCTGCTGGGCGGGAAAGACCGGGCGGACCCGGTCCCCGTCGCGCAGGAAGCTGCCGGCCCGGGCCACGACGGCGTCGCCGGCCCGCACCCCGTCGCGGATCTCGATGAAGCCCGCCGCCGAGAGGCCGGTGCGGACCCGGCGCGCCTCGACCCGGTCGCCCGCCACGACGAGGACGGTCGCGCCGCCATTGCCGTAGACCACCGAGGCGACCGGCACCGCGACGCCGGTGCGGCGCGCCACCTCGACGCTGCCGCGGGCGAAGGCGCCGATGCGCAGGCGCGGATCGGGATCGAGGCGCACGCGCACCTTGCCGAGGCGGGTCGCGCGGTCGATCTCCGGATAGACCGCGCGCACGCGGCCCGGCACGCCGACGGACCCGTCCGGCGTGTCGAGGTCGAGCTGGGCGGGCGCGCCGGGCTTGAGCCGCGGCATGCCGGTCTCGGTCACCTCGCCCTCGAGTTCGATCTCGCCGCGGGCGATCAGCCGGAACAGCGGCTCGGCGGTCGCGCTCGCGGTGGCGCCGATCCGGGCGGTGCGGCGGCTGACGATGCCGCCCTCGGGCGCGCGGATCTCCGTGCGGGCGAGCTTGAGGTCGAGTTCCTTGCGCTGGGCCCGGGCCTGCAGGAGGTCGGCCTCGGCGATCGAGAGCCCGTTGCGGGCCGCGGCGAGCCGCCCCTCCGCCGAGCGCGCCGCCGAGGTGCGCTGCTCCATCTGCACCTCGGTCGCGTTGCCGGTCCGGATCAGGGTCCGGGTGCGCTCCAGCGCCAGGGCCGCCTCGACCTGCGCCGCCTCGGCCTGCACGATGGTGCTGCGGGCCTGCTCCACGGCGGCCTCGGCCCGGGTGACGGCGGCGGCGTTCTGGGCGAGCTGGGTGTCGATCATCTCCCGGGACAGGCGGGCGAGCACCGCGCCCCTGGCGACCCGGTCCCCCTCCTCGACCAGGAGTTCGGTGATCCGGCAGCCCTCGATCTCGGGCGAGACCATGATCTCGTCGCGCGGGACCAGGGTGCCGGTGACCACCGTGCGCTCGACGATCTCGCGCTCGGCCGCCACCACCACGGTGACGGGGGGCACGGGTACCTCGGTCTCTAACGTACGATGGCCCGTCGCCGCCGGCACCAGGCACATGACGGCGAGTAGCCAAGCGAGGCGGCTGCGGCGACACATGACAGGGTACCCCGGTCGGCAGCTACCAGACTACGCATGGCCCAACGCCGCGCCGCCGGTGGTGCTGCTCGGCAGCTCGACCAGCGCGCTGCGCGGCATTGCGGCTATATGAACATAGCGTATGCATTGTCGTTACCGGCTTCTACAATGCTCACGCCGACCAATCGCGGTTCTCCGAATGGATCACGTGTTAGTCTCAGCTCACACCACATCCGCAGCCCTACCAAAAACTCAGCCGCGGATAAAAGCAGCTTTTAATGTCAGCGTGTATCTCTCGATTGAAAAAATTTCTGGTAAGGGCCGCCGGAGAAGTAGCGCCTCAATTCATCGAAATTTTGGACCGTTTCTATCAAAGGCCGCATCTCCTGGCGTTGAAGATCGGTCAAACCAGAAGGCTGATGCGGTCGAACTCCCAAAAAGCTCCAAACTGAATTCACGCAAGCGTTCCGATCGCGAGTGACATCTTCATAACGAACCACCATAACAGCACCAGACCCAAAGGAATGTACAACTCGCGCGTTAAAACAATCAGAAAGCCTGAAGTATGCCTCACAGTCAGCTGTCGATAGCCGGACACGCGGCGGCAGCGCGCCTCCGCCGTCGGAGCTAAACTTCAGCCAACGGCCAGATTGTCTTGCCTGGACAAGCGAGCGAAGCGACTCCAAGACATTAACGCGAACCATAAGAATGACTTTAAGACCAGGCCACGCAACAAGCTCGTCAAATATGCCGGGACGGTCGCGAAATTGAGGTTCGTTGATCTTGCAGCCAACGTGCGTCACTTCTGCCTTGACAGATTTTGCGGTATATTGCAGGTACGCAACCTCGAGGAGCCCTCGATCGCTAAGTAACAACCGACTTTTGTCGGGCCAATTGCCTTCATACTGATTTAAAAGCTCGCCTCTGCTGTAGACGTTGGGATGTTCGTTAAGCAATTCCTCGAGAAAGTGTGTACCCACTCTCGGCATTGCCAGTATAACGAAGGGATGATGCGAAGACATCTGGCTGTCCATTGGTAGCACCATTAGACTACACATACGATTGCAGGCCTAAGTTACGGCTATTTTGCCGAACCGGTGTCACCGTAGGAGACACCGGCGAAGCATTGCTGTCGCAAAGAAAAATGGCAGTATCGCGTACGCGCAAAGCACGAAAATATGCACGCCGACACCGCTGGTCGACCGTCCGAGCATCACTGGGCGAATGAGCTCGATCGAATGGACCAATGGCAAGACCGAGGTTAAATTTTTAAGCTCGCTCGGCAACTGATTGACGGGGAATACTGCGCCACACAAAAACAACATGGGTGTGATAAAAAGGGTCTGATAAAATACAAAATGATCGTAACTGCGCGCCAAAGCAGCAACAAGCATAGCTAAGCTTGCGAAGGCAAGACCAGTGAGCGCAATGACGGGCAGCGCATAAAATGCGGACGGCCAAGCGGCGTAGCCAAGCACGCCCGCGATGATGATGATTCCGGACCCCGCTAGAAAAGCCCTTGTCGCTGCCCACGCTAGTTCCCCGAGAATAACATCGCCAAGCGTGAGTTGTGTATACAGAATTGCTTCCCAAGTGCGCTGGGCGTGCATGCGTGCGAAAGCCGCGTGGATTATTTCGAAAGTCGCCGAGGTCATCGCGGCAGTCGCGACCATACCTGCAGCAAGAAAGGCGATATACGGACTTCCCTCAACTTGATCGATCATCAGTCCGACGCCGAATCCAAGACCAACCAGGTAAATCGTTGGATCGGCGAGATTACCAAGAATTGATGCAGGTGCAATTTTCTTCCAGGCTTGATAGTTGCGGAGCCACACCGCTAGCCAGTTCCACGCATTGGCGGGAAGAGCCGCTGCAAAATCTCCCGTCATCGCTCATCTCTCCATCTCGTGACCAGTTAGCCGCAAAAAAACATCCTCGAGGTTCGGAGGACGCTGTAGAAGGCGTAAGCCCGAGCGCCCAAGAAGCTGGAGGCAAACCTGCTCTGGATGTGGCGTGTAGCAATAGAGAGTCTCGCCGCTAGCTTCGATGTGCCGCGCGTATGGTCCAATTATCGCACGTAGTTCACGCGGATTACCACCATAGACCTCGACTACATTGCAACCGATCTGCTCCTGGATGAGTACGCGGGGCCGACCTTCTGCAATTCTGCGTCCATCGTCGAGAACACACACCCGGTCACACAGTCGCTCGGCCTCCTCCATGAAATGGGTAGTCATTAAGATCGTCTTTCCTTTAGCTAGAAGTGAGCGAAGACGTTCCCAGATTAGGTGGCGCGCGTGCGGGTCGAGACCGGTTGTCGGTTCATCCATCACGAGCATCTCAGGATTATTGATCAAAGCACGCGCCAGGGACAGGCGCCTTCTCATGCCTCCGGACAACGTCGCGATGCGCGCATCCACCTTGTCCTCAAGACGGGCAAACTCTAGGAGCGACGGCGTAACCGCTTTAATGTCGCGAGCACTCATGCCGAAGTAACGCCCGAACACGATAAGGCCCTCGCGCACTGTAAACTCGCTGTCGAGATTGTCGAACTGTGTGACTACGCCAATGCGGGATCGCGCCAAGCGAACGCGCGCCGGCACGGGCTCGCCGAACACATTGATACTACCCGAGTCTAGCGGCGCTATGCCCAGGATCATGCGCGTGACAGTGCTCTTGCCCGCACCGTTAGGCCCTAATAATCCGAAGCATTCTCCGGGTGTAACGACGAAGGACAAGTCATCGACAACGACATTTTTGCCGTATGACTTCCTCACACCTTCAAGATTTATTGCTGTTATGGGCATTAAATCACACATCCTCTCTCAGGCGGCATTGCACGGTAATCACTGGCGGGTGTAATAAGCATCCGAACGACATTATTCACCAGCCGGTTCAGTGAGGGCGGTGATCGTTACGCGCTTCTATTACTGGAACATAGAATCTGGGCTTCAACCTAGATACTTAACCAGAAAATGGGCAATCTGGTGCAGTACACCGGAGCCACTTGCTGCGGCGTCAAACACTTCCGCTACGCACGCCCCCTTTCGCAACCGCAGTCTGCAACGAAGGGCTACCATAAAGAAGGCAATATAAGTCAGACCCGCCGTGCGAAAGAGCGCTGGAACGGTGCCAGATATGAATGTATCTGATGCTGCTATGTGCTTACTGTCACGGATTTTATGTAAACGCTTTTCTGCCCGTCGTATGGAGAGCCGCGGGACAACCAATTGCTATTACTGATTGTAAATAATGCATAAATCTTCAGCGGTATCAGTAAAAAGATGTTTATTGGCATGTGAAACAAGAAGCCGAGAAATCGAAGTTGGCGAGCACGGACAGATGCTACGCAGCAGCGAATTATTGTCATTAAGACGATCATTAAACTCGGCCACCACGGGACGGAGGCCGTCGAAAACACCTGTGCTATTCCCGCGATCAACGAAACAGTGAGCAATAGAAGCCCTATGTTCTGCCCAATCACATCCAGGGTCAGATAGCCGTCCAGTCTGGGAAGAATATATAGCGCGAGCAGCGTGTCACGGTAAGTACTACGCGCCCATCGCAGCTGCTGGCGCAGATACGAACTAAGTCTATCCGGGACGACAGTTGCTACACAGGCATCTGGTACGTACTCGGTTCGAAATCCTGCTTCTAGCATCAGTATCGTGAGATGCCGATCCTCACCAAAATTGCTTATTCTACCGCGAAAAACTTGTGTCTCGTACCGGTCTATCAACAGAAGCAGCGCGGACCGGCGGTACATCGCACAAGGACCGCAGCAGCACATAACGGCACCGAATCGACCTTGTGCCGCTCGTTCCTCATTACAGGCCAGCCAGTATTCCATATCAATCAACCGAGTCAACCATGTTTTCCGGCGGTTGCTAGCTGTTAACTGGCCCATTACCGCACCTACAGATGGATCTCGCATTCTCAGTGCGAGCTTTGCTACCACATCGCTATCCGCGGTCGTATCGGAGTCGATGTTGAGCACCAAGTCTCCCGTGGACCGGCGTATCGCCGAAATCTGGGCTTTGCGCTTCCCAACATTATCTTCCAAATTAATGAACACGAACCTCGGATCGTGTGCAAAAACATCGTGCACTTGTGCCAATGAGCCGCGGTTGTCTGAGCCATCATCAACCACGTATATCTGCAGTTTTCCACTGTATTCCTGACTTGCAATTGAAGAAAGACACTCAAAAAGCGTACACGGATCTTCATTAAAGCAGGGGACAATGACATCTACGCTTGGCATGATACCCGAACCGACGAAAGCACTCCTTTTCGCTGGCGGAATAGTTGCGGGATCAGAATAAAAGGTCTGCACGCCTTTGTAGAACGCCGAGAGTAGCGCGTATAGTGATACAGCGCCGATGCTGGTTGCCGCAAATTTATCCATCTTGCATCTGCCAGTTTAGTGATCTTAGGGAAGAAGGCAAATTTTGAACCCATGGTTATGCAACTCCGGAATGAGACGAGAAAGTGCGATGACGGTCTGCTCTCGCGGGCCGACATGAGTGCACGGAGCTGCGTCGCCGGGAGGACTACCGTCGTGCAGGAGCACGATTGCACCTGGACGAACTGAGTTTAGCACGCTGTCTATAATCGCATTAACACCGGGGCGCGACCAATCTCGGGGATCCACAGACCAGTGGAGAGCCGCAAGTCCAGCTCTGGACGCAATACTGATTACTTCCGTTGTCCATTTTCCGTACGGCGCGCGCACATGCCGCAACGTACACTGTGGACAGGCCATGCGGATCGCTCTATTTGCCTGCAAAATCTCCTGCTCAACCGTATTCGGATCGCATATCGAAAAATCCGGGTGAGTCATGGTGTGGTTTGCCACCTCATGCCCATCTGAGATCATGCGCCGGATTAGCAGCGGCTCCCTTGCCGCGTACGCGCCAATGACACAGAACGTTGCCGGCACGCCGTATTCCGCCAGCACATCGAGAATACCGGGAGTGCAATGTGGATTAGGGCCGTCGTCGAAGGTCAAATATACGCTGGAACGGTCTCCGCTTCGACCCCATCGGGTGGACACCTCGGATATACAATTAAATTTCTTCATAGTTCTGGTCCATTGCGATCAATTAGTGTACCTGGCGGCCAATGACTGACCGGCAGTTGAATGGGGAAAATTAGGATCAGAAGGTCCTCGACTCTCGTCGGTGGCATGTCGAGGCTCATGTCTCGGAGAGTGGAACGGACGCGAACCCCGGACACAGTGGCCGCCAAACCGGCCTTACCGAGCAGCCTGGTGAGGTGTTTCTGAAGCGCAGGCCGGACTGTGCCAAACCCGAAAGGGACACCCAGGTTTTTCAAAGCTGGATACAGCTCGAGCATCGAATAACTAACTCGCAATCCCTGGAGATCCAAACGTACTGCATACAATCCCAGTTCGACGACGAGTAAATCAACCATCCCAATTTTGATGAAGCGGCGTAGTGCGGCTATGTGGGCTGCGACGCCCTTCGAGTCGTAGCCGATAGCACGGAGTTCTGGTCTAGCACCGGCCCAACTGCGACCGCCTTCAAATGGCTTGGCATTATACGCGCCGCTCGGGTTGTAGGCGTTCCGCAAGAATTCAGCGAGTTCAGCGTGGTCAGCGAGATCCAACTCACTTTCCCAGCACAGACGCCATCGCACCTGCAAACGACCCGGATGCTCCTCCGTTCGGGAGATAGAGCAAAAATCTGGATTGATTTTCATGGTACGACTGCATGCCCAGCAAGTTTGGCACCGCCCTGTATGCTAGGACCACAGCACATTTGTAAAATCGATTGTTTTGATGTAACGCATCTGGGTGGTGGATAGGAGGGTAGATGCGCTTCAAGGGCCTCGATCTCAATCTTCTCGTTGCGCTCGACGCTTTGATGAAAGAGAGAAATCTCACCCGCGCGGCAAGCAGTCTCAACCTAAGCCAGCCCGCAATGAGCGCGGCTGTCGCGCGTTTGCGCGCATATTTCCGAGATGAGCTATTTATCATGCGGGGCCGCAAACTCGTTTTAACGCCACGCGCGGAGGAACTTTCCGCCCCAGTCCGCGAAGCTTTGCTGCATATTCAGCTCGCAATTGTTTCTCGAGATACCTTTGAGCCATCCCAATCAGAGCGGTGTTTCAGAATCGCTCTTTCTGATTTCATGACGGTCGTATTTTTTAGACGTGTGATGGAGCGGCTTACGACGGAAGCACCCGACATCAGCTTCGAGTTACATGAGCTCGCCGATGACCCTGACGAACTTCTTCGGCGTGGCGAAGCCGATTTTCTAATCTGCCCAGAATTGTTTCTGTCGGATGCGCATCCAAGAGCGTCTCTTTTCACTGACACACTTGTTTGTGTAGGCTGCCGCGCGAACGACAAGCTATCGCGACAGCTTACATTTGATAGCTACGTGTCGATGCGCCACGTCGTAGCGAAATTCGGGCGCAAGCGAAAGCCTTCCCTGGAAGAATGGTTCCTGCTGGAACATGGAATAAAGAGACATATAGACATTGTGGTGCAGAGTTTCACTATGATACCGCATATGATTTTGGGAACTGATCGGATTGGAACGATACCATTAAGCCTTGCCAGGTATTTTGAAAATATCCTGCCTCTGCGCATCGTCGATTTACCACTTCCGTTTCCTGAATTTTGTGAGTCCGTTCAATGGCCGGCCCTGCATAATTCTGATCCGGCAAGTATTTGGATGCGGGATGTGTTTTTCTTTGAAGCGTGTAGGGTGGGCTCGCCGGGCAACGCTGCCTGATTGCTCAGAGTCTACCCCGTACCTGAATCACGGGTGATCAACCCCCACAGGGTGGCCCGAGTGGAATGTTAGTGGACCGTGGGCCTGTCCACCGCGGGTAGCTTGGCCGGCGGAGCCGGGCGGGCGAGCGCAGCCGGCCAAGCGGTCAAGGCCGGCACGAACACCTCCGGGGCCGGCGGTAGCCCAGGGAGGCGTGCGGCCGAACCCGTGCCGGGCTCGTCGAGCACGCCGCGATGGCGGCCTCGCTGCCATTGCCGATCACCCCGCGTCGGGCCGATCAGATCGATCCCGTGGCGCTCCTGGGCCTCCACGAACAGCGCCGCGTTCACGAAGCCGGTGTCGGCGATGTGTGTCCTGGGCAGCAGGCCCCGTGCAGCGAGCGCCGCGTGGATGGTCGAGGTCGTCGCGTCGTCCGAGACCGCGGCGGTCGTCGTCTCGACGTGGGTGATCAGGTTCGGGGTGCCATCGTCACACGTCGGGACTGTCAGGAATTTCGTGTGAGGGCGGCGGGTTGACCGTCAGGCCGCCATGGCCAACTCCGGTCCGATTTCAGGAAGTTGGAGGATGATC
>NZ_KB900609.1:6431618-6512004 GCF_000379105.1 Methylobacterium sp. WSM2598 | reverse complement strand
ACTGGTCCAAGATCGCATCAGGGATGCGGGGCGCTTTGCGTCGTGCCATCGGGAACCTCCTTCGGGTTCACTATGGCCGCCCCACACGAAATTCCTGACAGTCCCCAATCCCGCCCACGAGGTGCCGATCCTGCGCCGCAAGGCGGCGGCGGCGGCCGATCGCGCTGGCCTCGACCCGACGAGCCATGCAGGGCGCAGCCTGCTCGCGGTGCTGGAGACCTATCCGCGCGACGAACTGTTTCAGATCGACCTCGACCGGCTGACCCACTTCACCCTGGCGATTGCAAGCCTTGCCGATCGGCCGCGCCTGCGTGTGCTGTCGCGACCGGATCAGTTTGGCCGCTTCGTCTCACTGCTCGTCTACGTGCCGAAAGACCGCTACGACTCGACTGTGCGCGCCCGGATCGGTGCCCACCTCGCCGAGACTTACGGCGGCCATCTCTCCGCGGCCTACCCGGATTTCCCTGAGGGGCCGCTGGCGCGAACCCACTACATCATCGGCTTGTCCGAGCCAGGCGTGCCGGAGCGCGATCCCAGCGCGCTGGAGGCCGAGATCGCGGGGATCGTGCGCACCTGGGGCGACAGCCTGCGCGCGGCGCTGGGCACGCTCAGCGACGGCGCCCGTGCTCGCATGTTGGCCGCGCGCTATGCCGAGGCATTCTCCGTCGCATACCGTGACAATTACTTGCCGGAGGTAGCGGTCGCTGACGTCGCGATCCTCGAACGCTTGAAGGCCGACCGGCCGCGGGCAGTCGACATCGGTCGCCGCGATACCGATCCCGCGAACCAGATCCGCCTCAAAGCTTTCTCGCGCGGCACCTCGATTGCCCTGTCCGACCGCGTGCCGGCCCTGGAAAACCTGGGCTTCCGGGTAATCAACGAACGCACCTACCAGGTGCGGCCCTCTGGCGTCGGCGAGGGTGACCGCGTCTGGCTATATGACATGCTCCTGGAGCGTGCCACGGGTGCGGATATAAGCCTCGCCGAGGCGGCGGTGCTCGAAGAGGCTATGCTGGCAGTCGCCGATGGGCTCGCCGAGTCCGATGGCTACAACCGCCTTGTCCTTGAGGCCGCCCTGCCATGGCGCGAGGCGGCGCTGCTGCGAGCGCTCGGGCGGTACTTGCGCCAGCTCCGCATCCGCTACGGGCAGGACTACATCGCTGGCACGCTCGCGCGGCACCCGGTGATCGCCAAGGGGCTCGTCGCCCTGTTTCGCGCCCGGTTCGATCCGGCTGCTACAGGCGACCGGGTGGCAGCCGAAGCTGTGGCGCGGGCCGAGATCGAGGCTGCGTTGTCCGGTGTCACCAGCCTCGATGAGGATCGGATCCTGCGCCGCTTCGTGAACCTTGTCGAAGCGGCCCTGCGTACGGACTTCTTCCAGGTGGCTGAGGAAGGAGGCCCGCGCGACACGATCAGTTTCAAGTTCGCCTGCGCGAAAGTCGTGGGAATGCCGCTGCCGCGGCCGCTCTTCGAGATCTTCGTCTACTCGCCGCGCGTCGAGGGCGTGCACCTGCGCTTCGGCTACGTCGCCCGCGGGGGCCTGCGCTGGTCGGATCGGCCGGAGGATTTCCGCACCGAGGTCCTCGGCCTCGTGAAGGCGCAGCAGGTCAAGAACGCCGTGATCGTGCCGGTGGGCGCCAAGGGCGGCTTCTTCCCCAAGCGCCTGCCGCCGGCCTCCGACCGCCAGGCCTGGATGGCGGAGGGCACCGAGAGCTACCGGATCTTCATCCGCACGCTGCTGTCGCTCACCGACAACATCATTGACGGCGCCATCGCGCCTCCAAAGGACACCGTGCGGCACGATCCCGCCGACGACGCTTACCTCGTGGTCGCGGCGGACAAGGGCACCGCGACCTTCTCGGACGTGGCGAACGCCATCTCGCTGGAGCGCGGCCACTGGCTCGGGGACGCCTTCGCGTCGGGCGGGAGCCAGGGCTACGACCACAAGGGCATGGGCATCACTGCGCGGGGCGCCTGGGAGGCGGTCAAGCGCCACTTCCGCGAGATGGACGTGGACACCCAATCCGATCCCTTCACCGTGGTCGGCGTTGGCGACATGTCCGGCGATGTGTTCGGCAACGGCATGCTGCTGTCGCCGACCCTCCGGCTGCTGGCAGCCTTCGACCATCGTGACATCTTCCTCGACCCGAACCCCGACGCTGCGCGAAGCTTCGCCGAGCGCAAGCGGCTGTTCGATCTCGGCCGCTCGTCCTGGGTGGACTACGATCGGTCGCTGATCTCGGCCGGCGGCGGCGTGTTCTCCCGCTTGCTGAAGACGATCCCGCTTTCGCCAGAAGCCCAGGCGGCGCTCCACTTCGACCGAAGCGAGGTAACACCGGCCGAGTTAATGCAGGCGATTCTCAAGGCCCCTGCCGACTTGCTCTGGTTCGGCGGCATCGGCACCTACGTCCGCTCCACGAGCGAGACCGACGACGAGGCGGGCGACCGCGCCAACGATGCCATCCGGGTGACGGGCACGGACCTGCGGGCGCGGGTGGTCGGCGAGGGCGCTAATCTCGGGCTGACGCAGCGCGGGCGCATCGAGGCGGCGCGCAGGGGCGTGAGGCTCAACACCGACGCCATCGACAACTCGGCTGGAGTCAACACTTCAGACGTGGAAGTGAACATCAAGATCGCGCTGATGGGCCCGGAGCGCGACGGGCGGCTCACCGATAAGTCCCGCAACGCGCTGCTCGCTGACATGACGGAGGAGGTCAGCCGCCTTGTCCTGCGCAACAACGAATTGCAGACGCTCGCCCTGTCGCTGGCGCTGCACGGTGGCGTCGGCGAGACCGGCTTCGCGATGCGGACTATGCAGGCCTTGGAGGCGGAAGGCCGCCTTGACCGGGCGGTGGAGTTTCTGCCTGACGACGCAGCGCTCGCCGAGCGCATGCGCCGCGGTGAGGGGCTGACGCGGCCGGAATATGCGGTGCTGCTCGCTTACGCCAAGCTGTGGCTGCATGATGCGATCCTCGACAGCACAGTGCCGAACGATCTGTACTTCAACCGAGAGTTGCAGCGCTATTTCCCAAAAGCGCTGCGTGAGCGCTTTCCGCACGAAGTGAAGGGTCACCGGCTGCGCCGAGAGATCATCGCGACGGCGCTCGCCAACATCATCGTCAATCGCGGCGGCCCCTCCCTCGTAACGCGACTTGTAGACAGCACGGGAGCGGACGCGGCGGCTATCGCCAAGGCCTACGCGGTGACGCGGGACGCCTTCGGGCTAATGGAGCTGAACCTCGCGATCGACGGACTCGGGGGGCGGATTGGGGGCCAGGCGCAGCTTAGCCTCTACGCCGAGGTGCAGGACCTACTCGCCAATCGCATCGTCTGGTTCATTCGCAACCTCGACCTCGCGGTCGGACTATCGCCGATCATCGCTCGCTACCGCGACGGCGTTGCGGCCGTCGAGGCAGCTTTGCCCAAGGTGCTCGGCGAGGAGGCGTGGGCAGTGATCGAGGCAAGAGTGGCGGAGCTGACCGGGGCGGGCATGGCCCCGGTGCAAGCCAGGCGGCTCGCCTCGCTCACTGCGATGGTCTCGGCTCCCGACATCGTGCGCGTCGCCGAGGTTAGCGGCCGGCCGGTTGAGGAGGTGGCGGCAACTCACTTCGCTATAGAGCACGCCTTCCGCCTCGGCGACCTTGCCGCCGCGGCGCGGACGGTGGCTGTCGCTGACACATTCGACCGGGTCGCTTTGGACCGGGCGGTGACGGGGATCGCGAGCGCCCACCGCAAGCTGACGGCGGAGGTGATTGCAGACATCGGCGCCGGCCCAGAAGCGGTATCGGCATGGATCCGGGCGCGCGGCTCCGCGCGCACCCGGATCCGCGACACAGTAGACGCCATCGCCGCCTCGGGACTCACACTCTCGAAAACGACCGTGGCAGCGAGCCTGCTCGGTGACCTCGTGCGGGGCTAGTTCACTCACACCGACGAGTGCAACACACGCTCGTCTTCTATGCGGCGCAGAAGATGCGGCGGCAGGGCCTGGCGACCGCCGCCGTCGCCGTGATGGTACCCGACCAACCGCCACAAACCTGAGCTCGACACTTATGAGGCGTTTCCGCAAGGTGGCAACGACCGTTTCGGACGGGCGGGAGCCGGGATGTTGTGCGGGCGCTGGGCCCGCGGATCCACTCGTATCCGGCGGAACAGGACGTTCCTGACCAAGGTGCCTCATGCGAGGCGCACCGGCTGAAGGCGGCGGGACCCATCTTTGGCGACGGCAGCAAACCCCGTCGAGCTCCGGTCACACACCTGCCCCGCTCGCCCGACGTGCCGTCTATCGGCCCGGCGGACGAACCTCGATCCTCAGGCTCCCTTCAGGTGCGCGCCCTCGGAACCAGCCCAGTGGCGAGGTAGCGCTATAGGGCGAACAGCAGCTTGCGCGCCAGGGCGACCGCCGTGATCTTGCGGATGCGCCCGCGTCCCGTGCCGACCCGCTCGACGAACCAGCGGGCCAGCCCGCTACCCGGCTGATAGCGCAGCCACAGCCAAGCCAACTCGATCATCGACTTGCGGAGCAGCGGGTTGCCGGCCTCCGAGATGCCCTGGTCACGCTGACGGTCGCCACTGGCGTATGGGCTTGGCGTGAGGCCAGCGTAGGCGGCCACCTGCTTGCAGTTGTCGAATGGCCCGTACAGCGCCTCGCGCACCAGCACCGTGGCTAACTCGGTGCCGATGCCGCCGAGACGGGCCAGACGCACCACCTTCTCGGCGTCGGCGTCCTCGATCGCGGGATTGGCCGCGGCGGCGTCCCGCTCAGCCTCGGCTGCCGCGATCTGCTCGAGCACGAGTTCCAGCCGCCGGAACTCACGTTCGACCTCACCGCGCAGGCGCTGAGGCAGCTCGCGCCCATCGCCGGTGCGGACCTCTGCCAGCCGCTCCGAACGATCCCGGCGCAGCGGTTGGAAGGTGTACACGCCTTGTGTCGCGAGCAGGCCCTTGATCCGGCTGACGTGCTGAACCCGCTCGGCGATCAGGCGCTGCCGCTCGCGATGGGTGCGCCGGGCATCCTCGCGTTCGACCGAGGGCACCTGAACCATGCGGCAGGCGGCGTAATCGCCGCGGCACCACGCCATGAGAGCTCGGAGCAGCATGGCCGCGTCGAGTCGGTCGGTCTTGGCCCGTCGGGCACGGCGGTCCACCTGGAGACTGCCGGGATCTATGACGAAGCAGGTGATCGCCTCGGCCGCGAGGCGGCGCTGCAGCCAGAAGCCGTCGTAACCAGCCTCGTAGCCGAGGATGACCGCCAACTCCCGGCCAGAGCTGCGCTGTTCGCGGGCTTGCAGGCGGCGCAGCAGAGCGAGCAGACCCTCCACATCTCCGCCGCTGAGCCGGTGTGCCGAGGTCTTCCCACTCGGGATGGCCTGCGCGGCCAGGAACCTGGCCGACTTGCTGAGTTCCAGCGTCACGAACACAGCAAGGTCAGGCAGGTTCGTCTGGATCTGTTCGCGGTCAGACATGGCCAACTCCGGTCCGATTTCAGGAAGTTGGAGGATGATCCAAGCTCCAGCTTCCTGCATGGTATCTTTGGCCAATCCGCGGTCGGCGGCCTCGGGTTACGCACGTGGTCAGGAGCAGGGCCAGCAAGCGACTTCATTCCGCCGATGCGCCGGAAGCAATCCAGCCCGGTTACAGTAACGAGCAGCGGTAATCCGAGGCGAGCTTGTAATACGCCTGTCAGGAATTTCCACGATGTGCCGTGGACTGCGTGAGCGCACGAAACTCCTTCGGTATGCTCGGACGTGTAGGAGGATACGGTCCGCCAGGCCGTGGTGATTGGCCAAAGTCGAGATCAGGTGGCAAAAAATCAGCTTCTTGTCGTGGGTATTGCTATTTCAGATACGCAAGAAATCTGCGGCATTCTGGTAAGCCCATTTGCGCCGCACCATATTCGTAAGTGGGAGAGCGTCGAGCTCCGCAACGGTCCGCTCGATGGGCAGCATTGGGTGGCCGGTGCCGAACAAGAACTGATCTTGAAGATTGCGGCTTCCGAACGCCAGAAGGGGCTCGTAGCCCGATTGGGAGGTGGTCAGCAGCTTCGGCCGGATCGCGACAACGCCGATGCGAAGGTTCCGATGTCGCCACGCGACCGCGATCAGCTCCTGCACCCACGGCCAGCCTGGCGGCGAGGCGCAGGCCCTGAGCTCGGGAAAGTGAGTCATCACTTCGTCGAGGTGAGAAGGCCGCCCGTACTCGATCAGGCTCTCGGTCGAGAAGTTGAGCCCGGTATGGATGTTGACCGGGATGTCGAGGTCGATGCAGGCACTATAGAGTGGGTAGAGGCGCTTGTCGTTGGGCGCGAGCCTGTGCTCGAAGCACTGGATGTTGAGTCCTCTCAGCCCAAGGTCCCGGACAGCACGGCGCAGCTCGCGCACCGCGTCCATGCCCTTGTGGGGGTCCACGCCCGCGAAGCCGACGAACCGGCCGCCCTGCGCCGTGCAGAAGGCCGCAACATCCTCGTTTGCGATTTTGAAGCCGAAGGTCGTCTCAAGGTCGCGCGCCTTGACCACGACATGACGCGCATCGACGGCATCGTAGGCCGCGAGGTAGGCCTTCAGCGCCTCCGGCCCGGTCTCCTTCGACACTTTCGCTTCGCTCGCTTGGTAGACCCGCCGGTAGTTCGCGAGATGACCCGCCTGCCGGCTGAATTCCGGCAGCGGCGGCCGGCTCGAAAAATCGATGATCATGTGATCCTCACGCCGGGGGCAGGACGCGCGCGTCCTGCTCGCGCCATCCGACGAAGACGCCGACGCCAATCTCCAGCTTCTCGCGGTGGCGGTGGTTGAATTCCTGGACGAGGAACCGCGCCCCGGTCGCGAGCCGCACGACGTGTCGGACGTTGGCTCCGACGACGAGAGACGCCTCCAAGGCCCCCGCGAGCGGATGGGTCGGCGACGGTGCGGTGGCGAGGGCCGCCAACTCGGGCCGGACGAGGAGCGTGATCTCTTCACCGACTTCGACCGGAAAGGACGGACGCGGTGCGGTCATCCTCACGTCGCCCAGGCTCAGCGTGAGATCCGATCCCTGCTGAGACACGATGCGTCCCGGCATCAGGTTGGACTCGCCGATGAAGTCGGCAACGTAGGGGGAGTTCGGCTCGAAGTAGAGCTCGTCGGCCGTGCCGCACTGCGCCGCCCGCCCGTCCTTCATGAGAACGATCCGATCGGACATCGTGAGTGCCTCCTCCTGATCGTGCGTCACGTACAGCATGGTGATGCCGGATTCGCGGTGAAGCCGGCTGATCTCGATCTGCATCTCCTGCCGCAGTTTCTTGTCGAGTGCGCCGAGCGGCTCGTCCATGAGGATGAGGGCCGGCTTGTAGACGATGCAGCGGGCAAGCGAGATGCGTTGCTGCTGCCCACCCGAGAGTTCCTTCGGCCGTCTTTCGGCGACGTGCGGCATCCGGATGAGGTCGAGCACTTCGCCGACCCGCCGCCGGATCTCCGCCCTGCGGACGCCCCTGACCTCGAGCGGGAAGGCGATGTTCTCGAACACGGTCATGTGGGGCATGAGCGCGTAGTTCTGGAACACCATCCCGAGCTTGCGCTTGCTCGGCGGCACGTGCGTCACGTCCAGGCCGTCGATCAGGATCCGGCCGCTCGACGGCCGCGTCATACCGGCGATGAGGTTCAGAAGGGTCGTCTTGCCGGAGCCGCTCGGCCCGAGCAGGCTGACGAACTCGCCGCTCGCGACCTCGAGGCTGAAATCTGTGAGGGCGCGAAATTCGCCATACCGCTTGCTGAGCGCCTCCAGGCTGATCTTCGACACGGGACGGCTTCCTGGGCTGGTGTCGCGGGGGCGGCTCAATGCCGGCGGAGGTCCTTGAGGATGTCCCGGGCAGCGTTGTGGCCCGGCACGCCGGTGACTCCCCCGCCCGGATGGGCGGACGCACCGCACAGGTGCAGACCGCGGATCGGCGACCGATAATCCGCGTAGCCCGGGGCGGGGCGGCGGAAGAAGATCTGGTCGGCGCTGATCTCTCCGTGGTGGACGTGCCCGCCCGGGAGGTCGAAAACCCGCTCGAGATCGGCGGGCGAGTAGACGTGGGTGTGAACGATCCTGTCCCGGTTGCCGGGCGCGTAGTCCGACAGGGTGTCGGTCACGACCGTGATCAGGTCCTGCCTCGCGTCCTCCGTCCAGCCGCCCCGCAGATCGTAGGCGGCGTGGCCCGCCATCACGCTCATTAGGTGGCGCCCCGGCGGGGCGAGCGTCGGATCGACCACGCTCGGCGTCATGGCGACCACGAAGGGGCGGCGCGCATAGGACCCGTACTTGACCGGGTCGAAGGACTGTTCGAGGTAGTCGATGCTCGGGCCGATCCGCACCTGGGCCGGGTAAGCGAAGCCGGCCGCCTGCGGATCGAAGGCCGTGAAGCGCGGCAGGTCGTCGAGTGCAAGGTGCACTTTGTAGACCGAGCCTTTGGATCGGAAGGCACGGATCGTCCCCTTGAACTCGTTCGAGAGTTCGCGGCCGTCGACGAGCTTCAGGAAGGTCGTCTTCGCGCTGGCATTCGCGATCACGCGCTTGGCCCGGATCTCCTCACCGGACGCCAGGGTCACGCCCGTGGCGGCGCCGTCCCTGACCGTGATGGCGGCGACCTCGGCGTCGGTCCGGATCTCGAGCCCGTGACGCCGCCCGGACGCAGCAATGGCGTCGCTGATCGTGCCCATCCCGCCGCGGATGAAGCCCCAGCCGCCCGCCGCGGTCTCGTGGTCACGCACGAGCGGCCGCAGGAGGACGTAGGCGGTCCCCGGCGTGCGGGGCCCGGCGCTGCCGCCGCCGCCCGCCGCGTAGAACCCCAGCGCCGCCTTGATCGCGTCGTTCTCGAACCAGCGGCCGAGGTACTCGTAGGCGCTCAACGTCAGGAGATCGTAGAGCTTGTAGAAGTCGGCCCCAATGTCGTGGTAACGCCAAAGAAACTTGGCCGTCTTGATCAGGTCCCTGGGACCCATGGCGGTGATGTCGACCGGCGTCTCCCAGATGATGCGGCGCATGAACGGCGCGAGCGCCTGCAGGTGCTGGCGGTACTCGGGATACGCGGCGGCATCCTTGGCCGAGAATTTCGCAATCTCGGCGCAGGTGCGGGCCTCTTCGTCGAAGAAGATGAGCGAGCGGCCGTCCGGGAAGGGCTGGAACATCGGCGGCGGCTTCAGCGCCTCGAAGCCGAACCGGGCGAGTTCGAGGTCGAGGATCACCTTCGGCTGCATCAGCGCCATGACGTAGGACGCGGTCGAAACCCGGTAGCCGGGCCAGACCTCCTCCGTCACGCAGGCGCCGCCGATCATCGGGCGGCGCTCCAGGACGAGCGTGCTCAGGCCGGCCCGGGCGAGGTAGGCCCCGCAGACGAGGCCGTTATGGCCGGCCCCGACGATCACCGCGTCATAGTTGTCCGCCATCGGATGCCCCCTCTACGACGCCTCGAGCCACGCACCCGCGACCCTGTCGTAGCTGCCGAGCCTGAGGTCGGGCAGCTCCGCGGTGAGCCGGTGCTTGGCGATCTTGTTCGAGGCCGTCTTGGGCAGGTCCGGCCGGAACTCGTAGAAGCGCGGGACCTTGAACGGCGCGAGGTTGGCACGGCAATGCGCGATGATGGAGGCCAGGGCGGCCTCGTCGCCCGCCGACCCCGGTTCCAGGACGAGGTAGGCCTTGATCTCCTCGCCGCGGACCTCGTCCGGCACCGGCACGACCGCGGCCTCCACGACCTCTCTGGCGCCCTGCAGCACCGCTTCGACTTCCCGGGCCGCGATATTCTCGCTCGATCGCCGGATCATGTCCTTGGTCCGGCCGAGAATGGAGAAGTAGCCGTCCCGGTCGCGCTGGAACACGTCGCCCGTCCGGAACCACTCGCCGAAGAAGGCATCGGCCGTTGCCTCCGGCCGGTTGTAGTAACCCTTGAAGATCCCCCGACCGCGCACGACGAGTTCGCCGAATGCGCCCGCCGGAACGGTGTCGCCCTGCTCATCGACGACGCGGCACTCCCGGAACGGGCCGGGCACGCCGCACGAGCCGGACCCCACCTTGTCGACCGCCTCGATGGGCATGAACATGGTCGGACCGAGCTCGGTCATGCCGAAGGCCTCGCGGGCGAAGAGATCGAACCGCTCCTCGACCGCGGCATGCAGATCGCGCGGTACGCCGTACATGTTGGCGCGTACGACCGCGTTCCGGCGGTCGTCGGGATGAGGCGGCTGCTTGAAGACGAGCAGCGGCAGCAGGCAGAAGTTGATCGCGTGCTCGCGCACCCACCCCATGAAGCGGGTCGCGCTCTGGCGCTCCGCGACGAACAGCGTCCCCCGCTGATAGAGGGTCATCAGAAGGAGCCACTGCGGGTCCATGTAGAAGAACGGGGTCGAGGCGAGGATGCGCTCGTAGGCACGCCCGTCGCGGCGCGCGTTCACCTTGCCGGCGATGATCCAGTATTCCTGGGTGAGGAGGCAGCCCTTGGGAAATCCGGTTGTTCCCGACGTGTACTGGATGTTGAGCAGGTCCGCGTGGCCGACCGGCTCGGGCGCCGTGAAGGGCTCGGAGCCGGGTTCGAACGCATCGCGGAAGGCGGTGTAGGGGCCCGCGGCTCCATCGACGAGGAGCACCCGCTCGGCCGGCAGGGCGATGCTGCCGCCCGCCCGCGCGCGCTCGTACACGTCGCGAGCCGTCTCGTGCAGGATCAGGAACTCGGCCTCGCTGTCGTTCAGCACGTAGGCGAGTTCCCGCTCGCGATAGGTGACGTTGATCGGCACCATCACGGCCCCGATCGTGCCGATAGCAAGCCAGGAGAGCGGAAAGGCCGCGATGTTCGGCAGCATCACGCCGACGTGCACGCCCTTGCGGACGCCACGCGCGAGGAGCCCGCGCGCGAGCGCGTCGACGCGCTCGCGCACCTCGCCGTAGGTCGCCTGCTCTCCGCTCTCGAAGAAGTTCCAGGCCAGGCGGTCGCGCGCCGCGTCCGCGGCCTCCTCCAGAAGGACCGCAATGTTCGCGGGAAGCGGCTCCGCCTCGATCGTCCGCCGGCGCTCGGTGACCGACGGCACGGGCTGGTTCAGGATGTCGGCGCGCTTGGTCATGAGTGTCCGGTCGTATCGGTTTGCAGGCGAAGCATCGCGAGGCTGAAGGCCAGCGAGATCGCGGTGAGGATCGCGGAGACGGCCGCGATCACGGGTGAAATTTCCCAGCGCAGAGCGCTGTACATCTTCACCGGAAGGGTCATCGTGGCTGGACCGCTGACGAAATACGAAGCCACGACCTCGTCGAAGGACAGGAGGAACGCGAACAGGGCACCGACGGCGAGGGAGCCGCGGATCTGAGGCAGCACGATCTTCAAGAACACCCGCGCGCGGCCCGCGCCCATGATCGTCGCGGCGGTCTCAAGCGCGGGATCGATCTGCCGCAGGCCGGCCGAGACGGACACGATCACGAATGGTGAAACCAGGACCGTGTGAGCCAGAACGAGGCTCAGGTCGGTGCCGCCGATGCCGAGCCCAGCGAACTGGAGGTAGAAGCCGAGCCCGAGAACGACGACCGGCACGAGGATCGGGCTGACCAGGAAAAGGTTGAGAGCCCGGCGCCCGCGAAAGGCCCCGCGCACGAGCGCGTAGGAGGCCGGCACCGCCAGGACGAGGCTCGTCACCATCGTGAGAATGCCGATCTTCAGGCTCTGGAGTGTCGCGCCCCACCAGGACGGGTCCGTGAAGAACTCCCGGTAGAGGCCGAACGAGAGCTCCCGCGGCGGGAAGCTGAGCTCGCGCGCCCCGCCGAGCGAGATCGGGACGATAATCAGCGTCGGCATGAGCAGGAACAGGAACCCGGCCCAGGCCGCCAAGCCCCCGGCGAGGCGCCATGCGCGGGTCGGTCGATCGACGAGAGCGCGGTTCACGGCGCGCGGCTCACAGGATCGCGGCGTCGCCACGGCGAACGCGCGTGAGGAGCAGCACCATCGCGCCCGTGATGGCGAGCAGCACCATCGCGACCGCGGACGCCATTGGCCAGTCGAGGGTCTGGCGCGTGTAGAAGTCGATGAGGTTGGCCATCATCATGTCGGTGCGCCCGCCGAGCAGGGCCGGCGTGATGTAGGACCCCACGGACAGGGCGAACGACATGATCACGCCCGACAGCACGCCCGGCAGGCTGAGCGGGAGCGTGATGCGCCAGAAGATGCGCACCGGCCCCGCCCCCATTGTCTCCGCCGCGCGGCGCAGGGCCGGATCCTGCGCGAGGAGGTTCGCGAAGATCGGCAGGACCATGAACGGCAGCAGGAAGTTCATCATCCCGAGCAGCACGCCGACGCGGTTGAACAGCATCGAGACCGAGACCGCCCCGCCCGAGATCCAGCGGAGTGCCGTATTGACGAGCCCGGCATCGCCGAGGACGATCGTGAAGGCGAAGCTCTTCACCAGGATGCTGGTCCAGAACGGCAGCATCACCAGGATCATCAGGAGGGCGCGGCGGCGCGGCGGTTGCCGCATCAAGTATATCGCCATGGCGTAGCCGAGGACGAGGCTCGCCGCCGTGGCCTCCAGGCTGATCTCGAACGTGGCCGAGAGCACCCGCCGGATGAGGGTGCTCGTGGCCATCTCGCGGTAGGCTGTCGGGTCGAGCGCGGCTCCCCCGACGCTCGTCCAGGCGATGGTCAGCGTCGGGAACAGAAAGAACGCCAGCATCACGAGGACGAGCGGCGCGAGCAGCAGCACGGCGGCCCGCGTGTCGATGGCGTGGCTCACATCCCTCTCCGTTGATATCCGACCATGACCGCTCGGTCGCTGACCGCGGCCCTCGCGCAGGCGTCGCGTCATTAAGTCCGGGGATTCCGTCAGACCAGGAGCCACTCCGTGAAGCGCTTCTGAAGCGGCGTGTAGCGGTCCGCCCACCAATCGTCGTTGAGGATCGCGTTCTTCGGGCTCGCCATGTCGGGCATGTACTGGCGGGCGGCCGGGGTGGAGGCCTCGAATCCCTTGCGCGAATTCGGGCTGAAGAACAGCATTTCGCCGAAGGCCGCTTGGCGGTTGGGCCTCAGGCAGAACGCGATGTAGCGGAACGCGGCCTCCCGGTTGCGGGAGCCTTTGGCGACGGCCAGATATTCGAGGGAGTTGAGCGTCTGCTGCGTCGACAGGGAGACGGAGCTCCCGGCCAGCTGCGCCGGCCGCACGCGCGACATGTAGGTGTAGGAGAAGTCGATTTCGTTCGTGGTGACGAGAGACAGCGATTGTGGCGTGGTCTCGATCCACTTCTTCACGGCAGGCTTGATCTGATCGAGCAACCGAAAGGCTCTCTCGACGTCCAGCGGATAGAGGTCCTTCGGGGCGACGCCGTCGGCGAGCAGCGCGATCTCGAGGTTCTCGCTCACCCTGGTGCGCAGGCCGCGGCGGCCCGGAAAGCCGTCGACGTTCCAGAAATCCTTGAAGGTGACGGGATACTTGCCTTCGGGAAACCGCTTGGGATCGTACGCGATCCCGCCCGCGAACAGGTAGGTCCCGACATAGCTCGGCCCGCCGGGAGCGGTGAGGTCCGAGCGGTCCACGATCTTGCCGTCGACCTCCTCCCAGAGGCCCTCCTTCGCGCCGGCCGTGATCTGCGGTCCGACACTGTCGAAAACGTCCCATTCGACGCGGCCGGTCTGGACCTGCGCCTTCATGCGAGCGAGGTCGGCATTGTCAACGAGACGGACGGCGATCCCGGTTTCCTTCGTGAAGGGCTGCGCGAAGATCCTGTCGATGCCCGCCCGGTAGTCGCCGCCCCAGCAGGTCACCGTCAGGGTCGTGTCCGCGCGCGCTCTGCCGGTGAGGACGGCCGGGGCCGCCAGGAATCCGGCGGCTCCGGCGAGGAGAGAGCGGCGCGTCGGCCGCGTTCCACTCGCGACACCAAGTCCGGGTGCGCTCGGCTTCGACATGTCGGCTCTCCATCGCTAGAGCTGGCTTCGTTCGTAGTGCCTGGTGCTGCTGTGCGCCTCGTTCCGCAGCATCCTGCGAGGGGCCGGGCTCCGGTCCGTCGCAGGAGGCTGAAGGCTCAGGTCGCGAACCAGACCGCCTTCAGGTCCATGTACTTGTCGATGGCGTGCAAGGACTTGTCGCGTCCGAAGCCGGACTGTTTGAAGCCGCCGAAGGGCACGGACATCGACCCTTTGTCGAAGCAGTTCACGTAGACGACGCCGGACCGGATCGCGCGGGCCGCCCGGTGCGCCTTGGTCAGGTCGGTCGTCCAGATCGAAGCGGCGAGGCCGTAGATCGTGTCGTTCGCGACGGCGATCGCCTCGTCGAAGCCGGACACCGAGATCGTGGAGAGGACCGGCCCGAAGATCTCCTCCTGGGCGATCGCCATGCGGTTCTCGACGCGGTCGAACACGGTCGGCTCGACGAAGTAGCCGCCGGTGTCGAGCAGGGTGCGCCCGCCGCCGGCGACGACCGCCGCGCCTGCCTCCTGGCCCTTCCGGATGTAGCCGAGCACGCGCTCCATCTGGGGCTCGCTGACCAGCGGCCCCAGCCGGGTCTCGGGATCGAGCGGATCGCCGGGCTTGAGCGCGCGGGCGCGGGCCACCACCTTCTCGAGCAGTTCCTCGCGGACGCTCTCCTGGACGATCAGCCGCGAGCCCGCGTTGCAGACCTGCCCGGCATTGGTGAAGATCCCGGCGGCGACCGCCTGCGCGGCGGCGTCGAGATCCGCGCAATCCGCCATGACGATCTGGGGCGACTTGCCGCCGAGTTCGAGGCTCACCCGCTTCGCGTTCGATCGTCCCGCATATTGCAGGAAGAGCTTCCCGACCTCCGTCGATCCGGTGAAGGTGACGCAGTCGACGTCCATGTGGAGGCCGAGCGCTCGGCCGGCCGTCTCGCCCAGGCCCGGCACGACGTTGAGCACCCCCGGCGGGAGTCCGGCCTCCATCGCGAGTTCGGCGATCCGCAGCGCCGTGAACGGCGACTGCTCGGCCGGCTTCACGACGACCGAGTTCCCGGCGGCCAGGGCGGGGCCGAGCTTCCAGGCCGTCATCGACAGGGGGTAGTTCCACGGCACCACGGCCGCGACCACCCCGAGGGGCTCGCGCGTCACCAGGGTGGTGAAGTCGGCGGGCGCGGGGGCGACCTCGCCGTAGATCTTGTCGATCGCCTCGCCGTAGAACGCGATGCAGTTCGCCGCGCTCGGGATGTCTCCGGACAGCGCGCTCGTGATGGGCTTGCCGACGTTCAGGGTCTCCAGCAGCGCGAGTTCGTCGCGGTTCGCCAGGAGGAGGTCCGCGAAGCGCAGCATGACGCGCTTGCGATCGGCCGGCGCCATCCGCGACCAGGATCCCGCCTCGAAGGCGCGCCGGGCCGAGCGGACCGCGCGATCGACGTCGTCCGCTTCGCAGGCCGCCACCTGGCTCACCCGCCGTCCGGTGCCCGGGAAGACGCAGTCGAACGTCCGGCCCGATGCCGCAGGTACGAAGCGGCCCTCGACGAACGCGTCGTTGCGGATAGAGAGGGCCCGTGCCCGCTCGCTCCAGCTGCCTAGGGTTTGATCCGTCATGAGAGCCCGCGACTTCGTTGGTCAGCCGACGCTATAGGGCCGCGCCTATAGCTCCCAATACAAAATCCGCAGCGAGTTCGTGCGCAAAAGCTATGGTTACCGGAACGGACGGGCGAGGGCTCAGGCCCGCGCCCGGATGTTCGGGTCCGAGGCGGCGAACAGGGCGATGACCGCGCGAAGCTCCTGCTCGAACGCCAGGGCGGGCTGGGAGGGCGGACGGTCGAAGCGGCGCAGGACGGCCGGCCGGACCAGGATGTGGGGAACGAAGGGCCGGGTGATCAGGCCGCCGAAGGCGCCGGCCGCGACCGGGAACGGGTCGATCAGCGCCACCCCGACCCCCTGTCCGACCAGCGCGCAGGCCACGGTGGACTGGTTGATCGTGCTGGCGACCTGGTAGCGGGGGTTGCGCTCGTTCAGCGCCTCGCGGATGGCGCGGCCGAGCACAGTGTCCTCGGAGAAGGCGATCACGGGCTCGGCGAGCAGGTCCGACACCCTCACCTCGGCGTGCCCGGCCAGGGGATGGTCGGCGCGCATCACGCAGACCATCTGGGCTTCGCAGAGCTCCTCCACCCGCAGTTCGGGGTCCCGCACGGGCGTGTCGGCGATGCCGAGATCGGCCTCGTTGCGGGCGACGCGCTCGACCACCTCCTTCGTGGCGTAGGCCATGACGTCGACGGTGACGCCGGGCCACAGCGCCCGGAAGCGGGCCACGGCCTCGGGCACGACCGAGTTCGCGACCGTGGAGTTGCAGACGATCCGGATCCGGCCCGTCCTCCCGTCGCGGATCTGGTCGGCGAGCTCCTTCAGGGTCTCGACGAAGCCGGACAGGCGCCTGACCTCGGGCAGGAGGAGCCGGGCTTCCGGCGTCGGCTGGAGGCGCCCTCCGACCCGCAGGAAGAGGCTGATGCCGAGTTCCTGCTCCGCCATCCGGACGGTCTTGGTGATGGAGGGCTGGGAGATGCGCAGCCGCCGGGCTGCCGCGCTCACGGAGCCGAGTTCCATCACGAGGTTCACGACGAGGAGGTGGCGGATGTTGATCACGGGGACACGGCGGCGTGCGCGCGGCCCCGCTCCCCCGTGTCGAGCCCCTGCATCCCGCTATCCGCGGGTCGCAGGAGCCCGGCGCGCGGGAGGTCGAGCGGGCTCGAGGGCATCGGACTCTCCCTTCCGGCGGCCGCCGGAGCGACGCAGCACCTTGCCACCGTCATGCTGAACGATCGCTGCGGAGGGCGTCGCCGTCGTGGTCCGGCGCATGCCCGAGCCGTCGCACCGGCGGCCGATCAGAGGCCACGCGCGACCACGAACCCTTCCAGGATGGCTTCCTCCGCGCTGCGGGGCGAGAGGCAATCCCCGATGAGATGAACCGGCACCGGCAGGCCGTCGAGCTCCCGCTCCAGATCGGTCGCGGAGGCGTGGCCGGTGGCCAGCACGATCGTGTCGACGTCGTCCCGGACGATCGCCTCGTTCGACGCATTGTGGACCAGGTAGGCGGTCGTTCCGTCGGCGCCGTAGATGCGCGCATCCGTGACGATCTGGACACCGAGCTTGTGCAGCTTGGAGATCCAGTAGTTGCGCAGGTAGATCTGCAGATTGTAACCGGCATGGGGCGCATTGACCGCCAGCGTCACCTGATGCCCGTCGCGCACCAGCTTCTCGGCCACGCCCATCCCGACCCAGTCGGCGCGCCAATCCGCGACCAGGACCCGGGTCCCGAGATTGGCGCCGCCGTTCAGCACCGCCCAGGCGCCGACGACGTGGGCGTCCTCCCGGCCCTCGATCGCGGGTTCGTACGGGAGGGCGCCGGTGGCCACCACCACCTCGTCGGGCCGCAGCTCCTCCACGAGGGCGCGGTCGACCCGGGTGTCGAGGCGGATCTCGATGCCGGCCTGCGCGATCTCGCGCTCCAAGTTGGTGATCAGGCCGCCGAACTCGGCGCGGTCGGGAAGCAGCTGCGCGAGCAGCGCCTGGCCGCCGAGCCGACGTCCCGCCTCGCACAGGACGACGTCGTGTCCGCGCGCGGCCGCGGTGGCGGCGGCCTTCATGCCCCCGGGGCCGCCGCCCGCCACGAGGACGCGCTTGCGCCCCGACCGGGGCATCGCGGGCAGCCGCGCCTCGCGGCCCGTGACCGGGTTCTGGATACACGAGATGGAGTAGCCGGCGTGAAAATGGCCGATGCAGGCCTGATTGCAGGCGATGCAGGCCCGGATGTCGTCGAAGCGGCCCGCCGCGGCCTTGTTGCCCAGGTCCGGGTCGGAGATCATCGCGCGGGTCATGCCGCACATGTCGGCGAGGCCTGCCCGCAGGACCTCCTCGGCGACCTGCGGCTGGTTGATCCGGCCGGCGACGAAGACCGGCAGGCCGACCTGCGCGCGCAGGGTCCCGGCCTGCGGCGCCACATAGGCCGGTGCGATCCCCATCGGCGGCACGACGTGGACCGAGCCGCCGGGCCCCGCCATCGATCCCGTCGTGGTGTTGACGTAGTCGAGGATCCCCAGCGCCGCCAGCGCCTTGCAGGCGGCCAGCACCTCGGCCGCGTCGAGGCCGTCGAGCTCCACCTCCTCGACCGAGATCCGCATGCCGACAACGCGGCCGCCCACCGCCTTGCGGACGGCCGAGAGGCACTCGGCCAGGAAGCGGAGCCGGTTCTCGGGCGTCCCGCCGTATCGGTCGGTGCGCAGGTTGGTCCGCGGGTTCAGGAACTGGGCGAAGAGCAGCCCGTGGCTGGCCACGATCTCGACCCCGTCCAGGCCGGCCTCGGCGAAGCGGCCCGCCGCCGCCCCGCAGGCCTCGACCACCTCCTCGACCATCGCCGTCGGCATCTCCCGTGGCATGGTCTGGAAGCGGTTGTCGGGCACCGCGGAGGGCGCGAACGCGACCTCGCGCACGCCGCCCCGGATCCGCCGCGTCAGGCGCCCGGCGTGGGAGAGCTGCCCGAACACCCTGCCGCCGTGACGGTGGACCGCCTCGGCGAGCGCCCGGTAGCCCGGGATGCAGCGGTCGTCGCTGACGTTCAGTTCGGGCGCGTCGCTCAGGGCCGAGGCGTGAAAGCGGGCCGACTCGACGATGATGAGGCCGGCGCCCCCCCGCGCCCGGGCCTCGTGGTAGGCGACCAAGTCCTCGCCGGGCACGCCATCCCGGGCGAGGAAGGTCTGATGCCCCGTCGAGAGGATCCGGTTGCGGATCTCGACGTCGCGGATCCGCAGCGGTGAGAACAGGTGTTCGAGCCGGCGTGACATGTTCTCTCGCTCCTCCGTATCCTGGCCTTTGCAGAGTCCGTCGATGTCGAGGCGCCTCAGGACAGCAGGAACTTCTGCCACTCCTGTTCGTACCGGGTCGCGTAGCGCGCCACTTCCTCGTCGTTGAAGATGCAGGCCTGCGCGAGGTTGGCCGGATAGCTGACGTAGGCCTTGGCTTGGTCCGGGGTCGCCTTGGCGGCCGCGCTCTTCAGCACGGGCCCGTAGACGCCGAGCGGCAGGAGGGCCTCCTGGGCCTCCTCGGAGATCGCGTAGTTGATGACCCTCATCGCCGTCTCGGCGTTCGGGGCGCCCTTGGGCACCACGAACGCCTCGCCCCAGGCGATCGAGTCCTCGTACGTGAAGGCGACCGGCGCGCCCTCCTTGATGACGTCGAGCACCCGTCCGCTCCAGACCAGCGCCATTGCCACCTCGCCGGTCGAGACGAGCTGGGCCGGCTGCGCGCCCGTCGTCCACCAGACCTTCACGTGCGGCTTGATCTCGCGCAGCTTCTCTAAGGCGAGCTTGATCTTGTCCTCGGTCGCCGGGTAGACCTCGCCGCGCGGCACCCCCGCGGCCAGCAGGGCCGCCTCGTAATTGTAATAGAATCGTGTGTAGAGCGTCCGAGGACCCGGGAAGCTCTTCACATCCCAGAAATCCTTCCAGGTGTTCGGAGTGGCGCCGGCCGGCATCTGCTTCGTGTTGTAGGCCATCACGGTCGCCCCGACCAGGACGTAGATGCCATAGTCGGTGACCCAGGCGCGATCGAGCCGGGACGCGTCGATGATCGAGTAGTCGAGTTTCTCCAGCAGGCCCTGGTCGCGGCCCTGGAAGATGAATTGGCCGCCGGTATCGACCAGATCCCACTCGACGGCCTTGGCCTCGACCATCGCCTTGAGCTTGGCGTAATTGGTGGGAGAGGTGTTGGCGATGCGGATGCCGAACTTCCGTGCGGCCGGATCCATGAAGGCGGTCTTGAACACGGTGCCGATGGCGCCGCCGAAGGAGCAGAAGGTGAAGGGCCGCCCCTGTGCGGCGGCCGGCGCCACGCCTCCGGCGAAGGCGGCACCGGTCAGCCCCTGGAGGAGGATGCGTCTGTTGAGCATGGTCGGCCTCTCGTGTCAGGTGGGGTCAGCGGGAAGGATCAGGATCGCGGCCGGATCGCACGCGAGTGTCGTCTGCGCCCCTTCCGCGGGCTGATCGCCCGAGGAGAAGGTGCGCACCCAGACGGACTGCCCGGGTGCCAGTTCCACCCGGGCGGCGAAGATCTCGCCGAGGAAGATCGTCTCCTCGACCCGGCCCCTGAAACCGCCGTGGGGTGCGAAAGACAGGGTCTCGGGCCGCAGCAGCGCCGCCGCCTCCTCGCCGACCCGGAACGGCCGGGCCGCGCGCCCGCGCAGCGTAGTGCGCAGGGCCGGCAGGTCGATCGCGGCCGCGCCGCCCTCGCACCGCGTCACCCGCCCGCGCAGCAGGTTCGATTCGCCGAGGAAGGCCGCCACGAAGGCATTGGCCGGGCGGGCGTAGAGGTCCCGTGGGCTGCCGACCTGTTCGAGGCGGCCGGCCCGCATGACACCGACGCGGTCGGCCATCATCAGCGCCTCCTCCTGGTCGTGGGTCACGAAGACCGTGGTGCAGCCGAGGGCGCGATGGAGGCGGCGGATCTCGAGCTGCACGTGCTTGCGCAACTGCCGATCGAGCGCGCCGAGCGGCTCGTCCATCAGCAGCACGTCCGGCTCGGTCACGACCGCCCGAGCCAGGGCGACGCGCTGCTGCTGGCCGCCCGAGAGCCCGCGGATCCGCCGCTGGCCCAGTCCGTCGAGCTGCACCATGGCGAGCGCCGCCTCGACGCGCTCCGCGACCTCGGCCCGCGGCCGGTTGCGGACCCGCAGCCCGTAGGCGACGTTCTCGAACACGCTCAGGTGCGGGAACAGGGCGTAGCTCTGGAACATCATGCCGATATTCCGCTTGCGCGGCGGCAGCGGCGTCACGTCCTGGCCGGCGATAACGACCCGGCCGGCGCTCGGGGCGACGAAGCCGGCCGCGATGTTGAGAAGTGTCGTCTTACCCGATCCGCTCGGCCCGAGCAGTGCCAGGAACTCGCCGGGTTCGAGGGCGATGTCGATGGCGGACAACGCCTCGAAGCTGCCGTAGCGCTTCGCGATGCCCGCGAACGCGACCGGGCGTCCCGCCTTGGTGTGCATGGCGTTCACCCTTCCGTCTCGCTGCGGCCGCGGATCGCCTGGACGGCGGCGAACAGCACCACCGTGATGGCGATGAGGATCGTCGCGGCGACGGCCGAGACCGGCGTGAACTCGACCCGGATGACCTCCCACATCTTCACCGGCAGGGTCTTGGCTTCGATCCCGGAGAGGAAGATCGACAGCACGACCTCGTCGAAGGAGGTGATAAAGGCGAAAGCGGCGGCACCGGCGAGGCCCGGGGCGATCAGCGGCAGCGTGACGGTTCGGAACACGCGCCAGGGCGCGGCACCGAGGCATTCGGCCGCCCGGGCGTAGTTCGGATCGAGGGCAGAGAGTGCCAGGCCGACATTGATGACCACGAAGGGCAGGGCGAGCAGCGTGTGGCCCAGCGCGAGCCCGAGGACCGTGCCGTGCAGCCCGAGCGGGCGCGCCACGGCGTACAGCGCGATGCTGATCATGATGACCGGCACGATCAGCGGCGAGAGCACGACCGCCATGATGGCGGCGCGCGGCCTGGGCGAGACCTGCTGCAGGCCGAGCGCCGCGAGCGTCCCGATCCCCAGGGAGAGCGCGCTCGCGAGCACGGCGACCCGGATGCTGGTCTCGAACGAGCTGAACCATTCCGGATCGGACCAGAACGCCTCGTACCAGCGGGTCGACCAGATCGCGGGCGGGATCTGGATGAACGACGCGCGGCTGAACGAAGCCGGCACGACCGCGGCGAGCGGCGAGACGAGGAAGGCCAGGGTCGCCGAGCCGACGGCGTAGACCAGGATGCGGGCCGCGCTCATCGGGCGGCCACCACGTTGACGAGGCCGACGAACCGGCTCGCCACGGCCATCAGCAGCACGATCACCGCCAGGAGCCAGACCGAGGCCGCCGCCGCGAGCGGCCAGACCAGCCGCTCGGTGACGAACTGGTCGATCAGCATCGCGATGGTCATGTTGCCCGGCCCCCCGAGGATCGCGGGCGTGATGTAGAAGCCGAGGCCGAGCAGGAAGACGAGCGTGAAGCCCGCCATCACGCCCGGAAGCGTCAGGGGCAGGTAGACGCGCCAGAAGGTCGTGATCGGGCGGGCGCCGAGCGCGTCGCTGGCGAGCAGGAGCCGCCCGTCGAAGGTCCGCATCGACGTCAGGATCGGCAGCAGCGCATAGGGCAGGAGCACCTGGACCATGCCGATATGCACGCCGGCCGAGTTGAACAGCAGGCTCACCGGCGTGTCGACGAGGCCGGAGGCGAGCAGGAGCCGGTTGACCGGTCCGTTCCGCTCTAGGAGCAGGATCCACGAGAAGGTCCGGACGAGGACGCTGATCCAGAGCGGGAACAGCACGCACCAGAGGGCGAGGCTCCGCTTCCAGCCCCTCAGTTCCGAGACCATGTAGGCGGTCGGATAGGCGAGGAGCGTCGTCAGGGCCGCCACCGACAGCGCCAGCACCACCGTGTTGGCGAACACCGCCCGGTAGACGGAGCTGCTCGCGATCTCGATGTAGGACGCGAAGGCGCCTTCCGGCGAGGAGAGCGAGAGTTCGATCAGCCTCAGCATCGGCAGCGCGAAGGCCAGGGCGACGAAGAGCACGAACGGCAGCAGCAGGGCCGCCGTCACCAAGCGTGCGCGCAGGGAATGCGGAGCGGACCTCATGGCGTTTCGGATCGCAGTTGCCGAGGCAGCGGCATCGATGGCGTGATGGCAGGTCCCCGGCCGAGTTCCGTCTCGGCTGGCAGATCCTGGATCCGCCGGTCCTCGGGATCGTAGAATGGCTCTAGGCTCAGGCGGGCCGGTACGCGCTCACCCGCCACGTCGACTTCGATGCGATGGGCCGTGAGGGCTTGGCCGTTGGTCGCGACGTAGCCGAGGCCGAGCGCCCTGCCCACCGTATGCCCGAACATGCCCGAGGTGACACGGCCGATGATCCGGCCGTCCCGGAGAATCGGCTCGTTGTGGTAGAGCAGGTGGTCCGGGCTCTCGAGGGCGATGCCGACGAGGCGGCGAGAGGGGACGTGATCGCGCCGGCGCAGGAGTGCCTCGCGGCCGATGAAGCCGCCGTTCTTGTCCCACGCCACCGCGAAGGAGAGGCCGCTCTCGAGGGGGGTGTCCTCGTCGGTGATGTCGTGCCCCCAGTGGCGATACCCCTTCTCCATCCGCAGGGAGTTGAGGGCGTGGTAACCGGCGAGGCGCAGGCCGAGATCCCGGCCGGCTGCCATGAGGGCGTCGAACACGCCCTGGGCGAACTCGGTCGGGATGAAGAGCTCCCAGCCCAGTTCCCCGACATAGGTAATCCGGCTCGCCCGGACGCGTGCATAGGCGAGGTCAACGACCCGCGACGTCCCGAACGGAAAGGCCGCGTTGGAGAGATCGGCATCCGTCAGCAGTGAGAGGAGCTCGCGCGAGCGCGGGCCCATGATCCCAAGAACGGCCTGCGCGGAGGTGACGTCGAGGGCCGTGGCCCGCGCCTCCGCCGGTATGTTCCGCGTCAGCCACGCGAAATCCCGCGCCTGCGTCGCCGCCGCCGTCACGATCAGGAAGCGGGTCTCGCTCTCCCGGGTCACCGTGACGTCCGCCTCGATGCCGCCGCGCTCGTTCAGCCACGGGGTGTAGACGACTTGGCCGACCGGGATCGCGATGTCATTGGCGCAGATCCGGTTGAGCGCCGCCTCGGCATCGGCGCCGTCGAGCACGAATTTGGCGAAGGAGGACAGGTCGAAGAGGCCGACCGCCTCGCGCGTCGCGCGATGCTCCGCGGCGGAGTGCGGGAACCAGTTCTGGCGCCCGAAGGTGTAGCGGTACTGCGCCGCCTCGCCCTCCGGCGCGAACCAGTTGGGACGCTCCCATCCCGCCGCCTCGCCGAAGCAGGCCCCCCTTTCCGCGAGGCGGTCGTGGAGGGTCGAGCGGCGCACGCCGCGCGCCGTCGTCGGCTGCCGGAAGGGCCAGTGCATGTCGTAGAGGAGGCCGAGCGACTCGACGGTCCGGTCCCGCAGGTAGCGGCGGTTGCGCTGGAACGGCAGGGTGCGCCGGATGTCCACGTCCCACAGGTCCATCGGCGGGTGGCCGTCGATGATCCAATCCGACAGGACCTTGCCGGCTCCCCCCGCCGACTGGATGCCGATCGAATTGAAGCCGGCCGCCACGAAGAGGCCCCGGACCTCGGCCGTCTCGCCGAGGAGGTAGCGGTCGTCCGGCGTGAAGCTCTCCGGGCCGTTGAAGAACAGCTGGATGCCGGCCTCGCCGAGGGCCGGGACGCGCCGGACCGCCGCCTCGAGCAGGGGCTCGATGTGCTCCAGGTCGTCGGGAAGCGAATCGAACGCGAAGCTCTCCGGGATCCCGTCCATGCCCCAGGGCTTGGCGACCGGCTCGAACCATCCGACGAGGAGCTTGCCGGCGTCCTCTTTGATGTAGGTGCAGTTGTCGGCATCGCGCAGGACCGGCAGGTGGGGCGGCAGGCCGGGCATGGGCTCGGTCACGACGTAGAAGTGCTCGGCGGCGTGCAGCGGCACCGTCGCGCCGGCGCGGGCCCCGAGGTCGTGCGCCCACATGCCCGCGCAGTTCACGACGGCCTCGGCGCGGATGTCGCCCAAAGCCGTCCGCACGCCCACCGCGCGGCCGCCCTCCACCACGATCTCGTCCACGGCCAGGTTCTCGAAGATCCGCGCGCCGCGCATCCGGGCGCCCTTTGCAAGGGCCTGCGTGGTGTCGATCGGGTTCGTCTGCCCGTCCCGCGGCAGGTGGACGGCGCCGACGAGGTCGTCGGCCGCCATGAGCGGCCAGAGCGCCCGCGCCTCGTCGGAAGTGAGCACGTTGACCTCCAGCCCGAAGCAGCGGGCCATGGCGGCGCCGCGCCGGAGCTCCTCCATGCGCTCGGCGTTCGTGGCGAGGCCGAGCGAGCCGATCTGGAGAAAGCCGGTGGCCTGTCCGGTCTGGGCTTCGAGCGTGGCGTAGAGTTCGGTCGTGTACTGCGCCAGCCGGGTGAGGTTGTGGGTGGCCCGAAGCTGTCCGACGAGGCCGGCCGCGTGCCACGTGGTGCCGGAGGTGAGCTGCTTGCGTTCGAGCAGCACGACGTCGGTGCAGCCCCGCAGGGTCAGATGGTAGGCGACGCTGCATCCGACGATGCCGCCGCCGACGATCACCACCTGCGCGCGTTCGGGAAGAGAAGCCACTCGCTTGCCTTTCGTCAGTCTGCGCAGGGCCGGCCTCGCTTCGGCGGCCGGCTCGTCGTGTTCGAGGTCGATCGCACGGCCGACGCGGCCTGCCGCGCAACCGGTTGGAACGACGGCCGTGGAACGCGAATCCGCCATCCGTGAAAAAATGAACATACTTTTTTTCATATGTGAAGCGGATTTCATGAGGCACGCGGTCTCCGCCTGAAGCAGAATGAGCCGCCGGCCCCTGCATGCGGCTCGGGCGACCGGCGGACCGCGTTGGTCCGCCCCCGAACTTCGCTTAGAAGCCCCGAGAGGTTCGAACGACCGTCCCCATGCCTTCAGCCCGTTCCTCCCGCCCGAGACCCGAGCCGGCCGACATGCCGCGCGACGAGGTGGACGCCGCCTCTCCCGCGGCTGCCGGCAACGAGCAGGAGCTCCTGCTCGGCGAGCAGATCCGCGCCCTGCGGAAGATCAAGGGCCTGACCCTGCAGCAGATCGCCGGCGAGATCGGTGTGTCGATCGGGTATCTCAGCCAGATCGAGCGCAACCGCTCGAAACTGCCGATCGGCGTCCTCAAGCGCATTGCGACGATCCTGGGGGTCCAGCTGAGCTGGTTCTTTCAGCCGCAGACCCTCGGCCCGCCCGAGGAGCAGGATTTCATCGTGCGGGCCGGCCGCCGCCGCAGGATGTCGTTCACGGGCACGGGCATCGCGGAGGAACTGCTCTCGCCGAACCTGAACGGTCCGCTGGAAGTGCTGCTCAGCACGATCGCTCCCGGCTCCGACAGCGATTTCTACAGCCACGACGGCATGGAGGCCGGGCTGGTGCTCGCCGGCACGCTCGACCTGTGGATCGGGGACAGGACGTTCCGCCTCGAGGTCGGCGACAGCTTCTCCTTCAGCAGTAGGGAGCGGCATCGCTGCGCCAACCCCGGCGAGATCGAGACCAAGGTGGTCTGGATCATCACGCCACCGCACTATTGATCCGTGCGGCCGAGCGCGGCCCGCTGGGCAAGCGCCCGGCGCGGCCGCGTGGGGTCTCAGGCCGCGCGCCCGAGCGCGTCCGCCAGCATCGACACCATGTCATCGACGTGCCGGCGCTCGGCGATGAGCGGCGGCGAGAGGGCAATGATGTCCCCGGTGACCCGGATCAGCAGGCCCTTCTCGAAACAGTCGACGAAGGCGTCGTAGGCGCGGGCTCCGGGCGCGCCCGCCCGGGGCGCGAGTTCGATGCCGGCGATCAGCCCGATCGTGCGGACGTCGATGACGTTGCGCGCGGCACGCAGGCCGTGCATGGCCTCGTGCCAGAATTCCTGCAGTTCCGCCACCCGGGTCAGCAGGCCCTCCTCCTCGTAGACGTCGAGGGTGGCCAGGCCCGCCGCGCAGCCGGCCGGGTGGCCCGAATAGGTGTAGCCGTGAAACAGCTCGATCGCGTCCTGGGGGCCGCGCATCAGGGCATCGTGCACGGCCCGGCTGGCGAAGACCGCGCCCATCGGGACCGTGCCGTTGGTCAGGCCCTTGGCGGCGGTCACGAGGTCGGGGGTGACGCCGAAGAAGTCCGTCGCGAAGGGGGCGCCGAGCCGCCCGAAGCCCGTGATCACCTCGTCGAAGATCAGCAGGACGCCGTGGCGGGTCGCGATGTCGCGCAGGCGCTCGAGGTAGCCCTTCGGAGGCACCAGGACGCCGGTGGAGCCTGCCACCGGCTCGACGATCACGGCCGCGATCGTCTCGGCCCCGTGCAGCGCCACCATGCGCTCGAGGTCGTCGGCGAGTTCGGCGCCGTGCTCGGGCTGGCCCTTGACGAAGGCGTTGCGGGCGAGGTCGTGCGTGTGGCGCAGATGGTCGGCGCCCGGCAGGAGCGGGAACATCCGGCGGTTGTTGACGAGCCCCCCGACCGAGATGCCGCCGAAGCCAACGCCGTGATAGCCGCGCTCGCGTCCGATCAGCCGCGTGCGCGTGCCCTGGCCGACGGCACGCTGGTAGGCCAGCGCGATCTTCAGCGCCGTGTCGACGGATTCGGAGCCGGAGCCGGTGAAGAAGACCCGATCCAGGCGGCTCCCGTCCGGCCCGGGAGCGATCGCGGCCAAGCGCTCGGCGAAGTCGAAGGCGATCGGATGGCCCATCTGGAACGAGGGCGCGTAGTCGAGGGTGGAGAGCTGATGCGCCACCGCCTCGACGATGCGCCGTCGGCCGTGGCCGGCATTGACGCACCACAGGCCGGCGGTGCCGTCGAGGACCGTTCGGCCGTCGTCGGCGGTGTAGTGCATGCCCTCGGCCGCGACGAGCAGCCGGGGCGCCGCCTTGAATTGGCGGTTGGCCGTGAAGGGCATCCAGTAGGCGTCGAGGCGCGGGCGGTTGGCCCGCAGCGGGGTGGTCATGGCACGCTCTCCACAATGGGACAGGGGCAGACACACCGTTCTGGCGAGGCCAACAAGTCCTTTTCTGCCCGCGTTTAACCCTTTGACAGAGCACATGCGGCGCATCAATGTTGGGGGATAGGCAACAACCCGAACAGGGGCCCTGGTGACGAACGACGAGGTGGGGGCGCGGCTGCGCTACGTGCGAACCCTGCATGGCCTGTCGCAGCGGGCGCTCGCCCGGAAGGCGGGCATCGTGAACTCGACGATCTCGCTGATCGAGTCGGGGCAGACGAACCCCTCGGTGGGGGCGCTCAAGCGCATCCTCGACGCCGTGCCAATCGGCCTCGCGGAGTTCTTCTCGCTCGAGCCCGCGCGCACCGAGAAGGCGTTCTACGCCGCCGAGGACTTGGTCGAGATCGGGAAGGGGCGGATCTCCTACCGGCAGGTCGGCGAGACCCTGATCGGGCGCGCGCTCCAGATCCTGAAAGAACGCTACGAGCCGGGGTCGGACACGGGGCGGGTGCCGCTCGTCCACGACGGCGAGGAGGGTGGGCTCGTCCTGTCGGGCCGGCTGGAGGTCACGGTGGACGATGAGCGCAAGGTGCTGGGGCCGGGCGACGCCTACTACTTCGCGAGTCGTCGCCCGCACCGATTCCGCTGTGTGGGCCCTCTGCCGTGCGAGGTCGTCAGCGCCTGCACCCCACCGACGTTCTGACCCTTGGTTGAGCCGCCCTGATTTGCTTGAAGCCATTTGGCTCGTCCCGGCAGATGAGGATACCATGGCGGAAGGCCGAGTGTCCGGACAGGGCTCAGGACCGGCCATTCCCGACGTGCGCCGCCAGAGACCGCTTTGGGTTCAGGCTGTGTGAAAACTCAGGCGCATTCCGGAATTGTAGAACAATCTTCTAAGCGGCAGACATGCGCGTCCACCGGATGGCCATTCCGATGTCGTCAGAATGCCCGTTTCGATGCTGCCAGGGTGCTCACGAGAAGATCCTTCTAACCCCGCTGTGTTTTCACACACCCTAGGTCACGAGCTTCCGTTGATTAGACACCAGGCAAGTTGGCAGCAGCCAGCATGCGGCCAGTGAACGGCTAGGTTCAATGGCAGGGGCCCGCTCCGTGCCGCGTGAAGAAGGCACACTCAAGCGAATCAGCATCAGTTCGGATATCCACCAGCAGGGGCGAGATCCTCGCCCCACTCAGTACCGTCTCCCGCTGTCTGCGCTTCGCGATGAGCCCGCTCCTTCTTCCCGAGCTTCGCGGGCTTCGGCTCGGCTGCGAGACGTTTCTCCGCTTCGATGGCAGTCATGCGCGCCAGCAGCCACTGGATGGCCTGCCAGTTGCCCGCTCGCGCCTTCGCCCACACCAATCCGATCAGCTCGGCGCGTAGCCGCGCGGAGCCGCGCAGCAGTTGGTCACGGTATTCCCGCTGCAGTTGGGTATACGTGATGCTGAGCGCTCGCGCGATGACCTTGGGAGCCTCGCCGAGCGCCGCCATTTCCTCAACCATGTCGTCCGGTGCGGCACAGGACACTGGCAGTGGGCCCGGCTTGCGCCCCGCACCTGGCCTTGCACCACCGCGGCCGATTCCCAATGACTTCGTCATGTTGCGTCCCTTTGATTTAATTCACATGCTGGAAAAAAGATCTGCGAATGAGACCCGATGCGGTTTAGCCCCCAAGCTCCTATAGACTTTCGATACCCCCTCCCGTGTTGGATCGAGCCACATCCACACTCCAGGATGCCGATTCAGAGTAGCCTCCCGGGCGGGGCAGGGCAGTGCACCTCACCAGCACCCGCTGAACCGCGGAGTCGATGATGTCCGAGCAGAGACCTGGGCTCTCGCACCACATCCTGCCTGCAGCGGGCTCGATGGTGGGCGTCTGTGCCACCGTGATCGGCTTGGTGAAGATCGTCGAGGAGCGGATCGGTCCTAGCCACGTCGACGAGTACGCGGGCGTGACGGCGATGCTGTTCCTGGCCAGTGCGCTCGCCTCGTACCTGTCGATGCGTAGAACCACGAGCGCGGTGTTGAGCGCACGTCTCGAGCGGATCGCCGACCTTTGCTTCGTTCTCGGGTTGGCCTGCCTTTCGCTAATTGCGGTCCTGTTCGCGTACGAGACCATTTGACCAGACGTCGTGGCCGATTTGGTTAGAGCTCGCATGATTGGTCTTGTTTCATGGTGGGTCTATGAGGAGCTTCGGAAAGCGCCGTCACGAAAGCGGCTCCTGTTAGGCGTTTTCCTGCTGCCGCCTGCGCTGCTCCGCCCACTCGCGGTCCTTGATCGCTTGCTCTGCCTTCATGCGGGCGGCCCATTCCTCCATGTCGCGCTCGTGGGCGAGCCGTGCAGCTTTGGCCTGTCTTCTCCGCTCGCGAGCTTCCTCCTTCAGCCGCTGCTCTCGTAGAGCCATCTGCCGGGAGATCTCCTCGTCGACCTTCTTCCGGATCATCTCGGCCATCTCACGGACGATCATGTCGTCCCAGAACGAGGTGGTAGTCGCGGACGACGAAGACGCTGTGGGACCCGCTTCGGTGACCAGGCGCTCAGCCTCCTCGATCGTGAGGCCCGCTGCCGCTGCCACGCGGGTGGCGGCCGCAAGGCCTGCCTCTCTCTCGCCTTCAGTTCCACCGGCCTTCGCCAGGGCCCAGCACTTCGCGAAGCGCTCAACGTTCAGATTTTCGACCTTTGACTTCATCGGGTATCACTCCTCGAGGCAGGCGTCGGGCGGCAAACAGCGGCGTAGGTCGCCAGCACGCGGCGGCGGTCGAGCGGCTCGAGGCGTGCGAGCTCGTTCACGCTGGCCACGAGGGCAGCACCGCGAGGCCCGCACAGGGCATGCGTCAGGGCTTGCAGGCAGCGGAGGCGGGCGCGGCGCTCGGCGTCGCCGCCCCACGGCCCGAACTTGGTCAACACGCGGCAGAGTGACTAAGTGACCGAAAATGACGGTCATTTCCGGATCGCCGCTCACATGCGCACGCGTATAGGGCTCAATAGGGGAATGACCGTCATTCTCAGTCATTGGTCATTCTCTCGGTAGCTCTCTGCCTGACGGAGCCGGACGCCCATCAGGCCCTTGGCGTGCGCCGTGCGCTTGTCCTGGAATCCCCTCCGACGCATCGCGGGCCCGAAGGCCTTCACGGTCCCTGGCTCGTCACCGGCTGCCCGCGCGTAGTTGCTCCAGGACGCGTACAGGTCGGCGATTCGATCCCAACAGTGGGGATCGCCTGGACGCACGATACACTGCTCGGCGAGCCATTGGCCCAGAAGATCCTGCTCAATGAAGTAAGCTTCGGTGGCTGCCGCAACGCTCACAGGCCGCACGAGGCCGTTATGCTGCCAGTCGAGGCAGCCTTTGACCATCCATCGCAGGATCGCGGGCCATTCGGCCTTCAGCTTCTCCTCGAGCTGCGGGTCGGGCCGCTCGGGTTTACGGGTGAAGGGGACGATGTTGAACCGGCGCCGGGCCGCATCATCAACATTGCGCAGCATCGGCTGGTGATTTCCCACGATCGTTAACTTGAAGGCCGGTTGAAAGGTGAAGAAATCCTGGCGCATGAACCGCGCTGTCACGGGATCGCCACCGGTGAGCTGCTTGATCTTCGCTTCGGCCCAGGCCTTGTCTTCCTCTGTCTCCGAGGCGGTGACGAGCCGCGCCCCGCGCAGCATCGCCATGTCGGTCGGATGCTTGTCGCCCTTGGACGCCGTGAACGTGTCGATCGCCGCCGTCTTGGCGTACTCCGCCAGGATGCCGGTCAGGACGTTCAGGAACACGCTCTTGCCGTTCCCGCCCGGGCCGTAGACGAAAACCAGCGCGTGCTCGCGGGTGAGACCGGTCAGGCAGTAGCCGGCCCATTGACGAAGGAACCGGATCAGCCCGACGTCACCGCCAGTGGCCTGGTTGAGGAAGGCCAGCCACATCGGGCAGTCCGGTGTGGCAGCTGGGGCCACCGCGGTCAGTTTGGTGATCCGCTCACGGGAATCGGCAACGCGCAGCCGACCCGTGCGCAGATCCACCGTGCCGCCGGGCGTGCCCAGCAGCCATGGATCAGGGTCCCATCCCTCAGCGGTGACGGCGAAGACCGGGTCCGAACGGCAGAATCGCTCGACGCCGGCAGCGAAGGTCGTCCTGCTGGCGATGAACCGGGTCTTCTCGTTCTTCTTGGCGATGAGACGGCGTGCAGTCTCGCGCGCCCAATGGAATGCCACACCGACGCGATTGGGGCGCCAAGCCGCTCCGGTCCATGCGTACCAGGAGCCCGTGTCGTGGCAGAACCGCAGACGGTCGCCGTACAGCGCCGCGAACTCGCACGCGGCGCTGTCCTCCGTGACGATGTCGGTGCGGGGTGGGATGTAGGCTGGCTTGGAAGCGGGCCCTTTCTGAGTGTCGGTGGCGGCCTCGGGCCAGTCAGGCACGGGCCCGAGTTCATCAAGAGCCTGGGCGAGTGAGGAACGCTCTGTCATGCGGCGCCCTCGCGTGATCGCTCGGAGGCTCGCCGCTCGTTGAGCATCTTGAGGATGCCCAACGCCTGCTCGTAGGCGGCTGCGCCCTGCCGGGCGTGGTAGTTCAGGCCGGCGCGGTCGTTCGCGTCGGCACACCTGATCGCGAGGTCGGCCTTGAGCGCTGCGAGGTTGAGGCACTCAGCCACGCACTCCATCAGCATATCGGCCGAGCCGTGGCCGATGTGGTCGGTGTGGCGCACGGGAGTGTTCATGCCGTGCCTCCCGTGTCCGAGCTGGACAGACTAATTTCCCGTATGCAACCCCAGTACGCCTGGACAACGGTATCTGTTATCACCTCCTCCAATTCATTCGAGTGAATGCCGATGATGTGCATGATTCTTATTGAGCTATTTATCACTTCTTTGAGAATTGCATGATGGTTCTCATTGGTGTGGCCCTTATATTCGGCGTGGTCACAGTAATATGTCAGGTAGTATTCCGCAAAGAAAGTTCCGGCTTCTTCAAAATAATAAATAGGCGAGTCGATGATGCCGTATTTGCTTATTTGTTGTTCTGGATTTCCGATCCGAGCAGCATAACGATTCCAGATCTCGTCGAGACAGCGCTGTCCAATGTTGTCAGGTGGGTTGATGCTCATGCCCGGCCTCCGATCAGGAGCGCGCGGGCCTCACTCTGCCGGCTGAGCACGCTGTCGAGCATGCCGCAGCGATCTACGATCACGACGAGGGCGGTTGCCACGGCTCCCGTGCTGTGCGTATCGTCTGACCTGCTTCTGTTGAGGGAAGCACCATTCTTCGCGCCGTTCCGGGCCTGCACTCCCGGGGCGGCGTCCTCTTTTTCGAGCGAGGGCAGGGGGCTTTGACCCCCGTTAGCCAGGGACGAAATTTCCCCTTGTTCTTCAACGAGGGTCGTTTCGTGTGTTAGCCAGGCTAACTTGTTGGAGTGATTTGTACGGGGCACTCCCACCCCTTCCGCCAGACCCCTGTCCGCAGCTGTCCGCCAGCGGCCTCCAAGTCTCTCTCACAACACGCCAATCTCCAACCAGCTGTGCGCAGCCGGCCGCTGGCGTTTGCCCCAGTTCGCGATTACTATGTGGGTAATCACGTGAGTAGCGCGCATGGCAGGAAAGCTCACCGCCATCAGCGTCGCCAAGCTGAAGACCCCTGGCATGTACGGGGACGGCGGCGGCCTCTGGCTCCAAGTCACCGGCAAGGGAGCCAAAAGTTGGCTCTTCAGGTTCACGCTCCGGGGTAGAGCGCGGGCGATGGGGTTGGGCTCGGCCTCGACCTTCTCGCTTGCCGAGGCGCGCGAGAAGGCGCTTGCCTGCCGCAAGCTTTGCGCCGAGGGCCTCGATCCGATCGAGGTTCGCAAAGTTCAGCGGCAGGATGCCGCAGTCGCGTCGGCTCGGACGATGACCTTCTGCCAGTGCGCCGAGGCATACATCGCGGCTCACAAGGTAGGGTGGCGGAACGCCAAGCACGCTGCCCAGTGGGCGGCTACTTTGGAGACCTACGCATATCCTGTGTTCGGTGAACTGCCCGTGGCAGCAGTCGATACCGGCCTCGTGATGAGGGCGGTCGAACCGATCTGGGCCAAGAAGCCTGAGACGGCGAACCGCGTACGCGGTCGGATTGAGGCCATTCTCGACTGGGCTACGACCAGAGGCTTCCGGCGCGGCGAGAACCCGGCGAGATGGAAGGGACACCTCGCCAATCTGCTGCCGAAGAGGTCCCGTGTGCGAAAAGTGGAGCACCACGCCGCGCTACCCTTCGCTGAAGTTCCGGCCTTTCTGGAGTCATTGAAGGAGCAGTCCGGTGCCGCGGCAAACGCTCTGGCCTTCACCATTCTCACGGCTGCCAGGACCGGAGAGACACTCGGGGCCACGTGGTCGGAGTTCGACCTGGAGGCCGGCATCTGGACCGTGCCGGCCGCTCGCATGAAGGCAGGGACAGAGCACCGCGTCCCACTCTCGGAACCTGCGCTGGCGATCCTATGGCGCATGGCGGGTATCCACTTGGGAGACTTCGTGTTCCCCGGCGGGAAGCGGGGGCGGCCGCTCTCCAACATGTCGATGCTGATGATGCTTCGCCGAATGGGCCGAGGCGAGTTGACCGTGCACGGCTTTCGCAGTTCATTCCGCGATTGGAGCGCGGAGGTCACGCACTACCCGTCAGAAGTAGTGGAGGCCGCACTCGCTCATACAGTCGAGTCAAAGGTGGAGCGGGCTTACCGCCGTGGCGACCTGTTTCAAAAGCGGCGAGAGCTGATGCAAGCATGGGCCTGCCATTGTGTTTCGGGTAGCGCAGGAGGCTTGCCTTGAAAGACTCCGACTTATACGCGCATCGTACAGATCTTAACGATGCTGCGATGGTTAAGGCTGAGAAGCAAATTCAGGATCGCATCAACACTTTGATTTTGAAAATTGAGCGCGATACCGGAATGGATCATATGGATCCTAATGACAGCAAGTATCTTAGATACGCCGTGCAGCAAATCAAAGAAGGAAATAGATCTCTTTCAGCAGTTGTCGAAACGCTAAAGCTAGAAGAGCATAGATGCTATAGGATACTAATGCGCGGCATCGCAGATCTGACACAAGGGTTGGTCATTGGCGCCGCTAGGATTTCTGCCACAAAGAGCAGTGAGAATTTTTTCGGAAAATTACAAAGAAGGAAATTAACTGAGTCGGGACGCAAAGCCCGGGATAGTAAACGCTCCAAGCGAGATCAAATAGTAGATGAAAATTTACCTACATTGCTTGCCAGGGGGTATGGCGGCGGCAGAGTGAAGGCAAGCTTGGAAAAATTATTCAGTAAAGGTGGCATCGATCCTGGCTTGGCTACACCTAGCATTTCGCTGGTTCAGAGCTGGATTAAAAACCAACGTGAGTACGGCGATTGGCGGCCTAAGTCCGGGCGTCGGCTTAAGCGTTAAGCCCTATTTCGTCTCCAACTCTGACAGTGCTGGATGTAGCGCTGGGTAGCTGACCGCTCCACTATACGCAGGTGTTCGCCCGAGTAAGGGCGGTCAGAAACCCGGTGCCACTATGAATTCTCAACCAGTTCAGGTGCCGCAGGGAGACCTGCGAGCGTCAACACCTAAGCTCGCTTTCACAGTAGACCAAGCATGTTACGCCCTCGGTCTCGGCCGGACGACCGTCTATGAATTGCTAGCTACGGGCAGAATCAAGGGAATCAAGATCGGAAACCGGCGACTGATCTTGGCAGACGGCCTGCGCACCTTCCTCGCAAACATCGAGGAAGATCCCTGAGCCATGCTGAACATGAATTGGGCCCGATCTGGTAGTTCCGATCGCGATAAGGTCCTGGGAAATGCTTTCGTCAACCCGACCAGCACTCCAGAAGTAGCAACAGAAGCTGGAGCTGCGCAGATGATCAATCTCTACTCCCTCGCGCGCGCTCTCGGCGGCGAGGTGCGCAACGGTCAGGTGCTGGCACCCGGCCCGGGCCACTCCGCTGCCGACCGCTCCTTGTCGGTGCGCATTAGTGAGGACGGCCAGGATATCGTCGTCCACTCGTTCGCGGGCGACGACTGGATATCCTGCAGAGACTACGTGAGCGAGCGCGCCGGACTGCCCCGCTGGAAGCCGTCGTCGCGCGGCAGCACCGCACTGAACACGCGCCGGGCCAGCCGTGTTCGCCGCCGTTCTCCCCGCCCCGATCCGTCCCCGAAGGAGGCGACCGAAATGGAGCGCGCTGCCCGCATCGACTCCGCTATCTTACCACATGCTCTCGACCTGGATACCAACACCACCACCGGTGATCCCGTCTCCGAAATCGTCATGCCGGTGCCGGACGGGGCGCCGGTGCCCAATTTTCTGCACCCGTCCTATGGTCCGTCCTCGGGGAACTGGGCCTACCGCGACGCAGAAGGCCGGCTTCTCGGCTACGTGCTGCGCTTTGATCCGCCGGGCCAGCGCAAGCAGTTCTTTCCCCTCACCCTCTGGCGCGAGAACACCGCGCTCCGCTGGCGCTGGAAGTCCTGGCCCAAGCCCCGGCCGCTCTACGGCTTGGATCTGCTAGCGGCCAAGCCGAACTCCAGCGTGGTCGCGGTCGAGGGCGAGAAAGCCGCCGACGCCGCCCGCATGGTATTCGAGCACTCGGTCGTGATCACCTCCAGCGGCGGCGCCATGGGCGCGCGCGCAGCCGACTGGCGCCCGCTGGCGGGCCGGTCGGTGCTGATCTGGCCGGACTGCGACGAGCCGGGCGACCGCTACGCCAGCGAGGTCATGGCGGAGCTGGACGCGATTGGCGCCGGCACCATTACGCTGGTGGGTGCTCGAGCGCTTGCCACTCGTGATCCTGCCGGTGGCACGCGCGAAATCCCCGAAGGCTGGGATGCGGCAGATGGCCTGGATGAGGGCTGGGAGCCGCAACGCTTGCGAGAGGCGGTCCTCTCCTACGTCGGGCAGGTCGAACCGCCTCCGGCCTACATCTCGTTCGACAACTTCCACATGAACTCGGACGGGCTGACGGTCGAGATCCCGAAAGGCCGGGGTGAGAATCGTACCACCGAGGAGATCTGGTGCTCAGGGCCCTTTGAGGTGATCGGGCGTGCCCGGGACCCACAGGGACACGGCTGGGCGCGCTGGTTGCGCTGGCGGGATCCGGACGGGCGCTGCCACGAGTACGCCGTCTCCGACGCGGCGCTCCACGCCGAGCCGGGTGCGCTCGCAGCCGAGCTCGCCATCCGCGGTCTGACCGTGGCCCGCAACGGGCGACAGCATCTCGCCGACTATCTCAACCGCGTCACGGTCGACGCCCGCGTAACGACGGTGTCGTGTACGGGCTGGCACACGGTTGCAGATCAGAACGTGTTCGTGTTGCCCGAACAGGTCATTGGGCAGCCGGCGCGCGAGACAGTGGTGCTGGTCGGCGGCGCCGCCGCGCCGTACTCCTCGCGGGGCACGCTCGACGACTGGCGCCAAGGCGTCGGTCGGCTCTCGGCCGGGCACGTCCGCCTCGTCCTCGCCATCTCGACGGCGCTTGCGGGACCTCTCGTACACCTCGTCGGCAGCGAGGGCGGTGGCGTCAATCTCTACGGCCAGTCCAGCAAGGGCAAGACCACGGCGCTTCGGGCGGCCGCGAGCGTGTGGGGCCGTGGCTCCGCCGACCCCGGTTTCATTCGCTCGTGGCGCGCCACTGCCAACGCCCAGGAGTCGACCGCCGCGATCGTGACCGACACCTGCCTGTGCCTCGACGAGATCGGGGTTGCCGAGGGCAGGGATGCAGCCGCGGCGGTATACCAGCTGGCGTCGGGTGTCGGAAAGGGCCGCTCGGCGCGGGATGGCTCGATCCGCAGCCCGATGACGTGGCGGGTGCTGACGCTCTCGACGGGCGAGATTCCGATGGCCGCCAAGATCAGCGAGGACCGCCAGCGCCGGGCCTATGCAGGTCAGGCGGTGCGTCTCCTCGATATCCCGGCCGATGCCGGGCAGGGCTTCGGGGTCTTCGACCACGCGGGTGAGGAAGGAGATCCGGCCCGCCTCGCTGACACGATCAAAGAGGCCGCATTGAGAGCCTACGGCACCGCAGGTCCCGCCTTCGTGCGGGCACTCTTTGGGGAAGGCCACGAGAAGATCGCGCGCGCCGTCAGGGGCGTCGTCGACCAATTCGTGGCTGACCAGTTGCCGCCCGACGCGGACGGTCAGGTTAGACGCGGCGCGTCGCGCCTCGGCCTCATCGCCGCAGCCGGCGAGTTGGCGTCCATGTTCGGCATCGTGCCTTGGGAGAAGGGCGAGGCCGCCGCTGCTGCCGCGAAGGCTCTCGCCGATTGGATCGCCACTCGTGGCGGGTCCGAGCCCGCGGAAGTGCGTGAGGCGATCGCGCAGGTGCGGCGCTTCTTCGAGGCGCACGGCGAGAGCCGGTTCGAGCCGATGGACGACAAGGAGGCCAAGCCCGTGCCGAATCGCGCCGGCTGGCGCCGTGAGACTAGCGACGGCAAGCGGGTGTGGCTCGTGCTACCAGAGGCGTGGAAGGCGGACGTGTGTGCCGGTCTTGACCCCGTCGCCACCGCGAGGCTCTTAGCTGATCGCGGCATGCTCAAACGCGATCCGCAGGGAAAGCTGCAGCGCTCCGAACGCACGCCTTACAAGGCGAGCCAGCGGGTCTACGTCATCACCGCCGATATGTTTGAGGGAGGCGACGATGGGCGCTGACCTCCTCGATATGCTCAGCGAGATCCGAGCTTCCCTCTCAAGCGCAAAAACACGTGTGGCAAGTGTGGCAGGCGCCGCCACCCTGGCCAGCAACACCGCGCCACACCTTCCACCACACGGCCGGTTAGAGCGAAAAATCCTTATATATCAACACGCCACACCAGCCACTCCTCGCCACACTCGAACTGCTGAAGGTGGAGAGAGATGCCACACCTCGCCGAGTGTGGCGAAGCGAGTGGCGGGGGTGTTGCGAGGCGAAGGGACCCCTCCTGCAACCGACGGAATGGAACTCTGGAGGGCGGGTTTTGGCCTTCTCAGCCGTGAAGAGGCGCCTTGTCCCGGCTACAAGCGCGGCGATGGTCAGGCAGGAGCGGCGATCCTGCCATCAGATCATAGCTACGACCCGGGTGATTGGCCGCGAGCCTATGACCGAGCGGCCGACTTCCTGGAGCGGTTCGGCGAGGAGGCTGAAGCTCTGGGCTGGACCGCATCCCTTCTGTTTGGCGTTCACCCGACGCGTGGGGTCATTCGCGTCGACTATTGTGGTGCGCTCGTGCTGACGGTTGGGGGGCCTGCCGTCTCGCTCACGGGGACTGAAATCCGCTTCGGGCATCTGGCCTATCGAAAGAAGCCGGGGCAGCCGACCGGCATTCCCGTCTGGGAATTCTGTCGCGATCCGCGTTCGGGGTACAACAGCGGTTATAGCGATCAAGTTCGGCCTATATTAGAAGCGGGGCCGCTAAGAGCATAGGAGCGCATCTCGCCCAGCAGGATGCAGCTAATCGGTACGCAATTGGCTTGACTGCTGACCCTCGTTACCTCTGTTGACGACACATGAAGGACCGCAGTGCGCCACTTCCAGACCTTCAACCTGTGCCGCCGGAATGGCTGCTCGACACCTGACAGCCGCCATTCGAAGTTGGCGGTTGACCGTCTGGCACTCCCGCCGATTCGCATAAAGCGGGCGTACGGAACCAGGGACATGGGAGGTCTCTGCCCTTTTGGTGACGGTGCTGCGCACGTCCAGGGCTTCGAATCTCCAGAATTCCTTCGGTGACGCAATAGTATAGTTATACCGTCGCGCTTATGAACTGATCTGTTCGAGGTAGGAGTAGGCGCAGAAGGTCTTGATGCGGCCGGTCTCTGCCGCGAGAGCGTTCCAGGCCCGGCAGCACGCCTCGACGACGGCCTCATAGTCGGCCAGGAGCGGATGAGAGAGGTAGCACTCGCGCAGGTACAGCCAGACGCGCTCGACCGGGTTCAGCTCCGGGCTGTAGGGCGGCAGGGGCACCAGGGTGAGGTTGGGCGGGACCGTCACCGAGCGGAGATCGTGCCAGCCCGTGCCGTCCAGCACCAGGACAGCGTGGGTGTCGGGCAGAATGGTGGCGGCGAAGTCAGCCAGGAAGCGGTTCGTGGCTTGCGTGCAGACGCGCGGCAGCACGAGGGCGAAGTCCTCGCCTGTGGCGGGCCGCACGGCCGCGAGGATGTAGGCCGAGGCGAAGCGCTTGTCGCACAGCCCGGGCGGGCGCTGGCCGCGCAGCCACCAGCGATGACCGGTCGGCACTGTCAGAATATTCGTGTATGGGCGAGCGGTTGAACATCCTTCAGGCCATGGCCCGTGTGAAGCGCTCGCCGAAGAGGATGGCGAACTGCGCCTTGGCCATCGCCCACTCCCGCGGCGCCATCCTCCACTCCTTGGCGGAGCGGTTCAAGACCAGGAACAGCAGCTTCAGCGCGGCCTCGTCGGAGGGAAAATGGCCTCGGGCCCGCACCGCCCGGCGTAGCTTGGCATTCAGGGCCTCAATGGCATTCGTCGTGTAGACGATCCGGCGCCCCTCGGCCGGGAAGGCATAGAACGGGATGACCTCGCTCCACGCCCGGCGCCAGCTCTGGCCGATGGCGCCGTACTTGCGGCCCCACGCGCCCTCTTCGAACGCCGTCAGCGCCTTCTCCGCCGCGGTGGCGTCGGTGGCCTGGTAGATCGCCTTCAGCGCCGCGGCAATGAACTTGCGGTCCTTGTAAGAGGTGAAGTCCAGGCTGTGGCGCAAGAGGTGAACGATGCAGGTCTGAACCGTCGCCTGCGCAAACACCGAGGTAATCGCCTCGGGAAATCCCTTCAGACCATCGACGACCGCCAGCAGAATGTCCTCCACTCCGCGGTTGCGCAGCTCGGTCATCACGCGAAGCCAGAACTTGGCGCCCTCGTTGGTCTCGATCCACAGACCGAGGATCTCTTTGGTCCCGTCAGCCCGCACCCCCAGCGCGATGTGGACCGCCTTGTTGCGCACGAAGCCCTCGTCCCGGATCTTCACCCGCAGGGCGTCGAAGAACACGACCGGGTAGACCGGCTCGAGCGGCCGGGCCTGCCAGGCGGCGACCTCCTCCAGGACGGCGTCGGTCACGGCGCTGATCAAGTCGGGCGAGACCTCGATGCCATAGAGGTCGCGCACGTGCCCGACGATCTCACGGGTGCTCATGCCGCGGGCGTACAGCGAGATCACCTTCTCGTCGAAGCCGGGAAAGCGGCGCTGATACTTGGCGATGAGCTGGGGATCGAAGGTCGCGTGGCGGTCGCGCGGGACCGCCAGCTCGAAGCGGCCCGTGTCGGTGGTGACGGTCTTGCTACCGTAGCCGTTGCGGCTGTTGCCGGTCCCGTCCTGGCCCGCCAGATGGTGATTCATCTCGGCATTCAGGGCGCGTTCCGCCAAGGCCTTCTTCAGACCGTCGAGCAACCCGCCGGGGTCGAAGGCGGTCTTCGGATCAGCGCCCGCGAGCAGCTGATCGAGCACGGCATCGGGGATGCTGGGGTCTTTGCGGCGGGCCATCGCGGATCTCCTGCGGTCCCATCATGCCTGCCCGAACACGGAAATCCTGACAGTCCCTGACCGGTCCGGCCTCATCTCACCGACACGGGCCTCGTCCATGAACCAGAGCGCGATCGCCTTGTCCGGATGGGCCTCGCCCGCTGCCGCTACGGCGGTGCGAAGCCCCCTTTGGCGAACGCTCGAGCGGCCCGGGCGTCCCGCTTCGGGTGAACGGGCCTGGGCTTTCTGCTTCGACAGGCCGAGCCGGCGCACGACGCGTGGCATGGATTGCGGGCCCATGGTCTTGCCGAACCGCTCCTCGATGAAGCGGCACAGGTCCGGCAGCGTCCAGCTCGACGGCTCTCCTCGCTCCGGGTCCGGCCCGACCAGGATCCGGTGCATCAGCACCGCCTGCTCACCCTCGCTGAGGATCTCCCGCCTGTGGCCGTGCGGACGATCCACTAGCCCGGCAAGCCCCTCGGCATTGAACCGGATCACCGCGTCGCGCAGGGCTTGGCGCTCCATCCCGGCCGCCCGGGCCGCCTCGGCGCGGCTCATGCCCTCCAGCGCGTTGGCCATGGCCAAGAGGCGGTGCTTCGTGCGTCGGCGTGGCTCGCGCCGGGCCAAGCGACGCAACTCGGCGGCGCTGGCGAGGTCGGCGCGGATCGTCAGGCCCGGTCGTGCCATCGCAGCCTCCAGATGCACAGGCAGCAGGCCAGCACAGACGTGCCTCACGACCAACTCACGTTCGAGTCAACGCCAAAGCGCGGCGGTATGACGGTTTGGGGGGCGCGGCGCGGAGGGCTGGTAGCTTGTCGGGATCGACCCGGAGGGACACGGAGCGTGCGACCCCCGGCTGGCGCGTGATGAAGCCCTGACGCTCCAAGGTGAGGATCATCTGGTGGACGGAGGGCGGTGTCACGCGGAAGTGGCGCTGCAGATCGCTCTCGGCCGGTGGTCGTCCCATCACGACCGTATAGGCATGGATGAAGGCGAGGTACTGCCCCTGCTTGTCCGAGAACCCGGGGTGGGCGGATGCGGTCGTCTGATTCATCCCTGCTGCCGTCCAGGATCGGGGGCAGGGATGAATGTAAAGTACCGGGTCGACCTCAGCCAGGAGGAGCGCCAGCACTTGACGGCGCTGACGCGCGCCGGCCGCCTCGCGGCGCGACGGCTCAAGCGCGCGCAGATCCTGCTGGGCGCCGAGGCCGGGATCGGCGACGAGACCTTGGCTGCCAGCCTCGGCGTCAGCGGGTCGACGATCTTCCGCACCAAGCGCCGCTTCGTTGAGGAGGGGGTCGAGGCGGCCCTGGCCGAGCAGCCCCGCGCGGGCGCGGCGCGCAAGCTCTCGGGCCAGGAGGAAGCGTTGCTGGTGGCGACCGCCTGCTCCACACCGCCCGAGGGCCGCGCCCGCTGGACGCTGAGCCTGCTGGCCGACGCGGTGGTGGCGGCCACCGAGCACGCGGCGGTGTCGCGCGAGACCGTGCGCCGCCGCCTGGCCGAGAACGCCCTCAAGCCGTGGCGGCGCGAGATGTGGTGCATCCCGCAGGTCGACGGGACCTTCGTGGCGCGCATGGAGGACGTGCTGGATCTCTACGCCGAGGCACCCAACCCGCGCCGTCCGGTGGTCTGCTTCGACGAGAGCCCAATCCAGTTGATCGGCGAGGCGCGCCAGCCCGTTCCTGCCGCCCCGGGCCGGCCGGAGCGCTACGATTACGAGTACCGGCGCAACGGCACCGCCAACCTGTTCGTCTTCGTTGATGCTCACCGGGGATGCTCACCGGGCGTGGCGCAAGGTGAAGGTCACGGATCGGTGCACGGCCGTCGATTTTGCCCACTGCATGCGGGACCTCGTCGACACCCACTATCCGAACGCCGAGCGGATCAGGGTCGTGCTGGACAACCTGTCCAGCCATCCCCCGGGAGCCCTCTACGACAGCTTCCCGGCCGAGGAGGCCCACCGGATCCTGAGCCGCATCGAACTCCATCACACGCCCAAGCACGCGAGTTGGCTCAACATGGTGGAGATCGAAATCGGGGTGCTGCGCGGCCAATGCCTCGACCGCCGCATCCCCGATCAGGAGACCCTCGCAAGGCTGGTCGCGGCCTGGGAGCAACGCCGCAACGCCGAGGCCGCCCGCATCACATGGATGTTCACCACTCAGCGCGCCAGAGCCAAGCTCGCCACTGCCTAACCCTAACCCGGCCAAAGAGTCATAATCCCTATGCAGTGCCACTAGGACAACCCGCGACCCGCGAGCGCGTTGCAACCATGCAACACCATCGAGGCACTCTCGGGCAGTGATCCGCTTGATCCTCGCCGACCACCAGATCCCAATCTGCAGGAAGCGCGGGAAGGCAGTAGGAAAGAAAGGACTGAGCGCCGTGTATGGACCCGGCCGGCGACTACCTCGCTGATCTCTGCACAGTCGTCAGGAACACTACACCCGGTCTTGTCGCGCTCAACCAGGGCGAGGTGCCCCCGAGCCGCGACACGTTCGTGGGCTGCCACTGCGACCTGACGCGCTTAGCACGTCTGCGAGCGCTGCTTGATCACCTCATTGACCAGCTCGCAGGCTAACGACCCACACGACCAGACATCAGCTGTTCGCTTTCGGGTCCAGAATGTTTAGCGCCGCATCTGGATCTTCGCGGTTTGGCGACCGAAGTGCGTATTCCGACGAAGCCGGCCGGGGGTTCCAAGTTGAAGCCGGCCGTCATTCCGAGGCGAAGCCGGCCACCGTTCCGATCTGAAGCCGACCGGCGACGGGGCGCTCCCGCGGGTCTGGGGTGAAGATCACGAGGTCGGATCGGCGGGTCAAGCGGCGGGCTCGGTCGCCTTGCGTTTGCGCAGGCTCTCGCCGGCGAGTTCGATGCGGTGGGCATTGTGCAGCAGCCGGTCGAGGACGGCATCGGCGAGCGTGGGGATGCCGATGATCTCGTACCAGCGATCCACCGGCACCTGGCTGGTGATCAGGGTCGAGCCGGCATCGTAGCGGTCCTCGACGATCTCGAGGAGGTCGCGAGCCTGTTCGGGCAGGAGCGGCTCGGGCCCCAATCGTCGAGGATCAGCAGGTTCACCTTGGCGATCTGGCGCAGCAACCGGCCGTAGCGGCCATCGCCGCGGGCGAGGGCCAGCGCGGTGAACAGGCGCGGGACCCGGTAGTACACGACCGAGAGGTCGTCCCGGCAGGCCTTGTGCCCCAGCGCGCAGGCCAGCCAGCTCTTGCCCACGCCACATGGGCCGGTGATCACGAGGTTGCGCCGGGTCCGGATCCAGTCGCTGGTGGCGAGCTTGAGGAACAGCGCCCGGTCCAGGCCGCGATGGCTGCGGTAGTCGACGTCCTCGATGCTGGCGGGATGGCGCAGCCGCGCGGCGCGAGCGCGGGTCTCGAAGCGCTTCTGTCGCCGAGCCGTGGCCTCGTGGTCGAGGAGCAGTCCGAGCCACTCGGCATGGCCGAGGGCGCGGGCTTCCGGGTTAGCGTCGAGCGCCTTGAAGCCCGAGGCCATGCCTCTCAGGCCGAGCTCGTGCAGGAGATCGAGGGTGGGATGGCTAAGCATCGTCGTCTCCGTCAGTGGAAGTAGCGCGGGCCGCGCAGGTTGGGGTGGAGCATCACCGGGACGGCCTCGGCAGGCGGGGCTGCGCGATCGAGGCCCTTGGCCAGGATTGCGGCGATGCTGGTGTAGGTGAGCGCCCCGACGGCCACGGCCCGGGCCGAGGCGGCCTCCGCCCGGCTCGGATCGAGCCCGCGATAGAGGCGCAGGAGACCCAAGCAGGTACGGAAGCCCTGCTCGGGATGAGGCCGGTCGTGGAGGATGGCGATCACCAGCCCCTCCGTCTCCGGCCCAATGCTCCGCGCCCAGCGCCGGAAGCGCTCGGGACTCCACTCGGCGTAGCGGCGATGGGCGCTGGGCATGTGGTCGGGATTGGTGCCGTGCCGCCGGCCGGTGTAGCGGCGTTCGTGGGCGGCGACGCGCTGACCGCGATGGAACACCTCGACGGTGCGCGCCGTAAGGCGCACGTCGACCTGCTCGCGGATCAGGGCGTGGGGCACCGAGTACAGGAAGCCGCCCGCCTCGACGTGGTAGTCGAGGTTGACCCGGGCCAGCCGCCATTCGGCGAAGCTGTAGTCCTCCGCCGGCAGGGGCCGGAGCGCCGCGCGCTCGATCGCCTCGAACAGGGCGCGGCGCGTGGTGCCGAGCCGGCGCATCAGGTGGGCGTTGATGCGCTCCACCATCGCGGCGATGGCGGCATTGCCACTCGGCCAGCGAGAAGAACGTCTGCTGGCGCAGCCGTCCCAGGATGTAGCTCTGGGCGAAGCGAACCCCGGCCTCGACCTTGGCCTTGTCGCGCGCGGCTTACGAGGCCGCGCCGGCAGGACGCCGACGCCGTAATGCTCGGCCATCATCCCGTAGGAGCGGTTGAGTTCGGGATCGTAGAACGAGGCCTTGTGCACCCCGCTCTTGAGGTTGTCGGGCACGACGAGGCGGGGGGCACCGCCGAGGAAGCGGAACAGGCGGACATGCGCGCGCCGATCCAGTCGGGCAGCGTCTGGGTCCAGGTCGCCTCGGCGTAGGTCAGGCTCGACGCGCCGAGCACCGCCACGAAGATCTCGGCCTCGCGTACGATGCCGGTGGTGGAGTCGACGATCCCGACCTTCTTGCCGGAGTAGTCGACGAAGACCTTGTCACCGGCGGCATGATGCTGGCGCATCACCGGGGGGAGCCGGCGCTCGAACTCGCGATAGAGATCGCAGAACCGGGAGTAGCCGTAGCCCTCCGGATGGGCCTCCCGGTACTCTTCCCAGAGCACCGTGAGGTTGACCCCGGGCGGCGCATCTCCCTGACCAGCGAGGGCCAGTTCGGCTCGGGCAGTCGCCGCATGCCCTGCTTCACCCCAGCCCCGGGCGAACAGGCGCTGTTCCAGCACCGCGTCGCTGACCCCGGGGCCAAGGCGGCCAGGTTAGGCCGGCGGCGGTTGCCCGGGCGAGGTTGTCCTGCACGGTCGAGCGGGCCACGCCCAGCGTTCGTCCGATCTCGCGCGAACTCACCCCATCGTGGGCGAGCCGCAGCATCTGTTTGATTTGTCGCATGGTCAGCTGTCTCCTGGCCGGCATCCCGCTCTCCTCGTGCTCGAGGACTGGGATGCCGCGGTTGCTGACCCGCGGGGATGCGCCGTGGCCGATGCCGGCTACCGAGTGGCCGGCTTCATCTCGGAACGCTGGCCGACATCAAATCGGAACGCTGGCCGGCTTCGCCTCGGAACCGGTGGCCGACTTCAATCGGAATCCGCAACCGAAGTTCTGCTCTCGGGAAAAGAGCGCGTCAAGATGCAGCCGGCACCATGCCGGCGACAAGCCTGGCGCAGCCGGGATGTCTCAGGCAGAGGGAAACCAGTTCCCGTGAAAGCCTGGCGGGATCCGGTGCCCAAGCCGAACTTTAGCTACGGGCGGTCCCTCGAACGAACGTGCGTCGAGGATGGCAAAGTCCGTCGTGCACTTCTCCGTGTCGATCACCAGCCCCATCAGCCACCCTTCGTCCTCGCCGGCATCAGCATGTGCAGGCACGAACACGAATTCCCCCGGGACATGATGATCGCCAAACTCGTGAATACGACGCATGCCCGTCTCAAGGTCGTGCTTGTAGAGCGTCGTCGCACCAGCGAGTTGCGGGTTGCCGTCGGACGGGACCGAGACCGTGTAGGCATACCGATGGCGCTGCCCGAAGCGGCGCTCGTCGATGCGGGGAAACTCCTGCGGTGCGTCGTCCACCACGCGCCGCTCGACCCGCTTCGTCGTGGGATTCACCGTCCAGCGCTCAAGCCGACCGAGCCTGTCGAGCTCACCGCCAGCCGAGGCGAACATCGTCGGGTAGGCGATCACGTCGAGGACCACTCGGCCATCCTCGTCATCGAACGCATTGGCAACGTGGAAGACGAAGCACGGCTCGACGGAGCACCACGTGATGTTCGTGGCACCTCGATCCCGCGAGAGTAGGCCCACGCGAGCGCGGTGAGCGGGGTTCCAGCGAAACGGAAAGCGATGTCCGGCGAGCACGTCCCGCATCGAGAAGGTGACGGGCAGGTCAAGTACGATCACGAAACGTGCCGTCAGCGCGCAGTCGTGGATGCACGGACCATGTTCGACCGCGATCGGTACGTCGCGGATCACGCTGCCAGTCGCCGAGACGACAACGTGACGGATGGTGTCCCAGACATGCCCATCATAGGCGATCGCGTGGATCTCGCCGGTGATGGGATCGCGGTGCGGGTGCCCGGTGAAGGAGCCCGCAAGCGTGCCGTCGAACGGGTTGTAGCGTTGCTCTTCCAGGGTTTCGGAGAGTTCGACGGGGAAGCTGCCGGCCTCCACCACGGCAAAGGCGCGGCCGCCGATCTCGACGATGTTGGTGTTGACGGTGTCGTTGCGGCCCCGTCGTGGTCCAGGGGCAGCGGACCGTCCGAGTGCCGCAGCTGCCGTGCGCGAACCGATCCAGCGGTTGCGGTACCACAGGGCTCTACCATCCTTCATGGCGAGACCATGCACCATGCCGTCGCCGAGGAACCAGTTGTGGCCAGGCGAGATGGGGTGGACTGGATTAGCACCCATCTTGAGGTATCGACCGTTGAGCTGTGCTGGGATCTGCCCGGTCACCGTGAGATCGTGCAGCGTCAGCTCCTCGCGCATCGGTTCGTGGATGCCGACCACGAAGGAGTTCTGGTTCTTCGGCAGGCGCCTCCGGTTGTAGGCCGCGACCAGATCGACACCGCTCTCGATGGCGGTGCGCACGGCCGTCTTGACGGGGTTCGGCATAGGTCGCAGTCCATGATGCGTGTGGCGCGCGAGGCTGCCATCAGCTGAGGGCGCCCCCTTTCCGACTATGCAGAGCTGGTACGCGAGAGCGTCCTCCGGCTAGCTGACAAGGACGACGGCTTAACGCACGCGGAACGGATGGTCGATCTGGCCGACGATGTAGTGTGCAACGTCGGCTCGTGAGATCAGCCCGTTTCGCCACTCCGATGGCTCGATGAGGACCTGATAGCGACCCGTCGCGGCGCCGCTCGTCAGCACGCCCGGCCTCACCAGCGTCCAAGTGAGACTGCTCCTGCGGATGCGCATCTCCTGCGCATCCTTGTCCTGGGTTCGAATCCCAGCACGCTCGCCAACACTTAGCTCAATCCACCGTTCCCGCGGGAACGGTTTTGGGACGGTGGGTGCGCGCGAACTCCTGGGAGACTGCGGTAGCTTGCCGCCTCATCAACTCGCCATGAGAGGAAGCTTGCCACTTGGCGGTCTCTTTGCGCCCGCCGATACGGGCGCCATGACGGGCGAAACGGACGAAGCCTACGGCTGTGAGATGGATCGGTAAGCTGCGTCAGCTAAGCTCTTGTGTGCGCGCGTCGTGGGGTGAACATCGTCCCAGAACAGGTACCCGTCGCATGCGGCCCGCCGCTCACAAGGGGTCGCAATATCAATGAACCCGAACGAGCGCGGATCTGTCCGAACCTGTTCCGCCATTCCCCTCACGTCTAACCGGTGCACCCTGAGCCCTACCGGCCGCGCGAGCATCTGTTCCAGCAGATGGTTGAACCGCTCCGTGAGCTCGGCCCCGCCCTGAGCCGCTGAGCTGCTGCGGGCTCGAACAGCCGGAGTCATGCTCACGTCGGGAAGGTTGGGGATCAGGACGTCGGTGGCTCCGCTCTCAGCCAGAGCTTCCAAGATGTCCCGCATCGCCGACAGGGCTACCTCGACCGCCTCATTCGCTTCCGGGCTGCCGATTGCGGCCAGCACGTCGTTGGCACCTCCGTAGACGATGAAAAGGGTGGCCGGCTGGGCACCGCCATTGCGAAGGTAAGCCTCGACCTGCGCCCGCAGGTTACTCGCGCCTGAGCGCGGATCCAGGCGAGCCCCCCCTATGGCAAAGTTCAGTCCGGACATCTTGCTTGGACGAAGGGGAACTCCGAGCCGCTCCGCGAGATACTCGACCCACACTGGCCCGTCCGAGAAACGTCCGGCGTTGCCTCCATCCGACAAGCTGTCTCCAAACACGACCAATCGTTCATAGGCGGGTGATGCCATCGATATCGAGCCGATAAACAAGTAGAGCGGCAGCACAACTGCCCGGCGGAATGCGATTACAAGTCGGAACATATTAGCATCTCACGCCTAGCATGCTCCATCCGCCAAGACATGAATGAGCCCCCGCGGCCCTGTGCTCAGCTGACGCAGCCGAAGCCGGCGACGAAGCGCTGCAAGCGAGCAGGCTGCGACTCACAGTCTGGCTCGTATTCTGCGGCTGGCGATCCCCCATCGCATCGGAACTCCGTTCGGCGAAACGCAGCGGCACGCGTCCAGGCTGAAGTTCCGGATCAACGCTCAGCGACGCCGCGGGTTCTGACTGCGCGAAGCCCAGACTTCAGGCTGATCGGCCCTGCCGAACGGTATGGTTGAGCAAACAAAACACCGGAGCAGTCCAGCTGATGCAGGTGAATCGCCAGGATACATCGCCTTCGGGCCGTCGCCCTGAGCCGGCGGTGTGGGCGCTCTCGCGCAACGCTGCACAGCGGCCACGAGTCAACCGCTTTCAAGCGGAGTACCGCGCGTCGCGGGTGACGGCCGAGACTGGCCTCGCGACCGGTCCGTCCCCGTCGACAGGGCGCCCTTGGTCTGAGCGAACATCCAGCAGGCCGGAGGGTTGAACCTGGCACCGCGGAAATGAACTCCGCCCGGGGAGGCACTCGCGTGGAGATCTTCGAGACCTTGCTGGGCCTGCTCGCGGCCTGTGTCGCGCTCGCCCTGGTCGCCCGTCGCTTGCAAGTTCCTCTCGCGGTCGCCCTCGTCATCGGCGGCATGGCGCTGGCCCTTATCCCAGGACTTCCCACCGTCACCCTCGATCCCCAACTCGCACTCGTCCTCTTCCTGCCCCCGCTGCTTCAGGCGAGCGCTTACCGGACCGACTGGCCGGCCTTTCGCTTCAACCTTCGCCCCATCCTGTTCCTCGCGCTCGGCGCCGTCCTGTTCACCGCCGCAGCCGTCGCTGTCACCGCGAAGTTCCTGGTGCCGGATCTGCCCTGGGCGGCAGCCGTCGCGCTGGGGGCCATCGTGGCCCCGCCGGATGCGGTCGCGGCCGCCTCGGTGCTGAAGGACTTTCGTATTCCGAAGCGGCTCGTAGTGATCTTGGAAGGCGAGAGCTTGCTCAACGACGCCTCGTCCCTCGTGCTCTACCGCTTCGCGGTTGCCGCGACGCTGGCCGGTGAGGTGTCGCTCGGCCAAGCTTCCCTTTCGTTCCTGTTCTCGGCCGCGGGCGGCACGCTGATCGGCTACGTCCTTGGCCGCGTCGCCATGTGGGTCTTCACCCATCTCGAAGATACCCTGCTCGACATCCTCGTCTCGTTCCTGGCGAGCTTTGCGGCCTACCTCGCGGCGGAACAGGTCCATGCCTCGGGCGTGCTCGCGGCGGTGACCTGCGGCCTCGTACTCGGGCAACAACAGCATGCGGCGTTCACTGCCCGCACCCGGTTGGACATGGGTGCGGTATGGGGCTTCGTTGAATTCGTTCTGACCGCCCTGATCTTCGTCCTCATCGGCCTTCAGCTGCGTGGCATCCTGGAGCGTCTTGAGCAGTACGATCCCTGGCGCTTGGCGGGCTTGGGCCTGGCGGTCTCGGCTGCCCTCATTGTCAGTCGGTTCGTCTGGGTGTTCCCAGCACTGTGGTTGCCCCGCGCGGTATCCCGCAGCCTCCGCGAGCGCGATCCGATGCCCCCCTGGAGCCACGCGACGGTGCTCTCCTGGGCCGGCATGCGCGGTGTCGTGAGCCTCGCCGCAGCTTTGGCGCTCCCGGCCAGTTTTCCGGGGCGCGACATCATCCTGTTCCTCGCCTTCTGCGCCATCCTTGCCACCCTGGTCATCCAGGGCACGACGCTCGGCCCTCTCATCCGCCGCTTAGGCCTGAGCGAGGCCGATGATGAGGCGGCCAACCCAGCGGTGACGCCACAGGCCATTGATGCGCGCAGCCAAGCCACAGTCGCGGCGATGACGGCTGTCAGCGAGAAGCTGGACGACTTAAATCCGGAACAAGCTGCGGCTGCGGAGGAACTGCTTCGCGAACTGCGTCAGCGTGCCAAGCGCGTTTCTGCGGCGAGTCAGGCAGCGGAGACGGGAGCGGAGCGCCTCTCCGCGCAGCTCGGCCTCCGGCTGACCGCGATTGAGGCGGCTCGGACGAAGCTCCTGGCCGATCACAGGGAAGACCTTGAGCACGAGGAGATGGCAGCGCTCATGGCCGAGCTCGACCTGGAGGAGCAGCAGATCAGGGTTGCGATGGGAGAGCGGTAGCGGCTGCTCATCTCGGGGAAGCTTGAGCGCTGCGGAAGTGAATTGGCGACACCGCGTCTTGTTACGCGCCAACCGCATGAGCAGAACATCGAGCGGCATCGGCACGGTGGGACATATCCCAATGCTGTTCATTTAGACGCACGATGCGCGGCTACCCGTTACGGTCCCACGCCTCAGTCCCTACCCGCATTGACATGGCCGCCGCCATTCGGATCTCAAAGTGAACAGCATTGTGGTATACCCTAACGGGCGTTCGGGCCCCGCACGGAGGTGATGCCTTCGCCCGCATTCAGCGTAAGCTTTCGGCACGGCTGCAACCCCTTGGGGGCGGTGCATGGATATTGACGACTGGCTGCACCGATCGGGGCTCGGACGCTACGCTGGCGCCTTTCGCGCCAACGACATCGGTTTGGACGTCCTCCCCGACCTGACCGACGCCGACCTCAAGGAGCTCGGCGTTTCGCTCGGGGACCGGCGTCGCTTCCTCAAAGCAGCGTCACTCCTCCGCGAAGAGACTCGAAAGCCACACCGTCGGATGGGCCCTGATGAACCCGGCAAGGGCGCCTCACGACCTCCTCCCGGTGCGGAGCGCCGTCAGCTCACGGTAATGTTCGTTGACCTCGTCGGATCGACAGCCCTCTCCACCCGCCTTGATCCGGAAGACACGCGCGAGCTGATCGGCGCCTATCACGCGTGCGTCACGGCCGTTCTCGAACGCCTGGGCGGCTTCGTGGCCAAGTACCTCGGTGACGGCGTGCTCGCGTATTTCGGGTACCCACAGGCCTCCGAGAGCGACGCGGAACAAGCGGTCCGGGCCGCGCTGGAGATCGTCGAGGCCGTGCGCGCTCTCGACACGCTGGGCGGCATTGCTCTCCAGGTGCGGATCGGGATCGCCACCGGCTTGGTCGTGGTCGGCGACTTGATCGGCCGCGGAGCAGCGGAGGAGCGGGCGGTCGTCGGCGAAGCCCCCAACCTCGCCGCTCGCTTGCAAGCACTCGCTGAGCCCGACACGATCGTGGTTGCCGAGACGACCCACAGGCTCATCGGCAACTTGTTCGAGTGCCTCGACCTCGGAACGGTCGAGGCGAAGGGCTTCTCTGTCCCGGTACAGGCCTACCGGGTGCTCGGGCCAGGAGCGGTCGAGAGCCGCTTCGAGGCGCTTCGCACCGGTCCAGTCCCCCTGGTCGGCCGCGACCGCGAGTTGCATCATCTCCTCGAGACCTGGGCACAGGTCCAGTCCGGGGCGGGACGGGTCGCCCTGATCTCGGGGGACGCGGGGGTCGGCAAGTCTCGCCTCCTGGCCGCCGTCCAGGAGGAGGTGAGACCAGAGCCCCACCACTGTTTGCGCTTCTTCTGTGCGCCGCACCTGCGTGACAGCCCGTTGCTGCCGATAGTTGCCCATCTGGAGCGCGCGGCGGGCTTCGCGCGAGGTGATGCGCCGGAGGTCAGACGCGACAAGCTGGCGAGGCTGCTGGCACCTTTTTCGCTCCCGCCCGCCGACACCGCTCTGCTGGCGGAACTACTCTCATTATCAGTCCGCACGGGCCTCATCCCGGAACTCACCTCCAACCGCAAGCGGGAACGGACTTTCGCGGCGTTGCTGCGGTGGTTGGAGGGCCTTGCAGAGCAGCAGCCGGTGCTGATGATCTTCGAGGACGTGCACTGGATCGACCCGAGCTCTCGTGAGTTCCTGGACCTTGCGGTCACACGCACGGCGCGGCTGCGCCTGCTGCTGCTGGTCACCAGCCGTCCCGATTTTGCATCGCCCTGGTCCGGTCAGCCTGACGTCATGAGCCTGGGCCTCGCGCGGATCAGCGGACCAGACGCAGCGGACCTGGTGCGCGAGATCTCCGGCAGTGCGCTACCGCACGCCACAGTAGCCGAGATCGTCGAACGCACCGACGGCGTGCCGCTCTTCATCGAGGAACTCACGAAGGCGGTGCTCGAGGCGGGCACGAGCAACGTTCTCGCGGCCGCCTCTCCGGCAACGCCAGCGGTCCCGGCGACCTTGCACGCCTCGCTCCTGGCGCGGCTCGACCGACTCGATCCGGCCACCCGAGCAGCGGCCCAGGCCGGGGCCGTGATTGGACGTGAGTTCACTCGGGAGCTCATCGCCGCCTCGGCAGACCTCACCGAGGCGGAGCTCGAAGCCGCGATGGACCGACTCGCGCGAGCCGAACTGGTGTTCTGCCGCAGCGATGGGCAGGAGATCATCTACCTGTTCAAGCATGCCCTCGTGCGCGACGTCGCCTATGGAACGCTGTTGCGGGACCGGCGAAGGCAGCTCCACGCCGCCGTTGCTCGGGCCCTTCGGCAACGCTTCCCCGAGCTGGTCGAGAAGACGCCCGAGGTGCTGGCCCGCCATCTCACTGAGGCAGGGGAGGGGACCCAGGCGGTGCAATACTGGTTGGAGGCAGGCCGCCGCGCAGCCTCGCGCTCGGCTGATCGTGAGGCGGTCAGTCATCTCCGCCACGGCCTCGACGTCGTTGCTGGCCTGCTTGCGTCGCCTGAAAGGGACCGCATCGAACTTGACTTTCAGCTGGGGATCGGCACGCCGCTCATCGCCCTCACCGGCTGGAGCGGACCCGAAGTCTCGGTCGCGTATGAGCGCGCGAGTGCGCTTTGCGAGAGCCTGGGCGAGACGCAGCGCCTCGTCCCGGCCCTGTTCGGCTTGGCGAGCAACCGCGTCGTGCGAGGCGAGACGCACACGGCCCTCTGCGTGGCCGAGCGCTGCGCCGTGATCGCTAAGCGCCAGGGTAGCCCGGCCGACCAGCTCCTCGCGCACCGAGCCAGGGGGGCGGCGTTGATGCAGCCGGTGAACTGCAAGAGGCCCGCGAGCACTTCGAGGCCATCGCGAGGCTCTACGACCCGATCCGCGATCGAAATCTCGCCGCGCAGTGCGTTACGGACCCACGGGCCTCCGGGCTCTCGTTCCTGGCGCTGGTTCTCTGGAGACTCGGCTATCCCGACCAGGCCCGGCGGGCTGCTGAGCTGGGCTCCCGGCACGCGGAAGACCTGAAGCACGCGAACACCACGGGCCACCTGCTCTGCCACGCCGGCGGCGAACTCGCCCAGTTCCTGCGAGAGCCTCCGGCTGCGCGGCAGTACGGGGAGGCAGCACGGGCTTTGGCAGCCAAGCACGACATGCCGATGTGGCGGGGCTACGGCCTGATCTCCTGCGGGTGGGCGGCGGCCCAGGAGGGACAACCGGACGAGGGACTGGAGCTGGTCCGCCAGGGCTGCGCAGAGCTGGACGCGCTCGGGGCCGTCTTTCACCGGACCCGTCATCTGGCGGTGTTGGCCGAGATTCAGGGTTCCCTGGGCGATCCGGTCGGAGGATTGCAGGTCCTGAAAGCAGCCTACGACGAGGTGCAACGCACCGAGGTGCGCCTGTTCGAGGCGGACCTTCACCATGTCGAGGGAGAACTACGGTTTCGGGCCGGAGAGCCGAATGCCGAGGTGGAAAGGTGCTTTGCCCGTGGCCTCGAGATCGCTCGCCGGCAGGGGGCAAAGTCTGCAGAGCTGCGCCTCGCGATGGGTCTTCTTCGCGTTCAGCAGCGGGAAGGGTGCCAAGACGAGAGCCACGAACTTCTCGCCGAGCTGGTGAGCTGGTTCCGCGAGGGCCTGGACACGGTGGATCTGGGCGATGCCCGAATGCTGCTGGAGCGGCAAGGGCCGAGCCGCTAGGGGGACGGCACGGCCCCGAGAGCAGCACGTCCTCGCCGATTGAGCGGAAAGCGGTGTGCAACACTGCCGAACGCCGCTGTTCTGTCTATTTCCTTACCGTCGGTGCTGCCAGCAGGAACGAGCAATAGCGGTCGGAGTTTGGTTGCTGTTCACCCTCCCTGCACCCGAAACCGGGCGCTGGAGATCTCAGTATCCGGGAAAGAGCAATCTCGATGCCCAATTCGGCCCGCACTACCCCCGACAACCCGAACCTCCACGATCTCAGGACGGCCGTCGAAACCGTCGGCTACGACATCCGCTGCCTGCTCGACCGCGGCGATTTTCGCATGCCAGTCAACGAGGTCGAGAGCTTCATCAAGCGATGCTTCGAAGTGACTGCCCGCAAGCACGGGATCTCCGAGGAGACCCTGCGCACCGCCTACGCGGCGTTCAGACACTAGGTCCCGCGCACGAGGAATTCGCCATGCCACAGATGTTCGATTGAATATTTTACGCTATTATGATCCCCGTTCCGGCTCTCCTGTACTGGGATATGCGCAGAAATCGCTTGCTACTGTAGGGTAATTCATTGGCAACGCCGCCTCCTGGTCCGGTCAGGCCCGCTTTGTATCCCTGGCTCCAGACCGGACCAGCGCCAACGCTTCGGTAGCTCCGCTCCGTCCGGTTGGGCAGAACGCCTTTCCGGTCAGCCGATTGTATTGCTCGAAGAAGGCCTCGATCTCCTCAATCATTTTAGGTCGTAGATCCGACAGCGCTTCCACGTGTCCGTGCGTGTGAGCGTGACTAGCCACCCCAATCAAGCGGTCGTTGCGCTCTCGGCGCCCGTCCCGCTCGGTCTGCTCGGCCGTGATTGCCCCAATCACCCGTGCGGTGATGACACAGCCCGGGAAGGCAGGGGCATCCATGAGCACGAGCATGTCCAGCGGATCGCCATCACCTCCAATCGTCGATGGTATGTACCCATAGTCATACGGGAATGACATGCCTTCCGGCATCACTCCTTTCAGCAGAAAAACTTGGTGTTCTTCGTCGTAGGCGTACTTGTTCCGGCTGCCCTTAGGCGTCTCGATGATGACATACACCTCACCCGTGTCAGTAAAGGCTGGTAGCTGACCGAGGGCGCCTAGTGTGTTCATCGCATCCACCCCACGTGACAGGATCGTCCGTCATAGAGCCCTGAGCTACAGGTCGGACCGAGGGCAAGCTGGGATTAACTGACCTCGTCAACGCAGCACGCCGACTCCCGGGTCCTTGTTCCGGCGGGAGATTGTGCATCGCTTCCGCGAGCCCCTTCCGGACACGCTCGGGTGTCGGCTTCGAACTAACGGCCGCGAGTGCGATGGGTGATCCGGATGCTGGTCACGATGACTTACTCGCCCGCGCCGATCGAGAGCGCATCCTCTACCGTGTGATACCTATACCCCGCGCCTGCACCTTGAGGACGCAGAAGCCAGCCTCAAGCGAATTGAGGGCGACGCGCTCCACCTTACCCGCGAGGGCCTCGACGGGGTTGCTCCTGTCGACCTGCTTGGGCCGGACCATCTGGTTCATGCGTCTCCATGGCACCCATGACCGGCTTCCAATGCACAGCTAAGCGGGGCAAGTGCCGCAGATCCAGGGCAGTGCCGGTTTTTGTGCCGTGGACGCGAGTGTAGTTCCTTTGAGTTCGTCAGGTAGTTTACCGACCAGGTTTGCTCCGATCACAAGCCGAGCCTTCCGACGCAGCTATGCGGGCATATCGGGAAAGTTCTATAGGTGCTTTGGGTAGAGCTCGATCGATTTCTCGCATGATCAAGCGCTTGAGCCGAAGCTTTTGAGACCGCGTCATCTTCGCCTCCCAGCAGGCATCTCATGATCGGACCTGATAGTTAACAACTAATTAACTCGGGGAGATTCGTTAAAGATATCACTGGATGAGTTTTGCCTATTGCTAAGCTTTTGGCTCCGACGAGCATAGTGCCCGTAGTGGTGCGATCAGAGGCCCGGGTAAGGAACGACCGGATTGGCCCTTCGTGCTCCAGGACCGCCCAGCTCCAGTAGGCCGTGAAGATTAGGAGACTGGCGACCCAAACCAGCAACGTGGTGCGCAGGAGGGCCTCGGAAGGGAACGAGATCACCCTGATCCCTATCTCACAGCAGCCGGAACAGCAGAACTCGCTGCCTGTCTGCGTAGCTTCAGTCCACGCACTGCCCTCAGCGACACCAGGGTGAGCCGGAACGCGGCGCTGACGATCAGAACGGTGAGGACCACTAGGATCGTGGCGGTGATGCTGAGTACGCGCATCCTGTTTCCCTCCTTGGGCCTGAGTGACAGGCGTTGCGCAGCAACACGCAATGGCAAACGTGGCGAGAGTAAGGGTGCCCTCTTTGCCGCTGCGGCTGCTTCTGCTCAGCGGGGAGATGATGGCGAGAGCTTAAGCTCTCCGCGGTAGCAGGATCGAGGCGTGCGGCACACCCATGAGGTATATAAAGTGCAGGCCCGGGTGACGACGGAAGGGATCTTCGACGACTCGAAGGTCACCCGCCGGGGCGGAGGGGTGCAGGCGTGAGGTGGGTCTCATGGGTCAGACGAAACCGTTTGCGTGTAGCCGAAGTTGGTATCCCAGTCCGCTTCAGGGCGGAATCGGCTCCCACGGCGGAGATGAAATCCCCTTCATCGCCCGCCGCTGGCCGACTTCTTCAACAGCCTGTTAATGGGATGACCGGCGAGAGCGGCGCGCGTCTCACCGGTCCAGTAGCTCCACCCGCGGCGGCGGCGGCTCCGGGTCGAGACGTGCCCGCCGGACGACATCGATAACCGCGGCGGGGTCCTGGTCGGGTCGCGCCAGGGCGCGTCGGGATGCAGGGGCAGGATGAGCGTCGCGAGAATGCGGGCGCGCAGGTCGAGCGCCGACCTGCTCACCCTCGCGACCGAGAATACCGAGATGAGGCTTCAGCTCGCCGAAGCGCGAGAGCCATGCATCGAACTGGCGGTCGATGCCGGCGAGCTACATGCCAAAGTTCAGACCCTGGGAGCCAAGCTCGCCCAGGTCGAGGCAGATCGGGATGTGGGGCGCAGCGGAGCGGAGAGGCACGGCACAATCGCGGCGAAGAGCAGTACGGAGCACCGGGCCACTATCTCACGCCGTTTAACGTCTATCTGAGTCCATAGCTTGAACCCGCTATGCGGACCCTGGTTGGTTGGGCAGTGGTGAGATGGATTAGGTCGGGAAAGAGAACGCCCGGTGGGACGGCGATCCCCACCGGGCGTTCTGCTGTCGGTAGGATTTCGTTAACCATCCCAGACCACGCTCTCACCTGCCGCGCTGAACACCCAGCCGGCACGGCGACGGCCCGGTGTCTCCGGGATGAGACCTCCGGGCCGTTGCCCCTTATTCCGAGACCGCCCGCTCTCGTCGTCGCGGATCCGAGCGGGTGAAGGCAGCGCCGGTTGACCGCCCAAGACCTTGAGCGGGTCGGTTGCTGTAGCTGGCGGTCGGGCTCGCTCTGAGGCGGCGCACTGTTCACTCAGCGGGGTTCTTCGGCTGATCGGGCGGGGCTCTCCGCGTACGTCCGTCGAAGCCTTCCAGCCACTCCTCGCGCTCCTCAGAGCCGAGCGGGTAGGGGCACGCATCCCGCGGCTTGCCATGCTGGCGGGCCCGGACACCTTCTGGGGTGCGATCAGGCAGCAGGCCCGACGGCTCGTGATCGCTGGTCGGCATGCATGCGCTCCACACCTGGAGGCTACCTGGGCTTCATCGACCCTCGGCCTAAGCTGCTGCCCCATCCCGCCTCCGCCGCAAGAACGTGCGGGTAGCGCGCGGTCAGAGCGCAAGCTTCGGCCGACATCTGCAGCGCATTGATCCGCATCCCGCGGCCCACGCCTCGCATTGTCTCGGCTCTCAAGGTATCGCCGCAGCTCTCCAACTGCTGGGCAACGTCGGCGCATTCGGCAGCAACGGCGTCATGAACTGCCGCGGCCTCGACCAAGGCAGCGTGCAATTCGCGTACTTCCTCGTACATGTTCGCCCCCCAAGGCCGGGACCGAGCTTGGATGGCTAACGCTTGAACTCCCACACCGGGATCCCACGATGCCGCCCCAGCTTGCGCTTCGACAACTGCCAAGGCGCGGACCATCGGCTCCAGAGCGCCTTTGTCATGCGCTCAGGAGGCAGCTGGCTGTTCTCTTCGATAAAGGAAGGTGTCGGCGCTCTACGGACGGCGTCGACCGCGTTTCAGAGCCGCCCACCCTCGGCGGTAGAGATCATTGAGACTGAACCACACGAGGATCACGCCCAATCGCAGAAACCTGCGCCAGCGCGGTGCCTGTAATGGCGTAGGAAGATCGGTCGGCACTTGGGAGTATCTCTGTACCGCACTCCGCGTGCCCTCCGCCCGTAGGGCGAGGTCTACGTGCCGGGCGCGGGCTGGATTACGTTCGATTCAACCAACTGCAGCATGGGCGGTGCGAACCTGATCCCGGTCGCCGTCGCCCGCGACATCCGACAGGCCATGCCGGTGGCCGGCAGCTTTCTTGGTGCAATGAATCAAATCGGCTTTAGACCGATCAGCTTTCGCCCAATATTGTAAAGAAGATTACTGTCTTCGTGCGCACATCTTAAGGAATTAACTAATTCCTGTTTATCTCTCTGGCCTAGCTTGGAAGCTTAATTGGCGGAGCCTATAGATTTAACGTCTCATTTGCTGAAAATTTCCTTCAATTCAGACCCCCACTTTACATCTTTCCCCCTATTCAAATTACAATCCAGGTCCTCTTTAACTGCCTTCCAGTTTGCAGACATTTGATCCTCCCGCGACCTGGTTTGGGTAGAGTACAGTATATGACCCTTTCCAATTCCGTCGAGCCTAGCATTACAGTTGCGTTTTTGTGCGTGCTGGCTGACGGCTGGCCCGGCTTGGCGTCCGGCGCTGCCGCCGCCGTTTGGCGTCTGACGCGCGCTGTTTGAGATGTGCCTGGCGGGCGGCCGCCTGATGCGCCCGTCGCCAGAGCGACCAGGCGATGACGTGAGCGGGTTGAATGCGCCGCTGTGCCATCCGCACCGCGATGCGGCGGATCTCCTGGACCGACCAGCGGATCAGCGGGCGCGCGGTCTCGGCCGGGCTCGGCTTTTTGGGGGCGGCGCGTTGGCGTGATGGCGGATCACCGTCAGCAGGGCGAAGGCCATCATCACCAGGCTGACGTGCCGATGCCAGCCGTGCCAAGAGCGGGTCTCATTGTGTGTCAGCCCGAGGTCGGTCTTGGCCGTCTCGAACGCGTCCTCGATGCTCCAACGCCGTCCCTCGACGCTGACCAGGATCTGGATCGGCGTGCCGGCCGGGCACCAGGTCGTGAAGTAGGCCCGCTCGCCATCGCTCAGGCTGCGGCGGATCAGGAGCCCCCGCGTCCACAGGCCGGTCTGGTCGTAGGCGGCACCAGCGAGGTCGGCCAGTTCGCAGTAGGCCCAGTCGTACAGCCGCGCGCCCTTCGTCCCGTCGCCCGCCGACAGGCGCGTCCAGGCCGACGGAGCAAGGCCATCCGCGATCGTCTCGGCGGTGCCGGCCACCAGCGGCTTGCCGGCCCAGGAGTTGAACGCGTGATCGCTCTTCNCCCCGAGCACGTANCCCTTGCCCGCCCGCCGCAGGGCCATCTCGATCTCGCCGACCCCGTAGACGGTGTCGGCCGCTACCCAGGAAAACGGCACGCCGGCAGCCCTCGCCCGCTCGATCATCGCCAGAGCCAATCCCGGCTTGGTCGCGAAGGTCGTCCCCTTCGGCACGTGGGCGGCGGCCAGCCGGGCTGGATCCGAGGTCCAGGTCTGGGGTAGGTACAAGGCTCGATCGATGAAGGCATGACCGTGCCGTGAGACATAGGCCGCGAACACGCCGATCTGACAGTTCGTGATCTTGCCGGCCGAGCCGGTGTACTGGCGATGCACGCCGCACGAGGCCTTGCCCTGCTTCAGGAAGCCGGTCTCGTCGAGAACCAGAACCGCGTCCGGGTCGGCCAGCGTCTCCAGAGCATAGTCACGCACCACGTCGCGCAGAGCGTCGGCGTCCCAACGTCCGCGCCCAAGCACCGCCTGCTGGCGCCAGGGCCCGGGATCGCCCGCGGCTTCCGCCCGCATCCAACCCGTCTTGCGCCGCTCTGCACCGAGCAGTCCATCCAAGAACGCTCCGGCCGAGGCGGCGACCCGGCGCTGGGTGAACAGAGGCCGCATGCGCCCCTTCACCTCCCGGAGCGACGAGGCCCACAACTCCAGCGTCGCCTTGACCGAAGTCTCCGACGTCCATGATGCGCGAATCATGGCGACGCAAAGAGTCAGAACCTCGCCGAAAACGCAACTGTAATGCTAGGGTCAAAACTCAATCAGCGCAGCAAGCCGGCTATCAGGGGCAGCGCCGTGGCGGTCGGTCAGGCAGCGTCGGGCTGCGTGATGTGCAGGTAGGTCGGGTCGAACTCGCCGGCGGCCGACAATCCTGCCCAATCGTCCACCGTCAGCCGCCCGCCGCTCAATGTGATCAGTCCTTCGCCCCTCAGTTCCTGGAGCGTCCGGTTGACGTGCACCGTCGAGATCCCAAGCGCGTCACCAAGCTCGGCCTGGGTCATCGGCAAGTCGCAGGTTCCGTCCTGCACCAGCCCGACCGCCTCCAGGCGCATGTACAACTCGCACAGGAGGTGGGACAGACGGGCATAGGCATCGCGCCGCCCGATGTTGAGCCATCCATTCGCGGACGATGGCTGCATCGATCAGCGTCGAACGCCAGCACGCCTCCACGAGCCTGGGACGATCACGCCCAAGGGACCGTAGGGCGGCGTGCTGGATGAAGCCGACCCGGCATGGCGTCACCGTGGCGATGCTGTTGTCGAGCACCCTCAGGTGCAGGCTCTGGAGATCTGGGAGGTCGCCGGGCACATGGACGGCCATGATCTGGCGCTTGCCGTCCAGCGTCTCTTTGTAGGAGCAGCAGAAGCCCTCCAGAAGCGTGAAGCAGCGCGAGGGCGGGTCACGCTCGCGCACGACGTCCTGGTGGGCTGCGAGGCAACCGACCTGCATCGGGACGGCGGCGAGGGCGGCCCTCTCGTCCTGCGAAAGGGGGAAGAGGGCGATGCTCTCCACCTTGCGAATGAATGGATGGGCTTTGGGCTGAGCGGATGCGACCATAGTTCGTCTCCCGCCATTGCGAGAGCACCTTGTCTCCCAACCACCAGCGTACGGGGCTGAATGCTGATGATGGGCGACGATAGCACGGCGACGGGCTGAGGTTGAGGCCGGAGCGCCCTCCCGCACCACCATGACCGTAAGGCCAAGCTGATAGGTTTTGACCCTAAGCCAGTGATCGAGTTCCCTCCGGCGGCGTGCCCCTGCCTCTGTCCCGCGCCTGTTCTGTCCCGCATGGAGGCTGTCGAACGTCGGGACGCGGAGCCTGCTGCGATCAACCCCAACTCGAGGAGGCGCTGCGCGCGACAAGGACCGTCCCGCGCGCAGCGCGCTGCTGCTCAATGGCTGGTCGTAAAGTATCGACCGGCTCAAAGTGATTTGTCTAGAAATCAACTATTTTCCAGCCACTTAGACCTGTTAAGTTTGCGTGTAAGGAAATTAAATGCGGAGCCGGCTGCTTCTTGCCTGGCTGTCATGTCAGCGGCGCTCGCATAAGGGTGGCGTATGAAACCAAAGCTCCTCAGCGTACGCGCCGAAGCGTGCATGCCCAGGGCACCTGACAATTCTCACAAGTGATCCACATCAAGCGCGGGGCCTGTGGCCGCGCCGGAGAATACCATGAAGACGCTGATCGCTGCCTCGTCAGCCCTGATGTTGCGGAGTGCCGCTCCGTCCCGTGCCATGAGCTGCTGCGGCAGCGGCAAGGGCAAAGGTGCGACGATGTGCGGTAAGGACGGCATGACGGGCATGAAGGGCAAAGAGGGCAGCCGCTGCTGTGAGGGTATGAGCAGCACCATGAGCCACCGCAGCTGAACCGCGTGATCGCTCGGGCGGAACGGAACCTGGTCATGCCGAAGCCGTTCGGCAGCATGCCCTGAGGCGCGAGGTTCGCGGTTGATCCACTTTCCACTGATACTCGGCTTTGTCGCGGGGTGCGCGTCCACCTACGCGTTTGTTCCGCAGGTCGTGAAGATCTGGCGAGAGCGGGATTGCGTCGCGATCTCGCTGAAGATGTACGTCCTGCGGCTGGCCGGCTTCGTGCTCTGGCTCGCTTACGGAGTCGCACTCGGAAGCGTTCCCCTCGTTGTGTTCAACCTGCTCAACCTCCTGCTCGGCGGCGCCATACTGGTCTTCAAGCTTCAGGCACTGGGACTTTGTCCAGACCCGAAAGGCCGGTTCTGCGCAGAACGGAGCGCAGGATGACAGAGGGTTGGGCGATAGGCCTGCTCGGCATAGTCGCGGGCCTATGCACGACGGGGAGCTTCGTCCCCCAGGTTGTGAAGGCGTGGCGGGACGGCGAGACGAGTGCGATCTCGACGCGAATGTACGTCATCATCTCGGTCGCGTTCGTCTTATGGCTCGGGTACGGCTTGGTGATCGGAAGCTGGCCCATAATCATTTTCAACGTACTGAACCTGGGGCTCAGTGGGGTGATCCTGTTCCTGAAACTTAGAGCGGCCTCGCCACGGCGAAGAGGAGCCTAGCCTTCACTTTGGCGGTGACCGATAACGTGGTCGGGGCATCGCGGGACTGCGCATCTACTCGCACCTGTCTTCTTGGGTATACCGAAGAGAGACGGCGGCGTGAGACGCCGAATGTGGCTCGGTGCCGAACACGTGCCAGCCCCGCACCAGCCCCACGCCGCCATCATCTAAACCCGAGTGAGACACGCCACCTGCGCTCTGTCGCGACTCGTCCGGCCTGCTTCAACCTTCCAGAAATTGTAGCAGATTGTCGAGCGTCTGCGCGGTGCCAACATGCACATTGAACTTAATGAACTGCTCAAAATGCTCGGCCGAAGGACTGATAATCTCGACCATCAGCCGACTACCGTCGCCGCGACCATCGATCTGCACGCGGCCGGTCGCGCCCATGGCATCGAACACGAGAAGATGCGGAGGCGCGATCTCCTGGTAAGTGCCGGTAAACGGCATGTGTGGGTGGCTGGGCGCGATGAAGGTGAAGCTGCCGCCGACGCGCAAGTCGACCTCGCAGGTGCTCAGGCGCTCGCCGCCAGCGTCCCACCATTCGGTGAGTTGGGCGGGATCGGTCCAGGCGTCGAACACCCGCTGGGGCGTCGCGGCGAGGTCGCGCACGAAGCGCAGCGTGTTTGCTGCGCGGTCGATCTCGAAGCCGGAGGGCAGCGCGGTGGCGGAAACGGGCATGATCATGGCTCCCCGGATTGCTTGCGAGCGAGGTGGCGTTCGAGGTTGTCGAGGCGCCGTTCCCATTGCTCGCGGAATGGCGCGATCCATTCATCGACAAGCTGGAGCGTGGCGAGCCGCAGGCGCCGCGGGCGGCGCTGGGCATCGCGGCCCTGCTCGATCAAGCCGGCGGCTTCGAGCACCTTGAGATGCTTGGAGACGGTCGGCTGAGTGAGCTTGAAGGGCATCATCAGTTCGGAGACGCTGGCCTCACCCTTCGCCAGCTGCGCCAGGATCGCGCGGCGGGTCGGATCGGCCAGCGCAGCGAACGCACGATTGAGAAACTGCGGATCTTCCATAGCCATATGACTATATGCTGATATGGCTATAGAATGTCAACTCTTTGATCGTTGTGGTACGGCGGTACAGCGTTCGGCCGCGGGACGTCGTGTAAGCAGATCGACCGATTCCTCGCGGCCACGATAGCTGCGTCCGCTGACGCCCTTGACGCGAGAGCCCCGCGAGCCGGCTGATGGCACGGAACCGTGTCAGGAAATCAAATGTCGGGAAAACCCTCGCAACCGGACATTGCCGACATCCACCGCGAGGGGCCGCTGAGGGTCAGGAGCAGCCGGCTGCGATCGCAGCGAATCGGGCTGAAGCCTGGGACGGGCATCGGGGCTCGATACCGCTCGGCATCATCGCTCCGATACTTGCTGTCGCTGTGACTTTTGAATTGCGGATTGTTGACAACACCCTTGTCGATGGCACCACTAATTGGCTTGCTGCTCTTCTCCGCGCGCGACCTTATGGCGGCAGGCGTGACCAAGCTCACGACGCATACGCCAGGGCCAAGGTCTGCCACGGTGGCACGCGGGCCCGTCATCGATTGGCCCATCGCGGGCTGCGAAGAAAACGGCGCTCAGCCTTGAGTTCGATGGCGGTGCCGAGCGTATGTGTCCAACACCCAATCCAACGCTGGACGCGCGCTCCAACGCGCGAAGGCGCGCTCCATCTCCGGCGCGAGGCGCACTTGCCGGTAGAGTGGGAGGGCATCTGGACGCGCTAAGGGTGCCAGGATGCTGGCCGCCGTGATCGCGGTGCGGCCAAAGCCGCCACCGAGCGGTCCGCCCTCTGCCACCAGCGTGTCAACCCATTCGAGTTCAGCGTCGATCCGATGCTCAAGTTCGGGCAGCCGTTCCGGCCGTATAGCCATGTGAGACGCCATTGCACGACGAATCATCGGCCAGCCCACATGCCCTAGAAACGTCTGAACGGACGGCACGCCGTGCAGGAGAACCTCGCGCACGCCGGAGTGTGAATCGTGCAGTGTCCCTGCGTAGAAGTATTCACGGATGAGTGGGCCGATCACGGCCTCGAAACGATGCTCCAGCGCCGCGTCCCCGCCACCGAGCCCGGCCCAGGTCAGGATGGGACCACTCCCCTGAACAACGCTTTCGCCGCTGACGAGGATCGGGAGACACGTCTCCTTGGCTATGCGGCGGGCGAGCGGCACGTGCAGAGCGGGCGCCCACGCTTGTTCCTCGTATTGGAAGCCTTTGTGATCAAGCCCCCAGCGTGCCCGTTCGCAGTAATGCGAAATTTTCATCACATAGAGGCGCACTTCCCACCCTCGTGATGACGACGCTGCCGGGGCGTGGAGCATGGACCCGCTTCAGACCTGGCGGATGTGTGAAAACGCACACCTCAGAAGGGCGCGTTCCACTGCGCTGCAATCGGCACGACGGTTCCTCCGAACGGCTGCCCTGCTCAGGGCTGGAAGCCCCTGTCGGCACCGCTGGTCGGGTGAGGCGAGCAGCTGAGCAGCCTCCCACCTGCAAGACTCATTGGTGGCCCAGAGTTCCGAAGTGCCGGATGATCCGGGATCCGCTTGATCAAGCGGATCCCGGATCACAAGCCTGCGCGGCGCCTGAGCGAAGCCGACATCCGCATTGCGAAGCAATCAACCGGATGTCGGATGAGTGCCCCGGCATTTTGCATGCGGTAAAGACGGCCAACGCGCTGGACCACACGGCTCCTGCGAGGATCACGCGATCTGGGCTGCGCGACGCCGAGGAATGGCTGAGGTGCGCCACCTCCCCACCTTCGATCGATGCCGCCGCAATGGCTGCTCGACACTCGACAGCGTTGGGGTGGACGCCCCCTGACGGCATCGATGTGCCAGAGTGGAGGTGTTGCAACACCACTGCAGGAGGCGTCCATGGGTGAGGTTAGCACAGTCGGGATCGATCTGGCCAAATCGGTGTTCCAAGTTCACGGCTCGGATCCGAGTGGCACAGTCGTGTTTCGCAAGAAGCTTCGGCGTGCTCAGGTGCTGGCGTTCTTCTCGACCCTTCCGCGCTGCGTGGTCGCGATGGAGGCATGCGCCAGTGCTCACTACTGGGCCCGGGAGATCGCCTTGGCAGGTCACGACACGCGGCTCATCCCGCCGGCTTACGTGAAGCCGTTCGTGAAGCGGCAGAAGAACGACATGGCCGACGCGGAGGCGATCTGCGAGGCGGCACAGCGGCCAACAATGCGGTTCGTCCAGGGCAAGACCGCGCAGGCTCAGGCCTGCGCGGTCGTGTTTCGTACGCGCGACCTGCTCGTGCGTCAGCGGACCCAGTTGATCAACGCCCTGCGCGGGCACCTCACCGAGTTCGGGTACGTCGTTCGCCAGGGTGTCGGGCACGTTGGCCAGCTCGTCGCGATCATCCGCGACCAGACATCCGACGTGCCGGCCCAGGCACGGCCGGTCCTGGCCGTCATCGCGGACACCCTGCAGGCGCTGCAGGCGCAGATCGCGCTTCTGGACCGCGAGATCGCCCAGCGTGCGAAGGACGATGCCGTGGCCAAGCGGCTGATGACGATACCGGGTGTCGGCCCGGTGATCGCGGCCGCACTGGTGGCGCTGGCACCGGCTGCCAGTACCTTCCGCCGCGGGCGTAACTTTGCGGCCTGGCTCGGCCTCATCCCGCGGCAGCACTCCAGCGGCGGCAAGGAGCGGCTGGGGCGAACGACCAAGATGGGCGAGCGCAGCTTGCGACGGTTGCTGATCCTGGGCGCGAGCTCTGCGACCAAGGTCGCGGCGCGCGATCCCGACAAAGCTGGGGCATGGTTGGCCGGCATGCTGTCGCGCAAGCCGCGCATGCTGGTCACCGTCGCCCTGGCGAACAAGATGGCAAGGATCGTCTGGGCCTTGATGGCCCACGGCGGCTGCTACAGAGCTCCGGCCACGGCGTGACCGCCACGGCCTGAGGCGTCAGCGAGGCAGGGAAGGTCAGGCGAGAGGTATGGCGCAACGGTCAGAAGACGGGGTCGGGAAAACCAGTGAATGGCCAAGCGCCTTGAGCGCGCGAGGGACTGTCAGGAATTTCGTGTGGGGCGGCCATAGTGAACCCGAAGGAGGTTCCCGATGGCACGACGCAAAGCGCCCCGCATCCCTGATGCGATCTTGGACCAGTTGCTGGCCGGCGCCGATCCCAAGACGGCGTTCGAAGCCGACGGCCTGCTGGACGAGCTGAAGAAGGCCCTGGCTGAGCGCGCGCTCAACGCCGAGATGGACCATCATCTGGCGGCTGAGGAGGCTGGCAACAGCCGCAACGGCTACGGCCGCAAGACCGTGACCACCGAGACCGGCCGGATCGAGCTGTCGATCCCCCGGGACCGGCAGGCGACGTTCGATCCGCAGCTGATCGCCCGCTATCAGCGCCGCTTCCCCGGCTTCGACGACAAGATCGTGTCGATGTACGCCCGCGGCATGAGCACCCGGGAGATCGTCGGGCACCTGCGCGAGCTCTACGGGATCGAGGTCTCGCCCGACCTGATCAGCGCGGTGACCGACGCGGTGCTGGAGGAGGTCGCCGCCTGGCAGGCCCGGCCGCTGGAGCCGGTCTACCCGATCGTGTTCTTCGACGCCCTGCGGATCAAGGTGCGCGACGAGGGCCTCGTCCGGAACAAAGCCGTCCACATCGCGCTCGGCGTGCGCGGAGACGGATCCAAGGAGATCCTCGGGCTGTGGCTGGAGCAGAACGAGGGCGCCAAGTTCTGGTTGCGGGTCATGAACGAGCTCAGGAACCGCGGCGTCGAGGACGTGCTCTTGGCCGTGGTCGATGGCTTGAAGGGCTTCCCCGACGCGATCCGGGCGGTGTTCCCCGAGGCGCTGGTCCAGACCTGCATCGTCCACCTGCTGCGTCACAGCCTCGACTTCGTCTCCTACAAGGACCGTAAGCTCGTGGCGGCCGCGCTGAAGGACATCTACCGCGCACTCGATGCTGCCGCTGGCGAGGCGGCCTTGGCTGCCTTCGAAGCGGGCGAGTGGGGCCAGAAGTACCCGGCCATCGCCCAGAGCTGGCGGCGGACCTGGAGCGAGGTGGTGCCGTTCTACGCGTTCCCCGGCGAGGTCCGGCGGATCCTCTACACGACGAACGCCATCGAGGCCCTGAATGCCACGCTGCGCCGGGCCGTGCGCGCCCGGGGCCACTTCCCGACCGACGAGGCCGCGCTGAAGCTCCTCTACCTGGTCTTGAACCGCTCCGAGAGGGCATGGAAGATGGGCCCACGTGAGTGGGTCATGGCCAAGGCACAGTTCGCCGTCATCTTCGGCGAGCGCTTCACCCGGGCCATGGCGGCCTGACGGTCAACCCGCCGCCCTCACACGAAATTCCTGACAGTCCCGCGCGCGACAGCGATTTGGATCCGATCCGCGATCTCCATACAGGCCAGCAGCCGCGATGATGGCTGCATCAACAGGCCGGACACACGGCAGCACCTGAACCTGCGCGCACAAATCTCTCAAACACCCACTTGAATCCGATGGGGCGTCCACACACGGGCGCGTCTGCATCCGCGCCTGGTAGTGCTCCTCGAGCGGCTTCACGCCGGCCAGAATGATCAGCACGATCAGCGTCGTGGCGATCGACGCCACGTAGAGCCCGCCGCCGACCGCCAGCCCCACGGCGGCCACGGCCCACAGGCTCGCTGCAGTTGTCAGGCCCCGCACGACCTCGCCGCGCAGCAGGATGGTGCCAGCGCCCAGGAACCCGATCCCGGAGACCACTTGGGCGGCGACGCGCGAGGGATCGAGGACAACGTTCTGCTGGCCCAAGATGTCGGCGAAGCCGAAGGCCGACACGATCATGGTCAGGCAGGCACCGACGCACACCAGCATGTGCGTGCGCAGGCCGGCCGCCCAGAGCAGGCGCTCCCGCTCCAGCCCGACCAAGCTCCCGAGCAGGGCCGAGAGGGCGAGCCGGGCGATGATCTCGACATTGCTCAACACGTCCCATCCTCCTGCGGGCCACCCTGCCTCACGGCAGGAACACTGGCCTCCAACCCAAGCATCGCTCCCCGAATGATCGCTGGCGCGAACCCGATGGAGCATGGGAAATTAGCCGGCTTTCGTGTCGATGCCCATGGCAGCGTCAACGAGAAGGCCGATGGGGCGGATGACAGAATGCTAGGCTGGTTTCGGGCGCTGATGCCCAAGGAGGATCGCTTCTTCGACCTGTTCGAGCGCCATTCGCACCTGCTCGTTGCAGGCGCGGAGGCGCTCCAGGAACTGCTTGAGGGTGGCGAGGCAGTGCCGCAACATTGCCAAGTCATTGCCGAGCGCGAGCATGACGCCGACACCATCTCCCGCGAGGTGCTGCAGGCGGTGCGGCGCAGCTTCATCACCCCGTTCGACCGCAGCGACATCAAGGACCTGATCCAGTCGATGGACGACGCCATCGACCAGATGAACCGCACCGCCAAGGCGATCGCACTGTTCGAGTTGCGCGACTTCGACCCGATCATGCGCGAGTTGGGCGGCACGGTCCTGGAAGCCGCCAAGCTCACCGCCGAGGCCGTGTCGCTGCTCAGCAACGTCAATACGCACGCGACCCGCCTCTCGGCCCTGGCCGAGCAGATGGTGCGGATCGAGGGTCGCTCCGACGCGCTGCACGAGCAGGGCCTCAAGTCCCTCTACCGCGCGCACGCGCGGACCGATCCCATGGCCTACATCGTCGGCAGCGAGATCCTGGGCCACCTGGAGGACGCGGTCGACCGCTTCGAGGACGTCGCCAACGAGATCAGCGGCATCGTGATCGAGAACGTGTAGGGCGGCGATGACCGACGCCCTCGCGCTGCCGGCGCTCACCGGCCTCATCGCCGTCGCGCTCCTGTTCGACTTCCTCAACGGCCTGCACGACGCGGCCAACTCGATCGCCACCATCGTCTCGACCCGGGTGCTGCGGCCGCATTATGCCGTGGTCTGGGCGGCCTTCTTCAACTTCATCGCCTTCCTGTTCTTCGGCCTGCACGTCGCCCAGACGCTCGGCACCGGCATCGTGGAGGCGAGCCTGGTCGATGCCCGCGTGATCTTCGGCGCGCTCGTGGGGGCCATCGCCTGGAACGTGCTGACCTGGGTGCTCGGCATCCCGTCGAGCAGCTCGCACGCGCTCGTGGGAGGGCTCGTCGGGGCGGGGATCGCCAAGGCGGGCTGGCAGGCGGTGGTCTGGGGCGGGCTCGGCAAGACCGCGGCGGCCATCGTGCTCTCGCCCCTGCTCGGGTTCCTGCTCGCGCTCCTGCTGGTGCTGATCGTCTCGTGGGGGTTCGTGCGCTCGACGCCCTTCGCGGTCGACCGCACCTTCCGCCACCTGCAATTCGTCTCGGCCTCGCTCTACTCCCTCGGCCACGGCGGCAACGACGCGCAGAAGACGATGGGGATCATCGCGGTGCTGCTCTACAGCCAGGGGCACCTCGGGAGCGCGTTCTTCGTGCCGCTCTGGGTGGTTTTGTCCTGCCAGGCGGCGATGGCGGCCGGCACGCTGCTGGGCGGCTGGCGGATCGTGCGCACGATGGGCTCGCGCATCACGCGGCTCACGCCGATGCAGGGCTTCTGCGCCGAGACGGGCGGGGCGCTGACGCTGTTCGGGGCGACGTGGCTCGGGATCCCGGTCTCGACCACGCACACGATCACCGGGGCGATCATCGGGGTGGGCGCGGCACGCCGCACTTCTGCGGTGCGTTGGGGTGTTGCGAGCAACATCGTGGTGGCCTGGGTGCTCACCCTGCCCGCGGCGGCGCTGATCGGCGCGGGGGCCTACGGGCTCACGGCCCTGCTGTCCTGAGTATCGCTGTGCCGAAACCGAAGAAGCCCCGGGCCGGGCCGCTGGCGAAGAAGGCGGCTCGGCCCAAAGCAAAGAGGAAGCCCGCACCGTTGAAGCCGCTGCAGCAAGTGGCGGCCCTGCCGGTGCGCCGGGCCGAGGACGGCAGCCTGGAGGTGCTGCTGGTGACCTCGCGCGAGACGCGTCGCTGGATCGCGCCGAAAGGCTGGCCGATGAAGGGCCGCAAGCCTCACCGGGCCGCGGCCATCGAGGCGCGGGAGGAGGCCGGCGTCACCGGCCAGATCAGCAAGACGCCGGCCGGCCACTACACCTACGACAAGCGGCTGCCGGACGGCAGTGCCGTCCCTTGCCGAGTGGCGGTCTACGTGCTGACCGTCACAGGGGAGCTGCCCAGCTGGCGCGAGCAGGGCCAGCGCGACGTGCAGTGGGTCAGCAGCGAGGCTGCGGCCGTCCTGGTCCGGGAGCCCGAATTGGCCGCGCTGATTCGCGACCTCGCCCATCCGGCGGACGTGGCGGATGTGGCCGCTCCCAGGGGGTGAGGTCAGCGCTGCCCGGTGCTCGTCCCGGTGCATCTCCTCGGCCGTGACGCGGGCGGGTGCAGATCCTGACCTGACGCACCTCCTGCTGCTCACCACGTGCCGCCTCACCGGCCACCTCGGACACCGGCAGGCACTCTCTGCCTCTCGATGGAGGACCGACTGGCGGGCCCGCCGATCTTCCTGCTGCCGCTGATCCTGCTCATCCCGCCGGCCCTCGGCTGCCGGGGCCGGATACGAGGGCAGCTGCTCCGCGCGTGATCGCTCAGTCGGACACCTCTCCGCCCTCGGTGATGTCCATCTCCATGAGCCCGTCCGCGCCCAGTTCGAAAGCCGCATCCGCCTTGTCGAGGGTGCGGACGTCGAGGACCTCGAACCGTGTTGCGATCCCGTTCGGGCGTGCCGCTCGGATCTCGAGTGGGATGCCCCAGCCTCGCGACCAGCAGACGTGCCGGTTAGAGCGCTCGTCGCCAACCGTCAGTTCGAACCAGTCGCAGGCGTGCTGCGGCGCGGCTTGCTCCTCCCCCAGCAGCTTCCGGAGCGTGAAGCCGCCTTTCGGGACGTCGATGACGTGTGCGAGCCCTCTCCAGTCGACGAACCTCCCGATGCGATAGAGCGAGGTGCGGTCGGCCTTGATGATCACCCCCCTCTGTCGGTCGGCCATGCGGAACTCGTAGTCGCCCCCGCCACCTCGTTCCTCCACGACGACAGCGAGCCGTCCGTCCGTCACGCGCCGAAGCCGCCGACGGCCTTCGCGCCAGACCTCCAGGGCGTGCGCGTTGCCGTGATCGTCAAGGTAGCGTGCCTTGAAGTAGACGCGGTCTGGGGCCTGATCGGTCGGGAAGGCCACGTCCCAGGTCAGCCCTGAGGTCTCAGACCGCCCCATGGAGGCGTTGCCCGACAAAGCCAGCATGCCGGCAACGGCGATCCCCAGCCGCCTCATTGCCGAACTGCCTTCGCCTTATCGAAATACGTGTAGCTCTTTCCGTCATGCGTGAGCGTCTTAGTCTCAAGATAGAAGGTGTAGGAGCTGCGACTCTCGTCGATGTCGCGGCCAGTTGGATCCGTGGGCAGCTCGATCTTGAGGTCCGTGGCCGGTCGCTTGGGCTGGTAGGTCCGCGAGACCACGCGGAAAGCGCTCATCGGAGGGCCGTTCCTGAGCGCTTCGAGCAAGGGACGTCCGTCGGCGTGCGGAAGCCGAAGCCCGAGGATCGAGGCGACCGTGGGCGCAACGTCGACATTGCCCGTAGGCAGCGTGGCCTTCAGTCCCTCCCGGAAGTCCGGGCCGAAGGCGATCAGGGTATTATGGACGTCGACGGGGCTGAAGCTGCCGTGCATGCCCCGATAAGGGTTGTTGAGCAGGATGCCAGAGTATTCGGTTCCGCGCACTCCGCGAACGACGGCATTTTCATCGTAGTCGAAGCTTACGATGATGTCGGGATTACGCCCTGCCGCGTTCTCGATATGCACGAACCTCATCGGCATGGTGCCGGGGATCTCTCCATATCGACCGTCTATGAAAATGGCGCCGACGGCGTCGAGAGATTGCAGGAACCGAACCGTTCTGGTCACGGTTTCAGCATCATGGTCAGGAATGTACAAATAGTCGCTGCCACCATTCACCGCGATTACGACGGACCTAGGGGGCACTTGCTCTGGCAGTTTATGGGATGGGGTATTGTATTTCTGCCCAGCCTTTCCACAAATCCTACCGTCCCCATCGATGAGGGTTTTGTAGACTGGCGTGCCGTCGGCCTTGATGCCCGTCGAGACCGGCAAGTAGCTGCAGCCGATGCCGTCGAACACCGTGAAGCCCTCGCGGCGCATGAGGTCGGCGAGGCGGATCAGGCCGGAGACCGAGTAGCCATCCGGATCGACGGCTCCAACCTCGCCGTCGACGATCGACCGAAGCGGAAAGAGCGCACTTGAGCCCGCGACGTTGCTGTGGGCGTGATCCGACACGATGATCAGGTCGGTCGAGCCGTCGATCTGCAACTCGCGCAGCTTCGCACGCAGCTGGCCCAGCATTCGATCATTGGACCTCAGGCCGTCCCGAGCGTTCACGCTCCCTACCCCAAAGGTATGCTGACTCGTATCCGGGTCACGTATCCAGAGCACGCTCAGTGCCGGGTTCTTCTTTGGCAGAATGTAGTTCACGTAAGCATCAAACATATACTGCAGAGCTACCTTGTAGAGGCTGCCCGATGTATCTGATGCGTCGAAGGTCACGCCGTCCTTGAGGCGCTTCGGTGCCTTGAACGCCGTGGGATTGCCGTTGTCCGGTGCGAGCGTGATCTCCCCGGGAGCATACGCGTTCGGCGTGGTGGCGGGCAGCGGAATGCCCGCGGACTGCAGTTCCTTGGCGAGGCCGAGTGGTAGGACGACCTTCTCGTCCAGCACCATACCACCACGCCGGTAGTCCTGAATGAAGGCTGCCCCCGTCTTTCCGACGGCCACGGTGGCTAAGCCGGCTTTCTGCGCCTCCTCGAAGAGAGTCTCGACCATGAACAGGTCGTTCTTCAGGAATTTTGTCAGGTCAGAAAGAACGGCGTAATCTTCTGAAAATACTGGTTGTCTGAAGTCAACTGCGGATCCCGCGGAGTCTTTACCCTCTGCGCCCGGTTGCCATAGTGTATTTCCATAATACCCTGTTGTGCCACCGAAGCCTCCAGTAGCAAAGCTGGCGGCGTTCATCATCGTGAAGGTTGGATACGTCGAGTGATTGTCCGTGAAATCTACACCCTCCTGGCGCAGCGAGTAGAGGTTGGGCGTATCTTCCTGCGTGATCACATCGGGTCGCAAGCCATCCCAGACGAAGATGATGACTTTGCGTTCAGCGGGTTGAGCAACGGCCGCCGGGCCGGGCACGAGGTGAAGCAGGGCCGCGGCGCTCACCGCGCGCAGGAAGCGCGGTACGAGCCGCTTGGCGTTTGCCCGACGAGACATGATCTCCCTCCCGATAGCGACCGCTCTGAAGGCAGCCTGCCCGGCACTGTAGCCAAGCTCGCGGCCATCTTCCAACCGGCCTCTCCGACGCCGCAAGTGATGCTGCATCGGCGGGCAGTTTCGCGGCGACACTGGCTGAGGGCGTGCGAGGCGCCCGCCATGGGGGACGTAATCTGAAGAGGCCGCGGTCGCTTCGGGTACGGGGGCAATGATCTGCTTCGGTTTCGCGGTAACCGTCTCGTCGGCAGCCTGATGTTGACCCGCTCTCGTGGCTCTCCCGCATTTTGATATTGGTGGCGAATTCGGCTCGGCACAGTCAGGCTGCAAGCGAGTGCAGCTGTGCAAAGGATGAGTTTCGTGTTCGAGCCTTTGGTTCGTCCGCGAGCCATCGCAGTAGTCGCACCAGGTTCATTGCCGCTGCCGTCATCAAATGAGCCAGGTGCGTCTTTGCGTGTCCGAAGTAGGGCGTTCGCCGCAGCCGAGATGACCGCACTCCTTGTGCAATCGTGCCCTCGACGCCGGCTCGTCGGGCGTACTCGGCTGCGAAGTCGGCGGTCTTCTCCCGCTCCCGCCTGACCCGCAACGCCTCATGTTGGGCTTCGGGGCGGATCGTGATCGCCCGGCGGGCCGAGCGCGAGCGTGTGCAGTCCGGCCGCAGCGAGCAGTCCCGGCAATCGCGGACCGCGAACTTGATCTTGATCACCGGTGTCGTGCCGTGGACGAGCGTGGGCGTCCAGCTCTGGCTTTCCTTCCCGCCCGGACACGTTGCCCGCCGCCGAGCGAAGTCAATGGCAAAGTCCCGTGCGGCGAACCCGGCACCGGCCTGGGCCTGCCACTGCCGATCACCCCGCGTTGGGCCGACCAGATCGATCCCGTGGCGCGCCTGGGCGTCAACGAACAGCGCCGCGTTCACGAAGCCGGTGTCGGCGATGTGGATCTTGGGCAGCAGATCCCGTGCAGCGAGCGCCGCGTGGATGGTCGAGGTCGTCGCGTCGTCCGAGACCGCGGCGGTCGTCGTCTCGACGTGGGTGACCAGGTTCGGCGCGTCATCGTCGCACGTCTCGGTCAGATGCACTTTGTCGCCGCTCCACACCGTCGTGCCCTTGCTCGCGTAGCGCGCCTCAACGTCATACGGCGAGCCGATGTATCGACCCGATGGTGGCAGCTGATCGTTCGTCCGCCACGCGACACGGGTGCCCTCCGGCCCGTCCTCGCGGAGGAAGTTCTGCACCCAGACCCGTCGCAGGGTCTCGAGGGCCGCGGCGTCACGCAGGACGGGTGGGGCGAGAGCCAGCAAGGTGAACCCATCGATTCCGGTCTGCACCGCCCACGCCTGCCGTCCTGCCTGGCTCTTGGGAAGCCGGAACTCGCTCGCTCGGAGCCCGTAGCGTTCGACCCAGGTCGGGGTCGTGCACGTGCGGAGCCAGTCGGGCGCGATCGTCGCCAGTTCGTTCAGCGCGTGGCGCAGTGTTTCCCCGACAACTTCGAGCCGGCTGAGGGTCCGCATCGCTCCAAGGACGTGCGTGGAGTCACTGCGCTGACGTCCACCGCCTTTCAGGAGTCCGCGCACTCGTGCCAGTGCGAGCGTCGCGTCGAAGAGCCGGCTTTCGGCCCCATGCGCGAGAAGGCGCGTGCGGAACTCGCTCAAGACGGTGTGGTCGAAACCGGCGTCAGCCAGTTCCAGGCACAGGAGGTATTTCCTGTACCTGACGACGAGCCGTGCTTCAGTGCGGCTTGGGCGTCCGGCGATCTGAGGTATTTCCGGTCCGACGCAGGCGTAGCTCAGCAACGCCTGTGCCGCGATCGCCGATTGGCACGATCCCGGATGCCCTGTCGCGTTCCTCCGAACAGTCGCTGGGGCTCCGCTCGCGCGGACGCCCGCGTACAGGACAGGATCTGCCCATGCTCAGTCCCGGACTGGTGGCCGGCATCGATGCCGGCAAGCACTTCCTCGATCTCGGCTTCCATCCTGCCGGCAAGCCGATGCGCTGCGACAACAATCCGGCCGGCATCAAGCGCCTGATCGCGGCCTTGCGGCAACGAGGCGTCATTCGCGTCGCCCTGGAGGCGATCGGTCCTTACGCTCAGCCTCTCGTGCATGCCCTCGTTGCCGCCGGCTTCACGGTGGCGCTGATTGATCCGCGACGGGTCAAGGCCTTCCGCACTGCCGAGGGGCTGATCGCCAAGACCGACCGGCTGGACGCGGCGCTGATCGCCCGCTTTGCTCATCGCATGAGCGAGTCTCTGCGCCCGGTTCCCACGGCCGACCAGGTGACCCTCAAGGCTCTGTCGACGCGCCGGCGCCAGCTCACCGAGCTGATCGCCATGGAGAAGACCCGGCTGGCCCAGGCCCTCGATCCGATGATCGTCGACAGCCACCGGGCCGTCCTCCAGGCCCTGACGCGGACTTGTGCCGAGGTTGAAGCCGAGCTCGACCGGCGCATCGCTGCCGACCCGGCCTTGGCCCGTAAGCGCATCATCCTCACCTCGATCCCGGGGATCGGCCGGCGCATCGCCGGCGTGCTGATCACCGATATGCCCGAGCTTGGACGGCTCGACCGCAAGGCCGCCGCGAGCCTGGCTGGCATGGCTCCTCATCCCAGCCAGAGCGGGGCCCATCCCGGCCGCCATGCCATCGCTGGCGGCCGGCCGTGCCTGCGGACTGCCTTCTACATGGCCGGCATGGTCGCCGCACGCGCCTGTCCCGCTTTCCGAAAACCCTATCGCGCCATGAGAGACGCCGGCAAACCGGCCAAGCTCGCCATCGTGGCCACAGGGCGACGCGTCGTGACCCTGGCGAATGCTCTCCTCCGCGCCAACAAAACTTTCGACCAGAGCGACCTGGTGACTTGTCAGGCGACGTCCGGGACGGCTCCCCTGGCGACAACGGGGCAACACCAGCATGCGCTGGCGTGATCGCTGGCTTGATCGGAGGGTCGATGCCTCGCATCGACCCTCCGCCTCATGACCGTTCGCCGGCGGGGGCGGGTCAAGGCCTTGTCGCGCAACGCGCGATGGCGCGGAGCGCCAGCCTTGACGCGCACACGACGGTGAACAACCCGACGCTGGAGCGCCTCTCGGGCGGGGCCAGCCATCCTGTTTCTAAGAGGTCAAACCGTCGTATCGCCTCCCAGGGCTTGACCCGCGATACAGTCGCCAGTCGATCCGCGTGCGGACTGCGTCGGCGGCTTGCCGATCGGTCAGCCCTTCCATGAACTGCAGCAGGGTCGCCAGGGCGAGCCGGACCGGCGCCTCTGCGGGTCGTCCCCGCGCCGGGAACAGGTCGGCGAAGTCGTGATCCTCCATGACCCGATGCAGGTCGTCGGAGAGGCGCATGACCGGATTGCCGCTCGGAAAGATCGCCCGCGCCACCTGCGCGGTCTGATCAGGCACGACATACGTCCGTCTCACGTCGAGCGACATGCCCCCCTCCTGATTGGCGTGGGGCCACATCGTCGCTCAACGCGCCGCGCGGATCGTCCTCTCATCGCAGGAGCCGCGCCGAATTCGCCACCAATATCAAAGTGCGGGAGAGCCACCCAAACGGGCGAGCATGTCTCGTTAAGGCCGAATATTGTGTTATGAGACAGCTCGGAAGCAGCCATCCAAGACACCTAAGCTAATCGCGTGCATCGGGCTTACGAGACCGGCGCGGCCCACCTTCTCGCGATGAGGGTTAGGCGGCCTCAACCGGCAGCCCAGCGGCCTTCCATTCCGGGAACCCATCCTCCAGACGGTGCACCGTGTAGCCGCGCGCCCGCAAAGCGGCAACCGCCTCGAACGACAGGACACAGTACGGGCCCCGGCAGTAGGCGATCACCTCTCGATCCGGCGGCAACTCGCCAAGTCGCTGCTCCAGCTCCGACCAGGGAATGTTGAGTGCGGTCGGCACATGCCCAAGCCGGAACTCGCTTTCCGGCCGTACGTCCAGCACCGTGACCAGCCCGCCTCGTAGGCGTTCGATCAGCTCGGCCCGAGAGACAGGCTCCAGTGCATCGCGCGCCCGGAAGTAGGCAGTCATCACCCGCTCGATCTCAGCCATGGTGCGCTCACCCACTTGGCCGAGAGCCTTCAGCAGCGCGATCACCTCACCGTCTCCGGCAAGCCGGTAGAGCACCCGCTTGCCGTCGCGCCGGGTTGCGACCAGCGAGGCCCGCCGCAGGATCTGCAGGTGGCGTGAAGCATTGGCGAATGTCAGCGATGCCCGCGCGGCCAGCTCCTCCACGCTGCGCTCGCCCTGGCCCAAGTGCTCCAGCAACTCCAGCCGGTGCGCGTGACCGAGCGCCTGCGCAATCTCGGCCAAGCTCGCGAAGATGGCCTGTTTCGGTCCCACGCTTGACACAACATCACCTCTCACTCAAACATTCAGGAAAGTGATTGATTGTATCTGGTTCACTCCAGGGTGGTGTGCAAGCCTATGAGGATGCGACGGATTTGGCGAGCCTTCGCAGGCGAGCCACCTCGGCGCCAGCCGAAAGCGAGCGGGCGCGTCAGCATCATGAAGGCGGCTGGCGAGGAAGCTTGTATGTCCGACAAGCCCACCGTCGCGATGTTGCACGCAAGCAATGCCGTGACACTGGCGCAGATCGATGCTGCCGTATTCGCCTACCTGGGTGATCTCAAGCCTAGTCTAAGAACGATTGCTGAGGGTGTGGCGCTCGACGTCGGTGCTGCGGTTGAGAGAGACGTGCTCAGTAAGTTTAAGGTGAATTACGAGAAGTCCACTGATGCCATTCGCGTGATCGCAGTCCGAACAGCGATCCTCATGGCAAGGCCAGCGGAATAGGCTCTCCTGCTACAGAGGCCGCTCAGTGCACGACGCAGTCAGAATGCTGCACACCCCCGCCGCCAAAGGTGAGACGTTCATGCCTGCGGCCAGCCGCGAGGAGCCGCCGTTGCCGCGCTACTTCTTTGATGTCATCGGGCGTGACGGCGCCACACATGACGATCTTGGACAGACGTTCTCCTGCGCGGAGGACGCGCGCCGGGCAGCTCTGCGCCTCCTGCCCGAGGTCGCAGCCCTCGAGCGGGCCTTTGCTGGCATCGACCTGTACTCGCTTCAGGTGAGCATCCGCGACGAAAGCGGCCGGGTCGTCTATGCAGCCACGCTTGGGATCACGGGCGGCTGGATAGCGTAGGGAGCCTGATCAAGCAGCAGCACAGAGTTGTGCAGCATAATGTGTCTAGGGAGGGTGCGATGATTAGGGATCGAGCTGAGGAGCAGAGCGGCATTCTGGCCGGGAACGTGACCAGCACGGACACGGCAGCAGTCATCGTCGCCGCGTACGTGTCGAACAACAGCGTGCCTTTAGGCGAGCTGCCGGCGCTGATCCAGAGCGTCCATGCAGCCCTGGAAGGCCTCGGCAAGCCAACTGAGCCGGAGCCGGTGAGGTTGGTACCACCAGTGCCGATCAAGAAGACGATCACGCCCGACGCGATCATCAGCCTTGAGGACGGCAAGCCCTATAAGTCGCTGAAGCGGCACCTGTCCGGGCGCGGGCTCACCCCCGAGCAGTACCGGGAGAAGTGGGGTCTGCCGCCGGACTACCCGATGGTCGCGGCGAGCTACGCCGCCCAGCGCTCCGAGATTGCAAAGGGTTTCGGCCTCGGCGGTAACTCGCGCA
>NZ_KB900609.1:6099865-6431518 GCF_000379105.1 Methylobacterium sp. WSM2598 | reverse complement strand
GGCTACCGAGTGGCCGGCTTCATCTCGGAACGCTGGCCGACATCAAATCGGAACGCTGGCCGGCTTCGCCTCGGAACCGGTGGCCGACTTCAATCGGAATCCGCACGCCAAGCTATGCCAACCGCCAGCACCCGGGCGAGAAGCGCGTTACGCTGCCGGTCGACATGGATGCTGTGACCGAAGCGGCGGACGTCTACCTCGCCGACCCGACCACGCGCACGCACCAGATCGGCCTCTTCAGCCTGGATCTGGCGGTCACCGTTGCAGCCGATGACAATGCCTGCCGCTTATTGGCAGACCCGCAGATCGATCGAGAGGAGAGGCGAAGGATCGTTCGCACGGTCTTGCTGCGGGCCCTCCTGCAGCGGCGCCCGCTCTACCCGTAGCGGGCGCATGCCATCGCCGTCGGGGAAGACGAACGCGACGGTAAGCGCGCCAATCAGGCGCCTTAAACTTTGGTTAAAACACAGATACGCCGCGGCTGTGCTTAGTGCAGCAGAAGCATGATTATAGCAAGGCTTACGCTTGCCGTGCTGAGAAGGCCGATACTTGCTACCGTTTCTGCGATCATCGCCGCCTCCCTATGCTTGTTGAGACTGGCCATACCGGGCATCAGGTGATTTGGCAACTCGGAGAGGCGGCCTAATTCATGCTCAGGTCACACACATCTCTAGCTAGTAATCAGCTTGCACACGGTCCAATCAACGGCCTTAAGTGCCTCGGATTGTTAACTGCCAATGACACGCGACCGGATGCCGAGGGAACTGGCCGGGCAGTACGCTGCCGCCCGGCTGAGCGACGCCGAGTACGAGAGATTGGACCGGGAGATCCGCGCGAACGTGCCGGTGCAGAGCCGGCGCTTCTGGGCCAAGCGGGTGAGGCCAAACCTCGGGAGACGTGCCGCCTCCCACCACCGCAGGATCGCCTATAGCGGCCCGCTGCCGCCCACGCTCGCCGCCCGCTACACGCCCCACCAGCTCGCCGTCCTTGGCGTCATGGGGGACGCGCTGCGGTCCGAGATGTCGGTAGCCGAGATTGCCGCTAGAGCAGGTGTCTGCATCCGAACGGCCCAGTCTGCGTTGAGACTCGCGGAGAGGGACGGCCTGCTCACCATCACAGAGCGGCCGAGGAAGGGCGCCAAGTCGATGACCAACGTGATCGACGTGACAAGTCGCGAGTGGCATCAGTGGTTGAGCCATTCCCGGCGGCGGAGAGGAATAGGGTGCAAGCCGCTGCACCCCTCAGATATGCAGAGTTCTCCTAATACGCCGGAACGGGTCGGAGACGTCGTTCGGCTCTCGGTGAAGCGGGCGGCGGCACCCTCGGTGCGCATCCCAGCGATGGTGTTGCCCGCCCCGGAGGAGCCCAAGGGAGGGCTAAAGGCCGCCCTGGCGCGCTTTCAGCGGGCCTTCGTCAGGAACAGCGACGATGTCTGAGTTCTCTCGGATCAAAGAGACTGTCGATCGCGTCCTGGTTTCGAGTCAGTCAGACGAGGTGACGCGCATGCTCGCGACAGCTTTGCGCCAGATGGCGGACATCGTAGAGCACCAAAGCTGGCGTATCGCGACACTGGAAGAAGCGAACCGCGAGACGGAACGTCGTCTCTCTCCGCGGGATGATGGAGAGCCGCCCGTCCCGTGAAAGAGGGTACCGGCCGCGCCTCTCACCATGTCGATGACCGCCGGCTCTCGGTGTTGTTGCGGTCACTGCCGAGTGGGCCGTGCCAAGTTATCGTCCAGACCTGGCAGACGGGCGAGACTACTTGGACGCGACCGGCGCGCAACTCGTTGGAAGCGGAGAGAAAAGCCCGCCGCAGCAGGGCCGGGCGGGCTGAAGTACAGCTCAAGACGCTCACACCAAAGCACGATGTTCCCGGCAACGAAACTATCATCATGCTGCGCTGTGCTGGATTGTGTGGTTTCAGACAATTTGAACGGTGCGATTACAGCCAAGCAAGTCCATATTTCGACGTAAGTTAATGGATTGCCCGCTGCACGTTCCTAAGGTCAGGGCCGTCTGCACATTGCGCAGGTTGAGCGCCGTCATGTCGAAGAAGCCGGCCGTTCGCATAAGCGTCATTCTGGTGCGCGTTATGGGGCCTCCGGACAGTGTTCCGAAGGTCTCGCGCGGACCTCGAGCGGGCCGACCGCGCCCGGCCGCCGCACTCCGATACAGGCGGTGCACCACGGCCTCAGCGCACCGCGCAATGACGCCCCTCCCAATCTGCGGCAGACTACGCAGGCAGAGATGGGAGGACGGCGGTGCGCGCTCTCTTCGACATCGTCGCCGTATCGCTCGCTGTCACCCTCCTGGCCGGGCAGGTGTGGCATCACCAGCGCCCAAGGGCCCGGGTCGGCCCGCCGGCGCAGCAGACGGCGCCTCAGCTCGCCACGGTCCGGTGACGCCCGCTTCGTCGGCGACGAACACGATGCCCGCGTCGCGTCCTCGGCCGCGTTCTCCTGGCGAAGGTACGTTCTTGGCCGCGCATGCCGGTTCGCCGGGGCGCCGTGCCCGGCCTCGCGGTGCGGCTTGACCCGCCGTTCCGAACGCCAGACAAGGTTCATTATCTTGCGTTCGCCCCGGAGCCGCGCATGACCGACCTCGCCCCGGTTCTCAAAGCCTTCAAGCGCTTCGCGGCGGACGCGGCCGATGACGGGGAGCGGGTCAGGGCGTCGCCGCTGAGCGACCCGACCCTGCGCGTGGAGCGGATCTCGCAGGAGGGCGAGCACGTGCTCCTGTCCGGCGTCGACGAGGAGGGGCAGGACGTCCTGCTGGTCATGCCGGCGGCCCAGCTCGCGCTGCGCATGGTGGCGGAGCCGGGCGACCCGGGGCGGGGGTCCTTCGGGTTCATCGAGAAGGATGAGCCGTGAGCACTGCCCTCGTCCCGCGGCCCTCCGCTCCCGTCGCGGACGGGCCCACCCCGCAGGCCGACAGCGACGCCCACCTGATCCGCCTCTGGCTCGCCCGCTCCGCCAGCCCGAACACCCGCCGGACCTACGCGCGCCAGGCGGCCCGCTTCCGCGCCCAGGTCGGCAAGCCCCTCGGGTCCGTGCGCGTCGGCGACCTGCAGGACTACCTCGCGGGCCTGCCGGGCTCCTCGGCGACGGTCGCGCTCGCGGCCTCGGTGCTCAAGAGCCTGCTCACCTTCGCGCACGAGCTCGGCTACCTGCCCTTCAACGTCGGCGCCGTCCTCAAGGCCCCGCCGGTCAAGACCACGCTCGCCGAGCGCATCCTCGACGAGGCGGCCGTGCACCGAATGCTCGCCCTCGAACCCGCGCCCCGCAACCGCGCGCTCCTCACCCTGCTCTACGGCGGCGGCCTGCGCATCTCCGAGATCGCCGGCCTGCGCGGGCGCGATCTCGCCCCGCGCGACGAGGCCGGGCAGGTCACGGTCTACGGCAAGGGCGGCAAGACCCGCGTCGTGCTGCTCTCGACCGGCACGTGGCGCCTGCTCGCCGATCTACGTGGCGCGGCCGGCCCGGACGACCCAGTGTTCCGCTCGCGCAAGGGCGGCGGCCCGCTCGACGCCAGCGCGGTGCACCGGGTGGTCAAGGCGGCCGCTGTCCGCGCCGGCCTCTCGGCCGAAGTGTCCGCGCACTGGCTCCGGCACGCCCACGCCAGTCACGCGCTCGATCGCGGCGCCCCCGTCCACCTCGTCCAGGCCACCCTCGGCCATGCCTCGGTGGCCACTACCGGGCGCTACCTGCACGCCCGTCCATCAGACAGCTCGGCTCGGTATCTCAGCGTCTAGACTTCCAGGGCTCCAGGAAGCTCCTCGGCAGTCAGCTTACGGGTGAAGCTCTGAACTGTGGACAGGCGCAGACTGGCGGCTCCGTACACTTCAAGACGGGCGCGAAATACGACGTAAAAGTTCCACTGCGTGAGATCGAACGCGTCCCACCGCGCCGGGTCTCTCTCCGTCTGGACGCAGAACACGTACAGGTCGGCGTTGTAGGTGCGCTCTGGCGAAGTCCGCCGCTGGGTCTCATCAATCCAGCGGTGCCCCTTCAGACCGCTGAACTGGATGATGGAGGGTGGTGCGTCAGCCGTGTGCCACACCTGGAGGTAAGCGCTCGCCTTCACCTCAACGGTGCGACCGTCCGGCAAGAGGATGTCCCAATCGTCCCAGGATCCGCGCGGCTCCGGCTGAAGCCCGAGGATTTGAGCGACCATCCATTCCGCGAAAACGCTCTTTGCCTTGGAACGGATCGCGACCCGTTCGTCGGGCGAGTTTCGATCCGCGCCCACCTGATACTGATCGCAGTCGCCTGCCACGAGCGTCATCCTCGATCGAGGACCACAGGGAGGGGCGGTAGTGCCGCTGCTGGCTTGCCAGGACAGGCTGCTACGGTACATTCGCCTTTGCGACCTATGACGTGCCGCCATATCGGCACTGAGGTCGGCAGGCCCCGGTTCTCTGCCGAAAGAAGCCCCGGGTTCCCCTGTTCGCGGCGCGGCAACGCTCTCGGCAGTCCACGATCTTCGTGCGTCTCCTGTTGAGAGGTTGTCGACATGCGAACCCAATCCGTTCTGAAACACTCGTCCTACACACCCGCTCGCGGCGGCCACGCGCCGGGCGACATCCGCGATGCTTTCCTTGAGGCCATCGAGGCTTTCGAGGCGTGGGAGGACGATGAGCCTGAGCCCACCGTTGAGGTGCGCGAGCGCCAGATGACCATTCGCGAGGTCTGCGGCCTGCTCTGGAACTGCTCGGATACCATGCCGGGTCTGGAGCGGCGCCAACTGGAGGCGCTGGTACCGTATTCCTACCGGGGCCGCGATCCGGCCGGGTCCTGTGGCAGCTACGCCCGTGCCGCACGAACCCTGAGGTGGATGGTGAACCGCGTCAACTCGCCCGAGGCTCAGGCGGCGTAATCAACATCGCGAAGGGGTGATTGTTTAATACCATCCCCTTCGTCCTCTCACACTGTGAGAGCTCGGCGCGCCCGTCCACCTCGTCCAGGCGACGCCCGGGCACGCTCTAGCACTACTCTGCCAGATTGAGGCCTCCCATCTCTTGTCTGCTGAGGCGGGCGGGAGAACCGCGATGGATGAGTTTGGGTCGAAGGCGTGGCTGGACCACTTGGAGGCATGGCTGGCTCCCTTTCTGGCCGCCTTGCCCCGCGCCGAACAGCGACGCTGGGCGCCGCTCTACCTGCGAGGTCTGCTCCTGCCCGGCGAGCGCAAGAGCGTGGAACCGATGGCAGCGCGCGTTGCGCCCGGCAACCTGCAGCAACTGCATCACTTCGTATCCGCCTCGCCCTGGTCGCATGCACGGCTCGAGCGCGTGCTGGCCGAGCAGGCCGACCGGCTCGTGGGTGGCCCACAGGCCGTGCTGGTGGTCGACGACACCGCGCTGGCCAAGCAGGGGCGCCACTCCGTCGGCGTGCAGCGTCAGTACTCCGGTCAGCTCGGCAAGAAGGCGAACTGCCAAGCGCTGGTGTCGCTGACGCTGGCCCGGGGCGAGGTTCCGGTCCCGGGGCCGAACACCCCGACCTGTTGAAAGAAATGGCGATGCGGCCACGGGCACCACGACCAGACTCGCTGCAGAGCGTCACGGTTCTCGAGATCCTCGAAGCCCTTGATTCCCAGCACGGCGACGCCGGCGTTCCGTTCAAGGATTTGGAGGCTGCTGCGCGTTCTCGATTGCCGTTCCGTGCTCTGGCGGACGCGCTGAACGCCCTGGTCACAGGCGGGGCGGTGGCGCGAGTATGTGAGAAGCCGGCGCGCGTCCGAATCACACCGGTCGGCCGCGCCCAGCTCGATGAATATAGATCGTAGGAGTCAGGCCCTCAGAGGCGGGCAGTCGATCAGGCCCGGATGCCGGTGTGAGGTGGACGGTGAGTTGAGATGGCTGCGCTACCAAGGAGGACGTTCGGACGATGGCTGCAGCCCCGTTCCTCCTAAGGCAGTCCGAGACGGTTCAGAACCAGCCAGCCGCCGCCGCCAACAACACTGCGAACCCTGAAAGACACTCATCGCAGACGCAACGTATAATGAGCTCTTTCGTAGAAGAATAATGCCATCTTCAGAGCACATGCGCAAAGTAGTAATCCACAAAGCTGGAGGCTACGAGCGGCTTGGGATCGAAACTCATCCTGTGCCTGATCCTGGCGATGGACAGGTCTTAGTCCGGACCCACGCAGTGGGAGTGAATTATGCGGACATATGTGTCCGCTGGGGGATTTATGAGTCCGCCCGCCAACTCGTTGGCTGGCCGATCACGCCGGGCTTCGAGTACTCAGGCTACGTGGAAGCAACCGGCCGCAATGTTGAGCACCTGAAGATTGGAGATCCGGTATTTGGTGTTACGTTATTTGGTGGATATTCTACGCATGTTTGCGCGAGCGCAGATCTTGTTTGGCGCAAACCTGACGCTCTGGGCTTCGAAGCAGCCGCGGGCTTTCTGGCCGTGCACCTCACGGCATATCATGGCCTGTTGCAAAATGTGGTCATTCGGCCCGGCATGAGGGTTCTCGCACACTCGGCAGGCGGCGGCGTAGGCTCAGCATTGGTGCAGCTATGCAAGTTGCACGACCTCCACGTGACAGGTGTGGTCGGAGCGACGCATAAAGTCGGATACGTGTACCAGCTTGGCGGAGACGCCGTAATCGATAAGTCCAGTCAGCCGCTCTGGGACGAGGCTGAGCGCCTGTGTCCGCAGGGCTACGACATGATTTTTGATGCGAACGGCCCCGAGACGCTCGCACAGAGCTACGCGCATCTGAGGCCAACTGGGAAGTTGATGGTCTATGGGTTTCACGCGCTATTGCCCAAACAGGGCGGGCGCATCAAATACTTCAAGGCTGCGGCTGGCATGTTAATGATGCCGCGCTTCAATCCGTTCCATATGACTGCAGATAACAAAAGCGTGGTGGCTTTCAATCTATCTTTTCTGTTCAGCCGTACTGATCTACTTCGCCCGGCCGTGAACGACCTTGTTGGGTGGTTGGAAGAAGGCAAAATTCAATCTTTAAAAACACAGTCTTTCGCCTTTGAGGACGTAGCCCGGGCGCATTTAGCTCTAGAGTCGAGCAAGACTACAGGAAAACTGGTATTAAGAACGGCACCATTGCTATGAATAAATGTCGATGTTTCTGCATGGTCAAACATAGAGGCTGGCCTGTCGGCACTCCCGTGATACCGCCGGCGGGCGCTCGCCTCCGTGTCGACCCTGGTCGGGGCTCTCGTCCTAGCCCGGGCCGTGGACGACGAGCGGCTCGCCGGAGACTTGCTGGAGGCGGCGCGAGCCAGCTTACGGCCGCGGTGGCGAAGACAATCGGAGGATCACAGCGATGCCGGACATCCCCTACGCCAGCGCCCTGATCGTCGGGGCCGGAGCGGGCATCAGCGCCTCGCTCGCCCGGAAGCTCGCGGGCGCCGGGCTGAGGGTCGCGCTCGCGGCCCGCAGCACGGACAAGCTCGCCGCCCTCGCGGCGGAGACAGGCGCCCTGACGGTCGCGGCCGACGCCGCCGACCCGGACGCGATCCGTCGCCTGTTCGAGACGGTCGATGCACAACTCGGAGCGCCGGAGGTCGTGATCTACAACGCGAGTGGGCGCCTGCGTGGATCGCTGGCCGATGTCGACCCGGAGGGCGTCCGCAAGGCCGTCGAGGTCACGGCCTTCGGGGCGTTCCTGACCGTGCAACAGGCCGCCCGCCGCATGCTTCCGGGGAGCCGGGGCGCGATCCTGCTGACCGGCGCGACCGCGGGGCTGAAGGGCTACGCCGGCTCGGCCGCCTTCGCGATGGGCAAGTTCGCTCTGCGCGGCCTCGCCCAGAGCGCGGCCCGGGAACTCGGGCCGAAGGGCATCCACGTCGCGCACGTCGTGGTGGACGGCGGCGTGCGCAGCGCCGCCCGTCCGGACCCGGCCGAGCGACCGGATTCCACCCTGTCGCCCGACGGCGTGGCGCAGGCCTACCTCGACCTGCTGCGCCAGCCCGGCGACGCCTGGACCTTCGAACTCGACCTCAGACCCTGGGTCGAAACCTTCTGACAGAAGCCCGCATGTCCCTCTCCCTGTACGACGCCTCCGTGCCGGTCTTCACGCGCGGGCTGACCGTCTCGACCCTGCTCGACAAGGCCGAGGCGCACGCGGCCGGGAGCGGCGCCGCGCTCTCGACCTCCGTCGAGGCGCGGTTAGCCCCTGACATGCTGACGCTGGCCGGACAGGTGCAGCGGGCCTCCGACACCGCCAAGTTCGGGGCGGCCCGGCTCACCGGCACGCAGGCGCCGTCCTTCGCCGACGACGAGACCACGTTCGACCAACTCCGGGAGCGCTGTGCGAAGACGATCGCTTATCTGGGCACGGTTGCACCCGAAACCTTCGCCGGCAGCGAGACTCGGATCGTGACCTTCGGGGGCTGGGCGAACGCATCGACGCTGCGGGGCGACCGCTACCTGTTCCAGTTCGCGCTGCCGACCTTCTTCGACGTCACGACGGCCTACGACATTTTGCAGCATGAAGGCGTGCCGGTCGGCAAGTGCGACTACCTCGGGCGGTACGAGGGAGCCGACGCATGAGCACCGCCGGCATCGTCGTCCACCAATCCCGTGCGCAAGACGACCGGCGCGCGATAGCGGCCGATTCGAGGGTAGGGCCGTTCACAAGCTCCTTCACCAACCCGCTATTGCCGGATCCGATGTTTAGCGGCCCTCAACGCGGTAGCAGTGTGAGGGCGATCCTGATCGTGGCGCGACTGCCTCACTAGCGTCTGCTGTTCACCTCTAAGCAGACCTACGAGGTGCACCAGCTCAATGTCGGCAAGGGGTCACTTTAATCCGTTCGATCGTTGTTCCACCAGTCGCTCAGATCTATCGACGGCGTCGGCCTGCTGGTGGACATCAGTAGTTCAGCCGCATGTCCGTGCACCGGGTCCTCAGCCCGAAAACGGCCTGACCGCGTCCGCCAAGGGCCCGAGCATCGCACGCGTGGGCCGCACGGTATGGCTATCCTTTTTCAACTTGCCAAGTTGGCGACTCTACTGAACACCGAACCCGTGTACCTTAGCGAACAGCGCCTGTTCGGTGGGTGACATCCCCTCCATAGCAGCAGCCCACGGGGCACTCCGCCTTCTCGCCCAAGCGCATGATCTCTTTCATGCCGATATCGTCGATCATCTGCGCGAAGAGAGCCGAGGCGGAGGTGTCGCAGGCAGCGAAGGCGTCGTCGATCGCCATCATGGGGTCCTCGATGATGCTGCCGGCCGGCGGCACCACGGTCTCAGCGCAGGGGCACGAGCCAGGCACCATGGTGACCTGTTCCAGTGCCAGCCGCTCGGCTTCGCCACGGTCGAGGCCGCCCTCAAACTCCAAGATTCCGGCCCGCTCATCGTAGGCGGCGAGCCAGTCCTCAACGCCGAGCTGCGGGCCGGAACGGATGCGGTCCGCACCCTCCATAGCTCCCTCGCAACTTGTGCGTGACCGCGTGACTGCGTGACCCGCGCGAGTAAGCTCCTGATTGGGGTCATCTTTGCCGGTCACGCAGTTCTGCGCGTCGGTCACGAGGAGCGCGGGACCGCGTGACGGCTTCTCCCGCTCGGTCACGCGGGTCACGCAGTCGGCACCGCCCGCGTGACCGGCTAAGTCGTTGTTTCCGTTCGTGGTCACGCAGGTCACGCGCGTCACGCACGATTTCGGGCTGAGCCAGCTCGAAATCAGCGCGTCCAGCGCCGCGATGTTGGCCGACATCAGGCCGCCTCCGTGTCCAGCACGGCGCTCGCCCGGACCGCGTAGGTGCCGATCGGCTGGCCGTGGAACTTCACGAAGTGGCGGTGCGTCCGGTCCCTGCCGGCGAATAGGACGCCGCGCTCGAACAGCATCTTCACGATGCTCTTGGGATCGGCGGTGCCCGCCAGCGTCTCGGCCCAGCCCGTCGCCGTGAAGGCGTAAATCACGTCCCCATCACGCGACTGCCGGTATCCCAGCAGCTCGCGAATCGGGGCGGCCCCGCCGTCATGCTGGTCGAGGTTGCGGAAGCGCGCTTCGCCGTGCCGCTCGATCGCGCTGCGGATCGCCTCCAGCGCCGCGACCAGCTCGCCGGGACCGTCACCGCCCCGGGTTGCCCGCCAGGCATCGAAGCAGGTCTTGATCGCGCCGTCGACCTCGCCCTCGGCCCAGGGGAGATTGAGGACGGCGCGCGCCATCTCCCCCGCGACCGCGATCAGGGCGAACCGGTGCGCGGCGCGGGTGGCCTGACCGTCAGCCTCCGGCAGCCCGACCAGCAGGTTCCTGCTCACCTCGGCGATGCGCCGCCGCGCCGCGGCGGCGTACCGGTCGGGGTCGTTGGCGAGCCCCGACACGAAGCCCACGCCGGCCGTGCCGTACACCTTGAGCGCCGCCGACTTGATCATGTTGGAGAACGGGGCCGGCTCCATGCCCTTCGTGTCATCAAAGATGCCGAGGCCGCGACCCGCGTCGGCGGTGACATCGACGAGGCGCACGAGCTGTCCGGCCCGGGCGCGCTTGCCGCCCTCCGTGATCTTGTCGGCCAACCCGACCTCTCCGGCGGAGAGTAGCATGACCCGCCACTCGTGCCGCGCCCGTAGCTCCGCATCGCGAGTCGCCCGCGCCTTGCCCAGGCCGTTGACCAGGAGGTAGGCCGTCGAGCCCGCCTCGCGGGCTTCCAGCTCGCCAAGCTCGTCGAGGATCAGCACCGTGCCGGAGTGCGCCTTCGCCACGCCCTCCAGGCCGTTGCCGGTGGCCCGCCAGGTCTGCGTGAAGCCCGCGCGGGCGCCCCCGCCCCACACGCTGCCGGCGGCGACGAGGAGCGTTGACTTGCCGACCGAGGACGCACCCTTGAGGTTGACCCCGCCACCCTCGTCCTCCAGCAAGTCGGCGACCGGACCGGCGAAGGCGACCGCCAGCGCCAGGAGCAGGCGGGAGTTGCCGGCGGCCGGCGCCGCGACGGCGTCCACCCACTGCTCCAGGGTGCCCGCGGAGGCGTACCGGGCAGCGTCGAGCCGTCCCTCGAAGACCGCCTCCTCGCCGGGCGCGGAGCCGATCGTTCTCTCGGGGAGCACGAAGGCTCCCCTGTACCAGCCCGACCGGCGGATGAGCCGAACGCGTGCGGTGCACTCCAGCTCGTAGAGCGCACGCTTTAGGAGGCGCAGAGCCTTGGTGCCGATCGTGACGGGCAGACCGGCGGCGGCCAGCGGGCGCAGCCAGTCGACACCATCACCGACGAGGTCGGCGTAGGACACGAACCCGCGGTGCGGGCGGTCATCCCTGTCCTTCCACTCGATCGTGACGGCCCAGCCCGAGCCGGCGGGGTCGCGGGCCAGTCCCGGCACACGGAACGGTCCGGAGACGCGCATCGCTTCCTCGTCGCCCTCGGGCTCGTACCACAGGCCATCGGCCCGCATCCGAAAACCCTTCGGCCACCTGATGCCGCCGTGCCGCTCCTGATTGGCCCGGACCTCGGACGGCTCCTCAACGCCGGCTTCGTCGAGGCGCTGCATCTCGGTAGCGAACAGTGCTTCAGACATTCGCGCCCTCCGCCGTCCGGGGGCCACGCCGCTCGGTTTCCCGTGTGGCGACGCGAGCCTTGTGTTCCCTGAGGTCGGCCAGGAGGCTGACGGCGGCGCGCACGTCGGCCACGAGGCAGCGGATCGCGTATCCGAGGCCGACATCGTCGCAGATCTCGGCGTAGGTGGTCGCCAGATCGGCGTGGATGGCGGCGCCCGCCACCGTCTCGCCGATGCAGGCGCGCAGCATCTCGGTCGAGCCGTGTGAGATGCCGCTGCTGGAGTGGACGGGCTCGGTCATGCGGCCCCCCGGATGCAGGCCGTGAAGCCGGAGTTCCGATGCCTGACACCGACCGCGACGTCGTAGCGGGTGATGCCGAACAGGCCGGGCTCTGCCCTGGAGTTGAAGTACCGGCCCTCGATCCACATCCCGAGTGTCGAGGCGTCGATGGTGTCGACGGGCGCATCGGCCGGGAGCGCGATCCACCTCTTGTCCGCGTACGCCTTGGTCTCGACTCCGAGCCAGGCGGAACTGGGCAGGGGAGTGGACCGGCAGCGCCAGGTTCTCGGTGAGCTGCGACCGGCGGCCAAGCGCTCCAGGTGCGCGACGTGCTCGACCGTCGACTCGGGGTGCTGCCCGACGATCTCCGGCCAGGCCAGGAAGTCGTCGGCGCGCAGGCCGAAGCGGACGGCCCGGGTCCGCCCGGCACGGAGCGCGTCGCGCGATGCCGAGGCGGTAGCGTCACCCGCGGCTGCCGTGGTCGCCCACAGGAAGTCCTGACGGGGGAGCCCGGGGATCTGGTTGCTCCCAGGGCGGAGTTGTCCGGACCTCAGGATCCAGGCGAGGCGCGCCGTGTCGGTGTGGTGGTAGAGAGCGCTGCTCATCGCCGCGCCTCCTTGGGACCGAGACGAGCGAGGTCGGCGATAACCGCGGCTACTTCGGCGGACGTGCCGAAGCGCCGGGCAATCTGGTTGAGGACGGCGCTCATTGCGCTATAATCCGTGTTGTTGACGGGAATGGTTTTCGAAGCCTGCCGGGTGTGCAGACCCGTGCGGGCTTCACTCTTCTCAGTGTTCAAGCTGCGCGCGCCTCCGGGAGCGAGTTGACGAAGTTCCTCAGTGACTCGTCGGTGAAGAGCAGGCGAGCACCGACCTTCACAGCCTTGATCTGACCGCGCGCCAGCAACTCGAACAGTTTGGTTTTGCCGATGCCGAGAGCCGCGCAGGCTTCCGGGGTGGTGTAGCTGATCTTCGGGTTCTGCCTCAGCTTCCGAGAGAGCGTCATCTGCATTGCCTTACTCCGCTTCAATTCGCCCGGGTTGATGCGAACGGCCGGAATAAAGCCTCTGATCCGCCAGCTTGCTAGCTATCCAACCGACACTCTGTGAGAGTGTCGGTCAGACTGTCAGAGTCTTTTTGGAAACTCACGGATGGGCGGTCCTTCGCAGGGGGATGGCGCCCATGGCGAAGAGTACATGGCCTCGGAGACGTCGAGGCGTTGCTCGTAATCGCGCACGAGGCGGCGCAGCGTGTCATGCAGCCGAAGCTGCGCTCCACGGCTCGGCGGCGGGGCGGGACCTGGATGCCGGCGGCCTTGTCCATGAGCTGGAGCTGGTCGTAGGCGCCGTCGGCGAAGAGGTGCCTCACCCACGGCCAGTGCTTGCGGATGGCGTCCAGTATGATTTGCTTGCCGGCCGAGTCTGAGATGTCCGCCCGGGTCAGGTTCACCATCAGGAGCCGTCCGGCCGTGTCGACGGCGATGGGGCGCTTGCGGCGCATCACCTTTTTAACGCCGTAGTAGCCTCGCACGGCCCCAGGCGCCGGCGCCTTGACCGACTGGCTGTCCACGACGGTCGCGGAAGGGCTCGCCTCGCGGCCTGTCCGCTCCCGATCGCACATCAGGGCGAGGTCGTGGATGGTTTGGAACAGGAAGCGCCGCATCAGACCCCGGAACCACCCGTAGACCGTCTGCCACGGACCGAACTCAGTTGGCAGCATCTCCCACCCGCAGCCCGAGCGCACGAGGTAGCGCAACCGTTCACGACCTCGCGCAAGTCGACGCGACGCGGCCGCCCGCGCCGGCTCGGGCTGGGCATCAGGGGCGCGATCCCCGCCCATTCCTCGTTCGACAGGTCAGATGAGTACCGCTTGGTCTTCCTGGCGATCTCGGCCATCTGGCCACGGCTCTGCTCGGTCCACATTCTGAGCTTGAATTGCGCCTTTCGCCCCACCGAAACTCGCCACCTCAGTTTCCAAAAGGGCCCTCAGTCATTTTTGTGTTGAGCAGGGCCCATGATTTTTGCCTTCCATCTCTCGATGGTTCGCGGAGAGGGATCGCGATCTATTTTTATTTTTCTTTTCTTGCATAACTCGATATATGCGTTCTTGATATCGTATATAGAAGCACCAGTCGGAGCTAAATCTAGTATTACTTCCTCGGCCGCCTTAAATTTTTTTGCATTGCTCTTCTTCTTCTCTTCTCTGGCTAATTTAGCTTTCTCTGCAGATATGTAACGTCGAGTACTGTCGTAAAGAAAACAAGTGCTACCTATGTGGAAAGATGCAAAGATTATCTCTTAAGGCATTTAAGAAGATCATTCACCTGCGGCCTTGGCGTGCGTTCGGAGTCACCATCGGACTCTGCATATTCGCGAAGATGCAAAGCAAGAAACGTGCCCTTTCTCCAAATCGTATCTCCATATGACATTATCTTCATTTTTTCGTCGTCAGTAAGGTGACTTGCCGATTCTGAGCTTGAAGCAATATTGTATAATTCGCTTAAGATTGAATATATACGCTCACGAGGATCATTCGACATCGCAATCTTTCCGTTCCACATCAGACGGGCCTATGAATGCTATTTGCACCACTCCGCCCATTCATCCATCAGCTCGCGCCGCTTCTCGAAAAGGTCGCCGCGCCGGTACGCCGCCTCAACTTTGTTCTCCAGCGTGTGCGCCAGCACCGCCTCGGCCACTTCCCTTGGAAAGTTGGTGCGCTCGGCCGCCCAGTCCCGGAATGTGGAGCGGAAGCCGTGCACGGTCAGGTCCTCGCGCTTGATGCGCTTCAGCAACTCCAGCATGGCCATGTTGCTCAGCGGCTTGCCGCGCCGACTGCCAGGAAAGACGTAGTCGCCGCCAGCGGCCCGCAACGGCTCAAGCACGGCGAGAGCGGCATCGGAAAGCGGTGCGCGGTGCTCCCGTCCTGCTTTCATGCGCTCGGCCGGAATGGTCCAGATCCGCTCGTTGAGGTTGATCTCGATCCATCGCGCGCCGATCACCTCACCGGTCCGGCAGGCGGTCAGGATCACGAACTCCAGAGCGCGGGGAGCGACACCGCCGAGCCCTCGAACCTGCGATAGAAATGGGCCGATCTCGTCGTAGGGTAGGGCAGGGAAGTGCTGTACCTTCTGTACCTTGGAGCGCTTTGGAAGTAGATTCTGGAGATGGCCCCGCCAGCGGGCCGGGTTCTCGCCCTCCCTGTGGTTCCGCGTCTTAGCCCAATCGAGAACGGACTCGATGCGCCCGCGCACCCGGCTTGCCGTCTCCGTCTTCGTCGTCCAGATCGGCTCCAGGACGCGCATGACGAGCGCTGTATCGACAGCAGCCACCGGCAGCTCGCCGAAGACCGGGTAGGCATAGTTGGCGAGCGTCGCTGTCCACTGCGCAGCGTGCTTCGGGTTCCGCCAGCCGGCCGCGTGTGCCCGGATGTACGCCTCGGCACACTCCTTGAAAGTGATCGACTTCGCGCTGTCGAGCGCCGTATCACGCCTCTTCTCGCGCCGGGCCTCGATCGGATCGATCCCCTCATTCACGAGCTTGCGACACGCGACGGCCCGCTCCCGAGCCTCCGCCAAGCTGTAGATGGCACTCGAACCAAGCCCCATCTCGCGGGCTCGCCCGTGGAGGGTGAAGCGGAAAATCCATGATTTGCCGCCGGGGGTTATCTGCAACCAGAGCCCGTTGCCGTCCCCGTACATACCAGGGGACTTGAGCTTCGCGACACCCATCGCGGTGAGTTTGCTCCGCCCAACCACGCGTCCTACGTCCCTACCCACGTTTCGATCGCGGATTGTAGCACATCCAGGTGAACCCGTGCGAACTACGCCCGCTCGGATTTCAGTTTGTTTGACGTGAGATGCGATCTGATACGAACTGTGGTGGACTGGTCTTGATAGGACACCTCTCCGCCAATAGTCATTCACAGTCCTGCCCGCAGGGCATAGACCACACCAAATCCCTTGCGGATCAGCGGCATGGCGGCGCATGCCGTGCACCCACATGCACCGCGCAGCACCACGATGGTAGGGTCCGGTGGGGCGAGAGATCAACCGGCTCTCGGCGCGGCGAGTCCAGACGCTGACCGAGCCAGGCCGCCACACCGATGGCGGCGGCCTCTCCCTCGTCGTGGACGAGGGCGGCGGCAAGCGCTGGGTCTACCTCGACCGCACCGTGTCGTCAGAGAGTACATCTCCGATTACTGGCAGGCTACGAACCCGCTCATCGCCTTGGCGGAATCCGCAAGGTCTGCGGGATCAAGCTTGGCTCCTGTCGTCGTGCCCGGTTGGATTGCGATCTGGTTCGACTCTAGGAACGTCGCGAGCATCGTGCTCTTGATCGCGAAGTTGATATTCTGTGGGAAATCGCCAGAGGCAAGCGCCACCTTGAGCACGTTCAGCTTCGCCGCAACGACCCCCACAGCGTTGCCATAACTGTCTAGGAGTGGGCCACCAGAGTTACCCTGCTGAACAGGAGTAGAGATTTGGTAGTATCGGCTATCATCACCTAAGCCAGATAGGGCGGTTATGTTTCCCAGTGTGAAATTTCCAGAGCTCGCCAGGATGTCCGCATGAGGATACCCAAAAGCAGCGACAGACTCTCCTAGCCTAGTGCCCGTTCTAATCGGCGCAAACCTGCCTCCCTTGGCATCTTCGATTGCGAGGAGAGCAAGATCATTGCTGCTGTCTGTCGCAGCAACTCGCGCATTGTGCGGAGATTTGCTATCGTTCAGTTTCACCACGACGAACTTGCAATCCTTGATCACATGGGCATTCGTGATGAAGTTGCCATTGGTGTCTACGAAAAAGCCTGAACCCGTCGAGATGCCGTTCTCCTCAGCCTTCGGTGCCGCGGGAGGTGCAGGTGCGGGAGGCGCGGTAGCGACGGGAGGCAACGCCGAGGGAACGGGCGCATTCTCGCGTGCCACGGGCTGTGCGGGAACCGGAACCTGCAAGGGAGGTGTCGTGGCGACTCGTGCGGCCGCCTGCGACGCCCCTGGCGGCTCGACCATAGGACGCCCGTTCATCACGGAGCCAAGCGAAGCTGACATCAAGATTGCGATGCGTTCACCGCCGACATTACCCTTTGCATTGTCCCAGAACAGTGAAAAGCCGAGGACCCCATCTCCGTCTTGGTGGTAGCGAAGATATTCGTCTTTACCGCTTGAGGAAGTGGCTGATATAACGAACCATTCGTCTTTAATGACGCTGTAATTGATTGCGTACCGATTGCGCCGTTTGCGTTCTAACGTGTCTGAATAAACGAGAGCGACGTTGATCGATGGGAAGTAGTTGTATCTGACGATTAGGCGGGCAAGTGAGTCTTCAAACGCAAGGCCACTCTTATTTGTGAGCGGGCGCAAAGACAAGCCCTGAGGCACCCAGATGGGGCGGCCTCGCGACGGATGCTCAAGCAACTTGAAGTCCCACATTGTCATCATCGGTGCCGCGGTTGCGAACAGCCGGTCGTGAGTGGACTTGTTGAGGACTCCGTCCGGCCAGATACCGTTCTGTTCTTGAAACCGCTTGATCGCCTCAAAAGTGCGCAGACCGAGGTTTTCCGTTGGAACGGACGTTTGATGGCCGGTGGCTATTAACAGAACCTGGGCAATAACACGGGATCGAAGGTTGTGCTCTTCGTTGAATACGAATTCTGCCCTGGTGAACTCTGGAGTTCGTACCTGGGCGGTTGCAGCTTGAGCGGCCAACCCGGCAACAAGAGCAAACGCGATGCGACGCATGAAGGGCTGCCCCGAGACACTTGAACGAATGGTTACGGTCAATTCGCAAGCTGTCAAATGAGAAAGCGCCTATCCGGAGGCTTCGTCAATGGCTGTTCACAGTCCAAGGTCATTAGCCGTACTCTCTCGCTGGCATCATGTGGCACGCTGTGCGACCAGGCCCATCAGCATCCTTGTCTCTCTCCGACAGGCAGGAAGCGGTGTTCATCGCGAATGTTACGACAGTGCATCCCTTCGCATGCTCAAGTTTAGCCCCGGCATCAAGGGACTCGCGAAACCCTGCAGCCTCCGGGCGGTGGCAACAGAGGGATGCCTCTGGTTCGTCGAGCGGAACGTCCGCGATGCTGCCGGCTGGCACCAGGGCACCATCAGGTACCACCGCACGAAGGCTCTCACACGCCGCGTGTCGGGTTCGAGGCGCCCGAAGACGGGGCTGGCGGAGAGCAGGCGCCCGAACTGGACCGGATCGGCGATCGCGGTTGCTCCGCTTGGAGCCGCGGACCGCGAACGGACCATGAGGCCGGACGGCGGTCGAAGAACACCCGCGTCGCCGCGACCCCGCCATCCGCCCGAACCGGGCGGCGCGCTGCCGGAGCGGGAGCCGGCTGCCCCGGGGACGGCCGCGGCGGCTGGCGTCCGACCCTGAAGGCCGCGGCGCGCATCAGATCAGATCGGATCGGGAGGCCGAGATCCGCGAGGTCGCGGTCGTTGAACAGGGCGAGTTCGCGCCGCGTGCGACTGCAATCGAGCCATCGCCTGAAGACTGAGAACGCTCCAGCCACGTGATCCTCCTCGGCTGAGGGGATCGACATGCCTCGGATGCCCGCCCGCGTCTGTGACGGCGATCACGGACGCGGGCGGGCGATCGGCCGGATGAAGGGGCGGGCCGCGAGGTACCGGGCCGGGACCGGGCCTCGGAGCACGGCCGATCACGCTCCCGTCGCCGGAGATCTCCCATGTCGCACGCTGCCCGCATGATCTACGCCCTGGTCTGCTACGCCATCTTCCTCGTGTCCTTCCTCTACGCGGTCGGGTTCCTCGGAGGGGGCTTCGTTCCGAAGACCGTCGACGATGGGCCGGTCGTCGCGCCGTGGCTCGCGGTGGTCGTGGACGTCGCCCTGCTCACCGCCTTCGCGCTCCAGCACAGCGTGATGGCACGCCCGCGCTTCAAGGTGTGGTGGACGCGCATCGTCCCGAAGCCCGTCGAGCGCAGCACCTTCGTCCTCCTGGCGAGCCTCGCCCTGCTCTTGCTGTTCTGGCAGTGGCGTCCGCTCCCGGCGACCGCATGGTCGGTCTCGGATCCGGTCGCGGCGTCCGTCCTCAAGGGACTCTTCTGGCTCGGCTGGTTCGTCGTCCTCGCCAGCACCTTCATGATCAGCCACCTCGACCTCTTCGGGCTCAAGCAGGCCATCCAGGGCTGGCGCCCGACCGCGCCGGGTGAGGCCGCGTTCGCGACGCCCTTCCTCTACAGGCACGTCCGGCACCCGATCTACCTCGGCTTCGTCGTCGCGTTCTGGGCGACGCCGACGATGACGGTCGGCCACCTGCTGTTCGCGGCGGTCGCGACCGCCTACATCCTCGTCGGCATCCAGCTGGAGGAGCGCGACCTCGTCGCCTTCTTCGGCGATCGCTACATTCGCTACCGGCGCGAGGCGGGCATGCTCCTGCCGCGCTTTCGCGGCGCGCGCTGATCGGACGGGCGCCGACGACCCCGCGGAGGTCGGATCCCTACTCGATCACCACGTCGGCGCTGCTCAGGATCGAGGGCGGCAAGGTCACGCCGAGGCGCGCGGCCGCCCTCACGTTGGCGAACAGCTCAAGCTTCGTGACGAGCTGCACCGGCAGGTCACGGGGCTTCTCGCCTCGGAGCAGGCGCCCCGCATAGGCGCCGGCCTGGCGGTGCGTTTGCGTGAAGTCGCCCCCGTAGCTCATCAGCCCGCCGGCCATGGGGAAGTCGCGGGACTGGGTGATCGCGGGAAGGCCGTGGCGGTTGGCGAGCATCGCCAGGCGCGCGCTGCGATAGGCGAAGAAGGGGTCGGAGGTGAAGACGAGACCGGCCGCCCCGAGCCGGCGCGGCGCCGTAAACAGGTCCTCGAACCCGTCCTCGCGGCTGGCCTCCAGCATATGGAGCTGCAGGCCGAGGCTGCCGGCCGCAGCCCGCAGGCCGGCCAGCTGCGAGCCGGCCGTCGGACTGGTCGGGTTGAATGCGATGGCGAGGGCGGCGGCCGTCGGAAACAGCTCCTTCATGAGCTCGAGCCGCTTGTTCGAGACCTCGACGCTCAGGCTCGACACGCCCGTGAGATTGCCGCGGGGCCGCGCGAGATCGTCCACCACGCCGAGGACGACCGGATCGCCGCCCATCTCGAAGACGATCGGGATCGTCCCCGTCGCCGCGCGCGCCGCGAGCACCACGGGCGCACCCCCGGGGGCGACCAGGACCGCGATCCCGCTGCCCGCCAGCTCCTTGGCGAGCGCGGGCAGCTGCTCGTAGCGCCCGTCCGCCCAGCGGTAGGCGATCGCGACGTCGCGGCCCTCGACGAACCCGGCATCGGCGAGCCCCGTGCGAAAGGCCTCGAGCCGGCTGGCAACGCGCTCGGGCGTCTCGGCGCCGAGATACCCGAGCACCGGCAGCGCCGGCGCCTGCGCCCGCACCGCGCGGGCCGTCGCGCCGCCGAGCAGGGCGCCGACCGGCCCGATGAGAAGGTCGCGTCGTCTCATCCGCTCGCTCCTCGCCGAGCGCCGGGCATCACGCCGCGTCCGGCGCTGGCTCGGCCTTGGCGTCCCGTCCGGCCGCCACGGCGAAGATGGCGACCGGCTCGTCGAAGCCCTTCAGGCGCCGCGTCCCGAGCGACACGAGGGGGACGCCGCTCCCGATCGCCTCGGCCGCCGCGCGGTCGACCAGGATCTGGCCATCCTGCGCCGAGGCGCACAGGCGCGAGGCGAGGTTCGTCACCGTGCCGATGGCCGTGTAGTCCAGCCGGCTGTCGGAGCCGATCCGCCCGACCGTGGCGGGTCCCATCGCCAGGCCGATCCCGAAGCCGAGCGCGTGGCCGCCCGCCCGCCAGGCCGCGGTCAGGGCCTGCACCGTCGCCTGCATCTCGATCACCATGCGGGCGGCCCGCAGCGCCGGCTCGGGGCAGGCCACGGGCGCGTTCACCAGGATCATGACGCCGTCGCCGGCGAGGCTCACGAGCGTCGCGCCGTGCCGGTTCACGGTCGCACCAACCGCCGCGTGGTACTCGCCCAGTACGCCCATGATCACGCCGGGCTCGGATCGCGCGGAGAACGGGGTGAAGCCGCGCAGGTCCCCGAAGACCACGACGACCTCGACGCGCTGTCCGTCGAGGACGCCGTCGTCGCCGGCCCGGTCCACGAGCTCGGCGACCTGCGGCGCGAGGAAGCGCTTGAGGCGGCTGATGCGCTCCGAGCGCTCCTGCGAGAGCGCGACCTCGCGCGCCATCTGGTTGAAGCGGGCCGCGAGCCGCCCCAGCTCGTCCCCCCTCGCGATCTCGATGCGGTGGCCGAACTGGCCCGCCCCGATCCGGGCGGCGCCTTCCTCCAGGAGGCGGATCGGCCCGGTCATGCGGCCGGCGAGCCAGTAGGCGAGCGCGGCGGCGAAGCCGGTGCCGGCCAGGAGCAGGCCGAGAAGGCGCCAGAAGGCGGCGTGGATCGGCCCGAACGCCTCGGCGACCGGCTGCTGGACGATCACGCTCCAGTCCGGTCCCTGAACCGGCGCCATGGCGGCCAACACCACGCGCCCCGCCGGGTCCGGCCCGGCGACCGCGCGCCCGTCCTGCGCGAGGATGGCCGCCCGCAGCGCCCGGAGGCTCTCGGCCGTCCGATCCTCGGCGCCGCGCAGGACGAGGCTGATGTCGGGATGCGCGATGAGCCGGCCCGGCCGGTCGAGCACGATGGCTTGTCCCGTCTCGCCGATCCGGATTCCCGCGACGACGTCCAGGATCAGCTTCAGATTGATCTCCGCGACCGCGACGCCCGCCGCGAGGCGATTCCCCGCCACGGCCACGGTCATGTACGGTTCGGAATTGCGGTGATAGGTGACGGGGCCGAACCAAGCCCGCCCGGTCCGGGCCCCCAGGACTGCTGGATCCGCCGACGCGTCGGCGCCGCTCTCGACGCGGTTGAGGCCGATCCGCGACACGGAGAGCCGCTCCTTCGCGGCGCCGTCGATCAGTCTGAAGCTCGTCACGGCGGGGGCGTGGCGCAGGAGACGCATGGCGTCGACGCGCCGCCGCTCGTCGGCGGCCTCCGTCCAGGGCAATTGCACCATCCAGGCGAGCTGGTTTTCGATCCCATCGATGAAGTGCGCGATCCGCGCGGCCGCGGTCCGGGCCTCGGCGCCGAGCAGGTCGTTCAGGCGCGCCCGCTGGTCCCTATAGCCGAACCACGCCTGGCTGCCGCCGGCGGCGAGCAGCGGCACGGCCACGGCCGCGAACAGGACGAGGAAATACTGCCGGAACAGCGAGCCCCGCGGCGGGATCGGGAAGCGGGCCATCGCCGCATCCTTTCCAAGGCATATCGATCCGCTGCACGACTTTAAGTGCAGACACGGCATCTTCTCAAGTCTGCATCGGCCGTGAAGGCGGGCACTCAGAGGGGAGTATCCGGGGTGGATTCAAGTGGTCGTCGCAACGGCTTGGCGGAGGGCGGTTGTGATGGCAGGTCGGCGGCGTTCGGATCGGGCACTTCGCGAGAAGCTGCGGTCACCGGGTCGTCCCGGGGTCGGTCTGCGCGAGACGCGGCGGGGGTTCTGGGCGTTCCTCGCGCAGGGTCTCTCCAGCGAGGTCGCAGCGATGAAGCTCGGGATCTCGCCACCGGTCGGCTCGCGGTGGTTCCGGACAGCAGGCGGAATGGCACCTTCCCACCTGTCACCATCATCCAAGTCGCCTTCTGCGCGCTACCTGTCGTTGGCTGAGCGGGAGGAGATCGCGATCCTACAAGCGCAAGGTCACGGGGTCCGGGACGTCGCTCGGCGTCTGGGACGGGCGGCGTCGACCATCTCGCGGGAATTGCGCCGCAATGCGGCGACCCGCAGTGGCGGCCTGGACTATCGCGCCACGACCGCGCAGTGGCACGCTGAACGCGCGGCACGCCGGCCCAAGCCAGCAAAACTGGCGGGGAACGCAGCGCTGCGGACGTACGTGCAGGAGCGGCTCGCCGGAACTGTCGCGACACCGGGCGGGAGCGCTCTGCCTGGCCCTAGCGTTGCCTGGAAGGGACGGCGGCACGGGCGACGCCAGAGCCGGCGATGGGGTCGATCCTGGAGTCCGCAGCAGATCGCCGAGCGCCTACGGCTCGACTTTCCGGGCGATACGACGATGCGCATCAGTCACGAGGCGATCTATCAGGCGCTCTACATCCAGGGCCGGGGCGGGCTGAAGCGTGAGCTGACCGCGTGTCTTCGCACAGGACGGGCTTTGCGTGTGCCGCGGGCCCGCAGCCTGGGCCGAGGCAGGTCGTTCGTCACCCCCGAGGTGCTCATCAGCGAGCGTCCGCCCGAGGTGGAGGACCGCGCGGTGCCGGGGCACTGGGAAGGAGATCTGATCCTGGGTCTGAAGAGTTCGGCGATCGGGACCCTGGTCGAGCGCACGACGCGCTTTACGATGCTGCTGCATCTTCCGCCGATGGACGGCCATGGGGNGACACCGCGTGCGAAGAACGGCCCGGCGCTGGCGGGGCACGGGGCCCAGGCGGTGCGCGAGGCGATCGCCGGCACGATCGCGCGCTTGCCCGAGCAGCTGCGGCGCTCGTTGACCTGGGACCAGGGTACCGAGATGGCCGAGCACGCGCGCTTGCGGATCGACGCGGGTCTGCAGGTCTACTTCTGCGATCCACGCTCACCCTGGCAGCGGGGGACGAACGAGAATACGAACGGGTTACTGCGACCGTACTTCCCGAAAGGAACGGATCTGAGCGCCCACAGCGCGAACGATCTTGCTGCTGTGGCCGCAGCCCTCAACAGCAGACCGCGCAAGACGCTGAACTGGAAGACGCCGGCAGAGGCGCTCGACGCTGTGCTGGCTGCCGTGCAAGATGGTGTTGCGACGACCGCTTGAACCCAAGCGGTGCAACTCCGGCGAATTCCGAGCTCATGACCGTCAGCACGCCGTGGTCACGCAGCGAGCCGTCCAGGATCCCGACGGCCCGGATCTCCTCTCCGCGACCTTCGCTCCGCGGAGGACGGGCACGCCGCGGAGGACGGGCACGCCGCGGAGAACGGGGATCGCGGCATCACGAGCACCTCGCGAGACGGCCTGACGGGCTCGACGAGAGCGGCTCGACAGTGGAGACCGGCCTACTTCGATTTCGGCGTGCGAAGGAGAGATACCTGCCACGTCAGCATCATGCTCGATACCATCAAGGCGGCGTGAAGCAGGGAGAGGAGAAGCGGTCCATCTTGCATCGACGCGATCCTGCGACGTGGCGGTGCCGGGAAGGTCCGAGTCCTGGCAACAACCGGGCCAACGCCCACGCTCGCGCCGCGTGACCCTCCGTCCTCCGCCGAGCGGTCCTCCGCCGAGCGGTCGCGCCGCACGTCCGCGCCGCCGGGTGGGCCGATGAGATCGGGCCGCGGCGACCGCCTAGAGCATTTTCCGACGAAGTGGATGCCGGTTCGTCGCGGACAATGCGGCAGGATCAAAGATCGAGAGCGGCACCCGATTGCAACGTGATCGGGTGCCGCCCTAGGCCGGGACCGCTTCGGGAAGCCTGAACGCCTTGGCCGAGAGCAGGCGCGTCAAGGTCGCGAGCAGGTCGGTCTGGGTGATGATCCCCACGACGCGCTGTCCCTCGTCCACGACGACCACCGCATGGGTGCGCCCATCGGACAGCGAGGAGGCCAGCGCGACGATCGGCTCGTCCGGCCGGGCCGTCCTGGCCTCGGACATCACCTGCGCGATACCCGCGTCGCGGTGGAGCGTCAGCTCGCGCAGCCCCACCGTGCCCGTCAGCCGTCCATCCTCGTCGACCACAGGCAGCGTCCGGATGTTGTGCGTGAGGAGAAGCTCCCGTGCTCGCTCGGCGCTGCTGCCCGCGTGCAGGGTCACCACGTCGCGCGACATGACCTCGGCGCAGGTGAGGTCGCCCTGCGTGCGCACGAGCGCGTGAAGCTCGACCTGCCGGAGGAGGCGGTCGAGGTCGGCGCGGTCGATGTCCAGCGTCTCGTTGAGCGCGACCAGGGCCGCGTCCACATCCTCCGGCTTGAAGCCGACGCGCAGGGGCGCGGGCAGATCCGCCGTCCCGTGCGTGTTGGCCGGCGCCACGACCGGCACGTGCGGGTAGTTGCGGCCTGAGATCTTGTGGAACGCGATCCCGAGCGCGACCAGGATCACCGAGTTCACGCAGACCGGGAACAGCGGGAACAGGAAGCCCGCCGAGGTGACGGCCGGGCCGCCGATCAGCGCCGTCAGGGCGGCCGCACCCCCGGGTGGGTGAAGGGACCGGGTCACCGACATCGCGGCGATCGCCAGCGAGACGCCGACGCCGATCGCCACCACGGGATCCGGAATGAGGTGGGCGGCCAGCACGCCGACGAAGGCCGAGATCGTGTTGCCCCCGATGACCGGCCAGGGCTGGGCGAGCGGGCTCGCCGGCACGGCGAACAGCAGCACCGCCGAGGCGCCCATGGGCGCGACAATGAGCGGGATGTGCGGCCCTTCCCCGAAGAACCAGCCGCAGATCAGGCCGGTGAGCGTGATGCCCGCGAGCGCCCCCAGGCAGGCGACCAGGCGCTCCCGCAGGGTCGCACCCGCCAGAATCGGCCTGAACAACCGAAATCCGGATGACTTGCCACCCTGTCGTTCCGGACTGACGGTGTCGAACATCCTCGTGCGTCCCTCGCTGGCCCGAACCGCCGCCGAAGGCGCCCGCTCAGCAGGCAGGTGCTCCGATTGGCGGCGCAGGGCTCTGGTATACCAGACCCCCGTTTACGGATCGCCGCCGAAATTGCAACGTGCGTGGGCACGATGCCTGCGAACAAGGCATTCAGGGTTGGGGCGCTGGGCCGGAGGACCATGAAGGACGTCGCCGCCACCGCGCTTCTCACGGTCGCCGCGGTGCCGCCGCTCGGCCCGGCAGCCTCTCGGTCGCGGTTGCGACAGGCCTCGATCGCTCAACGGACTCGACCCCGGCACCGTGACGTTACCCAACAGCCAGGGCTAGGCCTCCAATTCGTAGCTCAGAAAGCCGCCGATCCAGCTGCGATTAACAACTCTGAACTGACCATGAAGCCAGTGAACAAGCTCACGCTCTACGATTCTCTGATGATCGGACTGGAGGGGCCATGGCTGGCCCGAGAGTTTGCGCCAGATCACGTCCTTGGCTGATCCCCAGTTGAGCGGGTTGCGGACGGGGCGACCGAGCTTTCTCATTAATGCTTGGCCTACTAACTGCAGGATATCGATCCAACCGGGTTCCATGTCCTCCAGCACGAGGAGAGCCCTGCCGCAGGGCTTCAGGATGCGGTGTATTTCTGCGATGCATTGCCCTGGGTTGGATGCATGATTGAGGCTCCAAAACGCCAAGGCCGCATCGAAACTCTGAGACGGAAAGGGTAAGTTTTCGCCGGTACCGAGCACGAAATTGAATTCTGTCCTATGAGGGGAGAGCCGCCTGCGGATCGCTGCCCAGCGCTCTGTCGTCCAACTCAGACTTGGATCGATGACAATGTACTCAGTATCCGGATCCATATATGCTCCGGCGAGACCAGCTCCTCCCCCTATATCAAGAACTAGTCCTTTTATATTGGTGAGTATGTGGGCGTAGGGCTGATAATCGCGACTCAGCGCCTCGACAGCTGTATCCTGATCTATGGCGAGAGTGGCGTACCATCCCTCCATCTCGACCTGACGCGTTTGCCATGACCCTGGCATGAGCGGTTCCTCTCCAGTAGGCTTGCGCGACGTACATCCCTGACTGTGAGTGGGAGCGCCCCGTTTTCGTGACGGTCAGGAGACTTGGCTGACCAGGGCGTCGGTTGGGGTCTCTGGGCCGTGCTCCTGTTCGTAGACGATGGGAGAGCGGTCGCCCAGGGCGCAGGAGCAGGCACCGACCGCGTCGAGCCGCGCTGAGCACGTGGTCGATCCGCGGGCTGCGGAGGACTTGCTGTCCGCCCCACGGGATCGATCGCGTGCGCACGATCGTCCCGTCCATCACCGCTGGGGTTCCCGCAAGCGCGGAAGGAACCAGGCGAGCAGGCCGATGGCCGGCAGGAAGGAGCAGATCTGGTAGACGGTCGCGATGCCGTACCGGTCCGCGAGCGCACCCAGGATGGCGGCGGCGAGCCCGCCCAGCCCGAAGGTCAAGCCGTAGAAGAAGCCGCCGACCAGCCCGATCCGGCCCGGCATGAGTTCCATGGCATAGATCAAGATGGCCGCGAACGCGCTCGACATGATCAGGTTGATGACGATCGTCAGGGCGCCCGTCCAGAAGAGACTTGCGTAGGGAAGCACCAGCGTGAACGGCAGTGCACCGAGGATCGAGAACCAGAGGATGCGATTGCGGCCGATCCGGTCACCCAGGATGCCGCCCGCGAGCGCACCGACGGCCGACGATGCGAGGAACAGGAACAGCATCACCTGCGATTGCTGGATCGAGATGCCGAACTTGCCCATCAGGTAGAACGTGTAGAACGACGAGAAGCTCTGGGCGTAGGCGTTCTTCGAGAACAGGAGAATGATGAGGATCATGAATGGCACGACGACCGCGGCGAGGGGGCGGTCCGCGACCTGATCGGCTGTCCCGTGTGCGGCCTGCGCCGCCCGCGGGAGCGAGGGGGCAATCCGGGCGGAGCGTCCGGCGATCCAGAGCATCAGTCCCATGGCCAACAGGGCGGCGATCGCGAACCAACCGAGGCTGTGCTGGCCGAGCGGCACGATGATGAACGCCGCGAGCAGGGGGCCGAGGGCGCCGCCGGTCTGACCGCCGACCTGGAAGATGCCCTGCGCCAAGCCTTGTCGTCCGCCCGACGCGTTGCGCGCCATGCGCGTCGCCTCGGGATGGAAGATCGAGGAGCCGAGACCCACGCACGCGGAAGCGAGCAGCAGGAGGCCGTAGCTGCCCGCGAAGGCCAAGCCGAGCAGGCCCACCAGGCTGAACCCCATGCCGACGATCATCGAGTGCGGCATCGGGTGCTTGTCGGTGTAGAAGCCAACGGCCGGCTGGAGAAGCGAGGCTGCGGTCTGGAACGTGAGGGTGATGAGCCCGATCTGGATGTAATCGAGCTGATATGAATCCTTGATAATGGGATAGATCGCTGGAATCAGCGACTGGATCATATCGTTGAGCAGGTGGGTCACGCTGAGAGCAATCAGGACGGAGAGAGTGGCCTGTCGGGGCAGGCTGACTGTCGCGACCGCGCTCATCGGGCGTTTGCTCCACGCGCTGCGCCTCTGCGCGGGTCCCGCTCCGCGGGGAGCGCGGGGTGAACGACGACGACCTGCCGCATGCCGAAATTCTTCCCTGGTTCCGCTCGATCGGCGATTCCGGCCCCGGACTTACGTCCGCGCGCGCCTGTTGCGAACGTCGAGAGGCGCCGCACCCGCGACCTTTGCCGTCTTTCCAAGGACATGATCCTGCCGCGGCGGGCAAGAGGGGGCAATCGCTGGCTGCGGAAGTGCGCTGTCGAGCGGCGAGCCGGCGTTCCGGCGGCCTTGGTCGAAGGTCGGCGCCGAGCGGACGCCGGACACCCCACCGGTACGTTGAATGCGCCGTCTCATCCCCATCCGCTCGATCCCTTCGGGACGGCGGATGGGGGCTTCGCTCACGCGCCGCGCGGGCGCGTGATCCGGAGGTCCGCTTTGATCAACAATCCGCTTTGATCAACCGCATTCCGGATCACACATGAGAGGATGCCGTCGGAATCGAACGCCGCGGCGGCAGCGATCCGTGGCCGTGGATCCTTCGCGAGCGAAAGCAGGCCATGGAAGTGAAGTGGATCGAGGATTTCCTGAGCCTCGCCGAAACGCGGAGCTTCTCGCGCTCCGCGGAGGAGCGGCACGTGACCCAATCGGCCTTCAGCCGACGCATCCGCTCCCTCGAAGTCTGGCTCGGCACGGTGCTCCTCGACCGCTCGACCTACCCGATCACGCTCACCGCCGACGGGCGCCAGTTCCTGGAGACGGCCGAGGAGGTGGTGCGCCTCCTGACTCTGAGCCGGGCCGAGTTCCGCACCCGCAGCGAGCGCTCCAGCCTCCCGGTGGTCACGATCACCGCGCTGCACTCGCTCTGCCTGTCCTTCCTGCCGGGCTGGCTCGGCGCGATCCGGGCCGCGGTCGGGCCGGTGGGCAGCCGGGTCCTGCCGGAGAACTTCAACATCTGCGTCCAGGCGCTGGTCGAGGGCGGCTACGACCTCCTGCTGACCTACCACCATCCGGGCATCCCGATCCCGCTCGACCCCACGCGCTATCCCTACCGGACGGTGGGACACGACAGCCTCGCGGCCGTCGCCGCGCCGGACGCTCTGATGCCCGACGGGGAAGGGCGGCTGCCCCTGCTGCAATATTCCCGCGGCTCCTTCCTCGGGCGCCTCGCCACGATCGCGCAGGCGCGGGAAGGCGCACCCCCGACCTATCCGGTCCACACCAACGAGAACTCCATGGCCGAGGCCCTGCGCTCGATGGCGCTCGCGGGCCACGGCGTCGCATGGCTGCCCCGCAGCCTCGTCGCCGCGGAGATCGCGTCCGGGGCGCTCGGGCTGGTCAGCCCCGAGATGCCGATGGAGATCCGGCTCTACCGCAGCGGCGAGCGCGCCCGGCCCTTCCTCGATGCCGTCTGGGAGGCGGCGGGGATGCTCGCGACAAACTATTCCGAACCGGAATAACCCTGGTCCTCCTTAGCATTGGCGCCGGCGCGCGTCCGGGATTATCCCGCCGCTCACGGTGAATGCAGTCGTCGCGGCGATCTTCCGCCCACGCGACGCGGGCTTCCACCGCCATCCCCCGAAGACCCGCGCGCTGCTCCGCCCAGGGGCCGCCGCGGCGTCCTGCCCGTCCGCTTGCAACGGCGCGCTGGAAACGCTTCCGCGCGCGAGGAGAGAGCTGTGTCCAGAGCCACGACCCGCACCGAGCACGACCTTCTCGGCGACCGCGAGGTGCCGGAGGCGGCCTATTACGGCATCCACACGCTCCGCGCCGTCGAGAACTTCGCGATCACCGGCACGACGCTGGCGAGTTGCCCGGACCTGATCCGCGCGCTGGCCGCGATCAAGCAGGCAGCGGCGCTCGCCAACCAGGAGCTCGGCCTTCTCGACCGCGCGCGCTGCGAGGCGATCGTCACGGCCTGCGAGGAGATCCGCGGCGGGGCGCTCCACGACCAGTTCGTGGTCGACCTGATCCAGGGTGGCGCCGGCACCTCGACCAACATGAACGCCAACGAGGTGATCGCCAACCGGGCGCTGGAACTCCTCGGCCACGCGCGCGGCGCCTATGGGCAGTTGCACCCGAACGAGCACGTCAACATGGGCCAGAGCACCAACGACGTGTACCCGACCGCCCTGAAGATCGCCGCGGCCGGGTCGATCCGGCGCCTCGTGGCCGCCATGGCGTCCCTGCGCGGCAGCTTCGAGGCGAAGGCGACGGAGTTCGCCGACATCCTCAAGATGGGCCGCACGCAGCTCCAGGACGCGGTGCCGATGACGCTCGGCCAGGAATTCGGCACCTACGCGCGGATGCTCGGCGAGGACGAGGCGCGGCTCGGCGAGGCCGAACTCCTGATCCACGAGATCAACATGGGCGCGACCGCCATCGGCACCGGCATCACCGCGCATCCGGCCTACGCGGCTTTGGTGCGCGACCGCCTCGCGGAGATCACCGGCATCCCGCTCGTCACGGCCGAGGATCTCGTCGAGGCGACCCAGGATTGCGGCGCCTTCGTGCAGCTCTCGGGCGTGCTGAAGCGGGTCGCCGTCAAGCTCTCGAAGACCTGCAACGACCTGCGCCTGCTCTCCTCGGGGCCGCGGGCGGGCTTCAACGAGATCAACCTGCCGGCGCGCCAAGCCGGCTCCTCGATCATGCCGGGCAAGGTCAACCCGGTGATCCCGGAGGTGGTCAACCAAGTCGCCTTCGAGGTGATCGGCAACGACGTCACGATCTCCTTCGCGGCCGAGGCCGGCCAGCTCCAGCTCAACGCCTTCGAGCCGGTGATCGCCTACAGCCTGTTCCGCAGCCTCGCGCATCTCGAAGCGGCCTGCCGGGCCCTCGACGCGAACTGCGTGCGCGGCATCACGGCCAACCGCGAGCGCTTGCGGCTGAGCGTCGAGCACTCGATCGGCATCGTCACCGCGCTCAACCCCTATATCGGCTACCGCAACGCCACCGCGGTGGCCATGGAGGCGCACGCCACCGGCCGCGGCGTCTACGAACTGGTCCTGGAGAAGGGCCTGATGGCGAAGGACCAGCTCGACGCGGTGCTCCAGCCCGGGCGGCTGACCCGCCCGCAGGCCGCGATCGCTTCCTGATCCAGGGTTCGCCCCATCCGAGGTCCGGGATCCCGCGCCACCGCGCCAGTGGAGGGATCCCGCACGCCGATGCGCGGGCCGATGCCCGCGCGTCCTCCACGCACCATCCAAGGCAATACCCAAGCCAATACCCAAGGGAGGATACCCCGATGACTCAGGTCGATGCGGCTCCGAGATCCGGCCGCCTCACGCTCTATACCGGCATCGGGCTCGTGCTCGGCATCGCGGTCGGCGCGGTGCTGCACGGGCACGCGACGTCGCCGGACGAGGCCAAGGCGCTCGCCGCGCACTTCACCCTCGTGACCGACATCTTCCTGCGCCTGATCAAGATGATCATCGCGCCGCTCGTCTTCGCCACGATCGTCGCCGGCATCGCGAGCTTCGGCGACACCCGCTCAGTCGGCCGCGTCGCCGGCCTCGCCATGGGCTGGTTCCTGACCGCCTCGCTGGTCTCGCTCACGCTCGGTCTGATCGCCGCCAACCTGTTCCAGCCGGGCGCGGGCCTCGCCCTTCCGCTGCCGGATGCGGGGGCACAGACCGGCCTGAAGGCCGCCTCGCTCAACCTGCGCGACTTTCTCACCCACGTTTTCCCGACGAGCATCGTCTCGGCGATGGCGGGCAACGAGGTGCTGCAGATCCTGGTCTTCTCGATCTTCTTCGGCTTCGGCCTCAGCGCCATCGACCGGCGCTACGCGGACCCGATGGTGCATCTCCTCGAAGGGCTCGCGCGGGTGATGTTCAAGGTCACCGACGCGGTGATGCGGCTCGCGCCGCTGGCGGTGTTCGCGGCGATGGCGGCGGTGGTCACCGTCCAGGGTCTCGGCGTGCTCCTGGATTACGGCAAGTTCATCGTGAGCTTCTACGTCGGGCTCGCGGTCCTCTGGGCGCTCCTGATCGGGGCCGGCTGGCTGGTGCTCGGCCGCGCCACGCTGCACCTGCTGCGCCTGCTGCGCGCGCCGATGATCGTCGCGTTCTCGACGGCGAGCAGCGAGGCCGCCTTCCCGCGCACCATCGAGGTCCTGGCCCGGTTCGGCGTGCGTCCCCGCGTCACCGGCTTCGTGCTGCCGCTCGGCTACTCGTTCAACCTCGACGGCTCGATGATGTATCAGGCGCTCGCCGCTCTGTTCATCGCCCAGGCCTTCGGCATCCCGCTGGGCTTCACCGAGCAGGTCATGATGCTCCTCGTCATGATGGTGACGAGCAAGGGCATCGCCGGGGTGCCGCGCGCCTCGCTGGTGGTGGTGGCCGCCACCGTGCCGATGTTCGGCCTGCCGTCCGCCGGCATCCTGCTGATCATGGGCATCGACCAGATCCTCGACATGGGGCGCACTGTCACGAACGTCCTCGGCAACGGGCTTGCCACCGCCGCGGTCGCCAAGTGGCAAGGCGAGCTCGAGGAGACCGCGTCCCCGGAGGGACGGGGTCGGACGTCGGATCGCGCCGTGGCCGAAGCGCTCGTGACCGAGGCAGCCTGACCCTGAGCTCGAACCGGCGAGGCCGGACAGGCTGACCCGGCTCGGTCGTCGGCCCGCCATGCGGGAGCATGACCGAGCCTGACCCCGGGCGGGCCCGACCCCGAGCGGGCCTTCCCGGATCGAGCCGCCGGCGTCCGCTCTCCGATGTGAAGCGGTCGCCGGCGAGCAGCCTCGCGACGGCGACGCGCGTGGCGCGTGGGACGGCGCTCAGGACGCGCAGCCTGGCGCCCTGCGCAGCCCGGACGGAACTCACTCTCAGGGCAGGCCGTTTGCACTGATCACCCTCATGCCTTCGGTCGAGTGCAGATGGCTCGCTCTGCAAGAACGCTTTATGGGGCTGGGGCTGCGTTTGCTGCCGGAGTGATCGCAACCCTCGCCGTGGTCAACCTCTCAGGGGGCGGGCAACCGAGCGCGTCGCAGCGTGTGCAGCCCGCTGCTCGGCCGGGCCCGCGGGGCGTGGAAGGCCGTGCCTGGTCCGATCCCGTTCGGTCTCACGGCCCCGCTGCCTCAGCACCTCGCGAAACCCGTCCGCCCCTGACTTTCACGCTCGAGGATTCCGGTCACCAGAGCGGACCCGGGCCGTCGCGGGCGGCCGGTGCCGACGCGCAGGAAGAGACGCCGCCAGCCGTTGCGCAGGCCGGCGGGCCAGAGGGTAGGGCGGCCCCTCACAGCAACACCGCGCGGCTGAGAGCGCCTGAGCCGCGCTCCGAGGCTGCGAGCAGCAACGCGCCGCGGGTCCAGCAAGCCCATGCCGAGAAATCCCGGGGCAAGCCCGTCATCGCACCTCAGGCGGCGAGGGAACGGCCCGCGACAGCGAGCGGAGCTGCGCCTGCGGATCCGAGACCGCGGATCCCGGCCGAGCAGCCCGAGACCGGGGCGAGGCGGCTCGTTGCGACGGACCGGGAACCGCGCCACCGAGAGGCTCGGCTGCCTCTGAACACGACGGGGGACAGGCACAGCCTTGCCGCAGTCAGAGAGGCGCGCCGCATCGTCCCGGTTCGCGTCACCAAGCATGCCGATGCGCAGCTGGATGACGATCCAACCCCGTCGCAGCGACCTCGGCGTCGAGCTCAGAACGAGGCTCCCGAACCGAAGCGGCACTACTCGGCGGCGGAGACGGGTGGCGTGATGGGGTGGCTCATGGGACCGGCCGAGCGCTTCTGACGCGTGAGCGCAGCGCGCGAGCTGATCTCCGTGGTCAAGGAAGCCTCGGCGGCGAGCTCAGTGCCGGTGAGACGCCCCGGAACCCGCCGGATCAGGGCTCGAAGCTCCCAGCCGGAGGACATCGATGCTGAAGGGGATCAAGCGCGTGTGGCCCGCCGCGGCCATCATCAGCGTGCTCTCGATCGAGGCGCATGCATTGAGTCCCTCCGAGATGAGGGAGCGCACCGCCTTCATCGCTGAGCGGTACCTTCAAATCTGGTCGTCGAACCAAGCCGGCCCGGTCGCAGGGGTGCCCTACATGTACGGTCCGACCGTCATGTTTTACGGGCAGCGTTACACGCAGTCTCAGCTCATGGCAGAGAAGCGGCGCGCGATCCAGCAGTGGCCTGTTCGCCAGTACGTGCATCGTCCCGGGACGATGCGGGTGATCTGCAATGCGCCGGCACGCAAGTGCGCAGCGCGCTCGACGATCGATTTCGAAATCAGCAATCCGAGCCGCGGCACGCGCAAGGCAGGTTCGGCCAGGTTCGACCTCGGCGTCAGTTTCGCCGAGCCCCATCCTCGCATCCTGTACGAGGGCGGCAGCCTGAACAAACGGCGGCCCGGCGGAAGCTCATGATCCGATCTCGGTCGGAGCGTCCGAGTGCGCGCGATGGATCACGCATCCTTGCGCTCCGTCCGCGCCACCGAGGCAGGTTGGATGCCATGGCCGCCTCCGAACCGGCAGTCGGATCGGTGCACGCGAACCCGTGACCCGAAGCGGCCCCCGGCAGCGGGTGGAGGGAACGTCCGGTTGCAAGGGCCGTCCGGACGTTCGGTGTCGACGCGGTCCCCCGACATCCGCCGCCGCGCCGTGCTCGCGCGTCAGCGGACGCAGCTGCCCTGGCCGCGAGGAATCAGTCGTGTCCTGGACGTGCGGGGCGAGCGGCGAACCCGACCCCGGCGTATGAATCGCTGGCACGGGAACGTTTCGGCTTGGGCGACATCGAATGTCGGCTTGGGCGACATCGAATGCCCACCCGCGGAAGCTGGCAGTCACGCCATGATCGAGCCTCCCCTTCAGCTCTCGGCCGACGAGGCAACGCTCCTCGAACGCGCGCGCCGACACGACCCCGCCGCTATCCGGCTGATCATCCAGCAGCAGAACCGGCGCCTGTACCGGATGGCGCGCAGCATCGTCCGCGACGACAGCGAGGCCGAGGACGTCCTGCAGGAGGCGTATGCGCGCGCCTTCACCCACCTGAGCAGCTTCCGCGGCGACGCGCGCCTCGGCACTTGGCTGGCCCGCATCGTCATCAACGAGGCGCTCGGCCGGTTGCGGCACCGCCGCCCGACGCTGGATCTGAGTGCCGTCGCGGCGCCCACGACGAGCGCCCAGATCATTCCGTTCCCGGACGTCGGCGGTCAACTCGACCCGGAAGCTCTCATGGCGCAGCGGCAGATCCGCACCCTGCTTGAGCTCGCCATCGACCGGCTTCCCGACGCGTTCCGCACGGTGCTGATCGCACGCTTGGTGGAAGGCCTGAGCACCGAGGACACCGCGGAGTTGCTCGGCCTCAGACCGGAGACGGTCAGGACCCGCCTGCACCGCGCACGGCTGCTGCTGAAACGCGATCTGGAGGAGCAGATAGGGCCCGTCCTGGCGGACGCGTTTCCGTTCGCGGGCGTCCGCTGCGCGCGTTTGACCGACGCGGTGCTGGAGCGGCTCGGCCTCACGTGAAGTGCGGGAACCTTTCCACGCGCTCCGCATCCAAGTGCGCTCAGGACGGCAATTCCTGAGCCCAGCCATGGAGGGACGCGATGCTCATCAGAGGAAGTGCAGCTCTGGCTGCCCTGGCCCTCGGCACGGTCGTGGTTGCTGCGCAAGGCACGCCGCCGAACGACGCCCAGATCGCCCACATCGCCTACACGGCAGGACAGATCGACATCAAGGCTGCCGAACTCGCCCTGCAGAAGTCCAAGAACAAGGAGGTGCGCGCCTTTGCGGAGGACATGGTGCGTGACCACAAAGCCGTGAACGAGAAGGCGCTCGGGCTGGTCAAGAAGCTCAACGTTACACCGCAGGACAATGACACCAGCCGGGCCCTGATGAAGCAGGCCGATGAAAAAGAGGCCTCGCTGAAGAAGCTCGCCGGCACCGAGTTTGACAAGGCGTATGCAGAAAACGAGGTGGCTTACCACAAAACTGTCAATGGCGCGCTTGAGGGCACACTCATACCTGCCGCGAGCAATCCCGACTTGAAAGATCTGCTGCGTACAGGGCTGAAGATCTTTCAAGGGCACGAGCAGCATGCCGAGCATGTCGTTCAGGCGCTGAAATGAACTGGTGGGCCATGAGGCTTAAGATTCGGCTCGCGTGGCTTGTGGGTTTGGCGACCTGCCCGTTGTCCTCGGCCGTAGCGGAGACGATCAGGATCCGCGTTGAGGACCTTGCTTTCGTGCCGGCGCAGGTTTCTGCCCGCGTGGGCGACACCGTCGAGTGGGTCAGCCGCGACTTCGTTGCGCACACGGCAACGGCACGCGACGAGACATGGGATGTGGCCATTCCGCCCGAGGGAACTGGCCACATCGTTCTCATCCGAGCTGGAGAGATCGAGTACTATTGTCGCTACCATCCGGCCATGCGCGGGCGGATGTCCATCCACTCGGCACCCTGAGCAAAATTCGACGCTGCGGCATCGGAATCAGCGAGTCATGTCTTCACGCGAGATGTCCTCGCTCCGGCAAGATGGTCGAACCGTCATGAACGATTTCACGAGCGCTCGGACCCGGATCCGTCCGGGTCCGGATGTCGGATGCGTTCCAATCAAACCGCCGGCGGCGATCACCGGCATCGGCTGCTGAGCGCGCTCGCCGGCGAATGTACGCCTGCGTGCCATCCGCGCCCGGCACAGGTGCGGAAATTCGGAACCCGCTCAGGAGCAGCAGGTTTTGTGCCATCGGGCTGGCTAAGCGGTTGTGCGCGCCACTTCTGCCGCGCTCGTCGGGAGCTCCCGGCCAGAATCGGGGTGATGAGCGCGTGATCAGCCGCCGTCGCGTGGGGGGGACGATGCCAGCAGAGCGTGGGCGAGACTTGGAGGACCTGAACGATCAGGCCCCGACCGGACGGCGCACCCGCGACAGTGCTGCTGACATCTGGGGGGAGCGCACCCCCTTCCACGGGCAGCACGCGTGGCCCGTGCGCGTCGACGAACACCTCGTCGCTGAACCCGGCAAGTGGGTGCAATCTGCCTGTGTTCTCTGCTCCAACGGGTGCGGCCTCGACATCGCCGTCAAGGATGGACGCATCGTCGGTGTGCGCGGGCGTGCCGCCGACGAGGTCAACCGCGGTCGGCTCGGTCCCAAGGGCCTGAACGCCTGGCGCGCCAATGCAAGTGCGGACCGGCTGACGACGCCGCTGATCCGCCGAGGCAGCCGCCTCGTCGAGGCGAGCTGGGACGAGGCGATGGGCCTCGTGGTCGAGCGCTCCAAGGAGATCATCGCGCGCTACACCGGCAGCGCGATCGGATTCTACACCTCGGGCCAGCTCATGCTCGAGGAGTACTACACGCTGGGGGTGATCGGCAAAGCCGGACTCGGCACGCCGCACATGGACGGCAACACCCGCCTGTGCACCGCCACCGCGGCCGCCTCACTGAAGGAGACTTTCGGCTCGGACGGACAGCCCGGCTCCTACTTCGACATCGACGAGACCGCCTGCATCCTGCACGTCGGCCACAACATGGCCGAGACCGACACTGTGCTCTGGATGCGGATCCTGGACCGCCGACGCGGACCCGAGCCGCCCCGGCTCGTCGCGATCGACCCGCGGGACACCCCCACGACGCGCGAGGCCGACCTCCATCTCAAGCCGAAGCCGGGCAGCAACGTGCCCGTGCTCAACGGCCTGCTTCACCTCATCATCGCCAACGGCCACATCGACGGCGCGTACATCGCACGGCACACGGTCGGCTTCGAACAGCTTCGGCACACCGTCGAGGCCTACACACCCGAGCGGGTCCAACAGCTCTCGGGCGTACCGGCAGGCGACCTCGTCGCGGCTGCGCGCATCCTCGGCGAAGCCGAGACGCTGGTCTCGACCGTGCTGCAGGGCGTCTACCAGTCCATGCAGGCCACCGCCGCGGCCTGTCAGGTCAACAACCTCAACCTGATCCGCGGCCTGGTCGGCAAGCCCGGCTGCGGCATCCTGCAGATGAACGGTCAGCCCACCGCTCAGAACACGCGCGAGACCGGTGCTGACGGCGACCTGCCGGGCTTCCGCAACTGGGACAATCCCGAGCATATCGCGGAGCTCGCCCGCCTCTGGAACGTCGATCCCGGAATCATCCCGCACTGGGCACCGCCCACGCACGCGCTGCAGATCTTCCGCTACGCCGAGCAGCTCTCGATCCGGATGCTCTGGATCCAGGCCACGAATCCGGCGGTGACGCTGCCGGACCTGGCGCGCATCCGGTCCATCCTGTCCAACCCGGACCTGTTCGTGGTCGTCAACGAGATATTCCCCACGGAGACCACCGCACTCGCCGACGTGGTTCTGCCCGCGGCCGCCTGGGGCGAGAAGACCGGGACCTTCACCAACGTGGACCGCACGGTGCACATCGCCCACAAGGCCATCGACCCGCCGGGCGAGGCGCGGTCCGACCTCGACATCTTCCTCGATTACGCCCGGCGCATGCGGCTGCGCGACAAGGATGGTGCGCCGCTGATCAAGTGGAGCGACCCTGAGGGCGCGTTCGAGGCGTGGAAGGCCTGCTCCCGAGGTCGTCCGTGCGACTACACGGGCCTCTCCTACGCCAAGCTGACCGGTGGTTCCGGAATACCCTGGCCGTGCAACGAGCGGTTCCCGGACGGGAAACACCGGATCTACGAGGACGGGGTGTTCCCCACCTCGCCCGAGGTCTGCGAGAGCTTCGGGCACGACCTCATCACCGGAGCGGTCGTCACGCCGGAGGAGTACAAGGCGCGCAACCCGGGCGGGCGCGCCCTCCTCAAACCGGCCGAGTACCAGCCGCCGCACGAGGAGCCGGACGAGGCCTATCCGTACTGGCTGAGCACGGGTCGTCTCGTCCACCACTTCCATACCCGCACCAAGACGGGTCGCGCACCAGAGCTCGCGACCGCGGCCCCGGACGCCTTCGTGCAGGTGAGCTCACGCGACGCGGCCGCTCTCGGGATCGGCGAGGGCGACTGGGTTCGGATCACGTCGCGTCGCGGCCAGATCGAGGTGACCGCCCGGGTCGGCGGGATAGAGCCGGGACGCGTCTTCGTGCCGTTCCACTACGGCTACTGGGACGAGCCGGGCCGAGCGCGGGCCGCCAACGAGCTCACGATCTTCGAGTGGGACACGGTCTCCAAGCAGCCGCACTACAAGTATGCGGCCGTGGCACTCACGCGGGTGGCACAGCCCAGCAGCGAGCAGCCGGACACGGAGGTCTCGAAGGCTCCCGGACTGCTCGCGCGCGCCAAGCACGCCGTCCAGGCTGTGGGCGCCGTCGTGGCGCCTGAGCGGCAGCACGTGCAGGAATACCTGGGCCTGCTGGAGGGCAGCGAGCGGGCGCTGGCGCGGGCCCTGGCGCAGGTTGCCGAAGCCCATCAGGCAGAACCCGACATCTTCAACGAGTGCCACATGCTGGCGGACTGGTCACGGCGGGAGCTCGAGGCCCTGCGCGGGCTGATCGCCCGCTACGGCGAGGCGCGCGAGACGGAGCCGGACCGGCTGGGCGACGCTGTCCAGCCGCCGCTCAAGCGAACCGGTCTCGGGCTGGTTCGCGACCTGCACGATTGCTGGCTGTTGGCGAATGAGACGCACGCATCCCTGGTGGTGCTCGATCAGGCGGCGAAGGGGCTGCGGGATGAGGAGATGCGGCGCCTCGTGGAGCGGGTGGATGGACAGAACAATCGGCAGCGCTCGTGGCTGCTGACCCGCATCAAGCAGGCGGCGCCTCAGGCCCTGGTTGTGCCCTCGTGAGCGACGCGCGGTTGCACGGGGCAGGAACTCCCTAGTCCGGCAGACCAGCCTTGCGGAGCCCGTCCGCGAGGTAATCGCCTTGTGCACGGCCTCCGGACGCGCCGACCGGCTCTCCTCGCGCCAGCGACCGATCGTATAGCCCGGTCGGAGGGCCAGGAGCTGCGCAATCGACCTTCGCGCCTCGTCGGTCCGGCCAGTCTCCGCGTAGGCGGAGGCGAGATGGAGGTAGATGAGGACCGGCTGGGGCGAGGGCGCCACCAACGACCGCGAACACCAGGTGATCGCCGCCGCGTGCATCGTCCGACGCTCGGCCGCCTCGCAGAGCGTCGCCGCCCAGAGGCTCAGCAGAGGGTCGTGCGGGCTCAGCCGGACCGCGCGTTCCGCGAGCGCGTAGGCCTTGTCCGCTTGGCCGAGCTGGAGCACGGCATTCGCCATCGATCCGTAGGCCGGGGCCAGGTTGGCGTTGCGGGCGATCGCCGCCTGATGGGCCGCGATGGCCTCCTCGTACTGCCGGCGTCCCCTCAGGATCTCGCCCTTCACGCAATAGGCCATCGCCTCGTTCGGCCGCGCGGCGAGCGCCCCGTCGATCAGGCGCTCGGCCCGCGCAAGGTCGTCGGACGCCGCGGAGGACCAGCCGAAATTCGCCGCGAGCGCGAGGGTGCGGGCCAGTCCGACGCGCGCCCGCACGCTCTCGCCGTCGCGCGCGAGCGCCTGCTCGAAGGCCTCCCGGGCCCGCAGCAGGCTCTCCCGCGACTGGACTTGCTTCGGTTTAGTAGAGAGCGGTTGAACAGGTGCCCCGCCTCTCGAACCGGACAGGGCTGACGAAGCCGAGCGCGGAATGGCGCCGGCAGGGATTGTAGAAGCCATCGATGTAGCGGGCCAGGGCTTCGGTCGCCTCGGCACGCGTGTAGAAGACGGTGCGCCAGACCATCTCGCTTTTCAGCGTCTTGAAGAACGTCTCGACCATCGCATTGTCATAACAGTTGCCCTTGCCAGACATCGAAATGGTGATCCCGCGGCTTCGTAGTTCAGCCTGGTACTCGTTCGAGCAATACTGACTACCTCGATCCGAATGATGCACCAGACCAGCTGCCGGCCGTCGCACAACCAAAGCGCGACGCAAGGCAGTCAGGGCCAATTCCTTGTGCAGCCGGTCGCCAGCTGCCCAGCCGACGACCCGCCGGGCATAAAGATCGATCACCACCGCCAGATAAAGCCAGCCCTCCCGTGTCCAGATGTAGGAGATGTCAGCCCCCCACTTCTCGTCGGGCTCTGCGGCGGTGAAATCCTGGTCGAGCCGGTTGGGCGCGACCGGGAAGGCATGCTGGCTGTCGGTGGTGCGCCGAAAGCGGCGCGGCTGGCGAGCCTTGAGCCCGCTCTCCCGCATCAGCCGCGCCGTGCGGCGCCGGCCCACGCCAAGCCCTTGCTCGCGCAGCTCGTGCGTCATGCGCGGGCTNCCATAGGTCTCGTGTGAGAGCGCGAAGGCCGAGCGGACGTGGGCGAGCAGCACGAGGTCCTCGCGCTGACGGCGCGACGCGGGCCGGTTCTTCCAGGCGAAGTAGCCGCTCGGGCTGACATCCAGGAGCTTGCACAGACGCGCGACCGGGAAGTCCTTCTTCGCCGCATCGATGAGCTGGAACCTCATCGACTTCCCTCCTTGGCGAAAAAAGCCGTGGCCCGCTTCAGGATCTCGCGTTCCTGGCGCAACACCTCGTTCTCCCGCCGCAGCCGCTTCAGCTCGGCGGCCATGTCCTCCTGGCGGTCGGAGGGCGGCGCCTCCATCTCGCGATCGCGCTGTCCGTCGATCCAGTGGCGCAACGTCGAGAGGCCGATGCCGAGATCCTCGGCGACCTCTCGGCGGCTGCGCCCGCTCGTGTGAGCAAGGCGCACGGCTTCGGCGCGAAACTCAGGGGTGAAGCGCTTCTTCGGTTCTCGCATCGGGAACCTCCTCCCTCACGGAAAGAGCTCTCCACTTTCCCGAAGCAAGTCCAGACAGCGGCCGGTTGAGAACCGACCAGCCTTGGGCCGCCAGGTCGGCGGCGTCGGGAGCGCTCGGCCGCTCCCGCTCGAACTGGCGCAGCTCGGCCTCGGTCAGCTCGATGCTCAGGGCCCGCGCGAGCTGAGCGACGATCTCCTCCTCGGTCTCGGCGATCGAGGACGCCTCGCTCACGAACCGGTCCGCCCAGACCTCCGCGCCCGTCTCGGTGTCGGTCAGGCGCGCGTTGATCCGGACGCGGGCGCCGGCGTGGTGGAGGCTGCCGTGCAGCACGTAGCGCACGCGCAGATTCCGTCCGAGGTCGCGCCGGTCGGCGTGCCTGTCCCGCCACGCCAGGGCGGTGCTGGGCGCGATGACGAAGCTGCCATCGATGCGGGACAGGTCCGAGGTGAGGTCCGACGCGATGCTCTCGGCGAGCAGGTCGAACGCCTCTCCCCCGTCGCGGTTCGTGAAGGGGAGGACCACGATCGAGAGCCGAGGGGCCGGGCCGCGGCGCCGCGCGGGGGCGGGCTCCTCGAGCGCCGCGAGGGTCGCGTCCGCTCCGATCGGCGCAACGGTCTCGGGGACCGGCGCGACCGGGCGCGCAGGCGCGAGGAGGCGGGCGACCGCGACGCATCCCACCGCGGCCAGCAGCGCGCCGGCCAGCCAGAGGGCCCTGCCGCGCGGGAGGACCGCGCGCGGTTCGGCCGGCTCGGCCTGGCTCGGGAGCTGCGTGATCGCTTCGGGCCGGATCACGAACACGAAGACGGGCCGGTCGATGTTCTTCAGCGACTGGTCGCCCCATTCCTCGACGGGGTAGGACAGCCGCCCGCGCACCTGCTCGTACGCGGCCCGCGACAGGGCGATCCCGCCCGCCGGTGCGATCGCCTCCAGCCGGGCGGCGATGTTCACGCTGTCGCCGTAGATGTCGCCGTCGCGCTCGACGACGAGCTCCCCGACGTTGATGCCGATGCGCAGGGCGATCCGGCGCGTCTCCGGCACGTCCCCGTTCCAGGTCCCGATGCCGTGCTGGATCTCGACGGCGCAACGGACGGCCTCCACCACGCTGGTGAACTCGGTCAGAATGCCGTCGCCGGTGGATTTCACCACCCGGCCGCCGTGGCGCTTGATCTCCGGATCGATGAGGTCGCGGCGGAGGGACCGCAGGCGGGCGAGCGTCCACTCCTCGTTGGCGCCCATGAACCGGCTGTAATCGACCATGTCCGCGGACAGGACGGCTGCCAAGCGTCGCTCCGCATGGGAGGCCCCATACCGCTGAGCCTTGAGCATGCCCGCCTCCGTTGCTGCGCAACGTCGTCCGAGAAAGCCATATAGTCCTCAACCAAGCAATTCGCTTCTCATTTCTCGCATCGTGAGCGGAGTCTATTCGAAAGACTGCCTTGCGCACTCTGATTGCGTTCGGTTCGATTGCCCTCTGAGGGGTGACGCGGGGGTGGGCGCCGCAATAGGCCGTGTTCTCCGGCGCTCGTGAGAGGACCGGCTCCGGACCGGGGCACGCCGCCGCGGCCGGAAGGGGCTGTCGCGGGACGAGGCCGCCGCGGGCGGGCTCGGTGAGCATCGGCGTCCCGGCCGCGGCCGGCGCAACGACGGCGATGCCTCGCGGCACGCCCCGGAACCGCCGCGGGCGTCGTCACGCCCCGCGGTGAAGCGTCATCCGCCGCGAGGCCACCGCGACGGGCCTGCCGACCGCCTCCTGTCCGCGAGGAGCGGCGGGGTCCCGGCCACCTCGGTCGTCGGGCGAGGCGAGGGGCGCCGCCGCGACGTGCCCCGTGCGTCCCGAGCCCGATTCTGCGACACGCCTCTCCCGACCAGGGCGGGCTTCGCGGAACATCGGAAGCTCCCCCCCATCGGTCAGTTTGAGGATCCCGATGCGACATCTCCTCGCCGCGCTCCTTGCGCTCGCGCCTGCCCTCGTCCAGGCGGCGGACCAACCCACTTCGCACTTCAAGGCGCTGACCGTCGAGGACGCGGTTGCCTGCGTGTCCGGGAAAGCCTGCGACGTGTCGGGCCTCAAGGTCACGCCGAACCCGAACGCGACCGTCGGCTCGCTCGCGCGCTCGCTCGCGCCCCACGTGGCGAGCAACGCCGAACTCGCGACGCTGTTCGCCGGCACCGCCCCGGTCATCCGCCAGGGCTACGCCGCGGCCGGGGATGGCGGGCGGGGCGTCTACACCTATTCCTCGTCCCCGTGCTCCATCTCCGGCGGCGACGGCGGCTCGCAGGTCCAGTCGGCCGTGCTGCCGGGCTGCTGGACGCTCGACAAGGGCCAGCCCTTGACGTTCTCCCTGTTCGGGGCGGATTGCACGAACGCGGCCGACAGCACGGGCGCGGTGCAGAGAGCGATCACGGCGGCCATCGCCCTCCGGCGCACGCTGACGCAGCCCGGCGACTGCGTGCTGAGGCTGACGAGCACGATCACGGGCAGCGGCGTCCTGAACCTGCGCGGCCCCGGCGTCGAGATGACCGACGGCGCCAATACCGGCGCGGCGGATCCTCAGGCGCCCGGCAAGGGGCTCTGGTTCCACCTCGCGCACGCCGGGAAGGGCTTCATCCTGCAGCCGGCCGGCGGGATCTCGCCGCAGCATTTCTCGAACGGCAACCACATCGAGGGCGTCGGTACCTTTCGCGACCAGCCGCGGCCGGGCGCGGGCGCCTATGCCCCGTGCGCGTGCGACTACGACTTCGCGATCTACAACGCGGAAGTCGAGTTCGATGTCGCGATCCTCAACTCGACCAGGGGCATCTACTTCTCGAAGGGGGACCGATCGCGCATCAAGAGCCTGAAAGGCCAGCCGCTTCAGATCGGCGTCAACATTGAGAGCGCCTACGACACGCCGGTCATCGACGACATGCATCTTTGGCCCTACTGGTCAAACAACACCAATGTTCTCCTATATACGAATAACAACATGGTCGCGCTGCAGGTTGGTCGCGCCGACAATCTCGTCATCAAGAAAGTTTTCGTTTATGGCGGCGCAAAGTGCCTGGATGTTCAACATTTCTCCGGCGGCCCTGACGGATCCTATCCGCCTGGAACTCTCTATAATGCGCAGATCAGTGCACTGGATTGCGACAACTCGTTCGCGTCGATCGTCGTTGAGCCCGCTGCGACCGGTGCCAACTTGTCGGTCGCTTCCCTGGTCGGGTTCTCCAGCGGACTCAACTACGCGGGATCGAAGTCGAATACGATCTCCGTTCTCAGCAACAACGCAGTCGTGTCGATCGGCGACGCCAGCTTGTCCTATTCAGGTCAGAGTCACGTCTACGTCGGCGGCCAGAACGCGCGGGTCCAGATCGGAACGCTGTTGGCCGGCCAGTGGAACACGGGCACGACCATCGCTGCCCCGACGCATTTCGAGGGCCTCCGGGCGCCGGGGACCGGCTCGCAGATCCTCGTCGGCGCCTGGAACTACGACGCCAAGCAGGCGGCGACGACCCTGCCCCTGTTCGGTACGAACGCGTTCCTGAACACGATCTCCCTGCGTCCGATCAGTGCCGCGCCGAACATCGACACCAGCGCGTCCGCCCAGACCGTCGCGAACGGCGGCACGCTCGCCCTGCCGACCGGGTCGGGCGAGTTGGTCGTGCGGGACAGCGCCTACGGAAACGTCTGCAAGTGGCTCTACTCCACGACGAGGACGTTCTTGATCGGCGGGTCGGCGAACTGCGCCGCGTCGGTGGCGGCCGGCAAGCTCTCGCTGACCTGGAGCGGATCGGCTTACGTTCTGACGAACAATCTCGGCGGGTCGACGGCCATCTACGCGAACAACAGCCGCGTGGCGCCGTTCAACTGATGGGCCGCCGCTCCGCCGGCGGGAGGCGAGGGCGCGCCGGGCGACGCGCCCGTGGCGCGCGCCTCGTGAGCGCTGGACGTGGGGGCGAGGCGAAGGGTGGGCCGGAGCGCGCACCGCGCCGTTCGCGACCGCGCGCCGCGGCGTCCGGCCCGATCACTCTGCGCCGATCGAATGGCTCCGTTGAGGGATCGAAAACCTCATGCGTCCGGCGCATGGATCGCCCGCGCGAGCAATAATCCAACGCAGAACCCGCGCCGCGTGGCCAAGCTGGTCTTCTGAACCCTCCGGGTTTTGGCTAGGCCAGCCACATTTCCGACGCAACCGGCATTCTAGGAGGTGGCCTCACCGAGGCCCGCACTTGTCGCTCTGGCTGCGGGCTGCCCGATCAAGTAGGCAACGGTTCACACCCGGTCCTGTATCAGCTCGCGATGCAGGCCGCCGGCCCGCCTGTTCCCCGCCTCCAGGCCGAAGCCGCCCCGCGCGGTCGGCGCCATCGCAGTGCAAAGGTGCGTTCGAATGACGGCAGCGACCGCCCAGCTCGAGCCGAAGCTTCTCCTGAAGACCCTGCGCGCCTTCCGAAAGGGCGACTTCTCGGTGCGGCTGCCCCTCGATCTCACGGGGATCGACGGCGAGATCGCCGAGGCGCTCAACGACGTCGTGGAGCTGAACCAGGGCCTCGCCCGCGAGCTGGACCGCGTGGCGCGCAAGGTCGGCAAGGACGGACGCATCGCGGAGCGCGGCAAGCTGCCGACGGCCACCGGCGGATGGGTCGAGTGCATCGACTCGGTCAACGCGATGATCGGCGACCTCGTCCAGCCCACCACCGAGGTGGCGCGGGTCATCGGCGCCGTCGCGAAGGGCGACCTCGGCCAGACGATGCAGCTCGAGATCGAGGGGAGGCCGCTCCAGGGCGAGTTCCTGCGGATCGGCAAGGTCGTCAACACGATGGTGGACCAGCTGAATTCCTTCGCCTCGGAGGTGACGCGCGTCGCCCGCGAGGTCGGCTCGGAGGGCAAGCTCGGCGGCCAGGCCCAGGTGAAGGGCGTCGGCGGGACCTGGAAGGACCTCACCGAGAACGTGAACCTGATGGCCGCCAACCTGACCGGTCAGGTGCGCAACATCGCCGAGGTCACGACCGCGGTCGCCAATGGCGACCTCTCGAAGAAGATCACCGTCGACGTCAAGGGCGAGATCCTCGACCTCAAGTCGACGTTCAACACGATGGTGGACCAGCTGAACTCCTTCGCCTCGGAGGTGACCCGCGTCGCCAAGGAGGTGGGCTCGGAGGGCAAGCTCGGCGGTCAGGCCCAGGTGAGGGGCGTCGGCGGCGTCTGGAAGGACCTCACCGACAACGTCAACATGATGGCCGCCAACCTGACCGGTCAGGTGCGCAACATCGCCGAGGTCACCACGGCCGTGGCCCGCGGCGACCTCTCGAAGAAGATCACGGTCGACGTCAAGGGCGAGATCCTGGAGCTGAAATCGACCATCAACACGATGGTGGACCAGCTGAACTCCTTCGCCTCGGAAGTGACCCGGGTCGCCCGCGAGGTCGGCACCGAGGGCAAGCTCGGCGGCCAGGCGCAGGTCGAGGGTGTCGGCGGGACCTGGAAGGACCTCACCGACAACGTCAACATGATGGCCGCCAACCTGACCGGTCAGGTGCGCAACATCGCCGACGTGACCACGGCGGTGGCGAACGGCGACCTCTCGAAGAAGATCACCGTCGACGTCAAGGGCGAGATCCTGGAGCTGAAGAACACCATCAACACGATGGTGGACCAGCTGAACTCCTTTGCCTCGGAGGTGACCCGGGTCGCCCGCGAGGTCGGCTCGGAGGGCAAGCTCGGCGGCCAGGCCCAGGTGCGCGGCGTGGCGGGCACCTGGGCCGACCTGACCGACAACGTGAACCTGATGGCGGCCAACCTGACCGGTCAGGTGCGCAACATCGCCGAGGTCACGACCGCGGTCGCCAACGGCGACCTCTCGAAGAAGATCACGGTCGACGTCAAGGGCGAGATCCTGGAGCTGAAATCGACCATCAACACGATGGTGGACCAGCTGAACTCCTTCGCCTCGGAGGTGACCCGGGTCGCCCGCGAGGTCGGCACCGAGGGCAAGCTCGGCGGCCAGGCCCAGGTGAAGGGCGTCGGCGGCGTCTGGAAGGGGCTGACCGACAACGTCAACATGATGGCGGCCAACCTGACCGGTCAGGTGCGCAACATCGCCGAGGTCACGACCGCGGTCGCCAACGGCGACCTCTCGAAGAAGATCACCGTCGCCGTCGAGGGCGAGATCCTGGAGCTGAAATCGACCATCAACACGATGGTGGACCAGCTGAACTCCTTCGCCTCGGAGGTGACCCGGGTCGCCCGCGAGGTCGGCATCGAGGGCAAGCTCGGCGGGCAGGCGCAGGTGCGCGGCGTCGGCGGGACCTGGAAGGACCTCACCGACAACGTCAACATGATGGCGGCGAACCTGACCGGTCAGGTGCGCAACATCGCCGACGTGACCACGGCGGTGGCGAACGGCGACCTCTCCAAGAAGATCACCGTCGACGTGCGCGGCGAGATCCTGGAGCTGAAATCGACCATCAACACGATGGTGGACCAGCTGAACTCCTTCGCCTCGGAGGTGACGCGGGTCGCCCGCGAGGTCGGCTCGGAGGGCAAGCTCGGCGGCCAGGCCCAGGTGAAGGGCGTCGGCGGGACCTGGAAGGATCTCACCGACAACGTCAACATGATGGCCGCCAACCTGACCGGGCAGGTGCGGGGCATCGCCAGCGTGGTGACCGCGGTCGCGCAGGGCGATCTCAAGCGCAAGCTCACGGTCGACGCCAAGGGCGAGATCGCGGCCCTGGCCGACACCGTCAACGAGATGATCGAGACGCTCGCCACCTTCGCCGATCAGGTGACGAACGTCGCGCGCGAGGTGGGCGTCGAGGGCAAGCTCGGCGGCCAGGCGCGGGTGCCGGGGGCGGCCGGCCTGTGGCGCGACCTCACCGACAACGTGAATCAGCTCGCCGCCAACCTGACCACCCAGGTGCGCGCCATCGCCGACGTGGCCACGGCGGTGACCAAGGGCGACCTCGCCCGCTCGATCTCGGTCGAGGCCTCCGGCGAGGTCGCCTCGCTGAAGGACACGATCAACGAGATGATCCGCAACCTGCGCGACACGACGCTCAAGAATGCGGAGCAGGATTGGCTGAAGACCAACCTCGCCAAGTTCACCCGCATGCTGCAGGGCGAGCGCGACCTCGCCACGGTCTCGAACCTGATCCTGTCCGAGATCGCGCCGCTGGTGAACGCTCAGCGCGGGGTGTTCTACATGATGGAGAGCGACGGCGCGGAGCCCGTGCTGGACCTCGTGGCGAGCTACGCCTTCACCGAGCGCAAGAACCTGTCGAACCGCTACCGCCTGCGCCAGGGGCTGGTCGGGCAATGCGCCTACGAGAAGAAGCGCATCCTGCTCACCAACGTGCCGGGCGACTACATCACGATCGGCTCCGCCCTCGGCGAGGCGGCCCCGATCAACATCATCGTGCTGCCGGTCCTGTTCGAGCAGGAGGTCCGGGCCGTGATCGAGCTCGCCTCCTTCAGCCGCTTCAGCGAGACGCATCAATCCTTCCTGGACCAGCTCACCGAGTCGATCGGCATCGTGCTGAACACGATCGCGGCGAACATGCGGACCGAGGGCCTGCTGGCGCAGTCGCAATTGCTGACCAGCGAGCTGCAGAGCCAGCAGGAGGAGCTGAAGAAGACCAACGACCGCCTCGAGACCCAGGCCGCTTCGCTGCAGCAATCCGAGGACCTGCTCAAGAGCCAGCGCGAGCGCCTGCAGCAGACCAACGAGGAGCTCGAGGAGAAGGCGCGCCTCCTGGAGATCCAGAAGAAGGAGGTCGAGGGCAAGAACCGCGAGGTCTCGATCGCCAAGATCTCCCTCGAGGAGAAGGCCGAGCAGCTCTCGCTGACCTCCCGCTACAAGTCCCAGTTCCTGGCGAACATGAGCCATGAGCTGCGCACGCCGCTGAACAGCCTGCTCATTCTCTCGAAGCTGCTGAGCGAGAACAGGGAAGGGAACCTGAGCGACAAGCAGCGGGAATTCGCCAGGACCATCAACGCGGCCGGTTCCGACCTGCTGTCCCTGATCAACGACATCCTCGACCTGTCCAAGATCGAGTCCGGGACGGTCTCCCTCGAACTCGGCGACGTCGACCTCCAGGATCTCGCCGGCCACCTCGACCGCAGCTTCCGCCCGCTCGCCGAGGAGCGCCAGCTCGCCTTCACGATCGACGTCGCCCCCGCCCTGCCGCGGCTCGTGCGGACGGACTCGAAGCGGCTGCAGCAGGTGCTGCGCAACCTCCTGTCCAACGCCTTCAAGTTCACCGAGAAGGGCAGCGTCGCGCTCAAGCTCGGCTCGGCCGAGGGCTCGCCGCTGCGCGCGGGCAGCCAGTGGATGGCCTTCACGGTGACCGATACCGGCATCGGCATCCCCGAGGACAAGCAGCGCATCATCTTCGAGGCGTTCCAGCAGGCGGACGGCACCACCAGCCGCAAGTACGGCGGCACCGGCCTCGGCCTCGCCATCAGCCGCGAGATCGCCCGGCTGCTCGGGGGCGAGATCGTCCTGTCGAGCCGGCTCGGGCAGGGCAGCACCTTCACGCTCTTCCTGCCGCTCGAGCCGCCGCTGGCCGCGGCCGCGGGCCGCCCGGCCGAGGCCAAGGAGGGCAACGGGGCGTCGCAGCCGGCGATCCGGCCGGCCTCCGCCGCCATGGCGCTGTCCTCCTCCGCGGACGACCGCCACGCGATCGCGGCGGGCGACCACATCGTGCTCATCGTCGAGGACGACGCGATGTTCGCGTCGGTCCTGCTCGAACTGGCCCGCGAGCGGGGCTTCAAGGGGCTGATCGCCCAGGACGGGGCGGCGGCGCTCGCGCTCGCCCATCGCTACAAGCCGCACGCGATCACCCTGGACATCGGCCTGCCGGACATGGACGGCTGGGCGCTCCTCGACCACCTGAAGAACGACGTCCGCACCCGTCACATCCCGATCCACGTCATCTCGGTCAACGACGAGAAGAAGCGCGGGCTGCGGGCCGGGGCCTTCGGCTTCCTGGAGAAGCCCGTCGACCGCGAGGGCCTGCTCAGGGCGCTGGAACGGTCGAAGGAGTTCATCACCCGGCCGGTGCGCAGCCTGCTCCTGGTCGAGGACGACGACAATCAGCGCGCGAGCATCACCGCCCTGCTGAGCGAGGAGGACGTCAAGGTGTTCAGCGTCAGCACGGCCGCCGCCGCGCTGGAGGCGGTGGCGGGCGGGCGCTTCGACTGCGCGATCGTCGATCTCGGGCTGCCCGATCTCGGCGGCTCCGAGCTGATCGAGCAGATCCGCGCCACCCCGGACGGCGAGGAGCTCCCGATCATCATCTATACCGGCCGTGAGTTGACCGAGGCCGAGGAGCAGCAGCTCAAGCAGACCGCCTCGACCATCATCCTGAAGGACAGCCACTCCTCCGAGAGGCTGCTCGACGAGACCGCCCTGTTCCTGCACCGGGCGATCGACGGCGGTTCCGGCGAGCGCCAGGTCGGGAGCGAGCGACGGGATCCGGTGTCGCTGCAGGGCTGCCGCATCCTCCTGGTCGACGACGATGTGCGCAACATCTTCTCCCTCACGAGCGCGCTGGAGCTGCACGGCCTCGACGTCCTCTTCGCGGAGAACGGGCGCGACGGGATCGCGCTGCTCAAGGCCAATCCGAGCATCGACGCCATGCTGGTCGACATCATGATGCCGGAGATGGACGGGTACGAGACCATGCGGGAGATCCGCCGGGACGAGCGCTTCCGCGCCCTGCCGCTGATCGCCGTGACCGCCAAGGCCATGAAGGGCGACCGCGAGAAGTGCATGGAGGCCGGCGCCTCCGACTACGTCTCGAAGCCCGTCGACCTGGATCAGCTGCTCGCGGTCCTGCGCGTGCAGCTCGAGCAGCGCCGCCACGCCGCGGGCGGCGCTCCGCACCGGGGCAACGGCCGCGCGGACACCTCCGGGATCGCCCCATGAGCGGAGACCCCATGAGCGAGGACCGCGCGCCGGCCCTCCCGGGCCCGGATCCCGCCGGCGGCCCGGCCGCGGACCTCCCGCCGATCAGGGTGAAGATCCTGATCGTGGACGACGACCGGCGGAACCTGCTCGCCGTGTCGGAGATCCTCGACGAGCCAGGCCTCGACCTCGTCCTGGCCGAATCCGGGGAGGACGCCCTGCGGCACACGTTGCGGGACGATTTCGCCCTGATCCTCCTCGACGTTCAGATGCCGCGCATGGACGGCTACGAGGTGGCGTCCCTCATCCGCAGCCGCTCGCGCTCGTCGCGCGTGCCGATCCTGTTCCTGACGGCTTACAACCGGGAGGAGATGCACGTCTTCCGCGGCTACTCGGCCGGCGCCGTGGACTACGTCTTCAAGCCGATCCAGCCGCTCGTCCTCAAGTCGAAGGTCAGCGTCTTCGTCGACCTTCACCGCAAGACCGAGGAGATCAAGCTGAAGGCCTCGGCCGAGAAGAAGCTCCTGCTGGAGAACCTGCGGGTTCGGGGCGAGAAGCTGGAGGCCGAGCGGGCCCTGCGGCGGCGCGACGCGCATCAGGCCGCCGTGCTGCGCGGGCTCCCGATCGCCCTCTACACGGCCTCGCACGAGGGGGATCACCGCCGCCTGCGCTTCACCAACGAGAGCGTCGAGCGGGTCAGCGGCTTCGGCGCGGAGGCGTTCGCGGATCCGGGCCTCTGGCTGTCGCGGCTCAACCCCGAGGACCGCGACCGGGTGCTCGACGCGCTGCGGGCGGTCGGGCGCACGGGCGCGGCGACGCTGGAATACCGCTGGCGCCACGCGGACGGGAGCGAGCGGCACATCCTCGATCAGGTCGTGGCCAATCGGGGCGAGGAGGCCGCGCCCGGCGAGGTCTTCGGGATGTGGTTCGACATCACCGAGCGCAAGGAGATGGAGCTGAGCCTGGTGCACGCCTCCAAGCTCGAGGCGGTCGGCCGGCTCACCGGCGGCGTCGCCCACGACTTCAACAACATGCTGAGCATCGTGATCGGCAACCTCGACCTGCTGCAGAAGTCGCTCGTCGCCGACGAGAAGGCGCATCAGCGCGTTCAGAACGCCATCGACGGGGCGCAGCGCTGCGCGGAGCTGACGAGCCGGCTCCTCGCCGTCTCGCGGCGCTCACCCCTCCAGCCGGCGCCGCTCGACCTCGGCAGCTTCATGCCCGGCCTGGTGCAGCTGCTGAGGCGGACCCTCGGCGAGCGCATCGGCGTGACCCTGGATCTCGGCGACGCTCCGCCCGCCGTATCCGTCGACCGCTCGCAACTCGAGGCGGCGCTGATCAATCTGGCGGTGAACGCGCGCGACGCGATGCCGGAGGGCGGCCATCTCAGCATCGCGGTGCGACGCGCCGGGGAGGCGGACCGCGCGGGCCGCGCCGCCGACGCGGTCCTGATCTCCGTCGCCGACACGGGCACCGGCATGCCGGCCTCGGTCCTCGCGCGCGTGTTCGAGCCCTTCTTCACCACTAAGGCGGAGGGCAAGGGGACGGGCCTCGGCTTGAGCATGGTCCACGGCTTCCTCCAGCAGAGCGGCGGACACATCGACGTCGAGAGCGTGCCGGGGCAGGGCACCACCTTCACGATGTCCCTGCCGATCCTCGCCGAGGCGGGCCCCGGGACCCCGGCGGCGCCGGACGCCGCGCCTCCCGACGAGGTGAGCGGGGAGGGGAGGACGGTGCTCGTGGTCGAGGACGATTCCGAGGTGCGCCAGGTCGCCAAAGCTGCCCTGAAGACCCTCGGGTTCCACGTCGAAGAGGCCGGAAACGGCGACGAGGCCGTGGCCATGCTGGAGGAGAATTCCGACGTGGCGCTCGTGCTCAGCGACGTGAACATGCCCGGCACCATCTCGGGGATCGAGCTCGGCCGCATCGTGCGGCAGCGCTGGCCCAATATCGGGATCGTGCTGGCCTCGGGGTACCTCAAGGAAGGTCAGGACACCGAGTGCTTCGTGACCTTGCAGAAGCCCTACCGGACGTCGGAGCTGATCGAGAAGCTGGCGGGGCTGGTGGCACCCAAGGCGGAGGCCGCGATCCCGGCCTAGCGCGGGCGGGGCGGTGCAGGAGCGCGCAACCGCTGGGCCGACCGCGAGCCCGGAACCGAATCGACCCCGCAAGGTTGCTGGTCCGCCTCATCATCGGGCGGGAGAACTCTCATGAGTCTTGGCACCATCCTCCTCATCATCCTGATCTTGGCTCTGGTTGGTGCTCTTCCGCTCGGACTGCCCTACAATCGGGGCTGGGGCTACGCTCCCGGCGGGGTGGTCGGCCTGATCCTGGTGATCGTCCTGATCCTGGTGCTGCTGGGCCGGATCTGAGCGTCATGCGCCGAAGGGGTCGCCGGTTCGGCGGCCAGACCTGCGGCCCACCGGGACCCTGAACCGCCGAGGCGGCGGCCCGCCGCCGCACCTCCGCCCGGGGCTTCGGGCCGGCCGGGCGCGGGGAGCGCCGCGGGCGGGTGACCCGGTCTCCGAACGGGTCGCGCCGACCGGATCACGGGGGCGGCGCCGGCGCGGCGCGCCCGCCGGCACCGGGCGCGGGCAGGGGCGGCGCGTCCGCGGGGGCCGGACGGACCTTCGGCTTGCGCGCCGTGGCCGCGCGCAGGATCTCCCCGACCTGCTCGGCCGAATAGGGTTTGCGCAGGAACGCGAAGCCGTGCGCCGCGTCCGTCGCGAGCACGTGGCTGTAGCCCGAGGTCAGCACCACCGGCATCTCCGGATGGATCTCCCGCAGGCGCTCGGCGAAGGCGATGCCGCCCATTCCGGGCATCACCACGTCGGAGAACACCGCGTCGAAGCGGAAGGGCACCGCCTCGATCTCCGCCAGGGCGGCCTCGGCCGTCTGGGTCAGCACCGTGCCGTAGCCGAGGTCGTGCAGGATCTGCGTGCAGAAGCGGCCGATCTCGACATTGTCCTCGACCACCAGGATGCACTGGTCGCCGTGCTCCCAGGCCGGCCCCTCGGGCTTGGGTTGGGGCTCCTCCTCGGCCGATCCGGCCTCGGCCATCGGCAGGTACAGGGTGAAGGTGCTGCCGCGTCCCAGGACGCTGGCCACGTCCACGTCGCCCCCGGACTGCTTGGCGAATCCGATCACCTGGGACAGGCCCAGCCCGGTGCCGCGGCCGACCTCCTTCGTGGTGAAGAAGGGCTCGAAGATCCGCCCGAGCTGCTCCCTCGCGATCCCCGAGCCGCAATCCGAGACCGCCACCGCCGCGAAGGGCGTCGGCGAGCCCGCATGGGCGCGGATGGCCGGCAGCGGCCGTCCGCAGACGAGGTCGATGGTCAGGGTGCCCTCGCCCCCCATCGCGTCGCGCGCGTTGACGACGAGGTTCACCAGGGCCGTCTCGAACTGGCTGGCATCGGCGCGCACCCGGCAGGGGCTCTCGGGAACCCGCGTCACGATCCTGATGCGCGCGCCCGTCAGCGCGTCGAGCATCTGCGCGATGCCCCGGATCCGCGCGCCGGCATCGAACACCTCGGGCTTGAGGGCTTGGCGCCGGGCGAAGGCGAGGAGCTGCGCCGTCAGCCTGGCGGCCCGGTCGACCGTGTCGGAGACCGCGTCCAGGTAGCGCCGCCGCCGCTCCTCCGGCAGGTCCGGCCGGCGCAGGAAGTCCGTCGAGGACCGGATGATGGTGAGCAGGTTGTTGAAATCGTGCGCCACGCCGCCCGTGAGCTGGCCGATCGCCTCCATCTTCTGCGATTGCACCAGCGCGTCCTGGGCCTGGGCGAGGTCCCGGCTGCGCTCCTCCACCCGCCGCTCCAGGGCGTCGTTCATGCCCTGCAGCGCCGCGCGAAGCTGCCGCTCCGCGGCGGCGCGCCGGTCGACGTTGCGCGCCACCCGGACGGCGAGCGCCGCCAGCCAGAGGGTCAGAACGATCACCAGCAGGGCTGTTCCGGTCTCCGCCTCGATCAGGCCCGCGCGGAGCGCGTGGAGCTGCAGCCATCCGAGCACCAGGGGCGCGAGCACCACGGCCGGGAGCAGGTGCCGGGTCAGGGCGCCCGCCTCGCCCGCGCCCAGGATCGTGGCGACCCAGGGCCTGTCGGGCCGGCTGAAGAGCGCGCCGAGGGAGAGGATGGACAGAGCGGCGGCGGTCACCAGCGCCATCCGCGAGAACGGGCCGTCCTGGTGGAACGCGCCGAGGCCGTAGGCGTAGCCGAGCCCGCCCACGGCCGCCACGACGAGCCCGCACAGGGTCGCGAGCGTCCCCAGGGACCGCAGCCGCCGGTGGCGGGCCTCCTGGAGGAGGAGCCCCGTCGCGGTCCCCAGCAGGCTCGCGGCCGTCGCCAGGGCCATGCCGCTCCCGGGCCCGAGCGGGCCGAAGAGCAGGCGCTGCGCCCAATCGTCGAGGCGGACCTGCCCCGACGAGACGTAGCGCAGCAGGCCCCCGGCGCCGACCGCCACCGCGGCCGCCGCCAGGGCGCGGCCCGCGCGGCGGGCGGTCCCTGAGGCGCCGGCATCGGTCGCGAGCAGCAGCGACGCGCCGAGCAGGAGGATCCCGAGGGCGGTGAGCACGACCATCGGCGGCTGCCCGGGCAGGATGCGCCGCAGGGCCGGGACGTCGAACCACCAGCCCGCGCAGGCCGTCAGTGCGGCGGCGATCGCGACGAGGCCGCTCGTCCGCGCGATCCAGCGCGCCCGCCGGAGCACCCGCGCCGGCCCGGACGGCGGGAACGGCGGGAGAGCCGGCCTCTCGCGCTCAGCCATTCGGCACCCGGCGGTCCGACCCCGGTCCCGTCCTCGGCCACCTGTCTGCGTCGTCGTGGACCCGCATCGTCTCCCGCATGCCGCGCGTGCCGGCGAGCCCTGGCCCGCCGCGCCGGTCACGGCCGCCGGTCCGCCCTCGCCCGGTCGGGACTGAACGCACCAGCCGGGGCGCCGTTCAGTATCCCCGCGGCGTCGCGCCCCGGACCGGCGCCGCCCGCCTTCCCGACCCCGCGCCGGAAGGCCGGGTCGGGGGCCCGCTCGGGCGCCGGAGGCTCAGGCAGGGCCCTCGATCATGGTGCGGATCCGGATGGCGAGCGCGTCGAGCGCGAAGGGTTTCGTGAGCACCGCCATGCCGGGAGCGAGGTGGCCGTGGTTGAGGGCGGCGTTCTCGGCGTAGCCGGTGACGAACAGCACCTTGAGGTCGGGGCGCGTCACCCGGGCGGCCTCGGCCATCTGCCGGCCGTTCATGCCGCCCGGCAGGCCCACATCCGTCACCACGAGGTCGATCCGCGCGCTCGACCGCAGGAGCCTCAGCCCCGAGGCGCCGTCCGCCGCCTCGATGGCGGCGTAGCCGAGATCCTCCAGCACCTCCGTCACCAGCATGCGCACCGAGGGCTCGTCGTCGACCACCAGCACGGTCTCGCCGGACTTCGCGCGCGCGGCCTCGGTGAGGTCGGGAACGCGCTCCGGGGCCTCGGCCTCGCCGAGGTGGCGCGGCAGGTAGAGGCAGACCGTGGTGCCCTGGCCGAGTTCGGAGTCGATCCGCACCTGCCCGTCCGATTGCTTGGCGAAGCCGTAGACCATCGACAGGCCGAGGCCGGTTCCCTCGCCGGTCGGCTTGGTGGTGAAGAAGGGGTCGAAGGCGCGGGCGGCCACCTCCGGCGTCATGCCGGTGCCGTTGTCGGAGACGCAGAGCGACACGTACTGCCCCGGCTCCATGTCGCGCTCGCGCGCGGCCCGGTGATCGAGCCAGCGATTGGCGGTCTCGACCACGATGCGCCCGCCCTCCGGCATCGCGTCGCGGGCGTTGATGCACAGGTTGAGCAGCGCGTTCTCGAGCTGGCCCGGGTCGACCAGCGTCGGCCACAGGCCGGCGGCCCCGACGACATCGACCGAGACCGCGGGTCCGACCGTGCGGCGCACGAGCTCGACCATGCCCTCGACGAGCCGGTTCACGTCGGTCGGCTTCGGGTCGAGGGTCTGGCGGCGCGAGAAGGCCAGGAGCCGGTGGGTGAGCGCCGCGGCGCGCTTGGCCGCCCCCTGCGCCGCGCCGATGTAGCGCTCCAGGTCCCCGACCCGGCCCTGGAGCAGGCGGGTCTGCATCAGGTCCAGGGAGCCGACCACGCCCGCCAGCATGTTGTTGAAGTCGTGGGCCAGCCCTCCGGTGAGCTGCCCGACGGCCTCCATCTTCTGCGATTGCCGCAGCGCCTCCTCGGCCCGCATCAGCTCGGCAGTCCGCTCGGCGACGCGCTGCTCCAGCGTCTCGTTGAGGCTGCGCAGCATCGCGGTGACGCGGTCGCGCTCCGCCTCGACGGCGCGCCGCCCCTCGACGTCGATCAGCACCCCGGGGAAGCTCAGCGGCGTGCCGTCGGGCCCGAGCTCGACGCGCCCGTTCGCCTCCAGCCAGGAATAGGTCCCGTCGGCGCGGCGCGTGCGGTACTGGTGCGCGTGGGCTCCGCCCCGCGCGATCGCCTCCCGGATGGCCTCGGCGAGGCCGGGCCGGTCGTCCGGGTGCACGGTCTCCACCACCTGCGCGAGGCGCAGTCCCTCGCGGCCGAGGGCGGGGTCGAGCCCGAAGGCGCGGGCGAAGCCCTCGTCCACGCTGAAGCGGTCGCTCGGCAGGTCCCAGAACCACGTGCCGATGATCGCGCCGGCCGCGAGCGCGAGCTGCACGCGCGCGATGTTCTCCCGCGCCAGGGCCTCGCTGGCGCGCAGGGCGTCCTCGACCCGCTTGCGCGCCGTGACGTCCCGGAACAGCACCGAGACCTGGCGCCGGCTCGCCGGCTCGACGCGGCTGGCGGAGACCTCGATGTGGCGGTCCGCCGCCACGAAGCGGCGCTCGAAGCGCACCGGCTCGCCGGTGCGCAGCACGCGTCCGTAGATGGCGAGCCACCCCTCCGCCTCGTCCGGCGCGATGTCGCGCAGGGTCTTGCCGACCACGTCCGTGATGCCCGTGTGGCGCGCGTAGCCGGCATTGGCCTCCACGTGGACGTAGTCGCTCAGGGGGCCGTGCGGCCCGTCGCGGAACTCGATGATGCAGAAGCCGTCGTCGATCGCCTGGAACAGCGCGCGGTAGCGCTCCTCGCTGCGCGCGAGCGCGTCGCGGGCCATGCGCTGCTCGGTGACGTCCCGCGCCGCCCCGTGGAAGCGGACCGGGCGGCCGGTCCCGTCGCGCTCGAGCTCGCCCTTGCGGGCGATCCAGCGGAGCTCGCCGGTGTCGGGCCGGCGGATCCGGTACTCGACGTCGCGGGGAGGCTCGCCCCGGCGCCGGGTCTCGGCCGTCGAGATGAGGGCGGAATCCTCGGGCACCACCAGGGCCTCGAAGGCCCTGGCCGGGAAGGATTCCCTCACCGGCATCCCGTAGAGGCGGCAGAATTCCGGGGTGGCGTGGAGGGTGTCGGCGTCGATGTCGACCGAGAAGACGCCCACCCCGCCGGCTTCCTGGGCCCGCCGCAGCCGGGCCTCGGCCTCGCGCAGCAGGGCGGCGGAGGCGCCGCTCCCGCCCGCCGCGCGGGGGCCGCCCCCACCGCCGTCGGCGCCGCTCATCGTCGGCCCGGGGCCGGTCGACCCGGCAGGCCGGCGCGCCATCCGCCCCGCGGCGGGAGCGCCGGCGACCCGGCCGGTTCAAGTCTCGTGGGAACGGGGGGCGCCGCGCGTCTGGCCATCGGCCCCTTGTGCCGGAAGCGGGGCGCTGCCGCCAGTGCGCGCCTCCGGCTCTCCGCGCGACCCGCGCCGAATCCCCGTCCGGGGGGGGCGGTCGGCGGCGCCCCGGAGCCGGTCCGGGGCGGGCGGGATCAGGCAGGGCCGTGACCGCGCCGGGCGGGGCGCCCGGAGGCGCCCGCCCGGCGGCGCCCTCGCGACGGTGTCGCGGATCCGCTCAGTCGTCGTAGTCCCAGTGGTGGTGCGACCGGAAGCCGTGGGACCGGCGCTCGATGACCCGCACGTCGGGGCGGTCGTCGAAGCGACGGTGGTAGAAGCGGGTGGGGCGGTAGCCTTCGCGGATCACCACGCGGCGATGGCCGTAGCCCGGGCCGTAGCCGTCGCCCCACTCGTAGGCCTGGGCGGACGAGACGGCGCCGGTGAGCGCGGCCGCCGCGGTGAGGGTCAGAGCAAGCGTCTTCATGATCATGCCTCCATTTTCGATGCGACAGTCCACGCACCAAGAGGGCAGGCCGATTTCGCGGCGGGACAAGTCGCACATCGATGACTGCACGTCTGCCGGGTGGCTTGGTCGCCGCCCGACAGGGCCTAGCCCTCAGAACGGGTGCCCTGGAGAACAGTTCCATCCAGAAAATAGGCTGACGAGGTGGGCCGCCACGCCGTTCATCATGCGTTTATGTGTGACGCAGAGCGTGGTGAGGCCGTGAATGTCTGGCCCCGGACGACGCGCCTCGGCGGCCTTGAGAGGGCCCGCGGCATCCGGCGCGTCGGGGCCGGCGCCCCGCGCTGCGCGGACCGCCCGGCCCCGGCGAGGCGGCGGGAGCCGCGCCCCGGGCCGCGCATGGAGCCGCGCATGGAGCCGCGCATGGAGCCGCGCATGGAACGGTTTCGCCCTCTCGGAGATTCCTAAGCCCCAGCCGGACCCGACGACCCTGTCCGGAGATGGGCGATCACCCAGGTGCGAGGCGCACCTTCCCCAGTACGGGAGTGCGGGATGACTGGTGCGGCAGATGCGCTCTCGGCGACGCAGCAAACAGAATACGCGGTCCGGGGGCGGGCGGATCTGGACCGCCGGTTGGAACGACTGACCGGTTCCGAGAGGGACGCGTTCTGGAAGGCGGTCCGGAGCGCCTACGTGGTCGGCCCGAGATCCACCCCGGCCCCGCGGGCGGGCGGGGCCCGGCGCCGTGCCGCTTCGCGGCCCATCCAGGAGGTCTGCCGATGACGCGACCGCACGAGACCCACGCCGACGCGGTGCGCGCCGCGCGCCGGATCGTCGACGAATGCGGCGCGCGGCTCGCGCAGGCGATCCGCCGCGACGAGGCGGAGGCCATCGCGGATGCCTGTCACGACCTCGTGGCCCGGATCGCGGAGGCGATCGTGGAGGCCGAGGCCGCGGCCGCGGAGCCGGTCCGGCATCGCGCCGCGCCGGAACCGGACCGCGCGCACGAGGGGAGCTCGCGGTTCCGGAACTGGCCCGTCCCGGTCTTCGGCCTGTCCACCTGGGCCTCCTTCCCCTGGACCTCCGCGCCGGCCGGGACGACGGACGGAACCGACCCGCGCGCCGGAGGGCGGGGTTGAGGGGCCGGACGCCCGCGCGCCAGGGCCGCCGGCCGGCGCGGGATCGGCCGCCGGCGCGACCTCACGAGCCGCCCAGATCGAGCCGGTTCTCCAGAACCGCGCGGCCGGTCGCGGAGATGCGCACGGCGGCCCCGTCGCGGTCGTGATCGGCCCAGCCCTGCGCCACGAGGCTCGGAACGAACAGGTCGTCGTCCCGCGCCAGCGCCCGGGTTCCGGACAGTTCGAACAGCGTCACCCAGCCGCCGACGAGGTCGAGGAAGGTCATCAGGCGGATCTGCTCGGCCGTCATGCGGGATTCCCGGACCGGGGTTGGCCGATGCAGCCGCGCGCGGGGTGGGGCAGGGTCCCGAGCGGGTCCGGCCTCCCGGAAGCGTCGGCACGCTGCTCGGCCGGATGAGCGTGCCCCGTAACGAGGCGACGCGCGAGCGTTCCCCATGCCGGGGGCATTCCGCTCCGGCGCGCATCCCGCCGGGGCGGGGGTGCCGATCACGACGTGAGCATCCGGCCCGACCGGCCGCCCTCGTAGCCGAGGGCCTGCGCCAGCGCCGCCCGGGCGCGGTTGACGCGGCTCTTCGCCGTGCCGACCCGGCAGCCCATCAGCTCCGCCGCGGCCTCGTAGGTCAGGCCCTGCGCGGCCACCAGCAGCAGGGCCTCCCGCTGCGGCGCCGGCAACTGACCGAGCCGCTTCCACACGTCCTGCAGCGCGATGCCGTCCTCCTGGTCGGGCAGCGCGACCATGCGGGCGGCCTGCTCGCCGTCCGCGTCCTCCACCTCGCGCCGGCGCTTGCGCGCCGCAATGTAGAACTGGTTGCGCAGGATCGTGAACAGCCACGCCTTCAGGTTGGTGCCGGGCGCGAAGCGGTCCTGGTTCTGCCAGGCCCGCAGCAGCGTCTCCTGCACGAGGTCATCGGCCTCGGCGCGCAGGATGGTCAGCGACAGGGCGTAGGCGCGCAGCGCCGGAACGGCCCCGAGCAGATCCTCGCGGAACGTCGATGCGGGTCGCGCGGCCTGGGCGGCGTCCAGGCGCGCGATCAGGTCGAGCAGAGCCTGAGGCTGCGGCCCGCCCATGACCGCCGCGTAGGCGGCCCGCAGCTGCGTGCCCAGCGCCGCGTGCACGAACCGGGGCAGCCGCGGGCGCGTGTCGGCCGGAACGTCCCCGGCCAATCCGGGATCCGCGGCTGCCGGGATCGTCTCGTCAGGTGCCATGATGCCTCTTGCTCGCCGACGGCCCGCCGGCCGATCCAGGTCTCCGGGTTGCGGATCCGGCTGCGCCCCTCGCAGGGTCCCGCAAGGCGCACTGTATCGTGACGCGCGGAGGCGAAGGGCGCAACGTTGAGAATGTGTTTCTGCATCCTCTAAGCAGTCATTCGCCATCGCTGGTTTGCGGTGCATCTGCCGACGCCGCGGAAATATGCTGGACAGTGCTGATAGTTTACTTAAAGGGCAGCGGCGCCCGCGGGGCGCCCGGCATCCGGTCAGGCAGCATCAGCTGTGAAGCGTGGCGCGGGAGGGCGTGCCGGCCGGGCCTCCGCGAAGTCGTTCGGGCGTCCTGCATGCAATATCGGGAAAATACCCCGCCGGCGGCGAGCCGGCCTGTGTTCGCCGCGGCCGCGGAGATCCTCCCTTCCGGGCGCCCCGCCGCGGCCCACGCCCCCCTCATCTGGCGCCTTCTCGTGACCGGAGTCGTTACGGGTTCTCGGGAGGCGGCGTGGCGCGGGCGCCGGGCGGGTCGCGCGGCCCCGGTGCCACTCATACACGGGGTCGGGCACACCAAAGACGAACCGATCTCTCCGCCGACGACCGCTCCAGCATGCCACAGGTTTCATCCGTGAGGGACGGCGAAGCCGGTGTGCAACTCATACCAAATCCGCTTGATCCCTTCGGGATGGCGGATTTGGGCTTCGCTCAGGCGCCGCGCAGGCTTGTGATCCGGGATCCGCTTCGATCAAGCGGATCCCGGATCACGCGACCCGCAGCGTCCGGATCAGGATGAGGCTGATCGCCAGCAGGATCGCGAGCGAGGCGGTGACCGCGAGGGTCACGCGGCCGCCCACGCGGGCCAGCACCCGCAGGTCGACGCCGAGCCCGAGCGCGGCCATCGCCACCACCGTGAGATAGCCCGCGAGGCGGGTCACCGGGCGCGAGGCCGCTTCGGGGATCAGGCCGAGCGAGCGCAGGCCCGCCAGCGCCAGGAAGCCCAGGATGAACCAGGGCACGAGCTTGGTGAGGCCGGGGCCGCCGGCGCGCCGCGGCGCCGTCGCGCCCTCGGCGGGCAGGCGGGCGGCGACGAGCGAGAACAGGACCACGACCGGCCCGAGCATCAGCACCCGCACCAGCTTCACCAGCGTGCCGACCTGGGTGCTGAGCAGCCCCACCGGCACGGTCGCGGCGAGCACCTGCGGCACCGCGTAGACGGTCAGCCCCGCGAGCACGCCGTACTGGTGCTCGGACAGGCCCGCGAGCGGGATGAGGAGCGGCAGCCCCAGCACCACCAGCACGCCCAGCACCGCCGTGAAGGCGATCGAGGCGGCCACGTCCTCGGCCTTGGCGCCGATCACCGGCGCCACCGCGGCGATGGCCGAGTTGCCGCAGATCGCGTTGCCGCAGGCGACCAGGATCGCCATGCGGGCGGGGAGGCCGAGCAGCCGGCAGATCCCGTAGCCCGCCGACAGGGCCAGCACCACGGTCCCGACGATGCCGGCGAGCAGGGCCGGTCCCGAGGCGACGACCGCCTGCAGGCTGATCGAGGCGCCGAGCAGGGTGACGGCGACCTCCAGGAGCTGCTTGGCGCTGAAGGCGATGCCGGGGCGGAAGCGCGGGCCCGGCGTCCAGGCGGTGCGCAGCGCGATCCCGATCAGGATCGCGACGACGAGGGCCTCGATGTAGGGGTGGCCGAGGCTGGCCTCCTCCCATCCCTGCGCCGCCACCGCCGCCGCCGCGACCGCGAGGCAGAGCGCGATCCCGGGAAGCGCGGAGGCGGGCCGATCGGTCCGCGCCGCGCGCACCATGGAGGAGAGTTTCGTCGTCATCGGCGGCTGCGCAGGGCCTGGAGGATCGATATTCTGCAAAACCGGGGAGAAGGGGACGATCCTCCTCCATGGCGCCGCGACTTTGGAAGACGCGTCCATTGCCCGGAGGGCGCCCGGGCGCGACAGTGCCGCCCATGACGAGCAGGAACCCGGCCGCGCGCGCCGTCACCTTCGATGCCTACGGCGAGCCGCTGGAGAGCGGGCGGGAGCCCGCTCCCCCGGCGGGGGACCGGCGGGCCCGCACGGCCGCGGCCGCCCTGTTCTGGACGCTCGCCCTGGCGCTGGTGGCGGCCCGCATCTGCGTCGCTCCGGCGCCCGAGGCGCGGACCGCCGCGTCGGCGCGGGCGCATCTCGCGGATCTGGTGTCGGCTCCCTGAGCGGACCGGGCCGCGGGCCCGGCCGGCTGAGCGGTCGCATCGCATCACGACGATCAGTACACCGCGGCGAGGTAGGCGGCGATCGCCTTGGCGTCGGCCTCGTCGATCGGGGCGCGGTAGACCTTGATCATCTTGGTCGCCTCCGCGTCCCAGAAGGCGCGACCCTTCCCGGGCGGCTGCATGGCGAGGTAATCGGGCGAGTGGCAGGTGAGGCAGTTCGCCTGCGCGGCCGAGAAGCCGGGCTCGGGCCCGGGGCGCAGGGCGGCGGCGCCCTCGGGCAGCGCGTAGGTTCGGGGCGCCGCCCGGGCCGCCCCGAGGGCGATCGTGAGGGCGGCGAGGGCGAGGAGCGCGGAGCGCGGTATCGTGGGCATCGTCGGGCCTCTCCATCAGGCGGCGCGCACGCGGACCGTCTCGACGACGTTGCGTAGGTAGCCGGCCGGATTCCACAGCGGGTCGAGGGGTTGCGACTGCCCGGCCCGGTTGGTGGCGCGCACCCGCACGGCGTGCGCCCCCGGGGTGAGGTCGACCCGCAAGGTCCAGGGGCGGAAGGAGTAGCGGCCGAGATCCTCGCCGAGTTCGGCGCGGGTCCAGGTCCGCCCGTCATCGGTGGAGACCGCCACCTCGGCGATGCCCTCGCCGCCGTCGAAGGCGATGCCGCGCAGCGGCGTCTCGCCCGCCGGCAGGGTCGCCCCGTCGGCGAGGTTGGTGACGAACGAGCGGACGGTGAAGCGGCCGATCGGCACCGTCGCCTTCGGGGCCTCGCCCGGCTCCGTGCAGGCGCAGGAATTGGCCGGGATCCGGTAGGCGGAGGTCATCCAGAACCCGTCGAAGGGCTTGTCCAGGACCGTGATCGCGCTCAGGTGCTTGACCCAGTAGGTGCCGTAATAGCCCGGCACGACGAGGCGCAGCGGGTAGCCGTTGAGCCAGGGCAGGTCCTCGCCGTTCATGGCGTAGGCCAGCATCACCTCGCCGTCCCGGGCGTGGTCGAGGGTGAGCGCCTTCACGAAGTCGGGCGTCTCCGGGATCACCGGCCCGTCGAGCCCGTCGAAGGCGACCTGCACGGCCCCGCGCCGCAGGCCCGCCTTGTCGAGGACGGTCCGCAGCGGAACGCCGGTCCAGCGGGCATTGCCCATGGCGCCGTTGGCGAGCTGCCCGCCCGCGACCCGCGGCGCGAAGAAGCCCCGCGAATTCCCCGAGCACTGGTTGACCGCGACGATCTCGCTGGCCGGCAGCGCCCGGATCTCGGCGAGCGACAGGGCGAGCGGCGTCTTGACATGGCCCTTCACCTCCAGGCGGTAGCGCTCGGGGTCGATGGCGACCGGTATGTCGGCGAGGTGGTAGCGCACGAAGAACGCGTCGTTCGGGGTGATCACGCCCTCGTCGAAGACCCGGAACGGGGTCTCCAGCTGCGGCGGGCGGCTCGTCATCTGCAGGAGCGGGCGCTTGCCCGGATAGGCGACGAGGGGGCGCTCGCCGTTGCCGAAGGGCAGCGTCGCGATCTCCTCGGCCGCGGCGCGCCAGGGGGCGCTCGCGAGCGCCGCGCCGGCGAGGACGCCGCGCTGCAGAAAGGCCCGTCGGTCGCGGTCAACCATGGCGTCTCCTCCGTTGTCGGTGCCTCGCCCTCTGCGGAGCGTGGGAGAAATACACTGCCGTCGCGGCGTTCAGGAGAGCACGGTTCTGCGATTCGGAGGTTTCTTGGAAGATGCGCCCCCCCGATCGGGCGCTCGGGCGCGACCGGCCGGCCCGCGCCGAGGCGCGCCGGCGGCTCACCCGCCCGTCAGGTGCCGGCGGACGGCGCGCGCCGTGACGGCGGAGACCCGGATATTCGACTCGACCGTCACGCCCGCGATGTGGGGGGTCAGGATCAGGTTCGGCACGTCGCGGAACAGGGCGCCGGCCGCGGCATCGACGGGCTCCGCCGCGAAGACGTCGAGGGCCGCGCCGCCGAGCCGCCCCGCGCGCAGGGCCGCCGCCAGCGCCGCTTCGTCCACGACGCCGCCGCGGGCCGCGTTGATGAGGACCGACCCCGGCCGCATGCGGGCGATCTCGGCCGCGCCGATCATGCCGCGCGTCTCGGGCGTCAGCGGCACGTGCAGCGACAGCACGTCGCTCTGCGCCAGGAGGTCGTCCAGGGAGAGGCGCGCGACGGGTCCGGAGGCGGGGTTCCAGGCCGGGTCCTGCGCCGCGAGGTGCGGGTCGAAGGCGGCGAGCGCCATGCCGAGGGCGGCGGCGCGGCGGGCGGTCTCGCGGGCGATGGCGCCGAATCCGACGAGGCCGAGCCGCTTGCCCGCGATCTCGCGCCCCATGAGCGCGGCGCGGGGCCATGCCCCGGCGGCGACGGCCGCGCTCGCCCCGTAGGCGCCGCGCAGCAGCAGCAGCGCGGCCGCGATCACGTACTCGGCCACCGCCCCGTCATTGGCCCCCGTCGCCGGATAGACCGCGATCCCGCGCGCCCGGCAGGCGTCGAGGTCGATATTGTCGAGCCCGACCCCGAGCCGCCCGACCGCCCTCAGCTTCGGGGCCGCCGCCAGCAGGTCGCCGCGCAGCTCGGTCCGGTTGCGCACGATCACCGCATCCGCGTCGGCGAGCGCCGCCCTCAGCGCCTCCGGCCGGTCCACGAGGCCCGGATCGTACAGGGTGTCGAGGCCGGACAGTTCCGCGGCGATCGCCGCCTCGTCCATGAATTCGCTGATGACGACCTTCATTGTCCTGCGGCTTCGAGGCGCGCCCGTCCGGGGCGCGCATGCGGGAGGGGCGGGGCCGCCCGGCGGGGCGGGGCCGCCCTGCCTATCGCGATCCGGGCCGGGCATAAAGGCGTCGCGTCCCTCGCGCGCCCTCGAAGCCGCCCGCCGTCGCCCGCCCGGTCGCGCGGCCGGGGAGGAGGTCGTGCCCGAACGCCGTCGCCCGATCGGGTCGACCCCGCGCGGCCGGCACGTGTTAGGGAAACGTCACCGAGGCGAGCTAGAGCGGCGCCGGACGGCGTGGTGCGCGCCGCACCAGGGGAAGCTTCGATGCGTTCACGTCTTCTCGCCCTCGCAGCCAGCGTCGCCCTCTCCGGTGCCGCCGACGCCGCCACCGTCATGCCGCTCGACCGCGCCACCATCCTGGTCGGCTCGCCCTTCGACTTCAAGGTCGAGTTCGAGGCCAAGGTGAAGGCGGACGAGGTCAGGATCACCGTCAACGGCGAGGATTACCGGACGGCCCTCGGCGCGGGCACCGGCTTCGTCGAGGTCGAGACGGACAAGGACGGCAAGGAGCTCGGCTCGGCCGTGCTCCTGCGCGGGGTCAGGATCGCCAAGCCCGGCCGCTACACGGTGGAGGCGACGGCCGGCAACGACCGCCGGAGCGTGACCTGGGAAGTCTTCGGCACCGCCGACGCGCCCAAGGCCAGGAACATCATCTTCCTGCTCGGCGACGGGCTGTCGGTCGCCCATCGCACCGCCGCGCGCCTGATGGCCAAGGGCATGACCGAGGGCAAGGCCAACGGCCGCCTCGCCATGGACGATCTCGACCGCATGGCCTTCATCGGCACCTCGGCCACCGACGCGGTCGCCACCGACAGCGCCAACACGATGTCGGCCTACATGACCGGCCACAAGACGGCGGTGAACGCCCTCGGCGTCTACGCCGACCGCACGCCCGCCTCCCTCGACGACCCCCGGGTGGAGACCTTCGCGGAGGCGGTCCGGCGCCAGACGCGGAAATCCGTCGGCCTCGTGGTCACCTCGGAGATCGAGGACGCGACCCCGGCCGCCGTCGTGGCGCATACCCGCCGCCGCGCCGACAAGGCCGAGATCGTCGAGATGCTCTTTTCCGTGAAGCCGGAGGTGATCCTCGGCGGCGGCTCGGCCTATTTCCTGCCGAGGGCCGTGCCGGGCTCGAAGCGCCGGGACGACAAGGACTTCATCGCGCTGTTCCGGGAGGCCGGCTACGCGCTCGCCACCGACCGGGACGAGCTCCAGGCGATCACCGGCCGCGACCGGCTGCTCGGCCTGTTCCACCCGGGCAACCTCGACTACGCGCTCGACCGGATGCAGCTCAAGAAGGGCACGGTCGGCAAGTTCCCCAAGCAGCCCGGCCTCGTCGAGATGACCAGGGCCGCGCTGGACAGCCTGTCCAGGAATCCGGACGGCTTCTTCCTGATGGTGGAGGGGTCCTGCATCGACAAGGCGAGCCACCCGCTCGACTGGGAGCGGGCGGTCTTCGACACGATCGAGTTCGACCAGGCCGTCGCGGTGGCGCGCCAGTTCCAGGCCGCCCATCCCGACACGCTCGTCGTCGTGACCGGCGACCACACCCACGGCGTGTCGGTGATCGGCACCATCAACGACGACCTGCCGGGCGACGAGATGCGCGAGAAGGTCGGCACCTACGCGGCCGCCGGCTTCCCGAACTACGAGGACAAGGACGGCGACGGCTATCCCGACCGCGTCGACGTCTCGCGCCGCCTCGCCCTGTTCGGCACCAACGGCCCCGACCATTACGAGACCTTCCGGCCCAAGCTCGACGGCCCGTTCGAGCCGGCGCTGAAGACCCAGGGCGGCACCTACGTCGCCAACGACAAGTACAAGGACGTGCCCGGCGCGGTCCTGGTCAAGGGCAACATCCCCAAGGACGAGGAATCGGGCGTCCACGCGGTCGACGACGTGGTGCTGCAGGCGGCCGGCCCCGGCGCCGAAGGCTTCAAGGGCTACATGGAGGAGAGCGACGTCTACCGGGTGCTGGCGGACGCCTTCGCCCTCGGCGCCACGAGGACGGTGGCCAATTCGCCGGCAGGCCAGGCTTCGGCAGGCCAGGCGTCGGCAGGCAAGGCGTCGGCAGGCAAGACGCCAAGCAAGTAGCCGCCACGATCGCCGCATCGGGCAGCCATGGCCGCGACCTCCCTCGTCATCGACCGCCGCCGGCTTCTGACCGGGGCGGTTCCGGCCGCCGCGCTGCTCGCGGCGCGTCCGGCCCGCGCCGCCGCGGCCAGCCTCACCTTCGAGGAGCTCTACGGGAGGATCGGCGTGCTCGGCCTCGCCTTCTCCGACAAGGTCAAGGCCCTGGCCGGGCAGGAGGTCGCCATGCGGGGCTTCATGGCGCCGCCGCTCAAGGCCGAGGCGGCCTTCTTCGTGCTGACCGCGATCCCGATGGCGCTGTGCCCGTTCTGCTCCTCGGACGCCGACTGGCCGAACGACATCGTCGTCGTCTACCTCGACCGCAAGCAGACCTTCGCGCCGCCCGCCACGCTGATCGAGGTGACCGGGCGGCTGGAGGTCGGCTCCTGGACCGACCCCGAGAGCGGCTTCGTCAGCCTGATCCGGCTGACCCACGGCCGCTTCGCGGTCGTCGGGAGGCTGTGATGGCCGGCACACCACCTGTCCGCGGTCCATCACAGCCTTTGGCCATGCTCGCCCTGCGGATCAGCGACCTGTCGGTCTCCTTCCCGGGCCTCGCCGCGCCGGCCCTGGCGATCGAGCGCCTCGGCCTCGCGGCCGGCGCGCGCGTCGCCGTCACGGGGGCTTCGGGCTCGGGCAAGAGCACCTTCGTCAACCTGATCACGGGCCTCGCCCGGCCGGATCGCGGCCGGATCCAGTGGGGCGAGACCGACATCGCCGCCCTGCCGGAGGCGCGCCGCGACCGCTGGCGGGCCGAGACGGTCGGGCTCGTCATGCAGGATTTCCACCTGTTCCCGGGGCTCTCGGCCCTCGACAACGTGCTCCTGCCGGCCCGGCTCTCCGGTGCGGGGAATGCGGCGACGCGGGCGCGCGCCGCCGATCTCCTCGACCGGGTCGGCCTCGCCCGCCCCGGGCAGGACGTCGCCACCCTGTCGCGCGGGGAGATGCAGCGCGTGGCCGTGGCGCGGGCCCTGCTGCGCCGGCCGGGCCTCCTCGTCGCCGACGAGCCGACCGCGAGCCTCGACCCGGAGGCGGGTGCGGCGGTGGGCGCCCTGCTCCTCGACCTCGCGCGGAGCGAGGGGGCGACCCTGATCGTGGTGAGCCACGACGAGCGGCTGACGGAGCGGCTCGACCGCCGCATCCGCCTCGCGGCCGGCCGGATCGCCGCCGACACGGGGGCCGAGCCGGGCGCCGCGGGAGCAGCCGAACCCGGTGCGGCCGAAGCGGGCGGGCCCGGCACGACCGAAGCGGGCGGGCCCGGCACGACCGCCGCGGGGGCGATGCCGTGATCCGCTTTGTCCTCGCCGATCTGCGACGGCTCTGGGCCGCCTCCCTGGTCATCGTGCTCCTGGTGGCCCTGTCCACCGCGCTCGGCGTGGCGGTCACGCTGCAGGAGCGCGCGCTGCGGCTCGGCAGCGCGCGCGCCGCCGACCGGTTCGACCTCGTGGTCGGGGCGCCCGGGAGCGAGGTGCAGCTCGTCCTGTCGGCCGTCTTCCTCCAGCCCGCGCCGCTGCCGCTCGTCCCCGGCGACGTGCTCGCCCGGCTCTCGGGCGATCCCCGCGTCGCCTGGGCGGCGCCGGTCGGCTTCGGCGACAGCTATCGCGGCCACCCGATCGTCGGCACGACGACGCGCCTCGTCGAGGGCGTCGCGGGCGGGATCCGGGACGGGCGCCCGTTCCGGGCCGAGGGCGAGGCGGTGGCCGGATCCGCGGTCGACCTGCCGCTCGGCACCGCCCTGCATCCGATGCACGGCAGCGGCGGCGAGCCGGGCCCCACCCATGCGGGCGCCACCTACCGCCTCGTCGGCCGGCTGTCCCCGACCGGCACGGCGTGGGATCGCGCCATCCTGGTCCCGATCCAGGCGGTCTGGCACGTCCACGGGCTCGGCCAAGACCACGGCCAAGACCACGGCCAGGAACACGGTCTTGGTCAGGAGCGCGGGCGCGCCGGGCCGGACGGGGAGGCGGCCCACGGCCGCATCGACGCGCAGGCGCCGCTGGACGAGACCTTCGACCACGATCTGCCGGGCCTGCCGGCCATCCTGGTCAAGCCCACCTCCTTCGCGGCGGCCTACAAGCTGCGGCAGGAGTACCGCGGCGGCGGCACGCTGGCGGTGTTCCCGGCCGAGGTGCTGACCCGCCTCTACGCGACCCTCGGCGATGCCCGGCAGGTGCTGATGGCCATCTCCGCCGGCGCCGAGGCCCTGGTGGCGGCCGCGCTCCTCCTGATCACGGTGATCCACGTGGCGCAGCGGCGGCGCCAGATCGGTGCGCTGCGGGCCTTCGGCGCGCCGCGCCGCGCGGTCTTCCTGATCGTCTGGGGCGAGGCGATGCTGCTCGTGTCGGCGGGGATCGCCGGCGGCGTCGCCCTCGGCTACGGGGCCGCCCGGCTCCTCGCGCGCCTCGCGCAGGGGCAGGGCGGCTTCACCCTGCCGGTGGAACTGGCCGCCGAGGACGCCGCCTTCGCGGGGGCGCTCCTCGCGGTCGCCTCCGTGCTGGCCCTGCTCCCGGCCTGGCTCGCCTACCGGCAATCGCCCGCCGCGTCCCTGCGCGCCTGACCGGCGCCGGACCGCCGCCTGGCGGCGGACCGCCTCACGGCTTGCACGGCCAGGCCTCGGAGAGCGAGAGCCCGAGCAGCAGGCCCCCGGGCCGGTTCAGGTTCTTCGGGTGCTCCTTCATGTAGCGGCAGAACACGTCCACGAGCTGCTGCGTGGAGACCGGATCCTTCGGGCAGAGATGCTTGCCGACGGAGGCATCCGCCGCGCCCAGGACGAAGCCGGCAAGGTAGGTTTTCTGCAGCTCCGTCGCGCCGGGCTGGCAGGACGCGTTGAATTCGCTCGCCTTCTTCAAGTCCGAAAGCTTACTCTGCGCCATAGCTGGGCCGGCGCACAGCACCAGCACGAGAGCGATCACCGCCTTCACCATCCTGCTCATCCCCTTTGTCCCGGCAGAGCTCGCGATTCCGGCAGGATAGACGGGACCTCCCGGCTGCGGGATGGGCAAGTCGCGCGCGGTTGCGTCGCGTCCACCGCAATCGCGCGGGCCGCCCGCCCGGCGGGCGAGGCACCGGAGGCGGACCGCACCAGGGCGGCGGCCGGCGGGCGCAGGGGCGCCAGGAGCGGATCGAGCGCCAGCACCCCGGCGATCCCGCCGGCAACTCCGATCGGGCGGTCGACGGCCGGCAGCAGGTCCGTCGTCGGCGCGGGTCCCCGCACCGTGGCGACGCAGTGGCCGCCTGCTGGCCCGCATAGGCGCCGTCGCCGCGTCCGTGCTGCACGACGCCCGCGACGAAGGGCCGCCCGCGAGGCAGGCGAGCCAGGGCAGGACGCCGTCCGCCGCGAGGGCCATGGCGAGGAGCCCGTAGAGCCCTCCGGCGGCGCAGCCGAGGAGCCGGCCGGGCGTCTTCATCTCCGGCCTGTGCCGGCTCGCCGTGAGGATCACGAAGGCCGTGATCGGCGTCTGCGCGAAGCCGGCCAGCTGCAGCGTCTCCCAGGTGTCGGGGATCCGCGCGACCGCGATGCCGCCGGTCACCGCGACGGCGAGGAAGTCGCCGTCCACGCCCGCCCGGGCCGGCCCGGGCGGGCGCGGGGCGCGCCGGGCGCGGGAGCCGGCCGCGCCGTTCCGCCGATCGGATCAGGTGAGGAACTGTTGAGAAACGTCTCTCCCACGCGGGAGAGTCAGCATATGCTTATGCCGTTCGGTATATGCCGTCACCTTTTCCGAAAATCTTGCAACAATCCGCGGTCCATCATACGAAATTCGGCGCGGGGAGCGAATCATCAATTTCCCCGGAAGGCCACACAAGCCTGAAGCAACGCAGAGCGATTAACGTGGCAGGGTCATGAGTGTCATGGTGGTTGGGATGCTGGTCGTGCTTTTGTTCCCGCTCGTCCTCGCGGTGATCGCGGGTTTGGCGACTCATCTGCGCCGGAACGAGAGCGACCGGGGCGGTGCGTCCTGGTCCCTGCCCCAGGCGGAGTGACGGGTCGGATCCGGCTCGGAGCGGGGGCATGGCGGAGGTCGAGATCCAGTTCGTGGCGTGCGACGGCGCGGCGGACCCGGCCGGGATTGCGCGCGGCCGGACCTTCCTCGTCGCGAGGTCCGGCAAGGTGCCCCGGGGCAGGGCGGCCCCGGCCGGTCAGAGCCGGTTCAGCCGGTGATCGAGGCCGATCCGCCGCTGGTGCACCTCGTACCCGGCCTTGAACCGGACCTGCTCGCCGCCGACCCGCGTCGAGACGGTGCGGTCGAGATCGGCGCAGAGGGCGCAGGACGGCGTCCCGGGCCGGAAGATCGGCGGCCTCTGCGCCCATCGCGGGCAGGCCGGCGACAATCAGGAGATCAGGGACTTTCCTCGCGGCGGCCGCGTATGGGAATTTATTCTCCACGTGAGAGGCCGCGATCGGTGACTTGCGAGGTGAGCGCGGAGGTTTTTCGTCCCGCGCCGACCGATGCGGCGCGGCCGCCCTCGCCGCGGCGCCCGCGCCGCGGACCTCCTCGCGCGGGGCGCGAGGAGGTCCGGCGCGTCACGCCGCCTTCTGGTTGACCTTGCTCTCCGCCATGGCGGTCAACTTCTGGTCGGTGGCCTTCTCCTCCTCGAGGGTCTGCTGCAGCACGCTGGCGCAATCGCTGCGGCCGAGGCGCTTGGCCCAGGCGATCAGGGTGCCGTAGCGGGTGATCTCGTAATGCTCGACGGCCTGGGCGGCGGCGAGCAGGGCGGCGTCCAGCACCTCCGCGTCGGCGATCTCGCCCGCCGTCTCGTTCGCCTCCTTGATGATCCCGTCGATCGCCGGGCAATCCACGGCCTTGGGCTGGTGCCCGTGCATCTGGAAGACCTGCTCCAGGCGCCGGATCTGGCCCTCGGTCTCGCGCAGGTGCGTCTCGAAGCCCTGCTTGAGCTGCGGGTCCGTCGCCTTGGCGATCATCTTCGGGAGCGCCTTCGTGATCTGGTTCTCGGCGTAGTAGACGTCCTGGAGCGTGTGAACGAACAGGTCGTCGAGCGTCTTGATGTCCTTCGTGAACAGGCCCATCGCGTCCTCCATCGGGGTGGGTGCGGGCCGCCGGGGCCGGCTGCGGACCGGGCTGCCGCTCTCGTCACCAGAATGAGGCGGCTCGCCGGCTGGTTCCGCGGGCCCGTCCGGACAGGGGAGTGTGCCATTCCACCATTGCAAAGGCGGGACATTTTAACTTTGCGCCTACACGCCCGATTCGCATAAGGAAGATTATGGAACTGGAACGAGGCGGGCGGGACGGGGCGGACGGCCGTTCGGCCCCGAGGCTCCCCGGACGCGGCGTCCCGCGCTCAGCATCATTCGCCGAAGCGGCCGCCGGTTCGGCGGCGAAGAATGATGCGAAACCAAGAGACCAAGCAGAAGTGCGCCATGCAATTCTGCTTCGGTCGGAGCCCCCGAGCCCCCGAGCCCCCGACCCGGACCCCCCGCCATGCCGGCCCCGACCGCAAACCTGTTCGACGCCCTGCCGCCGCCCGGCACGCCCGACGAAACCGTGACCGCGCTGCTGGCGCGGCCCGGCCTGCGCGTCGAGCGCATCGTCTCGACCGGCCAGGCGAGCCCGCCGGGCTTCTGGTACGATCAGGCCGAGGACGAGTGGGTGCTGCTCCTCGCGGGCGCCGCCCGGCTCAGGCTCGCGGACGAGCCCGAGGCGCGGGTGCTGGCGCCCGGCGACCACCTGCTGATCGAGGCCCGCCGCCGCCACCGGGTCGAGTGGACGAGCCCCGACACCCCGACCCTGTGGCTCTGCGTGTTCTGTCAGCCCTCGACCGTGACCGTGAGCCCGTCATAGGCCGGCACCACCCCCTTCGGCAGGCGCCGCCGCAGGCTCTCGTAGTCGAGATCCGTGTGCAGGTTGGTCAGGATGGCCCGGCGGGGCCGCACCTCCTCGATCAGGGCCAGCGCGTCCGAGACCGAGAAATGCGTCGGGTGCGGCGTGTCGCGCAGCGCGTCGAGGATCAAAAGGTCGAGGTCCCGCAGATGGGCCTTGGCCGCCTCCGGCATCAGGCTGACGTCGGGGGCGTAGGCGGCGTCCGCGAAGCGGAAGCCGAGCGCCTCCTCGTTGCCGTGCTCCATCCGGAACGAGGTCGCCGTCACCGGGCCGCCCGGCCCGTCGAGCCCGAGGGGCGCGCCGTCCGGGAGGTCGTGGAGGTCGAGGATCGGCGGGTACTGGCTGCCCGGCGGGGTCGCGAAGCAGTAGGCGAAGCGCGTCTCCAGCAGCGCCCGCGTGGTCGCGTCCGCGTAGACCGGGATGCGGCGGCGCATGTGGATCACCATCGCGCGCACGTCGTCGATGCCGTGGGTGTGGTCGGCATGGGCGTGGGTGAACAGCACCGCGTCGAGCCGCTCGGCGGCGGCGTCGAGCAACTGCTCGCGCAGGTCCGGCGAGGTGTCGACGAGGATCGTGGTGGCGGGTCCGGGCCCCGCCCGGCGCCCCTCCACCAGGAGCGAGCAGCGGCGGCGGCGGTTCTTCGGCTCGGCCGGGTCGCAGGCGCCCCAGCCGGAGCCGACGCGCGGGACGCCCCCGGAGGAGCCGCAGCCGAGGATGCGCAGCGTCAGCGTGGCCATCGGCGGTTCCTCATCGGTCCGTGCCGCCGGCGGGCCCGGCCGCGTCCGCCCGGGCGGCCTTCTCGAACAGCCGGTAGAAGTTGGCGGTGGTGAGCCGCGCCAGATCCTCCGGCGCCATCCCGAGGCTGCCGGCGAGGCTCCGCGCCGTCTCGGCCACGTAGGCCGGCTCGTTGGGCCGCCCCCGATGCGGCTCGGGCGCCAGGAAGGGCGCGTCCGTCTCGACGAGCAGGCGCTCGCGCGGCACCGCGGCCGCGATCGCCCGCAGCTCCTGCGAGCGCCGGAAGGTCACGATGCCCGAGAAGGAGACGAAGAGCCCGAGCTCCACCCCGGCCTCGGCGAGGCGCCGGCCCGAGGAGAAGCAGTGCAGCACCGCCCGGAAGGCCCCGCGCCCCATCTCCTCACGCAGGATCGCCTCCATGTCGGCATCCGCGTCGCGGGCATGGATCACGAGGGGCAGGCCGGTCTCGCGGGCGGCCGCGATGTGGGTGCGGAAGACCCGGGCCTGCACGTCCCGCGGCGCGGTGTCGTAGTGGTAGTCGAGCCCGGCCTCGCCGATCCCGACGCAGCGCGGGTGCCGCGAGAGCGCGACGATCTCCTCCAGGGGAATGTCGGGCTCCTCGGCGGCCTGATGCGGGTGGGTGCCGACCGTGAAGAAGATCTCCGGATGCGCCTCCGCCAGCGCCCGGTAGACGGAGGCCCGGCGCAGGCGGGTCGAGATCGTCACCATGCGGGAGACGCCCGCCCGCCGGGCGCGGGCGAGCACCTCCGGCAGCGTCTCGGCGAGGCCCTCGAAGTCGAGGTGGCAGTGGCTGTCGACCAGCATGCCGCCTCAGGCCTCCGGCTCGACGAAGCGCGGGAAGATCGGGCTCGGGGCAGGCAGGGCCGTGCCCGGGACGAGCCGGCCCCCCTCCCCGACCTGCGCCAATCCCCTCGCCTCCCCGGGCACCGCCAGGAGGTCGAGGAGCCGGCAGGCGGCCGCCGGCACGAAGGGCTGCACCAGGATGCCGACCGCGCGCAGGGTCTCGGCCGTGCAGTAGAGCACGGTCGCCATCCGGGCCGGGTCGGTCTTGCGCAGGGTCCAGGGCTCCTGGGCCGCGAAGTAGCGGTTGGCCTCCGCCACCACGGCCCAGATCTCGGCGAGCGCGTGGTGCAGGGCGTAATCCTCCATGGCGGCGCGGGCGACCGCCGGCAGCGCGTCGGCGGCGGCGAGGATCGCCCGGTCCGCCTCGGCGAGGTCGCCGGGCCGCGGCACCGCCCCGTCGCAATTGCGCGCGATCATGGTCAGCGAGCGCTGGGCGAGGTTGCCGAGGTCGTTGGCGAGGTCCGCGTTGGTGCGGTTGACGATCGCCTCGTGCGAGTAGTTGCCGTCCTGGCCGAAGGGCACCTCGCGCAGCACGAAGTAGCGCAGCGGGTCGACCCCGTAGAGCCCGGCGAGCGCGATCGGGTCGACCACGTTGCCGAGGGACTTCGACATCTTCTCGCCGCGGCTGAGCAGGAAGCCGTGGCCGAAGACGCGCCGGGGCAGCGGCACCCCGGCCGACATCAGGAAGGCCGGCCAGTAGACCGCGTGGAAGCGGATGATGTCCTTGCCGATCACGTGCAGGTCGGCCGGCCAGCGGCGCCAGCGCGGATCCGCCTCGTCCGGGAAGCCGCAGGACGTGATGTAGTTCGTGAGCGCGTCGACCCAGACGTACATCACGTGGCCGGGCGCGTCGGGCACCGGGACGCCCCAGTCGAAGGTGGTGCGGCTCACCGACAGGTCCTGCAGGCCCGAGCGCACGAAGCTCACCACCTCGTTGCGGCGGGTCTCCGGCCCGATGAAGTCCGGGTGCTCGGTGTAGTGGGCGAGCAGCCGGTCCGCGTAGGCGGAGAGGCGGAAGAAGTAGCTCTCCTCCTCGACCCACTCGACCGGCGTGCCGGTCCGCTCGGCGCGGCGCACCCCGTCCTGGCCGAGCACCAGCTCCGCCTCGTCGTAATAGGCCTCGTCGCGCACCGAGTACCAGCCGGCATACTTCGCGAGGTAGATGTCGCCGGCCGCCTCCATCCGCCGCCACAGCGCCTGCGAGGACGCGATGTGGTCGGGATCGGTGGTGCGGATGAAGCGGTCGAAGCCGCAGTTCAGCGTCTCCGCCATGGTGCGGAAGCGCGGCGCCATCGCGTCCACGAAGGCGCGCGGGGAGATTCCCGCCTTGGCGGCGGTCTGCTGGATCTTCAGCCCGTGCTCGTCGGTGCCGGTGGTGAAGAACACGTCGTAGCCGTCGATGCGCTTGAAGCGCGCGATGGCGTCGGCGGCGATCACCTCGTAGGCGTGCCCGATATGCGGGGCGCCGTTCGGATACGAGATCGCCGTGGTGATGGTGAAGCGTTCGCCCGCCACGAGGGAATTCCCGAGAAGCTGCAAGGATCGTGCGGGCGCGGTCGCACCCGTCTCCCGAGAAGCCTTAGCGCAAATTCCCGGTGGCGTGGACACCCCTGCGCCCACAGGGCGGCTGCGCGGGCCGGCGGCGGCTGCGCGGGCCCGGCCTTGCGGTCCCGGCCTTGCCGGCGCGGGGCATCCGGCCGAGATGAGCAGGGTCGCCCCGGAGCCCCCCCGCCATGCCGCGTGCCGCCTCGCCGAGATCGATGCCGCTGATCTGCGCCCTCCTGTCCGGCCTCGCCCTGGTGCCCGGCCCGGCCGCCCTGGCGGGCGACGCCGCCGCGGGGCGCCGCAAGGCGGTGGCCTGCCAGGGCTGCCACGGGCTCGACGGCGTCGCCAAGCTGCCCGACGCGCCCAACCTCGCCGGCCAGGTCGAGCCCTACCTCGTCAAGGCGCTCGGGGAGTTCCGCAGCGGCGTCCGTCGCAACGAGGTGATGTCGGTGGCGGCCAAGACCCTCACGGATGCCGACATCGCCGATCTCGCGGCCTATTACAGTGCCATCCAGGTCGAGGTGGTACCGCCGTCCTGAGGAGGGCGGCGCGGTCCTGATGACGCGTGTAACCGTCCGGGGCGGGTAGCCCAGCGGGGGGCGGATGCGCTAGGACAGGGGCGCTCCGTTCCGGGAGGTCCGTCGCAGGATGCCGCTGTCTCCGAGCCGCCCCCGTCCGACGCGGCCCCCTCCTGGTCTCCGGACACCCTGATGGCGCGGCCCGGCTCCGCCCCGCACCGGGTGCTGATCTACTCGCACGACACGTTCGGCCTCGGACATCTGCGCCGCGCGCGGGCGATCGCGCACGCGCTCGTGGCCGAGATGCCGGAGCGCCGCGTGCTGATCCTGTCCGGCTCGCCCGTCAGCCACGCCTTCCGCTTCGCCCCGGGCGTGACCTGCCGGCGCCTGCCCGGCGTGGTGAAGCTCGACAGCGGCGCCTATCGCAGCCTCGGCGCGGCCCACGACCTCGACGCCGTGGTGGAGACCCGGGCGGCCCTGATCCGGCACGTCGCCCGCCGCTTCGACCCGGACCTGTTCCTGGTCGACAAGGAGCCGACCGGCTTCCACGGCGAGGTGCTGCCGGTGCTGGCGCCGCTGCGGGACCGGGGCTGCCGGCTGGTGCTCGGCCTGCGCGACGTCCTCGACGATCCGGGCCTCCTCGCCCCCGAATGGGAGCGCAAGGGCGCGCTCGCGGCGCTACCCCTCTACGACGCGATCTGGGTCTACGGCCTCGAGGAGATCTACGCGCCGCTCTCCGGCCTCGCCCTGCCGCCGGGCGTGGCGGAGCGGCTGACCTACACGGGCTACCTGCGCCGCGAGGCGCCGGACGCCGCCCCGCCGGCCGGCGAGGACGAGCCCTTCCTCCTCGTGACGCCGGGCGGGGGCGGCGACGGGATCGATCTCGTCGAGGCGGTGGTGCGGGCCTACGAGGCCGAGGCCCCGCCCCACCGGGCCCTGGTGGTGTTCGGCCCGTTCTTCCCGAAGGCGGCGCGCGACGCGCTCCAGGCCCGCATCGACGCGCATCCGCGGCTCTCCTCCCTCGACTTCGACGCGCGGCTGGAGCGGCTGATGCGCCGCGCCGCCGGGGTGGTCGCCATGGGCGGCTACAACACCTTCTGCGAGATCCTGTCCTTCGACCGGCCGGCCCTGATCCTGCCGCGGGTGCGCCCGCGCCGCGAGCAGCTCATCCGCGCCGAGGCCGCCGCCCGGCTCGGCCTCGTCGAGACCCTGGCGCCCGACGCGGCCGGGCCGGAGCGGATGGCGGCGGCGCTGGCCGCCCTGCCCGGGCGCCCGCGCCCCTCGGCCCGGCCGATCCCGCACCTGCTCGACGGGCTGCCGGCGATCTGCCGGCTCGTCGCGGTGCCGGGCCTGGCGCCCCGCGTGGCGGCGGAGTAGCGCGCCGCCCGATGCCCGCTCCCATCGCCGTCCTGGTCAAGGGCTATCCGCGCCTGTCCGAGACCTTCATCGCCCAGGAACTCCTCGGCCTCGAGGCCCGCGGGCTGCCGCTCGCGATCTGGTCGCTGCGCCGGCCGCACGACGGGGCCGTGCACCCGATGCACCGGCAGATCCGCGCCCCCGTCGCCTACCTGCCGGAATACCTGCACGAGGCGCCCCTGCGGGTGGCGCGCGGGCTGCTGTCGGCCCTCTTCCGGCCGCGCCTGCGGGCTCTGCTGGGGCTGGTCTGGCGCGACCTCAGGCGCGACCCGACCCGCAACCGCCTCCGCCGCCTCGGCCAGGCGCTGGTGCTGGCCCGCGAATTGCCGGACGGCGTCCGCCACATCCACGTCCACTACCTCCACACCCCGGCCTCGGTCGCCCGCTACGCCGCGCTGCTCACCGAGCGCAGCTGGAGCGCCTCGGCCCACGCCAAGGACATCTGGACGACGCCGGATTGGGAACTCGCCGAGAAGCTCGACGACGCGCGCCTGACCTTCGCGGTCACCTGCACGGCGGCGGGCGCGGAGCGCCTGCGCGGCCTCGCGGCCGAGCCCGGCCGGATCGGCCTCGTCTATCACGGCCTCGACCTGCGGCGCTTCCCCGAAGCCCCCGCGGCGCGCCCGCCCCGCGACGGCGGCGACCCGGCCGATCCGCTGCGCCTCGTCACGGTCGGGCGGGCGGTGGCCAAGAAGGGCTTCGACGACCTCCTCGACGCGCTCGCCGCCCTGCCGCCCGGCCTGCACTGGCGCCTCGCCCAGGTCGGCAGCGGCGAGGCGCTCCCCGCGCTCAAGGCCAAGGCCGCCGCCCTCGGGCTCCAGGGGCGGGTGGCCTTCCTGGGGGCGAAGCCCCAGCCCGAGGTGGTGGCGCTGCTGCGGGAGGCGGACCTGTTCGTGCTGCCCGCCAAGCGCGCGCCCTCGGGCGACCGCGACGGGCTGCCGAACGTGATCATGGAGGCGGCCTCCCAGGGCCTCGCCATCGTGGCGACCGACTTCGCCGGGATCCCGGAATTCCTGCGCGACGGGATCGAGGGCCGGCTGGTGCCGCCGGGCGACTGGGCCGCCCTGTCGAACGCCCTCAACCTCCTGGCCCGCGACCCGGCCGCGCGGGCGCGGCTCGGCGCGGCCGCGCGGGCGCGGCTGCGGGCGGAGTTCGGGGCGGAGGAGGGCCTCGACCGGATCGCCGGGCTGCTGCGCGGGGGGGCGGGACCGTGAGCCCGCCGCGCGGCAGGGGACCGGACGCGCCCCGCATCGCCTTCTACGCTCCGCTGAAGCCCCCCGACCACCCGGTGCCCTCGGGCGAGCGCACCATGGCGCGGCTGCTGCTGCGGGCGCTCGCCGAGGCGGGCTTCGCCCCGTTCCTGGCGAGCGGCCTGCGCAGCCGCGATCCCGAGGGCTCGCGCCACGCGGCCCTGCGCGAGGCCGCGCGCGCCGAGGCGGCGCGGCTCGTCGCGGCGTGGCGGGACGCCCCGCCCCGGCTCTGGTTCACCTACCACGTCTACTACAAGGCCCCGGACTGGATCGGCCCGGAGGTGGCCCGCGCGCTCGGCATCCCCTACGTGGTCGCGGAGGGCTCCCGGGCGCCCAAGCGCGCCGCGGGGCCGCACGCGGTCGGCCATGCCGGCGCCGAGGCCGCCCTCGACGCCGCCGACCTCGTCCTGGTGATGAACCGGCGCGACCGGCCGGCCCTGGAGGCGGCGCGCCCGCCGCACCAGCGCCTCGCCGCCCTGCCCCCCTTCCTCGACCCGTCCGACTGGCCGCTCCCCGCCCGCCCGGCCGGCGGCGCCGGCCTGCGGCTCCTCACCGTCGCGATGATGCGCGAGGGCGACAAGCTCGCCTCCTACCGCCTCCTCGCGGAGGCGCTCGCCCGCTGCGGCGACCTCGCCTGGAGCCTCGACGTGGCCGGGGAAGGGCCGGCGGCGGCGGAGGTGGGCCGGCTCCTCGCGCCCTTCGGGGCGCGGGTGCGCCGCCACGGCGCCCTCGCGCCCGCCGCCCTGGCGCGCCTCTACGGGGCGGCCGACCTCCTGGTCTGGCCTGCCGTGCGGGAGGCCTACGGGATGGTCCTGCTGGAGGCGCAGGCCCATGGCTGCCCGGTCGTGGCCGGCGGCGACGGCGGCGTGCCGGACGTGGTCCGGGACGGGATCACCGGCATCGTCACGGCGCCCGGCGAGGCCGCCGCCCTGGCCGATGCCGTCCGGGCCCTCGCGGCCGACCCGGCGCGCCGCGCCGCCATGGGCGCGGCCGCCCTCGCCTTCGCGCGCGGGGAGCGCGGGCTCGCCGCCGCCGCGGCGCGCCTGCGGGCCGCCCTGGCGGCCCTGCCGGGATGCCCGGCATGAGCCGCCTCCTCGTCGCGGTGACGCATCTCCTCGGGGCGGGCCACCTCACCCGCGCGGCGGCCCTCGCCCGCGCCTTCGCGGCGGCCGGGCACCGGGTCACCCTCGTCTCCGGGGGCATGCCGGCCGCCCTGCCCCGCCTCGACGGGATCCGCCTCGTGCAGCTGCCGCCGCTGCGCATCGCCGGCACCGCCTTCACGCGCCTCCTCGAACCGGACGGGACCCCCGTCGCGCCCGGAACCCTCGCGGCCCGCCGCGCCGCCCTGCTGGCCGCCCTCGACGAGGCCGCGCCCGACGCGGTGATCACCGAACTCTACCCGTTCGGCCGCCGGGTGCTCGCCGCGGAGTTCGACGCGCTGGTCGAGGCCGCGCGGGCGCGGCGGCCGCGGCCGCTCCTCCTCGCCTCCGTGCGCGACATCCTCGCCCCGCCGAGCCGGCCGGAGCGGGCCGCCGCGACCCGCGCGCGGCTCGCCGCCTACGACGCCGTGCTGGTCCACGGCGACCCGAACCTCCTGCCCCTCGACGCCTCCTGGCCGGTGGAGGACGCGCTCCGCCCCTTGCTGCGCTACACCGGCTACGTCGACGAGGCGCCGGGCGAGGGTCTCCCGGCCGGGACGGCGCGGTCCGGCATCGTGGTTTCGGGCGGGTCGAGCGCGGCCGGCCTGCCCCTGCAGCGGGCGGCGCTCGGCGCGGCGCGGCGCCTGCCCGACCTCCCGTGGCGGGTGCTGGTCGGGCGCGCCGTGCCCGAGGCGGCCTTCGCGGCCCTGCGCGACGCGGCGCCCCCGAACGCGATCGTCGAGCGCGCGCGCACCGATTTCCGCGCCCTGCTGGCCTCGGCCGCGCTCTCGGTCAGCCAGGCGGGCTACAACACGGTGCTCGACCTCCTGCGCGGCGGCTGCCCGGCCCTGCTCGTCCCCTTCGAGGCCGGGGGCGAGACCGAGCAACGGCTGCGCGCCGAGACGCTGGCGGCGCGCGGGCTCGCCCGGGTGCTGCCGGAGGCGGAGCTCGGGCCGGAGGCGCTCGCCGCCTCCGTCGCGGCGATGCTCGCCCCCTCGCCCGACCCGGCGCCCCCGCGCGCGGCCTTCGCCCTCGACGGGGCGGCCCAGACGGTGGCCCTAGTGGAGGCCATGCTGGCCGTCCCCGCCCCCGCCCCCACCCCCGCCCCCGCCCTCGCGGCGGGACCGGACTGGTCGCCCCTCGACGCCGCCCTGGCCCGGCTCGCGGCGGAGGGCCTGACCGCGACGCTGTGGTGGCGCGACGACGACGCGGCGGCGCACACCCCCGCCCTCGACCGGCTGGTCGCCCTGCACCGCGCCGCCGGCTGGCCGCTGGCGCTGGCGGCGATCCCGGGCCTCGCCGCGCCCTCCCTGGCCGCCCGGCTCGCGGGAGAGCCCGGGATCGACCTCCTGGTCCACGGCCTCGCCCACGCCGACCGGGCCCCCTCCGGCAAGAGGGCGGAATTCGCTCCCGGCCGCCCGCCCGCCGCCCTGGCGGCGGAGGCGCGGGAGGGGCTCGCCCTGGCGCGGGAGCGGTTCGGCCGCCCGCCCCTGCCGGTCCTGGTGCCGCCCTGGAACCGGATCGCGCCGGACCTCGTGCCGCGCCTCCCGGCGCTCGGCTACGCGGGGCTCTCGACCTTCGGCCCGCGCGGGCCGGCGCCTCCGGGCCTCGCGATCGTCAACACCCACGTCGACCCGGTGGCGTGGCACGCGCCGGGGCGCCCCCTCGCCGACCCGGCCGGGCTGATCCCCCGAGCGGCCGCGACGCTGCTGGCCGGGGCGGGGCGGGGGGAGCCGGTGGGCCTCCTCACCCACCACGCCGCCCAGGACGCCGCAACCTGGACGTTCTGCGCGGCGTTGCTCGATCGCCTCGCCGCGCATCCGGCGATCCGCCTCGCGCGGGCCGCGGACCTGTTTGCGCCGGGGCCGTCGCGCGTGTCACAAACCGACATTAAGGTCATGGCAAGGGATCCATCCTCGGATGAGGACGGCCCCAACCAACGAAAAGGATCAGGATGACGGCACCGCTCCTGTCGATCCGCGATCTCACGGTCGATTTCTCGGCCGATACCGGGGCGTTCCGGGCGGTGGACGGGCTGTCGCTCGACGTGCCGGCCGGGCGCACGGTCGCGCTGGTGGGCGAATCCGGCTCGGGCAAGTCCGTCACCGCGCAGGCGATCCTGCGCATCCTGCCCAAGGCGGCGCGCATCACCGGGGGCGAGATCCGCTTCACCGACCCGGCGACCGGCCGGGTCGCCGAGATCGCGCGGCTCGGCGCCGATTCCGCCGAGATGCGGGCGCTCCGCGGCGGGCGCATCGCCATGATCTTCCAGGAGCCGATGACCTCGCTCTCGCCCCTCCACACGGTGGGCGACCAGGTGATCGAGGCGCTGCGGCTGCACGCGGAGGTTTCGGCCGCGCAGGCGCGGGCCCGGGCCGCCGACGTCTTCGCCCGCGTCGGCTTCCCCGACCCGAATCGCGCCCTCGTCACCTACCCGTTCGAATTGTCGGGGGGGCTGCGCCAGCGCGCCATGATCGCCATGGCGCTCGTCACCAAGCCCGCCCTCCTGATCGCCGACGAGCCCACCACCGCCCTCGACGTCACCACCCAGGCCCAGATCCTCGACCTGCTGCGCGACCTTCAGGCCGAGACCGGCATGGCGATGCTGCTGATCACCCACGATCTCGGGGTCGTCGCCAACATGGCCGACCAGGTGGTGGTGCTCTATCGCGGCCGGGTGACGGAGGCGGGCGCCCGCGAGGACATCTTCCGCCGCCCGGGCCACCCCTACCTCAAGGCGCTGATGAAGGCGGTGCCGCGCTTCCACATGCAGGAGGGCGAGCGGCTCACCCCGATCCGCGAGGTCCGCAGCGCCGTCCTCGCCCGCAAGGCCGGCGAGCCGCCCCGGCCCGACCCGGCCGGGCCCCTCCTGTCGATCAGCGACATCCGCAAGTCCTTCACCCTGCGGGCGGGCTGGTTCAGCGGCACGGTCCGGCGCATCGACGCCGTGCGGGGCGTGAGCCTCGACCTGTGGCCCCGGCGCACGGTCGGCCTCGTCGGCGAATCGGGCTGCGGCAAGACCACCCTGTCGAAGATCGTCATGCGGGCGCTCCGGCCCGACAGCGGCACCGTGTGCTTCGACGACGGCTCGGGGCGCGGGCCGCGCGACGTCTTCGCGCTCAAGGACCGGGACCTGAAGGATTTCCGGCGCGCGGTGCAGTTCGTCTTCCAGGACCCGTTCTCCTCGCTCAACCCGCGCATGACGGTCTACGAGATCCTGACCGAGCCCCTGCGCATCCACGGCGTCGGCACGCCGGACGAGCGCTACGCCCGGGCGCGGGAGCTCCTCGACATGGTCGGGCTCGACGCGCGCTCGCTGCGGCGCTACCCGCACGCCTTCTCGGGCGGCCAGCGCCAGCGCCTCGGCATCGCCCGCGCCCTCGCCCTCAAGCCGCGGGTGCTGCTCTGCGACGAGCCGGTCTCGGCCCTCGACGTCTCGGTCCAGGCGCAGGTGCTCAACCTGCTCAAGGACCTGCAGGCGAGCCTGGGCATCGCCTACCTGTTCGTCTCCCACAACCTCGCGGTGGTGGACTACATCGCCGACACGATCGCGGTGATGTGCCGGGGCTTCATCGTCGAGGAGGCGCCGAAGGCGGCCCTGTTCCGCAACCCCGTGCATCCCTACACGAGGGCGCTGCTGGCGGCGGTGCCCGAGCCCGACCTCGACCACCCGCTCGACCTCAAGCTGCTGATGAGCGACCGCTTCTCGGACCCCGCCGCCTGGCCGGAGCCCTTCCGCCTCGCCGGCCCGGAGACCGGGACCATGCAGGAGGTCTCGCCCGGCCACCGCGTGCGCGTGGCGGGGCCGGCGCTGCGGAAGGCGGCGTGATGCCCCCCGGCGCCGCGCTCCGGCCGCACCCGCTCCTGGAGCGCCTGCGGCGGCGGGTCCTCGGCCCGCTCTTCGACCGGCTCGGCTACGACCTCGTGCCGGCGGTGCCCGACTGGGCGCACCGGCCCCTCTCCCGCCGCGAGACCGAGGCGCTGTTCGCCGCCGCCGCGGCCCGGCTCGACGCCGACCTCGCGGCCTGCGGCCTTTCCCTGCCGGGCGGGGCGCGGCCGGCCATCGAGACCTTCTGGGACCTGATCGGCGCCGCGCCGGTGGCCCAGCGCCGGGGCGGCAACGGCTTCAACGGCGCCCTGTGCCTCTACGTGCTGATGCGCGCCCTGCGCCCGCCCGTCGTGATCGAATCGGGCGTGTTCCGCGGCCTCACCACCTGGATCACCCGGCAGGCCTGCCCGGAGGCCGAGATCCTGTGCTTCGATCCCGACCTGTCGGGGCTGCGCTACCGCGACCGCCGCGCCCGCTACCACGCGGGCGACTGGTCGGAGCGCGACCTCGGCGGGCTCGACCTCGCGGAGGGGGTCGGCTTCTTCGACGACCACATCAGCCAGGCGCGGCGGGTGCGCGAGGCGCGGGCGCGCGGCCTGACCCGGCTCATCTTCGACGACGACGCGGCGGCCCACCGGCTCCACGCCCATGGCGGGCCGGCCTTCCCGACCATCGCGATGCTGTGCGACGAGGCCGCCGGCCCCGAGCCGGTGCGCTGGCGGCGCAACGGGCGGGACTTCGTCTACCGGCCGGACGGCGAGGAGGCGCGGGCGGCGCGGGCGGCGATCCGGCTCGCCCACCCGTTCGACGACCTGCACGCCGCCACCGGCTACTCGCCGGCGCGGATCACCTACGTGGCGCTGGCAGCACCCGGTTCGGGAGAGGCGAGATGACGGTCTGGCGGCGGGAGCGGCCTCTCGGGGGGCGGGGCGGGCGGGATGGCGGTGCGGGGCGCCCGCGGGCGGCCGCGGCGCTCGCCGCCCTGGCGCTCCTCCTGCCGGGCCTCGCCCGCGCCGCCGACGAGACCGCCGCGGCCCGCCTGCCCGCCGAGCCCCTGGTCGTCGACCTCGCGGCGGCCGGCCGAGAGCTCGGCCGGCCGGGCGGCGAGATCGTCACCCTCGTCGCCAAGCCCCGGGACATCCGCTACATCTCGGCCTACAGCTACGCCCGGCTCGTCGGCTACGACGAGAGCCTCGCCCTCAAGGCCGACCTCCTCGCGCAGTACGAGTCGCAGGACGACAAGGTCTTCACCTTCACGCTGCGGGCCGGCCACCGCTGGTCGGACGGGCAGCCCTTCACGGCGGAAGACTTCCGCTACTGGTGGGAGGACGTCGCCCTCAACAAGGAGCTGAGCCCCTCCGGCCCGCCGGAATTCATGATCGTGGACGGGCAATTGCCGCGCTTCGAGGTGCTCGACCCGCTGCGCGTCCGCTTCACCTGGGACAGGCCGAACCCGCGCTTCCTGCCGGAACTCGCCTCGCCGCGCGACCCCTTCATCTACCGGCCGGCCCATTACCTGAAGCAGTTCCACGCCCGCTACGCGCCGAAGAACGACCTCGACGCCGCCGTCAAGGCGCAGAAGGTCAAGGGCTGGGCCACCCTGCACAACCGGCTCGACGCGATGTTCGAGCAGACCAATCCGGACCTGCCGACGCTGCAGCCCTGGCGCGTGACCAACACGGCCCCCGCCGCGCGGTTCGTCTTCGTGCGCAACCCCTACTACCATCGGGTGGACCGCAACGGCCAGCAGCTCCCCTACGTCGACCGGGTGCTGATGGACATCGCGGCGGCCGGGCTCTTCGCCGCCAAGGCCAATGCCGGCGAGGCGGACCTGCTCTTCCGCGGCCTCACGATGGAGGACATCCCGATCCTGCGCGAGGGCGAGCGGGCCAAGGGCTACCGCACGCATCTCTGGCCGAGCGCCCGCGGCTCCGAGATCGCCCTCTACCCGAACCTGACCGCGGCCGATCCGGTCTGGCGCAGGCTCAACCGCGACGTGCGCTTCCGGCGCGCCCTGTCGCTCGCCATCGACCGGCGCACCCTCAACAACGCGCTCCTGTTCGGGCTCGGCACCGAGGGGAACGACACGGTCGTGGAGGGCAGCCCGCTCTACAAGCCGGAATACCGCACGCTCCACGCCCAGTACGATCCCGAGGAGGCCTCCCGGCTCCTCGACACGGTCGGGCTCGGCGCGCGCAACGGCGCCGGGATCCGGCTCCTGCCGGACGGGCGGGAGCTCGAGATCGTGGTCGAGACCGACGGCGAGAGCATGATGCTCACCGACGGGCTCACCCTGATCGCGGAATTCTGGCGCGAGGTCGGGGTCAAGCTCTTCGTGAAGCCCCAGGACCGCACGGTGCTGCGCAACCGGGCCTATGCGGGGCTCACCACCATGGTGGCGGCGCAGGGGCTCGACCTCGCCATGCCGACCGCCGAGATGCCGCCGGACGAGCTCGCCCCCGTCCACCAGGACACCTACGCGTGGCCGAAATGGGGGCAGTTCGTCGAGACCAAGGGCAAGGAGGGCGAGCCGGTCGACATCCCGGAAGCCAAGACCCTCCTCGACCTCAACGCGCAGTGGATGGCGACCGGCGACGCCGCCGTGCAGGCGCGGATCTGGGGCGAGATGCTGCGCAACCGGGCCGAGAACCAGTGGGTGATCGGCACGGTCGCGGGGGCGCTGCAGCCGGTCGTCGCCAAGACCCGCCTCGTCAACCTTCCTGACCGGGCGACCTACAGCTGGAAGCCCACCGCCATGATCGGGGTCTACCGCATGGACGAGTTCTTCTGGGGCCCCGAGCGCAAAGAGGCCGCCCGGTGATCCGCTACCTCCTGCGCCGCACCCTCACCATGGCGATGACGCTCCTCGTCATCTCGGCGCTCGTCTTCTTCATCATCAAGCTGCCGCCGGGCGACTTCCTGACCAACCAGATCGCCGAGCTGCGCTCGCAGGGCGAGGCGGCCTCGGTCGCCAAGGCCCAGTTCCTGATGCAGCAATACGGCCTCGACCGCCCGGTCTGGGAGCAGTACCTGCGCTGGATCGGCGTCTGGCCGAACCCGGAGGGCCTCTTCAACGGCCTCCTCCAGGGCAATTGGGGCTGGTCCTTCGAGTACGACCGGCCGGTGCGCGAGGTGGTCGGCGACGCGCTCTGGCTCACCCTGGTGGTCAACCTCGCGGTGGTGATCTTCGTGCACGTGGTCTCGATCCCGATCGCGATCTACTCGGCGACGCGGCAATACTCGGTCGGCGACTACGTCGCGACCCTGATCGGCTACCTGGGGCTGGCGACCCCGTCCTTCCTGCTCGCCCTGATCATGCTGTTCTACGCCAATCGCTGGCTCGGCATCTCGATCGGCGGGCTCTACGACAGCGCCTATGCGGGCCAGCCCTGGACCTGGGACAAGGTGCAGTCGCTCCTCGCCCACCTGGCGGTGCCGACCCTGGTGATCGGCCTCGGGGGCACCGCCGCCATGATCCGCCGCATGCGCGCCAATCTCCTCGACGAACTCGGCAAACAATACGTGGTCACCGCCAAGGCCAAGGGCCTGCCGCCGACCCGGGCGCTGCTCAAGTACCCGTTCCGGATGTCGCTCAACCCGTTCATCGCCGATATCGGCAACCTGCTGCCCCACCTCGTCTCGGGCTCGGTGCTGGTCTCGCTGGTGCTGAGCCTGCCGACCGTCGGGCCGATCCTGCTCGCGGCGCTCAAGAGCCAGGACCAGTTCCTGGCCGGCTTCATCCTGATGTTCGTGGCGCTGCTCACGGTGATCGGGATGCTGATCTCCGATCTGCTCCTCGCGTGGCTCGACCCCCGCATCCGCCTCGGAGGCTCCGGCCGATGAACCTGGAGGTTCGCCCGCGCCACTTCGTCGACCCGGCCCCCTTCGATCCCGGCCGCACCGAGCCCCTCGGCGCGGAGAGCGAGGTCTTCGACCGCGCCTCCTCGTGGCGCCTCACCTGGTGGAAGTTCAAGCGCCACAAGGTGGCCGTGGCGGCCGGGCTCATCCTGGTCCTGTTCTACGCGCTCATCCCCTTCGTGGAGGTGCTCGCGCCCTACGACCCGGCCAAGCGCCACGGCGACTTCCTGTACGCGCCGCCCCAATCCGTGCACCTGTTCCACGAGGGCCGCTTCGTCGGGCCCTACACGCATCCCTACGCGTTCTCGTTCGACCTGGAGCGCTTCCAGCGCGACTACACGGTCGACCGCGGCACGGTGCAGAAGCTGCGCTTCTTCTGCCGCGACGAGGCCTACGAATTCTGGGGGCTGGTGCGCACCGACTGGCACCTGGTCTGCCCGCCGGAGGGTGGCACCCTGTTCCTCGCGGGCACCGACCGGCTCGGGCGCGACCTGTTCTCGCGCATCGTCGCGGGGGCCCGGATCTCGCTGACGGTCGGCCTCGTGGGCATCGCGGTGTCCTTCGCGCTCGGGCTCTTCTTCGGCGGGCTCGCGGGCTATCTCGGCGGCTGGGTCGACAACCTCGTGCAGCGGATGATCGAGATCCTGCGCTCGCTGCCGGAACTGCCGCTCTGGCTCGCCCTCTCGGCCGCCCTGCCCCCGAACTGGAGCCCGGTTCTGGTCTTCTTCGGCATCACGCTGATCCTCGGCCTGCTCGACTGGCCGGGCCTCGCCCGCGCGGTGCGCTCGAAGCTGCTCGCCCTGCGCGAGGAGGATTACGTGCGCGCCGCCGAGCTGATGGGCGCCTCGAAGGCGCGGATCATCGGCCGGCACCTGATCCCGAACTTCATGAGCCACCTGATCGCCTCGGCGACCCTGTCGATTCCCTCGATGATCCTCGGCGAGACCGCGCTGTCGTTCCTGGGGCTCGGGCTGCGGCCGCCGGTGACGAGCTGGGGCGTCCTGCTCAACGAGGCCCAGAACCTCGCGGCGGTGCAGCTGCATCCCTGGCTGCTGCTGCCGATCCTGCCCGTGGTGGTGGTTGTGCTCGCCTTCAACTTCCTGGGCGATGGGCTGCGCGACGCGGCCGACCCGTATCACTGAGCCCGGACCATCGGCCGAAGGGGGCCGGCCGCGCCGGCCCCGCCCGCTCAGTAGCGGTAGAAGCCGCGGCGATGGGGATGGCCGTAGAAGCCGTGATGGCGGCGGTAGCCGTAGGCGCGGCCGTAGGGCGGTCCGTAGCGGCGGTAGCCGTAGGGGCGGCCCCAATGGTGGTGATGGCGGCGGTAATAGCCGTACTGCACCCAGGTCGTGGGAGCCGCCGCGGCCGTCTCGGCGGGGGCCGGCGCGGCGGTCGCCGCCTGCGGTGCGAGGGCGGCCCCGCCGAGCACGAGGCCGGCGGCCAGGATCACGGTCTTCAGCACTGGGAAGCTCCTGCGTCTTCGGTGAGGCGTTCGGTGACGCGAGGCCCCTCAACGCCCCGCGGACCATATCGTTGCCGCGGTGCAGCGACGCCGCGCTGCGGCGGGCCGACGCGGCCCCGGGATTCGCCTTCCGCCAGCGATCGACGATGGGGGACGGCACCGCCCCGCGCCGTCCGTCTGCGGATCGGCCCGAATGGGCGGGCCGACGGGAACCTTCACGGCCGGTTGGTGGGAAGGACCGGACGGGTGTCCCGTGGGAGGGGGGTCCGATGATGGCGTTCGTTTCCCTGGCTCACGCCCGCGTCGCCATGGCGGAGCGCCAGCTCGACGCGGCCTCGGTGGAGCGCGCGGTCGTGAGCCCCCTAACGACCGAGCCCGATCCGGTCGATCCGAGTTTGGTGCGCGCTGTCCGGTCTGTCCCGGAGCGCGGCGGACGCGTTTTTCGCGGGGTATATCGACCGGAACCCGCAGGCTGCGCGATCCTCACAGCCTTCCTCGACCGAGGCAGGCGGCGGACGTGACGATGCACGATCACCGCGAGGCCGATGCCCTCCTCCTCCGTCTCTCCGAGACGCCCATCGCCGCGCGCGAGGAGGTCCCCCGGCCTCGTGATCGATCTCGGTGCGGAGGGCCGTATCGTGGCCGTCGAGCGTCTGGGGGCCTCCTCGCAGCCGTTGGGCGGCGCCGATATCCGGAGCGTCGCCGCCTGAGCCGTCCACCTCACGCCATCTTGAGGGTCATGTCGACGACCGAGGCCTGGCCCGCGCCCTTCACCAGGGCGATGCCGTGCTCGCAATCCTCACGGCGGACGTAGCCCTCGGCGCAATCGGCCACGACCTCGCCGTTCGCGGCCCGCAGCCGCCAGCGCCAGTGCCCGCCCGCATCCCGGTAGAGTTCGAAGCGCATCGCGTCCCTCCTCGCGTGGATCCGCCCGGGGAGATGGGGAGCCGCGGCGGCGAGGCAACGCATCCGGCAGGTGCCCGTTCGCACGGGCCGGCGAGACGAGCCGACGTATGGCTCGGCTGCATGGCGCCGCCGCGACACAATGTTGACCTAGGGTCATGGCCGGCCCGGGGTCATGTTCGGCCCGGGGTCATGTTCGGCCTGGGGTCATGGCCGACCTGGGCTCATGGTCCAGGTCCGGCCGGTCGGCCCCGGTGGGGAGTCCCTGTCGATGCGCGCGAGGCTCGTCCTTCTCCTGCTCTGGGCCTGCCTCGCGGCGGCCGCGTCCCGCGCGGACGCGCCGCCCGAGAGCGGCCGGCTCTGGCTGCGGGAGCCGGCACTCTCCCCCGACGGGACGCGCATCGCCTTCCGGCACCGCGGGCAGATCTGGATCGTCCCCGCCTCCGGCGGCGCCGCGACGGCGCTGACGCCCGCCGGAACCCACGCGGCGGCGCCGGCCTGGTCGCCCGACGGCCGCACCCTGGCCTTCGCGTCGGACCGCTTCGGGGCGCTGAACGTCTTCGCGGTGCCGGCCGCCGGGGGCGAGATCCGGCGCCTGACCTGGTACGGCCTCGACGAGCGCCCGATGAGCGTCGCGCCGGACGGCCGCGTCCTGTTCGCCGCCCGCCGCCTCGGCGACGCGGCCCGGACCTTCGCCCCGCCCAATCGGACCGAGATGGCGAGCCAGGTCTACGCCGTGCCGCTGGCCGGGGGCCGCGAGACGCTCGTCCTGCCCAATGCCGCCCTCGACGCCCGCTCCGACCCGGGCGGGAAGCGCCTCCTCTACACGAGCCCGAACGTCGAGCAGCGCTTCCGGCAGCACCAGGTCTCCCGGGCCGTGCGCCAGGTCTGGCTCTACGACGCGGCGACGGGCCGGCACGAGCGGTTGACCGAGGGGACGCGGGAGAGCCGGAACGCCGTCTGGCTGCCGGGGGACGAGATCGCTTATCTCAGCGAGGCCTCCGGCTCGCTCAACGTCTGGCGCCTCTCGCTCGCCGAGCGGGTGCCGCGCCAACTCACCTTCTTCGCCGAGGGCGCCGTGCGCTGGCTCTCGGCCTCGGCGGAGGGCGACCTCGTCTTCGCGCGCGAGGGGGCGCTCTACCGGCTGGCGCGCGGCGCGGCCGAGCCCGAGGTGATCCCGGTCACGGTGACCGAATCCGCCTTCGCCGGCGAGGTCCCGGCCCGCAGCTCGGAGTTCAGCGACCTCGCGGTCTCGCCGACCGGCCAGGAGGTCGCGCTGGTGGCGCAGGGCGACATCTCCGTCGCCGCCCGCGACGGGAAATCGGTCAAGCGGATCACCCGCGGCCCGGGCGAGGCGCGCAACCCGACCTTCTCGCCGGACGGGCGGCGCCTCGCCTACGCGGCCGAGCGGGACGGGCGCTGGGGCCTCTACGAGACGAGCCTCGCGGTGCCGGAGGAGACCGGCTTCGCGCAGGCGACCCGCCTCGTCGAGCGCCGGCTCCCGAGCGCCGAGGGCGACGCGCTGGTGCCGCGCTACGCGCCCGACGGGCGCCGCCTCGCCTACGTCCTCGACCGCGCCGCCGTGCACGTCCTCGATCTCGCGAGCGGCGCCGACCGGGAGGTCGTGCCGCCGGGCCGGTTCTACGCCTACGACGATGGCCGCTGGTGGCTGGCCTGGTCGCCGGATTCGCGCTGGCTCGCCCTGCCGATCCAGGGCGAGCAATCCTTCGCGACCAACGTCGCGGTGGTGCCCGCCGACGGGTCGCGCCCGCCCCTGCGGGTCGCTCCGGCCGGCGAGGCCCAGGGCGACGCGCAGTGGAGCGCGGATGGCGGCTTCCTGCTCTGGCGCAGCGACGCCAGCGCGCTCCACCGCGCCCTCGGCGACGCCGCCCGCAGCGACGTCGACGCGGTCTTCACCTCCCGCCGGGCCCGGGAGGCGTTCGAGGCGCGGCTGCGCCTGCCGGTCGTGGCGGAGCCGGACGGTCCGGCGCGCCCCTCCGGGACGGGCCCGGCGCCGTCCGAGCGGGTTCAGGCCGAGCGGGCCGCGCGCCCGGCGCTCCCCACCTTCGATCCGGACGGGCTGGAGGACCGGCAGTACCGGCTCTCGCAGGCGCCCGGCGACGTGGTCCATGCCGGCCTGATGGCGGACGGCGTCGGCGTGCTCACGGTCGAGCAGGCCGAGACTCCGGCGGGCGACGGCTGGATGCTGACCGGGACGCTGCGCGACCTGCGGCTCGGCCGGCGCCGCATCCTGTTCTCCGGCGTGGCCTCCAAGCGCGCGAGTCCCGTCCGGCTGAGCCGCGACCAGCGCAGCCTCTACGCCCTGTCCCGGAACGGCTTCGAGGAGATCGACCTCGCCCGCGGCACGGTGCGCAGCGTGCGGGTCCAGGTGGAGGCGGCCCGGGACCCGGCCCGGACCCTGCGCGAGGCCTTCGCGCAATACGGGCGCCTCACCCGGGCGAAGTTCCTCGATCCCGGCATGCACGGGGTGGATTGGGAGGCCGCGCAGGCGCGCTACGCCCGCTTCCTGCCCGCCCTCGCGGATCCGCGCGACCTCGCCGAACTGCTCTCGGAGATGGCGGGCGAGCTCAACGCCTCGCATACGGGGGCCTTTCTCGTCCCCGCCATCCCCGCCGACGAGCGGACCGCCTCGCTCGGCCTCTACTACGACGAGGCCCATGCGGGGCCGGGCATGCGGGTCGCCGCGATCCTGCCCGGGGGACCGTTCGACGCGGCCGGTACGCGCCTCGCGCCGGGGGACGTGCTGACCGAGATCGACGGGGCGCCGATCCCGGAGGCGGGCGGCGTGCACCGCCTGCTGCGCGGCCGCGCGAACAGGCTCGTCGAGATCGCCTTCCGCAAGCCGGACGGCAGCGAGGTGCGGGAGCGTCGCGCCCCGGTGAGCCTCGACCGGGAGCGGGACCTCGCCTTCGAGCGCTGGCAGCGGGCGCGGCGGGACGCCGTGGTCGCCCGCTCCTGCGGGCGGCTCGGCTACGTGCACGTCCGCGCCATGGACGCGCGCTCCTACCGCCGCACCTTCGCGGAGCTGTTCGGCCGCTTCGCCCAGGCGGAGGGGCTGATCGTGGACGTGCGCTTCAACGGCGGCGGCAACCTGCACAACCAGCTGCTCACGCTCCTGTCCGGGCGCCCCTACCTGACCTTCAGCCCGCGCTCCGGGCCGCCTCAGGCCGAGCCGGCCAACCGCTGGACCAAGCCCTCCGCCGTGCTGATGAACGCGGCGAGCTACTCCGACGCCTCGATCTTCCCGCAGGGCTACCGCGACCTCGGGATCGGGCCGCTCATCGGCGACCCCGTCGCGGGGACCGGCACCTTCGTGTGGTGGGTGCCCTCCCCGATCGTGCCGCGGCTGGCCTACGGCCTGCCGCAGCTGGCGATCCGCCGGGCGGACGGGCGCCTCCTCGAGAACACCGACATCCTCCCGGATGTCGCGGTGCCCTCCGACCCCGCCGCCTGGGCGGAGGGCCGCGACCCGCAGCTCGAGGCCGCGGTGGCGGCCCTGCTCGGTGCCGGGGGCGCCGCCTGCGGGCCGGCCCCGGCGGCGAACGCCGCCATCGCCGCGCCGGAACCGCGCACCACGCCCTGACTGGGCGCGGCGAGCGCCGGATCGTCGGCCCCCTCATGCGCGAACGGCCCGCGCTCAGCCGGTGAGCGCGGGCCGCCAAGAGCGCGGGCCGCCAAGAGCGCGGGCTGCGACGCGCGCGGCGGGCCGGGACGGCCCGGCGGTTCCGGAGATTTCAGCGCGGCGCGCGGTCGAGCCAGCCGATCGAGCGGCCGTCCTGGCCGCCCTGGGCCGGGCGGGCGTGGTCGCGGCGCTGCGGCTGCCCCTGCCGGTGGTTCGGGCCCTCGGCGCGGTGATGCGCCGGGCGCGCATCCTGACCCTGCCGGGCGGGACGCCCGTCCTGGTTCGCGCGGGCGGGACGCCCGTCCTGGCCCTGGCGCGCGGGGCGCGGCCGCGCCTCCGCCGGGCGTCCGCCCTGCGTCTGCGGCGGGCGGCCGCCCTGGGGCCGGCCGGGACGCTGGCCCCGCGGCCCGGGCTGGCGCCGGTCGCGCTCGGCCTCGGCCTCGGCCACCGCGGCCTCCTGGCGGCTCGGGGGCACGAAGCCCTCCGGGATCGCCATCTCGGGCACCTTCTGGCGGGTCAGGCGCTCGATGTCGCGCAGATAGGCGCGCTCCTCGTCGTTGCAGAACGAGATGGCGAGCCCGTCCGCCCCGGCGCGGGCCGTGCGGCCGATCCGGTGGACATAGGCTTCCGGCACGTTCGGCAGGTCGAAATTCACCACGTGGCTGACGCCCTCGACGTCGATGCCGCGGGCCGCGATGTCGGTGGCGACGAGCACCCGGCAGATTCCGGCCCGGAAGGCCGCCAGCGCCCGCTCGCGCTGGGGCTGGGACTTGTTGCCGTGGATCGCCGCCGAGCCGATGCCGGCCTTCTCCAGGCCGCGCACGACGCGGTCGGCGCCGTGCTTGGTGCGGGTGAAGACCAGCACGCGGTCGATCGACGCGTCGCGCAGGATCGTGGCCAGCAGCGCCTGCTTGGCGCCGGTGGGGACGTGGACGACCCGCTGCTCCACGCGCTCGGCCGTGGTGGCGACCGGGGTCACCGCCACCTGCACCGGGTCGCGCAGGTACTGGGCCGCCAGCGTGGCGATATTCCTCGGCATGGTGGCCGAGAAGAACAGGCTCTGGCGCGCCTTCGGCAGCAGGGTGACGATGCGCTTCAGCGCGTGGATGAAGCCCAGATCGAGCATCTGGTCGGCCTCGTCGAGGACGAGGTACTCGACGGCGTCGAGGCTGAGCGAGCGGCGGTCGATCAAGTCGAGGAGCCGGCCCGGGGTCGCGACCAGGATGTCGACGCCGTTCGCCAGCGCCCGCTCCTGGCGGCCGATGGTGACGCCGCCGAACACGACCGTGGTCGAGAAGGGCAGGAACTTGCCGTAATCGCCGAAGCTCTCGGCGATCTGGCTGGCGAGCTCCCGGGTCGGCGAGAGCACGAGGACGCGGCAGCCGCGGCGGGGCGCGCGGCGCTGCGGCGTCTCGCTGGCGAGCCGGTGCAGGATCGGGAGCGCGAAGGCGGCGGTCTTGCCGGTGCCGGTCTGGGCGATGCCGCAGAGGTCGCGGCCCGCCATCGCCTGCGGCACGGCCTGGGCCTGGATCGGGGTCGGCGTGACGTAGCCGGTCTCGGCGAGCGCCTTCAGGATGGGCGCCGCGAGGCCGAAATCAACGAATTGAGTCAAGGTGAAACACGCTTTCGGGAAGCAGCGGGATCGCCCAGGCGGGTGCGCGCGGCACCGCGATCGCGATCCTTCGGTCTGGGGTGGGAAGCCCGCGTGATGGAGCCGCCCGGAGGGTCAAGCGATCGACGAGAGGGCCGGGCCTGCCGCGCGAATGCGGGCCAATCCGTCACGCAGCCCTCTCAGGCGGGCCGGAACGGCCGCTGACGCTGCAGCCCCGATATGGCGTTGTGCGGGTGCGAAGTCAATCCGCCGGACCGGGCTTCTCGCCCCGCACCCACTTGTCGTCCCGCACCCACTTGCACTTGTCGTCCCGCACCCACTTGCGGCCCGGCCGCGGCGGCGCTTCACTGCCGGCATGTCCGCGCCCCACCCCGCCCTCGCCCGCGCGCAGGATTTCTGCGCCCGCTACGGCCTGCGCCTGCCGATCCTGCTGGCGCCGATGGCCGGCGCCTGCCCGCCCTCCCTGTCGATCGCCGTGGCGGAGGCGGGCGGGCTCGGCGCCTGCGGCGCCCTGCTGATGCCGCCGGCCGCCATCCTGGCCTGGGCGGCGGAGGTGCGGGCGGGCACCCGCGGGCCGTTCCAGCTCAACCTCTGGATCCCCGACCCGCCGCCCCGCCGCGACCCGGAGCACGAGGCGCGCCTGCGCGGCTTCCTCGGCGGTTTCGGCCCCGCCGTGCCGCCGGAGGCGGGCGACGCGGCGCCCCCCGACTTCGCCGCCCAGTGCGAGGCGTTCCTGGAGGCCGCGCCGCCCATCGTCTCCTCGGTGATGGGCCTCTACCCGCCCGAATTCGTGGCGCGCCTGAAGCACCGGGGCATCGCCTGGTGGGCGAACGTCTCGACCGTGGCCGAGGCCCTCGCGGCCGAGGCGGCCGGCGCCGACGCGGTGGTGGTCCAGGGCGCCGAGGCCGGCGGGCATCGCGGCTGCTTCGAGGCGGGGAGCGCCGAGGCCGGGATGGTCGGCACGATGGCGCTGGTGCCGGCGGTGGCCGACGCGGTGCGGATCCCGGTCGTCGCCACCGGCGGCATCGCGGAGGCGCGGGGCGCCGCGGCCGCGCTCCTCCTCGGGGCGAGCGCCGTCCAGATCGGCACCGGCTTCCTGCGCTCCCCGGAGGCGAGGCTCAGCCCCGCCTGGGCCGAGGGGCTCGCGCGGGCGCGGCCGGAGGACACGCGCGTGGCCCGGGTCTTCAGCGGCCGGGCCGGGCGCAGCCTCGCCACCGCCTACGTGGCGGCCGCGACCGCCCCCGACGCGCCGGCGCCCGCGCCCTACCCGGTGCAGCGCGCCCTCACCCAGGCCATGCGCGAGGCCGCGACCCGGGAGGGCGACCTCGCGCGGATGCAGGCCTGGGCCGGGCAGGCGGCCGGCTTCGCGCGGGCCGAGCCCGCCGGCCGGGTCGTGGCCGAGATTTGGGAGGGGATGCGGGCGCTCCTGCGCTGAGCGGCCCTACTCCGCCGCGGCGAGCGGGGTCGCGACCTCCTCTAGCGAGCGCCGCTCCGCCGCGACGCCCCAGATCCCCGCGACGATCCCGGCCGCGATCATCAGGGCGGAGGCCGCGAGGTAGCCGCCGAGGATCGCCGACCGGGACTGCCCCTCGATCAGCACCCCGAACAGGGCCGGCCCCGCCGCCCCGATCCCGGTGCCGATGGCGTAGAACACCGCGATGGCGAGCGCCCGGATCTCCAGGGGAAACACCTCGCTGACGGTCAGGTAGGCCGAGCTCGCCGCCGCCGAGGCGAAGAAGAACACGGTCATCCAGCTCAGCGTGAGCGTGGTCGCGGTCAGCGCCTCCTGCTGGAACAGCACCCCGCTCAGGGCGAGCAGCACCCCCGAGATCCCGTAGGTCGCCGCGATCATCGGCTTGCGGCCGAGCGTGTCGAACAGCCGCCCGAGCACCACCGGCCCGAAGAAGTTGCCGGCCGCGAAGGGCAGGATGTACCAGCCGACCGCCCCGGCCGGCACCTTGTAGAAGTCGATCAGGATCAACCCGTAGGTGAAGAAGATCGCGTTGTAGAAGAAGGCCTGGGCGGACATCAGGGCGAGCCCGACCCCCGCGCGCCGGCGATAGCGGGCGAGCGTCCGGAAGACCTCGGAGAGCGGCGTGTGCCGGCGCTGGCGCAGGCGCGCCGTCCGGAACGGCCCCTCGCTCAGAACGTGCCCCTCGGCGCGGAACCGCGCCTCGATCCCGGCCACCACGGCCTCGGCCTCGGCGGCGCGGCCATGGGTCATCAGCCAGCGCGGGCTCTCGGGGATCCAGGTGCGCAGGAGCAGGATGACGAGGCCGAGCGCCGCGCCGAGCAGGAAGGCCGCCCGCCAGCCGTGATCGGGGCCGAACAGGGAGGGATCGAGCACGATCAGGGAGGCCCCCGCCCCCAGCACGGCGCCGAGCCAGAACGAGCCGTTGATGACGAGGTCGGTCCAGCCGCGGGCGCGGGCCGGGATCAGTTCCTGGATGGTCGAGTTGATCGCCGTGTACTCGCCGCCGATCCCGGCCCCCGTGAGGAACCGGAACAGGCAGAAGCTCCAGAGGTCCCAGGAGAAGCCGGTGGCGGCGGTGGCCGCGAGGTAGACCGCGAGCGTGACGAAGAACAGTTTCTTGCGCCCGAGCCGGTCGGTGAGCCAGCCGAACCCCACCGCCCCCAGCACGGCGCCGGCGAGGTAGCTCGACGTGGCGAGCCCGATCTCCGCATTGCTGAAGCGCAGGGTCGGGCTGTCGCGCAGGGCCCCGGCGAGCGCGCCCGCGAGCGTCACCTCCAGCCCGTCGAGGATCCAGGTGATGCCGAGGGCCAGCACCACCAGGGTGTGGAACCGGCCCCAGGGCAGCCGGTCGAGCCGGGCGGAGACGTCGGTCTCGATGATCTCGCGGTCGCGGGACGGCGCGGATCGTGTCGCTGCGTGCGTGGTCATCGGCATCCGGGGGCAGGCGCTGTCCCGACCAGATAGGGCCGCCGCGCCGCGCTGCGACCGCGTCAGCGCCGGGCCATCTCGTCGAGCACCGGCGCGAAGGCGGCCGCGGCGACGCCGAAGCCGAGATGGGCCCGGACGGCGTTGCCGACCCGCTCGCCCCCGCCCACGGCGGTGTGGATGCCGACCAGGGCGGCCGTCCCGTCCGGCTCCAGGAGGAGGACGGGGGCGCCGGATTCGCCCGAGCCGGAATCGCACAGGTCGGTCAGTTGCCCGGGGGCCGGCACGTCGATCCGCGCCGAGCAGCCGCGGTGGATCACCGGCAGGTAGGGGCGGTCGAAGGCGTAGCCCGCCACCGCGACCACGGCCCCCTGCCGGCTCCCGGGCAGGTCGGCCCCCGGCAGGAGGCGCCAGGGCACCGGCTTCACGCCGTCGAGCGCCTCCCTGAGGGTGATGACGGCCCAATCGTGCCGGATCATCTCCTGGGTGATCGGGCGGGGACCGGGCCGGGTCGCCCGCTCCAGGGCGAGGCCGGGGGCGATCCGCAGATCCTGGGCCACCGCGTGCCCGCCGAAGCGGTCGCGGGCCTGGCCCGCCACGAAGTGGACCTGGTGCGGCTTCACGTAGCCGCCGATCCGGTCGTCGAACAGGCAATGGGCGGCGGTGAGGACGAGCCGGGGCGCCACCAGGGTGCCGGTGCAATGGCCGTGATGGGCCGGCCCGGTGACGACGTTGACGCGCCCGATGGCGGTGAAGGGCCAGGCGGCGGGTTCGAGCGGCACGCGCCGGTCGGTCCGCGCCGGCTCCTGCTGCGCGAGGACCGGCAGGGCCGGCAGAAGGGCGACCAGAAGGGCCCCCGGAAGGGCTCCGGGGCGGGCGCGGAGGCATCGACGCAGCAAGGGCCATCTCCTGCAGAGCCGGCCCCGGAGGGGCGCCGGCCCGTTCGGGTCCGTCATCGGGCCCATCCTGGCCGATTCCCGCGACGGTCCGCCTGCGGCCCCCGCCGCGGCGGCGGGAGGGCCGCGGCGGGGGGAGCGCCGCGGGAGGCGGCCGCTCAGCCGCGATACGTCTCTCCGTCGAGCCCGTGCGGCCGGCCGGCCTCGAGGAGCGTCGCCCAGACCGGGTCGGGCAGCGGCACGCCCTCGGCGAGGCGCTGCGCCCGCGTGCGGCGCTCGGGCTCGCCGGGGAGCAGCACCTCGCCCCCCTGCGCGGCCGGGCGGGCGCTCTTGAAGAAGTCGAGATAGGTGCGGGTCTCGGTCGCGACCGCGTCCGCCGAGCCGAAGGCCTCCGGCGTCATGTAGATCGACAGCATGCCGTTGCAGAAGCGCTTCGGGCCGGGGCCGGCCGTGCCCGAGCCGGTGAGCGCCCCGGCCAGCAATTCGCACATCAGCGCGAGGCCGGAGCCCTTGTGCTCGCCGAAGGCCCGGATCGCCCCCGCCCCGCGCCGGTTGTCGCGCTCCGCCGTGCCGTCGTAGGGGCCGAAGAGCGTGCGCGGGTCCTGGCTCGGGCGCCCGTCCGGCTCGATCAGCACGCCCTCGGGCAGGGGCTTGCCCCCCTGCGAGGCCACCAGCACCTTGCCCTCGGCCACCGCCGAGGTCGCGAAGTCGAGGATGATCGGCTCGCCCCCGGCGACCGGGAACCCCGCCGCGAAGGGGGCGGTCGAGTAGCGCCGGTCGACCGAGCCGAACGGGGCGACGAGCAGGCTGCCCGCCACGTTGACGAAATGCACCGAGACGAGGCCCGCCGCCGCCGCCTGCTCGGCCCACTCGCCGATCCGCCCGAGATGCCCGGCATGGCGCAGGGCCACGATGGCGACCCCGTTCGCCCGGGCCCGGGCGATGCCGAGGTCCGTCGCGAAGGGACCGGCGGTCTGGCCGAAGCCGTAATGCGCGTCGATCAGCGCGAAGGCCGGAGTGTCGCTCACCACCTCCGGGGTCCGGCCGGCCACGACCTCGCCCTCGCGCAACCACGCGACGTAGCGGGGCACGCGAATCACCCCGTGGCTGTCATGGCCCGTGAGGTTCGCGGCGACGAGGTAGCGCCCGATCCGCTCCGCCTCCTCCGGCGCGCAGCCCTCCCCGATGAAGATGTCGCGGACGAAGGCGGTCAGGCCGGCGGCGGCGATGCGCATGGGATCCTCCCGGAAACTCTTCTTGGCGGATGGCGAATAGCGAATGGCGAGGGGGGATCCAAGCCGCGGCGGGATTTTTGCGGAATCCGGCGATGCCGGGCGCCCCGACCTGCCGCCCGCTTCCCCCTCACCGCACAGCATTCGCCGCGCGTCCCGGCTCCGGGGCTGGACATGGCAGCGCTGCCGGTGTCCACTCCGCACCCACAACCGGGCCTCGAGACCGGAGCATTGGGAGGAAGACCTCATGAGGACGACGCGTCGCGTTTTCCTGGGCGGCGCCGCATCCGCGGCGGTCGGAGCAGCGTTCCCCGGCGTGATCCGCTCGGCCTGCGCGCAGGGTGCCGGCGCGACGACGCGCATCGGCATGGTGCTGCCGGTGACGGGGCCGGGCGCGGATGCCGGGCGCTTCGCGCTCAACGGCGCCAAGATCGCGCTGGAGGCGGTGAACAAGGCCGGCGGCGTGCTCGGCAAGCCGCTGGAGATCGTCACCGAGGACGACCAGACCACCAACCCGGGCGCGGTCCTGGCCTTCTCCAAGCTCGCCTCGCAGAGCGACCTCGTCGGGTTCCTGGGCTCGATCCGCTCGACCCAGAACCACGCCATGGCGCCCGACATCCTCAAGACCGGCAAGCCGGTCTGCTTCGGCGGCACCGACCCGGTGCTGACCCAGATGGGCAATCCCTGGCTGTTCCGCTTCCGGCCGAACGACAGCTACTCGGCCCGGGTGATCGCCGATTTCGGCGTCAACACCCTCTCCAAGAAGAAGTGGGCGGTGATCCACTCCACGGACGCGTTCGGCACCAGCGGCGCCAAGGCGCTCACCGAGGCGCTGGCCAAGGCGGGCGCGACGGTGGCCCTCGACCAGGGCTACTCGAACCAGAGCCAGGACTTCACGCCGGTCGTGCTGGCGATCCGCCAGTCGGGGGCCGAGGTGATCGGCTCCTACTTCACCTTCGAGAACGACCTCGGCATCTTCGCCCGGCAGTTGCGCCAGCTCGGGGTCACCGTGCCCTGGGTCGGCTCGCCCTCGATCGTCAACGTGACGGCGCTGAAGCTCGCCGGCCCCTCGCTGTTCGGCACCTACGGGGTGGCGGACTACGCCGAGGAATCGAGCGAGGCGGCGCGGGCCTTCGGCAAGGCCTACCGGGCGGTCACCAAGATCGCGCCCGACAACCAATCCTCCTGGACCTACGACGCCGTGACGGTGCTGGCCATGGCCATCAACAAGGCCGGGAAGACCGACCCGCAGGCGATCCGCGAGGCGCTCCTCTCCATCCGCGGCCACGAGGGGGCCGAGGGCACCTACAATTTCGACAAGAACGGCGACGGCCTGCACGGCTACAACGTCGTCAAGAACGACAAGGGGTCGATCGTCTTCGACAAGCGGATCGACTTCAACCAGGGCTGACCGCCTCCGCCGGCCCGTCCCCGGACGGGCCTCCCCCCCTCGCCGGCCCGGGCGGATCGCATGGACCTCGTCCTCCAGCTCCTCTTCACCGGGATCGGCATCGGCGCCGTCTACGCCCTCGTGGCGCTCGGCTTCGTGCTGATCTTCCGTGCCACGAACGTGGTGAACTTCGCCCAGGGCGAGTTCTCGATGGTGGCCGCCTTCCTGATGGTCGTCTTCGCGGTCGACCTGGAATGGCCCTACTGGCTGTCCTTCCTGCTGGCGATCGGCGGGATGGCGCTGCTCGGGGCCCTGTTCAACCTCGGCGTCTACTACCCGCTGCGCCACCGCTCCTACCTGCCGGTGATCATCTCGACCATCGGCGCCTCGATCTTCCTCGCCAACACCACGCTCGCCCTCTACGGGCCGCAGCCGCAGGTGCTGCCCCCGGTGTTCGAGACGCAGGGAATCCTGCTCGGGCCGGTCTTCCTGGACAGCCAGTACCTGCTGATCATCGCGGTCACGGCGGTGCTGGTCGCCTTCCAGTACTGGTTCTTCGAGCACACGCTGATCGGCAAGAAGCTGCAGGCCACCTCCCAGGACAAGGAGATGGCGGCGCTGCTGGGCATCCCGGTGGCCGGGATGATCATGCTGACCTTCGTGTACAGCGCGGTGCTGGGCGGCATCGCCGGCATCCTGGTGGCGCCGGTGCTGTTCGTGTCGATCCAGATGGGGGCGACGATCGCCCTGAAGGCCTTCGCGGCCACCATCATCGGCGGCTTCGGCGACGTCACGGGGGCGATCATCGGCGGGCTGGCGCTCGGCATCATCGAGACCTTCGGGGCGGCCTACATCTCGGTGCCCTACAAGGACGCCTTCGCCTTCATCGTCCTCGTGGCCTTCCTGATCCTGCGGCCCCAGGGGCTGTTCGGCGAACGCATCGCGGAGAAGGCATGACCGGCTCTCCCCTTCCCCGGGCGGACGTCGCCCCCGCCGCTCCCGCCCGGCGGCTGCCCCTCGGCTCGCTGCTCTACGCCGCCCTGGCGGCCGGGATCGTCGTCCTCGCGGTGACGAACCCGGTCAACGGCTACCTGCTCAACATCCTGATGCAGGCCGCCACCTACGCGATCGCGGTGATCGGCCTCACCGTGGTGCTGGGCCTGTGCGGGCAGATCAACCTCGCGCAGGCGGCCTTCTTCGGGCTCGGCGCCTACGCGGTCGGCCTCGGCACCGTCGATCTCGGGGTGAGCTTCTGGCTCTGCCTCGCGGCCGGCATGCTCGCCGCCCTGGTGGCGGGCGCCTTCCTGGGCGCCTCGACCCTGCGGCTGGGCGGCCACTACCTCGCCATGGTGACGATCAGCTTCCAGCAGATCCTCACCCTGGTGCTGGTGAACTGGATCCCGGTCACGCACGGGCCCGACGGGGTGCCGCGCATCCAGCGCCCGGCCCTGTTCTCGGACGGGCAGGCCTATCTGGGCCTCTGCCTCGCGGTGCTGGCGGTGGTGGCCTGGCTCGTCTGGCACATGCCGCGCACCCGGCTCGGCCGCGCCATGCGGGCGGTGCGCGACAACGAGCTCGCGGCGGGCGTCACCGGCATCGACGTCTACCGCACCAAGGTGATGGCCTTCGCGATCGGGGCGCTGCTCGCCGGACTCGGCGGCGGGCTCTTCGCGGGCAGCTTCACCTATGTCAGCCCGGACCAGTTCTCCTTCGCCGAGTCGATCGTGTTCCTGACCATGGCGCTGCTCGGCGGCGTCGGCTCGCCGGCGGGCGCGGTGATCGGCACCGGGCTCCTGATCCTCATCCCCGAATGGCTGCGCTTCCTGAAGGAGATCCCGGGCCTCTACCTCGCCATCTACGGGCTCGCGGTGATCCTGATCGTGGTGTTCATGCCGGAGGGGATCTGGGGCTTCCTCGGCGACCAGGTGAAGCGCCTGCGCCCCGGCCGGGCCGCGGCGCCGCGGGCCGGCGACCTCGCGCTGACGCAGGGCGCGGCGGGGCCCGCGCCGGTGCTGGAGGTCGAGGGGCTCGCCAAGCATTTCGGCGGCCTCAAGGCCGTGGACGAGGTCTCCTTCACGGTGACCCGCGGGGGCATCCACGCGCTGATCGGCCCGAACGGCTCGGGCAAGACCACGACCCTCAACGTGCTCTCGGGCCTCTACCGGCCGACCGCGGGCCGGGTGCGCCTCGACGGGCAGGACATCACCCACGCGCCGCCGCATGCCCGCGCGGCGGCCGGGCTCGGCCGGACCTTCCAGAACATCCGCCTGTTCCGCTCGATGAGCGCGCTCGAGAACGTCGTCATCGGGGCCGAGCGGCCGGGCAACCCGATCGAGGGCCGCGACCGGGCGACCCTGGAGGCGCGGGCGTGGGCGGCGCTCGCCTTCGTGGGGCTGGAGGCGCGGGCGGACGAGCCGGTCTCGGCCTTCTCGTACGGCCACCAGCGCCTGATCGAGATCGCCCGGGCGCTCGCCGGCAACCCGGTGCTGCTGCTGCTCGACGAGCCGGCGGCGGGCCTCAACAGCACCGAGAAGGGGGCGCTCACCGGCCTGCTGCGCCGGGTCGCCGCCAAGGGCGTCACCATCCTGATCATCGACCACGACATGACGCTGGTGAGCGACGTGGCGAGCCACATCACGGTGCTGAATTTCGGCCGGCGCATCGCCGACGGCGTCACCGCCGCGGTCCTGCGCGAGCCCGCCGTGATCGAGGCCTATCTGGGTCAGGAGGCGGCGGATCTGCGCGATCCGGGCCTGCGGACCGACCTCGCGCCGACCTGAGGAGGACGGAATGGCACTCCTCGAGATCCGCGACCTCACCGTGCGCTACGGCGAGATCGAGGCCGTGCGCGGCGTCTCCTTCGCGGTGGAGCCGGGCGAGGTCGTGACCCTGCTGGGCTCGAACGGCGCCGGCAAGTCGACGACGCTCAAGACCATCTCCGGGCTGGTCAAGCCGGCCGGCGGCGAGGTGCTGTTCGAGGGCCAGCCCCTCGTCGGCCTGAAGCCCGAGGAGATCGTCCGCCGCGGCGTCGCGCACGTGCCCGAGGGGCGGCGGGTCTTCCCGGGCCTCACCGTGCGCGAGAACATCATGCTCGGCGCCTCGAACCGGACCGGGCTCTCCGCCCGCCGGATCCGCGACGAGGCGGAGGGCATGTTCGAGCTCTTCCCCGACATCCGCCGCTTCGGCGACGCGCTCGGCTGGACCCTGTCGGGCGGCCAGCTGCAGATGGTCGCGCTCGCCCGCGGGCTGATGGCCAAGCCCCGGATCCTGCTCCTCGACGAGCCCTCGCTCGGCCTCGCCCCGGTGATCGTCCAGGCGGTCTTCTCCATCATCGCCGAGGTGCGCCGCCGCGGCACGACGGTGCTCCTCGTCGAGCAGAACGCCCGGATGGGCCTGTCGGTGGCGGATCGCGGCTACGTGCTGGAGACCGGCCAGCTGGTGCTGAGCGGCTCGCCGGACTCGCTCTGGGCGAACGACGACATCCGGGCGGCCTATCTGGGCGGGCGCGCCAAGGCGGCCGGGTAGCGGGGTCGGAGGCCCGCCTTTGCGGGGCGGGGCCACCCGTGCCGGCGCCCGGCCCTGGCCAGCACGACACCTGTCCGCGGTCCATGAGAGCCCCTAGGATCGGCAGAGCCCCTAGGATCGGCGAGGCCGGGCCTCCCCTCGCCCAACCTCGCCCCGGAGCCGCCGTGACGGCCTTCCTCGTCCTCCTCCTCGCCTACACGATCAGCCAGTTCGACCGCGGCTTCCTCGCCATGGTGGCCCCGGATCTCGGGCGCGACCTCGGCCTCTCCGGCTCCGACCTCGCCCTGCTCTCCTCGGCGTGGTTCGCCGCCTTCGCGCTCGCCCAGATCCCGACCGGGTTCTGCCTCGACCGGTTCGGGCCCCGCCGCACCGTGGCGGCCTTCCTGGCCCTGGCATCCCTCGGGACCGGGGCCCTCGCGGCGGCGGGGGGCTTCGCCGGGGCGCTCGCCGGCATGGCGCTGATCGGCTTCGGCTGCGCCCCGGCGCTGATGGGGAGCCTCTACGTCTTCGGCCGGCTCTACCCGCCCGAGCGCTTCGCCATGCTGTCCTCGCTGATGATCGGCTTCGGCACGGCCGGGGATCTCCTGGGCGCGACCCCGCTCGCCCTCGCCTCCCGGGCGCTCGGCTGGCGGCCGATCCTGCTCGGCCTCGCCGCCGTCACGGCCGGGTGCGCGCTCCTCGTCCTCGCCCTGATCCGCGATCCGGCCCGCATCCGGGATCCCGCCCGGACCGGGCTGCTGCGGGGCTTCGCGGCGATCGCGGGCATGCGCGCCCTGTGGCCGATCTTCCCGGTCGTCCTCGTCAGCTACGCGGTGGTGATCGCCATCCGCTCGCTCTGGATCGGCGCCTATCTGGGCAGCGTGCACGGCTTCGACGCCCTGGCGCGGGGCAACGGGGCGCTCGCCATGAGCGCCGCCATGGCCCTCGGCGCCATCGGCTACGGGCCGCTGGAGCGGCTGGTCCGCGATCCCAAGCGCACCGCCCTCGGCGGCTGCCTCGTCACCGGCCTCGCCCTCGTGCTCCTCGGCCTCGCGGGCGCAGGCTCCGCCGCCCTGGCCGTGGCGCTCCTCGCCGTCATCGGCGCCGCCGGCCTCAGCTACGCCATCCTGATGGCCCATGCCCGGCGCTTCTTCCCGGCCCACCTGCTCGGCCGGGGCGTCTCCTTCATGAACATCCTGTTCATGGGCGGGGCGGGCGCCGCGCAGGGGCTCTCGGCCGCCTTCGTGCTGCGGGCCGAGGGGCTCGACCCGGCCGGGCTCTACGCCCGCCTGTTCGCCGGCTTCGGGGCGGCCCTGCTCGCCGCCACGGCCGTCTACGCCTTCGCGCCGCGGGCCCCCGCGCTCAGCGCGACGCTGCCGCCTCCGCCGCCTCCGCGGGCGTGCGCGCCCGCAGGGCGAGCGCGTGGAGGCCGCGCCTGAAGGCCTCGTCGAGCAGCGCGTTCACCATGCGGTGACGCTCGACGCGGCTCTTCCCCTCGAAGGCCTGCGACACCACATCGAGGCGGAAATGGGTTTCCCCACCCGGGGCGGCGCCGGCATGGCCCTCGTGCTGGTGCGATTCATCGATCACCGCCAGGGATTCCGGCCTTAACCGCTCCTCCAGCGTTTCCCTGATCCACTCCGCCAAGCTCATCGGGATTCTCCTCGCGCGCCGGGGTGATTCCCGGGGGGCGGATCCACCCGCCCGTGTCAATCCGTTCCGGGAGCCTGCGGCATCAGGCCCCCAGCCCTTGTGCCCCGCCCGGGCCCCCTCATAATCGCCCCGCCATGGATCTCAACTCGCCCCTGTTCGACCGCATCCGCATCAAGCCGACGTGCGAGGACACCACGACGGAGGGTCCGGTCTGCGAGCGCCCGGGCTGCACCCAGCCGGGGCTCCACCGCGCCCCCAAGGGTCGCAAGCAGGAGGGCCAGTACTGGCGCTTCTGCATGGCGCATGTCCGCGAATACAACGCCTCCTACAATTACTTCGCCGGCATGAACGACGCCGCCGTGCAGGCCTTCCAGAAGGACGCGGTGATCGGCCACCGGCCGACCTGGGCGATGGGCGTCAACGGCACCGCCCGCGGGGCGAGCCGGCCGGCCTCCGCGCCGCGCGACTGGGACTACGTCGATCCGCTCGGCGTCCTGCGGGCGGCGGGCGTCGCGCCCGAGGACGGGCGCGCCCGGGCCGAGCCGCCGCGGCCGCGCTACTCCGCCCCCGTGCGCAAGGCCTACGACGTGATGGGCCTGGAGGAGGGCGCCGACGCCGCCGCCATCAAGGCCCAGTACAAGGCCCTGGTGAAGCGCTTCCACCCCGACGCCAATGGCGGCGACCGCGCCTTCGAGGACCGCCTGCGCGACATCATCCGGGCCCACGACACCCTGCGGGCCGCCGGCCTCTGCTGAGGTCCGGCCCTCGCCGGGGCCGGGCACGGATCTCGCATCCGGGGGCCCGGCAGGGCTCGCATCCCGCGCGACCTCGCCTATATCAGGGGTGTTGGCACGTTTGCGCCGGCTCCCCCAGAACGATAAGGAAAGGCGGCGCCAGCCGGCACCCCCGCGCCGTCGCGACATCCGCAGGGCCGCCCTTCCCGAGGCACCCCTGCCCCGACGAGGCCCTTATGCTCGCTGAAGACACACCACCCGCTCTCCCGGACATGAAGGTGTCCGTGCGCCAGGTGTTCGGGATCGACTCGAACCTCGAGGTGCCGGCCTTCTCCAAGACGGACGAGCACGTCCCCGACCTCGACGCCGACTACATCTTCGACCGCGAGACCACGCTGGCGATCCTGGCCGGCTTCGCCCGGAACCGCCGGGTGATGATCACCGGCTATCACGGCACCGGCAAGTCGACCCACGTCGAGCAGGTCGCCGCGCGGCTGAACTGGCCCTGCGTGCGCATCAACCTCGACAGCCACGTCTCGCGCATCGACCTCGTCGGCAAGGACGCGATCGTCCTCAAGGAGGGCAAGCAGGTCACCGCCTTCCAGGACGGGATCCTGCCCTGGGCGCTGCAGAACAACGTCGCGCTCGTCTTCGACGAGTACGATGCCGGCCGCCCGGACGTGATGTTCGTGATCCAGCGCGTGCTCGAAGTGTCGGGCCGCCTGACGCTCCTCGACCAGAAGCGGGTGATCCGCCCGCACCCCGCCTTCCGGCTCTTCGCCACCGCGAACACCGTCGGCCTCGGCGACACGTCCGGCCTCTATCACGGCACGCAGCAGATCAACCAGGGTCAGATGGACCGCTGGTCCATCGTCACCACCCTCAACTACCTGCCGCACGACCGCGAGGTCGACATCGTGCTGTCGAAGGCGACGCACTACCGCGGCGAGGGCGGGCGCGACATCGTCAACAAGATGGTCCGGGTCGCCGACCTCACCCGCAACGCCTTCATCAACGGCGACCTCTCGACCGTGATGAGCCCGCGCACCGTGATCACCTGGGCGGAGAACGCCGAGATCTTCAACGACATCGGCTTCGCCTTCCGGGTCACCTTCCTCAACAAGTGCGACGAGCTGGAGCGGGCGCTCGTCGCCGAGTTCTACCAGCGCTCCTTCGGCAAGGAGCTGCCCGAGAGCGCGGTGAACGTCGCGCTGAGCTGACGGAGGCGCGCATGGCGGACCCGGCTCTCACGGAACGGCGCGGCGCGGCCGGTCCCGCCGGGGACCGGGCCGCGCGCGACCTCGACGCCCGGGCGATGCGGACGGCCCGAGCCGCGGGGACCAGCGCGACGCCGCGCGCGCCGAGGCCTGCGAGGAGGCCGGGCTCCGGGCAGCCGACGAGACCCACCGGCAGCCCGAGGCCATCCCGGACGCCTGCGCCGACTGCTGCCCCGACACCTGCCCCGACACCTGCCCCGACGCTTGGGACGATCTCCCGGAGCGCTCCTTCGATCTCGACGCGGTGAAGAAGTAGCCGGATGTCCATTTCCAACCGCAAGCCAGGCGAGAAGCGCGAGCCGGCCGCCGAGCCGCTGAAGCGCTCGCTCGCCGGAACGCTGCGGGCCATCGCCCGCAGGCCCGAGGTCGAGGTCACCTTCGCCTCCGACCGGCCCGCGCTGACCGCCGACAAGGCCCGCCTGCCCGAGCCGCCCCGCAAGCTCTCCGCCGCCGACGTGGCGATCCTGCGCGGCCACGCGGATTCGATGGCCCTGCGCCTCGCCTGCCACGACGCGGCGATCCACCGGCGGCTCGCCCCCGAGGGGGCGCCGGCCCGCGCGGTCTTCGACGCCGTCGAGCAGGCCCGGGTCGAGGCGATCGGCTCGCGGCGCATGGCCGGCGTGGCCGGGAACCTGACCGCCATGCTGGAGGACCGCTACCATCGCGGCGGCAAGTACGAGGAGATCACCGACCGGGCCGACGCGCCGCTGGAGGATGCCGTCGCCCTGATGGTGCGCGAGCGCCTGACCGGCCAGAAGCCGCCGGAGGCCGCCGGCCGCATCGTCGAGCTCTGGCGCGACTTCGTCGAGGCGCGCGCGGGCCGGAACCTCGACGGGCTCCTCGGCAGCCTCGAGAACCAGCGCGCCTTCGCGCGCGCGGTGCGCGACCTCCTCTCCTCCCTCGACATGGCGGACGACGCCCCCCTCGACCCCGAGGACGAGGAGAGCGAGGACGAGAACGAGGCGCAGGAGAACGAGCAGCAGGCCGGCGAGGGCGAGGCGGAGCAGCAATCCCAGGGCGACCGGGCCGAGGTCGACGTCTCGGACGAGGCCTCCGACGACCTCGACGAGGGCGCGACCGAGGCCGCCGACGCGCCCTCCGGCGAATTGCCGGACGATGCCGAGGACGCCGACTCGGAGGAGGCCTCCGAATCCTGGCGCCCGCCGACCCCGCGCCCCAACGAGGTGCGCGGTCCCGACTACAAGGTCTACACCGCCAGGTACGACGAGGTGATCCACGCCGAGGATCTCTGCGACGCGGACGAGCTCGGGCGGCTGCGCTCCTACCTCGACAAGCAGCTGGCCCACCTGCAGGGCGTGGTCGGGCGCCTCGCCAACCGCCTGCAGCGGCGGCTCCTCGCGCAGCAGAACCGGGCCTGGGAGTTCGACCTGGAGGAGGGCCAGCTCGACCCCGCCCGCCTGCCGCGGGTGGTCATGGACCCGTTCCAGCCCCTGTCCTTCAAGCAGGAGAAGGACACGAATTTCCGCGACACGGTGGTCACGCTCCTCCTCGACAATTCGGGCTCGATGCGCGGGCGCCCGATCACCGTGGCGGCGACCTGCGCCGACATCCTGGCGCGCACCCTGGAGCGCTGCGGCGTCAAGGTCGAGATCCTCGGCTTCACCACGCGGGCCTGGAAGGGCGGCCAGGCCCGCGAGGAGTGGCTGAAGGCGGGCAAGCCGCCCTCGCCCGGCCGCCTCAACGACCTGCGCCACATCGTCTACAAGGCCGCCGACGCGCCCTGGCGCCGGGCGCGCAAGAATCTCGGCCTGATGATGCGCGAGGGGCTGCTCAAGGAGAACATCGACGGGGAGGCCCTCGACTGGGCGCACAAGCGCCTGCTCGGGCGGCCCGAGCAGCGGCGCATCCTGATGGTGATCTCGGACGGTGCCCCGGTCGACGATTCGACCCTGTCGGTGAACCCGGGCAACTACCTGGAGCGCCACCTGCGCTACGTGATCGAGGAGATCGAGACCCGCTCGCCGGTGGAACTCCTCGCCATCGGCATCGGGCACGACGTGACCCGCTACTACCGGCGCGCCGTCACCATCATCGACGCGGAGGAACTCGGCGGCGTGATGACCGAGAAGCTGGCGGAGCTGTTCGACGAGGGCGGGGACGCCCCGCCGCGGCGGGCCGGGCAGCGGCGCTGACGCCCGCGGCGGCGATCCGGGCGATTGCGCCGGGCGCGGATCGGCGCGAGGATGACCTCGTCCGAACGGCGGGCGATCGGGTCCTGGCCCGCCGCCGGCCGCGGCGCTATGGTCGGCGCACGCGCCGGGCTCCCGGCGCGGCGGACGCATTCCTCAAGGTGAGGGTCACGCGGGGCCGAGCAGATCGCTCAGCCTTGCGTTGTAGGACGGAGATGGACCGGTGGTATCGATGACCAGTCGCCGCAGCCCCAAGTCCCGCGCCGCGTCCCGTGCTCCCTCCCGCGCCACTTGGTCGATGGGCGGCTTCGACCCGGTCTTCTACCTCGCCACCTATCCGGACGTGGCCGAGCACGGCTGCGATCCCCTGGAGCATTACCTGACCTTCGGGTGGAAGGAGGGCCGCGATCCCTCCGCGCAGTTCAGCACGTCGGGCTATCTCTCGGCGAATCCCGACGTGGCCGAGGCGGGCATCAACCCCCTGGTGCATTACCGCATGCACGGCCTCGCCGAGGGGCGCAGCGGCTGGCAGAAGACCCTGGATCCGGCCGGAATCGCGCTGCGGGCGCGCCGCGCGACCCGCAAGCCGGACTGACGGCCGCCCCGCCCGGGACGCCGCGCCGGCCGACCGCTGCCGGCCCTGCGGCGCGGCCCGCTGCGGTCCACTGCGGCACCGGGGCGGCCGCCGCCATTCCCCACGCCCTGAATTAAGCCGCGCGATCTATGCCGGTCGCCCGTGGCCCGGGCGCGACAATCCCAAGATCTTTGCCAGCACATCCGCCGGTGCCCCGCAGGTCATCGACCGGGCATTGACAGGGGTGCCGTCGCGTCACGGCGGCCGCAACACCTCGCCGCGCGCGCGCTTGGTGATTGGCGGGCCGTGTCCGCGTTTCGAGGTTAAAAATTGCTAAACCCTGTTAACCATTAATTAACCGCGCCCTCTCAAACATCGGCCCATCGCAAGCGCCTTGCCGCAATCGCTTTCCAGCCTCGATATCCGAGGCTGATCAGCAACGCGTGCAGCGAATGCGTGTGAACCGGCCGGGATCGAGAAGCGCCGAGCAACAGGCTTCGGTCCTGACCTTGCAAAACTGGCCAATGTCTTTTGGGGGCAAGGGCAGTGTATATCGTGATCGATGAGCGGCAGGGCGTCGCGGCCGAGTACGTGGCGGGCTTCAACGAGCATGGAGTCCCCTCCCGGAGCCTCGACGCGGACACCCTGCGGACCTGGCTCGACGCTCGGTCGCGCGATGACCTCGACCGCGTCGAGGGTTTCCTGATCGGCGACTACCAGCACCGCGCCGCCGACACCGCCATTCTGCGCAAGCTGTCGCGGGCACCGATCATCGCGCTCAGCGAGACGCGGTCCCTGGCGCAGACCCTGGACCTCTTCACTGCCGGCATCGACGACGTGGTCCGCCGGCCCGTCCACGTCCGGGAGATCCTGGCCCGGGCCGACGCGATCCGCCGCCGGATGAACAGGGGCGAGCCGCGCAGCGCGGCGCCCCAGCAGGCCGAGCGGCTCGTCGTGCACTTCGACGGCCGGGATCCCGAGATCGACGGCGAGAGCCTGATGCTGCCGCGCCGCGAGCGCCACATCCTCGAATACCTCGCCCGCAACCGCGGTCGCTGGCTCACCAAGACCCAGATCTTCGACGCGGTCTACGGCGATCACGCCAGCGACGTCGAGGAGAGCGTCGTCGAGGGGCACATCAGCAAGCTGCGCAAGAAGCTGCGGCAGCGCATCGGGCGCGACCCGATCGAGGCCAAGCGGATGGTCGGCTACAGCTTCGTCGGCTGATCCGCCGGATCGCGCCGGGCTCCCGAAGGATCCGGCGCGGACCCGCCTCGGATCCGCGAGGATCCGCCAGGGTCCGCCCCGGATCCGCGAGGATCCGACAGGAAGGCGAGGCCGGCGAAGTCGCCGCGCCGCCAGCGCAGGACCACCGTCACGCTGCGCAGGTCGTGTCCGGCGATATAGAGCGCGAAGCGCTCGGGCAGCGCGACCGCGCGGTCGATCCGGATCTTGGCGCCGCTGCGCGACAGGTCCCGCACCGTGCAGGGGACGAGTTGGTCGCTGCCCAGGACGATGCGGCCCTGCTGCAGCACCCGGTGCCGGCGGCCCGCGCCCGGATCCCGGTTCCGGCCCGCCGAGTGCTCCTTCGCGTCGTCCATTCCGACCTGTCCCCCCGGTCCCGCTGCGCGCCGGAACGCCGCTCCTCCCGAGCCTAGGGCGAGGCCGCGCCGGGGCAAAGCCCCTCCCGGGCGAGGCCCGGCGACCGAAGGTTAACGCGACCTTAACCAAATCCTTTCAAGTCTTGGCAACTGATCCTCGCCGAGCCGGTCATGCCCGTCGCTTCCCGCCCTCCCCGCCAGCCGCCGCGCGCCGCCAAGCTGCCGGCATCCGGGCCCCCGCCCTCCAGACCCCCGGCCCCGACCGGGACGAGCGGGCGCGCGTCCCTCATCCTCGAGTCCGGCCTGACCACCGCCGAGATCCGGCGCCGGGTGCGCGCGGCCGCCCTGGAGCGGGCGACCTTCGCGGCGGTGATCGGGCTCGGCATCGCGACGACCGGGTTCGCCGCCTACACCTTCGTCGGAGGACCGATGCCGGTCGAGCTCCGCCCGATCGTGCCGCCGACCGCCGGGCCGATGGCCTGGAAGCGCGGCATCACCGCCACGCCGCCGCAGGATCTCGACCCGCTGGTGACCGGCTCGCTGCCCGACCCGCGGACGCCGACGGCGCCCGGCCAGGGCGGCGCCAGGACCGAGCCGGCCGGGCGGGGCTACACGGTGCGGGGCGTGCAGGAGGGCGTCGCCCTGATCGAGGGGCCGAGCGGCCTGCGCCGGGTGGAGCCCGGCACCGAGCTGCCCGGCGCCGGGCGCGTCCTGTCGATCCTGCCCTCCGGCGGCGGCTGGATCGTCGTCACCTCCGAGACGATCATTCCCCCGGGCGGGTCGGTCGCGCGCCGGTAGCCCGGGTCGTCGAGCCTGACGCAAGGAAAGCGGTTTACCGGTTCCAGAGGATGCATGACGTAAGGTCGGGGCAGGCCGGGCAGGACCCGGCGGTGCCCTCCCGCATCCGCAGCCGGAGACGACGTCGTGACCTCGACCTTCACGAGCTATCAGCTCCTCACGCGCGACATCACCAAGACCCTCACGCGCAAGGCCAACGAGAAGACGGTCAGGCGCGACACCGACTATTTCACCGCCAATATCGGCAAGGTGAAGTCGATCGATGAGTTCATGAAGGATGACTGCCTCTACGCCTACGCCATGAGGGCGCACGGACTCGAGGAGATGATCTACGCCAAGGCGTTCATGCGGCGGGTGCTGACCGAAGGCGTGGCGTCGCCTTCGAGCTTCGCCAACCGCCTCGCCGACCAGCGCTACGTCGAGTTCGCGCGCCAGTTCCAATTCGCTACGGATGTCACGGCGCAGGGCGCCGACCCGGTGATGACCGGCAAGACCTACGCTGATTACAGGCTCGGACCGGCGATTCCGGCCCGGCTGAGCGGAGCTTTCCCGCTCGGCCAGGCGATGGACTTCTCGGACAAGGTCGAGGCCCGCTTCACGATCAGTTCGCGGGTCGATGCCACGACCACCAAGAGCGCCACCATCGTCCTCAACAAGTCCACGCTCAGGGACGCGGTGTCCGACCTCGCGCGCGTCACGCCCGCCGAGCTGGTCGCGGCGATCAACAGCCAGATCGCCGCCTCGGGCGAGGCGAACCTCGCCGGCGAGGTGTCGGCCAGCCTCGGCGCCAAGGGCGAGCTGTTCCTCGAGACGACCGCCTTCGCCTCGCTCGGGGCCGACGGCAAGCCCGGCGGCACGGGGGCCTACGCGGACGTCCTCTACGAGGGGGGCGGGCAGGTCCGCACCATCACGATCCAGAATCTGGCCCCGGCGGAGGGGCGGCAGTTGGCGGATGTCGGCTTCGGCTCCGCCCTGCCGATGAGCGCCCGGGCGCAGCGGGTCACGCTGGCCTACCTGAACCAAGCGATCGAGCGCGACGAGGGCGAGAAGGACACGGGCGTGCGCCTCGCGCTCTACTTCACGCGCATGGCCCCGACCCTCAGCAGCCCCTACGACATCCTGAGCGACCCGGCCCTGACCAAGGTCGCCAACGTGGTGCTCGGGCTCCCGGCGACGAGCGGCGCCGCGACGAGCGACGCGCTCGTGCGCCGCGCCGCGCTCATCAAGCAGAAGATCGACATCGCGAGCTTCCAGGACCCGGCCAAGGTCCAGGCCTTCGTCAAGCGCTTCGCGGCGATCTGGGACGCCACCAACGCGGACGCGGAATCCTCGCCGGTGCTGGGGCTGTTCCCGACGAGTCCGAACTCGCAGGCGGAGAACCTCGGCAGGCTGCAGCGCTCGCGCGCGAAGTTCTGACGCGGGGCGGGGCCGCGAGCCAGGAAGCCGCAAGCCAGGAGGCCGCAAGCCAGGGGCAAGCGTGCACCGTTACCAGTCCTTCAACCGCCACATCATAGGGTCGAGCGGGCTCACACCATGACACGTCGAGGCCATCCCGGCGGACCGCGCCGCCCTGCGCCCGACGCAGGAGACCGCGCCGTGACCTCGACCTTCACGAGCTACCAGCTCGTCGCCCGCGACCTGCCCAAGGCCCTCCAGCGCAAGGCCGCCGATCCCATCGTCGCCCGCGACACGGCCTATTACGAGGCCAATATCGGCAAGGTGAAGTCGGTGGACGACCTCATGGCCGACCAGCGCCTCTACGCCTACGCGATGAAGGCGTACGGGCTGGAGGACATGACCTACGCCAAGGCGTTCATGCGCAAGGTGCTGGAAGGCGGCGTCGCGGATGCGTCGAGCTTCGCCAACCGCCTCGCCGACCCGCGCTACGTCGCCTTCGCCCGGGCCTTCGACTTCGCGGCGGGCGCGGCCTCGGCGAGCGGGGCCGACGGCTCCATCTCCGAGAGCGGCGTCGTGCCCCCCCAGCCGGCGCAGCTCTCCGCGCCGGCCGCCCTGCCCGATTCCACCGACTTCTCGGGCGCCAACGAGGCGCGCTTCACCCTGACGAGCCGGCTCGACGCGACGACGACCCGCTCGGTCACGATCACCCTCAACGCCGCGACGCTGGCGGGGTCGGCGGCGGATCTCACCCGGGTCACGGGCGCCGAGATCGTCGCGGCGATCAACGCGCAGATCGCCGCCTCGGGCGAGGACGGCCTCGAGGACAGGGTGCAGGTCGGCCTGGGCGCGCGGAACGAGCTCTACTTCGAGACCACCGCGAGCGCGCCCGACGGATTCGGCACCGCGGTGGAGGCCGGGGGAACCGGCCGCACCCTCTCGGTCGAGAACGCCGCCCCCTCCGCCGCGGACCGCAGGGCGGTCGGCATCGGCTTCGGCACCGCGCTGCTCCCCGACGCGCAGGTCAGGACCGTCACGGACGCCTACCTGGAGCAGACGCTGGAATCCGACGCGGGCGAGGAGGATACGGGCCTGCGCCTCGCCCTCTACTTCGCCCGCATGGCGCCCACCCTCACGAGCGCCTACGACATCCTCGGCGACGCGGCCCTGTCCAAGGTCGCCAACACGGTCGCGGGCCTGCCGGCGACGAGCGGGGCGGCGACGAGCGAGGCCCTGGACGCCCGCGCGGCGTTCCTCGCCGCGAAGATCGACATCGCGGGCTTCCAGGACCCGGCCAAGGTCCAGGCCTTCGTCAGGCGCTTCGCGGCGATCTGGGACGCGCAGAATTCGAGCGGCGACTCCCCCATCCTGGCCCTGTTCACGACGGCCGGCGGCGGCGGCGCCGACCCGCTCGGCAGCCTCTACCCAACGAACGCGAGCAGCTGACGCACCATGCAGAACGGCCTCTACGTCTCCCTCTCGGCCCAGGTCGCGCTGCAGAAGCGCCTCGACACGGTCGCCAACAACATCGCCAACCTCGCCACGGTCGGCTACCGGGCCGAGGAGACGAAGTTCGAGGCGGTGTTCGACAAGGCCAGGACGGGGCCGGTGGCCTTCGCCAGCACCGGCGACACCTACATCTCGCGGCTCGCCGGGCCGACGATCAAGACCGACGCGCCCCTCGACGTGGCGGTGCAGGGCGATGCCTGGCTCTCGGTGCAGGGCCCCGGGGGCGCCCCGGTCTACACCCGCGACGGTCGCATGACGATGGACGCGAGCGGGCAGCTGCGCAGCGTGTCCGGCCAGCCGATCCTCGATCCCGGCGGGGCGCCCATCCTCCTCGACCCGAATGCCGGGCCGCCGACGATCGGGCGCGACGGCAGCATCCAGCAGAACGGCAGCCTCGTCGGCTCCCTCGGGGTGTTCACCCTCGATGCCAAGTCCCGCATCACGCGGGCCGGGCCCGGCGCCGTGACGTCGAACCTGCCCGCCCGCCCGGTCCAGGACTTCACCAAGATCGGCGTCGTGCAGGGCCATCTCGAGGGCGCGAACGTCAACCCGATCCTGGAGATGACGAAGCTCATCGCGATCCAGCGCGCCTTCGACAACGCGGTCGCGACGGCGAGCGAGGCGGATTCCTCGCTGCAGAGCGCGATCCGCACGCTCGGGCCGACGGGCTGAGCGATGACGGACGCGCTCGCGCGGCTCGACGCGGCCCTCGCGGCGGGGCTCGAATCGCTGCCGGTGGTACGGGTCGGCGGGCCGGTCCGCGAGGTGACGGCGAGCGCCTGCCGGGTCGCGGGCGTCGCCCCCTTCGTCCGCCTCGGCGACCGGATGGGGATCGAGGCGGACGGGCGCGTGCAGATCGCCGAGGTGGTGCGGGTCGACGCCGCCGGCGCCACCCTCAAGCCCTTCGAGGCGCGGATCGAGGCCGGGATCGGCACCCGCGCCTTCCGGATCGGCCCGGCGCGGGTGCGGCCCGCCCCGTCCTGGAAGGGGCGCGTCCTCGACGCGCTCGGGCGCCCCCTCGACGGGCTCGGCCCGCTGCCGCCCGGCCCCGACCTCGTTCCCCTCGACGCCGACCCGCCGGCGGCCCTCGGCCGGGCGCGGCTGCGCGCGCCCCTGCGCACGGGGGTGCGGGCGATCGACCTGTTCACGCCCCTCTGCGCGGGCCAGCGCATCGGCATCTTCGCGGGATCGGGCGTCGGCAAGTCGACCCTGCTCGCCATGCTGGCCGGGGCGCGGGGCTTCGACAGCGTGGTGGTGGCGCTGGTCGGCGAGCGCGGCCGCGAGGTGCGGGAATTCCTCGAAGGCCCGCTCGCGGCGAGCCGCGGGCGCGCCGCGATCGTGGTCTCGACCGGCGACGAGAGCCCGATGATGCGCCGCCAGGCGCCCCGCCTCGCCATGGCGGTCGCCGAGAGCCTGCGCGACCGGGGCGAGGCGGTGCTGCTGATCGTCGATTCGGTGACGCGCTACGCCCACGCGGCCCGGGACGTGGCGCTGGCGGCGGGGGAGCCGGCCGTCGCCCGCGGCTTCCCGCCGAGCGTCTTCTCGGACCTGCCCCGCCTGCTCGAGAGGGCCGGGCCCGGGCAGGACGGGCGCGGCAGCATCACCGGGATCTTCTCGGTCCTGGTCGACGGCGACGACCACAACGACCCGGTCGCCGACAGCATCCGCGGCACCCTCGACGGGCACGTGGTGCTCGATCGGGGCATCGCCGACCAGGGCCGCTACCCGGCGATCGACCTCCTCGGCTCGATCTCGCGGCTTTCCGACCAGGTCTGGACGCCCGAGCAGCGCGACGTCGTGCGCCGGCTCAAGGGCATGATCGCCCGCTTCGAGGAGACCCGCGACCTGCGGCTGATGGGCGGCTACCGCGCGGGCTCCGACGCGGAGCTCGATCAGGCCGTCGGTCTGGTCCCGCGCATCTACGAGTCCCTCCGGCAGGAACCCGGCCAGCCTCCGAGCGAGGACGCCTTCCTGGAACTCGCCCAATCCTTGCGCGGGTGACCCACAGCCCAGCCCCGCGCAAGCGTGCCCGCGTCTAGTACCCCGCAACCGGAATCTTCGAGGTCACACGATGAGTCTCCTTGGCGCCCTGCGCACCGGCATGTCCGGCATGAATGCCCAGTCCAACCGGATCAGCACCGTTGCCGAGAACGTGCAGAATGCCGGCACGACCGGGTACAAGCGGGTCTCGACGGAGTTCTCATCGCTGCTGCTGTCCTCGAGCGCGACCGGCGACTACAATTCGGGCTCGGTCGAGACGGTGCAGCGGCGCGCGGTCAGCGACGAGGGCGCGCGCGTCAGCACCTCCTCGAAATCCGACCTCGCGATCGCCGGCAACGGCTTCTTCGTGGTCAAGGACGCGAGCGGCGCCTCCTACCTGACCCGGGCCGGCAACTTCGTGCCCGACGGCTCGACCGGCACCTTCAAGAACGCCGCCGGCTTCACCCTGATGGGCTACAGCCTCAAGAACGGCCAGGCCAGCCCGACGCTCAACAGCCTCGACGGCATGGTGCCGGTCAACATCTCGGCGCTCGGCATGAAGGCGAGCGCCTCGACCAAGGGCGCCCTGACCGGGAACCTCGATTCGACCGCCGCCGCGGTGACCTCCGGCGCGGTGCCGGCCGGGTCGAACTACTCCAAGAAGACCTCGCTCGTCACCTACGACAATCTCGGCAAGGCGGTCACCCTCGACATCTACCTGACCAAGACCGGCGACAACGCGTGGTCGGCCTCGGTCTACGACGCGAGCAACAGCGCGAGCTTCCCGGCCTCGCCGCTCACCACGATCCCGCTCGGCTTCGTGAACGGCAAGGTCACCTCGGGCGGGACGGGCAGCGTGACGGTCCCGAACGGGCAGCCCGTCTCCCTCGACCTCACCGGCATGACCCAGCTCGCCTCGGCCACCGACATCAAGGGCAGCGCGGACGGCAGCAAGGCCAGCGCCGTGACGGGGGCCGAATTCGCCGCGGACGGCACGGTCTACGCGGTCTACGAGGACAACTCGAAGGTCGCCGCCTTCAAGATCCCGATCGCCGACGTCGACAGCCCGGACAACCTCAAGCCGCGCGCCGGCAACGTCTACGAGACGACCCTCGAATCCGGCGCGCTGCAGGTCGGCTTCGCCAACCAGGGCGGGCGCGGCGGAATCGTGTCGGGCGCCCTCGAACAATCCAACGTCGACGTCAGCACCGAACTCACCTCGATGATCGCCTCGCAGACCGTCTACACGGCGAATTCGAAGGTGTTCATGACCAGCAACGAGATGCTCGACACGCTGATGCAGCTCAAGCGCTGAGCCGACAGGGGCGCGGCCGCTCCCGGCGGGGGGCGGCGGCGCCCGGTTCCCGATCCCGGCGCGGGCTCGACCACGCCCCGGCCCACCGGCCGGTCCTTGCGCCAGCGCCGCCATCGCCTCTCCCGGCGCGGGCGTCGCGTCCCGCGCGTCTCCTCCGGAGCCTCCCGATGGGCCTCTCCCTCGCGCTTGCCACGGCGCGCTCCTCGCTCCTCGCCTCCTCGACCCAGATCGCGGTGTCGTCCCGCAACGTCGCGGGCGCGTCGAGCGCGGGCTATTCCCGCAAGATCGCCACCCTCGTGCCGGGCACCGGCGGCGTCACGGTCTCGATCACGCGGGCGAGCGACGCGGCGCTCTACGCGCGCATGATCTCCGCCACCTCGGACCTCGCGGGGTCGCAGCAGCTGCTCAGGGGCCTGCAGTCCCTGCAGCAGACGGTCGGCGACCCGCAGAGCACGACCTCGGCCGCCGCCCGCCTCTCCGCCCTGGCCGCCGCGCTCCAATCGGCGGCGAACAGGCCCGACGACGCCACGCTCGCCCGCGCGGCACTCGACAAGGCCCGGGACCTCGCCGCGAGCCTCAACCAGGCCGCCGGCGCCGTCGCGAGGACCCAGGCCGACGCGGACGCGGCCATGGGCGAGTCCGTCACGCGGATCAGCGATCTGCTGTCGCAGTTCGACCTCGCCAACAAGGCGGTGATGCGCGGCACCGCCCTCGGCGCCGACGTCACCGACGCGCTCGATTCCCGCGACCAGATCATCGCCAAGCTCTCGGAGGAACTCGGCGTCACCGTGGTGCCGCGCGAGGGCGGCGACGTCGCGCTCTACACCGACAGCGGCGTGCCCCTCTACGACCGCATCCCGCGCAAGGTCAGCTTCGCGGCGACGCCGACCTACCAATCCGGCACGACCGGCAATGCCGTGATCATCGACGGCGTGGCGGTCACCGGGCCGAACTCGCCGATGCCCCTGCGCTCGGGCACGCTCGCGGGCCTGAGCCAGCTGCGCGACGTGGCCGCCCCGGCCTACGCGGCGCAGCTCGACGAGATCGCCTCCGCGCTGATCGCGACCTTCCGGGAGACCTCGTCCTCGGGCGGGGCCGACCTCGCCGGCCTGTTCCGAAACGGCAGCACCTCCGCCCTGCCGAGTTCCAAGGCGGGGCTCGCCGCCGCGATCACCCTGAACGCCGCGGTCGATCCGCAGAGGGGCGGCGACCCGGCGCTCCTGCGCGACGGCGGCATGAACGGCGCCGCCTACCGCTCCAACCCGGCCGCCGCCGGCAGCGGCACCGCCTATGCGGGCCGGCTCACCGCCCTGGTCGCGGCCCTGTCCGTCAAGCAGAGCCTGGGCAGCGCCCCGGGCCCGACCGGGTCGATGGCGCTGGCCGAGTACGCGGGCGCCTCGGCGGGCTGGCTCGAATCCCAGCGCAAGGTCGCCTCCAGCACCGTCGACCAGCAGACGACGCTGCTCGGGCGCGCCTCCGACGCCCTCTCGAACGTCACCGGCGTCAATACCGACGACGAGACGGCGCTGACGCTGCAATTGGAGAGGTCGTACCAGGCCTCCGCCAAGCTGGTCACGCTGATCGACGAGCTGTTCAAAACCCTCATGAACGCGGTCTAGACACCATGCAGACGAGCTACATCTCGACGCAAAGCCTCTGGAACGCGCCGCGCAGCGCCACCGCCCGGCTCCAGGCCGAGAGCGCCAAGGCGACCCAGGAGGTCGCGTCCGGCCGCTACGGGGATGTCGGCCTCGAACTCGGGTCGCGCGTGAGCGTCTCCCTCGCGCTGCGCGGGCAGCAGGACCAGCTCGCCGCGCTGAAGCAGGACAACGGCCTCACCGCCCTGCGCCTGGACCAGACCCAGGCGACGCTCAAGCAGCTCCAGGCCGCGGCCGACGACACCCTCAAGCAGCTGCTCGGCGCCTCGATCGACAAGAAGGTCTCGACCATCTCGACGCTGGCCGCCACCCAGCTCGCCGCCCTCACCTCGGCCCTGAACGGCGCCGCCAACGGCCAGTACCTGTTCGCCGGGCTCAACACCGACAAGGCGCCGCTCACCGCCTATGCGGGCAGCCCGACCTCGCCCGCCAAGGCGGCGGTCGACCAAGCCTTCCAGGCGGCCTTCGGCAGCGCGGATCCCGCCACGATCACGCCGGCCCAGATGACCGCGTTCCTGAATGGGCCCCTGGCCCAGCTGTTCGACGAGGCGCACTGGACCGCGACCTGGTCGAGCGCGTCGAGCGACGCGCTGACGAGCCGGATCGCCCCGGACGAGACCGCCCGGACCTCCGTCAGCGCCAATGCGGAGCCGATCCGCAGCCTCGCCATGGCCTACGTCCTCGCCTCCGCCCTGAAGGCAGACACCATGTCGGCGGCCACGCAGACCGTCATCGCCGACAAGATCACGTCGCTGCTCAGCCAGGGGAGCCAGGGCCTCGTCGGCCTCCAGGCCGATCTCGGCACGGTGCAGGCGCGCATCAAGGACGCGAACACCCGCATGGACGCCCAGAAGAGCCTGATCGCCAGCCGGATCGACGATCTCGAAGGGGTCGATCCCGCCGAGGCCAAGACCCGGCTCGACCGGCTCAACGCTCAGATCCAGATGTCCTACTCGCTCACGTCGCAACTTCGGCAGCTCAGCCTCGTCAATTATCTGTAGTGATCGCCGGTTGCGGATCATCTTCCGCAGCTGCACTCAGCTTGGTTCTCCTTGCATGGGAAGGTTTTCACGGGCGCAGGCCAGGTCCCGCGCGCGTCATGGGCTCCCAAGAAAGGCCGCTCAGGAGTTTGTCGGTGTTAACCTTAAGCACAAACTCTCCTGAGATACTTCGCGACGGCCGCCCGACCCGGCGCGGATGGGGCTCCCGGGGCCCCTCCGACCGGCGGGCGGCCGGTTCGACGGTCCGGCTGACCGGGCCCGAGTCACACGAGGCATCAGCGACGATGTACCGTTTTTCCTACAACGAGATCCTGGAAGACGCGCCGGACCTCTGCCGCGAGCGGGAGCGCGCGGCCTTCGACAGGGCGCTCGCCCTGCTGCGGAAGGCCGATGCGGCGGACGCGAAGTTCGAGGATCGCGGCGAGGCGGTGAGCTTCCTGCAGCGACTCTGGGACGTCCTCATCGAGGACCTCCTCAACCCGGAGAACGGGCTGCCGGAGCCGTTGCGCACCGACCTCGTCTCGATCGGGCTGTGGAGCATGCGCGAGGCGAGCGAGGCCCTGCGCCTGCCCGAGCGCAGCCTCGCGCCGCTGATCGACGTGAACACGGCGATCCGCGACGGTCTGCGATGAGCCGGCGCATGCGGCTGTCCCTGCGGGCCGGCGAGCGGGTCTACGTGAACGGCGCGGTCCTGCGCGTCGACCGTCGGGTCTCGCTCGAGCTCCTGAACGAGGCCACCTTCCTGCTGGAGCAGCACGTGCTCCAGCCCGAACAGGCGACGACCCCCCTGCGGCAGCTCTACTTCGCCGCCCAGGTGCTGCTGATGGACCCGGCCGGGGCCGAGCCGGCCCGCAAACTCTATGAGGAGTTGCATGCCGGCCTGATGGCGGCGCTCACCAACGCGGAGATCCGGGAGGGCCTGATGGCCGCCTCCGCCCAGATCGCGGCCGGGCGGCCCTACGAGGCCCTGAAGCTCATCCGGAATCTCTACGCCGCCGAGGCGGCCGTCCTCGACGGCGGCGCGGCCCAGGCCGAGCTGCCCCCGCCGCGCCGGGTCGTCCGGAGCGCGGGCCGCGCGGCCTGAGGCCCGAGCGGCCCGAGATCCAACCGGCACGAGAGCCAACCGGCCCGGATCCAAGCGACACCGCGCCGCCGGCGCGGCAGCGGCGCCGCGGCGCCAGAGGAGAGACCAGCGATGAGCATCACCGGCATCAGTTCGTCCACGGCGGGGGCGTCGAGCGGCGCGACCGCGACGGGCGGCAGCGCTGCGCCCACCACCTCGAAGACCGCGACCTCGCTCAACACGGACGCCTTCCTGCAGCTGCTGCTCACGCAGCTCAAGAACCAGGATCCGACCAAGCCGATGGATTCGACGGCCTATATGGGCGAGCTCGCCACCTTCTCGGAGGTCGAGCAGAGCACCAAGATGAACAACAAGCTCGACGCGCTCCTGTCCTCGAACTACCTGGCGCAGGCCGAGAGCGCGATCGGGCGCACCGCGACCTCGGACGACGGCAAGATCACCGGCGTGGTCGCCTCCGTGAAGATCACCACGGACGGTCCGCTCGCCACCTTGAAGGACGGCCGGCAGCTGCTCCTCGGCAACGGCGTGTCGCTGTCGTGAACGAGGTCGACGCCCTCGAACTGGTGCGCACCGCGATCTGGACCATCCTGATCGGGGCCGGGCCCGCGGTCGCGGCCGCCATGGCGGTCGGCATCGCGGTCGCCCTGCTCCAGGCCCTCACGCAGATCCAGGAGGTGACCCTCACCTTCGTGCCGAAGATCGTCGTGATCCTGCTCGTGATGCTGATGACCGGCTCCTTCGTCGGCACCCAGCTCTACATGTTCACCGAGAACGCCTACGGGCGGATCACCTCGGGCTTCTGAGGAACGCGGAGAGGGCCCGGATGGCCGTCGCGCGAGGGCCGGCCCGGCCCTGGCGGCGCGGTCTCGCGCCGGCGAGACCCTCGGGGGCGGGCCGAACCGGGGCCGCGAGGGGAAGGGCGACCGCGCGCGGCGATCGCCACCACTTCACCGCCAGGTTCTACGCGAAGATGAAATCGCTCGCGTCCATCGCGGTCGGCGTCACCCCGGCCAGGAGCGCGTAGGTCGAGCCCCCATCGAACCTGAGCAGCGCGTTTCCATTATAGTTGAGCACGTCGACGGATGAGAGCGAGGGTCCGACGACGATCTTGTCGGTGCCGTCCTGCCAATCCATGATCAGGTCGATGCCTTGACCGGCCTCGAAGCGGAATTGATAAATCCCGCTGCCGCCGATCAAGGTGTCGTTGCCCTCGCCGCCGTCGAGCCTGTCGCTGAGATCGGAGCCGGTGAGTTCATCGTTGCCGCCGTATCCGGTGATCGTGATGCCCGTCCACGTGCCGGTCGCCTGGTGGTACACGCGTTCCCCGGTCAGATAATTGTTGCCTGCGCTGCCATTCAGCGCATCGATATCGACCAGTTTGACTCCTGTGAGATCAAGTGACAAATTTGGTTTTGATTGTTGTCGGGACGCTCGTGAGATTAATGATCGCCTCGATCGAAGTCATCGAGCTGATGCCGATCTCGACGTAATTCCATACATAGCTGACGCCTTTGAGAAAAATACTATCGGATCCGCTGCCGCCCTCGTAGAAATCGTTACCCTCCGATCCACTCAGGAGGAACACGTCGTCCCCGTCGTCGCCTTGCAGGACATCGTCACCGTATCCACCGTAGATGGTGTCATCGCCACCTTTTCCCTGGATGAGATCAGGTCCAGAGGTGCCCCCAAAGAACGTCGCGCCCGTCAGTTCCAACGACATTCGCCATCTCGGATCTCCTCATTGGAAAGCTGCAGATTCTCACCTGCGAAGCAGGCCTAGCGGCCTTCGATGCGGCGTCCTCTCCACGCCGCAGCGCCAACTCCTTTGAGTCAGCGACTAACCCTAGCGGGAACATATCGATCCAACTACCGACCGAAGGTTGTTTAAAGCCGCTTTGGTAATTCCTGTAATTCGTTTCCAGTTCGCTCTGTAGCAATAATTCAGGAATATATAAAATATTCACCTATAGCAATTTCAGTGCTACAGATCGAATTTGTACGCAGAAACAAGATAAGTGATTTCCATATATACAAAGTTCGTGCTGATATTTTTCTTTGTTTTACACAAACCTTTCTGGCTTGCTGAGTATCAAAAATGCAAGCATCGTTGAATTTCGGCGCTAAGAATGTCGTACAGAAATGATAGTATACTGGAAATATATTTGAATTCAGCACAAAGATCGGATCTCTCGGTGGAACGAGGAGATTTGTACTGGGCAGAAGTATGCAGATTGACATAATCTTAATCATCTTGCCCGAGCGTAACAGGGGCTTTCCTCGCAGCCATGGGCGAGCCCAACGCGCGTGCTCCGCAAGACCTCACCCGCGGCCAAACAGGTGTTCATGCCATGACGACCGTTTCTCTCACCAGCAAAACTCCGGTGCTCGCTTTGCTGCGCGGGACCGGAGCCGCAGCAAGTTCTCCCTCATCGCCGGCCGACGATCTCATCAAGACCGCGACCGGTATATCCAACAAGCCGAGTTACGCGACGAGACAGGCCGCGTCCGCGGCAGCGGGCCTCGCGATGGCCGCTGCGCTCAGCGACGGCAAGGTCATCTATGCGACGAAGATGATCACCATTGCGGATCTTGGCTCTTTCGATACATTCGATGAGGCCTTCGATTATGTGAGAAACAGCCCTGATGTGCCGAAGGAGAAAAAATCTGATTGGATTGAGACACTGCAAATTCATGAGAAGCTTTTTAAATTCGTAGCTGAATTTAGAGAGTCTGATTTGTACAAGAAGACAAAGTCCGGAGAACTGCAACCTCCGAAAGCCGAGACTCGGGCGTATTCGGTCGACGAGGCCTTTGCCCAACTGGATGCCGCGACGCGCTGATCCGACCGCGGAGCGAAGGTCACGGCGCGGGGCCGCCGCCCCGCCTGCCCGTCCGCGCCGGACGATTCCCCGGCCCTCCCGGCAGCCGACGATCGCACCGGACGCGGCGCCGCCCGTCCCGGGACGACCCGCCGCCCAGGCCGGGTCCGCACCCCCGGGCCGATCCGGGGTGCGGGCCTCGCCCCCGCCCGCACCGCCGGCGAGGCCCCGCCACCCTCGCGCAAGCTTCCGCGCCGACAAGGACCGGCGTCACCGGAGAGCGGGGAGCCGCGATGGCGTTGGTCGAGGCAATCGGGCTGGAGCGCAGGACGCAGCGGGATTTCGGCTTCGCGGCCGGCATCGTCGCCATCCTGGCCGTCCTCTTCCTGCCGATCCCGGCGGTCCTGATCGATGTCGGCCTCGCCTTCTCGATCGCGCTCTCGGTCCTGATCCTGATGGTGGCGCTCTGGATCCAGAAGCCGCTCGAATTCTCCGCCTTCCCGACCGTCCTGCTCATCGCGACGCTGCTGCGCCTCGCGCTCGGCATCGCCACGACCCGGCTGATCCTGGCCAACGGCCAGTCCGGCGTGAACGCCGCCGGCCACGTCATCCAGGGCTTCTCGCAATTCGTGATGAGCGGCGACTTCGTGATCGGGATCGTGGTCTTCGCGATCCTGATCACGGTCAACTTCCTGGTCATCACCAAGGGCGCGACCCGCATCGCCGAGGTCGGCGCCCGCTTCACCCTCGACGCCATCCCCGGCAAGCAGATGGCGATCGACGCCGACCTCAATGCCGGGCTCATCGACGACAAGGAGGCGCAGCGCCGCCGCCGCGAGCTGGAGGAGGAGAGCGCCTTCTTCGGCTCGATGGACGGCGCCTCCAAATTCGTCCGCGGCGAGGCGGTGGCGAGCCTGATCACCATCGCGGTCAACATCTTCGGCGGCATCATCATCGGCACGACCCGCCACGGCATGCCGCTCGCCACCGCGGCCGACGTCTTCACCAAGCTCTCGGTCGGCGACGGCCTCGTCTCGCAGATCCCGGCCCTGATCGTCTCGCTCGCCGCGGGCCTGCTCGTCTCCAAGGGCGGCACCCGGGGCACCGCCGAGCAGGCGGTGCTCGGCCAGCTCGGCGCCTATCCGCGCGCGCTCACCGTCGCGGCCGCCCTGATGGGCCTGTTCGCCCTGGTCCCGGGCCTGCCCTTCGTCCCCTTCATGGCCCTCGCCGCCCTGATGGGCTTCGTCGCCTACGCGATCCCGCGCCGCCTCGCCGAGAAGAAGGCCGCGGAGGCCGCGCAGCGCGCCCTCGAGGAGGAGCGCAAGGCCGCGGCCGCCAAGGATTCGGTCAAGGAATCCTTGAAAACCCCCGAGATCGAGCTCTGCCTCGGCCGCCACCTCTCGGCCCAGGCCAACACCGCCCGGATCGAGCTCGGCCACCGGGTCTCGAAGATGCGCCGCAAGTTCGCGCTGCAGTACGGGTTCGTGGTTCCCGACATCAAGCTGACCGACAGCCCCTCGCTGCCGCCCAAGACCTACCAGATCCGCATCCACGGCACCCTCTCGGCGAGCCAGGAGATCCGCCCCGGCGAGTCGCTCGTGGTGGTGGGCGACGGGCCGCGGCCCGACGTGCCCGGCGAGGAGGTGCGCGAGCCCGCCTTCGGCATGAGGGCGATCTGGGTGCTCGACGCCTACGCGGCCGAGGTGCGCCGCGGCGGCTTCGAGCCGGTGGACGGCACCTCGGTGCTGCTGACCCACCTGTCCGAGGTGATCCGCAACAACCTGCCGCATCTCCTCTCCTACAAGGACATGCGCAACCTCCTCGACCGGCTCGACCCCGAGTACAAGCGGCTCCTGGAGGAGATCTGCCCCTCCCAGATCTCCTATTCGGGGCTGCAGGCGGTGCTGAAGCTGCTGCTGGCGGAGCGCGTGTCGATCCGCAACCTGCACCTGATCCTGGAGGCGATCGCCGAAATCTCCCCCCACGCGCGCCGCTCCGAGCAGATCGCCGAGCACGTGCGGATGCGCATCGCCCAGCAGATCTGCGGCGACCTCGCCGAGGACGGGGTGCTGGCGGTGCTGCGCCTGGGCAGCCGCTGGGACCTGTCCTTCCACCAGAGCCTCAAGCGCGACGCCAAGGGCGAGGTGATCGAGTTCGACATCGACCCGCGCCTCGTCGAGCAGTTCGGCACCGAGGCCTCCGAGGCGATCCGGGCGCGGCAGAAGGAGGCGCACGTCTTCGCCCTGGTCACCGCCCCGGATGCCCGGCCCTACGTGCGCATGATCATCGAGCGGCTCTTCCCGACCCTGCCCGTCCTGTCGCACCTGGAGATCGCCCGCGGGGTCGAGATCCGCTCCCTCGGGACGATCTCGTGAGCGGGCCGGGCCCCTTCCTGCCCGGGCCCGACCTCTTCCTCGGGATCTTCCTGATGTTCTGCCGCATCGGCGGCTGCCTCCTGGTGGTCCCCGGCGTCTCCAGCGCCCGCATCCCCGTCCAGGTGCGCCTGTTCCTCGCGCTCTCGGTCACCTTCGCGCTCAGCCCCCTGATCCTGCCCCTGTTCAGGGGCCGGCTCGGCGCGCAGGAGCCGGCCGTCACCTTCCTGTGGATCCTCTCGGAGAGCCTGACGGGCTTCCTGATCGGGCTCCTGGGCCGGGTCTTCCTGTTCGTGCTGGAGACCGTGATGACCGCCGTGACCATGGCGGTGGGGTTCGGGACCATCCCGGGCACGCCGATGGAGGGCAACGAGCCCCAGGGCGCCCTCGTCTCCCTGGTGATGGTGGCGGCGACGGCCCTGCTCTTCTCCGCCGGCCTGCACTGGGAGCTGTTCCGCGGCCTCGTCGACTCCTACGCCCGCCTGCCGCCCGGCGAGGGGCTCGGCTCCCAGGCGGCGCTGGTGCAGATCGTCGATCAGATCACCAGCGTGTTCGTGCTCGGCCTGCGCATCACCTCGCCCTTCATCGTCTACTCGATCGTGGTGAACCTCGCCGTCGGCTTCGCCAACAAGCTGACGCCGACGATCCCGGTCTACTTCATCGCCACGCCCTTCGTGATGGTGGGAGGAATCCTGATGCTCTACCTGATCTCCGGGGAGGTGCTGATGCAGTTCCTCGGCTCCTACGCGATCTGGCTGCGGCAGGGCTGAGGCGTGCGCGCGCCCGACCGCCTCGCCCGCGCCAAGCGCCTGATGGCCCTGCAGGAGCAGATGCGGCGCGCCGCCGAGCGGGACCTCGCCGAGACCCGGCGCCGGACCGAGGCGGTCGGCGCCTCCGAGGCCGCCCTCCTCGCCGCCCTCGGCCAGGACGCCGCCGCGGGCCTCTTCCTCGAAGCCGCCGCGCGCCGCGTGAAGGCGCTGGCGGGCGAGAAGGCCGCCCTCGCCGCGCGCGCCGGAGCCGAGCAGGAGACCCTGCGCGAGCGCGCGCTGGCGCAGAAGCGCAGCGAGCGCCAGGTCGCCCGGCTCGACGCCGAGGCCCGGCGCGAGGCGGAGCGGCGCGACCTCGCCGAGCGCATCGAGGGGCTGGTCGCCCAAGGGACTGTCGCTCAAGGGACGGTCTCCCGCGGCGACGCAAGCCTCCCGTAAGCCAGCGGGGCTATCGCTCGCGCATCCTCTCCCGCAACGGCAGGATCCCCGGCAGTCGCCATGAGCATCAAGCCTCCCTCCGACATCGTGCTCGACGTCGCGCGGGCCGCCGACCCGACCCGCCTGCAGGAGGCCGCCGCCAAGCTCGGCACCGCCGGCGGGGCGGTGGACCCCTCCGCCTTCGCGGACGCGATGGCCTCGGCCGGCCTCTCGACGCACATGCCCCTCGACGCGCAGGGCGCGCTCACCGCGGCCAAGTCCGACACCGCGCTCTCGGCCAAGAAGGCGGCCGGCCCCTACCGGCAGTTCGAGTCCTTCGTGCTGCAGCACTTCGTCGAGACGATGCTGCCGTCGAAGGCAAGTTCCGTCTACGGCAAGGGCATGGCGGGCGGCTACTGGAAGTCGATGCTCGCCGAGCAGATCGGCGGCCAGATCGCCAAGGCCGGCGGCCTCGGCATCGCCCGGCTGCTCGCCAACGCCCACCCGGTCCAGACCGGCGAGACCAAGAAGTCCCAACTCTGACCGCGAGGCGCCCCATGCTGATCGCATCCCTGACCCGGCTCGAAGCCACGATCGACGAGGAGACGGAGGCGCTGCTGACGCGCCGGCCGATCGACCAGGACGAGGTCAACCGGCGCAAGAGCCAGAGCCTGCTCGAACTCACCCGCCTCGCCCGCCACCGGGACGAGCCGGCGGATCCCGACCTCGCCGCCTGCCTGACCCGCCTGCGCGACAAGCTCGCCCGCAACCAGGAGGTCGTCGCCCTGAACCTGCGGGCGGTGGAGGAGGTGTCCGAGGTGATCGCCGGCGCCCTGCGCGCGGCGGACTCCGACGGCACCTACGGCCCCGACCACCGCTGAGGCGCCGGGCATGCGCATCGTCGTCACGGGCATCTGGATCTGCGTCGTCACCCTGCTCTCGTGCTACGGCGTCGTCACCTGGGGCGCCGGCCTGTTCGCGCAGAAGACCGAGCCCTACCTCGAAGGGCTCCAGTACCAGAAGCTGCGCGCCATCAACGTGCCGGTCATCGCGGACGGCGCGCTCCAGGGCTACATCGTCACGGTCCTGGTCTTCACCGCGGATGCCAAGCTGATGCACACGGTCGCGGTGCCGCCCAATTCCTTCGTCATCGACGAGGCCTTCCGCCAGATCTACGGCGATCCGAGTCTCGATTTCCGCAGGATGGCCAAGTACAACATCAGCAAGCGCCTCGACGAGATCCGCGCCAAGGTCAACGAGCGGCTGGGCGCCGAGGTGGTCAAGGACGTGCTGGTGGAGGACTTCAACTTCGTGCCGCGCAAGGACCTGCGCTCGTGACGCGGGCTGATCCGGGATCCGGTTGATCGCAGCGGATCCCGGATCACGCGCCCGCGCGGCGCCTGAGCGAAGCCCGGATCCGCGAGACCCGACCCGGGCCGGTTCACGCCTCCCCGAGCAGCCGCTTCACCGCGGCGAGGGTCAGCCGCCCCGCCAGCGCCCTCTCGCGCCCCTCGTCGAGCGCGATGGCGACCCCGCCGCAGACCGCGCCCTGCCCGTGGAAGACGTAGCGCAGCGTGCTCGACGGGTGCAGCACGCCGGGCTTGAGCGAGAGGTAGCCCTGCAGGCCGCCCGGGCGGTCGCTGCGGCCGCTGACCAGGGCGAGGCCGCCGCGCTTGCCGTCCACGAGGCGCGGCACGACCCGCAGGCGCTGCGCCTCGCGGCTCGCCAGCACGAGGCGCGGCCCGGCGAGCGCCACCAGCACGTCGGGCGGGAAGTGCAGGAGCCCCTCGACCGAGAGCGGCCGCTCCTCGGTCTCGAAGCGGTCGAACACCGCCAGCGCGGTCAGGTCGTCGAGGGTCACGATCACCCGGCGGTGGCGGTAATCCGGCCCGTGCACGCTGGTGCCGATCGCGTAGGCGGTGGCCCCGTCGAGGCGTTCCACCTCGGCGAGCCAGCCGGTGCCCGCGCCGGGCTCGCGGCCGTCCGGCCAGGCCACGTTGTGGGCGCGCGCCGAGGTCAGGTAGTGGCGCACCAGCCCGCTCTCGACCTGGCCCGAGCCGCCGGCCTCGACGATCCAGCGCACCCCCTCCGCCGCGAAGACGAAGGAGGTGCAATCCGCGTGGCCGTGGGCGTGGCGCTGCTCGCCGAAGGCGCAGGCGAGGTGCGCCCGGCTCGCCCCCGGCCCCTCCGCCCGCGCGGCGATCAGGCCCGGCCCGCCCCGGGCCGGCACGAGGCTGCCGCGCGCGGCCGTCGCCCGCTCGCCGGGGCCGAGGAGGCGCCCGATCCAGGCCCGGTGGTCGATGCCGTGCGGCGCGTCGCCGAAGGGCGGCAGCCGCCCGCCCGGATCGAGGAGCCCCGCGAGCATGCGCAGGGCGGGCCCCACCCGCCGGCCGATCGCCGGCCCGGGCGCCTCCTCGCCGAGCGCCTCGGCCAGCAGCCGCCCGAGGCTCGCCAGTTCCAGCCGCTGGTGCAGGGACGGGTCCGTGAAGGTGCCGTCCGGGGCGCTGAGCGCCGCGAACCCCTCCTCCAGGGCGTGCCGGGCGAGCGAGAGCCAGAACGGCGAGAGCGGCAGGCGCGGCAGGGCGAGGGCGACCGCCCGCAGCGCCACGGCGGCCTGGACATGGTGCAGCGTGCGCGCCACGGCGTTCTGGCCGATGATCTCCGCGAGGGCGAAGCCGTGCCGCACCGCCTCGCCCGCCAGGGTGCGCAGGGGCTCGACCCGCATCGAGCCGATGCTGAACGGCGCGAGCAGGGCCACGAACACCTCGGCCCGGGCGGCGAGCGCCGCCGGATGCAGGCTGAGCCCGTCGGCCGGATTGCCCCAGGGATTGGCCCGCGACCACGACAGGGCGATCTCGGTCGCCCTTGCGGCATCCGCCGCGGCGAGGGGCAGGAGCCAGCCGAGGGATTGGTACTCGAGCCGCCACGCGGGCGACTGGAACGGGTCCTCGCTCCAGCTCGGCCCGGGCGGCAGGTCCCAGGCGGGGGCCCGGCCGAGGCGGAGCGCGGTCCCGGCCGGGTCCGGCGCCGCGTCCGGGCCGGCCTCGCCCGGCCCGGCGGGCCCGGATTGCAGCCGGCGCAGCCGGTCGAGGAGGAGCGGCACCCCCTCGGCGGGGGCGGGCGAGCCGCGCAGGCCCAGCGCCGCGTCGACCCGGTCGAGGAAGGTGCCGGCGTCGATGACCTCGTCGCCGCACAGGGCCTCCAGGCGCAGCCCGTCCTCCAGCCCGATCTCGACCGGGCCGGTCAGTTCCACCTCGGCCCCCGCCTCCCAGGTGGCGAAGCCGACCCGCACGGCGGCGGCCTTCGGCGGCGGGGTCAGGTCGAGGGTGAAGCGCCGGGCCTGCCGGTGGGCCGGCAGGTTGATGCCGGCCCCGAAATCGGGCGTCGAGACCGTGTCCGGATAGGGCGGCGGGATCGCCTCTCCGGCCGCGTTCCTGTAGGCGACCCGCGCCAGCGCCCCTTCCCGGCCGGTCCGCGCGGCGTGGATCTGCCCGCGCAGCACGAGCGGCCGGCCCGGCACCAGGGCGAGGTCGAGCCAGTCCGGTTCGAGGCCCAGGCGCCGCCGCCGCCGCGGGATGCGGGCCGGCCCGCCCTGGCGCAGCTCCGGCCGGATCACGCCGAAGGGGGCGGCGTTGCGCCAGGAGCGCACGCTCACCGTGGCGTGGCGGGCGGGATCGGGCACCAGGAAGCCGAGGCGCACCATCGCGGCGCGGGTGCCCTCCCCGGCATCGAGGTAGGCCGGCCCGGCGATCCAGGCGCTCTGCGGATCGAGGAGCGTGCGCGACAGGCCCGGCACGTGCTCGAAGTCGAGGCTCGACCTGTCCTCCGCCAGGAAATCCACCCCGACGAGCGCGAAGTCGAGGCTGGCGCCGGCGGTCTCGGCCTCGTCCCAGGCGAGCAGGAAGGCGAATTCCACCCAGGTCTCGGGCCGGAGGTCGGAGAAGGCGAGCACCGCCCGGGCGAAGCGGTTGTTGGCCGCCACGACGTGCTCGTCCGGGCGGGCGCCGGCCGCGGCGCCGCCGGCATAGCTCACCGAGACGGGCAGGAAACGGGGCGCGGCGGGCATGCTCGCGGGCGGGTGGAGGCGGGCGGGTGGAGGCAGGCGGGCGTCCTGGGGACGGGAGACCGCACCTGCCGGCTGGGCCGCCGGCCTGTCAAGCCGGCGCCGCCCTCCCGTCAGGCCGCGCGCCCCGCCACCGCCCGGTCGCGGATCTGGGTCAGGGTCTGGCCGGGCGTGATCGCGTCGGTGGCGATCTTGAGGTGGATGATCGCGGGCCGGCCGCAGGCGCTCGCCTCCCGGAACGCCGCCGGGAAGTCCTCGGTGCGCTCGACCGTCCAGCCGAGCCCGCCGAAGGCCCGCGCATAGGCGGCGAAATCCGGGTTGACGAGGTCGGTGGCGACGACGCGGTCGGGGAATTCGCGCTCCTGATGCATCCGGATCGTGCCGTAGCTGGCATTGTCGGCCACGATCACCACGAGCGGCAGCCGGTACTGCACGGCGGTCGCGAATTCCTGGCCGTTCATCAGGAAATCGCCGTCGCCGTTGATCGACACCACGGTGCGCTGCGGCCACAGGCGCTTCATCGCCACCGCGGCCGGCACGCCGTAGCCCATCGAGGCCGAGGTCGGGGCGATGTGGGAGGCGAGGCCGCGGAACCGGTAGAAGCGGTGGATCCAGGCCGCGTAATTGCCCGCGCCGTTGCACAGGACCGCGTCGCGCGGCAGCACCTCGCGCAGGTGGATGATCACCTCGCCGAGATTGACCCCGCCCGGCTGCGGCGTCGCCCGCTCGCCCCAGGCGAGGAACTCCGCGTGGGCGGCCCGGGTCTCCTCCCGCCACGGGATGCGGGCCGGGGCCGGCAGCCGCGCCAGGGCGGCGGCGGTGCGCGCGGGCGAGGCGTTGATGGCGAGGAAGGGCTGGTAGACGCGGCCCAGCTCCTCCGGGCCGGCATGGATGTGGACGAGGCGGGTCCGCGGCCCGGGCACGTCGAGCAGGCTGTAGCCCTGCGAGGGGATCTCGCCGAGGCGCCCGCCGAGCAGCACGAGCAGGTCGGCGGCCCTGGCGCGCGCCACCAGCTTCGGGTTGGGGGCGAGGCCGAGATCGCCCGCGTAGTTCGGATGCAGCGCGTCGAACAGGGGGCTGCGCCGGTAGCTGGTGGCGACCGGCAGGTCGAAGGCCTCGGCGAAGCGGGCGATGGCCGCGCAGGCGCCCTCGCTCCAGCGGCTGCCCCCGAGCAGCAGGAGCGGCCGCTCCGCCGAGGCGACGAGGTCGGCGAGCCGCGCCACGTCCTCCTCCCCCGGCGCCGCCTCGACCGGCCGGAAGGGCGGCGCGAGCGGGGCCGCCGTCGCCTCGGTCAGCATGTCCTTGGGCAGCGCCACCACGACCGGGCCGGGCCGCCCGGCCGTCGCCGTCGCGAAGGCGCGGGCCACGAATTCCGGCACCCGGTCGGGGTCGTCGATCTCGGTCGCCCACTTCGCCATCGGGCCGAACACCGCCCGGTAATCGAGCTCCTGGAACGCCTCGCGCTCGCGGAAGCGCCGCTCGATCTGGCCGACGAACAGGATCATCGGGGTCGAGTCCTGCTGCGCGACGTGCAGGCCCGCCGAGGCGTTGGTGGCGCCCGGGCCGCGGGTGACGAAGCAGATCCCGGGCATCCCGGTCGCCTTGCCGTGGGCCTCCGCCATCATGGCGGCCGCCCCCTCCTGGCGGCAGGTCGTCACCGCGATGCCGGAATCCCGCAGCGCGTCGAGGACGGGCAGGAAGCTCTCGCCCGGCACCGTGAAGACGTGGCGCACCCCGTTCGCCACCAGCTGATCCACCAGCACCCGGGCGGCTGTGCGCCCCGGCCTCGCCTCGTCCATCGTGCGGCTCCATGCGGTTGCGTCGTGTGGGCGCCCGGCGCCCGGGCGGGGCCCGTGCGGCGGCGCGGGCGGGCGGATCCCGGCCCGGTCAGGGCCGAAGGCCTCGTCAGGGGCCGAAGATCGCGCCCTCCGTGTAGGGGATCTCCCCCGGCCGGGGCGGGTTCGGGCCGCGGAAGTACCGGGTCTGCTGCCGGGCGAGCGACAGGCCGACGAGGCCCGGCAGCGGCCCGTCGGCGTCGATCAGCACGGTCGGATGGCCGCGCCCGAGGAGGTGGCGCCCGAGCGGCCCGGCGAAGCGCGCGAACTCGGCGAGGTCGCGGCAGTAGATCAGGTGGCGCGTCGGCACCAGCCGCTTGAGGATGCGCCGGGGGGCGAAGACGAAGGGGTGCAGCCCGTCCTGCGCCTCCGCCACCAGGCAGGTGCAGCCGTAGCCGGCATGGGCCTCCAGCAGGTCGCGCTCGGGCAGGTCCGCCAGGCATTCCGGCGCCCGCTCGCCCACCCGGTGGATGCGCACGCGCTCGTGCGGGTCGGCGAGCCAGGGCAGGCTGAGGAACAGCCCGCGGCCGAACGGCTGGAAGCCCTGCCGCTCGATGATCGGCTGGGTGTGCGGGGCCGGCGAGAGATTGAGGTAGGTGACGGTGGGGTCGCGCAGGACCGCGCCGACGAGCAGCGCGGCGTGGCCCGCGAAGGCGGGCTCGGACGACCAGCTCGACAGGTTGCAGCGCACGACCCGGCGCCCGTCCCGCACCGCTTCGGAGAAGATCGTCAGCAGCACCGCGACCGGCCGCCCCCCGGCCTCCAGCAGGTAGCCGAAGCGCGGATAGCCCTCCGGCACCGGCCGCGCCGCCTGCCGGGCGAGGCCGAGCCGCCAGTAGCTCTTCGGCCGGAACCGGAAGCCGCGGCTCAGCAGCCCGGCCACGGCGTCGAGGTCCGCTTCCGTGATCTGCCGCCGGCGCACCGGGCCGCGGACATCTGTAACCATTCCGTTCACCCTACGGAGGCGAAAACCTTGCTGGGCTTTCACGGCGGCTGGTATAGCGGATGAAGAGAACAGGAGATACGCCCGCATGTCCGTAAGGTTAACGATTCTCGATCAAATGAAGAAGATCGCCGAAGAGCAGCAGCGCAAGCTGGCTCCACTGTCGGACAACACGGCTCTGGTCGAGACCGGGCTGGATTCGCTGTGCTTCGCGATCCTGGTGGCGCGGCTGGAGGGCGAACTGAACGTCGATCCATTCACGATGTCGGACGAGATCACCTTCCCGGTGACGGTCGGCGAGTTCATCGCGCTCTACGAGGGCGCCGCCGTCGATGCCGCGGCCTGACCCGGGCTCCCTGCGCGAGGCGCTGGCGGGTGCCGGCGAGACCGGCGGCCGCCTCCTCGGGCGCGAGGCCGCGATCGACTTCGCGGCGCTCACCCGCGCGAGCGCGCTGGGACCGGCCCGCGACGGGCTCGCCGGGCGCGCCGTGCTGGTCGCGACCGCGGACCAGTTCGCGGCCGCCCTGGCGCTGATCGACCTCGACGGGCTCGCCCGCCGGCTCCTCCTCGCCCCGCCCGACCTCGACCCCGCCCACCTGCCGACCCTGCTGGACCGCGCCGGGATCGAGGCCGTGGTAACGGACCTCGCGCCCGCGGCGCGGCCGGATGTCGGCGGCCGCCCGGTCCACGCGATCGGCGCGCCCCGCCCCGCCGCGGCCCCGGCCGCGCCCCGGCTCGCCACCGAATGGGTGCTCCTCACCTCCGGCACCACGGGCGTGCCCAAGATGGTGGTGCACGACCTGGAGGGGCTCGCCGGCGCGATCCGCCCGCGTCCCCCCGGGGAGCCGGCGCCGGTCTGGTCGACCTTCTACGACATCCGCCGCTACGGCGGGCTCCAGATCTTCCTGCGCGCGGTCCTCGGCGGCGCCTCGCTGGTCCTCTCGGCCAAGGACGAGCCGGTGGCGGAGTTCCTCGCGCGCCTCGGGCGCCACGGGGCGAGCCACGTCTCGGGCACGCCCTCGCACTGGCGCCGGGCGCTGATGAGCGCGGGGCTCGGCGCCTTCCGCCCCTCCTACGTCCGGCTCTCCGGCGAGATCGCCGACCAGGCGGTGCTCGACGCCCTGCGCGCCGCCTTCCCGCAGGCCTCGATCGGCCACGCCTACGCCTCCACCGAGGCGGGGGTGGGGTTCGAGGTGACGGACGGGCGCGAGGGTTTCCCCGAGAGCTTCCTCGGCCCCCGCGCGGGCGGCGTGGAGCTGCGCGTGGTCGAGGGCGCCCTGCGGATCCGCTCCGGCCGCACGGCCCGCCGCTACCTCGGCGAGGGCGCGCCGATCCTGCTCGACGCGGAGGGCTTCGTCGATACCGGCGACATGATCGAGATCCGCGACGGGCGCTGCGCCTTCGTCGGGCGGCGCGGCGGCATCATCAATGTCGGGGGCCTCAAGGTGCACCCGGAGGAGGTCGAGGCGGTGATCAACCGGCATCCGCGGGTGCGGATGTCCCTGGTCGAGGGCCGCCGCAACCCGATCACGGGGGCGCTCGTCACCGCCACCCTGGTGCTCGATCCCGGGGAGGCCTCCGTCGAGGCGGTCAAGGCCGAGATCCTGGCCGCCTGCCGGGCGGCCCTGCCCGCCCACAAGGTCCCGGCCGTCCTGCGCGTCGCCGAGGCGCTGCCGGTGACCGGGGCCGGCAAGCTCGCCCGGGGACGCGGTGCGGGCGCCCAGGCCCCGCTTGCCCAGGCTCCCCTTGCCGAGACGCCCCTTGCCGAGACGCCGCCGGAGAGCCGCCATGCGTAACGTCCTCGTCACCGGGGCGAGCCGGGGCCTCGGCCTCGCGATCGCCGTCACCCTCGCCGGCGCCGGCTTCCGGGTCGCGGCGGTGGCCCGCCGCCCGAGCGAGGCGCTCGAGGCGGCGATGCGCGCGGCCGGGCCGGGCGAGCTCCACTTCGCGGCCGCCGACCTCGCGGAGATCGGGGCCCTGCCCGACCTGGTGCGGCGCCTGCGCGAGGCGCACGGGCCGCTCTACGGCCTCGTCAACAATGCCGGTCTCGGCACCGAGGGGCTCCTGGCGATGATGCCGCTCGCCGACATCGAGGCGCTGGTGCGGCTCAACACGCTCGCGCCGATCGTGCTCACCAAGCACGCGGTGCGCGCCATGATGGCCGAGGGGGCCGGGCGCGTCGTCAATGTCAGCTCGATCATCGCCTCGACGGGCTACAACGCGCTCTCGGTCTACGCCGCCACCAAGGCGTCGATGATCGGCTTCACGCGCTCCCTCGCCCGGGAGGTCGGCCCGCTCGGCATCACGGTGAACGCGGTGGCGCCGGGTTTCATCGACACCGAGATGACCGCGGGCCTCGGCGAGGCGGAGCGCCGCAAGATCGCCGGCCGCGCCGCCCTGCGCCGTCTCGCCGAGGCGCAGGACGTGGCGAACGCCGTCGCCTTCCTGATGGGCGAGAGCGGGCGCAACATCACCGGCACGGTGATGACGATCGACGCCGGCAGCACCGCCTGACCGCGCCGCGACGCAACCGCGCCCCTCCGGCTGGGTTAACGCACCGGAAGAGTCCGCGGGGCGCGGGAGGAGCGTGATGGGTCTGCTCGATCAGGTGATCGGTTCGGTGCTCGGCAACGTGCTCGGGGGCCAGGGCCGGGCGGGGGGCGGCGCCTCGGCCATGTCGCCCCTCGTCAAGGCGCTGCTGATGCTGCTCGCCTCGCGGGCGCTGCAGGGCGGCTTCGGCGACATCCTCGGCGGCGGCGCCCGCCCGGCGCCGCGCCCGCGCGGCGACGAGGGCTTCGCGCCGCGCCCCGGCCCCGCCGCCGATCCGAACAACCCCTTCTCCGACTTCTCCGGCATGCTCGACGGGCCGGGCGGCCCGGGCCCGCAGGCGGGCGGCAGCGTGCCCAACCCCTTCGACCAGCGCGCCGACCAGTATTCCGGCCTCGACCGCGAGATCCCGGACAATGCCGGCCCGGCCGGGCTCGACCAGCTGATCGACCGCTTCCGCCGCGGCGGGCTCGGCGAGGTGATCGAGTCCTGGATCGGCCCCGGGCAGAATCGCGGGATCGCGCCCCAGCAGCTCGCCCAGGCGCTCGGCCCCGACACGGTCGAGACGCTGAGCCGCGAGACCGGCCTCGAGCGCGACACCCTCCTGACCCAGCTCGCCGCCGTGCTGCCCGGGGTGATCGACGGGCTCACCCCCGGGGGCCGCCCGCCGAGCCGCGACGAGATGCGGAGCTGGTAGGCGGTGGCCTACGAGCTGTTCTACTGGCCGGGCATTCAGGGCCGGGGCGAGTTCGTGCGCCTCGCCCTGGAGGAGGCGGGGGCCGCCTACCGCGACGTCGCCCGGACGCGGGGCTTCGGCGCGCTGCACGACCTCCTGGCGGAGGACGGGCCGCGCCCCTCCTTCGCCTGCCCGATCCTGCGCGACGGCGACCTGATGATCGGCCAGACCGCCGCGATCCTGCTCTATCTCGGCCCGCGCCTCGGCCTCGTCGGCGAGGGTGAGGCCGAGCGGATCCGCACCCACCAGCTGCAGCTGACCGTGGCGGACGCGGTGAGCGAGGTGCACGACACCCATCACCCGATCGCCAGCAGCCTGTTCTACGAGGACCAGAAGCCCGAGGCCGCGCGCGCCGCCCGGATCTTCCGCGAGGCGCGCCTGCCGGCCTATCTCGGCTTCTTCGAGCAGGTGCTCGCCCGCAACCCGCGGGGCCCCGCGCAGCTGGTGGGCGAGCGGCTCAGCTACGCCGACCTCTCGCTGTTCCAGCTGGTCGAGGGCCTGCTCTACGCCTTCCCGCAGGCCGCCGCGCGGGGGCTCGCCGGCGCGCCCAAGCTGGCGGCCCTGCACCGGGCCGTGGGCGAGCGCCCGCGGATCGCCGCCTACCGGGCGAGCGACCGCCGGGTGCCGTTCAACGAGGACGGGATCTTCCGCCGCTATCCGGAGCTCGACGGGTGACGGCGCGGCGGCGCGCGGCCCGCCTCACCCCGCCAGCGCCGCCCGCTCCGCCTCGTAGGCCTCCCGCACCCGCTCCTTGCCGTAGCGCCGCTCCAGCCGCCGCACGGTGAAGTGGGCCCGGGCGATGGCCTGGAAATGGTCCATGAAGGCCGCGTTCACCGCCGCGCCGCCGAGGGCGCCCACCACCGGCACCGCCTGGGCGGCGGCCTTCTGCGACACGACGAGGCCGAAGCGTGCGGCGACCTGCGCCACGAAGCGCATCACCGCCGGGGCGCTCTCGTCGAGGAGCCCGCGGCCCGCCGCGTAGCGCGCCACCTCCGACATCGTCTTGGCCAGCATGCCGCGCACCGCGAAGTAGCCGCTGTCGGTGGGGCTCGGCTCCGGTCCGCCGCGGCCGCCGAGCGCGAAGACCTGCAGGCAGGCCAGCGCCGCCTCGGGCTCGCGCAGGTCCTCGCCCTCGCGCTGGGCGATCTCCGCGATGGAGCGCAGCATCAGGGTCGTGGTGAGCGGCAGCTCCACGGGGATCGTCGCCAGCCCGAAGGCGCCGCCGACCGCGCCCGACACCGCCGCCAGCGCCTTGTGGCCGAAATCCCCCGGCGGGTAGCGCTCCAGCAGGTCGAGGGCGCGGCTGCGCAGGGAGGGCCGCTCGGCCGCCTCGGCCGGCACCACGGCCTGCGCCTCCCCCGCCCGCGGCAGGGTCGCGACCGCCACCCTCAGCGCGCCCCGCATGGCGCCCTCGGTGGCCTGCGTGATGGTCTCGGTCACCGCCTCGGGCAGGGCCCGGCCCAGCATGTCGAGGGGGGCGCCCGCCATGGCCGAGAGCCGGGCCGCGAAGCTCGGACGCTCCAGCACCGCCACCGCCGCCCGCAGCGCCGCGCGGTCCGCGTCGCTGAGCGGTTCGGGCGCGGGAGGGGGGGCCGGCAGCGGGGCGGTCTCGACGGCGACGATCTCGGTCACGGCGCGAACCTCGGGATGGGACCAGGACGGATGAAAGCTGGCGATGCCGGGGCCGGTTCCGCAAGGGCCCGACGGCCGCCCCGCACCCCCCTCGGACGCCGGGGCGGTCGCCCTCGCGGCCGAGGTCGGTTACGAAGGGGCTCCTCACGCAGCCGAGAGACGCGGTCCCCATGGCCACCGACCCGCCCGCCAGCGTGCCCGATTGGGGCGCCCCGGTCATCCGCACCATCGCCATGCCGGCGGACACCAACCCGGCCGGAGACATCTTCGACGGCTGGCTGATGGCCCAGATGGACCTCGCCGCCGGCAACGTGGCGGCCCGCCGGGCGCGGGGGCGCTGCGCCACCATCGCGGTCGAGGGCATGACCTTCCTGCAGCCGGTCCTGGTGGGCGACGAGGTCAGCCTCTACGCCCGCATCGTCGCGGTGGGCCGCTCCTCGATCCGCATCCAGATCGAGGCGTGGCGCCGCGCCCGCGAGAGCGAGGAGACGACCAAGGTCACGCAGGCCCTCTTCACCTTCGTGGCCATCGACGAGAGCCGCCGGTCGCGGCCGGTGCCGCCCGAGCCGCCCGCCCCCGCCGATGACGGCAGCTTCGGCCCGTGGTCGGTCTGATCCGACATCCGACGGCTTGCGTCGCCATGCGGATGTCGGCTTCGCTCACGCCCGCTCACGCCCGCTCACGCCCGCTCAGGCGCGCAAGGTGACGCCCCCGCCCCCGAGATCCGCCTCGGGTGCGGCGGACGGCTCCTCGGGCAGGAAGCGGAGCGCGAGGCACAGGGCCACGACCGGGATGCCGGTCGCCGAGGTGAGGATGAAGAAGGTCGGGTAGCCGACGGCGTCGACGGCGAAGCCCGAGAGGCCGCCCACCCACTTGCCCGGCAGCGCGTAGAGCGAGGAGAGCAGCGCGTACTGCGTCGCCGCGAAGGCCGGCGAGGTCAGGCTCGACATGTAGGCGATCAGCGCCGTGCCCGCGAAGGCGCCCGCGAAGTTCTCGACGCTGATGCTGCCGATGAGGAGCGGCAGGTTGTGCCCGGCCACCGCCACCCAGGCATACATCAGGTTCGAACTCGCCGCCGCGATCCCCCCGATCAGGAGCGCGTTGAGGAGCCCGAGCCGGCTCACCGCGATCCCGCCCGCGAAGGCCCCGGCGATGCCGATCCACACGCCGTAGACCTTCGACACCGTGGCGATCTCGCTGAGCGAGTACTTCATGTCGATGTAGAGCGGGTTGGCCATGATCCCCGACACGATGTCGGGCAGGCGGTAGAGGGTGATCAGGAGCAGGATCAGGGCGAGCCCCGCGCCCTTGCGGGCGGCGAGGTCGGAGAAGGGCTCGACCACCGCCTCGCGCAGCGCCGCGCGCCAGCCGCGCCCGGCGGGCGGGTCGGCCGCCTGGACCTTCGGCGCGGCGAGGCAGCCGGCGATCGCGATCAGCATCAGGAGCGCCATGGTGCCGTAGGCCGGCTTCCAGCCGAACGCGTCGGCGAGGTAGAGCGCGCCCGCCCCCGCGCAGATCCGCGCGAGGCTGTAGCCGAGCTGGTAGGCGGCGAGCATCATGCCCTGGCGCTCGGGCGGCGCCGAATCGATCCGCCAGCCGTCGACCACGATGTCCTGCGTCGCCGACGCGAAGGCGATGGTCAGGGCGCAGACCACCATGTAGCCGAGGGAGCGCGTGGGATCGCCCTGGCTCATCGCGAGGAGCGCGCCCGCCACGGCGAGCTGCGCGGCCAGCATCCAGCCCCGCCGCCGCCCGAGCAGCCGCGCCAGGACCGGCAGGTCGAAGCGGTCGATGACCGGCGCCCACAGGAATTTCAGGGTGTAGGCGAGCGAGACGTAGCTGAGCAGGCCGATGCTGGAGCGCTCGATCCCGGTGCTGCGCAGCCACGCCGACAGGGTCGCGAAGACGAGCAGGATCGGCAGCCCCGCCCCGAAGCCGAGGAGCAGCATCAGGGCCATGCGGCGGTCGCGCACGACGTCGCGCAGGGTCTGGCGGGTGCCCTCGAGCCAGCCGGTGGTCATCGCAACCTCGTCCTCAGCCTTCGCGCCGCACTCCGCCAGAGGAGTGAGGCTGCATGATGGTTGCTGCGCCGTTAACGCGGACCGGGGGCGGCGGGACCATCCGGCCCGAGAGGCCGTCGGCGAAAAACCGTTGGCGAAAAACCGTTGGGAAGAGGCCGCTTGGCCCTGGAACCGAAGGTTGTCCGGGTGGTTCGCTCATGGAACAGTCGTGTTTCCGGAGGCGGCCCGCTCCGGATGGCGGGGCGCCGCGGCGCCGGGCAGCGCGGGCGGAGCGAGGCGATGGCCGGGGCGGCCCGACGATCGACCAGGGGTGCGGAGAAGCGGCCCGGGGCCGAGGCGCCCGGGCTCGACGACGCGTTCGCGGCTGCGATCCGCGCGAGCGGCGTGCCGATGGCGCTCGTCGAGGCGACGACGCCCGGCCACCCGATCGCCTTCGTGAACGAGGCCTTCTGCCAGCTGACCGGCTACGCGCCCGACGAGCTGCTGGGGCGCGGCTGCGGGCTGCTGCGCGGCCCGGGCACCGGGCGGCTCGCCGCGGCGCGGCTGCGCTCGGCGGCGACGCGCGGCGTGCGTGCGCGGGCGGAGGTGGAGGGCCTGCGCAAGGACGGCGCGCGGCTGCGCCTGTCGGTGGCGGTGAGCCCGGTGCGGAACGCGGCGGGGGCGCGCCACGCCTTCGCGGTGGTGAGCGAACTCGCCGCCCCGGTCCCGGCCGAGCGGCTCGCCGATCTCGAGGCGGCCCTGGAGCGGCGCACCGCCCTGCTGCACGAACTCGACCACCGGGCCAAGAACACCCTGCAGGTCGTCGCCTCGCTGGTGCTGCTGCGCGCCCGCCGGGCGCCGGACGCCGCCTCGCGGGCCGTCCTCGACCGGATGGCGGAGCGGATCGGCGCCCTGGCCGCGGTGCAGCGCCACCTCGCCGGCCCGGACGAGGACCGCCGCCTCGACCTCGGGGCCCTCGCCGAGGAACTGGCGGGCGAGGTCGCGGCGGGCGTCGAGCGGGACCGCGTGACGGTCGCCGCGGAGGTCGCGCCGGTGCTGGTCCCCGCCGTCCAGGCCGTGCCGGTCGGGCTCCTCCTGCACGAACTGGCGAGCAACGCCGCCCGCCACGCCTTCCCGGACGGCCGGCCCGGCCGGGTGCGGATCCGCGCCGCCCGCGAGGCGGACGGGCTGGTGCTGGAGGTCGCCGATGACGGGATCGGCTTCTCGCCCGAGGGCGACGGGCGGGAGGGTTTCGGGCTCAGCCTCGTCGCCATGCTGGTGCGCCAGCTGCGCGGCACGCTCACCTGGGACGCGACGCCGGGGGGTACGCGGGCCCGGATCGTGCTGCCGGACGGCGGATAGCTGACCCTGGATCGCCGCGCGGGTTCGAAGCGCATCGCCCGCGCGGCGCTTGAGCGACGCCCACATCCGTCATCCCGAAGGGATCAATCCAATTTAAAGACTATGTTCTGGCGATCCGATCAGCGCAGCCGAAATCGTGGCCGGCCCTGGCCGGATGCCATGCCGGACCGATTGCCAGCTCTCCGTCCGACGCCCACCCCGCGCACATCGAAACAAGACGCCGGAGGCCGAGATCGTGCCCAAGCGCGGCGCATGTCCGAACGGATCAGGCGGATGCCGGATCACGCCTTCCGCGCCGCCTTCAGCCGGTAGAGGGCGTCGAGCGCCTCGCGCGGGGTGAGCCCGTCCGGATCCAGGCTGTCGAGGAGGTCGCGCAGGGGATCGGCCTTCGGGGCAGGGGGCGGCGCGGGCGGTGCCGGCGGCAGCGCGGAAAACAGCGGCAGCTCGGCCGGGGGCCGCCGCCCGCGCCCACCCTCCCCCTTCTCCAGGTCGGCCAGGATGACCTTGGCGCGGGCGATCACCGAGGCCGGCAGCCCCGCGAGCCGCGCCACCTGCAGGCCGTAGGAGCGGTCCGCGGCACCCGGCACCACCTCGTGCAGGAAGACCACGTCGCCCTCCCACTCGGTGACCTTGAGGGTCGCGTTCGACAGCCGCTCCAGGCGCTTGGCGAGGCCCGTGAGCTCGTGGAAATGGGTCGCGAACAGCGCCCGGCAGCCCGTCACCTCGTGCAGGTGCTCCAGGCAGGCCCAGGCGATCGACAGCCCGTCGAAGGTCGCGGTGCCGCGCCCGATCTCGTCGAGAACCACGAGGGAGCGCCGCGTCGCCTGATTCAGGATCGCGGCGGTCTCCACCATCTCGACCATGAAGGTCGAGTGGCCCCGCGCGAGGTCGTCGGCCGCGCCGACCCGCGAGAACAGCCGGTCCACCAGCCCGAGATGGGCCGCGCGCGCCGGCACGAAGGCCCCCATCTGGGCCAGCACCGCGATCAGCGCGTTCTGGCGCAGGAAGGTCGATTTGCCGCCCATGTTCGGGCCGGTGACGACCAGGATCCTGCCGGCCTCGCGGCCGGAGCCGGCCTCGCGGCCGGGGCCGGCCTCGCGGCCGCCGCCGGCCCTCTCTCCCGACAGATCGCAGGAATTGGCGATGAAGGGTTCGCCCGCCTGGCGCAGGGCCGCCTCCACCACCGGGTGGCGGGCGCCCTCGACCCGGAAGGTCAGGCTCTCGTCGAGGACGGGCCGGACCCAGTCGAGTTCGACCGCGAGCTCCGCCTGCGAGGCCGCCACGTCCAGCGCCGCGAGCGCGGTCGCCGCGGCGGTGATCGCCTCCGCCCGCCCCATCACGGCGGCCGCGAGCGCCTCGAAGGCCGCGAGTTCCAGGGCCAGCCCCCGGCCCGCCGCGTTGGCGATCCGCGATTCCAGCTCCCCGAGCTCCACGCTGGTGAAGCGCATCGCGTCGACCATGGTCTGGCGGTGCACGAAGGTGCCGCGCCAGGGATCCTTGAGCAGGGTCTCGCCGACCGCCTGCGGCACCTCGATGAAAAAGCCCAGCAGGTTGTTGTGCTTGATGCGCAGGGTGCGGCAGCCGGTCTCCTCGGCGTAGCGGGTCTGCAGCCCGGCGACGAAGCGGCGGGAATCGCTCTGCAGCGCCCGCGCCTCGTCGAGTTCGGGCGAGTGCCCCTCGCGCACGAAGTTGCCGTCGCGCTTGGACAGGGGCAGGTCGTCGGCGAGCGCCCCCTGCAGGGTCTCGACGAGCCCGTCGCCGACGCTGGCGAGGAGCCGCGCCGCCTTGCCGATCTCGGCCGGCAGCGCGCCCGCCCCGGCGAGGCGGGTCGCGATGCTGCGCGCCGCGTCGAGCCCGTCGCGCAGGGCGGCGAGGTCGCGCGGCCCCGCCCGCCCGACCCCGACCCGGGACAGCGCCCGCGCCATGTCGGGCGCCCGGGCGAGGTCGGCGCGCAATTCGGCGCGCAGGCCGCCCTCGGCGACCAGGAAGGCCACCGCGTCCTGGCGGCGCCGGATCAGCGCGAGGTCGGTCGAGGGGCTGGCGAGGCGCTCGGCGAGGAGCCGGGCGCCGGCCGCCCCGACCGTGCGGTCGATGGCCGCCAGCAGGCTGCCGGCGCGCTCGCCCGAGAGCGTGCGGGTGAGTTCGAGATTGGCCCGGGTCGCCGCGTCGATCAGCAGGGTGCCGCCCGCGGCGTGGCGCGCGGGCGGGCCGAGCGGCACCTTGGCGCCGAGCTGCGTGCGGGCGATGTAGTGCAGCACGGTCCCGGCCGCTGCCACCTCGGCGCGGCCGAAGGCGCCGAACCCGTCCAGGGTGGCGACGCCGAACTGCACCCTGAGCGCCCGCTCGGCCGAGGCCGGGTCGGCCTCGCCGCGCCCGAGGGGCGTCACCGAGGCGGAGGTGTCGCGCCACAGCCGCGCGAGGTCGGGATCGGCGTGGATCGCCTCCGCCACCACGATCTCGCGGGGGTCGAGCCGGGCGAGTTCGGCGGCGAGCCCGGCGCCGTCCACCTCCGAGAGGGTGAAGCGGCCGGTCGAGATGTCGACCGCCGCGATGCCGTAGGTCCAGCCGGTCTCGGAGGCGCGCCGCCGGGCCAGCGCCACCAGCAGGTTGGCGCGGGCCGGGTCGAGCAGCCGCTCCTCGGTGATCGTGCCGGGGGTGACGAGGCGCACGACCTCGCGCCGCACCACCGATTTCGCGCCGCGCTTCTTCGCCTCGGCAGGGTCCTCGGTCTGCTCGCAGACCGCGACCCGGTGGCCGAGCGCGATCAGCCGCTGCAGGTAATCGTCCGCCCGGTCGATCGGCACCCCGCACATCGGGATGTCCGCCCCCGCGTGCTTGCCGCGCCGGGTCAGCACGATCCCGAGCGCCCGCGAGGCGATCTCCGCGTCCTCGAAGAACAGCTCGTAGAAATCCCCCATCCGGTAGAACAGGAGCGAGCCCGGATTGGCCGACTTGATCTCGATGTACTGCGCCATCATGGGCGAGGCCGCCGCCTCGGCGGGCGGCGGCGCGCCGCGCCGCCCGCGCGGGGGCGGGGCGTCCTGCGCCGGCTCGTGGGGCTCGTCGCGGGTCGGGCGCCGGCCGAAATCGCTGTCCATCGTCATCGGCCCGGACTCTAGCAGACGGTCCCGGTCCTTCCAGGCGAGGCCCGAGTTCTCCCCGGGGATCATCGGGTCCGCCTCAGTGCCGGGCGCCGCCCGCGATCTCGGCCTCCACCTCCGCCGGATCGAGGTCGTAGTGGCGCGAGCAGAACTCGCAGGTGATGCCGATGCGGCCGTTCTCGCCGACCATGTCGCGCCGGTCCTCGTCCGAGAACCGGCGGATCATGGTCATCACCCGCTCGCGCGAGCAGCGGCAGGCCTCGTGCACGCCCTGGGCCCCGAAGACCCGCACGCCGCGCTCGTGGAAGAGGCGGTAGAGCAGGCGCTCGCTCGACACGGTCGGGTCGACGAGTTCGTGGTCCTCGGTGGTGGCCACCAGGGACTTCGCCTCGACCCAGGCATCGTCCTCCGGCACCCCGCGCTCGTCGAGGCGCGCGTGGCCCTCCGGGACGTCGCCGGGCGGCAGGTCGGCGGCGCGGGCCCGCTCGGGGGATTGCGGCAGGAACTGCACCAGCAGCCCGCCGGCCCGCCAGCTGCGCGTCCCCTCCTCCAGCCGCTCGGCCACCGCGAGGCGCACCCGGGTCGGGATCTGCTCGGACTGGCGGAAATACTGGTGCGCCGCCTCCTCGAAGCCCTGGCCGTCGAGGGCGACCACGCCCTGGTAGCGGCTCTGGGCCGAGCCCTGGTCGATGGTGAGCGCGAGGTGGCCCTGGCCGAGGAGGTCCGCGGTGCCCTGGCGGCCGCCCAGCGCCGCGAGGCGCTCCGCGTCGAAGCGGGCGGTGGCGCGCAGGCGGTCGGGCGCCTCGAAATCCACCACCACCATGTCGACCGCGCCGTCGGTCTTGGTCTGGAGCTGGAAGCGGCCCTCGAACTTGAGCGAGGCGCCCAGCAGCACGGTGAGCGCCGCCGCCTCGCCGAGCGCCCGGGCGACCGGGTCGGGATAGCCGTGGCGGCGCAGGATCGTGTCGACCGCAGGGCCGAGCCGCACGATGCGGCCGCGCACGTCCAGGGGCTCGACCGCGAAGGGCAGCACCACGTCGTCGCGGCCCTCGGCCGGGAGATCGGTGTCGTGGGGGGTGTCGGAGCTCATGTCCTCTCCGGGGCCGGGGGCGGGACGCCGCGCCGGCGCGCTCGAACGGATCGATGGTCTCCCGGCGGCGCGGCTCCACGGCTCCGCGCCCGCCGGGGACGGCGGGGTCGCGGGAAGCGCTCGGGGTGGAACCGCCGCGTCGAGAGACCGGCCTGTCCACCCGATATGGGGAGCCGCCCGCCGCTTTTCACGCCTCCACGGCGCCGAGGCACCAGGCGAGGATGCCCTTCTGGGCGTGGAGGCGGTTCTCGGCCTCGTCGAACACCACCGATTGCGGCCCGTCGATCACCTCCGCGGTGACCTCCTCGCCGCGATGGGCCGGCAGGCAATGCATGAAGACCGCGTCCTTGGCGGCGGCCCGCATCAGTTCCCCGTTGACCTGGTAGGGCATCAGCAGGTTGTGGCGGTGCGCCTCGTCCTCGTCGCCCATCGAGACCCAGCAATCGGTCACGACCGCGTCCGCCCCGGCGGCCGCCTCGAAGGGATCGGCCGTGACGGTGACCTGGGCGCCCTCGGCCCGCGCCCAATCGAGGAGTTCGGGCTTGACCGGGAGCTCCGGCGGGGTCGCGATCCGCAGGCGGAACTCGAAGCGCGCCGCCGCATGCGCCCAGGAGGCGAGGACGTTGTTGGCATCCCCCGACCACGCCACGGTCCGGCCCCGGATCGGCCCGCGATGCTCCTCGAAGGTCAGCACGTCCGCCATGATCTGGCAGGGATGCGAGAGCTTGGTCAGCCCGTTGATCACCGGGACCTCGGCGTGGCGGGCGAGTTCCCGCATCATGTCGTGGTCGAGGATGCGGATCATGATCGCGTCGACGTAGCGCGACAGGACGCGCGCCGTGTCGGCGATGGTCTCGCCGCGGCCGAGCTGCATCTCCTTGCCGGTGAGCATCAGCGTCTCGCCGCCGAGTTCCCGCATGGCGACGTCGAAGGAGACGCGGGTGCGGGTTGAGGGGCGGTCGAACACCATCGCCAGGATCTTGCCGGCGAGCGGGCGCTCGGCCGGCGGCTGGCCCTTGCGGCGGCGGCTCTTCAGGTCGGCGCAGGCGTCGAGCACGCCGCGCAGCTGGCCGGCGGAGAGGTCCGTCAGGTCGAGGAAGTGCCGCGGACCGGTCGTGAAGGGGCCGTTCATCACTCGGCGGCTCCCCGCATCGTGGCTTCGAGGGAGGAGGACGCGGCCTCGAGGCGGTTCACCGCCTCGGCGACCTCGGCCTCGCCGATGATCAGCGGCGGCAGGAGCCGCACCACGTTGTCGCCGGCCGGGATCACCAGCAGGTGCTCGGCCCGCGCCGCCGCGGCGAACTCGGTGTTGGGGACCACGCAGCGCAGGCCCGTCATCAGGCCCTCGCCGCGCACCTCCGCGATCACGCCGGGATGCCGGTCCTTGAGCGCCGCGAGGCGCTGCTTGAGCAGCAGCCCGGTCCGGCGCACCTGCTCCAGGAAGCCCGGCGCCAGCACCACGTCGAGGACGGCGTTGCCCACCGCCATGGCGAGCGGGTTGCCGCCGAAGGTGGTGCCGTGGCTGCCCACAACCATGCCGCGCGCCGCCTCGCGCGTCGCGAGGCAGGCGCCCATCGGGAAGCCGCCGCCGATGCCCTTGGCGGCCGACAGGATGTCGGGGGTCACGCCCGACCATTCGTGCGCGAAGAGCTTCCCGGTGCGCCCCATCCCGGTCTGGACCTCGTCCATGATCAGGAGGAGCCCGTGCCGGTCGCAGAGGCCGCGCAGGGTGCGCAGGAATTCGGGCGACACGACCCGCAGGCCGCCCTCGCCCTGGATCGGCTCGATCATCAGGGCGGCGGTCTCGGGCGTGATGGCGTGCGCGAGCGCGTCGAGGTCGCCGTAGGGCACCTGGTCGAAGCCCTCGACCTTCGGCCCGAAGCCCTCGATGTACTTCTGCTGCCCGCCCGCCGCGATGGTGGCCAGGGTGCGGCCGTGGAAGGCGCCCTCGAAGGTGACGATCCGGAACCTCTCCGGGTGCCCGCCCGCCGCGTGGTACTTGCGCGCCATCTTGATGGCGGCCTCGTTCGCCTCCGCGCCGGAATTCGAGAAGAACACCACGTCCGCGAAGGTCGCGTCGATCAGGCGCTGCGCGAGGCGCTCGCCTTCCGGGATTTCGAACAGGTTGGAGACGTGCCAGACCTTGCGCGCCTGCTCGGTCAGCGCCTCGACGAGGTGCGGGTGGGCGTGGCCGAGCGCGTTGACGGCGATGCCGGCGCCGAAGTCGAGGTATCGCGAGCCGTCTCGGGCGACGAGCCACGCGCCCTCCCCGCGTTCGAACGATACCTTGGCCCTGGCATAGGTCGGCAAGAGGGCGGACGTCACGATTCCGTCTCCGTCGCGGCCGCCCCCGCAGAAAGGCGGCCAAAAAGAAAGCGCCGCCTCGAAGGGCGGCACGCGCGCGAATACTAGGGATCGGGGCCGGCCTGTCAACGCCGGGGCCCGCGCGGCGGCGGCGCCCCGCCGCTTGCCTGTGGCAGGCTTGCCATGAGGGCCCTCCTCGGGCGAGACAGCCGCCACCGATTCGACGCACATTGGGAGACCCGCATGAGCGCCACGCTCGACCGCCTGAAGGATCTCGGCCTCGTCCTGCCCCCGGCCGCCGCCCCGGTGGCGAACTACGTCCCGTTCAAGCGGGCCGGCAACCTCGTGGTGGTCTCCGGCCAGCTCTGCTTCGGGCCGGACGGCCAGCTCGATTCCCGCCACAAGGGCAAGGTCGGGGCCGAGGTGAGCCCCGAGGCGGCCACCGAGGCCGCCCGCTTCTGCGCCCTCAACGTGCTCGCCCAGCTCCAGGCGGCGGTCGGGAACCTCGACGACGCGGTGGTGAGCTGCATCCGCCTCGGCGGCTTCATCAACACGGCGCCGGGCTTCTCGGCCGTCGCCGGGGTGATGAACGGCGCCTCGGACCTGATGGTGCAGGTGCTCGGCGAGCGCGGGCGCCACGCCCGCTCGACGGTCGGCGTCGCCGAACTGCCCCTCGACGCGGTGGTCGAGGTCGAGGGCATGTTCGAAGTCCGATGACCCCGGCCCTCGCCCCCGCCTGGCTGACCGCGCGGCCGATCGCGCATCGCGGCCTGCACGACCGCGCCGCCGGCCTGCCCGAGAACTCGCTCGCGGCGGCCGAGGCGGCGATCGCCCTCGGCTACGCGATCGAGTGCGACGTCCAGCTGAGCCGGGACGGCGAGGCGATGGTGTTCCACGACGAGGCGCTCGGGCGCCTCTGCGGCGCGCCCGGCCTGGTGCGCGAGCGGGACGCCGCCGACCTCGCCGGGCTCTCCCTGCTGGGCGGCCCGGAGCGCGTTTCGACCCTGCCCGCCTTCCTCTCCCGGATCGCCGGGCGCACGCCCCTCGTCGTCGAGGTGAAGTCGCGCTTCGACGGCGACCTCGCGCTCGCCCGCCGCACCGCCGAGGTGGTGGCCGCCTATGCGGGGCCGGTGGCGCTGAAATCCTTCGATCCGGCGGTGGTGGCGGCCCTCGCCGACCTCGCGCCCGGTCTGCCGCGCGGCATCGTCGCCGAGAGCCGCCGGGAGAACGATGCCGAGGAGGGCGCCTATGCGGGGATGAGCCCGGAGGCGCGGGCGAGCCTCGCCCACCTCCTGCACTTCGCCGAGAGCCGGCCGGACTTCCTGTCCTGGCGGGTCGACGACCTGCCCAACGCGGCCACCCACCTCGCCCGGCTGCTGGGCGGGCGCCCGGTCATGACCTGGACCGTGCGCACGCCCGCGCAGGTCGCGCGGGCGCGGCTCCACGCCGACCAGATGGTGTTCGAGGGCTTCCGGGCCTGACGGGGCCCGCCCCTACACGAAGTGCTTCGAGAGTTTGAGGCCCTGGGCCTGGTAGTTCGAGCCGGCCTGCTCGCCGTAGAGGGCGGCCGGCCGCTCGGCCATGCGCTCGTAGACCAGCCGCCCGACGATCTGGCCGTCCTCCAGCATGAAGGGCACGTCGCGGGAGCGCACTTCCAGCACCGCCCGCGCCCCCGCCCCGCCCGCCTCGGCATGGCCGAAGCCCGGATCGAAGAAGCCCGCGTAGTGGACGCGGAACTCGCCCACCAGGGGGTCGAAGGGCACCATCTCGGCGGCGAAGTCCGGCGGCACCTGCACGCATTCCTTCGAGGCCAGGATGTAGAACTGGCCGGGATCGAGGATCAGCGTGCCCGAGCCGTCCGCCCGCAGGGGCTCCCAGAACTCCCCGACCGGGTAGGCGCGCGGCCGGTCGACGTCGACGAGGCCGGTATGGCGCTTGGCCCTGTAGCCGATCAGCCCGTCGAAGCCCGCGAGGTCCACCGACACCGCCACCCCGCCCTGGAAGGAGGGATCGGGCGCGCTGACGAGCGGGCTCTGCGCGTGCAGCCGCGCCAGCGCCTCGTCGCCGAGGCGCACGGACCCCTTCCGGAAGCGGATCTGGGACAGGCGCGAGCCGGTGCGCACCAGGACCGGGAAGGTGCGCGGCGAGATCTCGGCGAAGAGCGGCCCGGCATAGCCGGGCTCGACCATGTCGAACTCGCGCGCCTGGTCGGTGATCACCCGGGTGAAGACGTCGATGCGGCCGGTGGAGCTCTTGGGATTGGCGCTCGCCGCGAGGTCGGGCGGCAGGGCGAGGCCCTCCTGCAATTCGGCGATGTAGACGCAGCCCGTCTCCAGCACGGCGCCCTGGCGCAGGTCGATCTCGTGCAGCTTGAGCTTGGCGAGGCAGGCGGCGACGTCCCGGGTGCGGCCGGGCAGGAAGCTGGCGCGGACCCGGTAGGCCTTCCGCCCCAGGCGCAGGTCGAGGCTCGCGGGCTGGACCTGGTCGTCCGCGAAGGGCGCCTCGGTGCGGATCACCCCGGCCGCGCGCAGGCCCACGATGCTCTCCGCCGCCTGTATTCCGTCGCGCAACGCCACCATGACCGGTCCTCTCCGGGCGAATGTCGTAGACGGGCCTTTCGGATGCGTGAAGGTCCCGGCGGAATGCGCACGCGCCGCGCTGCCGATTGACGCGGGTGGCGGCGGACCGTACCACGGCGCGGCTGGGCGGCGGCTCCGGTTTTCGGGGCGGCCGCGACCCCGGAGGCTCCCGGATGTACAAGGCCGAGACCCGCGGCATCAGCGTGACCGTCACGCCCCGTTTCGTGGAGGAGGAATCCTCGCCGGACGAGAGCCGCTACTTCTTCGCCTACACGGTCGAGATCACCAATAACGGGCGTGACAAGGTGCAGTTGCGCTCGCGGCACTGGCGCATCGTCGACGGGCGGGGCGCCCTCCAGGAGGTGCGCGGGGCCGGGGTCGTCGGCAAGCAGCCGGTGCTCGGGCCGGGTGAATCGTTCAGCTACACGAGCGGCTGCCCGCTGCCGACGCCGAACGGCACCATGGAGGGCACCTACACGATGGCGACGGCGGACGGCGAGAGCTTCGAGGCGGCGATCCCGGCCTTCTCCCTCGACGTGCCGCACGTGCGCCGGGTCATGCACTGAGCGCATCGCCGCGCCGCTGGACGGGGGCCCGGAGCCGCGTAGGCTGCGCAGCGCCCTCGTTCACGTCTTCCGGATCCCGATGACCCATGCCGGCCCGACCCTGACGCCGCTCGCCCTGCTCGAGCGGCTCGTTGCCTTCGACACGAGCAGCGAGAAGTCGAACCTTCCCCTGATCGCCTTCGTGGAGGAGTACCTCGCGGGGCTCGGCGTGCCGTTCGTCCGCGTGCCCAACCGCGCCGGCGACAAGGCCGCGCTCTTCGCCACGATCGGCCCGATGCGGGACGGCGGCGTCGTGCTCTCCGGCCACACCGACGTGGTCTCCCCCGCCGGGCAGGACTGGACGAGCGACCCCTTCCGGCTGCGGCTGGCGGAGGGGCGCCTCCACGGCCGCGGCGCCGTCGACATGAAGGGCTTCTGCGCGCTCTGCCTCGGCCTCGTGCCGGAGATGCTCGCCGCCGACCTCGCCCGGCCGATCCACCTGCTCCTCTCCTACGACGAGGAGACCACCTGCCTCGGCGTCGTGGACGCGATCGCCCGGTTCGGCATCGACCTGCCGCGCCCGGGCGCCGTGATCGTCGGCGAGCCGACCGGGCTCGAAGTGGCGGACGCGCACAAGAGCGTCGCCACCTTCGTGACCACGGTGCTGGGCCACGAGGCCCACTCGTCGAAGCCCGCCCTCGGGGCGAACGCGGTGATGGCGGCGGCCGAACTCGTGGCCGAGCTCAACCGGATCGCCGACGAGCTCATCGCCCGCGGCGACCCGAGCGGCCGCTTCGATCCGCCCTACTCGACGGTGCATGTGGGGGTGATCGGCGGCGGCACCGTGCGCAACATCCTGCCGGGGCGCTGCACCTTCGAGTGGGAGTTCCGCGGTCTGCCCGACCTCGACCTCGACGAGGTCCCGCGCCGCTTCGCGGCCGCCGCCGAGACGGTGGCGCGCGAGCGCCTGAACCGCTTCGGGCCCTACGGGCGCATCGAGACGGTGCGGGACGCCTCCGTGCCGGGGCTGTCGCCGGATCCGGGCTCGGCCGCGGAGCGGCTGGGCCTGCGGCTCGCCGGGCGCAACCGCACGATCTCGGTGCCCTACGCCACCGAGGCGGGCCGCTTCCAGCGCGAGGGCCTGCCGACCATCGTCTGCGGCCCGGGCTCGATCGACCAAGCCCACCAGCCCGACGAGTACATCACGGTCGCGGCCTTCGAGGCGGGCGAGGCCTTCCTGCGCGGCCTCATCCGCGATTGCGCCGCCTGATCCCGACGCTCATGCCCGATGAGCGCCGGTTCCGGGCTCGGCCCTTCGCCAAGCCGCTGGCTTGCGTCGATGCGTCGAGAGTGTCGGCGGCCCGGGGCCGTGGCCACGGTCCCGCCCGCCGCGCCCTCACGCCGCCTCGGCCTCGGGCGGTCGCGGCGGGCGGGCCGCGCTGACCCGGTTCCGGCCCTCCGCCTTGGCGCGGTAGAGGGCCAGGTCGGCCTCGGCGATCAGCCGGTCGAGGGCGTCGCGGTCGACCGCTCCGGCGCTCTCGGCGACGCCGATGCTCACCGTGACGATCCCCTCCGGGGCGAGCGGGTGCGGCCGGTCGAGCCCGGCCACGGCGGCCCGCGTCGCCTCGGCGGCGCGCAGGAGCTCGCCGGGCGCCGGGTCGGCCAGCAGGGCGACGAATTCCTCGCCGCCGTAGCGCGCCACGAGCGCCGCCTCCGGCAGGCTCGCCCGGATCGCCGCCGCGACCGCCTCCAGGCAGCGGTCGCCGGCGGCGTGGCCGGCGCTGTCGTTCAGGCGCTTGAACGCGTCGATGTCGGCGAGGAGGATGCCGACGGGCCGGCCCCGCCCCGGCTCCCGCCACAGCCCGGCGGCGGCCGCGTCGAAGCCCCGGCGGTTCAGCAGCCCGGTGAGCGGGTCGGTGTCGGCCTGCACGGCGAGGCGCGCGTTGGCGGCGGCGATCTGCCGGCCCTGGATGGCGCTCTTCAGCCGCAGCAGGAAGGCGTGCTGGAGCAGGCTGTTGATCGCGTGCCGGGCCACGATCATGCCGTAGGTCACGCAGGCGCAGTAGAGCGTCACCCCGGCGGTCCGCGACCAGGGTTCCGGCCCCGCCAGCCCGAAGCCGAGGAACATCCCGATCGCCACGACGGCCGCCGCCACCGTCCAGCGCAGCTGGACCGGCACGATCACCAGCCCGGTCGCGATGCCGAACAGGCCGCAGAGCAGGTAGTCGTGGCTGCCCAGCCGCGTCAGCGGGCCGAGCAGGCCGGCCGTCACCATCATGGCGGCCACCGCGAGAGGCAGGGTCAGCCCCTCGATCCAGGCCGGCCGCGGGCGCCGCCAGACCCCGATCAGCGCCCCGTAGAGGGTCGGGATGACGAGGCCGCGCATCGCCAGCGACGGGCCGAGCAGGCCGGGATTGAACAGGATGTCGAGCCCGATCGTGACCAGGCTGATCGTCACCACCCCGGCCAGCCACGCCCGCGCGATGCGGCCGCGGGCCCGCCGCGAGCTCTCGGCGAACAGCCGCGCCAAGCGGCCGCGGAGGATGACGGCGCCCATGCGGCGGCGCAGGGCCTCGTCGGCCTCCTGAAGCAGGAGGCGTTGCTCCTCCGCGCCGAGCGCGTCGAGGAGCGCGGCCACGCGGTCGGAACGAATTCTCCCGGAGCGCACCATCGCCAGCCGTTCCGCCCCCACCATGAGCCCCGCGAGGGGCAATCCATCCCTCGGCCTGCTCTAAGGGCACGATCGGCCCTCCACCGTTAAGGCAGGATTGATGCGCGCTCGAAATAGTCTGCGGTCCTGAGGTTCTGCTTCGATAGATTGACCGAGGGTCGGACTGACCGAGCGTGCTGCTCGACGCGACGATGACGCCCGGTCCCTCCCCGGGTGCCGATCGGTCCGGCCGGATCGCCGCCCGCTCAGCCGGTGGGCCGGCGGGCGAGCGCGAGGCCGAGCCCGGCCCCGATCAGGCCGAGGCCGGAGAGGCGGTTGCGCCAGCGCCCGGGCAGGCGCAGCGCCCCGCGCAACCGCCCCGCGAGGACGGCCCAGAGACTGTCGAGGCCGGCCGCGATGGCCAGGAAGGTGGCGCAGAGGAGCAGGAGCTGGCCCGGGGCGTCGCCGTCCGGGGTCAGGAATTGCGGCAGGAAGGCCGCGTAGAACAGCAGCGTCTTCGGATTGACCAGCGCGACGAGGAACCCGCGCCCGATCATCGCGCGGGCGCCGCCGGGGGCGGGGCGGGCCGCCGCGAGGTCGAGGGGCGGCGCGCGCCACGCGCGCAGGCCGAGCCAGACCAGGTAGGCCGCGCCGAGGAGGCGCAGCCAGCCGAACCAGCCCGCCAGGGCGGCGAGGAGCGTCGTCGCGCCGAGCGCCGTCAGCGCGAGCTGCACCGCCATCGCGGCGCTCGTCCCCGCCACCGTGGCGAGGCCGGCCCGCGCGCCGTGCGCGAGGCTGTTCGCCACGATCAGCGCCACGTTCGGCCCCGGGATCAGCACCAGGACGACGCTCGCGGCCACGAAGGCGAGGTAGAGGTCGAGGGGCATCATCCCCCGCCCCGGCGCTCGCGCCCCGGCCGGACCGCGAAGGCCTCCCGCACCCGCGCCGCACCGTCCATCGCCGCCTCCGTGCCGCCGCCCGTCATCCGCGCGGGCGGCGCGGCGACGCCCGGGACCGCGCCCCTCAGGCGATCAGGCCGCGGTCCAGTTCGAGCACCTTGATCCGCAGCCCGTCCGGCCCGCGCAGCGTCAGCATACGGCCGAACGCCTCGTCGGCAACGCCCCGGGCGATGCGGTCGGGCGCCCGCAGCCGCAGATGCGCCTCCAGCCGCTCCAGCGGCTCCGCGCTGGCGAAGTGGCGCTGGCGAAGTGGCGCTGGCGAAGTGCAGCTCGACCGCTCCCGCCCCGGGACCGGGCGGATGCGCCAGCAGGCTGAGGAGCGAGCCGCCGAAGCGCACCAGCGCCCAATCCCCGTCCCGGCTGCCATACACCAGGGACCCGCCGAGCCGCTCGTAGAAGCCGATGGCGGGCGCGAGCTCCGCCACGTGCACCATCGGCGGGACCTGCAGACCGAACCGGTCCGCTGCCCCGTCACCCATCCCGTCCTCCTCGCTGCAAGTACGATTCCAGCGCGGCCGCGACGAGGTCCGAGAGGGACATCTGCGCGTCGAGGGCGCGGTACTTGACCCGCCGGACGAGGTCCGGCGGCAGGTACACGTTGAATTGCTGCTTGGTGCGGCCTTCCGGCGTGCCGCGGCCGTCGTTCCGTCCGGTCATGGCAATTTGCTAGCATGCTAGCACGGGCGGCGCAAGCCGCGGGGGCGGCGCGCCGCCCCCGCCCGGCCGCCAGGGCTTGGTTCAAGTCTTGGCCTCGCCCTTCCGGGCACCGGCCTTGGCTCAGGGCTTGGCCTCGCCCTTTCGGGCATCGGTCTTGGCTCAGGGCTTGGCCTCGCCCTTTCGGGCATCGGCCTTGGCGAGGTAGACGTATTCGGGGGCGGCGCGGAGCTGGTCGCGGTCGGTGTCGATCACGGCCTTGAGGGTGGTGTCGTCGACGCGGCTGATCTCGACCGCGCTGCGGGCGATCGAGACGTACTTGGTGCCGATGCCCAGGAAGCCGCCGACGCCGACCACGTAGGACTTCACCGAGAGGTCGGGGGCGAGGACGAGGTCGGCGACGGAGCCGATCGTCTCGTCGGCGCGGTTGCGGATCGACAGGCCGATGAGCTTGGAGGCCACCATCTCGTCCGGCTGCTGGGCCACGAAGGTCGGTCGCAGGGCGTTGTCGAGGGTGGCCGGGGCGGCGGGCACGGCCGTAGGCTCGCGGGCGGGCGCGGCGGAGGCCGGCGCGGGCGGGGGCTGGTCGGCGGGGGACGGGGTCTTGGCGTCCTGCGCGGCGGCGCAGAGTGCGCCCGCGACGAGAAGCGCGGCGGCGAGGGCGAGACGAGGCATTCGAGGGCTCCGAAACGGGCGGGCCGGCCGGATTCGACCGGCAAACGCCTGACAAGCGGGCGACCTTCCGCAAAGTTCCCGAGCGGCCGGCGGCGCCCGGGCGCGGCGGCGCCGGCCGGGCCGCCGCGCCCGCCGGTCGCGATCCCGCCCTTGAGCCGCGCCTCGCCCGGCCCTATGGACCATCTCCCGCAGTCACCCTCTCAGACTAAAGGCGAAGAAGGTCCCGGCATGAGCGAGTCCCGTCCCGTCACCCGCCGCGCGCGTCCGACCTTCACCGATCAGGAGGCGCTGCAGTTCCACGCCCAGGGGCGCCCGGGCAAGCTGGAGGTCGTCGCCACCAAGCCGATGGCGACGCAGCGCGACCTGTCGCTGGCCTACTCGCCCGGCGTCGCCGTGCCGGTCCTCGCCATCGCGGAAGATCCGGCGCTCGCCTTCGACTACACGGCCAAGGGCAACCTCGTGGCGGTGGTCTCGAACGGCACCGCCATCCTCGGGCTCGGCAATCGCGGGGCGCTCGCCTCGAAGCCGGTCATGGAGGGCAAGGCCGTCCTGTTCAAGCGCTTCGCCGACATCGACGCCTTCGACCTCGAGGTCGGGACCGAGGATCCCGAGGCGGTGATCAACTGCGTGCGCTACCTCGGCCCGACCTTCGGCGGCATCAACCTCGAAGACATCAAGGCCCCCGAGTGCTTCATCATCGAGGAGCGCCTGCGGGAGTTGATGGACATCCCGGTCTTCCACGACGACCAGCACGGCACCGCGATCATCGCGGCGGCGGGCGTGATCAACGCGCTGCACCTCACCGGCCGCGACATCGGCGAGGCCAAGCTCGTGGTGAACGGCGCCGGGGCGGCCGGCATCGCCTGCATCGAGCTCCTCAAGGCAATGGGCTTCTCCGACCGCAACGTGATCCTCTGCGACACCAAGGGCGTGGTCTATGCCGGCCGCACCGAGGGCATGAACCAGTGGAAGTCGGCCCACGCGGTCGAGACCAGCCGGCGCAGCCTCGCGGAGGCGATCGAGGGCGCCGACATCGTGTTCGGCCTCTCGGTCAAGGGCGCCTTCACGCCCGAGATGATCCGCGCGATGGCGGCCCAGCCGATCATCTTCGCGATGGCCAATCCCGACCCCGAGATCACGGCCGAGGAGGTGGCGCGGGTGCGCGACGATGCCATCATGGCGACCGGGCGCTCCGACTACCCCAACCAGGTCAACAACGTGCTGGGCTTCCCCTACATCTTCCGGGGTGCCCTCGACGTGCGCGCGACCACGATCAACATGGAGATGAAGATCGCGGCCGCGCAGGCGCTGGCGGCGCTCGCCCGCGAGGACGTGCCCGACGAGGTGGCGGCGGCCTATCAGGGCGCGCGGCCGCGCTTCGGGCGCGACTACATCATCCCGGTGCCCTTCGACCCGCGCCTGATCCACACGATCCCGCCGGCGGTGGCCAAGGCCGCCATGGATACCGGCGTCGCCCGCAAGCCGATCCCCTCGATGGACGCCTACCGGGCCCAGCTCTCGGCCCGGCGGGACCCGGTCGCCGGCACGCTGAACCGCATCTTCGAGCGGGTGCGCAAGTTCCCCAAGCGCGTCGTCTTCGCGGAGGGCGAGGAGGAGGTCGTCATCCGGGCGGCCATCTCCTTCGTCAACCAGGGGCTCGGCACCGCCATCCTGGTCGGGCGCGAGGAGCGGGTGCTGGCCAAGGCCGAGGCGGCCGGCATCGATCTCGCCGGGCGCGACCACATCGAGATCCACAACGCCGCGAAATCCGACCGCAACACGGTCTACGCGCAGTTCCTCTACGCGCGCATGCAGCGCAAGGGCATGCTGTTCCGCGACTGCCAGCGGCTGATCAACCAGGACCGCAACCACTTCGCGGCCTCGATGGTGGCGCTCGGCGACGCCGACGCGATGGTGACCGGCGCCACCCGCAACTACTCGGTCGCGCTCGACGACGTGCGCCACGTCATCGATCCCAAGCCCGGGCACCGGGTGATCGGCGTCTCGCTCTGCCTCGCGCGCGGGCGCATCGTGCTCGTCGCCGACACGGCGATCCACGAGATGCCCTCGGCCCAGGAGATCGCCGGGATCGCGATCGAGGCGGCCGGCGTCGCGCGCCGCCTCGGCTACGAGCCGCGGGTGGCGCTCCTGTCCTTCTCGACCTTCGGCCATCCCAAGGCCGAGCGCGCCGAGAAGGTGCAGGAGGCGGTCAAGATCCTCGACGGCATGCGGGTCGATTTCGAGTACGACGGCGAGATGGCCGCCGACGTGGCCCTGAACAGGGAGGTGCTGGCGCAGTACCCGTTCAGCCGCCTCAAGCAGCCGGCGAACGTGCTGGTGATGCCGGCCTTCCACTCCGCCTCGATCTCGACCAAGATGCTGCAGGAGCTCGGCGGCGCGCAGGTGCTCGGCCCGCTGATCGTCGGCCTCGACAAGCCGGTGCAGATCGTCTCGCTCGGCGCCACCGACACCGACCTCGTCAACATGGCGGCGCTGGCGGCCTTCAACATCGGGGGCTGAGGACGCCCCCGCCGGAGGCGGCCGTTTCCGGTCGGGACGGCCGCCTCGCCCCCGGACTTGCATCCCGCGCGCCGCGCGGCCATGCGGGCCGCATGCCCGCGCTCCCCGCCCTGCCGATCGACGCCGTCCTCGCCGACCTCCAGGCCGCCCTCGCCGGACGCCCGAACGCCGTGCTGGTCGCGCCGCCCGGCGCCGGCAAGACCACCCGGGTGCCCCTCGCGCTCCTCGACGCGCCCTGGCGGGGCGACGGGCGGATCATCGTGCTGGAGCCCCGCCGCCTCGCGGCCCGGGCGGCGGCCGAGCGCATGGCCGAGACCCGCGGCGAGCGGGTCGGCGACACGGTCGGCCTGCGGGTGCGGCTCGGCTCGAAGGTCTCCGCCCGCACCCGGATCGAGGTCGTCACCGAGGGCGTCTTCGCCCGCATGATCCTCGACGACCCGGAACTGACCGGGATCGCCGCGGTGCTGTTCGACGAGTTCCACGAGCGCTCCCTCGACGCCGATCTCGGCCTCGCGCTGGCCCTCGACGCGCAGGGCGGCCTGCGCGAGGACCTGCGCCTGCTCGCCATGTCGGCGACGCTCGACGGGGCCCGGGTCGCGCGCCTGATGGGCGGGGCGCCGGTGATCGCCTCGGAGGGCCGCGCCTTCCCGGTCGAGACGCGCTACCTCGACCGCGACCCGAACCGGCGCGTCGAGGAGGCGACGGCCGAGGCGATCGAGCGGGCGCTGCGGGCCGAGCCGGGCTCGGTCCTGGCCTTCCTGCCCGGCCAGGGCGAGATCCGCCGGGTCGCGGAGCTGCTCGCCCCGCGCCTCGCCGCCCATCCGGAGGTCGACCTCGCCCCGCTCTACGGGGCCCTCGACCGCGGCGAGCAGGACCGGGCCGTGCGCCCGAGCCCGCCGGGCCGGCGCAAGGTGGTGCTCGCCACCTCCATCGCCGAGACGTCGCTCACCATCGAGGGCGTGCGGGTGGTGGTGGATTCCGGGCTCGCCCGCGTGCCGGTCTACGAGCCGGATCTCGGCCTCACCCGCCTCGCGACGGTCCGGGCCTCGCGGGCCTCGGTCGACCAGCGCCGCGGCCGCGCCGGGCGCACGGAGCCGGGAATCTGCTACCGGCTCTGGGCGGAGGCGGCGACCGGGGCGCTGGAGCCCTTCACCCGGCCGGAGATCCTCTCGGCCGACCTCGCGGGCCTCGTCCTCGACTGCGCCGCCTGGGGCGTGACCGATCCCGCCACCCTGCCCTTCCTCGACCCGCCCCCCGGCCCGGCGCTCGCGGAGGCGAAGGCGCTGCTCGCCGGGCTCGGCGCCCTCGACGCCGGGGGCCGGCTGACGCCCGAGGGGCGCCGCCTGCGCGCCCTGCCGCTGCCGCCGCGGCTCGCCCGCATGGTGGTGGCGGCGGCCGAGGGACGGGCGGCGGCGCGGGAGGCGGCCGACCTCGCCGCCGTGCTGGTCGAGCGCGGCCTCGGCGGCGACGCGGTCGACCTCGCCGAGCGGGTCGAGCGCTTCCGCCGCGACCGCTCGGGCCGGGCGGAGGACATGCGCCGGCTCGCCTCCGGCTGGGCCCGCGCCGCCGGGGCGGGCCCGGCCGAGGGCGAGGCCCCGCCCCTCGGCGCGCTCCTCGCCCTCGCCTATCCGGACCGGATCGCCCGCGCCCGGGGCAGGCCCGGCGAGTTCGTGCTGGCGAACGGCCGCGGCGCCGCCCTCGACCCCGCCCTGGCGCTCGCCCGCGCGCCCTTCCTGGCGGTGGCCGAGATCGTCGGCAAGGCCGCCGCCGCGCGCATCCTGGCGGCGGCGCCGATCGGGCTCGAGGCGATCGAGGCGCGCTTCGCCGACCGGATCGAGGCGCGCGAGAGCGTCGCCTTCGACCCCGCCGCCCGCGCCCTGCGCGCCCGGGCCCAGCGGCGCCTCGGCGCGGTCACGCTCGGCGAGCGCGTCCTGCCGGTCCCGGCCGACGAGGCGAGCGCGCGGCTCCTCGCCCGCGGGATCGCCGGCCTCGGGCTCGCGGCCCTGCCCTGGTCGAGGGCGGCGGCGCAGTGGCGCGAGCGGGTCTCCTTCCTGCGCCGGGCCGAGGGCGAGCCCTGGCCCGACGTCTCCGACGCGGCGCTCGCGGCGGCGGCCGAGGACTGGCTCGCGCCGCACCTCCTCGGCCTCACCCGCCTCGACGAGATCGGGCCGGAGCGCCTCGCCGAGGCGCTGCACGCGCTCCTGCCCTGGACCCTGCGGGCGCGCCTCGACGCGGAGGCCCCGACCCACGTCGAGGTGCCGACCGGCTCGCGCCTCCCGATCGATTACGGGGCCGAGGAGCCGGTCCTGGCGGTGCGGGTGCAGGAGCTGTTCGGGCTCGCCGCACATCCGACGATCGGCGGCGGGCGGGTGCCGCTGGTGCTGCACCTGCTCTCCCCGGCCCAGCGCCCGATCCAGATCACCCGCGACCTGCCGGGCTTCTGGCGCGGCTCCTGGGCGGCGGTGCGCGCCGACATGCGCGGCCAGTACCCGCGGCATCCCTGGCCGGACGACCCGCTCGGCGCGCCGCCGACCCGGCGGGCGAAGCCCAGGGGCACCTGAGGAAGGGGCGGCCGGCAGGGCTCCCGAGGCCCGGGCGCGTCGCTCAGCCCCGCCCGGGCCAGCGCGCCTCGACCACGGCCGCCGCGGCCCGGAAGGCCGCCTCGGCGTCGAGCGCCGTCGTGTCGATCACCACCGCGTCGTCGGCGACGCGCAGGGGCGCCGCGGCCCGGTCGGCGTCGCGGGCGTCGCGGCGCACGATGTCGGCGAGCACCGCCTCGAAGGCCACCGGCTCGCCCCGCCCCCCGAGCTCCCGGTGGCGGCGGTGCGCCCGCTCCTCGGGCGAGGCCGTGATGAAGAGCTTCACGGGCGCGTCCGGGCAGACCACCGTGCCGATGTCGCGCCCGTCGAGCACCGCCCCGCCCGGCGCGGCGGCGAAGCGGCGCTGCCAGTCGAGGAGCGCCGCCCGCACCGCCGGGAGCGCCGAGACCAGGGAGGCCGCCTCCCCCATGGCGCGCTCGCGCAGGCGGGCGTCGCCGAGCGACTCGGCGCGCAGCGTGCGGGCCGCCGCCTCCGCCGCTGCCTCGTCCCGCAGGTCGCGCTCCGCGTCGAGGAGCGCCAGCGCCACCGCCCGATAGAGGAGGCCGGTGTCGAGATGCGGCAGGCCGTAATGCTGGGCGAGCCGCCGCGCGAGCGTGCCCTTGCCCGACGCCGCCGGCCCGTCGATCGCGATCACCATCCCGTCGTCCCCGCGCTCACCCGCACTCACTCGGCGAAGGCGGCGCCGAGGCCCCGCAGATCGGCCAGGAAGGCCGGATAGCTCGTCGCGATCATGGCGCCGTCGTCGACCGTCACCGGCTCCCCGGCGGCCAGCCCCATCACCAGGAACGCCATGGCGATGCGGTGGTCGAGGTGCGTCGCCACGGTGCCGCCGCCGGGGGCCGGCCGGCCGTCCCCGTGCACGATCAGGTCGTCGCCCTCGACCACGTGGGCGACGCCGTTGGCCCTGAGGCCGTCCGCCACCGCGGCGAGGCGGTCCGATTCCTTCACCCGCAATTCGTGCAGGCCCTGCATCCGCGTCGTGCCCTCCGCGAAGGCCGCCGCCACGGCGAGGACCGGGTACTCGTCGATCATCGCGGGCGCGCGCTCGGGCGGCACCGTCACCCCGGCGAGGCGGCTCGCCCGCACCCGCAGGTCGGCCACCGTCTCGCCGCCCTCGTCGCGCTCGTTCAGCCGCGCGATGTCGGCGCCCATCTCGATCAGCGTGGTGATGAGCCCGGTCCGCAGCGGGTTCATCATCACCCCCTCGATCACCACGTCCGAGCCCGGCACGATCAGCGCCGCGACGATCGGGAAGGCGGCCGAGGACGGGTCGGCCGGCACGATCACCTCGGCCGCCCGCAGGGTCGGCTGGCCCGTGAGCGCGATGGCGCGGCCGTGGCCCGCGGGCCCGTGCGCCGCGACCGTGACCTCGGCGCCGAACAGGCGCAGCATCCGCTCGGTGTGGTCGCGGGTCGCGGCGGCCTCGATCACCGTGGTGGTGCCGGGCGCGTTGAGGCCGGCGAGCAGCACCGCCGACTTCACCTGCGCGGAGGCGACCGGCGTCGCGTAGGTGATCGGGATCGCCTCCTCGGGGCCGCGCAGCGTCAGCGGCACGCGCCCGCCCGCCTGCTCGGACAGGATCTGCGCGCCCATCTGCACCAGCGGGTCGAGGATCCGCCGCATCGGCCGCTTGCGCAGCGAGGCGTCGCCGTCGAAGGTCGCGGTGACGGGCTGGCCGCCGACGACGCCCATCATCAGCCGCGAGCCGGTGCCGGCATTGCCGAAATCGAGCACGCCCTCGGGATCCGACAGGCCGCCGATGCCGACGCCGCGCACCCGCCAGCGGCCCGGCCCGTCGCGGTCGATCCCGGCGCCGAGCGCCCGGGCGGCGGCGGCGGTGCGCAGCACGTCGTCGCCCTCCAGCAGGCCCTCGACCCGGGTCTCGCCGAGGCTGAGCAGGCCGAGGATCATCGCCCGGTGCGAGATGGACTTGTCGCCGGGCGGGCGCAGCCGCCCCCGCAGGGGCGTCCCGGCCCGGGCGGTGATCGGCGAGGGAACGGAATCGTGGGACACGGACTCTTGCCTGGTCGAGGGAGTGTCGGGAGCGGCGGGTCGTTACCACGCGGGCGCTCCCGCGTCATCCGCCGGCCGGCTCCGGGCGGATGACGCCGGGAGCGCTCCGTCGATCGGCAGGGCCGCGCCGGCCCGCCGCCGGCGTCCGATTTGACACGGCCAACGCCCCCGACTAACGGGCCCTTTCCCGACGATATCTCGAAGGCTTTCGAACCGTGGCCAGACCGGAACTCGGCTTGAAGCGCCAGTGCATGAGCTGCGGCGCCAAGTTCTACGACCTCAACAGGGACCCCGCCACCTGCCCGAAATGCGGCACGGTCTACCAGATCGCGGCCCTCACGACGACGCGCGTGCCGCCCCCGGCGATCGCCAGCCGCGCCGCCGACGAGGAGCCCGACGACGAGGCGGGCACGCCCGAGATGATCTCCCTCGACGAGGTCGAGGCCGCCGAGGAGGGGGCCGACGCCGTCGTGGACGACGACGCCGACGTGGGCGGTGCCGGCGGCGACGACGACACCTTCCTGGAGGAGGACGAGGAGAGCGGCGACGACGTCGCCGACCTGATCGACGGCGACATCGAGACCGACGAGGAATCGTGATCGGCTAAGTCGCGGCCGCGCCTCGCGAATCCGGCGCGGTCACGAAAACTTCGCAAGACGGCGCCGCGGGGGCTTGTCTCCGCCGCGGCGCCCTCATATACAGCCGCCACCGAACGCGACCGCCCCGACGGGCCGGTCGGGCGGCACCGCGGGCGACCCAACCGCCGCGGTCTTGAGCGTGGGGCCATAGCTCAGTTGGGAGAGCGCTTGAATGGCATTCAAGAGGTCGGCGGTTCGATTCCGCCTGGCTCCACCAGAAATCTTCCGGGATGACCGGGTCGAGCGGGGCCGCGCAGCGCGGGACCGTCGATGATGCGAGACCCGCGGTGCCCCCATGCGCCGTGGATGGAACGGGGCCATAGCTCAGTTGGGAGAGCGCTTGAATGGCATTCAAGAGGTCGGCGGTTCGATTCCGCCTGGCTCCACCACCCCCTTCGCGTCCACTTCCCCTCGTAGGATCCGCCCGCTCCGTCGCGGGCCGGGCGCCCTCGTCAGGTCTCTCGACTCCCGACCGGCGTGGCTCTGCCGCGAAGGCGGGATGACGAGGCGGGTGCCGCGACGCTCCGCCACGCGCTGCCGCTGCTGGGCTCGGCGTGGGACTCGGGCGGGGCCGCGGCCGTACCGATGAGGGTGCGGCCGCACAACCGTCGATCCGGTCGGCGCCCCGCCGTCAGCGGCCCGTCGAGGCCGTCGCGATGTCGGCGTTCGGGTCGAGGGCCGTCGGCAGCCCGTCGCGGAAGGCCACCAGGCCGCTCGCGCCGACGTCGCGGAGGTCCGCCTCGGCGCCGGGCGCCAGCCGCGGCAGCGCCGCGAACAGCGGCATGCCCCGCGGGACGCTGTCGGAGAAGCCCACCACCGCGATCGGCGCGAGGCCGGCCGCCGCCAGGCCGTCATCCGCGGCGCGCGCCGCGCCCATCCCGGCCACCAAGAGACCCGCGATCACCAGAGATTTCGTCACCATGGCCAATCCTCCGCCGGATGCCTATCCCCAGCTTAACAACGCGCGAGGCGCGATTCGGTTCTCGGCCTGTGCTGATGCAATACTGCGCTCCCGCGCGCGACATTGCGGGTGAGGCGCGAGCCGGGCGCGCGAGGCCGGCCCGGGGCCGCCGCAGGTCCCGGTCAAAAGTACAAATTCCAAATTTTTGAACGAGATGGAAAGTTTTTTCAGTTTTCCTTCTGGTCCCGTCCGACCCATAGTCCGCCCCGACACGGAAGCGGGGCCCGCGGTCGGACGCGCCCCGCCCCGTGAACAACGAAGAACCGGATGGGAAGGCGCACCATGGAGTTCGGGTTCCGACGCTCCGCCCTCAGGGCACTCCAGAGCCAGCCCCTCCCCCGTCCGGGTCGGCGCGTCATCCGCGCCTGAGGCTTTCCCCCGCGGGCCCAACGAGGGCTCCCCAACGAGCCCGACCGGGTCTCGACCGACGACGGTCAAGGAAACTGGAGGACAACATGGCAGGATCGAGACGGCCGGGTCGCAACTTTCTCTTCGTGCCGGGTCCGACCAACGTGCCGGAGCGCGTCCAGCGCGCGATGATCGTGCCGATGGAGGACCATCGCTCGTCGTCGTTCCCGGACCTGACGCTGCCCCTGTTCGAGAACCTGAAGAAGGTGTTCAAGTCGAAGGACGGGCAGGTCTTCATCTTCCCGTCGAGCGGCACCGGCGCCTGGGAGGCCGCGCTCACCAACACCCTGTCGCCCGGCGACCGCGTGCTCGCCTCGCGCTTCGGCCAGTTCAGCACGCTCTGGATCGACCTCGCCCAGCGCGTCGGCCTCGACGTCGTCATCCAGGACGAGGAATGGGGCACCGGCGCCAATCCGGAGCGGATCGAGGAGGCCCTGCGGGCCGACCGCGAGCACCGCATCAAGGCCGTCCTCGTCGTCCACAACGAGACCGCCACCGGCGTGACCAGCGACGTCGGCGCCGTGCGCCGGGCCATCGACGCCGCCAACCACCCGGCGATGCTCTACGTGGACGGCGTGTCCTCGATCGGCAGCATCGACTTCCGCGCCACCGAGTGGGGCGTCGACTGCGCCATCACCGGCTCGCAGAAGGGCCTGATGCTGCCCGCCGGCCTCGGCATCGTCTGCGTCAGCCCCAAGGCGCTCGCCGCCTACAAGACGGCCGAGTGCCGCCGCGTCTACTTCGACTTCGGCGACATGTCGAAGGCGAACGCCACCGGCTACTTCCCCTACACGCCGGCCCTGCCCCTGCTCTACGGCCTGCGCGAGGCCATGGCCTGCCTGTTCGAGGAGGGGCTGGAGCGCGTCTTCGAGCGCCACCGCGTGCTCGCCGACGGCTGCCGCGCCGCCGTGAAGGCCTGGGGCCTGACGCTCTGCGCCAAGGAGCCCAAGTGGTACTCCGACACGGTGAGCGCCATCATGGTGCCGGAGGGCGTCAACGGCGCCGACGTGATCGACGTCGCCTTCCGGCGCTACAACCTCGCGCTGGGCGCCGGCCTGTCCAAGGTCGCCGGCAAGCTCTTCCGGATCGGCCATCTCGGCGACCTCAACGACCTGATGCTGCTCGGCGCGCTGGCGGGCGCCGAGATGGCGATGCTCGACGCCGGCATCCGGATCGAGCCGGGCAGCGGCGTCGGCGCGGCCCAGAAGCACTTCCGCGAGACCATCCTGGCCAAGGACAAGCGCCCGAGCGAGGCGGGCATCTTCGACCGCAACCACTCCGACGGCGTCGTCCGGGTGTGAGGAATAAGCCGCGGGTCTGGTATGCCAGGCCCGCGGCCCCGCTCCCCCGCGCAAGGCCAGCCGGAGATTCCCGCGATGTCCCACACGATCGTCTTCCTCGACCGCGAGACGCTCGATGCCCGCGTGCGCGAATTCAGCTTCCCGCACAGCTACAAGGAATATGACGTCACTGCGCCGGACCAGATCGTCGCGCGCTTGGCCGATGCCGAGATCGCGATCGTCAACAAGGTGCCGATGCGGGCCGAGACCCTGCGCCAATTGCCCAAGCTCAAGCTGATCGCGGTCGCGGCGACCGGCACCGACATCGTCGACAAGGCCGTCGCCAAGCAGCAGGGCATCACCGTCGTCAACATCCGCAACTACGCCTTCAACACGGTGCCGGAGCACGTCGTCGCGCTGATCTTCGCGCTGCGCCGCGCCATCGTGCCTTACGCGAATTCGACCCGTCGGGGTGATTGGAACAAGTCGCGGCAGTTCTGCTACTTCGATTATCCGATCCGCGACATCGCCGGCTCGACGCTCGGCATCGTCGGCTACGGCGCGCTCGGCAAGTCGATCGCCAGGCGGGCCGAGGCCCTCGGCATGAAGGTCATCGCCACCGACGTCTTCCCGCAGGAGGGCCTGGTCGATTTCGAGACGATCCTGCGCGAGAGCGACGTCATCACGCTGCACGTGCCGCTGACGCCCGAGACCCGCAACATGATCGGGCGGGACGAGTTCGCCAAGATGAAGCGCGACGCCATCCTCATCAACACGGCCCGCGGCGGGCTGGTGGACGAGGCGGCCCTCGCCGAGGCGCTCAGGAACGGCACGATCGCGGGGGCGGGCTTCGACGTGCTCACCACCGAGCCGCCGGTCGAGGGCAACATCCTGCTCGACCTCGACCTGCCGAACCTGATCGTCACGCCCCACGTGGCCTGGGCCAGCAAGGAGGCGATGCAGATCCTCTCCGACCAGCTCGTCGACAACATCGAGGCCTTCGTGGCGGGCAGGCCGCAGAACGTGGTCGAGTGACGCGCGGCGCGCCCCGCGGCGCGCTACAACGGGGCGGCCGGGGCGCCGGGCGCGTGGCGCGTCCGGCCGCCAGAGTAGCCGCGCGAGCGGCCAGAATCGTCAAGCCGCGCCAGCGGCCAGAGGTTGGATGATGAAGAAGCTCCTGTTCCAGTTCGACACCGACCCGATGCCGAGCGTGTTCGACACGGTGGTCGGCTATGACGGCGGCGCCGACAACATTACGGGCTACGGCGGCGTGACGCCGGAGAGCGTCGGCGCCCTCGTCGACGGCACGATCTACACCCGCGGCGGGTCGGAGAAGAAGTCGACGGCGATCTTCGTCGGCGGCGGCAGCATGGCGGCCGGCGAGGCGGTGTTCGAGGCGGTCAAGAAGCGCTTCTTCGGCCCGTTCCGGGTCTCGGCGATGCTGGACTCGAACGGCTCCAACACCACGGCGGCGGCGGGCGTCGCCCTCGTCGCCAAGGCGGCGGGCTCGCTCAGGGACAGCCGCGCGGTGGTGCTCGCCGGGACCGGCCCGGTCGGCATGCGCTCGGCGGCGCTGCTCGCCCGCGAGGGCGCCTCCGTGGTGCTGACCGGCCGCTCCCGGGCCAAGGCCGAGGAGGCCGCCCGCGCGATCGAGAAGCGCTTCGGCGTCGCCGTCGAGGCGCTGGAGACCCCGGACGCGGCCTCGCGCGCCGCCGTCGTGAAGGGCGCCCAGGTGGTGTTCTCGGCCGGGGCGATCGGCCTCGAACTCCTGCCCGAGGAGGCCTGGGCGAACGAGGCGAGCATCCGCTTCCTCGCCGATTACAACGCCCAGCCGCCGCTCGGCTTCGGCGGCATCGACGCCATGGACAAGGGCAAGGAGCGCCACGGCAAGAGGGCCTTCGGCGCGCTCGGGATCGGCGGGCTGAAGCTCAAGCTGCACCGCTCCTGCGTGGCCAAGCTGTTCGAGAGCACCGAGTCGCTGCTCGACGCCGAGCAGATCTACGCCCTGGCGAAAGAGATGGCGTGATGGCCGAGCACGAGACGATCGCCCATTTCCTCGACGGGCTGGCGAGCGAGCAGCCGACGCCCGGCGGCGGCGGGGCGGCGGCGATCTCCGGCGCCATGGGGGCGGCCCTCGTCTCCATGGTCTGCAACCTCACCATCGGCAAGAAGAAGTACGCCGAGGTGGAGGAGGAGCTGAAGGGCGTCCGCGAGAAGGCGGAGGCCCTGCGCGCCAGCCTCACCGGCATGATCGCGGACGACGTCGCCGCCTTCGACGCGGTGATGGGCGCCTACGGCCTGCCCAAGGCCACGGACGAGGAGAAGGCGGCCCGGGCCGAGGCGATCCAGGTCGCCCTGCGCCAGGCCACCGACGTGCCCCTCGCCTGCTGCCGCGCCTGCCGGCAGGTCATCGACCTCGCGGCGGTGACCGCCGAGAAGGGCAACCTCAACGTGATCAGCGACGCGGGGGTCGCGGTCCTGTCGGCCCAGGCGGGCCTGCGCAGCGCCGCCCTCAACGTCTTCGTCAACGCCAAGGCCATCACCGACCGCGACTTCGCGGAGGGGCGCCTGCGCGAACTGGACGATCTTCTCTCCGGGGCCGACGCCCTGACCGAGAAGACCTACGGCGTCGTCAAGGCGAAGCTGAGCTGAAGGGCCGCTCCCGGCCGTGGGCCGGGAGCCGCTCCCTTAGGGAAAACCGAAATCTGCTTCAACCGGGGCGCGGTCCGCTCCCGGAACGGGCGCTCGCGCCCGCACACGGACCCGAGGAGGCAACCATGGACGTCCACGAGTACCAGGCCAAGGAATTGCTGGCGAGCTTCGGCGTGCCGATCCCGAAGGGCGCGGTCGCCTTCAGCCCCGACCAGGCGGTCTACGCCGCCACCGAACTCGGCGGCTGGCACTGGGCCGTGAAGGCCCAGATCCACGCGGGCGCCCGCGGCAAGGCCGGCGGCATCCGCCTGTGCAAGACCTACAACGAGGTCCGGGACGCGGCCAAGGACCTGCTCGGCAAGCGCCTCGTCACCCACCAGACCGGCCCCGAGGGCAAGCCGGTGCAGCGCGTCTACATCGAGACCGCCGATCCGTTCGAGCGCGAGCTCTATCTCGGCTTCGTCCTCGACCGGAAGGCCGAGCGCGTGCGCGTCATCGCCTCGCAGCGCGGCGGCATGGACATCGAGGAGATCGCCGCCACCGATCCCGAGGCCCTGCTCCAGGTCGTGGTCGAGCCGGCGGTCGGCCTGCAGCAATTCGAGGCCCGCGAACTCGCCTTCCAGCTCGGCCTCAACATTAAGCAGGTCGGCGGGGCGGTGAAGACCATCATGAGCGCCTACCGCGCCTTCCGCGACTGCGACGCCACCATGCTGGAGATCAACCCGCTCGTCGTCACCAAGGACGACCGGGTGCTGGCCCTCGACGCCAAGATGTCGTTCGACGACAACGCGCTGTTCCGGCGCCGCACCATCGCGGACATGTACGACCCCTCGCAGAGCGACCCGCGCGAGGCGCAGGCCGCGGAGCACAACCTCAACTACATTGGCCTCGAGGGGGAGATCGGCTGCATCGTCAACGGGGCGGGCCTCGCCATGGCGACGATGGACATGATCAAGCACGCGGGCGGCGAGCCGGCGAACTTCCTCGACGTCGGCGGCGGCGCGAGCCCCCAGCGCGTCGCCACCGCCTTCCGCCTCGTCCTCTCGGACCCGAACGTGAAGGCGATCCTGGTCAACATCTTCGCGGGCATCAACCGCTGCGACTGGATCGCCCAGGGCGTCATCCAGGCCGCCCAGGAGGTCCAGATCGGCGTCCCGCTGGTGGTCCGGCTCGCCGGCACCAACGTCGAGGCCGGCAAGGCCATCCTGGAGAAGAGCGGGCTCGACCTCATCACCGCCGACACCCTGACGGAAGCCGCCCAGAAGGCCGTGCAGGCCGTCAAGGGCACCCGCGCGGCGGCCTGACCCCGAGATCCCGGAGACGTGTCATGAGCATCCTGATCGACGAGAAGACCCCGATCCTCATCCAGGGCATCACCGGGGACAAGGGCAGCTTCCACGCCAAGGAGATGATCGAGTACGGCTCGAACGTCGTCGGCGGCGTCACCCCCGGCAAGGGCGGGCGCAGCCACCTCGGCATTCCTGTCTTCGACACCGTCAAGGAGGCGGTGAGGCAGACGGGCGCCACCACCAGCATCACCTTCGTGGCCCCGCCCTTCGCGGCGGACGCCATCATGGAGGCGGCCGATGCGGGCATCCGGCTGATCTGCTCGATCACCGACGGCATCCCGGCCCAGGACATGATGCGGGTGAAGCGCTACCTGAAGCGCTACCCCAAGGAGCGCCGCTCGATGGTGGTGGGGCCGAACTGCGCCGGCATCATCTCGCCCGGCAAGTCGATGCTCGGCATCATGCCCGGCCACATCTACCTGAAGGGCAATGTCGGGGTGATCTCCCGCTCCGGCACCCTCGGCTACGAGGCGGCCTCGCAGATGAAGGCGGTGGGCCTCGGCATCTCGACCTCGGTCGGGATCGGCGGCGACCCGATCAACGGCTCCTCCTTCCTCGACCACCTCGCCCTGTTCGAGGAGGATCCGGAGACCGACGCGGTGCTGATGATCGGCGAGATCGGCGGCCCGCAGGAGGCCGAGGCCGCGGCCTGGATCAAGGACAACATGTCGAAGCCGGTGGTCGGCTTCGTGGCGGGCCTCACCGCCCCGAAGGGCCGCCGCATGGGCCATGCCGGCGCGATCATCTCGGCGGTCGGCGACAGCGCCGCCGAGAAGGCCGAGATCATGCGCTCCTACGGGCTCACCGTCGCCCCGAGCCCGGGCGAGTTCGGCTCCACCATGGCCAAGGTCATGGCGACCCGCCGCAAGGCGGCCTGAGGAAGTCCGCGCGGCCCGGCCCGCAACCCTCCCGGGTCGCCAGCGACCTTCCCGGGTCGCCAGCGACCTTCCCGGGTCGCCAGCGACCTTCCCGGGTCGCCGCGCGACCATTCGGGGCCGCCCCCTCGCCGCAGGCGGGGCGGCCCCGGCCCCCCTGTCCCGAGAGGCCGACGATGACCCTCGCGCTTTCCGTCCCCGCGGGCGCTCCCGATCCTTCGTTCGCGCCCCCCGTGATCACCGGCACCTCGTCCCGCGAGGCGACCGACATCCTGTTCCACTCCCTGCTGGACGTCTGCCGCCGCCACGAGCCGGAACTCGAATCCGTGCTGCACGGCAACGCCAACATCTCGGATTTCTCGCCGGACCTGATGGCCCGCGCGCTCCAGGTCCAGGGCATCTGGTTCCAGCTCATCTCGATCGCCGAGCAGAACACCGCGATGCGCCGCCGCCGCCACGTGGAGCGCACGCGCGGGCGCCACGCCCTGCGCGGCTCCTTCAGCGCGGTCCTGGCCGAGGCGGTGCACAACCGCGTCCCGGCGCGCGAGATCCACGCGCTCCTGAAGGATTTGCGCATCCGCCCGACGCTGACCGCGCACCCGACCGAGGGCAAGCGCGTCACCGTGCTGGAGAAGTTCCGGCGCATCTACCTGCTCCTGCGCGAACTCGAACTCCCCCGCTGGACCGAGCGCGAGCGCACCGGCCTGATGGCCGACCTGCGCGACCAGATCGAGCTCGTCTGGATGACGGGCGAACTCCACCTCGAGAAGCCGACCGTCGAGCAGGAGGTGGCCTGGGGCCTGCACTTCTTCGACGAGACCCTGTTCGAGATGCTGCCCGAGGTGATGGTCTCGCTGGAGGAGAGCCTGCGGGAATACTACCCGGACGAGACGTTCGAGGTGCCGGCCTTCTTCCAGTTCGGCTCCTGGATCGGCGGCGACCGCGACGGCAACCCCTTCGTCACGGCCGCGGTCACCCGCTCGACCCTGCGCCGCAACGCGCTCGCCAGCATGCGCCGCTACCGGGACGGGGTGATCCATCTCGGGCGGATGCTCTCGATCAGCGAGCGCTCCCTGCCCGCCCCCGCCTCGTTCAAGACCGAACTCGCCCGCCAGCTCGCGGCGAGCGGGGATGCCCGTGGCATCGCGCGGCGCAATCCCGGCGAACTCTACCGCCAGTACCTGACCTGCATCCTGCGCAAGCTCGAAGCCACGATCGCCCGCAACGAGGGCGACGCGATCACCGGCGCGCCCGACTACTCGGACGCGGACGACCTCATCAACGACCTGCGGGTGCTGGAGGCGGGCCTCACCGACGCCAAGTGCCCGTCCCTGGCCGTCGACCTGGTGCGGCCGGTGCGCCGCATGGTGGAGATCTTTCGCTTCTCGACCGTGCGCCTCGACATCCGCGAGAACACCACCCGCACGACGCGGGCGCTGCAGGCCCTCTGGCGTCAGGGACGCGGCGACGAGGCCGCGCCGCCGGAGGTGGACCAGCCCGCCTGGACGGCGTGGCTCACGGCGGAACTCGCCCGGCCCCTGGAGGGCCAGCGCTCGTTCCAGTCCCTGCCCGAGGAGGCCCGCGAGACGCTGGAGACCTTCCGGCTCGTCGGCGAGATGCGCAAGGAGCTCGACCGCGAGGCCTTCGGCAGCTTCGTCCTGTCGATGACCCACTCGGTGCCCGACATCCTCGGCGTCTACCTCCTCGCCAAGGAGGCGGGGCTGTTCCTCGACGCGGCCGGGATCGAGATCTGCCCGCTGCCGATCGTGCCGCTCTTCGAGACGATCGACGACCTGCGCGCCGCGCCGGCGATCATGCGGGAACTCCTCCAGATCCCCCTGGTGCGCCGCTCGACCCGCTGGCAGGGCGGGGTGCAGGAGGTGATGATCGGCTACTCCGATTCCAACAAGGACGGCGGCTTCGTGTCGTCGAACTGGGAACTGGCCAAGGCCCAGGCCAAGCTGACCGAGGTCGGCAAGCAGGCGGGCGTGCCGATCGCGTTCTTCCACGGCCGCGGCGGCTCGGTGAGCCGCGGCGGCGCCCCGACCGGCCGGGCCATCGCGGCCCAGCCGCCGGGCTCGATCCGGGGGCGCTTCCGCACCACCGAGCAGGGCGAGGTGGTCTCGTTCAAGTACGCCAACCGCGGCACCGCCGCCTACCAGATGGAGCTGCTCGCCTCCTCGGTCTTCGCGCACGCCCTGAACGCGGAGCGCGACCCCTCCTTCGCGCCGCGGCCGGACTTCGACGACGCCATGGAGGCGCTCTCGGGCGCCTCGCGGGCGGCCTACGTCAAGCTGGTCTCGCACCCGGACCTCGTCACCTATTTCGGCGCCGCGAGCCCCCTCGACGAGATCGCGCTGCTCAACATCGGCTCGCGCCCGGCCCGGCGCTTCGGCGCGCGCAGCCTCGCCGACCTGCGGGCGATCCCCTGGGTCTTCGCATGGTCGCAGAACCGGCACGTCATCACCGGCTGGTACGGGGTCGGCAGCGGCCTCATGAGCTTCCTCGACGTGCGCGGCGAGGCCGGCGAGGCGCTGCTGCGCCGGATGTTCGCGGAGTCGCGGCTCTTCCGCCTCGTCCTCGACGAGGTCGAGAAGACGCTGCTCACGGTCGACCTCGACATCGCCCGCGACTTCGCCGGCCTGGTGCCGGACGCGCGGGTGCGCGAGGAGATCTTCTCCATGATCGCCGAGGAGTACCACCTGACGCGGCGCATGGTGGTGCGGGTGAGCGGCGACGCCGAGGTGGCGGAGCGCTTCCCGCAATATCGCGGCCGGCTGACCGAGCGCCTGCCGGTGATCAACCAGGTCAGCCGCGAGCAGGTGGAGCTGCTGCGCCGCTTCCGCGGCGAGACCGACGAGGTGAGGCGGGAGACCTTCAAGTCGGCGCTCCTGCTCTCCATCAACTGCATCGCGGTCGGGTTCGGCGCGACCGGCTGATCGCTCCGTTCCCCCGCCCGTTTCCCCGAAGGAGTACCACCGTATGAGCTTCACCCTGATCCCGCAGGCCAAGGCCCGCCTGCACCGCTCCGAACTCGCGGTGCCGGGCTCGAATCCGACCTTCATGGAGAAGTCGGCGAAGTCGGCGGCGGACGTCATCTTCCTCGATCTCGAGGACGCGGTCGCGCCCGACGACAAGGAGCAGGCCCGCCGCAACATCATCCAGGCCCTCAACGACCTGGATTGGGGCAGCAAGACCATGATGATCCGCATCAACGGTCTCGACACCCACTACATGTACCGGGACGTGGTCGACATCGTGGAGGCCTGCCCGCGCCTCGACATGATCCTGATCCCGAAGGTCGGCGTGCCGGCGGACGTCTACGCGATCGACGTGCTGGTCACCCAGATCGAGCAGGCCAAGAAGCGCGACAAGCGGATCGGCTTCGAGGTGCTGATCGAGACGGCGCTCGGCATGGCCAACGTCGAGGCGATCGCGCAATCCTCGAAGCGCCTGGAGGCGATGTCGTTCGGGGTGGCCGATTACGCGGCCTCGACGCGGGCCCGCTCGACGGTGATCGGCGGCGTCAACCCGGATTACGCGGTGCTGACCGACAAGGACGCCGAGGGCGGCCGCCAGACCCACTGGCAGGACCCGTGGCTGTTCGCCCAGAACCGCATGCTGGTCGCCTGCCGGGCCTACGGGCTGCGCCCGATCGACGGGCCGTTCGGCGATTTCAGCGATCCGGACGGGTTCAAGGCGGCGGCCAAGCGCTGCGCGGTGCTCGGCTTCGAGGGCAAGTGGGCGATCCACCCCTCGCAGATCGAGCTCGCCAACGAGGTCTTCACCCCCACCGAGGCCGAGGTGACCAAGGCCCGCCGCATCCTGCAGGCGATGGAGGAGGCCGCCCGGGCCGGCCGCGGCGCCGTCTCCCTCGACGGCCGCCTCATCGACATCGCGTCGATCCGCATGGCCGAGGCGCTGATCGAGAAGGCGGACGCGATGAAGGGCTGAGGGCGCCGCCGCCGATCCTGGCGCCGGCGAAGCGGGAGGGCGCCGCGGCGCCCTCCCGCCCCCCGTCGTCAATGGCCGCCGCCGCCCGCCCCCGCCCGGGGGCGCCGGATCAGCGGCGTCGCGCAGGCCATGGCCAGGAAGAGCCCGGTCAGCATCAGGAACACGTCCGAGAAGCTCATCAGAAGGCCCTGGATGCGCACGGTGCCCATCATGGCCTTGAGCGCCATGGCGTCCGGATCCCCGGCGAGCCCCGAGAAGCCGCGCGCCATCGCGTCGAGCCGCTCCAGCACCAGCGGGTTCGTCCAGGTGAAGCGCTCGTGCAGGCGCGCGAGGTGGAGGTCCCAGCGGTCGTTCAGCGCCGTGTTGATCAGCGCCAGCCCGACCGCGCCGCCGAGGTTGCGGGTGAGGTTGTAGAGGCCGGAGGCGTTCTTCATCCGGGCTGGCGGCAGCGTGCCGAGGGCGATGTTGTTGATCGGGATCATGCAGAGCATCAGCGAGCAGCCGCGCAGCACCTGCGGCAGCAGCAGCTCCCCGAAATCCCAATCCTTGGTCAGGCCCGTGACCAGGAAGGTGCCCGCCGCGAAGCCGGTGAAGCCGAGCGCCATCATGATCCGCGGATCGACCCGGCCGGAGAGCCGTCCGGCGATCGGGGCGGTGACGAACATGCACAGCCCCGAGACGAACATCGTCTCGCCGATCTGCAGGGCGGAGTAGCCCCGCACCCGCCCGAGATAGACCGGGTAGAGGTAGGTGAGCCCGTAGAGCCCGATCCCGAGCACGAAGCTCGCCGCGCAGCCGGCCGCGAAGTTGCGGTCCGAGAAGGCGCGCAGGTCCACGATCGGCTGGTCCGCGCGCAGCGCCCGCCAGAAGAACAGCACCCCCGAGACCGCGCAGACGAGCGCGGCCACGAACACCGACTCCTCCTGGAACCAGTCGTGCAGCGGGCCCTCCTCCAGCACGTATTCCAGGCAGCCCAGGAAGCCCGCCATGAAGGCGAGCCCGGCCCAGTCGAAGCGGCGCAGGAGCGCGAGGTTCGGCTCGTCGAAATCGACGAGCGCCCAGGTCGAGACGGTGACGCACAGGCCCGGCAGGATGTTGACCAGGAAGAGCCAGTGCCAGTCGAACAGGTCGGTGAGGTAGCCGCCGACCGTCGGGCCGATGGTGGGGGCGAGCGTCGCCACGAGGCCGATCATCGGCGAGACGATGCCCCGCTTCGAGGGCGGGAAGATCGTGAAGGCCGAGGCGAAGACGGTCGGGATCATGCCGCCGCCGATGAAGCCCTGGAGGGCGCGCCACAGGATCATCTCGCCGATCGAGGACGAGGTCGCGCACATCAGGCTCATCAGCGTGAAGCCGCCCGCCGAGATCACGAACATCCAGCGGGTCGAGAGCACCCGCGAGAGCATGCCCGAGAGCGGGATCGAGATCACCTCGGCGATGAGGTAGCTCGTCTGCACCCAGGGGATCTCGTCGGCCGAGGCCGAGAGGCCGGCCTGGATCTCGGCGAGGGAGGCCGAGACGATCTGGATGTCCAGGATCGCCATGAACATCCCGAACACCATGGAGACGAACGCCACCATGCGGCGGCGGTCGAGGGGCGGCTCGGCGGCCGGCGGCGCGGCGGCCGAGGGCCCGGCGGCGATCGGCGCGGCGGCCACGGGCTCACTCCCGAGCGGCATGCCGCTGCGCGGCGGCGTGCGAGACCGCGCGCGGCTCCGGGGCCTCCGCGCCGAGGCCGCGCGTGTCGACCTTCGCCACCACCGAGAGGCCGGGGCGCAGCAGGCCCTCCCGGGCGATCTCGGCCGGCACCTTCACCCGCACCGGCAGGCGCTGGACGATCTTCGTGAAGTTGCCGGTGGCGTTGTCGGGCGGCAGCAGGCTGAAGACGGAGCCGGAGGCCGGCGAGAAGCTCTCGACCGTGCCGAGGATGTCGCGGTCGGGCCAGGCATCGACCCGGATATGAACCGGCTGCCCGACCCGCATGCGGGCGAGCTGCGTCTCCTTGAAGTTCGCGTCGACGCGCACGCTGTCGAGGGGCACCAGGGCGGCGACGCGCGAGCCGGGCTGCACGTAGGCGCCCGCCTCCACGGCCTTGTTGCCGATCACCCCGTCGAAGGGCGCCCGCAGCTCCGTGAAGGAGAGGTCGCGGGCGGCGCGGTCCACCCCGGTCCTGAGCTCGGCTGCGAGGCTCTCGGCCTCGCGGCCCTGCGCCTCCAGCACCGCCACGTTGGCCTTGGCGGCGAGCAGGGCCGCCTCGGCGGCCTTGACGTTGGCGTCCGAGCGGTCGCGATCGGCCTTGGCCTGCTCCAGGCGGGCGCGGGCGGCGAATTCGGACTGGGCGAGCTGCGTCTGGCGCTGGTAATCGGCCGCCGCGCGCACCTGGTCGGCGCGGGCCGCCTCGATCTGCGCCTCGCCCTGCGCCACCTGGGCGCGGGCCGCCTCGACCTGGCGGGCGATGCGCGCGATGGTGCTGCGCTGCGTCGCCAGCTTGTCCTCGGCCGCCCGCAGGGCGAGCCGGTAATCGCCGTCGTCGATGCGCGCGATGACGTCGCCCGCCCGCACCGCCTGCCCGTTCACCACCGGGACGGAAGCGAGGTAGCCCGAGACCTTGGCGGCGAGCGTCGCGATGTCGGCCTGCACGTAGGCGTCGTCGGTCGACACGAGGAAGCGGCCGGTCGTGTACCAGGCATAGCCCTCGCGGCCGCCCGCTCCGAGGGCGGCGAGCAGGGCGAGCGGCAGCAGGACCCGGCGCAGGCGACGCCGCGGCGTTCCCGGCGCGGCGTCCGGCGCAGCCCGGTCGCGCGCCGCGTCACCCTGCACGCCCTGACCCTGCGCGTACTCGTCCCGATAGGCCATTGCCCGATCCCCGATCGTCCCGACGCGGTTGACCGCCGCCGGCGCGCACCGATATAGATTGACCGAACGGTTCGGTCAACGGCGGCCTGGTCGGGGGCGCTTTCTCCCCCGTCCCGGCGCACCCTCGATCGACGGGCCGGCTTGACCGGCTTCGCGAAGGAGGAAATGGTTCTCGGATGGCCGATGGTCCCACCACCCTCGACGCGGCGGAGAGCGACAAGCGCCGCCAGATCCTCGACGGCGCGCGCGAGGTCTTCCTCGCCTGCGGCTTCGACGGGGCGAGCATGGGCAGCATCGCCAAGGCGGCGGGAGTCTCGAAGGGCACGCTCTACGTCTACTTCGACAGCAAGGAGGCGCTGTTCGAGGCGCTGACCGTCGAGGAGAAGCGCACCCTCGCCGAGAACCTCTTCCGCCTCGACGTCGACGACCCCGACGTGCCGGCGGTGCTGCGGCGGCTCGGCCTGAGCTTCCTCGACGAGATGTGCCGGTCCGACCACGTGGCCTCGATCCGCACGGTGATCGGCGCCTCGGAGAAGTTCCCGCGGCTCGGCCGCGCCTTCTACGAGGCGGGTCCGGTCCAGGGGGCGCAGCGGCTGCGGGCCTATCTCGACCGGCAGGTGGCGGCGGGGCGCCTGCGCCCGACCGACACGGCGCTGGCCGCGCGCCACTTCCTCGACCTCTGCGCGGCGGCGACGATGCGGCGCCTGCTCTTCGCGGTGGGCGATCCGCCGACCCCGGCGGAAGCGGCCTACCTGATCGGCGAGGCGGTGCGGGTGTTCTTCGCGGCCTACGGGCCGGCGCAGTCCTGATCGCCCGGGAGCCCCACGCAGATCACCGTGGCGTCGTCCTCCGCCCGCCCGAACCGGGCCAGCAGCCGGCCGGCGAGGCGCTGCGGGTCGCCGCGCAGGCGCCGCTCGTCCGCGTCGAGTTCGACGGGGGCGAGGCCGTCCGTCCACAGCACCAGCGCGTCCCCCGCCGCGAAGGCGAGATCGAGGGGGCGGACCTCGCGCGGGCCCGCCCCGACGATGCCGGGCGTGCCGTCGAAGCGCCGGGTCTCTTGCCCGAACAGGCCCGCCCGCACGTTGCCGACCCCCGCGAGGGAGAGCCGCATGGCGGCGGGGTCGATCCGCGCGAGGAGCGCGGCCCCGCCGCGGGTGCGTCGCACCGCCCGGTCGATGGCGGCGAGCCGCGGCGCCGGATCGAGCCCGGCGCAGTCCCGCGCCACGGCCAGGATGGCGCGCGCCGCGAGGTGGGCCTCGGCGCCGTGCCCGAGCCCGTCCGCGAGGCAGACCAGCGTCGCGCTCCCCTCGCCCCACCAGGCCGCCCCGTCGCCGCACAGGCTCTCGCCCGGATAGGTCCGGGATGCGGCGCCGATCCTCATGCCCGACGCACCGCGCAGGCGACGCGGGTCCCGATTCCCGGGGCCGAGGTGATCGCGAAGCGGTCGACGAGCCGGCGCGTCCCGGGCAGGCCGCAGCCGAGGCCGCCGCCGGTCGAGTATCCGTCCTCCAGGGCCTTGCCGAGGTCGGCGATGCCCGGACCGTCATCCTCGGCCGTGATCTCGATCACCGGCCGGTCCGCCTCGCGGCGCACCGCGAGCCGGAGGGTCCCGCCGCGGCGGGCGTGCAGCACCAGGTTGGTCGCCAGTTCCGACACGGCCGTGGCGAGGTCGTGCGCCCGGGCCGTCCCGAAGCCGTGGCGCTCGGCCAGGCGCCGGGCCTCCTGCCACGCCTCCACGGCGTCGATCTCGGCCCGGATCCGGAAGCCGAGGGCTTCGACCACCTCGCTCACGGCCGGCGCACCAGGCTGGCGCGGACCAGGGTGCCGCCCGGCCGCGTGTCGAAGGAAATCTCGTCCATCAGCCGCTGCACGGCGGGGAGCCCGAGCCCCAGCCCGCCCCCGGTCGAGAAGCCCGGCGTGAGGGCGGCGGCCACGTCGTCGATCCCCGGGCCGTGATCCTCGACCTCGACGGCGACCGTGACGGCGAGGGCGTTGGTCCGGGCGAGGATGCGGCACTCGCCCGCCCCGGCGTAGCGGAGCGCGTTGCGGGCCAGTTCGGAGACCGCGGTGGCGAGCCTCGTCTCGTCCACGGTGCCGAGCCCGACCAGCCGGGCCGCGTCGCGGGCGGCGTGGCGCGCCGCCAGGATATCCTCCTGGATCCGGACGGCGACGCGGACGGCCAATTCCCCCTCGCGGCCGGCCGGGCCGCCGCGCAGAGGCTGGGCGAAGGCGTCAGGGTGCGGGCGGGTCGTCATTCCGACCTCCGCGGGCGGCCATCGCGCGCCTGACCTTGGCGACGCCGCCTTCCAGGTCGAAGGCCGTCTCCATCCGGATCAGGTTCTGCCCCATCTCCACCAGCGTCAGCGCCACGGCGGGGCGCATCCCGGCCAGCACCGCGACGCCGCCCATGATGCCCACCATCCGGGCGGTCTCCGACAGGATGCGCGCCATGTAGGAATCGACCACGTCCACCGCCGTGATGTCGATGACGAGCCCGTCCGCCTGGCCGTCCCGCAGCCGCGCCAGGGCGTCGATCTGCAGGTCCATCACCTGCTGGTCGGTGAGGTCGGCGGGCAGCGACGTCAGCAGGACGCGGCCGTAGCGCAGGATCGGCACGCGCATCAGAGTCCCGCCTCGGTCGGATTCGGCCGCACCTCCTCGCGCAGGAGCCGGAACGCCTCGGCGAGGCCGGCCCGCAGCGTCCCCCGGGTGATCATGCTGGTGAGGGTCACGTCGAGCTTCACGAGGGTCTGGGCCGCGTCCGGGCTGATGCCCGTGACCACGACCCGGGCGCCGAGCAGGCGCGCCGCCTCGACGGTCCTGGTCAGGTGCAGGGCGACGCGGCTGTCGATGACCGGCACCCCGGTGACGTCGAGGATCGCGATCGAGGCCTCCTCCCGCCCGAGGGCGTCGAGGAGCCTCTCCATGATCTGCCGCGCGCGCTGCGTGTCGATGATCCCCACGAGCGGCATCAGCATGATGCGCTGCCAGATCGGCAGCGCCGGGGTGGCGAGGTCGAGGAGCGCCCGGCTCTGCCGCTCGATCAGCCGCTCCCGCGTCTCCACGAAGGCCGCGAAGGTCACGAGGGCCAGCCGGTCCACGGCGGCGCCGAAGGGAGCGAGGATCTCGGCCGGATGCTCGGGCCCCGCACCCGCCTCGCGCCGCACCACCTCGGCGGCCGCGTCCTTGAGGGACATCAGCAGGCTCGCCGTCTCCATCGGGGTGAAGCCGTCCCGGGCCCGCGCCGCGCTCATGGCGGTCGCCTGCGCCTCGATCGCCGCGAAGGGCTCGCCGCTCACCCCGCCCTCGCCGGCGAGGAAGGCGTCGGTCAGGGCTCGCAGCAAGGCCGCGAGTTCGACCCGCAGCAGCCCGGGCGAGGTCGTCCGGCCGGGCTTGGTCTCCCCGGGCGCGTCGAGGCGGCGGAGCCACGCGTCGAGCACCTGCTCGTGTTGCGCCGACAGGATCTGTCCGAGTCTGCCCACCGCCACTCCCCCCTAGCCGCGCGCCGGGAATGCGCCGCGGTGCAGGAGCTGCACGTCGCGCCCGCCCGGTTCGGAAACCGGCGCGCGCTCAGCGGCCCGATCGGGGTGTCGCCGACGAGGAGGCAGGGCCGAGATGTCGCCGCCGATCCACCGGGCGCGGCCGCCGGCCGCACACGCAACCGAACATGACCTAACGGTAGCATGCACGGCGTGCGCGCGCACCCCCGACTGGTTGGCCTAAGCAACCCGCGCCGGATTCGGGTAGCGAATCCTGCACAGGACGACGTCGCTGGGCGGAACCGCCCTGCGCCGTTCCGTCAAAGCAGGAGCGCGCGAGGCAAGTCTGCTTCGGCCCTCACGTCGGTTTCGCCGCCGAACCGGTGGCCGTCTCGGCGACCGGCACCGGCCGCCGCCGGCGCTCAGCCGTCCTCCCGCAGCGCCTCGGCGACCCGGGCTTCCAGCAGGTCGGGCCGGCGCAGGATCAGGGCGCCGCGGGTGCGGTCCACGAGGCCCTCCTGGGCCATCACGGTGAATTCCCGCGTCACCTGCTCGCGGCGGCAGCCGATCCGGGCGGCGAGCACGTGGTGGTAGGGCGGCGGGGTCACGACCCGCTCGCCGTCCGAGCCCGCCCGCGGCGAGGAGAGCCGCAGCAGCTCCGCGTAGAGCCGGTGGCGCAGGTCGAGGACCGCGTGCTCCATCAGGCGGCCGTTGAGCGAGCGCACCCGCTTGGCGAGGAGGCGCAGCAGGCGGTCCCCGATCGGCGGCGCCGCGAAGACGATCTGGCGGAAGACCGGCGCCGGCACGACGCAGAGTTCGCCGCGCGTCAGCGCCGTGACGTTGGCCGAGCGGCTCACCCCGTCGATCGCCGCGAGTTCCCCGAAGAACTCGCCGCCGCGCATCTCCCCGAGGATCACCTCCTTGCCCGATTGCGTGCGGTTGAGGATGCGCACTTCGCCCGCGGCCAGGAAATACACGTCCGTCGAGGCGTCGTCGAAGTCCACCAGGACCTCGTTCGGCTCGAAGCGTCTCCAGATGCAGCGGGTCTCGTAGGGGGCGAGGTCGACCCCCGCGTCCTTGAAGAACGGAAATACCCCCAGACGACCCATGACGACGCCCCGCAACCCCCGCACCTTGTTGTTCTTGCCACGATGCGGCCGGGCTTGCCAGGGTTGGGGATAACTTTGCGGCGGGTACCGTCGCGGAGCGGCTCCCGGGCCGGCGCCCGGCTTCCGCCGGCCGCGCGGTCGGGCTATGAGCGGCCGGCTCCCTCGACGACGCGGATGATGCAGGCATGGCGGCTTTTCAGGCGTTCCAGCCCGGGGCCTTCGTCGATTCCGCCCTCAGCCTCCTCGTCGCCTTCCTGCTCGGAACCCTGATCGGGGCGGAGCGGCAGTACCGGCAGCGGACCGCGGGCCTGCGCACCAACGTGCTGGTCGCGGTCGGCGCGGCGGCCTTCGTCGATCTCGGCATGCGGCTCAACGCCCAGGCCGGCGCGGTCAGCATCACCGCCTACGTGGTGTCCGGCGTCGGCTTCCTGGGCGCGGGCGTGATCATGAAGGAGGGCATGAACGTCCGCGGCCTCAACACGGCGGCGACCCTGTGGGGCTCGGCCGCGGTCGGGGCCTATTCGGGGGCGGATCTTCTCGGCGAGGCCGTGCTGGTCGCCGGCGCGGTGCTCGCCGGCAACACCCTGCTGCGCCCCCTGGTCAACGCGATCAACCGCATCCCGATCGACGAGCGCTCCACCGAGGCGACCTACGAGGTGCGCCTGACGACCGAGGGCGACGCCCTGGGCCGCACCCGCGACCTCCTCACCGAGCGGCTGGAGGGGGCGAACTACCCGGTAAGCGAGGTCACGGTCGAGGAGCCGGCCGAGGGCGAGGTCGAACTCGTCGCGACCCTGGTCAGCACCGCGGTCGATCCGGCGGAACTCGACGCGGTGGTGGTGAGCCTCGAACGCGCGCCCGGCGTGCGCCACGCCACCTGGACGGCCCGCACGGTGGATTAGAGGAGCATCGCGCTGCTCCGGCGGGCGGTGCCGTCCCGGCTCGGGCGGCTCACGCCTCCCCGGGCCCGCGACGCGGGGCGCCGCGCGGGCGCAGCCGGTCGAGGAGCCGTCCGTCGATGGCGGCGAGGCCCGCCCCGATCAGCCCCATCCCGGCGATCTGCCGCGCGTCGAGCCGCTCCCCGAGGACGAGCACGCCCAGGCCGATCGCCGAGACCGGGATCAGGAAGGTGACGAGGGCGATGTTGGTCGCCCCGGCCCGCGCCAGGATGCGGAAGAAGATCAGATAGGCGAGCGCGGTCGAGAGGCAGGCGAGGCCGAGCACCGCGCCCCAGGCGCCCGGGCCCGGCGGTGGCAGCGTCCAGGGCCGGTTCAGCGCGAGGGCGAGCGGCCCGAGGAGGAGCGCCGAGCAGGTCACCTGGCCGGCGGCGGTGACGAGGGGCGGCAGGCCCATCCGGCCGAAGCGCCGGCCGTAGACGCCCGCGAGGGCGTAGGACCAGGCCGCGGCGAGCACCGCCCCCTGCGCGAGCGCCGCCGCCCCGAGCCCGCCCAGCACCGCCGGGCCGACCATCACGGCGACGCCCGCGAGGCCGAGCCCGACCCCGGCGAGGCGCCGGCCGGTCATCCGCTCGTCGCGGGTGAGGAAGTGGGCGACGACCACCGTGGTGAGCGGCGTCGTCGCGTTGAGCAGCGCGGCGAGGCCGGAGGCGATCTGCGTCTGCCCCCAGGCGATCAGGCAGAACGGGATCGCGTTGTTGAGGATCCCCATGCCCAGGAAGGCGGCCCAGGTCGCGCGGTCGCGGGGCATGCGCGCGCCGAGGAGCGGCGCGAGGGCGTTGAGGATCAGGGCCGCCAGCGCGAGGCGCAGGGCGACGACGGTGAGCGGGGGCAGCGCGTCGAGGGCGACCCGCACGAAGAAGAACGAGCCGCCCCAGAGCACCGACAGGAGCAGGATCAGGCCCCAGTCGGAGAGGCTCATCGGACGGTTCACGGCGGGCGGCATGGCGGGTCCCCTGGCTGGCCTTCGGCGGCCCCCGTGATGGCACCGGGCGGTGCCTGGCGCGTCCCGGATCTTGCGCCGCGACCGGCGCGCCTCACGCCTTCAGGATCGTCGGCCCGGACAGGCCGCGCCGGGCCATGGCGTTGCGCGTGTCGACGACGAGGCGGGCCTCCGCCGCGACCAGCGCGTAATCGACCCCGTCGTGATCGGTGGCGATCAGCACCGCGTCGGCCGCGCGCAGCGTCCCGGCATCGAGGGGGGTCGAGCGGCGTCCCGCGAGGGAGGCGTACTCGCGCGTCGGCGGCAGCACCGGCACCAGCGGATCGTGGTAGAGGCAGGTCGCGCCGCGCGCCTCGATCAGCCGCATCAGCCGCAGGGCGGGGCTCTCGCGGGTATCGTCGATGTTGCGCTTGTAGGCGAGGCCGAGCAGCAGGATGCGCGATCCCGAGAAGGGGCGCCCCGTCCGGTCGACCGCCGCCGCGAGGCGCTCGACCACGTGGGCGGGCATGCGGGTGTTGACCTCGCCGGCGAGTTCGATGAAGCGGGCCGGCACCTCGAATTCCCGCGCCTTCCAGGCGAGGTAGAACGGATCGATCGGGATGCAGTGCCCGCCGAGCCCGGGCCCCGGATAGAACGGCATGAACCCGAACGGCTTGGTGGCGGCGGCCTCGATCACCTCCCAGACGTCGATGCCCATCGCGTCGTAGACGAGCTTCAGCTCGTTCACGAGGGCGATGTTGACCGCGCGGAAGATGTTCTCGGTGAGCTTCACGGCCTCCGCGCAGGCCGCGCTCGACACCGGCACGGTGGCGACCGTGAGGGCCCCGTAGAGGGCGGCGGCGAGGCGCCGCGAGGCGGGGTCGTCCGCGCCCACCACCTTGGGGATCTGCGCGGTCGAGAAGGCGGCGTTGCCGGGATCCTCCCGCTCGGGCGAGTAGGCGAGGAAGATCTCGGCCCCGACCCGCAACCCGCCGGCCTCCAGGAGCGGCCGCACCACCTCGTCCGTGGTGCCCGGATAGGTGGTCGATTCGAGCACCACGAGCTGACCCGGCCGCAGGGAGGCCGCCACGGCCCGGGCGCTCGCCACGACGAAGCCGAGATCGGGCTCCCGGTGCCGCGTGAGCGGCGTCGGCACGCAGATCAGGATCGCGTCGGGCTCGGCGAGCCGGGCCATGTCGCCGGTCGCCGCGAAGGTGCCGGCGCGCGCCGCCTCGGCCAGCGCATCCCCGGGGATGTGGTGGAACGCCCCCTCCCCGCGGTTGAGCGCGGCGACCCGCTCCGGGTTGGTGTCGAAGCCCAGGACGGAGAAGCCCGCCCGCAGGGCCGCGAGGGCGAGGGGCAGCCCGACATAGCCGAGCCCGACGATGCCGACGAGGGCGTCGCCGCCGCTCAGGCGACGCTCCAGTTCCTCAACGCGCGGCATCATATCCCGTCCCGCCTCACCTCTGCCGCGCCCGCATAGCCCGGCCCGGTGTCGGCCTGTCAACCGGCGGCGCCCTCGCGGGGCGGTGCCGGGCCCGCGCTCACCGCTCCCGGAACCAGGCGGGAAATTCCGTCGCGGCGCTCAGGTCGAGTTCCAGCCTGTTCTCGTCCGGGGGGTCGTTCTCGACGACCGCGCCGACCGTGAAGGCGCCGTAGGCGAAATCGATCGGGAGTTCGGCCGTGCCGTTCCGCGCCGGCACCACGACCTGCTCCCGAGGGAAGGTCGGGTGCAGGTGGAACCGCACCGGACCGGCGAGCGGAGGTCCGGCACCCGGCCTGCTCTCCACGACGAGCGTGAAGGCGGCGAATCCTTCGTCCTGATCCAGCCTGACGTCGCGGACGAGGAGCCGCCGGCGTGCCGTCTCGGCGGTGCCGCCGAACAGGCCCTTGTTCGGATCGACCTCGTCCGCCGGCTCCTTCGCGACGTGGAGCTCGGGCGCCGCGGCGGGCGCGGTCGGCGCGCCCGCCGCGGACGCGAGTCCGCCCGCCCCGATCCGGTCGAGGAGGGCCAGCAGGCCGGAATGGTCCTCCGCGTCTCCCGGCGCGCTCTGGATCCGGTAGAACACGGCCCGCAGGCCGAACTTGTCCCGCATGCGCCTCTCGATCAGCGCCCTCTCGTCCTCGGTCCGGTAGCCGAAGACCCCGAAATGCTGGCTGTCCTCCACACCCAGATTCGCCCGCACGCTGCGCATGATCTGCCCCAGATCGGGATCGCGCATCGAGAAGCCGAGGAACACGACGGGCTGTGTCATGAACACGGCGACGATCCGCCGCTGGAAGACGTCGTTGAGGTAGAGGCGCGCGTAGGACGTCTCGGTCAGCACGATGTCGGCCGGCCGGTCGAAGCGCCCGTGCAGATAGACGATGCAGGGCGGCGCGGAGCGGTCGGACAGGGCGCGGAAGAAGGTGCGGACGTCGGCCGCGTCGCTCCAGTGGATGGGGGTGAACGGCCTCCCGGCCCGCCGCATCGCCAGTTCGATGCAGGGATCGTAATTCGTCGTGATGATGTGCCGGAAGCCGAGGCCGGCGATCCGCAGGTGGGGCTCGCTCAGGGCATGCGGCGTCCGCGGCTCCTGGAACTTCCCCGAGATGAATGTCGCAAATTCCTCAGGCGACATTCTGACGTACATCTCCTCCGCTTGCCAGGCGGGGTCATCGATGCTGCGCAGAATGGCAGCGTATTTCGGAGGTATCTTATCGTCTCTCGACAGGATTTCATTCATCATCGTCATCAAGTCCGGCCATGAAGGATAGCCGGAAGCGACGCTGGCGCCTGCTCCAACCAGGGCGAGCAGGCGATTTGCGGCCATCGCCCGCGTGAGGTCGTCGAGACTCTTGCTCTCTTCGAAGAGGGGAAGCTGCATGACGGTGACATCCTTTGAGGACGAGCCGGCACGACTTTATGTAGCATGGAGGTTTTGCGAATTCTACCTGTGATCGCATTTCCGGTGCCGGCAGCCCCGGATTTCGCGCCGGCGCGATCGGCACGGGATGTGGGCGCGGCGGGATCCTCGCCTCCTCTTGCCTCCGCCCGACCCGCCCCCCACAAGACCGGCCATGCTCCGCGTCAACGACCTCACCTACCGGATCGGCGAACGCCTGATCCTCGACCGCGCCGGCTTCGCGATCCCCGACCGCGCGCGGGTCGGCCTCGTCGGCCGCAACGGGGCGGGCAAGACCACCCTGTTCCGCCTGATCCAGGGCGAGATCGCCACCGAGGGCGGCACCGTCTCGCTGCCGAAGGGCACCCGGATCGGCGGCGTGGCCCAGGAGGCTCCCGCCGGTCCCGAGACCCTGCACGAGGTCGTGCTCGCCGCCGACGTCGAGCGCACGCGCCTGCTGCGGGAGGCCGAGACCGCCGACGGCCTGCGCCGGGCCGAGATCGAGACGCGCCTCGTCGACATCGACGCCCACTCGGCCCCGGCCCGGGCGGCCGCGATCCTGCACGGCCTCGGCTTCGACGCGGCGGCGCAGGCCCGCCCCTGCGCGGATTTCTCCGGCGGCTGGCGCATGCGCGTGGCGCTCGCCGCCGTGCTCTTCTCCGAGCCCGACCTGCTCCTCCTCGACGAGCCCACCAACTACCTCGACATCGAGGGGACGCTCTGGCTCTACGATTACCTGGAGCGCTATCCCCGCACCGCGATCATCATCAGCCACGACCGCGACCTGCTCGACACGAGCGTCGACCACATCCTCCACCTCGACCGCGGCCAGCTCACCCTCTACCGGGGCGGCTACACCTCCTTCGCCCGCCAGCTCGCCGAGAAGCGCAGCCTGCAGGCCAAGGCGCGGGCGAAGCAGGAGGCCGAGCGCGCCCATCTCCAGAGCTTCGTCGACCGCTTCAGGGCCAAGGCCACCAAGGCGCGCCAGGCCCAGTCGCGCATGAAGCGACTCGCCAAGATGGAGCCGATCGCCGCGCTGATCGAGGACGACGTCCCGGTGATCCACCTGCCGAGCCCGCCCCGGCCGCTCTCCCCGCCCCTCGTCGCCATGGAGCGGGTGGCGGCGGGCTACGGCGAGCGCACCGTGCTCTCGGGCCTCACCCTGACGCTCGCGCCCGACGACCGCGTCGCGCTGCTCGGCGCCAACGGCAACGGCAAGTCGACCTTCTGCAAGCTGATCGGCGGGCGGCTCGATCCGCTCTCGGGCGAGGTCCGGCGCTCGACCAAGATCGAGGTGGCGTATTTCGCCCAGCACCAGCTCGACGAGCTGCGCCCGGCCGAGAGCGCCTACGCGCATGTCCGCGACCTGATGCCGGAGGTGCCCGAATCGAAGGTGCGGGCCGCCGCCGCCCGGCTCGGCTTCCCGGGCCAGAAGGCGGACACGCCGGTGGCGCAGCTCTCGGGCGGCGAGAAGGCCCGGCTGCTGATGGGGCTGGCGGCCTTCGCGGGTCCCCACCTGCTGATCCTCGACGAGCCGACCAACCACCTCGACATCGAGAGCCGTCAGGCGCTGGTGGAGGCGATCAACGACTACGAGGGCGCCGTGATCCTGGTGAGCCACGACCGCTTCCTGGTCGAGGCCTGCGCCGACCGGCTCTGGCTGGTGCGGAACGGCAGCGTGAAGCCCTTCGACGGCGACATGGACGATTACCGCCGCCTCGTGTTGGCGGGACCGGAGCCCGAGGCGCCGCGGACCAGCGAATCGGCCGGCGGGGCCAAGGCGGTCGAGCGGCGCAGCAACGCCGAGCGTCGGGCGGCCCTGGCGCCCCTGCGCAAGCGGCTGGAGGCGGTCGAGGCGCGGATGACCAAGCTCTCCGAGGCCATCGCCAAGATCGACGCGGCGCTGGAGGACGGCAGCGCCTTCCGGACCGATCCGGCCAAGGCCGGGGACCTCGCCCGGATGCGGGCCGAGGCCGCCGCCGCCCTCGCCGCCGCCGAGGAGGATTGGCTGGCCCTCAGCGGGGAATTGGAGACCGCCGAGGGGTGAGCGCGGCGCCCGCGGCCGGGCGGCGGCTTCCGTCGCGCGACGCCGCCTCGGCGCGACCCGCCCGGCCGCCGCACCATGGCTCGGCCCGGGGAGCGCGGCGGCTCCCGCCCGCGGCCGAACCGTCCGGGGTGGTTCTGGCCGCTGGACCAGGGCCGACGCCGTCGCCTCACGGTCGGCCACCGCGAGGCGGGAGGCGCGCCGCGGCGGGCGATGGCGGAACAAGAACCCGTAACGCTCGCGAGGGCGGTCCCGCCGGAACCGCCCTCGCGATGCCGCGGCGCGACCGTTCAGTTGCTGGCGAGCTTCGGGATCGGGTCGACCGGGGTCGCGCCCTTGCGGATCTCGAAGTGCAGCTGCGGCGAGGTCACGTTGCCCGAGGCGCCGGACTTCGCGATCACCTGCCCGCGCTTGACCTTGTCGCCCGGGCGCACGTCGATCTCGCCGTTATGCGCGTAGGCCGAGACGTAGCCGTTGGCGTGGCGCACCAGCACGAGCTTGCCGTAGCCCTTCACGTCGCTGCCCGCGTAGGCCACCGTGCCCTCCTCGGCGGCCTTGACCGGCGTACCCTCGGGCAGCGCGATGTTGATGCCCTCGTTGCCGCTCGATCCGTAGCCCGCGATGACCCGGCCGCGGGCCGGCCAGCGGAAGGCCGAGGCATCCTCGGCCGGGGCCGGGGCAGGAGCCTGGGCCGGCTCGGCCGGCTTCTCGGCCGCCTTGGGCTCGGCCGCCTTGAGCTCGGCCGCCTTGGGCTCGGCCGCCTTGGGCTCGGCCGCCTTGGGCTTGACGGGCTCGGGCTTCGGCTCCGGCTTGGGGATCTCGGCCTTGGCCACCTGCTTGGGCGCCTCCGCGGGCTTCTTCGGCTCCGGCTTGGCCGCGACCTTGGGCTCGGGCTTCGCGGCGACCTTGGGCTCGGGCTTCGCGGCGACCTTGGGCTCGGGCTTCGCGGCGACCTTGGGCTCGGGCTTCGGCTCGGGCTTCGCGGCGACCTTGGGCTCGGGCTTCGGCTCCGGCTTGGCCGCGACTTTGGGCTCGGGCTTCGGCGCCGGCTTCGCCGCCGCCTTCGTCTCCTTGGCGTCGCGCTTGGCCTCCTGCCGGGACTCCGCCTTCCCCTCGTGCTTCGCCTCCGCCTTCCGCGGCTCCGGCTTGGCCGCCTGCTTCGGCTCGGGCTTCGGCTCGACCTTGGCGGTCCTGACCGGCTCGGCCGGGCGGGCGTTCAGCTTGGCCGCCCGCTCGACAGCCGCGGGCTTCGCCGGCGCCGCGGCGGCCTGGCCCGGCCGCGGATGCGGCTTGGGGGCGGGCGCGGGCTCCTCGCGCAGCTCCGCGACCTTGCGCGGCGGCTCCGCCGGCCGGGCCGCCTGCGCCACCTCGCGCGGCGCGGCCGCAGGCGTCACCCGCGGCGTCACCGCGGCGGAGCCGCCCGCGTGATAGACCGGGATCACGATCTGGCGGCCCGGCGTGACCTCCTTGGCGCTCGACAGGCCGTTCGCCGACAGGATCGCGGCGGCCGGCACCCCGAAGCGCGTCGACATCTGGTTCAGCGTGTCACCCTGGCCGACCGTGACGGTGGTGCCGCCCTGGGCGGTCCAGCCCGCCGCCCCGCCGGTGGCCGGGGCCGCCGCGACGGCCCGCGTGCTCTGCGCGGCGGCGGCCGGCGCGGCCCGGCTCGACAGGGGCAGCGGCCCCGGCTGGGAGGCCGCGCCCTGCGGCGCCGCGAGGGCCTGCGAGCGGATCGGCGCGGTCCGCACCGGCGCAGTCGGCTCCTCCGGCAGGCTGCCGGTCGCGCCCGGCTCCGTGCCGCTCGACGAGAAGGGGTTCGAGAACGGATCCCCGAACCGCATCGTATCGGAACTGCAGGCGGCGGATGCACCTCCGATCAGCCCGATGAGAGCGACGCGCGACAGCGTCCGCATCCCGTAGCCAGCCCCGCGATCCCGCATCGACGCACCCACACATCCACGCAACCCGATAGGCGAGATTCAAATCCCATTCAGGTTAAGCTTCCGTTGCGGGGAGCGCGGCCGGGATGCCCGCGCGGGAGTCGAGCGGTCCCGGGAACCGCCCGCCTGCCGGGGCGCTGCGCCGTGTCCGGCTACAGCACCGCCGCCCGGCCCGCCGTCAGCGGCGCGATCCGCGTCGCGCCGTCGAGCAGGCGGCGGGCGAGCCCTTCCGGGCCGCGCTCGATCACTGCGAGGCGCGGGCCCGCCTCGGTGACGACCGCCCCGACGAGGCGGCCCCCCGGCGCGAGGCGCTGGCCGAGGTGATCCGGGATGGCGGGCAGGACCCCGTTGACCAGGATGCGGTCGAAGGGGGTGACGTCCTTCTCCCGGGCGCAGCCATCCGCGATCCGCAGGCGCACCGCGCCGCCGAGTCCGGCCGCGTCGAGGCGGGCCTGCGCGTCGGAGGCCAGGGTGGCGTAGCGCTCCAGGCTCTCGACCATCGCGCAGCCGAGGCGCAGCAGCAGGGCCGTGGCGTAGCCCGAGCCGGTCCCAATCTCGAGGGCGCGGCTGCCGGGCCGCGGTTCCAGGGCCGTCAGCATGGCGGCGACCACGCTCGGCGCCGTCATGGTCTGGCCGCAGGCCAGCGGCAGGGCGACGTCGCGCCGCGCGAGGTCGCGCAGGGCCTCCGGCGCGAACCGGTCGCGCGGGACCCGCTCCATGGCGCCGAGCACCGCCGCGTCGCGCACGCCCCGCGCCCGCAGGGCGAGCGCGAAGCTCGCCGCCTCGACGGCCCCGCGCCCCTCGGGATCCTCGTCCACCGGCTCAGCCGAGGGCCTGGGCGAAGCGCGTCAGCGTCGGCTCATCCGTGAGGTCGAGGCGCAGCGGCGTCACCGCGATGCGGTTCTCCGCGATGGCCTTGAGGTCGGTGCCGTGGCCGGGCTCGAACCGCGCCTTCGCGAAGGCGAGCCAGAAATAGGGGTTGCCGCGCCCGTCCACGCGCTCGTCGATGGCGAGGAGCTGCTGGTTGCGCATGCCCTGGGCCACGACCGCGATCCCCTCGACCGCCTCCGGCTCGCAATCGGGGAAGTTCACGTTGACGAGGATGCCGGGCTCGATCCCCGCCTCGAGGATGCGCCGGATCGTGCGCGCCCCGTGATGGGAGGCGGTCTGCCACTTCACGTGGGCCCGCCCGCCCGCCCCGTAGGCCTGGCTCAGCGCGATCGAGCGCACGCCCAGGATCGTCCCCTCCATGGCGCCCGCGACCGTGCCCGAATAGGTCACGTCCTCGGCGACGTTCTGGCCGCGGTTGACGCCCGAGAGCACGAGGTCCGGCCCGCGCTCCTTGAGGATGTGGCGCACCCCCATGATCACGCAATCCGACGGGGTGCCCTTCACGGCGAAGCGCGTCTCGGCGACCTTGCGCAGGCGCAGGGGATCGTTGAGCGAGAGCGAGTGCGACACCCCGCTCTGGTCGGTCTCGGGCGCGACGACCCAGACGTCGTCGGACAGCCCCCGGGCGATCTCCTCCAGGACCTTCAGGCCCGGCGCGTGGATGCCGTCGTCGTTGGTGACGAGAATGCGCATCAGGCGTGTGGTCCCTCGATTCGCGTGACGCCCCCCATGTAGGGCGCGAGCGCGGACGGCACCGTGACGCTGCCGTCCGGGTTCTGGTAATTCTCCATCACGGCGATGAGGGCGCGGCCGACCGCCACCCCCGACCCGTTGAGGCTGTGCACGTAGCCGAGGCCGCGATCCTCCCGGCGGCGGAAGCGGGCCTCCATGCGCCGGGCCTGGAAATCGCCGCAGACCGAGCAGGACGAGATCTCCCGGTAGGTCCCCTGCCCCGGCAGCCAGACCTCGATGTCGTAGGTCTTCTGCGAGGCGAAGCCCATGTCGCCGGTGCACAGCGTCATCACCCTGTAGGGCAGGTCGAGCCGGCGCAGCACGGCCTCCGCGCAGGCGAGCATGCGCTCGTGCTCCTCGGCGGATTGCTCGGGCGCCGTGATCGAGACGAGTTCGACCTTGGTGAACTGGTGCTGGCGCAGCATGCCGCGGGTGTCGCGCCCCGCCGCCCCGGCCTCGGCCCGGAAGCAGGGCGTCAGCGCGGTGAAGCGCAGGGGCAGCTCGTCCTCGGACAGGATGCTCTCGCGCACGAGGTTGGTGAGCGGCACCTCGGCGGTGGGGATGAGCCAGCGCCCCGGCGCCCCGGGCTCGACCGCGCCGGGCTGCGCGGCGAACTGGTCGTCGCGGAATTTCGGCAATTGGGCGGTGCCGAACATCGCCTCGTCGCGCACCAGGAGCGGCGGCGCGACCTCGGTGTAGCCGTGCTCGGCGGTGTGCAGGTCGAGCATGAACTGGCCCAGCGCCCGCTCCAGCCGGGCGAGGCGGCCCTTCAGCACGACGAAGCGCGAGCCCGACAGCCGGGCGGCGGCCTCGAAATCCATCAGGCCCGCGGCCTCGCCGAGTTCGAAGTGCTGGCGCCCGCTCTCGGCCCGGCCGCGCCCCTCGAAGCGGCGAAGCTCGACGTTGTCGTGCTCGTCCCTCCCCTCCGGCACCTCGGGCCCGGGGGTGTTCGGGATCGCCGCGAGGCGGGCGTCGAGGGCCCTCGCGGCGGCGTCGGCCGCGGCGTCGAGGCCCGGCGCCTGCTCCTTGAGCCGCGCGACCTCCGCCATCAGCGCCCGGGCCCGCTCCTCGTCCCGCGCCTTCTTGGCCGCGCCGATCTCCTTCGAGAGGGCGTTGCGCCGCTCCTGGGCGACCTGCGCGGCCGAGATCGCCGCCTTGCGGGCATCGTCGAGGGCGACGAGCTCGGCGGCGAGCGGTTCCAGCCCGCGCCGGCGCAGCCCGGCGTCGAAGGCGGCGGGATTGTCGCGGATGACCCGGATGTCGTGCATCGGCAGAACCGTCTCCGACGGCGGGCGGCCCGCCGTCCCTGCGTGAGGCCCGACGCTTTGCCGCATCGGGCGGGCCGGGACAAGGGCGCCCCTCTCAGCCCGCCGGCTCCGCGACCGCGAGGGCCGCGACCAGGGAGGCGACCTCCCCGGGCCGCAGGATGTGGCCGCTCGCCGTGATGATCCAGGCGCGGCGCTCGCCCGTCGTCGCGCGGGCAGCCAGCACCGCCTCCCGCAGGGTCACGCACGGGCGCTCGTCGGGTCCGTCGGCCTCCCCGGGCCAGAACAGGAGTTGTACCGGTGCCGTCCAGTCCGTCATGCCCGGCACGAGACCACCCGATTCGGGCGGCCGCGCGGCGGACGCGATCACGGATGCGTGGTCGCGGGCGGGCGACGGTCCTGCCCGGGATCTCGGCCCGTTACCTTGGCCCGGGATCTCGGCCCGGGATCTCGGCCCGCGACCCTCCGCCCCGGCGCGCCGCTCAGTCCTGCATCCGGGCCATCAGCGCGTCCGAGACCGCGAAGTTCACGAAGACGTTCTGGACGTCGTCCTGGTCCTCGATCATCTCGACGAGGCGGATCAGCTTCTCGCCGGTCTCGTCGTCGACCTCGACGGTGTTCTGCGGGCGCCAGACCAGGGCGGTGCGGCGGGGCTCGCCGAAGCGGGCCTCGAGGGCCTTGGCGACCTCCCCGAGGGCGCCCTGCTCGCAGGTGACCTCGTGGCCGCTCTCGTCCGACTTGACGTCGTCGGCGCCCGCCTCGATGGCGGCCTCCAGCATCGCGTCGGCGTCCGCCACCTTCGCGTCGAAGGCGACGAGCCCGACCCGGTCGAACATGAACGAGACCGCGCCCGTCTCGGCGAGGCTGCCGCCGGCCTTGGTGAAGGCCGAGCGCACGTCCGAGGCCGTGCGGTTGCGGTTGTCGGTCTGCGCCTCGACGATCAGCGCCGCCCCGCCCGGGCCGTAGCCCTCGTAGCGGATCTCCTCGTAATTCTCCCCTTCCCCGCCGGTCGCCTTCTTGATCGCGCGCTCGATGTTGTCCTTGGGCATGTTCTCGGCCCGGGCCGCCAGCATCGCGGCGCGCAGGCGCGGGTTCATGGCCGGGTCCGGCACGCCGAGCTTGGCGGCCACCGTGATCTCGCGCGCGAGCTTGCCGAAGACCTTGGAGCGGACCGCGTCGACGCGGCCCTTGCGGTGCATGATGTTCTTGAACTGCGAATGTCCGGCCATGGCACTCCCCGGGGCGACGGGCCTGGCGGAACCTCCGCAGCGGAAGCGCTCGACGCCGGGCCCTCGGTGAAACGGGACCGCGTTATAGAGGGGCTGCCCGCGAAAGCACAATCGGGCGCCCGCGCGGGCCGGTCGAATCCGGCCCGCCCGGATCCCGGCGCGCCGGGCTTCCGCTGCAATGGCTGTATTACCTCAGCGCATGGCCGAACAACACCGTTCCGGCTCCGCCGCGCCGCCCTATGTCTCCGTATCGGAGTGTGGCTGAAGCGTTTCCGTGGTGTAAGACTGTCGCATTCGCTAAAATGAATATTGACGTCTGCATCTCGGGAACGCATGGGGCTGGCACTCTGCGAACCGGAGCATATGAATGCAGGACCAAGATCAAGAAATCGGTCTGATCGAGCAGGCCACGGACATTGTCGCGGCCTACGTGTCGAACAACTCCGTGCCCGTGGCGGACCTGCCGAGCCTGATCAGCGCCGTCCACACCTCGCTCGTGCGGCTCCGCAACCCCGCCCCGGCCGAGCCGGAGAAGCCGGTCCCGCTGATGCCGATCAAGAAGACGATCACGCCGGACTTCCTGATCAGCCTGGAGGACGGGCGCCAGTACAAGTCGCTGAAGCGTCACCTCTCGACCCGGGGGCTGACGCCCGAGCAGTACCGGCAGAAGTGGGGCCTGCCGCCGGACTACCCGATGGTGGCGGCGAACTACGCCGCGCAGCGGTCGGAACTCGCCAAGTCGAGCGGGCTCGGCCGTCGCCGGGCCTGAGCCGGGGCGCTCCCTCCCCGGCGGCGAGGAGGGAGCGGCCTTCCCGGGGCGCGCCCCGGGCGCCGCCCCCCTCAGGTCACCTCGAACGAGGTCCACAGCCCGGTGTCGAACCGCTCCAGCGCCGTCGCGCTCACGAGCCAGCGGCCGGGATTGTCCGCCAGGAAGGCGATCCGGGCCGTGCGTCCCTCCAGGAGCTGGAACGTGTCGAGCCAGTAGGGCTCCCAGCCGTCGTCGAGCGGGTGCAGCAGCCGGAAGACGTGGCCGTGCAGGTGGAGCGACTGCGGGAAGGCGGTCTGGTTGGTCAGCGCCAGCACCACCACCGAGCCCCGCTTCACCGAGAAGAGCGGCGCCGCGCCGGCCGTCCCGGCCGCCCCGTTCACCGTCCAGATCCGGGCCGGGTCGCCCGCGTAGGCCGGCGGCGCCTCGGGCCTCGCCTTGTCGAGGGTGGCGCCCCCCGCGAGGGTCAGGTCGCGCCGCACCGCGTTCTGGAGCTTGATCTCCGGCGGCAGCAGCGGGTTCTCGCCGATCGCCGCGACGGGCGGGCGGGCCGGCAGCGCCTCCCCCTCCGGCGTCACCACGGCGAGCGGGATTCCCGGCCCGATCAGCGCCGTCACCGTGCCCCCGCCCTCCTTCCCGGAGGGCACGTCGAGGAGCACGTCGTAGCGCGTGCCGGGCGGGAAGGGCAGCGTCGCGCGCAGGGGCTCGAACGTGTCGGTGGGCTGGCCGTCCACCGCGGCCACCCAGACCTTGAGCTTGTCGAAGCGCAGGCGCGTCGCCCGCGCGTTGCAGGCATTGGCGAGCCGCAGCCGCAGCCGCGCCCCCGGCGGCGCCGCGATCGCCTCCGGCCCCGGCCGCCCGTTCACCGTGAGCGTGTTGCCGAGCCGCCCGGAACTCGCCGCGAAGGGCAGCGGCCCGAAACCCGCGAGCGTCCCGTCCGGCTCGAGCCGCCAGTCCTGCAGGACGAGCGGCACGTCCCGGTCGACGACGGGGGGCTTGGCCTCCTCCACCACCAGCAGCCCGGCGAGGCCGCGCCCGGCCGGCTCGCTCGCGCCGCCCACGACCAGCGGCCGGATCAGCGCGGTGCCCGCGTCCGGCGGCGTGAAGGCGTAGAGGAAGCTCGCCCCCGGGGCGACCGGCGCCTGCGTGACGCCGCCGACCCCGTCCATGGCGTTGGCGTTGCGCACCCCGTGCCAGTGCAGCGAGAGCGGCTTGTCGGTGCGGTTGTCGAGGCGCAGCCGCACGGCCTCGCCGCGCTTCACCCGCAGCACCGGCGGCACCGATCGGCCGTCGAAGGCCCAGACCGGCGTCTCCGCGGGCGCGTCGGGCCGCAGCCGGGCGGTGGCCGGCGCCGCCGTCAGGATCCGGGGTTCCGGCGCCGGAGCCGGGCCTCCCGGCGCGGCCGGCTGGGGCGCCTGCGCGCGGGGACGGGCGGGCACCAGGGCGAGGGCGGCGCCCGCGAGGAGCGCCCGGCGCGTGGGCGGGGAGGACGGCGTCATGACACCTCGGCAGGTTGCGGTTGCGGGCCGGCGCGGCGCTGGCCTTGTAGCGGGCGCCGCCCGGGCAGGCGAGCGCCCCCGAAAATCGCTCCCGGCGCGGCCCCCGGGCGGTTCCGGCGGCGGCCCAAAATTCTTGCTGCGCGCCCGCGAGACCATGCTATAGAGCGCCGCCCGAGCGCCGCGGCGATCCCGGGGGCGCGCGTTGCGGGCGTGGCGGAACTGGTAGACGCGCTGGATTTAGGTTCCAGTGACGAGAGTCGTGGGGGTTCGAGCCCCTCCGCCCGCACCATTCCGCCGGGCTTTCGGCGCCGCGGGGGACATCCGCCGCAAGGCGACACGACGGTTTGGCTTTTCACATCAGGGCCGGCCCGCCAGACTGACGGTTTCCGTCGCACGGTGCCTCTCGACGCCGTCCGGAACCCGCGGGCGGACCGGATTCGAAAGAGGCGGAACGACGACGATGCAGGTGACCGAGACCAAGTCCGAGGGGCTGAAGCGCGAGTTCCAGGTGGTGCTCGCCGCGGCCGAACTCGAGGATCGGCTGACGACCGAACTCGCCGGCATGAAGGACAAGGTCCAGCTGAAGGGCTTCCGCCCCGGCAAGGTGCCGGTCGCCCATCTGCGCCGGGTCTACGGCCGCTCGATCATGGCCGACGTCGTCCAGAACGCCGTCAACGAGGCCAACCAGAAGATCCTCGAGGAGAACAAGCTCAAGCTCGCCCTCGAGCCGCAGATCAAGATGCCGGAGGACAAGGCCGAGATCGAGAAGGCCCTCGACGCCAAGGCCGACCTCGCCTTCCAGGTCGCCCTCGAGGTGATGCCGACCTTCGAGCTGCAGGACCATTCCGACATCACGGTGACGAAGCCGGTCGCCACGGTCTCCGACGAGGAGGTCGAGACCGCGCTCAAGCGCATGGCCGAGCAGAGCCGCTCCTACGCCGACCGCCCCGAGGGCAGCGCCGCCGAGACCGGCGACCGCGTCGTCATCGACTTCGTCGGCCGCATCGGCGGCGAGACCTTCGAGGGCGGCAGCGCCGAGGATGCCGACCTCGACCTCGGCTCGAACACCTTCATCCCGGGCTTCGAGGACCAGCTCCTCGGCGCCAAGGCGGGCGAGGCCCGCACCGTCACGGTGACCTTCCCGGAGGGCTACCCGGCCGAGCACCTCGCCGGCAAGGAGGCGGTGTTCGACGTTACCGTGAAGGCCGTGAAGGCGCCCGGCGAGGCCCAGATCGACGACGAGCTCGCCAAGACCTTCGGGCTGGAGAACCTCGACGCGCTCAAGGACGCCGTGCGCAAGTCGCTCGCCAACGAGCTCGACGCGCAGTCGCGCCGCCGGGTCAAGAAGGCGCTCCTCGACGCGCTCGACGCCCGCTACGCCTTCGACCTGCCCCCGACCCTGGTGCACCAGGAATTCGCCGCGGTCTGGGCGCAGGTCGAGGCCGACCTGAAGTCCCGCGGCAAGACCTTCGAGGACGAGGGCACCACCGAGGAGAAGGCGCAGGGCGAGTACCGCCGCATCGCCGAGCGCCGCGTGCGCCTCGGCCTGGTCCTTGCGCAGGTGGGTGAGACGGCCGATATCAAGGTGCCGGACGAAGAGGTGAATCAGGCGCTGATCGCCCGGCTGCGCCAGTTCCCCGGGCAGGAGCGCGAGGTCTACGACTTCTACCGCAAGAACCCGCAGGCGATGGCCGAACTGCGCGCTCCCCTGTTCGAGGAGAAGGTGGTTGACCACGTCCTCGGTCAGGTCAAACTCGTCGAGGAGCCCGTCTCCAAGGAGGCGCTCTTCGCCGACGACGAGGACGAGGCGGCCGAGGCCGCCGCGCCCGCGTCCGAGGCCGGGGCCTCCAAGGGGGTGACCTCCGAGGGGGTGACCTCCGAGGGCTCCGCGCCCAGCCACGAGACCGGCGCGGCCTGATCCGGCCCGCGGCCCTGACAGGGGCGGCGGACCGGACGACCCGCGGGCTCACCGATTCGCCGTGACCCCGGCCGCAGCGGCGCGGCCGGGCCTACCAGAACCAGGGCCACCCGATGAGAGACCCCGTCGAATTCTACAACAGCGCGCTCGTCCCCATGGTGGTCGAGCAGTCGAGCCGCGGCGAGCGCGCCTTCGACATTTACTCGCGCCTGTTGCGCGAGCGCATCATCTTCCTGACCGGGCCGGTCGAGGACTACTCCGCCTCGCTCATCGTGGCGCAGCTGCTGTTCCTCGAAGCCGAGAACCCGAAGAAGGAGATCTCCTTCTACATCAACTCGCCGGGCGGCGTGGTCACGTCGGGCCTGTCGATCTACGACACGATGCAGTTCATCCGCTGCCCGGTGGCGACGCTCTGCGTCGGGCAGGCGGCCTCGATGGGCTCGCTGCTCCTCGCCGCGGGCGAGCCGGGCCACCGCTTCGCGCTGCCGAACGCGCGCATCATGGTCCACCAGCCCTCCGGCGGCTTCCAGGGCCAGGCCACCGACATCCTGATCCACGCCCGCGAGATCGAGGCCCTGAAGCGCCGCCTCAACGAGATCTACGTGAAGCACACCGGCCGCGACTACGACGCGATCGAGCAGGGGCTGGAGCGCGACAATTTCATGACCGCCGACGCCGCCAAGGAGTGGGGCCTCATCGACGAGGTGCTGCAGAAGCGGGCGGAGACGCCCGCCGCCTGAGCCGGGACGCCGACCGCCCATCCGCGGGCCCGCCCGGAACGGGCCGGGGCCCTGGCGGATTAACCACCCCGCGGGCGATGCGGCCTTTTGGCGAGGCCGCGTCGCTTTCGCGGGATTGATCCGGAGGTGGCTGCGTGTTTGCATCAGCGTTCTGCGTCGGACACCCGACGCACGTGCGGCGAAGGCGGTGACTGTTTCTTTAGTCGGGTGTCACTATCTAGAGGGACGCGGCCTCGCCCTCGCGGCGTGGGCCCGTCGGGGACTTGGAGACCCATATGAGCAAGGCTGGCGGCAACGACTCGAAGAGCACGCTGTACTGCTCGTTCTGCGGCAAGAGCCAGCACGAAGTCCGCAAGCTGATCGCGGGACCGACCGTCTTCATCTGCGATGAGTGCGTCGAGCTGTGCATGGACATCATCCGCGAGGAATCGAAGTCCTCGCTGGTGAAGTCGCGGGACGGCGTACCGACCCCGAAGGAAATCCGTCGCGTCCTCGACGATTACGTGATCGGGCAGGATTTCGCCAAGAAGGTGCTGTCGGTCGCGGTGCATAACCACTACAAGCGGCTGGCGCACGCGGCGAAGCACAACGACGTCGAGCTCGCGAAGTCCAACATCCTGCTGATCGGGCCGACCGGTTCCGGCAAGACGCTGCTGGCGCAGACGCTCGCCCGGATCCTCGACGTGCCCTTCACGATGGCGGATGCGACGACGCTGACCGAGGCCGGCTACGTTGGCGAGGACGTCGAGAATATCATCCTTAAGTTGCTCCAGGCCTCCGACTACAACGTGGAGAGGGCCCAGCGCGGCATCGTCTACATCGACGAGATCGACAAGATCTCGCGCAAGTCCGACAATCCGTCGATCACCCGCGACGTGTCGGGCGAGGGCGTGCAGCAGGCCCTGCTGAAGATCATGGAGGGCACGGTGGCGAGCGTGCCGCCCCAGGGCGGACGCAAGCACCCGCAGCAGGAATTCCTGCAGGTCGACACCACCAACATCCTGTTCATCTGCGGCGGCGCCTTCGCGGGGCTGGAGCGGATCATCTCGGCCCGGGGCAAGGGCACCTCGATCGGCTTCGGCGCCACCGTCCAGGCCCCGGACGACCGCCGCACCGGCGAGATCTTCCGGGCCGTCGAGCCCGAGGACCTGCTGAAGTTCGGGCTCATTCCCGAATTCGTCGGCCGCCTGCCGGTGCTCGCCACCCTGGAGGACCTCGACGAGACCGCCCTCAAGCGGATCCTGCAGGAGCCCAAGAACGCCCTGGTCAAGCAGTACCAGCGGCTGTTCGAGATGGAGAACGTCGACCTCACCTTCCAGGAGGAGGCGCTGACGCTCGTCGCCCGCAAGGCAATCGAGCGCAAGACCGGCGCCCGCGGGCTGCGCTCGATCCTGGAGAGCATCCTGCTGGAGACGATGTACGACCTGCCGGGCCTCGACTCGGTCGAGCAGGTGGTCATCGGCCCCGAGGTGGTCGAGGGCAAGGCGAGGCCCCTCTACATCCACGGGGACCGCGCCAAGGACGCCCCGGCGAGCGTCAGCGCCTGAGCCCTCCGAAGGCCGCCGCCCCGCGGCGGCCTTTCGCGTCTCGAGTTCCCATGTCGAGTTCCCATGCGGCCGGGGTGGCACGGCGCTTGAAAGTCGCAGCGCCGGAAACCACCTGAGAGCAGAACGCGGCGGCCGCATGCTCACTCGGAGGTGCGGTGCCGCGGCCCGGCCGCCACTCCCTCCGACCCCTGCGGCCCGGTCGGCCCCCCGTTCCGCGTGCTTTCCCCTGATCCTCGAAGGCGCGGAGCGTCGGGAGTCACCATCAAGGAAGTCAGTCAATGACCCAGCCGAAATCGCGCCAGCCCGTCGTTCCCGGGTCGACCGGGACCTACGCGGTCCTGCCGCTGCGCGACATCGTGGTCTTCCCGCACATGATCGTCCCGCTCTTCGTGGGACGCGAGAAGTCGATCCGGGCGCTCGAAGAGGCCGTGCGCGCCGACCGGCACATCCTGCTCGCCACCCAGGTCAACGCCACCGACGACGACCCGGCGACGGACGCGATCTACACGATCGGCACCCTCGCCTCGGTGCTCCAGCTGCTCAAGCTCCCGGACGGCACCGTGAAGGTGCTGGTGGAGGGCGCGGGCCGGGCCAAGATCCGCAGCTTCGTGCGCTCCGACGAGTACTACGCCGCGGAGGCCGAGGCCCTGCCGAACGACCTCGGCGACCGCATCGAGGCCGAGGCCCTGGCCCGCTCGGTGATCTCGGAATTCGAGAACTACGTTAAGCTGAACAAGAAGATCTCCCCCGAGGTGGTCTCGGCGGTGATCCAGATCGACGAGCCCTCCAAGCTCGCCGACACGGTCGCCTCGCACCTCGCGGTCAAGATCTCCGACAAGCAGGCGATCCTCGAGATCCCGACCGTCGCCGAGCGGCTGGAGCGCGTGCTCTCGCTCATGGAGAGCGAGATCTCGGTGCTCCAGGTCGAGAAGCGCATCCGCACCCGCGTCAAGCGGCAGATGGAGAAGACCCAGCGCGAGTACTACCTGAATGAGCAGATGAAGGCCATTCAGAAGGAACTCGGCGACGAGGACGGCCGCGACGAGCTGGCCGAGCTCGAGGACAAGATCGAGAAGACCAAGCTGTCGAAGGAGGCCCGCGACAAGGCGATGGCGGAGCTGAAGAAGCTGCGCCAGATGTCGCCGATGTCGGCCGAGGCGACGGTGGTGCGCAACTACCTCGACTGGATGCTGGGCATCCCGTGGGGCAAGCGCTCGAAGATCAAGAAGGACCTCGTCGGCGCGCAGAACCTGCTCGATTCCGATCACTTCGGGCTCGACAAGGTCAAGGAGCGCATCGTCGAGTACCTCGCGGTCCAGCAGCGCGCCAACAAGCTGACCGGCCCGATCCTGTGCCTCGTCGGACCGCCCGGCGTCGGCAAGACCTCGCTCGGCAAGTCGATCGCCAAGGCCACGGGGCGCGAGTTCGTGCGCATGTCGCTCGGCGGCGTGCGTGACGAGGCCGAGATCCGCGGTCACCGCCGGACCTATATCGGCTCGATGCCCGGCAAGATCGTCCAGTCGATGCGCAAGGCCAAGACCTCGAACCCGCTCATCCTGCTCGACGAGATCGACAAGATGGGCATGGACTTCCGCGGCGACCCGTCCGCGGCGCTGCTCGAGGTGCTGGATCCGGAGCAGAACGCCAGCTTCAACGACCATTACCTGGAGGTCGATTACGACCTCTCGAACGTGATGTTCGTGACGACGGCGAACACGCTCAACATCCCGCCGGCCCTGCTCGACCGCATGGAGGTGATCCGCATCGCCGGCTACACCGAGGAGGAGAAGCTCGAGATCGCCCGCCGCCACCTGATCCCGAACGCGCTCAAGAAGCACGGTCTGGCTGAGAAGGAATGGTCGATCGACGATGACGGGCTGCTGCTGCTGATCCGCCGCTACACCCGCGAGGCGGGCGTGCGCAACCTGGAGCGCGAGCTCTCGAACCTGATCCGCAAGGCGGTCAAGGAGATCCTGATCTCCAAGGTCGTCCGGGTGGCGGTGACGGACGAGAACCTCGACACGTTCCTGGGCCCGGCGCGCTTCCGCTACGGCGAGGTGGAGACGGACGATCAGGTCGGCGTGGTCACGGGCCTGGCCTGGACCGAGGTCGGGGGCGAGCTGCTCACGATCGAGGGCGTCATGATGCCCGGCAAGGGCAAGATGACGGTCACCGGCAACCTGCGCGACGTGATGAAGGAATCGATCTCGGCGGCGGCGTCCTACGTCCGCTCGCGGGCCGTCGATTTCGGCGTCGAGCCGCCGCTGTTCGAGCGCCGGGACATCCACGTCCACGTGCCGGAGGGGGCGACCCCGAAGGACGGGCCCTCGGCCGGCATCGCCATGGCGACGGCGATCGTCTCGGTCATCACCGGCATCCCGGTGCGCCGCGACATCGCCATGACCGGCGAGGTCACGCTGCGGGGCCGCGTGCTCCCGATCGGCGGGCTGAAGGAGAAGCTCCTGGCGGCGCTGCGGGGCGGCATCAAGACGGTGCTGATCCCCGAGGAGAACGCCAAGGACCTCGCCGACATCCCGGCGAGCGTGAAGAACGGGCTGGAGATCGTGCCGGTCTCGCGCATGGACCAGGTGCTGCAGAAGGCCCTGGTGCGGCTGCCGGAGGCGATCGAGTGGGACGAGACGCTCCCCGCCACGCCGGCCCGGGGCGAGGACGACGCCTCGGGGCTGGTCGCCCACTGACGGCCGCGGCGCCGATCTGAGCGGATGAGAAGGGCCCCGGACGGTGACGTCCGGGGCCCTTCCGCTTGAACGGGTGCGGGCGCGCCGCGCAGGCTTGTGATCCGGGATCCGCTTTGATCAAGCGGATCCCGGATCACGCCCCCGGAGGCTCCCAGCCCAGCAGCCCGGCCAGCACCCGGGGCATCAGCTCCGGCAGGTCCTCGGCGATCAGCCCCGGCCCGTGCCGCCGCCCCGCCTCGGCATGCATCCAGACCGCCGCGCAGGCCGCCTCGAAGGCCGGCATCCCCTGGGCGAGGAGCCCCGTCACCAGCCCGGTGAGCACGTCGCCCGAGCCGGCCGTGCCCAGGTAGGGCGTGCCGTTGCGGTTGATCGCCGCCCGTCCGTCCGGCGCGGCGATCACCGTGTCGGCGCCCTTGAAGACCAGGACCGCGCCGAGGAAGGAAGAGGCCGCCCGCGCGCGCTCCAGCTTCGAGCCCGGCGGCACCGCCGCGACGTCGTCGAACAGGCGCCCGAACTCCCCCGCGTGCGGGGTCAGCACCGCCCGGGCGCCGCCGTCGCGCAGGTGCCGGGCGAGGTCCCCGGCGCGGCCCTTGAAGCTCGTGAGCGCGTCCGCGTCGAGCACCAGGGCGCGGCCCGCCTCCGCGGCCACCCGCACGATGTTGCGCGTGGCGCCCCCGGTGCCGAGGCCCGGCCCCGCCGCGATGGCGTTGAGGCGCTCGTCCACGAGCAGGTCCTCGAGGTCATCCGCCCCGTTGCAGACCCGCAGCATCACCGCGGTGAGCTGGGCCGCGTTCTCGGCCAGCGCCGCCTGGGGCGAGACCAGCGTGACGAGCCCGGCCCCGATCCGCAGCGCGCCGCGCGCCGCCAGCCGCGCCGCGCCCGTGCGGGTCGCCGGTCCCGAGACCACGACGGCGTGGCCCCGCGTGTACTTGTGGCTGGCCTCGGTCAGCCGCGGCAGCTGGGCGCGCCAGAGGTCCGGCCCGTTCGCGAAGGTCCGGGCCCCGAGCCCCGCCACGACCGCGTCCGGGATGCCGATCTCGGCGAGCGTCACCGGCCCGCACAGGGCGCGGCCCGGCAGCAGCAGGTGCCCCGGCTTGAGCCGCGCGAAGGTCACGGTCTCGCTCGCCTGGACGGCGACGCCGCGCGGCGCGCCGCTGTCGCCGTCGAGGCCGGAGGGCACGTCGACCGCCAGCACCGGCACGCCCGCGCCGTTCACCCGCTCGATCAGGGCCCTCGCCTCCCCGTCGACCGGTCGCGACAGGCCGGCGCCGAACAGGGCGTCGATCACGAGGTCGAACCCGGCCGGATCCGCCGCCGCGGCCTCCCCGACCGCCCCGCCCCACTCCGCCGCCGCCCGGGCCGCGTCGCCCGAGAGCGCGTCGCGGCTGCCGAGCAGCGCCACCGCGACGCCGCGCCCCGCCGCCGCCAGCCGCGCGGCCGCCACGAAACCGTCGCCGCCGTTGTTGCCCGGCCCGCACAGGACCAGGATCCGGGTGCCGGGCGGCGTCCGCGCCAGCGCCCGCGCGGCCACCGCCTCCCCGGCCCGGCGCATCAGCGCGAAGCCCTCGGTCCCCGCCGCGATCGTCGCCGCGTCGGCCCGACGCATCTCCGCATTGGTCAGCAGCTCGGTCATCGCCATACCGGCCTTCCCCCGACATCCAGGCAGGTCTCAGGACGCAGCAGCTGCACAACAATCGCGCAGGATGCGCCTTTTCGTTGAGCACTTCTCACGGCACGCCCTGGAAATCCTCGTGGCGGTCGTCGCGGCGCGATGGTAGGAATGCGGCCGGAACCGTTGCAGAACCAGGCCCGCCCGGCATGAAGAAGATCGAAGCGATCATCAAGCCCTTCAAGCTCGACGAGGTGAAGGAAGCCCTCCAGGAGGTCGGCCTCCAGGGGATTACGGTGATCGAGGCGAAGGGATTCGGCCGCCAGAAGGGCCACACCGAACTCTACCGCGGCGCGGAGTACGTGGTCGATTTCCTCCCCAAGGTGAAGCTCGAGATCGTGCTGCCCGACCACCTCGTGGACGGGGCGGTTGACGCCATCCGCAAATCCGCGCAGACCGGCCGCATCGGCGACGGGAAGATCTTCGTGTCGTCGATCGAGGAGGCCATCCGGATCCGCACGGGTGAAACGGGCGCCGACGCGATCTGATTTCCCTTGACCGTCTGACCTCCTCCCGGAATGAGATGGCGCGGCCGCGCGTGCGGTCCGCGGCGTTGCGACGGCCGCGTGCCGGCACTAGGAAGGGGTCCAAACGGAATGGCCAAGACCGCCACGGAAGTCCTTAAGGAAATCAAGGACAACGACGTCAAGTACGTCGACTTCCGCTTCACCGATCCGCGCGGCAAGTGGCAGCACGTCACCTTCGACGTGTCGCTCGTGGACGAGGACATCTTTGCGGAAGGCACGATGTTCGACGGCTCGTCGATCGCCGGCTGGAAGGCGATCAACGAATCCGACATGCTGCTGATGCCCGACCCGGCGACCGCCTGCATGGACCCGTTCTTCTCGGCCGCGACGATGTCGATCGTCTGCGACGTGCTGGAGCCGTCCACCGGCGAGCCCTACGGCCGCGATCCCCGCAGCATCGCCAAGAAGGCCGAGGCCTTCGTGAAGGCGAGCGGGATCGGCGACACCATCTTCGTCGGGCCCGAGGCCGAGTTCTTCGTCTTCGACGACGTCCGCTTCTCGGCGGATCCCTACAATACCGGCTTCAAGCTCGACTCGATCGAGCTGCCGATCAACGGCCAGACCGAGTACGAGGGCGGCAACCTCGGTCACCGGGTCCAGACCAAGGGCGGCTACTTCCCGGTTCCGCCGCAGGATTCGGCCCAGGACATGCGCGGCGAGATGCTGGCCGCCATGCAGTCGATGGGCGTCAAGGTCGAGAAGCATCACCACGAGGTGGCGAGCGCGCAGCACGAACTCGGGATGAAATTCGACACGCTGACGCTGATGGCCGACCAGATGCAGATCTACAAGTACTGCATCCACAACGTCGCCCAGAGCTACGGCAAGACCGCTACCTTCATGCCCAAGCCGGTCTACGGCGACAACGGTTCGGGCATGCACGTCCACCAGTCGATCTGGCGGGAAGGCAAGCCGGTCTTCGCCGGCAACAAGTATGCCGACCTGTCGCAGGAGTGCCTGTACTACATCGGCGGCATCATCAAGCACGCCAAGGCGCTCAACGCCTTCACCAACCCGTCGACGAACTCGTACAAGCGGCTGGTGCCGGGCTACGAGGCGCCGGTGCTGCTGGCCTACTCGGCCCGCAACCGCTCCGCCTCCTGCCGCATCCCGTGGACGACCTCGCCGAAGGCCAAGCGCGTCGAGGTGCGCTTCCCCGACCCGATGGCGAATCCCTACCTCGCCTTCGCGGCCATGCTGATGGCGGGGCTCGACGGGATCATCAACAAGATCGATCCCGGTCCGGCCATGGACAAGGACCTCTACGACCTGCCCCCGGCGGAGCTCAAGGAGATCCCGACCGTCAGCGGCTCGCTGCGCGAGGCGCTGACCTCGCTCGATGCCGACCGCGAGTTCCTCAAGGCCGGCGGTGTCTTCAACGACGACTTCATTGACTCCTTCATCGAGCTGAAGATGACCGAGGTGCTGCGCTTCGAGATGACGCCGCATCCGATCGAGTTCGTGCACTACTACTCGCTCTGATCCGCCAGGGATCGGGTTGATCGAGGGGCCGGAGCGATCCGGCCCCTTCTTTGTTTGGTCCGCCGATCGACGCCGGGACGGCGCGGCCGGCCGCGCCTGAGCTTGAATTCAGGCACTGTCGATTGACTGTGCGATAAGTTGTCTTGTTGCTGTGCGGTGCGAGATTTAAAGTATTCGATGTGTCATCTTATCGTTGCCGAAAATTCCTGTCTCGGTAATCGTATACGATCTCTTAAGATAATTGATGCCTTTATTGGCACGCACTCGATTGACTCAAGGGGAAGACGATGCGGCTCACGCTCAAGGTCGTCCTGGTTGGTTTGTTCGGGATCTCTCTGCTCTGCGCGGTCGTGGCTGGCGTGACGACCCAGCTCACTCTCGACACGATCGGCGCCAAGATGGACACTTTGCTCATAGACTCGATGCCGTCGATGAGCAAAGCCAATGATATTAATACTCTCCTCCTTCGTGTAAGAACGACCGAACTTCGTTTCGTCGTCGCCGACAATGAGACCGCGCGGGAGGTCGACCTCGCGCTGCACAGGCAGCTCTCCGCGGAGCGGGATAAGGCGATCGAGGAGTACAAGCCGCTGATCGCCGGCGAGCGCGAGCGGGCGGAGTACGACCTCATGGCCGAGAAGATCGCGATCGTGCGCCAGGACTGGGAGCGGCTGCGCTCCTACAAGCTCGATGAACAGAGCGCGGCGTTGGCCTATTTTCGCGGCCAAGGCTTCGAGAACTTCCAGGACGCCGCGGCTGTCGTGCGCAAGCTCGTGGAGTTGAACAACCACGTCGGGGTGGCGGCAGGCCAGGCCGTGCGGGAGGCGCAGACCAGCGCGGCGCGCACCATGATGGCCGTCTCGGCGGTCAGCGTCCTCCTGGCCTGCGGCGCGATGGCGTTCTCGTTCCTGGGCGTGTCGCGCCCGATCGAGCGCATGACGGCCGCCATGGGCCGCCTCGCCGCCGGCGACGCCGCGACCGAGGTTCCCTGCCGGCACCGCCGCGACGAGATCGGCGCCATGGCGGGGGCCCTGCAGGTGTTCCGCGACAACCTGATCCGCAGCCGCGCGCTCGAGGAGGAGACTGCCCTCGCCCGCGCCTCGGCCGAGGAGCAGCGCCGCGCCGGCATGCGCCAGATGGCGGACGGGTTCGAGGCGGCGGTGGGCGGCATCGTCGCGCAGCTCTCCGGCTCCGCCGCGACGCTGCAGACCACCGCCGACGCGATGACAGCGACGGCGGGCGTGACCGCCAGCCAGTCGAGCAACGTGGCGGTGGCGGCCGAGCAGGCGGCCTCGAACGTGAACACGGTGGCGGCCGCCGCCGAGGAACTGGGCACCTCGGTCGAGGAGATCGGCCGGCAGGTCCAGGGCGCGACGCATCTGGCGCGGGCGGCGGTGCAGGAGGCCGACCTGACCACGCAGCTGGTGCAGGCCCTGAGCCAGGCGGCGAGCCGGATCGGCGACATGGTGGGGCTGATCACCTCGATCGCCAGCCAGACCAACCTTCTTGCCCTGAACGCGACCATCGAGGCGGCGCGCGCCGGTGCGGCGGGGCGCGGCTTCGCGGTGGTGGCCGCCGAGGTGAAGGAGCTCGCCAGTCAGACCGCGAAGGCCACCGAGGAGATCTCGGCCCAGATCGGCCAGATTCAGGCGGCGACGGGCCAGGCGGTGTCGGCGATCGGCACGATCACCGATCGGATCCGGGAGATCAACGAGGTCGGCGCCGGGATCGCGGCGGCGGTGGAGGAGCAGGGGGCGGCGACGCGGGAGATCGTGCGCAACGTGGCGCAGGCCGCGGCGGGCACCTCGGAGGTGACGGTGAACATCGCCGGGGTGGCGGGGGCGGCCGGGGAGACCGGCACTGCGGCGAAGGAGGTCCTGACTGCGGCCTCCGCCCTGTCTCAGCAGGCGGAGCATCTCGGGCAGGAGGTCGCGCACTTCCTGTCGACGGTGCGGGCGGCCTGACGGCGCTCGGCGGGTCGGCCCGGACGGTCCCCTTCCCGGGGCGCCGCCCGCCCGGGGCGCCGCGGGCGCGTCAATGCGCCTCCACCGGTCCGCCGGCCCGCGCCGGCTTGCGCAGCACGGCCACCACCGCGAGGCTCAGCACCAAGCTCGCGCCCACCAGCCAGAACCCGTCCGCGTAGGCCATCACGGTGGCCTCGCGGCGCACCTGCCGGGCCAGCATCGCCAGCGCCGCCCCCTTGGCGGCCGTCGGGTCGGGCATGTGAGCGTGCAGCCCCGCCGCCAAAGCCGCGAGGCGCTCCTGCGTGCGCGTCCCGTTGCGGGTGATCGCCTCGGCCAGCACCGAGAAGTGCAGGTGCTCGCGCCGGTCGATCACCGTCGAGAGCATCGCGATGCCGATCGAGCCGCCGAGGTTGCGCATCATGTTCGACAGGGCGGAGGCGTCCGCCGTGTCGCGCGGGGCGAGGCCGGCCGTCGAGAGCTGCGAGAGCGGGATCGTGAACAGCGGCTGGCCGATCGCCCGCAGCAGCTGCGGCAGGATCAGCTGGTCCATCCCGACGTCGTGGCTCAGCCCGACATTGATCCAGCAGCTCGCGACAAAGAACAGCGTGCCGGAGATGACGAGAAGCCGGGCGTCGACGGCCCGCATGATCAGCGGCATCGCGGGGAACAGGAGCAGCTGCGGCAGGCCCGACCACATCACGACGGTGCCGATCTGCTGCGCGTTGTAGCCCTGGATCTGCGCGCAGTAGAGCGGGATGATGTAGATCGAGCCGAACGAGACGGCGCCGAGCACGGTCATCAGCAGGCAGGCGCCGCCGACCGAGCGGTGGGCCAGCACGCGCAGGTTGATGAAGGGCCGCTCCGCCGTGAGTTCGCGGATGATGAAGCCGGCGATGCCGCCCGCCGCCAGCAGCGCGGCCTCGACGATCACCGGCGAGCCGAACCAGTCCTTGCGCTGCCCCTCCTCCAGCACGAAGGTCAGGGCCGGCAGGCCGGTCGCCATGAAGCCGATGCCGATCCAGTCGCCCCTGAGCAGCTCGCCCCAGCGGGCGGGGGCCGGGTCGAAGGCGGCGAGCTGGATTACCACCGCCGCCGGCCCGAACAGCAGGTTGAGGTAGAAGATGTAGTGCCAGGACAGGTGGTCGGTGAGCCAGCCGCCCACGGTCGGGCCGATTGCCGGCGCGAAGGTGGCGGTGAGCCCGAACAGCGCGATGCCCACCGCCTGCTGCGCCCGCGGCAGCCGGGTGCGCACGATCACGATGGCGGTCGGGATCAGCACGCCGCCGGTGAAGCCCTGCCCGGCACGGAAGACGATCATCTGCGGCAGGCTCGTCGAGAGCGCGCAGGCGACCGAGAAGCCGATGAAGAGCAGCGTGTTGGCGGCGAGGTAGCGCCGCAGCCCGATCACCGAGGACAGCCAGCCGGTGAGCGGGATCACGATGATCTCCGCCATCAGGTAGGCGGTGGAGATCCAGCTCCCCTCCTCGGCCGAGGCGCCGAGCGCGCCCTGGATGTCCGCGAGCGACGCGTTGGTGATCTGGATGTCGAGGATCGCCGTGAAGGCGCCGAGGATCGCCCCGAACACCGCCAGCCAGTCGCGGGCGCTCGCCCGCCCGGCCGCGGTCGCCGCCGCCCCGCTCACCGGGCGAGCGCCTGCCGCGCGGGGCGGGCCGGGGCCGCCGCCTCCGTGTGCACCGTGGCCTCCACCGAGAGGCCCGGCCGCAGGCGCGCGAGGAGCGGGTCGTCGCCGTCGAGGGCGACCCGCACCGGCACCCGCTGCACGACCTTGGTGAAGTTGCCGGTGGCGTTCTCGGGCGGCAGCAGCGCGAATTGCGAGCCGGTGCCCGGCGCGAAGCTCGCGATCCGGCCCTCGAAGGCGTGTCCCCCGTAGGCGTCGACCGTGAAGCTCACCCGCTGGCCCTCCGCCATGGCGCCGACCTGCGTCTCCTTGAAATTCGCCACCAGGTAGATGTCGCGCGCCATCGGCACGATCGTGAGGAGCCCGGTCCCGGCCGGGACGAACTGCCCGACCCGCAGGGCCCGGTCGCCGACCACGCCGTCGATCGGGGCCGTGATCGTGGCGTAGGACAGGGTCAGCCGCGCCTGCTCGACCTTGGCCTCGCCCCCCTCCAGGCTCGCCCGGGCGCTCGTCTCCAGGGCCCGGAAGCTCTCGACCTGCCGCTGCGCCGCGTCGAGGGCGGCCGCCGCCTTGTCGCGCGCGGCCCGGCGCTGGCGCAGGTCCGCGTCGGCCTGCTGCTGGCGCTGCACCGTGCCGGAGCCGCTCTTCACGAGGTCCTGGGTGCGGGCATATTCCTGCTGCGAGAAGGTCAGCGCCGCCTCGGCGTTGACGAGGTCGGCCCGCGCGGAGGCGACCTGCGCCTGCTGCTGCAGGATCGCGGCCGAGACGCCCACGAGCTGCGTCCGGCCCTTCTCGACCTCGGCCTCCGCCTGCTTCAGCGCGACGCGGAATTCGCGATCGTCGAGCCGGGCCAGGACGTCCCCGGCCCGCACGGCCTGGTTGTCGCCCACGCTCACCCCTTCCACGTAGCCGGCGACGCGCGGCGCCACCGCCACCTTGTCGGCCTGCAGGTAGGCGTCGTCGGTGGTCTCGCGGAAGCGCCCGACCGTCCACCAGTGCCTGCCATAGGTGCCGCCGCCCGCCACGATCAGCAGGGCGAGGAGCGGCACCGCCAGCCGCCGATGGCCCCGGCGGCGCGGCGTCGGCGGCTCAACCGGCGTGGCGGTCTCGAAACTGTCGGTGCGCCGTGCGTCCATGACCCTGGCCAGAATCAAAACCATACTGTATCGTTTTATTAATCGGGCCGAGGCGCGGTGGCAAGGAGGCCGTGGGATGACGAGCGCGGTGACGGAGCGGCCCGACGGCGTGCGGCGCGGCCGCGGCGGACGCCCGACCCGCGAGGAGGCGGCGCGGCGCGACGCGCGGCTCGTCGAGGCGGCGACGCGGCTGTTCATGGAGCGCGGCTTCGAGGGCACCTCCATGGACGCGGTGGCGGAGGCGGCGGGCGTGAGCAAGCCGACGCTCTACGGCCGCTACCGGGACAAGCGGGCCCTGTTCACGGCGGTGCTGCGCGAGCGCGTCGCGGCCTGGCTCGCGCCCCTCTCCGCCGCGGCGGAGGCGCAGGCGCGGCGGGCCGGGCCCGCCGACGTGGAGGGGGTGCTGCACGACCTGAGCCGGGCGCTGCTCGCCGAGGCGACGCTGCCGGGTGCCGAGGCGCTCAAGCGCTGCATCGTCGCGCAGGCGATGGACTTCCCCGAGATCGCGCGGCTCGCCCATGAGGAGGGCTGGCTGCGCGGCGTGCGCGCGGTGGCGGCGCTGCTCGCCGGCTTCGCGGATCGCGGCCAGATCGTGCTGGAGGACCCGGAGATCGCCGCGGACCTCTTCCTCAACCTCGTCCTGGGCCGCCAGTCGCGCCTCGCGCTCTACGGCATCCGGACGGACCCGGAGACGCAGGAGCGCCGGCGGCAGGCCGCCGTCCGCCTGTTCCTGAACGGGGTGCGGGTGCGCTGAGGGCGCCGCCGCGGGGCGGGCCGGCGGTCAGTTGGTGCTCTTCGGCTTGCCGGCCCCCGCCTTGGCGGGGCCGGCCTTGGCGGCGACGGCCACCGCCTTGGGCGTCTCGGCCTTCCCCGGCTTGGCGGCCGCCTTGGCCGCCGCCTTGGCGGCTGGCTTGCCGGCAGGCTTGGCCACCGGCTTCGCCGCGGCCGGCCTGCCGCCCTTGCCCTCGGCGATCACCGGCGTGGTGCGGGGCGCCGGCGCGTAGGCCGAGGCAGCGGCCGGGGCGGCGGCGCGCGCGCGGGCCAGGAGCTTCGGTTGGGGCACCGTCGCGCCCGTCGCCGCGATGGCGCGGCTCGGCGCCGGGCCGGGCTTCGCCCGCGCCGCACGGATCCGCGCGGCGGGCCGCGGCGGCTTCGCCTCGCTCTCGTCCACCGCCGCGACGGCGCTCTCGGCCGGGTCGCGGCCGGTCCAGACCAGGACCGGTTGCAGGGGCGCGCGGGGCGGCAGGGTCCGCCCCTTCAGGGCCGCGCTGCTCATCGTGGCGAAGGCCAGGGCCGCGGAGGGCGGCGCGGTGGCGCCCAGGAGCTGCGCCGCCGTGGTGTCGTTGGTCGAACTCGCCGACACCGCCGTCGAGTCGGAATCCGTCGGCATCGGCTTGCGCCGGTCGCAGACGTAGGGGCGCAGGTCCGGCGGGGCCGGCATCGCGGAGGCGGGCAGGTCGGCGAGACCGCTCCCGCCCCAGCTGCTCTGGCCGAAGCCGTAATCGAACAGGTCGGCGGCCTTGAGGTCGCGCTCCCGGGCGGTGGGCTGGCCCATCACCACGGTGATGATCCGCCGGCCGTTGCGGGTCGCGCTCGCCACCACGTTGAAGCCGCCCGCGCAGATGAACCCGGTCTTCATCCCGTCGACGCCCGCGTAGCGCCCCAGCAGGCCGTTGTGGTTCGCCATCACGGCGCGGCCGAACTGGATCGCCGAGATCGAGAACAGGTCGCGGTTCTCGGGGAAGTCGCGCAGGAGCGCCCGGCCGAGGATCGCCATGTCGCGCGCCGAGGTCCATTGCCGCGGGTCGGGCAGGCCGTTCGGATTGTACCAGTGGCTGTCGCGCATGCCGAGCCGCTGGGCGGTCTCGTTCATCAGGGCGGCGAAATTGTCGATCGAGCCGCCGAGATTCTCGCCGATCGCCCAGGCGACGTCGTTGGCCGACTTCACCATGATGATCTTGAGGGCGTTGTCGAGGGTGAGCTGGGTGCCGGGCCTGAAGCCCATCTTGGAGGGCGGCTCGGCGGCGGCCTCGGCCGAGATGGTGAGGAGCTGGTCCATCGAGGCCCGGCCCTGGCGCACGAGGTCGAGGGCCACGTAGGTGGTCATCAGCTTGGTGATCGAGGCCGGATACCAGGGGTCGGTCGCCGCCTGGCTGTAGAGCACCTTGCCGGAATCGACGTCGACCACCAGCATCGGCTGCGTCACGGCGCCGGCCGCGCCCGCGGCCAGGAGGCCGGCGATCCCCACGAGACGCCCGAGCAGCCGCGCGAGCGGGGCAGGTTTCATCATCAGTCGCATCCCCGTCGGACCGATCCCGCCACGCGAAGCCCGCGCGGCCCGGGACCGGCCGCGCCCCCGTTCAGACATCCCATGGCCGGTGGACCCAGAGTGTAAGGCAAGGGCGGCTCCTTTGACAGCGCCGCTCCGCTCGCATCAACGCGCCATCCGTGGCGGCAGCATGGCGGCGTCCCCGTCATCCCGATACTCCACAGCAGCCCGCCCGTCGGCCGTGCCGCGGCGCGCCGGGGATGCGGTTGCGCGGCCCCCTCCCCATCTGGCAGGGGCTGGAGAGCCCGGGCGGAGCCGGGCGCGGGGATCCGATGAGCTACGCCGTCAAGGAGATCTTCCACACCCTGCAGGGCGAGGGCGCCCAGGCCGGCCGCGCCGCCGTGTTCTGCCGCTTCGCCGGCTGCAACCTGTGGAGCGGGCGCGAGGCCGACCGGGCCGAGGCCGTCTGCCGCTTCTGCGACACGGATTTCGTCGGCACGGACGGCGCGGGCGGCGGGCGCTTTCCGGACGCGGAGGCGCTCGCCGCCGCCATCGCGGCGGCCTGGGAGGGCGGGCCGCGCAACCACTTCGTGGTCTTCACCGGCGGCGAGCCCCTGCTGCAGCTCGATGCCGCCCTGCTCGCGGCCGTGCGCGCCCGCGGCTTCGCGGCCGCGGTGGAGACCAACGGCACGCAGGAGGCGCCCGAGGGCCTCGACTGGATCTGCGTGAGCCCCAAGGCGGGCGCCCCCCTGCGCCTGACCCGCGGCGACGAGCTCAAGCTCGTCTACCCGCAGGCCGGCCTGGCGCCCGAGGACGTGGCCGGGCTCGACTTCCGCCACTTCTTCCTGCAGCCGATGGACGGGCCGGACCGGGCCGCCCACCTGGCCGCCGCGGTCGCGCATTGCCGGCGCGACGCCCGCTGGCGGCTCAGCCTCCAGACCCACAAGCTGATCGGCATTCCCTGACCGGCCCCGGTTCCACGGGTTTGGGTCCCCGGCCGGCCGGTGCTATGGGGGCCCATCCGCGCTTGCGCCGAGCGCCCCATCGTCCCGACGAACACCCATGAAGATCACCCAGGCCTTCACCTTCGAGGCCGCGCACTGGCTGCCGAACGTCCCCGAGACCCATCGCTGCCGCCGCATGCACGGCCATTCCTACCGGGTGGAACTCACCCTCGACGGGCCGGTCGACCCGCGCACCGGCTGGGTGGTGGACTTCTTCGACGTGGAATCGGCCTTCGCGCCCCTCCTCGCCGAGCTCGACCACCATTGCCTGAACGAGGTGCCGGGCCTGGAGAACCCGACCGCCGAGCACATCGCGATCTGGATCTGGCGGCGCGCCCGCCCGGCCCTGCCGGCGCTCGCCTCGGTCAAGGTGTTCGAGACGCCGATGTCCTGGGCGGAGTATGACGGGGCGTAGGCGTTCCGGCCGCGGCCGCCTCGCGCCCGGCCGCTACAGCCCGTTGCGCTCGGCCACCGCCGCCGCCATCGCGGCCCCCTCCCCGCCCATCGCCCGGTAGCCGGCGAGCACGCCCGCCCGGTCGGCCTCGGGCCGGTTCTGGCTCATCTTCCACTTGCCCTCGATCCGGGTGATCGGGATCTCGATCCCGACGATGCCGCGGATCTGGGCCGCGATGAAGGGCTCGGGCGCGTCGCCCACGGCCCAGGGCGCCGGGCGCCCGGCCTCGCGCAGGCGCGTCAGATCCTCGATCTGCCGGCGCAGCCAGCCCGCCTCCTCGATCACCCGCGGGGCGCCCCAGGCATGGACCGTGGCGTAGTTCCAGGTCGGGACGACCTTGCCGGTCTCGCGCTTGGTCTCGTACCAGGAGGGCGTCACGTAATCCTGCGGGCCCTGGAAGACCACGAGGCATTCCGCGACCGCGCCGAGATCCCGCCATTGCGGGTTGGCGCGGGCCAGATGCGCGCGCAAGGTCCCGCGCTCCGAGGCCTGCCCGTCGATCAGGAACGGGATCGGGTTCGCCATCAGCCCGCCGGGCCCGGCCGTCACGAGGAGCCCGAGCGGATGGGCGCGGATGAGGTCGTGCTGGACGCCGAGGCGGTCCTCGCGGAAATGGGGCGGCTGGTACATCGGCGGCGATCCTGGAGACGACCCGCCTCGTCGCACGGTTGCAGCCCGGCATCAATGACGCGACCGACGACACTTCGTGATCGGGCGCATCGCGCACCGTGATGGCACGCCCGCTTGCGGCGCCGCGCGTCCCGGTCCACTGAAACCTGCTCCCGGGAGACGAGACGATGACGGTCGACGAAGGCGCGCTGGTGCTGTTCTCCGGCGGGCAGGATTCCACCACCTGCCTCGCCTGGGCCCTCGACCGCTTCGCGCGGGTCGAGACCCTCGGATTCGATTACGGCCAGCGCCACCGGGTCGAACTCGATTGCCGGGACCGCCTGCGGGCGGGCCTCGCGGCGCTGAAGCCCGAATGGGCGCGGCGCCTCGGCGAGGACCACACCCTGCCCCTCGGCGTCCTCGGGGACATCTCCGAGACGGCGCTCACCCGCGACGGCGCCATCGCGCTGGCGGAGAGCGGGCTGCCCAACACCTTCGTGCCGGGCCGCAACCTCGTCTTCCTCACCTTCGCGGCCGCGCTGGCCTATCGCCGGGGCCTGCGCCACCTCGTCGGCGGCATGTGCGAGACCGATTACTCGGGCTATCCCGATTGCCGCGACGACACCATCAAGGCGCTCCAGGTGGCGCTCAACCTCGGCATGGAGCGGCGCTTCGTGCTGCACACGCCGCTGATGTGGATCGACAAGGCCGAGACCTGGCGCCTCGCGCGGGACCTCGGCGGCGAGGCGCTGGTCGACCTGATCGTCGAGGACAGCCACACCTGCTACCTCGGCGAGCGCGGCGCGCGCCACGCCTGGGGCCGCGGCTGCGGCACCTGCCCGGCCTGCCGCCTGCGGGAGGCGGGCTACGCGCGGTTCAGGGCGGCCTGAGGCGCGCGCCAGGGCTTCCCGGCGCGCGCTTGTGCGGGGCCGTGACCTCACGCAAAAGGGGCGGAACAGCGCCGAACCGGCCCCCGGGCCGCGGACCGGCCCCGGGAGGAGACACGCCATGACCGCCTGCATCGTCGGCTGGAGCCACACGCCCTTCGGCAAGCACGACACCGAGACCGTCGAGAGCCTCGTCGTGAGCGCCGCCGAGGAGGCGCTCGCCCATGCGGGGCTCGCCGCGCAGGAGGTGGACGAGATCGTCCTCGGCCATTTCAACGCCGGCTTCTCGCCGCAGGACTTCACCGCCTCCCTGGTGCTGCAGGCGGACGACGCCCTGCGCTTCAAGCCGGCGACGCGGGTCGAGAATGCCTGCGCCACCGGTTCGGCGGCGGTGCACCAGGGCATCAAGAGCATCGAGGCGCGCCACGCCCGCATCGTGCTGGTGGTCGGCGTCGAGCAGATGACCCGCACCCCCGCCGCCGAGATCGGCACCAACCTGCTCAAGGCCTCCTACCTGCCGGAGGACGGCGACACGCCGGCGGGTTTCGCGGGCGTGTTCGGCGGCATCGCGGCCCGCTACTTCCAGCGCCACGGCGACCAATCCGACGCGCTTGCCATGATCGCCGCCAAGAACCACCGCAACGGCGTCGCCAATCCCTACGCGCAGCTGCGCAAGGATCTCGGCTTCGAGTTCTGCCGCACGCCCTCCGACAGGAACCCGATCGTCGCCGGCCCGCTCAAGCGCACCGATTGCTCGCTGGTCTCGGACGGGGCCGCCGCCCTGGTCCTCGCCGACACCGAGACGGCTTTGCGCCTGCGCCGGGCCGTGGCCTTCCGGGCAACCGCCCACGCCCAGGATTTCCTGCCGATGTCGAAGCGCGACGTGCTGCGCTTCGAGGGCTGCGCGACCGCCTGGGCGCGCGCGCTCTCCCGGGCGGGCGTCACCCTCGACGACCTCTCGCTCGTCGAGACCCACGATTGCTTCACGGTGGCGGAACTCATCGAGTACGAGGCGATGGGCCTCACCCCCGAGGGCCGCGGCGCCGACGCGATCCGCGAGGGCTGGACCCTGAAGGACGGCAAGCTCCCGGTGAACCCCTCCGGCGGCCTCAAGGCCAAGGGCCATCCGATCGGCGCGACCGGCGTCTCGATGCACGCCCTCTCGGCCATGCAGCTTTGCGGCGAGGCCGGCGGGATGCAGATCCCGGGCGCGACGCTGGCCGGCGTGTTCAACATGGGCGGCGTCGCGGTCGCCAATTACGTGAGCGTGCTGGAGCGCATCAAGTAGCGCCGCAAGCCGCGCCGGGAGGCCCCCGCATCACGCGCCGAAGCGGTCGCCGGTTCGGCGGCGACCGATGATGCGACACCAAGAGACCAAGCGGAATGGCCGCACGCCGTCCGGCTTGGGATCCGCCGCCCGCACCGGGCGGCAACCGGACCTCCCGTCTTATCGCACCCCCGTCCCCGCCTCCCCGGAGCCGCCCCATGTCCGCCGCCGCCGCCCTGCCCGCCTCTCCCCGCACCGTGCGCCTGAGCCCCGAGGACAACGTCGTGGTCGCGGTCGACGCCATCGCGGCGGGCGACCGGGTCGAGGGCGTCGCGGCGGGCGGGCGCGTGCCCCGGGGCCACAAGATCGCCACCGCCCCGATCCCGGAGGGCCAGCCGATCCGCAAGTTCGGCCAGGTGATCGGCTTCGCGAGCCGCCCGATCGCGCCCGGCGAGTGGGTCCACGAGCACAATGTCGGCCTCGGCGAGGCCAAGGGCGACTTCGCCCGCGACTACCGGTTCGCCGAGGAGGCCCGCGAGACCCCGATGCGGCCGCTCGCCGAGCGGGCGAGCTTCCAGGGCTACCGCCGGGCGGACGGCCGCGTCGGCACCCGCAACTACCTCGGCGTGCTCACCTCGGTGAATTGCTCGGCCTCGGTCGCCCGCTTCATCGCCGAGGAGGTGCGCCGCGCCGGCCTCCTCGACGCCTATCCGAGCGTCGACGGCATCATCCCCCTCGTTCACGGCACCGGCTGCGGCTACGACCTCCAGGGCGAGGGCGCCGAGATCCTCAAGCGCACGCAGTGGGGCTACGCGGCGAATCCCAACATGGGCGGGATCATCATGGTCGGCCTCGGCTGCGAGGGTTTCCAGATCGACCGCTGGAAGCGCGCCTACGGGATCGCCGAGAGCGACACGTTCCGCAGCTTCACCATCCAGGAGACCGGCGGCACCCGCCGCAGCGTCGAGGCCGGGGTCGCGGCGATCCGCGAGATGCTGCCCGCCGTCGCGGCGGCGCGGCGCGAGACCGTGCCGGCCTCCGAACTCGTGCTCGCCCTGCAATGCGGCGGCTCGGACGGCTATTCGGGCATCACGGCCAACCCGGCGCTGGGCGCCGCGGTCGACCGGCTCGTCGCCGAGGGCGGCACCGCGATCCTGTCCGAGACCCCCGAGATCTACGGCGCCGAGCACCTCCTCACCCGCCGCGCGGCGACCCGCGAGATCGGCGAGACACTCGTCGGCATGATCCGCTGGTGGGAGGCCTACACGGCCCGCAACGGCGGCGAGATGAACAACAATCCCTCCCCCGGCAACAAGGCGGGCGGGCTCACCACCATCCTGGAGAAATCCCTCGGCGCCGCCGCCAAGGGCGGCACGACGCGGCTCAACGGCGTCTTCCGCTACGCCGAGCCGGTGACCGCGCGGGGCTTCGTCTACATGGACACGCCCGGCTTCGACCCGGTCTCGGCCACCGGCCAGGTGGCGGGGGGGGCCAACATCCTCTGCTTCACCACCGGCCGCGGCTCGGCCTATGGCTGCAAGCCGACGCCCTCGATCAAGCTCGCCACCAACAGCGAGATCTACCGCCGCATGGAGGAGGACATGGACATCGATTGCGGCGATGTCCTCGACGGCGTCCCGATCCAGCGCAAGGGCGATGAGATCTTCGCCAAGATCCTGGCGGTCGCCTCGGGCGAGCGCTCGAAGTCGGAGGCCCTCGGCTACGGCGATGCCGAGTTCGTGCCCTGGCAGATCGGCGCGGTGATGTAGGCGCGCGCGCCGAACCGGGCTATGGGGCGCCGGGCCCTCGACGGGAGGCCCGGCGAGAGGCTCAGGAGCAAGAGGCCCGAGACCAGCTGGCCCAAACCAGCTGGCCCAAGACCGGCAGGTCCAAGACCGGCAGGTCCAAGAGCGCGGCAGGCCCGAGACCAGGAGGCCCAGGAGGAGGATGATGACACCCGATGCCGTCGGCGGGAGCGACCTGACCCGCCGCCAATGGAGAATGACGCTGCTCGCGAGCCTGGGCGGCGGACTCGAGTATTACGACTTCATCGTCTACGGCATCTTCGCCAAGGACATCGCCGCCGCGTTCTTCCCGCAGAGCGACCCGATCGCGGCCCTCTCGCTCTCCCTGGCGGTCTTCGCGGTGGGCTACCTCGCCCGCCCGCTGGGCGGCATGGTGCTGAGCCATTTCGGCGACCGCTACGGGCGCAAGACCGTCTTCGTGGTCACGGTCTTCACCATGTCGGCCTGCACCCTCGGGATGGGGCTGGTGCCCGCCTATGCCAGCTGGGGCGTGGCGGCGACGCTCCTCCTCGTCGCCCTGCGCTTCGTGCAGGGTCTGTGCATCGGCGGCGAGTTGCCCGGCGCCATCACCTTCGTGGTCGAGACCGCCTCGCGCCGGCCCGGCCTCGCCTGCGGCATCGTGTTCTGCCTCGTGAACGGCGGCGTGCTGCTCGCCGCCCTGGCGAACCTCGCCCTGCAATCCTGGCTGCCCCCCGCCGTGATGGCGGAGTACGGCTGGCGCATCGCCTTCCTGATCGGCGGCCTCTTCGGCCTCGTGAGCTTCTGGCTGCGGCGCAGCCTGGAGGAGACGCCGGAATTCCTGCGCCTGCAGCACCTCGCGGCGCGCAGCCCGGTCGGCGAGGTGCTGCGGCTGCACCGCCGCGCCGTCCTCGCCGGGATCGGCATCGTCGCCCTCACGGCGGGCTTCAACGGCATCCTGTTCGCCCACATGCCGGCCTACCTGATCCAGGTGCTGCACTACCCGCCCAAGACCGTGGCGCTGGCGATGAACCTCGCCCTCCTCGCCATGTCGGCCTCGCTGCTGCTCGCCTCGTCCTTCGCCGACCGCGTTGCGCCGCGGCGGCTGATGCAGGGCTCCGCCCTCCTGCTCCTGCTCGGCGTCGTGCCGGCCTACCAGGTGCTGGCGCGGGGCGACGCCAACCTGTTCCTGGTCCTGCCGCTCCTCACGGTCGCGGTGGCGGGGGCGAACGGCACCTTCGCGTACCTGCTCGCCGGGCTGTTCCCGACCCGGGTGCGGTTCAGCGGCGTCGCGCTCTCGCTCAATCTGGGCTTCACGCTGCTGAGCGGCCTCGGCCCGCTCGCCGCCAACGCCCTGATCGGCGCGACCGGCTGGACGGCGGCGCCCGGCCTCATCATCGCGGCGGTCGCCCTGGTCGGGCTCGTGGTGGCGGGCCGCCTCGCCGACCGGCCGGCCACCCTCGGCGCCGCATTGCCGGTCTCCGGCTGATCGGGCACCGGCGGCTCATCCGCCGGTGGATCCCGCCCGGACCGCCCTGGAACGGCGGCCCGGGCGGCGTTAAGCGGGAGCGTGGTCAACGTCCGGTTGGGTAGAGACGTGACGGACGCGCTCGATGACATTGCCGCCGTCCTGGAGCGGACCGGGGAGTACCGGGTGCTGCGACGCCTGAATCCGCTCGTGCCCGCCCCCGCGCCCCCGGACGAGCCGACCTATCTGGGGCTGGTCCTCGACACCGAGACGACCGGGCTCGACCCCGCCTGCGACGAGGTGATCGAACTCGGCATCGTCGCCTTCACGTACGGGCAGAGCGGGCGGATCTACCGGGTGCGCCACCGCTTCAACCAGCTCCACCAGCCCGGCAAGCCGATCCCCGAGGCGGTGACGCGCCTCACCGGCATCACGGACGCGGACGTGGCCGGCAAGCGCATCGACGACGCGGCCGTCGCCGCGCTCGCCGCCAAGGCCCGGGTGGTGATCGCCCACAATGCCCGCTTCGACCGGCGGATGTGCGAGGTGCGCTGGCCCTTCTTCGCCGAGCTCAACTGGGCCTGCTCCTGCCACCAGATCGACTGGCGCGACGAGGGCCACGAGGCGGCCCGGCTCGGCGGGCTGCTGGCCGATCACGGCCGATTCCACAACGGCCACCGGGCGATCGACGATTGCGAGGCGCTGCTCTGGCTCCTCGCCCAGCCGCTGCGGCGCTCCGGGCGCCTCGCCCTCGCGGCGCTGCTGGAGGCGGCCCGCCGCCCGACCGTGCGGCTCTGGGCCTCCGACGCGCCCTTCGCGCTCAAGGACCGGCTGAAGGACCGCAATTACCGATGGTCGAGCCGGCGCCGCTGCTGGTACATCGACCTCGACGAGGCGCAGATCGAGATCGAGCGCTCGTTCCTGTCGCGGGAGATCTACGGCGGCAGCCTGCCCGGCCTGCCCGCGGACCGCTTCACCGCCCGCGACCGCTTCTCCCGCCGGGCCGACCCGGAGGCGTGACGCCGGCGGGGAACCCGGCGCTGGGCACCGGGTTCCGGATCGTCGCGGCGGGCTCATCCGACATCCGGTAGATGGCTTCGCCATCTCCGATTTCGGCAATGCGGATGTCGGCTTCGCTCAGGCGCCTGCGCGGAGCCCAAATCCGCCATCCCCAAATCCGCCATCCCGAAGGAACCAAGCGGATTTGGTATCAGTAGCCGTAGTAGAACCGCCGCGGCCCGTAATAGGGGCGACGCCAGTACGGGCGCGGGCCGTAATAGTAGGGACGGGGTCCGTAGAAGGGGCGCGGCCCGTAGAACGGTCGGCAATAGCCGAAGCGGTTCGGGGCGAAGCCCGGGCCGCAGCCGCCGAGCACCGGGATCGTCACCGGCTCGCCGGCCACCGCGCCGGCCGCGCCGAGCCCGATCGGGGCGGCCTGCGCCGCACCGGGCAGTCCGAGCCCGCCCGCCACGAGGGCGGCGAGGCCGAGCAGCTTGACGTAGCTCATCGTGTGGACACTCCAGACAGGGCCTGGACGGCCGAATGGCCGGCCAGGCTACCCGCCCGGCCTATCCGCGGCGGGCTGAATGCCCGATGAGCGGTGCCGCGGCCCGCCGTTCAGGTGCGGGCCCACCCTCAGCCGCCCTTGCGCGGGCGGCCGCGACGCGGCGCCCCCTCGGATCCGGGTCCCGAGACGGTCGGGTCCGGCGCGGCGCTGCGCGCGGCGCTGCGCGCGCCGCCGTGGGCCCGCCGGCTCTGGCCGAGGCCGCTCGTCTTGGCGAGTTCGGAGCGCTGCGCGGCGTAGTTCGCCGCCACCATCGGGTAGTCGGGCGGCAGACCCCATTTCTGGCGGTACTGGTCGGGGGTGAGCCCGCGCCCCGCCAGGTGACGCTTGAGCGTCTTGTAGGGCTTGCCGTCCTCCAGGCTGATGATGTGGTCCGGCGTCACCGTCTTCCTGATCGGGATCGGCGGCACCGGCTTCTCCGCCTCCGGCTCCGGCGGCGCCACCAGCTGACCGAGCGAGTGGTGGATGGAACTGATCAGCCCGGCGACCTCGGACGCCGGCACCGAGTTGTTGGAGACGTAGGCCGACACGATGTCGGCCGTGAGCCCGACCAGGTCGAGCGGGGAGGCTGCGTCGTCGGTTGTCATGGCGCACCACATTGTTGATCTATGAGAGGATGTATATCACTTTGTCCGAAGGTCAACTTAGACCTGATGTAGGGGTTTTCGTGCGCATTTGATAGTTTTCATCGTCACAAACCTATTGTGCGCGATCGGCTGACAAAGCAGCAGGTATGTGCCGGCCGCGGGGCTGGTCCGAGCCGCCGTCGCCCGCCCACCTTGACGGGAGCCGCTTGGGGTCTCATTTCGGCCGTCAAGCCCTTGCAAAGCCTTGCGGCAAACCCCGCGGAAGGCGTCCGTCCCGGCCGCCCGACGATCCTCCCGAGCGACCATGACCGACCAGACCCGCCGCTCCCTCGTCGCGTGCACCGCCACGGGCCTCGCCTCCGCGCTCCTCAGCGGCGCGCTGCCGGGGGCGGCGGCGGCTTGGCCGCAGCGCGCGCCGGTTCCCGCCCCGGAGCCGGAGGACGGCTGGCTGTTCGGCCCGCGCCGCCGCCCGGTGGAGCCGGAGCCGGACCCGTTCTGGGGCTCGCCGCGCCGGGCGCCGGCGCCGGAGGAGCCGGCCCAGGTGGTGGATGACGGCCCGATCGACTACGCCCGCGCCTACGCGGCGGTGACGACCGAGCCGTTCCCGATCCCGGCCTTCCGCTGGCAGCGGGCCAATCCCGCCTTCCTGCGCCAGGACGTGGCCTATGGCGGGCGCTACGAGCCCGGCACGGTGGTGATCGACCCGCGGGCGCACCACCTCTACCTCTTGCAGCCGGGCGGGCGGGCGCGCCGCTACGGCGTCGGGGTCGGGCGCCAGGGCTTCGCGTGGTCGGGCAACGCCACGATCAACTCGAAACAGGCCTGGCCGGACTGGTACCCGCCCAAGGAGATGATCGCCCGCCAGCCGGCCCTGGCCCGGCAGGTGAGCCAGCTCCAGAGCGGGCTCGGCGTCCCGGGCGGCCCGCACAACCCGCTCGGCGCCCGGGCCATGTACCTGTGGCAGAACAACAAGGACACGCTCTACCGCATCCATGGCACCACCGAGCCGGAGAGCATCGGGCGCAGCGTCTCGTCGGGCTGCATCCGGATGATCAACCAGGACGTGATCGACCTCTACGCCCGCGTCGCCGTGGGGGCGCAGGTCGTCGTGATCGGGTGAGGCTCGCGGGGCCGCTGCAATCGGATTAGGCCGTCAGGAGTAGCCTGCCCTCTGTGCCACTTTGGGTTGCGCTGCCGCTGCGCCACGTCGGGCCGAAAATACGTCGATTCGTCAATGTTGTAGCCGATCATCGGGGGACCCTCGGCGATCTCGGAGGCGGCCTCGGCCGTGTCCGGCGAGGTTGCAGACTCATGTCCCGTTAACGGAAAGCGAGCCTGATGAATGGGCCACCAGCGCCGGGAGGGGCGGCGTTCGGCCCTCCTGGCAGGTCCCGACAGGTAAACCGATGCGTGCGTTCAACAACCTCAAACTGCTCGCCAAACTCGCCATACCGGCCGCGCTGCTGATCGCCGTCTCGGCCGGCTTGGTGCTGCTGGCGCAGGTCAGCCTCGCGACCCTGGCGGAGAACACGCGGCAGATCGTCGACCTGCGCGCCGCGCGCGCCATCCTGGCGCTGCAGGCCGCGCTGGCGGTGGACGAGGCGACCATCCGCGAGAAGAACATCATCCTGGAGAGCGACGCGGCGCTGATGTCCGCCCTGAACCGGCAGTTCGAGGAGGACCGGCAGCGCGCGGCAAACCGCATCGACCAGCTCATCGCCCTCGCCGACACGCCCGAGCGCCAGGCCGCCAACCAGGGGGTCAAGGCGCTGATGGAGGCGTATTTCGCCACCGCCGACCGCACGATCCGGTACGCCCTGAGGAACGAGGACGCGGAGGCGAAGCGGATCTCGGGCGGCGAGGGGCGCGAGGCGCGCCTCAAACTGGTCGAGGCGGCGAACCAGCGCGTCGAGGTCAACCTGCGCGACCTCGACGAGGCCAAGGCGCGGGCGGCCGGGGTCGCGGCCTCCGCGGGCGTGACCCTCGCGGTCGTGGCGGTCGGCGGATTGCTGGCGGCGATCGGCGTGCTCGCGGCGATCGCGGTCCTGGGCGTCACCCGCCCGCTCGGCGCCATGGCGGCCGCCATGGGCCGGCTGGCCACGGGCGACCTCGCCGTGATGGTGCGGGGCACCGAGCGCCGCGACGAGATCGGCTCGCTCGCCCGCTCGCTGCAGGTATTCAAGGACGACGCCGTCGCGGCGCGGGAGATGGCGCAGGCCCGGGACGCGGAGAACCTGGCCAAGATCCGCCGCGCCGCCCTGCTCGACGACCTGACCCGCGGCTTCGAGCGCAGCGTCTCGGCCCTCACCCAGGGTCTCTCGGCGGCGGCGACCGAGATGGAGGCGACGGCGGCGGGGATGGCCGGCACCGCCGACGAGACCACGCAGCGCAGCGTGACGGTGGCCGGGGCCGCCACCCAGACCTCGGCCAACGTGCAGACCGTGGCGGCGGCGAGCGAGGAGATGGCGGCCTGCGTGCAGGAGATCGTGCATCAGGTCACCCAATCGGCGCAGATCGCGCAGGTCGCGGTGGCCAAGGCGGCGCACACGGACGCGACGGTGCAGCGGCTGAACGCCACCGCCGAGGGAATCAGCACGATGGTGGCGATGATCTCGGGCATCGCCGCGCAGACGAATCTGCTGGCGCTCAACGCCACGATCGAGGCCGCCCGGGCGGGCGCGGCGGGGCGCGGCTTCGCGGTGGTGGCGAGCGAGGTGAAGGACCTCGCCGGCCAGACCGCCAAGGCGACCGACGAGATCGGGGGGCGCATCGGCGAGATCCAGGGCGCGACCCAGGAGGCGGTGCGCGACATCCAGGAGATCGGCCGGGTCATCGCCGAGATGTCGAGCTACGCGGCGAGCGTGGCGGCGGCCATGGAGCAGCAGGGGGCGGCGACCCAGGAAATCACCCGCAACGTGCAGCAGGCGGCGCAGGGGACCGAGCAGGTGACGGCCACCATCGCGGGTGTCCGCGAGGGGGCCGGCCAGACCAGCGCCGCCGCCTCGCAGGTGCTGAGCGCGGCCCAGGACCTGGCCCGCCACTCCGAGGGTCTGGCGCAGGAGGTGGCGGGGTTCCTCGCGCGGGTGAAGGCGGCCTGAGGGCGCGCCCGGGGCGGGGCCGGTTGCCGTCCCGCCCCCGCCGCGCGGGGCGCGGCGGCGCCCGGGGCCGCTGGCGCGGCGGACGGCGCATCTGGCTGGTGCCCGCAGAGGGAATCGAACCCCCACGCCTTGCGGCTGACGATTTTGAGTCGTCCGCGTCTACCAATTCCGCCATGCGGGCACGCCCCCGCTGTGCCGCGCCGGCCCGGTGGTGTCAATCCCGCGCTCAGGCCGGGGCGGCACCGGCGCCGAGGCGCCGGCGGGCTTGGCGCGGACCACCATGGCGTTGCCGCGCCAGACGACGTCGCGGGCGACCCAGGCGGCCAGCCAGACGCCGAGCTGCATCGCGTCCCGGGCGAGGCAGACCGCCGGCCAGCGCCAGGAGCGGTGCCAGCCGTTGCGGGCCGCCAGGATCCACTCCCCTCCGTACCAGAGCGCGCCGGTCGCGAGGACGGCCAGGAGCCCGGCAAGGCCGCCCCCCGCCGCCGGGGCCGCGCAGGCCATCGGCACCAGGGCCCCGATCCCGATCTCCGGCGCGAAGAAGAGCGGGAAGGTCACCCGGCGCAGCCGCGCCCAGCGCAGCTGGCGCGCCCAGACCTCCGCCGCCCGGCGCCGCCCCAGCGGCTGCGGGAAGGGGGCGCCCACGAGGTGCACCCGGCGGCCGGCCGCGCGCACGAGCTTCGTCGCCGCCGCGTCCTCGGCGATCTCGGCGCCGAGCGCCCGGATCCCGCCATGCGCCTCCAGGAACGGCTTGTGCCAGAGCATGCTCTTGCCCTGCGCGAAGCCGAGCCCGAGGCTCTCGCCGACATATTGCCAGCGCGCCTGCAGGGTGTTGAGGAACGCGCATTCCACCTCGGCCCAGAAGCCCAGCGGCGCGGCGCCGACCGGGGTCGAGCAGACGAGGCCGGTGTCGGGCCGCCACGCGGCGACGAGGCGCTGCACGTAATCGGCCGGCATCAGCACGTTCGAATCGGCCAGGATCACCCATTCGTGCCGGGCGGCCTCCCAGCCGCGCACGCAGTTGTTGAGCTTCGGGTTCTCGCTCACCCGCTCCTCGCCGAGGATCAGCCGGGCCGGGATCGCGGGATGCGCCGCCATCAGCCGGCGCACCAGCGGCACGATCGGGTCGCTCGCCCGCGCCACGCAGAAGATCAGCTCGTAGCACGGATGCGCGAGCCGGAAGCCCGAGGCCAGGGTCTCCTCGCTGAAGCGCTCCAGGCCGCAGAGCGGCCGCACGATCGAGACCGGCGCCGCCGCGTCCCGCCCGCCGCGGCGGGCCCGGCCGATCCGCCACAGGCCGATCGCCAGGCTGATGAGGTTGATCGCCGTCAGCGTGAGGCAGAGGGCGGCGAGCCAGGAGCCGGTCATGGATGTCCCGTCGGCACGAAGGCCGGTCCGCGCGCGGCGGCAGCCGGACGCAGCGCGTTCAAACCGCCGGCGTGTTTCAACCGTGTGACGGCGCGGATCGGTTGCGGGCCGGCCGCGGTCCGCGGCGCCGGGCCATCCCGCTCAACTGCGGGGATCTGGACGGCGCGCGGCGGGCGGTTAGGCTCGGGCGCGACGCCCTCTGCCGGACCCCGCCATGACCCCCACGCCCGATCCCCGCCCGACCCTCGCGGCGCCCGACGACGATCCCTACCTGTGGCTGGAGGAGATCGACGGGGCGCGGGCCCTGGCCTGGGTCGAGGCGCAGAACGCCGCCACCCTCGAGGCGCTGGCGGACGGGCGCCTCGCCGCCGACCGGGACGGGCTGAAGGCCGCCCTCGACCGGCCCGACAAGATCCCGGGCGTCACGCGGCGGGGCGGGCTGCTCTACAATCACTGGCAGGATGCCGACCATCCCCGCGGCCTGTGGCGGCGCACCACCCTCGCCTCCTACCGGGCGCCGGACACGGAGTGGGAGCTCCTCCTCGACCTCGACGCCCTCGCCCGCGAGGAGGGCGAGGACTGGGTCTGGGCCGGGGCCATCAGCCTGCCGGGATCGCACGACCGGGCGCTGCTCAAGCTCTCCCGCGGCGGCGGCGACGCCGCCGTGGTGCGCGAATTCGACCTGCCCTCCCGCGCCTTCGTGCCGGACGGCTTCGTGCTGCCGGAGGGCAAGAGCTATCCGGCCTGGCTCGACCGCGACACGGTGCTGCTGGCGAGTCCCCTCGGCGAGGGCATGGCGACCCTGTCGGGCTACGCCCGCACCGTCCGGCTCTGGACCCGCGGCGCCGATCCCCTGGCGGCGCCGGTCATCTTCGAGGCGCCGCCCGAGAGCATGGCGGTCTATGCCAGCCACGACCGGGAGGCGACGCCCGAGCGCGTCGTCTTCGTCGAGCGCACCGGCTTCTTCGACGGCGTGACCCATCTCGGCGACCGGTCCGGCGCCAAGATCCGCCTCGACCTGCCGACCGATGCCGACGCGCAGTGGAGCCGGGGCGTCCTGGTCGTGCGGACCCGCTCGCCCTGGACCCTCGGCGGCGCGACCCACCCGCCCGACACCCTGCTCGGCATCGGCCTCGACGCCTTCCTGGCCGGCGCGCGCGATCTCCGCGTGCTGTTCGAGCCCGGTCCCCGGCGCGCGCTGCAGGGCTTCTTCTGGTCCGGCCCCTTCCTGGTCCTCTCGGTGCTCGACGACCTGCGGTCCCGGTTCCCGGTCTTCCGGCCGGACGAGGATTGGGCGCGCGGCGAGGTCGGGGGCCTGCCGGAACTCGGGATGGTCGGCGTCTGGTCCCTCGACGGCGAGGAGGACGAGGCGAACGGCGACCTCCTCGCCGCCGCCAACGACCCGGTCACGCCGGCGACCCTGATGCTGACCCGGCCCGGCCCCGGCGCGCCGATGATCCTGCGGCAGGCGCCCGCCACCTTCTCGGCCGAGGGGCTGGTGGTGACCCGGCACGAAGCGGTCTCGGTCGACGGCGAGCGCATCCCCTACGTGCAGGCGGGGCCGCCGGGCGAGACCGGCGAGGCGCCGGTCCACCTCTCGGGCTACGGCGGCTTCCAGGTCTCGAACCTCGCCGGCTACTCGGCGGTGCTCGGCCGGCTCTGGCTGGAGAAGGGCGGCACCCGGGTGGTGGCCAACATCCGCGGCGGCGGCGAGTTCGGCACGACCTGGCACGAGGCCGGCCGCCGCGAGGGCAAGGCGCGCTCGCACGACGATTTCGCCGCGGTCGCGGCCGACCTCGTGCGCCGCGGCGTGACCCGGCCCGACCGGATCGCCGCCGAGGGCGGCTCGAATGGCGGCCTGCTCGTCGCCAACATGCTGACCCGCTACCCCGAGCGGTTCGGGGCGCTGCTCTGCACGATCCCCCTCATCGACATGCGCCGCTACCACCGGCTGCTCGCCGGGGCGAGCTGGGTGGCCGAGTACGGCGACCCGGACGCGGCGGAGGATTGGGCCTTCCTCCGGCACATCTCCGCCTACCACGTCGCCGCGCCCGGGCGGCCCTACCCGCCGATCCTGATCGCCACGACGCGGCGGGACGACCGCGTCCATCCGGGCCACGCCCGCAAGATGGCGGCGAAGCTGCAGGCCATGGGCTATCCGGCCCGCTTCTACGAGCCGGAGGCGGGCGGGCATTCCTACGGCAAGAACAGCCAGGAGACCGCGACCTTCGCGGCGCTCGGGGCGGCCTTCCTGCGGCGCGCCATCGGCTGGGAGCCGGAGGTGGCCTGAATCTCCTCCCGCGCCGGCCCGTCAGTGGTGGGTGCGGCGCAGGGCGGCCTCGACGGCGCCGCGATGCCACGCGCCGCCCCGCGGGCCCGGCACCCCCCGGGCGGTGAGCGCCCGGGCGATCCCCGCCACGCTGGTGATCCCCTCCGCCCGGATCGCCGCCAGGACGGGGGCGACCTCGCTCGCCCGCTGATCCGCGAGGGCGCGGGTCGTCGCCATGGCCTTCGCGGCCGAGGCCTTCCGGATCCGATTCAGGCTCATCGCCGCCTCACGACTCCCACCGCGAGAGGGGCGGCTCGCGGCCGGCGGGCCCGGGCGAACCGCGCGAGATGCCGGACCGGCTCGCCCGGCCCGGCCGGTGAGGAGTCGCGCCGGCTTGGTTAAAGGGGCGTTAACGACCGGGTCCGCCTCGGGACGGGCGAATACAAGGGCGTGTTCCTTGGAACAGTGTCGCTGAACGTGCGATTGCCCGGTCTGCGAAAAGGAGCAATTCCAGCGTTGCCCTCCACGGGCTTCCCGGTCACGCACCGGGCCAGGCTGCACGCGACCGCCCCGCCGGAGTGGCGCGACGGCGAGATACCGCGCCGCACCGAGGTGATCGGCACTTCCCCGACAAGGCGGCGATCCGGCAGCGCGCGGGGGGGCGCTCCTGCTGGAGCGGACCGACAAGTCGGTGGTGCGATGCCGCCGCTCGATGACCACGGAAAGCACCGACCTGATCGGCGAGGATTCTGACCGAGCCGGTCCGGCCGTTGCCCTGGTGGATGATCTACCAGCGACACCACGCTCCGGGTGACGATCGTGAGTGCGTCTGAAAGCAGGGTGTTGGCCAGATACATATGTGGAGTATATGGAATTTGTCGAGGACGTATGCTTTTTTCTTTGCCGCTCCACAATTCGGTTATACGGTCTCCATCACAGCAGGATATCTCATTGTACATCTTGGGCGACATGGGTGCATCTTAGCTCGCTGTGCGGTTGTATTATCGATACCTTTCATATCACTCTCTATGTTTCCCGGCAGAGTTTATGCGGACATCGGTGCGAACACCCTGTCATCCAATCCATCATGAACAAACGCAGGAAATGGCCAAAGTTCGACTTCATATTTGCTGGCTGTTTGCTTGTTGATGCGGAATGCGCCATGTGGGTATGATTGTACTGACGGTACGGCATATAATAAGAGAAATAATGTTCGTTGTAGAACATTAGGTAAGCTCGCATCATTTTGTGATGCCCGAATGGCAGGGGTGGTGCCGAACTGGAGGATAGGTCTATGAACAGAATGCTGTGCAGTTCTCCGACTCTCTTTATAAGCGGTCGTGCTGCCGAATTTGTCCAGCAGTCTTCCAAGCAATTTAGAGGTGTTAGTGAAGCGGATATCGAAAAAATATTTTCGAGAGATTTGAAAGAGGTAGATCTAGAGAATCTTGAGTGCATCATATATTTTTAGAAGGAGATTTTTATACTGAATCAGGGCTCAGATCCAAATTCATTTCCGAAAAAGAACGCAAGAAATTGCAAGCAGAATGTGGAGAAATGGTTAGCTAAGAACACTACAAAAAAGACAAACTTGGTGCAAGTTTGTTTCAATAAACCAAGCGCAGATCAACGTCAAAATATGGTGAGGATAGGTGATATAGATGTTTTTGTTGATATTGAGTCGTTCCCGCATGACATGATTGTGCATACGCCTCTTATCGATATAGATCAAGATGGTAAACTTGTCCTCGTGTCAATCTCTGACGACAGGGTGAGCTGTTGTCAGTGAGCCGCACGGCAATCATTTGCAATCCGCAATGAGGAGTATTTCTGGAAGATGGTTTTTTAGGACTCTTTTTTGTGGCAAGATGTCTTCTCGCGAAGATCGTCGGTTATGCGATTTCCGAAGTTCGAACATGCCGCCGACAAATCCTGCTGTCTGAATGGCGCGATATGATCAAATCGCTCGGATTGCTACTAACGCTTATTATTGCCGCTTTGGCTCTGTGGTTCGCAGTGCGCCCCAATTTTAGTGAGAGGACACCTTATATATCAGCACCGGTGCGCCGCGGAAATATCGCGCAGACCATTGCTGCAAGCGGTTCAATCGAACCCGTGCGCATCGTCAGTGTCGGCGCGCAGGTCTCCGGCCGTGTCGTGGCGCTCCACGTCCGGGTCGGACAGCAGATCGCCCGGGGCCAGATCATTGCAGAAATTGATTCCCTTCCCCAGATGAATGACTTGCAGCGTAGCGAGGCAGCCCTGAACGCCCTGCGGGCCCAGCGCGACCGGGCAGGGGTGATGCTGCACCAGGCCGAGCTCGCGTTCCACCGCCAGCGGGAGATCGCCGCGGGCAAGGCCGGAGCCCGTGCGGATTACGAGGCGGCCGAGGCCGCCTACGGGAGCGCCCAGGCCGACCTCGCGACCCTCGACGCGCAGATCGAGGGGGCGGCGGTCAGCGTCCGCAGCGCCCGCACCAACCTCGCCTACACGCGGATCACCGCCCCGATCGACGGGACCGTCGTGGCGATCGTGACCAAGGAAGGACAGACCGTGATCGCGTCGCAGACCGCGCCGACGATCATCCGCCTCGCCGATCTCGGCACGATGTCGGTCAAGGCCAGGATCTCGGAGGCGGATATCGGCCGCGTCAGGCCGGGCATGCGGGTCCGTTTCACCACCCTGGCGCAACCCGAGCGACTCTACGAGACGATCCTGCAAGCGGTCGATCCGGCCCCGGACCAGATCGCCGTCGAGACCAACGGCGCCGGTCAGGCCTTGGGCAGCGCCTCGGCCGCGAATGAGAACCCGGCCATCTCCTTCAACGCGCGCCTCGCGGTCGCGAACGAGGACGGCGCCCTCAAGCCCCTGATGACGGCGCTCGTCAGCATCGTGCTGGACGAGGCGCGGGACGCCGTCCTGGTGCCGGCCGCCGCGGTGACGCGGGCCGGGGCGCAGCAGGGGCGCCTGAGGATCCTGAACCCGAATGGCCGGCCCGAGGAGAGGCGGGTCCGCACCGGCCTCGCGAACGGGGTCGAGATCCAGATCCTCGACGGCGTCGCCCCCGGCGAGGCGGTGATCGTCGCCGGGCCGGAGGATGGCGCGCGCTTCGCCGCGTCGCGGGACCGGGCGCGATGATCCGGGCCGGCTCCGCCCACGGCGCCGAGACCGTCGACGGTCCGGGCAATTCGGCCCTGATCGAGCTGCGGGGCGTGCACCGCACCTACCGGATGGGCGACCAGGTCGTCCGGGCGCTCGACGGCGTCGACCTCGCGATCGCGGCCGGCGAGTTCGTGGCCATCGTCGGGCAATCCGGGTCCGGCAAGTCGACCCTGCTCAACCTTCTCGGCTGCCTCGACCGGCCGAGCCTGGGCCACTACCGCATCGACGGGCGCGACACGGCCGGGATCGACCCGGATGGGCTGGCGGCCCTGCGCCGCCACAGCTTCGGCTTCGTCTTCCAGAGCCACAACCTCCTGCCCCGCCTCTCGGCCGTGGCCAACGTCGCGCTGCCCGCGGTCTTCGCCGGGGAGGCCCCGGCGGAGCGCCGGAGGCGGGCCACCGCCCTGCTGGCCCAGCTCGGGCTCGGCGAGCGCCTCGACCACCGCCCGGCCCAGCTCTCCGGCGGCCAGCAGCAGCGCGTCGGCATCGCCCGCGCGCTCATGAATGGCGGGCGGATCATCCTGGCGGACGAGCCGACCGGCGCCCTCGACAGCCGCACGAGCGCGGACCTCCTCGGCCTGCTCCGGGGCCTGTGCGACGAGGGCCATACGGTGGTGATCGTGACGCACGATCCCCAGGTCGCCGCGACGGCCGACCGCGTCGTCGAGATCGCCGACGGGCGGATCCGCTCCGATCGCCGGCAGCGGATCCGCCGGGACGCCCGTCCGTCCCTTCCCCGGGCTTCGGGCGGAACGCACCGCCGGACCGATCAGGTCCGGGACGCGGCGACGAGCGCGGCCGCCACGCTGCTGGCCCACCGCCTGCGCAACCTCCTCACCATGCTGGGGATCGTGATCGGGATCGCCGCCGTGATCCTCGCGGTGGCGATCGGCCAGGGCGCGCAGCAGGAGGTGCTGGCGCGGATGAGGGATCTCGGCAACAACCTCACGGAGGTGATCTCGCAATCGGCCTTCCGCGCCGGGCCGGCCGCGCAGAGCGGAGGGCTGCGGCAGGAGGATGTCGAGCGGCTCGCGGCTCTGCCCTTCGTCACCGGCGTCAGCCCGGACGCGCAGACATCGATCCTCCTGCGTCATCGCGGCCGCGGCGCCTACGCCTCGGTCTACGGCGTGGCACCGGCCTTCTTTCGCCTCCACCAGCTGCCGATCACCTCCGGTCGGCCTCTGGAGGAGGAGGCGGCGCGCCGGGCCGATGTCGAGATCGTCATCGACGCGGCCGTGCGCGCGGCCTTGTTCGAGCCCGATCAGGATCCGCTCGGGGCCGTCATCCTGGTCGGGACGGTTCCGGCGCGGGTCGTCGGCGTCGCCCAGGTCGCCGATTCGTCGCGGTACGGGCGCCGGCCCTTCGCGGCCCTATCCTACGCGGCCTTCGGCCAGCGCATCTCCGGCCAGCCCTCCTTCGCGAGCGTCACGCTGCAGCTCGCCGAGGACGTGGATCGCGACGTCGCCCTGGCCGCCGTGGAGAAGCTGCTCTCGGCCTGGCGCGGCACCCCGGACGTCGTCCTGTTCGACAACGAGACGCAGCGCGAGACGATCCTGCGGGCCAGGACGGTCCTCGGGCTGGTGACCGTCTCGATCGCGGGGATCGCCCTCGTCATCGCGAGCGTCGGCGTGATGAACATGATGCTGGTCGCGGTGACCGAGCGCACCCGCGAGATCGGCCTGCTCATGGCGCTCGGGGCACGCCGCTCGGACGTGATGCTGCACTTCTTCGTCGAGGCTTTCACGCTCTGCGCCCTGGGCGGGGCGCTCGGGGCCGCGCTCGCCCTCGGGCTCGGCGAGGCGGGCCAGGCCCTCGGGCTGCCCTTCTCCCTCGTCTTCGGCTGGCGCAGCGTCGCGGCCGCGATCCTGAGCGCCGGTCTCTCGGGCCTGGTGGCCGGGCTCGTGCCGGCGCGCCGCGCCGCGCGGATCGACCCGGTCGAGGCCCTGGCCCGATGAGCCGGGCCGGTTCCGGCCTCGCCCGCATCCTCGCGCGGGCCCGCCGCCTCGCCCGGCGCGCGCACGGCCGGGGCTGGGCCGCCCTGCTCCTCTGCGGCGGCTGCGTGGCGGGGCCCGATTTCGTGCCGCCCGCCGCCCCCGTCATCCTCCGGTACGGGGAGCGGGCGCCCCCGCGCCGCCTGCCCGCGCCGGGCCCGGACGGGACGCAGGTCCTGCGGCCCGGGGCCGACGGCCCGCATGCGTGGTGGCGCCCGTTCGGCTCGCGCCGGCTCGACCGGCTCGTGCGCCGGGGGCTGGCGGCGAGCCCGACGGTCGAGCAGGCCGAGGCCGCCCTGCGCCAAGCCCGGAGCGACACCGAGGCCGCGCGGGCCAGCCTCCTGCCGAACTTGTCCCTCGACCTCGCGCGCCGGGGCGGCGGGGGCATCGGCCCGGCGGGGGGCGCGCTCTACGGGCTCTACGGCGCCAGCGTCGCGGCGAGCTACACGCCCGACCTGTTCGGCGGCATCCGCCGCGCCGTCGAGGCCCAGGAGGCCCGCGAGGCGGTGGCGGCCGCGCATCGCGACGCCGCCGCCCTGGCCCTGAGCGGCAACATCGTGGCGGGCGCGATCCAGGAGGCGATCCTGTCCGAGGAGATCGCCGTCTCCGAGGCGATCCTGCGCCAGGACCGGGACCAGCTCGCCCTGGTGAAGGTCCGCCACGCCGCCGGGTCCGAGCGCATCGTCAGCGTCCTGAACCAGGAGAGCCTGATCCGCTCGCAGGAGGCGGCTCTCATCGCGAGCCAGATGGCGCGGGTGCAGGCGCGCCACCGGCTCGCCGTGCTGATCGGCCTGCCTCCGAGCGCCTATGCGGAGCCGAGCTTCCGCCTCGGCGAGCTGACGCTGCCGCGGCGGGTCCCGCTCAGCCTGCCCTCCCGGCTGCTCGCGCGGCGGCCGGACATCCGCGCCGCCGCGGCCCAGCTGCACGCCGCCTCGGCCGAGATCGGCGTCGCGGCCGCGGACATGCTGCCGCGCGTCACCCTGACGGCGAATCTCGGCGCCAGCACCGCGACGATCGCGGCCCTGGCGGCGTCGAGCGCCTGGGGGGCCGGGCTCGGCCTCGCGCAGCCGCTCCTCGACGGAGGCGCCCAAGCCGCCCGCCGCCAGGCCGCGGTCGAGGCCTACGCCGCCGCGGCGGCCGCCTATCGGGCGACGGTGCTGGCGGCGCTCCAGACCGTCGCGGATGCGCTGGCCGCGCTCGAAGCCGATGCGGGGATCCTGACCGCCGCGCTGGAGGCCGAGGCGCTGGCCCGCGACGCCCTCGCGGCCGCCCGGGTGCAGTACGAGGCCGGCGCGGTCACCTATGCCGACCTGCTGCTGAGCCAGACGCGCGCCGCCTCCGCGTCCCTGACGCGCATCGCCGCGCAGGGCCGGCGCCTCGTCGACACGGCCGCGCTGCAGCAGGCCCTCGGATGGGAGCGGGATGGGGGCGAGGCCGGACCCATGTCGCCGAAGGAAATTCGGGAGGGAGTCGAGGAGCCGGGCTGATCCGGGATCCGCTCGATCGAAGCGGATCCCGGATCACCAGCCTGCGCGGCGCCTGAGCGCGGCGCCTGAGCGAAGCCGACATCCGCATGGCCGACATGGGAGACGGCGACGCCATCAATCGGATGCCGTATGACCCATCCGCGGTCCCGATCCCGCCTCGGGTTGGCTCGGCCGCGACGATTCGTCGAGGGGCGGGCGCCGCTCACCCGCGCGGGAAGTCCAGCCCCATCTCGCGGTAGCGCTCGGGATCGTCGGCCCAGTTCTCGCGCACCTTCACGTAGAGGAACAGGTGCACGGGCGCCTCCGCCGCCTCGGCGATCTCGACCCGGGCCGCCTGCCCGATCGCCTTGATGGTCTGGCCGCCCTTGCCGAGCACGATCTTGCGCTGGCTCTCGCGCTCCACGAAGATCGTCTGCTCGATCCGCACCGAGCCGTCCGGCCGCACCTGCCACTGATCGGTCTCGACGGTCGAGGAATAGGGCAGTTCCTCGTGCAGGCGGTCGTAGATCTTCTCCCGCGTGATCTCGGCCGCGAGCATGCGCAGGGGCGCGTCCGAGACCTGATCCTCCGGGTAGAGCCAGGGCCCCGGCGGCATCAGCCCGGCCAGCACCCGCCGCAGGTCCGCCACCCCGTCGCCGGTCAGCGCCGAGACCATGAAGGTGTGGTCGAAGGGCAGCCGCCCGTTCAGGGCGGCGGCGAGGTCGAGCAGCCGCTCCCGGGCGATCACGTCGATCTTGTTGAGCACCAGGATCTTGGGCCGGCGCAGCTCGGGCAGCCGGCCCAGCACCGCCTCCACCTCCGGGTCGACGCCCTTGCGGGCATCGACGAGCAGGCAGACCGCGTCCGCGTCCGCCGCCCCGCTCCAGGCCGAAGTCACCATCGCCCGGTCGAGGCGGCGCTTGGGCGCGAAGATCCCGGGCGTGTCCACGAACACGATCTGGGCCGCCCCCTCGATGGCGATGCCGCGCACCAGCGCCCGCGTCGTCTGCACCTTGCGGGAGACGATCGAGACCTTGCTGCCGACGAGGCTGTTGAGGAGGGTCGACTTGCCGGCATTCGGCACCCCGATCAGGGCGACGAAGCCCGCCCGGGTCTCGGCGGGGCCCCCGGACGGGTCGGGGGCGGGGGAAGGCGCGTGGGTCTCGGACATGGGATCACTCCGTAGCCGGCGTCCCCTCCTCGCGCCAGACGCCCTCGCGCCTCAGGAGCAGGCGCGCGGCCTCCTGCTCGGCGAGGCGCTTGGAGCCGCCGACGCCGAGGCTCGGCGCCACGCCGGCGACCTGCGCCTCGATGCGGAAGATCGGCGCGTGGTCGGGGCCCGCGCGCTCCACCACCGCGTAGGTCGGGGTCGGCAGGCCGAGACCCTGCGCCCATTCCTGCAGGGCGGATTTGGGGTCGCGCCCGCGCGGGCCCTCGGCCTCCTCCGCCGCCGCGAAGGCGCGGTCGATCACGGCCTTGGCCGCGGCGTAGCCCGCGTCGAGGAAGATCGCCCCCAGGATCGCCTCGCAGACGTCGGCCAGGATCGCCGGGTTGCGCCGGCCGCCGCCATGCACCTCGCCGGCCCCGAGCCGCAGGTGCGGCCCGACTTCCCAGGCCTGGGCCACCGCCGCGCAGCTCTCCCGGCGCACGAGGCCGGAGAGGCGGCGCGACAGGTCGCCCTCGTCGGCCCCGGGCAGCGCGCGCAGGAGCCCCTCGGCCACCGCCAGCCCGAGCACCCGGTCGCCCAGGAATTCGAGGCGCTGGTAGCTCTCCTCCCCGGCCCCCGCGCTCACGTGGGTGAGCGCCCGCGCCAGCAGGTCCTTGTCGTCGAAGGCGTGGCCGATCCGCCCCTCCAGGGCGGAGAGGTCGGGCCGCTCGGCCCTGCGCCGGCCCCGGCGGAGCGCGCCCATGGCGGCGGTCAGTGGATCGTGTGGAACAGGCGGCTCCAGCGCACCGTCCAGGGCCAGTTCCAGATCTGGAGCGGCGAGGCGCCCTCGTCGATCGAGAAGAAGATCACCTCGGCCCGCCCGACCAGGTTCTCGAAGGGCACGTAGCCGACGCTGCCGAGGTCGCGCGAATCCGTGGAATTGTCGCGGTTGTCGCCCATCATGAAGAAGTGGCCGGGCGGCACCGTGTAGACGTTGGTGTTGTCCCACAGCCCGCGGTCGCCGTCGCGCTCGATGATCTGGTGCGACACCCCGTTCGGCAGGGTCTCGACGTATTGCGGCACCTGGGTGGGCTGCCCGAACGCGTCGGTGGTGACGTAATCCTGAACCTGCTCGCGCTTCACCGGCTTGCCGTTGATGTTCAGGAGGCCGTTGATCATCTGGATCCGGTCGCCCGGCAGCCCGATCACCCGCTTGATGTAGTCGGTCGCGTTGTCCTTGGGCAGCTTGAACACCACGATGTCGCCGCGCTTCGGCTCGGCGCCCCAGATCCGGCCGTGCATCTCGAAGGGCAGGTAGTCGCTCAGCGGCAGCGAGTACTTCGAGTAGCCGAGCGAGTACTTCGAGACGAAGAGATAGTCGCCGATCAGCAGGGTCGGCACGAGGGAGCCGGAGGGGATGTTGAAGGGCTGGAACAGCAGGGTGCGCACCACGACCGCGATCAGCAGCGCCTGGAGGCCGACCTTCACGAACTCCTTGACCGACTCCCAGGGGCCCGCCTCCTTGGCGGGCTTCAGGTCCGGGTTGATGCGCACGCGATCCATATTCCTCGTCTCCGGCGGTCCGTCATCTCGCCGTGGCGACCGCCGAGACGCGGGCGAGCTAGCCGCGGTGCGCGGGGTCTAGACCAACGCCCGACCGCCCGCAACGCGCCGCGCGCCGCGGGTGAATCGCCTCAACACGATTCGTCCCGCAGGGCCTCGATCACCACGAAGGCCTGGGCGAGGGGCGGGTCGTCGGTCAGGCTGACGTGGAGCCGCGCCCGGTGCCCCGGCGGGACGAGGGCGGCGAGGCGCGCCGCCGCGCCGCCCGTGAGCCGCAGCGTGGGCGCCCCCGAGGGCAGGTTGACCACCTCCATGTCGCGCCAGAACACGCCCTGGCTCAGGCCGGTGCCGAGGGCCTTGGCGCAGGCCTCCTTGGCGGCGAAGCGCCGCGCGTAGGAGGGCGCGCGGGCCGCCCGGCGGTCGCTGCGCGCCCGCTCGCCCGGCGTGAAGACCCGTTGCGTGAAGCGCTCGCCGAACCGCTCCAGGGAGCGCTCGATGCGGCGGATGTCGCAGAGGTCGGAGCCGATGCCGACGATCACGCCGCCGCCCCGGCCCGGGCCGCGTCCATGGCGGCCCGCATCGCCCGCACCGCCTCGGCGAAGCCGACGAAGACGGATTCGGCCACGATGGCATGGCCGATGTTCAGTTCGCGCAGCTGCGGGATCGCCGCGACCGGCCCGACGCTGTCGAGGGTGAGCCCGTGCCCGGCATGGACCTCCAGGCCGAGGTCGCTGCCATGGGCCGCGGCGCGGGCGAGGCGGGCGAGTTCGCGCCGGGCCTCCGCGGCATCCCCGGCCGCGACCGCCTCGCAGTAGCGGCCGGTATGAAGTTCGACCACCGGCGCCCCGAGGCCGCGCGCCGCCTCCATGATGTGCACGTCCGGCTCGACGAAGAGCGAGACCCGGATGCCGGCCTCGCGGAGCCGCACCACCGCGGCGCGCACCGGCTCGCGGGCCGCGACGATGTCGAGCCCGCCCTCGGTGGTGCGCTCCTCGCGCCGCTCGGGCACGAGGCAGGCGGCGTGGGGGCGAAGCCCGACCGCGATCCCGACCATCTCCTCGGTGATCGCCATCTCCAGGTTCAGCGGCCGGTCGATCTCGCGCTTGAGGCGTTCCACGTCCTCGTCGCGGATGTGGCGGCGGTCCTCGCGCAGATGCGCGGTGATCCCGTCCGCCCCGGCCGCGACCGCCAGGTGGGCGGCGCGCAGGGGATCCGGGATCACGCCGCCGCGGGCGTTCCGCAGGGTGGCGATGTGGTCGATGTTGACGCCGAGGCGAAGGGGGGACGGGGACATCGGTCGCGGGCTCCCGGGATCGGCGCGGTGTAGCGGAGCGCGGGCGGCGGGGCCAGGGCCCCTCTCCCTGCCTTTCGTCTCCCAGCCCCCCGAATCCGGGCGCGCCGCCTGGACACCTCGCGGGGGCCTCGCCAAGGATGGCCGTGCGGCGGCGCGGGAGGACGGCTCATCCGAGATTCCTCCGGCGCGCGCGAGACGCCACGATGAGGCTGGGCCGGCCGCATGCCCGCCCCGGAGACGGTATCACCATGCTTGCTCGACGGCCCGGCCGCGGCGGTCGCCCGAATGCCCGGCTGCCCCGACCCCACAACTTCGCCCCGATCACCGGCTACGCACTATCCGTCGGCACCGCCGCGGAACCGAACGGAACCGTGGCGGTTGCCGGTCGAACGGCGGCCGCAGCCAGACGAGGAGCACGCGTGGTCACGATCCTGAGGATGGCCGTCCCGGCGCTCGCGGCCCTCTGGGCCGTGGCCGCTTCGGCACAGACCGGGTCAGCGCCGCAGGCCCCGCTCCCCTCGGCGCCCGCTGCCCCTGCCCAGGTGGCCCCTGCCCAGATGGCCCCTGCTCAGGTGGCCCCTGCCCCGGCTTCTCCGCCTCCGGCCGCCCAGGTCCAGGAGGCGCCCGCCCCGGCCAAGGCCCCAGAGGCCGGCCCCGGGGCGCCGTCCCCGGCCGCGCCGCCCGCGGCTCCGGCCGCGCAGGCTCCCGCCGCGCCGGTGCCGGCCCCGCCTCCGGTTCCGGCCGGGACGCCCGCGACCGTCCTCGATACCAAGGATTACGACGGCGTGCTGGGCAAGCCGGTGCGCAGCGCCGCCGGCGAGGACATGGGCCGCATCATCGACATCATCGTCGACAAGGACGGGCGTCCCCGCGCGGCGATCATCGATTTCGGCGGCTTCCTCGGCGTCGGCTCGCGCAAGATCGCGGTCGACTGGCGCGCCCTGCACTTCGCGGCCGACAACAAGCCGGGCCGCGCGGTGCTGCAGCTCACCCGCAACCAAGTGCGCGTCTCCCCCGAGTACAAGCCCGGCGATCCGATCGTGGTGCTGGGGCCGGCCTCGCCGGCGCCCGACCCCGACCAGGCCGCCGCACGCAATCCCCCCGAGAAATGACGGCGGCGCGACGATCCCAGCGCCGGGCCGCCGGCCACCGGGAGGTGCCCCGCTACGAGCCGCGGCCGGAGGCGGGCCGCGAGCCGGCGCGCGCGCCCTCGCCCGCGCCGCTCCCGGCCACGCGGCGGGAGAAGCACGCCCCCTCGGCGGCGAGCGCGCGCGGGCTCGACGCCTTCACGTTCTTCGTGGCCAACCTCCAGACCGGCTTCGGACCCTTCGTGGCCGTGCACTTCACGGCCCACCAGTGGACGCAGGCCGATATCGGCCTCGTCCTCACCATCGGCGGCCTGTTCAGCCTGCTCGGGCAGGTGCCCGGCGGCGGCTTCGTCGATTGGGTGCGCTCGAAGCGCGCCGTGGCGGCCCTCGCGGTGGGGGTGATCGGGGCGAGCGCGGCGGGCCTCGGCCTCTACCCGACCTTCCTTGTCGCGGCCCTCGCCATGGCGGCCCATTCGCTCGCCAGCTGCGTGCTCACGCCCGCCATCGCGGCGATCAGCCTCGGCCTCTCCGGCCATGCCCGGCTCGGCGAGCGCCTCGGCCGCAACGCCCGCTTCTCCTCGATCGGCAACGCCCTGGCGGCGGCCGGCATGGGGGCCTGCGGCTACTACCTGTCGAACGCCGCCGTGTTCTACGTGACCGCGGCCCTGGTCGTGCCGACGCTGGTGGCGCTCTCCACGATCCGCGCGGGCGAGATCGAGGTGGTGCGGCCGCAGGGGCGCGACGGTGCCCCGCCCCCGAGCGGATGGGCGGGCCTGCGGCTCCTCCTCACCAACCGAGCCCTGCTCTGCTTCGGCGCCTGCATCCTGCTGTTCTACGTCGCCAACGCGGCGATGCTGCCCCTGGTCGGCAGCGTGCTGACCATGCGGGCGAGCCAGACCGCCACCATCCTGATCGCCGCCTGCATCATGGCGCCCCAGATCGTCCTCGCGCTGATCGCCCCGGCGGTCGGCCGGGCGGCCCAGACCTACGGGCGGCGCCCGCTCCTCGTCCTGGGCTTCGCCGCCCTGCCCCTGCGCGGGATCCTGTTCGCCTACGCGCAGGAACCCGAGGTGCTGGTGCTGATCCAGGTGCTCGACGGCGTCTCGGCGGCGGTGATCGGCGTGATGGTCCCGCTCGTGGTCGCGGACGTGACCCGCGGCACCGGGCGCTTCAACCTCGCCCTCGGGGCGGTCGGCACCGGCATGGGGATCGGCGCGGCGCTCAGCACGACCCTGTCGGGTGCGATGGCGGACCATCTCGGCACCCATGCGGCCTTCCTGGGGCTCGCCGGCGTGGCCGTCCTGGCCCTGCTGCTGCTGCTCCTCGTGATGCCGGAGACCCGGCGCGGGCGCGGGGCCTGAGCGTCTCCGGCCGGAGGGCGCCTCGCCGGCGCCCCGTCGCCCGACCGCTGCGTGGCCCGCGCGTCACAGGAGAGCCCGGTTCGCTGCCCTGCGGCAGCGCCTCCCGCATCGCGGCGAGCCCGCTCAACTCCCGTTCATGTACGCGCGCTATAAAACCGGACGGCCGATATTTTTTGCCTGCAACATAAGGCGACGCTTCCGCGTTGCGGCTTTGGCGGATGGCCGGGAGCGCCCGGCCCATTCCCGTCCGTTTCACGACCGGCCGCACGCGGGCGAAGAACCGGGATCGATCGTCACGATGGATGACCTCTGCGCCTACGCTGAACGGCCCTGGGCCTTCGTGGCCCGCTACCTTCGCCGCCGCGTGGTTCCCCACGCGGCCATCGTCGTGTCGGTGCTCGCCGCCGTCGCCTGCTCGGTGAGCACGCAGTACGGGCTCAAGGGCGTGGTCGATGCGCTCGGCAAGGGGCCGCAATCGGGCGAGATCTGGGGGGCGCTCGCCGTCCTGATCGCCTTCATCGGCGCCGACAACATGCTCTGGCGGGTGGCGAGCCTGATCGCGAGCTTCACCTTCGTGGCGGTGACCGGCGACATCCGCCGCGACCTGTTCCGGCACCTGACCGGCCACTCGCCCTCCTACTTCGCCGACCGGCAGCCCGGCACGCTGGCGAGCCGCATCACGGCGACCTCGAACGCGATCTTCACCGCCGAGAACATGTTCGTCTGGAACGTGATGCCGCCCTGCGCGGCCGCCTTCGGGGCGATCCTGTACGTGGGCGCGGTCTCGCTGCCGATGGCGGCGGGGCTCCTGGTGATCTGCGGCGGCGTCGTGGTGCTGATGTTCCGCATCGCCGCCGCCGGCAAGCCGCTCCACCACGAATTCGCCGAGAAGGCGGCCGCCGTCGACGGCGAGATGGTCGACCTCGTCAGCAACATGCCGCTGGTGCGCGCCTTCTCGGCCTTCAAGCGGGAATTCGTGCGCTTCGACGGCACGATCGGCACCGAGATGCGGGCGCGCCGCCGCAGCCTGCTCTACCTGGAGAAGCTGCGCATCATGCACGCGGTCATCACCGTGGTGGCGGTGCTCGGCCTTCTCTACTGGGCGGTGCGGATGTGGGAGGTGGGTTCGGCGACCGCCGGTCAGGTGGTGCTGGTCTGCACCCTCGGCATCACGATCCTGGCCGCGACCCGCGACCTCGCGGTCGCCCTGGTCGACGTCACGCAGCACACCGCGAGGCTCTCGGAGGCGCTCACCACCCTGCTGCAGCCCCACGACCTGCGCGACCACCCGGAGGCGAAGCCCCTCGTCGGCGAGGGCGCGCGGCTGGATTTCGAGCACGTCGGCTTCAGCTACCCGGACGGGCGCGAGGTCTTCAGCGACTTCAACCTCACGATCGAGCCCGGGCAGAAGGTCGGCCTGGTCGGGCGCTCGGGGGGCGGCAAATCGACGCTTTTCACCCTGCTGCAGCGCTTCTACGACCCGCAGAGCGGGCGCATCCTGATCGACGGCCAGAATATCGGCCGCGTCACGCAGGAGAGCCTGCGCGAGGCGATCACCGTGGTGCCGCAGGACATCTCGCTGTTCCACCGCTCCCTGCGCGAGAACATCCGCTACGGCCGGCCGGATGCGACGGACGAGGAGGTCTGGGCGGCGGCCGAGGCCGCGCGCTGCACGGATTTCATCAGTGACCTGCCGCAGGGCTTCGACACGATCGTGGGCGACCGCGGCGTGAAGCTCTCGGGCGGCCAGCGCCAGCGCATCGCGGTGGCCCGCGCCATCCTCAAGGACTCGCCGATCCTCCTCCTCGACGAGGCGACCTCCGCCCTCGACACCGAGTCGGAGGAGGCGATCCGCGAGGCGCTGCACAACCTGATGCAGGGCCGCACGGTGATCGCCATCGCGCACCGCCTGTCGACCCTGAAGGATTTCGACCGGATCGTGGTGCTCGACGGGGGCCAGGTGATCCAGGACGGCTCGCCCGAGCGGCTGATCCATCTCGACGGCTTCTACCGCGACCTGATCCAGCGCGAGACGCTCAAGCTGTCGCGCGAGGCGGCCTGAGCGGGGCGGCGCGAGGGCGAGCTGCGAATCGCGAGCGGCCGCAACCGGTTCCGAGGGCGGTCCGCATCCGTTTCATCAATCCCGGCCCGTGACGGTCGCGTGCGCGGCCCCTTTCGCGCGCAGCGCCGGAACACCGGCGCAAGTCCCTGGCCCAAGTCCCTGGCGCAAGTCCCTGGCTCAAGTCCCCGGGCGCGTCGCGCTCCGCCCCTACGCCGCCCCGGCGAGGTCCTGCGCCAGCATTCGCACCCGGCGCAGATCGTCCACGAAACCCGCATAGGCCTCGGCCTTCGCCTCCTCGGGCAGGCGCAGCAGGTAGGAGGGGTGCACGGTGACGAAGCCCGCATAGGGTTTGCCGTCGAACCGGGCCGGGCCGCGGGCCCGGGTGATCGGGATCGCCTTGCCGGTCAGCGCCAGCACCGCCGTCGCCCCGAGCGCGACGACGAGGCGCGGATGCACGAAGCCGAGCTCCCGGTCGAGCCACCAGCGGCCATGCGCGACCTCCCCGGCGGTCGGCTTCTGGTGGATGCGCCGCTTGCCGCGCTCCTCGAACTTGAAGTGCTTGACCGCATTCGTGAGATAGCAGGAACCGCGCGCGAGGCCGGCCTCCTCCATCGCCCGGGTGAGGAGCTGCCCCGCCGGGCCGACGAAGGGCCGCCCCAGCCGGTCCTCCTGGTCCCCGGGCTGCTCGCCCACGAAGGCGATCGCGGCGCCGACCGGTCCCTCGCCCAGCACCGCCTGCGTCGCCCCCGGCACCAGCGGTTCGGAGCGCCGGATCAGGGCGTTCAGGGCCTCGAGATCCTCCGGTCCCTGCGCCGCCATGGCGTCGAGGGCGCGGGTGGGCGTGCGTTTCCGCGGCATGGCGGGCTCCCTCTCGATCATCGCGGCGACGCGGCGGCGCGCGTTGCGCACGAGGTCGGGAATCGCCGCCGCCTCGGGCAGGTTGCGCCAGTACTTCTTGGGCATCTCCGCCCGCATCGCCGCGAGGTTGGTCCGGGCCGGGTTGAAGGTGCTGGCGTAATAGGCGCTCCAGCCGGCCTCGAAGGCGTCGCCGGCGGGCAGCGCCTCGCGCCGCTCGGGTGGGCCGAAGCGCAGGCGCGCGCCGTCCCAGTGGGCCGAGCCCTCGGGCGTCAGGATCGACCAGTCGAAGCCCGGGAAGCGCGCCACGAAGAACGGCGCGGCCGCCTCCAGGATGTGGTGGTCGGGCTCGAACCACGCGGCGAAGCGCTCCCGCTCTCCCTCGCCGGGCACGCGCCGGAAGCGCAGGAAGGCGTGCATCTTGTGCAGGTCGCGCGCGACCGCTCGGCGCATGCGCGTCAGCCGGTGGACCAGGGGATCGCTCGCCACCTCGGGGAGGTGGCGCTCGCCCCGCCGCACCCGCCAGATCAGCTGGTAGAGCAGCGCGTAGCGCGCCTCGTCCCGGTGGGGCACGATCGCGGGCACCAGCGCCGCCACGGCCCGCGGCAGGGCGAGCGGGGGCGCCGGCCCGGCCTCCTCGGACGCGCGCGCCGCCTCGGCCCCGAACAGGCCGGGCTCGGCCCCGAACAGGCCGGGTTCGGGCCCGAACAGGCCGGGGGCCCCGCCCTGCGTGAAGGTCACCGCCTCGGGAGAGCACTCCTCCGCCGCGAGGCGGCGCACCGCGGCCCGGAACCCTTCGAGGTCGGCGCCGGGCCTCAGCGGGATGCTGCGCACGGCCTCACCCGAACAGGGAGAGCTGGCGCGGCGGCTCGGCGAGGCGCGCCCGCAGGTCGGACCGGTCGGTCAGCCGGGTCGGGGCATGGTCGGCGGCGATCAGGAAGGGCCGCGCGCGCTTCAGGCCCGAGGTCAGCCGCGCCACGTCCGCGAGGCGAAGCCGGGTGTGGCGGCGCGCCGCCACGATTCGGTCCACCGCCCGCACGCCCAGGCCCGGCACCCGCAGCAGCAAGTCCCGGTCGGCCCGGTTGACGTCGACGGGGAACCGCTCGCGGTGCTTGAGCGCCCAGGCGAGTTTGGGGTCGATGTCGAGGGCGAGCATGCCCGCCTCGGTGGCGTCCGCCACCTCCTCGGGGGCGAAGGCGTAGTACCGCAGGAGCCAATCCGCCTGGTAGAGCCGGTGCTCGCGGGCGAGGGGCGGCGCCTGCGGCGGCAGGATCGCGGAGGCGTCCGGGATCGGGCTGAAGGCCGAGTAGTAGATGCGCCGCAGGTCGTGGCTGGCGTAGAGGGCGGCGCTGCGGCGGATCAGGGCGGCGTCGGTCGAGGAATCGGCCCCGACGATGACCTGGGTCGATTGCCCGGCCGGGGCGTAGCGGCGCTTCTCCGCCCTGCCCTGCGCGATGCGCTCGCGCATCTGGCCCATCGCGGCCTCGATCGCGGCGCCGTCCTTCTCGGGGGCGAGCCGCTCCAGGCTCGCCTCGGTGGGGAGTTCGAGGTTGATCGAGAGCCGGTCGGCGTAGAGGCCCGCCTGCTCGATCAGCCAGGGGCTGGCCTCCGGGATCGTCTTGAGATGGATGTAGCCGCGGAATCCGTGCCGCTGGCGCAGGCCCTTCGCCGCCCGGATCAGCTGCTCCATCGTGTGGTCGGGCGAGCGGACGATCCCCGAGGACAGGAACAGCCCCTCGATCATGTTGCGCTTGTAGAACTCCACCGTGAGGGTGATCACCTCCTCCACCGTGAAGGCGGCCCGCCGCACGTTCGAGGAGCGCCGGTTCACGCAATAGGCGCAGTCGAACAGGCAGTAATTGGTAAGCAGGATCTTCAGCAGCGAGACGCAGCGCCCGTCCGGCGTGTAGGCGTGGCAGATCCCCGCCCCCGTCGTCGAGCCGAGTTCCCCGGCCGCCGCGCGGCGCTTCGGCGCCCCCGAGGAGGCGCAGGAGGCATCGTACTTCGCCGCGTCGGCGAGGATGGTGAGCTTCTTGGCGAGCCGGTCGTCCATGCGCCGAGACTGCGCGCTGTTCCCTGTTTGTTCAAGGCGACCTTTTGGCGCCCGCGCCGCGGGCGCGGTCGCGCAGCGCCGCGGAACCGGCCGGCCGCGGCGTCCGTTCTCTGGAAGAATTCCAATCACGGAGATGCAGATGGCGAGTTTCGAGACCGGCATGGCCTGCCAGAGCTGCCGCTACTACGACACCCGCAAGCTCAATGCGGGCCGGCCCCAGGGCGACGAGGGCCTGTGCCGCTTCAACCCGCCGGTGAGCCAGCCCGAGCCGCAGGGGCACGGCCTCTGGCCGGTCGTCTCGGCCTCCGACTGGTGCGGCCACTACTCGCCCCAGATGATGGCCGGCGAGTAGGCCGCCCGCCCGCGAAGCGGAGTTGCGCCCGGCAACTCCGCTCAGCTCTTGTTCTTGCAACATTTTCGCTGACGCGGTCCTTCGGTTCGCCGCCGAAAAGGTGACCGCTCCGGCGCATGATGCTCAGGACCGAAGGACCGCCCCCGGGCGGTCCTTCGCGCGTCCGGAGCGGCGCTCCGCGCGGCCGGAACCGCGCCCGTCGGGGGGACGTTGGCCGCCGATCCCGCAACCACCATGGCGAGCCGCATGCCGGACGACCTGACCCTCCTCTCGCGCCGAACCCTGATGCTGGCCGGGGGCGCGACGCTCGCCGCGATGGGCGGCGCGCAGGGCGCCGAAGTCCCCGTCGATACGGGCCGGGTGGAGAACGGCCGCGTCACCTTCCCGAACTGGCGCGGGCCCTCCGACCGGCCGGGCGCACCGCCGCCCGCGCCGCTGCCGCCCGCCGAGCGGGTCGGATTCGCGGTGGTCGGCCTCGGGCGGCTCAGCCTGGAGGAGATCCTGCCGGCCTTCGGCGAGACCCGGAAGGCGCGGCTGGTGGCGCTGGTCTCGGGCAGCCCCGACAAGGCCAAGCTCGTCGCGGCCCAGTACGGCGTCCGGCCCGAAGCCGTCCACGGCTATGACGGGTTCGCGGCGCTGCGGGCCAATCCCGAGGTGCAGGTGGTCTACGTGGTGACGCCGAACGGGCTCCACCGCGACCACGTGCTGGCCGCCGCCGCGGCCGGCAAGCACGTCCTGTGCGAGAAGCCGATGGCGGCCTCCTCGGCCGAGGCCCGCACCATGATCGACGCCTGCGCCACGGCCGGCGTCAAGCTGATGATCGCCTATCGCTGCCAGTACGAGACCCACAACCGCGAGGTCACGCGCCTCACCCGCGGCGGCGCGCTCGGCCGGCCGAAGCTGATCGAGGCGATCAACACCCAGACCATGAGCCTGCCCGAGCAGTGGCGCCTCAGGCGGGCGCTGGCGGGCGGCGGGGCGCTGCCGGATATCGGCCTCTACTGCCTCAACGGGGTGCGGGCGCTCACCGGCGAGGAGCCGGTCTCGGTCCAGGCGCAGATCCACTCGCCGCCGGACGATCCCCTCTACCGCGAGGTCGAGGAGACGGTGGCCTTCACCCTGCGCTTCCCGTCGGGCGTGATCGCGCAATGCACGACGAGCTACGGCGCCCACGAGACCCGCCGCCTCTCGGTCCAGGGCGAAACCGGGGCGATCACCCTCGAGAACGCCTTCGCGTATGAGGGCCAGCGCCTGATCCTCCACCATCGCGAGGGCCGCGCGGAGGCCCGCGAGGAGCGCGCGCTGCCGGTCCACAACCAGTTCGCCCGCGAGATCGACCACATGGCGACCTGCGTGCGCGAGAACCGCACGCCGCACACGCCCGGGGAGGAGGGTTTGCAGGACCACCTCCTGATGGAGGCGATCTACGAGGCGGCCCGCAGCGGCGGGACGCTGACCCTGAAGCCGCCCGAGCGCCCGCTGCGCAAGGGGCCGCTCGACCTGACCCGCGGGCCGGAGCCCGACGAGGCGAGCTGAGGCGGGCGATCGCGGCTCCCCCGTCGCCGGACCGCCGGGCGGCGGTCGCGCGCGGCCGCCCGCATGCCTATATTCCGCTCATGCTCGCCGCGCCCCCCGCCCGCCCGGTCGTCCGCCGCCTCGATCCGGTCCTCGTCGACCGCATCGCGGCCGGCGAGGTGGTCGAGCGGCCCGCTGCCGCCGTCAAGGAACTGGTCGAGAACGCCATCGATGCCGGCGCCACCAGCATCGAGGTCACGATCCAGGCCGGGGGGCGCCGCCTGATCCGGGTCGTCGACGACGGCATCGGCATGAGCGCGGAGGATCTCGCCCTCGCGGTCGAGCGCCACGCCACCTCGAAGCTGCCGGACGGCGACCTCGACCGCATCGACACGCTCGGCTTCCGCGGCGAGGCCCTGCCCTCGATCGGCGCCGTGGCGCGGCTCTCCCTGGTCTCGCGCACGGCGGAGGCCGCGAGCGGCCACGGCCTGGTGGTCGATGCGGGGATCAGGGGGCCGGTGCGGCCGGTCGCGGCCGAGCGCGGCACCCGGGTCGAGGTCACGGACCTCTTCGCCGCCACGCCGGCGCGGCTGAAATTCCTGAAATCCGACCGCGCCGAGGCCGGCGCCGTGGCGGAGATCCTGCGGCGCCTCGCCGTCGCCCACCCGCAGATCCGCTTCACCCTGCGGGGCGAGAGCGGCGGAGGCGGCTTCGTGCTGCCGGCCGAGACCGGGCCGGGCTCCTGGCTCCGGCGCCTCGCGGCCGTGCTCGGCCCGGACTTCGCCGAGAATTCCGCGCCGCTCAGCCTGGAGCGGGAGGGCTTCGCCCTCGACGGCCATGTCGGCCTGCCGACCTTCCACCGGGCGGCGGCGACCCACATGCATTTCGTGGTCAATGGCCGGCCCGTGCGCGACCGCCTGCTCCTCGGCGCCGTGCGCGGCGCCTACGCGGACGTGATGGCCTCCGACCGCCACCCGGTGCTGGCGCTCGCCCTCACCTGCGACCCGACGCAAGTCGACGTGAACGTGCACCCGGCCAAGACCGAGGTGCGCTTCCGCGAGCCGGGACTGGTGCGCGGCCTGATCGTCAGCGCGATCCACGAGGCGCTGCGCCGCGAGGGCGGGCGCAGCGCCGCCAGCGTCGCGGCCAGGACCCTGGAGAGCCTGCGGCCGGCCCAGACGCCGCTGCCGATGCAAGCGCCGCTGCCGATGCAAGCGCCGCTGCCGATGCAGGCGCCGCTGCCGATGCGGGCGCCGCTGGCGGCCCGCAGCGCGTCCCCCGACGCCCGCCGGTCGGATCCGCCGCGCGGCGGCCGGGCCGAGGCCTTCGCCCAGGACGGGCCGGGCCCGAGCCCCGACGGTCGGGAGCCCTTCGGCGCGCAGGCCGGGCCGCCGCCCGGCTTCGCGGAGGCCGCCCAGGCGAGCTTCGCCGCCGAGGCGCTGCCGCCCGCCGCCGAGGCCCGGCCGCCCGCGCCGGAGACCCCCGCCCATCCCCTCGGGGCCGCCCGGGCGCAGCTGCACGAGACCTACATCGTGGCGCAGACGAGGGACGGCATCGTCATCGTCGACCAGCACGCGGCCCATGAGCGCCTCGTCTACGAGCGCCTCAAGCGCGAGCGTGAAGCGGGCGGCATCGCCCGCCAGCTCCTGCTGATCCCCGAGGTGGTGGAACTCGACCCCGCCGAGGCCGACCGCCTCGCCGAGGCGGCCGAGGACCTCGCGGCGCTCGGCCTGGTGCTCGAGGGTTTCGGGCACGGGGCGGTGCTGGTGCGCGAGGTGCCGGCGGCTCTGGCCGGGGGCGGCGTGCGGGCGCTGCTCACCGACGTGGTCGACGTGCTGCAGGAGGGCGGCGCCGACCCGCTGGCGCGCCGCCTCGACGCGGTGCTGTCGCGGATGAGCTGCCACGGCTCGATCCGGGCCGGGCGGCGCCTGCGGCCCGAGGAGATGAACGCGCTCCTGCGCGAGATGGAGGCGACGCCCCTGTCGGGCCAGTGCAACCACGGCCGCCCGACCTACGTGGAGTTGAAGCTCCACGACATCGAGCGCTTGTTCGGGCGGCGCTGATCCGCGCGGCGCGTGAGCGACGCCGACATCCGCATGGCGACGCAATCCGTCGGATCTCGGATCACGGGATCACCCGCGCCCGCCGCAGGGCCGCGAAGAGGTCGAAGAAGGAGTCGTCGCTCGGCTGGTAGTCGAGGAAGCCGAGGCGGCGGCTCTTCGCCATGTCGGTCACGACCTCGATCGGCCGGCCGAGATCGGCATCCGTGTGCCAGGCCGAGGCCAGCCGCCCGAGATCCGGCTCGACGAGGTCGTGCCGGCGGGCGATCTCGGCCCAGAGCGGGCCCGCATCGGCGAGCTGGCGGGCGAGGGGCGTGACCTCGCCGGGGAAGGGCGCCGGCGCGATCCCGAACCAGCCGGCGATGCGCTCCCACATCCAGCTCCAGCGGAAGACGTCGCCGTTCACGACGTTGAAGGCTTGGTCGCGGGCGGCCGGGTTCGTGGCGGCCCAGGCGAGGTGACGGGCGAGCAGCCGGGCGTCGGTCACGTCGGTGAGCCCGTTCCACTGCGCGGCCGAGCCCGGGAAGACGAAGGGGCGGCCGGTCTCGCGGCAGAGCGTGGCGGTGACCGCGAGCGTCACGCCCATGTTCATGGCGTTGCCGAGGGCGAAGCCGATGATCGTGTGCGGCCGGTGCACGCTCCAGCCGAACCCGTCCCGCGCGGCGGCGGCGAAGACCTCGTCCTCCTGCGCGTAATAGAAATTCTCGACGGGAAGCCGCGGCTGCTCCTCCCGGAAGGGCGTCGGCGGCAGCCGGCCCGTCCCGTAGGACTCGAACGGGCCGAGATAGTGCTTGAGGCCGGTGACGAGGGCGACGTGCCGCAGGCCCCCCGCGGGGCGCAGCGCGTCGAGGAGGTGGCGGATCATCGCGGCGTTGACCCGGATATTCTCGGCCTCGGTCGCCTGCCGCAACCAGGTGGCGAAGAAGACGTGGCTCGGGCGCAGATCCGCCACCGCCGCCGCGAGGCCGCGCGGGTCGAGGAGGTCGGCGGCGACGGGGCGCAGCCCCGCGATCTCGCCCGGCGGATGGCGGGCGAGGCCCGCCACCGACCAGCCCTCGCCGAGGAGGTGCCGCGCGAGGTTGCTGCCGACGATGCCGCTGGCGCCGACCACCAGTGCCGAATGGGTCATGGATCCTGCCGAGCGTTCGGGGGAATGCCCCGACAACGCGGGGTGCGGCGGATGGGTGCCGGGTCCGCGGCCGGAACGGGGCCGCCCGCCTGCGGTTGCCCGTCACGACCTCACGGAGTCCCGCAGATGACGAAGCCGATCCTCGTTGCCCTCGCCGCCCTCCCCCTCCTCGCCGCGCCGGTCCTGGCGCAGGGCATCAACAACGGCTCGGGCGCCGCCCCGGCGGCGCCGAGCCACACGGGTTCGGGCATGTCGAGCCAGCCGCCGGGCAGCGGCATCGGCGGCAACAATCCGGGCAGCATGGGCTCGACCGGCACCCAGGGCGCGAGCGGCGGCAATATGGGGCCGAACAGCACCTCGGTGAGCCAGCACCCGACCGGCAGCGGTGCCCCGGGCACCGGCCCGGGCAGCGCCTCGGGCAACCCGCACAAGTAGGCGGCGGCCCGCGCGCCGCGGGGGGCTTGCCCTCCCGGCGCGGGCCTCGTCCCGGCGTGAGCGGAGCCCGCGCTCACGCAAACGCGTCCCCCCGCCGCCTCGCCGCGGCCACGGAGTCCGGCTATCTGAACCGCGGAAGGTTCCGATGCACCGTCTCCCGTCGCTGCTCCTCGCCCTCGCGGCCCTCACCCTCCCCGCCGCCGCCCAGGCGCCGCGGGCGAACCCGCGATACGCCGACCTCGTGCGGGCCGAACTCGTGGCCGAGCCGAGCGCCGTGGCGCCCGGAGAGCCCTTCACGGTGGGCGTGCGGCTCACCATGAAGCCGCACTGGCACGTCTACTGGCGCAATCCCGGGGATTCCGGCCTCGCCCCCGAGATCGCCTGGACCCTGCCGGAGGGCTTCGAGGCCGGGCCGATCGCGTGGCCGGCGCCGTCCCGCATCCCGGTCGGCGACCTCGTCAATTTCGGCTACGAGGGCGAGACCGTCCTGACCACGACCCTGACCCCGCCCGCGCGCCTCGACGGCGCCGGCGTGACGGTGCGGGCGAAGGTCTCCTACCTCGTCTGCGAGCGGGAATGCATCCCGGGCGAGGCGCTCGTCGCCGCGACACTGCCGGTGGCCCCGCCCGGCATCAGCCCGCGGCCCGACCCGCGCCAGCGCGACCGGTTCGCGGCCGCCCGCGCCGCCCTGCCGAAACCCTCGCCCTGGCCCTCCCGCCTGACCGAGGACGGCGACGCCCTCACCCTCCACCTCGACGCGCCCGGCCTGAAGCCGGGCTCGATCCGCGACCTCGCCTTCTTCCCGTACGCGGAGGCCGCGATCACGCACGCCGCGCCCCAGAAGGTCGCGGTCGACGCGGCCGGGCTCCACGTCGCGCTGACGCGCAGCAACCTCGCGCCCGCCGGGCCTCTCGGGCGCCTCGACGGCGTGCTGACCCTGACCGAGGACGCGCCGGACGGCCCGGTCCGCCACGCCTTCGCCCTCGGGGAGGCGCCCGCCGCGCCCGTCAGCGCGGCGCCCGCAAGCGCCGCGCCCGCCCCCGCCGCCCCGCCCGAGGCGGCGCCGCGGCCCGCCGGGGAGGCGCCGGCCGGCCTCTGGCAGGCGGCCCTGCTCGCGTTCCTCGGCGGCCTCCTCCTCAACCTGATGCCCTGCGTCTTCCCGGTCCTGTCGATCAAGGTGCTCGGCCTCGTGCGGCAATCGGGCGAGAGCGCCGCGCAGCTGCGCCGGCACGGGCTCGCCTACACGGCGGGCGTGCTCGGGGCCTTCCTGGGCCTCGCCGGGCTCCTGATCGCGCTGCGGGCCGGCGGCGCGCAGATCGGCTGGGGCTTCCAGCTGCAATCGCCCCTGGTGGTGGCGGGCCTCGCCTACCTGCTCTTCGCGATGGGCCTGAGCCTGTCGGGGGCGCTGCCGATCGGCGGCGGCATCGTCGGGCTCGGCGACGGGCTGACCCGGCGGGCGGGGCTCGAAGGCTCGTTCTTCACCGGCGTCCTCGCCACGATCGTCGCCACGCCCTGCACGGCGCCGTTCATGGCGGCGGCGGTCGGCTTCGCGCTGACCCAGGGCGCCGCCCTCGGCCTCGCGATCTTCGCCGCGCTCGGCCTCGGCCTCGCCCTGCCCTTCCTGCTCCTCACCCTGTGGCCCGCCGGCCTGCGCCGCCTGCCGCGGCCCGGCGCCTGGATGGAGACCCTCAAGGGCTTCCTCGCCTTCCCGCTCTACGCGACGGTGGCGTGGCTGGTCTGGGTGCTGAGCCAGCAGGTCGGCCCGGCCGGGCTGTTCCTCGCGCTCATCGGCTTCGTGCTGATCGGCTTCTGCGCCTTCGTCCTCGATCGCGCGCGCGCCGCCGGGCCGGTCGGGCGGAGGCTGGCGCAGGCGGCGGCCCTCGTCGGCGTGGTCGCCCTCGGCATGATCGCCGCCGCCCTCGACCGGGACCGGGCGGTGGCCGCCCCGGTGACGGTCGCCGGCGGGCCGGAGCCCTTCACCCAGGCGCGGCTCGACGGGCTCCTCGCCGAGGGACGACCGGTCTTCCTCAACGTGACGGCGGCGTGGTGCATCACCTGCCAGGTCAACGAGCGCACCTCGCTCGCCACCGCCGCCGTGCGGGAGGCCTTCCGGGCCCGGAACATCGCCTACCTGAAGGGCGACTGGACCAACCAGAACCCCGAGATCACCCGCGTGCTGGAGGCCCATGGCCGGTCGGGCGTGCCGCTCTACCTGCTCTATCGCGGCCCCGGCGAGGCGCAGGTGCTGCCGCAGATCCTGACCGAATCCAGCTTGCTGGCGGCCCTCGACGGGGTCGCGCCGCCGCGGCGCGCCGCCGCCCTCGGCGCCGCCTCCCCCGCCAAGGAGTGACCCGACCGATGCAGCCGACGACCCGCTTGGCCGCCTGCGCGCCGGCCGCTTCCGCGGTGCCCGCTCTCGCGGCGGCCGCCTTGGCGGCCCTGCTGACCCTGGCAGGCCCGGCCGCCGCCGCCCCGGTGGTGGACAGGCCCGCCCCCGCCTTCCAGGCGAGCGATGCCGACGGGCGCACCGTCTCCCTCGACGACTTCAAGGGCAGGACGGTCGTCCTCGAATGGACGAACCACGAATGCCCCTTCGTGCAGAAGCACTACGGGGCGAAAGCGATGCAGGCCCTGCAGAGGAAGTGGACCGGCCAGGGCGTGGTCTGGCTCGCGGTGATCTCCTCGGCCCCCGGCGAGCAGGGCGCGCTGGACGGTGCCGGCGCCAAGCGCCTGAACGCGGAGCGCGGCGCCGTCCCGACTGCCGTGCTGCTCGATCCGCAGGGGCGGATGGGGCGCGCCTACGGGGCGCAGACGACGCCCCACATGTTCGTCATCCGGGGCGACGGCAAGCTGGCCTACATGGGCGGCATCGACGACAAGCCCTCCGTGAACCCCGCCGATCTCGGGACCGCGCACAACCTCGTCGACGCGGCGCTCACCGAGATCGCGGCCGGCAAGCCGGTCACGGTGAAGACCGCGCGGCCCTACGGCTGCTCGGTCAAGTACGCCTCCTGAGGTGACGCGCCCGCGGCGATGACGGCCTGGGTGGCGGGCGTCGACGGCTGCCCGGGCGGCTGGATCGCCGCCTTCCAGCCCCTGGCGGCCGGCGCCCCCGTGCGCCTGCGCGTGCTGCCGGATCTCGCGTCGCTCTGCGACGGGCCCGAGGCGCCCGCCATCGTCGCCATCGACATCCCGATCGGCCTGCCGGAGCGCGTCGGCGCCGGCGGCCGCCTCGCCGAGCAGCTGGTCCGGCCGCTGCTCGGGCCCCGCCGGGCCTCGGTCTTCCCGACCTCGTCCCGCGCGGTGGTCCAGGCGCCGGACTACGCGGCGGCGATCGCCCTGTCCCGGCAGGGGGATCGCCAGCCCTTCGCGCCCTCCCCGCCCGCCAACGCCCTGTTCCCGCGCATCCGCGCCGTCGACGCGCTGCTGCGGGCGCGGGCGGAGCTGCGCGAGCGCGTCCGCGAGGTGCATCCCGAACTCGCCTTCGCGGTGCTCAATGGCGCGCCCCTGCCGGAGGCGAAGCGCACGAAGGGCGGCGCGGCCCTCCGGCGGGCCCTCCTCGCCCGCGCCGGGCTGCCGGAGGCGGCGATCGCCGGCCCGCCGCCGCGGGGCGCCAGGGCCGACGACCTCCTCGACGCGCTGGCGGCGCTCGTGGTGGCGCGGGGGATCGCGCGCGGGCGCGCCCTGTCCTATCCCGATCCGCCGGAGCGCGACGCGCACGGCCTGCCCGCCGCGATCTGGACCCTCCTGCCCGACGAGCCCTCGCCATGACCCTGCCGACCCGCGACATCGCCCGCGCCCTGGTCTTCGACCCGCAGGACCGCCTGCTGCTCATCGCCTACCAGGCGGTGCGGGACGTCGATCCCGCCCGGCCCGGGGAGCGCCGCTTCTGGTTCATGCCGGGCGGCGGCATCGAGCCCGGCGAGACGCCCGAGGAGGCCTGCCGGCGGGAGCTGCACGAGGAGATCGGGGTCGAGAACGCCCCGCTCGGCCCCCTCGTCGCGCGCTGCGACGGGCCCTTCACCCTGTTCACCAAGCCGCGCATCGCCCATGAGCGCTACTTCGTGGTGCGGCTGCCGAGCGACGCGATCGACACCGCGCGCCTCGCCGAGACGGAGGACAACCCGGTGCTCGGCACCCGCTGGTGGTCCCTCGACGCGCTGGAGACGACGCGCGAGCGCGTGGAGCCCGCCGGCCTCGCGGCCCTGGCCCGCCGGATCCTGGCGGGCGAGGCGGTGACGGAAGTCCACCTCGCCTGGGGGCCGGGGGCCGCCTAGTTGGGTTTGGACAGGGAGAGATCCCTCCGCCGGGTCCCGGGGCGGCGCCCCGGGCAGGCGTGCCACTTGCATCCCCCCTCTTCGACGACGAGCCCGCCCATGCTTCCCGAAATCCTCACCCAAGGCTACCGCGCCTTCCTGGACGACCGCTTCGCGCGGGAGCGGGGGCGCTACGAATCCCTCGCGGAGGGCCAGAGCCCCGAGATCATGGTGATCAGCTGCTGCGACAGCCGGGTCTCGCCCGAGGTGGTCTTCGACGCGCGCCCGGGCGAGCTGTTCGTGGTGCGCAACGTCGCCAACCTCGTGCCGCCCTTCGAGACGGGCGGCGAGTATCACGGCACCTCGGCGGCGCTCGAATACGCCGTCCAGGCCCTCAAGGTGAAGCACATCGTGGTGCTGGGGCACGCCCGCTGCGGCGGCGTGCGGGCCTTCGCGGACGACGCGGCGCCGCTCTCGCCGGGCGACTTCATCGGCCGCTGGGTGTCGCTGATCGCCCCGGCCGCCGAGCGGCTCGGTCCCGGCGACGGGGGGGATTACCTGGAGCGGCTCGAATACGCCACGGTGGCGAACAGCCTCAAGAACCTGATGACCTTCCCTTGCGTGAAGATCCTGGTCGAGCGGGGACGGCTCCAGCTGCACGGGGCGCATTTCGGCATCGCGACCGGCCAGCTGCGGGTGCGCGACCCCGAGACCGGCGCGTTCCGGCTGGCGGTGCCGGAGGCGGAGGTGAGCCCGACGCGGCTGATCCGCTGCCAGGAGACGGAGACCGGCGCCTGAGCGCAACGGCTCGCGGGGATCTGGCTGAGGCTCGCGTTCCCGCCTCAATCCTGCCGCCGGACCGGTGATCCCCTCGGCGGACGATGCTTGGCCGGCGGGGGCTGGCCGGCGGGGGCTGGCCGGCGGGGGCTGGCCGGCGCGGGCTGCCCGGCGGCGGGCCGCTCCCAGGTGTCGCGAGAGCGTTTCGGCGGAGGACCGAGCGATGCCCCAGCTTCCCGTGGCGGTGATCGGTGCCGGCTTCAGCGGCACCATGGCGGCCCTGCACCTGAGCCGGCTGCTGCCGCCGGGGCGGCAGGTGCTGCTCTGCGAGAAGTCGGCGGTCTTCGCCCGCGGCCTCGCCTACGCGACGGGCTGTCCGGACCACCTCCTCAACGTCCGCGCCGCCAACATGAGCGCCTTCCCGGACGCGCCGGAGGATTTCTCGCGCTGGCTCGAACGCTGCGGCCTCGACGACCTCGCCTGCATCCGCGCGACGCCGGCGGGGGTGTTCGCCGCGCGCGGCCTCTACGGGCGCTACCTGACCGAGCTCCTCATCGGGGCGCTGACCGGGGAGGCGTCGCCGCGCCTGCTCCTGGAGAACGACGCGGTGGTCGACCTTGCCCCCGCCCCCGAGGGTTTCCGCCTGACCCTGGCGGCCGGGCGGGTGAGGGCCGTGAGCGGGGTCATCCTCGCCTGCGGCAATCTCCGCGGCGGCCGCGACTGGACCACGCGCTACCGCCTCGATCCCTGGGACGAGGCTCCCCTCGACGGGCTGCGGGCGGACATGCCGGTGCTCGTCGTCGGCACCGGGCTCACCATGGTGGACGCGGTGGCGGCGCTCCGGCGGCGCGGCTTCCCCGGGCCGGTCCTCGCCCTCTCCCGCCACGGCTACCTGCCGCAGGTCCACGCGCCGGCCGCGCCCTGGCCGGCCCCCGCCCTGAGCGAGGCGGAGCGGCTCTCCGCGCGGCTCCTGCTCCGCCGCCTGCGCGCCGAGGCGGCGCGGGCGGCCGCGGGCAGCGACTGGCGCGGCGTGATCGACGGGCTGCGCGCCGGCAGCGTCGCGCTCTGGCGCGGCCTGCCGGAGGCGGAGCAGCGGCGCTTCCTGCGCCACCTGCGCAGCGTCTGGGACGTGCATCGCCACCGGATGGCGCCGCCCGCGGCCGAGATCATCGCGCGGGAGCGCGAAGCCGGCGGGCTGTCGATCCTGCGGGGCCGGGTCGAGGCGGTGGCGGATCAGGCCGGCTTCGCGCTGGTGCGGATTCGGGAGCGGGGCGCGCCGACGCCGCGCGACCTGGCTGTGCAGCGGATCCTCGACGCGTCGGGCGTCGCCAGCGTGGCGCGCAGCGACGACCCGCTCCTGCGCCGCCTGATGCAGCGCGGCCTCGTCCGGCCCGACGCGCACGGCCTCGGCCTCGCCGCCGCGGAGGATCTCGCGCTCATCGGGGCCGACGGCACGGCCGGGCGACCGCTCTGGACCCTGGGACCGCTCCTGCGCGGCACGCTCTGGGAATGCACCGCCGTGCCCGACATCCGCGGCCAGGCGGCGGCCCTGGCTGCGACCGTGGCGGCGCGGCTCGCGGCCGAGGCCGCGCACGAAAAACCCCTCGCCCGGGCGGGAGAGGGGTGATGCGCGATCCGGGATCCGCTTCGATCAAGCGGATCCCGGATCAGAACTTCAGCGTCTCCTTCGACTCCCGCAGCTGCGCGATCTGCATGTCGAATTCGCGGCGCTTGTCGAGGTCGTCCGTGGCGTCGCGCAGGGTCTCGACGTTGGCGATCTCCGCGTCGATGCTCGCGGGCGTGAGCTCCTCCACCGGCGTCGCGCGCTCGGCGATCACGATCAGGCCCGTCGCGTTGATCTCCGCGAAGCCCCCGCGCACCAGCACGCGCTTGCCGTGCTGAGGGCCCTCGGTGATGACCAGCACGCCGGTCTTGAGGGTGGTCAGGACCGGGGCGTGGCCCGGCAGGACGGTCATCTCGCCCTCGGAGCCGGGCAGCTGCACGGCGTCGACCGCGCCCGAATAGATGACCCGCTCGGGGCCGACGAGATCGAACTGGAAAGTGGCCATGGGATGAGGTCAGTTCCGGTTGGGGCGGGCCCGGGTTTCGGTCGCGGAACGGGGACCGGGCGCGAGCCCGATCCCCGTTCGGTCAGGCGAACCGTGGCGATCAGGCCGCGGCGAGGCGCTGGGCCTTCTCGACCGCCTCCTCGATCGTGCCCACCATGTAGAAGGCCGCCTCCGGCAGGTGGTCGTACTCACCCTCGACCAGGCCCTTGAAGCCCTTGATCGTGTCCTCGAGGGCCACGAGCTTGCCGGGCGAGCCGGTGAAGACCTCGGCCACGTGGAAGGGCTGGCTGAGGAAGCGCTCGATCTTGCGGGCGCGGGCCACCGTCAGCTTGTCCTCCTCGGACAGCTCGTCCATGCCCAGGATCGCGATGATGTCCTGGAGCGCCTTGTAGCGCTGCAGCACCTGCTGCACCCGGCGGGCGGTGGCGTAGTGCTCCTCGCCCAGGATGGTCGGCGAGAGCATGCGCGAGGTCGAGTCGAGCGGGTCCACCGCCGGGTAGATGCCCTTCTCGGCGATCGAGCGCGACAGCACGGTCGTGGCGTCGAGGTGGGCGAAGGAGGTGGCCGGGGCCGGGTCGGTCAGGTCGTCGGCCGGCACGTAGATCGCCTGGACCGAGGTGATCGAGCCCTTCGTCGTGGTGGTGATGCGCTCCTGCAGGGCGCCCATGTCGGTGGCGAGCGTCGGCTGATAGCCCACCGCCGAGGGGATGCGGCCGAGCAGCGCCGACACCTCGGAACCCGCCTGCGTGAAGCGGAAGATGTTGTCGACGAAGAACAGCACGTCCTGGCCCTCGTCGCGGAAATGCTCCGCGACGGTGAGGCCGGTCAGCGCGACGCGGGCGCGGGCGCCCGGGGGCTCGTTCATCTGGCCGTAGACCAGGGCGCACTTGGAGCCCTCGGCGGAGCCGTGCTCCTTCGGGTCCATGTTGACCTTGGACTCGATCATCTCGTGGTAGAGGTCGTTGCCCTCGCGGGTCCGCTCGCCCACGCCCGCGAAGACCGAGTAGCCCGAATGGGCCTTCGCGATGTTGTTGATGAGCTCCATGATCAGCACGGTCTTGCCGACGCCGGCGCCGCCGAACAGGCCGATCTTGCCGCCCTTGGCGTAGGGCGCGAGCAGGTCGACGACCTTGATGCCGGTGACCAGGATCTGCGCCTCGGTCGACTGCTCGGCGTAGCTCGGGGCCGGCTGGTGGATGGCGCGGAAGCTCTGGGCCTCGATCGCGCCGGCCTCGTCGATCGGCTCGCCGATCACGTTCATGATGCGGCCGAGCGTGTTGGCGCCGACCGGGACCTTGATCGGGGCGCCGGTGTCGATGACCTCCTGGCCGCGCACCAGACCCTCGGACGTGTCCATGGCGATGCAGCGCACGGTGCTCTCGCCGAGCTGCATCGCCACTTCGAGGACGAGGCGGTGGCCCTGGTTCTTGGTCTCGAGCGCGTTCAGGATCTCGGGCAGGTGGCCCTCGAACTGCACGTCGACGACCGCGCCGATGACCTGGGTGATGTGGCCGACCTTGTTCGAGCCGACGCCGGGAGTCGCAGTGTTCGCCATCTGATGAATTCCCTGGAATGAGCGGTCAGAGCGCCTCGGCGCCGGAGATGATCTCGATCAGCTCCTTGGTGATCTGGGCCTGACGGGTCCGGTTGTAGACCAGCGTCTGCTTCTTGATCATCTCGCCGGCGTTGCGGGTCGCGTTGTCCATGGCGCTCATGCGCGCGCCCTGCTCGGAGGCGGCGTTCTCCAGGAGCGCCCGGAGGATCTGGACGGTGAGGTTCTTCGGCAGCAGCGCCGCCAGGATCTCGCCCTCGTCCGGCTCGTACTCGTAGGCGGCGTCGGTCTGCGCAGCCTCGCCGGCCGGCGGGATCTCGGCCGGGATGATCTGCTGCGCGGTCGGGATCTGCACGATCACCGACCGGAAGCGCGAGTAGAACAGGGTCGCGATGTCGAACTCGCCCGCCTCGAAACGGCCGAGCAGGTTCTGGGCGATCGTCTCGGCATTGTCGAAGCCGAGCTGGCGCACGCCGCGCAGCTCGATCAGCTCGACGATCTGGTCGCGGAACTCGCGGCGCAGGATGTCGTAGCCCTTCTTGCCGACGCAGATGATCTTGACCGTCCGGCCCTCCGCGGTGAGGCGGCGGGCGTGATCGCGCGCGAGGCGCGCGATCGAGGAGTTGAAGGCGCCGCAGAGGCCGCGCTCCGCGGTGCAGACGAGCAGCAGGTGGACCCGGTCGGCGCCCGTGCCCGACAGGAGCCGGGGCGTCTCCGCCCCGGGCGTCAGGTTCGTGGCGAGGTTGCCGAGGACGGCGGCCATCCGCTCCGCGTAGGGCCGGGCGTTCTCCGCCGCATTCTGCGCGCGGCGGAGCTTGGCCGCCGCCACCATCTGCATCGCCTTGGTGATCTTCTGGGTCGCCTTCACCGAGGCGATGCGGTTGCGCAGGTCCTTCAGACTCGGCATCGGGGGTCCCTCAGGGCTCGTGCCGGGTTACGAGAAGGACTTGGCGAAGGACTCGACCACGCCCTTCAGCTTGGCCGCCGCGTCGTCGCCGAGGTCCTTGGAGGTCCGGATCGTCTCCAGGAGGTCGGCGTGCCGGCCGCGCAGGGTCGAGAGCAGCCCGTCCTCGAAGGCGCGCACCCGGTTGACCGGGATCGCGTCGAGGTAGCCGTTCACGCCGGCGTAGATCACCGCGACCTGCTCCTCCATCTTGAGCGGCGAGAATTGCGGCTGCTTCAGGAGCTCGGTCAGGCGCGAGCCGCGGTTCAGCAGGCGCTGGGTCGCCGCGTCGAGGTCGGAGCCGAACTGCGCGAAGGCCGCCATCTCGCGGTACTGCGCGAGCTCGCCCTTGATCTTGCCGGCGACCTTCTTCATCGCCTTGGTCTGGGCCGCCGAGCCGACGCGCGAGACCGAGAGGCCGACATTCACCGCCGGGCGCACGCCCTGGTAGAACAGGTCGGTCTCCAGGAAGATCTGGCCGTCGGTGATCGAGATCACGTTGGTCGGGATGTAGGCCGAGACGTCGTTGGCCTGCGTCTCGATGACCGGCAGGGCGGTCAGCGAGCCGGCGCCGGCGGCGTCGCCCATCTTGGCGGCGCGCTCCAGCAGCCGGGAATGCAGGTAGAACACGTCGCCCGGATAGGCCTCGCGGCCCGGCGGGCGGCGCAGCAGCAGCGACATCTGGCGGTAGGCGACGGCCTGCTTGGACAGGTCGTCGTAGATGATCACGGCGTGCATGCCGTTGTCGCGGAAGAACTCGCCCATGGCGCAGCCGGAGAACGGCGCCAGGAACTGCATCGGCGCCGGGTCGGAGGCGGTGGCGGCGATCACGATCGAGTAGTCGAGCGCGCCGTTATCCTCCAGCACCTTGACGAACTGGGCGACGGTCGAGCGCTTCTGGCCCACCGCGACGTAGACGCAGTAGAGCTTGGCCTTCTCGTCGGTGCCCTCGTGGGCCGGCTTCTGGTTGAGGATGGTGTCGAGCGCGATGGCGGTCTTGCCGGTCTGGCGGTCGCCGATGATCAGCTCGCGCTGGCCGCGGCCGATCGGGATCAGCGCGTCGACCGACTTCAGGCCGGTGGCCATCGGCTCGTGCACCGACTTGCGCGGGATGATGCCGGGAGCCTTGACGTCGACGCGGCGGCGCTCGGTCGAGACGATCGGGCCCTTTCCGTCGATCGGGTTGCCGAGCGCGTCGACGACGCGGCCGAGCAGGCCCTTGCCGACCGGGACGTCCACGATGGCGCCGGTGCGCTTGACGGTCTGGCCTTCCTTGATGTCGCGGTCGACGCCGAAGATGACGACGCCGACATTGTCCTGCTCGAGGTTCAGGGCCATGCCGCGCACGCCCGACTCGAACTCGACCATCTCGCCGGCCTGGACGTTGTCGAGGCCGTAGACGCGGGCGATGCCGTCGCCGACCGACAGGACCTGGCCGACCTCGGTGACCTCGGCCTCCTGGCCGAAGTTCTTGATCTGCTCCTTCAGGATCGCGGAGATCTCAGCGGCTCGGATGTCCATCGTCGGACCTTCTCTCGTTCGAGTGTGTGTCAGGGGCGGATCGCGCGGGGGCTCGGTGCCCTCAGCGCGCGTCCCGCATCGCGAGGCGGATGCTGTTGAGCCTGGTGCGCAGCGAGGCGTCGACCATGCGGCTGCCGAGCTTGACCACGATGCCGCCGATCAGGCTCGGGTCGACGCGCAGGTCGAGCTCGACCTCCGCGCGGGCGACGTCGCGCAGGGAGGCCTTGATCTCCTCCAGCACGGCGTCGGAGGGGGGTTCGGCGAGCCGCACCTCGGCCCGGACGATGCCCTTGGCCTCGCGCACCAGCACCCGGTAGGCCCGGATCATGTCGGGGAGCACGAACAGCCGGCGGTTGGCGGCCGCGAGGCGGATGAAATTGGCCGCCAGGCCGGTGATGCCGGCGCGGGCCAGCACCGCCTCGACCGCCTTGACCTGCTCCTCGGTGCTGAAGACGGGGCTGCGCACCAGGCGCTGCAGGTCGGCGCTCTCGCGCAGCAGCGCGTCGAACCGGTCGAGCCCCTCGGTGACTGCGTCCACGGCGCGCTCGTCGCGCGCCAGTTCGAACAGGGCCGAGGCGTAGCGCCCCGCGACGCCGCCCAGGGTGGAACCCGATTCCGATCCGTTCTGAGCCACCAGCGCTCTCTCTCTACCTGGGCCGCCGGGTCCCGCTTCCGCCCCTCGCCGGCTCGGCGGCGCGGCCCGTCGATGATGGGAAGGCGCCGGACCGGAAGCCCCCCTCCCCGGCGCGGCGCGGGCCTAGCATGGGTTCACGGGGGGCGCAAGGCGACGCCTGGGGCCGGGCCGGGGCGCTTCCGGCAACCGGTTCAGCGGGTTGGAGAGGGCCGGCCGGGGGCGCTCAGCCGGGACTTTCCGTGTTGCACACAACGGTGTCGCAGGTCTCGACGCTGGCCAGGATGCGGGCGAGGGTCCGCCCGCCGGGATGGCCGAGGAGCGCGGTCGTCCCCACCACGTAGGACGGGGTAGCCGAAAGGCCAAGGTCGGCGGCCAGCCGCATCTGGGTCGCGAGCGCCCGCCCGACCAGGGTCGAATCGGCCTCTTCCGCCAGGGCGGCGCGGTCGTGGCCGAGCGCGCGGGCGGCGTCGAGGGAGGCCGGCCCGTCGATCGCGCCGGGGCGGCCGAGGAGGTCCCGGTAGAGGGCGAAGGACGCGGCCGGGCCGGCCCGCCGCTGCAGGGCGAGCGCGACCTTGGCGGCCTGCGCCGAGCGCGGCGACAGGATCGGGTTCTGGACGAGGCCGATCCGCAGGGTCGGGCGGGCCCGGAGCAGGGAGTCGAGGTCGCGGGAGGCCGCCCGGCACCAGGGGCAGTTGAAGTCGAAGAACTCGTAGAGGGTGATGTCGGGCGTCGCGCTGCCGGCCAGCACGATCCCGGGCAGGGCCTCGATCTCGGAGACGAGTTCCCCGGGCAGGCGGCGGTTGGCGACCGGGCGCCCGTCATCCCCGGTGAGCGGGTACCATTGGCCCTCGCCGGCGGGGTCCTCCTGCGCCCGGGCCGGGGCGGCGGAGGCGGCGAGCGCGGCGAGGAAGGAGCGGCGGGAGAGACGCATCGGGGGAACCGGTTCGGACCAGGACGGCAGGGGTGCCGCCCCAGCTTGGCCGAAACAAGGCGCCGCGCGCCCGTCCCGGAGGGCTCCCTGCGGCTCCCGGCCCCGGATCAGGTGAAGCCCGGCGGGCGCTCCCCCACCGCCCAGGCCAGGGCCTGTTCGAGCCTGTCGTTGCCCCAGAACAGCTCGCCGTCCTCGGTGAGGAAGGTGGGCGCGCCGAAGATGCCGCGCGACTTCGCCTCCTCGCCGATGACGCGCAGCCGGCTCTTGTTCGGCTCGGCGGTCGCCGCCTTGACGATGCCCGGGCCGTCGAGGGAGAGGCCGTTCAGCAGGGCCGAGATGCTGCCGGGCTCGGCGATCGACTGGCCTCGGGCGAATTCCGCCTCGAAGACGGCGCGGGTGAAGGCGCCGATCCAGGGCTCCTCGGCCCCGTAGGTCGCCACCCGCGCCGCCGCGAGGCTGTTCTGCGGGAACTCGGCGGGCCGCCGGATCGGCGGCAGGCCGAGCCGCGCCGCCTCGCGGGCGAGGTCGCGCCACATGGCGCGGCCCTTGGCCGGGTAGAGGTTGAAGGGCGAGGTGGACCAGCCCTGGCCGGCGAAGAGCGGCCCGAGCAGGAAGGGCCGCCAGCGCAGGGAGACCCCCGCCGCCTCCGCCAGCGCCTCGATCCGCATCGCCGCGAGGTAGGAGTAGGTCGACGCGAATTCGAACCAGAATTCGAGGGTGGGCCGGCGCGCCATCAAGGCTCCTCCTGCGCATCATCCAGGCAGCTTCGCTCCGCCCCCGCCCTGCCACAAGCGCCAAGGCCGAAGCCAAGGCCGCAGCCGAGGCCGATGCCGGGCGGGGAGCGCCGCGCGGGGAAAGCGCCGGGGCGCCGCCGCGGTTGCACGCGGGCGGGCGCGGCTGATAGAGCCGCGCGTCCCTTCCTGCCGGCAGCCGAGGCCCGTTCCCATGGCACACCCAACCCAGAAGCGCGTGCAGAAGGTCGTGCTCGCCTATTCGGGCGGGCTCGACACCTCGATCATTCTCAAATGGCTCCAGACCACCTACGGCTGCGAGGTGGTGACGTTCACGGCCGACCTCGGCCAGGGCGAGGAGCTGGAGCCGGCCCGGCGCAAGGCGGAGCTGCTCGGGATCAAGCCCGAGAACATCTTCATCGAGGACCTGCGCGAGGAATTCGTCCGCGACTACGTCTTCCCGATGTTCCGGGCGAATGCCCAGTACGAGGGCGTGTACCTCCTGGGCACCTCGATCGCCCGGCCCCTGATCGCCAAGAAGCAGATCGAGATCGCCGACCGGGTCGGGGCCGACGCGGTCGCGCACGGCGCCACCGGCAAGGGCAACGACCAGGTCCGGTTCGAGCTCGGCTACTACGCCCTCAAGCCCGACGTGACGGTGATCGCCCCCTGGCGCGAGTGGGATTTCAAGAGCCGCGAGGCGCTGCTCGCCTTCGCCGAGCAGCACCAGATCCCGATCGCCAAGGACAAGCGCGGCGAGGCGCCCTTCTCGGTCGACGCGAACCTGCTGCACGCCTCCTCGGAGGGCAAGGTGCTGGAGGATCCGGCGCTGGACGTGCCGGACTACGTCTATTCCCGCACCCTCTCGCCCGAGGAGGCGCCCGACAGCCCGACCGTGATCACGATCGGCTTCGAGCGCGGCGACGCGGTCTCGCTCGACGGGGAGCCCCTGTCGCCCGCCACGCTGCTCGCGCGGCTCAACGACCTCGGCCGGGCCAACGGCATCGGCCGCCTCGACCTCGTCGAGAACCGCTTCGTCGGCATGAAGAGCCGCGGCATGTACGAGACGCCCGGCGGCACGATCCTGCTGCCGGCCCACCGGGCGATCGAGTCGATCACCCTCGACCGCGGCGCGGCCCACCTCAAGGACGAGCTGATGCCGCGCTACGCCGAGCTGATCTACAACGGCTTCTGGTTCTCGCCCGAGCGCGAGATGCTGCAGGCGCTGATCGACAAGAGCCAGGAGCTGGTGACCGGCACGGTGCGCCTGAAGCTGTACAAGGGCGGCGTCTACGTGATCGGCCGCGAGAGCCCGAACTCCCTCTACGACCAGGACCTCGTCACCTTCGAGGAGGGCGCGGTGGCCTACGACCAGCGCGACGCGGCCGGCTTCATCAAGCTCAACGCCCTGCGCCTGCGCACGCTGGGGCAGCGCAGGCGCAAGATCGGGGGTTGAGAGGGCGGGGCCCCCCACCCCCTCACTTGATCCCGAGCGCCTCCGGGTCGCGCGACACGAACAGCACCCGCAGGTCCTCGTCCGGCACGTAGTCGCGGGCCTCCCACCGGAAGGTGGTGGGGCCGGTCTTCGTCACGCCGCTCCGGCAGAAGCTCACCAGCGTGTCGGGGCGGCCCTTGTCGACGGTCAGGGTGAAGCGGCCGATGCGGCCGGCCCAGTTCCGCGCCGTGGTCACGATGTAGGGGACCACCGCCGACGAGACGACGCCGCCCGATTCCTTGCCCTGCCCGATCAGGCGCCGGATCCCGCCGAGCCCCGCCTCGTCGAGGCAGTAGCGGGTTCGGTACTCCCGGCGCGACGCCTCCTTGGCGTCGAGGAGGTAGGTCCCCTTCACGGGCACGTAGGCGTGCGACACGGCGACGTCCCGGCCCGGAGGAAAGGTCTGCTCCCAGTGGAACTTGGCCTCAAGCCGCCACTGCCCCCATTCGGGGCCGTCCTCGGCCGGCAGCGGGCCCTCCGCGGCGAGGCGCCGGCGCGCCTCGGGCGAGAGCGCCTTGACGGCCTTCTCCAGGTCGGCCCGGCGCAGCGGGTTGAGGGGCAGGCCGTGGCGCCTGAGGAGGTCGGTGACCTCGCGCGCGCCGAGATAGGCCCGCTCCTCCAGGGCCGGACGGATCGCCGCCCCGTCCACCGTCACGGTGAAGCCGACGAAATTCGCCCGGTCCTCGAAGGGCAGCGAGAGCGGCGAGGAGCTCAGCGCCGCCCCGTCGACCGAGGGGAGCGGGAAGGCGACCCGGAGCCGGCGCGGCGCCTCGCCCGTGTTGCGGAACACGTAGTCGACCGCGATGCGGTCGAGGCCGAGGCGCAGGTCCTCGCTCAGGAGCGCGACCGCCGGATCCTTGACGAGGACGAGGCCGCCCGCGTCGAGTTCCGCCGCGCTGTCGTTGGCCCGGGCCGGCGCCCCGGCCAGACCCAGGAGCGCGAGGGCGATCCCGCCGCACGCCCGCAACCGACCGATCCGCATCCAGCCCCCCGCTTGCCCGAGCCCGGGAGGCCGTATCGCGAAAACCCGCCGTAAGGGAAGGCCCTCCGGCGTTCCGGCTCAGTGCTCGGCCTCGTCGTCGATGTCGATGAGGAACAGGATGTCGACGTCGTCCGGCTCCTCCTCGTCGGACGTGCCCGACGCCGCGGTCGCGCCCGAATCGTCCGGCTCCTCGTCGAACTCCTCGTCCTCCTCCATCGCCTCGTCGAAGGTGTCGACCTCGTCCTCGGTCGAGGGACGCAGCTTGAGCGCGGAATCCTCGCCCGACCAGAGCGGGCGCCCCTCGGTGGTCATGGTGCGCAGGTCGTCCTTGAACCCCTCCACGTCGAGGAGCTCGCGGGCCTGGGTCTCGGTGGCCCGGATGACGGCGACCGGGGTTCCGTTGATTTCGAGTGTGAACATGCTGCCTCCTGCGCGGCCAGGCCCGCTCTCTACGCGGGGAATGGACGGCGCGCCACCCGCGTTCCCGGGCGTCGCGCCGCAGCGTCAGGGCCGGACGCAGGCGGCGAGCGAGCCGATGCGCGCCAGGCGCGCCTGCAGGCGCCCGGCGAGCGCCCTCAAGCCCCGCGACGGGTGGGCCGGGCTGCGGGCCGCCGGGTTGGGCAGGGCGACGACGAGGAGCGCCGCCTCGCTCCGGGTGAGGTCGCGGGCGCCCTTGCCGAACCAGTGACGGGCGGCGGCCTCCGCGCCGTAGATGCCGTCCCCCCACTCGGCCACGTTGAGGTAGATCTCCATCGTCCGCCGCTTGCCCCAGACCAGGTCCGCCAGCAGCGCGAGGGGGATCTCCATCGCCTTGCGCAGGTAGGAGCGGCCGGGCCACAGGAAAACGTTCTTGACCGTCTGCATGGTGACCGTGGAGGCGCCGCGGCTCGGCCCGTCCTCGTCGCTCACCACCTCGCCGAGCGCCTCCCAGTCGACGCCCCGGTGCAGGCAGAAGCGCTGGTCCTCGGAGGCGATCACCGCCTGGACCAGGACCGGGGCGATGCCGGCGAGCGGGACGCGGTCCCGCTCGACCGGCCGGCCGGTCAGCCAGCGGCCGAGCATGAGGGTTGAGGGCGGATCGACCGCGCGATAGACGAGCGCGAGGCACAGGACGAGGATCACCGCGATGAAAGGCAGCAGCACGAGCAGGCGCAGCGCGCGGGCGAGCCGGCGCGCGGGCGCCGCGGCGGACCGGCCCGCCTCCTGCCCCGTGATCGCGCCGCGCGGCTCCTGAATCCCGTCCTCCCCCGCTTCCTCGACCGAGGCTTTCCCCATGACGTCACCGCAGGCCGGCCCGGCCGAGACACGCAAGCCCGCCGCGGCTTCCCCCGGTCCTTCGCACGGAACGGCCGGCGGCTTCTATCCGGAGGGCGCCGATTTCCCCGCCCGGCTCGCCGCGGTCGCGGAGGCGGTGGAGGTCTTTCTCGACGAGCGCCTCGGCGACGCGACCGGCCCGGGCGAGATCACGCGGCCCCCGCGCCTGATGCAGGCGATGCGCCACGCGGTGCTCGGCGGCGGCAAGCGCCTGCGCCCCTTCCTGACCATCGAGACCGCCCGTCTCCTCGGCGGCCCCTATCCGGGAGCGCTGGCCGCGGGCGGGGGCATCGAACTCGTCCACTGCTACTCGCTGGTCCACGACGACCTGCCGGCCATGGACGACGACGACCTGCGCCGCGGCAAGCCCACCGTCCACAAGGCCTTCGACGAGGCGACGGCGATCCTGGCGGGCGACGCGCTGCTGACGCTCGCCTTCGAACTCTTGGCCGACCCGGCCTGGCAACCCGACGCGGGCATCCGGGCCGACCTCGTGCTCGGGCTCGCCCGGGCGGCCGGTCTCGGCGGGATGGTCGGCGGCCAGCTCCTCGACCTCGGCGCCGAGGGCCGCTTCGGCGAGGCGGCGCTCGACGTCGACGCGACCCTGCAGCTCCAGGCGATGAAGACCGGCGCGCTCCTCGCCGTCTCGGTCGAGGCCGGGGCGATCGTCGGCGGCGCCGACGCGGAGCAGCGCGCCGCCCTCCTCGCCTACGGCCGCGCCCTCGGCCAGGCCTTCCAGGTCGCCGACGACATCCTCGACCGCGAGGCCTCCGCCGAGGCGATGGGCAAGCGCACCGGCAAGGACGCGGCGGCCGGCAAGGCGACCCTGGTCGATCGCCTCGGCCTCGACGGCGCCCGCGCCGAGTGCGAGCGCCTCGTCGGCGTCTGCGAGGCCGCCCTGCGCCCCTGGGGCGAGGCCGCCGCGACGCTGCGCGAGGCGGCCCGCTTCACGGTCGCGCGCAAGACCTGAGCGGGCGCGGCGCGCCCCTCGTCCCCTCGTCCCCTCCCCCGGAACCCATCCCATGGCCACGCACAAAATCCTGCTCCTTCCCGGCGACGGCATCGGCCCCGAAGTGGCGCGCGAGGTGGAGAAGGTGCTGGCCTGGCTGTCGGCCCGCGGCATCGCCGCTTTCGAGACCGAGACCGACCTCGTCGGCGGCGCGGCCCTCGACGCGCACGGCGTGCCCCTCACCGAGGCCGCGCTGGAGCGCGCCAGGGCGGCGGACGCGGTGCTGTTCGGCGCCGTCGGCGGGCCGAAATGGGCGGAGGTCGCCTACGCGAAGCGGCCCGAGGCGGGCCTCCTGCGCCTGCGCAAGGATCTCGGGCTGTTCGCGAATCTGCGCCCGGCGATCTGCTACCCGGCGCTCGCCGAGGCCTCGGCGCTCAAGCGGGAGCTGGTCGAGGGGCTCGACATCGTGATCGTCCGCGAACTGACGGGCGGCGTCTATTTCGGCGAGCCCAAGGAGATCGTCACCCTGGAGGACGGCACCAAGCGCGCCGTCGACACCCAGATCTACACGTCGGGCGAGATCGAGCGCATCGCCGCGGTGGCCTTCGACCTCGCCCGCAAGCGGAGCAACAAGGTCTCCTCGGCCGAGAAGCACAACGTGATGAAGACCGGCGTCCTCTGGAAGGAGGTGGTCGGCCGCGTGCACGCCGAGCGGTTCTCCGACGTCGCGCTGGAGCACGTGCTGGCCGACAATTGCGCGATGCAGCTGGTGCGCAACCCCAAGCAGTTCGACGTGCTCGTCACCGACAACCTGTTCGGCGACATCCTGTCGGACGTGGCCGCGATGCTGACCGGCTCGCTCGGGATGCTGCCCTCGGCCTCGCTCGGCGCCGTCGAGAACGGGACGCGGCGCGCCCTCTACGAGCCGGTCCACGGCTCGGCGCCCGACATCGCCGGCCAGAACCTCGCCAACCCGATCGCCATGATCGGCTCGCTCGCCATGGCCCTGCGCTACTCCTTCGACCTCGGCGAGGCCGCCGACCTCGTCGAGGGCGCGATCACCCGGACGCTCGCCTCCGGCACCCGCACCCGCGACATCGCCGGCCCGGGGGCGAACGCGGTCGGGACGCGCGAGATGGGCGACGCGATCCTGCGCGAACTCGCGGCGCTGGCCGGCTGACGGGCGCCGGCCCGGGGGATCTCCCCCGCCCGGTGTCGGTGCGCGCCGCGCGCCCTATCTCCGCAGCCGGGTGGTTGCGGAGCGCATGCACGTCTTCGAATGGATCGTCGGCGTCCTGCTGGTCGCCGTGCTGCTGGCGGCGCTGGCGCGGCGCCTCGGGGCGCCGTTTCCGGCCTTCCTGGCCCTCGGCGGGGCGGCCCTCGCCTTCGTGGACGCGGTCCCGAGCCTGCGCCTCGACCCCGACCTCGCCCTCGCCCTGTTCGTCGCGCCGGTCCTGCTCGATGCCGGCTACGACACGTCCCTGCGCGACCTGCGCGTCAACTGGCTGCCCATCGCCGGCCTCGTCCTCGGGGCGGTCGGCATCACCACGGTGGCGGTGGCCGCGACCCTGCGCTGGCTCGTGCCCGACATGCCGCTCGCGGCCTGCATCGCGCTCGGCGCGATCGTGGCGCCGCCCGACGCGGTCGCGGCCCTCTCGGTGCTGCGCCACGTGCCGCTGCCCCACCGGCTCGTCACCATCCTCAAGGGCGAGAGCCTGTTCAACGACGCCTCGGCGCTGCTGATCTACCGGCTCGCCGTGCCGGCGGCCGTGAGCGGCAGCTTCGCGGCGCGGGACGTGGTGCCGACCTTCCTGATCGGGGTGGTCGGCAGCCTCGTGGCCGGGCCGGTCCTGGCCTGGATCTACGTGCGGGCGGTGCGGGGCATCGCCGACGCGCCGAGCAGCATCGTGCTGCAATTCGTCGCCACCTTCGGGATCTGGGTCATGGCCGAGCGGGCCGGGCTCTCCGGGGTGCTGACGGTGGTGAGTTACGCCATCACCGTGGCACGGATCTCCCCGGCGACGATGCCCGCCCATCTGCGGGTCCCCTCCTACGCGGTCTGGGAGACGGCGGTCTTCGTCCTCAACGTGCTCGCCTTCGTGCTGATCGGGCTGCAGGTCGGGCCGATCCTGGAGGGGCTGACGCCAGAGGACCGCAACCGCTACGCCGTGGTGGCGGCGGCCCTGTTCCTCACCGTGGTGCTGGTGCGCCTCGCCTGGGTGATGGGCGCGGCGGCTTTCGGGCGGCTGTGGCGCCGATACGGGGGGGCGATCGGGCCCGAGCCCGCGAGCCTGTCGGGCAGCGCCACGGTGGCGTGGTGCGGCATGCGCGGCGTCGTCACGGTGGCGCTGGCGCTCGCCCTGCCGGAGGGCGGAGAGCGCGCCTTCCCGTACCGCGACCTCGTGGTGCTCACCGCCTTCGCCGTGGTGCTCGGCACGCTGGTGATCCAGGGCCTCACCCTGCGCCCGCTCCTCGCCTGGCTGGCGCTGCGCGACGACGACCCGGTCGGGCGCGAGGTCGGGCTCGCCCGCGCGGAGGCCTACCGGGCGGCGGTCGCGAGCCTGTCGCGCGAGCGCTCGCCGCACGCGGCGGCCCTGCGCCACGAATTCGCGGCGGTGCTCAACGAGGCCGAGCGCGACCGCGAGGGCCGCGCGCCGGGCAGCCTGCCCTCCGACGCGCCCCGCCGCCGGGCGATCGAGGCCGCCCGCCAGACCATCCTCGACCTGCGCGACAGGGGCGCCATCGGCGACGACGCCTTCTTCCGCCTGGAGGAGGAGCTCGACTGGGCCGAGCTCAGCGCGACGCCGCGGGAGGAGATCGACCAGATCTAGCCCGAAGGCCCCGGGCGGGGCGGGCCAGGGAGCCGCAAGGGGGGTGGGCAAGGGCGCGAGCCTCGGGGTATGGCGGGCACGACGGCCCATCGCGGCGGTGCCCCCGCCGGGACGCCGCGCGAGGAAGCCCCAGAGACCACCCCAGAGGACGCCCATGAGTTCGACCCGGATGCCGTCGTCGCGGCCGCCTTCCCCGATGTCGCGGTTCTTCTCCTCGGCGCCCGCGACCTGCATCGAGGACCTGCGCGTGCTCGCCGAGCGGCGGGTGCCGCGGATGTTCTACGACTATGCCGATTCCGGCTCCTACACCGAGGGCACCTACCGGGCGAACGAGGCCGATTTCGCCGCGATCAAGCTGCGCCAGCGCGTCGCCGTCGACATGACGAACCGCACCCTCGCCAGCACCATGGTCGGCCAGCCGGTCAGCATGCCGGTGGCCCTCGCGCCGACCGGCCTCACCGGCATGCAGCACGCGGACGGCGAGATCCTGGCGGCCCGGGCCGCCGCCAAGGCCGGCGTGCCCTTCACGCTCTCGACCATGAGCATCTGCTCGATCGAGGACGTCGCCGAGAACACCGACCGGCCGTTCTGGTTCCAGCTCTACGTCATGCGCGACCGGGACTTCATCAACCGGCTGATCGACCGCGCCAAGGCGGCCGGCTGCTCGGCCCTGGTGCTCACCCTCGACCTGCAGATCCTCGGCCAGCGCCACAAGGACATCAAGAACGGGCTGTCCACCCCGCCCCGGATGACCCTGCCGAACATCCTCAACCTCGCCACCAAGCCGCGCTGGTGCCTGGACATGCTGCGCACGCAGCGCCGCACCTTCCGCAACATCGTCGGTCACGCGAAGGGGGTGAGCGACCTCTCCTCGCTCTCCTCCTGGACCGCCGAGCAGTTCGACCCGACCCTCAACTGGGACGACGTGAAGCGCATCCAGGACCGCTGGGGTGGCCCGCTCATCCTCAAGGGGATCCTCGATCCGGAGGATGCGGAGCTCGCGGCGCGCAGCGGCGCCCAGGCCCTCATCGTGTCGAACCACGGCGGGCGTCAGCTGGACGGGGCGCCCTCCTCGATCACGGCCCTGCCGGCGATCGCCGAGGCGGTCGGCAGCCGCATCGAGGTGCTGATGGACGGGGGGATCCGCTCGGGGCAGGACGTCATCAAGGCGCTGGCGCTCGGCGCCAAGGGCGTCTTCATCGGCCGCGCCTTCCTGTACGGGCTCGGGGCCGGCGGCGAGGCGGGCGTCACCCAGTGCCTCGACATCATCCGCAAGGAACTCGACACCACCATGGCGATGTGCGGCCTGCGCGACGTCAAGGCGGTGACCTCGGACATCCTGGCGACGCGCTTCGCGCCCGTCGCCGCGTGACCGGATCGCCGCGGAGCGCTCGGGGCTCCGCGGCGCGCGGCCCATCCCACATCCGCTTGATCCCTCTGGGATGGCGGATGCGGGCGTCGCTCAAGCGCCGCGCGGGCTCGTGATCCGACATCCGACGGATTGCTTCGCCATGCGGATGTCGGCCTCGCTCACGCGCCGCGCGGGCTGGTGATCCGGGATCCGCTCGGATCGACCGGATCCCGGATCACATCCGGTGCATGCGGTGCATGCGGTGATGCATCATCCGGTGGCGCATCATCCGGCGGTGGTGCATCTCGCGGTGCATCATCCGGTGGCGCATCATGCGGCGCTCCGTGCGGGTCATCTGCACGTAGGCGGTCGGGGCATGGCCCAGCGCCACCTCGGCGGACGCGGCCGAGGCCGAACCGGTGCCGAGGCCGCCCAGCACCAGGGCGGCGGCCAAGCCCAGAATCGTCTTCTTCATCGTCGTCGTCTCTCCTCGGGGTCCCCTCCGGAAGCGGGGAACGGCCTCATCGACGGATGAGCGGGTGGGAAAGTTTCATCCTGCGGCGGAGGTTCCTCGCAAAAAATCGTTTCGGCCGCGATTGCATCGGGCGCGCCGACGTGCCGGGCGCGGGATCCGCCGACCGGCGGGACCTCGCGCGGCGGAGTACCGAAAGTGCGGCCGCGCTTGCGACCTTCGCGGCGGCTCGCGCGTTGTGCGCTGGAACGGCCGCGGCGAGGCTTCGCGGCCGGCAGACGGGAGGAATGCCGCGTCATGGCAGAAGGCATCCGGATCCAGGCCGACGCGGACGGCACCTTCACCCTCTACAGCGACGACCGGGTGATCCTGCGCGGCCTCACCCGCGCCAAGGCGTACCAGCTCGCGTCGCGGCTCGGCGGCCTCGCCGTCTGCTACTGAAGGGACTGCCCCGCGCCGGGCGCAGCTCTCGGGCAGGATCCTGGTCCGAAACTTGAAACCGCCTCACCGGATCGGCCCGACCGGCAAGGTGGCAGAATGCAGGCATTCCTCTTCGCGCTGGCGCTCGTCGCGCTCCTGGTCGCCCTCGGCGTCCTCGCCCGGCACGCCGACCACGCCGCTTCGGCCGCGCGCCGCGACCCTTCGGGCCGCTGAGGCACGCGCGGCTGAGGCACGCGCGGCCGGGCTCCCGGCCCCGGGGGAGGTTCCCGCGCCGCCCCTGTCCGGAGAGGCGCGGGTGTCCGAGGACGCTACTTGTCGAGGTTCTGCGCCATCTTCAGGTGCTCGGCGAGCGCCGGCTCGGTCTTGCCCGCCCAGGCCTTCAGCTCGTCGTTGTCGCCGCCCTTGGCGTAGCGCTGGAACAGGTCCACCGCGTCCTTGTGCGCCTTCACTTGGTCGCTGTGATACTGCTTGGTGAAGTCGGCCCCGTTGAGGCCCTTCAGCTTGTCGAGCATGCTCTGGTGCGAGGAGTCGAGCGCGGTCGGGATCTCGGCCTTCACCTTGCCGGACTGCACCATGGCCTTCATCTCGGTGCTGGTCTTCTGGTGGTCCTCGATCATCTTTGTGGCGAACTTCTTGGTCGGCTCGTCGGCGCGCTCGGCGGCGAGCTGGCTCGACTGCATCTCGAACATGTCGCTGATCGCCGCCTCCTTGATGAAGTCGGCCGTCGAGGGTGCGGTCCCGATCAGCGAGTTGAGGCCGCTCTTCTCGCTCAGCGACTGGGCGAGGACGGGGCTGGCGAGCATCAGGCCCGCCAGGACGAGGATGGGGCGTCGCATCGTGATCTCCCTTGAGGTGGGGCAGCCGCGCGGCCGCGGCCGGCTCAGCCGGTCGCGCGGCCGGGCGGCGTCGCGCGTGTGCCGGAGGAACTGGCCGTGACCGCCGGGGTTCCGCGGCCGGGGCTTGCGCGGCCGGGGCTTGCGCGGCCGGGACTTGCGCGGCCGGGGCTTGCGCCGCCGGGACTTGCGCGGCGGCGCCGGGCGCGGGAGATGTCGGGGTCGCCATCCGGGTGTCTCGCCCCCATGATCCTGTCCCGCGCCGCCCTCCTGCTCCTCCTGTCCCTCGCCGCGGCCCGGGCCGACGAGTGCGACGCCCTCGCGTCCCGGATCGCCGCGGCCACCGGCACCCGCATCGCCCACCGCGAGGGGCCGGGCGTGGACTTCCGAGGGCCGGGCGGGCTGTCGCTCGACGTGACCTGCCGGGCCGATCCGATCGTGGCCGCCCGCTCCAGCGAGCGCAGCCCCTCGGCCGCCTATTTCGAGGCCATCGCCCGCGCGGCCGCCCTCGCCATCGGCGAGAGCCCCGAGCGGCTGAGCGCCGCCTTCCGCAGCGCCTACGGCGAGGCCCAGGGCCGGCCGAATGGTGGCGTGGTGCGCGAGAACGGATGGCAGGCGAGCTGCTACGTCGATCCGCGCGGCAGCGTGCGCACCTTGTGCTCGGCCGGGCGCATCCCGCGCGAGTGACCGAGTGATCCGGCGAGTGACTCGGGTCGGAAGGCTCGGATCGCACCGCCGGCCCGGCCCTTTCCGGATCGCGGCGGCACTCTACCTCAGGTCGCCCATTGAGGAGATCACAGCCATGGCTACCAAGGCCCGTCGGCGTCCATCCTGGAAGAAGCCCAGGAATCGCAAGCCCGAGAACCGCAAGCCCGAGGCGGAGACGCGGAGCGTCGCGCGGGCGATCGCCGACACGGCCGCGCAGGTGGCCGGCAGCGTGCGGGAGGCGGTCGGCGGCGTGGTGGCCCGGGTGACGGGCTGACCGGTCAGAGCCGGTACGTTACCCCGGTCAGTGCCTCGGAGTCGCGCCAGAGCCGCGCCGCCGCCTGCGCGTCGCGGGCCTGCGCGGCGACCTGCGCCGGGGCCGGATGGCCCCGCGCCTCCCAGATCCCGTCCGGGCCGTAGTAGCGGCCGCTCTCCGCCTCCGGCGCCGTCGCCGCGTAGAGGAGCGGCCAGGCGCCCTGGGCCGCGCTCTGGCCGATCACCGCGAAGATCGCCCGGCCGGCGAATTGCTGGATCGCGCCCGCCCGGTCGCCGCGCCGGAAGATGTCGGTGCGCGCGATGCCGGGATGGACCGGGATCGCCCGCATCGGCGAGCCGGCGGCGCGCAGGCGCCGGTCGAGTTCCAGCCCGAACATCAGCATGGCGAGCTTGGACTGCCGGTAGGCGTCCTGCGGGCCGTAGCCCTGCCGGCGCTGGAGGTCCTCGAAGTGGATCCTCGCCTGCCGGTGGGCGAGGCTCGCGACCGGCACGATCCGCGCGGCCGGGGCCTCCCGCAGCCAGGGCAGGAGCAGCCCGGTGAGCGCGAAATGCCCGAGATAGTTGGTGCCGAGCTGCCGCTCGAACCCGTCCGGGGTCTCCTCCCGGGTGGGCACGGCGGCGATGCCGGCGTTGAGGATGAGGCCGTCGATCCCCAGGCCCCGCGCCTGCCAGCGCTCCGCGAAGGCGCGCACGGAGGCGAGCGCGGCGGTGTCGAGGGGCTCGACGGCGAGGTCGGCGCTCGGGGCGGCGGCGCGGATCGACGCGACGGCGCGCTGCGCCTTGGCCTCGTCGCGGGCCGCCAGCACGACCCGCGCCCCGGCCCGCGCCAGGGCGAGCGCCGCCTCGTAGCCGATCCCGCTCGTCGCCCCGGTGACGATGACGAGTCGGCCGGTCTGGGGCGGGATGGCGGCGGGGGTCCAGGGATTGGCGGGCAAGGACGGCTCGGGCATGGAACTCTGAGGCATGGAACTCTGAGGCATGGCCGACCAATCCGCCGGCGCCGCGGACGTTCCGTCCGCGGGCGGCGCGCCCCGCCCGCCCCGCGCCGCGTTGTCCGCGTTGATCACCCAACTCTCAGTGGATCACCCCACGCTCAGGAGACGGCCGTGACGGACGTGCCCGACGACCACCTCGACCACTACGCCCTCGGCTACTTCGCGCCGACCAAGGGCCTGAGGCGGGAGAATTGCCCCTACGCCGCCGGGACCCCGGCGAATGCCCTCTGGCTCGCGGGCTACGACGCCGCGCGGGCGGGAGAGGCCCCGCCGGAGCGCCCGGCGCCTCCGCCGGGCGAGGCCGGCGGGCGCTGACGGGGGCTCAGCCGCGCCGGGACTTCCTCGCCATCGCGCTCCGGCAGGCCGGGCTGAGGCTGCGGCGGTTCTGGCGCAGGCAGGCCGCCACGCGCTGGGGATCGCTCCCGGCCGAGCTGCACAAGCGCTGCGCATCGGGCGAGCAGGCCTGCCGCGCCGCGTCCGACTGGGCGAAGCTCTCGCTCGACGCGACGCAGGTCATCAGGGTGAAACAGGCGAAAATGGCCACTCGTCCCACGGAAAGCCTCCCTGTCTTTCGCCGAATCTGCGGCGTGATCAAGATACGCGGTGTCGTCACTGAATCCAGCGCCGAATTCGCCAAGTCACGCGGGACTCCCGGCCGGCCCGGCGGGGCCGCCGCGCGCGGCCTGGCGCTCCGCTCCGGGGCGTGCTCGGGTCCAGGCCGCCCGCCGCGCGGGTTCGGGCGCGGGTTCGGGCGCGGGTTCGGGCGCGGGTTCGGGAACGCGGGCGGCGTCCGCGCTTTGCGTCACGACGGGAGGCCGGCATGGAAGCGAAGCTCGTCAGCCTGATCAGGGCGGCCGCCGGGGCGGCGCGGGACCGGGCGCGGACGCATCCGGGCGCCCTCACGCCGGACCAGCTCCCCTGGGCGGTGATCAAGGCCTGGGACGACGACGTGCGCGGCCACGTGGAGCGGGATCCGCGCATCGAGGATGCCCGCGACCACGTGCTGATCACCGCGGTCGACTTCGCCGAGACGCCGCCCGAGACCGAGCCGGAGCGGGTCGGCCCGGCCCGCGACCGGCTCCTCGCCGCGATCGACCGGCTCGAGCGGACGGTGCTGCGCCTCGGGATCGTCAATCGCCGCGCCGCCGCCCTCGGCTACGGCGAGGCCGGGCAGCGCCTCGACGAAGGGTGAAGGGCGCCGCGTGGCGCCGCTTCGGGCTCCGCGCGTTATGCTCCCGGTTCTCTCCACCACGCGGGACACCCGATGGCGACCGGCCTGATCGCGCTCCTCGACGACATCGCCGGCCTGGCGAAGCTCGCGGCCGCCTCCCTCGACGACGCGGCCTCGCAGGCCACGCGGGCCGGCGCCAAGGCGGTGGGGGTCGTCATCGACGACACGGCCGTCACGCCCCGCTACGTCACCGGCTTCTCGGCCTCGCGCGAATTGCCGATCATCGGCAAGATCGCGCTCGGCTCGCTTCGCAACAAGCTGCTCTTCCTGCTTCCCGGCGCGCTGGCGCTGAGCTTCCTGGCGCCCTTCCTGCTCACCCCGCTGCTGATGCTGGGCGGCGCCTACCTGTGCTTCGAGGGGGCCGAGAAGGTGGTGGAGGCTCTGTGGCCCCACGGCGGGGGCGAGGAGGCCGAGCCGGCGACCCCGCGGGACGCCGGGGCGGTGGAGGACCAGAAGGTCGCGAGCGCCATCAAGACCGACTTCATCCTCTCGGCCGAGATCATGGCGCTCACCCTCGCGGGCGTGGCGGAGGCCGGGCTCGCCACCCAGGTCTTCGTGCTGGCGGCGGTGGGCATCGGCATCACCGGACTCGTCTACGGGGTGGTGGCGCTGATCGTGAAGGCGGACGATGTCGGGCTGGCCCTCGCCCGCGAGGAGCGCCCGGCCTCGACCCTGTTCGGCCTGCGCGCGCCTTCGGGGCCCGCCCCGACCCCGGGCGACCGGCGGCTTCGCCCGCTCACCCGGGCAGTCGGGCGCGGGCTGGTCCGCCTGATGCCGGCGCTGCTGCGCGGGCTCGGGATCGTCGGCACGGCAGCCATGATCTGGGTCGGCGGCGGCATCCTGGTGCACGGGCTGGAGGGGTTCGGCCTCGCCGCGCTCGGCCACGGCATCGCGCATGCCGCCGAGGCGGTCGGCGATCGGGTGCCCTTCGGCGAGGCCGCGGCCGAGTGGGTGGTGACGGCCGCGCTCTCGGGCGTGGTCGGCCTCGTCGTCGGCGCGCTGCTGATCCCGGTCGCCCGCCACCTCGTCACGCCGGCCCTCGCCAGCCTGCGGGCCTGACGGGCCGCGCCGGGCCGCCCTACGCCGGCGCGGCGCCCTCGCGTCCGTCCGTCTCGCGGGCGAGCAGGTCGACCACGGCCGCGAGGGCCGCCTCCTCGCTCGCCCCGGCGCCGCGGGCGGCCTCGTAGGCGGCCACCTGACGGTCGGCGCTCGTCCCCTGCGCCAGGATCCGCCGCGGCCCCTCCAGCGCCTCGGGGCAGCCGAGCGCCTCGGCATCCTCCGCCACCAGGGCGAGGACCGCCTCCAGGGCCTCCGCGAACGGCACCGCGGCCTCGCGCGCCTCGTCGATCAGCGCGGCCCGCGCGCCGTCCGCCTGCGCCCGCCAGAGGTTCTCCCGGGCGAGCGCGCGGGAGACGCCGTCGAGGTCCGCGTTCAGGTCGGGGCGGCGCTCGACCGCGCGCACCAGGCAGCGGTAGAGCGCCGCCACCGCGAGCGCGTCGTCGAGGCGCGGGATGCTGTCGGCGACCCGCAATTCCAGCGTCGGGTAGCGCAGGGACGGCCGCAGGTGCCACCACAGGAAGCTCGCGTCCCGTATGGCGCCCGCCCGCTCCATGATCCGAATGTAGCGCGCGTAGGCGTCCGGCCCGGCGAAGAAGTCGGGCAGCCCGGTCCGGGGCAGCTCGCCGAAGACGCTGAGCCGGTAGCCCGCGAGGCCGGTCGGGCGGCCCTGCCAGAAGGGCGAGGAGACCGAGAGCCCGAGGAGCAGGGGCAGGAAGGGCGTCAGCCGGGTCAGCAGGTCGATGCGGGCCGCCGGATCCGCCACCTCCACGTGGACGTGCAGCCCGCTCACCACGCTGCGCCGCCCGACCATCCGCACCGCGTCGAGGATCGTCCGGTAGCGGGCGCCGTCCGTCGGCCGCTGCCGCTCCCAGGCGGCGGTCGGGTGGGTGCCGGCGGCGAGGACCAGGAGCCCGTGCACCCGCCCGATCTCGGCGAGGCCCCGGCGCAGGCCGGCGAGGGAGGCGCGGGCCGCCGCGGCCTCGGTCGCAGGCGGCGAGGCGATCTCGACCTGGCTCTCCAGCAACTCGCGCTCGGCGGCGGGCAGGAGCGCGCGGGCGGCGGCGTGGAAGCCCGCCACGCCCTCGCCGGGCGTGCCGCGGGTCGCCGCGTCGGCGAGGAAGAACTCCTCCTCGATGCCGAACGGGTAGGCGTGGTCGCGCATCGCAGCCTCGTGTCGAGCCGTCAATGGGAGAGCGCGGCGGCGATGAGCAGCCCGAGGACGATCGCGCCGAACCCGGCGAGCGCGATCGCCCGATCCTCCCGGGCGGCGGGCCGGGCCGGCGCCGGCCGGGGTGCGGCGGCGGCGGAGGCCGCGCCGGCGCGCGCCGCCGGGCCGGGCGGGGCCGCCCGCGGCGCCTCGCGCCCCGCCGGCAGCTCGGCGGCCGGCGGCGGCGCGGCGGAGAATCCCCGCCCCGGCGCGAGCAGATCCTCCTCCAGCTCGACCGGCACGCCGGCCTCCTCGAGTTCGATCAGCACCAGGGCGATCGCGTCCGGGCTCATCCCCGAGATCGGAAGCGCGGCGCGCAGGTCCGCGCTGGTGAGTTCGCCCCGCTCCCTGCCTCGGGCGATCAGCCGGTCGAGGGTCGCGCGGTCGATGGCGGGCTGCATGGAATCCTCCTCGCGGCGACGGTCCGTCCCGGGCAGGGTCTCCCGTCCCGGGCGGTCCTGAGTGAACCGCGGGCGGGCGCCTCGCCGCGCGCCCGGCCGCCGCGGCGCGGAGCATCAACGTGGCGCGCGCCCGGGCGTTGCGTCCGCGCGGCCACGCTGCCGCCCAGGTCTGCCCGCAAGGACGGGGCTCGGTCGCCCGGGGCCTTGATGCCGGCCCACCGGGTGACGAGGTTCAGGAGCGCGCCGCGACCCGGGGCGCGGGGCGCCCTCGCGGGCGCCGGAGCGCCGCTGGGCGCGCAGGCGCCGCTTCGGGCGCGGAGGACGGCCGAGCCATGACCGCGCAACCGACGCTCCCGCTGGACTGGCCGACGACGGCCCGCCTCGACCCGCCCGAGACCCCGCTCGCGCCCCTGCGCTACATCCGCACCGTGGTGCGCAACCCGGTCGAGACCTGGCCGCGCGCGGTCTACCGCGACCGCGTCTACCAATCGACCTTCCTGGGCCGCGCGACCCTGTTCGTGATGGATCCGGGCCTCGTGCGGACGGTGCTGGTCGATCGGGCCGAGTCCTTCGAGAAGTCGGAGGTGCTGCGCCGCTCCCTCTCGCCGGCCCTCGGCGACGCGATCCTGACCGCGGACGGGGCGCGCTGGCGCTGGCAGCGGCGGGCGGCGGCGCCGATCTTCCGCAACGAGCGCATCCTGGGCTTCCTGCCGGCGATGATCGCCGCCGCCGAGCGCACCCGCGAGGCGCTGAAGGGCCTGCCGCCCGGCACCGAGGCCGACCTCGCCCAGGTGATGATGCGCACCACCTTCGACATCATCGCCGCCACCATGCTCTCCAGCCACGGCCGCATCGACGTGGCGCGGGTCGAGCGCGGCATCACCGACTACCTCGAATCGACCAGCTGGATCTTCGCCCTGACCCTGCTGCGGGCGCCGGCCTGGATGCCCTTCCCGGGCCGGCGGCGCTCCGAGGCGGCGCGGACCTACCTGCGGGACGAGCTCCTGCGCCTCGTGGCCGAGGGCCGGGCCGGCGGCGTCGAGGGCCGGGACGACCTGCTCAGCCTGCTGGTCGCCGCCCGCGATCCGGAATCCGGCCGGGCGATGGACGACCGCGACGTCGCCGACAACCTGCTCACCTTCGTCACCGCCGGGCACGAGACCACGGCGCTCGCCCTCGCCTGGACCCTCTACCTCCTGGCCCTGCATCCCGCGATCGAGGCGCGGGTCGTGGCGGAGGTCGAGGCGGTGACGGGCGGCGGGCCCCTGGCGCCGCACCACGTCGAGGCGCTCGGCTTCACGCGCCAGGCCATCCAGGAGGCGATGCGCCTCTACCCCCCCGCCCCCGTCCTGGTGCGGGCGGCGCTGGAGGAGGTCGATGTCGGCGGCCACCGGATCGGCCCCGGCACCCCGGTGACCGTGCCGATCTACGCCATCCACCGCCACGCCCTGCTCTGGGACGAGCCCGACCGCTTCGACCCGGACCGCTTCGCCCCCGAGGCCGCCAAGGCCCGCGACCGCTACGCCTACCTGCCCTTCGGGGCGGGGCCGCGCATCTGCATCGGCATGAGCTTCGCGCTCATGGAAGCGGTGGCGATCCTGGCGGTGCTGATCCGCGACCTGCGCTTCGCCCTGCGCCCGGGCTTCGTGCCGACGCTCAAGCAGCGCATCACCCTGCGGCCGGCCGAGGGCATGCCGATGCGGGTGGCGCCGCGGGCGGGGTGACGCCTCGGGCGCGGCGCCTTCATTCCCCTGTCATCGAAGCCCCCGATGACGGCGCCGTCGACGGTTTCGGCGGATCCCGGTGTCGCAGGCGCTCGAACAGACGCGGACCAGTGCTCCGGCGGCTCCCCCGCCACGGATGCGGCCGTCGCTCCGCCCGCTCCTGCCCTACGGGCTCCTGCTCCCCTCGCTGATCTTCCTCGCCCTCTTCACCTACTGGCCGGTCGCCGAGGTGCTGTGGGACGCCACCCACGCGGTCTCGCGCCGGACCACCCGCTTCGTCGGGCTCGACAATTTCGCGGCGCTGTTCGCCGATCCCTCGTTCCGGACCTCGCTCCTCCAGACCGGGCTCTACGCCCTCCTGACGGTGGTCCCGAGCCTCGTCCTGGCGGTCGCCCTCGCCCTCGCCCTCGACGGCGGCGGGCGCCTGCGGGCGCTCCTGCGCGCCGCGTTCTTCCTGCCGGTGATGATCCCGCTCGTCGGCGCGGCGGCCCTGTTCCTGTTCCTGTTCCTGCCCGGCACCGGGCTGATCGACTACCATCTCGCCAAGCTCGGCCTCTCGGGCGCCAACTGGCTCGGCGACCCGGACCTCGCGCTCCTGTCGATCGCCGCCCTGACGGTGTGGAAGAACGCCGGCTACTACATGCTCTTCGTCCTGGCGGGCCTGCAGGCGATCCCGGCGGAGCTGCGCGAGGCCGCGCTCCTCGACGGGGCGGGGCCCTGGCAGCGCCTGCGCTTCGTCATCCTGCCCGCCCTGCGGCCGACGCTCGCCTTCGTCCTCGTCATCGCCCTCCTCAACGTGGTGACGCAGGTCGACCACGTCTTCGTGCTCACCAGGGGCGGGCCCTCGGACGCCACCAAGCTCTTCCTGTTGTACATCTACGAGCAGGCCGTGGAGCGCTACGACGGCGGCCGGGCCGCCGCCGCGACCGTGGTGATGCTGGCGATCCTGATCGCGCTCACCGCCGCCTCCCTGCGCCGGGTCGAGCGCCGGTCGGAGGAGGCGCCGTGACCCGGGAGCGCCTCCCCGCCCTCGGGCGCGCCGCGGCGGGGCTCCTCGCCCTCGTCTGGGTGATCCCCTTCCTGTGGATGGGGGTCGCGACCCTGCGCCCGCCCGGGGCCGCGGGCGCCGCGGCCTCCCTGGTGCCGGGTGGAGCGCCCAGCCTCGCCAACCTCGCGGAGGCCTGGGCCTCGGCGCCCTTCCCGCTCTACGCCCTCAACACGCTGCTGATCTGCGCCGGCATCCTGGCGCTGCAGCTCGTCACCGCCTCGCTCGCCGCCTACGCGTTCGCGCGCCTCGACTTTCCCGGCCGCACGGCCCTGTTCTACGCCTTCCTGGTCCAGCTGATGCTGGTTCCGGTGGTGCTGATCGTCCCCAACCTGAAGACGGTGGCGATGCTCGGCCTCTACGACACGCTGCCGGGCGTGATGGCGCCCTACTGCGCCACCGCCTTCGGGACCTTCCTGCTGCGCCAGAGCTTCCGCGAGGTGCCGCGCGAACTCGAGGACGCTGCCCGAATCGACGGGGCCGGCCTCCTCCAGCGCATCCGCCACGTCTACCTGCCGCTGACCAAGCCGACCCTGATCGCCTTCTCGATCGTCTCGGTGACGACCCACTGGAACGAGTTCGTCTGGCCGCTGATGGTCGTCACCTCCCCCGACCGGCGGCCGCTCACCCTCGGCCTCGCCACCTTCACGCTCAGCGCCGAGGGCACCCAGGCCTGGGGCGTGATCGCGGCCGGGACGCTCCTCGTCAGCACGCCGCTCCTCGTCGCCTTCCTGCTGTTCCAGCGCCGCTTCGTGAACAGCTTCCTCGACTCCGGCCTCAAGTGATGAGGAGGGCAAATCATGAAGAGGAAAAGTCATGAAGAGGGCAAATGATCACGCGCAAGCGCGTGCCGCGACCTCCTGGTGGAGGGCCGCGCGCCTCGCGGCCGCACTCCTCCTCGGCGGCGCGGCCGGCGCGGCGGCGGCGGACCTCGACTTGTTCTTCCCGGTGCCGGTCGACGGGGCCCTGGCCAGGACCATGACGGGGCTGGTCAAGGAGTTCAACGAGGCCCATCCCGGCACCCGGGTGACGCCCGTCTTCACGGGCTCCTACGACGACACGCTGCTGAAGACCCGGGCGGCGATCAAGGCCGGCAAGCCGCCGGGCGCCGTCATCATGTCGGCGAACTTCCTCACCGACCTCGCCATCGAGCGCGAGATCGCGCCCTTCGACGACCTGATCGCGGCCGAGGGCGGGACCCCGGACGCCTTCATGGACCAGTTCTTCCCGGCGCTGAAGGGCAACGCCGTCGTCGAGCGCAAGGTCTACGGGGTGCCGTTCCACAACTCGACCCCCCTGCTCTACTACAATGTCGAGCAGTTCCGCGAGGCCGGCCTCGACCCCGACGCGCCGCCGCGGACCTGGGACGAGCTCGCCGCCGCCGCCCGCAAGCTCACGCGGCGCGAGGGCGGCCGGGTCACCCGCTGGGGGATCATGATGCCGTCCAACTACGATTACGGTGGCTGGATCCTGCAGGCGCTCACCCTGTCGAATGGCGGGCGCTGGTACAACGAGGAGTATGGTGGCGAGGTCTACTACGACACGCCGACGGTGCTGGGCGCCCTGAGCTTCTGGGCCGACCTCGTGCACAGGGCCAAGGTGCATCCGGCCGGCGAGATCAAGGGCCCGGCGGTCACGGCCGCGTTCCTGTCGGGCCAGGCCGCGATGATGATCATCTCGACCGGTTCCCTCACCTTCATCCGCGACAGCGCCAAGTTCCCGTTCCGGGTCGCCTTCGTGCCGATGAACGTGCGCCCGGCGGTGCCGATCGGCGGCGCCTCCCTGGTCCAGCCGACCGGCCTCGACCCCGAGACCCGCAAGGCCGGCTGGACCCTGATCCGATGGCTGACCTCGCCGGCGATCTCGGGCCGCTGGAGCCGGGCGACCGGCTACTTCGCGCCGAACCGGGCCGCCTACGACCTGCCCGAGATGCGGGCCTTCCTCGCCGGGAACCCGGACGCGAAGATCGCCGTCGACCAGCTCGCCAACGCCAAGCCCTGGTTTGCCACCTACCGCACGGTGCCGGTGCGCAAGGCGATCGAGGACGAGCTGCAGGCGGTGCTCGCCGGCAAGCGCCAGCCGAAGGAGGCCCTCGCCGCCGCCCAGACGAGCGCCGACGCGATCCTGCGCCCCTACGTCGAGGACACGGCGCTGCGGCTGCCGGGCGCGGAGTGAGCCGATGCTGATCGCCCAGATCACCGACCTGCACCTGCGCCCCCGCGGGCGCCCGGCCTACCGGGTGGCCGAGACCAACATGCTGGTCGAGCGCGCGGTCGACGCGCTCGCCAGCCTCCAGCCCCGCCCGGACGTGGTCCTGGTCACCGGCGACCTCACCGATTGCGGGCTGCCGGAGGAGTACGCGCTGCTGCGCGGCCTGCTCGGGCGGCTGCCGCTCCCGGTCTTCGTGGTGCCGGGCAACCACGACCGCCGCGAGGCGCTGCGCGCCGCGCTCCCGGCGGCTTGGCTGCCCGGCGCGATGGAGGAGTTCGTCCAGTACGTCGTGGACGACTGGCCGGTGCGTCTGATCGGCCTCGACACGCTGGTCGCGGGGGCGAGCCACGGGGCGCTCTGCGCGCGCCGCCTCGCCTTCCTGGAGGAGGCGCTGGCGGCGGGCGGCGACCGGCCGACGCTCGTGTTCCTGCACCACCCGCCCTTCGCGTGCGGGATGGAGGGCATGGACCGCATCCGCCTCCTCGACGGGGAGCCGCGCCTGCGCGCCCTGATCGAGGCGCATCCCAACGTCGAGCGGATCCTCTGCGGCCACCATCACCGGCCGATCCAGATGCGCTACGCCGGGACCATCGCGCAGGTGGCGCCAAGCGTGGCGCATCAGGTCGCCCTCGACCTGAATCCGGGCCGGGAGAGCGGCCTCGTGCTGGAGCCGCCGGCCTTCCAGCTCCACCGCTACGCGCCCGAGACCGGGATCGTCTCCCACATGGTCTACGTGGAGCGCTATCCGGGGCCGTTCCCCTTCGTGCTGGACCCGGACTATCCGGGCCGGGCCTGATCCGGGATCCGCTTGATCGACGCGGATCCCGGATCACACGCCTGCGCGGCGCCTGAGCGAAGCCCAAATCCGCATGGCCGAGAAGGGAGATGGCGAAGCCATCAACCGGATGGCGGATGACGGGCGGGAGCGCCGCGATCGTCTGCGGGGCGCGCCCGTCGGCCTCGGCTCGCCCCGCCGGGGCCGGCGGGGTCACCGCCGGCTCAGCGCGGACGGAAGTAGAAGGCCTCGCCGGGGAGCGACCCGTAGGTGAAGGGCTCCTGCGCGCGGTTGGTGGCGGCGTAGACCTCGTCGCGCACGCGGCGGAACAGCATGTTGATCTCCAGCCCCGGCTCCATGACGTTCTTGACGAACGAGGCCGCGAAGGGGCTGTTGCTGCCGGTGCCGTCCTGCGCCACCTGCCCGTCGCGGGCCGCGAAGGCGACCAGGGTGCCGCCCTCCGGCTCGATCTTGGCGAGACCCCGCCCGATCGCGCGCGTCGCCACTTGGCGGCGCATCCGCGGGATGAAGGGGTTGTCCCGGCAGGCATCGAGCACGATCAGCCGCAATTTGCGCGCCCGCTCGGTGGCGGTGAGGATGCGCTCCACCGTCACGGCCTCGTCCTGCACGTCGCGGTCGGCCTTGAGGGAGGCGTCGACCGGGATGACGTAGTTCATGCCCGCGACTTCCAGCCCGTGGCCGGCGTAGTAGATCACCGCCCAGTCGGCGGTCTCGACCTCGTCCTCGAAGGCGCGCAGGGCCTTGATGAAGCCGGCCCGGTCGAGGTCGCTGTGGGCCATCACGGTCTGGAAGCCGAGGCGCCGGAACGCCTCGGCGACCGCCTGGGAATCCCGCCGCGGGTTGATGAGGGGCGAGAAGTCCCGATAGGCGGCGTTGCCGACCACCAGCGCCACCCGCCGGCCCGGATCCGCGGGGACGGGCGGCGGCGGCGCCTCGGCCAGCTTGCTCTTGAGCTTCTGGAGCACCTTGCGGGCCTCCGCCTCGGCCGCGCGGGCGCGGTTCTCGGCGGCGTCGGCGCTGCGGCGGGCGGCCTCCTCGGCGAGCCGGGCGCGCTCGGCCTCGGCGCGGGCGCCGGCGAGCGCGGTGTTCGAGGCCGCGATCTGCGCCAGCAGGTCGGCCCGGGCCGCGGCCTCGCGCTCGGCCTTGCGCCTCACCTCCTCCTCGGCGGCGATGCGCGCCCGCGTGGCGGCCTGCACCGCCTCGGCGGCGGCGGCCCGGGCCTGCGCCGCCTCGGCGAGCGCCGTCTTGCGATCCTGGTCGGCCGACTGGATCCGGGCCAGGGCCTCGGCCCGCGCCTCGGCCTTCGCCCTGGCCTCGAACTCGGCCCGGGCCCGGCTCTCCGCCTCGCTGCGGGCCTGCGCCTCGGCCTCCGCGCGCAGGCGGGCGTCGCGGGCATCCTCGGCCGCCTGCGTGGCGGAGGCGCGCTTGGCCGATTCCTCGGCGATCCGCGACTCGGCGGCCCGCGTGGCGCTGCGTGCCCGCTCGGCCTGGAGGCTCGCCAGCGCGGCGATGCGCTCGTGGGCCAGCGCCTGGGCGGGCCGCGCCAGGGCGGCGTCGCGGTCCGGCGAGAGGCCCATCGCCCGCTCGAAATCCGCGCGGGCGAGGGAGGCCTCGCCCCGCTGCTCGCGGGCGAGGCCGCGCCCCGCAAAGGCCGCCACGAAGTCCGGCACGGCCCGCAGCGCCTCGTCGTAATCGGCGATCGCCCGGTCGGGCTGGCCCGCCTGCCGGTACGCGTCGCCGCGGAAGGTCAGGGCGACGGGCGATTTCGGGTTGAGGGCGATCGCCCGGGTCAGGTCGTCGATCGCCCGGCCGACCTCGCCGCGCAGGCGCAGGATCTCGCCCCGGTTGGCCAGCGCCAGCGCGAAGCGCGGATTGTGCAGCAGCGCCTCGTCGCAATCGGCCAGCGCCCTGTCGAGCTGCCCCGTCTGTTTGAACACCAGCGCGCGGTTGGTGTAGGCCTCCGGGGCCCGGCCGAGCTCCACCGCCCGGTCGTGGTCCGCCAGCGCCCGCTGCACCTCGCCCTTGAGCCGCCACGCCTCGCCGCGCTGGCTATAGGCCTGCCAGTTGCGCGGGCGCAGGCGGATCGCCGTGTTGTAATCGGCGATCGCCCCGTCGAACTCGCCCCGGTCGATCAGCAGGGCGGCGCGGTTCTCGTACCCGATCGGCTCGTTGGGCTGCAGCCTGATCAGGGCGTTGAAATCGTCGAGGGCCCGGTCGAGCTGGCGCTTGGCGAGGTGCGCGAGGCCGCGATTGGCGAAGGCGCGGAAGAAGCCGGGCTCGCGGGCGATGGCGGCCGTGAAGTCGGTGATGGCGCGGTCGTACTCCTCCTTGCTGAGGAGGGCGGCGCCGCGGGCGTTGAGCGTCGCGGCCGAGCGCGGGTCGAGCCGCAGGGCCTGGGTGAGGTCCGCGACCGCCCGGTCGTAATCCCCCAGCATCTGCCACGCGATGCCGCGGTTGCGCAGGGCGTCGAGGAAGCCGGGCTTGCGGTCGAGGGCGCGGGTGAAGTCCTCCACCGCGCCGCGCTGGTCGCCCGCCTGCACCTTCGCGACGCCGCGGTTGTTGTAGAGGCCCGGAACGACCTCCGGATTGCGCTCCTGGTCCAGCAGCCGCGTGCAGGCCGGGATGCCGGCATTCGGGTCCGCCATCGACCGGTTGCAGCTCTCCCGGTCCCCCGCGGCCGCGGGGCCGGCGAGGCTCCCGGCCAGCCCCGCGAGGAGCAGCACCCAGCAAGTCAACCGGCGGTTAAGAGACATGCTCTACCCCTTCAGACTCGGATTACCATAGCACGGCGGCGCAGGCCGCGACCTTGCTTCGCACCGCGCGCCTTGCCCGGAGGTGCCGTCCCGCACTTGTGCTGCGGGCCGGTCCGTGCCGCGCGCGGGCGTCCCGGCGCACGCAGTCGCCGCGAGTTGCCAAGCCGTCACAGCCAAGGTTCGGCGCAGCATCTACGGTCCGGGCTCGGTGAGGAAAACGCATGATTCGGCCAGCTCATCCACTTGTCGGCTCCGCGCTGCTCGGCGCGACGGCCCTTCTGCTGGTGCAGGCGGCGCCCGCGCAGGCCCAGCGGGCCTTCTGCCCGACCGTGGTGGCGGGCACGGCCGGCACGCCGGACCAGGCCGGCTTCGCCCTCGACAACGGCGCCTGCACCAACGGCACGATCGGCGCCTTCTCGGGCGCGGCGCTCGGCAGCCAGGCGCTCAGCAACCTGTCGCAGACCTCGACCCAGGAGACCTCCCGGGCCACCACGGACGCGATCGGCGCCCGGCGCAACGCCGAGGCGCAGCGCGACCGCTCGCCCGCCGCCCGCCAGGGCAGCCGCGAGCCGGATTCGTCGCAGCGCGCCGCGGAGCGCGGCCAGCGCGAGGGCGGCCGCGACCGGACCACCGCGGAGCGCGGCGAGCGTTCGCCCGCGACGCGCGGGCGCGAGCGGGACGCGGCGCGCAGCCCATCCTCCCGCCGCGGCGCGGCGGCCGGCCCGCGCGCCCGGGCCGACGGGAGCGCCGAGCCTCGCGCGCGCGGGCCGGCCGCCGCCCCCGAGCGCGAGGAGGCGGCGCCGTCCCGGCGCGCCGGCCCGGCGGGGCGGCGGCCGCCGCCCCGCCGGGCCGGCGCGCCGGCGCGCGCGGAGACCGATGCGCAGATCCTGGAGCGGCGCGGGGCGCCCCGCCGGCCCGCGCCGGAGCCGCGGGAGGAGCCCGTCTTCGCCGAGCCGGCTCCCCGCCCCGCCCGGGTCGTGAAGGGCTACGACGCGCCCCTGCCGGTCGAGGCCGTGCCCCTGCCGGAGGGACCGCGCTACGCGGCCTGGGCCCTCGGCTTCGGCGATTACGAGGAGCGGTCCGGCCGGGGCCAGAACAACATCAATTGCTGCACCAATGCGGCGCCCGGCGGCTTCCCGACCCCGCTCTTCATCTCGATCGAGAGCCGCACCACCAGCGCGGGCTTCGTCGGCGGCGTCGACGTGACGCTGCGCGATGTCGGGCGCTCCGGCGACGGCGTCATCCTCGGCCTCCTCACCGGCTACACCTCGGCCTCGGTCGACATCACCAGCCGCGCCCTCTCCTCCAATGCCGGGCAGGTGCCGAACGGCGCGGGCTCCCTGCGGGCGAACCTCGCCGGTCCCTCGGTCGGCGCCTTCGCGACCTACTTCGACGGCCCCTTCTCGGCCGACCTGACCGTCAAGGCCGACCTCTACGCCCTCGACGAGCGCTTCCTCGACCAGCTCGGCTTCTCGGCCAACATCATCGGCGGCGTGCTGCGCCCGCCGAGCGTGGTGCCCTTCGCGGGCAGCGCCTCCACGGGCCTGACCAACACCTCGGTGATCGCCAACGCCAATTACCGCATCCCGGTCGGCGTCGACATCTGGCTCGAGCCGACCGTGGGCCTGCGCTACACGGCCTCGGTCTACGACCGGAACGCCCTGGCGCTCGGCCTCGACGACGGCCACCTGCTGCGCGTGCAGGGCGGCCTGCGCCTCGGCACCGACATCCTGTTCGGGCCGACCACCCGGCTCACGACCACGCTCACCGGGCTCGCCTACTCGGACGTGATCGTCACCGGCGGGTTCATCCCGGGCGCGGGCTTCGTGGCCGCCGACATCCTGGCGCGCTCCGACGAGGGCAAGCTGCGCGGCCAGGGCATCCTCGCGGCCAATCTCGACTTCGGCAACGGCGTCTCGACCTTCCTGCAGGGCGAGGTGCGCGGCGGCGAGAACCTGTTCGGCGTCGGCGGCAAGGGCGGCGTCCGCGTCCGGTGGTGAGGGCGGCGCGGGCCGCCGCCGCGATGGGGCGGGCGGCCCGCCTCGCCCTCGTGACGCTCGCCCTCGCGGGGGCGGGGGGCGCCGAGGCGGCCTGCGGCGGAAGCGACCTCTTTCCCCGCATCCGCGCCGAGGCGCCCGGGCTCTGGGCGACGATCGAGGCCGGGCGCGGCCTGCCCCACGCGGGCGGCATCCTGTTCCGGCTCAGCCGGCCCGGCCGGGCGCCCTCCTACCTGCTCGGAACCCTTCACCTCAACGATCCGCGGGCCGTCGCCGTCCCGCCGGCCCTCGCCGGGATCTGGCCGGGCCTGCGCCGGGTCGCGCTCGAACTCGCCGAGACGCCGGCCGCCCTGCGCGCGCGCCGCGCCGCCCGCGTCCCGGCGGCGTTCGCGGCGCCGGCCCGCCACCGGGCCGCCCGGCTCCTGCCGCGGGCCGACCTCGCCCGCCTGCGCCGCCTCGTGGCCGAGCGGGGCTTCCCGGTCGAGACCGCCCTGGCGCTGCGCCCGGCGGTGCTGGCCCTGATGCTCGACCTTCCCGCCTGCGCGCGGCCGGCCGCGGACGGGAGCGGCGCCTACGCGGAGCAGGTCCTGGCCGCGCAGGCCGGGCGGGCCGGGATCGCGGTGGTGGGGCTCGAGACCCTGGAGGAGCAGGTCGGCGCGGTCGCCCGGCTGCCCGTGCCGGTCGAGCGGGCCCTGCTGCGCGCCGTGCTGCGGCAGGCCCCCGCCGCCGAGGACATCGTGGAGACGACGCTCGCCCGCTACGCCGCGCGCGACACCGGGGCGCTGCTCGCCTGGATGCGCGCGCCCGCGCTCCTGCCGGGCGATCCCGCGACCCGGCTGCCGCCCGCCTTCCTCGACCGGCTCCTCGACGGGCGCAGCCGCCGCATGCACCGGCGGCTGCGGCCCCTCCTCGACCAGGGCGGGATCCTGGCGGCGGTCGGCGCCGCGCATCTGCCCGGGCCCGCGGGCCTGCTCCGGCTCCTGGAGCAGGACGGCACGCTGGTCGAGCGCGTCGAGTGAGGCCGGCGGCGGGCGAGGGGCGCGGTCGCCCGCGTCAGCGCTCGTGCCCGGATTCCTTCCAGCCGGCCAGGACCGGATCGACGAGGGAACGCGATCACCCGGCGACGGCCGGTCATGATGTCGGCCTGGACCGCCATGCCGGAGCGCAGGGCGACGGCACCGCCCTCCGTCGGGACGCTCGCCCGGTCGAGGCTGACGCGCACCCGATAGGCGCTCTCCTCACCCGCGCCGCTCCCCCGCGGCTCCTCCCCCGGGCGCGTCGGCATCGCCCCGCCCTGCGCGCTCGCCTCGCGGCCCACGAGGCGCACCGTGCCCGCCACCGTCCCGTAGCGGGTGAACGGGAAGGCTTCGAGCTTCACCTCCGCCCGCTGACCCTCCCGCACGAAGCCCATCTCGCGATGGGCCACCGATGCCTCTACCTCCAGCGGCATGTCGTCCGGGACGAGGGTCAACAGGGTCTCGGCGGCGCTCACGACTCCGCCCAGCGTGTGCACTTTCAGGTCCTGGATCGTGCCGGACACGGGTGCCGTCAGGTGCCGCTCCGCTTCGCGCTCGCGCTCCTTGCGCAGGGTCTGGTCGGCCACCGCCACCTTCCGCAAAGCCGTCACCCGCTGCTCCGCCGCCTCCTTCAGGAAATCCGCCCGCGCCTGTGCCAGCCTCTGCTCCAGCCCGGCGATCTCCGCCTGCAGCTGGCGGGCCTGCTCCGGCAGCGCGCGCGCGTCCGCGCGCTTGTCGATCAGGTCGACCTCGGCCTGAAGAAGGGTCAGCTTGCACGTGTTGCCCCGCGCGAACAGACCCTTCTGGGTCGCGTAGCGGTCCTCGGCGAGCGGCACGAGCTCTGCGTTCCGGCTCTCCTCCACCCGCTTCGACGCCAGCGCCGCCTGCTTGTCGGCGATCTCGCTGCGCAGCGCGCCCATGGTCGCGCGGTGCGCCGCCACCTGCAGGCGGAGCTGGACCTGCGTCGCCGCCTGCAGCGCCTCGTCCACCTCGGGCAGGCGCGCGATCACCGGATCCTCCGCCTCGCTCAGGAGGAGCCGCGCGGCCTCCGCGTCGAGCAGGGCCTGCATGCGCTCGGTGCGCGTCGCTTCGAGATCGGCGGAGACTTCCGTTGGGTCGAGGTCGATCAGTCTCTGGCCGGCCGCCACGTGGTCCCCCTCCGCGACGTGGATGCCCCTGACCACGCTCGTCTCCAGGGGCTGCACCACCTTCACCTCGCCCACCGGCGCGAGGCGGCCGGGCGCGGTCGCGACGATCTCGATCTCGCTCCCGCAGGCCCAGGCGACCGTTCCCGCCACCAGCGCGATCAGCGTCCAGGCCGTCGCCCGCAGGGTCGGCGAGGGCGGCGTCTCCAGCAATTCGAGCTCGGCCGGCAGGAAGGCCCGGTCCAGGCTCCCGCCCTGGGGCGCCGCCGGGGCGAGCGCGGTCACCTCAGCCATGGCCGTTCGCCCCCCGGACCAGCGCCGCGTAGAGCCCGTCGGGAAGACCCGCGAGCTCCTGGTGCCGGCCCTCCTCGGCGATGAGGCCGCGATCCATCACCAGGATCCGGTCGGCGCCCCGCACCGTCGAGAGGCGGTGGGCCACGATCACGACCGTGCGGCCTCGGCAGATCGCCCGCATGTTGGCCTGGATCGCCCGCTCCGACTCGTAGTCGAGCGCGCTCGTCGCCTCGTCCAGGATGAGGATGCGCGGGTTCGTCGCCAGCGCGCGGGCCAGGGCGATGCGCTGGCGCTGCCCGCCCGACAGGTTGGCGCCCCGCTCCTCCAGCACGGTGTCGTAGCCCTGCGGCAGGTCGAGGATGAAATCGTGCGCGCCGGCGAGGCGCGCCACCGCGATCACTCGCTCCAGCGGCAGGGACGGGTCGGCGAGCGCGATGTTCTCGCGCACGGAGCGGGCGAAGAGCACGTTCTCCTGCAGCACCACGCCGACCTGCCGGCGCAGCCAGGCCGGTTCGATCAGGGCGAGGTCGATCCCGTCCACCAGCACCTTGCCGCGCTCCGGGACGTGGAGCCGCTGGATCAGGCGGGTCAGCGTCGACTTGCCGGAGCCCGAGCGCCCGACCACGCCCACCACCTCGCCGGGCCGGATCGCGAGATCGATGCCGCGCAGGATCTCGGGGCCGTCCGGCCGATAGCGGAAGCGGACGCCCTCGAATCGGATCGCCCCCGCGAGCGCCGGCAGGTCGAGGCGGGGTGCGGCGAGCGCCGTCTCGGCGGGGGTGTTCAGGATGTCGCCGAGCCGCTCGACCGAGAGGCGGAACTGCTGGAAATCCTGCCAGAGCTGGGCGAGCCGCAGCACCGGCTGGTTGACCTGGCCGGCCAGCATGGTGAAGGCGACCAGTGCCCCGATCGAGAGGCCGCCCTCCATGACCGTCCGCGCGCCGAACCAGAGCACGGCGGCGGCGGTGAGCTTGGCCACGAGCTGGATCGCCTGGCTGCCGGCGGCGAGCGAGACCACCCGGAACGAGGCGGCGATGTAGCCGGCCAAGCCCTCGTCGAAGCGGCGGCGCGCCTGCGGCTCGACCGCCATGGCCTTGAGGGTCTCGATGCCCGCGAGGCTCTCGACGAGGAAGGATTGCTGCGCCGCGCCGTAGCGGAACTTCGCGTCGACCCGCGCGCGCAGCAGGGGCGTGAGCGTCAGGCTCAGGCCGACATAGAGCGGCAGCCCGAGCGCCACGATCAGCGTGAGGGACGGGCTGTAGGCGAGCATCACCGCCAGGAACAGGCCCGAGAAGACGAGGTCGACCGTCAGCGTCATGGCCGAGCTGGTCAGGAATTGGCGGATCGTCTCCAACTCGCGCAGGCGGGCGACGGTCTGGCCGGTCGGCCGCGCCCCGAAATAGGCGATCGGGAGCGCCAGCAAGTGCCGGAAGACCTGCGTGCCGAGGAGGGAATCGAGCCGGCTGGTCGTCTGCGCGAACAGGATCGTGCGCAGGTAGCCGAGCAGCGCCTCGCACGTGGTGACGGCGACCAGGGCCAGCACGAGGACGTCGAGGGTGGTGAGGCCCCTGTGGACCAGCACCTTGTCGACGACGACCTGGAAGAACAGGGGCGTGACGAGACCGAGGACCTGGAGGACGACGGAGATGACCAGCACCTCGCCGAAGAGCCCCTTGAAGCGGGCCGCGCTGGGCAGGAACCACGCGAGGCCGAACCGGCGTCCCTCGGTCCCGGGCGCGGCGTCGCGCGGGGTCAGGAGGATGAGGTCGCCGGTCCAGGCATCGGCCAGTTCCGCCTCGCCCCACAGGCCGGGCGCCTGACCGGGCCGCTGGATCAGCGTGCGGCCGGGCTGGTGCCGGGCGAGGACGAAGAAGCGCCCCTCGCGGTCGCGGCCGATGGCCGGCAGGGGCAGCCTGAGCAGGCGGGCGGGCCCGACGCGCACGGCGCGGGCGCGAAAGCCGGCGCGGCGCGCGGCGAGCACCAGTTCGTCGCGCGAGAGCGGCTCACCCGGGCGCCCGTTCTCGTGGGCGATGCGGGCCCCGTCCACGGCGCGCTGGCACAGGGCGGCGATCAGGACGAGGGAGGCGACCCCGGTATCCAGGGCCTGCGGCGGCTCGGTGCCGTCGCGGGCGGGGCCGTGCGGGGGAGTGCCGGAGGGGTGCAAGGCAGGCTCGCGCGGGAGTGGCATGGGCCGTCGCGCCGGCGCGGCCGGGTGGGGCCGTCGCCGCGCGCGGGGTGGCGCGGCCGGCCCTGCCGGAAGGCGGGCCGGCCGGTCTCGGGGCGCGGCTCAGGCCGCGAGGCGCATCGGCGGGTGCAGGGTGGGATCCACGGCCAGGGAGGGCGCCGGCGGCGGGACCGAGGCGGCCGGGCTCGTCGCGCCCGCTGCGCCCGCCCCGAAGCCCGCCATCGCGGCGGCCAGCCGCGACACGTGGCCGGCGAGGGAGGACGGGGACGCGTCCGCGGTGCCCTGAGACGAGACCTCCGGGGCGATGCGCAGGGCGACCCCCGCGAGGCTGCCGGCTTTGCCGTCGCGCCAGTGGAACTGGCTGTCGTCCAGGATCAGGTTGCCCTGGTCGACCCGGCGGTTCGGGGTGGCGTTGACGTCCAGCGAGGCGATGCCGAGGTCGGAGAGCGAGACGAGTTGGCCCTGTCCGGGATCGGCGTGGCCGGTCGGGTCGATCCAGACCTTCAGCTCGGCATAGGCCGGGTCGTGCGCGTCGACGCGTCCGTCGCCGTTGGCGTCGAGGCGGCGCAGGGCCATGAAGCTGGGGACGAGCGGCGTCCTGGGTCACGGCCTGCTTGCCCGGGGCGAGGTGGACGAGGTAGCCCTCGCCGGGAGTCCCCCAGCCGAGCGCGACCTTGCGGCCGTCGTCGCGCGCGTCGAATCGGGCGCCGGCCTGCGCGGCGGCGACGGTGCGCACGGGTTGGCCGCTCAGGTTGAGCACGATGGGATCGTCCCAGCCGCCGCCCTCGTCCCAGCCGCCGTCGTCCCCTTCGCCGTCCCATTCGCCGTTGTCGCCGGAGCCGCCGATGTAGCGCCCGTCCTCGAAGACGGAATCGTCGTCGCCCCAGAAGCGGTCGCCGTAGGTCGGTCCGTCGATCTCAATGTCGCCGTTGCTGATGTTGATGGTCTCGTTGTGGCCGGCGAAGGTGATGACGTTCTGACCCTGGACTCCGGTGATGGTGTCGAAGGAGCCGCGAACGCTGCCCCTGTCGGCCTGGGCGAAGTTGATGGTGCCGTCGTCGCCCGCGACGGTCTCACCGGCCTGGCCGGGGAGCATGTCGGTGGTGAAGCCGCCATCGGTGAGGGTGAGAGTCTGGTTGCTGTCGCAGAGGCCGACATAGCCTCCGCCGGACACCGTGGCCGAGGTGCCGTTGCCGCCGAGGTTGACGGTGTCGTTTCCGGTGTCGCCGGTGACGGTCTGGTTCTGTCCGTAGACGCCGGCATAGTCGCCCGCGTTGGGGTTGAGGTGGATGGCGTCGCCGTTGCCGCGGATGTTGGCGCTGGCATTCGCCCCGTAGCCGATCGTGGAGTTGCTGGCGGTGACGCTCTCGCCGGTGACGTTCGCGGCGGTCTGGGCGGTGGAGCCCCAATCGGCGAGGGTGAGGGTCTGGCTGCTGCCGCAGAGGCCGACATAGCCTCCGCCGTAAACCGTGGCGGAGGTGCCGTCGCCGCCGAGGTTGATGGAGTTGTTGCCGCTGTCTCCGGTGACAGTCTGGTTCTGGCCGAAGACGCCGGCGTAGTCGCCCGCGTTGGGGTCGAGGTGGATGCCGTCGCCGGCGCCGCGGATGTTGGCAGTGGCGTTGGCACCGAAATTGACGGTGGAGTTCGTCGCCGTGACGTCCTCGTCCGTCACGCCCGCGGCGGTCTGGACGGTGGAGCTCCAATCGGCGACGGTGAGGGTCTGGTTGCTGTCGCAGAGGCCGACATATCCCCCGCCCGCGACGGTGGCGGAGGTGCCATTGCCGCCGAGATTGATGGAGTTGTTGCCGCTGTCTCCGGTGACAGTCTGGTTCTGGCCGAAGACGCCGGCATAGTCGCCCGAATTGGGGTTGAGGTGGATGCCGTCGCCAGCGCCACGGATGTTGGCGGTGGCGTTCGTGCCGAAGTTGATGGTGGAGTTCGTCGCCGTGACGTCCTCGCCGGTTACGCCCGCGGCGGTCTGGACCGTGGAGCCCCGATCGGCGAGGGTGAGGGTCTGGTTGCTGTCGCAGAGGCCGACATATCCCCCGCCCGCGACGGTGGCGGAGGTGCCGTTGCCGCCGAGATTGATGGAGTTGTTGCCGCTGTCTTCGGTCACGGTCTGGTTCTGGCCGAAGACGCCCACATAAATCCTGCTGTTATCCAGAAGTATTATCGTGTCCGTGCTTCCTTGCACGTTGCCACTAGAATTTTGTTCGAAAGCAAGGAGGGCTCCATCTCCCGATATATATTCATTTTGCGCGTCATGCATTATATTCAATCTCTGTCCTTCGGATATTGGCAGATTCATTCCCGATAAAATGATGTTAATGACGACGTTTTGATCTGAAGAAATGCCTATGCAATCCATTTGATTTTGCCCTAAAAAGCTGGAAACTTGGCCATAAACTTGGCCTGTGGAGGTATTATCACTGCTGAATACTGTTGAAGTCCCATCGTCATTGCTGAGCTTGGCGTATGGTAATTCATTTTTTCTTATTTCGTAGTAAGCATCCTCGCTATTTATAGTAGAATGTAATCGAAATATGCTATTATTCTTGTCGAACGACAGCTGTGAATGAATTTTATCTCCATCTTTGTCGAAGTCGATCTGCTCAAGGGCAATCACTCCACTCTCATTCGAATTGATGATATTGTCTCTGTCCTCCATGCTTGAGCGATCGTACTGAAAGATGCCGTTATTTTGATCATTAAAGCCCTTTTCGATGGCGTTTACGTTTCTCGGATTATTCCCATATTTTCCGCTCACATCTTGCGCGTTCCCGAAATAATTCTGAATTTTGTTAACAATCCCTCCGCCCCATTCGGTGAATTGTGTCGAGAAGCCGGCTGCTTGTGCTGCGACGCCTAATGCGTACGATGCGATCTCTCGGTACGCAGGAACATTATTGCCGCTCGTTCCATTGTAATGGGTTTGTACGTCGTAAGATCCGCCCGGTCGGAACGCGTTGGCGAAGAGCAGTAGTCCCGGAAGTTGTGCGTATCCCTCAGAATCATCGGAATTCATGTATTAATGCGTGATTACACCGAGATTTTGGAATTTCTTAATATCAAAATCCTGCAGCACAATGATATAATTATTTACGTTAGTTCCAGTCTGGTTACCCAATACATCGTAAATGCGATAATTTGCATTCTCAGAGTTGGAAGCGATAACCGGGTGACCGAACGAGTCTGTCAAGAATTTAGATGCAACGAAGTTGGGATTTTTAGAGGAATCTTTTACATAGAAAATTTCAGACATGGCTGCCTCCTCATTAGCATGAAGCTACGATCAGGTAGTAGCTTCCTCTTAGATGTGATCTCTCTAGCGTGCATCCTGTATAAGGATCTAGGCTATTGCGTAAGAAATCGTCTAGAAGCACTTCGCGATCGCGTGAATTGTTCGGTATTCGCAGAACGATCTTATGAAAATTTATAATGTCTTTCTGCGAAACTATGCTGATCTGCTCGTTCGCGGCAGCAGCTGGTCTAATAATCTCTAACGCCGTAACGTAGGCACTGTTTTCGATCGTACCTTGCATGGACGTGTTGATCCATGCTGAAAAGAAAATCGGTGGGAGTGTTGCCAGAAAGTAAATTATGCCGTAAACTCTCATTACGAGTATGGCTAAATACATGTTTATGGCGAAGTATAACGCAAAGCATATTAGTAATTGATAGAAATAATCCTGTTGAAGGTGGAAGCTAGCAAATGTCGTCGCAAAAATGACTAATGGAGGAAACAAAAATGAGAATAAAAGTTGTGATACTACCAATTTAATCCTGGTCATGATCGATCTTTCTAGGGCTAAAGATCGCTAATTTAAGATCCATAGATCCTCACAGATTTTTATGACAATATTATCTTCCATTATAGAACTCATCAGAATCATGTAAAAGCAGTAATCTGCATGGCAATGTCGATACATCTTACCTGAATATCGAACTGATATTTTGTGGCATCTCATTACGTCGACAGTACTTACCTTAGGTCAGATGACGCCGATGGTCAAGCGGACGCAGGTCATGAAAGTATTTCCAGAACGTTTCCATACCGTGTCCAACCGAACACCGCTCGGGCCGGGATAGGGGTGATGCGACCAAGCCGATACCGCCGACCTGCATGACGCGGACAGGGCAGGCTGGCGAATTCGCCCCACACCCCGCCCATTCGCCCTCACGGCGCCCGCCCGGGCTCGCCGGCGCCGCCGCAATCGCCCTGCGTTATGCTCCACCGCCGCCTGCCCGCCGCGGTTGCCCGCGCGCGGCCGCAATCCCATATCGGACGAGAGGGTGAGACCCGCGCGGGGCCGGAGGGTGTCGCCGAGCCGGTCGTCGCTCGCCCGTCCCGCCGCCCCATTCCCCGGGTCTCCCCCTTGGCCAAACGCTACTCCCCGCCCTCCGACCACGCCGCCCTGCCCTCCCGCGAGGCGGTGCTGGCCTTCATCGCGGAGGCGACCACCAAGGTCGGCAAGCGCGAGATCGCCAAGGCCTTCGGCCTCAAGGGCGCCGACAAGGTCGAACTCAAGCGGATGCTCGCCGAGCTGAAGGACGAGGGCGCGGTCGAGAAGGACCGGGCGGGCCTGCGCAAGGCCGGCCGCCTGCCGCCGGTCCTCGTCGCCGACATCGACGCCCGCGACCGCGACGGCGAGCTCCTCGCCCGCCCCGCCCAGTGGGACCCGGAAGCCGGCCCGGCCCCGAAGATCCTCGTGATGGCGCCGCGCGGCCGGCGGACCGGCAGCCTGCCCGCGCCCGGGATCGGCGACCGGGCGCTCCTGCGCGTCGAGCCCGACCGCGAGGCGCCGGGCCGCTATCTCGGCCGCGTCGTCAAGGTGATCGGCCGCAACAAGGCGGAGATGCTCGGGATCTACCGCGCCCTGGAGAAGGGCGGCGGGCGCGTCCTCCCGGTCGAGAAACGCGCCCAGGGCCGCGAGATCGAGATCCCGCCCGGCGAGGAGGGCGAGGCCCGCGACGGCGACCTCGTCAGCGTCGCCCTCACCCGCGACAGCCGCCTCGGCCTGCCCCGGGGCCGGGTCAAGGAGCGCCTCGGCGCCGTCGCCTCCGAGAAGGCCGTGAGCCTGATCGCCCTTCACGCCCACGGCATCCCGCACGTCTTCCCCCCCGCTGTGCTGGACGAGGCCGCGCGGGCGCGGCCGGCCGGGATGGAGGACCGCGAGGATTGGCGCGACGCCCCCCTCCTCACCATCGACCCGCCCGACGCCAAGGACCACGACGACGCCGTGATGGCGCTGCCCGACCCGGACCCCGCCAACGCGGGCGGCTTCGTGGTCACGGTCGCGATCGCGGACGTCGCCGCCTATGTCCGGCCCGGCAGCGCCCTCGACCGCGAGGCGCTGCTGCGCGGCAACTCGGTCTACTTCCCCGACCGGGTCGTGCCGATGCTGCCCGAGCGCATCTCGAACGACCTCTGCTCCCTGCGCCCCGGCGAGGACCGCCCGGCCCTCGCCATCCGCCTCGTCATCGGCGCGGACGGCCGCAAGAGGCGCCACAGCGTCCACCGGGTGATGATGCGCTCGGCCGCCAAGCTCGCCTACGCGCAGGCCCAGGCCGCGATCGACGGGCAGCCGGACGCCGTCACGCAGCCCCTCCTCGACCCCGTCCTGCGCCCGCTCTGGGCGGCCTACCGGGTGCTCGCCGCGGCCCGGGACGCCCGCGGCCCCCTCGCCCTCGACCTGCCCGAGCGCAAGGTCGTCCTCGACGCCGAGGGCCGGGTCGACCGGGTGGTGGTGCCCGAGCGCCTGGAGGCGCACCGCCTGATCGAGGAATTCATGATCCAGGCGAACGTCGCCGCCGCCGAGACCCTGGAGGAGAAGGCGCAGGCCCTGATCTACCGGGTCCACGACGAGCCCTCGCTCGACAAGATGCGGGCGCTCGGCGAGGTGCTGGCCTCGATCGGCATCAAGCTGCCGAAGGAGGGCGTGCTCCGGCCCTCCCTGTTCAACCGCATCCTCGGCATGGTCCAGGGCACCGAGCACCAGACCTTCCTGCACGAGGTGATCCTGCGCGCGCAGGCCCAGGCGGTCTACGCGCCGGAGAATGCCGGGCATTTCGGGCTCGCCCTGCGCCGCTACGCGCATTTCACCTCGCCGATCCGGCGCTACGCCGACCTCGTCGTCCACCGCGCCCTGATCCGGGCGCTGCGGCTCGGGCCGGACGGGCTGCCCGACATGGGCGCGGCCGAGCTCGCCGAGATCGGCCAGCAGATCTCCAACGCCGAGCGCCGGGCCATGGCGGCCGAGCGCGAGACCATCGACCGGCTCATCGCCCAGCACCTCGCGGACCGGGTCGGCGCCAGCTTCGCGGGCCAGATCTCGGGCGTGACCAAGTCGGGGCTGTTCGTGAAGCTCACCGAGACCGGGGCGGACGGCTTCGTGCCGGTCTCGACGCTCGGGGCCGACTATTTCCGCTACGAGGAGGGCCGCCACGCCCTGGTGGGCGAGCGCAGCGGCGAGACCTTCCGGCTCGGCGACCGCGTCACCGTGCGCCTGGTCGAGGCCGCGCCCGTGGCGGGCGCCCTGCGCTTCGACGTGGTATCGGAGGGGACGCGGTCGAGCCCGGCGCCGCGGCGCGGCGGCCCGCGCAAGGGCCGCCCGGCGGCCGAGCGCCGCGAGGGCCTCACCAAGCGGAGGGGGAAGCGGGCGTGATCGAGATCGACGGGCGGGACGCCCCCGCGCAGCCCCCAGCCGAGGTGCCCTGGCACCTCGCGATGCTGCGGGGCTTTCGCAACCGCTGCCCCCATTGCGGCGAGGGCCGCCTGTTCGGGCGCTTCCTGAAGGTGCGCGAGGCCTGCGAGGCCTGCGGCACCGAACTCCACCATCACCGGGCCGACGACCTGCCGCCCTACCTGGTGATCTTCATCGTCGGCCACGTGGTCGGGCTCGCCATCCTGGAGAGCCAGATGCGCCTCGACGAATTGCCGCTCTGGTTCGAGCTGACCTTCTGGCCCGCCGTGACCCTGATCATGGCGCTCGCCCTGCTGCAGCCCGTGAAGGGCGCGGTCGTCGGGCTGCAATACGCCCTTGGCATGCACGGCTTCTCCGCGATACGCCGCGCACGCACCGGGACCGGACAGGGCGGGGAGGCACGGGATGGCGCGCGCGACGGCGGGGACGATCGAGAGCGGGGCCGCGCCCCCGGCCTCCGCGGCGCCTGAGCGCAGACCCGCGCTCAGGCCGCGCAATGCCGCGACCCTGATCATCCTCGACCATGCCGGCCGGACCCCGAAGGTGCTGATGGGCCGCCGCCACGACGGCCACACCTTCATGCCGGGCAAGTACGTCTTCCCGGGCGGCCGCATCGAGCTCGCGGACCGGCACATGCCCGTCGCCGGCACCCTGAACGACCGCGCCGAGGCCGCGCTCGCGGCGCGCGTCTCCCGGCCGCCCCACCATCTCGGCCGGGCGCTCGCCCTCGCGGCGATCCGCGAGACCTACGAGGAGACCGGCCTGATGATCGGGACCCGGGATTACGGGCCGCCCGAGACCGCCCCCGACGGGCCATGGGCCGCCTTCCGCGAGGCCGGCGTGATGCCCGACCTGGAGGCCGTGCAGTTCATCGCCCGGGCCATCACGCCCCCCGCCCGGCCCAAGCGCTTCGACACCCGCTTCTTCGCGGTGACCCGCGACGCCGTCGCGGGCGAGACGCCAGGCATGGTCGGGCCGGAGGCGGAACTCACCGAACTCGCCTGGGTGAGCCTCGCCGAGGCGCGCCGGCTCGACCTCCCCCGCATCACCCACATCGTCCTCGACGAACTGGAAACCCGCCTCGCGGCCGGCTTCAGCCCCTTCCTGCCGGTGCCGTTCTTCCGCGAGATCCGCGGCCGGCACACCCGCGAGGAGATCTGATCCGGGATCGGCTCGATCGCAGCGGATCCCGGATCACCAGCCCGCGCGGCGCCTGAGCGACGCTGACATCCGCATGGCCGAAATGCGAGATGGCGAAGCCATCACCCGGATGGCGCATGAGCCGCCGCGCCCGCGGGCAAACGCCGGTCCGGCGGCGAAGATCGGGCGCGGCCGAGGGCCTAGATAAACTCGCCGAAACAAGTTCCGCCCGCGCTCACGTCGCGGTCAAGCGGATTAGGCCACCCGAGATCGGCCAATAGAACAGCATAACATATGTTTATCAGAGGTCTCTAAGTCGGGAAGATAGCCGTCAGAACTGTGATGTACTCACGGGTTTCGACGAAAGCGGTGAGAAACAGGAAAGAACCGGATGTCAGAACGGCGGTGATCAGACGTGGGCGGCCGGGCGCAGCGGCGCGCACGTGCTTCGCCCGCCTGCGCCGGATCCGCCATGCGCCCCACGCTCAAGTCCATCCTGGTCGGCCTGTTCGCGCTGACCGCCGCGATCTCGGCCGTGCAGGGCACCATCGGCCTCGTCAAGCTCGCGACGATCCGCGCCGAGATCGACCAGATGGCGACGAACTGGCTGCCCTCGGTCGACCTCGTCCACCAGCTCAACACGGCCTCGCGGGAGTACCGCGTGCGGGTCTACCGGCTGATCGTCGCCTCGGACGGGCCGGCCGCCCTGGCGGAGAACAAGGCCGCCCTCGCGGCGGTGAGCGAGACGATCGGGCGGCTGCGCCGGAGCTACGAGCCCCTGATCTCGCCCGGCGCGGAGCGCGCCGCCTACGACGCCTACGCCTCCGTCTGGGAGAGGTACATCGCCGCGCAGGCGCCGCTCCTGGCGGCGGTGGAGGCCGGCCGCCGGGACGAGGCCCTCGCCCTGGTGGCGCGGCCCGGCATCGCCGAACTCGGCGGGGAGATCTCCCGGCAGCTCCAGTCCCTGGCGGAGTTCAACAAGCGGGAAGCGTCCGAGGGCGCCGAGACCGGGCGGCGCAGCGCCGAGGCCGCGACCGAGACCGCGTGGCTGGCGATGGCCGCCTCGCTGGTCACCTCGGTCGGCGCCATGCTGTTCGGGCTGTTCGGCATCTCCCGTCCGCTCGCCGCGACGGCCGCCGCCATGCGGCGGCTCGCGGAGGGCGACGCCGCGGCCCCGGTGCCGGGGCTCGGGCGCCGCGACGAGATCGGCGCGATGGCGGCGGCCCTGGAGGTGTTCAAGGCCAACCTCCTGCGCAGCCGCGACCTCGAGGCCCAGGCCGAGGCCGCCCGCGCCGAGACCGAGACCCGGCGCCGGGCCCTGCTGCGCGAGATGGCGGCGGGCTTCGAGCGGGCGGTCGGCGGCATCGTCGGCACGGTCTCGTCCGCCGCCACCGAGCTGCAGACGACCGCGCAGACCATGAGCGGCGTGGCGGGCGAGGCCGCGCAGCGGTCGCGGGGGGCGGCGAACGGCGCGGCGCAGGCCGCCGCCAATGTCGGGATGGTCGCCGCCGCCGCGGAGGAGCTCGGCACCTCCGTGCGCGAGATCGGCCGACAGGTCGACGGCTCGGCGGAGCTCGCCCGGGCCGCGGCCGAGGAGGCCGTCGAGAGCGCCGCGCTCGTCGGACAGCTCAACGACGCGGCCGCGCGGATCGGCGACGTGGTCGGGCTCATCGCCTCGATCGCGAGCCAGACCAATCTCCTGGCGCTCAACGCGACGATCGAGGCGGCGCGGGCCGGCGAGGCGGGCCGCGGCTTCGCGGTGGTCGCCGCCGAGGTCAAGGAACTCGCCAACCAGACCGCCAAGGCGACGGGCGAGATCGGCGCCCAGATCGACCGCATGCGCGGCTCGACCGACCGGGCCGTGACGGCGATCGGGACCATCACCGGGCGCATCCAGGAGATGAGCGGCGTGGCGACCTGCATCGCCGCGGCGGTGGAGCAGCAGGCGGCGGCGACCCAGGAGATCGTCCGCAACGTGACCGAGGCCGCCGACGGCACCACGCAGGTGAACGGCCACATCGCGGGCGTCGCCTCCGCCACCGAGGAGACGGGCGCGGCCGCCGCGCAGGTGCTGGCCTCGGCCTCCGACCTCTCGCGCCAGGCCGAGCAGCTGCGGGCGGAGGTGGAGCGCTTCCTCTCCGACGTCCGGGCCGCCTGACTTCGGCGGGCGCGCCCCTCGGGTGCGCCCGCCGCGGCCGCGCCCTGGCCCCGGCGGTCCCGACGCGCCATATCGGGGCGCCCGACGGCAGCCGGCAGGGACAGGATGGACGCGGTCACGACGGAGTTCGGCAGGAGCGAGGTCGCCTCGATCGGGGCGGCCATCACCTGTGTGGCGGTGGTGGGGATCGGCCTCAGCCTGTCGATCCCGCTCCTCTCCCTGGAGATGGAGCGGATGGGCGTCTCCAACACGATGATCGGCGTCAACACCGCCGTGGCCGGGGTGGCCAGCATCGCGGTGGTGCCCTTCGTGCCTCGGATCGCCGCCCGGCTCGGCGTGCTGCCGCTCCTGCTCGCGGCGATCGCGGTCGGGGCCGTCTCGCTCCTCGGCTTCAAGCTCCTGTTCGACCTCGCCTGGTGGTTCCCCCTGCGCTTCACCTTCTCGGCGGCGCTCGGGGTGCTGTTCGTGCTCTCGGAATTCTGGATCAACCAGGCGGCGCCGCCGGCCCGGCGGGGCCTCGTGATGGGCGTCTACGCGACGATCCTGGCCCTCGGCTTCGCGGTCGGCCCGGCGCTGCTCGGCCTCCTCGGCACCGCCGGCTGGCTCCCCTACCTCGCCGGGGCGACCCTGTTCGGAGCAGCCAGCATCCCGCTCCTCCTCGCCCGCGGGCTGTCGCCGGAGATCCCCCGCAAGGGCGGGCGGGGCTTCCTCGGCTACCTGCGGGTCGCGCCCTCCGCGACCCTCGCGGCCCTGGTCTACGGCGCCGTCGAGACCGGGGGCTTCGCCATCCTGCCGATCTACGGCCTGCGGCTCGGCCTCACGCCCGAGGCGGCGGCGGGCCTCGTGAGCCTCGCGGCCCTCGGCAACGTCCTGTTCCAGATCCCGGTCGGCCTGCTCTCGGACCATGTCGACCGGCGCAAGGTGCTGCTCGCGGCCGGCGCCGGCGGGGCGCTCGGCGCCCTGCTGCTCCCCGCCGGGGCGGGGCAGCCCTGGCTGCTCGGCACGATCCTGTTCGTCTGGGGCGGGATCGCCGGCACGCTCTACACGGTCGGGCTCGCCCATCTCGGTGCGCGCTTCGAGGGGGCGGCGCTCGCCGGGGCGAACGCGGCCTTCCTGGTGCTCTACAATGTCGGCCTCGTCCTCGGCCCGCCCCTCGTCGGCGGCGGCATGGACCTCGCCTCCCCGCACGGCTTCGCCTGGGCCCTGGCGGGGCTCTTCCTCGCCTACCTGGCGGTGGTCGGGGCCCGGGTGATCCGCCCCTCCCCGGCCTGACCGGTCCCGCCCGGCCTGACCGGTCCCGCCCGGCCTGACCGGTCCCGCCCGGCCTGACCGGTCCCGCCCGGCTTGACGCCGCCCACGCCTTCGGGCAGGAAGGCGGCGCGTTTCGGCCGGGGTCATCCCGGCCCTTTTGCGTTTCGGTCACCCGGACGCATCCCCAGCCCAACGAGGTCGCGTCATGGCCAAGGCCGTCACCGTCAAGATCAAGCTCGTCTCGACCGCCGACACCGGCTACTTCTACGTCACGAAGAAGAACTCGCGCACGCAGACCGACAAGCTGTCGTTCAAGAAGTACGACCCCGTGGCGCGCAAGCACGTCGAGTTCAAGGAAGCCAAGATCAAGTGAGCGGCGCGGCGGCCCGCGGCCGCCGGCCGGTTCTGTGGGCGGCCGAGGGCCGCTGGAAGGCCGCCCCCGGGGCGGCCTTCGTCGTCTCGGCCGAGTCGTCTCACCCCAGCAGGTACAGGAGCCCCGGCAGGGCCGCGACCCCGGCCGCGCAGCCATAGGCCAACCACAGGCCCGGGCGCTTGGCCGCGAGGCGGCGCAGGCGGCGGGCGGTGGCGGAGCCGGTGACGCTGCGGCCGTTCACGCAGGAGCAGAGCAGGTGGTGGGCCTCCCCGGTGCTCAGCTCGAAGAAGCGGCGCGCCTCCCCGAACGTGTCGCCCGCGAGCCCGCTCGCCCGCAGCACCGGGTCCGCGTAGGCGTAGGCGAGCGGGGAGTTGTCGGCCCGGATCGCCGCCCGCATCCGGCGCGGCACGAACTCGATCTCCTCGAGCGTGGTGAAGGCCCGGGTCGGTTCGCGGTCGAGGATCTCGGCCCAGCGTTCGAGCCGGGCGCGCCGGCCTTCGAGCAGGCCCGGGACCGGCTCGACGTCGGCGATGTCGCGGAGGTGACGGAGCGGCTGATGTTCCATGCTGAGCATCCTGTCGATGCGCGGCTCTTTTCTCGCGCGCTGCGATCGAAGCAGGATGCAACAGACTTCGCGACGATGCATTCGCGAAGATCGACGCCGATTTACGCGGTTTGACTGCCAAGGTTGGCGGATCATCGGCGCCAAGACATGGCCGAAATCAACGGCCTGCAGCCTGGCCGCGGGCCCGTCGGCCGAGCGCCGGGACCGCTCCCGGCTCGCTCTGCGTCATTCTACCGCACCTCTCGGCCGGGTTCAGGCCGCGGCCGCGACGACCCGGTTGCGCCCCTCCTGCTTGGCCCGGTAGAGCGCCACGTCGGCGCGCTTGAGGAGGTCGGCGGGGAGTGCGTCGTCCGGGTGGCGCACCGCCAGGCCGATCGAGACCGTGACGTCGATTCCCCGCGTGCCCCCGTGCACCAGGAAGGGCGTCGCCTCGATCCGCTCGCGGATGCGCTCGGCGACCTGGCCGGCGCCGTCGAGCCCGGTATCCGGGACCACGACGACGATCTCCTCGCCGCCGAAGCGGGCGACGATGTCGATGCCCCGGGTATGGGCGCGGATCCGGTCGGCGAACTGGCGCAGCACCTCGTCGCCCGCGTCGTGGCCGAAACTGTCGTTGATCGCCTTGAAGCGGTCGATGTCGAGGAGGAGCAGGGCGAGCGGCCGCCCGCGCAGGGAGGTCTCGCGGAACAGCCCGGCGAGGTGGCTGTCGAAGTAGCGGCGATTGTGCAGGCCGGTGAGCCCGTCCGTGACGGCGAGCTCCATCGAGGCCTGGACGGATTCGCGCAGGGAATGCGCGAAGCGCCGGCGCCGCACCTGGGTGCGCACCCGGGCGACGAGCTCGTTGCGGTCGATCGGGCGCACCAGGTAGTCGTGCACGCCGAGGTCGAGCCCGCGCATGATCCGGGCGCGGTCGCCCGCGTCGGCGAGCATCACCACCTGCATGCCGCGCGTCCGGTCGAGGGAGCGCAGCTGGCTGCACAGGCGCAGCCCGTCGAACCCGTCGAAGTCGAGGCTGACCAGCGCCACGTCGAAATTGCCCTCGGTCGCGGTCTCCAGCGCCCGGTGCGGATCGGCCACCACCTCGACGCAATGGGACTGGCTCAGCGCCGCGGCCATGCGCTCGGCCGAGGCGCGGCGGTCATCGGCGATCAGCAGGTGGGCGTTGAGCCCGGTCTCGGCGGCCGCCGCCGCGAGCGGGTCCGCGAAGCCGAGGTCCCGCGAGGCGAGCGCGCGGTTGCGCAGCTCGTCGGTCATCGCCTTCAGCCGCACGAGGCTGCGCACCCGCGCGAGCAGGGCCGTGTCGTCGATCGGCTTGGTCAGGAAATCGTCGGCCCCGGCGTCGAGGCCGCGCAGGCGGTCGCTCGGCTGGTCGAGGGCGGTCACCATCACCACCGGCAGATGCGCCGTGGTCGGCGTCGTCTTCAGCCGCCGGCACACCTCGAACCCGTCCATGCCCGGCATCATCACGTCGAGGAGGACGATGTCGCACAGGCCCTGCTCGCAGATCGCGATCGCGTCCGGCCCGTTCATGGCCGAGATCACGTCGAAATACTCCAGCGACAGCTTGGTCTCGAGGAGCTTGAGGTTCGGGAAGAGGTCGTCGACGATGAGCACGCGTGCCGACATGGAGGGGGGCCCTCAGCTCTGGCGCTCGTCGCCGAGATAGGTCCTGACGGTGGCGAGGAACTTCGCCACCGAAATGGGCTTCGACAGATAGGCCTCGCAGCCGCCCTCCCGGATGCGCTCCTCGTCCCCCTTCATGGCGAAGGCGGTGATCGCGATCACCGGAATGCTCTTGAGTTCGTCGTCCTCCTTGATCCACTTGGTGACCTCGAGTCCCGACACTTCCGGGAGCTGGATGTCCATGAGGATCAGGTCGGGGCGGTGCCGGCGCGCGAGCTCGATCGCCTCGATCCCGTTGGCGGTCTTCAGGGTCGCGTAGCCATGCGCCTCCAACAGGTCGTTGAAGAGCTTCATGTTGAGCTCGTTGTCCTCGACGATGAGCACGGTCTTCGTCATGGCTCACTGTCTCCGGCGCCGACGAGACGCATCCGAACCTCCGACGACGCCTGCCCGTCCCGTTTAAGCGGCACAAGTTGATGAAACGCAAATCGCCGAGTTTTACCAGAGGGAAGCCTCCCCAGCGAGGATTACCGAGTCGCAGCGAGGCCGAGGGGATCGCCGCCGCGGTCTTCGCCTTCGTGACGGCCGATCCGGGGCGCCTGATGCGCTTCATGGAGGGGGCGGGCCTGAGCCCGTCCGCCCTGCGGGAGGCGGCCGAATCGCCCGAGCTGATGCTCGGCCTCCTCGACCACGTGGTGTCGGACGAGGATCTCCTCCTCGCCTGCGCCCGGGCGGTCGGGGAGCCGCCCGAGCGGATCACGCTGGCGTGGCGCCGCCTCGGTCCCCCGGATCCGGATTCCTTCGGCGCGGATCCCTTCGACGCATGAGCGCGGGCGCCCCGGCGCTCTGCCGCGACTGCGCCCGGCTCACCGGCGGGGGCGCCGCCCGCCCGGGCGGCCCGCGGCGCTGCGCCGCCTGCGGCTCGCCCCGCCTCGTCGCGCACCCCGAGCGCGACGCGCTCAGCATCGCGCACGTGGATTGCGACGCCTTCTACGCGGCGATCGAGAAGCGGGACGATCCCTCCCTGCGCGACCGCCCCGTCATCGTCGGCGGGGGGCGGCGCGGCGTGGTCGCGACCGCCTGCTACCTCGCCCGGACCCGCGGGGTGCACTCGGCCATGCCGATGTTCAAGGCCCTGCGGGCCTGCCCGGACGCCGTGGTGATCCGGCCCGACATGGAGAAGTACGCCCGGGTCGGGCGCGAGGTGCGGGCGATGATGCGCGCGCTCACCCCGCTCGTCGAGCCGGTCTCGATCGACGAGGCCTTCCTCGACCTCTCCGGCACCGAGCGCCTGCACGGGGCGAGCCCCGCCGTGACGCTGGCGCGCTTCGCGCGGGCCGTGGAGGCGCAGCTCGGCATCACGGTCTCGATCGGGCTCGCGCCGAACAAGTTCCTGGCCAAGATCGCCTCGGACCTGGAGAAGCCGCGCGGCTTCTCGGTGATCGGCCGGGAGGAGGCGCGGGCCTTCCTGGCGCCGCGGCCGGTCGGCATCCTGCCGGGGGTCGGGCAGGCGGCCGCCGGGCGGCTCGCCGAGATCGGGATCCGCCGCGTCGGCGACCTCGCGCGGGCGGATCCGGCCCGGCTCCGGGCCGCCCTCGGCCGCGACGCGGCCCGGCTCGCGCGCCTTGCCGGCGGCGAGGATCCGCGCCCGGTCGAGCCGCACCGCGCGGCCAAGAGCGTCTCGGGCGAGACCACCTTCGCGGAGGACCTGCGGGATTTCGCAGCCCTGCGCCCGATCCTGTGGCGGCTGTGCGAGACGGTGGCGCGGCGCCTCGTGCGGGCCGAGCTCGCAGCGGCGAGCGTGACCCTGAAGCTGAAGGATGCCGGGTTCCGCCTGCGCACCCGCACCCGGTCGGGCCTCGCGCCGACGCAGCTCGCCGAGCGCCTGTTCCGCCCCGCCGAGGCGATGCTGCGCGAGGCCTGCGACGGCACCGCCTACCGGCTGATCGGGGTCGGGGCCGGCGACCTCTGCGCCTCCCTCCACGCGGATCGCGGCGACCTCGCCGACCAGGGCGCGCGGCGCGAGGCGAGCCGGGCCGCGGCGGTCGACGCCCTGCGCGCCCGCTTCGGCGAGGCCGCGATCCAGCGCGGCCTCGCCTTCACGCCGGCGGACAAGGACGCGAAGGGGTGATCCGGGATCCGGTCGATCCAAGCGGATCCCGGATCACGCGCCCGCGCGGCGCCTGAGCGAAGCTCTCATCCGCCATCCCGAAGGGATCGATCGGATCTGGGATGAGACCCGACCGGCGCCCGCGGGGGCGGCTCGCCCGCCCGGGGGCACGGCTCAGGGCTTGCACTCCTTGCTCTCGCTGCCGAGGTCGATCCGCGACAGGTCGCCCTTGAGGGTGAAGTCCCCGTAATCGAGGCGCAGCGCCCCGCTCACCCCGTTCTCGTAGAGGTCGAAGGACAGCACGTAGATCGGCGTGCGCTCCCCCTCGCCGGTGGAGAAGTAGCTGAGCGTCACCGGCCAGCGCGGCATCGCCGCCATCGCCCCCTCCTGCAGCGGGGGCTCGGCCCGGGGCGCCCCGTCCTTGCCGGCCTCGGCGCTCGCCGGGACCGCCTTGCGCGGGCCGATCACCGCGAGCGTGTCGTAGATCTTGCGGCCGTCGTCGGACCCGTCGAACACCTTCACCGAGACGGTGTGCTCGCCCGCCTGCGCCGCCTCGATCAGGCGGCGCATGTGCGCGGCCGGGAACAGCACCTCGCCCGGCGCGCTCACCCGGGCCCGCTGCGGCTGCTTGAGGGTGACGGCGAGGCCCTTCTCGTCGCGCTCGGCATCGCCCGCCACCGCCGGCTGCTCGCTGCCGTTCAGGTCGGATTGCGTGCGGAAATGGAAGGCCTTGCCGTCGCCGCTCTCGAAGGTGTTGTTGCGCAGGTCCGAGGTGCGCGCGCCGCTCTCGGCGCTCTCCAGCACCGTCACCTGACGGTACTGGAGCGCCCAGCCCTTGCAGGGATCCCCGGAGAAATCGAAGACGATGCGCCCGCGCGCGCTCTCGACCGCGCGGGCGCCGGTGCTGCGCAGGAGCGAGAGGTCGTAGACCGCCCGGTGCGGGGCGAGGCGGATCCCCCCGGCCGGCTCCGCCGCGAGACCGGTGGGCAGGAGAACGACGAGCGGCAGCAGGGACGCGAGGAGTGTCCGCATGGAATTTCCCGTGTCGGGCACGCGCGGCCCGGGGCGGAACCATAGGTGCAGGGCGCCGCCCGGGCAACGCGACCTCTCGCACGGGATGCAGCGTGGCGCGGATGCCACTCTGTCCCGCTCGCCCTCGCCCGGGGCGGGCCCTCCGGGGCCGCCCGCGGAGTGCGCGGCGGCCGCCTCGGGGCGCCGGCGCGCGCCCGCCCCGGCGCGTGACAAGCTGTTGATACGCTGTGGATTTCCTGGCCTCGCCGCCCCCCCGGAGGGGACCCCGCCGGGCGCCTCTCCCCCCAGTCCGCGGCCCTGCGCGAACCCGGCCCGGCGCGGGGAAAACGGGTCCGGCGGGGCCGTGGGACTCTTGCGCGGAGAACGGCCGCTCCTGTAGGTTCACCCCCGTCGCAAGCGCTGTCACGAAGCGGCGATCATCAGCAGCAGAGAGGCACTGGACGCGCGGTCGCACGGCCGAACGCAGACGGCTGCGTGCGTCCGTGCCGCTGATGGGTGGGGGAATTCGGAGGCGGCGATGACGGATGCGGGCCCGAGCTGGACGAAGGAACGGGTCGAACTCCTGAAGCGGCTGTGGGGAGAGGGGCGCAGCGCGAGCCAGATCGCGGCCGAGATCGGCGGCGTCTCGCGCAATGCGGTGATCGGAAAGGTGCATCGGCTCGGCTTGGCCGGCCGGGTGCTGAAGTCGAACGGGGCGCCCGCGCCGGTGCCGCGCAGCCGCGCGCCGAGCGAGGAGGAGCGCCCGCCCGCCCAGGCGCCGGTCCCGACCATGGTGGCGCCCGCGCCGGCCTCGCTGGCGCTGGTGCGCGCCGAGCCCCCGCCGTCGGCGGAGGCGGCGCTGCCGCTCTCGGAGCGGGTGACGATCATGGAGCTGCGCGAGTTCATGTGCCGCTGGCCCATGGGCGACCCGGCCTCGCCCGATTTCCGCTTCTGCGGCGCCCGCTCGATCACGGGCCTGCCCTACTGCACCCACCACGCGCGCATCGCCTACCAGCCGGCGACCGAGCGCAAGCGCAGCGACCGGCGGGTCGTGGCCTTCCGCTGAGCCCCGTTCGCCGAACCCGTCACCGGTTCGGCGGCGACGACCCGGCGGCGAGGCCCCGGCGGGCCTGCGCGGCGCGATCCTGCCGGGATCGCGTCCTGGGAGGGTCGTCCTGGGAGGGTCAAGCGTGCCGTCGCCGCGCGCAGGGCGGACCCTCGCGGCCCACGACGCCGCGATGCCGTCCGCCGATGCCGGGCCTCGATGCGGCCGGGGCGCTCAGGAGGCGCCGTTCGCGAACATCTCGTCGAAGGAGTAGCCCGAGCCGCGCACGGTGCGGATCGGGTCGGGGCGGCGCGGCCGGTTGATCGCCTTGCGCAGCCGGCCGATATGCACGTCGACCGTGCGCTCGTCGATGTAGACGTCGTGGCCCCACACGCCGTCGAGGAGCTGCTCGCGGGAGAAGACCCGGCCCGGGCTCTGCATCAGGAATTCGAGCAGCTTGAACTCGGTCGGGCCGAGATGCAGCTCCCGCCCCTCGCGCCGCACCCGGTGGCTGACCCGGTCGAGCTCGATGTCGCCCGCCACCAGGAGATGCGCCACGTGGGCCGGCTTGGCGCGGCGCAGCAGCGCCCGCACCCGCGCCAGCAGCTCCGGCACCGAGAAGGGCTTCACGATGTAGTCGTCGGCGCCGGTGGCGAGGCCGCGCACCCGGTCGCCCTCCTCGCCGCGGGCGGTGAGCATGATGACCGGCAGCCGCTCGGTCTCCCGGCGCGCCCGGATCCGGCGGCAGAGCTCGATGCCCGACAGCCCCGGCACCATCCAGTCGAGGAGGACGAGGTCCGGCACCTGCTCGCGCAGGCGGATATCCGCCTCGTCGCCGCGGGCCACGGCATCCACCGTGAAGCCCTCGGCTTCGAGGTTGTAGCGGAGCAGGAGCGTCAGCGGCTCCTCATCCTCGACGATCAGGATCCTTGTGCTCATCGACAATGCGGGTCTCCGGTCCGGTCACGCCTCCGGCGCCGGCGGCGCCACCGTGGCGAAGCTCGACCGGTCGTTCTTCGGGCGCTCGGTCGGCAGCGTCTCGCCGCTGACGAGGTAGTGGATCGTCTCGGCGATGTTGGTGGTGTGGTCGCCGATCCGCTCCACGTTCTTGGCGCAGAACAGGAGGTGCGTGCAGAAGCTGATGTTGCGCGGATCCTCCATCATGTAGGTGAGGAGCTCGCGGAACAGGGACGTGTAGAGCGCGTCGATGCCGCCGTCGCGCGCCCAGACGTCGAGGGCCACGGCGACGTCCTGGGTCGCGTAGGCGTCGAGCACGTCCTTGAGCTGCTCCTGCACGAGGTCGCTCATGTGCTGGACGCCGACCACCACCTTCTGGAGCTGGGGCTGATCGCTGATCGCCACCACCCGCTTGGCGATGTTCTTGGCGAGGTCGCCGATCCGCTCGAGGTCGCCGGAGACGCGGATCGCCGAGATCGTCTCGCGCAGGTCGATCGCCATCGGCTGGCGCTTGGCGATGAGCAGGATCGCCCGCTCCTCGATCTCGCGCTGGAGCCCGTCGAGGCGGGCATCCGCCGCGATCACGCTCTGGGCCAGGGTGCCGTCGCGGCGCACCAGGGCGGTCGCCGCATCCGCCATCATCTTCTCGGCGATCCCGCCCATCTCGGCGATGCTGCGGCGCAGGTTCTGCAGGTCCGCGTCGTAGGAACTGACGATGTGATCCGACATGGCGCTCGTCCTGCTCGCAAGGGGGAGGGTCAGCCGAACCGGCCGGTGATGTAGTCCTGGGTCTGGCGCTTTGTCGGAGTCATGAACAGCCGGTTCGTCGGCCCGAACTCGATCAGCTCGCCGAGATACATGAAGGCCGTGAACTGCGAGATGCGGGCCGCCTGCTGCATGTTGTGGGTGACGATCGCGATGGTGAATTCCCCGCGCAGCTGCTCCAGCAGCTCCTCGATGCGGCCGGTCGAGATCGGATCGAGGGCCGAGGTCGGCTCGTCGAACAGGATCACCTCGGGCTTTTGGGCGACCGTGCGGGCGATGCAGAGGCGCTGCTGCTGGCCGCCCGACAGGCCCATGCCGGATTGCTTGAGCTTGTCCTTGACCTCGTCCCAGAGGGCGGCCTTGCGCAGGGCCTCCTCGACGCGCTGGTCGAGGTCGGCCCTGCCGAGCCGCTCGTAGAGCCGGATGCCGAAGGCGATGTTATCGTAGATCGACATCGGGAAGGGCGTCGGCTTCTGGAACACCATGCCGACGCGGGCGCGCAGCTCGTTCAGGTCGATCGCCGGGTCGAGGATGTTGCGCCCGTCGAGCAGGATCTCGCCCTCCGCCCGCTGGTCGGGATAGAGCGAGTAGATCCGGTTGAAGGTGCGCAGCAGCGTGGACTTGCCGCAGCCCGACGGCCCGATCAGCGCGGTGACCTGCCGGTCGTGGAAGTCGAGGTTGATGTTCTTCAGGCCCTGGAAGGTCCCGTAGTAGAAGTTGAGGTTCTTGACCGCGAGGCGGACCGGGGCGGTCTCGTCGGCCGCGCCGGATTTGACGACCGGTGCGGCGGTGGCGGAGGCGCTCATCGGGGTTCTCCGGAGGATCGTCGGCGGGGGGCGGCGCGGTCTCAGCGGCCCCTGCCGCCGCGCAGGAACAGGCGGGCCGCGATCGACAGGCCCAGGATGGTCACGGTGATCAGCAGGGCGCCCGCCCAGGCGAGTTGGCGCCAGTTCTCGTAGGGCGAGAGGGCGAATTGGTAGATCATCACCGGGAGGTTGGCGACGCCGCCCATCAGGTTGGGGCTGAACCAGGAATTGTTGTTGAGCGCCGTGAACAGGAGCGGCGCCGTCTCGCCCGCGATGCGCGCCAGGGCGAGCAGGATGCCGGTGACGATGCCGGCCTGCGCGGCCTTCCAGGTGACGGCGCGGATCACGATCGAGGGCGGCGCGCCCAGGGCCGCGCCGGCCTCGCGCAGGGAGCCCGGCACGAGGCGCAGCATGTCCTCGGTGGTGCGCACGATCACCGGCGTCGCGATGATGGCGAGCGCCACGCCGCCGGCCCAGCCCGAGTAGCCGCCCATGGTGCGCACCATCACCGTGTAGACGAAGAGGCCGATCAGGATCGAGGGCGCCGAGAGCAGGATGTCGTTCAGGAACCGGATCGCGTCGGCGAGCTTGGCCGTGCGCCCGTACTCGGCGAGGTAGGTGCCGGCGAGCACCCCGACCGGGGTCGCCACCACGATGCCGATCAGCGTCATGACCAGGCTGCCGAGGATGGCGTTGGCGATCCCGCCCCCCTCCGAGCCGGGACCCGGCGTCACCTCGGTGAACAGGGTCGGCGAGAGGCCGCGCAGGCCCTCGACGATCAGCATCAGCAGGATCGAGCCCAGCACGATCGCGCCGAGCGCCGTCGCCGCCGTGCAGAGGATGATCAGCAGCCGGTCGGCGGTGCGCCGGCCGGCGCGGACGCGGCCCCAGGCTTGGCGCGCCGGTTCGGCGGTCGCGGCCTGGCCTGCCGTGGCGAGGGTGGTCCGGGCGTCCATGGCATCAGAGCTCCGTCGGGCGGGATCAGGCGACCTTCACGCGGCGCACGAGCAGCCGGGCCACGATGAGGACGATGAAGGTGACGACGAACAGGATGCAGCCGAGCGCCAGCAGGGCGTGCAGCTGCATCCCGTCCGCCTCGTTGAACTCGTTGGCGATGCGCGACGCGATGGTCGAGCCCGGGTCGAAGATCGAGGGCGACAGGCGGTTCGCGTTGCCGATCACGAAGGTCACCGCCATGGTCTCGCCGAGCGCCCGGCCGAGCCCGAGCATGATCGCGCCGATGATCGAGACCGAGGCCTGCGGGACCAGCACGTGGCGCACGACCTCCCAGGTGGTGCAGCCGATGCCGTAGGCGCTCTCGCGCAGGACGGTCGGGATCTGGTCGAGCATGTCGCGGGTGATCGAGGCCACGAAGGGCACGATCATGATGGCCAGGATGATGCCGGCGGTCAGGATGCCGACCCCCGAGGGCACCTGCGCGTAGAGCAGCGTGCCGACGACAGGCAGGCCCTCGACGAGGTTCGAGACCGGCACCTGCACGAAGCGGGCGAAGAGCGGGGCGAACACGAACAGGCCCCACATGCCGTAGATGATGCTCGGCACCGAGGCGAGCAGCTCGATCGTCATCGCCACGGGCTTGCGCGCCCAGCCGGGGCAGAGCTGGGTGAGGTAGATGGCGATGCCGAGGGAGATCGGGACGCCGATCACCAGGGCCAGGAAGGCCGAGACCAGGGTGCCGATGATGGCGACGAGGGCTCCGTACTCCTCGCGCCCGACATTCCAGGCGCTCGAGGTGATGAAGCCGGGCCCGAAGGCCTGGAAGGCCGGCCAGCCGCCGTAGACGATCGAGGCGAGGATGCCGGCGAGCACCAGCAGCACCAGCAGCGCCGAGCCGAAGGCGGCGGCCTGGAAGAGGCGGTCCGCCAGGGGGCTCGGCGCGCCGCGCGCGGCCTTGGGGGCGGTGGCGAGAGCGAGGTGTTCGGACAACGCGACCATCCGGATTTCCCTTCAGTGAGCCGCCTGTAGCGCGCGGAGCCGCCCGACGCGAGCCGTCGATGGGGCGCCCCCTCCGGCGCGAGGGCCGGAGGGGGCGCCGGGTTGCGGCTCACATGCCGAGGACCGGCTTGCCGTCCTTGCCGGTGACCTTCTTCCACTCGTCCTGGATCAGGCCGACGACGGCGTCGGGCAGCGGCACGTAGTCGAGGTCGCTGGCGAGCTTGTCGCCGTTCTTGTAGGCCCAGGAGAAGAACTTCAGCACCTCGGCGGCGCGGGCCGGGTCGCTGGGGCTCTTGGGCACCAGGATGAAGGTGGCGGCGGTGATCGGCCACGCCTTCTCGCCGGCCTGGTTGGTCAGCGCGATGCCGAAGCCCGGGGCGGACTTCCAGTCGGCGTTGGCGGCGGCGGCCTGGAAGGCCTCGTCGCTCGGCTCGGGGAACTTGCCGGCCTTGTTCTGGAGCAGCGCCACCGGCAGCTTGTTCTGCTTGGCGTAGGCGTACTCGACGTAGCCGATCGCGTTCGGCACCTGCTTCACGACGGCGGTGACGCCCTCGTTGCCCTTGCCGCCCTGGCCGGCCGGCCAGCTGATCGTCGTCGAGGCGCCGAACTCCTTCTTCCAATCGGCCGACACGTCCGACAGGTAGGTCGTGAAGATGCTCGTCGTGCCGGACGCGTCGGAGCGGTAGACCGGCGTGATCACCGCGTCGGGGAGCTTCACGCTCTCGTTCAGCTTGGCGATCCTGGGGTCGGACCACTTCTTGATCTTGCCGGCGTAGATCTCGGCGAGGAGCTCGCCGGTGAGCTTCACCTCACCCGACTTCACGCCCTGGATGTTCACGACCGGGACGACGCCGCCCATCACGGTCGGGAACTGCACGAGCCCGTCCTTCTCGAGGGCCTCGCCCTTCAGGGGCGCGTCGGTGGCGCCGAAATCGACCGTGCGGGCCTGGATCTGCTTGATGCCGCCGCCGGAGCCGATCGACTGGTAGTTCAGGCCGACGCTGGCCTCCTTGCGGTAGGCCTCGGCCCACTTCGAGTAGACCGGGAACGGGAAGGTGGCGCCGGCGCCGGTGATGTCGGCCGCGAGGGCGGCGGTGGCGATCTGGGCGGTCGCGAGCCCGATGGCGAGCGCGGTGGCGAATCGTTTCACGAAAGCTCTCCGTGTTCCGTCAATCTGACGCGCGGTCTGGGTCTCGCCTCGGGGCGAGAGGCTGTCCATCGCGGCGCGAGCGGTAGCCCCGCACGACGCCGCCCCTATGACGGTTGCATGACGGTTGCATGACATCGCCCTCGCCCTCCGCTCGAAGTCGCCGGGAGCATGGGACGGTCCGGGGGGCTCGCGCGTTATCCTGCCATGGCAAGCTGGGAGCAGGTGAGGACCCCGCCGTGCAGGAGGCATCGACGACCGGGAGCGGGAACGGGCACGATTCGGAGCGCGCGGCGCTGCTCGCGCTGCATGCGGAGCGGGAGGGGCTGGAGCGCCGGCTCGCCCTCGCGCGCCAGCAGCGGCTCTACCTGTCCGATCCGGAGGCGATCGCGGCGGCCGAGGCGGAGGAGCGGGACCTCCTGGTGGACCTCGACCGGCTCCTGACGCGGATCCGGGCGGCGGAGTACCGGCGCCGGCCCGGCGGCCGGCCCTGGTAGGAGCGCCTCGGGGGATCCGGCTCGGGAAAGAGTCCGGCTCGGGAACCTTGGCCGTGCTTCGGCCGTTGCCCCGGCGCGAGGCCAGGTTGCGGCCTCGCGCGTCACACGGGGTAGAGGAGGAGCCGATGGCGATCGAGCAGGCGGGAGGCGCGGCGAGGGGCGGGCCCGGGGGGACCGCGCCGGAGACCGCTCGCGGCGGCGACCGGCGCCCCGGGCGCGCCTGACCTCCCCCGCCCCCCTCGTCCCCGGGCGGAACCGTCCGCCCCCGCCCCTCCAAGCGAAGAGTCCCCCCATGCTCTACCCGAATGCCGCCACCCTCGCCCCGGCCGAGCCCAAGCCCTCCCTGCCCTCCACGGTGCAGCAGCACCTCGGGCGGCAGCTGCGGGAGGCCTACGCGGCGATCGAGACCGCCACCCCGGACACGGTCCTGGCGCTGATCGAGCGGCTCGAAGCCGCGCTCGCCGCCCAGGGGCGCAGCGTCGAGCCGGAGTTCCGCGACGGGCTCCTCTCCGCCCTGCCCTCGCTGCGGGCCTTCGCGCTCTCGCTCACCAACAATTCCGCCCGGGCGGACGACCTCGTGCAGGACACGATCCTGCGCGCCTGGCAGAACCAGCACCGCTTCCAGCCGGGCACGAACCTCAACGCGTGGCTGTTCACCATCCTGCGCAACGCCTTCTACTCGGAGCAGCGCAAGCGCATGCGCGAGGTGCAGGACGAGGACGGGACCTACGCGGCGCGGCTGTTCTCGGCCCCCGACCAGGGCCACCGCCTGGACGTGCAGGACCTGCGCGCCGGCCTCGCCAAGCTGCCGCCGGACCAGCGCGAGGCGCTGATCCTGGTCGGGGCCGAGGGCCTGTCCTACGAGGAGGTCGCCCGGATCTGCGGCGTGGCGATCGGGACCATCAAGAGCCGCGTCAACCGCGCCCGCAACCGGCTCGCCG
>NZ_KB900609.1:6042683-6099765 GCF_000379105.1 Methylobacterium sp. WSM2598 | reverse complement strand
ATTTCGGCTTCGCTCAAGCGCCGCGCGGGCTCGTGATCCAACGAATTGCGTCGCAATGCGGATTTCGGCTTCGCTCAAGCGCCGCGCGGGCTCGTGATCCGACGAATTGCGTCGCAATGCGGATTTCGGCTTCGCTCAAGCCCGCGCGGCGGGGTGCCTCACCGCGTGCGCTGCAACTCGCGCTCGCGGTGCCGCAGGTGCAGCAGCAGCTGGATCTGGTCGGCGGGCAGCGGCAGCCCGTCCGTCGTCTTCTCGTAGAAGGCCCGCAGAACTTGACCGAGCCGTTTCTGAATCTCGGCACCCAGTCGAGGCAGCCGGCGGTCGGGCGTCATGTCCGGCGTCACGGCGTCCTGCTCCATCGCGATCCCCCTGCGCGCTCAGGGGCCCCGGCAACGGGGCGCCCCGCGAGCCGAGAGGATCGGCCCCCATGGTTAAGGAAAGGTTAACTTTCAGACTTCGTTCACCATGCCGGCGCCCGGAAGCGGGGCGGCGCGACTCCGCTTACCCGAGCTTAACCATCGCCGCCGGGCTGTCCAGGGCGGGAGCCCGGCGAGCCCGCCTCAGGCCTCGGCGGCCTGGAGCAGCCGCGCCGCGGCGGCGCGGGCCTCCTCGGTGACGGTGGCGCCCGCGAGCATGCGGGCGATCTCCTCGCGGCGGGGCGCCTCGGCGAGGCGCGTCACCCGGGTGGCGACGCGGTCGGAGCCCTTCACGGCCTCCTTGGCGATCAGGAAGTGGCTGGCGGCGCGGGCGGCGACCTGCGGCGCGTGGGTGACGGCCACGACCTGAACCCGGTCGGAGAGCCGGGCGAGCCGAGCCCCGATCGCGTCCGCCACCGCGCCGCCGACCCCGGTATCGATCTCGTCGAAGATCAGGGTCGGGGCGGAGCCCTTGTCGGCCAGCACGACCTTGAGGGCGAGCATGAACCGCGACAGCTCGCCGCCCGAGGCGACCCTCATCATCGGCCCGGGGCGGGTCCCGGGATTGGTCTGGGCCCAGAACTCGACCCGGTCGAGGCCGGCGGGATCGCGGCTCGCCTCGTCGGTGGCGATCTCGGTGAGGAAGCGGGCGCGCTCGAGCTTGAGCGGCGGCAGTTCCGCCTGCACGGCCTTGTCGAGCTTGCCCGCCGCCCTGCGCCGCCCCTCGCTGAGGGCGCGGGCGGCCTTCAGGTAGGCCGCCTCGGCGGCGGCGAGGTCGGCCTCGAGCCGCCCCAGGGTCTCCTCCCCGGCATCGATCGCCGCCACGTCCGCGGCGTAGCGCTCGCGCAGGGCCGCGAGGTCGTCCGCCGCCACGTCGTACTTGCGGGCGGCCGCCCGCAGGGCGAACAGGCGCTCCTCCACCCGCTCGAGCTCGCGGGGATCGAATTCCGCCGCCTGCAGGGCGTGTTCGAGGGCGTCGCGGGCCTCGTCGAGGGCGACCAGGGCGGCGTCGAGGGCGGTCACGCAGGGATCGACCAGGGCCGGCGCCTGCGCGGCCCGGCGCTCCAGCTTGCGCAGGGCCGCCGAGAGGTGGGCGGCGGGGGAGCCCTGGCCGCCGACCGCGTCGAGGGCCTCGTTGAGGTCGCGGGCCACCTTCTCGCCCTGCTGCATGGCGGTGCGGCGCTCGGCGAGGTCGGCCTCCTCGCCGGGCTTCGGCGCGAGCGCGCCGAGCTCCTCCACGGCGTGGCGCAGGAAATCCGATTCCTTGCGGGCGGCCTCGACCCGGACGCGGTGCTCGGCGAGGCGCGCGCGCGCCTGCCGCACGCCCCTCGACGCCTCCGCCACCGCCGCCTGCCGCTCCTGCAGGTTGCCGAAGGCGTCCAGTATGGCGCGGTGGGTGGTCGGGTCGGCGAGCGCCCGGTCGTCGTGCTGGCCGTGGATCTCGACGAGGGCCGCCCCGATGGCGCGCAGCACCTGCACGCCCACCGGCTGGTCGTTGACGAAGGCGCGGGTGCGCCCGTCCGCGACCTGGACCCGGCGCAGCACGAGGTCGCCCTCGGTGTCGAGGTCGGACGCGGCCGCGATGGCGCGGGCCGGGTGGTCGAGGGGCACGTCGAAGACGGCGGTGACCTGCCCCTGCGCCTCGCCGTGGCGCACGAGCCGGCCGTCGCCGCGCCCGCCCAGGGCGAGCGTGAAGGCGTCGAGCAGGATCGACTTGCCGGCCCCCGTCTCGCCGGTCAGCACGCTGAGGCCGTCGCGGAAATTCAGCTCGAGCTTGTCGATCAGGACGATGTCGCGGATGGCGAGCTGAACCAGCATGCCGCCTGGCCGGGTCTCTCTGAGTGCGGAACCGCGCGTCTCTACAGGAGGACGGGCCGCGGCGCGAGGGGGACGCGCGGCCGCACGCGCGGCCATTCGCCCGAGCGCCGGGCGCGAGCGGCGGTGGGCCGGCCCGGGATCCGGGACCCGCCGGCGGCGCGCCGCCGGCGGTCGCTTCCGCCTACTGCGCCTCGGCGGTCTCGATCCCCACGATGCCGCGGAAGGCCTTGCTGATCCACGAGGACTTCTCCTCGCGGGGCTCGACGCCGCCCGATTGCAGCAGCGCGTAGGCGTCCTTGTACCAGGGCGAGTCGGGGAAGTTGTGGGCGAGCACGGCGGCGGCGGTCTGGGCCTCGGCCACGATGCCGAGCGCCATGTAGGCCTCCGCCAGGCGCTCCAGCGCCTCCTCGGCGTGGCGGGTCGTCTGGTACTTGCTCACCACCTCGCGGAAGCGGTTGATCGCGGCCGGGAAGTTGCGCCGATCCAGGTAGTAGCGGCCGACCGTCATCTCCTTGCCGGCCAGCTGGTCGCGGGTGATCTGGATCTTGGCCTTGGCGTCCGCCGCGTATTCCGAGGTCGGGTACTTCTGCACCAGCTCCTGCAGGGCGGCGAGCGCGCGCTCCGAGCGCTCCTGGTCGCGGGTCACGTCCGGGATCTGCTTGTAGTGCGACATCGCCAGGATGTACTGGGCGTAGGCCGCGTCCTTGCTGCCCGGATGGCGCTGCAGGTAGCGCTTCGCCGCCGTGATCGCGTCCTCGTACTTGGCGCCCTCGTAGTTCGCGTAGGCCGTCATCAGCACGGCTTTGCGCGACCAATCCGAGTAGGCGTATTCCTTGTCGAGGTTCTGGAACCGCTTGACCGCCTCGTCGTAGTCGTGGTCCTCGAGCTTGGCGAGGCCCTCGCTGTAGATCTTGTCGGCCGGGCGGCGCTCGATCACCTCCGGCTTGTACTTCTCCGGTCCGAACGGATTGATCGAGTCGAGCGCGTCGCAGGCGCTCAGGCCGGCGCCGCAGGCCGCGAGCAGCGCGACGCGAAGAACGGCACCCTTCGCACCGCGAAGCGAGGAGGCGAGAGGCATACGGTTCATCCTCAGGCAGGCGGCCCGCGCGGGCGCCGCGTTTGTCAATCCACTCCGCCCGCGGGTCCTTGACGGTCCGAGGCGCGGCGTCGACCTGTGCGGGGTGATTTGGGCGCGAAAACGGCGCGGTCCCCGCGGGGAAGGCCGGTCGGCAGGGCGGCGCGGGGTCAGGTCCGGCGGAAAGCTGCGCGCTGTGGCTTCGGTGCCACCTTCGGCCGCGAGGGCCGGTTGCGCGGAAGGGGCTGCCTCAGAGATCGGGGGCGTAGGCTGCCGCGCCGAGGCCGACGCCGAATTCGGCGAGGACGGGCTCGCGGCGGCTGCCGGCCGCCTCGACCACCGCGTAATTGGCGCGGTCCGCGAAGAGGGCGTCGAGGACGGCGACGTTGAGCCCGTGGCCGCCGCAATAGGATTGGTAGGCGCCGAGGATCGGCAGGCCGGCGAGGGCGAGGTCGCCCACCGCGTCGAGGAGCTTGTGGCGGACGAACTCGTCCGGGTAGCGCAGGCCCTCGGGATTGACGACGCCGCCGTCGCCGACCGCGACGGTGTTCTCCAGAGAGGCGCCCAGCGCGAACCCGGCTTTCCAGTAGCGCTCCACGTCGCGCATCATCCCGAAGGTGCGGGCGCGGGCGATCTCGCGGCGATAGGCGGCCGGGGTGAGGTCGAGGGCCTTGCGGCTGCGGCCGATCACCGGGCTCTCGAAGTCGATCTCGACGTCGAGGCGGAAGCCGCGCTCGTAGGGACGAAGCTCCGCGAAGGCGCGGCCCTTCTCGGCCCGTACCGGTTTCAGGACCTTGATGAAGCGGCGCGGGGCGCCGCAGGAGACGAGGCCGACCGAGTCGATGGCGGTGACGAAGGGGGCGCTCGACCCGTCGAGGATCGGCATCTCGGGCCCGTCGATCTCGACGAGGGCGTTGTCGACCGCGAGCCCGCGCAGGGCGGACATCAGGTGCTCGATCGTGGCGACCGCGCCGCTGTGGCGGTCGCCGATCACGGTGCAGAGCTCGGTGGCGGAGACTTGGCTGTGATGGGCCTTGATGATGCGGTCGAGGCCGGTCGGCATCCCGGTCCGGAGGAACTCGATGCCCTCGTGGGACTCGCGGGGGTGGAGCGTGACGGTGACGGGGTTGCCGGAATGGACGCCGATGCCGGAAAGGCTCACGGCTGAGCGGAGGGTCGTCTGCTGACTCGATCTCATTCTTCAGCCCCCGGACGCGATCCACCGTCGCGTCCCGCTTGGGAGACACGCTCGAGTGAGACCCATCCGCTGTTCGAAGCCCCTTGGGCGCTTCGGCCCGTCTGCGGCCCGCGCCCCTGCTTTGCTGTTGGGACACCTATAGTCGCGCTCGAAAGCGCGGCCAAATCACGGTTTCTTACGCTCTGTAACAACGCGGCGGCCCCGTTTCGGTCCCTGATTCGCTTTATATCACAGTGCTTTAGACAAGCGCCTAAGCCCCGGGACAGCGGGTCCCGGGGTGTGTCCGAAACACCTCAATGGCGGGTCGGGATGGCGTCCGTGCGGCGCCATCGCGGCCCTCCCGGGGCGCGTTCGTCCCGGTGCGGAACGGCCCCGTCCCGTTCCGGGACGGGGCGCGTCGGGGCTCAGTTCGCCTGCCGGCGCAGGAAGGCCGGGATCTCGAGCTGATCGTCGTCCATCATGCGCGGGGCGGGCGCGGCCCGGCCCTGCGGGTCGAGGTTGCCCTGGGCCGGCCGGTAGCCCTGCGGCTGCGCCGCGTAGCTCTGCGGCGCGGGGGCGCGCGGCGCCGGCGGAGCGAGCGGGGCCTGCGGGGCGCGGGCGACCGGCGGCTGCGGCGCAGGCGCGTGCAGGCCTTGAGCGTGCAGGCCTTGAGCGTTCAGACCTTGGGCGTGGTGCATCGCCGGGGCCTGCATGGCCGGTGCCTGGGGCGCCGCGGCCGGTGCCTCGTCGGCGCGCAGGCCTCCGAAGCCGACCGTGGCGAGGCGGCGCAGCAGCGAGGTGCGCTTGGCGTCCGGGGCGGCCTGCTGGGGCGCGGGCTCCTCGCCACGGCTGGCGCGGATCTGGGCCTGGGCCGGCAGCGGCAGGTCCTGGACCCGCGGCATCCGCGGCGCCCGCACCACCGCCGGGGACGGCGGGATGAAGGGGGCGGAGGCCGAGACCATCGGCTGCTCGACCTGGGGCGCCGGGGCCGGCGGCTCGTAGGCCGGCATCGCCCGCGGCTGGGCCGGGGTGATCTGCACCTCGTCGTGGATCAGGGCCGGCGCCATCTCGGCGCGGGGCGCCTCGGCCATCGGGGCCGCCATCGGGGCGACCGGCTCCGGCGCCGGAGCCGGGCGCGCGGGCGCCGGCTCGGCCGCCCGGTAGGCGCCGGCCGCGGGGGCCTGAGTCTGGTTGGCGCGGGCGCGGGCCTCGGCGCGCAGCCGGTCGGCGACTTCCGCGATGCGCTGCTCGGTCTGGGCGAGGTCGGGGGCGTTCACCGCGTGGGCGGTGATCAGGGCCGGCTCGATGCCGGTCGCCACCACCGAGACCCGGATGATGCCGTCGAGGCTCTCGTCGAAGGTGGCGCCCAGGATGATGTTGGCGTCCGGATCGACCTCCTCGCGGATGCGGGTCGCGGCCTCGTCGAGTTCGTAGAGGGTGAGGTCGTTGCCGCCGGTGATCGAGATCAGCAGGCCGCGGGCGCCCTTCATCGAGACGTCGTCGAGGAGCGGGTTGGCGATCGCGGCCTCGGCGGCGCGGTTGGCGCGCTTCTCGCCCGACGCCTCGCCGGTGCCCATCATCGCCTTGCCCATGCCGCGCATGATCGCCCGCACGTCGGCGAAGTCGAGGTTGATCAGGCCCTCCTTCACCATCAGGTCGGTGATGCAGGCGACGCCCGAGTAGAGCACCTGGTCGGCCATCGCGAAGGCGTCCGCGAAGGTCGTCTTCTCGTTCGCCACCCGGAACAGGTTCTGGTTGGGGATGACGATCAGCGTGTCGACGGCGGCCTGGAGCTCGGAGATGCCCGCCTCGGCGGTGCGCATCCGGCGCACGCCCTCGAACTGGAAGGGCTTCGTCACCACGCCGACCGTCAGGATGCCCATGTCGCGGGCGGCCCGGGCGATCACGGGCGCCGCGCCCGTGCCGGTGCCGCCGCCCATGCCGGCGGTGATGAAGCACATGTGGGCGCCCGAGAGCTGGTCGCGGATCTCGTCGATCACCTCCTCGGCGGCGGCGCGGCCGACCTCCGGCTGCGAGCCGGCGCCCAGGCCCTGGGTGACGCCGATGCCCATCTGGATCACGCGCTCGGCCTTGGAGGAGGTCAGCGCCTGCGCGTCCGTGTTGGCGACCACGAACTCGCAGCCGAGCAGCCCCGACTCGATCATGTTGTTGACGGCGTTGCCGCCGGCCCCGCCCACGCCGAAGACCGTGATGCGCGGCTTGAGTTCCCGGATGTCCGGCGCTTGGAGACTGATGGCCATGATGCGCGTGCCCCTTGTGGTGTCGTGAGCGCCGACCGGCGCCGGTGTGTCGTCCCGCTCGCCCCCGGGGCCTGTTCGAGCCCGGCCGGGCGCTCGATTGCTCAGAAGCTCTCCCGAATCCAGCGCCCGACGCGCTCGATGTAGGTCGAGTCCGTGTGTCCCTTGCTCCCGTGGTGCCCCTTCGGCTCGAAATGCTCGACGTGGGAGACCTGCGGGTAGACGAGGAGCCCCACCGCCGCCGAGAAGGCCGGCCCCTTGGCGGCCTCCGGCAGACCCTTGATGCCGAGCGGCCGGCCGATGCGGACCTGCCCCTGCAGGATGCGGCGGGCGACCTCCGGCAGGCCGACGAGCTGGCTCGCCCCGCCCGTGAGCACCACCCGGCGGCCGGCCTGGGCGGCGAAGCCCGCATTGCGCAGCCGGTCGCGCACCAGCTCCAGCACCTCCTCGACCCGCGGCCGGATGATGCGCACGAGCTGCGATTTCGGGATGTGATGCGGCAGGTCGCGCTCGTCCTCGTCGACGCCGTGGACCGCGATCATGTCGCGCTCGTCCGAGGCGGTGGCCATGGCGGCGCCGTAGAGCGTCTTCAGCCGCTCGGCGGCCGCCACCCGGGTCGAGAGGCCGCGGGCGATGTCCATGGTGACGTGGTGGCCGCCGACCGCGACCGCGTCCACGTGGACGAGGTGGCCGCCCGAGAAGACGCCGACGCTGGTCGTGCCCCCGCCCATGTCGACCACCGCGACGCCCATCTCGGCCTCGTCGTCGACCAGGGCCGAGAGGCCCGAGGCGTAGGGCGTGGCGATCACCGCCTCGACCCCGAGATGGCAGTTCTCGACCGCCAGCATCAGGTTGCGCGCGGTGGCGATCTCCGAGGTGACGACGTGCAGGTCGACCCCGAGGGTCTCGCCGATCATCCCCGAGGGATCGACCACGGCGCTCTGCTGATCGAGGGAGTAGCCGGTCGGCAGGGCGTGCAGGACGGCGCGGCCGGGACTGACGCTGTGCGTGCTCGCCGCCTCCAGCACCCGCTGCACGTCCGAGCCGGTGACCGGGCCGGTGCGCACCGGCACCCGCGCCTCGAAGTGCTGCGAGCCGAGCCGTCCGCCCGACAGGTTCACGATGACCGATTGCACCTCGCACTTGGCCATGCGCTCGGCGGCGTGGACCGCGTGCCGGATGGCGTTCTCGGCGGCTTCGAGATCCACCACTGCCCCGCCCTTCAGGCCGAGGGAGCGCTGGTGCCCGATGCCGATGATGCGCGCGAGGTGCGTGCGGCCGCGCAGGGTCGACAGGGTCTCGACCGGCAGGAGCTCGGCCACGAGGCAGACGACCTTGCTGGTGCCGACGTCGAGCACCGACAGGGTCGCGCTGCGCCGCGCGGAGAGCGGCTTCAGGCGGGGCGTGAGGCCGTGCTGGAGGAGACTCATGACGCAACGCCCGCGCGGACAGCTGGGATGGGGAGGGAGGGGGCGGAGCGCGTCATGTCTCGGTCCCCTTCGCCTTCGGCTTCTTCCTCATCGCCTCCTGGCGGGCGGCGGCGCCCTCCTCGGTCAGGCGCACCACGACCCGGTCGGGCATCCGCAGGTCGACCGCGATGATGTCCTTCTCCAGGAGGCGCGACTCCGCCTCGATCCGCACGAGGCGGGCCATCGCCTCCCGGGCGCCGCTCTCCGGCAGGCGCACGTCGATGCCGTCGAGCTTGAGCGTCCAGCGCCGGCCCGAGACCAGGGTCCCGGCGCGGATGCGCTCCCGCAGCGGGCCGGCCGCGTCGAGGAGGTCGAGGTATTCCTTGGTGCGCAGGTTCGCCTCGTCCCCGACCACCAGGGGCAGGGTCGCGAAGCGCCCGTCGCGCATGCGGTCGATCACGGTGCCGTCCGCCGAGATCACCGAGATCTCGCCGTTGCGCTGCCACAGGGCGCTCGGCTCGCGCTCGGCGAGCGTGACCACCAGTTCGTGCGGGTAGATCTTGCGCACCGAGACCGAGCCGATCAGCGGCACCTCGGCCAAGCGGTCGCGCACCGCCACCACGTTGAGGAAGGGCAGCGAGTTGCGCCGGTCGATGCCCGCGGCGTGCAGGATCTCGGCCGGCTGCAGCTGCACGAGCCCGGCGATCGTGACCTTGTCGAGGCCGAACCCGGCCGCGCGGGCGACGATGTCGAGGGGCGTGCCGGAGCGCGCCACCATCTCGGCATAGGCGCCGCTCGCGACGAAGCCCGCCGCGCCGACGAGGCCGAAGAAGCCGAAGACGAGGCTCGTCCCGACGAGATGCGGCAGGCGCTGCTCGGCCGGGATCGCCACCGAGGCGCGACGCGGCCGCAGGAAGCGCGGCAGGTAGCGGCTCAGATCCCCGGGCAGCCCCCTTCCGGCCGGAGCCGCGGCGGGGGCGCTGCCGGCCGCGCCGCCGGCGGGGCCGGCGGCGATCGGCGGTTCAGGAAAGCGTCCTCCACCATCCATGGGGCGAGTTCACCGAAACTGGACCCGACGCGGGCGATCTGATCCGACGCGGACGGCCCCCGGTCCCCTGGATCCGGCGTGCCGGCGGCTCCACCTCCCGCCTCGCGCCGGGGCGTGAACCCCGACGGTCGCGGATCGCTGGAGGCCGGCACGCCGCTGCCCGGGCAGCCGAGTGCTTGATGCGCCGTTAACGCCGACTGTCGAACCAGCTGGTAAATTTTCGGTTTAATTTCGCCGGCAGACGAGGTGGCGATCCACTGGTCGCGCCGGCCGTCGCGCCCGCGCAACGCCCCGCCCCGGAGCCTAGGCCGGAACACCGATCCGTTTGATTTCCCAGTGCAATTCGACGCCCGACTGCGCCCTCACCCGCGCCCGGACCTCCTCGCCCAGCCCCTCGATCTCGGCCGCGCTGGCGCCGCCCGTATTGATTAAGAAGTTGCAGTGCATCTCCGAGACCTGGGCGCCGCCGCGGCGCAGGCCGCGGCAGCCGGCCGCGTCGATCAGCTGCCAGGCCTTGCGGCCTTCCGGGTTCTTGAAGGTCGAGCCGCCGGTGCGCTCCCGGATCGGCTGGGCCGCCTCGCGGGCCGCCGTCACCCGGTCCATCTCGGCGAGGATCGCCGCCCTGTCGCCCGGCCGGCCGCGGAAGAGCGCGCCCGTGAAGACCACGCTCTCCGGCACCGCGGCGTGGCGGTAGGAGAAGCCCATCTCGGCATGGCCGAAGCGGCGGATCTCGCCCTCCCGGGTGACGCCGCGCGCCTCGACCAGCACGTCGGTCGTCTCGCCGCCATGGGCGCCGGCATTCATGCGCAGCGCCCCCCCGACCGAGCCCGGGATGCCCCGGTAGAAGGCCATGCCGTCGAGTCCGGCCTCGGCCGCGGCGCGGGCGAGCCGCACGTCCGGCACGGCGGCGCCGGCGCGGACCGTGTCGCCTTCGATCTCAATGCTCCCGAAGGCGCGGCCGCCGAGGCGGATCACCAGCCCCCGCACGCCGCCGTCGCGCACGATCAGGTTCGAGCCGAGCCCGATCACGGCGACCGGCACCTCGGCCGGCAGCGCCCGCAGCGCGGCCGCGAGATCCTCCTCGTCGGCGGGGGTGAAGAGGAGGTCGGCGGGGCCCCCGACGCGGAACCACGTCAGGTCGGCGAGCGGGTGGTCGGGCAGGAGGCGTCCGCGCAGGCCGGCGGGCGCGAGGAGCGCGAGGAGGTCGTGGGAGGTCATGGATCCATCCGCGCTCGACACGGGGTGCCGAGCGGTCTCAAGTGTGATTGACGCGGCGTCGATGGGTCGGACCGTGGTCTTCTCGCGCGCCGCCCGCGCGCTCGGCCGCTTGCCGGGCAACGTCGAGGCCCTCATCCGGGAGAAGCTCGACCCCCTCGCGGCGGAGCCGCACGCGCTGACCGACAACGTCGCCGCGCTGCGGGGATAGCCCGGCGACCGGCTCCGGGTCGGGCCTTGGCGGATCCTCTTCACGACGGCGGGCGATCGCATCATCGTCCACGCGGTCGGGCCGCGCGGCTCGGTCGACGAGTCGGATCCGGCGCATGACCATCGTCCGCACCAAGACCCCGGCCGGCGAGCCCGTCGTGATCCTGTCCGAGGAGGCGTTCGAGCGGCTGCGCAGCCTGGCCGAGGAGACGGAGCACGGCCGCGTCGTCGCGGCCTCCAGGGCGCGGCTCGAGGCCGGAATCCCGGCGCGCCGGCCGGCCGCGATCGAGCGGGATGAAGCCGTCGCCGACATCGAGGTGGATGCTAGGCTGGCGCGGGCGCCGCGGATCGACGTCGAGGATCTCGTCCGGCAAGCCGGATGAGCCCGCGCGCGGTCGCGGGCGGGCACCGCGCCGGTTGGCGCCCGGGGCCGCGCATGCCTCGCGGGGCCGCTCACGCCGCCTTCTCGCCGAGCGCCGAGAGCTCGCCCGGCAGCGCGTAGGCCCATTGCGTGATGTTGCCGGCGCCCAGGCACACGACGTAGTCGCCGGGGCCGACGAGCCCGTTGACCAGGCCGGCGAGATCCTCGCTGCGCTCCAGCGCCACCGCGTTGCGGTGGCCGCGCGACTTCAGGCCCGCCACCAGCGTGTCGCGGTCGAAGCCCTCGATCGGCGCCTCGCCGGCCGCGTAGACCGGGGCCACGATCACCGTGTCGGCGTCGTTGAAGCAGGTGCAGAAATCGTCGAACAGCGAGGCGAGCCGCGTATAGCGGTGCGGTTGCACCACCGCCACCACATTGCCCTCGGTCGAGGCGCGGGCGGCCTTCAGCACCGCCTTGATCTCCACCGGGTGGTGCCCGTAATCGTCGAAGATCTGCGCGCCGTTCCACTCGCCCGTGCGGGTGAAGCGGCGCTTCACCCCGCCGAAGCCGGCGAGCGCCCGGCGGATCGCCTCGGGCGCGACGCCGAGCTCGTGCGCCACCGCGAGGGCCGCGGTGGCGTTGAGCGCGTTGTGCTTGCCCGGCATCGGCAGGACGAGATCCTCCATCTCCAGGCGGAAGCCCGGCCGGCGGTCGCGGATCATCACCCGAAAGCGGCTCTGGCCCCCCCTCAGGTCGACGTCGATCAGGCGGACATCCGCCTGCGGGTTCTCGCCGTAGGTGATGATGCGGCGGTCCTCGATGCGCCCGACGAGGTCCTGCACGGTCGGGTGATCGATGCACATCACCGCGAAGCCGTAGAACGGGATGTTGTCGATGAAGGCCCGGAACGCGTCCTTGATGGCGTCGAAGGAGCCGAAATGGTCGAGGTGCTCCGGGTCGATGTTGGTCACGATGGCGATGTCGGCGGGCAGCTTGAGGAAGGTGCCGTCCGATTCGTCGGCCTCCACCACCATCCACTCGCCCTCGCCCATGCGGGCATTCGTGCCGTAGGCGTTGATGATGCCGCCGTTGATCACCGTCGGGTCGAGCCCGCCGGCGTCGAGCAGCGTGGCCACCAGCGAGGTCGTGGTGGTCTTGCCGTGCGTCCCCGCCACCGCCACGCAGGACTTGAAGCGCATCAGCTCGGCCAGCATCTCGGCCCGGCGCACCACCGGCAACCGGCGCTCGCGGGCCATCGCCAGTTCCGGGTTGTCGCGGCGGATCGCCGTCGAGACCACGACGAGCTCGGCCTCCGCGAGGTTCTCCGCCCGGTGGCCGACGAAGGTGCGGATGCCCTTCTCGGCGAGGCGCTTGACGTTGTAGTTGTCGGCCGCGTCCGAGCCCTGCACCGTGTAGCCGAGATTGTGCATCACCTCGGCGATGCCGGACATGCCGATGCCGCCGATGCCGATGAAGTGGATGGGTCCGAGCTTGTTCGGCAGCTTCATGGGTCGGGTGTCCTTGGCGAACGGTCAGCGGGTCGAGGCCGCGATCGCGGTCTCGACCACCAGGGCGGCGAGGCGCTCGGCGGCGTCGGGGATCCCGGTCCTGCGGGCGGCGGCCGCGGCGGCGGCGAGCCGCTCGGGCGCGCCGAACAGGGCCTCGAGATCGGCCGCGAGCCGCTCAGGAATGAAGTCCGTTTGTGGTCGGGGAAAGGCAGCGCCCGCCGCGCCGAGCACGGCCGCGTTGGCCGCCTGGTCCTGGTCGAGGGAGCCCGGCAGCGGCACCAGGATGGCGGGCCGGCCGATCACCGCGAGTTCCGCCACCGTCGAGGCGCCCGAGCGCGCCACCACCAGGTGGGCGGCGGCCATCCGGGCCGGCAGGTCCTTGAAGAAGGGCGCGACCGAGGCCGAGGCGAGCCCGGCGCGGCCGTAGATGGCCTCGGCCCGGGCGAGGTCCTCGGCCCGGGCCTGCTGCACCACGTGCAGCCGGGCGCGCAGGGGGGCCGGCAGGCGGGCGACCGCCTCGGGCACGACCTCGCTCATCACCCGGGCGCCCTGGCTGCCGCCGAAGGCCAGGAGGTGGAGCGGGCCGTCCGGTGACAGGGCCGGGTACGGCGTGTCCGCCGCCGCCAGCACCGCCGGGCGCACCGGGTTGCCGGTGTGGACGCGCCGCGCGCCCGCCCGCGCGGGCACGCCGCGCACCTCGGAGAACCCGGTCGCGATCACCGAGGCGCCGCGGGCGAGGAAGCCGTTCGCGCGGCCCATGACGGCGTTCTGCTCGTGCAGGAGGGTCGGCACCCTCAGCATCTGGGCGGCGAGGAGCGGCGGCACGGTCGGGTAGCCGCCGAAGCCCACCACCACCGCCGGGTTGAGCCGCCGCACCGCCCGGATCGCCGCCGCGAAGCCGCGGCCGAGCGTCAGGAAGGCCGCCCCGCGGGCGAGCGGCGAGCGCCCCGAGGGGGTGGCCGAGGGGATCGACACGATCTCGGAGGCCGGGAAGCCGCCCGAGAGCGCCTCGACCCGGCCGTCGCTGGCGAGCACCACCCGGATGCCGCGGTCGCGCAGGCGCAGCGCCAGGGCCTCCGCCGGGAACAGGTGCCCGCCGGTGCCGCCGGCGGCGAGGAGGACGAGGGGTTGCGCGACCGTCATGGCGGGCCTTCCATCTCCGATGCCGGCCGCTCTTTAGGCAGGTTCGGCCGCAAGATCACCCCCGGGTTGCGTCCCTTCGGGGGCGCCGCGCCGGCGGGCGCCCCTCACCGCGCGAGGCCCTCGTCGCGGTTGAGGAGGGCGGTGCGCGGGCGGCGCCGGGTGAGCGCGACCAGGAACCCCATCCCGAGGGCGAGCGAGATCAGCGACGAGCCGCCGGAGGAGATGAAGGGCAGCGTCATGCCCTTGGCCGGCATCAGGCGGACATTCACCAGCATGTTGATGCAGGCCTGCAGTCCGAACAGCGTCGTCAGGCCCGTGATGGCGAGCCGGCAGAAGATGTCCTCGCTGCGCCGCGCCAGCGTCAGCCCGCGCATCACGATGAAGGCGAAGAGCAGGACGACGCCGATGCAGGCCAGGGTGCCGAACTCCTCGCCCGCCACCGAGAAGATGAAGTCGGTATGCGCGTCCGGCAGGTGGCGCTTGGCCACCCCCTCCCCCGGGCCGGTGCCGAACCAGCCCCCCATCAGGAAGGATTCCTTCGACCAGAAGCCCTGGAAGTTCTCGGTCGGCTCCTTCTCGAGGAAGCGGTGGATGCGGTCGCGCACGTGCGGCAGGAACTGGTAGGCGGCGCCGACGCCGAGCAGGCCCGCCCCGCCGAGGCCCCCCACCCAGATCCAGTGCAGGCCGGCCACGAACACCATGCAGCACCACACCATGGTGAGCAGCATGGTCTGGCCGAAATCGGGCTGCAGGATCAGCGGCACGATGGTCATCGGCAGGAGCATCACCGCGAGCGTGCCGCCCGGCATGTCCCGGCGCCGCGCTCCCTCGGCGAAGGCCCAGGCGGCCAGCACCACGAAGGCCGGCTTCACGAATTCGGAGGGCTGGACGCCGATCGAGCCGAACTGGATCCAGCGATGCGCGCCCTTGATCTCCGGCCCGTACTTGGTGGCGACCACGCAGAGCACGATCCCGATCAGGTAGGTGACGAGGGCGAGCCGGCGCACGTGGCGCAGCGACAGGAACGACACCGCCAGTATCAGCCCGATCGAGGGCACCAGGAACATCACCTGGCGGTTCAGGAAGTGGAAGGTCGGCAGGCCGAGGCGCTCGGCCACGGGCGGGCCGCCCGCCATCAGGAAGACGAGGCCGATCGTCATCAGCGTGCCGAGGCCGGCGAGCAGGGCCCGGTCGACGGTCCACCACCAGTCGCCGAGATGCGAGCGTTCCGCGCGGGAGATCATGGGGTCGGGGATCCTCGCTGGCGGGCGGGCGGCCGCCCGCCGGGCCGCCGCCTGCCGGGCGTCCGCGGCCTGCGCCGCCACGGCGGGCCGAGCCGCGGGCGGCCTCTCCATCCCCTGAGGATCGGGCCGAATGGTAAACCGCGCGTTTCCGCGCCGCCCGGAACGGCCATCCTCGGCGCGAGGGGGCGATTTCCCCCTGGACAGCGGCTCCCCGCTCGCCACATTCCGGCGTGACGGAATCAGGGAGACCGGCATGAATCCGCTGAAGGCGCTGCATGCGGAGCAGGGTCAGGCCGTGTGGCTCGACTTCGTGGCGCGCGGCTTCGTCGCCGGGGGCGACCTGCAGCGCCTCGTCGCCGAGGACGGTCTGCGCGGCGTCACCTCCAACCCGGCGATCTTCGAGAAGGCGATCGGCCACTCGGACGCCTACGACGCGGCCCTGCGCGAGGCCGGCGACGGGGCGGTGATCGAGCTCTACGAGGGGCTCGCCATCGCCGACATCCGGGCGGCGGCGGACGTGCTGCGGCCGGTCTACGACGCGTCCGGCGGGCAGGACGGCTTCGTGAGCCTCGAAGTCTCGCCCTACCTGGCGATGAACACCGCCGAGACCCTCGAGGAGGCGCGCCGCCTCTGGGCCGCCGTCGGCCGCGACAACCTGATGATCAAGGTGCCGGCGACCCCCGAGGGGCTGCCGGCGATCCGGGCCCTCACCGCCGAGGGCATCAACGTCAACGTCACTCTCCTGTTCTCGCAGGAGGTCTACGAGGAGGTGGCGACGGCCTACATCGCGGGCCTGGAGGAGCTCGCCGCCAGGGGTGGGCCGGTCGGCCGGGTGGCGAGCGTCGCGAGCTTCTTCGTCAGCCGCATCGACTCGGCGGTCGACGCGAAGCTCGACGCGCGGATCGCGCGGGCGGGCGGCGACGAGAGGGCCGCCCTGGAGGGGCTGAAGGGCAAGGTCGCGATCGCCAACGCCAAGCTCGCCTTCCAGCGCTTCCGGCGGCTCTTCGCCGGGCCGCGCTGGGCGGCGCTGGCGGCCAAGGGTGCGCATCCCCAGCGCCTGCTCTGGGCCTCCACCGGCACCAAGAACAAGGCCTACTCGGACGTGCTCTACGTCGAGGAACTGATCGGGCCGGACACGGTCAACACCATCCCGCCCGCCACGATGGACGCGTTCCGCGATCACGGCCGGGTGCGGGCGAGCCTGGAGGAGGATGTCGGCGGGGCCGAGCGGGTGCTCGCCGACCTCGCGCGCGCCGGCATCGACCTCGACGCGGTGGCCCGGGACCTCGTCCGCGAGGGCGTGCAGCTCTTCGTCGACGCCGCCGACAAGCTCCTCGGCGCGGTGGCGGCCAAGCGGGCGCAGATCCTGGGCGACCGCCTCGACCGCCAGGCCCTGTCGCTCGGCGCCCTGCGAGAGGGCGTCGACAGGGAAGCCGAGCGCTGGCGCGCCGAGGGGCTGGTGCGCCGCCTGTGGCAGCGCGACGCCTCGGTCTGGACCGGGGCCGACGAGGCGCGCTGGCTCGGCTGGCTCGACATCGTCGCGGACCAGACCGCCCGGGCCGGCGACTACGCCGCCTTCGCCGAGGAGATCCGCTCCGAGGGGTTCACGGACGCGGTGGTGCTCGGCATGGGCGGCTCCAGCCTCGGGCCCGAGGTGCTGGCCGAGACCTACGGCCGGCGGCCCGGCTTCCCGCGCCTGCGCATCCTCGACTCGACCGACCCGGCGGAGGTGAAGGCCGTCGAGGCGGCGGTCGACCTGCCCCGCACCCTGTTCATCGTGGCGTCGAAATCCGGCTCGACGCTCGAGCCGAACGTCTTCCGGGACTACTTCCTCGCCCGCATGCGCGAGGTCGTGGGCGAAGCGGCCGGGCGCCACTTCGTCGCCGTGACCGATCCGGGCTCGGCCATGGAGAAGGCCGCCACCGCCGGCGGTTTCCGGCGGATCTTCCACGGCGTGCCGGAGATCGGCGGCCGCTACTCGGTCCTCTCGGCCTTCGGGCTGGTGCCGGCGGCGGCGAGCGGCATCGACGCGGCGGCCTTCCTGGAGGGCGCGCGCCGCATGGTGCGGGCCTGCGGCCGGGACGTGCCCCCGGCGGTCAATCCCGGGGTCCAGCTCGGCCTCGCCCTCGGGATCGCCGCGCGGGAGGCGGGCCGCGACAAGGTCACGCTCGTGGCCTCGCCTGGCATCGCGACCTTCGGGGCCTGGGCCGAGCAGCTCATCGCCGAGTCGACCGGCAAGGAGGGCAAGGGCCTGATCCCGATCGACAACGAGCCCCTCGGGGCGCCCGAGGTCTATGGCGGCGACCGGTTCTTCGTCTACCTGCGCCTCGACGACGGCGCCGACGCGGCCCAGGATGCGGGCGTGGCGGCGCTCGAAGCCGCCGGCCACCCGGTGGCGCGGATCGCGCTCGCCTCCCGCGAGGGCTTGCCGCAGGAGTTCTTCCGGTTCGAGATCGCCACGGCGGTCGCCGGGGCGGTCCTCGGCATCAACCCGTTCGACCAGCCCGACGTCGAGGCGAGCAAGATCAAGACGCGGGAGCTGACGGAGGCGGCCGAGCGGGACGGCGCGCTGCCCCCGGAGACGCCGCTGGCGCAGGATGCGGGCCTCGCCCTCTACACGGACGCGGCCAATGCGCAGGCGCTGCGCGAGGCCGGGGCCGCGGACCCGGAAGGCCTGATCCGCGCGCTGATCGGGCGGGCGGGCGCGGGCGACTACGTCGCGCTCCTCGCCTACGTGGCGCGCAACGCGGAGAACCTCGCCCCCCTGCAGGCGGCGCGCCTCGCCCTGCGCGACGGAAAGCGGGTGGCGACCTGCGTCGAGTTCGGGCCGCGCTTCCTGCACTCGACGGGCCAGGCCTACAAGGGCGGGCCCGACAGCGGCGTCTTCCTGCAGATCACCGCCGAGGGGCCGGACTTGCCGATCCCCGGCCGCGCGGTCGGCTTCGGCACGGTCCTTGCGGCGCAGGCGCGGGGCGATTTCGGGGTCCTGTCGGAGCGCGGGCGGCGGGCGCTGCGCGTCCACGTCAAGGGGGACCTCACGGCGGGGCTCGATCGAATCCGCCGGGCCCTGACCTAACTGGTGGCGGGTGCGCGGCCGCCTCGGCCCCGCACGGGACGCGGAGGGGCGCGATGCAGCTCGGGATGGTCGGTCTGGGGCGGATGGGCGGCAACATCGTGCGGCGGCTCATCCGGGCCGGCCACGGCGCGGTCGTCTACGACCGCTCGCCCGAGGCCGTGGCGGCCCTGGTCGAGGCGGGCGCGGCCGGTGCCGCGACCCTGGAGGAGTTCGTCGCCAAGCTCGGCCGGCCGCGGGCGGCCTGGGTGATGCTGCCGGCCGGTGCCCCGACCGAGGAGACGGTCGCGCGCCTCGCCGAGCTGATGGAGCCGGACGACGTCGTCATCGACGGCGGCAATTCCTTCTACAAGGACGACATCCGGCGGGCGGCGCGGCTGCGCGAGAAGGGGCTGCACTACGTCGACGTCGGCACCTCGGGCGGCGTCTGGGGGCTGGAGCGGGGCTACTGCATGATGATCGGCGGCGCCAAGGAGGCGGTCGACCGGCTCGACCCGATCTTCGCCACCCTGGCGCCGGGCCTCGGCGAGGTGCCGCGCACCCCGGGCCGCGAGGGCCGCGATCCCCGCGCCGAGCAGGGCTACATCCATGCCGGCCCGAGCGGGGCGGGCCACTTCGTCAAGATGATCCATAACGGGATCGAGTACGGCCTGATGCAGGCCTACGCGGAGGGCTTCGACATCCTGCGCCACGCCAATTCGGAGGAATTGCCGGAGGCGCAGCGCTTCGACCTCGACCTCGGCGACATCGCGGAGGTGTGGCGGCGGGGCAGCGTGGTGTCGTCCTGGCTCCTCGACCTGACGGCGGCGGCGCTGGCGCGGGACGAGCACCTCGACGCGTTCTCGGGCTTCGTGGTCGATTCGGGCGAGGGGCGCTGGACCCTCAACGCCGCGATCGAGGAGGCGGTGCCGGCGAACGTGCTGGCGGCCGCCCTCTACGCCCGCTTCCGCTCGCGGGAGACCGCCTCCTTCGCCGACAAGCTGCTCTCGGCCATGCGCAAGGGCTTCGGCGGCCACCAGGAACCCCGGTAGCGCGTTGTCCGACGAAGCGGCCGCCCCTTCTTCGTCGCGGAACTCGCGTCCGCAGCAAGGACCGAGAGCAGGACCCGGCGGCGGCGTGATCGGATCCTGCTCTCGTGGCACGACCCCCGGAGCCCCCATGACCGAACGGATCGGCCGCACGAGCGCCCCGCCCGCCCCCGCCTGCACCCTGGTGATCTTCGGGGCGACCGGCGACCTGACGCACCGGCTCCTGATGCCGGCCCTCTACCACCTCGCGCGCTGGAACCTCCTGCCGGAGCGCTTCGCGATCGTCGGGGTGAGCCGCAGCGAGATGTCCTCGGAGGCCTATCGCGACGACCTCACCGGGAAGGTGCGGGGCTTCGTGACCGCCAAGGGCGGCGAGGCGGGCGGCGGCTCCTTCGACGAGGCGGTCTGGAACCGCCTCGCGCGGCGGATCACCTACCTGTCGGGCGACCTCGCCGAGGCCGGGACCTTCGCGCACCTGAAGGCCCGCCTCGCCGAGGTGGCGGGGGCGCCGGAGGGCGGCAGCGCCCTGTTCTACCTCGCGGTGGCGGCGAGCCTGTTCGGACCGACGGTGACGCGGCTCGGGCAGGCGGGGCTCACCCGGGCGCCGGAGGGCGCGTGGCGGCGGGTGATCATCGAGAAGCCCTTCGGCCACGACCTCGCCTCGGCCCAGGCCCTCAACCGCGAGATCCGCGAGGTGCTCGCGGAGGACCAGATCTTCCGCATCGACCATTTCCTCGGCAAGGAGACGGTCCAGAACATCATGACCTTCCGGTTCGGGAACGGGCTGTTCGAGCCGCTCTGGAACCGCGACCACATCGACCACGTGCAGATCACCGTGGCGGAGACCGTGGGCGTCGAGGGCCGCGGGCGCTTCTACGAGGCGACGGGCGCGCTCCGGGACATGGTGCCGAACCACCTGTTCCAGCTCTACACCCTGGTCGCCATGGAGCCGCCGATCTCCTTCGCGCCCGAGGCGGTGCGCGACAAGAAGGAGGAGGTGCTGCTCGCCACCCCCTCGGCCGCCGTCGAGGCGGCGGTGCGCGGGCAGTATGCGGCGGGCCGGGTGCAGGATCGCCGCGTGCCCGATTACCGGCGCGAGCCCGACGTCGCCGCGGACAGCCGCACCGAGACGTTCGTGGCGCTCAAGCTCGGGATCGACAATTGGCGCTGGGCCGGGGTGCCGTTCTACCTGCGCACCGGCAAGGCGATGGCACGGCGCGACACCGAGATCGCGATCCGCTTCAAGCAGGCGCCCCTCGCCCTGTTCCGCGGGACCGGCGTCGACGCGGCGGTCGAGAACTGGCTGATGCTGCAATTGCAGCCCGACGAGGGCATCTCGCTGCAATTCGGCGCCAAGGTGCCGGGGCCGAGCGTGCGGCTCGACACCGTGGAGATGCGCTTCTGCTACCGGGACTTCTTCCAGGTCGAGGCGAGCACCGGCTACGAGACGCTGATCTACGACGCGATGACGGGCGATTCGACCCTGTTCCAGCGGGCCGACATGATCGAGGCGGGCTGGCGCATCGTGCAGCCGATCCTCGATGCGCCCGCGCGCGAGCCCGCCCCCTACCCCGCCGGGAGCGCCGGCCCGGCCGAGGCGGACGACCTCCTGGCGCGCGACGGGCGGGCGTGGCGCCCGCTGGGGACGCACTGACATGGCGATCCTGCCTCCCGGAACCGAGGTGCTGCCCGACGCGGAGGCGGTCGCCCGGGCGGCGGCCGAGCGGCTGGTGGCGCTCGCCGCGGCACCCGGGACCTGCCGGGTCGCGCTGGCGGGCGGTTCGACGCCCAGGCGCCTCTACGGGCTGCTCGCCGGCCCGGACTTCCGCACGCGGCTGCCCTGGGGGCGGATCCACTGGTTCTTCGGGGACGAGCGCGTCGGCCCCGCGCCGGAGGCCGGCAGCAACCGGCGCATGGTCGAGGAGGCCTTCGGTCCCGATTCGCCGCTGCCGCCGGGCCACCTCCACCCGATCCCGACCGGGCCGAGCCCGGAGGCCGCGGCGGAGGCCTACGCGGACCGGCTGCGGGCCGCCTACGGGGGCGCGGTCCTCGACCCGGCCCGGCCCCTGTTCGACCTCGTGCTGCTCGGCCTCGGCGAGGACGGGCACACGGCCTCGCTGTTCCCGGGCAAGCCGGAACTCGCGGCGGAAGCCTGGGTCGTCGCCGTCCCGGAGGCCGGGCTCGCGCCCTTCGTGCCGCGGGTGAGCCTGACCTTCCCGGCCCTGGCCTCGGCGCGGCTGGTGCTCGTCCTCGTCACCGGCGAGGGCAAGCGCGCGCCGCTGGCGCGCCTCGCCGCGGGGGAGGACCTGCCGGCCGGCCGCGTCCGGTCCGCGGGCGACCTCGTCTGGCTGCTCGACGCGGCCGCGGCCGGCTGACGCGATCCCCGCCGCCTCCCGCGCGGCCGCGGTTCATTTGCCGCGACGCGCCCGGTTTCCACGCTGTCGGAAAGCGCCCAGGATCGCCGGAACCGCGACGAGGTGGAGACGCCGATGTACGCCGAGGGAGGATGGAAGCCGTTCTGGGAGCCGCCCCCCCGCCGGCCTCGGCTGACCCGGCGCCAGGAGCAGCTGCTCCTGTGGCTGGTCGTCGTGAACGCCCTGCTCCTGCTGATCGCGCCGATCGGCGGCGCGACCCTGATCCACGCGGTCCTGGCGATGCTGGGGCACGGCTGAGCGGACCTGCCTCGGCAGGCCGGCGGGTCATCCGCCGGGCGCCCGATGGGCCGTGGAGGCTCGTGGCGGAACCGGAGCGGAGAGCGGGCGTGCGCCGGGCTCGGCGCGCCCGGCGGCCAGCGCCGCCCGTCCCGCGTCACGCGCGGTGACCCGCGCGATCAACGCGACCGCGCCCTCCGCCACGCTCCGCAACCGCCGCCCCGCACGCGTCCGGTTTGCGCCAGATCAAGGCGCGCGGCCCCCGCCCGCGCGACGGAGACCGGCAGCGCCCGCCCTCCCGGCGGGCAGGATCTCGCCGGATGGACGCTCTCGACACCGCCCCCAGGGCGGGGACCACCACCCTCCTCGTCGGGCGCGAGCGCGTCGTCCCGGGCGTCGTGCCCGAGGAGACGGGCCAGCTCTACGCGGCGCGCCGGAAGATCCACCCGCAGGGCGTGCGCGGCACCTTCCGCACCATCCGCTGGTGCGTGCTCGCCGTCACGCTGGCGATCTACTACCTCGTGCCCTTCCTGCGCTGGGACCGCGGCCCGCACGAGCCGTCCCAGGCGGTGCTGATCGACCTCGACCGCGGCCGCCTCTACTTCTTCTCGATCGAGCTGTGGCCGCAGGAGGTCACCTACGTGATGGGGCTGCTGATCCTGGCGGCCTTCACGCTGTTCTTCATGAACGCGGTGGCGGGCCGGGTCTGGTGCGGCTACCTCTGCCCGCAGACGGTCTGGACCGACCTCTTCCTCGGCATCGAGCGCCTGATCGAGGGCGACCGGCGCGCCCGCATGCGCCTCGACGCCGCGCCCTGGTCGCTCGAGAAGCTGAGCGCCCGGATCCTCAAGCACGCGATCTGGATCGGCATCGCGTGGTGGACCGGCGGCGCCTGGGTCCTCTACTTCGCGGACGCGCCGACCCTGGTGCACCAGCTCGCCACCTTCCAGGCCCCGCCCGCCGCCTACGCGGCGATCCTGACCCTGACCTTCACCACCTACACCCTCGCCGGCCACATGCGCGAGCAGGTCTGCACCTACATGTGCCCCTGGCCGCGCATCCAGGGCGCGCTCACCGACGACGATTCCCTCGCCATCACCTACCGGTACGACCGCGGCGAGCCCCGCACCGCCGCCAAGCGGGCCCAGGCCCTGCGCCGCGCCGGCGAGCCCGCGGGGGACTGCGTCGATTGCCGCCAATGCGTCGTCGTGTGCCCGACCGGGGTCGACATCCGCGACGGGCTGCAGATGCCCTGCATCCAGTGCGGCCTCTGCGCGGATGCCTGCGACGCGGTGATGACCAAGCTCGGCCGGCCGCGCGGCCTCATCGCCTACGACACGGAGGCGAATTGCGAGCGGCGGCGGCGCGGCGAGGCCCCGGTGACCCGCCTCGTGCGGCCGCGCACGGTGCTGTACGGCCTGCTCGTCGCGGCGGTCGGGGGCACCATGCTGGTCGGGCTCGCCACGCGCAGCTTCACCAGCCTCAGCGTCCTGCACGACCGCAACCCGCTCTTCGTCACCCTGGCGGACGGCACCATCCGCAACGGCCTGACCCTGCGCATCGTCAACAAGCGTCCGGAGGTCCGCCGCTTCGCCCTCGCCGTCGAGGGCGTGCCGGACCTGCGGGTCGAGGTGCTGGGCGCGCCGGACGGCCGCCTCGCGGTCGGCCCGGACGCCACGCAGGAATTCCGGGCCCTCGCCTTCGCGCCGGCCGGCGCCGGCCGCGACAAGTCCACCCCCCTCACCCTGCGCGTCACCGATCTCGACTCGGGCGAGACCGCCACCGCGCAGGATCACTTCAAGGCCCCCTGACCATGGCGAGCACGATGTCCCCCCCCGGCGCGCCCCTCACCGGCCGCCGCGTCCTGATGATCGGCCTCCTCTTCTTCGGGACGGTCGCCGCCGCGAACGCGTTCCTGGTCACGTCGGCCCTGCGCACCTGGTCGGGCCTCGACGAGAAGTCGCCCTACCATGCCGGGCAGGTCTACAACGCGGAGATCCGCCTCGCCCGCGCCCAGGCCGAGCGCGGCTGGCACTTCGCCGCCGAGGTCGCGCGCGCCGGGGCGGGGGTCGCCGTCACGGCCCGCCTGAGCGACCGCGCCGAGGCGCCGCTCCCGGGGCTGCGGGTCGAGGCGCGGCTCGAGCGCCCGACCGACAAGCGCCAGGACGTCGTGCTCCCCCTCTCCGAGGCGCGGCCCGGCACCTATGCGGGGCGGGCCGAGGCGGTGCTGCCCGGCCAGTGGGACCTCGTGGTCGACGCCGCCGACGCGACCGGCCGGGTCTTCCGCCGCCGCAGCCGCCTCGTCCTCGACTGAGTGGGAGACACCGCATGTGCTGCACCGATGCGGCGCTCGCCTACGTGGAGGCGCACGCCGCCTGGAGCGCGGCGAACACCCGGTCCTCGCTGCCGCGGGACTACGCAGCCTTCCTGGCCGAGGAGCCGGACGGGGCAAGCCGCGCCGTCTTCGCGGTCGAGGGCGTGCGCTGCGCGGCCTGCCTCGGCACGATCGAGGGCGGGATCGGCCTGCTCCCGGGCGTCCGGGCCGCGCGCCTGAACGTCACCGACCGGCGCCTCTCGGTGACCTGGGCGCCCGGCGCGCCGGCCGAGATCGGGGAGGTGCTCGCCGCGCTCACCCGCCTGGGCTATCGCGGCCACCCGTTCGACCCGCACCGGCGCGGCGACGCGGTGGCGGCGCGCGAGACCGAGCGGCTGATCCGCGCCCTCGCGGTGGCGGGTTTCGCGTCCATGAACGTGATGCTGCTGGCGGTCTCGGTCTGGGCCGGCAACGTCTCCGACATGACGCCCGAGAACCGCGACCTCTTCCACTGGATCCAGGCGCTGGTGGCGCTGCCGGCGGCGGCCTATGCGGGGCGGCCCTTCTACGAGGGCGCGCTGCGCGGCCTGCGCGCCGGCCGCATCACGATGGACTTCCCGATCACCCTCGGGGTCGTGCTGACCCTCGCGATGTCGGTGGTCGAGACGGCGATGAGCGCGCCGCACGCCTATTTCGACGGCGCCATCATGCTGCTGTTCTTCCTCCTGATCGGGCGGGTGCTCGATCAGGTGATGCGCCGCCGCACCCTGGCGCTCGCCGAGAACCTCGCGGCGTTGCGCGCCGAGACGGCCGCCCGGGTCGGGGCGGATGGGGCGGTGCGCGACGTGCCGGTGGCCGATCTCTCCCCCGGCGACACGGTGCTGGTGCGGCCCGGCGAGCGGGTGCCCGTCGACGGCGTCGTGGCGCAGGGCCGGTCGGAACTCGACCGCAGCCTCGTCACGGGCGAGACCGCTCCGGTGACGGCCGGGCCGGGGGACATGGTCCATGCCGGCTCCCTCAACGCCAGCGGGGCGCTCACCGTGCGGGTCACGGCCGCGACGCGGGGCACCCTGCTCGACCAGGTCGAGGCGCTGATGCGCCGGGCGCTGGAGGCGAAGTCCCGCGCCCTGGTCCTCGCCGACCGGGCAACGCGCCTCTACGTGCCGGTGGTCCACGCGGCCGCGCTCCTCACCCTCGCGGGCTGGCTGGCCGCGGGGGCCGGGTTCCACGCGGCCCTCCTCACCGCCGTGGCGGTGCTGATCGTCACCTGCCCCTGCGCCCTCGGCCTCGCCATCCCGGCCGTGCAGGTCGTCGCCGCCGGGGCGCTGTTCCGCGAGGGCGTCCTCCTCAACAGCGGCGAGGCGCTGGAGCGCTTCGCGGCGATCGACACGGTCGCCTTCGACAAGACCGGCACCCTGACCCTGCCGGAGCCGGTCCTGGCCGGGCGCTACGAGTCCGAGGCCCTGGCCCTCGCCGCGCGGCTCGCCCTGTCGAGCCGGCACCCGATGGCGGCCGCCCTGGCGACGGCGGTGCCGGAGGCCCGGGCGCTGCCCGATGCCGAGGAGGCGGCCGGGCTCGGCGTGCGGGCCGTGGTCGAGGGGCGCCTCGTGCGGCTCGGCGCGCCGCGGTTCTGCGAGGCGGAGGCCGAGGCGGAGCGGGCCCTCGCGCAGGATCCCGGCTCCTCGGCGATCTGCCTCAAGGACGGCGACGCCCCGCCGGTCGTGTTCCGGGTGCGCCAAGCCCTGCGCCCCGACGCGGAGCGGGTGCTCGGCAGCCTGCGGGCGGAGGGGTACCGGGTGCTGATCCTCTCCGGCGACCGGCCGGAGGCGGTGGCCGCCGCGGCCGGCGCCCTCGGCGTCGCCGAGTGGGAGGGCGGGCTCGCGCCGCAGGACAAGATCCGCCGCATCGAGGCCCTCGGCGCGCAGGGCCGCCGGGTGCTGATGGTCGGCGACGGGCTCAACGACGCGCCCGCCCTCGCGGCCGCCCACGCCTCGCTCTCCCCGGTCACCGCGGCGCATGTCAGCCAGGCGGCGGCCGACGCGCTCTTCCTCGGCCGCGACCTCGCGCCGGTCCTGGCGGTGCTGCGGATCGGCCGGGCGGCGCGGCGGCTCATGCTGGAGAACCTGTGGGTCTCGGCCGCCTACAACGTCGCGGCGATCCCGCTCGCCGCCGCGGGCCTGCTCACGCCGCTCATCGCCGCCCTCGCCATGTCCGGCTCGTCCGTCATCGTCACGCTCAACGCCCTGCGGGCGCGCCGGACGCCCCACCGGCCGGAGATTGCTCAGCCATGAACGTGCTCATCCTGATGATCCCGATCGCCCTCTTCCTCGGCGGGATGGGCCTCTGCGCCTTCCTGTGGGCGCTGCGCTCGGGCCAGTACGAGGACATCGACGGCGCCGAGTACCGCGTGCTGGCGGACGATTGAGGCTCCCCGCGGGAGCCGGGCCGGCGCCCCGCCTCAGGCCGCGCGGGCGACGGCGCCCGCCTGCGCCACCGGGCGGAAGGCGGCGAGGAGCGCCGCGTCGAGCTTCGGCCCCATCCGCTCCATCACCGCCCAGGCCTCCTCGGCCGCCATCGGGGCACGGTAGGGCCGCCGCTCGGTCAGCGCCGAGAAGATGTCGCAGATCGTCACGAGGCGCACGAGGTCGCCGATCGCGCGGCCCGACAGGCCGTCCGGGTAGCCCGACCCGTCCAGCATCTCGTGGTGGTGGCGCACCACGTCGAGGGTCTCCGCGTCGAAGCCCGGCTGGCGGGCCAGGAGCTGCGCCCCGATCACCGGATGGGTGCGCATCACCGCCATCTCCTCCTCCGTGAGGCTGCTCGGCTTGTCCAGGATGGCGTGGGGGATGCGCGCCTTGCCGACGTCGTGCAGCAGGGCGGCCCGCACGAGGCGCATCTGGTCCTGGTGCCGGAAGCCGAGCCGCCCCGCCAGGGCCGCCGCGTAGCCGGCCACCCCCAGCGAGTGCTGGTAGACGCTGATCGCGTGGGCCTGGATCACGTCGAGCCACGCCCGGATCCCGGCCTCGCTCATCGCGTCGAGCACGATCTCGGTGCCGAGGTCGATGTCCTCGCGGCTGATCGCCCTGCCCGCGGTGGCGGCGTGAAACGCCTGGGTGACGAGCGTGCTCGCCTCGGCGGCGCGGATGCGGGTCTGCCAGAGCGGCTCCCGCGCCCGCGCGGCGGCCTCGCCGGCGATCGCGTCCGCGATCTCGCGCGCGATCACGTGCGAGGGTGCATGCGCGTTGAGGACCGTCGCCGCCCCGCGCGCCCGCGCGAGCGCGGCGGCCGGCGCGTCGCGGGCGAGGCCGAGGCAGGGGACACCCCGGGCGCGCAGGCCGCTGATCGAGCGCCGCAGGCCGGTGCCGAGCGCGACCTCGGCCGGACCCAGATCGAGCACCACGGCGGCGTGCGGGCCGGGCGGCGGCGGATCCTCCGGCCGCATGGCGATGCAGGGCATCAGGCGGGCGAGTTCGTGCGCGAGCCCGAGAGCCGGCGCGGAATCGTCCGCGATCAACAGGATGGAGCCATCCGGCATGTCGTGCCCCGCACTGGCCTCTCCGACGCAGGAGCGGCTCCTCCGTCCCTCGGACCGGCTTCGAGGTATCGGATGGCTCGGTTAAGCTTCCCCTACGCCAGCGCAGATCCGCCGCGCAACCAGCAGTTCCGCAAGGTGGAGACATGCCACAGGAGCGCATCTCCCACCACACGCAAACTGTCGCCGCGGGCGCGAGGCCGGCCATCACCCTGCTCTACGCTGCGCGCGCCTGCCTGATCGCGACGCGGCCCGGCGTCACCATGCGTCAGCTGCGGGAAGGAAGGTGTTCGCGCCGGACCACGCGTCATCGGCGCTTCCCCTCGACCGGGATCAACCAGGCGTCGTCCCGATCTGCGGGGCCGAGAGGGGCTCGCGCGCGGCGGATGACGGCCGTCCGCGCGAGGGTTACGGGTCGAACCGGAGCCGGGGACGGTTCAGTACTTGCCTCAGGAGGTAATTGCCTCAGTACTTGCGGATGAGGCTGACGAGGCGGCCCTGGATGCGGACCCGGTCGGGCCCAAGGACCCGGGTCTCGTAGGCCGGGTTGGCGGCTTCGAGGGCGATCGACGAGCCGCGGCGGCGCAGGCGCTTGAGGGTCGCCTCCTCGTCGTCGATCAGCGCCACCACGATGTCGCCCGTATTGGCGGTGTCCTGGCGGCGGATCACCACCAAGTCCCCGTCCAGGATGCCGGCCTCGATCATCGAGTCGCCGCGCACCTCCAGGGCGTAGTGCTCGCCGCCGGCGAGGAAGTCCGGCGACATCGCGACGCTGCGGCTCTGGCTCTGGATGGCCGAGATCGGCGTGCCGGCGGCGATCCGGCCCATGACCGGGATGCTGACCGCGTGCCCGGATTCGTCGGAGACCAGGGCGGTCGGCAGCGGGGCGGGCTTGACCGGGGCCGAGGAGCGCCCCCCCTCGACGACGCTCGGCGTGAAGCGCACCACCTCCGCGGGGCCGCTCGCCACCGCCTCGGGGATGCGGATGACCTCGATCGCGCGGGCCCGGTTCGGCAGCCGGCGGAGGAAGCCGCGCTCCTCCAGGGCCGTGATGAGACGGTGGATGCCGGACTTGGACTTGAGGTCGAGGGCGTCCTTCATCTCGTCGAAGGAGGGCGGGACGCCGGTCTCGCGCATCCGCTGCTGGATGAAGCGGAGCAGGTCCAACTGCTTACGGGTGAGCATGGGTCACTCTCATCGCCTGCGCCGACGCGCGACATGGTACAAATCGCGAACAGGTTAAGCGTTCTTCAAGTGTTCCGCAAGCCGTTGCGGCGCAGGTCGACTTGCGTCGGGCCGGATTCGGGCCGGCTCAGGATCCGGCGCCGTCCCGCGTCACCTCGGTCCGCGCCCGGAGGCGGGCCGCGGCGTCCTCGTCGCACGCGGCGGCCCTGGCGAGGATCTCGTCCGCGCGGTCCGCGCCTCGCAGCCCCTGGAGGATCCACTGCTCGCAGCGCAGCACCGTCAGGGCGTCGATGGCGGCCCAGAGCCGCTGCTCCACCTCGCCGGCCTCGAGACCGAGGCTGGCGAGCTGCGCCACCCGCGCGGCGAGGGCCGTCGACCGCAGCTCGATCTCGACGATCCGGCGGCTGATCTCGCGGAGAAGCGCGTCGACATCCATCGCGACGTCCCGCCCGTGCGGCTCCCGCGGGGGAGCCTAGCACGTGCCGCAGCGTCCGGTCACGCGACGGCGGCAGGCGTCATCCGGCGAGGTCGGCGCCGGCCTCCCCGTCGGGCGCCGCCTCGTCGGGCTCGTCGGACAGGGCGGCCTCGGCGGGGCGAACGCCCCGGTAGAATTCCCCGGCCCGGACGGCCTCGCCGCCCGCGACCATGACGCTGAGATAGGTGTTGAGGGTCCCAGGCGCGACGTCCGGCAGCTGGCGGGCGATCTGCGCGCTGGTCAGGCCCTGCGGTCCGGCGCCCTCCAGCAGCGCCTTGAGGCGCCCCTTGGCCGAGTTCGCCCGCGGCCCGCGGCTGCCGCGCCCGACCGTCCTCGCCGCCTCGGCCGGCTCCCGCGAGCGGCAGGCCGGCGGTGCCCGCCAGTCCGGCGAGCGGCAGGTCGGTGTCGTCGACGATCGCCCGCAGCGCGTTCTCGGCGAGGCGGAGCTTCGCCAGCTCGCTGCCGATGCGCTCGTACTCGGCTTCCAGCGCGGCCCGCCGCTGGCTCACGTCGGCGAGCGCCTGCGCCAGGGTGTCGCTCTCAGACATCCTCTTCCCCTCGGTCCCGGCGGGCTGGTTCCACAGATCGACGGGCGGGTCAACGCGGTCCGGCCCTGCGCCGGGGCGCGCCGGGAGAGCGCCGGACGGGGACGCCGCGACGGCCCGCACCAGTGCCCGGATCACTTGCGAGGGGCGCAGGCGCGGCACCGGGCTCGCCGCCGCCCGATCCGGGCGAGGCGCGGCCGGCCCTCACTCCGTGCGTCGCGCCGCGGCCGCCTCGTCCTTGCGGTGATCGGCGGTGCGCGACCGCTTCTTGGCCGTGACGGGAGCCTGGATCGGGGCTGAGCGGGTCAGCTGCTCCAGACTGATCCCGGCCGGGCCCGCGACGGCCGCCCTCACCAGCGCGGTCGCCGTCATCATCGCGACCCAGATCGCCGCGATCCTGAGTCCCGTTCCGTGTCCGCGCCGCATTCCCTGCCTCGTGCGTCATCCCCGACGAGCATGGCAACGCCGCGCCTCGCGAACGGTTCAGCCAGAAAGCCGAGGCGCACGGGGCGGGCCTCGCGGCAGCGGGCGCGCGGGCCGCGGTGCCGAACCCGGGCTCCTCGTCCCGGGGACGCGGTGCGGGTGGCGGCCAACTTGCCGCATTGCGGGATCGCCGTCAGGCTTCGTGCGTTGAGTGGGCGACCTCCAACAGCACGGGGCGGTGCGGTGCAGGCGCTTCATGATCATGACCTCTCCGACCAGGGGCTCGCGGGCGCTCGGGCGCCGATCGAGAGCCTGACGGCCAAGCAGCGCGCGGCCTGGGCGAGCGCCGGCGAAGCCCTCCTCGCCGGCTGCCTGAGTCACCTCAGCGCCGAGGAGCGGGAGGCGTTCTGGATCGCCGTCCGGCTCTGCTACAATCGCCCCTACAACGCGCCGGACGCGGCGCCGCGCGCGCCCGTCCTGGTGCCGCCGCCCGAGGCCGGTGCGCCCCGGGCCGTGCCGGGGATTCCCCTGCCGGCGGCCTGATTGCGGCGTCGCGGCCGGCGCGGCCCCTCCGATGCGGGGTCTCGCCTCGGCCCTGCGCGGCGTCCATGGAGGCTGCGTCCTCCCGGTCCTGGCGCCCGTCCTCTACCGTGGCCGCGCGCGGGGCGGTGCGGACCCTCCGCTCCCGACGGCGGACGGGGTCCGGTGCCCGCTCGCGACCGGAGCGGCCGCGTTCCCCGAGGCGCGAGGCAGGTCTCCTCCCCGCGGCTGCTGACGCCGGTCCGGCCCGGCTGCGCGCCGGCGCGCTTGGCCCGCGCGTTCGGCCTCGCGGCGGTTCGCCCGCGCCGATCCGGCCGAACCCGAAGCAGAGCAGCGCTTGGCCGTGGGACCAACCGGCACTTGGCTCGCGGAGCGAGGAACCAACCCGGTATCGGCAGTCTTGCTGGTGCGGACCGACTGTACGGACCAAGTGCGGAGTGGAGCCCCAGACCCGGGCGGTGCGAAGATGAAACGGCGTCAGTTTCTGGCGACTTTGGGCGCCGCCTCTGTGAGCCGCCCCATGCTGGCGCGATCCCAGCCGGTGCTGCCGCGAATCGGCTTCCTGGGTGCGGCCACGCCGAATGGCTACGCGCGGCAGGTCGAGTCCCTGAAGCTCGGATTGCGGGAATTGGGGTACGAGGACGGCAGGGACGTCGTTCTCGATTTTCGGTGGGCGCTCGGCGATTACGTGCGGCTTGCCGCGCTTGCGCGCGAATTGGTCGATAGCCGGCCCAACGTCATCGTCACGCACGGCTACCCCGCGACGGCCGCGCTCAAGCAGGCCTCGCGAGACGTGCCGATCGTGGTGGCGACGACCAGCGACATCGCGATGACCGGTTTGGTGGACAGCCTCGCGCATCCCGGCGGCACCATCACCGGCTTGAGCTTCTTTGCGCCTCAGATCTCCGCGAAACGCCTGGAGATCCTCAAGGAGTGCATCCCCGGGCTGACCAGCCTCGCGACCGTGTTCAACGTCGCCAACCCCGTCGCCCAGCCCGATCTGCGGGCGCTCGGATCCACCGCCCGCTCCCTCGGCGTGGAACTCAGGCCCGTCGCAATCCAGTCCCCGCAGGAATTCGAGGCGGCCTTCGCCACGATCGCGAGCAGCCGCGTCGGTGCGGTGTCGCTGATCCACGACGCCTTGCTCACGGACAACGTGCGGACGTTGGCGAACCTCTGCCTAAAGCACAGGTTGGCGTCGATCGGAGAGGGGCCGTACGTGAAAGCCGGTGGCTTGGTCGGGTACGGTCCCGACTTCTACGACATGTTCCGGCGCTCGGCCTCCTACGTCGCGAAGATCCTGCGCGGCTCTCATCCGCGAGACCTGCCGATCGAGCAACCGATCAAGTTCGATTACGTCTTCAATCTGAGGACGGCCGATTACCTCGGCCTCGAGGTGCCTCCCTCCGCGCTCGCTCGGGCGAGCGAACTGGTCGAGTGAGCGTCGGGCGGAACGCCGCCGGCTGGCGGGCGGAGCGGGCCGGCGGTGCCGGGCGAGGATGCGGCCCGAGGCTGGTGCGGACGGCGGGACTCGAACCCGCACGGCCTTGCGGCCGCAAGATTTTAAGTCTCGTGCGTCTACCGATTCCGCCACGTCCGCGCCCGCCCCGGTTACCCCGGCGCCGGGGCGCAGATCAAGCGCCGGTCGGTTCGGCCGGCCTCCAGCCGTACAGCCAGGCGTAGCGCTCGGTCATGCGGGCGGGGCCGAGCCGGGCCATCACGGCGTCGCGGGCCGCCGCCACCAGCCCGCCCGCGTGGTAGACGCGCCCGTTGCGGCGCGCCTGACGCTGAACCTGGCGCGCCCGCGGGCGGCGCGCGGCCGCGTAGGCCGCGAGGGCCTGCGGCACCGGGGCGCCCGCCAGGCAGGCGGCGAGCACCGCCGCGTCCTCGATCGCCAGCGCCGCCCCCTGGGCCAGGAAGGGCAGCACCGGATGGGCCGCGTCGCCGAGGAGCGCGAGCCGCCCGCGGGCCATCGGCCGGGCCGCCGGCCGGTCCGCCAGGGTCCAGACCAGCCAGTCCCGCGGCTGCGCCAGCAGCTCGGCGAGCGGGGCCGCGGCGTCCGCGAACCCCGCGCGCAGCCGGGCCGGATCGCCCGGGGCGCTCCAATCCGCCTCGTCGCGCCGGTCCGGCAGGACCGCCACGACGTTGATCCGCTCGCCGCCGGCGATCGGGTAATGCACCACGTGCCGGCCGCGGCCGAGCCAGAGGCCGGTCTCGTCCCCCTGGAGGGCGCCCGGCGCTTGGCCGCGCGGCAGCGTCGCGCGCCAGGCCGCCGCCCCGACCGGCCGCAGCGCACCCCCGTCGAGGCGCGCCCGCAGGGCCGAGCGGATTCCGTCCGCCGCGACGACGAGGTCGGCCTCGAGGGTCTCGGCCCGGCCGCCCGCGCTCTCCACCGTCAGGCTCGCGCCCGAGGCCGTCTCGCGGAACCCCGTCGCGGCGCGCCCGACCAGGAGCCGGATGCCGGGCCGGCCGCGCACCGCGTCGAGCAGGATCGTCTGCAGGTCCGCCCGGTGGATCACCAGGTAGGGCGCCCCGAAGCGCTCGCGCATCGCCGCGCCGAGCGCGACCTCGCCGATCGTCCGCCCGCTCGCCAGGCCGCGGATCCGCACCCGGGCGGGCTCGCCCGCCACCCGGCGCAGGGCCGGCCCGAGGCCGAGATCGGTCAGGAGCCGGCTCGCATTGGGCGAGAGCTGCAGCCCCGCCCCGACCTCGCTGAAGGCGGTGCGGCGCTCGACGAGGGTGACCGTGTGGCCGCGCGCCGCGAGCGCCAGGGCGGCGGTCAGCCCGCCGATCCCCGCCCCGGCGATCGCGATCCGGAGGCCCGGCCCGTCCGGGAGCGGCTTATTCGGCGGCAAGGCGGGCGCGATCGTCCCAGACCGCCGAGGCCGGGTCGGCCGTGCCCGGCTTCAGGTCGCCGCGGTAGCGGTACAGCGTCGAGCAGTACTGGCAGATGATCTCGCTCTCCGCCCCCATGTCGAGGAACACGTGCGGGTGGTCGAAGGGCGGCAGCGCCCCGATGCACATGAACTCCTTCGAACCGACGTGGATGACGCGGGCGCCGTCCTGGTTGTGGAAGTGGGGTACGGCCTTGTCTGCCATCGCGGGGATCCTGCCTGGAGCTTGGCTCTCGGCGTCCCTCTAGCCCCTCCCGCCCGGGGCGCCTAGGGGGCGGCGCGTCGCCGGTCCTGCTTTCGACACGATCCCCTGCGACGGCTCCGCCATCGACAGGCGCGAGGACGAGGGGGACCCGCATGAGGCGCTGGATCATCGCGGGGGCCGCCGCGGCCGCGCTCCTGGTGCCGCGGCCGGGCCTCGCCCAGAGCAGCACGGCGATCGGGGCCGGCGCCGGGGTCGTGGCCGGGGCCGTCGTGGCCGGGCCGATCGGCGCCGTGGTCGGCGGGCTGGTGGGCGCCGCCTGGGGCGAGACCGCCAAGCCCCGCCGGCACCTGCGCCGCCGCGCCGCGCGGGTGCGGACGGCGCGGCCCGCGCGGGCCGCCCCGCCGGCCCGGGTCGCCCGGGCCGCGCCGGCGCCCTGGGTCGATCCCCGCTGAGCGCGGGCCCGCGGCGCGGGGCGCCGCGCGCGGGGGAGACATGCGGCGGTGCGCGCCGCGGCGCGCTTGGCTTCCGTGCCGGAAGAGCCTACATCCACCGCACGCCCGCAGCCCGCGCACCCCGTCAAGCCGGATCCGGTTCCATGAGTCGTGACGAGCAGAGGACGGCCGAGACCGGCCGCCGCCAGGAGCCGCCGATCCACGGGGCGGAGGCCTTCGAGGCAATGCGCAAGGCCGGCCGGCTCACCGCCGAGGCCCTCGACCTGCTCATGGAGGCGGTGGCGCCCGGCGTCACCACCGAGGCCCTCGACCAACTCGCCTACACCTTCGCGATGGACCACGGCGCCTATCCGGCCTCGCTGTTCTACCGCGGCTACCCGAAATCGATCTGCACCTCGATCAACCACGTCGTCTGCCACGGCATCCCGAACGACAAGCCCCTGCGCGAGGGCGACATCGTCAACCTCGACATCTGCCTGATCGTCGACGGCTGGCACGGCGATTCCAGCCGCATGGCCTATGTGGGAGAGGTGCCGCGGCGGGCCGCGCGCCTGTGCGAGATCACCCACGAGGCGATGATGCGCGGCATCGCGGCGATCAAGCCCGGCGCCACCACCAACGACATCGGCGCGGCGATCCAGGCCTACGCGGAGGCCGAGCGCTGCTCGGTGGTGCGCGACTTCTGCGGCCACGGCCTCGGGCGCAGCTACCACGACGCGCCCACCATCCTGCACTACGTCGAGCCGAGCTACAGCGTGGTGCTGCGCCCCGGCCAGTTCTTCACCGTCGAGCCGATGATCAATCTCGGCCGGCCCCACGTGAAGGTGCTCTCCGACGGCTGGACCGCCGTCACCCGCGACCGCTCGCTCTCGGCCCAGTTCGAGCACACGGTGGCGGTGACGGAGACGGGGGTCGAGATCTTCACCCTGTCGCCCAAGGGCCTCGACCTGCCGCGCCCGCCCGCCTGAGCGGGGCCATGCGCCGCGGCAGGCCGCCGGAGCGGCCAGGCAGGCCGCCGGAGCGGCCCGGGGGCCTGGCAGAGGCTCCCGGCGAGGCGCCCCACTACCACGGGCACCGCGAGCGGCTGCGGGCGCGCTTCGCGCAGGGCGACACGCTGCCCGACTACGAGTTCCTCGAACTCGTCCTGTTCCGCTCGATCCCGCGCCGCGACGTCAAGCCGATCGCCAAGGCGCTGATCGCCCGCTTCGGCAGCTTCGCCGAGGTGATCACCGCCCCGGCCGAGCGCCTCGCCGAGATCGACGGCATCGGGCCCGCGGTCGTGGCCGATCTCAAGATCCTGGAGGCGGCGGGACGGCGGCTCGCCCGCGGCGCCGTCGCCGACCGCCCGCTCCTCTCCTCCTGGAGCGCGGTCCTCGACTATTGCCGGGCCGCCATGGCCTTCGCGCCGCGCGAGGAGTTCCGCATCCTCTTCCTCGACAAGCGCAACCGCCTGATCGCCGACGAGGTGCAGGGGCGCGGCACCGTCGACCACACCCCGGTCTATCCCCGCGAGGTGGTCCGCCGCGCCCTCGAACTCTCCGCCACCGCCCTCATCCTGGTGCACAACCACCCCTCGGGCGACCCGAGCCCGTCGCAGGCGGACATCCGCATGACCCGGGACATCGTGGGGGCCGCCGAACCCCTCGGCATCGTCGTGCACGACCACATCATCGTCGGGCGGGACGGCCACGCGAGCTTCAAGGGTCTCAAGCTGATCTGACGGCGCGGCCCGGCCGGTCCCGACCCGGCGCGGCGCCGGACTTGCCTAGGGCCGGACTTGCCCAGGGCCGGACTTGCCTATGACCGGACCTGCCCATGGATTGGGCAGGGGGCGGCTCGCATTTGATCGCAAGATTCGGCCCCGCCAACCCCGATCCCCGCGAACCCCATGCCCCAACGGCGCATTTCCTTTGCCTTGGCCCCCGTCTTGCGTCTAGCTTCCGGGCCAACCAGAGGGACGCCCATGCCGCTCAGCGCGTTCGACGAGATGAACGGAATCCCCGGGAGCGGACGCGACCAATCCTCAGTCCGCGGCGCCTACGCGGCCCTGAAGACTTGGCTCGACTCGACGCCGCCCGAGCACTTCAACACGCGCCGCAGCCAGGCCGAGCTGTTCTTCCGGCGCATCGGCATCACCTTCGCGGTTTACGGGGACAATGAATCGACCGAGCGATTGATCCCGTTCGACATCATTCCGCGGGTGCTCACCAAGCCCGAATGGGGCTTCCTGGAGCGCGGACTGAAGCAGCGCGTGACGGCGCTGAACGCCTTCCTGGCCGACATCTACGGGCCGCAGGAATGCATCAAGGCCGGAATCATCCCCGGGGATCTCGTCTACCGCAACCCGCATTACCGGCTGGAGATGCGGGATTTCGAGGTGCCGCACGGCAAGTACGTCCACATCGCCGGCATCGACATCGTGCGCACCGGCGAGGACCAGTTCTACGTGCTGGAGGACAACGCCCGCACCCCGTCCGGCGTCTCCTACATGCTGGAGAACCGGGAGGTGATGCTGCGCCTCTTCCCCGAACTGTTCTCGAAGCACCGGGTCTCGCCGGTCGAGGCCTATCCGGACGCGCTGCTCGCCACCTTGCGCAGCCTCGCCCCCAAGAGCGCCGCCCGCGACCCGACGGTCGTGCTGCTCACGCCCGGCCGCTTCAACTCGGCCTTCTACGAGCACTCCTTCCTGGCCGACAAGCTCGGGGTGGAACTGGTCGAGGCCTCCGACCTCTTCACCAGGGACGACGTGGTCTACATGCGGACCACCGAGGGGCCGCGGCGCGTCGACGTGATCTACCGGCGCATCGACGACGACTTCCTCGACCCGCTGGTGTTCCGGCCCGATTCGGTGCTGGGCGTGCCCGGGCTGATGAGCGCCTACCAGAGCGGCAGCGTGACGCTCGCCAACGCGGTCGGCACCGGCATCGCGGACGACAAGGCGGTCTACAGCTACATGCCGGAGATCGTGCGCTTCTTCACCGGCGAGGATCCGATCCTGCACAACGTGCCGACCTGGCGCTGCCGCGAGAAGGACGCCCTCGCCCACGTGCTGGCCAATCTCGGCGACCTCGTTGTCAAGGAGGTCAACGGCTCGGGCGGGTACGGCATGCTGGTGGGGCCGCACGCGACGAAGCGCGAGATCGAGGAGTTCTCCCGCAAGCTGCGCCACGCGCCGGACGGCTTCATCGCCCAGCCGACGCTCGCCCTCTCCACCTGCCCGACTTTCGTGGCCTCCGGGGTCGCCCCCCGCCACGTCGACCTGCGGCCCTTCGTGCTGACGGGGGCCGACGAGATCCGGATCGTGCCGGGCGGCCTCACCCGGGTCGCGCTCAAGGAGGGATCGCTGGTGGTGAATTCGAGCCAGGGCGGGGGCACCAAGGACACCTGGGTCCTCGACGCGTGACGGCGCGCCCCGCCCCGGTCCCCCGCCCATCCTCTCCCGAAGCGCGCCCCATGCTCTCCCGCACCGCCGACAACCTCTACTGGCTCTCCCGCTACAGCGAGCGGGCGGATTTCATCGCCCGCATCCTCGACGCCGCCCTCCGTCTCACCGCGCTGCCGGCGAGCTACGGCGGCGGCGAGAGCAACGAATGGGCCTCGGCCCTGGCCTCGGCGGGCAGCGCCGAGGTGTTCAAGCCGCTCTACGACAGCGTGAACGAGCACACGGTGCGGGACTTTCTCGCCTTCAGCCCGCACAACCCGTCCTCGATCCGCTCCTGCCTGCAGACCGCCCGCGAGAACGCCCGCAGCGTCCGCACGGCGCTGACGGTCGAGATGTGGGAATCGATCAACGAGGCGTGGCTGACGCTGCGCTCCTACGAGGGGCGCGACCTCAGCCGCGAGGAATTCGCCCGCTTCCTCGACTGGGTGAAGGGCGTGTCCCTCGCCTTCGACGGCTCGGCCTACCGCACCATGCTGCGCAACGATGCCTACTGGTTCACGAGGCTCGGCGTGGCCATCGAGCGCGCGGACAACACCGCCCGCATCCTCGACGTGAAGTACCACGTGCTCCTGCCCGAGACTGAGCGGGTCGGCGGCAGCCTCGACTACTTCCAGTGGACCACGATCCTGCGCGAGGTCTCGGCGCTCACCGCCTATCACTGGGTCTACCGGGAGAGCATCAAGCCCTGGCTGGTGGCGGACCTGCTCATCCTGAACCGGCAGATGCCGCGCTCCCTGGCCAATTGCTACGAGATGCTGGTGCGCCACCTCGACCTGATCGCGGACGCCTACGGCCGGCGCGGCCCGACCCAGCGCCTCTCCAGCAACATGCTGGCCCGCCTGGACAGCGCCTCCGTGGAGAGCATCTTCGCCGGGGGATTGCACGAGTTCATCCAGGGCTTCATCCAGGACAATAACCGCCTCGGCGCAGCCATCACGGAGCAGTACCTCGTGTGATGGCGATCCGGGCGGTTGCCCCGCCCGGCCCCTTCCCGGCTTCGCCCCAGCCACAGGTTCCCATGCGCATCCGCGTCGTTCACGAGACGGCCTACGAGTACGACTCCCCGGCCCGCGGCCTGATCCAGATCCTGCGCCTCACCCCGCGCGACCACGACGGCCAGCACGTGCGCCTCTGGCGCATCGAGCCGACCGCGGACGGGCGCCTGAGCCGCCGCGAGGACGGGTTCGGCAACATCGTCCACGTCTACAGCGCCGACGGGCCCGAGGAGGCGCTGGTGGTGCGGGTCACCGGCGAGGTCGAGACCAGCGAGACGCACGGGGTGGTGCGGGGCGCGGTCGAGCGCCTGCCCGACCTGTTCTACCTGCGCGAATCGCGCTTCGCCGCCGCGGACGCGGCGATTCGGGAATTCGCCGACGACGTCACCGCGGGCGCCACCGAGCCGCTCGGCCGCCTTCACGCCCTGGTGGACGCCGTCCACCAGGAGGTGGCCTACGCCCCGGGCGGCCCGACCCACTCGAGCAGCACGGCCGCGGAGGCCTTCGGCCTGCGCAAGGGCGTGGGCCAGGATCTCGCCCACATCTTCATCGCGGCGGCGCGCCACCTGGAGATCCCGGTGCGCTACGTCTCGGGCTACTATTACCGGGCCGGGACGCCGGCCCAGGAGGCGGGCCATGCCTGGGCCGAGGCGCTGGTCCCGGATCTCGGCTGGGTCGGGTTCGACCCCTGCTTCGGCATCTCCGCCACGGAGGCGCATCTGCGGGTGGCGGTGGGGCTCGACTACCTCGACGCCGCCCCGGTGCGCGGCAGCCGCCTGGGCGGCGGCACCGAGACCATGACCGTGCGGGTGCTGGTCGACGACGTGCGCGCCCAGGCCCAGGCCCAGGCACAAGCATAGGCCCAGGCATAGGCGCAATCGCAGTCCTGACCCCGCCCGTGGCGCAATTGCGACGGCGCGGGCGAATCCGCCGCCGCACCCGGCTGCCACCTTGCCTCGGGGACGCGGCGCCTTAACGGTGGGCGACGCCTCCGGCCACGGAGCGCCCGCGCGGGCGCGCCGCGACCGCCCGGCCCCACGCGCTCAGACGATCCCGACCATGGCCATCCCGTTCGATCTCCCGCTCGCGCACCTCCTCGCCATGACGGCCTCGGTGATCGCCGGCGCCCTCGTCGCGGATTCCGTGGAGACGTCGGGGCGGCGCTGGCTCGACCGGGCGCGGCGGTTCCTCGGCGGCTGCTGAGCCGCGTTTCATCTCTGGACCCGGTCCGGCGGCTCTGAGAGGGTTGCGGCGGACTTGCGCCGGCGGCGGCCGGGGGAGCGCTGAGCCATGACCTACTGCGTCGGGATCCTGGTCGAGGAGGGTCTCGTCATGATCGCCGACACCCGCACCAATGCGGGTCTCGACGACATCTCGACCTTCCGCAAGCTGCACCTGTTCGAGGTGCCGGGCGAGCGCGTGCTGGCGCTCGCCTCGGCGGGGAACCTGTCGGTGACCCAATCGGTGGTGGCGCTGCTCACCGAGGGCGTCGCCAATCCCGAGACCGGCGCCGTCGAGACCATCATGGACGCCCCGACGATGTTCCAGGCCGCCCAGCTGATCGGCCGGGCGATCCGGCGGGTGCGGGCGATCGAGCGCGAGGGCTTCGAGGCGGCGCAGCTGCGTTTCGAGGTGTCGTTCCTGTTCGGCGGCCAGATCGGCGACGGGCCGATGCGGCTCTACATGATCTACTCGGCCGGCAACTTCATGTCCTGCAGCCAGGACGCGCCCTTCCTGCAGATCGGCGAGCACAAGTACGGGAAGCCGATCCTCGACCGGGCGGTGACCTACCGGACCGACCTCTACGACGCGCTGAAGGTCGGGCTGATCTCGATGGATTCGACCATGCGGTCGAATCTCGGCGTCGGGCTGCCGATCGACTTCGTGGTGATCCGCCGCAACACCGTCCGGATGGAGGTGGTGCACCGGATCGAGGCGGGCGAGCCGTATTTCCACGACCTGCGCGAGCGCTGGTCGGCGGCCCTGCGGGCGGCGCACCGGGCGATTCCCCGCCCGCCCTACGGACCGGCCGCCGAGGGCTGAGGGCGCGCGCGCCCGACTCACCGCCGCGTCGGTGCGGGCCCGCGCCCGATCGCGAGCGCCCCCAGCAGCGCGCCGACCGCCGCGCCGGGATCCCGCGCCCGCATCACCCCGCCCATCACGGCGATGCCGGCGGCGCCCGCCTCCAGGCAGGAGGCGGCGGTCTCCGGGGTGATCCCGCCGAGCGCGACCACCGGCAGGCCGAGTTCCGCCGCCGGCGCGAGGGCTGCCGGCCCGAGGGCCGGGCCGTAGCCGGGCTTGCTCGCCGTGGCGAAGATCGGGCTCAGCGTGACGTAGTCGGCGCCCGCTTCGCGCGCCGCCCGCACCTCGGCGAGGGAGTGGGCCGAGACCCCGACCAGGGCCCCCGGGCCGAGCCGCGCCCGGGCCGCCGCGGCGGCCGCCGCGTCCCCGGCCTGCACGCCCCCCGCCCCGACCCGCGCCGCGAGCCCGGCATCGCGCCCGATCGTGAGCGTCCCGCCGGCCTCGCCGACCAGCCGGGCGAACTCGCCCGCGAGCGCCGCGCGCTCCGCCTCCGGCAGGTCGCGGTCGCGCAGCCAGATCCAGCGGGCGCCCGCCGCCAGCGCCGCCGCGACCCGCGCGACGAGGGGCCGGTCCGAGCCGTGCCGGTCGCTGACGACGAGGAGCCGGGCGGGCAGCGGCCTCACGAGCCGACGAGGCCGAGCTGCGGGCTCGACGGTTCGGCCCGCGCCCGGCGCGGGATCCGGCCGGCCCCGTGCGCGAGGCGCCCCGCCTCGACCGCGTGGCGCATGGCCCGGGCCATCCGCACCGGGTCGTCCGCCTTCGCGACCGCCGTGTTGAGGAGCACCGCCGCGGCGCCGAGTTCCATCGCGATCACCGCGTCCGAGGCCGTGCCGATCCCCGCATCGACGATCACCGGGACCGGCGAGCGGCGGCAGATCAACTCCAGGTTGGCCGGGTTGGCGACGCCCATCCCCGAGCCGATCAGCGAGCCCATCGGCATCACGGCCGCGGCCCCGAGATCGGCGAGCCGGGCGCACACCACCGGGTCGTCGTTGCAGTAGGGCAGCACCACGAAGCCGGCATCGACGAGCTGGCGCGTGGCCTCGAGGGTCTCGGCGACGTCCGGGTAGAGCGTCTCGCGGTCGCCGATCACCTCGACCTTGATCCAGGCCGTGCCGAGGGCCTCGCGGGCGAGTTCGGCGGTCATCACGGCGTCGCGGGCGGTCTCGCAGCCGGCGGTGTTCGGCAGGAAGCGGTGGCTCGCGAGAAGCGAGACGGTGTCCGAGCCGTGGCCGCGCAGGGAGACGCGGCGGATCGACACCGTGACGATCTCGGCGCCGCTCGCGCGCACCGCCTCGGCCATGATCGCCTGGGTCGGGTAGCCGGCCGTGCCGATCAGGAGGCGCGAGCGCAGGGGGGTGCCGGCGATCACCAGCGGATCGTCGCCGTCCGGGGCGAGGGGGGTGGGTGTGGTCATGCGGGACTCCTGTGACGCGGCGCGGCTCGGAGCGCGCCTCTCCCCCGGGCCGAGCCCGGGCGCGGGCCGGCGGCATCAGCCGCCCTGCGGCGGCGCTAGCCGCCCTGCAGCGGCGCTAGCCGCCCTGCATGGCCCGCACGATCTCGACGCGGTCGCCCTCGCGGAGCGCCGTCGCGGCCCAGTCCGGCCGGCGCACCACCGCCCCGTTGAGGGCGATGGCGAAGCCCTGCGGGCCGGCGAGGTCGAGCGCGGCGGTCTCGTCGCGCCAGAGCGCGTCGAGGGTGGCGGCCTCGCTCTCGCGGGCCTCGCCGTTCACGGTGAGCTTCATGGCAGCCTCTGGAGGCGCGCCGTCCGGGGCGCGAAGCGGGCGGGGCCGAAGGGGGCGGCGACGGGCGGCAGCGCGCCGCCGCCGATCAGGCCGGCGATGGCCGAGGCGGTGACCGGCGCCAGCAGGACGCCGTTGCGGTGGTGGCCGACCGCGAGGACGAGGCCGGGCCGCGCCTCGCCGAGGATCGGCGCGTCGTCGTCCGAGGTCGGGCGGAATCCGGACCACACGTTCTCCACCTGCATCTCCTCGATGCCCGGGAAGGCCCGCCGCGCCCCCTCCAGCAGGGCGTAGAGGCCGCCCGCGGTGAGGCTCGCGTCGAAGCCGATCTCCTCCACGGTGGCGCCGACGATCAGCTGGCCGTCGCCCTTCGGCGCCATGTGGACCTGCTCGGTCCAGACCACGTGGTCGAGCCGGCCGCTGCGCGGGCCGACCCGGAGGGCGAGGGACTGGCCCCGGAGCGGCCGCACCGGCAGGGCGAGGTCGGGCACGAGGCTCCCCTCGCCCGCCCAGGCGCCGGAGGCGAGCACCACGGTGCCGGCCCGCAGGGAGCCGCCGGCGGTGATCACGCCGGTGACGCGCCCGCCCTCGCGCTCGAGGGACAGGACCGGGCAACCCTCGACGAGCCGCCCGCCCGCCCCGCGCAGGGCGCGCCGCAGGGCCGCCACGGTGCGGACCGGGTCGACCTGGTGGTCGGCGGGACAGAACAGGCCGGCGGTGACGGTCGGGCGCAGGGAGGGCTCGCGCGCGCGCACCTCGGGACCGGACAGCCACGCGACGTCGAGCCCCGCCCGGCGCTGCAGGTCGTGGCGGAAGCGCAGGCGCTCGACCTCGTCGCGCCCGAGGGCGATCACCAGGGTGCCCTCGCTCCGGTAATCGACGGCGAGGCCGGAGGCGGCCTCGAGCGCGTCGCGGAACGGGTGCCAGAGGCGCTGGCTCTCCAGCGCCAGCGGCAGCAGCGCGTCGCCGCCCGGCTCGTGCTCGGCCGCCGCGGCCAGCATGCCGGTGGCCGCGAGGCTCGCCCCGTCGCCCGCCCTGCCCCGCTCCAGCACCGCGACCGCGAGGCCGGCCTCGGCCAGCCGCCAGCCGATCGCCAGGCCGATCAGCCCGCCGCCCACCACCGCCACGTCGGCGCGCTCGGGCAGGCGGTCATTGGCGGGATCGGCTGCGGGCCCGCCTTCGGGCCCGCCCGGGGCGGCGCGGCGGCGCCCGATCGGGGATGGAGAAGACATCAGCAACCCTCGTCTCCACGGTGGCCCGTCGAGATTGGAGTTGCGCCACGAAACGTGTTGAAGCGCCCGGGTCCGCGGACCCCGTCCAATCCCTACGCCGGTATGAGCCGGATCAGGTTCGAAGGATTTCCGCGCTGACCGGCCGCGGCCGGTCCATCGGTGTCTCAGCCCCTTGTCGGGGATCTCCCTGGAACGGACGGAATGTGGGCGAGGGACGGCGCCCCGTCAACCGCTCCGGGCGGGCCGGTAGAGGGCGATCTTCTCCGCGAAGCCGTCGAGGGGATGGCAGCCCACCGGCTCGGGGTCGCCCCACAGGAAGTCCACGAAGGGCTTCGACATCAGCAGCGGCTCGCCCAGGAGCTTGTTGAGCTTGGCGAGGCGGCTGGCGAGGTTGACGTCGCGCCCGATCACCGTGAAGTCGAGGCGCGCGCCCGAGCCGACATTGCCGTAGGCGGCCTCGCCGTGATGGAGCGCGATGCCGGCCGCGATCCGGGCCGGGAAGCGCCCGGCCGCATTCGCCTCGTCGAGGCGGCGCAGCGCCGTCTGGGCCGCGGTGAGCGCGCTCTGGGCCGCCCCGCCCAGCCCGTCGCCGGTTTCGCGGAAGATCGCCAGCAGGCCGTCCCCCATGTATTTCAGCACCTCGCCGCCCTCGCTCTCGATCGGCGGCACCAAGCAGTCGAAGTAGGTGTTGAGGAGATCGACCGAGGCCTCGGGCGTCAGCGTGCCGCTCAGCTGCGTGTAGCCGCGCATGTCGGCGAACAGGATCGCCGAGCGGATGCGCTCGACTTGGCCGCGCCGGATCGAGCCCGACAGGATGGCCTGGTGCGGCCCGTCCCCGACGTAGATCCGCAGCACCTGATCGAGCCGGGTGTTGAGGCCGCGCATCTCCATCACGGCCGACAGGGTCGGCACGATGAAGCGCAGGATGGCGAGGTTCTCGGCGGTGAAGCCGCGCGGGCTGCGCGTCGCGAAGGTGATGCCGTTGTTGGTGCCGTTGGTGAAGAAGATCGGGATCGCGACGTAGTGGCGGTAGCCGCTGGCCTTCAGCTCCGGGATGATGCTGAAGCGGTCGTCGGGCGTGCGGTCGAGGTCGAGGAGCAGCCACTCGCGGGTGGCGAAGATGTGGGCGAAGGGTGAGCGGGCGAGCGCCTGGTCGGTGGCCTCGCCGTGCGGGAACAGGCGGAAGCTGACGCCGCCCTCGCGGGTCCAGAACCGGCCGACGCCGGAATACTCGGAGTGGAGCGCGTCGATCGCCGTGGTGGCGCGATCGACCGGCAGGCCGAGGTCGTTGAGGCGCTCGGCGAGGCCCGCGAGCAGGTCGCCGGATTCCGGCATCCGCGCGCCCTCGCTCAGCAGCCAGTCGCGCAGGGCCACGCAGGCGCGAAACAGCCCGATCGGGATGCCGCCGGCCTCCGACCCGTCCGCCACGGCCGTGGGCGCTGGGATGGGTCGATCGGTCGGCAGGACGTGCGGCATCCGGCGGAAATGGGCAGCCCGCACGGCCAAGGCAAGGCGTGCCGCGCCACCGCCCTTCGGCCCCGCGCGGGCCGGAGTGTCCCGGCCCGCGCGACCGGCGGCCGTTCGGGCGGAAGCGGAATCTCGGGCCGAGGCGTGTGATTCCGGCGCTCTCGCCCCACAGGTGGTTCGGAAGCCGTCGGATCGGAACGGATGGGCGCATGTCTGGAACGGGTCCGCCGACCTTCGGCGGATCGGCTGCGGCGAGGGTGCGGGCGCGGGGCGTCGGAACGCCTCGCGGACGCGACGGCCATCCCGTCGCCCCCGGATCGCTCCGAGTCGACCACGTCCGCTCCCGCTCGGGCGGGTTCGGTCGTTCCTCCCGGACGGCCGCGTCATCACCTGCGGACCGGCCAGAGGCTCATCCGGAGATCTCCGATGGGCTCGGCTGGCCGAGCAGATTGTCCCGACCCTCGTCCACGTCGATCTTAGGGGTGCCTCATGTCCGGTGGATCTTCTCCGTCCTTGACTTTCAGATACGCCGTCAATCTCGACCCTGTGGCCGATAGCAATGATTTGGTGATCAGGTCGATTTTCAAATCTGGCAATTACACGATCAGCGATATCGCGGATTCGCCGTCGGACGACACGACGCAGCTCGGTGACGTTGCGGACGAGAAGTTCCAGGTCGTGGCGCCGGACGGGACCATCTTCAAGCCGAGCGAAACCTATTACGGCAGGACGCTCAACAATCCGGGGATCGTGGCGAGGCTCCCGAGCAAGCGCGGCGGTTTCACGTATTACCTGTTCACGAATAATGCCTATCAGCAGGGTGCGACGGTCTCGAAGGGCGATATCTCGCAGACGCCCACGGCCCTGTGCTTCGCCGCGGGCACGCGGATCCTGACGTCGCGCGGCGAGGTCGCGGTGGAGGATCTCCGGGTGGGCGATGCGGCGGTGACGGCCTCGGGCCGGGCCCGCCCGATCGTCTGGATCGGCCACCGCGAGCTCGCCGGCCCGCTCTCCCCCGACCAGCATCCGGTGCGGGTGCGGGCGGGGGCGTTCGGGGCGGGTCTGCCCGCGCGCGACCTCCTGCTCTCGCCCGGCCACCCGGTGCTGGTCGGCGCCGGGGCGGACGGCGAGGGCGGCGTGCTGGTTCCGGTGATGTGCCTGATCAACGGCACCAGCATCGCGCGCGAGCCGGCGGCGCGCGTCACCTACTGGCACGTGGAACTGGACGCGCACGACCTGCTGCTGGCCGAGGGGCTGGCCGCGGAGAGCTACCTCGACCTCGGCAGCCGGCCCTGGTTCGAGGAGGGCTCCGCCAGCGCCCTGCACGACCCGGACCTGGTGCCGGCGGGCGTGCCGGGCCGCTGCCGGCCGGTGGCGACGCGGGGGCCGGCCGTCGAGGCCGAGCGGCGGCGCCTCGACGCGGTCTTCGCCGCCTCCCTCTCCGCCCAGTGCGCCTGGCCCGAGACCGGGGCCGTCGCCCTGCCGGGCTGACCGGCGCGGGCCGCCGTGCCGGGCGGCCCGCCCGCGCGTAAGGGCGCCGCCCGGTCCCCCGGACCGGGCTGCGGCGACGCGACCTCGGCCCCCTCCTCGGGCCGCCGCACCAATGCCGCCACCGGCCCGCGCGCCTGCCCCGACCAGCTGTGCGGGCCCGGCGCCGGCCCATCACCGGGAGATGACGATGGACGATCTGACGTCGGCGCAAGAAGACGAAATCACCTTCATCTCCGGCGTCGACCGAAGCGGCGCCGTCGCCAACAACACGTATTTCACCTATAATGTCGAAGGATATAATTTCAATCCGCCGAGAGCCTACATCTCGAAGTGGTACAACGACGACAAGGGCTCGCCGATCGCGGCGACGAGCAAGGCCGGGACGCCGGGCGGCGTGGTCAGCTACGCCTTCGATTCCAGCGTCGGGGTCGAGCCGCAGGCCGCCTACAAGGCGGCCCTGACCCTGTGGTCGGACATCGCCGACATCAAGTTCCAGGAGGTCGCCTGGAGCGCGGCGGCGAGCATCCAGATCAGCAACACGCCCGAGGCCAACGGAGATACGTTCGTTCCGTCGAACGGTTACAGCGTGCCCGGCAGGGGCGTGACGGACCTTCCGACCCAGATGGCGCCCCACACGCGCGGCGGCGCGGTCCAGATCAACGTCTCGGCGGACGACGCGGCGTTCAAGATCTCCAGCATCGGTGCGCCCAGCCAGATCGGCACCGTGGTCCACGAGACGGGCCACGCGCTCGGCCTCGGTCACGCCGGGCGCTACAACGGGAGCTACGACGCGTCCGGGCAGTTCTCCGCCTACGACACGCAATCCTGGTCGATCATGTCGTACATCGATACCCAGGATTCGGCTGCGCCGTATTTCGACAAATACCCTGTCCAGGGCACGCAGTGGACCAGCTACTACAAGGGCGCCGAGTTCAAAGGCGGTGCGCAATCGCCGATGATGCTGGACATTCTGGCGTCCCAGCGCCTCTACGGCGCTTCCAAGAGTTCGACCTTCTCGGGCGGCCAAGTTTACGGTTTCAACAGCAATATATCGGATGCGTCTCGGCTGCTCTTTGATTTCGGCGTCAACAGGGTGCCGATCGTCACGCTCTACAACTCCGGAACCAACAACACGCTCGATCTGTCCGGCTTCGATACGCCGAGCACGATCAACCTGAATCCCGGCAGCTTCTCCAGTGCCAGCGCGAGCGGCCTGCTCGTCAACAATATCGGGATCGCCTACAACACGCGGATCGACAAGGCCGTCGGCGGGGCGGGCGACGACACCTTCATCCTGAACGCCGACGGCGACACGATCGATGGCGGCGGCGGCACCAACAGGGTGGTCATCAAGGGCGACAGGGCGAATTACAGCGTCGACAGGACCGGCGCCGCCAGCGCCACCGTCACCAACACGGCGACGGGCGCCATCGACCGGCTGACCAACGTCCAGGACATCACCTTCGACCCGCCGGTCTGCTTCGCCACCGGGACCCGCATCGCCGTGGTCCGGGACGGGGTCGAGGCAGCGGTCGCGGTGGAGGATCTCCGGGTGGGCGACGCGGCGGTGACGGCCTCGGGCCGGGCCCGCCCGATCGTCTGGATCGGCCACCGCGAGCTCGCCGGCCCGCTCTCCCCCGACCAGCATCCGGTGCGGGTGCGGGCGGGGGCGTTCGGGGCGGGTCTGCCCGCGCGCGACCTCCTGCTCTCGCCCGGCCACCCGGTGCTGGTCGGCGCCGGGGCGGACGGCGAGGGCGGCGTGCTGGTTCCGGTGATGTGCCTGATCAACGGCACCAGCATCGCGCGCGAGCCGGCGGCGCGCGTCACCTACTGGCACGTGGAACTGGACGCGCACGACCTGCTGCTGGCCGAGGGGCTGGCCGCGGAGAGCTACCTCGACCTCGGCAGCCGGCCCTGGTTCGAGGAGGGCTCCGCCAGCGCCCTGCACGATCCGGACCTGGTGCCGGCGGGCGTGCCGGGCCGCTGCCGGCCGGTGGCGACGCGGGGGCCGGCCGTCGAGGCCGAGCGGCGGCGCCTCGACGTGGTCTTCGCCGCCCGCCTCTCCGCCCAGTGCGCATGGCCGGAGGCCGACGCGGTCGCCCTGCCGGGCTGACCGGCGCGGGCCGCCCCACCCCCTCCCCTTGCGACGCCGCGGGGCCGCGCGACCGGCTCCCGCGCCGGTCCGGGCGGAAGCGGACATCCCCGCGCCGCGGCGCGCGATTCCGGTGCCCACGCCCCCGGATCATTCGGAAGCCGCGGATCGGACCGGATGGGCGCATGTCCGGAACGGGGCCGCCGAAGGAAGGCGGCGCCGCGGCCGTCACCTGCCCGCAGGTGGACCGGGACGCGCACGACCCGCTGCCGGCCGGCGGCGAGCGGCGGGCCGCCACGGCTGTGTGGGATGCACTGCCAGACCACGCCGTCGCACGCCCGCTCCGGCGAGAACGAGAGGGTCCTTCTCAGCTGCCGAGGGGGCGCCCGCGCGAGCGGCCGCGCCCCGCGCGGGCGCGCCCGGGGCGACCCGAAGGCCGCCCCGCCGGGGCTCAGTTGTCGAGGAAGCTCCTGAGCTTGCGCGACCGGCTCGGGTGCTTGAGCTTGCGCAGCGCCTTCGCCTCGATCTGGCGGATGCGCTCGCGGGTCACCGAGAATTGCTGGCCGACCTCCTCCAGGGTGTGGTCGGTGTTCATGCCGATGCCGAAGCGCATGCGCAGCACGCGCTCCTCGCGCGGCGTCAGCGAGGCCAGCACCCGCGTCGTCGTCTCGCGCAGGTTCGACTGGATCGCCGCGTCGATCGGCAGCACGACGTTCTTGTCCTCGATGAAGTCGCCGAGATGCGAATCCTCCTCGTCGCCGATCGGCGTCTCGAGGGAGATCGGCTCCTTGGCGATCTTGAGGACCTTGCGGACCTTCTCCAGCGGCATCGCCAGCTTCTCGGCGAGCTCCTCCGGCGTCGGCTCGCGGCCGATCTCGTGCAGCATCTGCCGCGAGGTCCGCACGATCTTGTTGATCGTCTCGATCATGTGCACCGGGATGCGGATCGTGCGGGCCTGATCGGCGATCGAGCGCGTGATCGCCTGCCGGATCCACCACGTCGCGTAGGTTGAGAACTTGTAGCCGCGCCGGTACTCGAACTTGTCCACCGCCTTCATCAGGCCGATATTGCCCTCCTGGATCAGGTCCAGGAACTGCAGGCCGCGGTTCGTGTACTTCTTGGCGATCGAGATCACCAGCCGCAGATTCGCCTCGATCATCTCCTTCTTGGCCTGGCGGGCTTCGCGCTCGCCCTTCTGGACCATGTGGACGATCTTGCGGTATTCCTGGATCTCCAAGCCGGTCTCGGAGGCGAGCGACATGATCTGCTCGCGCAGGGTCTTGATCCCGTCCTGCCCGCGCTCGGTGAAGTTCTTCCAGCCCTTGCCGCCGAGCTTGCCCACCCGCTCGACCCAGTGCGGATCGAGCTCCTGGCCCTGGTAGTGGCGCAGGAACTCGTCGCGGGCGACGCCGTGGCTCTCGGCGAGCCGCATCAGGCGGCCCTCCTGGGAGATCAGCCGCTTGTTGATGTCGTAGAGCTGCTCGACCAGCGCCTCGATCCGGTTGGCGTTGAGGGAGAGCGACTTCACGTCCGCGACGATGCGGCTCTTGAGCTCGGCGTATTGCCGCCTCTGGCCCTCGTTCGCCCCCGCCCCCTGCAGCCGCGTCTCGGCCTGCTGGGCCTGCACCTGGCGCAGCTTGCGGTAATTCTCGGCGATCGCGTCGAAGGTCTCGAGCACCCGCGGCTTCAGCTCGGCCTCCATGGCCGAGAGCGAGACGTTGTTCTCGAGGTCGTCCTCGTCGCCGTCGCCCTCCGGCGCGGCAACCTCGCCCTCCGGCCCGTCGCCCTCGGCCTCCACCTCGCCCTCGGCCGGGCCGGCGCGGCCGTCCGGCCCCGCATAGGTGGCTTCGAGGTCGATGATGTCGCGCAGCAGCACCCGGCCGTCGACGAGTTCGTCGCGCCAGATGATGATCGCCTGGAAGGTCAGCGGGCTCTCGCACAGGCCCGCGATCATCGCCTCGCGCCCGGCCTCGATGCGCTTGGCGATCGCGATCTCGCCCTCGCGGGAGAGGAGCTCCACCGAGCCCATCTCGCGCAGGTACATGCGGACGGGGTCGTCCGTGCGGTCGGTGGGCTCCTTGGTGGTCTCGGTGCGCAGCACGGCCGGCCGGTTCGGCGCGACCTCGGCGACCTCGGTCCCCTCGCTGGCCTCCTCGTCGTCGCCGCCGCCCTCGGCCGCGGCCCCCTCGGCCTGGTTGTCGTCCGCCTCCTCGGCCTCGACGACGTTCACGCCGAGTTCCGACAGCTGGCCGAGCACGTCCTCGATCTGCTCGGAGGTGAACTCCTCCTGAGGCAGCACCTCGTTCAGCTCGTCGTAGGTGACGTAGCCGCGCTTCTTGGCCAGCTTGATCATCCGCTTGACGGAGGCATCCGTCAGGTCGAGGAGCGGTCCGTCGGTCTGCTGCTCGGGAGCCGCTTCGGTCTCTTCTCGTTCCGTTGCCTTCGTCGCCATGATCAGCCTATGGTTCCGGTGCCGGCCCGCCCCGGCGGGGCGGGGCCCGCCTCGACGACACCGTGATGTACAGATGGGCAGCGGAGCCACCGGCCCTGCCGCCCTTCGATCCCGTCCGAATTGTGCAAGCGAGACGCTTGACTTATTGCTAACTATCCTGGTTCGGGGTCCGAAGTCACGCCTCGCGCGTCAGAGGGCCGCGACCTCCGCGGCCTCCGCCACGTCCGCCTCCGCGGCGGCGACCACGGCCAGCCGCTCCTTGACATCGCGAAGCCACGCGAAGTTCGCCTCCGTCTCCTCCTCGGCGAGCGCGCGCTCGGCCGCCCGAAGCTCGCTATGTAGAGACCCGGCCCTGCGGTGCAAGATCACGGCCTGCCGAAGCGCGTCCTCCAGACGCACCGGGTCGGCGTGCGGGTCGAGCGCCCAGCGGTCGCCGGGGCGCACATGCGCGGCGATTCGCCCGGCCGCCGCCGCGAGCCCCGCCCGCTCCAGCCGGGTGCTGAGTGCGGCCGCGTCGCCGGGCCCGCCCTCCGCCGCGTGGTCGAGCAGGGCCTGGCGCAGGTCGCGGGCATCCGCGCTCGCGAGGTCGAGGGCGGCGAGGTCCTCCGCCTCCCCGGCGAGCAGCTCCGGATGCACGACCAGCACTCCGATGATCAGCGCCTCCCGGGGCGACGTCCCCCCAGCGAAGAGCGACGAGCGGGCGAGGAGCGGGCTCGCCCGCGCGGTCAGCCGGGGCGAGGCGGGCCGCTCGGGCTGGCCCCGCCCCCGGCGGGCGAAGGCCGGGGCGGCGTCGCGCCGCCCGCCTCCCGCCGGCGCCGGGCCGAACGCGCGCAGCCGCGCCTCGATCTCGTCGCGGTAGTAGCGGCGGAGGGTCTCGTCGCGGATCTGCCCGACGAGCTCGCGCAGGCGCTGGGCGAGGCCGGCCCGGCGCTCGGGCGTGTCGACCGGCGCCATCTCGGTCTCGCGCGACCACAGCACCTCGACGAGGGGGCGGGCGCCCTCCAGCACCCGGTCGAGGGCGACGGCGCCGCCCGCGCGCAGCAGGTCGTCCGGGTCCTGGCCCTCCGGCAGCAGCGCGAAGCGCAGGGACTTGCCGGGGGCGAGGCCCGGCAGCGCCACGTCGAGGGCCCGGTAGGCGGCGCGCCGTCCCGCCCCGTCCCCGTCGAAGCACAGGATCGGCTCGTCGGCCATGCGCCACATCAGGCCGAGCTGGTCCTCGGTGAGGGCGGTGCCGAGCGGGGCCACCGTCTCCGGGTGGCCGCCCATCGTCATGGCGATCACGTCGACGTAGCCCTCGACGGCGATGACCCGGCCCGTGTCGTGGGCGGCGCGGCGCGCCGCGTGGTGGTTGTACAGGACCGTGCCCTTGTGGAAGAGCGGCGTCTCCGGGGAGTTGAGGTATTTGGGCTTGGCCTCCGGCGCCAGCGCCCGGCCGCCGAAGGCGATCACCCGCCCGCGCAGGTCGCGGATCGGGAAGATGATCCGGTCCCGGAAATGGTCGTACGGGACCGCGACGTCCTCGCCCCCCTTGATCAGGCCGAGTTCGATCATCAACTCGGCCGGCACGTCGCGGGCCGCGAGGTGGTCGCGCAGGGCGTAGCGCTCCGCCGGCGCGTAGCCGAGGCGGAACTCCCGCTGCACCGCCTGGCTCAGGCCCCGCCGGGCGAGGTAGTCGCGCGCCCGGGCGCCGCCGCGGCCGGCGAGCTGCGCCTCGAAGAAGGCGGCGGCGAGCTCCATCACCTCGAGGCCGCCGCGGCGGCGCTCCTCGCTGTCGCGGCTCTCGCGGCTCGGCGCCGGCAGCGCGACGCCGGCCTCGGCCGCGAGCCGCTCCACCGCCTCCGGGAAGGACAGGCCCTCGGTCTCCTGCAGGAACGTGAAGATGTCGCCGTGCTTGCCCGACGAGAAGCAGTGAAAGAACTGCTTCTGGTCGTTCACGTAGAAGGACGGGGTCTTCTCCGCGTTGAAGGGCGACAGCCCGCGCCATTCCCGACCCGCCTTCTTCAGCCGCACCTTGCGGCCGACCACGTCGGAGGCGGGCAGACGGGCGCGGATCTCTTCCAGGAGGTGGGGCGGGTAGCGCACGCGTGGGATCCGGGGCGGGGTGGGAAGCCCTTATAGCAGAGGCGAGCCGCCGGAGTCCTTAACGGCCCCGCGCGACGCGCCGGGGCCGCACCAGCCCGTCGAGGAAGTTGCGGATCTCCCGGCGGCGGCGCTCGGGCGCGGTCACCTCCTCGCCGAGGCCGAGCCGCCACGCGAGGTCGGGCCGCCCGCGCGGATCGGCGTGGAGGGCGCGCAGGGCCTCGGCCTGCGCGGCGACGTCCCCCTCCCCCCGGCAGAGCCCGGCCGCCACGACGCCGCCCGCCGACAGGCAGAGCATGGCCGCGACCTCGTCGAGGTCGAGTTCCGGGTGGTACTGGGTGCCCCAGAACAATCCCGGCCCGTACGGGACCTCGATCGCCTGGACGTCGAGCCGGCCGTTGCCGGCGAGCACGGTGCTGCCGGGCGGGGGGGTCAGCACCGCGTCGTCGTGGATCGCGGGCGCGTCGTAGGCGGCGGGGCGCCCGGCGAGGAGCGGGTGCTCCCGCCCCGCCGCGGTCGGCGCGATGTTGCGGGCGAAGCCGTATTCCGGCCCGCGCGGGTTGCGGCCCGCCTCCCCGCCCGCCACGGCGGCCGCCACCTGGACGCCCCAGCAGGAGCCGAAGACCGGCACCCCCGCCTCCAGCGCCGCGCGCATCAGCTCGATCTGCCGGCGCACCGCCGGACCGCCCTCGGCGACGTGGAGCGTCGAGCCGGTGAACACGACGCCGTCATAGGCCTCCACCGCGACGGGCAGGTCCCCGTCCGCATCCGCCGGGGCGACGCGGTCGCAGGCGACGTCGGCCGCGAGCGCGCGCAGCACCCCCGCGTAGGTCTCGGCCGAGGTCTTGCCGCAGCGCGCCACGTGCCGCTCGCGACCGGCGCGCTCGTTCCCGTCCACCACCAGCAGACGCAGCATCCCATCTCCCTCCGTTGCGCGGGGCGTGGCGCAACGTGGGATCGCGCGGCGACGTTCCGGGCGATGGGGTCGCGCCCCCCGGGATTTCGCATAAGGCACTGGATAATAAAGAGGAAAAATCGAGTAACGGCCCTTAAACCCGCCTCATTTAGGGTCTCTTCAGGACCCGTACGACCGATTCCGCTCACGGCGCGGGCCTCCGGGCCGCGGCTTTGGAGGCCGGATCGGGACAGGTCGTCCGGGATCGCGAGGGCAGGAGCAGATGGCGAAGGGACGCGGCGGCCGGGTCGAGCCGACCTTCGACGCGCCCGGAGGGCGCCCGGATCCGGCGGACCTCGACCTGCGCCTGACGCGCAGCGACCGGGCGGGAGCGAGCGTGGCACGATCGAGAACCGGACGAAGCCGCAAGGCGCCCGCGCGCGGCCCCGCGCCGCGGCGGCGCTCCCTCCTCGGTCGCCTCGTCTACGGCCTCTTGATCCTCGGGGTCTGGGGCGTGGTGGGGCTCGCCGGGATCGTCGCCTACCACGCCTCGCAGCTGCCGCCGATCGACCAGCTCGCGGTGCCCAAGCGGCCGCCGAACATCGCCATCCTGGCGTCCGACGGTTCGCTCCTCGCCAACCGGGGCGAGACGGGCGGGCGCACGGTCACCATCCGGGAATTGCCGCCCTACCTGCCGCGCGCCTTCGTGGCGATCGAGGACCGGCGCTTCTACGGCCACATGGGCATCGACCCGGTCGGGATCCTGCGGGCGCTCATGCGCAACCTGACCTCGCGCGGCGTGGCGCAGGGCGGCTCGACCCTGACCCAGCAGCTCGCCAAGAACCTCTTCCTCACCCAGGAGCGCACCGCCTCGCGCAAGATCCAGGAGGCGATCCTGGCCCTGTGGCTGGAGCACACCTACAGCAAGGACGAGATCCTCGAACTCTACCTCAACCGCGTCTATTTCGGCGCCGGCGCCTACGGGGTGGAGGCGGCGGCCCAGCGCTACTTCGCCAAGCCGGCCAAGGACGTGACCCTGGCCGAGGCCGCCATGCTCGGCGGCCTCGTGCAGGCGCCCTCGCGGCTCGCCCCCAACCGCAACCTGCCGGCCGCCCAGGCGCGGGCCGCCCAGGTGCTGGCCGCCATGCAGGAGCTCGGCTTCGCCAAGCCGGCCGAGGTGAAGCTCGCCCTCGACCGGCCGGCCAAGCCGAGCCGGGCGGCCGGCGGCGGCTCGGCCAACTACGTCGCGGACCTCGTGATGGACGTGCTCGACGACTACGTCGGCACGATCGAGGGCGACGTCACCGTCTCGACGACCGTCGATCCGGCGCTCCAGGCCGCGGCCGAGAAGGCCCTGGTCGACGAGCTCAACCAGAAGGGCGGGCGCTACAACGTCTCCCAGGGCGCCGTGGTGGCCATGAAGCCGGACGGGGCGATCCGCGCCCTGGTCGGCGGGCGCGACTACGCGCAGAGCCAGTTCAACCGGGCCACCACCGCCAAGCGGCAGCCCGGCTCGGCCTTCAAGCCCTTCGTCTACCTCGCGGCGCTGGAGCGCGGCCTCACCCCCGACACGGTGCGGGAGGATTCGCCCGTCGCCCTCAAGGGCTGGAACCCCGAGAACTACACCCGCAGCTACGCCGGGCCGGTGACCCTGCGCGACGCGCTCGCCCATTCCCTCAACACGGTGGCGGTGAAGCTCGGCCTCGAAGTCGGGCCCAAGGCGGTGGTGCAGACGGCCCAGCGCCTCGGCATCACCTCGCCCCTGCAGGCCAATGCCTCGATCGCGCTGGGCACCTCCGAGGTGACGCCCCTCGAACTGGTCGGCGCCTACGCGGCCTTCGCCAATGGCGGCACCGGGGTGATTCCCTACGTCATCGCCAGCGTGAAGCGCGCGGATGGCAAGGTCGTCTACAAGCGCAGCCCCACCGGCCTCGGCCGCGTGATCGACCCGAACGCGGTCGGCATGATGAACGCGATGCTGCACGAGGTCTTCGTCAGCGGCACCGCCCGGAAGGGCGACATCCCGGGCCTCGACCTCGCCGGCAAGACCGGCACCAGCCAGGATTTCCGCGACGCGTGGTTCGTCGGCTACTCGACGAGCCTGGTCGCCGGCGTCTGGCTCGGCAACGACGACAACGAGCCGACCAAGCGGGTGAGCGGCGGCAACCTGCCGGTCGAGATCTGGAACCGGTTCATGGTCGCGGCCCTGCGCGGCGACAAGCCGGGCCCCCTGGCGGGGGCCGGGCGCTGGCGGCGCGGCGGCGCCGCGGTGGCCTCGGCAGCGCCGGAGCCCGGCGGCCTCGGCGAACTGATCGGCGGCCTCTTCAACGAGCCGCAGGCCGCCCCCCGCCCCGCGCCCCAGCCGCGCCCCGGCCCGAGCCGCGAGGACCGCAACTTCCTGGAGCGCCTGTTCGGCGTCGGGGATTGACGGCGGCCGCCGCGCCGATCGGGCGGGATCGCTCCAGTCGAAGATCAAAACCGGGACGATCAAGCAAAAACGATTGCCACATTATCCCGGAGGCGCGCCGCCTCCGGTATTTCGATCGTGGCCCAAAAGTCACGGCCGGTTCCGGCCTGCCGGCGACCATGCCTTGATCCCCGTCTGTTGTGCAAGCCGGCGTCAGTCGGGATTGCCGCGGAACGGCCAAGTTGGTTATCCCGACCCCGAGGCACCCCCGGCGATGCGCCGGGGAGAGACCGTGGGGCGGAGGGAACGATGGCGTGGCGTCGCGGGCTGCTGGTCACCACGATCCTGGTTCCGGCGGCCGCGCTCGGCGGTGCCGGGCGGGCGGCCGCCCAGGGTGACACGATCGCCCTCGAGCAGATCGACGTGGTCCCGGTCACCCCGGTCGCGGGCGCGGGCGGCCTGCGCCGCGCGGAGGGCGGCGCCCCCGTCGCCGCCGGCGGCGCCCTG
>NZ_KB900609.1:5868394-6042583 GCF_000379105.1 Methylobacterium sp. WSM2598 | reverse complement strand
TGACGCCGGGCTGGGACCTGGCGGGCAACGCCTACCTGCGCCGCTTCAGCCAGCGCTACGTGGACGGCAACGACGGCAACTTCGAGAATTGCAGCACCCGCTCCAATTTCCGCGGCTTCCTTTGCTACCAGGACGACGGGTTCACCGCCGCGCCCGGCCAGACCCAGGCCCAGTTCCGCAACCAGTTCCTGCTGCTCGGCGCGGGCAACGCGCCGATCCCGTTCCGGGCGGGCATTCCCTGCGCCACCCTCGACACGGTCAAGACCGAGGCGACCGGCTGGGGCGGCTCGCTCCAGGCCACCAACCGCGACCGCCTCCTCGATCACGGCAACACCTTCATCCTCGGCGGCAGCATCGACGTCGCCGATTACAGCTTCAAGTCCGCCAGCCTGCTCGGCCTCATCAACCCGGATCTGAGCGTCACCACCAACCCGCTCAACCTCACCTACGGGCTCGTCCCGGGCCTCGGCACCGGGCCCCTGCGCACCGCCGCCGCCCTCGGCATCGCTCCCAGCAGCGTGATCGGCTCCAACCTCTCCATGGGCCTCTACGCCCTCGACACTTTCGACCTCACCGAGCAACTCTCGCTCACCGCCGGCGCCCGCCTGAACTTCGCCCGCATCGCGACCCGGGACCTGACCGGCTTCTCGCCCGACGTCACCGGCACCCGCTACTACACCCGCGTCAACCCGGTCGCCGGCCTGACCTACAGGGTCGCGCCCTGGCTCAGCCTCTACGGCGGCTACTCCGAGTCCAACCGCGCCCCGACCCCGCTCGAACTCGCCTGCGCCAACCCGAACCGGCCCTGCCTGCTGCCCAACTCGCTGGTCGCCGACCCGCCGCTCAAGCAGGTCGAGGCCCAGACCTACGAGGCGGGCCTGCGCGGCGCGGTGCCGGACTTCTACGAGGGCGGGCTGCTGAGCTACAAGCTCGGTTTGTTCCGCACCGACCTGACCCACGACATCCTGCAGGTAGCGGTGCCGGGCAACGCGGCCCGGGGCTACTACGTGAACGTGCCGGCGACCCGGCGCCAGGGTGTGGAGGTGGCGGCGGAGTACGCGGCGGAGCGGGTGAGCCTCTATGCCAACTACGCGCTGATCGACGCGACCTTCCAGTTCCAAGGCGAGTTGTCGTCGCCCAACAACCCCCTGGCGAGCGGGGACGGGCTGATCCGGGTGCGTCCGGGCAACAAGGTTCCGCTGGTGCCCGAGCACCAGATCAAGGCGGGGTTCGAGGTCGCGGTGACGCCGGAGTGGCGGCTCGGGATGAACGTGGCGGCGTTCTCGTCGTCGTTTTTCCGGGGTGACGAGTCGAACCTGAACCGGAAGCTGGCACCCTACGCGCTGGTGAACCTGACGACGAGCTATCAAGTGTCGCGGGAGGTGCAGCTGTTCGGTCTGGTGACGAACCTGACCAACACGCGGGTGGCGAATTTCGGGACGTTCATCGAGCCGAGCGCGGCCTTCGCGAACCGCTACGCGCTGACCGACCCGCGCAGCACGACCCTGCTGCAGCCGCTCTCGGTCTACGGCGGCATGCGCGTGACCTGGTGAGGGCGGCGCGCGTGGCCTGAGGCGGCCCGGCCGGGTCGGAGCGCCCCTGGCCGCGCCCCGCGCCGTACCGTATCATCCGGCATGCTCTCCGAGGCGACCCTTCCGCCGCAGCCCCGGCGCCTGCGCGTCCCGGCCCTGTGGTCCGGTCGGCCGATGCGCGCCCGACTGATGGGGGTGGTCGTCGTCATCAACCTCGTCGCGGCGGCGGTCTCGGGTGCGGTGATCATCCTCAAGGCGCGCACGGCGACGCAGGTCGAGACTGCCGCCTCGATCGCGGTGGTCGAGCCGCTCGTCGCCGAGACCCTGCAGATGATGCCCGACCTGCCCGTGGCGGGCGTGTTCCGGGTCCTGGCCGCCCGGTTCGAGACCCTGCGCCACGTGCGGGTGCGCCTCCTCGACGCCGGCGGCGCGGTGGTCGGGGACGGCCCGCCGCCGACGCCCGAGGGCCGGCGCAGGGCGCCGCGCTGGTTCGCGCGCCTGATCGCGCCGCCGGTCCTGCGCCACGCGGTGCCGCTCGTGGTGCGGGGGCAGCCGGTCGGCACCGCCCTCGTCACCACCGAGCCCTCGGACGAGATCGACGAGGTCTGGGGCTACGCGGTGGCGCTCGGCCTCACCGGCGCGGCGCTCAGCCTCGCCATGCTGGCGACCCTGTTCGTCGCCTTCGGGCGGCTGCTGCGACCGCTGGAGCGGGTCGCCGAGGGGCTCACCCGCCTGGAGCAGCGCGATTACAGCCCCCGCCTCGACCGCCCCGACACGCCGGAACTCGCCGTGATCGCCGCCCGCTTCAACCGGCTCGCCGAGGCGCTCGAGGGCGCCCGGGCGGCGAACCGCCGGCTCAACCGCGAATTGCTCACCGCGCAGGACGACGAGCGCCGGCGCACCGCCCTCGAACTGCACGACGAGTTCGGACCCTGCCTGTTCGCCCTGGAGGCGAATTCCGCCTCGATCGCCCGGATCGCCGCGACCCTCGACGAGCCGGCCCGCGGCCGCCTGCAGCAGCGCACCGACGACATCGCCGGCATCGTCAAGCGGGTCCAGGTCATCAACCGGGCGCTGCTGAGCCGCCTGCGGCCGGCCGGGCTCGGGCAGGCGCCGCTGGAGGCCTGCCTCGACCTGTTGCTGCGCGACCTCGCGCGGCACAATCCCGGCATCCGCATCGAGGGCCGCTTTCCCGGCCTGCGCCGCAGCTACGGCGACCTCGTCGATCTCACGGTCTATCGCTGCGTCCAGGAGGGCGTCACCAACGCCCTGCGCCACGCGCGGGGCCGGCGCGTCACCGCCGCGGCCGACGAGGCGGACGGGATCCTGCGGGTCCGCGTGGCGGATGACGGGGTCGGCCTGCCCGCGGCGCCCGGGGCCGGGCGCGGCCTGCCGGGCATGCGCGAGCGCGTCGAGGCCCTGGGCGGCACGCTCGTTCTCGGCCCCGCCCCGGAGGGAGCCGGGACGCTCCTCCTCGCCGCGATCCCGGTCGAGCCGGAGACCTCGCCCGCGCCGGAGACGCTGCCCGCATGAGCGGCATCCTGGTCATCGACGACCACCCGATCGTGCTGCAGGGCTGCCGCCGGCTGCTGGAGGATGGCGGCGCGGAGGTGCGGGTCGCCGCCTGCCTCGCGCAGGGCTACCGCGCCGTCCTGCGCCACCGGCCCGCGGTGGCGCTGGTCGACCTCGCCTTCGCGGGCGCGCCGCTCGCCGGCCTCGCGCTCCTGCGGCGCGTGGCCGGGCGCCGCCTGCCCACCCGCTGCCTCGTCTTCAGCATGCACGCCGACCCGGCCGTGATCGCGCAGGCGCTGGAGAGCGGCGCCCTCGGCTACGTGCTCAAGGACGCGCCCGCCGCCGAGCTGCTCCGGGCCGTCGACCGGGTCCGGGCCGGGCGGCCCTACCTCGACCCCTCCCTGGCCGCCGAGGTGGCGTTGCTGCGCCGGGATCCCGCCCGCAGCCCTCTGCAGCAGCTCAGCCCGCGCGAGCGGCGCATCCTCGCCCTGCTCGCCGAGGGGCGCACCCGCGCGGCGATCGCCGCCGACCTGTCGGTGAGCTACAAGACGGTGACCAATGCCTGCGCGGCCCTGCGCCGGCGCTTCGACCTCGGGTCGCACACCGAACTCACGCACCTCGCGGTCCGGCACGCCCGCGACCTCGGCGAGGTCTGAACGCGACCGGCCCGGCGCGCGCCTTCGGCGCTTCCGACCGGGCCGCCCGATCGGAAGGCGCGTCAGAGTTGGATGACGCGGATGTTGTTGGTGTTGCCCGCCGTGTGGAAGGGAATGCCGGCCGTCGCGACGATGAGGTCGGCGCGCCGGGCGAAGTCTTCCTGCTCGGCGGCGCGCGCGGCCTTGGACGTCATCTCCTCGTAGGAATCCACGTCCTCCGTGTGGACGCTGTGCGCGCCCCACATCAGGCAGAGCCGCCGCGCCGTCGCGAGGTTCGGGGTCAGCGCCAGGATCGGCACGGCCGGCCGCTTGCGGGCGACGCGCGCCGCGGTCGTCCCGCTCGTCGTGTAGGTCACGATCACCCGGGCGTGGACCGCCTCGGCGAGCGTGGCCGTGGCGGTCGCGACCGCGTGGGGCGGCGTCTCCTCCTCGCCCGGATCCGAGGCGGCGACGATCGAGCGGTAGAGCTTGTGCCCTTCCACGCTCCGGATGATGCGGTCCATCATCCCGACCGCCTCGACCGGGTACCGGCCCGTGGCCGACTCGGCCGAGAGCATGACCGCATCCGCGCCGTCGTAGATGGCGGTCGCCACGTCCGAAGCCTCCGCCCGGGTCGGAGCGGGGGCGGCCACCATCGAGTCGAGCATCTGGGTCGCCACGACGACGGGCTTGACCGCGAGCCGGCAGGCCCGGATCAGCTCCTTCTGGCGCCCGGGCACGTCCTCGTGCGGGATCTCGACGCCCAGGTCGCCGCGGGCGACCATCACGGCGTCCGACAGCCGGATGATGTCCTCGATCCGCTCCAGCGCCTGCGGCTTCTCGATCTTCGCCATGATGCCGGCGCGGTCCCCGATCAGGGCGCGCGCCTCCACCACGTCCGAGGGCTTCTGCACGAAGGACAAAGCCACCCAATCGACGCCGAGGTCGAGCCCGAAGGCGAGGTCCGCCCGGTCCTTCTCGGTGAGCGGGGAGAGGTCGAGCAGGGTGCCCGGCAGGTTCACGCCCTTGCGGTTGGAGATCGCTCCGCCGGTGATCACCTCCGCGGTGAGCGTGTCGGACCCGAGGCCGACGACGCGCACCCGCACCCGGCCGTCGTCGATCAGCAGGTCCTGGCCCGGCGCGGCCGCGGCGAAGATCTCCGGGTGGCGCAGCGGGATGGCCTGCTTGTCGCCCTCGCCGCCCTCCAGCACGAAGCGCACGGTCTCACCCGCCGCGAGGTCGAGCCGGCCGTCCCTGACCGTGCCGATCCGGATCTTGGGTCCCTGCAGGTCCTGCAGGATGCCGATCGGGCGGCCGACCTCCCGCTCCAGGGCGCGGATCGCGGCGTGGACCTTGGCGTGGTCCTCCTGCAGGCCGTGGCTGAAGTTGAGGCGGAACGTGTCGACGCCCGCGAGGAACAGGGCCTTCAGCCGGTCCGGGGCGGAACTCGCGGGGCCGACGGTGGCGACGATCTTGGCACGGCGGTGACGGCGCATGGGCTCTCGGCCCTGTGCGGGCCGCCTCTGCTGGGGCTTGGGACGATCAGGACGGCGCGGACATCGCTCAGGTTGGTCGGGGTCGGGGCGTCGGGACCGTCCGGTCGCCGGCGCGCGCGGATCCGCGGCGGCCGCGAACGGCCGCCCCGGGAGATCCCCGGGCGCGGCCGCGAGCTCACCTCACTCGTTGTCGCCCTGGACGGCGGCGATCACGGCGTCGGTGACCTGGCGCGTGGTGGCCTTGCCGCCGAGGTCGGGCGTGTGCAGGTTCGGATCCGCGGTCACGCGCTCCACCGCCCGCATCAGGCGCGCCGCCGCGGCCGGCTCGCCCAGGTGCTCCAGCATCTGCACGGCGGTCCAGAAGGTCGCGATCGGGTTGGCGATGCCCTTGCCGGTGATGTCGAAGGCCGAGCCGTGGATCGGCTCGAACATCGACGGGAACTTGCGCTCCGGGTTGATGTTCGCGGTCGGCGCGATGCCGAGCGAGCCGGCGAGCGCGGCGGCGAGGTCCGACAGGATGTCGGCGTGCAGGTTCGTCGCCACGATCGTGTCGAGGGTGGCCGGCTTCATCACCATGCGCATGGTCATGGCGTCGACCAGCATCTTGTCCCAGGTCACGTCCGGGAAGTCCTTGGCCACCTCGGCGGCGATCTCGTCCCACATCACCATGGCGTGGCGCTGCGCGTTCGACTTCGTCACCACGGTGAGGAGCTTGCGCGGACGGCTCTGCGCCAGCCTGAAGGCGAAGCGGATGATGCGGTCGACGCCCGCGCGCGTCATCATCGAGACGTCGGTGGCGACCTCCTCCGGGTGGCCCTGGTGCACGCGCCCGCCGACGCCCGCGTACTCGCCCTCGGAATTCTCGCGCACGATCACCCAGTCGAGCTCCGGGCCGCTCACGTGGCGCAGCGGGCTGGTGATGCCCGGCAGGATGCGGGTCGGGCGCACGTTGGCGTACTGGTCGAAAGGCTGGCAGATCGCGAGCCGCAGGCCCCACAGGGTGATGTGGTCGGGCACGTCCGGCGCGCCCACCGCCCCGAAGAAGATCGCGTCGTGGTTCCTGATCTGCTCGCGGCCGTCCGCGGGCATCATCACGCCGTGCTTCTTGTAGTAGTCCGAACCCCAGTCGAAGTGATCGAACCTGAACTTGAAGCTGCCGGACTTCTCGGCCAGCGCCTCCAGCACCTCGATGCCGGCGGCGATGACCTCGACGCCGATGCCGTCGGCGGGGATGGCGGCGATGGTGTAGGTCTTCATGAAGGGTCTCCGTGAGAGCGAGGGGAGGGTTTCAGCGCGCGACGGCGCCCGCGGGCGCGGAGCGCCGCCCCGCGCGGGCGACGACGAGGGTGAGGATCGCGGAGAGGACGAGGAGCGCGGCCACGAAGATCAGGCCGCCGGTGAAGCTGCCCGTCCGGTCCTTGATCCAGCCGATCACCCAGGGACCCGCGAAGCCGCCGAGGTTGCCGATCGAGTTGATCGTGGCGATGCCCACCGCCGCGGCCGAGCCGGACAGGAACATCGTCGGCATCGCCCAGAGCGGCGGCTTGGCCGCGCTGATGCCGATATTGACCAGGCTGAGGGCGGCGACCACCGCCGCGACCGAGGAGGCGCCGCCGGCGAGCATCAGGCCCGCGGCCGCGACCAGGCAGGCGATGACCACGTGCCAGGTGCGCTCGCGCGTCCTGTCGGAATGGCGCGCCCACAGGATCATCGCCGCCACCGCGACCGTCGGCGGCACGGCGTTGAGCAGGCCGACCGTCATCGTGGACAGGCCGAAGCTCTTGATGATCTGCGGCGCCCAGATGCCGAGCGTGTAGAGGCCGGCCGAAGTGCCGAAATAGACGAGCGCCAGCGCCAGCACGCGCGGATCGGCGAGGCCGCTCACGAGGCCGTGCTTGGCGGTCGGCCCCTTGCGCGCGTGTTCCTCGTTCATCTCGGCCACCAGCCACGCCCGCTGCTCCTCGGCGAGCCACGTCGCCTTCTCGGGCCGGTCCGTCAGGTAGAACAGCACCGCGATGCCGAGCAGCACGGCCGGGATCGCCTCCAGGATGAACATCCACTGCCAGCCGTGGAGGCCCATGATCCCCTCCATCTCGAGCAGCGCGCTGGAGATCGGCGAGCCCAGGACCACCGAGAGCGGGGCCGCGGCCATGAACAGCGAGACGACCCCCGCCCGGTAGCGCGCCGGGAACCAGTAGCTCAGGTAGAGGATGATGCCGGGAAAGAACCCCGCCTCCGCCACCCCGAGCAGGAACCGCAGGACGTAGAAGCTCCACTCGCCCTTGATGAAGGCGAAAGCCGCGGAGGTGATGCCCCAGGTGATCATCACGCGGGCGATCCACAGCCGCGCGCCGACCCGCTCGAGGATGATGTTCGAGGGCACCTCGAACAGGAAATATCCGAGGAAGAACACGCCGGCCCCGAAGCCGAAAACGGCCGACGAGAAGCCAAGGTCCTTGTTCATCGTCAGCGCGGCGAAACCGATGTTCACGCGGTCGATGAAGGCGATGAAGTAGAGAAGGCAAATGAATGGGACCAGGCGCCACGCGACCTTGCGCATGGTGGCCTGCTCGAGCGAGGCGTCCATCGTTTCCTCCGTGAGGGCGCCTGCACCGCGCGCCAGCTTTCGTGCCAGCTTCCATGCAAGCTCGCATGGCGTATGGCAGCGCGGGGAAGGAGCGTCAACCCTTCCGTTGCAACTTGCATGGAAGCTGGGAAACTTGCGCGGAAGCTGGTAAGTCGGCGGGGCGTGACGGGAGGGCGGGGATGGCGCGGTCGAGGGCGGCACGGGACGCGGAGGGCGAGAAGCGTCCCTCGCTCGTCGATGATGCTTACGCGGCCATGAAGCGGGCGATCCGGAATTCCGAATTCGCCCCCGGCTACCAAGCCTCCGAGCAGGAGATCGCGCTGCGGCTCGGCATGAGCCGGACCCCGGTGCACGAGGCCGCGATCCGCCTCCAGGAGGACGGGCTGGTGCGGGTGCTGCCGCGCCGCGGCATCCTGATCTGCGCCGTCGCGCCGGAGGACATGCGCGAGATCTACGACGTGATCATCGCCCTCGAAGGCCAGGCGGCCGAGCTGGTGGCCCGCCTGCCGGAGGCCGAGCGGATGCGCGCCGCGGGCGAACTCGCGGCCCACACGGACGCGATGGCGGCGGCGCAAGCCTGCGGCGATCTCCCGGCCTGGGGCGCCGCGGACGAGGGCTTCCACCGGACGCTCGTCGAGCGGGCCGGCAACGGGCGCCTGATCCGGATCATGCAGACCGTCAACGACCAGTCCCATCGCGCGCGGATGCTGACGCTCCGGCTCCGGCAGGAGCTCGACGCCTCCGTGGCCGAGCACCGCTCCATCATCGCGGCCATTCGCGCGGCGGACGCGGCCGGCGCGCACCGGCACGCCCGCGCGCACCGCATCCGCGCGCGCGACAACCTGCTTCCGCTGCTGGAGGATTTCGGGTTGCGGCACCTCTAGGGCGGCACCCGATCACGTTGCAATCGGGTGCCGCTCTCGATCTTTGATCCTGCCGCATTGTCCGCGACGAACCGGCATCCCCTTCGTCGGAAAATGCTCTAGCGCATGTCCCGCCGAAGGGGATGCCGGTTCAGCGTAGAAGCTGGGCTGAGATCAGAGACCTGGAGCAGGCGTCGGGCTCCGATCTGAGCGAAGTCCGCTCTCGCGGCGCTGCACTTGGTTGCTCTCGTCCGCCCGATGCTCGACCAAGTGGCTCACCGTTCCGGTCCAGGCGACGAGACCAGCGGCGCGATGGGCGCAGGCCGATCGGTCGTAGCGCGTCGCGGCGCGCCGCCAGGTCCCGAGGCGGCCGGTCGCCTTGACCCTGTGACGGGCTGCTGAGGGTGGGAAGCGCATGCCCAGGGTCACTGCGGCCGACACCCGGTCCGGGTTCAGCGCGATCTCTGGCGATCGCCGCGATCCCGATGTCAGCCGCCGTGGTGACCGTGGAGGCGAGTGACCGTTGCTCACGCGGGTCGGCCATCTCGGGACCTCCGACGCCATCGGGAAGCGAGGCAGCTCGCTTCGTGCACCCTTCGCGCCGTGACGCGGGATCTTCGAAGGGCAGTGCGGGGCAGTGGACGACGGCGTGCCCGCGTCTCGTGGAAGCCGCCGGCACCCGTCGCGCCCTCAAGCCAAGTGCCGGCCCACTTCCCGCTTGACGGATCTGTGCAGCGGCATCAAGTCGGTCTTTGCTGACAAACTCGGCCTTTAGAAAAAAATCAACTGCGTGGGGGGTGTTCATGCCGAAAGAAATTATTGGCATTCAGTACCTTAGAGGAATGTCCGCTTTATCGGTCGTATTTTTTCATATCGAACTTCAATTAGCTCATATCTACGAGGGATATAAAGCGCTGGAGAGCTTGCAGGCCGGCGTTGACGTCTTCTTCGTGATCAGCGGATTTGTGATGTATCACTCAACAAATGGCGGCTCGGCGCTGACCGGGCGCGAGTTCTTCGTTCGTAGAATAATTAGAATTGTTCCGCTGTACTGGCTTGCAACTTTGTCGATGGTATCGATAATCGTATTTGTCCCGCATCTTGGACAATCAGTGAAATCGTCGTTTGTGAATCTTGATCATCTTCTCGCATCTCTGTTTTTCTTTCCGATGACAAGCCCTGTCGCGCCGAATTTATTCCTTCCTCTCTTGCCAACGGGTTGGACACTCAACTACGAAATGTTTTTCTACTCCTTATTCGCGGTCGCGATTGCTTGCGGTGCTCGGCGGCAGGGCCGCGTGGTGACGATCGTTGTCGCGGCACTTGGGGCACTGGCGCTGGTGGGTATCCTGAACGATGCGCCGGGGCCGCTGGGGTTCTATACGGACCCGATCGTCCTCGAGTTCTGCTTCGGAATGATCGCCGCGTCGGTCTGGCGGCGCTGGACGATTCGGAGCCAGCCCGTCGCGTGCGCGGTGTTCGTTCTGGCGTGCGCGCTCATCATCTCCCTGCCCATCGTGGATCCGGCCTACCGCGTCCTGCGCTTTGGCCTCGTCGCCGCAGCCCTGGTATTCGCTGCCGCATGCATCTCTTGGAGGTCGTTCAATTTTCTCAAACTCATGGGCGACGTGTCCTATACAATGTATCTCTCCCACATGTTCGTTCTTGCAGCAGTCGTGCAGGTGTGGCGGAGGTTAGGTCCTCAGGTCGGATCCGGGCACATCCCGATCCTGTACACCGTCGCCGTGCTCACGGTGATTTGCGGCAGCATTGTCATCTGGCGTCTCATCGAGAAGCCTATCGACGCGGCGCTCAAATCCGCACTGCAGCGAAACTGGGCGTCGACGCCCGACGCCGCGATGAGCTGATGTCCGCTCCAGGGGAGAGCCTGGCCGAAGCGGATCCCGGATCCCAAGCCTGCGCGGTGCCTGAGCGCGGCGCCTGAGCGACGCCGACATCCGCATGGCCGAAATGGGAGAGGGCGAAGCCATCAACCGGATGTCGTATGACAAGCCGGCCCCTCGCCGCGCGACGGGCCGCCGGCGACGAGGCGCCGGGACCTCCGGCGGCTCACGCGACCCGGTGGCTGCGCGTGTCCGGGGCGAGCCACGCCTCCGCGGCCTCGGGCGCCAGCGGCGCGGCGAAGCGCGGCCCCTGCCCGACCGGGCAGCCGAGGGCGAGCAGGCCCTCGTGCTGGGCCTCGGTCTCGATGCCGTCCGCGATGACCTCGATCGCGAGGCCGGCGCAGAAGCGCAGGATCGCGTCGAGCACGGCCCGGTCGAGGGGCGAGGCCAGGAAGCGGCCCACCAGCGCGCGGTCGAGCTTCACCGCGTCGACCGGGTCGCTGCGCAGGCGGCCGAGCACGCCCGCGATGCTCGCCGAGGCGTCGAGGACGATGCGGACGCGCCGCGCGCGCAGCTGCGCCAGGGCGGCCCGCATCGGCCCGGGATCGGGCTGGACGAACAGGGCCTCGGTCACCTCGACCTCGATCATCTCCGGGGTGAGGCCGTGGCGCTGGATGCGCGCCGCGAGATCCTCCGCGAAGCCCGGCTCGCGCAGCTGCGGCGCGCAGGCCCGCAGCGCCAAGCGCCGGCCGGCGAGGCGCGCCGCCGTCCAGTGCCCGGCTTGCCGGAGGCTGCGCTCCGTGATCCAGGCGGCGATCCGGGCCGTCACGGCGGGCTCCGAGGCCGCGGCCGCGAGGGGATCCTGCCCGCTCGGTCCCGCGAGCCTGGGGACGGCCTCGAAGCCGACGAGGCCGCCATCCGCGAGGCGCAGCCGCGGCTGGAAGCGGATCTCGATCCGCTCCGCGCCGAGGGCGGCGGCGGCCTCCGCGGCGGCGGCGGCCTGCTTCTCGCCCGAGCTGCGCAGGTCGGGGGTGAAGCACCGGAAGGTGTTCTTGCCCGCGGCCTTGGCGGCGTAGAGGGCGAGGTCGGCGCGGATGAACAGGTCGGCGCTGCCGCAGCCATCCGCGAGCGCGATCCCGACCGAGGCGCCGAGCTGGAACACCTGCCCGCCCGGCGCCATCGGCGCGGCGAGCGCCCGCAGCACCCGCGCGGCGACCCGCTCGGCCGCCGCCGGCCCGCCCGAGGGGCCGATCAGGATGGCGAACTCGTCGCCGCCGATCCGCGCCACGAGGTCGGCCTCGCGGCAGAGGGCGCGCAGCCGCGCCGCGACCTCGACCAGGCAGGCATCCCCGGCCGCGTGGCCGAACGTGTCGTTGACCGGCTTGAACCCGTCGAGATCGACGAGCAGCAGGGCGCCGGGCCCCCGCTCCCGCGCCTGCGGCCCGTCCAGGGCCGAGAGCCGCGCCTGGAACACGCTGCGATTGGCGAGCCCAGTCAGCACGTCGGTCTCGGCGAGGAAGCGCGTCCGCTCCCAGAGCGTGTGCTCGGCCGTGATGTCCTGCTTGGTCCCGAAGAGGCGCAGCGGCCGGACGCCGTCGCACTCGACATTGCCGGTGAGGCGCATCCAGCGCCGGTTGCCGCAGGCGGTCACGATCTCGGCGTCGAGCACGAAGGTGCCGCGCTCGCGGATCGCCCGCGCCCGCGCGGCTTCCATGGCGGCGAAGGAGTCCGGGGCGTAGAGCCGGGCGATCTCCTCCCGGAGGATCGGGCTGCCGCGCGGCAACTCGAACAGGTCGTAGACCGTGTCGGTCCAGGACAAAGCCCCGGTGGCGAGGTCGCAGGACCAGACGCCGATCTTGGCGGAGTGACAGGCGCGGTCGAACAGGCTCTGCCGCTCCGCCATCTCGGCGCCGAGCCGGCGCAGCGCCGCCGCGGCGGCATCGCGCTCGCGCGCGGCGCGGCGGGCCTCGGCGTGCCGCGCGAGCACCCCTTCGGCGAGGGCCGCCAGGGCCCGGAGCTGGTCGCCCTCGGCCGGGCTCAGCCGGCGCGGCCGGCGCCCGAGCAGGGCCAGCACGGCCGGGCCCTCCGGCCCGGCGACCGGGCTGCCGGCATAGAAGCGCCAGCCCGCCGCCCGGCGGGCCTCCTCCGCGGGCGCCGCCGCGCGCAGGTCCGGCACGACGAGGAGGTCGCCTGCCCGCGCGACCCACCCGGCGAGCGCCTCCGCGAGCGCGCCCGCCTCGCCCGGCTCGCATCCCGCCGCGGGATCGCATCCCGCCGCGGGATCGCGTCCCGCCGCGACCACGGGCGGCGCCGCGGGCCGGGTCAGGATCGCGACCGGGACGCGCAGGCTGGTGCGCGCGAGCGTCGCCAGCCGTCCGAGATCGGCGACGAGGCGGTCCTCGCCCGTGTCACCACCGGCCACCCGCGGGTCGTCCTCGTCGCGGATGGGGGGCTGCTGCATGGGTCGGGCGCGGCTCCGGCGATGACGTCACCCGCTCACCTACGCGCCATTCGGTTAACGAGCGGTTACGGGCCGCTCATGCCCCAGTGGAGCGGCGGGCCGATACCGCACTTCAGCGCGAGGGACTAGGCCAGGACGCTAGGTTATGGGTCGGCCGGTGCTTGCAAGCGATGATCGAAACGGCGTGAGCGCTGCAACCGGGTGCCAGGCCGGCGAACGGATCGCGGCGCGGCCTGCCGCCTCGAGCGGACCTGCGTCGCGCGATGCTGCCCGGATCCCTGCTCCCGCGTGGTTCCTGCCGCCGAGCGGGTCCCTTCGGCGAAGGATGCTCAGAGCCGCCGCAGGGCCACGCTCTCGATGCGGTGGCTCGCGCCCTTGGCGAGGATCAGGCTCGCCCGCTGGCGGGTCGGCACGATGTTGTCGCGCAGGTTCGGCAGATTGATGCGCGACCACAGCCCGTCCGCGATGGCGATCGCCTCCTCCTCGCTCACCTCGGCGTATTTGCGGAAGTAGGAGAGCGGGTCGCGGAAGGCGGTGTGGCGCAGGCGCAGGAAGCGGTTGACGTACCAGCGGTGCAGGTCGTCCTCGTGCGCGTCCAGGTAGACCGAGAAGTCGAAATAATCCGACACGAAGGGGATCGCGGTGCCGTCGCGCGGCAGCCGCGCCGGCTGCAGCACGTTGAGCCCCTCGACGATCAGGATGTCCGGCCGGTCCACCACCGTGCTCTCGCCCGGCACCACGTCGTAGACGAGGTGGGAGTAGAGCGGCGCCGCCACGTGGCGCTTGCCGGCCTTGATGTCGGCGAGGAAGCGCAGCAGCGTCGGCGTGTCGTAGCTCTCCGGGAACCCCTTGCGCTCCATCAGGCCGAGCCGGGCGAGTTCCGCGTTCGGGAGCAGGAACCCGTCCGTGGTGACGAGGTCGACCTTCGGGGTGTTCGGCCAGCGCGCCAGCAGCGCCTTCAGCACCCGGGCCGTGGTCGACTTGCCGACCGCCACCGAGCCGGCGACGCCGATGATGTAGGGCACCTTCACCTCGCGCTCGGCGAGGAGGAAGCGCTGCGTCGCCTTGAACAGCCCCTGCGTCGCCGCGACGTAGAGGGAGAGCAGCCGCGAGAGCGGCAGGTAGATGGCGATCACCTCCTCGAGGGAGATGGGATCGTTGAGGGATTGCAGCCGCAGCACCTCCTCGGCCGTGAGGGTCAGCGGCGTGTCGGCGCGCAGCCGCGCCCACTCGTCCCGCGAGAAGACCCGGTAGGGCGAGAGGTGGTCGGTGGCCTCGTCGAGGCGCGCGGCGAGCTGCGCCTGCGGGGCGCTCGGGGCCGCCGCCCGCTCGTTCACGGCCGCCCCCGCGACGCCTTCTCGGCGAGCCCGCCCTGGGCCGTGCGCCGCTCCAGCTCCGCCATCACGTCCTCCAGCGCGACGCCGCTCCCGACGAGCACCACCAGCAGATGATAGAGCACGTCGGCGGCTTCCGACACGAGTCCGGCGCGGTCCCCCTGCACGGCCGCGATCGCGGCCTCGACTGCCTCCTCGCCGAGCTTCTTGGCCGGTTTCGCCGGCCCGGCCGCGACGAGCTTGGCCGTGTAGGACTGGTCCGGAGAGGCCGCGGCGCGGCTGCGGACGATCCTGTCGAGGTCGGCGAGGCTGAAGGCGGTCATCGGGTCCGTCGCGTCGGGGCCCGGCCGGAACCGGCCAGGCGATTGAGCCTTGTGTCCTGGCTGATCGCTGGTCAAGCGCGGCCGCTCGAAATCCCCTTCACCGCGCTCCCGCCCCGGCCTCGTGCGCCGCGATCCTCGCCGGCCCGGCGCCGGGGACGATGCCGGACCGAGACCCTCGGCGGCATGGCCCCGCGCATCTCCGCCTTAAGGGTCGAGCCGCATCGCCAGCCCCGCCGCCGCCATGTGGGCCTTGGCCTGCGCCACCGTCGCCTCGCCGAAATGGAAGATCGAGGCCGCCAGCACCGCGCTGGCATGGCCCTCCGCCACCCCGGCCACGAGGTCGTCGAGCCCGCCGACGCCCCCCGAGGCGATCACCGGCACGCTCACCGCGTCGGCGATGGCCCGGGTCAGGCCGAGATCGTAGCCGGAGCGCATCCCGTCCCGGTCCATCGAGGTGACGAGGAGCTCCCCCGCGCCCCGCGCCGTCACGGTGCGGGCGAAGGCGATCGCGTCGAGGCCGGTGGCGCGCCGCCCGCCATGCGTGAAGATCTCCCAGCGCGGCGCCTCGCCGGGGCCGGAGACGCGCTTGGCGTCGATCGCCACCACGATGCACTGGTTGCCGAACTTCTCCGCCGCCTCCGCAACGAAGTCGGGGTTGTTCACCGCCGCGGTGTTGATCGAGACCTTGTCGGCGCCCGCGAGCAGCAGCGCGCGGATGTCCTCCACGCTGCGCACCCCGCCCCCGACCGTGAGCGGCATGAAGCAGGCCTCCGCCGTGCGCTGCACGACGTCGAGGAGGATGCCGCGCGCCTCGTGGCTCGCCGTGATGTCGAGGAAGCAGAGCTCGTCCGCGCCCGCCGCGTCGTAGGCCTTGGCGGCCTCGACCGGGTCGCCGGCGTCGCGCAGCGCAAGGAACTGGACGCCCTTGACGACGCGGCCGTCCTTGACGTCGAGGCAGGGGATGACGCGGGTCTTGAGCACGCTCTCGTCACTCGATCCAGGGGAGGCGGCGTCCCGCGATCCCGCGTGAGGAGGGGCCCGGCGGCCCCCCGTTCAAGGCTATCACGCCCCGGCCCCGCGCGCCTGCTCGGCCCGCCGGATGGCGGCGAGCGCCTCGCGCGGGTCGATGCGGCCGTCGTAGAGGGCCCGCCCGGTGATCGCGCCGGCGAGCAGGGCGCAATCGGGCTCCAGCAGCCGGTGGATGTCGGCGATCGAGGCGAGCCCGCCCGAGGCGATGACCGGGATGCTCACGGCCTGCGCGAGCGCCAGCGTCATCGGGATGTTGAGCCCCTTGAGCACCCCGTCGCGCGCGATGTCCGTGTAGATGATGGCGGCGACGCCCGCATCCTCGAAGCGGCGGCCGAGCTCGTCGGCGGTGACCGTCGAGGTCTTGGCCCAGCCCTCGACCGCGACCTTGCCGTCCTTCGCGTCGATGCCGACCGCGATCTTCCCCGGGAAGCGGCGCGCCGCCTCGCGCACGAAGGCCGGGTCGCGCACCGCCGCGGTGCCGATGATGACGCGGCTGACGCCCTTGCCGAGCCAGCCCTCGACCGTGCGCATCTCCCGGATGCCGCCGCCGAGCTGGACCGGGATCGCGACCGCCGCCAGGATGGCGTCCACCGCCGCGGCGTTCATCGGCGCGCCCGCGAACGCCCCGTCGAGATCGACCACGTGCAGCCAGGAGAAGCCCTGGGCCGCGAAGGTCGCTGCCTGCGCGGCCGGATCGTCGCTGAACACGATCGCCTGGGCCATGTCGCCCTGCACGAGGCGGACGCAGCGCCCCTCCTTGAGATCGATGGCCGGAAACAGGATCACGTGCGTCACCGCGGGGCTGAAAGGGGGAAGGGGCGGTCCTCAGGGCCGCCAGCGCAGGAAATTGGCGATCAGCGCGAGGCCGAGCCGCTGGCTCTTCTCGGGGTGGAACTGCGTGCCCGCCACGTTCCCGCGCGAGACGATCGCCGTCACCGGCCCGCCGTAGTCGCTGGTCGCGACGACGTCGCCGGGCTCGCGGGGAGTCAGCGCGTAGCTGTGCACGAAATAGGCGTGGAGCCCGCCCTCCCCGGTCGGGATGCCGTCGAGGAGCGGCGTCGCCCGGTGGGCCCGCAGGGTGTTCCAGCCCATGTGCGGCACCTTGAGGCTCGGATCGGCCGGGCGGATCGGCGCCACGTCGCCGGGCACCCAGCCCAGGCCCTCGGTGGTCTCGTATTCGAGGCCCCGCGAGGCGAGGAGCTGCATGCCGACGCAGATCCCCAGGAAGGGCCGCCCGCGCTCCTGCGCCGCCTCCGTCATGGCCGCGACGAGGCCCGGCACCGCGTCGAGGCCGCGGCGGCAATCCGCGAAGGCGCCGACGCCCGGCAGCACCACCCGCTCGGCCCCGGCCACCACCTCCGGGTCGGAGGTCACGGTGATGCGCGCATCGTCGAGGCCCGCCTCCCGCGCCGCCCGCTCGAAGGCCTTGGCGGCGGAGTGCAGGTTGCCCGAGCCGTAATCGATGATGGCGACCGTGCCGGTGCTCACGCGGGTCTCTCCTCGCAGGGGCGTCACCGCCGCGCATCCGCCTCGGGGAAGAGGCCGAGCGCCGGGCTCCCGGTCTTGGCGAAGGGCGGCACCCGCGGGGGCACCGCCGCCGCCGGGGCGGCGTGGCGGGTGAGCCAGCGGCCGACCAGCTTCACCTCCGCCTCGGTCGAATCCGCCGCCGTCACCGCGTCCCGGGCCGGGCTGCCGCGCCGCTCGTAGGTCCAGCGGCGCAGGGAGGGCGCCTCGTAGCCGATCAGCACCGAGAGGAGCAGCGTGACCAGGAAGCCCGCCGGCGGGGACAGGTTGAGGGCGAGGCCCGCGCCCCACACCGCCACCTCGGCCACCAGCACCAGCAGCCCCGCGAGCCAGAGCCGGTGCCAGAAGAACCACAGGGCCGTGAAGGCGAAGGCCGACCAGATGAAGCGGTCGGGCACCAGCTTGGCGCGGTCGAGCGCGTCCGGCGCCCCGGGATCGACCTCGTCGGGCAGGTGCAGCGTGTAGGTGGACATCGTGCTCTCCAGGCCTGCTCTCTCGGGCTCCCGGCGCCGCAAGCGGGCGCCCGTCAGAGCGAGCCCTTCGTCGACGGGACCCGGTCCCCTTCCCGAGGGTCGACGGACACCGCCTGACGCAGGGCGCGTGCCAGCCCCTTGTAGCAGCTCTCGGCGATGTGGTGCTGATTCTCGCCGTAGAGCGTCTCCACGTGGAGCGTGATCCCGGCATTCATCGCGAAGGCCTGGAACCACTCGCGCACCAGTTCGGTGTCGAAGCCGCCAATCTTCTCGCGCGCGAAGTGGGTGCGGAATACCAGGAAGGGCCGGCCCGAGATGTCCACGGCGACGCGGGTCAGCGTCTCGTCCATCGGCAGGTGCAGGTCGGCGTAGCGCCGGATGCCGCGCTTGCTGCCGAGGGCCTGCGCGAAGGCCTGGCCGAGGGCGATGCCCGCATCCTCCGTCGTGTGGTGCTGGTCGACGTGCAGGTCGCCCGTCACCGCGACGTCGAGGTCGAACAGGGCGTGCCGGGCGAACAGCTCCAGCATGTGGTCGAGGAAGCCGATGCCGGTCGCGACCGAGGCGCGGCCGCTGCCGTCGAGGTCGAGGGCGACGGTCACGTCGGTCTCGGCGGTCCGCCGGCTGACCCGGCCGGTCCGGGAGGAGGTGTCGGTCATCGCGTGATCGGAATGAGAGCCGGCTGCCTTTTAACCGGGCAGCCCGGCGGAAAGCCAGCGGAGAGTCCGGCCCCGGTCGCCGGAGCGGCGGGGGACGGAGCGGAGCCGCCTCGGGCCGGTCCGCTCACGTGACATCCGGCTGATGGCTTCGCCATCTCCGATTTCGGCCATGCGGATGTCGGCCTCGCTCAGGCGCCGCGCTCAGGCGCCGCGCGGGCTCGGGATCCGGGATCCGCTTGATCAGAGCGGATCCCATATCAGCCCCCGAGCACGCGGCCCGCCACGGCGTCGAGCTTGGCGACGAGCGCCGGGTCCCGGTGCTCGGGCGGGGTGAGCAGGGCCCCGTCGAGGGCGCGGTCCGAGCGCACCGGGCAGGGCTCGTGCTCGGCGGGGAAGTCGCGGGCGAGCCGGCTCACGAGGCGCGCCGCCTTGGCGGCGTTCGCCCGCGCGACGGCGATCACCGCCGAGACCTCGACCGCGTCGTGCTCCTGATGCCAGCAGTCGAAATCCGTCACCATCGCGATGGTCGCGTAGGTGATCTCGGCCTCGCGGGCGAGCTTGGCCTCCGGCATGTTGGTCATGCCGATCACGTCGTAGCCCAGGCTCTTGTAGGTGATCGACTCGGCGTAGGTGGAGAATTGCGGCCCCTCCATGCAGACGTAGGTGCCGTTGCTGCGCACCGGGATCTCCTCCGCGTGCGCCGCCTCCAGGATGCGGGCCTGCAGGCCCGGCCCGACCGGATGGGCCATCGAGACGTGGGCGACGCAGCCGTCGCCGAAGAAGGACGAGGCCCGGCCGTGGGTGCGGTCCACGAACTGGTCGACGAGCACGAACAGGCCCGGATAGAGCTCCTGCTTGAACGAGCCGCAGGCCGAGAGCGAGACGAGGTCGGTGACGCCCGCCCGCTTCAGCACGTCGATGTTCGCCCGGTAATTGATGCCGGAGGGCGACAGCCGGTGGCCGCGCCCGTGCCGGGCTAGGAACACCACCGGGGTCGCGCCGATCCGCCCGATCCGCAGCGCGTCCGAGGGGTCGCCCCAGGGCGAGGCGATCCGCTCCTCGCGCAGATCCTCCAGTCCCGGCAGGTCGTAGACCCCGGACCCGCCGATCACCCCGAGCACCGCCTTCGCCATCGTCGTCTCCCGAAACCTGCCCAAACGAGAAGAGGCCCCTCGCGGGGCCTCTTCAAGGAGCGTGCCGCGCCTCATCCCAACGGCCCAGGATGCGGACGCATCGGGCCGCCGACCGTCTCGAAGGGTCGACGCCAGGCCGAAGGCGTGGCGGCCCTTCGAGAACGGAACCGACGGTCATGAGACGCGACCGCCGGGATCAGCCCGCCTTGTGCAGCTCGGGCTGCAGGCCGTGCGTCTCGCCGCCGACATCGGCCCACACCTTCTTCTTCACGTAGTAGAAGAGGCCGGCGAGGACCAGCAGGAACAGGATGGCGCGCAGGCCGAGCTGCTTGCGGGCGATCAGGTGGGGCTCGGCCGTCCACATCAGGTAGGCGATGACGTCGCGCGAGTACTGATCGACCGTCTCGGGCACCACCGGCTTGCCGTCCGCGCCCTTGGCGTAGGTGATCTGGCCGTCGCTGAGCGGCTTGGGCATCGCGATGATGTTGCCCGGGTAATACTTGTTGTAGTGGCCGCCGTCCGGCACCTGCACGCCGTGGGGCGGGGTCTCCTCGTAGCCGTTGAGGAGCGCGTGGATGTAGTCGGGCCCCTGCTCGGTGTAGCCGACGAAGGGCAGCCAATCGATCAGGAACCACAGCCCGCCGCGGCTGAAGGTGCGGGCCTTGGCCATCAGCGACAGGTCGGGCGGCGCCTTGCCGCCATTGGCGACCGCGGCGGCCTGCTCGTTCGGGAACGGCGCCGGCAGCTTGTCGGCGGGGCGGCCGGGCCGCTCGAACATCTCGCCCTGGTCGTTCGGGCCGTCCTTGACCTTGTACTCCGCGGCGAGCGCCTTGACCTGCGCCTCCGTGAAGTCCGGCCCGCCCTCCTCCGCGAGGTTGCGGAAGCGGACGTAGTTCATGCTGTGGCAGTTCGAGCAGACCTCGCGGTAGACCTGATAGCCGCGCTGCAGCTGCGCCTGGTCGAAGGTGCCGAACACGCCCGAGAAGGTCCACTTCTCGCGCGGGGGAAGGCTGCCGTGCTCCTCCGCGAGGGCGGCGGTGCCGGACAGGATCGCGGCGAGCGCGGCTGCCACGAGAGCGCGTGTTCTGATCATTCCCTCGATGTCCCTTGCCCTCGATGCCCCTTGCGGCGTCGTCATCGGCCAGTGTGGTTCAGGGGCGGGCCGCCTCGGGGGCGGCCCGCGATCGGCCCGTCAGCCCTTGGTCGGCGGGGCGGCGGCGGCGCCGGCCGGCATGCCGGAGGCCCCCACCTGCTTGCCCGGGCCCGTGACGCTCTCCAGGATCGAGCCCGGGAGGGGCCTGGGCGTCTCGAACAGGCCGACCAGCGGCATCACGATCAGGAAGTGGGCGAAGTAGTAGACCGTGGCGATGCGGGCCGCGATCACGTAGCCCCCCTCCGGCGGCTTCGCGCCGAGCCAGCCCAGCAGGAAGCAGCAGAAGATGAACACCCAGAAGAACTGCCGGTAGATCGGCCGGTAGTTCGAGGAGCGGACCCGCGAGGTGTCGAGCCAGGGCGCGAAGGCCAGGATGATCACCGCGCCGAACATCAGGATCACGCCGCCGAGCTTGTCCGGCACCGCGCGCAGGATGGCGTAGAACGGCAGGAAGTACCATTCGGGCACGATATGCGCGGGGGTCACGCCCGGATTCGCCGGGATGTAGTTGTCCGCGTGGCCGAGGTAGTTCGGCTGCAGGAAGATCCAGTAGGCGAAGAAGATGAAGAACACCACGACCGCGAACACGTCCTTGATCGTCGCGTAGGGCGTGAACGGGACCGCGTCCTTGCCGCTCTTGATCGGGATGCCGGTCGGGTTGTTCTGGCCCGTGACGTGCAGCGCCCAGACGTGCAGGACGACGACGCCGGCGATCATGAACGGCAGCAGGTAGTGCAGCGAGAAGAAGCGGTTGATGGTCGGGTTGCCGACCGAGTAGCCGCCCCAGAGCAGGCTCTGGATGGTGTCGCCGACGATCGGGATCGCCGCCAGGATGTTGGTGATCACGGTCGCGCCCCAGAACGACATCTGGCCCCAGGGCAGCGTGTAGCCGAGGAAGGCGGTCGCCATCATCAACAGGTAGATGATCACGCCCAGGATGTAGAGCACCTCGCGCGGGGCCTTATAGGACCCGTAATAGAGGTTGCGGAACATGTGCACGTAGACCGCGATGAAGAACATCGAGGCGCCGTTGGCGTGCATGTAGCGCAGCAGCCAGCCGAAATTCACGTCGCGCATGATGTGCTCGACGGAATTGAAGGCCTCGTTGGCCGAGGGCTGGTAGTGCATGGCCAGCCAGACCCCGGTGAGGATCTGGGAGGCCAGCATCACGATCAGGATCGCCCCGAACGTCCAGAAGTAGTTCAGGTTGCGGGGGACCGGGAAGGCGACGAAGGAGGAATGGACGAGGCCGACGATCGGCAGCCGCGCCTCGAACCACTTGGCTAAGCGGCTCTTGGGCACGTAAGTCGTGGCGTGTGCGCTCATGGGGACAGCCCGCTTCTTGGTTTCCGGGCATCGTCCGCGGGACCGGGGGTCCGCCGCCGACGATGCGGCACTCTCAACACATGCGCGGCCGGTCGGCCGCGTCCGCCGCGTCAGGCCGCCGCGCCCTCGCCGATCCGCACCTTGGTGTCGCCCTGGAAGGCGTAGGGCGGGATCGGCAGGTTGATCGGCGCCGGCCCGCGCCGCACCCGGCCGACCGCGTCGAACTGCGAGCCGTGGCAGGGGCAGGCCCAGCCCTCGAAATTGCCCTGGTGGCCGATCGGCACGCAGCCCAGGTGGGTGCAGTTGCCGTAGCTCACGAGCCACTGGTCGTGACCCTCCTTGACCCGGGCGTAGTAGGGCGCCGGGTCGATCAGGTCGCCCATCTTGACCGCCTTCATGTCCTCGATCTCCTTGGCGGAGAGGCGGCGCACGAAGATCAGCTTGCCGCGCCAGAACACGTTGATGATCTGGCCCTCGCTGATCGGCGAGAGGTCGACCTCGATCGGCGCGCCGGCCGCGATGGTCTCGGCGTCCGGGGCCATCGAGGAGACGAAGGGCCAGACCAGGGCGGCCGCACCGACCACGGCGCCCGCCCCGGTGGCGAGGAAGAGGAAGTCCCGGCGGGTCGACCCGTGCGGATGGGCGGCGTCAGAGGGGGCGACGGTGGTGGCCAAGTTCCGGCTCTCCCGAGAATCGTGAAGGGCGAGGATCCGCGCGGGCGCGGGGCGCCACGCATGGACCACATTCCTAGGGCTGGCTCCGAGGAGGCCCCTCGGTCCGGCGGACCGAAGCACCAGGCCCACGGCGCGTGCAATGCGACCGGGCGTCGCCCGCGCGGCCGCTCTCTGCCACGCTTCTAATCTGCGCGCCAGCGTGACGCGGCCCCGCCCGCCGGTTTTTTGCTGCGCTGCGGCGTCATCCGGCCGCGGGCGCCGCTCCTCTATTCGGCCGCCGGCACCGCGTGGCGGGCCCGCGCGTTGCGCAACCAGAGCACGAGCAGGATGCCGACGAGGCCCGCTGCCGAGATGACCAGCAGCCCGCCGGTGAAGTCGCCGGTGCGGTCCTTGATCGCGCCCACCACGTAGGGCGCGACGAAGCCCGAGAGGTTGCCGATCGAGTTCACCACCGCGATGGCGCCGGCCGCCGCCGCCCCGGAGAGCGCCTCGGTCGGCAGCGTCCACACCACCGGCAGGGCCGCGAAGATGCCGAAGGCGGCGCCCGAGAACAGCACCATCTTGAGCACCGGATCGGTCACCAGGGCGGCGCCGATCGTGCCCAGCGAGGCGCAGGCGAGCGCCGCCACGAGGTGGAAGTGGCGCTCCCGCCGGGCGTCGGAGCGCCGGCCCCACCAGATCATCCCGACCGTGCCCGCGATGTAGGGGATCAGCGTGACGAAGCCGGTCTGCAGGTTCGAGAGGCCGAAGGCCTTGACGATCTGCGGCAGGAAGAAGCCGAAGGCGTAGAGGAGCGCCACCGCCCCGAAATAGATGAACGCGATCGCGATCACGCGGGGATCGAAGATCTCGCGGGTGAGCGGCCGGTGGGCGGTGGGGCCGCGCGCGGCCTCCTCGCGCATGCGCGCCTCGAGCCAGGCGCGCTCCTCGGCCGGCAGCCACCGCGCCTCGGACGGCCGGTCCGTGAGGTACAGGAAGGTCGCGACCGAGAGCACGATCGCCGGCACCGCCTCGATGATGTAGAGCCACTGCCAGCCCTTGAAGCCGAGGAGCCCGTCGAGTTCGAGCAGCGCGCCCGAGACCGGCGCGCCGATCAGGCTCGACAGCGGGATCGCCACCATGAAGGCGCTGACGATCCGGGCCCGGTAGGCGGCCGGGAACCACAGGGTGAGGTAGAAGATGATGCCCGGAAAGAACCCGGCCTCCGCCGCGCCGAGCAGCAGGCGCATGATGTAGAAGCTGGTCTCGCCGCCCACGAAGGCCATGCCGCCCGAGATCAGGCCCCAGCTCAGCATGATGCGGGCGATCCAGCGCCGCGCCCCGAACCGCTCCAGGAACAGGTTCGAGGGCACCTCGAAGATGAAGTAGGTGAGGAAGAACAGGCCCGCCCCGAGCCCGTAGGCGGTGGCCGAGATGCCGAGGTCGCGGTTCATCGTGAGCGACGCGAAGCCGACGTTCACCCGATCCAGGTAGGCCACGAAGTAGCAGACGATCAGGAACGGGATCAGGCGTCGGCTGACGCGGCGGATCGTGCGGGTCTCGAGTTCGCTCATCGGCGGGGCGCATCCTCCCTCCGGGCTCGTCGGCCCGGCTCCCCCGCGCCTTGGACCGAAGCGGGCGCGCTGGCAAGCGCCGCGGCGCGCCGTGTCGCGCTTGTCCGCAACGGCGCTTCGGTCTAGTGCTCGCCCCTCCGGTCGGGACCGGCATCCGGTCGGGGCGCGCCGCAACGGTGGCGGCCCCGCGCGTTCGCCGCGAGTCGCCTCCGCACGTTCACCGCCGCAGGTTCACCTCTAGGTTTCTCAACCGTCCGATCGGGATCGCGAGATGGTCACGCCACGCCGAGACAGCGGGAAGGACCGCCCGTCGCTCAAGGATGCGCGCATCCTGGTCGTCGAGGCCCGCTACTACGAGGACATTGCCGACGAGCTCCTGCGCGGCGCCACGGCGGCGATCGCCGCCGCGCAGGCCGAGGCGGAGGTCGTGACCGTGCCGGGCGCGCTGGAGATCCCCCAGGCGGTGGCGATCCTGGTCGAGGCCGCCGCGCGCGAGGCCAGGCCCTACGACGCCGTGGTGGCGCTCGGCTGCGTCATCCGGGGCGAGACCGGACATTACGACATCGTGGCGGGCGAGAGCGCGCGGGCGCTGATGGACCTCTCGGTCCTGCTGCGCCTGCCGCTCGGCAACGGCATCCTCACGGTCGAGACCGAGGCGCAGGCGCAGGCGCGGGCCCGCGTCTCGGAGATGAACAAGGGTGGGGGCGCCGCCGAGGCGGCCCTCGCGGTGCTCGCGCTCAAGCGCGCGAAGGCCGCCGAGCGCCCCGACCGGACCATCGGCTTCACCCCCCGCCGCGCCGCGGAGACGCAGGAATGAAACCCGCCGAGCGCAGCGGCGCCCGCCTCGCCGTGGTCCAGGCCCTCTACGAGATGGAGATCTCCGGCAAGGGCGTCATCGACGCGCTGGCGGAGTTCGAGGCCTTCTGGATCGGCCAGGTGGTCGATGGCATCGAGCATCCCCCGGCCGAGACGGCCTTCTTCCGCGACGTGCTGCGCGGGGCGGTGGAGGAGCAGCGGCTCATCGACCAGCGCCTCGACGGGGCGCTCTCGGCCGGCTGGCCGCTGCGCCGGATCGAGGCGGTCCTGCGCGCGATCCTGCGGGCCGGCGCCTACGAGGTGATCTTCCGCAAGGACGTGCCGGTGCGGGTGGCGATCTCCGAATACGTGGACGTCGCCCACAGCTTCTACGGCGGCGACGAGCCGGGGCTGGTCAACGCGGTGCTCGACAAGGTGGCCCGGGCGGCGCGGGCCGAGGAGCTCGACAAGGCCGCCCGCGACGGGTGACGAGCGGGCGAGGCGCCGCCCGGTCCCGGCCCCGGCCCAGGGCCCGGCCTTCCGTCCCGCGCGGACGCGGCGCGCAGGGGAGCGAGTCCCGATGACCCCCCGCCCCTCCGAGGACGCGCTGATCGCCCGCTACTTCGCCCCGCTCGCCGGGCCTGGCGGGCTCGGGCTGCGGGACGACGCGGCGGAACTCGCGCCCTCCCCCGGCCACGACCTCGTCCTCACCACCGACGCGGTGGTGGCGGGCGTCCACTACTTCCCCGACGATCCTCCCGCCTCGATCGCCGTGAAGGCGCTCGGCGTGAACCTGTCCGACCTCGCCGCCAAGGGCGCGCGGCCGCGCGGCTTCCTGCTGACCCTCGCCCTCGCGGAATCCTGGACCGAGGCGTGGCTCGCCGCCTTCTGCGCCGGGCTCGGCGCGACGGCGCAGCGTTGGGGCTGCCCGCTCCTCGGCGGCGACACGGTCCGGGCGGCGGGCCCGACCCTGATCGGCGTCACGGCCCTCGGCGAGGTCCCGGCCGGCCGGATGGTGCGGCGCTTCGCGGCGAAGCCCGGGGACCGGCTCCTCGTCTCGGGCACGATCGGGGACGCGGCGCTCGGGCTGCGTCTGCGCGCGGAGCCCGCCTGGGCCGGCGCCCTCTCGGCGGCGGAGCGCGATCACCTCGCCGACCGCTACCTGCATCCGCGCCCGCGCCTGCCGCTCGCGCCCGCCCTCCTCGCCCATGCGGGCGCCGCCATGGACGTCTCGGACGGGCTGGTGGGCGACCTCGCCAAGATGCTGCGCGCCTCCGGGGCGGGCGCGGAGGTCGACCTCGCCGCGATTCCCCTCTCGCCCGCGGCCCGCGCCGCGCTCGCGGCCGAGCCGGGCCTGCGCGAGGCGGCCCTGACTGGCGGGGACGATTACGAGCTGCTCTGCGCGGTGCCGCCCGCCCGCCTCGGGGCGATCCGGGCCGAGGCCGAGGCGGCCGGGATCCCCCTGACGCCGATCGGCACCGTGACCGAGGGCCCCGCCCCGCCCCGGTTCCGGGACCGCGACGGCAGCGACCGGATCTTCGCCGGCGGCTCGTTCAGCCACTTCTGAGCACGACTTTCGTCGGGGTCGCCGGGCTGTCCGCACCCTTCCGGCGGTGGAGAAGCTTAAGAGCGTTTGCGCTCGCCCTGGAAGTTTGGCACTCAGGACCGGCGAGCCGGGATCAGGCCGGGCCGCTCATCTGGGGAGGGACACCCGCACGGGACGCCGCTCGCCACCAAGGCCGTCAACCGTCGCGGGGCATGGCCCGACATCAAGGACGGTAGAATGACCGCACTCCTGCTCATCATCCTGGGCGGCCTCTGCGCCGTTGCCTACGGCATTTACACCATCAACGACGTCATGCGGCGCGACGCGGGCACCCAGCGCATGCAGGAGATCGCGGGTGCCATCGCCGAGGGCGCCCAGGCCTACCTGCGGCGGCAATACGTCACCATCGCGGTGGTCGGCGTCGCGCTCTTCGCCCTGCTCTCCTACTTCCTCGGGATCAAGGTCGGGATCGGCTTCCTGATCGGTGCGGTGCTGTCGGGGGCGGCCGGGTTCATCGGCATGAACGTCTCGGTGCGGGCCAACGTGCGCACCGCCCAGGCCGCCACGCAGTCGCTCGGCGGCGGCCTCGACGTCGCCTTCAAGTCCGGCGCGGTCACCGGCATGCTGGTGGCGGGCCTCGCCCTCCTCGGCGTCGCCCTCTACTACACCTACCTCACGCGCCAGCTCGGGCTCTCGCCCGCGAGCCGCGAGGTCATCGACGCGCTGGTGGCGCTCGGCTTCGGCGCCTCCCTGATCTCGATCTTCGCCCGCCTCGGCGGCGGCATCTTCACCAAGGGCGCGGATGTGGGCGGCGACCTCGTCGGCAAGGTCGAGGCCGGCATCCCGGAGGACGATCCGCGCAACCCCGCCACCATCGCGGACAATGTCGGCGACAATGTCGGCGACTGCGCCGGCATGGCGGCCGACCTGTTCGAGACCTACGCGGTGACGCTGGTCGCCACCATGGTGCTCGCCGCGATCTTCTTCTCGGGCCAGACCGAGGTCGGCGGGCGCAACGTGCTCGAGACGATGCTGCTCTACCCGATGGCGATCGGCGCGGCCTGCATCGTCACCTCGATCATCGGCACCTTCTTCGTCACGCTCGGCGCCAACCAGTCGATCATGGGCGCCCTCTACAAGGGCCTGATCGGCGCCGGCGTGCTCTCCGTCGCCGCCATCGCGGGCATCAACTTCGTCCTGTTCGGCGGCTTCAACACCAGCTTCACCACCAACACGGGCGTCACCTTCACCTCGCTCAGCCTGTTCCTGTGCGCGGTGATCGGCCTGGTGATCACGGCGCTGATCGTGGTGATCACCGAGTACTACACCGGCACCAATTACCGCCCGGTCAAGTCGATCGCCTACTCGTCGGTGACCGGTCACGGCACCAACGTGATCCAGGGGCTCGCGATCTCCCTCGAATCGACGGCGATGCCCGCCATCGTGATCGTGGCCGGCATCATCTCCACCTACATGCTGGCCGGTCTGTTCGGCATCGCGGTGGCGGTCACCGCCATGCTGGCGCTCGCCGGCGTGGTGGTGGCGCTCGACGCCTTCGGGCCGGTCACCGACAATGCCGGCGGCATCGCCGAGATGGCCGGCCTGCCCAAGGACGTGCGCAAGTCGACCGACGCCCTCGACGCGGTCGGCAACACCACCAAGGCCGTCACCAAGGGCTACGCGATCGGCTCGGCCGGTCTCGGCGCCCTGGTGCTGTTCGCGGCCTACACGTCGGACCTCAACTACTTCGTGCAGAACGCGAGCCCGACCCAGTACCGCTACTTCCAGGGCGTGAGCGTCGATTTCTCGCTCTCCAACCCCTACGTGGTGGTGGGCCTGCTGCTCGGTGGCCTGATCCCCTACCTGTTCGGCGGCATCGCCATGACGGCGGTGGGCCGGGCGGCGGGCGCGGTGGTCGAGGAGGTGCGCCGGCAATTCCGCGAGAAGCCCGGCATCATGAAGGGCACGGACCGGCCCGATTACGGCCGGGCCGTCGACATGCTCACCCGCGCGGCGATCCGCGAGATGGTGGTGCCCTCCCTGCTCCCGGTGCTGTCGCCGGTGGTGCTGTTCTTCGTGATCAACCTCATCGCGGGCAAGGCCCAGGCCTTCGCGGCGGTGGGCGCGATGCTGCTCGGCGTGATCCTGACCGGCCTCTACGTGGCGGTCTCGATGACGTCCGGGGGCGGCGCCTGGGACAACGCCAAGAAGTACATCGAGGACGGCCATCACGGCGGCAAGGGCTCGGACGCCCACAAGGCGGCCGTGACCGGTGACACGGTCGGCGATCCCTACAAGGACACCGCCGGCCCCGCCGTGAACCCGGCGATCAAGATCACCAACATCATCGCGCTGCTGCTGCTGGCGGTGCTGGCGCACAGCTGAGCGGCAGCCGACCCGGAGCGAGGATGGGGCGCCCTCTCCCGAGGGCGCCCCATCGCACGTTCGGGGCGGTCGTCGCCCGAATCACTCTTGTCTCGGTCGCTATCGGTCGGGCCGCCACGGCGTCGGGGCGAGGGAGCCCGGTCGCCGCGGGGCGGCGCGCGGCCGGGTGCGCGCGGCAACCGGCGGCTGCGACGCGGGGGCGCGACAATCCCGTTTCCCTGCCCGCATCCCGCTCGGGGCGCCCCGCCCCCAGCGGGGCGGGGCGCCGTCGCCTCAATTGACGCGCGAGACCTCGACGAGGTTGTCGGAGAACGAGGGCGCATGCCCCATGTCGGTGAAGGCCGACGACGAGATGCTGTTCACCGTGCCCTCGTTGAGCTGGCGCCAGTAGCCGAGCGTGGCCACCACGATCCCGGACTTCACGTCGTCGGTGACGCGCGCCACGCCCTTGAAGCCGCCGCGGCCGTTGGCGACCCGCACGCGGTCGCCATCCACGATGCCGCGCGCCTCGGCATCCCGGGGGCTGATCATCACGAACTGCTCCCCCTGCCCCTTCTGCTTGTCCTCCATGTTCGCGTAGCAGGAGTTCAGGAAGTAGTGGCTCTTGGGCGAGACGATGTTGAGCGGGTAGCGCGCGGCGAGGTCGGGGTCGCTCGCGGGGGACTCGCGCGGGCCGAGATAGTCGGGCAGCGGGTCGAGCGCCTCGCCGGGCTGGAACCCCTCGTACATCTGCCGGAACGGCGGGGCGACGAAGTTCGTGGCGCCCTCGACCTTGAACATGCACTTGCCGGTCGGCGTCGGGAAGTTGCCCTCGCGGTGCGGCGCCCGGTCGTCGGGCGTGCCGACCTTCAGCCGGGCGAAGCCGTGCTCGCGCAGGTATTGCAGGTCGATGCCCTCGCAGGCCGGAGAGTTCCAGTCGACGTAGCGCTCCAGGCACTCCGCGTCCGACCACTTGAAGTTTTCCTCCTCGAAGCCGAGCCGGGCGGCCAGCCTCCGGAAGATCTCGTTGTTGGGAATGGCCTCGCCGGGCGCTTGCGCGCACTTGGTATTGTAGGTCAGGTAGAGGTGACCCCAGGAGAGGATCATGTCCTCCATCTCGGCGCCCATCGCGGCCGGCAGCAGGATGTCGGCGTAGGAGGCCGTGTCCGAGATGAAGTGCTCGGCCGAGACCAGGAACAGGTCCTCGCGCATCAATCCCTCGACGATCTTGTCGGTCTCGGGCGCCTGGGTGACCGGGTTCGAGTTCCAGCACATCATCGACATGATCGGGGGGTCGAGCTTCAGCTCGCCGGTGAGCGCCCGACCGATCTGCAGGTTGCTGACGACGCGGGTGCCCTCCGGGATCAGGTCGGGACGGCAGATGACGTCGAACTTGTAGGGATGCTCCCAGACCCCGAACTGCGTGATGCCGCCGCCGACGTGGCGCCACGCGCCGGTGAGCGCCGGGATGCAGGCGACGGCCCGGATGGTCTGGCCGCCGCCGTAGTGGCGCTCCAGCGCCACGCCGATGCGGATGCCCACCGGCTGGGCGGTCGCCATCTCGTAGGCGAGCTTGCGGATGTCCTCGGCCGGGACGCCGGTGATCTCCGCGGCCCATTCCGGCGTGCGCGTGCGCGCGCGCTCCTTGAGATCCTCGAAGCCGATCGTGTGGTTGTCGACGTAATCCTGGTCGACGAGGCCCTGCGCGATGATCGCGTTGATCAGCGCCATCGCCAGTGCGCCGTCGGTGCCGGGCTTCGGTGCGATGTGCCAGTCGGCACCCTTGGCGGTGCGCGAGGCGTAGGCGTCGATCACGACGACCTTGGCACCCTTCTGCTGGGCGTCCTTGACGATCGCCCAGTGGTGCAGGTTCGTGCTGACCGAGTTGCAGGCCCAGATGACGATGTACTTGGAGTGGATGTAGCTGTCCGGGTCGAGGCCCGCGGTCGGGCCGACCGTGAGCAGCCAGGCGGTGCAGGAGCCCTCACCGCAGAAGGTCCGCTCGGTGACGGTGGCGCCCAGGCGGTTGAAGAACGCGTCGCCGCCGTTGAGCCCGTGCACGAGCCCCTGGTTGCCGAGGTAGCTGTAGGGGGCGATGGCCTGCGGGCCGTAACGGTCGATGATCGCCCTCCACCGGGCGACGATCGTGTCCAGCGCCTCGTCCCAGGTGATGCGCTCGAACTGCTTCGAGCCCTTCGGGCCGACCCGGCGCATCGGGTAGAGAAGACGGTCCGGGTGGTAGTGGCGCTTCTCGTAGTCCTTCAGCTTCACGCAGAGGCCGCCGCGGGTCATCGGATGGTCGGGGTTGCCGCGCACGCCGAGGAGTTCGCCGTCCTTCACCTCGAACAGCATCGAGCAGGTGTCGGGGCAGTCGTGCGGGCAGCCGCCGAAGAAGGTCCCGGTCCGTCTCTCGGACTCGGCGCCGATCAAGGAATCGGGGTCGACGATCTCGTTCATGTTTCCTCCGCGGTCGAGCGCACAGCCTTCTTGTTCTTGGCGGGCCTGCCCGGTGCGGTGCCAGGATGCACTGATTGTCGGGCAAGTCCAAATGCGCGTTCGATGAAACGGCCGCCCCGGCGCGGGAACCGGGGCCGGCGCGGCGCGGAGCGGCACGCGGGAGCCGCGGCCGGGCGCCGGCCTCGCGAGGAGCCTGTCGTCCTGCGGGCGGGAAGACCGAGCGGCGCGCGGCCCGGCACAGCCCCGCGCCCGCCCAGGTGCGCCCGCCCAGGTGCGCCCGCCCAGGTGCGCCCGCTCAGGTGCACCCGCCCAGGTGCACCCGCTCAGGTCGGGGAGGGGCCGCTCCTCCCGGGGCGCGGTCCCTCGCGTGCCGGCCGCGCATCTGGACCGTGGGGGCTGCACCGCACCGCGGTGCGGACCGCGACCGCCCCGCCCATCAGCGGGCGAGCACCGGGGCGAGCCGCCGCACCGCCTCCTCCAGGTCGGCGGCGCCGCGGGCGAAGCAGAGCCGCAGGAAGCGCTCGCCGCCCGGGCCGAAGGCGGTGCCCGGGGCGACGCCCACATTGGCCTCGTCGACGAGGCGCATGGCGAGGCGGCGCGCATCGGGCTCGGCGGGAACCCGCGGGAAGGCGTAGAAGGCGCCGGCCGGCGGCGGCAGTTCGACGCCCGGCAGCCGCCCCAGTCCCTCGACCAGGATGCGCCGCCCCTCGCGGGCCTGGGCGATCTGGCCGGCGACGAGCGCCCCGCCCTCGCGGATCGCCGCCACGGCCGCGTGCTGCAGGAACGTCGCCACGCCGGAGGTCCCGTAGAGGACGAGCCCGTCGACGATCCGCCCGAGCGCCACCGGTCCTTCGAGCCAGCCGATGCGCCAGCCCGTCATCGCCCAGTTCTTCGAGAAGTTCTGGACGAAGAGCAGGCGGTCGCGGTCCTCGGGCTCCCAGACGTCGCGGAACGAGGGCGCGCGCCCGAGGGCCGCGTGGGCCGGGTCGAAGCTGAAGCGCCCGTAGATCTCGTCGGCGATGATCCAGAGGCCGTGGCGCCGGGCGATGGCCAGGACGGCGCGCAGGTCGTCGCGGCTCGCGGTCCAGCCGGTCGGGTTGGCGGGCGAGTTGAGCACGATGGCGCGGGTCGCCGGCGTGACCGCGGCGGCGAGGCGCTCCACGTCGAGGGCCCAGCCGGAGGCCGGGTCGAACTGCATCGGCACCATGACGCGGCGGGCGCCGTGCGCCGCGATGGCGCCGAAGAAGTTCGGCCAGGTCGGGGTCGGGATCACGACCTCGTCGCCGGGGGCGGCCGCGATCGCGAGCGCCACCTGGAACGCCTGCATGCCGCCGACCGTGACGAAGATCCGCTCGGGCTCCGCCGGGCCGCCGTAGACCGCCGCCACGTCATCGGCGATCGCCTCGCGCAGCGGCGGGATGCCGAGCATCCTCGTGTAGAAGGTGTGCCCGTCCCGGATCGCCCGGGCGGCGGCCTCGCCGATGAAGGCCGGGGTCGGCCGGTCGCCCTCTCCCACCCAGAGCGGGATCAGGCCCTCGCGGTCGGCACCGTAGGCGATCAGTTCCCCGATCCCGCTCGGCAGGACGCCGGCCGCCGCGGGATTCATCGGCGGCATGAGGGCGGGCACGGGGGTCGGGATCATGGGCGCGGCTCGCGGCAGGGAGGGACGACCCCCGAGCCATGCCCTCCCGGGCCGCCCGACTCAACCCTCATGCGCGCGCGGGCGCCCCGCGGCCGGGGAGAGGCGACGCGCCCGCGAGAGCCCCCGCGGGGATCATCCGAAATCCGACGGATTGCGTCGCCATCTCCCATTTCGGCCATGCGGATGTCGGCTCCGCTCACGCGCCGCGCGGGCTCGTCAGACGCTGTCCGGACGATCACGTCCGGACAGCGTCTCAGCCCTCGCGCACCAGGATCACGGTCCCCAGCGGCGGCAGCGACAGGGTCAGCGAGCAGGATTGCCCGTGCGAGGGGTCGCAGGACGCCTCCAGGCCCCCGTAATTGCCGACGTTGCTGCCGCCGTAGGCGGCCGCGTCGGTGTTGATCGCCTCCCGGTAATAGCCCGGGGCCGGCACGCCGATGCGGTAGCCGTGGCGGGGGATCGGGGTGAAGTTCGACACCACGATCGCGACCTGCCCCGCCTCGCGGCCCTTGCGGGCCCAGGCGATCACGCTGTTGTCGGCATCGTCCGCCACCAGCCACTCGAAGCCGGCCGCCTCCGTGTCGCGGGCGTGGAGGGCCGGCACCGCCGCGTAGAGGTGGTTGAGGTCGCGCACGAGGTCCTTGACGCCGCGATGGAACGCGTCGTCGAGCAGGTGCCAGTCCAGGCTCTGGTTGTGGTTCCACTCCCGCTCCTGGCCGAACTCGCCGCCCATGAACAGCAGCTTCTTGCCGGGATGGCCCCACATGAAGCCGAAATAGGCGCGCAGGTTGGCGAATCTCTGCCAGCGGTCGCCCGGCATCTTGCCGATGAGCGAGCCCTTGCCGTGCACCACCTCGTCGTGGGACAGCGGCAGGATGAAGTTCTCCGAGAAGGCGTAGAGCAGCCCGAAGGTCAGGTCGTTGTGGTGGTAGCGGCGGTGCACCGGGTCCTTCGAGATGAAGCGCAGGGTGTCGTGCATCCACCCCATGTTCCACTTGAAGCCGAAGCCGAGCCCGCCGGTATAGGTCGGGTGCGAGACGCCGGGCCAGGAGGTCGATTCCTCCGCCACCGTCATGGTGCCGGGGGCGTGCGCGTAGGTCGCCTCGTTGGTCCGGCGCAGGAAGTTGATCGCGTCGAGATTCTCGTTGCCCCCGTACTGGTTGGGGATCCACTCGCCGGCCCGCCGCGAATAGTCGAGGTAGAGCATGGAGGCGACCGCGTCCACGCGAAGCCCGTCGAGGTGGTACTCCTCCAGCCAGAAGCGGGCATTGGCCGCCAGGAAGGCCGAGACCTCGGTGCGCCCGAAATTGTAGATGTAGGTGCCCCAATCCTGGTGGAAGCCCTGGCGGGGATCGGCGTGCTCGTACAGGTGGGTGCCGTCGAAGAGCCCGAGCCCGTGCGCGTCGAGGGGGAAGTGGCCCGGCACCCAGTCGAGGAGGATGCCGAGGCCCGCCTCGTGGGCGGCGTTGACGAACTCGCAGAAATCCTCGGGCGAGCCGAAGCGGCTGGTCGGCGCGAAGAGCGAGACCGGCTGGTAGCCCCAGGAGCCGTCGAACGGGTGCTCGGTGATGGGCAGGAGCTCGATATGGGTGAAGCCCATCTCCTTGACGTAGGGGATCAGCCGCGCCGCGAGTTCCCGGTAGGTGAGGTAGCGGTTCCCCTCCTCCGGCACCCGCGCCCAGGAGCCGAGATGCACCTCGTAGATGCTGATCGGGCTGTGGCGGTGGTCGGCCTTGCCGCGGCTGCCCATCCAGGCCCCGTCGCGCCAGCGCGGCTGCGGCCGCCCGTTGAGGCGCGAGGCGGTCTCGGGCGGCTGCTGGGCCGCGAAGGCGACCGGGTCCGCCTTGAGCGGCAGGACCGCGCCGTCCGGGCCGCGGATCTCGAACTTGTAGTTCGTGCCCTTGGGCAGGTCGGGGATGAAGAGTTCCCAGACGCCGCCGTCGTGCCACAGGCGCATCGGGTGGCGGCGCCCGTCCCAGTCGTTGAAGTCGCCGACCACGCTGACGCGCCGGGCATTGGGCGCCCAGACCGCGAAGCGGAAGCCCGGCACGCCGCCGATCGTGACCGCCTGCCCGCCGAGCACCCGCTGCACCGCGTCGTTGCCGACGTCGCGCAGGAGCCCGATCTCGGCCTGGTTCAGCGTGGTGCCGAACTCGTAGGGGTCGCGCCGCAGCCGCTCGGTGTTGTCCCAGGCCTCGACCGCGATGCGGTAATCCGGGCGGCCCTCATGCGCGAAGGCGCCGACGAAGAAGCCGGCCGGGTGGCGGCGCTCCATCTCGATCCGGGCCTCGCCGAGGATCAAAGCCGCGGCGCGCGCCTCGGGCAGCACGGCCCGCACCTCCCACCGGCCGGGCGAGACCTCGTGCGGACCCAGGACCGCGAACGGATCGCCGTGGCCGGCCGCCATGATCGCCTCGACGGCGTCCGGGTGGAGCCCGGCGTGGCGGGCCGGCACGGCGGGGCGGGGCGCCTGGCCCGGCGCGTCCGGGGCGGCCGCAGGAATCGTCCGGGAGGGCGGGGCCGGCGGGCGGGCGCGGGTCGCGTCAACCGTCATTCGGGCACCTTTCTCATATGGTCCAGCAGGGAGAGCACGCCGCGGGCCGGAATCTCGATCCAGTCCGGGCGGTTGTTGGCCTCGTAGTCGATCTCGTAGAGCGCCTTGTTCAGCAGGCAGAGGCGCAGCAGGCGCTCGTGGGTGACGTCGTCCGCGACGGCGGCCCGGCTGCCGCGCACGGTGTGCCCGTAGGCCTCCAGGAAGGCGCCCTCGATCAGGCCGCGCCAGGCCGCGACCGCCGCGACCGTGCGGTCCTCGGCCTCGGCGAAGCGGGAGACGATCTCCCGGGTCACCGTCTCGCCGCCATACGCGAAGGAGCGCAGCACGCCGGCGACGTCGCGCAGCGGCGTCGCCTTGGCCCGCCGCTCCTCGACCGGCCGGGACGGCTCGCCCTCGAAGTCGACGATGATGAGGTCGTCCTGGGAGGCGAGCACCTGGCCGAGATGGTAATCGCCGTGGATGCGGGTCTTGTGGGCCCCGACCGGATCGAGGCGCCCGAGCCGGGTGATCAGCGCCTCGATCTCCTCGCGGGCGGCGAGGATCGCCGCGGCCGCCTCGCGGGCGCTCGCGGAGGCCGTGGCGGGGATCCCCGCGACGCCGCGCATCGCCTTCTCGCCCTGGCGGCGGGTATCGGCGACGAGGGCGGCGAGGTCCTCCGACGTGAAGGGCTCGGCCGCGAAGGCCGGGTCGTCGGTCTCCATCGCGAAGGCGCGGTGCATCTCGGCGGTGCGCTGGCCGAGCAGGCTCGCCCAGCGCAGGTGGGTGCCGAAGACCTCCTCGGGCGCCTGCGCCTCGCTCTCGGGCACGAGCACGATCGCGTCGAGGTCGCGGCGCAGGTACTCGCGCATCAGCGCCCACGCGTCGCCCTGGTTGCGCACGAAGGCCTGCAGCAGGGCGAGCGCCGTGCGGGTGCCGTCCCGGCCGACATGCTCGACCGTGCCGAGGAGCGCCGGCGTGTTGCGGAACCCCGTCACCTCGGTGAGGAAGCGGCCGACCTCGACCTCGGGATGGGTCCCGGTCTGGAGGCGGCGCAGGAGCTTCAGCATCAGCCGCGAGCCGAAGGCGATCGAGGTGTTGCTCTGCTCGGCCGAGAGCCGGCGGATGTCGGCCGGGTCGAGGTCGAGATCCGGGTCGAAGAGCGAGGTGGCGCGGAATTCGAGCCGCCCCTCCTCGGAGGGCAGGTCGCGGCCCTCCCGCATCCCGTCGACGACCGCGAGGGCGAAGTCCGGCGAGGAGGCCGCCCCGTACAGGAGGCCCATCCGCGGCCCGCGCCGCACCCGCGCGACGGCGTGGTCGAGGAGCGCCTCGTCCTCCCGGCCCTCGTCCACCGCGAGCGGCGTGAAGTATTCCTGGCGCTCGCCGCTCGAGAGCGACACGGACAGGCGCGGCAGCAGGTAGCCGCTCCGGCCCGAGCGGGCGGGCAGGACGGCGCTGTCGACGACCTGCACCTGCCGGATGCGCGAGCCCTTGGCCCCGAACCAGCGCCGCGAGCCGATGAAGCGCGGCGCCACCGTGCGCTCGAAGGCCTGCCGCTCGCGGCCCTGGATCAGGGTCTCGACGCCTCCGGTGAGCACGAGGGTGAAGAGTTCGGGCGCCTCCTGGCGCGGCGCCGCCTCGGCGTGGCCCTGCGCCAGCTTGAACCAGTAGAAGCCGTAGGCCGGCAGCGTCAGCAGGTAGGGCAGGTCGCCGATCGGCGGGAAGGAGGTGCCGCCCGTGAGCTCCACCGGCACCGCCGTGCGCAGCTCCGAGAGGTCGAGCTGCACCGCCTGCGGCGCCCGCGACAGGTTGGCGACGCAGAGCACCTTCTCGTCGTCGAACTCACGCAGCCAGGCCAGCACCTTGCGGTTGTCCGGGTAGAGGAAGCGCAGCGTGCCGCGGCCGAGCGAGCGGTGGTTGTTGCGGATGGCGATCATCCGCCGCGTCCAGTTGAGCAGGCTGGTCTGGGCGCGGCTATGGGCCTCGACGTTGACGGCGTCGAAGCCGTAGATCGGGTCCTGGATGGTGGGCAGGAACAGGCGCGCCGGGTCGGCGCGGGAGAAGCCGCCGTTCCGGTCGGGCGACCATTGCATCGGGGTGCGCACCCCGTCGCGGTCGCCCAGGTAGATGTTGTCGCCCATCCCGATCTCGTCGCCGTAATAGAGCACCGGGGTCCCGGGCATCGACAGCAGCAGGAACTTCATCAACTCGATCTTGCGCCGATCGTTCTCCAGCAGGGGCGCGAGGCGGCGGCGGATGCCGAGGTTGATGCGGGCGCGGCGGTCGGCGGCGTAGAAGCTCCAGAGGTAGTCCCGCTCCTTGTCGGTGACCATCTCGAGCGTCAGCTCGTCGTGGTTGCGCAGGAAGATCGCCCATTGGCAGCCCTCCGGGATCTCCGGCGTCTGCCGCATGATATCGGTGATCGGGTGCCGGTCCTCCTGCGCGATCGCCATGTACATCCGCGGCATCAGGGGAAAGTGGAACGCCATGTGGCACTCGTCCCCGTCGCCGAAGTACTGCGCGGTCTCCTCGGGCCACTGGTTGGCCTCGGCGAGCAGCATGCGGTCCGGGTAGCCGGCGTCGAGGGCGGCGCGGATCTTCTTGATGACGTCGTGCGTCTCGGAGAGGTTCTCGCAGTTCGTGTCCTCGCGCTCGATCAGGTAGGGGATCGCGTCGAGGCGCAGGCCGTCCACCCCCATGTCGAGCCAGTAGCGCATCACCTCGATCACCGCCTCCAGCACGCGCGGATTGTCGAAGTTCAGATCCGGCTGGTGCGAGTAGAAGCGGTGCCAGTAATAGGCCTTGGCGACCGGGTCCCAGGTCCAGTTCGAGGCCTCGGTGTCGAGGAAGATGATGCGCGTGTCGCGGTACTTCTCGTCCGTGTCGGACCAGACGTAGAAGTCGCGCCACTTGGAGCCCTTGGGGGCGCTGCGGGCGCGCTGGAACCAGGGGTGCTGGTCCGAGGTGTGGTTGATGACGAGCTCGGTGATGACGCGCAGGCCGCGCTCGTGCGCCTCGCGGACGAAGCGCCGGAAATCGCGCATCGTGCCGTAGGACGGGTTGATGCCCTTGTAGTCGGCGATGTCGTAGCCGTCGTCCCGCAGCGGCGAGGGGTAGAACGGCATCACCCAGATCGCCGTCACCCCGAGGTCGCGGATGTAGTCGAGCTTGGCGGTCAGGCCGTCGAAGTCGCCGATGCCGTCGTTGTTGGCGTCGAAGAAGGATTTGACGTGGACCTGGTAGATGATGGCGTCACGGTACCATTGCGGATCGCTGCGATCGATCATCGCGTCAGAGCCTCGTTCGACCGGGTTCCGTGCGCCGCGCGGGGACGGTCTCGTCCCGCATGAGCGCCTCTCGCCGGGAGGGAGTTCGGGAAACGACGGGTGCGGGTCGGCTCAGGGCGGGGGCCGCCGCGAGCCGCGAGCGGGTCGTGCTGCCACGCGCGGCCTCAGACCGCAACCCGGCGCAGCCGCCAGATCACGACCGAGCGCTCGGCCGGGTCGAGGGCGATGCGGTGGGTCCTGCCGCGCAGCTGGAACTTGTAGCCGAGCAGCAGGTCCTCGACCTCGACGGCGCCGTCGTCCGGCAGGCCGAATTCCCAGAGCGGCACGTCGTAGCTGCATTCCTGCCGGTTCCTCGGGTCGAGATTGACCATGACGAACACCGCGTTGTCCCGCTCCGGCGTCGCCCGCAGGTAGGCGAGGATCTGGTCGTTCCAGGCCGGCGTGAACACCACGTTCCGGAAGTCCCAGAGCGCCGGATTCTCCCGGCGGATGCGGTTGAGCTTGATGATGTGGTCGCGGATGTGGCCGGGCCGGTCGTAGTCCCAGGCCTTGATCTCGTACTTCTCGGAATCGAGGTATTCCTCCTTGCCGGGGATCGGGGTGCCCTCGCAGAGCTCGAAGCCGTTGTAGATCCCGTAGACGCTCGACAGGGTGGCGGCGAGCGTGCCGCGCACGATGAAGCCCGGCCGCCCGCTCGTCTGCAGGTAGAACGGGTTGATGTCCGGCGTGTTGGCGAAGAAGTTCGGGCGGTAGTACTCGCCCATCTCGCCGGCGAGTTCCTCGGAGTAGCTGGTCAGCTCCTGCTTCGTGTTGCGCCATGTGAAGTAGGTGTAGCTCTGCTGGAAGCCCGCCTTGGCCAGCTTCTTCATCATCTTCGGCCGGGTGAAGGCCTCGGCGAGGAAGAGCACGTCGGGGTAGCGGTCGTTGATGTCGCGGATCATCCAGTCCCAGAACGGGATCGGCTTGGTGTGCGGGTTGTCGACCCGGAAGATGCGCACCCCCAGCTCGACCCAGACGAGCACGGTGTCGCGCAGCGTCAGCCAGAGCGAGGGCAGGCTGCCCTCCCGGTAGAAGTCGACGTTGACGATGTCCTCGTACTTCTTGGGCGGGTTCTCCGCGTACTTGATGCTGCCGTCCGGGCGCCAGTCGAACCATTCCGGGTGCTGCGCGATCCAGGGATGGTCGGGCGAGCACTGGATGGCGAAGTCGAGGGCGACCTCCATGCCGTGGGCGTGGCTCGCCGCGACGAGGCGGCGGAAATCGTCGAGCGTGCCGAGCTGCGGGTGGACCGCGTCGTGGCCGCCCTCCTCGGCGCCCACCGCGTAGACCGAGCCGACGTCGCCCTCGCGGGCCCTCAGCGAGTTGTTCTTGCCCTTGCGGTTCTTGCGGCCGATCGGGTGGATCGGCGTGAAGTAGAGCACGTCGAAGCCGAGTTCGCGGATGGCGGGGAGCCGGGCGATCACGTCGTCGAAGGTGCCGTGGCGGTTCGGGTCGCCCGATTGTGAGCGGGGGAAGATCTCGTACCAGGCGGAGAAGCGGGCCGCGAGCCGGTCGGCGAACACTTCCAGCACCACCGGGTAGCGCGAGAGGTTCACCTTCTCGGAATTGCGGTGGATCAGGCGCTGGTGGTCCAGGATGCGGCGGCGCTGCGCGTCGGAGCCCGGCGCGTCGGCGTCGAGGGCGGCGACGAGGCCCCGCAGCGCGTCGGCGTCGCTGCCGTCCGCGAGCTCCGCCGCGCGCCGGACCAGGGCCACGCCCTCGATGGTCTCGAGATGCACGTCGACGCCCGCGAGGCGCTTCTTCTCCAGGCCGCGCAGCCAGGACGAGAAGTCGTCGCGCCACGCCTCCACCGTGTACTCGTAGCGGGCATTGCGCAGGAGCGGGAAGGAGCCGCCCCAGCGGTCGTTGTCGATGAACACCATCGGGTCGCGGCGCCACTCGCGCTCGCCGGCCAGCCGCGACAGCACCGCCGCGTTGATGACCTCGTGCCCGTCCGTGAAGATGTCGGCCTCGACCCGCAGGCGCTCGCCCACGACCCGCTTGACCGCCGAGCGGCCCCCGTCGATCTCCGGCGACACCGCCTCGATGACGACGCGCCCCTCCCCGCCCGGCTCGGATTTGCGCCGCTTCGGCGGCACCTGGGCGGCGATGCGCCGGGCCGCCAGGATGTGGACGGCGCCGGGGGGCAGGTCGACCGAGACGTCCGGCCGGAAGGGGAGCGGCGCCGCCTCGGGCGTGAGGTCCTCGAAGGGCCCGAGCTCGCCCCCCGTGCGGGCGATGAGCGGGCCGGGATCGACCGCGACGGCGGCCTCGCCCGGGTTGAACAGCACGATCACCGCGTGGTTCGCCGAGCCCGGATGGCCGGTATCGAGGCGCAGCAGCGCCACGTAGGGCGCGTCCGGCGCCGAGAGCCGCCACTGCGCGCCCTCGACGTTGGCGGCCGGCAACTCGGCCCGCAGGCGGTTGACGGCGCCGATGAAGCCCGAGATGTCGATGCCGCTGTCCGGCTCGCGGGAGGCCGGGCTCGTCTCGACCACGTGGAGCGGCTGCCGGTAGCCCCACTCGTAGCCGATCGGCATCAGCACCCCGGCCGAGAAGAAGGCCGCCAGCGCGTAGCGGGTCTTGAGCCGCCGCGCCACCGCCTCCGGCCCCCCCGCCACCCCGGCGGCGAGCCGGGCCATGTCGTGATTCTCCGGGAAGGCGATCGAGGGCGCGAGGATGCGCAGGCGGTCGTACTGCTCCAGCGCCCAGGGCGCCTTCAGGTCCCACCACGCGAAGCTGTTGAACAGGTAGTCGAAGCCGGCGCCCGCGGTGGCGCGGGCCTCCTCGAAGGTGCAGCCGAGCGTCTCGGCCGCGAAGAGCACCGCGTGGTCGCGGCCCTTCGCGGCGCCGATCAGCGCGCGCCAGACCTCCGGGGGCACCTTGTAGGCGGCGTCGCAGCGGAAGCCCCGCACGCCGAGCCCCTGCAGCCGGGCGACGTAGCGGTCCCAGAACCCGGTCAGCGCGGCGCGCGGGCCCTCCGCGTGGTAGTCGAACTCGGCGAGGTCGCCCCAGACCGTCACCTTGCTCGGGTCGTCCGGGTCGACCGCGGCCGGGCTCACCGGGGTGCCGGTCGCGTCGCGCAGGAAGAGGTCGGGCCGCTCGCGCACGAGGCGCCCGTCATTGGCCGCGTGGTTGACGACGAGGTCGGTCATCACCCGCAGGCCGGATTCGGCCGCCGCGGCCACGAAGCGGCGGATCTGCTCGTCGTCCGGCGCGCCGTCCGGGTCGCGGAAGCGGTCGTCGAGCCGGTCGGGATCGGCCACCGCGTAGAGCGAGCCCGAGCCGCCGGTCTGGTGGAACGGGTTGAGGTAGACCCAGTCGAACCCCATCGCGGCGATGCGCGGCAGCTCCGCGGTCCAGTCCCGCACCCGCCCGACGAGGAGCGGGAACAGGTTGTAGATGCGGGGGCCCGTGGCGGGCGGCGCGAGGTTGGCGGGCAGCGGCGTCACGGCGCGCTCGGCGGGCGTGGTGCTGGTGCGGGGTGCGTTCATCGGACCGATCCTGCCTGCAACCTCTCTGGAGCCTCGCATCGTGTGCCGCACGGCCGCGACGCCGCCGTGACCTTGGCCGGGGCGGGATTCGGCGCGGTTCCGCCCTCCCCCGGCCGGGGCAGGGTCCTGGAATCCTGGAATCCCCCGGGATTCTCGAATCCCCTGGGATCCTGGAATCCCCGCCCCGCTCCCGTCCGGGAGGGGGCGCCCGCGTCCGAACCCCGGCCGCGGCTCAACTCGATGCCGTTACCCGCCGCAGGACCGCGACGGGAAGCCTCCGGAAGAGGCGGTCGAGCGGAAGACGCCCGCCCTCCTCCCCCAGTTCCTCTCCGGTGACGAGATCGCGCCAGCGGCTGCCCTCCGGAACCGGGAGCGCGCTGCCGGCGAAGGCCCCGGCCAGGCGCGGCAGGTCGCCCGCCGCCTCGTCCTGCAGCAGGCTCTCCACGTGGCGCGGCAGCGCCACCAGGAGCTCGCCCCCGCCCGCCGCCTCGCCGCGCAGGAAGGCGAAGGCCTGCCCGGCGCGCGGCCCCTCCGCGGCGAGCGGCCGGTAATCGGCCTGCGCGTAGAAGCCCGGCGCCGCGGCGCGGTCGGCGAGGAGGCGCGCCAGCACCGCCTGCTTGATCCGCCCGTCCGGCCAGTGCGCCAGCATCTCCTCGACCGAGCCGCCCTCGGCGAGCGCCCGTGCCCGGGCCGCGTAGTCGACCGGGCGGCGGTTGTCGGGATCGACGAAGGAGAAGTCCCAGAACTCCGTGCCCTGGTAGGTGTCGGGCAGGCCCGGCAGGGTGCATTTCAGCGCCGTGCGGGCGAGCCCGGTCACCATGCCGATGCGGGCGAGCCGGGCCGCGAACGGCCGCAACGCCGTGAGGAAGGCGGAATCCGGGGCGATCAGCGCGTCGAGGAGCCGCGCCACCGCGCCCTCGTAGGCCTCGTCGACGTTGACCCAGCTCGACCAGCGCTTGCTCTCGCGCAGGGCCTTCTCCGCGTAGGTCCCGAGCCGCCCGCGGAACGCCGCCACCGCGCCCGCGTCGGAGACGTCCTCCAGGAGTTCGAGGGGCCACGCCCCCAGGATGGCCTGGAGGAGCATCCACTGGTCGTTGGCGTCCGGCGCCGGCTCGCCCTCGACCTCGCCGAGATGCGGCCCGGCGATCTCCCGCCAGCGCGCCCACTCGGCCCGCCACGCCTCGGGCATCGCCGAGAGGGCGAGCAGCCGGGCGCGGGCATCCTCGCCGCGCTTGGTGTCGTGGGTCGCCGTGGCGATCTGGGCGTTCGGCCAATCGCGGGCGCGGGCGGCCTGGAGGGCGTGGAAATGCTCCGCCGCAAGCCCGTACTCGCCGGGATCCCCGCCCACCTCGTTGAGCGCGAGGAGTTCGACGTAGCGGTAGAACAGCGTGTCCTCCAGGCTCTTGGCCATGACCGGGCCGGTCAGCTGCTGGAAGCGGCGGCGCACGCGGCGCACGATTTCGGGCGAGGGCCGGCCCGGGCCGTCGGTGTCGATGCGCCCCAGCAGCACGCCCTGGGCGAAGTCGTGCACCGAGCGGTCCGGCAGCCGCGAGTGCCGCTTGGCCCGGCGCACCGCCCCCTCGATCAGCCGCACGTCCTCCGGCTCCAGGTCGCCCTCGTCGAGGTCCTGGGGCATGTAGCTGCGATAGACCGGGAACCGCGCCACGATCTCGGTCAGGGCCTGGCGCAGGGCGTTGACCGAGAAGTCGCGGGTGCGCCGGTCGGCGTCGGCCACGCGCTTGAGGTCGGAGGTCAGCACCTCGAGCTCGCTCGCGAAGCTCGTCTCCAGGATCTCGGCCTTCACCTGGCGCAGGAGCAGGCCGTAGGACTCGTCGGTGCCGGTCGCCTCCGCGTAGAGGGCGCGCACCGCCTCCTGCTTCGCGCGGTCGACGAAGAGCCCGTCGATCTGGTTGAGCACGTCGTAGCCGGTGGTACCCGCGACCGGCCATGGCCGCAGGCGCTCGCCGGGCTCCAGGATCTTCTCCACCACGATGTAGAAGCCCGGCCCCACGGCGGCCTGGAGGGCGCGCACGTAGCCGGCCGGGTCGGCGAGGCCGTCGATGTGGTCGATGCGCAGGCCGTCGATCCGCCCCTCGCGGATGTGGCGGAACAGCATGGCGTGGGCGCCCTCGAACACCGCCGGGCGCTCGACCCGCAGGCCCGCGAGCGAGTTCACGTCGAAGAAGCGGCGGTAGTTGATGTCGCTCGCCGCGACCCGCCAATGGGCGAGCCGGTAGGATTGCGCCTCCAGGATGCGGTGGAGCGCCCCGAAACTGTCGGGGTGGCCCTTGAAGCCGTTCACCAGGGTCACGGCCCGGTCGATGGCGTGGCGCAGCTCCGGGGCGTGCGCCACCGCCTCGGCGAGGCGCTGCTTGAGGCCGTCGGCCTCGGCCGGGAAGCCCGCGAGGCGCGCCTCCTCGGTCTCCTCGCTCATCCGCCGCAGGCGCTCGGAGATCGACAGCACGGTCGCGGCGGCCTCGTCCCCGGCCTCCGGCAGGGCCGCGAGCGCCCGGTCGAGGATGATCGGGTAGCTGAGCGGGGAGATCGGGAATTTGTGCTCGTAGTGCCAGACCGAGAAGCCGCCCTCGGCCGGGTCGAAGGTGAGCGTGAGGTCGCCCTTCTCCAGCGCCTCGCCGTAGCGGGTGCCGAGGAAGGGCACGACGAGCTTGTTGTGGGCGCCGAGGCGCTCCCAATCGATGTCGAAGGCCTGCGCGGCGGGCGAGAGCGGCCCCCATTCGAGGACCGAGAGCCACCAGGGATTGTCGGCGCCGCCGACCCCCATGTGGTTGGGCACGATGTCGAGCAGGAGCTTCAGGCCGTGCGCCTTCAGGGCGTCGCTGAAGCGGATGAAGGCCTCCTCGCCGCCGAGTTCCGGGTTGATCTCGCGGTGGTCGACGATGTCGTAGCCGTGGGTCGAGCCGGGCCGGGCCTTGTGGATCGGCGAGGCGTAGACGTGGCTGATCCCGATCCCGGCGAGGTAGGGCACGATCCCGACCGCGTCGTCGAAGGTGAAGTCCTTGTGGAATTGCAGCCGGTAGGTCGCCCGCGGGGGCTCCGAGGCGAGGCGCGCGGCGCCCGAGCGCGGCCCGCGATCCTCCGAGGCCAGGGAGGCGGCGAGCTTGGCGAGCGGCCCACCCGGGGCCGCGATCGCGTCGAGGTCGCGGTCGAGCTTGCGGCGCCAGTTCGGGTAGCCGTCGGTGATGCCCGGCATGTTGGCCTGGCTCACCTCGCCGAGCACGTCCTCGTACTGCACGGCGGTCAGCACCGAGGGCGCGCGGGCGAGGTAGCGGGCGGCGGCGTCGAAGGGCGGCTGGTCGGGCGGCTCGGCGCCGGGCTGCAGGTTCTCGCCGTGCAGCGCCTCGGAGAGGCGGCGGCGCTCGGTCACCCGCTCGGCCCGCTCGCCCTCCGCCCGCTCGGCGTCGTAGAGCCCGAGCGACTGGCGCAGGTCCGTGTCGACGCCCCGCCACCAGCCCACGAAGGTCGGCAGGTCGTGGGTGGTGATCGCGCAGAGCGCGTCGCGCGGATAGGCGCCCGGGCTCTTGAAGGAGCCGCCCTCCCCGCGCTCGAAGGCCAGGATGCGGTAGCTCAGGATCCCGGCCTGCATCAGCGCGTCGGAGAAGCCCTCCGGCGCGGTGCCGAGATCCTCCGCGATGACGAGGCACTTCGCCCGGTGGCTCTCCAGCCGCAGCACCGCCAGCATCGGCCCGAACGGCATGGCCACGTAGGCGCCGTTCCTCGCCCCGCGGCCGAGCGGGATCAGGTAGAGCCGGGCGAGCTGGAAGGCGTGGTCGATCCGGATCGCCCCGGCATGGCGCATGTTGGCCTGGACGAGGGCCCGGAAGGCCGCGAGGCCGTCGCGCTCCAGCGCCAGGGGGTCGAAGGGCGGCAGGCCCCAATCCTGGCCGCTCGGGGCGAGGAGGTCGGGCGGGGCGCCGATCGACAGGCCGGCGGCGAAGCGCTCGGGATGCGACCACACTTCCGAGCCGCCCCGGTCGGCGCCGACCGCGAGGTCGCGGTAGAGGCCGAGCCGCATGCCGGACGCCTGCGCGGCCGCGGCGGCCTCGGCGAGCTGCCGGTCGGCGAGGAATTGCAACCAGGCGTAGAAGGCGATGCGCTCCGGGTTCTCCCGCACGAAGGCGCGCACCTCCGGGGTGCCGTTGCGCCGGTAGGGCTCCGGCCACTCGCCGAGCCAGTGGGCGCCCTGGCGGCGGAAATGCTCGGAGAGCGCGTCGAAGCTGGCGTGGGCCTCCAGGCTCTCGCCGCCCGCGGCGCGGAAGGCGAGGAAGTCGGTGTCCCGCCCGGCCCGGGCGCGGGACTCCTGCCAGAGCGCGTCGAGGACCGGCCCCAGCACCTCCCAGACGCCCGCGTGGTCGACGAGGGCCGCGTCGCGCAGGCGCGCGATCTCCGGGCGCCTCTCCTCCAGGAGCGCGGCGGCCCGGCTGCCGGCAAAGCCCGGCACGGCGGCCGGGTCGATGTAGAGCGTCTCCAGGAAGAGCCGCGAGGAGGGCGAGTAGGGCGAGACCTTGTGGCGGTCGCTCGGGAACAGGGCGTGGACGGGGCTCAGGCCCAGGAAGGCGGCGCCGCGCGCGCCCGCGTCGCTCGCCGCCCGGGCGGCGTCCGCGTAGGTGCCGATGCCGAGATTGCCCGCCGAGCGCATGCCGTAGAGCTGCACGGCGAGGCCCCAGTCCCGGGCGCCCTCCTCGCCGAGCGCCCGCGGCCGCCAGCAGCGATGCGGCGCGGCGATCACGGTCGCCTCGGCACGCTGCTCGCCGAGGCCGACGGAGAGCCGGTGGTAGCCCGGCGTCAGGGGCGGCAGGTCGAAGCCCGAATCCGCGTCGCCCGCCGCCACGAGGGCGCGGCCGTCGCGGGCGCTCCCGCGCTCGTCGACGAGGCGCCAGGTGAGGCTGCCGCCGCCGCGCGCCCGCACCGGCACCCGGGAGGCCCGGCGCGCCTCGACGGGCAGGAGCGGCGGCACGAGGCCGCGGCGCAGGGCCTCGACCCGTGCGAGGCTCGCGCGCGCCTCCTCCTCGGTCCCGCAGGGCAGGCCCATGGCGGCGAGCACGCCGCAGCGCACCTCCAGCGGCGTCTCGACCCGCTGGCCGAAGGCGTCCGTGTAGCTGGCGGCGACGCCCGCGAGATCGGCGAGCCGCGCGACCACATCCTCGGACACCGCCATCACGCCACCCCTCTCGCGAAGAACCCGGTCCAGGCCGGCAGGACGATCTCGCCGCCCTCGCGGCAGGTTGCAGCGGGCGAGACCCAGATCAAGCGCCCCTCCGGCGTCGGCAGGGCGAACTCCGCACCGAAATTGGCGACGAAGCGCAGCGTGCCGCCCGCGAAGCGCCAGGTGACGTCGACGACGTCCGGCCGCGGCAGCCGCGCCGTGCCGCCTTGCCAGCCCGACCGCGTCAGCGGCACGACCTCCCGCGCGCGCGTCGCCAGCAGCGCCCTGGTGTCGGCCAGCACCTCGCGGTGGGGCGAGCGCTCCCGCTCCGCCCAGTCGATCGTCGAGCGCCGGAAGGTCGCCTCCGCGGTCGGGTCGGGGATCGCCTTGGCCTTCTCCTCGTCGGCGAACGCGGCGAAGTGGCGGAATTCCCGCCGCCGCCCCTCGCGCACCGCCTTGTTCAGCGCCTCGTCGGGCGCGAAATCGACGAAGAACTGGAAGGGCGCGGAGGCCGACCATTCCTCGCCCATCCAGAGCATCGGGATCTGCGGGGCGAGCAGCAGGCCGGCGCGGGCCAGCGCCAGCCGGTCGGGATCGGCGAGGTGGCTCAGGCGCTCGCCCATCGCGCGGTTGCCGACCTGGTCGTGGTTCTGCAGGAAGGTGACGAAGGCCGAGGGCGGCAGGTGACCCGAGGGCTCGCCGCGCGGGTGGTTGTCGAGGGTGCGGAAGGGCTCGCCCTGATAGGCGAAGCCCTCGGCGAGGCTGCGGGCGAGGTGCGCGACCGGCCGGTCGGCGAAGCTGCCGTAATAGCCGGCCGCCTCGCCGGTGAGCAGCACGTGCCAGCCGTGATGGAGGTCGTCCGCCCATTGCGCGGTGTGCAGGGTTGGCCTGCCCCCCTCCCCGCGCTCCAGCCAGCGGGCCTGGTTGGCCTCGTTCTCCAGGATCAGGTGAACCTCGCGGTCGCCCGCGGCCGCGCGGATGCGGGAGCCGAGTTCCGCCAGGAAATGGGTGTGGGAATCGTCGAGGATCGCGTGGACGGCGTCGAAGCGCAGGCCGTCCGCGTGGAATTCCTCGATCCAGTACAGGGCGTTGTGCAGGAAGAAGTCCCGCACCACGCGCCCGCTCTCGCCCCCGTCGAAGTTGATGCCGGCGCCCCAGGGCGTCTGGTGGCGCTCGGTGAAGAAGGTCTTGGCATAGGCGTGGAGGTAGTTTCCGGCCGGGCCGAAATGATTGTAGACGACGTCGAGGAAGATCATCAGCCCGAGCCCGTGGGCCCGGTCGATCAGGCGCTTGAGGTCGTCGGGGGTGCCGTAGGCGGAATCGGGCGCGAAGGGCAGCACGCCGTCGTAGCCCCAGTTGCGCGAGCCCTTGAAATCGGCGAGCGGCAGGAGCTCGACCGCGGTGACGCCGAGGTCGCGCAGATCCTCGAGCTTGGCCGCCAGCGCCGCGTAGGTGCCCTCCGGGGTCGCGGTGCCGACATGGGCCTCGTAGACCACCGCCTCCTCCCAGGGCCGCCCGCGCCAGCCCTCGTCCGTCCAGGCGAAGGCGCCCGGATCGACGACCTGGCTCAGGCCCGCGACGTCCTCGGGCTGGAAGCGCGAGGCGGGGTCCGGGACGACGAGGTCTCCGTCGATGCGAAAGCCGTAGCGGGCGCCGGCCCTGGCCTCGGGCCGGGTCAGGCGCCGCCAGCCCGCGCCGACCTCCGGCATCGGGTGCTCGGCGCCGTCGAGGACGAGGGCGACCTCGCGCGCGGTCGGCGCCCAGAGCGCGAAGCGCACGCCCTCCGGCTCGACCTGTGCGCCGAAAGGCATGCTGTGCGCGCGCCGCATCGAATTCACCCTTCTCGTGCCGGTCGGAGGCGATTGGCCCTGCGCCGGGCCCCTCGACGAGGCAATCCGCCGAGCTTCCGCCGGTTCCGCCCCGCTGCCGGGCTTCGCGCCCGCAGCCGGGCGGTGGGGCGGCGGCGCCACACCGGGTGCCGGGGGGCCATCCCCGGCCCGCCGCATGGCCGGTTTCATGGCCGGTTTCATGGCTCGCTGCGTCGACGGATCCGCCCGATCACCGGATCCGTCACCCTCGCGCCATGCCCTCGCGTCGTCCGGCAGGGTCGGCCGGCCGGCGACGAGCGCGTGCCGGGGAGGGACGTGCTCAAACGACATCCGGTTGATTGCGTCGCCATCTCCCGTTTCGGCCATGCGGATGCCGGCTTCGCTCAGGCGCCGCGCAGGCGTGTGATCCGGGATCCGCTGCGATCAAGCGGATCCCGGATCACACCCCCGGGCTGCGCCCCGGCCGCGCCATCGGCCGGCCGAAGACCAGGAGCGCGCGGCCCGGCAGGGTCACGGTCGCGCCCGTCCGCACCGGCTCGTGATGCGCCGGAATCCCGTCCGGAACGGTGGTGTCGAAGAGCGGCGTCCAGGGCCCCCCGATCGCCCGGGCGAGGTGGAAGGCGACCGGGTCCGGCGAGGCGTTCGCCAGCAGGAGCAGCCGCTTGCCGTCCGGCGCGTCATTGCCGATCTGCATCCCGAAGGAGCGCCGCGCCCCGTCCGCCCAGGCCGCCGCGTCCATCTCCTGCCCGCAGGGCGAGAGCCAGTGCACGTCCTTGAGGCCCGCCGGCGTCACCGTCTCGCCGGTGAGGAACTTGCGGCGGCGCAGGGCCCGGTGCGCGCGCCGCAGCGCCAGCAGGTTCGCCAGGAACCCGGTCAGGGCCGGGTCGCCCCCGTCATCCTCCCAGTCGACCCAGGAGATCGGGTTGTCCTGGCAATAGGCGTTGTTGTTGCCGCCCTGGCTGCGCGAGCGCTCGTCGCCCATCAGCAGCATCGGCACGCCCTGGGCCAGCACGATCGTGGCCAGCATGTTGCGCTTCTGGCGCGCCCGCACGGCCAGGATCGCCGGGTCGTCGCTCGGACCCTCGGCGCCGTAATTGCACGAGACGTTGTGGCCGTGGCCGTCGCGGTTCTCCTCGCCGTTCGCCTCGTTGTGCTTGCGCTCGTAGGCGACAACGTCGGCGAGCGTGTAGCCGTCGTGGGTGGTGATGAAGTTGATGCTCGCCCCCGGACCGCGGCCGGAGGGGGCGAAGATCTCCCGGGAGCCGGTGAGGCCCTGGGTCAGCCGCGGCAGCGTGCCGTCGTCGCCGCGCCAGAAGCCCCGGGCGGCGTCGCGGAACTGGTCGTTCCAGTCGCTCCAGCCGATCGGGAAGCCGCCGAGCTGGTAGCCGCCCATGCCGAGGTCCCAGGGCTCGGCGATCAGCTTCACCCGCGACAGCACCGGATCCTGCAGCATCGCCTGCAGCACCGCGGCGCGAGGGCTGAAATCGTGCGGGCTGCGCGCGAGGCTCGACGCGAGGTCGAAGCGGAACCCGTCCACCCGGTAGGTCTGGACCCAGTGGCGCAGCGAATCGAGCACCATCTGCATCACCCGCGGGTGGGCGACGTCGAGGGTGTTGCCGCAGCCGGTAAAGTCGAGGCAGTCGCGCCGGTCGTCCGGCCGCAGCTTGTAGTAGGCGGCGTTGTCGATGCCCCGGAAGGACAGGCTCGGCCCTTCCCGGTCGGCCTCGCAGGTGTGGTTGTAGACGACGTCGATCAGCACCTCGATCCCGGCGGCGTGGAGCTGGCGGATCGCCGCCTTGAGGCCGGGCGGGCCGGCCGTGCCGAGATAGCGCGGCTCGGGCGCGAAGTAGTTGAGCGGCGAGTAGCCCCAGAAGTTCGACAGGCCGCGATCGACCAGGAAGCGGTCGTCGACGAAGGCCTGGACCGGCAGGAGCTCGATCGCGGTGACGCCCAGGCGCAGGAGGTGCTCGACGACGGCCGGGTGGCCGAGCGCCGCGAAGGTGCCGCGCCAGGGCAGCGGCACGCCCGGATGGGTCTGCGTCAGCGCCTTGACGTGGGCCTCGTAGATCACGCTGTCGACGAGGGGCCGGCGCAGCGGCGGGTCGTCGGCGACCTCGGCCTCGGGCGCCGCGACCACGCCCTTCGGCATCATGGCGGCGCTGTCGCGCCGGTCGATGAGGTCGTCGCGGTGCAGGCCGCGCCGGTAGGCGTAGAGCGCGTCGTGCCAGCGCACCTTGCCGTGGATCTCCCGCGCGTAGGGGTCGAGGGAGAGCTTGTGCGGGTTGAAGCGGTGGCCCTGCCCCGGGTCCCAGGGCCCGTGCACCCGGTATCCGTAGAGCTGGCCCGGCAGCAGGCCGGCGACGTAGCCGTGCCAGACGTCGTCGGACCGCCGCGGCAGGCGGATCACGTCCGTCTGGTGGCGCCCGGTCGGGTCGAACAGGCAGAGGTCCACGGCCGTGGCATGGGCCGAGAACAGGGCGAAGTTCACCCCGCGCCCGTCGAAATGGGCACCGAGGGGGGCCGGCAGGCCGTCGTCGAGGGCGATCATCCGGCTTTCATCGGCGCGGCGATGGCCTACGGTCAAGCCTCCCGCAGGGATCGCGCGGCGGGCCTCAGCCGTTCAGGGCCCGGCTCTCCGCATCGGTGAACACCCGCGAGCGCACGTGGAAGCGCACGTCCCGGCCGTTCTCCAGCGAGAACATGCCGCCGCGGCCCGGCACCACGTCGATGATGAGCTGCGTGTGCTTCCAGTACTCGAACTGGGCCCGGCCGATGTAGAAGTCGGCCCCGCCGATCCGGCCGAGGTGGACGTCGCCGTCGCCGATCAGGAAGTCGCCGACCTGGTAGCACATCGGCGAGGAGCCGTCGCAGCAGCCGCCGGATTGGTGGAACAGGATCGGGCCGTACTCGGCCCGCAAGGTCTCGATCAGGGCGAGCGCCGCGTCGGTGGCGGTGACGCGCGGGGGGAGATCGGTCATCGGCGCTCCTCCGGGATGCCTGCTTGTGTCCTGCGCCGGGGCGGGTCTCCGGCGTGATCGGCCGGGACCGAGGCCTCCCGGCGCAACCTCGCTGAGATGGGCAACACGCCGGGGCACGAGGGGGTTGCGGGTCCGGGCGGGTCGGGACGGCGCCCGCCGGCCCGAAGGCCGGCGGGGGAGCGGGGTCTCAGAAGAAGCCGAGGGCCTTGGGCGAGTAGCTGACCAGGAGGTTCTTGGTCTGCTGGTAGTGGTCGAGCATCATCTTGTGGGTCTCGCGCCCGATGCCCGACTGCTTGTAGCCCCCGAACGCCGCGTGGGCCGGGTAGGCGTGGTAGCAGTTCGTCCACACCCGGCCGGCCTGGATCTCCCGCCCGAACCGGTAGGCCCGNGTCCCGTCCCGCGTCCACACCCCGGCGCCCAGCCCGTAGAGCGTGTCGTTGGCGATCGCCAGCGCCTCGGCCTCGTCCTTGAACGTCGTCACCGACAGCACCGGCCCGAAGATCTCCTCCTGGAAGATCCGCATCCGGTTGTGGCCCCGGAACACCGTCGGCTTCACGTAGAAGCCCTCGGCGAACTCGCCCGCCAGCACCGCCCGCTCGCCGCCGGTCAGCAGCTGCGCCCCCTCCTGGCGGCCGATGTCGATGTAGGACAGGATCTTGGCCAGCTGCTCGCCCGAGGCCTGGGCGCCGATCATCGTGGCCGGGTCGAGCGGCGAGCCCTGCCGGATCGCCTCCACCCGCGCCACCGCCTTCTCGATGAAGCGCTCGTAGATCGATTCCTGCACCAGCGCCCGGCTCGGGCAGGTGCAGACCTCGCCCTGGTTGAGGGCGAACATCGCGAAGCCCTCCAGCGCCTTGTCCAGGAACGCGTCGTCCCGCGCCATCACGTCCTCAAAGAAGATGTTGGGCGACTTGCCCCCCAGCTCGAGCGTCACCGGGATCAGGTTCTGGCTGGCGTACTGCATGATCAGCCGCCCGGTCGAGGTCTCGCCCGTGAAGGCGATCTTGGCGATGCGCGGCGAGGAGGCCAGCGGCTTGCCCGCCTCCAGGCCGAAGCCGTTGACGATGTTGAGCACGCCGGCCGGCAGCAGGTCGCCGATGATCTCGGCCAGGACCAGGACCGAGGCCGGGGTCTGCTCGGCGGGCTTGAGCACCACGCAGTTGCCGGCCGCCAGGGCCGGGGCGAGCTTCCAGACCGCCATCAGGATGGGGAAGTTCCACGGGATGATCTGGCCGACCACGCCGAGCGGCTCGTGGAAGTGGTAGGCGACGGTGTCGTGGTCGATCTCGGAGAGCGAGCCCTCCTGGGCGCGCACGCAGCCGGCGAAGTAGCGGAAATGGTCGATGGCCAGCGGGATGTCGGCGTGGGTGGTCTCGCGGATCGGCTTGCCGTTGTCCCAGGTCTCGGCCAGCGCCAGCAGGTCGAGGTTGTCCTCCATGCGGTCGGCCATCCTGGTGAGGATGCGGGCGCGCTCGGCCGGGGCGGTGCGGGCCCAGGCGTCCTTGGCGGCGTGGGCGGCGTCGAGGGCGCGCTCGATGTCCTGGGCGTCGGAGCGGGCGACCTCGCAGATCAGCCGCCCGGTGAGCGGCGACGTGTTCTCGAAGTAGCGGCCCGCCGCCGGCGCCACCCACTGCCCGCCGATGAAGTTGTCGTAGCGCGCCGCGAACGGCGAGGCGGTCTGGCCGCGCAGGAATTCCGGCTTGTTCATGGTGTCCTCCCAGGATCGTCGCCCTCGTCGGGTGCGGGGCGAGCCGTCCTGTCCTGAGCAGCCCGCGTGCCAGGCCGCCGCCGCCGCCCCGCCGCCGGATCTTGCGGCGCGGTAAGTCCCTGGCAATGCTTCGGTCGACCGGAATTGCGGGCGTCCGACCGAGATCTGCGACGACGCTTCTCGGTGATGGTGCCAGATTTCCCTCGACTGAGGCTGCGACAGCTGCAACAGCTGTCGCAACATGCGACAGAGGGAGGCTGAGCATGGAGAGCCGCGTGGCGACGCCCCGCACGCTCCTCGCCGCGCGCCAGCGCATGGTCGGCAAGGGCGGGCTGGAGGGGGTGCCGGACCCGATCCTGCGCTCCTGGGAGCGTTGCGCGGCGCTCGGCCTCGATTTCGGCACGAGGCCGCGGGTCGAGCCGGTCACCGAGCGGGAATTGCGCGAGGCCTGCGAGCGCAACGAGGCGCTGCGCCGCCGCTGCCGCCCCGAGATCGAGGCGCTCCACGCCGACGCGCAGGCGACCGACAGCCTCGTCATCCTCACCGACGCGGAGGGGCTCGTCCTCGACACGCTCGGCAGCACGACCTTCGCGGGCCGCGCCGCGCAGGTGGCGCTGCGGCCCGGCGTGCCCTGGAACGAGGCCGCCACCGGAACGAACGCGATCGGGACCGCCCTGGTCGAGCGGCGCCCCGTCGAGGTGCGCGGGGCCGAGCACTACTTCGAGCCGCACCGGATCCTCAGCTGCGCCGCGATGCCGATCCTCGGCTCGCGGGGCGAGACGCTGGGCGCCCTCGACCTGTCCGGGCCGGCCGCGGTCCACCACATGCACGCGCTCGGCCTGATCCGCCTCGCGGTGGACGCGATCGAGCACCGGCTGTTCGACGCGGTCGCGTCCGACCGGGCGGTCCTGCGCCTCCACGCGGACCCGGCGCTGCTCGGGACGCCGCGGGAGGGCGTGCTGGTCTTCGACGGGGCGCGGCTCGTCGGCGCCAACCGCGCCGGGCTGGCGCTCCTCGGCCTCGACTGGAGCGCCATCGACCGCGCGGATCTCGACCGGCTCTTCCCCGACCTGCGCGCGCCGGTCCCGGGCCCGCTCCAGCTGCGCGACGGGGCGGGCCGCCTGCTGCACGGGCGGCTCCAGGCGGAGCCGGCCCGCCCGCGCCCGCGACCGGGCCGCGCCCCGGCGGTGCCGGCGGGCCCCGACGCACCGGTCTTCGACGCGGCCACCGCCGACCTGCTGGCGCGGGCCGTGCGGCTCCTCGACGCCGGCATCGCGGTCGTGGTCGAGGGCGAGACCGGCACCGGCAAGGAGGTCTTCTCCCGCGCGGTCCACGCCGCCTGCGCGCGGGCGCGGGCGCCCTTCGTCGCGGTGAACTGCGCGGCCCTGCCCGAGAGCCTGATCGAGGCGGAGCTGTTCGGCTACGAGCCGGGCGCCTTCACGGGCGCCGCCAAGCACGGCGCCAAGGGCCTGCTGCGGCAGGCGGATGGCGGGCTCCTGTTCCTGGACGAGATCGGCGACATGCCGCTCGCCCTGCAATCGCGCCTGCTGCGGGTGCTCCAGGAGCGCGAGGTGCAGCCGGTCGGCGGCGGCCGCCCGGTCACGGTCGATTTCGCGCTGATCTGCGCCACCCACCGCGACCTCGGCCAGCTCGTGGCGGAGGGGCGCTTTCGGGCCGACCTGTTCTACCGCATCGCGCCCTACCGGGTGACGCTGGCGCCCCTGCGCGCGCGGGCCGACCGCCGCGAGGTCGTGCAGCGCCTCTGGGAGCGCCTCGGCGGCGCGGCCCGGGGGATCGCCCTGGCGCCCGCCTGCGCGGCGCTCCTCGCCGAGGCGGAGTGGCCGGGCAATTTCCGGCAGCTCGTCGGCACGCTGCGCGCCCTCCTGGCCCTCGCCGATCCGGGCGACGTGGTCGGGCCGGAGCGGCTGCCCGACAGCTTTCGGGCGCGACCGCCGGCACTGCCCGCGGCTCCGGCGGCGCTCGCGGCTCCCGCCCCCTCCGCCGCGGCCGAGAGCCTCGACGCGATCGCCCGCGACGCGATGCGGGCGGCCCTCGACGCGGCGGGCGGCAACGTCTCGGAGGCCGCGAGGCGGCTCGGGATCAGCCGCAGCACCCTCTACCGGCGCTGCCTGTCGGAGCGGGCCTGAGCGGCCGTCGCGGCCGGCCCCGCCTCAGGCGATGGCGGCGACCGGCGGGGCCGTCCCTTCCGCGGCCGGCGCGTAGTAGGCCATGGCCTCGCGGCGCCCGCGCAGGGGGGCGCGGCTGACCTCCCGCCACGCCCCGCCGCGCGCGCCCGCCGCGCGGCAGGCGGCCTCCGAGGCCAGGATCGCCACCCCGTGCACCTTGGTGGCCTGCTCCAGCCGGGCCGCGACGTTGACGGTGTCGCCGAGCACGGTGAATTCCAGCCGCGCCTGCTGGCCGATGATGCCGCAGAAGACCTCGCCGTAATGCACGCCGATGCCGATCCCGTGCGGGCGCGCCCAGCGCGCGCTCGGGCGGCCGGCCAGCGCCGCGAGGCTGCGCGCGAAGGCGAGCGCCCGGGCGGCGTCGTCCGGCCGCGGCTCGGGCAGGCCGAAGACCAGGAGCGCCCCGTCGCCGATGAACTTGTCGACCACCCCGCCGTGCAGGCGCGCGAGCCGGATGATCCGGCGGCGGAAGGCGGTGAGCAGCACCGAGAGCGCGTGGGGATCGAGCCGCTCGGCCAGGCCCGTGGAGCCGCGCAGGTCGACGAAGACGATCGCGGCGAATTGCCGGCGCCCGGCCCGCAACCCCTCGACGTCGTCCGCCAGGCGGGTGACCAGCTCCTCCGGCAGGAAGCGCGACAGCGAGGCCCGCCGGCCGGCCTCCCGGACGGCCGAGACGGCGAGCACTGCCAGCAGCGTCGCCACGAGCGCGACCAGCACCCAGATCGTCAGCGCGACCCGCGAGACCTGGGCCCGGCGCGCCTCCATCAGCGCCGCCTCCTGCTGCTCCATCTGCCGCAGCAGGCCCCGGATCTCGTCCATCAGCGGCTTGCTCGGGCCGCCCGCCAGGGCCCGCGCGACGGCGTCCCGCCCGTCGCGCAGGGACAGGTCCACCGTGGCCGCGAGATCGGCGCGCTTGGCGGCGATCAGGCCGCGCAGCCGCTCGGCCCGCGCCCGCTGCTCGGGAGCATCGCGCACCAGGGCCTCGAGCTCCTCGAACTCGTCGGCGATCATCGCCTCGCTCGCCGCGAAGGCGTCCAGGAATCGGGCGTCGCCGGTCAGCAGGAAGCCGCGCTGCTGCGTCTCGGCCTCCTGCACGGCCGAGAGGAGGTGGCCGAGCTGCGCGTCCACCATGACGGTGTGGCGGACCGCCTCGGTACCCTGGTGCTGGTACACGAACGCGCCGAGCGCGATCAGCATCATGCCGATCAGCGCCGCGAAGCCGGCGCTCATCCGGACGGCGCCCGGGCTGCGGAGGAGGCGGAGGCGGCGCACGTCCCGTCGTTTCCTTCCCGAACACCTTCTCGCGGAGTCTTGCCCGAAGCCGTGAAGAACCGGTTCCTCGCGACGCGGCGGCCGGGCGATCCGGCGCGAGAGCCGGACGGACCGGATGTCGAACGGGACCGGCCCGGGCCGGTTCCCCTGCCCCGGCGCCGCAGGACGCGGTCATGCGACAGCCGATTGATGGCTTCGCCATCTCCGATTTCGGCCATGCGGATGTCCGCGTCGCTCAGGCGCCGCGCGGGCTTGGCATTTCGGCTTCGCTCAAGCGCCGCGCGGGCTTGGGATCCGGGATCCGCTGCGATCACGCGGATCCCCGATCAGAGCCCGCGCAGGAAGCCCGCGAAGCGCATCAGCCCCTCGGGCCAGGGGCCGTGGCCGCTCTCGCCGTTCAGGTGCCCGGCCTCGCCCGCATCGACGAGCTCGGCGCCCCAGGAGGCCGCGAAATCCTCGGCCCGGTCATAGGCGGTCCAGGGATCGGAGCGGCTCGTGACCAGCAGGGCCGGGAAGGGCAGCGGCTCGCGGGGGATCGGCGCGAAGGCGCGCAGCAGGGCCGGCGCGTCCGGCCGCTCCACGTCCGGCAGCGCGACCAGGAAGCCGCCCCGCACGGCGCCCGGGGGCAGGAAGGGGGCGGCCTGGACCGCCGAAACCACCCCGAGGCTGTGCGCGACGAGCACGACCGGCCGCTCGGCCGCCCGCACCGCGGCGACGACCGCGTCGCGCCACGGCTCGGGCTCCGGGCGGTCCCAGTCCGGCATCCCCACCCGCCGCGCCGTGGAGAGCCGCTCCTCCCACCGGCTCTGCCAATGATCGGGCCCGGAATTGGTGTAGCCCGGGATGACGAGGATGTCGCAATCGGCGCTTCGCATGGTGCCCGAGCGATAGCGCGTGCGGGCGCAGCCGTCGAGGCGGGCTCACTCGGCCGCGAGGGCGAGCGGGCCGCCGACCTGACGGGCGAGGCCGGTCGAGGCGAGGTTCTTCAGCTTCGCCTCGATCTCGAAATCGCTCCAGGCGAGGTGGAGGGCCACGACGTCGTTCAGCGCCCGGTTCCACATCAGGTCGGAATGGGCCGCGAGCGCCCGGCCGCTCAGGCCCGCCGCCAGCAGCGCGGCGAAGTCCGGGAGGGCATCCGGGTCGTGGCCGACCAGCAGGTCCTCGCGCGAGACGCTGACGTGGCTCACCGGCCGCACGCCCCGCCAGGACTCCCGGATCCGGGCGATGCGCGGATCGTCCGGCGCGATGTAGTGGCCGCGGCTGTGGATCCAGTGGTGGTGGAGATCGAGGACCACCGGCACGAGGTCGCCGAGTTCCAGCACGTCGTCGAGCCCGAAGGAATCCTCGTCGTTCTCCACGGTGACGAGGTGGCGCGCCGCCTCGCTCACCCGCGGCAGGGTGGCGCGGAAACCCGCGAGGCCGGGCTCGCGGGCGCCGACATGGATGTTCACGTGGGCCCCGTGCGGGTGCCAGCCGGCGCCGTAGCCCATCATCGCCATGACCTCGGCGTGGTAGTCGAGTTCCGCGATGCCGTTGGCCAGGGCCGCCGGGTTGCGCGCGGCGAGGATGCAGAAGGGCCCCGGATGCATGCTGAGCCGCACGCCGCCCGCCCGCGCCGCCTCGCCGATTCCCGCGAGCCCCGCCTCGATGGACCGGCGGAAATCCGGGTCGGCGTAGAGGTCGCGCACCTCGGGATGGGTGTAGCCGGGCAGGATCGCGCTCGCGAGGCGCAGGAGCCGCTCCAGCGGCGGGCGCGCGGCGACCCAGCCGATCTGGCGCCGCAGGGCCGCGAGGTTGTGGCCCACGACCGCGGCCAGCTTGTCGCGGGCGCCGGCGGGGTCGAGCCGGCGCAGATGCGCGATGGTGACGCTGGTGACGTTCATCGCCAGCGCCGCCTCCTTGGCGGCCTTGAGCGTCGGGTGGGTGCCGGGCGCTTCGTCGGGGATGAACTTGCAGCAGAAGCCGAGGCGGGGGCTGTCGTCCGTCATGGGCCGACAACGCCGGGGCCCGGGCCGGGTTCGGGGCGCGGTCCGCCCGCGCCCCGGGAAATCGGCTCAGTGCGTCTGGATCGTCGGCCCGCCCGGGCGCGGCGTCGCGCCGCCCTGATCGGCCTGGCGCAGCTCGTCCGTGGCCGCGTGCGCCGCCGCGGAGGCCGCGTCCTGCGCTTGGTCGAGGGCGGATTCGACGAACTGGCGGCCGCGCTCGGTCGCCTCGCGGGCGTAGCGCAGGCCCTGGTCGCGCACCTCGTCCGCCCAGGCGCCGACCGTCTCGTCCTCGCGGCGCGTGCGCGGCAGGAGGGCGCCGATCATCAGGCCGGCTGCCAGGCCGACCACGCCGACGAGGAGCGGGTTCTCGCCCACGAAGCGCTCGACCGCGCTCTGGCCGCGGGAGATCTGCGCCGAGCTCCGCTCGCGCAGGTCGGCGTAGCGCCGGGCGCCGGACTCGATCGCGTCGTTGGCGTAGTCGCGGGCGCGGTCGAGGGTCTCCGAGCCGCCCTGCTGGAAGCTGCCATAGGCCTGGCTGGCGCGCTGGTGGGCCTGCGAGACCGCGTCGCTCGCCGTCCGCCGCAGGCGCTCGGCCGCGGCGTCGGCGGCCTGCCGGATCTGCTCGGCGGTCTGACCGGCGGTGTCGCCGACCTTCGCGGCGAAGTCCGAGGCTTGGCTCGAGGCTTGGCCGGTGCCTTGGCCCGGTGCCTGTCCGCCGGCCGTCCCGGCCTGCGCCCGGGCGGTGTCGTGGTCCTGGTGGAGATTGCGCTCCGGCCCGGCGCCCGGGACGTGGGCGGAGGGGGCGTCCGGAGTTGCGGGCTTGATGGTGTGGTCGGCCATGTCGTGCATCCTTGTCGTGCAGCCTTGGCTTGCGGGCGCGGTCCGGCCCGCGTCAGATCTGCGCGGCCTCCGGACGGGCAACCCCGTCGGCGGCCGGGTGGTCGGTCGGGCGGTCCGGGTCGTAGATGCGCACGGCGCCGTCGTTCAGCACCGGCACCGTCGCGGCGCGCGCCGCCGTCGCTTCCTGGTGGAGGCGGCGGCGATTCTCCTCGGAGACGCGGTGCAGCAGCCAGCCGACGCCTGCCACGATCAGCATCACGGGCACCGGGTTGCGCCGAACCGCCGCCAGCGCCCCGTCGTAGAGGCCGCTCATCGGCGACTGGCGCACCGTGCCGAGCATCTCGTCGACGATGCTGGCGGGCGACAGCCGGTCCTGGATGCGGTCGATCGTGTGATCGAGCCGGGCCCGGGTCTGCTCGATCTCCTGTTCGAGCTCCGAGATCGACTGGGTCATCCGGACACCCTCTCGGACAGGACTCGCGCGTCCTGGCGCACTTGGCGGGTCGTGCGGGTGGGCGTGAGGGTCGAGAGCGACATCGCGCGGCTGCCCGCCAGGGCGAGGCCCACCGCCACGACCAGGAACACGCCGCCCACGATGAGGGCGGCGAGCGCCTCGGAATGGACCAGGGTGGCCAGCCACTTCACCAGCGCGTCGACCAGGACCAGCAGCGCGACGACCGCGAAGACCGCCGCCCCCACCACCATGCCGAGCCCGAGGAACAGCGTCCTCAGATTGTTCGACATCTCGGTCCGGAAGAGGGCGATCTCCTTGCGGGCGAGGTCGGTGGTCTCGCGCAGGGCCTCCGCGAGGAGACCCTGGATGCTGCCATTGCTCGGTTCAGCCATCGCCGCCTCCGTCAGACAGGGCCACGCCCGCCCGCCCGGCGCTCGGCCGCGAAGGCCTCGCGGCCCGGCATGGCATGGCGCGGATGGGCCGAGGACTTGATGAAGCGCGCCGCCAGGAAGCCGGTCACGAAGGTGGCGATCGCCACGGCGGCCGGGCGGCGGCGCGCCGCGGCCTCGATGTCGCTGTAGAAGTCCTCGAAGCTGCGCTCGCGGATCGAGCCGGAGAGCTGCTCCAGGCCCTCCGCGGCGCTGTCGAAGAAGGCCCGCACGTTCGGCTGGCTCTCCAGGCCCTTGCCCGATTCCCTGAGAGCCCGGGCGAAATCCTCGACCGATTGCGCCGCGTCGTCCTTGCGCCGCGCGACGTAGCCGGTGACCTGCTCGCGCGCCGCGTCGACCAGGCCGTAGCCGCGCTCCACCGCGACGTCGCCGAGCTGGCGCACGTCGTCGCGCAGGCCCGTCCAGCCGGCCGGATGGTCCGCGCCCGGCCCCGGCCCGGCCTGATGCTGCCCGTTCTGATAACCCGCGCTCATCACCCAAGACTCCTTGAGACATCATCATGGCGCGTCGGACGCCCGCCCGGCGCGGTCTACGATTGAGCGAGTAACCGCAGCCGGGTCGCCCGGTTCCGCTGCGGATGCAAGGCCCGTTCTCGTCCGGCCCGCGGCCGCGCCGCAGCGCGGCGAAACCGGGGCGATTCCTGTGGAGCGCCGTGCCCGGCGGAAAGCGCCGCCGTGCAACCGATGCGTTCCGCGAGGGTTGACCAAGGGCCGCGGATCGCGCTTGCATTCCGCCCATCCTACGCTCGCGCCGTGAGGGAGGGGCCGGGGCCCGGAACCCTCCCCCGCTCAGGGAGTCCGTAACCGCCGTGTCACGCCTGATCATCGTCTCGAACCGCGTCGCCGTCCCGGAAGCGGGATCGAAGGCCGTCGCGGCGGGCGGCCTCGCGGTCGCGTTGAAGGAAGCGTTCACCGCGTATCGGGGGCTGTGGTTCGGGTGGAGCGGTAAGATCGCCGAGCAGCCCTCGGGCGCGCCGGCCATCGCGGATCGCGGCCGGGTGCGCTACGCGGTGATGGACCTCTCGCCCCAGGATCACCGGGAATATTACAGCGGCTTCGCCAACCGGGCGCTCTGGCCGATCATGCACTACCGGCTCGGCCTCGCCGCCTACTCGCGGGCCGACTACGCGGGCTATCAGCGGGTCAACCGCATCTTCGCGCAGGCCCTGGCCGGCCTGATCGAACCCGGGGACCTGATCTGGGTGCACGATTACCACCTGATCCCCCTCGCCTCGGAGCTGCGCGGCCTCGGCGTGGCCAATCCGATCGGCTATTTCCACCACATCCCGTGGCCCTCGGGCGAGGTGTTCAACACGCTCCCGGCCTCGAACGAGCTGCTGCGGGCGGTGGCCGATTACGACCTGATCGGCCTCCAGACCGAGTGCGACGTCCACAATCTCTCGCGCAACCTCGTCGACGAGCTGCGGGCGATCCCGCTCGGCGGCGGCTCGCTGATGGTGGATGGGCGGCGCACCCGCATCCGCAGCTTCCCGATCGGCATCGACGTCGAGGGCTTCCGGCAGGCGGCGGACCGGGCCGGCATGAACCGGACGGTGCGGGACACGATCGCCGGGCTTCGCACGCGCAAGTTGCTGATCGGCGTCGACCGGCTCGACTATTCCAAGGGCGTGCCGGAGCGGATGGAGGCGGTGGAGCGCTTCTTCGCCTCCAACCCCGACCAGCGCGGCAACGTCGTCTTCCTGCAGATCGCCCCGAAATCGCGCACCGAGGTGCCCGAGTACGAGCAGCTCAGCCGCGACGTGAACGAGGTCCTGGGCAACATCAACGGCTCGCTCGGCGAGCCGTCCTGGACGCCGATCCAGTACGTCACCAAGGCCTATCCGCGGGCGGTGCTGGCGGGCCTGTACCGGGCGGCGCGGGTCGGCCTGGTGACGCCGATGCGCGACGGGATGAACCTCGTCGCCAAGGAATACGTGGCGGCCCAGAGCGAGGACGATCCGGGCGTGCTCGTCCTGTCGAAATTCGCCGGCGCGGCGCGCCAGCTGCCCGAGGCGCTGCTGGTCAACCCCTACGACCGGTTCGAGGTGGCGGAGGCGATCCGGGCCGCCCTCTACATGCCCAAGGCCGAGCGGCTGGAGCGCTGGAAGCCGATGGTCGAGCGGCTCGGCCGCGAGGACGTGGATTGGTGGGCCCGCACCTACCTGACCGAGCTCGAAGCCTTCCGCACCATCGAGCGCGAGCCGCCGACGGCCGCCGAGGCGGCGCAGTAGCCGCGGGACGCGGCGCTCAGGAATCCTGCGCATCCTGCCGGCAGCGGAGCGGATCGGTCTCGCGCAGCAGGTTCTCGCCCATGAAGGCCACGAAGGCGGCGAGCTTGGGCGAGGGGTGGCGGCTCGCCGGCCACAGGATGTGGAAGGCGCCGACCTCGCGCAGGTGATCGCGAAGGACGGCGACGAGCGCGCCGCGCCGCAGGGACCGCTGCACCGCGAAGAGCGGCAGGCAGGCGAGGCCGAACCCCTCCTCGGCGAGGCAGAGCTGCGGTTCCAGGGTGCTCGCCACCGCGGTCACCGGCAGGGCGAGGTCGAGATCCGCGCCGTCCCGCACCAGGGGCCAGCGCTGCAGCTTGCCCGTCGTGGGATAGCGGTGGTGCAGGCAGGCATGGGCGAGCAGGTCCTCCGGCGCGCGCGGCGTGCCGCGGGCCGCGAGGTAGTCGGGCGAGGCGACGATCCGGTGCGAGAAGGCGCCGAGCCGGCGCATCATCAGCCGCGAGTCGCGCGCCTCGCCGGTGCGGATCACGGCGTCGAAGCCCTCCTCGATCACGTCCACCAGCCGGTCGGTGAAGTCGAGATCGAGGGTGATCTCCGGATAGGCCCGCATGAAGGCCATCACCGCCGGCATCATCAGCATGCCGATCAGGGGCAGGCTGACGCGCAGCGTCCCGCTCGGGGCGCGCCGGGTCCGGGAGAGTTCGATCTCGGCGGCCTCGATCTCGGAGAAGATGCGCCGGCAGCGGTCGAGGAACATGGCGCCCTCCGGGGTGAGCGTGAGCGAGCGCGTGGAGCGGTGGAAGAGCCGGACCGCGAGCCGATCCTCCAGCCGCGCCACCGCCTTGCCGACCGCCGAGGCGGAGAGGCCGAGCCGCGCCGCGGCCGGCGCGAACCCGCCCGCCTCGGCCGTCTGCACGAAGGCGTTGAGTGCGCCGAGATGCTCCATGGGCCCCCCCCGATTGCGGACGCGGATGTCCGCGATGTCGGGAATTCTAGCCTCATTCCGCAGGGTCAGCGAGGCCCCTACCCTCCCGGGCCATGAGAACGCCCCCCGCCTCCCACCCCTCCCGCGGCGAGGGCCTGCCGCTCCCGGGCCTCCTCGCCCTCGCCATGGCGGGTTTCATCACCATCCTCACCGAGGCGTTGCCGGCCGGCCTGCTGCCGCAGATCGGCGCGGATCTCGCCGTCTCCGAGGCCGTCGCCGGGCAGTTCGTCACGGTCTACGCCGCCGGCTCGCTCCTCGCCGCCATCCCGGTGACCGCGGCGACGCGGCCGCTGCGGCGGCGCCCGCTGCTGATCGCCGCGATCGCCGGCTTCGCCGTCGCCAACACCGTGACGACCCTGTCCGGCTCCTACGCCCTGACCCTCGCGGCGCGCGCGGTCGCCGGCATCTCGGCGGGGCTGCTCTGGGCGCTCCTGGCCGGTTACGCGGCCCGGATGGTGCCCGAGGCCGCGCGGGGCCGCGCCATCGCGGTCGCCATGGCCGGCACGCCGCTGGCGCTGTCGATCGGCATCCCGGCCGGCACCTTCCTCGGCGCCCTGATCGGCTGGCGCGCCTGCTTCGGCCTGGTGACGGGGCTCAGCGGTATCCTGATCGTCTGGGTTCTGGCCGCCCTGCCCGATCCTCCCGGACAGGCGGCCGGCCGCGGGCTGCCGCTCTCCCGCGTGGCGTCCATGGCCGGGATCCGGCCGGTCCTCGCCGCGACGCTGACCTTCGTGCTCGCGCACACCATCCTCTACACCTACATCGCGCCGTTCCTCGACGCGGCGGGGCTCGGCGCCCGCACCGATCGCGTGCTGCTCGTCTTCGGCGCGGCCTCGGTGCTCGGCCTCGGCATCGTCGGCCTCCTCGTCGATCGCCGGTTGCGGACGCTGACGCTCCTCAGCACGGCCCTGTTCGGCCTCTCGGCGCTGGGTCTCGCCCTCGGCGGCGGCGCGGCGCTCCTGATCGCGGCGGTCGCCGCCTGGGGCCTCGCCTTCGGCGGCGCCGCGACGCTGTTCCAGACGGCCCTCAGCCGGTCCGCCGGGGAGGAGGCGGACGTCGCGCAGGCGATGCTGGTGACGACCTGGAACCTCGCCATCGCGGGGGGCGGCCTCGTCGGCGGCCTGCTCCTGGAGCGGGTCGGCGCCCAGGGCCTGCCGCCGGCGCTCATGATCCTGCTCGTCCCGAGCTTCCTCGTCGTCCTGCGCGCCCGGCACCACGGCTTCCCGCCGGCCGCGCCACCCTCACCCCTCGAAGGAGCGTGACATGTCCGCGACCTCGCTGATCCTGCGGCTCGACCGCGTCATCGACGGCGCCCTGGCGGCCGAGCGCATCGTCGGCGCCGTCGTTCTGGTGGGCCGGGACGGAGAGACCGTCTACGCCCGCGCCGCCGGGCTCGCCGACCGCGAGGCGGCGGCGCCGATGCGGCCGGACACGATCTTCCGGCTCGCCTCCGTGTCGAAGCCCTTCGTGGCCGCGGCCGCGCTGGCCCTGGTGGCGCAGGGTCGGCTCGCGCTCGACCGCCCGATCACCGAGTGGCTGCCGGATTTCGCGCCGCGCCACGAGGGGCGGCCGGCGCGCATCACGCTCCGCCACCTCCTCAGCCACGCCTCGGGGCTCGGCTACGGCTTCCTCGAACCCGCGGACGGGCCGCTGCACCGAGCCGGCGTTTCGGACGGGATGGACCGCTGCGGCCTGACCCTCGCGGAGAACCTGCGCCGCCTCGCGGGCGTGCCGCTGCTGTTCGCGCCGGGCACCGGCTTCCGCTACGGGCTCGGCCTCGACGTCGCCGGGGCCCTGGTGGCGGCCGCGACCGGCCTGACGCTGCCGGAGGCGGTGCGCCGCCTCGTCGCGGAGCCCCTGGGCCTGCGCGACACCGGCTTCGCCCTCGGCGACGCCTCCCGCCTCGCCGCCGCCTACGCGGACGGGGTGCCGCTCGCGCGCCGGATGCGCGAGCCGGACACCCTGCCCTTCGGGCCGGGCCTGGCCGGCATCGCGATGGATCCGGCCCGCATCTTCGATCCGGAGGCCTTTCCGTCCGGCGGCGCCGGGATGGTCGGCACGGCCGCGGAGGTGATGCGCCTCCTGGAGGCCCTGCGCGGGGGCGGCGCGCCGCTGATGCCGCCCGACCTCGCGGCGGAGATGGGCCGCGACCAGGTCGCCAAGATCGACCTCGAAGGCTCGCCCGGCTGGGGCTACGGGCTCGGATTCGCGGTGCTGCGCGATCCGCGGGCGGCGGGGGTCGCGGAGACGCCCGGGACGTGGCGCTGGGGCGGCGTCTACGGCCACAGCTGGCTCGTCGACCCGGCCCGCGGCCTCACGCTCGTGGCCCTGACCAACACCGCCCTCGAGGGCATGTGGAGCAGCGGGCGCTTCGCGCTCGACCTCAGCCGGGCGATCGCGGCGGCCCCGTGACCGGCCGTGGGCGCCGCCCGATCGATCCCGGCCGCGCGGCGCTTGAGCGAAGCCGACATCCGCATGGCGAAGCCATCCGTCGAATGTCGCATGCCAAGCCCGCGCGGCGCTTGAGCGAAGCCGACATCCGCATGGCGAAGCCATCCGGCGGATGTCGCATGCCAAGCCCGCGCGGCGCTTGAGCGAAGCCGACATCCGCATGGCGAAGCCATCCGTCGGATGTCGGATCACTCGGCCGCCTGCCGGATCGGCATGAACCCGATCGGCTGGCGCTGCGGTCCCTCCTGCTTGAGGGTGCGCAGCATCGTCTCGTAATCCTGCTCCATCTCGGGCGTCACCGAGGGGCGCGTCTCGTGCAGCGCGGCCTCGAAATGCGCCCGCGTCACCTCGCTCGCCGCGAGGTCCGCCCGCAGCGCCATCAGGCCGGCCCGGCGGGTGAGGTCCTCCAGGTCCGCCCCGGTGAAGCGCACGGTGCGGGCCGCGAGGTCGTCGAGGTCGACGTCGCGGGCGAGCGGCATCCCGCGGGTGTGGATGCCCAGGATGTGGCGGCGGCCCTCCGCGCTCGGCACCGGCACGTAGACGAGTTCGTCGAAGCGGCCCGGCCGCAGCAGGGCCGGATCGACCAGGTTCGGCCGGTTGGTGGCGGCGATCACCACCACGCCCTGCAGCTCCTCCAGCCCGTCCATCTCGGCCAGGATCGTGTTGACCACCCGCTCGGTCACGGCGGGCTCGCCGAGGCCGCCGCCGCGCACCGGCGCGAGCGAGTCGATCTCGTCGATGAAGATCACGGTCGGGGCGACCTGCCGGGCCCGGGCGAACAGGCGCGAGACCTGCTGCTCGGATTCGCCGTACCATTTCGAGAGCAGGTCCGAGGACTTCGTCGCCACGAAATTCGCCGAGGCCTCCCGCGCCACCGCCTTGGCGAGCAGCGTCTTGCCGGTGCCGGGCGGCCCGAACAGCAGGAAGCCCTTGGCCGGCCGGATGCCGATGCGCCGGAACGCCTCCGGGTTCTTGAGGGGCAGTTCCACGCCCTCGCGCAGGCGGGTCTGGACGTCGCCGAGCCCGCCGACGTCGTCCCAGCCGACATTCGGCACCTGGATCATGATCTCGCGCAGCGCCGAGGGCTGGACCCGCTTGAGGGCGTTGAGGAAATCCTCGCGGCAGACCTGCAGGGTCTCGAGGATCTCCGGCGGGATCCCCTCCTTCAGGTTGATCTGCGGCAGCACGCGCCGCAGCGCGTCCATGGCCGCCTCGCGGGCGAGCGCCGCGAGGTCGGCCCCCACGAAGCCGTAGGTGGTGCGGGCGATCTCGTCGAGGTCGACGGTGTCGCCGAGCGGCATGCCGCGGGTGTGGATGGTCAGCACCTCGCGCCGGCCCGGTTCGTCGGGCACGCCGATCACGATCTCGCGGTCGAAGCGGCCGGGCCGGCGCAGGGCCTCGTCGATCGCGTCGCGCCGGTTCGTCGCCCCGATCACCACGATGTTCTGGCGCGGCTCCAGCCCGTCCATCAGGGTGAGGAGCTGGGCGACGATGCGGCGCTCCACCTCGCCGCGGGCCTCCTCGCGCTTCGGCGCGATCGAGTCGATCTCGTCGATGAAGATGATCGCGGGCGAATTGCGCTGCGCGTCGGAGAAGATCTGGCGCAGGCGCTGCTCGGATTCCCCGTACTGGCTGCCCATGATCTCCGGGCCGGCGATGTGGAAGAACTGCGCCTCGGTCTCGTTGGCGACCGCGCGGGCGAGCAGGGTCTTGCCGGTGCCGGGCGGGCCGTAGAGGAGCACGCCCTTGGGCGGGTCGATGCCGAGACGCTGAAACAGCTCGGGGTGGCGCAGCGGCAGCTCCACCATCTCGCGCACCTGGTCGACGGTGCTGCCGAGCCCGCCGATGTCGTCGTAGGTGACGTCGGCGCGCCGCGCCTCCTTGGGCTCCTCGTAGATCGGCCGCAGGTCGATCTCGGTCTCGGCCGTGACCTGCACGATGCCGCGCGGCTGGGTCGAGACCACGACCAGGCGGATCTCCTGAAGGCCGTAGGCCGGCAGGTTGAACATCGAGCGCAGCTCGGGCGGCACGTCGTCGTGGCCCATCCGCGACTGCACCGAGGTCGAGATCACGTCCCCGGCCATCAGCGGCCGCCGGAAGAAGGTGCGGCGCAGGGCCTCGGCCGAGCCCTGCAGGCGCAGGTTCTTCTGGGCCGGGGCGAGCACGACGCGGTTCGCGGGCCGCACCTCGGCGCGCTTGATCTCGACGTGGTCGCCCGAGCTCACCCCCGCATTGACGCGCTGGAGGCCGTCGAGGCGGATGATGCTGAGGCCCTCGTCCTCGGCGCCGAGGGCGATGGCGAGCGCCGTGGTGTGGCGCTTGCCGACGATCTCGATCGGGTCGCCCTCCTGCAGGTGCAGGCTGCGGAGAACCGCCGCGCCCACCCGGGCGACGCCGCGCCCCACATCCTGCGCCCGCGCATTCGCCACCTGCGCGCGCACGCTGCCCGTGTCTTCCGCCATCCCGATCCGCCTCTCGCTGCGCGGGCGCCCGGGCGCCCGCGGCGCCGGGCGGGGAGCTCGCCCGTCCGCGTGGGGCCCCGTTCGGCGGGAGAACGCGGGGGCCGCGCGGATTGTTCGGCGCGCGGCGAATCGCGCCCGCTCAGCCGTAGAGGGTGAGGATTCCGAGGTCGCCGATGCGGTCGTCCGGGAGCAGGCCGCGCAGGGTCGCGGTGACGGCGTAGCCCGTCGCGGTCCGGGCGAATTCGTAGAGGTGGTAGCCGGCGCAGTGGCTCAGCGCGCCGCCGCGGGCCGAGGCGGAGGGCGCCCCGATCACCGGCACGCGCCGCCCGTCCGGCCCGATCACGAAGGCGACCGAGCCGACGTGGTTGTGGCCGTGCAGGACGAGGTCCGCGCCGACCCGGCGGATCATCGCCTCGACGGCGGACGCGTCGGTCAGGTTGCGCCCGGGCAGGGCCCCGCCGACATGGGGCGGGTGGTGGATCATCACCACGCGGCAGGGCGCCTCCGGCTCGCGGGCGAGGCTGCCGAGCAGCGCTTCGGCCGCCGCGATCTGGCGGGTTCCGAGCCGGCCGCTCGCCACGAAGGGCGCGGTCGGGATCGCCGAGGACAGCCCGACCAGGGCGAGCGGCCCGCGGCGGCGCAGGTAGGGGAAGGCGCGCTCGCCTCCGGCATCGTCCCGCGTCCAGGGGCCGACCGCGTCGAGGAGCCCGTCGAGGGAGCCGCGCACGTAGGCGTCGTGGTTGCCCGGCACGAAGCTCACCGCCTCGGGCCCGCCCAGCGCCTCCAGGAACATCCGGGCGGTCTCCCACTCGCTCGGCAATCCGATGTTGCAGAGGTCGCCCGTGCAGGCGATGTGGTCGGGCGCGGCCGCCCGCAGGTCGGCGACCAGCGCCTCCAGCACCGCCATGTCGTGCGTCAGCTTGCGGCCGCGGCTCCAGTTCACCCAGCCGGTCGCGCGCTTGCTGAGCAGCTGGCGCAGGCGCGGGCGCGAGAGCGGCCCGACATGGGGATCGGTGAGGTGGGCGAGGCGGAACATCGCGACGGCGAACGCGGGGGCGCCTCCGGTGGCGGCCCGGAACGACTCCCCGCCGCCGGGCGGCTTATGACCAAGGCCGCGCGGCGCCGCAAGCGCCCGCGGCGCCCGCACGCCCCGCCGCGACGCGCGGATCGGGGCCCGCGCGAGGTTGCGCCCTGCACTCAGGGGGCGCTAGACGGCGGGCTCCGGAAGCGGGATACGGCGGGTGGGGTCCGAGTCGGTCCCCCGCGGCGCCGGCTCCCCGCGGCCTCGCCCGAGGTCCGCCGCAGCGTCATCTCATGAGCCCTGTCCTCCGCACCGGCCGCCTTCCCACCGGCTGTCCCGGCGGTCCGTCCGCCCCTTCCCGCGAGCGCGGGCCGGAGCGGGGCGCCGGATGAGCGCCCCCGCCATGCCGTTCCTGCTGCGGGCCTACCATCACGGGCTCCTCGCCCTCGAACCGGCCCTGATCGGCCTGCTCGCCTGGCGCCGCCGCAAGGGCAAGGAGGATCCGGAGCGGCTGCCCGAGCGCGTCGGGCGCGCCGGCAAGCCGCGCCCCGCCGGGCCCCTCGTCTGGGCGCACGGCGCCAGCGTCGGCGAGGCCCTGATGCTGCTGCCGCTCGTCGACCGCCTCGCCCGCCGCGGCTTCACGGTGCTGGTCACCTCCGGCACCCGAACCTCGGCCGACCTCGTCGCCGCCCGCCTGCCCGCGGGCGCCCTGCACCAATTCGCGCCCCTGGACGCGCCGCGCTACGTGGCGCGCTTCCTGGACCATTGGCGGCCGGACCTCGCCATCGTGGCGGAATCGGAACTGTGGCCGAACACCATCCTGGCCCTCGATGCCCGCCAGGTGCCCCTGATCCTCGTCAACGGCCGCATGTCGGAGCGCTCCGCCCGGGGCTGGGCCCGGCTGCCGGCCTTGGCGCGGGCGGTGCTCTCGCGCATCGCGATCTGCCTCGTCCAGACCCGCGAGGAGGCCGAGCGCTTCCTCCGGCTCGGGGCGCCGCGGGTCGTCGTGTCCGGGAACCTGAAATTCGACGCCCCCGCCCCGCCGGCCGACCCGCAGGCCCTGGCCCAGTTCTCGGCGATGCTGGCCGGGCGGCCGGTCTGGCTCGCGGCCAGCACGCATCCGGGCGAGGAGGCGGGCATCATCGCGGTCCATCGGCGCCTCGCCGCGCAGCGCCCCGGCCTGATCACCCTCGTCGTGCCGCGCCATCCGCGCCGCGGCGCCGAGATCGCCGCGGCGGGCCGCGCCGCCGGCCTGCGCGTCGCGCTGCGCAGCCGGGGCGGCCTGCCCGACGCGCGCACCGATCTCTACGTCGCCGACACGATCGGGGAGCTCGGCCTGTTCTACCGCCTCGCGCCCGTCGCCTTCATCGGCGGATCCCTGGTCGAGCGCGGCGGCCAGAACCCGATCGAGCCGGCCCGGCTCGACACCCCGATCCTGCACGGGCCCCATGTCCGGAACTTCGCCCAGGCCTACGCGGTGCTGGGACAGGCCGGGGCCGCCTTGGCGGTGGCTGACGAGGACGCCCTCGCGGAGGCCCTGGGCCGGCTCCTCGCCGACCCGGCGCGCCGCGCCGCGATGGCGGCGGCCGGGCGCCGCGCGGTGACGGCCTGCGGCGGCGCCCTCGACCGGACCATGGCGGCCCTCGAACCCTTCATCTGCCAGATGAAGATCAGCGGCCGGTTCGGCTGAGGATGCGGGCCCCGGACTTCTGGTGGCGCGATCCGCCTTCCCTGCCGGCCCGGCTGCTCGCGCCAGTCGGGGCGCTCTACGGCGCCGCCGCGGCGCGGCGAATGGCCCGGCCTGGCGCGCCGGCCCCCTGCCCGGTCGTCTGCGTCGGCAACGTCACCCTGGGCGGGGCCGGCAAGACCCCGACCGCCCTGGCGCTCGCGGCCCTGCTGCGGGAGCTCGGCGCGCGCCCCGCCTTCCTGAGCCGGGGCTACGGCGGGTCCCTGCCGGGGCCGCTGCGCGTCGATCCCGCCGCCCACGGCGCCGCCGAGGTCGGCGACGAGCCCCTGCTCCTCGCCCGCGCGGCGCCCACCATCGTCGCCCGGGACCGCCCGACCGGCGCTGCGGCCTGCGCGGCCGCCGGCGCCGACGTGATCGTGATGGATGACGGGCTGCAGAACCCGTCCCTGCGCAAGGATTGGTCCCTGGCCGTCTTCGACGCCGGGGTCGGCATCGGCAACGGCCTGCCCTTCCCGGCCGGGCCGCTGCGGGCGCCGCTCGGCGCCCAGTGGCCCCTCGTCTCGGCCGTGCTGGTGATCGGGGACGCGGCGCAGGGTCGCCCGCTCCTCGCGGCGGCGGCGGCGCGCGGCCTGCCCGCCCTGCGCGGGCGGCTCGCGCCGGACGCGGCGGCCGCCGCGGCGCTGCGCGGCCGCCCCGTCCTCGCCTTCGCGGGGATCGGCCGGCCGGACAAGTTCTTCGAGAGCCTGCGCGCGGTCGGGGCGGAGCTGCGCGGGACGCGCGCCTTCCCGGACCATCACGCCTACCGGGCGGGGGAGATCGCGGCGCTGGAGCGGGAGGCGACGCGGCGGGGCCTGACCCTCGTCACCACCGAGAAGGACCGCGTGCGCCTGCCCGCCGCCATGGCGGTGGCGGTGCTGCCGGTGCGGCTCGCGCTCGCGCCGGACGACGCCGCACTCCTGCGCGCGCGCCTCGCGGCCCTGCTGAGGGGGCGGGCCGGGCCCTGACCGCTCAGGGCCGCCCCGTCTCCCGCAGCCGCTGCATCACCGCCTCCGGCCCGGCATAGGCCTCCTGGCGGGCCACGCTCCAGTAGCGCAGGTCGTCGAGGGCGATCTCCGCGCCGGTCACCGCGCAGCGCACGAAGCGGCCAGGGCGCACCACCCGCAGGTTGCTGTCGCCGTACTCGACCACCGCCTCGCCCGTTCCGCCCCGATCCATCCGTCCCAGCATCGCGTCCTCCGGCCCGATCTCCGCGTGTAGGACGCCGCGGCCCGGCTGTCGACGGGGGCCGCGCGGGCTCACAGGCGGTAGCGGATCTGGTCGGTCCAGAACCGCTCCAGGCGGGCCAGCGACTGGTTCAGGCGGACGAAATCGTCCTCCGAGATGCCGCCGATCGGCTGGATCGTCCGGGCGTGCTTGTCGTAGAGGCCGCGCACGATCTCGTGCACCTCCCGGCCCTTGTCGGTCAGGCTGATCCGCACCGAGCGCCGGTCGGTCTTCGAGCGGGCGTGGTGCAGGTAGCCGGTCTCGACCAGCTTCTTCACGTTGTAGGAGACGTTCGAGCCGAGATAGTAGCCGCGGGTGCGCAGCTCGCTCGCGGTCAGCTCCTTGTCGCCGATATTGTAGAGCAGCAGCGCCTGCACGCTGTTGACGTCCTCGCGGCCGCGGCGCTCGAACTCGTCCTTGATGACGTCGAGCAGGCGGCGGTGCAGCCGCTCGACGAGGTGCAGGGCCTCCAGGTATTGGTTGCGCACCACCGGCGCGGCTTCCGGGGCCCGGGCCTGCTCGGCCACCTTCAACGCCTGGTTCTTCATGGTTTCGCCTCTCTGTACTGCCTGCTGGGCGGTGTTGTCCGCTCCGCTTATGCAGCCAACCTAGGAGGGCCCCGTGAATGTGGGTTTAAACGATACGCTAAATTCTCGATTTACCGATGTGGGTAAATCGACGATAAAGCCGCCGGTCGCGGCCCCGGCGTCCCCGGTCACCGCATCTCGCGCGAGGCGAGCCAGGAGACGGTGAAGTAGAGGACGACGATCGTCCCGTCGAAGGCAAGGTTCGGCACACTCATCGGCAGGAGCTGCGGGGTGAGCAGCGCCAGCACGAAGGCCGAGGTCGCGGCGAGCAGCCAGACGACGCCGCCCCAGGCGGTGCCGAGCCAGAGCCCGACCGCGGCCAGGAGGTCGATCACCCCGAAATAGATGATGACCGCCTGACGCCCCACCGGCGCGCCCTCGAAGGGCTGGGCGCCGGGCCGGGCGCCCAGGATCTCCGCCCAGGCGCTGAGGCCCTTGATCATCCAGATCACCGCGACGATGCGCATGAGCCAGATCAGCACCACGTCCCAGCGGGTGCCGGGCGGCTGAGGATTGCGCTCGATGCGGTCGCCCCCGTCCTCCGACAGGGCGAGGCCGCGCGAGGGGCCGCTGCGGGCCCTGGGGAGGCCGCGCATCTCAGGTGAACCGGGGCTCGTCGGGCAGGGGCGCGAAATGCGCCTCCACCGCCTCCGCCGTGACCGCCTCGAGGCGCTCGGGCCGCCAGCGCGGGGCGCCGTCCTTGTCGATCAGGGTGGCGCGCACCCCCTCGTAGAAGTCGTGTCCTTCGAGGATGCGGGTGACGATCCGGTACTCGGTCAGCATCGCCTCCGGGAAACTCATGGCGATGCCCCGGCGCATCTGCGCGAAGGCGACGGCGACGCTGGTGGGCGAGCGCGTGCGGATCGTGGCGGCGGCCTTGCCCGCGAAGGCGGAGCCCTCCCGCGCCGCCGCGTCGAGCCGGGCCAGCACCGCCGCCACGCTCTCGGCCGAGAAGCAGGAATCGATCACCTCGCGGGCGGCGTGGAGCGGCCCGGGCGGGGGCGCCTCGCTCTCGCCCAGCGCCGCCTCGACCGGCTCCCCCGCGGCGAGCCGCTCCGTGATCGCCTCGAAGGCGGCGGCCGGCGCCGCCCGCGTCGCGAGCCCGAAGGCGAGGCCGTCCCCCGGCCCGACCCGGTCGCCGGTGAGGGCGAGGTAGGTTCCGAAGGCGCCCGGCAGGCGCGGCAGCGCGTAGGTCGCCCCGACATCCGGGAAGAAGCCGATCCCCACCTCCGGCATCGCGAACAGGTAGCGCTCCCCCGCGACGCGGTGCGCGCCGTGCAGCGACAGCCCGACGCCCCCGCCCATCACGATCCCGTCGATCAGCGACACGATCGGCTTGGGGTAGCGGTGGATCAGGGCGTTGAGCGCGTATTCCGCCCGCCAGAAGGCGTCGGGCGCCCGCGGGCCCCGCGCCCGCGCCTCGTCGTGGAGGTGCCGGATGTCGCCGCCCGCGCAGAAGGCGCGCCCGGCGCCGCGCAGCACGATGCGCGTCACCCCGGGATCCGCCAGCCACGCGTCGAGGGCGGCGCGCAGGCGCCGCACCATGCCGAGATCGAGCGCGTTGAGGGCCTGCGGGCGGTTGAGGGTGAGGCACCCCGCCGTCCCCCGCCGCTCGACCAGGACGTGGGTCTCCGCGTCGCCCGCCATATCGCCCGCCATCGGCATCCTTCCTGACCTGCTGGGGCCGTAAACCAGCCGCCGGGGAGTGCGTCAACGCGACGGGCGCGCCCGTTTGCTGCCTGCCATGCGGCCGGGGCCGTCCCGGACGGGTTCCGAGGCGGCGCGGGTCTGTGCTAGGGCTTCATGAGAAGAATGACAGCGGCCCGTGCCCGCGGGTCCGGGAGGTCTCGAATTCGATGTCGCAGATCCAGCCCTTCGTCCGGCCCCTCGCCCGCGACGCCGCCCGGACCGAGACCGCCCCCGGCCTGTCCCTGACCCAGCGGCCGCGCCGCAACCGCAAGGCGGAGTGGTCGCGCCGGCTCGTGCGCGAGACCGTGCTGACCCTCGACGACCTGATCTGGCCGCTCTTCGTCATCGAGGGCGAGCGCCGGCGCGAGCCGGTGCCCTCCATGCCGGGCGTCGAGCGGCTGAGCGTCGACGAGGCGGTGCGCGAGGCCGAGCGCGCGGCCGCCCTGCGGATCCCGGCCATCGCCTTCTTCCCCTACGTCGAGCCCTCGCTGCGGGACGAGACCGGCTCGGAGGCGCTCAACCGCAACAACCTCGTCTGCCGGGCGGTGCGGGCCGTGAAGGCGGCGGTGCCGGAACTCGGCGTGATCACGGACGTCGCCCTCGACCCCTATACCAGCCACGGCCATGACGGGCTCCTCGACGACACCGTGATCGTCAACGACGAGACCGTGGCGCTCCTGGTCGAGCAGAGCCTGATCCAGGCCGAGGCCGGCACCGACGTGATCGCCCCCTCCGACATGATGGACGGGCGCGTCGGCGCGATCCGCGCGGGGCTCGACCGCTCGGGCTTCCGCGACGTGCAGATCATGGCCTACGCGGCCAAGTACGCGAGCGCCTTCTACGGCCCGTTCCGGGACGCGATCGGCACCAGCGCGACGCTCAAGGGCGACAAGCGCACCTACCAGATGGACCCCGGCAACACCGAGGAGGCGCTGCGCGAAGTCGCGCTCGACCTGGAGGAGGGGGCCGATTCCGTGATGGTGAAGCCCGGCCTTCCCTACCTCGACATCATCCGGCGGGTGAAGGAAGGCTTCGGCGTGCCGACCTTCGCCTACCAGGTCTCGGGCGAGTACGCGATGATCGCGGCGGCGGCCCAGAACGGCTGGCTCGACGGCGAGCGCGCCATGATCGAGAGCTTGGTGGCCTTCAAGCGCGCGGGCGCGGACGGCATCTTCACCTATTTCGCGCCGCGGGTCGCGGAGCGCCTGCGGGCCGGGTGAGGACGGCCGTCATCCTCGCCGCGTCGGCGGTCGCCCTCGCGGCCTGCGCGCCCGACCTCGACCCCGCCCAGGAGCGGGTCTGCCGGCGCGTGCTGCCGACCCTGGTGGCGGAGGGCGGGCGGGCGCGGGTGCTCGGCGCCGCGCCCGGGCGCGCGCCCCGCAGCATCCGCATCGACTTCGTCGAGGAGCGCCCCGGGCGCCCGCCCCTCACCCGCTGGGTGGTGTGCCGCTTCTCGGAGATGAGCCGCGTCGATCTCGGCGGGGTGCTGAGCGACCGCGGCCAGGTCGGCGAGGCCGCCCTCTACCTCCTCAAGCACTACTACCTCGACACGCCCGACGCGGCGGCGGCCGAGCCCGCCCCCGGCTGACGCCGCGGCCGGGCGATCGCCCCTGGCCGGTGGGCCGTGCCGACGCGCGCATCGACTCCGCGGGCGGCCGGGATCATTCTGACGGCGGGAATCGCCGCGGATGCGGCGCCGAGCGCGAGGGCGTGTCTTGAGCGAACCCTACGTCATCGGCCCGGACGACGTCGCCCGGGCCGCCGAGACCATCCGGGGCCACGTGCTGCGCACGCCGCTGGTGCCGGCGCCGCGCCTGTCGGAGGTCACCGGCGCCCGGGTCTTCGTCAAGCACGAGAACATGCAGGCGACCGGGGCCTTCAAGGAGCGCGGCGCGGCCAACCGCCTGAGCCGGCTCGACGCCGACGAGCGCCGCCGCGGCGTGGTGGCGATGTCGGCCGGCAACCACGCCCAGGCGGTGGCCTATCACGCGAGGCGCCTCGGCATCCCGGCCACGATCGTGATGCCGGCCACGACCCCCCTCGTGAAGGTCGAGAACACCCGCGCCCACGGCGCCACCGTGCTCCTGGAGGGCGAGACGCTGGTCGAGGCGGCCGAGACCGCCCGCGACCTCGTCGAGACGCGGGGCCTCGTCCTGGTCCACCCCTACGACGACCCGGCCGTGATGGCCGGCCAGGGCACGGTCGCCCTGGAGATGCTGGAGGATGCGCCCGACCTCGACTGCCTCGTGGTGCCGATCGGCGGCGGCGGGCTGATGGCCGGGATGGCGGTCGCCGCCTCCGCCCGGCCGGACCTCGACCTCTACGGCGTCGAGGCGGCCTTCTACCCCTCCTTCCTGAACGCGATCGACGGCGGCGCGCGCCCGATCGGCGGGCCGACCCTGGCGGAGGGCATCGCCGTCAAGACGGTCGGGCGGTTCACCCTGCCGATCATCCGCGACCGGGTGCGGGAGATCCTCCTCGTCGGCGAGCCCGAGATCGAGCGCGCGGTGCACGACTACGCCACCCTGCAGCGCAGCCTCGCCGAGGGGGCGGGGGCGGCCGGGCTCGCGGCCTTGCTGGCCCATCCCGACCGCTTCGCCGGGCGCAAGGTCGGCCTCGTGCTCTGCGGCGGCAACATCGACGCGCGGCTCCTGGCCTCCGTGATGGTCCGCGAGCTGGAGCGGGAGGACCGCATCGTCTCCTTTCGCCTGACCGCGAGCGACCGCCCCGGCGTGCTCGGGCGGGTGACCGGGCGCCTCGGCGAACTCGGCGTCAACATCCTGGAGGTGTCGCACGGGCGCCTCCACCTCGACGTGCCGGCCAAGAGCGTGACGATCGACGTGACCATCGAGACCCGCGGCCCCGGCCACACCGCCGAGATCCTGGCGACGCTCGCGGCCGAGGGCCTCGATCCGCGCCGCATCGGCCCGCACGGCACCGCCACGGCGACGGCCTGAGCAGACTTGCGCGGGGCAAGTCTGCCGGGAATCTTGCTCCCGCGCCATTCCTGCCGCCGACCCGGCGACCCCCGCCCGATGATGCGAAGGGCGGGTCTTGAGCGAGGCCGGCCGCGACGCCACTTGATCTTCGGAACGCACCCGAGGGAGCGCGGGCGATGGCGAATTCGTGGCAGGGCAACAACTGGCAGGACCCGTCCTGGCAGGGGCAGGGGCAGGGCTGGCAGGGGCAGGGCTACCCGCAGGCCGCGCCCGGCTACGGCACGCCTTTGCCCGTCGCGCACGCCTCGCTGACGCGGCGCTTCCTCGCCTACCTCCTCGACATCCTCTTCATCTTCGGCTTCACCTGCCTGCTCTGGCTCGCGATCGCCTTCCTGGGCGTGATCACCTTCGGCCTCGGCTGGACCCTGTTCGCGATCCTGCCGGCGAGCGGCATCCTCTACAGCGCGATGACCCTGGGCGGGGCCGGACAGAGCACCTACGGCATGCGGATGCTGGGATTGCGCGGCGTGCAGGCGGAGACCGGCGCCCCGGTCGACTGGATCACCGCGGGCGTGCACGCGCTGCTGTTCTACGTGGCGGTCTCGACCTTCCTGCTCTGGCTGTGCGACCTCGGCATCGGTCTCCTGCGGGCGGATCGCCGCACCGGCCACGACCTCGTCGTCGGCCTCGCGATCGTGCGCGTGGCCTGAGCGGGGGCTGGGGATGAGCCGGGAGCTTCGTGCGTGGGGCCTTGTTGAGCCGCCGAACGGGAGTGCTATGGTGGGGTCCGCGGTGCGCGCGCGCCGCCCCAGCGAGCGGTCCCCAGCGTGACGAGCCATCCGCGCGACGCCCCTCAGTTCTACCTCACGGCGCCCTCGCCCTGTCCCTACCTGCCGGGTCAGCACGAGCGGAAGGTGTTCACGCACCTGGTCGGGCGGCGCGCCCGCGACCTCAACGAGATCCTCACCCAGGGCGGCTTCCGCCGCTCGCAGACCATCGCCTACCGGCCGGCCTGCGAGACCTGCCGGGCCTGCGTCTCGGTGCGGGTGGTGGTGGGGGATTTCGAGCCGAGCGCGAGCCAGCGCCGGGTGCTGAAGCGCAACCGGGACCTCGTGGGCCAGCCGCAGCCGAACCGCCCGGCCTCGGAGCAGTACGCGCTGTTCCGCCGCTACCTCGACGCCCGGCACGGCGACGGCGGCATGGTCGACATGACCGTGCTCGACTACGCCATGATGGTCGAGGACAGCCACGTCGAGACGCACCTCGTCGTCTACCGCAAGCGCGGGCCGGACACGGCGATCAACGGCCGCGGGGTCGGGGCGCCGATCGCCGTCTGCCTGACCGACGTCCTCTCGGACGGGCTCTCGATGGTCTATTCCTTCTACGAGCCGTCCGAGGCCGACCGCTCCCTCGGCACCTTCATGATCCTCGACCACATCGAGCGGGCGCGGCTGCTCGGCCTGCCCTACCTCTATCTCGGCTACTGGGTCGAGGGTTCGCGCAAGATGGATTACAAGGCCAAGTTCGGGCCCCAGGAGCGCCTGATGCCGCAGGGCTGGGCGCGGGTGGGCTGAGTTCGCCGAGGGAAGGCAGCCCGGTCGGTCATTCGGCGCGGTGGGGCGGCAGGATCGGGCGCAGGATCTCCCCTGGGCGGGCCGGCAGCGGGGTCGCGTCGCCGGGGCGGCGCACGAGGACGACGCCCCGCGCCGGACCGACCGGCTGGCCGTTGCGCCAGCACCCGAAGTACGCGGTGATGCGGTAGAGGCCTGGCGTCATGTCCAGCGCGACCGGCGGGACGTCGCGCGTCGTCCCCTCGCCGAGGTTCACGCTCACGACGGAGAACAGCCGCTGGCCGGCGACGATCAGGCGGCGCAGGCAATCGGCCGGCGGACCCGCGCCGCGCTCGATCCGCATCGCGAAGCCGTAGGAGCCCGGATCCTGCACGGCCAGGAGGGCATTCGCCGTTCCGAGGTAGTTCGCGGGCGCGGCCGCGACGCTCGCGGTCAGGATCGGCCCCACGTCGAGTTGCGCGTCCTCGACCGTGAACCGGCCCGAGGGGGCCGGCGCCACGGTGATCTCCAGGCTCGGGCTCATCTCCACCTTGTGCAGGGTCCCGTACCAGCCCGTCTCGTAGCCGACATAGCCTCCGCCCGCCCGCGCGGCGGGCAGCGGGGCGACCGGCGGTTCGGCGCGCAGGGGCCCGGACGGAAGCGGGCCGGCATGCGGCTCCGCCCAGGGAGGCGGGGCTGGGCGCGCCGGCGCGGGCGCCTCCGCCACCGCGAGGCCGAACCAGAGCGCGGCCGCGACGGCGGCGCCCAGCAGCGGCATCGGCCCGAGCAGGAAGGCGGCCCGATAGGTGCCGTCCCGCTGCCAGAGACGGCGGTGGATGTAGGCGAGCTTGGCAAGGGCCGCGCTCATGCGGCACGCCCCGTCGCCGCCTCGACGTCGTCGGCGGTGAGGGTCGCGAGATCGACGCTGCCGGCACCGAGAAGCGGCCCGATCCTGACCGCCTGCGCCTCCCGCGCGCGTTCCAGCAAGGTTCGGGCGGTCCGGGCATTCGCGAAGCTCGGTCGCGCGCGCTCGCGCGCGAAGGAGGCCCTCAGGCGCGCGTCGCACCCGTCCTCGAAGCGCAGCCCCTCCGCTTCGGCCATCGCCCGGATGATCGCGAGCAGTTCGTCGTCGTCGTAGGGCGCGAAGGAGAGGGTCTTCGTGAAGCGCGAGGGCAGGCCGGGATTGCTGTGCAGGAAGTCCTGCAGCGGTTCCGGGTAGCCCGCGACGATGACGACCAGCCGGTCGCGCTGGTCCTCCATCTCCTTGAGGAGGGTGTCGATCGCCTCCTGGCCGAACGCGTCGCCCTGCCGCGGCGCGAGCGCGTAGGCCTCGTCGATGAACAGCACCCCGTCGAGCGCCTCGGCGATGCGCTGGCGCGTCTTGAGCGCGGTCTGGCCGACATAGCCCGCCACCAGCCCGGAGCGGTCGGTCTCGACGATGTGGCCGCTCTCGAGAACCCCGAGTTCGCGCAGGGCGGCGCCGTACAGGCGGGCGACGACGGTCTTGCCGACGCCCGGCGGGCCCGTGAACACCATGTGCAGGGAGAGGGGGCTGACCGGCATCCCCGCGTCGCGGCGGGCGGCCTCGACCTTGAGGCGCTCGATCAGCGTGCGGAGTTCCGCCTTCACCTCGGCGAGGCCGATCAGCCGGTCGAGCGAAGCGACGGCCTCGTGCGGGCCGGTCGGGACGACGCGGAAGGCGCCCGGGCGCATGCCGGCGACAAGCGGCCAGAGCCGCATCACGCGCGCGACCGCGCAGGCATTCGCACCCGCGACCAGGGTTGCGAGCGAGCCGTAGCCCAGCCAGGCCGGGACGGTCGGCGTGATGCGGAACACCGACAGGATGGACAGGCCCACCATCGCGAGCATGCACAGGCTGACGACCGGTGTCGGACCGAGCTGGTCGCGAAGCCACCTCAAGGGCTTAGCCATCCGCGCGGCCGCAGCGCGCGGAGGGGCGCCACGTCACCGGCTGGGTCGCCTCGCCCGCTCCCGGCGGGACCTGCCACGCCGGCATCAGCGCGAGGGTCGCGGCGCCGCCCGCGCGGAAGACCGCGAGGGTGCCGCGTCCCGCCTCGTAGGGTGCCGGATAGGGGATCGCGACGCGGCGCGGGGCATCGGGCAGGCTGAAGGCGGTAGAGACGTAGGGGCCCGACCGCAGCCGGATCGACCCCGCCGCCGCCTTCGGTGCGCGCACGATCGACACCCAGGCGAGCCTCACGGCGCAGCGTTCGCGCCGCTGCCGGATCTGCGCGACCAGGGGATCCGACGGGTCGAGCGTCGCCACGGCATCCTGAAGATCCTCCGGGGCGACCTCGTCGAGGAGGCTCACCGACGCGGCGTCTGGACCGGTCGCCTGCCGCGTGGCGGGCAGGATCCAGAACCAGCCGAGGAGCGCGGTCAGCACCGCGACCGCGGCGGCCGGCCCGGCACCCGGCCATCCGGCCGCCTCCCGACCCGCCGCGCGGGCATTCCCGTCCGGTCCGGCCAATCCAGCCATGCTCCGCATCCCGAAGACAGCGCCTCGCCGCGGCGACGCATCCCAACTGCCGCTACGTCAAGTTAGGGCATGCGGTCGCCTCGCGGGTCAAGGCGGTTCGCGGCGGCGCGGCGGCGCGTTGAGCCCCTCCCCGCCCCGTGCTACCCGCGCCCGCATGCTCAGATCCTTCCGCATGCGAGGCGCCCGATGATCCCCCGTTACAGCCGCCCCGAGATGACGGCGATCTGGTCGCCGGAGACGCGCTTCCGGATCTGGTTCGAGATCGAGGCGCACGCCACCACGGCGCTCGCCGAGATCGGCGTCGTGCCGAGGGAGGCCGCGGAGAAGGTCTGGGAGAAGGGCCGCGACGCGGTCTTCGACGTGGCGCGCATCGACGAGATCGAGCGCGTCACCAAGCACGACGTGATCGCGTTCCTGACCCACCTCGCCGAGATCGTCGGGCCGGAGGCCCGCTTCGTCCACCAGGGCATGACCTCGTCGGACGTGCTCGACACCTGCCTCAACGTGCAGCTGGTGCGCGCCACCGACCTCCTCCTGGCGGATCTCGACGGGCTGCTCGCCGCCCTGCGGCGCCGGGCCTTCGAGCACAAGCTCACCCCGACCATCGGCCGCTCGCACGGCATCCACGCCGAGCCGGTCACCTTCGGGCTGAAGCTCGCCCAGGCCCACGCGGAATTCGCCCGCGCCCGCGAGCGGCTCGTCGCGGCCCGGCGCGAGGTCGCGACCTGCGCGATCTCGGGCGCCGTCGGCACCTTCGCCAATATCGACCCGCGGGTCGAGGAATACGTGGCCGAGAAGATGGGCCTGACGCCCGAGCCCGTCTCGACCCAGGTCATCCCCCGCGACCGCCACGCCATGTACTTCGCGACGCTCGGCGTGATCGCCTCCTCGATCGAGCGGCTGGCGATCGAGGTGCGCCACCTGCAGCGCACGGAGGTGCTGGAGGCGGAGGAGTACTTCTCCGAGGGCCAGAAGGGCTCCTCGGCCATGCCGCACAAGCGCAACCCGGTCCTGACGGAGAACCTGACCGGGCTCGCCCGCATGGTGCGCGCCTACGCGCTGCCGGCGATGGAGAACGTCGCCCTCTGGCACGAGCGCGACATCTCGCATTCCTCGGTCGAGCGGATGATCGGGCCGGACGCCACCGTCACCCTCGACTTCGCCCTGGCGCGGCTCACCGGGGTGATCGACAGGCTGCTCGTCTATCCGGACAACATGCAGCGCAACCTCGACCGGCTCGGCGGCCTCGTCCACTCGCAGCGCGTGCTGCTGGCCCTGACCCAGGCCGGCCTGTCGCGGGAGGACGCCTATCGGCTCGTGCAGCGCAACGCGATGCCGGTCTGGCGCGGCGAGGGCGAGTTCCTGACCCTGCTCAAGGCCGATCCGGAGGTGAGCGCGGCGCTCTCGCCCGAGGCGATCGAGGCCTGCTTCGACCTCGGCTACCATTACAAGCACGTCGACACGATCTTCCGCCGCGTCTTCGGCGAGAGCTGAGGGCCGCTCGGCCCCCCGGGGACGCCCCTCCCCGAGCCCCGGGGCGGCGCAACCGCCTCCCCCGCATGCCGGAGGCCCGCGGAATGCGCTTGCGGCGGGATCGTCTCCGATGCTTGAAGGAAAAGCTGCCCCGCAGGACCATCACCCATGTCGCGCATCGTCTACGTCAACGGCCGCTTCCTCCCCTACGCCGAGGCGGCGATCCCGATCATGGATCGCGGCTTCCTGTTCGCGGACGGGATCTACGAGGTCAGCGCGGTGCTGAACGGCCGGCTCGTCGACAACGCGGCGCATCTCGCCCGCCTCGACCGCTCGCTCCGGGAGATCGGCATCACCAATCCCTTCGATCAGGAGGGCTGGACCGCCCTGGAGGAGGGGCTCGTGGCGCGCAACAGCCTCAAGGAAGGCCTCGTCTACATGCAGGTCACGCGCGGCGTCCACGAGCGGGACTTCCCCTTCCCGCCCGCCGGCACGCCCCCGACCGTGGTGATGTTCACGCAGGAGAAGAGCGTCGCGGCCAACCCCCTGGCCGAGCGCGGCGCCAAGGTGATCTCGGTCGAGGACCTGCGCTGGAAGCGCCGGGACATCAAGTCGGTGGCGCTCCTCGCGCAGGTGCTGGCCAAGCAGCAGGCGGCGGCGGCCGGCGCCAACGAGGCCTGGATGCACGAGGACGGCTTCGTCACCGAGGGCGGCTCCTCCACGGCCTTCATCATCACGGAGGACGGGCGCATCGTCACCCGGCCGCTCTCGACCGCGATCCTGCCCGGCATCACCCGCCAGGCCGTGATCCGCCTCGCCGCCGAGGCCGGCCTGACCATCGAGGAGCGCCCCTTCTCCCTCGACGAGGCGCTGCGGGCCGCGGAGGCGTTCTTCACCAGCGCCTCGGCCCTGGTGATGCCGGTGGTCGAGATCGACGGCCAGCGCGTCGGCGGCGGCCAGCCCGGGCCCCACACCCGCCGCCTGCGCGGGCTCTACCTGGAGATGGCGACCGCCTGAGGTCCCGCGCCGGCCTCCTGAGCTTTGCCGGAACCGGACGGCGCCCCGCCCGGTTTCCCTGGCGAGACCTCAGGAGAGAGAGATGCCGAAGCTGACGCACGGTGCCGTGCTCGCGCTCGCCGCGCTGATGGGCACCGCGGGCCTCACCACCGCGGGCTTCACGACCGCGGGCTTGGCCCAAACGCCCGGCGCGCCGCTCCAGGGGCGGGACACCTCGCCCCTGCCGCCGCCGAACGAGCGCATCCCCGAGAAGATGCGCCCGCCCTCCGATACCGACGCGACCGGCTCGACCCTCAGCGACAGGCTGGAGAGGTCGGACGGCGTGCTGAAGCCGCCGACCTCCGCCACGCCCGACATGACCGTGAAGCCGCCGGTGCCCGACCCGAACTCCACCCGGGTGATCAGGCCGGGCGACCTGCCGGGCAACGGGCCGGCGACCGAGGCCAAGTAGGCGCGAGGCCAAGCAGGCGAGGCCAAGTCGGCGCGAGGCCAAGTCGGCGCGAGGCCGAGCAGGCGGGTCGGGCGGCGCGCGGCGTTCCCCGGCCTTCCTTGATTTCCCGGCCCGGATCGCCCAAGACCGCCCGATGCGACAGCCCCGGCCCGCCGCCGGGGCTGTCCGTCTGCGTGCACAGGATCGGATCAGAGGATGGCGAACGTCGTCGTCGTGGGCGCCCAGTGGGGCGACGAGGGCAAGGGCAAGATCGTCGACTGGCTCGCCGAGCAGGCCGACGTGGTGGTGCGCTTCCAGGGCGGCCACAATGCCGGCCACACGCTCGTGATCGACGGGGTGACCTACAAGCTGTCGCTGCTCCCCTCCGGCGTCGTGCGCGGCGGGACGCTCTCGGTGATCGGCAACGGGGTCGTGGTCGATCCCTGGCACCTCGTCGACGAGATCGCGCGGATCGGCACGCAGGGCGTCTCGATCACGCCCGAGACCCTGCGCATCGCGGACAACGCGACCCTGATCCTGCCGCTGCACCGCGAGCTCGACCATTTCCGCGAAACCGCCAACGCCACCCTGAAGATCGGCACCACGAAGCGCGGCATCGGCCCGGCCTACGAGGACAAGGTGGGGCGGCGCGCCATCCGGGTGGTCGACCTCGCCGACGAGGCGCTCCTCGGCGCCAAGATCGAGCGGCTCCTCGCCCACCACAACGCCCTGCGGCGCGGCCTCGGCATCGAGGAGGTGGACGGGGCGGCGCTCAAGGCCGAGCTCCTCGCGATCGCTCCCAAGATCCTGCCCTACGCCGACACGGTGTGGGTGCTCCTCGACGAGGCGCGGCGCGGCGGCCAGCGCATCCTGTTCGAGGGGGCACAGGGCGCGCTCCTCGACGTCGATCACGGCACCTACCCCTACGTCACGTCCTCGAACATCGTCGCCGCGCAGGCCGCGACCGGGTCGGGCCTCGGCCCCTCGGCGATCGGCTACGTGCTCGGCATCGTCAAGGCCTACACGACCCGGGTGGGCGAGGGCCCCTTCCCGACCGAACTCACCGACGCGATCGGCGAGAAGATCGGCGAGCGCGGCCGCGAGTTCGGCGTGGTCACGGGCCGCAAGCGCCGCTGCGGCTGGTTCGACGCCGCCCTCGTCCGCCAGACCGTGCGCACCTCCGGCATCGACGGGATCGCGCTCACCAAGCTCGACATCCTGGACGGGTTCGAGACGATCAAGATCTGCACCGGCTACCGCCTCGACGGCAGGCTGATCGACCACCTGCCGGCGAGTCAGGCGGACCAGGCCCGGGTCGAGCCGGTCTACGAGACCATCGACGGCTGGTTCGAGACCACCGCGGGCGCGCGCTCCTGGGCCGAACTGCCCGCCCAGGCGATCAAGTACGTGCGGCGCATCGAGGAGCTGATCGGCGCCACGGTCGCCCTGCTGTCGACCTCGCCCGAGCGCGACGACACCATCCTGGTCCACAATCCCTTCGAGGATTGAGGCCGGTCGGCTTTGCCCTTCGGGGATTGAGGCCGGTCGGCTTTGCGGCCGGGTGTGGCGCCGCGAAGCTTGACGCGGCCGCTCTGCCGCGACATGGCAGGCGCCGGATCATGGCAGATTACTATCCCCTGCTCGCCCGGGCGCTCGACGCGCTGCCCGACCGCTCGCCGGACATGCGCGAGGCGGTCTACGAGCGCGCGCGCGCGGCCCTGACCGGGCAGCTGCGCTCCCTCGACCCTCCCCTCTCCGAGGAGGACATCGACGCGGAGCGCCGCTCCCTCGACGCCGCGATCGGCCGGCTCGAGGACGAGTTCGGCGCGAAGGTGCCCGAGCCTGCCGCCGCGGCCGCCGTCCCCGGCGAGGCGCCCGCGGCGGCGGTCGCGCCGGCGGCGGTCCCCGCGGCCGCGGAGCCGCCTCCCCCGTCCGAGCCCGACCTGCCCGAGCCCGGGCCCCCGGTCGCCCTGAAGCTGCCCGAGCCCGAGCGCCCGCGCCCGGTCGAGACCGCGGCGGACTTCGCCCCCGACGATTCGCCGGCCCGGCAGCGGCCGCGCATCGACGTGGTGCGGCCCAAGGGGGACCGCTCGCGCCTGTTGCGCAACGGCATCGTGGCGGCGGCGCTGGCGGCCGTGATCGGCGCCATCGCGGCGGCGGCTTGGTCGCTGCGCGACACCCCCGCGACCGTGCAGTCGAAGATCAGCGAGAACGCCGCCGAGCGCCCGCCCGAGCCGCAGGATTCCAAATTCGCCGACCGCGTCGGGGGCGAGCGCGCGCCGGCCGCGCCCCCCGTGGCGGCGGCGGCCCCGCCGCCGACCCGCGCCGGCGCCCCCGACATCACCATCGCCCAGCGCGCCACCCTCTACGAGGAGGCCGGCGGACCGAATAACGGACCGCGGGCGGCCGCCGGCCAGGTGGTCTGGCGCCTCGATGCGGTCAATGCCGGCCAGGGTCAGCCGCTGCAGACGGTGGTCCGCGCCACCGCGGAAGCGCAGGAGGCCGGCCTGACCGTGGCCATGGTGATCCGCCGCAACACCGACGCGACGCTGCCGGCCTCGCACGTGATCGAGCTGACCTTCACCCCGACCGACCCCTCGCGCAATGTCCGCGACGTCGGCCTGCTGCAGTTCAAGGACGACGAGAGCGCCCGCGGCTCCCCGGTCTCCGGCCTGCCGGTGCCCGTGCGCGAGAACATCTTCCTGATCGGCCTCTCGAACCTCAAGGGCGACATCGAGCGCAACACCGACCTGATGCTGCGGCGCAACTGGATCGACCTGCCGATCCGCTACGCCTCGGGCGGGCGGGCGATCCTGACCTTCGAGAAGGGCAGCGCCGGCGACCGGGTGATGCGCGAGGCCTTCGAGCAGTGGAAGTGAGCCGCGCGGCGTCGCACGGCCCGCCGGGCACGGCCTGATCCGCTTCCCGGACGGTCACGTCCGGACAACGTCCGACACGCCCGTGCGGCGCCTGAGCGAAACCCAAATCCGCATGGCGACGCAATCCGTCGGATCTCGTACGACCCGTCGCGACGCGCCCCAGGGCGCTTCGCGCCGTCGCGGAACGGCGCCGCCGGCGGAAGGTCTCTAGGCCGGCACGCTCGTCCGCGCGGTCTCGCGGCTGGCGAGGTTGCGCTTCACGGCGTCCTGAACCTTCTCGAACGCCCTGACCTCGATCTGGCGCACCCGCTCGCGGGAGACGCCGAACTCGCTCGACAGGTCCTCCAGGGTGATCGGCTCCTCGGCGAGGCGCCGGGCCTCGAAGATGCGCCGCTCGCGCGGGTTGAGCACGCTGAGCGCGTCCCGCAGGGCGGCGAGGCGGTTCTGCCCCTCCTCCTCGCGGGCGAGCACGGCTTCCTGGCTCGGGCTGTCATCCACCAGCCAATCCTGCCACTCGCCCTCGCCCTCCTCGCGCAGGGGGGCGTTGAGCGAGGCGTCGCCGCTGAGGCGGCGGTTCATCTCGATCACGTCCTGCTCGGGCACGCCGAGGCGCGTGGCGATCTGCTTCACCTGCTCGGGGCGCAGGTCGCCCTCGTCGAGGGCCGAGATGCGGCCCTTCGCCTTGCGCAGGTTGAAGAACAGCTTCTTCTGGTTCGCGGTCGTGCCCATCTTCACGAGCGACCACGAGCGCAGGATGTATTCTTGAATCGCCGCCTTGATCCACCACATGGCATAGGTGGCCAGGCGGAAGCCCTTGTCGGGGTCGAAGCGCTTCACGGCCTGCATCAGGCCGACATTGCCCTCGGACACGACCTCGCCGATCGGCAGGCCGTAGCCGCGATAGCCCATCGCGATCTTGGCGACGAGGCGCAGGTGGGACGTGACCAGCTTGTGGGCCGCCTCGCGGTCTCCGTGCTCGCGCCAGCTCTTGGCGAGCATGTACTCCTCCGTCGGCTCCAGCATCGGGAAGCGACGGATCTCGTCGAGATAGCGGGACAGGCCCCCCTCATTGGCGAGCACCGGCAGTGCAGCAGCCATTCAAACCTCCTGGAAGCTCCCCGGCGAGGGCGAGCGCGAACGGCCTCCGAGCGGCCGGCCGTCCGAACGGCCTTTATAGCAGGCCGGGGCGCCGGCGGGTAGCGACGGACGGGTGGTCCGCCGCGATCAACGCGCAACCCTCGGGTTGGTGCATGCGTCGCGATGCGCCGCCCCGCCGCCGGCGTTGGGGCGGCGGAGGCGCGGGAGCGCGCCGCTGCGGCGCTCAGACGCGGGCCGCGCCCCCGGCATGCGGGCCGAGCGCCGCGACGAGCCGCGCGAGGTCGGCGGGCAGCGGGCTCTCGAAGCGCAGGACCGCGTGGCTGCGCGGATGGAGGAAGCCCAGCACGGCCGCGTGCAGCGCCTGCCGGCCGAGGGCGTCGAGGGCCTCCCGCGCCTCCGGATCGAGGCGGGCGGCCTTGGTGCGGAAGGCCGCCCCGTAGGTTCTGTCGCCGAGGAGCGGGTGACCGCGATGCGCGAGGTGGACGCGGATCTGGTGCGTGCGTCCCGTCTCCAGCCGGCAGCGGATCTGGCCGACCGGCTCGCGCGCCCCGAGGACGGCCTCGGTGCGGTAATGCGTGACCGCATGGCGGCCCTGCTCCGCGCGCACGACCGCGATCTTCTCGCGGTTGCGCTCGGAGCGCGCCAGGGCGGCGTCGATCGTGCCGTTGCGGGGCTCGGGCACGCCCCAGACCAGGGCGAGGTAGGCGCGCTCCAGCATGCCCGAGCGCCCGTGATCGGCGAATTGCAGGCTCAGGCCCGCATGGGCGAGGTCGTTCTTGGCGACCACGAGGAGGCCGCTCGTGTCCTTGTCGAGGCGGTGCACGATGCCGGGCCGGCGCACCCCGCCGATGCCCGAGAGGCTGGCCCCGCAATGGGCGAGCAGGGCGTTGACGAGGGTCCCGTCCGGATGTCCGGGCGCCGGATGCACGACGAGGCCGGCGGGCTTGTCGATCACGATGAGGTCGTCGTCCTCGTAGACGATGGCGAGATCGCGCGCCTGCGCCACGGGCGTCGCCGGCAGGGCCTGCGGCACCGCGACCGCCACGCGCTGCCCGCCGGCGACCTTCACGGCCCCGTCCCGGATCTCCGCCCCGTCGAGGCGCACCCCGCCCTCGCGGATCAGTCCCTGGAGGCGGTTGCGCGAGAGGTCGGGCCACAGGCGGGCGAGCGCGCGGTCGAGGCGCTCGGGCGCCCCGCCTGCCGGAATCTCCGAGACCCTGACCTCGTTCTCCACCCTGCACTCCCGTCGAAAAGCGTCCGCCCGCTGCGTTTTCAGGCTTGTGCAGCCGGGAGCCCGTCGCTATACCCCCGCTCACCGCTCGGGCAAGCTCCCATCGTCTAGCGGTCTAGGACGTCGCCCTCTCACGGCGAAAACAGGGGTTCGAGTCCCCTTGGGAGCGCCATCTCTATCAAGCTCTTGGCTTGTCGTCGCCCGACCCGAACTCAACACATCTGCCATCGATCGGCATGGACAGAGGCGGACAGGGATCCTGTCCAGTGCCATGTCCGAACGGGGATCGATCTCAGCTCCGAGCCCTCCGGCCCGCGCCCCTTTCGGAACCGGCAGCGACCCCCTGATCCGGGATCCGCTTTGGTCAAGCGGATCCCGTATGACATCCCCGATCCAGCGGTCGGTCGGTGCAGCGATCGCCCGGGCTCCGCCCCGCAGCGAGCCCGGCCGCCGCAACCGTCGGGCGACAGCCCGCCATGGGACCTCGCTTGCATGGCGGCTTGCGCGGACCGGCCCAGGGCGAGGGTGAGTGGAGGCCCCGCCTTCCCCGGCCCGACTGGACCGGCGAGTGTGGCACGGCGGCGCGGGGCGGCGTTGATCGGGATGAAGCGCCACCGACGAGCTGCGCGGGTGGGTGAGGCGGAAAGCGCCCGTGCCCGCCATCAGGGCACGCCCGGGGCCGCCGCGTCACCGGCAGCGGTAGAAGAACGTCTTCTGCCCGTCCTCGGTCTGAACCAGCATCGCGCCGCCTGCGCCGACTTGCCACTGGGCAGCGCGGGTCCAGCGGTCTGCGCCGGAGGCACACTGCATCGTGACCGCGACCTCGTCGCCCTGAGGGCGCTTGCTCACGAGCTTGCAGCGCATGTCGTGGCCCAAGACCTCGGCCGACGTGATCCTGACCGCCGTGATGTCGGGGTTGGCCACGCCCGCCTTGGCGGTGGCGCACTGGTCCTGCATCGCGGCCCACAGCCCCTCCCAGGGCGAGGCCGCGTGGGCGGGAGCGGGGAGGACGGCGACCAGGGCGAGAACGCGACCGCGATAACCAATCACCTTTGATCCTCCTGCCTATCCTTCTCGCCGGCCGCTTACCCGACTCGGATGCGCAACGCGACCGACGGCCTCGGGATGCGCGGCTGCCGGCATCGCCGCTGCGTGCTCGTCCCGGGGAGCATTTGACCGACGTCGGGGCTTGCCTCAACGGGCTGCTTCGACTACCGCACGGGCCCGTTGGACGGAGAAGCGCTCGCCCTCAAGCAGGGGCGCCCCACTGTATCCGGATGTTGCGCTCGATCCTCCCCCGACTGACGCGCCTTCTTCGCTCCGCGCGTCGGTCATCGCCCAGCCTTGGGACGATCGATCGCGTCGAGATCACGGGCGAATGTCTGGAGATTGAGGGCTGGGGAAGCGATCGCGCCCCGGTTCTCCGCTACGACGGCCGGATCGTGCCCCTCGCCCACCGGCAGGTGCCGCGGCCTGATCTGACGCCGATCTTCGGCGCCGGCTCCGAGCGCTGGGGCTTCGCTCTCACCGCCAAGCTGCCCCACCCGGACCCGGATCTCTCCAAGCTCACCCTGCGTCTGAGCCGGACCGTCGTGCTTGATGCGAGCAGGAACCCCGGACTGTTCGTGCGCGACGGCGAGGTGCAGGCCCGCGCCGCTGCCCTGGCGGCGCAGCCCGGCCCGGACGCCATCGCCGCGCTGATCGACGACGCGTCCCGGGCCGGCGCGCACCGGCTCGTTCACCGGGTGGCGCTCCGCCTCCGCGACGCAGGGCAGGCCACCCTCGCCGAGGAGGTCCTGCGGGCCGGGCTCGCGGTCGCGGCGATCCGCCACCTGTGCCTGCGGGATCTCATCACGCTGAGCGCCGAAGCGGGCCGATCCGAGGACGTCGTCGCCTTCGCGGAAGAGGCCCTGGCGGAGCACGACCTGCTCCCCGCGCTCAAGCTGACCGCGGCGATCCACCTTGCCCGCTGCGGACGAGCCCAAGCCGGAGAGGCGCTGCTGCGCGACGTTCTCGCTGCTGATCCGACCAGCCGGCGCGACGTCGCGATCGCGGAGCAGACGATCCGCCTGTTGCGGGAGGTCGACGAGGCCGGCTTGACCGCGCTGCTGGACCGTGTCGAGGGGACCTACCGCAGGGTCGGCCCGCAGGACGTCGTCGAGGAGGCGGCCCGCTGCCTCGACGCCGAGGCGCCCTATCTGGTCCTGCGCCTGGGTGATGGGGAGGCCGCCTACATCACGCTCGGCAGCGACGACGAGGCGACCTATCCCGATTTGTACAGTCAGAACCGCGAGGCTCTGGCCGAGGTCTGGTTCCGCGACACGGCTTTCGCGCACGACCCGCGGCTGCCCGAGATGCTCGGCAGCTTCGATGCCGCCCTGGCCGAAGCGGATTGCCTCGGCGTCTGCAGCCGGCATGTGGCCCGGGAGCTCCACGCCAAGGCGACCGGCCGAAGCCTCATCTGGGCGATCAACCCCTTGCGCAAGCTCGCCCAGCTTGCCGAGCTCGATCCGGCCAGCACCCCGCATCGGACGCTCTGCGACCCCTACATGCACTTCGTCCTCGCCTCGAGCGGCGGCCTCGCGCGCCTCATCGAGGGGCGGGCGCAGGTCGGGATCGTCACCTGCCACGCCGATCTCGCGACGGCCTTGCAGCACCATTACCGCATCGGCCACGTGGAGCTGATCCAGGTCCCGGGCGAGAAGAGCCACGGCGCGGTGCTCGGGGCGGAGATCATCGCCGGCCGCCATTGGCCCGACCGCTACGATGCAGTTCGCGCGCTGCTTCGGCACGGCAACCGCCGTGGCCAACTCTGGCTCCTGGCCGCGGGCTTCCTCGGCAAGATCTACGGCGGCGACCTGAGGCGGTCGGGTGCCGTGGTCATCGACATCGGCTCCATTGCCGACCTGTGGATGGGCAAGGCAACCCGCAACTTCCCGACCCTGTCGCCGGAGCTGATTCCGGGGACGAGCATGGCGCGGATGCAGCGAAGAGGCGAATGACGATCGGCAGCGACAAGCGATGCGCCTGATCGTGGGGCGTCGCGCGCCCCGCGCCTGTACCCAGGGTTAGGGGCAACGGAAGAGGTCGCCGCTCGCCTTGCTGGCGAACAGCGTGGACCGGCGCCGGCGGGCTGTGCGGATGCCGATCGGGCGCGAGCACCGCGGCTTCGACCCGATCGACCGGCGCGAGCTCTCGGTGGTGATCTGCTTCCGGCGTGCGGGCGGACTTTGCGAGGGCTGCGGGCGGCCGCACCTGCCGCCGGTGGTCCGCCTCCGGGTCGGGGATCAGGACGCGCCAGGCCGAACGGCTGCGCCGGCCTCCCGGCGCAGCCGCCCCGCACAGCTCAGTAGTAGCGGTGGTGACCCCAACCGTGGTGACGGTAGTGGCCCCAACCGTGGTGATAGTGATGGCGGCCCCAGCCGCCCCACACCGGGCGGTAGTGGTGGTGATGGTGATACCCCCAGCCGCCCCAGTAGGGTCGATGATGGCGATGGTGTCCGTACCACTGCACCTCGTGCAGACTGGCCGTGTCGGTCTGCCCAGCCAGGCTCACCGCCGCACCAAGCGGTGAGGCCTGAGCGTTGCCGATCGACACGGCGGGTGTCAGCTGGACCAGGGCAGCAACGGTGAGCGATGATAGCACCGTCAGAGATCGGTTGAACATAACAGTCTCCTCCCCCCTCAGGGGGCATTCGGGCGTGGCTGAACAACTTGCCAGCGCCACGCGGCCTGACCTGCCCGCGACCAGGTGTCATTTGCTGGCAACGAGACACGGTTGCATGCAAAGTGCTACGAGATGGCCGGCAGCTGACAGATGATGCTTTGCATGATCGTGTCTTTGCTGTGTCGAATGACACTTTGCTCCGTTCCAGATGAGCGGTTGCTGAACGAATTCAGGGGAGCGCTGCCGCTGGAATGGGCGTCACGTGAGGCGATCACTTCCCCGGCCCCTGCCCGGCTGGCCGCCCCAGCGGACAGCGCGCCGGCGGGGTTCGGCCGAGCCGCAGCCGGTGACGCTCACACCCGCCGTGCCGATCAAGGGGTCCGTCGCCCCGGACGCCGGCCGAGAACGGCTGACCTCGAAAGAGGGGGGATGGTGGGGAGCGGCAAGGCCGTGGCAAGCTTTCTTGCCGCGCCGTTCACCGCGCTCCTTAGCCGGTGGTTCAAGATTGTCTCCTACCCTGCCCTCATGACTTCGGGGCTGGGAGGCAGAACCCGAGGCGGCCGGGCAACGTCCCGGATCGACGGAGACCAGAGGTGGAGAAGGCCCCGTCCGCTCGGCCGAAGCCGGCGGTGGGGCCTGCTTCGTCTCAGGCGCCGACAGCCGGTCAGATCAGGCGCGCCAGCGTGGCGGCTCCTCGTAGGAGAGAGACTGAACGATCTGACGGTAGGCGGCCTCCGGGAAGGCTTTCAGGGTCTGCGCCCGGATGTTGCCGAGCATGCCAAGCTGCAGGCTGAAGCGAGCCGCCACGGCGTCGTCCGGCGCTTCGTAGACCGCCACGATATCGTAAGCCCCCATGGTCAGGAAAAACTGCTTGAAGTTTCCGCCCATGTCCGCCAGCAGCCGCTTGGCAGCATCGAGCCGGGCGGGCGAGTCGGACGCCGAGCGTGCGCCCTGATCAGTCCAGTTCGCCAGCATGATGTAAGTGGTCATCGCACACCTCAAGTTTCGAGCATGACCGAGCCGTCATTCTACAACAGATTGCGCTCGGGCGAACATGAAAGATCGTGCCCTGCCCGCTCGCTTAGTTCAGGCCGGCGTTAAGAGCGCGCAACGAAACGGGGCTGGCGGCGGCGGACTATGGCGAGGGGGAGACTGCTACCAAATCCGCTTGATCCCTTCGGGATGGCGGATTTGGGCTTCGCTCAGGCGCCGCGCGGGCTGGTGATCCGCTTGATCCCTTCGGGATGGCGGATGTGGGCTTCGCTCAGGCGCCGCGCGGGCTGGTGATCCGCTTGATCCCTTCGGAATGGCGGATGTGGGCTTCGCTCAGGCGCCGCGCAGGCGTGTGACACGGGAGGAACCGGCCGGCATGGCTGGCTGCACTTGCTGAGCAATATCCCTGACGCGGCCGAGCCGGACGCAATCGTTTTCGAGCCGGTCTTGCCGCCCAACGACGGGTCGGTCCTCGATGCCGCCACGCGGGAGCGGCTGGGACGGGAAGTGCAGCCCCTCCGCGCCGCCGTCCTCGGCGGCCGGCAGGGAGCCGGCGGCCGCGAGCCGGCCGAGCGGCCTCGTGGCGGCTGCTCCCGCGGCGAGGCGCGCCGGAAGGGCACCTCCGCGCCTAGGTGGATGTCCTTAGGCGCTTGCGCTTAAGAGACCGCCCGGAATGTCGCCTCGCCCGCTTTCGGGTCACTCTCCTCATCCAATCAGGACGAGGACGGAACCGATGGCACTCGACACCGCAGCTCTGCACCCCCGCGCGGTCGAGAGCGCCTCCTGCCCCAGCCTGCACGACGGTGACCTCTTCGCCGGCTGCCCCGAGCTCATCGGCTCGCCCTCGACCTTCGCCCGTGACGAGGAGATCTACGGCGAGGACGAGGACGCCGAGTTCGTCTACAAGGTGATGACCGGCGCGGTGCGCACCTACAAGATCCTGGGCGACGGCCGGCGCCAGATCACCGGCTTCCACCTGCCCGGCGACCTGTTCGGCTTCGAGCCGGGCGAGGTCCGCGGCCACACGGCCGAGGCGATCTGCGACACCAGGGTCGTGGTCTTCAGGCGCCGCCAGATCGAGCGGGTCGCGGCCGCGCGCGCCGAGGTGGCCGTCCAGCTCTGGGGCTTGGCGACGCGCGATCTCAGTCAGGCGCAGCACCACATGCTCCTGCTCGGGCGCGGCTCGGCGCAGGAGCGGGTGGCGGCCTTCCTGCTCGCGGTGGGCGAGCGGCTCGGCAGCACGGGGAGCGTCGCGCTGCCGATGACGCGCCGGGACATCGCCGACTACCTCGGCCTCACCCTGGAGACCGTGTCGCGCACGATCTCGCAGCTCGAGGGCGCGGGCGCGCTGGTGCGCGCGGGTGCCCGGCAGGTCACGCTTCGTCGCGGCCGCATGCGGCGGCTGACGGAGGAGTGAGACACCGTCACGCGGATCGGGGGAATTCTGGACCCGCGGCGGCTCGGACCGCTCCGGGTCCCTTCGCGTGAGAGGGCGGCCCGCGGCCGACGACGTCCCTCGCTGGATCCGCCGCCCATGGCGGCTCATCGCTGCCGATGGAAGGGTTCAGGTCGGCCCGCGATCCTGCGCCGTCGTTGGGCGGCCGCCCGGCTCACCGCTCCAGACTTGTGAGGTAGCGGATCACGTCCTCGACCTGCCCCGGATCGAGCTGGAACTCCGGCATGCCCGGGTGACCCGTCCGGATGCCCTCCGCGAGCGCCTCGGCAAGATCCGTGACGGGATAGCGGGTGTGGAGGTCGCGAAAGCGCGGCGCCTGGGCCAGCGGGCTCTCGCCGACGCGCCCGACCGCGTGGCATCCGGCACAGTGGACCCGCACGAAGGTGCGCCCGCGCGTGACGTGGGGGTCCTCGGCCGCCTCCGCCCACCCCGCGTGCAGGCTCAGGACTGCGAGAAGCCCGACCGCGGTCAGGACTGAGGTGGGCACGCGCATTGGTATCTCCCGCTGGTTGCCGGCGCGGCGACTTTCCGGACAACCTCGTCCGGGTGCAAGCCTCGGCATTCCGTCTCATCCGCCGTCCGGACGAGCACGTCCGGACGGCGTCTGCCAAGCCCGCGCGGCGCTTGAGCGAAGCCGACATCCGCATTGCCGAAATGGGAGATGGCGACGCAATCCGTCGGATGCCGCATGATTTGAGATCCGGTTGATCCTAGCGGATCCCGGATCACAAGGACGTCGCGACCATGCCGACGACGGCAACCGCCATCACGGCGGTGGCGAGCCAGCCGAGCCCCTTGAGCCATCCCGTCACCGCGAAGCGCCCCATCACCTCGGGCCGCGCCGCGACCCACATCATCACGGCCATCACCGGCACGGCGACGACGCCGTTCAGCACCGCGCTCCAGAACAGCGCCCGCACCGGGTCGAGGCTCGGCGTCAGGCTGATCAGCATGCCGACCAGGGTCGCGAGACCCACCACGCCGTAGAAGGCCTTGGCCTCCTGCACGCGGCGCGCGTAGCCGACCGGCCAGCGCCACGCCTCGCCGACGGCGTAGGCGGAGGAGCCCGCGAGCACCGGCACGGCGAGCAGCCCCACCCCGACCACGCCGAGCGCGAAGACCGTCTCGGCGAAGGGTCCGGCGATCGGCCGCAGCGCCGCCGCCGCCTCCGCGGAGGTGCGGATGTCCACGGTCCCGTGCGCGTGGAGGGCCGCCGCCGCGGTGCCCAGGATCGCGAGCGCCACGAGGTTCGACACCGCCATGCCGGCGAGGGTGTCGACCTCGATCCGGTGCAGGGCCGTGCGCCCCTGCTCGGGCGCGTGGATCAGCTCCCGCCGCCGCGGATGCACGTGCAGGTCCTCGGCCTCCTGGGACGATTGCCAGAAGAACAGGTAGGGGCTGATGGTGGTGCCGAAGATCGCGACCACGGTCGTGAGCGCCTCGCGGTCGAGGCCGATCCGCGGCAGCAGCGTTCCGAGCGCGAAGGCGCGCCAGTCCACCCGCGTGGTCGCGAGCGCGGCGAAATACGCGAACAGCGCGAGGGTCAGCCACTTCAGCACCGCGACGTAGCGCGAATAGGCGAGGAGCATCTGCAGCACCACGCAGATCCCGGCAAAGAGCAGTACCAGGAGCCATCGCGGCGCGCCGGGGAGCAGCAGCGTCGCGGCATCGGCCATGGCGCCGAGATCCGCCCCGAGATTGACGGTGTTGGCGATCACCAGGAGGGTCACGGTCACGCGCAGCAGCCCGGCCGGGGCGTGGCGCTGCAGCACTCCGGCGATGCCGTGGCCGGTGGTGCGCCCGATCCGGGCCGAGATCATCTGCACGGCGGCCATGAGCGGGTAGCTGTAGAGGAGCGTCCAGCCGAATCCGTAGCCGTAGGCCGCCCCGGCCTGGGCATAGGTGGCGATGCCGCTCGGGTCGTCGTCCGAGGCGCCGGTGATGAGGCCGGGGCCGAGCACCCGCAGGAGCCGCGGCTTCGACGGCCCCACGACCGCGCTCGTCTCCTCGGGATCGTCGTCTCGGCTGACCTGCTGCATCCGGCCCTCACGCACCCATTCGGACGACGGCGCTCCCGCGGCCGCGCGGCCGTCGCGAAGCGCCACCGTACCGTGCTCACCGCCGCCGTCGAGGTTGAGTCCGCGGCCCGCTCGGGCGCCATCGAGCGCCGCGACCCGGTGCGAGGGTTGCGGCGGCACACGACCCGGCCCTCTCGCGTCGATCACGGCGGCGACAGGCCGCCACCCGCCCGCGTTCGGGTTACGCAGCTTGGGTCCCGCGGTGACGGTTCACGGGTGCGCTCGGGCCGGGATCGCCTCGCGGGGCACCTGCGATGGTCGGCCCGGCCGCAGGAGCCGCCCCCTTCCTGCTCGGGCCCGACCGGGCCGGAGGAGCTACGCCTTCTTGACGAACACGACCAGCTGATTGTCCCCGGTCGGGTCATCGACCGGACTCGGCAGCGACAGGAATCTCCAATCGCTGAACCCCTCGGCGATCGTCTCGGCGAAGAGCCTCGTCCGGTCCGTATCCTGCGGCGTGACGTCCTCGATGATGTAGATCCCGCCCGGCTTGAGATGGGCGAATGCCTCGAGCAGCAGGCAGGCATTGGCGCGCAGTTCGTGCAGGCCGTCGTCGATGATGACGTCGTAGCCCTCGCCGACCCCGAACGAGCGGAACATCGCCGAGATCGTGCTCGGCTCGAGCTGGTTCACGAAGGCGGTCTTGATGCGCTCCTCGGCGAACAGGATGTCTCGATCGATGTCGGCGCCGTAGATCTCGGCATGCGGAAAGAAATCCCGCCATCCGCGCAGCGAGGCTCCAGGCCTGCCATTCGGCCCCATCGTGGAGGGGGCGCCCTCCTTGTTCGTTCCGAGCCCCACCTCCAGCAGCTTCAGCGGCTCATCCTTGACATCTCTGAACAAAATATCGTAAATCAAGCTATAGTTATGTTTGGTTCCCTTATCGCTTCCATGGCCAGTCATGATTTCACACAGCTGTGTGCGATGTTTGTATCCAAGTTCTTCCGCGCGCTGAACAACAGCGTTTATCTGGGTCGTCTTTAGGCAGCTGTGCTGCATGAAGTGCCTCCTGCCGCAGGATCGACGCGGGGCAGCTAATTGTCGGGCGGCCGCGCTGTCAATGATCATGTCCGAGTTCTGTCGTTGACCGGGCAAAGCTCGGCGCCGCCCTGGTTCGCCGGATGAGTGGCGCTGTCCTCCCGGGACGCCTCGGCGCCGCCGCTTCCCGGTCAGGGCCCCGCCGCGATCCGGATCGCGATGCCGGAGAGCGTGACGCGCGCCCACTCGCTGAGGACGCGCACGGTGAATTCCGAGTCCTCGGTCTCACGCTCGGAACTCCAGCTCAGGGTGATGAGCGGGCCGTCCTCGACCGCCTGGAGCACGGCGGCCTGCCGCGCCAGGGTCTCCCGGCCGTAGGACCGCGTCACGGAGAACTCGATGCGGGTTCCGGGCTCGACGCTCCCGAGGAAGGTGGCCGTCAGCGTGCCCGCGGGAAGTCCGACGTAGGGACCGCAGAGCAGGAGCTTGTCCGGCGGGTGACGCGAGGCCTCCAGCGATCCATCGGCGCGACGCTCCCCGTATTGCGTCGCGCACCGGCGGGTCGCGAGCCGAACGGGGCCCTTGCTCAGCATGTAGGGAAGCCAGCCCGTCACGCCCCCCGCCGCGGCCGGATGCGAGCCGGCGCCGGGGGGACACTCCGCGCCGGGATCGGCGGTCGGCCGGGGGCGGTGGTGCGAGACGACGCGGCTCAGCGCCGCGAGCCGCCGCGCGACGTCGCTCCCTGCCCCGTCGCGCCGGTGGCGCGGGGCGCCGTCCCGCTGGGCCGCCAGCGCGCCGACCCTGCCGGCCGCGCGGGCCAGCGCGACCGGGTCCGCGGTCTCCCCGTCCGCCTCCAGCGCGCGTCCGAGCGCCAAGCCGAGACGGAGGCTCGTCAGGGAGGGCGTTCCGGGAAGGTCGGCGGAGACGAGGCGCAGCAGCCCCATCGAGGCCGCGGGCGCGACGGTCTGTAGGCTCTCGAGGAGCCTGCTGAGGAGCGGCTCGTCGCGGCCGAGCGCCAGGCGGGCCCGGAGCAGCTCCTCGGCCGGGCCGAGATCGCCGCGCCGGACGAGGTCGAGGAGCAGCACCTCGACCGCGCGCCGGTGGGCGCCGTCGATCGCGAGCGCGAGCGTCGCGAGGTAGAGCCGGTCCGCCTCGTCGCCGCACTCCATCACCCGCCCGGCGAGTTCGGCGCGCGCGACCTCGATCTCCAGTTCGGGGAAGTCGGTGAAGCTCCTCCCGATGCACCGGGCGATCGCGTCGGCCTCGGGCTGGAAAACCCAGTCCAGTTGCGACGCGGCCGCGGTCACGCCGGCCCGCGCGACGCCGAACTGCACGACCCGCTCCCAGAGCGGCAGCAGGAGGCGCAGGAAGGTCGCGCGGCACCCGCCAGCGATGATCCCCGTCACCTCGACCGCGCGCTCGACCTCGCGGCCTCGGGCGTCGAGGGTCGAGACGTGTCGCGGGATGGCCGCCAGCTGATCGCGCGTGAGCGCGCGGATCATCGCCGGCAGGGCATGCGCGTCGGCCTCGGCGAGGGCCTCCCAGGCGGCCTCCACGCCGCCGGCATCCTCGCGATCGGAGGACGGGGGAGCGAGCGAGTTAGAGGTCGTCATCGCCGTCGTTTCGCCTGACATCGACCGGAGCGCGGGACGTCCATTGCACGTGGACCGGCTGATTGAGCGTGATGAACTCGTCGGAGGCCAGAAAACTCCGCACGAGTTCGTCGCGGCTGCCTCCGCCGCGCAGGAACGCGAGGTGGGCCGAGCGCTCCTGCTCGTTGCTGGGGCGCTTGAGCAGGCGCGCGTAGAGCGCGAGGACGAAGGCGTCGTCGTCCTCGCCCTCGAATTGTTCGAGACGGATGATCTCCGCCCGGCCGCCGCCCGCGGCGCGCCCGCGGGCCGCGCGTCCCTCCGCCGATTCGGACAGGGACCTCCAGAACACGGCCCGGCTCAGGCCGTCGCGCAGAGCCGAGAGGGCCGCCGCGAGGCCGCCCGGATCCGCGTCGCGGCGCAGGAGCCTCCGGTACGCGACCTGCACGAAGAGCTCGTCCTTCAGGCTCGCGAGGTGGTCCACGGTGGGACCGGGCGTCGAAGCCGCCCGGTCACCGCGCGGCGCGGGCGCCTGAGCCGGCGCGCCGCGCAGGACCCTGACGTCGTGATGGTCCTCGTAGAGCCCGACCACCATGTGGGCGAAGCGCTCGGCGATCACCGACCATTCGTGCTGCCCGATCCAGCGCTCCTGGCGCGCGCGAAGCGCCGCGGCGAGGTCCGGGTCGGCGAGCACGCCCCGGATCGCCTCGGCCACCTCGAATGGCGAGCAGCCGCTCGCCTGATGGACGAGGTCGCGGACGTCGTCGAACAGCGCCAGCGGGGTCGTGACGACCGGCCGCAGCGCGGACAGGCCGTAGCGGACCGCCCCGCTCGCCGATTCCCCGGAATGCTGATAGGGGAACGCGATGACGTCGCAGGCCTGCAGGAGCAGGTGCGTCTCCTGGTCCTCGAGGAAGTCGGTGATCATGATGACGCGATCGGCCAGTCCGAGCGTCGCGATCAGGCTCCTGCACCGCTCCAGTTCCTCCTCCGCCTCGGGCGCGGGATGGAGCGCGTTGACGAGCAGGAGCAGGGCATCCGGGTATTGGCCGAGGAGGACGCCGAAGGCGAGGATCAGTTCCAGGATGCCCTTCGGCGGCAGAAGGAAGCCGTAGCAGCCGATCACCGGGCCGACGTCGCCGAGGTTCAGGAACCGTCGCACGGAGGCGGGATCGAACCCCGTGGGACGCATGACTCCGTGGGGGATCTTCACGACGTTGTCGACGAGGCCGAACTGCTTCAAGCGATTGACGTCGTTGACCGAGTGCACGACGAGCCGCGTGGCCTTGGCGAAGGCGTCGGCGTGGGCGGCGATCGACTCGAGCTCGCCGTCGCTGACGGCCGGGGCGGTCTTGTGGAAGAAAACGTAGGAATCGACGCCCATCGCGCTCAGGGCCGAGACGGCGTCGGCGAGTGCCTGAAGCGTGTGAAAGCCGTAATTGTATTGGAAGACGACGACATCGATGCCCTGCTCCTTCACGTCGATGAGCAGGCGATCCAGGTTCTCGCGGCGGTCTGTCCAATTTCTCACGACGTTGCCGGAGTCCGGCCTGAGCGTGTCCCAATGGTTCGAAAAGATGGTGATATCGAACCAATTTTCAGGCAGATGAGATACTAAAAATTCAGAATACGTTGCGATGCCGCAGCGCGTGTTCCACGTCGAAACCCAGCCGAGCTTGAGTTTCTTCGACGGCATTGTGCCATCGATTCGGTCAACGAATGCGTTGATCATCTCGGATGCGGCCGTCCATGTCATCGTGGAAACCGTTTGCTGTCCGCGCAGCGATTTCTGGAGGGTGGTGTGGTCGGAGCGTTGCGCGAAAACCGACCGCATCCGCGCGGCCAGATCGTCGATCCGGGCGCGCACCCACATCGCCTGCGCGGCTCCCAGATGGCTCGTGCTGAGCTCGAAGTCGTAGTCGACCAGCCACGCATTCTCGTCGGAGCAGAAATCCATCTGGCCGCTGTAGCCCGTGACGATGACCGGCAGCCCGTGCGCCATCGCCTCGGCGGCGGGGAGATTGAACCCCTCGCCCCGCGACGGCAGCACGACCGCGTCCGCGGCCGCATTCAGCCCGGCGAGCTGGTCCGCGTCGAGGTCGTCGAAGATGATGCGCACCACGGGCGCGTTCGGACTGCTCCTGATCACCCTGTCGTACCAGGTCTGCACGACGTTCGTCTGATTGCGATGGGTCTTGATGACGAGCTCGACCGGATCTCTGCGCGTGAACGCGGCCGCGTAGGCGAGGAGCAGTTCCTCGATGCCCTTGCGGGCGAGGCCCGACGAGACGTGCAGGAAGACGAACGGCGCCGCCGCGCGGGCGGGCCTGGGCAGAACGGGAGCATGCTCGATCCCGAGCCCGCAGACCACGGCCGGGACGCTGATGCCGGAATTGCGGTACACCCGGCGCACGAACGCGGTGAGGGCGAGCAGGCCGTCGAGGTAGCGGTTGATCAGCCGGCAGGCGGAATGGTTGATCTCGCTCTCTTCCCACGCCAGGGCCGCGAGGTGCAGGTCGCCCAGCATCCCGGCGGGCCGGAGCGGGTACATGTTGCGCACGGACACGATTGTGGCCTCCGGCGCGAGCGGCAGCGGCTCGAGGAGCGGCCGGACCTCCGGATTGGCCGCCACCCCGGCCTCGTCGAGCACGTAGCCCGGCACGCCTTCCATCGGGACGAGCATCGCCTCGGTGGCGGCCCGGCGGTCGAGCGCGTCCGCCAGGCGGCGATTCATCAGGGCGAGGCTGTAGGACGTCTCGCAGGGCCCCTCGACGATGTATTGGCGCCTGACCTCCGGGGCGCGCGCCCGGGCGCCCCGCCGCCCGGATGCCGGGGCCGCGTCCCGGACGGCGAGGCCGGGCGGCAGGTGGGGCGTCAGGAAGGCCATCAGCGCCTGCGCGACGGTGTCGCGCGCGAAGTCCTGCAGCCGCCGGCGCTGGGCGCGCTTCACCGCGCGCCGATAGGGGCCGTCCGTGAAGAGCCGCCGCAGGCCGGCGGCGAGTTCCTCCGGGGAGGTCGTCGCGAGGCGGATGCCCGCCGTGCCGAGGGTTCCGCCGATCGCCGCCGTGTCGAAGGCCAGGACGGGCAGGTCGAAGGCCATCGCCTCCAGCAGGGGTACGCCGAAACCCTCGTGCTCGCTGAAGGAGACGTAGGCGTCCGCCGTCCGGTAATGGCCGTAGAGGTCCTCCTCCGACACGTGCCCGGTCACCTGCACGCGATCCTGCAATCCGGATCGCGCGATCTCGCGCAGCAGGTCGTCGGCGTAGCGCTCGCCGTCGCCGCGGTGCCCGACGAGCGTCAGGAACAGCGGGTGATCGAATGCGTCGCGGTACCGCTTCATGAAATCGACGAGGTGGATCTGTCCCTTGTTCGCGCAGATCCTCCCGACGAACAGGAGCTGGTAACGGGGCTCCGAGAGCTGCTGCAATCTCTGATTAAATGGGCGCGTCCGGATCTCCGTGAAATCGCGCAGGAGCGGGATCACGACCGGCGAATCGTACCCGCGCCGTACCAGTTCGGCCGCGTTGAACACGGAGTCCGCGATCGCGACCGGGGCGAAGCGCCTGAGGTCCTGGAGCTGGTGCAGGCCGAGCGCGGCATAATGGCGGAGGGCGCCTCCGGGCTCGAAGAATTCTGGAGGTGTAATATTGTGGTATACTAGGATTTTCTTGCAATCGATGGCCTCGATCAAGGGCAGAAGATCGTGACCCATCGAATGATGGACGAGAAGTATATCATCCGGATTGGCATCAATTTCCTCAATCAAATTCAACCTGTCGGATAGACGATCATCTCTGTGTTGAACGTAAATTTCGGATCTCAGACCCCGTTCCGCGAAAATGTCTTTGATATAGAACATCGCGTTCGTTACGGCATCCCCGACCGCAGACCCCGAATGGAATTGAAATAATCGGAAGTCTTGCATCTCGCAGCCGTATAATAAAGCGCCGATACTATAAGTCTTGGTTTGCATAGAGTCAGTGTAGCTGCGTGTAACATCAACAGGTCAAGCGGGTCAACCGATGGTCGAGCACGGCTCCGCCTCACCCCGTGCGAGGTGATCGTGTGCCGTCCATGGACGGTCGCGCGCGTCGCCCCGCTCGCCGCAGAGGCCGCGCCCCGCATCGGCCGCGATCCCCTCCGCACGGGCGCGCGGCCCCGGCCGCTCCCGATGGGCAGCCCGGGCAGCGGAGCGCTTCGGCCTCGCGCGCCACCTGGCACCACCAGCTGGCGTCACCCCTGGGCGACGGCGGCCCGCTCGCCGCGTCCGGGCTCGGCCGGCCGACCCGCGTTCGCGCGACGAGTCCGAAGTTCCGCTCCGTCGCCTCGCGCGCGGCGCCGGCGCGGGCTTGCCGCGATCACCCGCCCCGGACCGCCGGGATCGGCCGGGTCCGGCGGCGGGCGCCGATCACGGGCCCTCGTGCCGCGCGGGCGGTCGAGGGCGACGCGGACCTGCCGGTCGGCGACGAGCGGCGCCGCGCGGGCCCGCACCCCGGCCTTCTCCCGACGCCCGCCCAGCCGCGCGAGGGCCGGCCTCGCCCGCGCCGGGCCCCGATCCCGGGGCCGTCACGCCGCCATCCCGCCGCCCGACCGGGTGATCACGATCGCGATCGGTTCGCGGCTGTAGGCCGGATCGACGTACGGCTCGACCTGCCAAGCGGTCTCGGAGCCGCCCAGTCGTTCCGCGAGGGCGTCGACGATCTGCCGGTGATCGGACCCGGCGATCCCGATCATGAGCGCGACGCCGTCCGCGGCCAGGAGCGGCAAGGCGTCGACCAGTGTGGCGAGCCGCACCGCGAGGTCCGCGCTCTGATCATCGATCATGAGCTCCACCGACGCGGGAAGACGGCCCCGGAGCGACGCGCCCGGTTCCCCATCCGCGTGCACGGTCGAGATGGAGGCCCGCTTGTGACGCACGGCTTGGTCGCGCGTGACCGCGGTGACCGTCGAGCCCGGAAACACCTCGCTCAGGAACTCCAGGTCGAACCCGGTCCGAAACGCGCGTCCCGGCCGAAACCCCGGCAGCCCCGGATAGAGGTGGCGGATGCCGAACTTCACGATGGTGGGAGACGACCAGCGCGACGCGAGGGAATCGAGCAGCCTGGCGCAGGGCGGCTCCCCTTCGAGCGACGAGAAACCCGCGTCCATGATGGTGGACACGGCGTCGGCGCGCGTCACGCCCGCGGGCGGGTTGATGAGGCGGGCCGCGTTCAGCATCTGGGTTCGGACGGAGACCCGCTGCAGCGGATCGGACCGGTATACGGACGACTTCGTTTCCGCCGGAATGGCGCCATCTCCGATGGAGAATTGCGAAATGTAATGTGCATGCGCGGCCGTCTCGCGGAAGATCTGGCCCCACTCGAAGGCCGGATCCCGCATCAGGGCCGCCAGCCAGGACGTGAGCCAGGAATGCACGATCCTGACGTCGGGCCATCCTCCGCATTCCCAGACCTCCTTCCACATCCTGCAGTAGCAATTGTACTGCTCGGCGTTGAGCGCCGCGTCGGAGAACGTGAAGTCGCGCCCGATCAGCTCCGGATGATAGAGCATGAAGTTCAGAAGGTCCTGGTCGTTGGTGCAGAGCTCCGGCGGCACGGCGCCGCCGTCGCGCAGGCGCTCGCGCCACCCGCGCAGGAAGGCCGCGACGCCCGGCTTGTCCGACCGAAACAGGATCACTCCGGCATTCACGTAGCCGCGCCGGCGCGTGTCGATGAGGGAGGTCGCGGCCCAGTTCCCGTTGACCTGCTCGACCCCATTCTCGCATTCGGCCATCGCCAGGAAGTCGTAATCGTCAAGCCTGTCGAATGCATGACTCAGATCGCCGATCACCAAAGTGTCGCCGTCTATCGACAATGTATAATCGAAAGGGGAGCGATCGCATATCATGACTTTCAAAGAAGGTAATTTTCCTTCGGATTTCAGGTAGGCGAGATATTCGGAGTCGCTCTCTGACTCGATCAAGGGGCAGACATGATCGAAAATATCGCTGAAATTCTTCTTGGTTTCGTCAACGGCGTCCGTGAAGATGGCGATGCCGAGATCCGGATTGGTCGCCCTCAGGCTCTTGGCCGATTCGATGCAGCTCTCGACGTATCGAGCACCGTACGCGCAGTATATCGCTCCACGGTTGTTCATTCTTCATCTCCTGCGACCGCCATTCCGACGCCACGGAACTGGCGGGCGAGCCCGATCCGCCGGACCGGCCTCGTCATCGACGCGCGCGGACGAGCGCCGGCCCGCGGCCTGCGCGGGGGCGAACCGATATCGTCCCCGCCGGGAAACAGGCCGGCGGCCATTCGGTCAAGGCATCGCGGGCGCCCATCCCCGACGGGCGCGGTCCAACCCTTCCGGCCCGCGGCCCCCTGCCCCGTCCGCGGGCGGTCCCGCGCGCGGGATCGGGGGCCGGGGAATGCGAAGCGCCCCGGGTGGCGGAGGGGCGGCGGAGGCCGCCCCCGCGATCCCCGTCACGCCCCCGCTGGCGCTCCGAGGCGGGGGGCAGAGTCAATCGACGTGGGACGCCAAGTGCGCCGGCAGCTGCCAGTCGACCTTCGGGTCCGGATGGTGCGCCGGCGGCTCCTTGCTGCCCCTCCAGGCGAAGCCGACGCCGTTCGACGTCTGGCAGGCGCGAGTCTTCCAGCCCTTCCATTTCAAATAGTCCAGGCCCTCGCCGACGGCCGGACAGTAGATGTCGTGGAAAACGATGATGGACTCCGGCAACATGTACCGTTCGACGGCGACGGTATCGACCAGCGGTGCCGGATATCCGTGGTCGCCGTCGAGAAGCGCGAAGGACCAGCGAGGCCGTTCGCCGTTCCGGCGAGCGATCTCGATCGGGATGCCGGGACTGATACCGGCGTGGAGGCGGCAGTTCTGGAGCACGTCCGCGGCGCGAAGAGACGCCACGATCTCCTCCTTCCGGTCGGTCCCGAGGATCGGGTCGACCACCTCGAAACACGAGAAATTCCTGGCAAAGTGCGCGGTGGTCCAAGCGTAGTAGCAGCCGATTTCCAAGCCGACGCCGTGGTTGAATATCTTGGACGCGTTGTACATCAGTATAACTTCGTCGCGGTTTGCGTAGCCGATCTTCTCGAGCGACGCGTGGCAGTACCACGCGTGCGAGAGTCCCTCACGCACGCCAAGCTCCAGCCTGCCCCAGGGCGGCGAGTCCGGCGGCCCCGAGGCCAAATTCGGAAAAGCGTCATCTAAGAAAATTGTCTCAAGATTCGGAGAAACATAATCACCTGGACGTAACGACATTATTTCTACCTCGTGAACTGACGGAGTTCGATAACATGTTGTGGAACAGACACAATGCCGGTGCGGTAAAAGGTTAGCTGCTGGGCCACAGCATGGCAAGAACTCCCGCCCGGTCGGTGCAAGCAGTGCCCGGTTCGGGAACGTGTCAGTGCTCGGCGGCGCCCGCGCTCCATTTCTGCCGCGGGATCCGCCCGGCGATCCCGGGCGCGGATCCCCGCCGGCCCGCCGGCAGGGGCCGCGGCGCGCGAACCCGCGGTCCGGCCGGCGCGGGAGCGTGCGGGACAACCCGCGGTCGCGGGCCGGATCGGCAGCGGCGCAACCCGACGTGCGGCGCCGGATCCCGGCCCCGACGGCACGACGGTGAGGCGGGACGATGAGCCCGCTCGACATCTTCGCCATCGGCACCTTCCTCAGCGATCTCGCCGACGCCGTGCCGTCGCTCGTCGGCCTCGCGACGCCGCGCGAGGCCGAGCGGCGCGCCCGCGCCCCGCCCCCGCCGCACGGGACACGGGCGAGCGGTCCCCGGGCGAGGGGTGACGCCCACGCCCCGGCGCGCTTGATCCGAATCAATGCCGCGCGCCTCCACCGGACCCAGGGTTCGGATGCAGGCCGCCGCGTCGCGCGGTCCCGCTGGTCGGAGCCGGCGGGGCGCTCGCCGGCCGAAGCCGTTGCAAGCAAGAGGGATGGGGGCCCGATGAGCGCTCTGTCGCCGCCGCTGCTGTGGACGTTCGGGTTCCTGCTCGGATGCGCGGGACTGCGAACGTCGACCCGCTACGCGCACCACCTGACGCCGGCTCTGACCTGGGTCGCGGTCGTGCTGGCCTTCGCCGTCCTGTTCGCTCTGAGCCTGCGGACGGACACGGCCCCGGAGCGAGTCCTCGGACGCGATCCCGCGACGATCTCGTTCCTCGAAGCGTTGTAGAAGGCCGGCGCGGCGGCGGCCGCATCGGACCGCCGCGGTTGTAGGCCGGATCAAAGCGGGCGAGCGCGCGCTGCCCGCCCTCTGATCGCGGGGGATCGTGTGAGTGCGGCTCGTCACAAGTTCGCCTCTCTGCCCGTTCTGGCGGCTCTGGCCTCGGTCGGCGCGGTTCTCGGCGCCGCCGCGCAGGACCGTCCCGCGACCACGGCCATGAGTTGCGGGCAGGCCCGGGGTCTGCTGAGGGCGCGCGGCGCCCTGGTGATGGGCACCGGCGGCTTCACCTACGACCGCTTCGTGCGCGACCGCAGCTTCTGCGAGCCGACGGAGGTGACCGCGAACGCCTTCGTGCCGACGCGCGACAATCCCCAGTGCCTGGTCGGGTACCGCTGCATCGAGCCCGGGCGGGACTGGTTCGGCGACGACGAGTAGCGCCCGGGACGCGGTCGCCCGCGCTCCGGCTCCGGTCGCGTCGAACCCCGCGGCACTCGTGCCCGCGGCCCAGCCATGCAATCGCTGACGGTGCGTCGCAGCAATCGGCGCAGTAGTTTCGTTGCGATGCGAAGCAAGGAGGAGCCGATGGAAGCCCTCGCCATGCCGCTGGCATCGGCGGCGGTGTTCACGCTGGGATGCGCCATCCTGCAGGTGTTCGGGCGCTACGCGGAGCGTTTCACCCCCGTCCTGGCCTGGACCGCGATGCTGCTCTGCGCGGCCGTGCTCATGGTCGCCAGCGTGCAACATCGGATCGCCCGTGGCGGCGACAATCAGATGCTGCTACCCGACCCCTGGCTCTCGACGATCCCTTGAGTCTCGCCCCTGAGTCTCGCCCCTGAGTCTCGGGCCGGCGCGGGAGACCGGCGCGCTCCTCGATTCCCTCGACCGCACGGTTCGGCTACGGTCACGCTATGACGATTTCCTACGCCCAGCGCCTTGAGGACATCCTCCTGCTGCGTGCCCTGCGCGACGTGGAGCGCGGATTCTACGTCGATCTCGGCGCCCACGACCCCGTCATCGATTCCGTCACCAAGCTGTTCTACGAGGCCGGTTGGTCGGGGATCAACGTCGAGCCGTCGCCGCACTGGTTCGCGAAGCTCGCGGCGGACCGGCCGCGCGACGTCAACCTCAATTTCGCGGTGACGGACCGTTCCGGCACGCTCACCTTCCACGAACTGACCGGCACCGGCCTCTCCACCGCCTCCGACCTCTTCGCCGAGCGGCACGTGGCGGCCGGGTTCGAGCGCGTCACCTACGAGGTGCCGACCCGCACGCTGGCGGAGATCTGCGAGGCGCATGCCCCCGGTCCGATCCACTTCCTGAAGATCGACGTCGAGGGGAGCGAGGAGGCCGCCCTGCGCGGCATGGATTTCCGCCGCTTCCGCCCCTGGATCATCCTGGCGGAGGCGACCGAGCCGCTCACGGACGTGCCGAGCTTCGCCGCCTGGGACCCGCTCCTGGTGGAAGCCGGCTACGACTTCGTGCTGTTCGACGGGCTCAACCGGTTCTACGTCGCGCGGGAGCGCCCGGAACTGGCGCGGTTCTTCGTGTGCCCGGCGGACGATTACGTGCGGGCCTGGGCCGTGCGCGCGGAGGAAGCGATGCACCGCGAGATCGCCGCGCTCAAGGCGCGCCCGGCCTGATCGGCGCCGGCCTCAGCGCTTGCGCGGCCCGTCCTTGCGGATGGGCGCGGCCGAGGCCGGGCGGCGCGGCAGCACCTTCGGCAGCGGGCCCCGCCGCGGGACGGCCGGGGGCTCGGGCGGCGTGGCGAGGTCCGGCGGCGGGGCGGGCGGCGGCGCCGGCGCGGCCCGCGGCTCCAGGGCATGGGCCAGCACCTTCCTCATCGCCCCGGGGAGGGGCTCGTCCGCGAGCGCGTCGCGGGGGGTGAAGCGCATGCCCTCCGGCGCCTCGGTGCGGGCCGCGACGCGGGCGAGGAAGACCGTCAGTTCGAGCGGGAAATGCGTGAAGGTGTGGCGCACCACCCCGGGCAGCCGCTTCCAGCGGGCATCGAGCGGCGCGTCGAGCAGGCCGTGGGCGGGGTCGTAATCCGGCGTCCAGGCGCTCGTCGGCGGCTCCGCCATGCTGCCGAGCAGCCCCTCGGGCGGGCGGGTGCGCAGCAGCACCGCCTCGTCGCCGGCCCGCACCGCCACGAAGGCGGCGCCGCGGCGCAGGAGGCCGGGCTCCCGCCGGATCTTGCGCGGGAAGCTCTCCTGCAGCCCCTCGGCGCGGGCCCGGCAGGGCGCCATCCAGGGGCAGAGGGCGCAGGCCGGCCGCTTGGGCGTGCACAGCGTCGCGCCGAGATCCATCACCGCCTGCGCGAAATCGCCCGGCCGCGTCCGCGGCACCAGCGATTCGGCGAGCGCCCGGATCTCCGCCCGCGCCGCCGGCAGCGGCGTCTCGATCGCGAAGAGCCGCGACACCACCCGCTCGACGTTGCCGTCCACGGCGGCGGCCGGCCGGTCGAAGGCGATCGCCGCGATGGCCCCGGCCGTGTAGGCGCCGATGCCCGGGAGCCGGCGCAGCCCCTCCACCGTGTCGGGGAAGCCGCCCGCCGCCGCCACGGCCTTGGCGCAGGCGTGGAGGTTGCGGGCCCGCGAGTAGTAGCCGAGCCCCGCCCAGGCGCTCATCACCGCCTCCTCGGGGGCCGCGGCGAGCGCCGCCACGGTCGGGAACCGCTCCAGGAAGCGGGCGAAATAGGGCTTCACCGCAGCGACGGTGGTCTGCTGCAGCATGATCTCCGACAGCCAGACCCGGTAGGGGTCGGGCACGCTGCCCGGCGCGGCGCGCCAGGGCAGCGCGCGGCGGTGGCGGTCGTACCAGACCAGGAGGTCGGCTGCGTCCGGCCTTGAGTGCGACGCGGCGGGCGCTACCATGCCGCCTCGCTTAGCCCGTTTTCCCGCCCCTGGGGAGCGGCCTCGCGGCGCCCTCCCGGGGAACGAAGCCTTCATGCCCGCCGGGGTCTCGTGCTCCGCAAACGCCAGGATGACGCCCCGATGGCCCGCCCCAAGCCCCTGAGCGAACTGATCGAGCGGTCCCTCGGGCCGGTCTTCGCCGCCCAGGGTTTCGCCTCGACCGACATCCTCGCGTCCTGGCCCGAGATCGTGGGCGAGCGGCTCGCCGGCTTCTGCCAGCCGGAGAAGTTCGAGTGGCCGCGCCGCCACGGCGGGCGGGCCGGCGAGGCGCGCCCGGCACCCGGCACCCTGGTGGTGCGGGTCGAGGGAGCCTTCGCCCTCGAACTCCAGCACCTCGCCCCCCTGGTGATCGAGCGGATCAACCGGCATTACGGCTTCGCCTGCGTCGGCCGGCTGAGCCTGCGCCAGGACCGGATCGCCCGCGGCGCCAAGCGCGCGCCCGCGCCCCCGAGCCTCGATCCGGCCCGCCGGGGCGAGGTGGCGAAGGCGGTCTCCGCCATCGGCGAGGACGGGCTGCGCGACGCCCTCGACCGGCTCGGCATCGCCGTGATGACCGCCCGCGGGTGAGGGTGCGCGGCCCGGGCGACACCCCGGCGCCTTGCCAGGACGCGGCGGCGATTCTACCGCTCCCGTTCCACTCCCCCGGCTCGTCTCGGAGACCCATCCATGATCACCCGGCGCGACGCGTTGACGCTCACCGGCTCGGCCCTCGGCGCGGCCCTGCTGCTGCCCGGGCTGCGGCTTCCTGCCCTCGCGCAGGCCGCCTCGCCGGATGCCCTGATGCAGCCCGGCCCCCTCGGCGACGTCTGGCTCGGGCCGGCCGAGGCGAAGTGCACCATCATCGAGTACGCCTCGATGACCTGCTCGCACTGCGCGGCGTTCCACAAGACCACCTGGCCGGCGCTCAAGGAGCGCTGGATCGACACCGGCAAGGTGCGCTTCACCCTGCGGGAATTCCCCCTCGATCCGCTCGCCACGGCGGCCTTCATGCTGGCGCGGGCGGACGATTCGGCGCGCTACTACCCGATCACCGACCTGCTCTTCGACCAGCAGCCGACCTGGGCCTTCGTCCCGAAACCCCTCGACGCCCTGGAGCAGATGATGCGCCAAGCCGGCTTCTCCCGCGAGAAGTTCGAGGCGACCCTCAAGGACCAGAAGCTCTACGACGCGATCAACACCGTGAAGGAGCGCGGCATGGCGGTGTTCAAGGTCACCGCGACGCCGACCTTCTTCATCAACGGCCAGAAGTTCCAGGGCGAGGTGTCGATCGAGGGGCTCGAGAAGGTGATCAAGCCGATCGTCGGGGCGTGATCGCGCGCCGCGGCGCGGGCCCCGTTCCCTCCCGCCACCCACAGGAGCCGCCGCCGCGGCGACACGGCGCGAGGCGTTGACCGGGGCCGGCGCGGCCCTCGGGGCGGCCCTGATCTCCGGGCCGCCCTGATCTCCGGGCCGCCCTGATCTCCGGGCCGCCCCTCCGCGCGAGGGGTCCGATTCCTGCGCCAAGACCCGCGCCAAGACCCGGCGCCGGCGCGTCGGATGAGGCGCGAGGGGCCGCGCCGCGCCTTCCGGTCGTCACCCATGCGTCTCACCCGCCTGCGCATCGTCGGCTTCAAGACCTTCGTCGAGCCGAGCGAGGTCCCGATCGAGCCCGGCCTCACCGGGATCATCGGGCCGAACGGCTGCGGCAAGTCGAACCTGGTCGAGGCCCTGCGCTGGGTGATGGGCGAGAGCTCGCACAAGAGCCTGCGCGCCTCCGGCATGGACGACGTGATCTTCTCCGGATCCGGTGGCCGACCCGGCCGCAGCCACGCGGAGGTGACGCTGACCCTGGACAACAACGCCCGCACGGCCCCCGCCGCCTTCAACGGCGCGGACGCGCTCGACGTGACGCGGCGGATCGACCGGGGCGCCGGCTCCACCTACCGCGTCAACGGCCGCGAGGTGCGCGCCCGCGACGTGCAGCTGCTCTTCGCCGACGCCTCGACGGGTGCGCGCTCGCCCGCGATGGTCCGCCAGGGCCAGGTGGCCGAGATGATCGCGGCCAAGCCCCAGGCGCGGCGGCGGGTGCTGGAGGAGGCGGCCGGGATCGGCGGCCTGCATGCCCGCCGCCACGAGGCGGAGCTGCGCCTGCGCGCCGCCGAGGAGAACCTCGCCCGGGTCGAGGACGTGCTCGGCGCGATCAGCTCCGGGGTCGATTCCCTGCGGCGGCAGGCCAGGGCCGCCGCGCGCTACCGCGAGGTCGCCGCCGCGATCCGCCGGGGCGAGGCGCTGCTCCACCTCATCGCCCACGGGCGGGCCCGGGAGGAGGCGGCGCGGGCCGGGCGGGAGGCCGCCGCCGCCGCCGAGCGGGTCGCCGCCGCGCAGGCGGGGCAGGCCGCCGCCGCGACCGCCCAGGCCCTCGCCGCCGCCGGCCTGCCCCGCCTGCGCGAGGAGGAGGCGCGGGCCGCCGCCGCGCTGCAGCGGCTGACCCAGGCGGCGGCGGCCCTCGATGCCGAGGAGAACCGCGCCGCCGAGCGCCTGCGCGACCTCACTCAGCGCCTCGCCGACCTCGCCCGCGACGCCGCCCGGCAGGCGGAGAGCCGCGACGACGCGCGGGCGAGCCTCGCCCGCCTCGAGGCCGAGGCCGCCGCCCTGGCGGCCGACCCGGACGGGGCGGGGGCGCGCGCGGCGGCCGAGCAGCGGGCCGTCGCCGCCGAGGCCGCCCTCGCCGCCGCCGAGGCGGCGCTCTCGGCCGCCCAGGCCGCCGCCGCCGAGGGGAGCGCCCGCCGCGGCGCCCTGGAGCGCGCCCTGCGCGACGGGCGCACCCGCGCCGAGCGCCTCGCCGCCGAGCGGGCGCGCCTCGCCCGCGAGCGGGCCGGCGAGGCCGACGAGGCGCCGGCGCTCGCGCGCCTGCGCGCCGCCCTGGCGGAGGCGTCGGCGCTGAGCGAGCAGGCCGAGGACGAGGCCGCCGCGGCGCGCGAGGACCTCGCGGAGGCCCGCGACGCGGAGGCGCGCGGGCGTCCGGCCCTGGCCGACGCGGAGCGCGAGGCCGCCCGCCGCGAGGCCGAGGCGGGCACCCTCGCGGGCCTGGTGGCGCCTCCCGCGCGCTTCCCGCCGCTCCTCGACGCGCTGCGCGTCGCGCCGGGGCACGAGGCGGCCCTCGCGGCGGCCCTGGGCGAGGATCTCGACGCGGCGACCGACCCGGCCGCCCCCGCCCACTGGGCCGGGGCGCCGGAGGATCCCGCCGACCCGCCGCTTCCCGCCGGTGCCCTGCCCCTCTCGCGCGTGGTGGACGGCCCGCCGCTCCTCGCCCGGCGCCTGCGGCAGGTCGGGATCGTCGCCCGCGGCGAGGCCGCCGCCCTGGCGGCGCGCCTGCGGCCGGGCCAGCGCCTCGTCACCCTCGCGGGCGACCTCGTGCGCTGGGACGGCTTCACGGTCTCCGCCGAGGCGCCCTCGCCCGCCGCCCTGCGCCTCGCCGCGCGCGCCCGGCTCGACGCGCTGCGGCAGGCAGCGGCCAAGGCCCGCGAGGCGGCGCAGGCCGCCCGCGCCGCCGGCGCGGTGCGGCAGGAGCGGGCGCGCGAGGCCGCCGCCCGGGAGACGCGGGCCCTCGACGCGGCCCGCCTCGCCCGCACCCGCCTCGACGCGGCCCGCGCCGCCCTGGTGGCCGCGGAGCGCCGCGCGGCCGAGGCGGCGGCGCGGCGCGCGGCCCGGGACGAGGCCGAGGCGCGGCTCGCCGAGGAGGCCGAGGAGGCGGCGGCCCGGATCGAGGCCGCCGAGGACGCCCTCGCGGCCCTGCCGGGGCAGGCGCCGGAGGATCTCGCCCGCCTGCGGCAGGCGGTGGCGACCCGGCGCGCCGCCGCGGCCGAGGCGAGGGCCGCCGCCCTCGCCCTCGCCCGTGCGGCCGCGGAGCGCCGCCGCCGCGCCGCCGCCCTGGCCGAGGAGCGGGCGCGCTGGGGCGACCGCGCCCTGCGCGCCGCGGCCGCCCTCGACGACCTCGCCGGGCGCCGCGCCGCGGCCGAGGAGGAGCGGGCCGCCCTCGCCGGGGCACCCGGCGCCTTCGCGGCCGAGCGGCGGCGGCTCGCGGGCGCCGGCCGGGAGGCCGAGGCGGCGCGGCGCGCGGCGGCGGATCGGCTCGCGGCCGCCGAGGCCGGGCTCGCCGAGGCCGACCGGCGCGCCTGGGCCGCCCTCGAGGCCCTCGGCGCGGCGCGGGAGGCCCGGGCCGCCGCGGCGGCGGCGCAGGAGGCGCTGGCGCGCCGCCTCGCCGAGGTCGCCCGGGCGATCCCCGAGACGCTCGGCGCGACCCTGGAGGCGCTCCCCGCCCTCGCCGGCCTCGCCCCGGGCGAGGCCCTGCCGGAGGCGGAAGCGGTCGAGGCCCGGCTCTCCGGCCTGCGGGCCGACCGGGAGCGGATCGGGGCCGTGAACCTGCGGGCCGAGGCGGAACTGGCCGAGGCCGAGGAGCGGCGGGACGCGCTCTCGCGCGAGCGCGACGACCTCCTGGAGGCGATCCGGCGCCTGCGCGGGGCCATCGCGAGCCTCAACCGCGAGGGGCGCGAGCGGCTGCTCGCCGCCTTCGCGGCCGTGAACGGGCATTTCGAGCGCCTGTTCACCACGCTGTTCGGCGGGGGCACCGCCGAACTGACGCTCGTCGATGCCGAGGATCCGCTGGAGGCCGGCCTCGAGATCCTGGCCCGCCCGCCGGGCAAGAAGCCCCAGACCATGACCCTGCTCTCGGGCGGCGAGCAGGCGCTCACCGCCATCGCGCTGATCTTCGCGGTGTTCCTGACCAACCCGTCACCGGTCTGCGTGCTCGACGAGGTCGACGCCCCCCTCGACGACGCCAACGTCGAGCGCTACTGCGACCTCCTCGGCCGCATGGCCCGGGACACCGACACCCGCTTCCTGGTAATCACCCACAACCCCATCACCATGGCGCGGATGGACCGGCTGTGCGGGGTCACCATGGCGGAGCGGGGCGTGTCGCAACTCGTCTCGGTCGACCTCGCGGGGGCGCGGGCGCTCGCCGAGGCGATGTGATGCCGCGGGGCGTGGCCGTTCCCAATCCATAAGGCGGAACAAAGACTTATGGCTACCTCACGGATCCTTGACTCGCACTGTGGGCGAAACTATGGTGCGCCCGCTCGAAGGGGGCACCCGGGCTGGACAACTTCGCCCCTCCGACGCGGAGTCGCGCCATGACCGGCACCGACCCGCGAGACGAGGGCGGCATGGGCCGGGAGCCTGCCCCCGACAGTGATCTCTCCGCGAGGCTCAAGCGTCTCGAAATGCAGATCGACCGGAAGCGGCCCCCCGCCGCTCCCGATCCTTCGTCGCGTTCCGAGACCCGCCAACCCTCGCCGCTCGGCCTCGCGCTGCGTCTGTCGACGGAGTTCGTGTCGGGCGTCGTGGCGGGCGGGCTGCTCGGCTGGGGCCTCGATCGGCTTCTGGGCACCAAGCCCTGGGGCATGATCGTGCTCGTCATCCTGGGCTTCGCGGCGGGAGTGCTGAACGTGATGCGCGTGTCGGGGTTTTTTCGGCCCGCGGACACGAAGAAAAACGAAACGGGGACTTGATCATCGGGTGGATGCCGTGCATCCGCCAGCGCGGATCAGGCGCCGAGCGGACGACCGCGGCGCCGATGGATAGAGGGGCGGGACCGGCATGGCCGTGAAGTTGGATCCGATCCACCAGTTCGAGCTGAAGCCGCTGGTCTCGTTCGGTCATATCGGCCACCAGCACATCGCGTTCACCCAGTCGGCGCTCTACATGTTCGCCGCGGTCGGGATCATCGCGCTGATCACCCTGGTCGCCACCCGCCAGCGCGCGCTGGTGCCGGGGCGGATGCAGTCGCTGGCCGAGGCGTTCTACGAGTTCATCGCCTCCACGGTGCACCAATCGGCCGGGCACGGCAGCGAGCGCTTCGTGCCGCTCGTGTTCTCGCTCTTCATGTTCGTGCTGGTGCTCAACCTGTTCGGGATGATCCCCTACGCCTTCACGGTGACGAGCCACATCATCGTCACCTTCATGCTGGCGCTGGTGGTGATCCTGACCGTGGTCATCTACGGGTTCATGGCGCACGGGGTGCACTTCCTCGACCTGTTCGTGCCGCCGGGCGTTCCGGGCTGGCTGAAGCCGCTCATCGTGGCGATCGAGGTGGTGTCCTTCATCTCCCGCCCGATCAGCCTCTCGGTCCGTCTCTTCGCCAACATGCTGGCGGGCCACATCGCCCTCAAGATCTTCGCGGGCTTCGTCCCGGCCCTGCTCGCCGCGGGCATCTGGGGCATCCTCTCGCCGCTGCCCCTCGCCCTGTCGGTCGCCATCACGGCGCTCGAGATGCTGGTCGCGGTGCTGCAGGCCTACGTCTTCGCGACGCTGACCTCGATCTACCTCAGCGACGCGCTGCATCCCGGCCACTGACGGCCGGTTCCTCCCGGCCGTCCCGGCCGGGGTGCCCCCTCCCCACCCCGGTTCGCCCTGTCGCGGCCGGATCCCACCAGCCAGACGACTAGACGACCTCAGGAGTACTCAGATGGATCCCGTTGCTGCGAAGTACATCGGCGCCGGTCTCGCCTGCCTCGGCATGGCGGGCGCCGCCGTGGGCCTCGGCAACCTCTTCGGCCAGTTCTTCGCGGGCGCCCTGCGCAACCCCTCCGCGGCCGACAGCCAGCGCGCCAACCTGCTCCTCGGCTTCGCGCTGACGGAAGCGCTCGGCATCTTCTCGCTCCTCGTCGCGCTGCTGCTCCTGTTCGCGGTCTGAGGCGTCGACGCCCGGGCGCCTCGTCCGGGAGCGGCCCGTCGCCGCTCCCCGTCTGACGGGCGCCCCCTCCCGTCGCGGAGGCCCGCCGGCGCGCGGGTGCCGCGGCGTCTTGCGCCGGCCGCTCGGCCGGCGCGCTGCTTGAGGCTCCCGCATTCCCGGACGACACGATGGCGCAGCCCACACCCCATGCCGGCCTGCAGGAAGGCCTGATCCACGAGCCGGCCTCCGAGCATGGCGGCGGCTTTCCTCCCTTCCAGAGCACCACCTTCGCGGCGCAGATCCTCTGGCTCGCCATCGCCTTCGGGCTGCTCTACTACCTGATGTCCCGGGTCGCGGTGCCGCGCATCGCCGGCCTGCTGCACGACCGTCAGGCGCGGCTCGCCGCCGATCTCGATGAGGCGTCGCGCATGAAGACCGGCGCGGATTCCGCCCGAGGAGCCTATGAGCGCTCCCTCAAGGAGGCGCAGGACAAGGCCAAGGGCATCGCCCAGGCGACCCGCGACAGCCTCGCGGCCGAGGCCGAGACCCGCCGCAAGGCCCTGGAGGCCGACCTCGCCGCCAAGCTCGCCGAGTCCGAGGCGCAGATCCGCGCCCGCACCGCGACCGCGATGGGCAGCGTGCGCGAGGTCGCGGCCGACGCCGCCACCGCCATCGTCGAGCGCCTGATCGGCCAGAGCCCCGACCGCGCCGCCGTAGAGGCGGCCTACGACCGCACCCAGACCGTGCACTGAGCCGGAGGACCCGAGAGATGTTGGAACCGGAATTCTGGGTCGCGGTCGCCTTCGTGATCTTCTGCGGCATCGTCTGGAAGGCCGGCGGCTTCGACCAGATCATCAACGGCCTCGACCGCCGGGGTGAGCGGGTGCGCCGCGAACTGGAAGAGGCCCGCCGCCTGCGCGAGGAGGCCGCCGCGCTCCTCGCCGGCTACCAGAAGCGCCGGGGCGAGGCCGAGCGCGAGGCCGAGGCGATCGTCGCCAATGCCCGGGCGGAGGCGGAGCGCGCCGCCGCCGAGGGCCATGCCCGCCTGAACGACTTCGTCGCCCGCCGCACCAAGGCCGCCGAGGCCAAGATCGCGCAGGCCGAGGCGCAGGCCGCCGCCGAGGTGCGGGCCGCCGCCGCGGAGGCCGCGGTGCGCGTCTCCGAGACCATCCTGCGCGAGAAGGTGACGGGCGACGCCGCCCAGGACCTGATCCGCCGCAGCCTCGGCGACATCCGCACGCGCCTGCGTGCCTGATACGGGATCCGCTTGATCGAAGCGGATCCCGCATCCCAAGCCCGCGCGGCGCCTGAGCGAAGCCGACATCCGCATTGCGAAGCAATCAATCGGATGGCGTATGACCCGCACGGCCCGACGGGCCGCGGGGCCCCACCCGCGCGAGAGAGCCGCCCCCCCGGGGCGGCTTTTTTCATGGTCGGGAGCGTCAAGCCGCGACCGGCCGAAGCCCGCGACCTCTGCCGCGACCGTCCCGCGCCGGGCGCGCATGCGACACCCGGTTGATGGCGTCGCCATCTCCCATTTCGGCCATGCGGATGTCGGCCTCGTACAGGCGCCGCGGATCAGCTCGGTCCATAGGCCCGTCGAGGGCCCGCCGCCCCCAGGCTCCGGCCCGCCGATTCGGCTCCCCGGGATAGCCCTCGGTTGAGGCCGGCGGGTGCATTCAGCCTAGTCCGATTTTGTCCATTGCCCAGCGTCAGGCCGCTAAGGGGTATGATTGAAAAGGACTTTTTCGCGCGCGGCGCCCGCCCGAGCGGCCAGTGGAAGCGCTGCCACAAGTTGCTCCGGCCTTGCTGGGAACTAACCTATGTTATATTCGAACCTGGATCGGTGAAGGCTGCGAGGAGCCGTCACCGACAGCAAATACCAAATTCAACTCGGGATGAGGCGTTAAGGATCGATGACCCTCTACTACTTTCATTTCCAGAATGGGTCGCGCATGATCCTGGATGCAGAGGGGATGGACCTTCCGAGCCGGGCGGATGCGCTCGAACGCGCGACCCACCTGGCGACGGACCTTCTGCGGGACGGTGACATCGTCTGCGACTGGCGGCGAAGCGCGATCCGGGTCGAGGACCAGAATCACTGCCGGGTGCTGCGGGTGCCGATGGCGAGCGTTCAGGCGCGGGCCAGCCGCCAGCGACTCCGCGCCCAGTGAGGCTCTCAGGGGCGCTCCGCCAGAAAGCCGAGCACGCCCTGCTTATGCACCTTGTCGCCGACGGCGAGATTGTGGTCGCGGTTGGGGATCTCGAGGCTGCGCGCCTCCGGGATCAGGGCGGCGAGTGCGGGTCCGGACCCGGCGATGTGGTCGGTGGTGCCGACCGAGACCAGCGTCGGCACCTCGATCTGCGCCACCTCCGCGCGCGAGAGGGTCTGCCGCGAGCCGCGCATGCAGGCGGCGAGCGCCCGGAGATCGCTGCGGGTCTGCTCGGCGAAGATCCGGAAGGAGCGCGCCACCGGATCGGTCACGTCGGCGCTCGACGGCGCCTCCATGGCCTCCGAGATGCCGCTCGGCAGCCCCCTGCCCTCGACGAGGTGGATCCCGAGTCCGCCGAGCAGCGCCGAGCGCACCCGGTCCGGATGCAGCAGCGCCAGGAAGGCCGTGATGCGGGCGCCCATCGAGTAGCCCATCACGTCGGCCCGCCCAAGGCCGAGATGGTCGAGGAGCCGGCGCGCATCCTCCGCCATCAGCTCGGACGCGTAGGCCTCCGGCTCGTAGAGCTTGCCGCTCTCGCCGTGCCCGCGATTGTCGAGGGCGATCACCCGGTAGCCCGCCTCCGTGAGCGTCCGGACCCAGCCCGTGTTGACCCAGTTCGTGCGGTGGTTCGAGGCGAAGCCGTGGATGAGCAGCACCGGGTCGCCCGCACCCCGCTCCGGCCGGGCATCCAGATAGGCGATCGTCACCCCGTCGGAATCGAAGGTCTGCATCGGCGGCGGGCTCCCCTGCGGCGTCCCCGCCCTCTATCGGGCAGGACGGCGCCCGGCAATGGCCGGGCGTTGCGGGTAGGACGGCGCCCGGCAATGGCCGGGCGTTGCGGGCAGGACGGCGCCCGGCCATGGCCGGGCGTTGCGGGCAGGACGGCGCCCGGCAATGGCCGGGCGTTGCGGGCAGGACGGCGCCCGGCCATGGCCGGACGTTGCGGGCGGCCCGCCGCGGTGGCATAGGCGCGCGATGGCGACCTCGACCCATGCGATGACCCAATCCCTTGAGCCCTTCGGGACCTACGCGCCCACCGGCCTCGTGCGCTGGATCGTGGCCCGGACCCAGCGCCTGCCGGCGGAGGAATGGGGCGCCCGGCGCCTCGCGCTGATCCTGCGCCGCTGCGCCATCCGCCTGCTGCGCGGCCGGCCCCTCGACGTCGAGCGCTACGGCGCCCGCATGCGGCTGCACCCCTACAACAACAACTGCGAGAAGAAGGTGCTCTTCACCCCGCAGTTCTTCGATCCGGCCGAGCGCCGGCTCCTCGCCGAGCGGCTCCGGCCGGACTGCGTCTTCATCGACATCGGGGCGAATATCGGCGCCTACGCGCTGTTCGTGGCCGGGATCAGCGGGCCCTCGGCGCGCATCCTGGCGGTCGAGCCGCAGCCCGACATCTTCGACAAGCTCGCCTACAACATCGCCCAGAACCCCTTCGGCACGGTCAAGGCGGTGGCCTGCGCGGTGGCCGACAAGGCGGGCGAGCTCACGCTGTTCGTCGACCAGCGCAACAGCGGGGAATCGAGCCTCAAGGTGGTGGGCACCAACGAGGGCGCGGCGATCCGCGTGCCGGCGGTGACGCTCCTCGACCTCGTGCGCGCCGAGGGCCTGCCGCGCATCGACGCGATGAAGCTCGACGTCGAGGGGGCGGAGGACCTGATCCTGGAGCCCTTCCTGCGCAAGGCGCCGCCCGCCCTGCATCCGGGGATCATCGTCCTGGAGGACGGCACCGACCTCTGGCAGACCGACCTCTGCGCCCTCCTGCTGAGCCACGGCTATCGCCGCCTCGCGCGCACCCGCCTCAACCTCATCTTCGAGAAGGCCTGATCCGGGATCCGCGTGATCGACGCGGATCCCGGATCAGGCGCCCGCGCGGCGCCTGAGCGAGGACGACCTTCCGCAGGGCGACGCCATCAGCCGGCCGGCGTATGACGGGTCAGGCCGGCAGGATCGGGATCTCCGCCTCGATGGCGACCTCGTCCGGGTCGAGCCGGCAGCGATAGGCCACGGTCGCGACGCCGGCCTCCTGCGCCCGCCGGAAGGAGGCCGCGAAGGCCGGGTCGACGTCGCCCGCCACGGTGAAGCGTCCGGCCCGCATCTGCACCACGACGATCACCATCGCGCGCCCGCCGCCGCGCACCACCGCGGCGAGCTCCTCCATGTGCCGGGCGCTGCGGGCGGCGATGCAGTCCGGGAACTCGGCGAGGCCGGCGTCCCGCATCATGTGGCAGTTCTTCACCTCGACGTGGATCGGGCCGGCCGGATGCTCGGCCAGGAAGTCGACCCGGCTCGCCCGGCCGTAGCGCACCTCCGGCCGCAGGGACGTGACCCCGGCGAGCGCCGGCAGGCGGCCCTCCCGGAAGGCCTCCGCCACCAGGTGGTTCGGGCGCATCGTGTTGATGCCGACCCATTGCGGGCCGCCCGGCAGGTCGGCCTCGACCATCTCCCAGGACCACGCGAGCTTGCGGCCGGGGCTGGTCGCGGCCGAGAGCAGCACCGGGCGCCCCGGCGCCGCCAGGCCCAGCATCGCGCCCGGATTGGCGCAATGCGCCGTCACCAGGCGGCCGTCGGCGAGTTCGACGTCGGCGAGGAAGCGCTTGTAGCGGCGGACCAGCCGCCCCTCGGTCAGCCGGGACGGGAAGCGCAAGGCGGGCACGCGGGCGACGACATGACCCCCCTTAGCAGGGCGCGCCGCCCGGCGCGACGCCCGTGCCGCCCCCTGCGGCGCTCAGGGGCGCGGCGGCGCCGGCACGATCGCGCAAGATCCAGCGCGTTCCCCGCCGCCCAGCGCTCCCCTCGCCCAGGCCGACGCCGCGCAGGCCGAGCGCCGCGCAGGCCGAGCGCCGCGAAGGTGGCGTCCCGCTCCGCGATGCTCCCGTTGCGGAAGGAGCGCGGGCTGCCGGGCGTCTCGCGCGACCGCGGCGGCGGGTCCGAGACCGCCGGCCCCGGCGCTTGAGCCGCGCGTGGGCGCGCGATACAGCGGGAGCCCAGCCTGGAGGCCCGCGTGAGCGACGACAACCCGAATGCGGTGACGGCGGCCCTGCTCGTCATCGGCGACGAGATCCTCTCCGGGCGCACCAAGGACAAGAACATCGGCTACATCGCCGAGTACCTCACCCAGGTCGGCATCGACCTGCGCGAGGTGCGGGTCGTGCCGGACGTGGCCGAGGAGATCGTCGGCGCGGTCAACGCGCTGCGCGCCCGCTACACCTACCTGTTCACGACCGGTGGCATCGGGCCGACCCACGACGACATCACGGCCGATTGCGTGGCGGCGGCCTTCGGCGTCGGCATCGAGGTCGATCCCCGAGCCCGGGCCATGCTGCTCGAACGCATCCCGGAGGCGGAGCTCAACGAGGCGCGCCTGCGCATGGCCCGCATCCCCTTCGGGGCCGAGCTGATCGAGAACCCGATCTCGAAGGCGCCCGGTTTCATGATCGGCAACGTGATCGTGATGGCGGGCGTGCCCGCGATCATGCAGGCGATGCTCGACGGGATCGCGCCGCGCCTGCGCACCGGCGCCCGGATGCTCGCCGAGACGGTCGAGGCCGGCGGCCTGCCCGAGGGCCTCTACGCCGGCGACCTCGCCGCGCTCGCGGCGCGCTTCCCGGGCGTCTCGATCGGCTCCTACCCGTCGATGACGCCGCAGGGGTTCCGCAACCAGATCGTCGCCCGCGCCAAGGACCCCGCCCAGCTGGCGGCGGCCCGGGCCGAGATCGAGACCCTCGTCGCCCGCCTGCGGGCGGCCCGGGACTGACCGGAGGAACAGGATGGCGGCCCCTGGCGACAAGGCTTTCCCGGTCTCGTGGGACCAGTTCCACCGCGACGCGCGGGCGCTCGCCTGGCGCCTCGCCGGGGCCGGGCCGTTCGAGGCGATCGTCTGCATCACCCGCGGCGGCCTCGTGCCCGCCGCCGTGGTGGCGCGCGAACTCGGCATCCGCCTGATCGAGACCGTCTGCATCGCCAGCTACCACGATTACCAGGAGCAGGGCGCGCTCCACGTCATCAAGGACGTGGCGCCGAGCATCCGCGCGATCGGCGACGGGACCGGGCGCGGCGTCCTCGTCCTCGACGACCTGACGGATACCGGCAAGACCGCGCAGGTGGTGCGGGGCATGCTGCCGAACGCGCATTTCGCCACGGTCTACGCCAAGCCCGCCGGGCGGCCGCTGATCGACACCTTCGTCACCGAGGTCAGCCAGGACACCTGGATCTACTTTCCCTGGGACATGGGCCTCGCCTACCAGGCCCCGATCCATCCGGGCACGGCGGGCTGAGGCGGCCCCTGCGGCGGGAACACGGGGCCGGCGCCGGGCTTGGACCGGGGCCGGGCGTCCCGGCGCGAGACCCCATGCGAGGCCTCATGGGAGGCCTCGTCGCGGGCCTCACGGGAGGCCGCATGTCCGGACCCGAGCCCGAGCGGAGAGGCCGCGAGCACGACGTCGCGGACGAGGTCGAGGCGGAGCGCTGGCCGAGCGCCATCGTCATCCACGAGGTCATCCGCCACGAGGGGGTCGAGGAACTCGCCCGCACGGTCTCCGCGCTGCTGCTCTCGGGCCTCGCGGCCGGTCTGGCGATGGGCCTCTCCCTCGTGGTCCAGGGCGTGATCCGGGCGCGGCTGCCCGAGGCCCCCTGGCGCGACCTCGTCTCCGGCTGGGGCTACACGATCGGCTTCCTGATCGTGGTCCTCGGGCGCCAGCAACTCTTCACCGAGAACACCCTCACCCCGGTGCTCCCGCTCCTGCACGACCGGACCCTCGCGATGCTCGGGCGGCTGCTGCGCCTGTGGGGCCTGGTGCTCGCGGCCAACCTCGTCGGCACGATCCTGTTCGCCCTCGCCATCGCCCGCACCGAGGTCTTCGACGAGGGCCTGCGGGCGCAGTTCCGCGACATCAGCCGCCACACCCTCGCGCATCCGTTCTGGCCGACCCTCTCCAAGGCCGTGGTCGCCGGGTGGCTCATCGCCCTGATGGTCTGGCTGCTGCCCGCCGCCGGAGGCGCGCGGCCCTTCGTCATCCTGCTCCTGACCTACGTGATCGCGATCTGCGGCCTCGCCCACGTCGTCGCCGGCTCCGTCGAGGCCGCCTACCTGGTCTTCCTCGGCGAGGCGGGCTGGGGCGACTACGCCGCCCGCTTCTTCCTGCCGACGCTGATCGGCAACGTCTTCGGCGGGGTCGCCCTGGTCGCCGTGCTGAACTGGGGGCAGGTCGCGCCCGACGTCGAGTGAACGCGAGCCGCCGGCATTCGTTGGGCAGGCGACGGACATCCCCCGAGCAGCATGGAGCAGCCGATGGTCTACGCGCACAAGCCCCTCGACCAGCAGGTGATCGTGATCACGGGAGCGTCGAGCGGGATCGGCCTCGCCACGGCGCGCCGGGCGGCGCGCAGCGGCGCCCGAGTGGTGATGGGCGCCCGCAACGCCGAGGCGCTCGCGATGATCCAGGACGAGATCGGGCACGACGGCGGGCAGGCGGCCCACGCGGTCGGCGATGTCGGCCGGCGCGAGGACGTGCAGGCCCTGGCCGATACGGCGATGCAGCGCTTCGGCCGCATCGACAGCTGGGTGAACGACGCCGGCATCTCGATCTTCGGGCGGCTGGAGGAGGTCAGCGACGCGGACAGCGACCGGCTGTTCCGGACGAATTTCTGGGGCACCGTCTACGGCTCGCTGGTGGCGCTCCCCTACCTGCGGCGGCAGGGCGGCGCGCTGATCAATGTCGGCAGCATCGCCTCCGACATGGTGATCCCGCTCCAGGCCATGTACTCGGCGAGCAAGCACGCGGTGCGGGGCTTCACGGACGGGCTGCGGGCGGAGCTGGACATGGAGGGGGCGCCGGTCTCGGTGACGCTGATCAAGCCCGGCTCGATCGACACGCCCCTGACCCACCACGCCCGCAACTACATGGACCGCGAGCCGCAGCTGCCCCCGCCGGTCTACCACCCGGACGAGGTGGCGCGGGCCATCCTGCACGCCGCGGTGCATCCCCAGCGGGAGATCTACGTCGGCGGCGGCGGCCGCGCGATGACCGGCCTCAAGAAGGTGGCGCCCCGCGCCTTCGAGCGCCTCGGCGCCGTGATGTCCCAGGCCCAGCGCGGCGCCGAGCCGCCGCGCGACCCGCGCGGGTCCCTGCACGAGCCGGGCATCGACGGGCAGGTCCAGGGCGGCCACCCGGGCTACGTGCGGCGCACCAGCACCTACACGCGGGCGCAGCTCCACCCGCTGACCACCGGGGCGGTGATGGCCGGGGTCGGGCTCGCGGCGGCGGCGCTGATGAAGCGGCGGGCGTGAGGCGATCGGCCGCCCGGCGCAACTCCTGACGCGGCCCGTCGCGGCCCCATCTCCGGCGGCGGACCCTCGGAAGCCGATGCGACGCCGCCTCGATCCCCCGCGCGACCCGATCCGCCGCCCGCGCCCGGGGCACCGCCCGCGGCGCCGGGGGCGATGCCTCCCGGCGCGGTGCCTCGGGCCGCGCGGGCTCGCGGCGGCCTTCGCCCTCGCCCTCCTCCCCGCCCTCGCCGCCGCGGCGGTCCCGGCGATCGAGGGCGACGCCATCCCGGCGCCGCTCACCGGCACCGCGGGCGACCCGGCCCGCGGCCGCGCCATCGCCATCGACCCGCGGCGCGGCCTCTGCACCCTGTGCCATGCGGGCCTCGGCGGCCGGCCGGAGGGGGATGTCGGCCCGAATCTGGCGGGGATCGGCGCGCGGCTCTCGCCCGGGCAGATCCGCCTGCGGCTCGTCGACGGCCGCGTCTTGAATCCGGACACGATCATGCCCTCGTATCTGCGCGTCGAGGGCCTCGAACGGGTCGCGCCGGCCTGGCGCGGCCGGCCGGTGCTGGAGGCGCAGGAGATCGAGGACGTGATCGCCTACTTGGCGACGCTGCGCGGCGGAGGGGAGACGCGATGACGAGGCCGGACCGGCGATCCATCCTGGCGGGCGGCGCGGGGCTCCTCGCCGTGACGCTGGTGCGCCCGGCTCGCGCCGCCGAGCGGCCGCCGCGCGAGCCGACCCTGAGCGCCATCCGGCGCTTCGCCGGCGACGCGCCGATCCGTCCCGGCCGGGTCAGCCTCGACCTGCCGCCGCTCGTGGAGAACGGCAACGCCGTGCCGCTCTCGGTCGCGGTCGAAAGCCCGATGACCGAGGCCGACCACGTCCGCCGCATCGCGGTCTTCAACGACAAGAACCCGCAGCCGAACGTGCTCACCATCCATCTCTCGCCGCGCGCCGGGCGGGCGGCGGTGTCGACCCGCATCCGGCTCGCGGATTCCCAGACCGTGACGGCGATCGCCGAGATGTCGGACGGCAGCTACTGGTCCGCCACCGCCGACGCGATCGTGACCCTCGCGGCCTGCGTGGAGGGATGACGCGATGGCCCGCAGCCTCATCAACGTGCCGAAGAGCGCCGCCGCCGGCAGCGTGATCGAGATCAAGACCCTGATCTCCCACCCGATGGAGACCGGCTTCCGGCCGGGCGCGGACGGGCGCCTCGTGCCGCGCAACATCATCACGGAGTTCGTCTGCCGCTTCGAGAACGAGGAGATCTTCCGGGCCGAGCTGTTCCCGGCGAGTTCCGCCAACCCCTACCTGACCTTCACGACGGTGGCGACGCGCAGCGGCACCTTCACCTTCACCTGGAGCGGCGACAACGGCTTCTCGCAGACCGAGCGCGCCGCGATCGCGGTGACGTGAGGCGCCCGCCGCCCCGCCGGCCCGGCCTCGCCGGGCTCCTCCTGCTCTGCCTCGGCGGGGCCGCGGCCGCGGCCGAGATCCCGCCCGGCGAGCGCCGCTCCGGCTTCGACCAGATGACGCCGGAACTGCGCGCCATGCAGCGGGACGAGGCGGCCCATCCGGGCCTGCTCTGGGTGGCGGACGGCGAGGAGGCCTGGGGGACGGCGCCGGCCTCGGGCGCCCCGGCCTGTTCCGGCTGCCACGGGCCGATCACCGCGATGCGCGGCGTCTCGGCGCGCTACCCGGCCTTCGACGAGGGAGGGGGCGGACCGGTCGACCTGGAGGACCGCATCAACCTGTGCCGCCGCCGCCACCAGAACGAGGCGCCGCTCGCGCCCGAGACTCGGCCGCTCCTGGCGCTCGCGGCCGCGATCGGGGCGCAGTCGCGCGGGCTCCCGGTGGCGCCACCGGCCGACCCGCGCCTCGACGGGGCGCGGGCGGAGGGCCGCGCCCTGTTCACCCGCCGCCTGGGCCAGCTCGGCCTCTCCTGCGCGGCCTGCCACGACGCGCAGTGGGGGCGGCACCTCGGGGCGGCGGTGATCCCGCAGGGCCACCCGACCGGCTACCCGCTCTACCGGCTGGAATGGCAGGATCTGGGCTCCTTCCGGCGCCGGCTGCGCAATTGCCTGACCGGGATGCGGGCCGAGCCCTTCCCGCCGGACGCGCCCGAGCTGGTGGCGCTGGAACTCTACCTGATGCAGCGCGCCGCCGGCCTGCCGGTGGAGACGCCGGCCCTGCGGCCCTAGTACCCTGTCAGGCTTCAATTGATGGGTAGAGGCTGCGCAGCTTGTCGCGAGCTTGCCCGGCGGTGAGGTGCCAGTTCACCTTTGTCTGCCCGGCGTTGCGGGCCTCCTCCCACCGAGCAACCTGTTGGGTGAGCGTGTTCACCTGGGCGATGCGCCGGGCCAAGCATTGCTGCCCCAGCGCGCTCAACTCGATCTCGGCCATGTTGAGCCACGAGCCGTGCTTGGGCGTGTGATGAAGCTCGATGCGCGCGGCCAAGCGGCGCGCCTCGGCGGCCGGGAAGGCCTCGTACAGGCTGGCCAGGGCATGAGTGTTGAGTTGATCCATCACCAGCACCACCCGCTCGGCCTCGCGCTAGCGCCCGTCGAGCAGGTCGCGCACGACGCGCGCCCAGTCCACGCGGCGTCGCTGGGCGGTGACGGCCACGTGCCGCCAGCCCGCCAGCGGCTCGCAGGCGAGGAACAGGCTCGCCACGCCGTTGCGCACGTAGACGTGGTCGTGGCGCGCCACTGCCCCGCGGCGCGGGGGCAGCGCCGGGCGGGTCTCGCCGATCAGTTGTTTGAAGCTCTCGTCCAGGCACACCACCGGCCGACGCGGATCATAGGGCCGGCAGTAGACCTCCAGCACGTCCTCCATGTGGAAGACGAACTCCGCCGAGTGCTTGGGCGGGATGCACCACATCTTCCTCAGGTGCGGCTTGAGAGTGTTTTTTTGAGTGTCTGACGCACCGTCTCGTGAGATACGCCCGGCACGTGCTGCAGTTCAACCATGCGGCCGGCCAACAGGCGCAGCGTCCAGCGCGCCCGTCCTTGAGGCGGCGACGAACAGGCCAGGGCGATCAGGTGAGCCTCCGCTTCGCCGTCGAGCGCGCGGGCGTAGAGGCGCTGGCCCTTGCGGTAGGGGCTCAGCGCCCGCTCCAGCCCCTCCTCGACGAAGCGCCGTCGCACCCGCTCCACGCTCGCCGTTCCGACCCCGACCCCTTCGGCGATTCGCTCGTCGGGCCAGCCCGGTCCCGCGGCGCTCGCGTCCGCCTTGAGCAACACCTGCGCGTGCTTGAGCCGGCGCACCTCGGCCTTCCCGCGCGACACCAGCCCAGAAAGCTCATCCCGCTCCGCCGCCGTGAGCGTCACAACGTACTTCTTCATCGCGCGCCTCCCGGGATACAGCCCCACCAACGCGCAACTCATCAAATCAGACCAGACAAGCCACTAGAGCATTTTCCGACGAAGTGGATGCCGGTTCGTCGCAGACAATGCGGCAAGATCAAAGACCTAGAGCAGCACCCGATTGCAACGTGATCGGGTGCTGCTCTAGCCGGATCCGCGCCGGCGCGACGGTTCCGGCATCACGACGCGTCCTCCTGCCGAGGTGCTCCCCGGCTCGCGCGCGCTCGCGCCTCCCGGGCCGGCGATCCCGCTGCGTGCGCCGGGATCGGTGCGGGATCCCCCGCCCGCCGAATCGCGGCGTGACGGCGCCGCGGCGACGGTCTAGACCTCTGGCCGGGAGGGACGGCATGACGGATCACCACCACGATCACCCGCACCCGCATGGCAGCGAGCTCTCGCCCATGGACCTGCGGGTGCGGGCGCTCGAATCCATCCTGGTCGAGAAGGGCTACGTCGATCCGGCCGCCCTCGATGCGCTGATCGACACCTACGAGACCAAGGTCGGCCCCCGCAACGGCGCCCGGGTCGTCGCCCGGGCCTGGGTCGATCCGGCCTACCGCGCCCGGCTCCTCGACGACGCCACCGCGGCCATCCGCGAACTCGGCATCGGCGGACGCGGCGGCGAGCACATGGTCGTCGTCGCCAACACGCCCGAGGAGCATAACCTCGTCGTCTGCACCCTCTGCTCCTGTTACCCCTGGCCGGTCCTCGGCCTGCCCCCGGTCTGGTACAAGTCGCCGCCCTACCGCGCGCGGGCGGTGATCGACCCGCGCGGCGTCCTGCGCGAGTTCGGCGTCGAACTGCCCGCGACCACCCGGATCCGCGTCTGGGATTCGACCGCGGAGCTGCGCTACATGGTTCTGCCGATGCGGCCCGCCGGCAGCGAGCACCTCGACGAGGCGGCGCTGGCCGACCTCGTGACCCGCGACGCCATGATCGGCACCGGCCTCCCCCTCGCTCCCGACCAGGTGGTGCGCGCATGAATGGCGGTCAGGATCTCGGCGGCATGCACGGGTTCGGGCCGATCGGCTTCGAGGCCGACGAGCCCTGGTTCCACGCCCCCTGGGAGCGGCGCGTCTTCGCCATGGCGATGGCGATGGGGCTGACCGGGACCTGGAACCTCGACGCGAGCCGCGCGGCCCGCGAATCCCTGCCGCCGGCCGAGTATCTGGCGGCGAGCTACTACGAGATCTGGCTCCGGGCCCTGGAGAAGCAGCTGACCCATCACGGCCTCGTCGAGGAGGCCGAGCTGCGGGCGGGCGCCGCGCTCACGCCCCCCGCGCCGATCACCCGCGTGCTCAGGGGCGAGGAGGTCGCGCCGCTCTTCGCGCGCGGCTTCCCGAGCAACCGCCCCGCCGCGCGGCCCGCCCGCTTCGCGGCGGGCGACGAGGTCACCGCCAAGGTCATGAACCCCGCGGGCCATACCCGCCTGCCGCGCTACGTCCGCGGCCGCACCGGCACGGTCGAGCGCGTGCACGGCACCTTCGTGTTCCCGGATTCGAACGCGCGCCTCGCCGGCGAGAACCCGCAATGGCTCTACACGGTGCGCTTTCCCGGGGTGGAATTGTGGGGCGAGGAGGCGGATCCGGGCCTCAGCGTCTCGGTCAACGCCTTCGAGAGCTACCTGGAGCCGGTGCGCAGGGCGGCCGCGCCGGCGCCGGGAGATGGGCCGGCAGGCGCGCCGGCGCCGGCAGGCGCGCCGGCGCCGGCAGGCGCCGCATGAGCGCGCCCGAGGCTTCCCCCTTCGCGGCGCCCTGGGAGGCGCAGACCTTCGCCCTGGTGGTGGCGCTGCAGGAGCGCGGCCTGTTCACCTGGGGCGAATGGGCCGAGGCGCTCGGCGCGGCGAGCCGGCGCGGCGAGCGCCCGGCCGATTACGCGCTCTGGCTGGAGGTGATCGAGGACCTGCTCGGCGCCCGCGGGGTGACCTCGGCCGAGGCGCTCTCCGAGCGCCGCGACGCCTTCGCGCGGGCCGCCGCCGCGACCCCGCACGGGCAGCCGATCCTGCTCGCGAACGATCCCGGCGCCTGATCCGGGCACGAAAAAGCCCGGCTCGCGCCGGGCTGGTTGCTCTTGCCGGAAGCTCTTGCCGGAAATCTCTCGCCGGAACCGGCCGGTCACGCCTGGAGGGCGTTCACCCGGGCCGTGAGGCGCGAGACCTTGCGGGAGGCCGTGTTCTTGTGAACGATGCCCTTCTGCGACGCGCGCATGATCTCCGGCTCGGCGCTCCGCAGGGCGGTCAGCGCCGTGGCGGCGTCGCCCGAGGCGATCGCCTCCTCGACCTTGCGGATGAAGGTGCGCATGCGGCTGCGGCGCGAGCGGTTGATCGCCGTGCGCTTGGCGATCTTGCGGGTCATCTTCTTGGCCGACACGGTGTTGGCCATCGGTCTTCCTCATTCTCGAAAAGCGCGATGCACGAGGGCCCGGGGGCGTGACGGCGTCGCGGACAGGGCGCGGAAAGCACGGAAAGCCGCCGGGGCGAGCCGGCGGGTTCGCGAGACGCCGTCTATAGCCGCGCGTCCCGCCATCGTCAACGCGAGACTCCCGGCCGCCCCTGCCTGTAGGACAGAACCCATGCCAACGGCCCGGCATGCCGACGCGCCGGGCCGTCGAGCACCCCGAGTTTCCGACACCGAGCCAAAGATTTGGCGAGAAGGCTTGACGACGAGTCGAGAACCGAACCGGCGGTCGTGGCAAGCGACCGCCGGCCTCATCAGACGGAGCCCCGATCATGACTTCCCCGGCCGACGATCCGACCCGCGCCGCGCGGCTCGCGCGCTTCCAGCCCCTCTCCGGGATGGCGATGCCGCGCTTCGCCGGCCTCGCCAGCCTGATGCGCCTGCCGGTGCTGAGCCCGGAGGCGGCCATCGCCGAGCCGGTCGAGATCGGCCTGTTCGGCATCCCCTTCGACAGCGCCACCACCAACCGCCCGGGCGCGCGCCTGGGGCCGCGCGGCGTGCGCGAGCAATCGGCGCTGATGCGCCTCGTCAACCCGGCGACCGGGATCTGCCCCTACGAGCTCTGCGCCTGCGCGGATCTCGGGGACGTGGCGGTCAACCCGGTCGACGTCGCCGACACGCTCGGCCGCATCGAGGCGTTCGCGGCGCCCCTGCGCGCGGCGGGGCTGACGCTCCTCGCGGTCGGGGGCGACCACCTCGTCAGCTACCCGCTCCTGCGCACGGTCGCGGCGGGCCGGCCGGTGGGGCTGATCCACATCGACGCCCACAGCGACACCACCGACAGCTATTTCGGCGGCGCCAAGCTCACGCACGGCACGCCGTTCCGGCGCGCCATCGAGGACGGCGTCCTCGACCCGCGGCGCACCGTCCAGATCGGCCTGCGCGGCACGCTCTACGCCCGCGACGAGCGGCAATGGGCCCTCGACCAGGGCATCCGCATCCTCGACATGGAGCGGGTGATCGCCGAGGGGCTGCCCGCCGCGGTCACCGAGGCCCGCGCGGTGGTCGGGGCCGGGCCGACCTACCTGACCTTCGACATCGATTCCATCGACCCGGCCTTCGCCCCCGGGACGGGCACGCCGGAGATCGGCGGCTTCACCTCCCGCGAGGCGCTCTTCCTCCTGCGCGGCCTGCGCGGCCTCGACCTCGTCGGCGCCGACCTCGTGGAAGTCGCCCCGCCCCTCGACCCCTCCGGCACCACGGCCCTCGTCGGCGCGACCATCGCGTTCGAGCTGCTCTGCCTCCTCGCCGAGGCGCGGGCGCGCCGCGCCGGGTGAGGCGGCCGGGGTGCTGTCAAGCCCGGGGCGCGTCCCAACACCCTGTCCACCGCCGTGTCCCCGGCCCCCTCCCCGCTCTCGACATGACCGGACCCCGGCGCCGGCCCGAAGCCGGCCGGAATCCCGCCGATTCGGGAACAGCGCGGCACATCAAGGGCTTGCGGGGGGACAAGCTGTGCGCGGGCCGTGAGTCGCCGACGCGGTCAAGCCTCCGTTCACCACGCCGCCAACGCTTCCTGTTGCGAAGCTTCACCAGGCGGGCGTAACCTTCCTCCGTCGCGCTCGGGGGTGCGGCGCTTCCCCATCTTCCACAAGTCACGATTCGGTCGGTGGCCCGTTGCGGCACCGCGCCGTGAGTCGTGCCGTCGGGGCGGCTTCGCCGGGGGCGGCTTCGCGAGGATCTGCAAGGGCCTGTCGCTTAAGGAAAACGAGAGTTCTTGTTGATAGACCGGTGAGGAAGGCGGGGACGGGGCTGGGGGCAGTTGACTCTTGGTTCCTCACCTGTGCCGACATGGTTCGAACTGGGACATGTCGGGAGTTGCGTATCGGCGTACGGGCCGCGGGCGGGAAGCCGCGGGCGGTCCGAGAGAGGACCCATCAATGCGTGTGGATGGCGGCTTGGCGGAAGGGGTCGATCCGGGCAGGGGCGCTGGCGGCGACGTCGCGGCGGCGTGGCAGCGGGTCAAGCGGCGCCTGCGGGCCGAACTCGGCGAGGATGTCTTCGCGAGCTGGTTCGCGCGGCTCGAATTGCAGGACGTGGCGGGCGGCACCGCCCGGCTGACCGTGCCCACGCGCTTCCTCAAGAGCTGGATCGAGTCCCACTATCTCGACCGGGTCCTGGCGACCTTCCGCAGCGAGGCGGACGGGATCGACGGCATCGAGGTCGGGGTGCGCGGCCCGATGGCCCCGGCCCGGGCGGCGCCGGGCGCGGCGGCCTCCGCGCCAAAGCCCGCCTCGCCGATCCGGACGCCCGGCGCCGCGCCCGCGGCCCCGGCCACGATCGAACTGCCCGACGCGGATCGGGCGCAGCGCGGCGAGGGCGACCTCAGCGGCGCCCCCCTGGACGCGCGCCTGACCTTCCAGACCTTCGTGGTCGGCCGCTCCAACGCCCTGGCGCACGCGGCGGCCGAGCGCGTCGCGGGCCACGAGGGCTCCGGGCCGATCTACAACCCGCTCTACTTCCACGCGGGCGTCGGCCTCGGCAAGACGCACCTCCTGCACGCGATCGGCCACGCCGCCAAGGAGGCGGGGCGCCGGGTGATCTACCTCACCGCCGACCGCTTCATGTACGGCTTCGTCAACGCCCTGAAGACGCAGAACGCCCTCGCCTTCAAGGAGCGCCTGCGCGCCATCGACGTGCTCATCCTGGACGACGTGCAGTTCATCCAGGGCCGCTCGATCCAGGCCGAGTTCGGCCACACGCTCAACGCGCTGATCGATGCCGGCCGGCAGGTCGTGGCCGCCGCCGACCGTCCGCCGACGGAACTGGAGAGCCTCGACGAGCGGGTGCGCTCCCGCCTCGCGGGCGGACTCGTGGTCGAGATCGGCACCCTCGACGAGGCCCTGCGGGCCACGATCCTGCAATCGCGCCTGGAGGCGGTCCGCGTCAGCCATCCGGGCTTCGAGGTGAGCCCCGCCGTCGCCGAGTACGTCGCCAAGGCGATTACCGCGAATGGCCGCGACCTCGAAGGGGCGGTCAACCGCCTCCTCGCCCACGCCACGCTCACCGGCGCCCCGGTGACGCTGGAGACGGCCGAGACCGCGATCCGCGACCTCGTCAAGAACCGCGAGCCGAAGCGGGTCAAGATCGAGGACATCCAGAAGCTGGTGGCGAGCCGCTACAACGTCTCGCGCTCGGACATCCTGTCGGAGCGGCGCACCGCCGCCGTGGTCAAGCCGCGCCAGATCGCCATGTACCTCTCCAAGGTGCTGACGCTGCGCTCCCTGCCGGAGATCGGCCGCCGCTTCGGCGGGCGCGACCACACCACCGTGCTGCACGCCGTGCGCAAGATCGAGAAGGCGATCGGGGAGGATTCGGCCCTCAGCGACGAGGTCGAACTCCTCAAGCGCATGCTGCAGGATTGACGCCGCGCCGCCGGGCGCCGCCGGCGGTGCTTCGGCGGGGTCCGGGGCGGGGCGCCCCGCCCCGGACCCCGCCTTCCCGCGCGGGCGGCCCCGGCTTGCCTTCGGGATGGAGCTTCGCCAAAGTTTCGACCCCGTGCGGGGCACGGGAAGCGATGCGGTGCCGGCCCTTGCGGGCCGCGAGAGTGTGAGACGGCGGACCACCCCCATGAGAGTCACAGTCGAGCGCGCGGCCCTCCTACGGTCGCTCGGCCACGTGCACCGCGTCGTCGAGCGGCGCAACACGATCCCGATCCTGTCGAACGTGCTGCTGCGCTCCAGCGCCGACGGCCTGCAGCTGAGGGCGACCGACCTCGACATCGAGGTCACGGAGACGATCCCGGCCGACGTGGTGGATGGCGGCGCCACCACGGTGCCGGCCCACGTGATCTACGACATCGTGCGCAAGCTGCCCGACGGCGCCCAGGTCTCCCTGGAGACGACGGGCGAGACCGGCCAGATGCAGATCCGCTCGGGCCGCTCGCGCTTCATGCTGGGCGCCCTGCCGGAGGCGGATTTCCCCAACCTCGCCGCGGGCGAACTGCCCCACCGCTTCCAGCTCCAGGCCGCCGAGCTGAAGAAGCTGATCGACAAGACGCAGTTCGCGATCTCGACCGAGGAGACGCGCTACTACCTGAACGGGATCTTCTTCCACACGATCGAGACCGAGGCGGGCTTGCGCCTGCGCGCCGTCGCGACGGACGGGCACCGGCTCGCGCGGGTCGAGATGCCCGCCCCCGAGGGCAGCCGCGGCATGCCGGGCATCATCGTGCCGCGCAAGGCCGTGGCCGAGATCCAGAAGCTCGTGGAGGATGGCGGCGACAGCGTCGGGGTGGAACTCTCGCCCGCCAAGGTCCGCTTCACCTTCTCCAGCGGGGTGACGCTGATCTCGAAGCTGATCGACGGCACCTTCCCGGATTACCAGCGCGTGATCCCGACCGGGAACGACAAGCTCCTCACCGTCGAGCGCGAGCAATTCGCCAAGGCGGTCGACCGCGTCTCGACCATCTCCTCGGAGCGCGGGCGCGCGGTGAAGCTCGCGGTCGGCGGCGGGCGGCTGTCGCTCTCGGTGAACAACCCGGATTCCGGCAGCGCCACCGAGGAACTCGACGTCGATTACGAGGCCGCGCCCCTCGATATCGGCTTCAACGCCCGCTACCTGCTCGACATCACGGCGCAGCTCGACGGCGACAGCGCCCTGTTCAAGCTCGCCGATCCGGGCTCCCCGACCCTGATCCAGGACAAGGAGGGGGCGCCGGCCCTCTACGTGCTGATGCCGATGCGGGTGTGAGGCGGGCGCGCTCCCGCGCCGGTCGCGCCGGGTTCCGCCAGGCCCGGCCCGGCGGCGCGGGTCCGCGCTCCGCCGGGCCGCGACGGCGCTCCGTGGCGATCGATCGCGTCGGGCCGCGGGCGAGGGATCTTGCAACCCGGCGCCGGGACGGGTGATTGGGTGGCCCAGGACCCATGGCCGCCCCCGATCCCTTCCGCGTCACGCGCCTCATCGCCCGCGACTTCCGCAACCACGCCAGCCTCGACCTCGGCGTGGGCCGGCCCTTCGTGGCGCTGGTGGGCGAGAACGGTGCCGGCAAGACCAACATCCTCGAGGCGCTCTCGCTGTTCGCGCCCGGCCGGGGCCTGCGCCGGGCCGATTTCGCCGCCATGGCGCGCGAGGGCGGGCCGGGCGGCTTCGCGGTGTCGCTCAGCGTCGAGGGGCCGCACGGTGAGCACCGCGTCGGCACCGCCTGGGAGCCGCCGCAGGGGCGCGAGGAGCGCGGCGGGCGCCAGTGCCGGATCGACGGAGCGAGCGCCCCCTCGCCCACCGCCTTCGCGGAGCAGTTGCGGGTCGTCTGGCTCACCCCGGACCTCGACGCGCTGTTCCGCGGCCCGGCGGGGGATCGGCGGCGCTTCCTCGACCGCCTCGTCCTCGCGGTCGATGCCGGCCACGGCAGCCGCGTCAGCGCCCTTGAGCGTGCCCTGCGCTCCCGCAACCGGCTGCTGGAGGAGCGGCCCGAGGACGGGCCCTGGCTCGACGCGATCGAGCGCGAGGTGGCGGAACTGGCGATCGCCGTGGCGCTCGCCCGGCGCGAGACGGTGGAGCGCCTCGACCGGCTGATCCTCGCCACCCGCGACGCGGCCTCGCCCTTCCCCTGGGCGGGGGTCCGGCTCGAGGGCGACATCGACGACCTCGTGGCGGTCTGGCCGGCCGTGGACGCCGAGGACCGCTTCCGCGCGACGCTGCGCCAGAACCGCTTCCGCGACCGCGCCGCGGGCCGCACGCTCGCCGGCCCGCAGGCCTCCGACCTCGTGGTGCGCCACGGCCCCAAGGACGTGCCGGCCGGCACCGCCTCGACCGGCGAGCAGAAGGCGCTGCTGATCGGCCTCGTGCTCGCCCATGCCCGCCTGGTCGCCGGCATGAGCGGGCTGGCGCCCCTCGTCCTCCTCGACGAGGTCGCGGCCCATCTCGACCCGCGCCGGCGCGCGGGCCTGTTCGACGCCCTGGAGGCGCTGCCGGGGCAGGTCTGGATGACCGGGGCGGATCCGGCGCTGTTCGCGGAACTCGGGAGCCGCGGCGACGTGGTCGCGGTGGCGGAGGGGCAGGTGCGGCCCGGCTGAGCCGCCTCAGGGGCGGGCGGAGGGAATGTCGGTCCGCACGACATCGTCGCCGACGAAGGGCAGGGGCACGTCGGGCGGCACGCGCGGGAGCATGGTCCGACGAAGGGGATGCCGGTTCGGCGAAGACCATCTGCCGAGCCGGTGGCCGGATCGCGCGCGACGCGCTCCTGGATCGGTTTGGCGCGCTCGCGCAAGGGGGGCGTCCCCCGACGCGCGATGCGTGACGCTTGGCGCCGTTGCGGCGCGTTCGTGAGTGCCATACGCACGGCATCCGTCTTGCTCACGCGCGCGATCGACGCCAGCGTCGCGGCGAGGCGCTCCACCTCGTCGTCCTGGTCGTTCAGGGGCATCGAGACCCTGCCTTTGGGACGCCCGGAGAGCTGTGTCGACCCGGGCCGGCCGCGATCGCCGCGACGGCCCCGAACCGGAGGCGGGACGCGGCGCCCGCCCGACCTTGAAGCAGGGACCCGATGACCTCACGCCTCGACGAGGCCCGCGCCGCCCTTCAGACGACCTTCGGCTACGAGGATTTCCGGCCCGGCCAGGCGGAGGTGATCGGCGCCGTGCTCGACGGGCGCGACGTGCTCGCCGTGATGCCGACCGGCTCCGGCAAGTCGATGACCTACCAGCTCCCGGCCCTGGTCGAGCGCGCCCTCACCGTGGTGGTCTCGCCGCTGATCGCGCTCATGCACGACCAGGTGCAGCAGATGCGCGGCTTCGGGGTCGCGGCCGCCACCCTCAATTCGAGCGTCGACGAGGCGAGCGCCAAGGCGGCGTGGCGCCAGATCCGCGCCGGTGACCTGCGCCTCCTCTTCGTCTCGCCCGAGCGCCTGCTGATGGAGGGGCTGATCGAGGCGCTGCAGGGCGCGGGCGTGCGGCGCCTCGCCGTCGACGAGGCGCATTGCGTCTCGCAATGGGGCCACGACTTCCGGCCGGAATACCGGGAGCTCGCCCGCGCCCGCGAGGCCCTGGGCGGCGTCCAGATGGTGGCGCTCACCGCCACCGCCGACACGGCGACGCGGGCCGACATCACCGAGCGGCTCTTCCCGGCCGGGCGCAGGCCCGAGATCTTCGTCCACTCCTTCGACCGGCCGAACATCCGGCTCACCTTCGCCCCCAAGGAGCACCCGACCCGGCAGATCAGCCGCTTCCTGCGCACCCGCCGGTCGGAGAGCGGCATCGTCTACTGCTCGTCGCGCAAGCGCACCGAGCAGCTCGCCCAGATGCTGCAGGAGGAGGGCGTCAACGCCCTGCCCTACCATGCGGGCCTCGACCAGGGCACGCGGATGCGCAACCAGGACGCCTTCCTGCAGGAGGACGGCATGGTCATGGTGGCGACCGTCGCCTTCGGCATGGGCATCAACAAGCCGGACGTGCGCTTCGTCTGCCACGCCGACATGCCCTCGAACGTCGAGGGCTACTACCAGGAGATCGGCCGCGCCGGCCGCGACGGGCTGCCGGCCGACACGCTCACCCTCTACGGCCTCGACGACATGGCCCTGCGCCGCCGCCAGATCGAGGAGAAGGACATCCCGGACGAGCGCCGCCGGGTCGAGCGCCGCAAGCTCGACGCGATGATCGCGCTCTGCGAGGGCGCCACCTGCCGCCGCCAGTCGCTCCTCGCCTATTTCGGCGAGGCGAGCGCCCCGTGCGGGCGCTGCGACCTCTGCCGGGGCGGCGTGGCGCTGGTCGACGGCACCGTGGCGGCCCAGAAGGTGCTCTCGGCGATCGTGCGCACCGGCCAGCGCTTCGGCGCCGCCTATGTCTGCGACCTCGTCCACGGCAAGGAGACCGACCAGATCCGGCGCAACGGCCACACCAAGCTCAAGACCTTCGGCGTCGGGGCCGACAAGCCGGTCGCGGCGTGGCGCTCGATCCTGCGCCAGCTCTTCGCGGCCGGCGCCGTCGCCGAGAACCAGGACGGCTATGGCGGCCTCGCCATGACCGAGAAGGGCGAGGCGATCCTGTTCGGGCGCGAGCCCGTGCAGCTGCGCCCGGACCCCGAGCCGAAGGCCCCCAAGGAGCGCCGGGCCCGCGGGGCGGAGCGCGACGACACGCTCGGCCTCTCGTCCGAGGACGAGGCCCTGTTCCAGCACCTGCGCGGCCTGCGCGCCACCCTGGCCCGCCAGGAGGGCGTTGCCGCCTACATGATCTTCCCCGACCGCACCCTGGTCGAGATGGCCCGCGCGAAGCCGGTCGACCTCTGGGCCCTGCGCTCGGTCCACGGCGTCGGCGAGCGCAAGCGCGAGGCCTACGGCGAGGCCTTCGTCGCGACGATCGCGGATTTCCTCGCCGACGCCGCCAAGCGCGCCGGCTGAGGCGCCCGCCCGGAGCATTCCGCCGAGGCGCCTCGGCGGCAAGGCCGTTGCTCCGCTCCCGGCACGGTCGCCTCCCTCTCCGACCGGGGAAACCCTCGCCGCCAAGCTGGCAAATGCGCGGGCCGATGCGCCCTCGCGGGTCCGCGCCCATTGCCCTCCCTCCCCCGGCTGCCGTATGCGCTGGGCCTCGACCGCGAGGCCGCCGCAGAGGGTGCCGCATGATCCGCAACGACATCGCCATCACGCCCGACCTCGTGCGCCAGCACGGCCTCACCGACGAGGAATACGCCCGCTTCAAGGAGCTGATCGGCCGCGAGCCGACGATCACCGAACTCGGCATCGTCTCGGCGATGTGGAACGAGCACTGCTCCTACAAGTCCTCCCGCATCCACCTGCGCACGCTGCCGACCAAGGCGCCCTGGGTGATCCAGGGGCCGGGCGAGAATGCCGGCGTCATCGACATCGGCGACGGGCTCGCCTGCGTGTTCAAGATGGAGAGCCACAACCACCCGAGCTTCATCGAGCCCTACCAGGGCGCGGCGACCGGGGTCGGCGGCATCCTGCGCGACGTGTTCACCATGGGCGCCCGGCCGATCGCGGCGCTGAACGCCCTGCGCTTCGGCTCCCCCGACCATCCGCGCACCCGCCACCTCGTCTCGGGCGTCGTCGCCGGCATCGGCGGCTACGGCAATTCCTTCGGCGTGCCGACCGTCGGCGGGTCGGTCGGCTTCCACCGGCGCTACGACGGCAACATCCTGGTCAACGCCATGGCGGTCGGCCTCGCCCGCGCCGACGCGATCTTCTACGCGGCCGCCACCGGGGTCGGGAACCCGATCGTCTATCTCGGCTCCAAGACCGGCCGCGACGGCATCCACGGCGCCACCATGGCCTCGGCCGCCTTCGACGAATCCTCCGAGGAGAAGCGCCCGACCGTGCAGGTCGGCGATCCCTTCGCGGAGAAGCTGCTGCTCGAGGCCTGCCTGGAGCTGATGGCCTCCGGCGCCGTGATCGCGATCCAGGACATGGGCGCGGCCGGCCTGACCTGCTCGGCGGTCGAGATGGGCGCCAAGGGCAATCTCGGGGTCGAACTCGACCTCGACGCGGTGCCGACCCGCGAGGCGGGCATGACCGCCTACGAGATGATGCTCTCCGAGAGCCAGGAGCGCATGCTCATGGTGCTCAAGCCCGGCATGGAGGAGGAGGCCAAGGCGATCTTCGTGAAGTGGGGCCTCGACTTCGCGATCATCGGCCACACCACCGACACGCTGCGCTTCGTCATCAAGCATGGCGGCGAGACGGTCGCCGACCTGCCGATCAAGGAGCTCGGCGACGAGGCCCCGCTCTACGACCGGCCGCACCGCACGAACATGCACCACCCGGTCCTCAGGGCCGAGGACGTCCCGGCCCCGGTGACGCACGGCGAAGCCCTGCGGAGGCTGATGGGCTCGCCCGACCTCGCCTCGAAGCGCTGGGTCTGGGAGCAGTACGACCACTACATCCTCGGCAACACGGTCCAGAAGCCGGGCGGCGACGCCGCCGTGGTGCGGGTCGAGGACGGGCCGAAGGGCCTCGCGCTCACCACCGACGTGACGCCGCGCTACTGCGAGGCCGACCCGGTCGAGGGCGGCCGCCAGGCGGTGGCCGAGGCCTACCGGAACATCTCGGCGGTGGGCGGCCGGCCGCTCGCCGTCACCGACAACCTCAATTTCGGCAATCCCGAGAAGCCCGAGGTGATGGGCCAGTTCGTCGGCTGCATCCAGGGCATCGGCGAGGCCTGCCGCGCCCTCGACTTCCCGGTCGTGTCCGGCAACGTCTCCCTCTACAATGAGACCAACGGCGTCGGCATCCTGCCGACGCCGACGATTGGCGGCGTCGGCGTGGTCGACGACGTGCGCCGGATCGCCACCCTCGCCCTCAAGCGCGAGGGCGACGCGCTGGTGCTGATCGGGCGCAGCCAGGGCTGGCTCGGCCAGTCCCTCTACCTCGCCGAGATCTGCGGGCGCGAGGAAGGCGCGCCGCCCCCGGTCGACCTCGCCGCCGAGCGGAGGAACGGCGAGTTCGTGCGCGGGCTGATCGCCTCGGGCCTCGTCGACACCGTCCACGACCTCTCGGATGGCGGCCTCGCGGTGGCGCTCGCCGAGATGGCGATGGCCGGCCGGATCGGCGCGGCACTGCCCGAATGCCCGCTGCCGATCCCGGCCCACGCCTACCTGTTCGGCGAGGATCAGGGCCGCTACCTGCTCGCGGTCGAGCCCGAGACGGTGCCCGACCTGCTCTACAGCGCCGCCGCGCAGGGGATCGACGCCGCCGTCATCGGCGTCACCGGCGCCGATTCATTGACCCTGCCGGGCGACGAGATCATATCCGTGGAGGAGCTGCGCGCCGTCAACGAGGCGTGGCTGCCGACCTACATGGCCGGGCCCGGCGCCTGATCCCGAGGGCCGGATCCCGGCGGAGACGGAGAACGCTTCGATGCCCATGGACGCCCGCGAGATCGAGACGATGATCCGGGAGGCCCTCCCGGACGCGACGGTCGAGATCCGCGACCTCGCCGGCGACGGCGACCACTACGCCGCCACCGTTGTGTCGGCCGCCTTCAAGGGCAAGTCGCGGGTGCAGCAGCATCAGATGGTCTATGGTGCATTGCAGGGTCGCATGGGCGGCGTGCTTCACGCGCTTGCGCTCACCACGGGCGTCCCCCAGGATTAGGGCACCGCATCAGCTGCCGGCGGGCGCGCCGCACCGCCCGCACCGAGAGGACATCATGACCGACATCAACAGCCGCATCGAGAGCGAGATCAAGTCCCAGGACGTTGTCGTGTTCATGAAGGGCACGCCGCAATTCCCGATGTGCGGGTTCTCCGGCCAGGTCGCGCAGATCCTCAACTACCTCGGCGTGCCCTACAAGGGCGTGAACGTGCTGGAGGACATGGAGATCCGCGAGGGCATCAAGGCCTACTCGAACTGGCCGACCATCCCGCAGGTCTACGTGAAGGGCGAGTTCGTCGGCGGCTGCGACATCACCCGCGAGATGTTCCAGTCGGGCGAGCTGCAGCAGCTGCTCTCCGAGAAGGGCATCGCGGTCAAGACCGCCGCCGCCTGAGGGCGAACACCGCCGGACCGGCACGGGAGGGGGCGCGCGAGCGCCCTTTTTCGTGCCCGCCGTGAACCCTCCGCCCCCGGCCGCGTCTGTACCCGAGAGGGGCGGCAGCGGCGGATGGTTCCATGTACGACGTCATCATCGTGGGCGGCGGGCCCGCGGGTCTGAGCGCGGCCCTGGTGCTCGGCCGCTGCCGCCGCACCGTGCTGCTCCTCGACGCCGGGCACCCCCGCAACGCCGTGACGCCGCGCATGAACGGCTATCTCGGCCATGACGGCTGCCCCCCGGGCGCCCTGCGCGACCAGGGCCGGGCCGAACTCTCCCGCTACCCGACCGTCGAGGTCCGCGACGCCGACGTGGCCGACGCGCGGCGCGACGAGGAAGGCTTCACCGTGGTTCTGGCGGATGGCCGGCGCGAGGCCGCCCGCCGCCTCGTCCTCGCCACCGGGCTCGCCACCGAATTGCCGCCCGTCGAGGGATTCCGCGACTTCTGGGGGCGCGGCGTGCACCACTGCCCCTATTGCGACGGCTACGAGAACCGCGACGCGCCGGTGGCGGTCTACGGACGCGGCGGCTGCGGCAAGGGCCTCGCCCTGGAACTCACCGCCTGGACCCGGGACCTGACCCTGTGCAGCGACGGGCCGGCGGAGCACCTCTCCGGGGAGGACCGCGCGCGGCTCGCGCGCCAGGGCATCCGCCTCGACGAGCGCCCGGTCGCCCGCGTCGAGGGCGAGGACGGGCGCCTCGCCCGCATCCGCTTCCGGGACGGCGCCGCCCTGCCCTGCGGCGCCATGTTCTTCACTCCCGCCGAGTGCGTTCCCTCGCCCCTCGTCGCGCGGCTCGGCTGCGACCTCACCCCGAAGGGCACCGTGCCGACGCGCGACTACGAGCAGTCGAACGTCCCGGGCCTCTACGTGGCGGGCGACGCCTCGCGCCGGGTGCAGTTCGCGATCGTGGCCGCCGCGGAGGGCGCCATGGCGGCCTTCGCGATCAATACCGAGCTCCTGCGCGAGGACACCGCGTGAGCCGAGCTTTCGTCCGCCTGATGCGCACGCACGTTGCGCCCATCGCCGCGGTTCATGCCGGCCGGTAGGGCGGTGCGCGGGCGCTTCAAGAATACCCTGCCCGGCAAAACGTTGTTAAGCTTACCGGGTGATTTGCAGCGGGGGGTTGAGCATGCTGGCTTTGGCGAGGGTGTGGCGCGTCCGGCTCTCCCGGGAGCCGCAGCCCGGAGCGCGGGCGGGGGCGCCGCCCGCGCCGGCCCTGGCCGGGCCTCCGGCCGAGGGCGAGCAGGAGCGTCGCGGACTGACCGCCCGCGAACTGATCCGGATGGCGCAATCGGCGCGCATCACCCGCAACTGAGCGTCGCGGCCCCGGCGCCACGGGGCCCGCACGATCGCCGCGCGGCGCTGGCGAGCCCGGCGGCGGACCCGATTCGTCCCTGCGGGAGCGCGCGGGGCGCCGGAGCCCTTCACGAGGCCGGGGCGGCCTGCTTCGCCGCATCGGGCCGGCCGCCGGGCGACCCGCAACCTGTGATCCCCTGAGCCGGTCATCCCGTGGCCGTCGCGTGGTCGGCCGGCAGCAACCAGCGCGCGATGCTTCGCGCGCCGGGCGCCGACGTCCCGCAGCGCAGCGGGGAAATCTGCGTGCGCTGCCGCACATCCATCGCGGCGACTGTTCACTACTTCTTGCGAAAGCCGAACCGCCCAAGTCCTCGGGACTTGCGGGGGAGGTGCAAAACTTTTTGCATGGAGCCACGACGCGGGCGGAACTGTTCAGCTCGCTCCGTGTTTCTCAGTATCCTGTATGCGTACGCGTACCCCACCAGCCACGGGCTCCGCGCCCGGGGGACCGCTATGCCCGATTTCGACGCCCGCCATCTCGACGACACAGAGGCCCTCGCCCGCCTCGCCGAGATCCTGCACCCGACCAAGGCCCTGCGCGGCCAAGCCAAGGCCCGCGGCCGACGCCGCGTGCGCGAGGGCTTGGCCGACCCCGCGAAGCCGGCCGACAAGTCGGACGAGGCGGCCTGACCCTCACCAGATCTGCGGCGTGATCAGGCCCCGGCTGGTCACCACGACCCAGGCCTTGCCCCGGCGCTCGATCGCCTCGACGCGCCCGACGCCCGGCACCGTGTCGCCCGGGCCCACCTCGATCAGGCGCCGGTTGCGGTTCTCGATCATCGCCACGCCGTCGTAGACGTCGCGCAGCACCCAGCTGTCCACCATCGCGGGCGCGGTCGGGGCGCTGGGCGCGGCCGGCGCGGCGGGCTTGGCCGCGGGCTTGTCCGGCAGGCTCCCGGTCAGGGTCGGCTCGGCGCTCGCGAGCTTCGGGGCCGGCGCCGGCGCGGGCGCGACCGCCACCGGGGCCGGCGCCGCCGCGCGCTGGCGGTCGAGCCGCTCGCCGAGGGCCGCCACGCGGGCCTGCTGCTCGCGGTCGAGATGCTCGATCCGGTCGGAGAGGCCGGCGAGCTTGGCCGCCGCGTCGCTCCCGACCTTGCCGATCCGCTCCAGCCGCTCGGCCATTTGACCGAACTGCGCCGCCGCCTCGCTCCGCGCGGCCTCGGCGGCCGCCTGCGCGGCGCCGGAGCGCTCCTTCACGAGCTTGAGGTCGCCGGCGAGGCGGGCGGATTCCGCGGCCTGCGCGTCGAGGCGCGTCGCCAACTTCTTCCACTCGGCGAGGCCGACCGCCGCGCGCTCCGCCCGCGCGCCCTTCCCCATCAGCGCCACCGCGGCGCCGCCGCCGAAGGCCCCGACGCAGAGGCCGCCGATCAGCGCCGCGACCGGCAGGCCGAGCTTGACGCGCGGGCGCCGCAGCCGCGGAAGGGCCGCCCGGGCGCGCGCCGCCACGTCCTTGAGACGCCCCTCCGCGGAGGCCGCCTTCGTGCCGGGCGCGTCCCCGGCCTGATCCTTGCCGTCGCTCATGACGAAAAGCTTCCTCGCCGTCCTGGAAGCTTTTGGTTAACGATAGTTCTTTACCGAATGGTTAGCGCCTCAGGGGCTGCGGAGCGGCGCGGGGTCGCCCCGCGCCGGGGTGCGGTCCTCAGGCGGCGAGCCCGCGCTTGCGCAGGAGCGGGTCGATGCTCGGCAACCTGCCCCGGAAGGCCGTGTAGGCGCGGCGCGCGTCGCGCAGGTTTCCGGCCCCGTACACGAAGGTGCGCAGGCGCTGCGCGGTCTCGGGGTCGAAGATGTCGCCGGCCTCGCGGAAGGCGTCGAAGGCGTCCGCGTCCAGCACCTCGGACCACAGGTAGGAATAGTAGCCCGCCGCGTAGCCGCCCGCGAAGATGTGGGCGAAGTGCGGCGAGCGGTGGCGCATGCTGATCTCGGCCGGCATCCCGATCCGGGTCAGGGTCTCGGCCTCGAAGGACCCGACATCGAGTCCCGCCTCGGCCGCCTCCGACAGGTGCAGGTCGAGGTCGACGATCGCCGAGGCGGCGTACTCGACGGTGGCGAAGCCCTGGTTGAAGGTGCGGGCGGCGAGGAGCCGCTGCAGCAGGGCCTCGGGCATCGGCTCGCCGGTGCGGTAGTGGCGGGCATGGGCCCGCAGCACCTGCGGTTGCTCCAGCCAATGCTCGTAGAGCTGCGAGGGCAGTTCCACGAAGTCGCCCGCCACCGCCGTGCCGGCGAGGAGCGGGTAGGTGACGCTCGAGAGCAGGCCGTGCAGGGCGTGGCCGAATTCGTGGAACAGCGTGCGGGCATCGTCGAAGGACAGGAGCGCGGGCTCGCCCTCGGCGCCCTTGGCGAAGTTCATCACGTTGACGATGATCGGGGTGACCTCGCCGGTGAGCCGCTCCTGCGAGCGGAAGGCGCTCATCCAGGCGCCGGAGCGCTTGCTCGGCCGCGCGAAGTAGTCGCCGAGGAACAGGCCGACGACCGAGCCGTCGCGGTCGCGCACCTCCCAGGCCCGGACGTCGGGGTGGTAGCGCGGGACCTCGGCCAGTTCCGCGAAGCGCAGGCCGAACAGGCGCGAGGCGGTGTCGAAACAGGCCGCGATCACCCCGTCGAGGGGCAGGTACGGCTTGATCTCGCCCTCGTCGAGGTCGTGCTCGGCCCGCCGGAGCTTCTCCGCGTAGTGGCGCCAGTCCCAGGGCGCCAGGGCGAAGTTGCCGCCCTCGTCGCGGATCAGCCCCTGCAGCCGGCCGCGCTCCGCCGCGGCCCGCGCGCGGGCGGGCGCCCAGACGTCGCGCAGCAGCGCCAGCGCCGCCTCGGGCGTCTCCGCCATCGTGTCGGCGAGCTTGAACGCGGCGAAGTTCGGGTAGCCGAGGAGCCGCGCCCGCTCGGCGCGCAGCTGCAGGGTCTCGGCGATGATCGCCTGGTTGTCCGTCTCGCCCCCGTTCTCGCCGCGCCGGATCCAGGCCGTGTAGGCGCGCTCGCGCAGGTCGCGTCGGGTCGAGAAGACCAGGAACGGCTCGATCAGCGAGCGGGCCAGGGTGATGACGTGGCCGCCCTTTCCCCGCTCCGCCGCGGCCCGGGCGGCGGCGGCCCGCAGGAAGGGCGGCAGCCCGGCGAGGTCCTCCTCGGTCTCGAGCGGCAGCACGAAGCCGCTCTCGTCGGCGAGCAGGTTCTGCGAGAAGCGGGTCGCGAGTTCGGCGAGCCGCGCCGCGATCGCGGCCATGCGCTCCTTGGCGGCGGGGTCGAGATCGGCCCCGGCCCGGCGGAAGAGCGTGCGGTAGCGGTCGAGGACGCGGGCCTCCTCCTCCGACAGGTCCGCCCCGTCGACCGCCCTCACCCGGGCCCAGAGCGCCCCGTTGAGGAAGAGCGCGCTGTGGTGCCGGGCGAGGCGCGGCGCCATGACCCGCTCCACCGCCTGCAGGTCCGGATTGGTGTGGCTGCCGGCGAGGTTGAAGAACACGCCGCCGACGCGCTTGAGCGCCTGGCCCGAGCGCTCGAGCGCCGCGACCGTGTTGGCGAAGCTCGCCGGCTCCGCGCTCCCGGCGATGACGGCGATCTCGGCCTCGTGCGCCGCGAGCGCCCCGGCGAAGGCGGGTTCGTAATGGGCGGGTTCGATCCGCTCGAAGGGCGGCACTCCGTGGGGCGTCGTCCAGACCGGGTCCAGGAGCGGGTTGCCGGGAGGGGTCGCCGGGGTGCCAGCCATGCGCGTGCGTCCTTTGCGGAATCGAGTCGCGGCCGACGATAGAGGGTGGCGGGTCCGGCGCAAGCGCGCGAGGCCGCGCCGGAGCGCGGAACGGGGGAACGGCGTGGCCGTTGAGTGCCGGCCGGCGCCCGGTGGGCTCCGGCTCGATCCGGGAGAGATCGTGACCCGCCGCCCTGCGCTCCTCCTCGCGCTCCTCGCCGCCGCGCCGGCCCTCGCCCAGGCGCGCGACACCCCGCCCCTGCCGCCGCCGCGGCCGGACCTGCCCGCGCCGGCGCCCCATCCCGCCACGGCCCCAAATCCTGCCACGACCTCAAGTCCCGCCACGGCTCCGGCTCCCGCCCCGCCCGCCGCCGAGGCGGCTCCCCTGCCGCCGGAGCGCCCCGCCGACCTGCCGGCCGGGCCGGCGGCACCCGCGGTGCCGGACGACACCGCCTGCCTGCGCCGGCTGGAGCGCCTCGGCGCCCGGGCCGAGCCGCTGCCGGCACTGGCGGACGGGCTCTGCGGCGCCCCGAAGCCCCTGCGCGTCGTCGAGCTGCCGGACGGGATCCAGCTCTCGCCGCCCGCCACGCTCACCTGCCGGGCCGCGGAGGCGCTGGCGCGCTGGAGCACCGAGGTGCGGGTCCTGGCCGAGCGCGACCTCGGCCGCCCGCCGAGGTCGCTGCGCATCTCGACCTCCTACGAGTGCCGCGGCCAGAACCACGATCCGGACGCCAAGCTCAGCGAGCACGCCTTCGCCAACGCGATCGACGTGATGGGCTTCACCTTCGAGGGACGCGAGCCGATCGGCATCGGGACGCAGGCCGAGGGCACGCCGGAGGGCCGGTTCCAGGCGGCGGTGCGGGCCCGCGCCTGCGCCTTCTTCCGCACCGTCCTCGGGCCGGGCTCGGATGCCGAGCACGGCAACCACCTGCACCTCGACGAGCGCGAGCGGAATGCCGGTCACCGCCTCTGCCAGTGAGCAGGGAACGGCCGGGCCCCGGTGCCGTTTGTGGCCCACGCAGGAGCGGAGGCGTGAGGCGATGCGACGGGTGCTGGCGGTGTGCGTGGCGAATGTCCTGGTGCTCGGTGCGGCGGCGGCCGCGCCCGCCCTCGACCGCGACGCGGTCAACGGGGCGCGCTTCGAGGCCGGCGCCCACCGCAAGCCCGCGGGCAAGCGGCCCGATCCGGTCCTGATCAAGGCGCAGGTGCTTCTCGACCGGGCGCGGTTCTCCCCGGGCGCCATCGACGGGCGCGACGGCGACAACCTGCGCGGGGCCCTCAAGGCCTTCGCCGAGGCGAAGGGGATGCCGGCCAGCGGGCACCTCGACGGCCGGCTCTGGGAGGCGCTGGCGGCGTCGAGCCAGGATCCGGTGCTCACCGATTACGCGCTGACCAAGGCCGATGCGGAGGGACCCTACGCGGAGGAGATCCCCGCCAAGATGGAGGACCAGGCCGAGCTCAAGGCCCTGTCCTATACTGGGCCCGCCGAGATGCTGGCCGAGCGCTTCCACATGAGCCGGGCGCTGTTCGACGCCCTCAACCCGGACAAGGACCTGGGCCGCGCCGGGACGGTGGTGACGGTCGCGGCGGTGCCGCCGCTCGCCACGGACCGGCCCGGCAAGGGCCTGCCCGAGGAGCCGAAGGTCGCCCGCATCGTGGTCGGCAAGGAGGCGCTGCAGGTGCGCGCCTACGGGGGCGACGGCGCGCTCCTCGCCGTCTACCCGGCCTCGGTCGGCAGCGAGGAGAAGCCTGCCCCGGAGGGCCGCTTCAAGGTTGAGGGCGTGACCTTAAACCCGACCTACACGTACGACCCGAAATACGCCTTCAAGGGCGTCGAGGCGACGCGCAAGTTCACGATCAAGCCCGGCCCCAACAACCCGGTCGGCCTGGTCTGGATCGAGCTCTCGGCCGAGTCCTACGGCATCCACGGCACGCCCGAGCCGGAGAAGATCGGCAAGTCCGAGTCGCACGGCTGCATCCGGCTGACCAACTGGGACGCCCGCGACCTCGCCCTCCACGTGGCGAGGGGCGCCACCGTGGAGATCGGCGAGTAGCGCTCGGGTCAGCGCGGCGCCAGGATCGGCAGCCGGCGGACGGAGATCGCCACCTCCTCCCCGGCCCGGGCGAGGGCGCGGGCGAGCCGCCCCCCGGTCCCGAGGCCGAACTCGGCGATGACGAGGCGCCGGATCGCCTCGACCTCGCCCTCGGTCGCGCGGTCGAGGGGGCGGCCGGCGAGTTCGGTGGCCGGCAGGATATGCGGCGCCTCGATCCGGTCGTCCCAGCCGGTGGCCCAGACCCGCCGCGCCAGCAGCTCGTTCGTCGCCCGGTAATGGGCCGCCGCCCGCTCCAGCATGCCGGCGTCGAGGGCCTGGAAGGCGCCGCCGAGGCCCCGCTCGGCCGCGAGCGCCTCGATCCGCGCCGTCACGGCGCGGGCCTGCTCGCCGCGTCGCGCGATCCCGGAGGCGGCGAGCCGCCGCGCCACCTCCGCCGAGACCGGGTCGAGGCTGCGGTTGGCGCGGCAGGCGAGGTCGTCCGCGCTCATGAGCGGCAGGAGACGGTCCGCGAGGCCGAGTTCCGCCGCGACGCGCACGATCAGCGGCGCGTCCGCGCGCCGGTCCCGGTAAGGCACCACGCTGACGCGTCCCCGCGCGGCCCGCGCCCAGCCGTCGAGCCCGTAGAGGTAATCGTAGCGGCGGTGCCCGAGATCCGCCGCGAAGGCGGCCGCGAAGGGGCGCCGCTCCGCCAGGAATTGCAGGCGCCAGAGATGCTGCGACTGGAGATAGGCGGCTTGCGCGCGGACCGTGAGCAGGATCTCGGGCTCGTAGCCGTGGCGGCGCAGCAGGTCGCAGAGCAGCCCGGGCGCCGGGTGCCAGGACGGGAACAGGCACAGGCCCTCGTAGGAGATCACCACCGCCTCGGCCCGGCTCGCCGCGAGGCGCGAGGCGAGCGCGTCGAGGAGCTCCCGGCGCTCGCCGAGCGGCCGGCGTCCCGCGAGCGCCGCCCCCAGGTGCTGGTGGCTGAGATGCGGCAGCGGCGCCGCGCGCGGCGTCAGGTCGGGATAGAGGATCCCGGCCTCGCGCAGCGCGGCGCGGTGGCGGAACAGCACGGTCTGCAGCGACGAACTGCCGGTCCGCGGCGTCCCGATATGGATGATGGCGCGGCGCATCGGACCGCGTCAGGCCAAGTGCCGACCGCGAGACACCGAACAGTGACTGTACAGCAACATGTATATTCGGTCTTTCGTCGCATTCATCCGCCAAGCTTACAATTCTACAAGCATTCGATAAAGCCCCGCTCGGCATCGAGCCGGGAAGTTGTCACATAACAATCACTTGGAGGGATTTTTCGCTGCGACGAGCGCCGGATCTCGGTGGGATGCGCGGGGAGGCCGCGCTGGCGCGGGCGGCTCAGCGTGCCTCCTCCCGGACGGGATCCCCCGCGCGCACGCGTCCCGCCGGCCGCCATTGGCTGCGCCCGAGGCCGAGCCGCTCCGCGAGGGCGAGCAGGCCCCAGAACAGCGCGAACTTGCGGCCCCTGAGGCCGGGCAGCGCCCAGGGATCGAGCCCGACGAAGGGCAGGAAGGGATTGCGGCGGCTGGCGGCGTAGATCTCGACGCGCAGGCTCGGCCGCGCGGCCGCGCCGCGGGCGTGGAAGCCGCAGGTGTCGCCGACCACCAGGGTGTTGCCCGGGACCGCGAATCGGACCGGCTCCGCCAGGCCGAGGCGGGGGAGTTCGTCGGGCCGGATCCGGAAGGCGCCGCCGCCTCCCGCGGCGGGATCGCAGGCGTCGATGCTCCGGCGCCGCTCCCAGGCGAGGCGCCGCCGGGAGCGCGTCGCCGAGCCGCGCACATACGTGAAGGGGCCCTCGTCCGCCGGCACGTCGTGCAGGAACAGCCACGCCTTCATGGTCGGGTGGAACGTGTCCATGTGCAGATCGCCCTGCGGGTCGGCCGGCCCGTCGAGCCGCGAGAAGATCGTCTGAATGTAGACCTCGGGCTCGGCGTCGAAGCTCGCGACGTAGCGGAGCCGGCCCTGGAAGGCCGGCATGGCGAGGAGGCGGCGGCAGGCGGGCAGGCCGCGCAGGGTGGCGAGCGTCAGGGGCACCCGCCGGGTCACCGCGTTCCCCTCGCGGAACTGCTTGGCCGGCAGCGGGAGCGAGGTGACCTCGCGCACGAGATCCGCGAAGTGATCGGGCGCCAGGAAATCCCGCACCTCGATGTAGCCCTGTGCGGCGAGTTGGCGCCGATCCTCCTCCGTCACCAGCGGCGCGAGCGCCGCGCGGCGCCGCGCGGTCATCGCCGCGGCGAGCCGCACCCGCCAGACATGCAGGCCGCGCCGGTTCAGGCGGACGCTGCCGAGCACCGGATTGATCCGGAACGACTTCGCCCCCGTCAGGATCTGGGTGGCGTAGAATGGTGCGAGAACAACATGCGAAAGATGGAGTGCCATTTCGATAACCAACGCATTTCTCATCTCGACAATGCAATTTTGAATCGTGGCAGAAAACCGAACCGCCCCGGCAGGCGCCGCTTTCTTAGCGGTTAGGGCAGGTTAAATTATGCCATCGGGTCGCGACCGGACCGTCGTGAGACTATATATCCCGAAATATTGGGCTGGTTTTCCCGGCCGGCGGAGGAATGGATGGCGATGACGGGCTGACCTCGGCGCGTCTTGTCGGGTCGCAGGGGCGCCGGCGGCCGAGAGGAAGGAGATGGCCGCGGCCCTCCTGACCCAGCGCTTCCCGTGCCGGCGCGACTCGCGGCCCGGGCGGCGCGCCGCGGGAACCCAAGGTCGCGGCTCCCGCGCGCACCGATCGGGCGATCCCGGTCCGCGGGCGGCGCGTCCGAACCGAGGACCGGCGACGGCCCGGCGGGCGCCGCGCTCCCCGGGACGGTTCCCCGCCCTCAGCGCGGCGGGACCGGCCGAAGCAGCGCCTCGGCCGCGAGCATGGCCGCGTCCGCCAGGAAGGCGAGCGCCGCCGCGGCCGCGGCACCCTGCAGCAGCGCGAGGCCGTTCTGGTTCTGGAGCCCGACTACGATCGGGGTGCCGAGGGTCGGCGCGCCCGCGAGCGCGCCCACCGCCGCGGTCGCGACCGCGACCACCATCACGACCCGCAGGGCGGCCAGGATCGGCCCGGCCGCGAGCGGCAGGTCGACCTGCCGGAACAGCTGCGCGGGGGTGAGCCCCACGGCGAGGGCGGCGTCCCGCACCTCCGCCGGGACCGTGGCGAGGGCGTCGATGGTGGCGCGCATCACCGGCATCAGCCCGTAGGCCGCCAGGGCCAGGAGCGTCGGCGGCGCGCCGAAGCCCAGGATCGGCAGGGCGAGGCCGATCACCACCACCGGCGGCACCGCCTGGGCGGCGGCGGCGAGCGCGTCGATGGCGCCGCGCAGGCGCGCGTCGCCGCTGCGGACCGCCAGGATGCCGAGGCCGAGGCCGAGGCCGCCCGCGAGCGCGAAGCCGCCGAGGGCGAGGAGGAGGTGGCGCTGCGCGAGCCAGAGCAGGCGATCGAGGGGGACCGGCGCCCCGGTCCCGAGCCCGACCGCGCGGGCGATCGCGGCGGCGGCGGCGGGATGCGCCGCGGCCGCGAGGGCGAGACCCACCGTCGCGCTCCCGAGGGCGGAGACCAGCCGGCTCACGCGGAGGCTCCCCGGGTGGGGCGCAGGGCCGCGAGCGCGCGATCCGCCGCGAGCGACAGCGCGACCACCGGCGCCGCCCCGAGCAGGATCAGGTCGGGGGCGAATTGCGCCATGCCGTCGAACACCACCGCGCCGAGCCCCCCCGCCCCGACCAGGCCGCCGAGGGTGGTGAGGCCGATCGCCTGCACGGCCGCGACGCGCAGGCCCCCGAGCAGGATCGGGGCGCCGAGGGGCAGCCGCACCCGGGCGAGGATCTGGACCGGCCGCAGGCCGAGCGCGCGGGCGGTCTCGATCACCTCCGGATCGGGCGAGGCCAAGCCCTCGGCGAGGCTGCGCACCAGCGGGAGGGCGAGGTAGGCGGCGGTGCCGAGGATGGCCGGCGTCGGCCCGATCGCCGCGAGCCCGAGGCCGCGCAGGGATGGGAGCAGGGCGAGCAGGCCCGAGAGGAGCGAGACCAGGGCGGCGAAGAGCGCGAGGGCGGGCACGACCTGCACGCCGTTGAGGACCGCGTCGATCAGGCGGGCGCCCGCCCCGCCCCGCAGCCGCAGCAGGGCGAGCGGCACGCTGGCGCCGCCGCCGAGGGCGAGGGCGCCGGCCGAGAGGGCGAGGTGCTCGCCGAGGGCGGCCCTCAGGGTCCCGGCGCGGGCGCGGCCCTCGACCACCAGCGAGACCCCGTCGAGGAGCCCGGCCCGGAGCGCGAGCACCGTCCCGAGCAGCGCGAGCGCCGCGACGGCGAGGCCGGCGGCCCGGATCCCGAGGGCGCGCGCCGCCTCCACCGCCAGCAGCCCGATCGCCGCGGCGGCGATCCAGGCACCCGAGGCCAGGGAGGCGCGGGCGGCGGGGGGGCGGCCGGCGAGGTGACCGGCCGCGGCCGCGCCGAGGCCGAGAGCGAGCACCGCCAGGGCCGCCAGCCCCGCCGCGAGGGCCAGCGCCGCCGGGCCGCGCCCCCGGCCCGCGAGCAGCGCCGCCGCCGCCAGGGCGAGGAACCCGGCGGCGGGGCCGGTCCAGCCGGTGCCGACCGGCGTGCCGGGGACCAGGCGGTTCGGCGCGAGGGTCAGGAGCGGCAAGCCGAGCAGCGCGGCGAGGGCCAGGGCGGCCGCCGCGAGCGGCAGGACGCGCCGCGCCCCGGGGAGCGGGACGGCGCTCACGGGGCGGGTACGCGGCGCGGGCGCCCGGCATCGCCCGGACCGGCCGCCCGTGCGACGCAGCCCGCGCGGGGCCGACGACCGAGCGCCTCGCCCCGCCCGGCCTCGCCGCCCGGCGCGCCCTCGCGGCACGGTTCGGCACGGCCTTCGGCGGGCCCGAGACCGACCGGGCGGCTCCGCCGGACGACGCCTCTCTGCGGGACCTGCTGGGGAAGGCGCATGTCGTCGTCCTGGTCGTGATCCTGGCCGTGATCCTGGCCGTGATCCTGGCGGCCGTGCCGGGCGCGCACGGGCCCGCCCACGCCCTCAGCCCTCCGCCAGATAGCGGCGGGCCACCGCCTCCGGCGTCCCGCCCTCGACGGTGATCGCCCCGTTGAGCCGCCGCAGGGTCGGGAGGTCGAGCCGGGAGAAGATCCCGTCGAGGGCCGGGGCGATCGCCGGGTGGCGGGCGAGCACCGGGGCGCGGAAGACCGGCGCCGGCTCGTAGACGATCTGGGCGCCCAGGGGATCCTCCATGACCACCACGTCGAGGGCGGCGATCGCCCCATCGGTGCCGTAGACCATGCCGGCATTCACGCCGCTGATGCCCTGGGCGGCGGCCCGCAGGGTGACGGAGGTGTCGCCGCCCGGCAGGGTGATGATGCGCTCGCGCGGCAGGACGAAGCCGTAGGCCTTCTCGTAGGCGGCGAGCGCCGCCGGGCTCTCGACGAACTCGGCGGAGGCCGCGAGCTCGATCAGCCCGCGCCGCACCGCCCCGGCGAAATCCGCCATGCCGGACAGCCGCTCGCGGCGGGCGAGGTCGCCCCGCACGGCGATCTGCCACGAATTGTTCGCCCGCGCCGGGGTGAGCCAGACGAGGCCGTGCGGGGCGTCGAAGCGTCGCGCTGCCGCGATCGCGGTCGCGGCCGATTTCCAGGCCGGATCGGTCTCGGTGCCCGAGAAGAAGGCGGCGTTGCCGGTATATTCCGGATAGGCGTCGATCTCGCCGGCCGTGATCGCCGTCCGGACGATCCGGGTCGGGCCGAGCTGCAGGCGCGCCACCACCGGGATCCCGAGGCCGCGCAGGGTCTGGGCGATGATCTGGCCGAGCAGCGTCCCCTCGGCATCGCCCTTCGAGGCGACCGTCACGGCCTCCCCGTCGGCGGAGGCCCGGCCGCCCGCGAGGGCGCCGCCGAGCCCGAGCAGGAGGAGGCGGCGGTTCGGGCCCGGGCGCGGCCGCGCGGCGGACGATTTCGCGGGCGTTTTCATCCCTGCCCTCCCTCGGCGCACAGGCCGGCCGCCGCGCGGCCCCGCGCTTGACATGGTGCGCGTTCCGGGCGACGCCTCAACCGCCCTCCCGCCCGGCGAGGGTGCGGTTCCGCGGCGAGCGCGGGCGCGCCGATCCGTCGCCCTGGCGGCTCACGGTGAGTGCGACAAGTCCAGGGTGACAGCGTGACCTCGGTCCGAGGTGTTGAGGAAAGAGCCTCCGGCGTGAGCACGGATACAAGCGACCAGATCCTGAACGGCGCCCGCGTCCTCGTGGTCGAGGACGAGGCGGCGATTTCCATGCTCCTGGAGGACATGCTCCTGGACTTCGGCTGCGACATCGTCGGTCCGGCCGCTCGGCTGAGCACGGCCCTGGAGATGGCCGAGAAGGAGAGCTTCGCGGTCGCGATCCTGGACGTCAACGTGGCGGGGGAGCCGATCTATCCGGTGGCCGAGGCGGTGGTGCGGCGCGGCCTGCCCCTCGTCTTCTCGACGGGCTACGGCGGCGCGGGGATCCGCGAGCCGTTCCGCGACCGCCCGGTCGTGCAGAAGCCCTTCAGCCAGCAGGACCTCAAGCGCACCCTGATCCAGGCGATCCAGGGCCATCCGGGCTGAGGCGCGGCTCCGGCTCCTGCGCGCGCGCGACCCGGTTCGCCTCCGCCTCGACGCGGCGCTTGAACGCGCCCCAGGCCATCAGCGTGCAGCCGCAGCGGTCGCACTGCACCGGCGCGTCCTCGTGCAGCACGGCGGGAAATCGCACGGCCGGGCTGCCGCAGGCCTCGCAGCCGAATCCACTCCGCATGGCGCCCCCTTCCGGCTGCTTCCTGCAGCATACGCTACCCATGCTGCGCTGCACGGAAGATGAACGCCGGCTTCGCACTTGCCAACCGCCGTCAGGACATTTCCAACGCGAAGGCCGAGACGAGGTGACGCGGCCAGCGCCGCGGCGCGACGAAGACGGCGTCCGCCCGCAGGGTGAGCCCGGCGCTCCACGGGTTCCGGGCCATCCAGGCGCGCGCCGCCCGCGAGAAGGCGCGGCGCTTGCGCGCGTCGATGGCGGCGGCGGCCTCGTCGAGGGTCGGCCGCGCCTTCACCTCCACGAAGGCGACGACCGCGCCCCGCCGCACCACGAGGTCGATCTCGCCCCCCGCCGCGCTGTAGCGCCGGGCGAGCGGCCGGTAGCCCTTGACGAGAAGGGCCAGGAGGGCGAGCCGCTCCGCCCCGTGCCCGCGCAGGTAGGTCGCGCGGCGGCGCTGCGCCGCCCGCCGCGCCGGGCCGGCCTCAGCCCTGGTCATCGCCGCGCCGGGCCAGCGCCAGCGCCCGGGCGTAGACGTCCCGGCGCCTGAGGCCGGTCTCGTCGGCGACGAGGGCGGCCGCGTCCTTGATCGAGTGGCGGGCGAGCGCGGCGGAGAGCCGCGCGTCGAGGTCGGCGTCGGCCTCGGGCCCGGGCGCCGACTCGACCGCCGCCCCGATCACCACCACCACCTCGCCCTTCGGCGGGCCGGAGGCGGCGAACTCCGCCGCGAGCCCGCCGAGTTCGCCCCGGCGCACGGTCTCGAACAGCTTGGTGAGTTCCCGCGCGACCGCGGCCGCCCGCCCGCCCCCGAGGATCTCGGCCGCGTCGGCCAGCATCTCGGGCAGGCGGTGGGGGGATTCGAACAGCACGAGGGTCCCGGGCACCTCCGCCAGGGCCGCGAGGCGGGTGCGCCGGGCTCCGGCCTTCTGGGGCAGGAAGCCCTCGAAGAAGAAGCGGTCGGTCGGCAGGCCCGCCGCCATCAGGGCGGTGAGGGCCGCGGAGGGGCCGGGCACCGGCGTCACCGTGATCCCCTCGGCGATCGCCGCCTGGACGAGCTTGAAGCCCGGGTCGGAGACGAGGGGCGTGCCCGCGTCCGAGACCAGGGCCAGCGCCTCGCCGGCCTTCATGCGGGCGATCATCCGCTCGCGGACGCTCTCGCCCGAATGCTCGTGATAGGACAGGAGCGGGGTGGTGATGCCGTAATGCGCCAGCAGCGTGCGGGTGACGCGGGTGTCCTCGGCCAGGACCGCGTGCGCCGCCGCGAGCGTGGCGAGGGCCCGGAAGGTCACGTCCTTCAGGTTGCCGATCGGGGTGGCGACGACGTGCAGGCCCGGGGCGAGGGATTCGGCCTCGGCGGCGAGGCCGAAAGCGGTGAACACGGCCGGTCCGCGCCCGGGCGCGGCGGGGCGGCGGGCGGACTCGTCGGCGCGGTCGCTCATGGCGTCATCGGTCGCGGCGGGATCGGACTTCGCGGGATCGGACATGGCCTGATCGGTCGTGGCCTGATCGGTCGTGGCGTCATCGGTCATGGCGCGGTTGTCGCATGATTGCGGCGCGGAAGACCATAAGCTTTTCCCCGACGGAAGGGGGAGTGCGGCGCGGCGACCTGCCGTTTACTTTTCCTGAGGAGACTTTATGCAGCGGGGCGTGATCCGTCGGGCGTCGGGGCGGCCGCAGCGGGGGAGCGGGGTGATGGCGGCGTTGCGCGTGGGATGGCCTGGATGGCGCGCGGCCTGCGCGGTGCTGGCCCTCGGCCTGTCGGCCTGCGGCGGGAGCGGCGTGAGCCCGGTCGTGGCGACCCGGCCCGGCGCGGAGGCGACCGCCCCGGCGGCGCCCGCCCCCGGCACGCCCGACGCCTCCGCGATCGGCCAGGGCAGCGTCACGGTGGCGCTGATCCTGCCCCTCACGGGGCCCGGCGCGGCGGCGGGCGCCGCGATGCGCAACGCCGCGGAACTCGCCGTGGCGGAATTCCAGAATCCCGACCTGAAGGTCCTGGTCAAGGACGACCGCGGCACGCCCGACGGGGCCCGCGACGCCGCCGCGTCGGCCCTGGCGGAGGGCGCCGAGATCGTGATCGGCCCGCTCTTCGCCGGGAGCGTCCAGGCCGCGGCCGGGGCGGTGCGGGCGGCCGGCAAGCCGGTGGTGGCCTTCTCGACCGACGTGAGCGTCGCCGGGCGCGGGGTCTACCTGCTGAGCTTCCTGCCGCAGCCCGAGGTCGACCGGGTGGTCGAGGAGGTGACGGGTGCGGGCCGGCGCTCCTTCGCGGCGCTGATCCCCGAGACCACCTACGGCAACGTGGTGGAGGCGCAGTTCCGCGAGGCGGTGGCCCGCAAGGGCGGCCGGGTGGTGGCGCTGGAGCGCTTCCCGGCCGGCAACCCGGCCGCCGCGGTGGCGCGAATCGCCCCGCTCGTCACCGGGCCGGGAGCGCAGGCGGACGTGCTGTTCCTGCCCGACACGCCCGAGGGCCTGACCGCCACGGCCGGCGCCCTCACCCGCGCGGGCTTCAACCCGGCCCGGGTGAAGCCGGTGGGCACCGCGATCTGGAACGATCCGCGGGTCTTCGCCCTCCCGGCCCTGCAGGGCGGCTGGTTCGCGGCGGTGGAGCCCGGCGGCTACGCGAATTTCGCCCAGCGCTACCGGACGCGGTTCGGCGGCGAGCCGGTCCGGGTCGCTTCCCTGGCCTACGATGCGGTGTCGCTCGCGGCGGCGCTGAACCGGCAATACGGGTCGCAGCGCTTCGCCGAGACGACGCTCACCAATCCCTCGGGCTTCGCGGGGATCGACGGCACCTTCCGCTTCAAGGCCGAGGGGCCGAGCGAGCGGGCCCTCGCCGTGTTCGAGATCCGGGGCGGGTCGAGCGCGGTGGTGAGCCCGGCGCCGCGGGCGCTCGGGCCGTCCGGGACCTGAGCGCGGCAAGGTTCTCCCGGCACCGCTCTCCCGCGCCCTCGACCGGCGGCCGCCCCGCCGCCCGCGCTCACGCCGCCAGTTCCGCCACCACGGCGTTGAGGACCGGGGCCCCCTTCGGGGTGGCGGCGATCCGGCCCGCCTGCGTCACCCGCACCAGATCCTCGGCGAGGAGCCCGTCGAGCCGCCGCCGGTCGAGGGGGCGGCCGGCCAGCCGCGCGAAGCGCGCCGGGTCGATGCCCTCGGCGAGGCGCAGCCCCATCACCAGGAACTCGTCCCCCTCCTCGGCTTGCGTCAGCGCCTCGGTCCGCACGATGCCGTGGCCCTCCCGCGCGACCCGGGCGAGCCACGCCTCAGGGGCCCGCTCCGTCACCGTGCCGGTGCGGCCCCCCGGCAGGACGAGGCGGCCGTGGGCGCCGGGACCGATCCCCGCATATTCGCCGTAGCGCCAGTAGAGCAGGTTGTGGCGGGATTCGGCGCCGGGCCGGGCGTGGTTCGAGATCTCGTAGGCCGGCAGCCCCGCCGCGCCGCAGACCTCCTGCGTCACGTCGAACAGGGCCCGGGCCGTGTCCTCGTCGGGCGGCACGAGCCGGCCCGCGGCCGCGAGCCCGTGGAAGGGCGTCCCCTCCTCGATGGTGAGCTGGTACAGCGAGAGGTGCTCGGCCGCGCGCGCGATCGCCTGCCGCAGCTCCGCCGCCCAGGCGGCGGGCGTCTGGTCCGGCCGGGCGTAGATCAGGTCGAAGGAGAAGCGCGCGAAGTGGCGCGACGCGGTCTCGACCGCCGCGAGCGCCTCGGCCGCGCTGTGCAGGCGCCCGAGCCGCCTGAGCGCCCCGTCGTCCAGCGCCTGCACCCCGAGCGAGACCCGGTTGACCCCGGCGAGCCGGTAGCCGCGGAAGCGGTCCGCCTCGACGCTGGTCGGGTTGGCCTCGAGCGTGATCTCGGCCCCGGGCGCCACGGTCCAGGCCGCCGCCACCGCGTCGAGGAGCGCCCCCACGGTCGCCGGCTGCATCAGCGAGGGCGTGCCGCCCCCGAGGAAGACGCTCGTCACCGTGCGGCCGGGCGCCAGCGCGGCCGCGTGGGCGATCTCGCGCGCGAAGGCCGCCCGCCACGCCGCCTCGTCGGGGGGCGCGTGGCGGACATGGCTGTTGAAGTCGCAGTACGGGCACTTCGCCGCGCAGAACGGCCAGTGCAGGTAGACCCCGAAACCGACGTCCCGGGTCGGATGATCGATCATCCGGGGGATGTGCCGCCGCGCCGCGCCCGGCACAAGCCCTCAGGACGCCGCGGCGCCGGTCTCATCCGACCTCCGGTTGATGGCTTCGCCATCTCCCCTTTCGGCCATGCGGATGTCGGCGTCGCTCAGGCGCCGCGCTCAGGCGGCGCGCAGGCGCGTGATCCGGGATCCGCTTCGATCAAGCGGATCCCGGATCAGGAGGCCGGGTCCGCCGGCACCGGCAGGCCGTGCCGGCGGCGGGCGAGCAGGCATTCCGGGTCGCCCGGCTCGCAGGTGCGGCAGACCTCCGGGCGCACCGCGTAGACGCGGCAGCGCACCGCGACGCCGACCCGGCCCTCCAGGGCGCTGCAGCGGTCGCCGAGGCAGCGCATGCGCCCGGCCGGGTCGTCCACGTACGCGGCCGGGATCGCCGCCAGCGCCGCGTCGTCCTCGGTCGAGAAGCGCGGCCACTCGGCCGAGTAGGCGCAGCAGGCGCCGCAGGCCTGGCAGGCGAAGGTCGGGTCGCTCACTCCGCGGGCGGCGCGAGGCGCAGGGCGTTGGCGGCGACGTGCTCGCGGTAGCGCGCCACCACGGCCCCCATGCCGCCGCCGGTCAGCAGCGTGCCGGTGGCCTCGATCAGGGCGCTCACCTTCTCGCTCACCATCTGGTGCGATTCCGCCACCGCCTCGGCGTCGCAGGCTGCGAGCTTCACGAGGCGCTGCGCGATCACCCCCTGGGCCTCGACGGCCAGGAGCATTGACTCAACCCACATTTCGAACATGCCCGGCTCCGGGAGCCGCGTGCTGCGGCGGACCCTATCAATGCGCGGAACATTGAAAGGTCCCCTACCGCCGCGTCATGGCCGCTCTGCCTTGGCCGCAGGCGGCACCGGGCGCGGCCGCCCCTCGTCGTCGATCGCCACGAAGGTGAAGGTCGCCTCCGTCACCTTCTCGCGCAGCTGCGTGCGGAAGCGCCGGGCCCAGGCCTCGATCTGGATCCGCATCGAGGTGCGGCCGACATGGGCGACGCGGGTGTAGACGCAGAGCACGTCCCCGACCCGCACCGGCCGGATGAAGCTCATCGCCTCGACCGCCACGGTGACGACGCGGCCCTGCGCCCGCTCGACCCCGGCGATGCCCCCCGCCTGGTCCATCTGCGACATCACCCAGCCGCCGAAGATGTCCCCGTTGGCGTTGGTGTCGGCCGGCATCGCGATCGTGCGCACGGTGAGCTCCCCGCGCGCAAGCCCGTTCGTGGTGTCCTCGGTGTCGGCCATGTCGCTCTCCCTGCCGGACTCGCGGTCCCGCGGGACGATACCTCGAAGATCGGGCGAACGGGCTCCTTATCCGCACGCGGCCGCCCTCCGACGCGCGCGAGCGGGTTGCCGATGAGGGAGTCTGCGGTCGGCCCGCCATCACGCAATCGCCCCAATCCCCGTGCGGATTCGGCCCGCTTCCCCTGCGAAAGCCGCCCTCCCGATGCCACTCCGAGCAATCGACGCGCGCCGCCTCCGTCTTATCGCTCCTTTCCCTGGCTCTCCCATGGGAAGGCCATGCCTCCGACACCGTGCTGAAATCAGATCTCAAGAAATGTTGGACCAAGCAGTCCCTGCCCGCGAAGGCTCGCTTCGTCAACATACTAACGATGTGTTTCAGATCGCGCGGACGATTGCACGGTATTACGGTGGACGGTGACGACGGATGGGATTGGGCCGCGCGCTGGAGATTGGACCGCGGCCGGCGGGCCGTCCTGATCGACGACGCGTATCGGGATCGCCAGGTCTGCTCCGTCCAACTCGACACGTCGGGCAAGCGCCTCGTGCCCGACGGTTGCGGCTTCTCGGGCACTTTCGAGTTCGACGAGGGCATGTCGGCCGTGTCCTTCGCGGAGTGAGCGGCCGGCGCGAGCCCGATTCGCAGCGAGCCCGGCCTGCGCAGCGCTTGCGCCGCGCCACGTTCGAATGCAGGGAATCCGGGATGCGCGCATCGCGTCACCCGGAGGGATCTGTGCGGCGGATCGGGGTCTGGCTGGTCCTGTGGGTCTGCGCGCTCCTCGGCTCGGAGGCCGCGGCGGCCGATCGGCTCGCCTTCGTGGTCGGGGTCGACACCTACCCGAATCTCGGGCCGGGCGCCGCCCTGGAGCGTCCGGTCGCCGATGCCAGGGCGGTGGGGGCGGCCCTCGAATCGATCGGGTTCCGGGTCACGCTGCTCACCGCCGGGGTGACGCAGGAGACTTTCCTGCGCCGCTTCTCGGTCTTCGCCGACCAGGTCCAGCCCGGCGACACCGCCCTGTTCTACTTCGCCGGTCACGGCATCGCGCTCCAGGGCACGAACTACCTGATCCCCTCCGACATCCCGGCGATCGAGCCCGGCCAGGAGCTGCTCGCCCGCAACCGCGCGCTCGCCGAGGCGGATCTGAGCGCGGCCCTGCGCGAGCGCGGCGCGCGGGTGGTCGTGATGGTGATCGACGCCTGCCGGGACAACCCCTTCCCGCGCAGCGGGACCCGCAGCGTCGGCCTCACCCGCGGCCTCGTCCGGACGGAGCCGGCGGAGGGCGTCTTCTCCCTCTACGCGGCGGGCGCCGGCCAGCAGGCCCTCGACCGGCTGCCGGGGTCGGATCCGAGCCCGAACTCGGTCTTCACGCGGGTCTTCGTCGCGCAGATCCGGCGGCCGGGCGTCAGCCTGATCGATCTCGGCGAGACCGTCCGGGACGAGGTGGTGCGGCTCGCCGAGACCGTGCCGCACAAGCAGGTGCCGGCCTATTACAACGAGGTCCGCGGCGCCCGCTTCCTCAGCCTCTCGGGGAGCGATCCGGCCCCGGCCGAGCCGCCGCGGCCGGCTCCCGCCCCGGTCCCGCTGCCGGCGCCGCCCCCGCCCCTCCCGGCGCCGGTCCCGAGCGCGGGGCCGGCCCCGCCGCGGGTCGCCCTCCCGGCCCCCGCCCCGGAGCCGCCGCGCGAGATGCGGGTCGGCCTGTTCAGCCACCCGATCCGGCTCGACCCGTCCGGCGACAACTGGCTCGCCCTGCGCAGCCGCCCGAGCGCCAGCGAGGGCGTGCGCCTGATGAAGCTCGGCCCCGACGCGCTCTTCACGGTGCTCGGGCGCCAGGGCGCCTGGCTCAACGTGCGCCTGCGCGGCGGCGAGACGGGCTGGGTCCACGGCGATTACGTGGGCTGCTGCCGCCGGGCGCCCGTGACGCCCTGAAGCCCGTGAGCCCTGGGCCCCTTGGGCGCCCGGCCCGCACCCGTCGCCCCGCGGCCGGTGCTTGTTGCAAATTGGCATCTCGTGTAGAGAGACCCATCCCCGATCCGCCGTTCGCCTGAAGGAAGGAGCCGCGCATGGCTCGCGTCACCGTTGAAGATTGCATCGACAAGGTCGAGAACCGGTTCGAGCTCGTCCTGCTCGCCGGCCATCGGGCCCGGCTGCTCTCGTCCGGCGCGCCCCTCACGGTCGACCGCGACCGCGACAAGAACCCGGTCGTGGCCCTGCGCGAGATCGCCGACGAGACCATCACGCCGGACGACCTCAAGGAGCAGCTGATCCACTCGCTCCAGAAATACGTCGAGGTCGACGAGCCGGAGCCGGAGGCGGTGCCGCTCCTGTCGAGCTCGCCCGCCGCCGCCGCGGTGGCGCCCCAGGCCGCCTCGGGCGACGACAACGACATCCAGTTCGACCGGATGAGCGAGGAGGACCTGCTGCGGGGCCTCGAGAACCTCGCGCCCCCGACCGAGACCGAGGACGAGGGCGACTGACCCTTCCGATCCCGGACGGACCCGCGGAACCCGGCCCTCGCGCCGGGTTTCTGCGTTCCGGGCAGGGCCGCCGCGCCCCCTTGCGACGAGAAGGATCTGGCGCGGGGCGCGATTCCCCCCGATAGTCGGACATCCCCTCAAGCCTCGTCGCCAAGGCCCGCGCGGCCGCCTTCGTGCGACGGCGCGCCGCCCGCGTCGGGCGGCAGGGCGTCAGGAGACCACCGGCGGATGATGCGCCAGTACGAACTCGTCGAGCGGGTGAAGGCCTACAACCCCGCCGCCGACGAGGCGATGCTCAACCGGGCCTACGTTTACGCGATGCGGGCGCACGGCTCGCAGATGCGCGCCTCGGGCGACCTGTTCTTCGCCCACCCGCTCGAAGTGGCGGCGATCCTGACGGACCTGCGGGTCGACGACGCCACCATCGTGGCCGCCGTGCTGCACGACACGGTGGAGGACACGGCCGCCACCCTGGAGGAGATCAACCGCACCTTCTCGCCCGAGATCGGCACGCTCGTCGACGGCCTGACCAAGATCAAGCGCCTCGACCTCGTCTCCAAGCAGGCGGCCCAGGGCGAGAACTTCCGCAAGCTGCTGCTCGCCATCGCGGCGGACGTGCGCGTGCTGCTCGTCAAGCTGGCCGACCGGCTGCACAACATGCGCACCCTGCAGCACATGCCGCCGGAGAAGCGCGTCCGCATCGCCCAGGAGACGCTCGACATCTACGCGCCGCTGGCGAGCCGGATGGGCATGCAGGAGCTGCGCGAGGAGCTGGAGGACCTCTCCTTCCGCAACCTCAAGCCGGATGTCTACGCCACGATCAGCCGCCGGCTCGACGACCTGACCGCCAAGTCCGAGCGCCTCGTCGAGAGCATCGAGCGCGATCTCGTCCAGAGGCTCGCCGCCAAGGGCATCGTCGCCAAGGTCAAGGGCCGGCAGAAGCGCCCCTACTCCATCTGGAGCAAGATGGAGCGCAAGTCAGTCGCCTTCGAGCAATTGTCCGACATCTTCGGCTTCCGGGTCATCGTCGATTCGGTCGATACCTGCTACCGGGCGCTCGGGGTCGTGCACACGACCTGGCCGATGGTGCCGGGCCGCTACAAGGACTACATCTCGACACCGAAGCAGAACGATTACCGCTCGATCCACACCACGGTGATCGGGCCGAAGAGCCAGCGCGTCGAGCTGCAGATCCGCACCGCCGAGATGGAGGAGGTGGCGGAGTACGGCATCGCCGCGCACGCGCTCTACAAGGACGGCTCGCCCCACCTCGCCACCGAGAGCGGCGCCTACCAGTGGCTGCGCCGCACCATCGAGCTCCTCGCCGAGGGCGACAGCCCGGAGGAGTTCCTGGAGCACACCAAGCTCGAACTCTTCCAGGACCAGGTCTTCTGCTTCACCCCGAAGGGCCGGCTGATCGCGCTGCCGCGCGGGGCGACCCCGATCGACTTCGCCTACGCGGTCCACACCGAGCTCGGCAACGCCGCGGTCGGCGCCAAGATCAACGGCCGCATCGCCCCGCTCCTCACCGAGTTGCAGAACGGCGACGAGGTCGAGATCGTGCGGGCGGACGGCCAGACCCCGCCGGCGGCCTGGGAATCCCTCGTCGTGACCGGCAAGGCCCGGGCGGCGATCCGGCGGGCGACGCGCTCGGCGGTGCGGCGGCAATATGCCGGGCTCGGGCGGCAGATCCTCGACCGCGCCTTCGAGCGGGCGGGCAAGAATTTCTCCGACGAGAAGCTGCGCGGCGCCCTCCCCCGCCTCGCCCGCACCTCCGCCGAGGACGTCTTCGCGGCGGTGGGACGCGGCGAGATGTTCTCGGGCGACGTCGTGAAGGCGGTCTATCCCGACTACAAGGACGAGCGCCGCAGCCAGCCCGCCCCGAGCGCGCCGAGGCCCCACGTCAACGGCGCCGGCCGCCTCTCCCTCGACAAGGACCAGACCGTGCGCCTGACCTGGCCCGGCAAGGGCGGCGAGGACGCGATCCCGATCCGCGGCCTCGACCGCGACCTGCCGGTGCGCTTCGCGCCCGAGGGCGGCGCGGTGCCGGGCGACCGCATCGTCGGCATCCTCACCGCCGGCGAGGGGGTGACGATCTACCCGATCCAGTCCCCGGCGCTCGCCGATTTCGACAACGAGCCGGACCGCTGGCTCGACGTGCGCTGGGACGTGGACGGCGGCACCCACCAGCGCTTCCCGGCCCGCATCGCCCTCCAGTCGATCAACGAGCCCGGCAGCTTCGCGCAGATCGCCCAGGTCATCGCCGACCACGACGGCAACATCGACAACATCTCGATGAAGCGGCGCAGCCAGGACTTCACCGACGTGCTGATCGACCTCTCGGTCTGGGACCTCAAGCACCTCAACGCGATCATCTCCGAGCTGAGGGCCAAGCGCGTGGTCAGCAAGGTCGAGCGGGTCAACGGCTGACCCGGTTGCACCGCGAACGCGCCCCTGCCACAAGCCCCGGAACCGGAGGACCCCGCTCGATGACGCCCGACGACCTGCTCGAGGAATTCCGCGCCGCCGGCGCCCTGCTCGAGGGCCACTTCATCCTCTCGTCGGGCCTCCACAGCGCCGTGTTCCTGCAGAAGATGGCGATCTTCAGCGATCCCGTGCGCACCGCGCGGGTCTGCGCCGGGCTCGCGTCCGTGATCCGCGACCGCTACGGCCCGGTCGACCTCGTGGTCTCCCCGGCCATCGGCGGCATCGTGCCGGGCTACGAGACCGCCCGCGCCCTCGGCGCCCGGGCGATCTTCGTCGAGCGCGACCCGGGCGGGCCGTTCCAGCTGCGGCGGGGCTTCAGCATCCCGGCCGGCAGCCGCGCCGTCATGGTCGAGGACATCGTCACCACCGGCCTGTCCTCGCGGGAATGCCTCGCGGCGCTGAGGGACCAGCCCGGCGAGGTCGTGGGCGCGGCCTGCCTGATCGACCGCTCCGGCGGGCGCGCCGATCTCGGCGCCCCCCTCGTCGCCCTCGCCACCCTCGACATCCCGAACTATCCTGCCGACCAACTCCCGCCCGACCTCGCCGCCATCCCGGCCGTGAAGCCGGGCAGCCGCGCCACGACGCCGGGCTGACTGGACGCGCGTCAAGCTCAGCTTGACACGGAGCGGCCCTACTCCTTACCTCAACGCTATTGCAGGCCGCGGGCCGGCGCGCCCTACGCGGCGGATGTTTTCGCGATCATCCGATCTGTCGATGTCGCGCCGAATCCACGGACGTCGCCGCCATTTCCGCCGGCCCCGCCGCGCGGTCAGGAATAACAAATGACATATCAGCGCAGCGCCCTCTTCATCGACGGCGCTAATGTTTACGCGACCACCAAGGCGCTCGGCTTCGACATCGACTATCGAAAGCTTCTCGCAGACTTTCGGTCCCGCGAGAATCTTATTCGGGCATTCTACTATACCGCTTTGATTGAAGATCAAGAATACTCGTCGATCCGGCCGCTGATCGACTGGCTCGACTACAACGGTTACCGTGTCGTGACGAAGCCGGCTAAGGAATTCACCGATTCGACCGGGCGGCGCAAGATCAAGGGCAACATGGACATCGAGCTGACGATCGATGCCCTGGAGCTCAGTCCCTACATCGACCACATGGTACTGTTCTCGGGCGACGGCGACTTCAAGCCCCTGGTCGCCGCGATGCAGCGGCGGGGCGTGCGCGTGACCGTGGTCTCGACCATCCAGACGCAGCCGCCGATGGTGTCGGACGACCTGCGCCGGCAGGCGGACGACTTCGTCGACATCGTGCACCTGATCCCGCGCATCGGCCGCGACCAGAGCGACCGGCCGACTCGGCCGATGCGGCCCCACCCCGACGCGGGCGGGGAGCGCGGGCCCGCCCGCTCCCCGGTCAGCCTGGAGCAGCGCTACGGCATCCGTCAGAACGAGGAGGAGGCGGACGAGGAGTGATCCGGGATCCGCTTGACCAAGGCGGATCCCGGATCACGCGCCTGCGCGGCGCCTGAGCGCGGCGCCTGAGCGCGGCGCCTGAGCGACGCCGACATCCGCTTTGCCGAAATCGGAGAGGGCGAAGCGCTCAACCGGATGTGGTGTGAGCCGCCTCCCCGCCCGCGACCGCGCGGGCGAGCGCGGTGAGGCCCTCCCGGCTGCCGCGCGGCGCCGTCCAGCCGAGGCCGGCGAGCGCCTCCGCCCGGGCGACGAGCGAGCCCGCGAGGCGTTCGCCGAGTTCGCCGCGGCCCGCGAGCCGCAGGGCCGCCGCGACGAGCGGCGCCGGCACCGGCATGAGCCCGGGCGGGCGGCCGAACCCGGCCCTGAGCGCGGCCAGCATCTCCGGCACGGTGAGCGGGTCCGGCTCGGCCACGATGAGCGGCCGCCGCAGGAAACCGGGGGCGCGCAGCACCGCCTCGACCGCGTCCGCGAGCGTCTCGACCGAGACCAGGGAGCGGCGTCCGCGCAGGCCGCCGAGGGGCAGCGGGACGGGCCGCGCCGCCAGGGCGAGGAGCGCGGCCATGTTCCCCTTCACCCCGGGTCCGTAGACCAGGACCGGGCGCAGGGCCGCGAAGTCGATCTCGACCGCGGCGAGGGCCTCCTCGGCGGCGAGCTTGGAGCGGCCGTAGGCGTCGGTGGGGGCCGGCGCGTCCGCCTCGGTGAGGGTCCCGGGCGCCGAGGGGCCGCACTGCGCCCGGATCGAGGACAGGAACACGAAGCGGCGCACCCGCGCCTTGGCGGCGGCCTGGGCGAGGCCGCGCGTCGCCTCGGTGTTGAAGGTCCGGTAATCGTCCTCCGGCGCCCCCGACATGGCGTGGGCGAGGCCGGCCGAGTGCACCACCGCGTCGACGCCCGCGAGCGCCGCCGCCATGTTCTGCGGCCGGGCGAGGTCCCCGACCACGGCCCCGCTCGCCCCGGGCGGCAGCGCGACCGGCCGGCGCAGCAGCACCCGGACCCTGTAGCCGCGGCCGGTGAGGTCGCGCAGGAGGTGGCGGCCGATGAAGCCGGTGGCGCCCGTGAGCGCGATGAGCGGGGCAGCCGTCATGGGGTCACATTCATGGGGTCACCGGGATGGCGCGCGGGGTCGCGAAGGCGCGCAGCACGAGGGCGACGAGGCCGCCCGCGACCGCCAGCGCCGAGAGGGCGGCCGGCCAGGAGGGCCAGGCCAGCGTCGCCCCGGCGAGACCCGCGAGGGCGAGGTTGAGGCCGAAGACGGTCCCCACCACCTCCGGCACGCCGTAGCCGTTCGTCGTGGCGCGCTGGTAGAAATGCGTGCGGTGGGCCTGCCAGACCGGCTCGCCGCGCCGCAGGCGCCGCAGCAGCGTCAGGGTCGCGTCGGCGAGGAAGTAGAGCGGCAGCAGGATCGCGGCGGCGAGGCCGCCCTCGGCGGCGAGCCGGTAGAGCAGCCACGCCATCACGAGGCCGAGGGGCAGCGAGCCGACGTCGCCGAGGAAGAGCCGCGCCACCGGCCGGTTGAACGGCGCGAAGCCGAGCACCCCGCCGAGGAGTGCGCCGGCGACGAGGGTGACCTCCGGCGGCAGGACTCCGCAGGCGCCGAAGGCGAGGAGCGCGGCGAGCAGCGGCACCGCCTCCGCGACGGTCATCCAGTCGAGCCCGTCCATGAAGTTCACGAGGTTGACGAACCAGAGCCCGGCGAGGAGCGAGAGGCCCCATTCGAGCCCGGCCGGGATCCCCGGCCAGAGCCGGACGGGGGTCGCCGCCAGCAGCGCTCCGACCGCGAGGGCCTGGAGCGCGAGGCGCGGCAGCGCCGGCAGCGGGCGCAGGTCGTCCACGGCCCCGACCAGGGCGAGTCCGAGCGTCGCCGCGGCGAGGCAGGCGGCCTCGCGCCCGACGGGCAGCGGCCAGAGGGCCGCCCCGACCAGGAGCGCCGCCCCGATGACCGCGACGCCGCCGCCCTGCGGCGTCGGCACCCGGTGGCTCGAGCGGGCATTCGGCCGCGCCAGGGCGTAGCGTCGCAGGAGCGGGCGCAGGGCCAGGATCAGGGCGGCCGCGCCGGGCGCGGCGACGAGCAGGGCGGTGACGGGGGCGGGCAGCGGCATCCCGGTGATCTACGCGGGATGCCGGGTCGAGGGAAAGAGCGCGCCGGCGAGGCGGCCTGATCCCGACGCCCCGGGATGCCGGCGCGTCGGGCCGTTGACCGTCTCGGATCGCCGCCACCACGCCGAAGGCTTGACGACGATCCGAGAACGGAACCGGCGGTCGTGGGACATGACCGCCGGGATCAGAACACCTGCTCGCGGTTCGGCACCGGGCCCTGCGCCTCGCGCGCCGCGAGGGCGCGCTCGACCACCTTGGCGAGGCCGACCATGATCGCGTCGATGGCGTAGTCCTTCGGCGTGTAGACCGCCGCCACGCCCATGTTCTTGAGGACGAGCTCGTCCTCCGGCGAGATGATGCCGCCCACCACGACCGGGACGTGGTCGAGCCCCTCGCGGCGCAGCCGCGCCTTCACCTCGCGCACCAGCGGCACGTGCGAGCCGGAGAGGATCGACAGGCCGATGACGTGGGCGCCGCGCTCGCGGGCCTTGGCGACGATCTCGTCCGGGGTCTGGCGGATGCCGTCGTAGCTGACGTCGAAGCCGACGTCGCGGGCGCGCAGCGCGATCTGCTCGGCCCCGTTCGAGTGGCCGTCGAGGCCCGGCTTGCCGACCACCAGCTTGGGGGTCTCGCCGAGCCGCTCGCCGAGATCGGCGATGAGCAGGCGCGCCTCCTCGGCCGCCCCCGAGGTCACGGTCTCGGGCGTGACGCCGGTGGGCGCCCGGTACTCCCCGAAGACCGCGCGCAGGCGCGCGCCCCACTCGCCCGTCGTCACCCCCGCCTTGGCGCAGGCGATCGAGACCGGCATGATGTTGGCGCCCGAGCGGGCCGCCGCGTCGAGCTCGTCGAGGGCGCGCGCCACCGCCTGCGCGTCGCGCTCCGCCCGCCAGGCGCGGATGCGGCCCTGCGCCTCCATCTCGACCGTCTCGGAGACCGTGAAGATCGCCCCGTCCCCGGCGGTGAGCGGCGAGGGCTCGCCGGTCTCGAAGCGGTTGACGCCGACCACGACCTGCTCGCCGCGCTCGATGGCGGCGATGCGCTGCGCGTTCGACTCGACCAGCGCCCGCTTCAGGGCGCCGGTCTCCACCGCCGCCACCGCGCCGCCGAGCGCCCCGATCCGCTCCAGCTCGGCCCGGGTCCGGGCCTTCAGCTCCTCGACCTTGGCGTCGATCACCCGCGAGCCGTCGAAGATGTCGTCGAATTCGAGCAGGTCGGTCTCGTAGGCGAGGATCTGCTGCATGCGCATCGACCATTGCTGGTCCCAGGGCCGCGGCAGGCCGAGCGCCTCGTTCCAGGCCGGCAGCTGCACGGCGCGGGCGCGGGCGCGCTTCGAGAGCGTCACCGCCAGCATCTCGATCAGGATCCGGTGGACGTTGTTCTCCGGCTGCTGCTCGGTGAGGCCGAGGGAGTTGACCTGCACGCCGTAGCGGAAGATCCGCTTCTTCGGGTCCTTGATGCCGTAGCGGTCGCGGGTGATCTCGTCCCAGAGATCGCTGAACGCCCG
>NZ_KB900609.1:5863625-5868294 GCF_000379105.1 Methylobacterium sp. WSM2598 | reverse complement strand
CCTCGTCGAAATCCGGATCCGCCCGCACGGTGTCGAGCACCGCGATGGCGATGGCCAGCGCGTAGGAGAGTTCCTGGACCGGCGTCGCGCCCGCCTCCTGCAGGTGGTAGGAGCAGACGTTCATCGGGTTCCACTTCGGCACGTGCTTGGTCGTGAACAGGATCACGTCCTTGGTGAGCCGAAGGCTCGGGGCCGCGGCGGAACACGTAGGTGCCGCGCGAGAGGTACTCCTTGATGATGTCGTTCTGCGTCGTGCCCTGCAGGGCCGCGATCGGCGCCCCCTGCTCCTCCGCGACCGCGAGGTTGAGAGCGCGAGCAGCCAGGGCGCCGTCGCGTTGATGGTCATCGACGTGTTCATCTGGGCGAGCGGGATGTCGCGGAACAGGGTCCGCATGTCGCCGAGATGCGCGATCGAGACGCCGACCTTGCCGACCTCGCCGCGGGCGAGTTCGTGGTCGGGGTCGTAGCCGGTCTGGGTCGGCAGGTCGAAGGCCACCGACAGGCCGGTCTGCCCCTTGGCGAGGTGGTTCTTCCGGTAGAGCGCGTTCGAATCCGCCGCGGTCGAGTGGCCCGCATAGGTGCGGATGATCCACGGCTTGTCGCGCTGCGCCGTCCTCGTCGCCTGTTCGCCCATGGCGCCCCTCGCCCTCGCTTCCGTCCGAGCCCCGTCCGGGGCGCCGCATCGTAGACACGCCGCCGGGGGCCGTCACGCCCCGCGCGCGTCGCTCGCGCCGGCCGCACGGGCCCGACCGCGCGTCAGCGCAAGCAAGCGGTGCGCCGACCGCCCGCGCGGCGCCGGCGCGGGAAGCGGATTGCCTGCGTTTTCGGCGTCCGTCTGCCCTGCTTTTGGTCTATTTGACCCCGTCCTGATCGTCGCTAGGATCGGTGCAGTGCAATATCTGAAGGGAGGGTCCGCAATGGGGTGCGGGCGCTGCGGTGCGGCCGATCCCCGGGGGATCGGGGCAGCTGAAGGACCTCTACGAGATCGGCGAGATCCCGCCGCTCGGCCATGTGCCGTCCAGGATGTACGCCTGGGCGATCCGCCGGGAGCGGCACGGCCCGCCCGAGGATTCCATGCAGGTCGAGGTCGTCCCCGACCTGGACCATCGGCGACGACGAGGTGCTGGCTCTCGTGATGGCCGCGGGCGTCAACTACAACGGCGTCTGGGCGGGCCTCGGCGAGCCGATCTCCCCGTTCGACGTCCACAAGGCCCCCTTCCACGTGGCCGGCTCGGACGCGTCCGGCATCGTCTGGGCGGTCGGCGCCAAGGTGAAGCGCTGGAAGGTCGGCGACGAGGTCATCGTCCACTGCAACCAGGACGACGGGGACGACGAGGAGTGCAATGGCGGCGACCCGATGTTCTCGCCGTCGCAGCGGATCTGGGGCTACGAGACCCCGGACGGCTCCTTCGGGCAGTTCTGCCGGGTGCAGTCGCGCCAGCTGATGCGGCGGCCCCAGCACCTGACCTGGGAGGAGAGCGCCTGCTACACGCTCACCCTCGCGACCGCCTACCGGATGCTGTTCGGCCACGCGCCGCACACGGTGAGGCCCGGCCAGAACGTGCTGATCTGGGGCGCCTCGGGCGGGCTCGGCGTGTTCGGCGTGCAGCTCTGCGCGGCCTCGGGGGCCAACGCGATCGCGGTGATCTCGGACGAGTCGAAGCGCGACTACGTCATGAGCCTCGGCGCGAAGGGGGTGATCAACCGCAAGGACTTTAAGTGCTGGGGTCAGCTCCCGAAGGTCAACTCAGCCGAGTACACGGAGTGGCTGAAGGAGGCGCGCAAGTTCGGCAAGGCGATCTGGGACATCACCGGCAAGGGCAACGACGTCGACATCGTGTTCGAGCATCCGGGCGAGGCGACGTTCCCGGTGTCGTCGCTGGTGGTGAAGCGCGGCGGCATGGTGGTGTTCTGCGCCGGGACGACCGGCTTCAACATCACCTTCGACGCGCGCTACGTCTGGATGCGCCAGAAGCGGATCCAGGGCTCGCACTTCGCGCACCTCAAGCAGGCGGCGGCCGCGAACCAGTTCGTGATCGACCGGCGGGTGGATCCGTGCATGAGCGAGCTGTTCCCGTGGGACAAGATCCCGCACGCCCATACCAAGATGTGGCGCAACCAGCACGCGCCCGGCAACATGGCGGTGCTGGTGAACGCCCAGAAGGCGGGCCTGCGCACCTTCGACGACGTGCTGGAACTCTCCGGCTCGCGCTGAGGCGCGAACCCGGCCCGGGCGCGCCCGGGCCGGGGCGTCGGGCTTGAGCGTCTCGTCGCCGCCGGGCTAAGGGCGTCGTTGCCCCCGGCCTCCTCCGGAGGGCCCGCCGGAGTTCGCGATGCGCGCCACCCTCGACCACTACGCCCCCGTCATGCTCAGCGTCCTGCGCATCATGGCGGCGCTGATCTTCATGGCCCACGGCACCCAGAAGGTGCTGGGCTTCCCGCCCCACCCGAACCCGCCCGGCCTGACCACCCTTCCCGGGATCGCCGGCATCCTCGAACTCGTGGGCGGCGCGCTCCTCGCCCTCGGCCTCCTCACCCGGCCGGTCGCCTTCATCCTGTCGGGCGAGATGGCCTTCGCCTACTTCATCGGGCACGCGCCGCGCGGCTTCTTCCCAACCCTCAACGGCGGCGACGCGGCCATCCTCTACTGCTTCGTCTTCCTCTACCTCGTCTTCGCCGGGCCGGGGCCGCTCAGCCTGGACGCGGCCCGCCATCGCGCGGGCGCCTGACGCGCGGTCGAGGGGCTGCCATCGGTCCCGCGCTCCGCGGCGCGTCGCCCGCGCGGCGCGTGAGCGACGCCGGCATCCGCATGGCGACGCAATCCGTCGGATGTCGGATCATACCCGATCCGCTTGATCCCTTCGGGACGGCGGATTTGGGCTTCGCTCTGACGCCGCGCAGGCGCGTGATCCGGGATCCGCTTCGATCAAGCGGATCCCGGATCACAGCCGCATCCGCCCCAGCAGCGCGACGAGTTCCGGCTGGCGGTGGGTGCGTGTCTTGGCGAAGACGGCCTTGAGCTGCGAGCGCGCGGTGGCGATCGTGATGCCGTGAGCCGCCGCGACCGCCGCGAGTTCGCCCCCCTCGGCGAGGTCGCGGGCGAGGCGCGCCTCCGCGGCCGTGAGCCCGAAGGCCTGCCGCAGCAGGGCCTCGCCCGGGCGCCCGCCCGCCGCGGAATCGACCACCAGGATCACCGCGCGGGCGCGCTGGAACAGGTCCTGCGCCGCCCCGGCGAGCGGGGCCGCGTGCAGGATCAGGGGCGGGCCCTCGGGCCGCGGCACCGCCACCGGCCCCTCGGCCGCCCCCTCGTGCGGCCGGCCGGCGCGGATCGCGCTCGCGATCAGGCGGCCGAGGGCGGCGTTCGCCGCCCGATCCTGGGCGAGCAGCGCCCCCTTCACGACGGCGATGCCGCGGCCGAGCTGCCGCTCGGCGTGGGCGTTCATCCGCAGCACCGTGCCGCTCGCGTCGAGCAGCAGGCCGCCGCAGCGGAGGGTCTCGAAGGCGTCGAGCGCGGCGCCGGCCCGCGCCTCGGCGAGCCGCAGGGCGATCTGCCCGGCCCGCTGCAGGTGCGGCACCGCCCGCCGGATCTGCGCGATCTCCCGGTGCGAGAACATCTCGCGCTCGCGGCGGCGCTCCGCCGACAGGATGACGCTGCGCTCCCCCTCCGCCACCATGTAGAGGCCCGCGAACCAGCGGTTGCCGTAGCGTCCCACGTAATCCGCGTTGAACGGGATGTGGTCGAGTTCCCGCGGCGTGAAGATCTGGGACTCGGTGATCACGCCGCGCGGATCCTTCAGGGCCTGGATGCCGCGCGCGATCCGCGGGTTCTCGGCGAGCCAGCCGTCCCGGACCCCCGCCTCCACCACCTCGGCCATGTCCTCCGACACCGAGGCCGCGAGCGGCGCCGCCGGCCCGGGCAGCATCACGGCGCCGTCCGCGCCGACGGCGCGCCCGTAGGCCTCCAGCACCGCCGGCCAGCGCTCCGGGTTCAGCGCCGCCTCGTAGAACAGATCGATCGCGTCAGCCAGACGATCGTCGCGAACATCTGTCATCACGATCCGGTTCCGCGCCTGCTCTGCTCAGCTTGAGCATATATTCCTATGATGACAAGCCGCAACGGGGGATCACGCCCCGGCGAGGCACGGCCGTCGGTGCCGCGCCGGGGACCGGGCCGCGCCCTCGCCCCGGTTTGGCCGAAGCGCGGCCGCGCGGCATCCGCCATTAGCGGGACGCCGGTGCCCGCAGCCGCGCGGGCGCGGCCTTTGCGGTGCCCCGCCGGCTTGCTACAAGCGCCCGATGGGCCGCCCCCGGGGCCGCCGGAAAGCTCGCATCATGGAAAAGTTCACCGTTCTCGAAGGCGTCGCGGCGCCGCTGCGGATCGTCAACGTCGACACCGACCGCATCATCCCCAAGCAGTATCTCAAGACCATCAAGCGCACCGGCCTCGGCAAGGGCCTGTTCTCGGAGATGCGCTACCGGGACGACGGCTCGGAGAACCCGGACTTCGTTCTCAACCAGCCCGCCTATCGCAACGCCAAGATCCTGGTGGTGGGCGATAATTTCGGCTGCGGCTCCTCGCGCGAGCACGCCCCGTGGGCGCTCGCGGATTTCGGCATACGCTGCATCGTCTCGACCAGCTTCGCCGACATCTTCTTCAACAACAGCGCCA
>NZ_KB900609.1:5668762-5863525 GCF_000379105.1 Methylobacterium sp. WSM2598 | reverse complement strand
CGTCGAAATCCGGATCCGCCCGCACGGTGTCGAGCACCGCGATGGCGATGGCCAGCGCGTAGGAGAGTTCCTGGACCGGCGTCGCGCCCGCCTCCTGCAGGTGGTAGGAGCAGACGTTCATCGGGTTCCACTTCGGCACGTGCTTGGTCGTGAACAGGATCACGTCCTTGGTGAGCCGAAGGCTCGGGGCCGGCGGGAACACGTAGGTGCCGCGCGAGAGGTACTCCTTGATGATGTCGTTCTGCGTCGTGCCCTGCAGGGCCGCGATCGGCGCCCCCTGCTCCTCCGCGACCGCGAGGTAGAGCGCGAGCAGCCAGGGCGCCGTCGCGTTGATGGTCATCGACGTGTTCATCTGGGCGAGCGGGATGTCGCGGAACAGGGTCCGCATGTCGCCGAGATGCGCGATCGAGACGCCGACCTTGCCGACCTCGCCGCGGGCGAGTTCGTGGTCGGGGTCGTAGCCGGTCTGGGTCGGCAGGTCGAAGGCCACCGACAGGCCGGTCTGCCCCTTGGCGAGGTTCTTCCGGTAGAGCGCGTTCGAATCCGCCGCGGTCGAGTGGCCCGCATAGGTGCGGATGATCCACGGCTTGTCGCGCTGCGCCGTCCTCGTCGCCTGTTCGCCCATGGCGCCCTCGCCCCTCGCTTCCGTCCGAGCCCCGTCCGGGGCGCCGCATCGTAGACACGCCCGCGGGGGGCCGTCACGCCCCCGCGCGCGTCGCTCGCGCCGGCCGCACGGGCCCGACCGCGCGTCAGCGCAAGCAAGCGGTGCGCCGACCGCCCGCGCGGCGCCGGCGCGGGAAGCGGATTGCCTGCGTTTTCGGCGTCCGTCTGCCCTGCTTTTGGTCTATTTGACCCCGTCCTGATCGTCGCTAGGATCGGTGCAGTGCAATATCTGAAGGGAGGGTCCGCAATGGGTGCGGGCGCTGCGGTGCGGCCGATCCCCGGGGGATCGGGGCAGCTGAAGGACCTCTACGAGATCGGCGAGATCCCGCCGCTCGGCCATGTGCCGTCCAGGATGTACGCCTGGGCGATCCGCCGGGAGCGGCACGGCCCGCCCGAGGATTCCATGCAGGTCGAGGTCGTCCCGACCTGGACCATCGGCGACGACGAGGTGCTGGTCCTCGTGATGGCCGCGGGCGTCAACTACAACGGCGTCTGGGCGGGCCTCGGCGAGCCGATCTCCCCGTTCGACGTCCACAAGGCCCCCTTCCACGTGGCCGGCTCGGACGCGTCCGGCATCGTCTGGGCGGTCGGCGCCAAGGTGAAGCGCTGGAAGGTCGGCGACGAGGTCATCGTCCACTGCAACCAGGACGACGGGGACGACGAGGAGTGCAATGGCGGCGACCCGATGTTCTCGCCGTCGCAGCGGATCTGGGGCTACGAGACCCCGGACGGCTCCTTCGGGCAGTTCTGCCGGGTGCAGTCGCGCCAGCTGATGCGGCGGCCCCAGCACCTGACCTGGGAGGAGAGCGCCTGCTACACGCTCACCCTCGCGACCGCCTACCGGATGCTGTTCGGCCACGCGCCGCACACGGTGAGGCCCGGCCAGAACGTGCTGATCTGGGGCGCCTCGGGCGGGCTCGGCGTGCAGCTCGCGCACCTCAAGCAGGCGGCGGCCGCGAACCAGTTCGTGATCGACCGGCGGGTGGATCCGTGCATGAGCGAGCTGTTCCCGTGGGACAAGATCCCGCACGCCCATACCAAGATGTGGCGCAACCAGCACGCGCCCGGCAACATGGCGGTGCTGGTGAACTCGCCCAGGGCCGGCCTGCGCACCTTCGACGACGTGCTGGAACTCTCCGGCTCGCGCTGAGGCGCGAACCCGGCCCGGGCGCGCCCGGGCCGGGGCGTCGGGCTTGAGCGTCTCGTCGCCGCCGGGCTAAGGGCGTCGTTGCCCCCGGCCTCCTCCGGAGGGCCCGCCGGAGTTCGCGATGCGCGCCACCCTCGACCACTACGCCCCCGTCATGCTCAGCGTCCTGCGCATCATGGCGGCGCTGATCTTCATGGCCCACGGCACCCAGAAGGTGCTGGGCTTCCCGCCCCACCCGAACCCGCCCGGCCTGACCACCCTTCCCGGGATCGCCGGCATCCTCGAACTCGTGGGCGGCGCGCTCCTCGCCCTCGGCCTCCTCACCCGGCCGGTCGCCTTCATCCTGTCGGGCGAGATGGCCTTCGCCTACTTCATCGGGCACGCGCCGCGCGGCTTCTTCCCAACCCTCAACGGCGGCGACGCGGCCATCCTCTACTGCTTCGTCTTCCTCTACCTCGTCTTCGCCGGGCCGGGGCCGCTCAGCCTGGACGCGGCCCGCCATCGCGCGGGCGCCTGACGCGCGGTCGAGGGGCTGCCATCGGTCCCGCGCTCCGCGGCGCGTCGCCCGCGCGGCGCGTGAGCGACGCCGGCATCCGCATGGCGACGCAATCCGTCGGATGTCGGATCATACCCGATCCGCTTGATCCCTTCGGGACGGCGGATTTGGGCTTCGCTCTGACGCCGCGCAGGCGCGTGATCCGGGATCCGCTTCGATCAAGCGGATCCCGGATCACAGCCGCATCCGCCCCAGCAGCGCGACGAGTTCCGGCTGGCGGTGGGTGCGTGTCTTGGCGAAGACGGCCTTGAGCTGCGAGCGCGCGGTGGCGATCGTGATGCCGTGAGCCGCCGCGACCGCCGCGAGTTCGCCCCCCTCGGCGAGGTCGCGGGCGAGGCGCGCCTCCGCGGCCGTGAGCCCGAAGGCCTGCCGCAGCAGGGCCTCGCCCGGGCGCCCGCCCGCCGCGGAATCGACCACCAGGATCACCGCGCGGGCGCGCTGGAACAGGTCCTGCGCCGCCCCGGCGAGCGGGGCCGCGTGCAGGATCAGGGGCGGGCCCTCGGGCCGCGGCACCGCCACCGGCCCCTCGGCCGCCCCCTCGTGCGGCCGGCCGGCGCGGATCGCGCTCGCGATCAGGCGGCCGAGGGCGGCGTTCGCCGCCCGATCCTGGGCGAGCAGCGCCCCCTTCACGACGGCGATGCCGCGGCCGAGCTGCCGCTCGGCGTGGGCGTTCATCCGCAGCACCGTGCCGCTCGCGTCGAGCAGCAGGCCGCCGCAGCGGAGGGTCTCGAAGGCGTCGAGCGCGGCGCCGGCCCGCGCCTCGGCGAGCCGCAGGGCGATCTGCCCGGCCCGCTGCAGGTGCGGCACCGCCCGCCGGATCTGCGCGATCTCCCGGTGCGAGAACATCTCGCGCTCGCGGCGGCGCTCCGCCGACAGGATGACGCTGCGCTCCCCCTCCGCCACCATGTAGAGGCCCGCGAACCAGCGGTAGCCGTGGCGTCCCACGTAATCCGCGTTGAACGGGATGTGGTCGAGTTCCCGCGGCGTGAAGATCTGGGACTCGGTGATCACGCCGCGCGGATCCTTCAGGGCCTGGATGCCGCGCGCGATCCGCGGGTTCTCGGCGAGCCAGCCGTCCCGGACCCCCGCCTCCACCACCTCGGCCATGTCCTCCGACACCGAGGCCGCGAGCGGCGCCGCCGGCCCGGGCAGCATCACGGCGCCGTCCGCGCCGACGGCGCGCCCGTAGGCCTCCAGCACCGCCGGCCAGCGCTCCGGGTTCAGCGCCGCCTCGTAGAACAGATCGATCGCGTCAGCCAGACGATCGTCGCGAACATCTGTCATCACGATCCGGTTCCGCGCCTGCTCTGCTCAGCTTGAGCATATATTCCTATGATGACAAGCCGCAACGGGGGATCACGCCCCGGCGAGGCACGGCCGTCGGTGCCGCGCCGGGGACCGGGCCGCGCCCTCGCCCCGGTTTGGCCGAAGCGCGGCCGCGCGGCATCCGCCATTAGCGGGACGCCGGTGCCCGCAGCCGCGCGGGCGCGGCCTTTGCGGCGCCCCGCCGGCTTGCTACAAGCGCCCGATGGGCCGCCCCCGGGGCCGCCGGAAAGCTCGCATCATGGAAAAGTTCACCGTTCTCGAAGGCGTCGCGGCGCCGCTGCGGATCGTCAACGTCGACACCGACCGCATCATCCCCAAGCAGTATCTCAAGACCATCAAGCGCACCGGCCTCGGCAAGGGCCTGTTCTCGGAGATGCGCTACCGGGACGACGGCTCGGAGAACCCGGACTTCGTTCTCAACCAGCCCGCCTATCGCAACGCCAAGATCCTGGTGGTGGGCGATAATTTCGGCTGCGGCTCCTCGCGCGAGCACGCCCCGTGGGCGCTCGCGGATTTCGGCATACGCTGCATCGTCTCGACCAGCTTCGCCGACATCTTCTTCAACAACAGCGCCAAGAACGGCATCCTGCTGATCACCGTGGCGCCCGAGGACCTGGAGAAGCTGTTCGACGACGCGGAGCGCGGCGCCAACGCGACCCTGACCGTGGACCTGGAGCGGCAGGAGATCCGCGGGCCGGACGGCGGGGTGCTCCACTTCGACATCGATCCCGCCCGCAAGCACACGCTGCTGAACGGGCTCGACGAGATCGGCCTCACCCTCGAGAAGGCGCCCGCGATCGAGGCCTACGAGCGGGCGCTGGCGGACCGCCCCTGGGCCTGAGGCGCGCCACGGGGCCGCGCGCGGCCGGCAGGACTTCGTTAACCCTCATCCTGCCCTATTCGGGTGCTTGGATCCCGGTCCACGGAGTTCTTTCCCGATGACGCTTCGCCTGCGCCTGACGGCCGCGACCCTGCTGTGCCTGGGCGGCTTCGCGCTGCCCGGCGCGGCGCGGGCCGATTTCCGCTCCTGCCTCGCCGGCCTCGGCCAGGAGGCGGCGGGCAGGGGCATCTCGCCGGCCGCCTTCCAGGCCGCCACCGCCGGCATCGTATACGACGACAAGGTCATCGAACTCTCCCAGGCTCAGCCAGAGTTCAAGACGCCGATCTGGGACTACATGGCGGCCCTCGTGGACGACGAGCGCGTCGAGGACGGCCGCGCCGCCATGCGCCAGCACGCCGCCGCCCTGGCCGAGGCCGAGGCGCGCTTCCACGTGGACCGCTACACGATCGCGGCGGTCTGGGGCGTCGAGTCCAATTTCGGCAAGAACCTCGGCAAGATGCCGCTGATCCAGTCGCTCGCGACCCTGGCCTGCAGCCCGAACCGGCGCGCCGGCTACTTCCGCGGCGAGCTGATGGCGACCCTGAAGATCATCGACCGCGGCGACATCGCGCCGGACCGGCTGACCGGCTCCTGGGCCGGGGCTTTCGGGCAGACGCAGTTCATGCCCTCGACCTACCAGCGCCTCGCCGTCGACCTCGACGGGGACGGGCGGCGCGACGTGGTCGATTCGGTGGCGGACGCGGTCGGCTCGACGGCCAATTTCCTGCGCGCCGCCAAGTGGCAGAACGGCCTGCCCTGGGGCTACGAGGTGCGGCTGCCGCGGGGCTTCAGCGTCGCCGCCGCCGGGCGCAAGAACAAGCGGCCGATCGCGCACTGGGCGAGCCTCGGGGTCGCCCGGGTCGACGGGCGCCCGCTCTCCGGCGAGGGTCCGGCCGGCATCATCGCCCCGGCCGGGGTCGACGGCCCGGCCTTCCTGGTGACCCGGAACTTCGACGCGATCTACTCCTACAACGCGGCCGAATCCTACGGTCTCGCCATCGCGGTGCTCTCCGACCGGCTGCGCGGCCGGGCCGGCATCCAGACCGCGTGGCCGACCGACGACCCGCCCCTGTCGCGGGCGGAGCGCCGGACCCTGCAGAGCGCCCTCGCCTCGCGCGGCTACGACGTCGGCGAGCCGGACGGCCGGGTCGGCGCCAAGACCCGCGACGCGATCAAGGACATCGAGCGTCAGCTCGGCTGGCCGCAGACCGGCCGTCCCGGCGCGAAGGTGCTGGAGGCGCTCCGCCGCGGCTGAGCGGGCGGCCGGGCGGCGTCACGCCGCCGACGGGGCTGCCCGCTGCGCGATGAAGCCGGGAACCTCCGCGGCGGGCATCGGGCGGCCCAGCAGGAAGCCCTGCACCTCGGTGCAGCGCTCGCGGCGCAGATGGGCGAGCTGGTCGGGGCTCTCGACACCCTCGACCGTCACGGTCTTGCCGAGGACGCGGCCGAGGCGGATGATCGCGTGGAGGATCACGCCGGCGGCGGCGTCCGGCCGCTGCGCGTCGAACCCGGCCAGGAAGGCGCGGTCGATCTTGATCTTGTCGATCGGGAAGGCGGTCAGGTAGCCGAGCCCGGAATAGCCGCGCCCGAAATCGTCCAGCGCGATGCGGGCGCCGAGCGCCTTCCAGCGCTCGAGCTCGGCCCGGCTTCGCGCCTCGTCGGCGAGCAGCACCGATTCGGTGATCTCCAGTTCGAGCCGATGCGGCGGCAGGCCGCTGCGCAGAAGCGCCTCGGCGAGCGTGAGGGAGAAGCGCCCGCTGCGCACCTGCAGGGGCGAGACGTTGACGGCGAGCCGCAGGTCCGTCGGCCAAGTCCGCGCCTCGGCGCAGGCGGTATCCAGAATCCAGGTGCCCAGGGCCTCGATGAGCCCGTTCTCCTCCATGATCGGGATGAAGGTCGAGGGCGGGATCGGCCCGTGTCGCGGATGGGTCCAGCGCGCCAGGGCCTCGAAGCCCGCGAGGCCGCCATCCTGCGTCCTGAATTGCGGCTGGTAGTGCAGCGCGAACTCGCCGCGGCGCAGGGCCCCGCGCACGTCCTCGATCAGGGCCAGCTGCGCCAGCCGCTGCTCGCGCAGGCCGGAATGGAAGAAGCGGTAGCCGCTGCAGCGCAGCGACTTGGCCTCGTACATCGCGAGGTCGGCCCGGCCGATGATCGCGTCGATCTCGGTCTGCGGGCCGCGCACCGCGGCGATGCCGATGCTCGCCCCCACGCTCAGCGCGAGGTCGCCGTCACGGATCGGCTCGGTCACGGCGGCGATGATCGCCTCGGCCATCGCCGCCAGTTCGGGTTCCTCGGCGGCCTGCTCCAGCAGGACGAGAAATTCGTCGCCGCCCAGCCGCATGAGCACGGCCTCGGGCGGCAGGATGCCCGACAGGCGCGCGCCGACGATCCTGAGCACCCTGTCGCCGCAATCGTGGCCGTAGGTGTCGTTCACCGCCTTGAAGCCGTTCAGGTCGATCATGAGGACGCAGAGGCCTGCGACGCGCCCCTCGGCCAGCGCCCGTTCCAGCTGCTCGACCTTCTCGCGCAGGTAGGCGCGGTTGAACAGGCCGGTGAGGGAATCCTGGAAGGCGAGGGTGCGCAACTCGGCTTCGCGCTCGCGCAGGCGCGCCTCGGTCAGGGCCTGCTCGGTGATGTCGGTGCGCCGCGACAGGGTCGCGCCCGTCCTGGAACGCGTGCGCGTGTAGATGTAGGTCCGGCCGCCGACGCGCTGGATCTCCCGCTGCCGATCGGTCAGCAGGCGCGATTTCCGCGCCCGCTCGGCGAGGTAGGTCTCGGGATCCGCCCGCGCCAGGGGATCGTCGATGATGCCGGCGTCGAGGTCGAGCCGGTAGAGGTCGAGATGGTGCGCGCCGCGCAGGGCCCGGCGGTCCGGATAATGCGGGAAGATGCGGTGATACGCGTCGTTGGTGAACACGATGCCCTCCTCCTCGTCGTAGAAGGAGACCGCCTCCTCGCTCTGCTCCAGGGACTCCAGCACGAGCTGCGAGAGGCGCCGCTGGTGCAGCCCGGACAGGGCGTCGGCCGTCAGCCGGGCGAGGACGGCGCAGCGGCGCTCGTCGGCGGGGCCGAGGTCGGGGCCGGCCAGGACCAGCCCGCCGAGCAGGAGGGAGTCGGAGACGAGGCGCTGCCGCAGGATCGTGCCGCCCTCCTCCGCCCGCTGCCGGACCGGACCGGTCTCGCCCCCCGCCACGAGCCAAGGACCGGCTTCGGCGAGGCCGCCCCGCCGCGAGGCCGCCCCGCTCCCGAAGACCCGGCGCGCGCAGCGGCCGCTCATCGACATCATGTATCCGTCGAGATCAATCGCTGTCGTCTGCTGATGAATCACCTCGGCCGCAACGGAGAAGACGTCTTCGCCATTGACCGCGCGATGCATTCTGGCGGCAATGATAGCCGCGAATTCGGATTCGGACGATCCCAGATTGTCCCACATGGTACCGGCTCCGGGATGAACTCTTCAGTCGCGAACCCAGCGTAGGGTGTGGCGGTAAATGAACAACCATCGTTTTCATGACTTTACGTCATGAAATGGCCGGAGTGGCACGGTCGTGGCGCGGCGCCGCACCTGGGTTGAGCAGGTGGTGACTGGTTCTCCGGCAAAGCACCGCGAGGGAGCGCCCTTCCCGGCGGATCCGCGCGGCGCGGTTCCGCCCGAGGCCCGGATGGCGCGCGGCGGCGGCGCACGCCCCGCGGCGCACGCGATCCGGGCGCCGCGGGGCCCTCATCCGGCCGGCGCGCGCCGCTCGTGCGCGCGGACGAGCCGGTCCCGGGCCGCCTGCCGGCCGAGCACGATCCCGCCCAGGCCGATGCCCAGGTACAGCAGGGCGGGCAGGCCCCAGCCGCCGCTGGCCTCGTGGGCGAGGCCGATCAGGAACGGCCCGAGCGCCGCGAGGCTGTAGCCCACGCCCTGCGCCATGGCGGAGAGGTCGGCGGCGGTCTGCGGGTCGGGGGAGCGCAGGACGATCAGCGTGAGGGCGAGGCCGAAGCATCCGCCGAGGCCGAGGCCGAGCAGCAGGGCGGAGAGCCAGACGAGCGCGGCCGGACCGACCAGCAGGAGGACGAAGCCCGCCACCGCGAGCCCGATCACCAGCAGCACCCAGGGCCGCTGGTCGCGGCGTCGGGCGGCGAGCGGCGGCACCGCCAGGGCGAGCAGGCACTGCGCCATGGCGGAGACCGAGGCGACGAGCCCCGCCGCCACCGGGTCGAGGCCGCGGTCCATGAGGGCGGCCGGCAGCCAGCCGAACACGATGTAGGCGAGGGAGGATTGCAGCCCCATGAAGCCGGTCACCTGCCAGGCCAGGGGATCGCGCCAGAGGCCGGAGATGCGCCGCGCCGCGCCGCCCGCCGGGCGGCGGGGCGCCGCCCGGACCAGGGGCAGCCAGGCGAGGGCCGCGAGGAGGGCCGGCAGGGCCCAGATCATCATCGGCCCGCGCCAGCCGGAATCGAGCAGCCGGCCCGCCGGCACCGTGAGGCCGGCGCCCGCCGCGGCGCCGAGGCACAGAACGGCCGTGTAGAGGCCCATCATCAGGCCGGGCCGGTCGGGAAAGTCGCGCTTGACGATGGCGGGGAGGAGCACGTTGACGACGCCGATGCCGCAGGCGGCGACCACCGAGCCCGCGAACAGGGCCGGGATGCCGTCGAGCCCGCGCAGCACCAGCCCGGCCGCCATGACGATCAGGAAGGCGAGCACGCCCGCATCCGCCCCGAGGCGGCGCATCACCGGCGGCCCGAGCCGCCCGAACACGCCGAGGCAGAGCACCGGCAGCGTGATCAGCGCCCCGGCCAGGGCCCCGCCCATCCCGGTCTCCTCGCGGATGCGCCCGAGGAGCGGGCCGACGCTCGACAGGGCCGGGCGGAGGTTGAAGGCGATCAGCATCAGCCCGAAGGCGATGACGAGGGGCCGCCGCAGGAGCGCCCGCCGCGGCGTCCAGGCGCCCGTTCCGGGCGCGAAACCCGTTCCGGGCACGGCGCCCGTTCCGGGCGCGGTGCCCGTTCCGGGCACGGCGCCCGTCTCAGGGGCGGCGCCCAGCTCGGTCGCCGCCCGGCTCTCCCCGATCGTCCGCACCCCCTGCCCTCCCGACCCGCGTGCTGCGCAATCGGGAGGCACTTAGCCGATTTCGGCGGCGGGACCAGCCGCGCCGGCGCGGGCCGCCGCCCGGCCGGAGCATGGCTCGCCGCGAGCGGGCGGGGCGCCCTCAGGCCTGCGCGGCGAGCGCCGCCGCGACCCGGCGGGCGAAGGCGACGGGGTCGCGGGGCGGGTCGCCGCCCTGGACATGCGCGAGGTCGAGGAGCGTCTGGGCCGCCTCCCCGACATCCTCGCCCGCCCGCGCCCGCTCGGCGATGCGCCGCACCAGCGCGTGGCGCGGGTTGAGTTCGAGCACCGGCAGCCCCGCCCCGAATCCGCGTCCCGCCCGCCGCAGCAGGCGCTGCATCTGCAGGTCCGGCCCGCCCGAGGAGGCCGAGAGCAGCACCGCGCTCTCGACGAGCCGCTGGCTCGCCCGCACCTCGGCGACGTCGTCCTTCAGGATCTCCTTGAGCTTGGGTAGCAACTCGGTCAGGTCCGCCGCCTCGCCCGCGGCCTCCCCCTCGGGCGCGAAGGCCGAGAGGTCGTCCGCGCTCTGGGTGATGCTGCGGATCGGCTTGCCGTCGAACTTGTCGAGCCGCTCCGGCCAGAAGGCGTCGACGTGGTCGGAGAGCAGCAGCACCTCGATCCCGCGGGCCCGGAAGCCCTCGATCTGGGCGGAGCGCGCCAGCGCCGCCGCGTCGTCCCCGACCAGGATGTAGATCGCCTCCTGGTTCGGCTTCATGCGCGAGACGTAGTCCGCGAACGAGGTCCAGCCCTCCACCGCCGTGGAGCGGAAGCGCAGCAGGGCCGCGATGTCGTCGCGGTGCTCCGCATCCTCCCAGATGCCCTCCTTCAGCACCGGCCCGAAGGCCTGCCAGAAGGTGGCGTAGCTCTCCGCGTCCTTGGCCCGGGATTTCAGCTCCGCCATCACCTTGCCGGTGACCGCGCGGCGGATGCGGGCCAGGACCGGCGTCGCCTGCAGCATCTCGCGCGAGACGTTGAGCGGCAGGTCCTCGGTGTCGACCACGCCCTGCACGAAGCGCAGCCACGAGGGCAGCAGCCCGGCCTCGTCGGTGATGAACATGCGGCGCACGTGCAGCCGCACCCGGCTCTCCCGCTCCTCCTCGACCGCCAGGAAGGGCTTCATGCCCGGGATGAACAGCAGGGCCGTGAAGTCGAGGGCGCCCTCGGCCCGCCAGTGCAGCGTCGCCCAGGGCGCGTCGAAATTGTGGGTCACGTGCCGGTAGAAGGCCGTGTAGGCCTCCTCGGAGACCTCGGATTTCGGCTTGCGCCAGAGGGCCGTGCCCTCGTTGCCCGAGACCTCCTCGCCGTCGCGCAGGAGCGTGATCGGCACCGTGATGTGGTCGGCCCACTTGCGCACGATGGTCTCGAGGCGCAGCGGCTCCAGGTACTCGTCCGCGTCGGCCTTGATGTGGAGCACGACGTCGGTGCCCGGCTCCGCGCGGGTGGCCGGGCTCAGCGTGTACTCGCCCTGCCCCTCCGAGGCCCAGGTCCAGGCCTCGTCGCTGCCGGCCTTGCGGGAGGTCACCTCGACCCGGTCCGCCACCATGAAGGCCGAGTAGAAGCCGACGCCGAACTGGCCGATCAGGCTCGGGCGCTCGTCGGGCTTGGCGTCGGCGAGGGACTGGCTGAAGGCCCGGGTGCCGGAGCGCGCGATGGTGCCGAGGTTCTGCGCCAGATCCTCCTTGCTCATCCCGATCCCGGGATCCGAGATGGCGAGCGTGCGCGCCGCCTTGTCGGGGCGGATCCGCACCTTCGCGTCCGCCGGCAGGGACAGCGCCGGGTCGGTGAGCGCCCCGAAGCGGCGGCGGTCCACCGCGTCCGCCGCGTTGGCGACGAGTTCGCGCAGGAAGATCTCGCGCTCGGAGTAGAGCGCGTGCACGACGAGATCCAGGAGGCGCCCGACCTCGGCCCCGAAGGCATGCCGTTCCAGAGTCTCGCTCACGTGTGTCTGGCTCCCTCAATCCAGGTTGACGGCGGCGATATGCGAAGCCCGGCCGTTATTTTCAACACGCGCGCGGTCTCGACCCGGCGCGCGGACGCGGCGGGCCGGCCGCCGGCCCCTCAGGCCCCGAAGGCGACGGTCTCGACCGGGCCCGCGGCCTCGCGCCGGATCGCGACGCGGCGGGCGAGCAGGTCGCGCAGCTGCAGGTAGATCATCGCGGTCATCAGCGCGTCGTTGAACGCGTCGTGCTGCGGCAGCGCCGGCAGCCCGAGATCCTCCAGGATGCGCGCGAAGCTGAGGTCGATCTTCACGTAGTCGGGCGCGTCGCGGTACTTGGCGGCGTGGTAGAGGGAGGAGACGTCGATGCGCGGGTTCGGCAGGCGGATGCCGAGCTGCCGGCGCACGCTCTTGTCGAGCATGCGCACGTCGAACTCGGTGTAGTAGCCGACGATCGGCCGGCCGCCGATGAAGCGCAGGAGCGCCGGCAGCACCGCGTCCAGGGGCTCTGCCTCGCGGATCTCGGCGTTGAGGAGCCGGTGCACCTTGATCGCCTCGGGCGAGGAGGGCCGGTCGCTGCGCACGGTGGCGCGCAGGCTCTCGCTGGTCAGGATCCGGTCGCCGCGGATGCGGATCGCCGCCACGGCGACGATCTCGTCCCGGCGCGGGTCGAGGCCGGTGGTCTCGCAGTCGAGGGCGACGGCCTCGTCGGGGGGCGGCGGCTCGAACAGGAAGGCGAAGGCGGGGTCGCGCAGCCGCGCCCGGTCGAGGCGGCGGCGCAGGGAGGTCCACATCTCAGAACTGCCCCAGGGAGTAGCGGACGTGGATCACCTCCCGGAACTGCCGCACGATGCGCAGCGCCTCGCGCAGGAGATCCCGCTCCAGGGTCGGCATCGCGTCGGTGGCGAGGGTCACGGGGTCGCCCACCTGCCCGCGATGGGCGGCGGCGAGCTGCCGCTCGAGCCGCAGGGCCATGAAGGCCCGCAGTGCGCTCGCGAGGTCGCGCCCGAACCCCTCCTCCAGCACGCCCCTCTCGACGAGCGCCCGGATCCGCTCGGCGGTGCCGGTCGGGGCGAGGCCCGCCTCGATGGCGAGCACCCGCACCCCGTGCACGAGCGGGAACAGGCCGGCCCGCTTGAGGTCGAGCTCGCCCCGGCGCAGCCCGATCCGCGCGAAGACCGCGTCGAACAGCCCGCCATGGCCGCCCTCGCCCACGATGTTGATGAGGTTGGCGATCTGCGCGAGCAGCCGCGTCTCCCCGCGCACCGCCTCGACGAGGTAGTTCTTCGCCCGCTGCAGCGGGGCGGGATCGCCCGCGACCGCGGCCGCGTCCGCGAAGATCGCGAGGTTCATGGCGGCGTCCGGGTCGCCCGCGAGGGTCCAGAGGCGCAGCTGGTTGACGAAGCCGTCGGCCTCCTGCGACCAGAGCGGGTTCCTCACCATGATCTCGCCCGGGCAGGGCGGGAAGCCGAGTTCGCCGAGCGCCTCCGAGAAGGCGGCGCGGAACGTCGCGAGGTCGTCCTCCGGCACCCGGCGGGCCAGGATGAGGCCGTTGTCCTGGTCGGTGCGGTAGGTCTGCTCGCCGCGCCCCTCCGAGCCCATCAGGAACAGGCAGCCGGCCTCGCGGATCGCCGGCGGCGCGAGCAGCGCGAACAGCTTGGCGTAGAGGCGGCGGTTGAGGTCCGAGATCACCTGCGCGATCGCGTCGACGCGCACGCCCTGGCGGTGCAGCTGCTCGGCCTGCACGGCGATGTCCTGGGCGGGCTCGCGCAGCTCCTCGGGGCGCTCGGCCCGGTCGATGCGGCTCGGCACGAGCTGGGCGTTGCCCGCGAAGGCCCCGAGCAGGTCGATGTCGCGCAGCCAGCCGGTGTAGCGGCCGTTCTCCCGGACCGCGATGCGGCGGTGGCCGTGGCGCGTCATCACCAGGAGGGCGTCGAGCAGCACCTGGTCGGCCTCGACGGCGGTGAGGTCGAACTTGGCGAGGTCGCGCACCGGCGTGTCGAAGGGGCGCTTCTCGATCACCGCCGCGCGGGTGACCTTGTGGCCGGTGAGGAGCCCGGTCCGCCCGCCCGCCTCGATGAAGACCGCGTCGACATCGGCCGCGAGCATCTGGCGGGCGGCCTCCTCCAGGGTGGCGTCGGCGGGCAGGAACACCGCGGGGCCGTGGCGCGCGTCGCGGATGCGGGTGCGCAGCACCGCGTCGACCCCCTCCCGCGGCTTCCAGGCGGTGAGTTCGTCGAGCTTGCGGGAGATCTCGGCGTAGAAGAAGGCCGCGAAGGCGCGGTTGGCGTGGACGAGCCGCACGATCACCTCGCGCGGGATCAGGAAGCAGAGCGTCTCCTCGGCGGCGACGAAATCCTCCCCCGCCTCCCCGTGCACCACCGCGCGGGCGTCGAAGGTGTCGCCCGCCCGCAGCACCGCCAGGGGCGCGTCGTCGATCCGGGTCTCGACCGCGCCCTTGATGACGACGTGGAGGAGCTCCGCCGGCTTGCCGCGGGCGACGATGACGGCGCCGGGCCGGTAATAGCCGATGTCGACGTGCCGCCGCAGCCCGTCCGCCTCCTCGGCCGTGAGGCGGTCGAAGGGCGGGTTGAGGACGTCGAATGTCTGCATGGCCCCTCCCCCTCGCCCGGAAGGTAGCCAGAACCGGGCGGTCGCGGGAGTGGGGCTCGGGCGCCCGTGCGGGCTAATACCACCGGTCATTTCTCATGACCGGTGGTGCGGCTCTCGAATTTTCGCCAAGCCTCTGGTTCGCCAAGCCTCTGGTTCGCCAAGCCTCTGGCTTGAAATCGAAAATTCGAGATGGATCAACGGCTCGATGCGTCAGCATCCTGAGCCGTTGGTACAAGCACCATGCGCCGAAGCGGTCGCCGGTGCGGCGGCGGACGTGACGTGCGAGCGGGATCCTCGGCAGGATCGCCCCCGGTCGGCGCGGTCAGGCCGGCCCGCCCGCCCGCCGCTGGACCACGAGGTTGGCGACCAGCACCTGGACCGGCGCGCCGTCCTGGTTGAGCGTGGTGGTGCGCACCTTGGCGAGGCCCTGGCGCGGGCGCGAGCGCGAGGCGCGCAATTCCAGCACCTCGCTCTCCAGGCGGATCGTCTCGCCGGGGCGCAGCGGCCGCGGCCAGCGCAGCTCGTCCATCCCGGCCCCGATGATGCCGCCCGCGAGCGGCAGGCCGCCCTCCACGAGGAGGCGCATGGTCAGCGCCGCCGTGTGCCACCCGCTCGCCGCGAGCCCCTGGAAGAAGGAGGCGGCGGCCGCCGCCTCGTCGAGGTGGAAGGGCTGGGGGTCGAACTCGGCCGCGAAGCGCGTGATCGCCTGCGCGGTGACGGTGAGTTCGGCCGAGCGGTGGATCTGGCCCGCGGCGAGATCCTCGAAATACAGGCCAACCGTGGGATCGGGAGTCATGGGCTGGGGCTCCGGTTTCAGGCGCCGGGACGGATCGCGAGCGGGCCCGCGACGGGGGGACGGGTGCGGAACCAGGCGCCGGCCGCGACGGCGCCCGCGTTGATGAGGCCGAGCGCCGCGAGCCCGAGGGCCTGCGCCAGGAAGATGCCGGCCAGCCCCGCCCCCGCCCGCGATCCGAGCCAGCCGCCGCCGACCGCGACGGTGACGCGGGTGAGCCCGGCGACGAGGGGCCAGGCGATCCGTCCCGCGCCCTGGGCGGCGAAGTAGAGCGCGAGGCCGAGCCCGGCGAAGCCGTAGAAGGGGCCGACGAGCCGAAGGTAGCGGGCCCCGACCTCCCGCATGACCGGATCGGTCGCGAAGAGGCCCAGGAAGGCGTCGGGCCGCAGGGAGGCCGCGAGGCCGATCGCCTCGGTGAGCCCGACCGCGATCGCCGCGCCCGTCCAGGCCACCCGCAGCGCCCGCACCCGGTCCCCGGCCCCGATCCCGGTCCCGACCATAGCGGAGATCGGCGCGCCGAGGCCGAAGACCAGCGGCACCAGCAGGTATTCGAGCCGCGCCCCGGTGCCGTAGCCCGCCACCGCCGAGGGGCCGAAGCGGGCGACGAAGCCGGTGGCGGCCGCGATGGTGAGGTTGGTGGTGAGGCTCACCAGGGCGGAGGCGGCGCCGACCCGCAGGATCTCCCGGGCGGGGCCGCGGGCGAGCGGAGGCGGGCGGCGCAGGCGCAGGACCAGCCGGCCCGAGCACAGGGCGGCGATGAGCACGGCGCTCCCCGCCGCGTAGTAGGCGAGGATCGCGACCGCGCCGCCGACGATGCCGAGGCCGGGCAGCGGCCCGACGCCGAAGATCAGCGCGGGCGAGAGCGGCACCAGCACGACGGCGCCCGCGCAGGTGACGCCGGCCGGCAGCGCCATGTTGCCGGTGCCGCGGATGATTGCCGCGAGCGCGTTGAACAGCCAGACCAGGGCCGCCCCGGCGAAGACCACGCCGCCATAGGAAGCGGCGGCCGCCAGCGTCGCGCCCTCGGCCCCCATCGCCCGGTAGAGGGAGGGCCCGCCCAGCAGGGCCGCCGCGGTGGTGAGCAGGCCGAGCCCGAGCGCGATCGCGAGCGCGTGCCAGGCCACCGCCTCGGCCGCCTCGCGCCGCCCGGCCCCGAGGGTGCGGGCCACCGCCGACAGGATGCCGCCGCCGACAGCGCCGGCCGAGATCATCTGCACGGTCATCACCAGCGGGAAGACCAGGGCCATGCCGGCGAGCGCGTCGGTGCCGAGCCTGGCCACGAAGGCGGTCTCGAGCAGCCCGACGCCGGCCTGGACCAGCATGACGAGCACGTTGGGCACGGCGAGGCGCAGGAGCGTCGGGCCGATCGGTCCGCGCAGAAGGCGGCGCGTGCGGTCGTCCATGGGACCTCGCGATCGGGCCTCGACGGCGGCCGGTGGGATCCGGCATCCTGGCGCTTGGCCCCGCGGGAAGATTGCTGGCATATGCCAGTATTCGTCAAGGGCGGGGCGGACGGGGAAGCCATGCGGCCGGAGCGGGACGGATCCGAGGCGGCAGGGCCGGCGGCGGTCGCGTGCAGCAACGCGGGGCTGCGGCGGGCGACGCGGCGGCTCGGCCAGCTCTACGACGAGGCGCTGGCGCCGGCGGGGCTGAAGGCGACGCAGTTCGGGCTCCTGGCGCAGGTCCGCCAGCTCGGCAGGCCGACCATGAAGGATCTCGCCGCCGCGATGGTGATGGACCTCTCGGCGCTGGGCCACACGCTGAAGCCGCTGGCGCGGGACGGGCTGGTCGCGCTGGAGGTCGACCCCGCGGACCGCCGCGCCCGCCGGGTGGTGTTGACGGCGGCGGGCCGCGACCGGTTCCGGGCGGCGGCGCGGCTGTGGCGGGAGGCGCAGGCGCGCTTCGAGGCGACGCTCGGGCCCGACAAGGCCGCCCAGCTGCGGGTGCTGGTGGACGAGATCGCGTCGGCGGAGTTCGGCGCGTCGTTCGCGGGGCGGCCCGGCGGGACGGAAGCGGGCGAGGCGGTGCGCGAGGAGTGATACGGGAGCCGCTTGATCGAAGCGGATCCCGGATCACGAGCCCGCGCGGCGCCTGAGCGAAGCCGACATCCGCATTGCGAAGCAATTCGTCGGATGTCGTATGCCAAGCCCGCGCGGCGCCTGAGCGAAGCCGACATCCGCATTGCGAAGCAATTCGTCGGATGTCGTATGCCAAGCCCGCGCGGCGCTTGAGCGAAGCCGACATCCGCATGGCCGAAATGGGAGATGGCGAAGCAATTCGTCGGATGTCGTATGATGGGGGATCCGCTCGCCGGAGCCGTCACCGTGCCGGGCAGACGGGCGCCGCTCTGACGGCCGTCGAACGAGGCCCATCGCGCGCCCCGCGGGCCTGGATCCTCACCGGGCCTTCGAGAGGGGGGCCGCGATGCTCTCCAGGGACTTGCCCTCGGCGTCGACGCCGAGCTTCCACTCCGTGAGCGCGGCGACGAGGAGCAGGAGCGCGGCGCCGCCGTAGCCGGCGGCCAGGGCCGCGTGGTGGCCGGATTCGATCAGCCGGGTGAACAGCCAGGGCGCCATCACGCCGCCGGCCGCGGTGCCGAGGGCGTAGAAGACCGCGATGGCGAGCGCCCGGGTCTCGAGCGGGAAGATCTCGCTCGCCGTGAGGTAGGCGGAGCTCGCCGCCGCCGAGGCGACGAAGAAGATGGCGATCCAGGCGAAGGTCTGGGTCCAGGCGGTGAACAGGTCGAGGCCGAACACCAATGCCGTGACGGCGAGCATCAGGCCGCTCACCGCGAAGGTGCCGGTGATCATGCGGCGGCGCCCGATCGTGTCGAAGTAGTGGCCGAGGAGGAGCGGGCCGAGGAAGTTGCCGATGGCGAGGGGCACCAGGAACAGCCCGGCCCCGGTCTCCGGGATGCCGTAGAACTTCGCGAGCACGAGGCCGTAGGTGAAGAACACGGCGTTGAACAGGAAGGCCTGCGCCGACATCAGCACCAGGGCGAGCAGGCTGCGGCCGCGATGGGGCCCGAGCATGGAGCCGAAGATCTCTCCGAAGCCGAAGCTCGCCTTGGGGTGGACTTCCAGGATGCCGTCGGGCTCGGCGAGGGGCGCGCCCGTCTCGGCCTCGACCTTGCGCTCGATCTCCGCGACGGTGCGCTCCGCTTCCTCCTGGCGGCCATGCACCACGAGCCAGCGCGGGCTCTCGGGGACGTAGCGGCGCAGGACCAGGATGAACAGGCCGAGCACGCCGCCGATGCCGAAGCCGAGGCGCCAGCCGAGATGCGGCGCCACGATGTCCGGATCGAGCAGGAGGAGCGAGCCCGCCGCCCCCGCCGCGGCCCCGACCCAGAAGCTGCCGTTGACGATGAGGTCGACCCGGCCGCGGTACTTGGCCGGGATGAGTTCGTCGATGGCCGAGTTGATGGCCGCGTACTCGCCGCCGATGCCCAGCCCCGTGACCAGCCGGAAGAGGGCGAAGCTCCAGAAGTTCCAGGCGAGCGCGCTCGCGACCACGCCGCCCACGTAGACGACCAGGGTGGTGAAGAAGACGACGCGGCGCCCGTAGCGGTCGGTGACCCAGCCGAAGACGAGCGCCCCCGCCACCGCCCCGACCACGTAGAAGGAGGCGGCGGCGCCGATCTCCTGCACCGAGAGGCCCAGGGCGCGCGGATCCTGCAGCACCGGGCCGATCGCGCCCACGATGGTGACTTCGAGCCCGTCGAGGACCCAGGTGATGCCGAGCGCGATCACGAGGAGGAGGTGGAACCGGCTCCAGGGCAGCCGGTCCATGCGGGCCGGGATGTCGGTGCGGACAGCCTCGTCCGCCAGTGTCGTCGTCGCCCCTGCCGCCAAGACCGCCTCCCAGGATGTGGGAGGCCTAATCTTCGGGCAGCGATCCCGTTCCCGGGCGGGGCCGCCCGCGGCGTCCGCCGGCGGCGGCGCACCCCGACCGGTCTGTTGTGATCGCCCCCGCGGCGACCGACGCGCGACGCCGAGGGCGGCGACGGCCCCTGGGCTGAGTTCTGACTCTTGCTCCGGATCGCTTGTCTTTTGCAATTTCTGCGATGGAGATGAATCCAGTTCAGCAGGATACGCGCTGATTGTGTTCGAACGCCACGACATCCAGCGGCTCAGGGGCCCTCTCGTTTCCTTCTCCGACCACTCTCATCGGCGGTATCCACGAAAATTTGCCCTGTACGTAATCGAACCGGAACGCAATCACCGCACTGTTGAATCTTTCTTGTGTGCGGATGTTGGCTTCGCTCACGCGCCGTGCGGGCGTCTCATCCGTGTCCGGGCAAGCGGGGCGAAACGGCCGCCGTCGGGCAGTTCCGTGACCGCCCGCGGGGGACGGGTCAGTCACGGGGGAGAATGTGACGCGACCTCCTCCCGGAGCGCATCCGCGAGGCGCCGGATGCGCCCATCCTGCAGCCCGTCGCGGCACGCGCGCCCGTCCAGCGCGCGCACCGGCGCGATCAGGCGCAGCGAGTTCGTCACGAACAGCGCCTCCGCGCCCGCGAGATCCTCGGGGCGGAGCGAGCGCTCCTGCGCCGCGATCCCGAGATCCGGCGCCCGCGCCAGGATCCAGCCCCGGACGATGCCGGCCAGCACCCCGTCCGCGAGGGGCGGGGTGACGAGCGCGCCGCCGATCAGCGCGAACAGGCTGCCGGTGCCCGCGCAGGCGACGCGCCCGCGCGTGTTGAGGAACAGGGCCTCGTCGGCGCCCGCACGCGCCGCCTCCTCGGCCGCCAGCACCGCGTCGAGGTAGCCGAGGGTCTTGTGCCGGGAGGTCGGCGAGGTGTCGTTACGGCGGATGCCGGTCGTGCGCAGCGCGAGCGGCGCGAAGGCGGTGCCGGGATCCGCCAGGGGCGCCGCGGTCACCAGCAGGCGCGGGCGCGGCGCGGGCGGCGGGCGCAGGCCGCGCGGGCCGCTGCCCCGGGTCGCCGTGGTGCGCAGGGCCGCCCGCTCCCGCCCCGCCGCCATCGCGTGCATGCCGGCGGTCACGGCGGCGGGGTCGAGGGGGAAGCCGAGCGCCGCCGCCGAGGCGACGAGGCGCGCCACGTGGGCCGCCTCGAAGATCACGCGGCCGTCGCGCACCAGCGCGGTGTCGAACACGCCGTCGCCGAGGGTCAGGCCGCGGTCGGCGGGGTCGAGCGGGAGCGTCGGCCCCTCGACGAGGGCGCCGTCAAGCCACGGCATCGGCCGGCGCCGCGCGCCACGCCCGCGCGAGGCGCAGGAAATTCGAGAACAGCGCGTGGCCGTGCTCGGTCAGCACCGATTCCGGGTGGAACTGGATGCCGTAGGTCGGGTGGCGGCGGTGGGAGAGCGCCATCACCTCCCCCTCCTCCGAGACCGCGTCGACCGCGAGGCTGCGCTCCAGGGCGGGACGCGGGGCCACGATGAGGGAATGGTAGCGCCCGACCCGCATCGGCGAGGGCAGGCCCTGGAACAGCCCGGTGCCGCCGTGCCGGATCGGCGAGGCCTGCCCGTGCAGGGGCCGGAGGGCCCGCTCGACCCGCCCGCCGAAGGCCGCCCCGATGCATTGGTGGCCCAGGCACACGCCCAGGATCGGCACCTCGCCCGAGAGGGCGCGCACCGCCTCGAGGGACACCCCGGCCTCGGCCGGGCTGCACGGGCCGGGCGAGATCACCAGGGCCTCGGGCGCGCGGGCGCGGATGGAGCCGAGGTCGAGCGCGTCGTTGCGCGCCACCTCGACCGCGGCGCCGAGTTCCTGGAGGTAGCGCACCACGTTGAAGACGAAGGAATCGTAATTGTCGATGACGAGGATCATCCGGGATGCCTTGCGCCGCCCTCCGGCGGCCTGGACGCGCGGGGACGCCCCGCATGATCGCCGCCAGCCGGGACCGTGCCGAGGCGCGGCGGCGTCGCACCCATAAGTGGGGGGCGCGGGCGCGCGTATCATGCGCCATCCGGTTGATTGCGTCGCCATACGGATGGCGGCTTCGCTCAGGCGCCGCGCAGGCTCGTGATCCGCTTCGATCGAGCGGATCCCGGATCAGCCCGCCTCCGGGAAGGCCGCGAAGACCCGCTCCGCCTTGGTCAGCGTCTCCTCGTACTCGGCGAGCGGATCGGAGAGCAGCGTGACCCCGCCGCCCGCCTGCAGCACCGCGCGGCCCGCCTCCATGAACACCGTGCGGATGGCGATGTTGGTGTCGAGGCTGCCGTCGAACCCGATCCAGCCGATGCTGCCGCAGAACAATTCGCGGGCATCGCCCTCGATCTCCGTGATGATGTCCATGGCGCGCAGCTTGGGCGCGCCGGTGATCGAGCCGCCCGGGAAGGTGGCGGCCAGGAGGTCGAGCGCGTCGGCGCCCGCGCGCAGCCGCCCGGTCACCACCGAGACGAGGTGGTGCACCCCCGCGTAGGTTTCGAGCCCGCACAGCACCGGCACGGCGACGCTGTGCGGCTCGCTGATCCGCGACAGGTCGTTGCGCAGGAGGTCGACGATCATCACGTTCTCGGCCCGCTCCTTGTCGCTGGCGAGCAGCGCCTCGGCCCGGGCGCGGTCCTCGGCCGGGTCGGCCGCGCGCGGGGCCGTGCCCTTGATCGGCCGCGTCTCGATCCGGCGGCCGTCGAGGCGCAGGAAGCGCTCGGGCGAGCTCGACGCCACCGTGAGCGCGCCGAGTTCGAGATAGGCCGCGAAGGTCGCGGCGTTGCGCGCCCGCAGCCGCCGGTAGAGCGCGAAGGCGTCGAAGTCCGGCGGCAGCGCGGCCGCGAAGCGCTGCGCGATGTTCGCCTGGTAGATGTCGCCGGCCCGGATGTAGTCCCGCACCCGCTCCACCGCCGCCGCGTAGCCGTCGCGCGTGAAGTTCGACTCCCAGGCGAGCGGCGGGACGGCGCGGCGCGCCGGGGCCGGTTCGGGCGCCGCGAGGGCCGCCTCCCAGGCGTCGAGATCGGCGCGGGCGCGGCGCGCGCGGGCGTCGGGCTCGGTCTCGGGGAAGCCGGTGGCGACGAGGGCGCAGGTCCCCTCGCCGTGGTCGAAGGCGAGGATCGTGGCGTAGAGGTTGAGGGCGAGGTCGTCGCAGAGCCCGGCGCGGCGCGGCGGGGCCGCCACGCGCTCCAGCGCCCGGCCGAAATCGTAGGCGAGGTAGCCGATCGCCCCGCCCTGGAACGGGGGAAGGTCGGGCCTCCGCTCGGCCCGGTAGGGGGCGAGCGCCCGCCGGATTGCGGCGAGCGGCGGCCCCTCGGCGGGTACGCCGTCGAGGAGGGTCCGCCCGTCCCGCACCCGGATCTCGCGGAACGGGTCGGCCGCGACGTAGGAGTAGCGCCCGAGGTCCGGGTGGCGCATCGCGCTGTCGAGGAGGGCGAGCCCCCTGCGCCCCCGCAGGCGCGACGCGGCGGCGATCGGGTCGAGGAGCGGGAGGGGCCGGGTCCACATGGCGCCCTGATACAGGAGGGCGCCGGGCCGGCGGAAGCCGCCAGAAGGTCCGCGGCCCGGCGGCCGCCCCGCTCAGCTCCCGGCCCGCTCGCGCAGGGCCGGGATGAACAGGTCCGACCAGGTCGCCGGCTTCGTCTTGATGATCCCGGCCCGGTGCATGAAGGTCGCGAACTCCATGATCCCGTTCGGCGTCGCCGAGAACCGGCTGTCCGGGTCCTCAAGCATCTGGGCCACCTCCTCGGGCGTCACCTTCACCTTGGAGGCGCGCGCGAAGATCTCCGCCGTCTCGGCCTTGTTGTCGTTGATGAAGGCGCAGGACTGATCGAGCGCGTCCAGGAAGGCCTGGGTCATCTTCGGGTTCTGCTCGGTGAAGCGCCTGAGCGCGAAGACCACGTCGAGGGTGATCGGACCGAACAGCTCCGAGGCCTTCAGGATCGTGCGCACCTTGGGGTCGGCGCGCTCCACCTGCGTGAAGGGCGGCGAGGCGAAGTGCGCCACGATCTCGGTCCGGCCCGAGAGCAGCGCCGCCACCGCCTCCGGGTGCGGCAGCCCGACCGTGCTCGAATCGAGCTTGCCGTAATTCTCCGGGCCGAACTGCTTGGCCACCGCCATCTGCAGCACCACGGCGGCGAGCGAGGTCTTGATGCCCGGGATCGCGATCTTGTCCTTGGGCGTGAAGTCGGCGAGCGACTTGATCTCGGGCTTGTTCACGTTGAGGTCGAGGGCGGTGGTCGACATGCCCGAGACGCCGATCACCTCGGTCTTGGGGCTGCCGCGGCCCTTCGACCAGAGCGCGAGGAAGCCCGGCGCCCCGGTGCCGGCGATGTCGAGGGAGCCGGCGATCATCGCGTCGTTGATGACGTTGCCGCCGTCGAGGGTGAGCCAGGTCACCTTGACGTCGCCGAGCCCGGCCCTGGCGGCCTGGGCCTCCAGGAACTTCTTCTCCTGCATGACGAAGAGCGGCAGGTAGAGCACCCCGTAGCCCTTCGAGATCCGCACCTCGGACACCTCCGCCCGCAGCGGCGATGCCGCGAGCCCGAGCGCGAGGGCGGCCCCCGCCGCCAGCCGAACCAGCCTGCGTCCGATCATCTCTCGTTTCCTCTCCGTTGTGTCTTGTCGGGCCCGCGGCGCCGTCAGTGCTGCATGCCCCAGCGCCGAATGGTGCGCTTCTCGATGTTGGCGAAGATCACGTTCTCGACGAAGAGCCCGATCAGGATCACGGTGAACAGGCCGGCGAAGACGTTGGTGGTCTCGAGCGCGTTGCGGTTCTCGAAGATGTACCAGCCGAGCCCGCCCGAGCCCGAGGAGACGCCGAAGACCAGTTCGGCCGCGATCAGGGTGCGCCACGCGAAGGCCCAGCCGACCTTCAGGCCGGTGAGGATCGACGGGAAGGCCGCCGGGATCAGGATCGCGCGCACCAGCGAGAGGTTGCGCAGCCCGTAATTCAGCCCGACCATGCGCAGGGTGTTCGACACCGAGCGGAAGCCCGCATGGGTGTTGAGCGCGATCGCCCACAGCACCGAGTGGACGAGGACGAAGACCACGCTCCCCTGCCCCAGGCCGAACCAGATCAGCGCCAGCGGCAGGAGCGCGATCGCCGGCAGCGGGTTGAACATCGCGGTCAGCGTCTCGAGCAGGTCGGTGCCGATGCGCGAGCCGATGGCGATCGTGGTGAGGAGGGCGGCGAGCCCGATCCCGATCCCGTAGCCGATCGCCAGGGTTTCGAGCGAGATCAGCGCCTTGCGGGGGATCTCGCCGCTCAGGATCGCGCTCCCGAAGGCCTCGACCGTGGCCCCGAAGGTCGGGAACAGGAGCGGGTTGTCGAGCCAGCGGCCGTAGACTTCCCAGAGGATGGCCAGGGCGGCGAGGACCGCGCATTTGCGCAGCCAGCCCTGGCGGTAGAGGAGTTCGGGCAGCGACAGGCGCTGCTCGACCGCGACGGCGCCGGAGGCGGAGGTCTCGCGGACGATGTCCGGCCGCTGATCGAGGCCGAGGGTGCTGACTGTGCTCATGGCGTCTCTCCCGGGCGGTCCGTCGTTCAGGCGAACAGCATGTCGTTGATGCGCGCTTCGAGGGCCCCCTGCGCGGCGGTGCCGAGCTCGGCCGGCGCGAGGCTGTTGAGTTCGGCCTTCACCTGCCCCGGATGGGGCGAGAGCAGCAGGATGCGGGTGCCGACCTTGATCGCCTCCTCGATCGAGTGGGTGACGAACAGCACGGTGAAGCGGGTATCCTCCCACAGGCGCAGCAGCTCGTCCTGCATCTTGCGGCGGGTGAGCGCGTCGAGGGCCGCGAAGGGCTCGTCCATCAGCAGGATGTCGGGCTCCATCGCCATGCCGCGGGCGATGGCGACCCGCTGCTTCATGCCCCCTGACAGCATGTGCGGGTAGGAATCGGCGAATTTCGCCAGGCCGACCTTCTCGATATAGGCCATCGCGCGGTCGTTCGCCTCCGCCCCGGCGGCGCGGCCGCTCGCGGTGAGCGCGAAGGCGACGTTCTGCCGGACGGTCTTCCAGGGCAGGAGCTGGTCGAATTCCTGGAACACCATCATCCGGTCGGGGCCGGGCTCGGTGACCTTTCGGCCCTTGAGCCGGATCTCGCCCTCGACGGGGGTCAGGTAGCCGCCGATCGCCTTGAGCAGGGTCGACTTCCCGCAGCCGGACGGGCCGAGCAGGATGTAGCGGTCGCCGGGCAGCACCTCGAAATCGACCCGGTAGGTCGCCGTGACGAGATGATCGGTCGTCTTGTACTGAAGCGTGACGCCCTGGACCGTGAGCAGCGGCTCCGGAACGAGGCTGGGGCGTACGTTCATCACGGTCCCTCCCTGGATGTTCGAGGGCCCGCTTGGCCGGGCCTTGAGGGATGCTGTAGGCTCGCAACCTGACGCCAACCTGACAGAAGAGGGGCGGGAGGGAGCGCCGGCCGGATGCGGATCCTGCTCGTCGAGGACACGCGGGACCTGGGCGAGGCCATCGCGACGCGGCTGCGGGCGCTCGGCCACGCGGTCGATTGGGAGCGGGACGGCGCGGACGGCGACGCGGCCCTGCAGGTGCAGGCCTACGACCTCGTCATCCTGGACGTGAACCTGCCCGGCCTCGACGGTTTCTCGGTGCTCAGGCGCCTGCGCGCCCGGCGCGGGCGCAGCCCCGTCCTGGTGCTGACCGCCCGCTCCGAGGTGGACGACCGGGTCGGCGCCCTCGATCTCGGGGCGGACGACTACCTCGTGAAGCCCTTCGACTTCCGCGAGCTGGAGGCGCGGGTGCGGGCGCTGCTGCGGCGCCATTCGGGCCACGCCGACAACGCCATCGCGGTGGGCAACCTCGTCCTCGACCGGGCGGCCCGCAGCGCCCGGGTCGCCGGCCAGCCCCTCGACCTCACCCGCCGGGAATGGACCCTGATGGAGATCCTGGCGGCCCGGCCCGGCCGGATCTTCGGCAAGGCGGAACTGCTCGAGCGGGTGACGAGCTTCGAGGAGGATGCGAGCGAGAACGCCGTCGAGCAGATCGTCGCCCGGCTGCGCCGCAAGCTCGCCCAGGCCGGCGCCGAGCCCGAGATCCGCACCCTGCGCGGGCTCGGCTACCAGGTCGTGTGGCCGCAGACGTGATCGCCCGCACCCCGTCCCTGTTCCTGCGCCTCGTCGGGGTGCTCGGGCTGGTGCTGGCCGTCGGGGCGGCCCTGCTGCTCGCCGCCGCCTGGACCTCGGCGCGGCTCGCCGCCGACGAGGCCTACGACCGGCTGCTCGTCGGCGCCGCCCTGCAGATCGCCGAGACCATCGCCAGCGACGGGCGCGAGGTCAGCGTCGATCCGCCCTTCTCGGCCTTCGAGACCCTCGGCCTCGCCCCCCGCGACCGGATCTTCTACAAGGTGCTCGACCCGTCCGACCGCCTGCTCACCGGCAATGCCGACCTCGCCGTGACGGTCGATCGCGGCCGGCTCGGCGAGGGGCCGATCCTGCTCGACGGGACCCATCGCGGCGAGCCCGTCCGGGTCGTGGTGGCGGGCCGCTACGTGCCGGACGCCGCGCGGGCGGGCTTCGCCGCCGTGGTGGTGGCCCAGACCCGCGAGGCGCGCTCGGCGCTCGCCGCCGAACTGACCGCCAAGGCGAGCCTCCTCGTCGTCGCCATGAGCGCGCTCGCGCTCGGTGCCGTGATCGTGGCGGTGCGGGCGGCGCTGCGGCCGCTCGCGGCGATCGAGGGCGTGCTGGCGGGGCGCGGCCCCAACGACCTCGACCCGCTCGACGTGGCGGTGCCGCGCGAGATCCACCTCCTCGTCGGCTCGATCAACCACTTCATGGGCCGGCTCTCCGGCCACATGGCGATCATGCGCCGCTTCATCGCCGACGCCGCCCACCAGATCCGCACGCCCCTCGCGGCCCTGTCCGCGCAGGTCGACCTGCTCTCGGCCGAGGACGACCCGAAGCGCCGCCGGGCCCAGGTCTCCCGCGTCCAGGCGCGCACGGCCGAGCTCGGGCGGCTGACGAACCAGCTCCTCAACCACGCCATGGTGATCCACCGGGCCCGGGCCGTGCCCCTCGCGCCGGTCGATCTCGCGGGGATCGCGCGCCAGACCCTGATCGACGCGATCCCGCTCTCGGGCGGGCGCCTGGTCGATATCGGCTACGATGGCCCGGACGAGGCGCTCCCGATCCGCGGCGACCCGATCGCCCTGCGCGAGGCGCTCGCGAACCTGATCCACAACGCCCTCAAGCACGGCGCCCCCCACCGCCTGACCGTGCGCACCCGGCGCGAGCCGGGCCGGGTCTCGGTCGAGGTGGTGGACGACGGGGCCGGCATCCCGGCCGCCGAGTGGGGGCGGGTGCGCGAGCCCTTCCAGGCCGCGACGGGAGGCGGGATCGGCTCGGGCCTCGGCCTCGCCATCGCGGCCGAGGTCGCGGCGGCCCATGGCGGCGAGATGCGCTTCGAATCGCGCTCCGACGAGGGATTCGCCGTGGTCCTGAGCTTTCCCGCCGCCGAGGAGGCGCCGCGGTGAGGCGCTCCCGCGGGCTCCCCGCCGGTCTCTCCGCTGCTCTCTCGGCCGCTTTCCTGGGCCTCGCCCCGGCCGCCGGCCACGAGGTGACGCGCTTTCCCGCCCCGGAATGGCCGCGCGTCGAGCTGACCATCCGCGCCGCCGCCGACCTCGACGTGATGGAGCCGCTGATCCGCGACTTCCAGGCGCTCTCCCCGGACGTGACGGTGATCTACGTCGAGTACGAGACGGCGGAGCTCTACGGCGAGGCCGCGGCGGCCTGCGGCGCGGGCCGCGCCTCGGGCTTCTCCGCCGACCTCGTGATCTCCTCCTCGGTCGATCACCTGGTGAAGCTCGCCAATGACGGCTGCGCCCGGGCCTACCGCTCCGCCGAGACGGCGCGCCTGCCGCCCTACGCGGTGTGGCGCGACGAGGTCTTCGGCTTCACGACCGAGCCCGCGGTGATCGCCTACCGGGTGGACCTCGTCCCGCCCGAGGACGTGCCCCGCAGCCGCCTCGAACTCGTCGACCTCCTGCGCGACAAGGCCGCCGCCTATGCGGGGCGGATCGGCTCCTACGACATCGCCGCCTCCGGGATCGGCTACCTGTTCGCGACCTACGACGCCCGCAGCGCCGCCACCTACGGCCGCCTCGTCGAGGCCTTCGGGCGGGCGCATCTCCGGGTCGCCTGCTGCACCAGCACCCTCATCGCGGATCTCGAGGCCGGCCGCCTCGCCATCGGCTACAACCTGCTCGGCTCCTACGTCTACGCGGCGATGCGCCGGGGGGCGAAGCTCGGGCTCGTGGTGCCGCGCGACTACGCGCTGGTGCTGGTCCGCGGCGCGCTGATCCCGGTGAGCGCGGTCCACGCCGCCGAGGGCTTCGCCTTCCTCGACTACCTGCTCTCGGCGCGCGGGCAGCGCCTCAGCCGAGAGAAGGCCTTCTTCTTCGGGCTCGACGGTCCGTTGCCGCCGGGCGTCGACGGCCCGCCGAGCCTCGCCGCGACGGGGGCCTTCCGGCCGATCGCGCTCGGCCCGGCCCTGCTCGCCGTGCAGGACCGGGCGCGTCGCGCCCGGTTCCTGGCGGAGTGGCGCCACTCGATCGGCCTCGACCGGGCGGCGCCCGCGCGCGGAGGACCCTGAGCATCATTCGCCGCAATGGTCACCGGTTTGGCGGCAAAAATGATTCGAAAACAAGAGTCCAAGCAGAATTGCGCCATGCAATTCTGCTTCGTTGTTCGGGTGGGCGCTCCCGATCAGGCCGCCTGAATCCGGCGGAGGGTCGCCTTCGTCTCCTGCATGCCGGAGACGGGGTCGAAGCCGAAGGTCGTGACCGTGTTGACGCTCTCGCCCAGCACCACCGGATCCGTGTCGCGCGGGTAGTAGCCCCGCATGTCCCTGCCCTGGTACCAGCCCGAGAAGTGGAACGGCATGAAGGCCACGCCCTTCGCCACCCGGTCGGTCACCAGCGCCTTCACCTTGGTCCTGGCGCCGTTCTCCGGGCCGTAGACCCAGACGAACTGCCCGTCCCTGATGCCGCGCTCGGCCGCGTCCTGCGTGTTCACCTCCACGAACACGTCCTGCTGCAACTCGGCGAGCCAGGGGTTCGAGCGCGTCTCCTCGCCGCCGCCCTCGTACTCGACGAGGCGGCCCGACGACAGGATGATCGGGAAGTCCCTGGCGATGGCCCGGTCCACGGCCGCCTTCTGGACCGAGAAGCCGAGGTTCGGCACGCGGAACTGGCGCTCGTCGGGCCGGGTCGGGTACTTGGCGACGAGGTCGGGCCGGGGCGAGTCGATCGGCTCCCGGTGCACCGGCACCGGGTCGGGCAGGAGGATTCCTGGCCGACCCAGACCCCGTTCACCACCTCGACCGTCACCGTGCAGCCGACCGAACAATGCGTGCAGATGTTCTTGCGGATCGTCACCTCGGGCCCGCTCACCGCCGAGCCGGCGGCCCGGGCGGCCCGGGCGGCGCGCAGGGCGCCGGGCCGCAGCGCGCCGAGGGCGGCGAGCCCGCCCGCGGTCAGCCCGGAGCGGCGCAGGAAGGCGCGCGGTCGAGGCGGGCGGCCTCGTCCCGGGGCGCCGCCGTTCCCCCGCCCCCGCCGGTGTCCCTGCGCGTGGTCAGCATGCGGCCTGCTCCCGGTGGTGCCCCGCCCGGCCGAGCGTCCCTGTGCCGAGCGTTCCTGCACCAACCATCCCGGTTCGGGCCGCGGGCGCGTTCACCGGCGTTGAGCGGGGCGGGAGAATTCCGCGCCGCGCCCGGATCCCCGCCGGCTCAGCGGCCGCTCCCCGAACCGGCGCCGGCCCCGGTCCCGCCGGGCGGCACGGCGGCCGCGCCCGTGGTGCCCGTCGACAGGCTGCTGTGGCCCGCGCCCGGGGCTCATGCGCGTCTCCCTCCGTCGCTCCGGTCCGGGGCGGGCGTGATCGGCGCGCGATCCGGTGCCGCCGCGTCTCAGGCGGAATCCGATGGAATGCGTCGCCACGCGGATGTCGGCCTCGCTCACGCGCCGCGCGGGCGTGTCAGACGCGGTCCGGACGTGATCGTCCCGACAGCGTCTCACCTCCGGAAGGTGGCGGTGAGTTCGGCCTCGCTGAGGATGTTCTCCCGGGCCACGTCCCAGACCTGCGCCGCCGAGGGCTGCCCGTCGAGGCCGAGATGCGCGATGCCGAGCGCCAGCAGCCGGAAGCGGTAGGTGTGGGGCGGGTCGCCGGGCGGCGGCGCCGGGCCGTCGTAATGGGCGTTGCGGAAACCGTTGACCGCGTGGGGCAGGCCCTCGACCGCCGCGCCCGAACTGCCGCCCTCGGGCAGGTGGCGCCGCTCGTGCGGGATGTCGTAGATCACCCAGTGCCGGAAGGACGGGGCCGGCGCGTCCGGATCCTCCAGGATCAGGACGAAGCTGCGCGTGTCCGGCGGCGGATTGCTCCAGGCGAGCGGCGGCGACAGGTTCTCGCCGTGCCGGGCGTAGCGGGACGGGAGCAGCGCCCCGTTCGCGAAGGCCGGGCTCGTCAGGGTGAAGGCCATCGGGTCCTCCTCTGCATGCGGTCCTGAGCAGGCTTCACAAATGCGGCCGCCGGTCCTGCGACGAAAACCTTGGGCCTATCGACGATCTAGAGCGTCCTCCGACGAAGTGGATACCGGAACGTCGAAGAAAACGCGGCAAAATCAATGACCTAGAGTAGGATCCGAGTGCAGCGTGATCGGGCGCTGCGCGTCGCGGACGACGCGCCGGGCTGCCAAAGCAGGCCCGCTCAGAGGCCGCTCGGGTAGGTCTCGCTCTCGCCCCGCCGGGGCGGGGCGCGGTCGAGCGGCGTCACGGCCGCCGTCTCCTCGAACCACAGGACGGCGTCGAACTGGTCGGGCAGCACGGCCTCGAAATAGTGGCTCTGCAACTCCGTGCGGGGCCGGTAGACGACGCCGATCGCCCGCTCGCGCCGGGGCGCCGCCCAGGCCTCGCGCAGGGCGGCGGCCCTCGGCTCGCGCAGGTCCAGGACGGCGCGGGGGAGGCCCGCCGCCCGGAACAGCGCCTCGTGGCTGTCCTCGCGCACCGGCCGCACGGTCATCACTTCCATGGGCTCGTCCCAGTCGTGGGCGGCCGCCACGGTCCCGCGATCGGTGGCGAAGCCGACCAGCACCGCGTCCTCGCCGTAGGCGGTCTTGGCGAGTTCGCCGATGTTGAACTCGCCCTCCCAGCCCATCGCGGTCGCGCCCGCATGGCCGATATGCGAGTTGTGCGCCCAGACCACCGCCTTGGCGTGCCGCCCCATCAGGTGCTGGAGCGTGTCGAACATGTGACGGTCGCGGATGTTCCACGACTCGACCGAGCCGCGATACATGATGCGGTAATACTGCTCGGCCGCCCGCACGATGCGGGCGTTCTGGGCCGCGTCCAGGTAGGAATCCGGGTCGTCGGCCGCGTAGGCGGCGCGCTTCTCCTGCAGGTCCCGCAGGATCGCGGCGACCGCGTCCTCGCAGGGATGCTTGGCGCCGAACATCACCTCGCGCCCGTAGCGCTCGGGCTTGGCGTGCCAGGGCGAGAGGCAGCCGTAGCGCTCGCGGGCCTGCCGGGCGGCGGCGGGGTCGACCCGGTCGAGGTAGTCGAGCACCGCCGCCATCGAGGCCCCGAGGCTGTAGACGTCGAGGCCGCGCACGCGCACCTGATCCCCCGGCGGGCGCCCGGCATTGACGCTGCGCAGGCCCTCCGCGAGGGCGAGGACCTCGCGGTTGCGCCACATCCAGGTCGGGAAGCGCGCGAAGCCGCCGTCCGGGAACGGCGTCTCGGCCGCGCCGCGCAGGTAGCGGTCGATCCCGGCCGCGTCCGGCCAGTCGGCCTCGAACGCGATGATGCGGAAGCCGTGCTCCGCCACCAGCCGCAGCGTCAGGGCGGCGCGCGCCTCGTAGAACTCGCGCGTGCCGTGCGTGGCCTCGCCGAGCAGCACCACCCGCGCCGCCGCGAAGCGGTCCGCGAGGGCACCGAACCCGGGCTCGCTCGGCGGCGGCAGCGGCACCAGACGCTCCCGCAGGAGCCTGACAAGGTCCGCCTCGGCGGCTGGATCGGCCATGCTTTAACCTCCGGTTGTATCGCGTGGCCGCGCGGGCTCAGGCGAGGAAGCGCCGGAACGCCTCCGCGACGAGCGGGCTCGGCACCGCGTGGCCGCCGCTGAACGGCCGATAGGCGACGTCGTAGCCGTCCCGCGCCAGCGCGCCCGCCACCCGGTCGCCGCAGCGCGCGAAGGGCAGGACCGGGTCCTCCCGCCCGTGCGAGAGGAAGATCCGCGGCGTTCCCTCCCGGCGCGCGGGAGCGCAGAAGCCCGGCGAGAAGGCGAGGACGTCCCCGAACAGGGATCCGTTCGCGAGGCCGAGGGAGAGGGCGTAGGAGGCCCCGTCCGAGAAGCCCGCGACGGCGATGCGGGCGGGGTCGACGGCCTGGCGCGCGAAGAGCCGCCCGAGGGCCGCGTCCAGGAAGGCCACGTCCGGCCCGTAGCCGCGCTGGATCAGGTCCCAGGTCGCCCCCCGCGAATCCGGGACGAGGACCACGACCGCGTGCTGCTCCGCGCAGGACGCGACCATCGGCAGGACGTCCGCGGATGAGGCGCCCGCCCCGTGCAGCATGACGAGGAGCGGCGGTCGCCGCCCCGGCGGCGCGACGCCCGGCACCTGGACGAGCCCGTCGCGGGTGCCGCCGAGGCCGATCGCATTCGTCCCGGCCGGGAGCCCGGGTCCCGCCGCCGCGTCGGGCCTCGCCATCAGGATGCCCTGCGCATGGGCGGCCGCCTCGGGCATGGTCGCGCTCCCGCTCGTCCCGCTGCCGCGATCCCGGCGCACGCGCCCGATCGCATGTCATCAAAGCAAGATCGGCGGCCGCTGTTCCTGGATTTTTGGCGTGAAGGGTGATCCGGACCGCGATTGATCTGCGTGAATTGCCGGCGGAACGGCCGCAACGGCGCGGCGCGTGGAGGATGGACTGTGGCTCTGCTGATCCGGAACAGGAGGCCGGGTGACCCGTTGGTCAGGGCGGGTGCCGCGGGCCGCGACGGCCGGGGACCCGGCCCGCTCCTTCCCTCAGGCGAGAGTGTCATGACGCAGACGAAACCGGAGCCGCGGCCCAACCTGAAGAGCTTCGACGCCTACGCGGACCGCAACGGCCAGGATTTCGGCCAGGACAGCCCGCTCGACGTGGCGAACCCGGAGGACCTGCAGCGGCGCATGAACGAGGAGCCCGACTGGGAGGCGGAGGTGGTCCGCATCGCCTCCGACCGGGCGCGCCTCGACGCGGTGTCGGGCGGCAGCGTCGGGACGGTCGAGGCGACCGAGGCGGAGACGCCGCCGGAAAATCTGAGGAAGCTCTCCGACCCCAGCTCGCGCGGCTGAGGCGGAAGCGGCCCTCGGCGCCCGGGCGCCGAGGGCCTCTCGCGTGGTGGAGGGCCGAGGCGCGGCCTCAGCGGCGGCGCCCGAGGCCGCTCGCCTTGGCGAGCTCGGAGCGCTGCGCCGCGTAGTTCGCCGCCACCATCGGGTAGTCGGGCGGGAGGCCCCACTTGTCCCGGTACTGCTCGGGCGTGAGCCCCCGCGTGCTCAGGTGACGCTTCAGGGACTTGTAGGGCCGGCCGTCCTCCAGCGAGATGATCGCGTCCGGCGTCACCGTCTTCTTGATCGGGATCGGCGGGACCGGCCGCTCGGGCTCGGGAGCCGGCGGCTGCCCGAGCCGCCCGAGCTGGTCGTAGACGGCCTGGATCAGGGCCGGCAGTTCGGCCACCGGGACACTGTTGTGGGAGACGTAGGCCGCGATGATATCCGCCGCCATCGTAATCGGATCGAGCTCGGTTGCGTACTCGTCACTCATCGAACGTACCGGGGGTTGCAAACCTCGGCTGTCTGTGACCGGGCCACCGGTGTGTCAACTGGATTTCACCAGATAACGGCTAAACGTTGCTCGGGCGATGATCGCGGCGGGTGCGGTTCATTCAGACGAGAGGTGGTGCGGGCGGGCGCTCGCCGGGTCCGCGGGGTCGTGCGCCGATGCGGAGGCCGATGCGGAGGATGGGGGCTGCGCGCGACCGGCCACCAGCGGCCACTCGGCCATGCGGGCGATCGGAATGCGGACTTCGAGCAGCAGGTCGTCGTCGAGGAGCCCCGGGGCGAGGGCGATCTGCGCCTCCGGGAAGGTGGCGAGGATGGCGGCCACCGCCGCGTCGATCTCGGCGTCGCGGTCGGGGCCGAACTCGATCAGCACGTGCTTCAGCAGACGGATCATCGCGCCTCTGTCGCATGCCGGGCGCGCCGCCCGCCAGTGCGGCGCGGGCACGCTCGCGCCCGGCTCGGAGGCCGATCATGAACCGTCCGATCCCGTCTCGGGCGTGCCGCGGGCCGGCACGGGCTTTGCGCGCGCCGCACCCGACCGGGTCAGCGCCCGCGGTCGAGGAGCGGCCAGGCGAGGAGGAGCAGCGCCGAGACCGGGAGCGCCACCGTCGCGGGGGCCAGCATCAGGAGCCCCAGCGCCAGGATGGTCAGCAGAGCGGCGGCGAGGCGCATCTGGGCGGACCTCCCCCTGGCGGCGCGCAGGACCAACGCGCCGGGCGCCCGGGCGCTCCGCCCGGCCGCCCCGGGGCGGGCGGCGTCATCCGACATCCGACGGATTGCTTCGCCATCTCCCATTTCGGCCATGCGGATGTCGGCTTCCCTCAGGCGCCGCGCTCAGGCGCCGCGCAGGCGCGTGATCCGGGATCCGCTGCGATCACGCGGATCCCGGATCACTCGAGCGTGGGCCGCAGCACCTGCGCCTCGCGCTTGGTGGCGAGGATCAGGCTCGACTCGTCGGGCCGGTACCGGTAGCCGATGCCGAAGCCGAGCGGACGCGGCGGCTGCCGCCGGAACAGCTCGGCCAAGCGCGGCTGGTAGCGGCCGGCGAACAGGCCGATCGGGCCGGTGTAGCGGCCGTAGGGCCGCAGCTCCCACTCGGGCCCGAACATCGCCGCCGGCACGCCGGTATCGTCCTGCAGCAGCGTCGAGGTCTGCCGCAGCAGGAAGCGGCGCACCTCCGAGAAATGGCCGTCGTGCATCAGGTAGGAGGCGCTCTTCACGAGCCCGTCGCCGATCCCGAGCCGCTCGCAGAAGGGCGCGAGCCCGCTCTTGGGGAAGCCGTCATTGTCCAGGTTGGCGCTGAAATAGTAGAGCGTCTGGTCGGGCCCGCCGGGGCGCGCGAAGGTGATGCGGACCCCAGGCGTCCCCGCCCCGGCGGCGGCCGCTCCCGCATTCAGGGTTCCCTGCGGGTCGAGGTGCACGAACTCGACGCCGCGGATCGTCTTCCCGGCGCGGGCGAGGAAGACGTAGAGCACCGGCAGCGTCCCGGTCGCGGGGCTCGCCCGCAGGTCGTCGCGCATGCTGAGCGTGCGGAAGAAGCTGAAGTTCAGCACGGTGTGCAGCGAGGTCCTCAGGCTGCGCGTCACCGAAGCGAGGCTGCCGCGCGGCAGCTTCGCCGGGTCGGGCACGCTGCCGACCGGCTCGAGCCCGGCCAGCACGTAGGTCGAGGCGTCCGGGAAGAAGCTGTCCGCGTAGAGGAAGTCCGGCCCGCTGAACAGGTAGTAGACGGTGCCGCGGCGGGCCGTGAGGTTGGCCTGCGACCACGCCCGGATCTTCCCGAGCTGGCGCGTCTCGACCGTCCGGAAGGCGGCCGTGAAGGCGCCCGCGTGCTGCTTCCAGGCCGGGTCGGTTTCCAGCCGGGCGAGCATCGCGCCGGGCGGGGCCGGCATCCCGGCGAGGAAGCGCGCGGTCGCGTCCGGGCTCGGCGCCTCCGCGGCGGCGACGCCGAGGGGCAGGACCAGCAGGCTTGCGAGGAGGATCTGTCTCATTGCGAGAGCGCCTTGCGTGCGTCGCCCTGCGGCTGCGCGGCGGCGAGCCCGAAGAGCAGGAGGCCGGCGAGCATCATCAGCAGGCCCGCGAGGGATTCGAGCGGCCGGACCGCGAGCAGGTGGATGATCATGAACAGGGTCACGCCGAGGAAGATCGCCGGCGTGACCGGGTAGCCCCAGGCCCGGTAGGGCCGCGTCAGGTCGGGCCGCACGATCCGCAGCCGCACCAGCCCGAGCACGGTGAGGAAGGAGCAGAGCAGCAGGCAGACCTGGACGAAGTCGAGGACGGCCTCGAAGCTCCGGGTCAGGAGGAGCAGGCTGGCGATGCCCGCCTGCAGCACGATCGCCGCCCGGGGCACGCCGCCGGCGGAGCGCCGCGCCAGCGGCGCGAGGGGCGCGAAATCCTCCCCCATGGCGACGGTGACCCGCGGCCCGATCCAGGTCATGGCGCCGATGGTCGGGATCAGGCCGGCGCAGATCAGCGCCCCGACGACCCGCCCGCCCTCCTCCCCGAAGATGTGCCGGCCCGCGATCAGCGCGACGTCGATCTGTCCCGCGAGCTCCGCGACCGGCGTCGTGGAGAGGAAGACGGCGTTGAGCGCGACGTAGAGCAGGATCACCGTCCCGGTGCCGAGGAGGAGCGCCCGCGGCAGGCTGCGCTGCGGCTCCCGGATCTCGCCCACGATGTAGGTGGCGGCGTTCCAGCCCGAATAGGCGTACATCACGAAGACGAGGCTGACCGCGAAGGACGCGCTCAGCACCTCGGCGGGATCGAGCTGGCTCGGCGCGAAGCTGATCGGCTGCCCGCCGCCCCGCGCGAAGCCGGCCAGGATGAAGGCCAGGATGAGCGCGAGCTTGAGGAGCGTGAAGCCGACCTGGAAGGCCGTGCTGTGCCGCGCCCCGCGCAGGTGCACCGCCGCGACCGCCCAGACGACGCCGAGGCCGAGGAGGAGCGGCGGGGCCTCGGGCAGGATCGCGCGGGCGTACTGGCCGAAGGCCATGGCCGCGAGCGCGACCGGTGCCGAGAAGCCGACCGTCGCCGACAGCCAGCCCGCCTGGAACCCCAGGGCCGGGCCGTAGCAGCGGGTGAGGAAATTGTACTCCCCGCTCGAGCGCGGGAACATCGCGGCGAGTTCGGCGTAGCAGAACGCCCCGCACAGGGCGACGGCGCCCCCGATCACCCAGAGGAGGAGAAGGCCGAAGCCGGACGAGATGTCCTTGACCTGAAAGCCCAGGCTGGTGAACACGCCGACGCCGACCATGTCGGCGACCACGATGCTCGTGGCGGCCAGGGTGGTGATCGTCGCGGCCGGCCGGGATGCTGTGGGAGGCTCAGTCATGACTGGTGTCCACGCCGGCCTCGAAAAAGCCACAGCCGCTATTCTTAAAGGATGAGCAGTTTACAAGCCGTATCCGCGCGCGGTTTTCGAATGAACACGGCCGCGTGCGGAGGAGAAGAGCGGGTCCGGTAAGACATCATTAACCATGTTCCGGCCATCGTCCGGCGGTCGGTGACGCGTCCGGGCGGGGCGGGACGGCGAGCGATGGGCGGGCAGATGGGCAGCGGGACCGGTCGGCGCCTCCCCGGCGAAGCGGGGCCTGAGACCCTCGTCGGGGCCTGGCTCCGGGCGGGCCACCGCGCCACCTCCCTGCGCGGCGCCGTCGCGGTGTGCGGCCCGGTGCCGTGGCCGGACGCGCCGGGCGACGCCGTCCCGTCGCCCGGCGCGGGCCTCCTGCCCTTCCGCCGCCCCACGACCCCGGCGGCCCGCTGGCGGCGCCGGAACCGCCACGTCGCCGCCGCGGCGCTGCTCGCCTTCCTGGGCGAGACGGCGGCCTGCCGGTCCCTCGTCGAGCCGCCGGCCGCGCCCGCCCCGCTCGCCGCCGCGCCCGCGCCCCCTGAGCGCTCCGCGGTCCTGGAGCGCTCCGCGACCCGGGAGCGCGCCGCGGTCGAGTCCCCCTCCGCGCCGGAGGAGCGCCCCGCCCGCGCGGGCGAGGTCGCGACGCCCGCGCCCGCGCGCCGGCCCGGCTTCGCCGGCACGACCGAACTCGTCGCCTTCGCGACGGCTCCGTTCCCGTACGACGGCGCGGTGCCCGAGCGCGGTCCCTTCCTCGACGTGGTCCGGGACGGGGCGCGCGGCCACCGCACCGCCCGCGGCCAGGTGCTGTGGGAGAGCGAGACCTTCAACGACAGCCGGGTGCTGATACATGTTCCGGCGGGGTTCGACCCGAACCGGCCGGCGGTGCTCGTCCTGTACTATCACGGGCACGGGGCGATCCTGGGCCGCGACGTGCTGCTGCGCCAGCGCCTGCCCGCGCAGGTGACGGGCGCGGGCGTCAACGCGGTCCTGCTGGCCCCGCAATTCGCGGTCGATGCCCGCGATTCGAGCGCGGGACGGTTCTGGGAGCCGGGAGGTTTCGGCCGCTTCCTCGACGAGGCCGCCTCGCGGCTGGCGGAGCGGACGGGCGCCCCGCGCGGGCTCTTCGCCACGATGCCGGTCGTGCTCGTCGCCTATAGCGGCGGCTTCGCCCCGGCGGCCTGGAGCCTCAGGGACGCGGCCGGCGCGCGCCGCGTGCGCGGCGTCGTCCTCCTCGACGCCCTCTACGGCGAGACCGACACCTACGCGGCCTTCGCGGCGCGCGGCGGCGGCCGTTTCCTGGTCAGCGCCTACACGCGGTTCACGGAGGCGCGCAACGCCGAGCTGGAGCGCGGCCTCGCCCGGCGCGGGGTGAGTGTCGGCCGGCAACTCCCCGAGACCCTCGCGGGCGGGGCGACCTTCCTTCCCGCCGGCCCCGACGTGACCCACGCCGATTTCGTCACGCAGGCCTGGGCCGAGGACCCGGTCGCCGACATCCTGCGCCGCCTGCCCCTCGACCGGCCGAGCGACGCCTCCCTCGCGGCCCTCGGGCGCTGAGGCAGGGGCCTCCCCGCAGCAGGTTGTATTCTCTCTCTCGCGCACGCAGGGCGCGTGGCTCGCCGCGCGCCCGCGCGCTATGCTGGGCCGGAGGGACGGACAGAGGCCGGACGTGCGGGTTCTGAGACGGATGGCGCGGCGCTTGGTCGGGCGGGCGGGAGGTCCGCGGGCCGCGCAGGCGGACGAGGCCGAGGCGATCCGGCGCTCGGGCCTCCTCGACGTCAATTACTACCTGATGGAGGGACAGGACGTCCTGGCGGCCGGCCTCGACCCGGTGGTTCATTTCTGCGAATTCGGCTGGCGGGAGGGCCGCCGCCCCAACCTCTGCTTCGACCCGGCCTGGTACCGGGCGCGCTACCTCGCGCGGGCGCCGCGGGCGGGTTCCCTCGCCAATCCCCTCGCCCATTACCTCGCCGGGGGCGAGGCGGCGGGCTGCCGGCCGATCGCGTATTTCGACCCGGCCTGGTACCGGCGGACCTACGGCGTCCCGGCCGGCACGACCGCCCTCGCCCATTACCTCGCGCATCGCCGCTCCCAGCGCGTCGCGCCGAACCCGCATTTCGACCTCGCCTACTACCTCGCGCGGCACGGGCGGGAGATCGGCCCGAACCGCGATCCCTTCGCGCATCTCCTGCGCTGCGGGGCGACCCGCGACCTCGACCCGTCGCCGCATTTCGACTCCGCCGCCTACCGGCGGGCCGCCATGCCGGCGGCCGCGGCCGGCCCCGCGGACCTCACCGCGCACGAACTCCGCGTTCCCCTGGTGCACTTCCTCGACGCCTCGGCCCGCCCCTGACGGGCGTGGGCCCCGTCAGGCGAGCCGGTCGAGGCGCAGGCGCTGGCGGTCGTCGGTCAGGGCGCGGCGGGCCAGGAGGGCGGTCGCGAGGGCCGCGAGGCCGCTCGCGCCGGCGAGCAGGAACAGCAGCAGGATCTGGTACTTCACCGCCTCGACCGGGTCCATGCCGGCCAGGATCTGCCCGGTCATGATCCCGGGCAGCGTGATGATGCCGGCGGCCGACATCTGGTTGATGACCGGCAGGAGCCCGCGGCGCACGGCCGTGCGGACGGGGCCCGCGACGGCCTCGGCGAAGGGCACGCCGAGCCCGAGCTGGGCCTCGATCGCCGCCCGCTCCCGCCGGACCCCGCCGAGCAGGCTGTCGAGCGTGAGGCTGGCGGCGTTCAGCACCGAGCCGAGCACGATGCCGGCGAGCGGGATCGCGTAGCGGGGATCGTACCAGGGTGTCGGGCGGATCGCCGTCGCGAGGGCGAGGCCGCAGGTCGCCGCCGTGGCGAGGAGCACGCCGCCGAGGCCGATGCCCTCGGTGACGAGGCCGCGGAAGCGCTGCTCGGGCCGCGCCGCCACCTCGCGCGCCGCCACGAGGCTCATCGCCAGCACCAGCACCAGGGTCGCGCGCGGGTCGTCGAGGGCGAAGACGAGGCGCAGCAGGTAGCCGACGCCGATCAGCTGGACGACCATCCGGGCCGCCGCCAGGGCGATCTGGCGGTGGAGGTCCAGGCGCAGGGCGAGCGAGAGGCCCGCATCCAGCACCACCAGGGCGGCCGCGAGGGCGAGGTCGGCGGCGCCGAGGCTGATCGGCGTCACGCCACCGCCTCGAGCCGCCGGCCCGCCATCCGCAGGCGCCGCGCGGCGAGCCGTCCGCTCTGCGCCGGGTCGTGCGAGACCATCAGGACGATCGTCCCCGCTGCCGCCCGCTCGCGCAGCACGGCCTCGACGGACGCGGTCGCGACCGGATCGAGGGGGCCGGTCGGCTCGTCGAGCAGCAGGGCCGGCGGGGTCAGGACCAGGGCGCGGATCAGCGCGAGGCGCTGGCGCTCGCCCGTCGAGAGGGTGGCGACCGGGCCGTCGAGGCAGCCGGCCGGAAGGCCGAGCCGCGCGGCGAGGGAGGCGGCCGCGCCGCGCCGCCCGGGCGCGAAATGCGCGGCCCCGGTCTCGCCCCACCAGCCGGATTCGGCCGCCACGTAGGGAACGAGCCGGCGCCATTCCGGGGCCGGCATCGCCGCGCGGCAGCGCCCGTCGAGCCGCACGCGCCCGCAATTCACGTCGAGATCGGCGATCATGCGCAGGAACAGGCTCTTGCCGGCACCCGAGGGGCCCGCGATGGTCACGATCTCCCCGGGCGCGACGGACAGGTCGAACGGGCCGGCGAGCGGGCTGCGCAGCGCCTCCACCTGCAGGCCGCGCGGGCCCTCGCGCTCCCTGCCCGGCCCGGGCGCCGGGGCGTCCGTCCGCCCCCGTGCTGCGATGCTCAATCCCGGCCTCCTCCGCCCGCCGCGCCGGCCCCGTTTAGCGCGGCGCGGGCGCCGTGCCAGCGCCGGACGTCACGGCCGCCGCCGCGGCGGGCCGCCGGCCGCCCACGCGCCGGCCGGCCTCCTCATCCACCACAGCTACGATTCGTCGCGCGTTGCCGCTCTGTTCCCGTGCGTTGATGCAGCGCCGCGGCCACGGCGCGGCAGCGACGCGAAGGGGTGTGGATGAGCGGGAACGGCGTGATCGGGGCCGCGGAGCGGGAATCGGTGCTGGAGCGTCAGCGGACCCTGAAGATGGCGAGGTCGGCCCACGCCTACGTGCGGGGCAACACCCTGAAATTCTACGAGTGGCTGGGTACCCTCGCGCGCGGCACCCTGCCCGAGGGGCCGCCGGTCTGGATCTGCGGCGACTGCCACCTGGGCAATCTCGGTCCGCTGGCCGATGCGGAGGGCCAGGTCGAGATCCAGATCCGCGACCTCGACCAGACGGTCATCGGCAACCCGACCCACGATCTCGTGCGGCTCGGCCTGTCCCTCGCCAGCGCCGCCCGCGGCTCGAACCTGCCGGGCGTCGTCACGGCGCGGATGCTCGACGAGATGGTCCGCGGCTACGCGCTCGGCCTCGCCGGCCCCGCGGCGCGGGAGGGCGCGCAGGAGGCCGCCCAGGAGGCCGCGCAGGAGCCCGAGGTGGTCAGGGTGGTCCGCCGCCGCGCCCTCGGGCGGCGCTGGAAGCACCTCGCCCGCGAGCGGCTGAAGGAGGTCGAGCCGGCGATCCCCCTCGGCCGCAAGTTCTGGGCCCTGGAGCCGACCGAGCGCGAGGCCATCGAGGCGCTCTTCCGCAGCGAGGGCGTGCGCGACCTCGTCCTGGCGCTCAACCGGCGCAGCCCGCAAGCGGAGGTGCGCCTGATCGACGCCGCCTACTGGATGAAGGGCTGCAGCTCGCTCGGCTTCCTGCGCTACGCGGCGCTGGTGCGCATCGCCGAGCCCGAGGGGCGCAGCCTCGCCCTGGTCGACCTGAAGGAGGCCGTGCGGGCCGCCGCGCCGCCGGCGCCCGGCGTTCGGATGCCCGAGGATCCCGCCGAGCGGGTCGTGGCGGGCGCGCGGGCCCTGTCGCCGGCCCTCGGCGAGCGCATGCTGCCGGCCCGGCTCCTCGGCCGCCCGGTCGTGCTGCGCGAACTTCTGCCCCAGGATCTCAAGCTCGACGTGGACCAGTTCAGCCGCGAGGAGGCCGTCGCGGCGGCCCATTACCTCGCCCGCGTGGTCGGCCGGGCGCATGGCGGGCAGATGCCCGAGGCCGACCGCGCGGCGTGGCGGGAGGAGGTGCTGCGCGACCGGCGGCAGGCCGATGGCGCGCCGTCCTGGCTGTGGTCGAGCGTCGTCGAGCTCGCGGGGCGCCACGAGGTCGGCTACCTGGAGCATTGCCGGCGCTATGCCGAGGCCGCCTGACCGCGGCGCCCCGCATCGGCCGGCCCTCGGCGGCCCGTCCCGAGGGGCTCCATATCCGGGGCGAGGGCCCGGCAGGCGGCCGCGAAGCCGCCCGAGCTGACGACCCGGATCTCGGCCGCGCGGGCGGCCCCGCCCGCCAGCATCGCGGCCGAGAGCGCGAGGGCGCGGCACAGGAGGGTGCGACGGATCACGGGCCTTCTCCTTCGAGGCGGGAGGACGTCGCGGGAGCGAGGCGCCCGAACCGCGCGCCCGTCGAGCCGAGCCGTCCTGCGGCCCCTCCGTCAGGCCTGGAACTCGGGATCCACCGGGATCTGCATCGCGGTGACGAGGGCGTTGGTCTCGGACGCCATGCCGATCACGGCGAGCAACTCGCCGTGCTGCGCCTCGCTCATGCCCTTGGCGCGCGCCGCGGCGGTGTGCGAGTGGATGCAGTAGCTGCAGCCGTTCGCGGTCGACACCGCGATGTAGATCAGCTCCTTGGTCAGCGGGTCGAGGGCGCCGTCCGCCGCCATCACCTGCTTGAGGCTCCTCCAGGTGCGCTCCAGCACCGCGGGCTGGTTGGCCAGGCCGCGCCAGAAGTTGTTGATGAAGGGAGAGCCGCGCGTCGCCCGGATGTCGTCGAACACCGCCTTGACGCGCGGATCGGCCTCGGCCTCGCCGTCGCTCCACAATCTCACGGTCGCCATGCCCTCGCGCTCCTCGCTGGTCGGGGTTCGGGCTCAACGCTGCCGGAACAGGGGGAGCGCGTCCACCGAGGCGTCGGGCGCGCTCCCGGCGCCCGGCGCCTGCCCCAACTCCTGCGCCTGCCCCAACTCCGGTGCCTGGGCGCGCAGCCAGCGCGCGAGGGCCGCCACGACGTGGTCCTGCTCGGCCGGTGTGAGCGGGCGGCCGGGCGGGATGCGGTGCCACTTCGCCAGGCAGCCCCGGCAGCAGGTTGCCGTGGCGTGCTGGGCGACGAAGACGGGGTGGCCCCGGAACGGCGTCTGCTTGCCGTCCCGGTCCGGTCGGGCCGGCGCGAGGCGCCGCGCCACGAAGTCCCGCGCATGGGCGGTCATCCCGGCCCACCCGATCCGGCGAAGGACGTCCCGCTCGGCCGCTCCCAGGCCGAAGCGCCGCCGGAAGGCCGAGTGCGGGAGCCGGTCGAACACCTCGTCGAGCGACCGCATCGCTGAGCCCTCCCCACTTCCTCGCAATCGGATGCCCGCCCGGGAGCGGCGGCGCAAGCCGGAGGCGGCGCCGGCCCGGCCTTATCTCTCCCGGTTCTCTCTTGCTTCGAACAGCCTTTTCCGACGTATAATGGCCCAGGAGGGCGGGCCATGACCAGACATACTCAGATTACGCGTGCCAATCGTTGCCGCGATACGACCCGCGAGAGGCTGTGGCGCAACCTGATGGTGCGTGAGGTAGACCTTCGATGCTTGGCGCGGTCGATGGAAGCGCTGTCGAGATCCTATGCATTGCTGAATCAGCCGCTCTCTTCCGCCTGGGCCGGTGCGCCGAGGCCGCGCCTGCCGCGCCCGTGAGGGTGGCCACCGGGGCCGCGCCGGGCGGCCCCGGCGGCCATCAGGCCGTCCCGAGCAGGTCGAGGATCCGGCGGCGGGCCTCGACCAGGGCGGGATCATCGCGGTGGCGCGGGCAGGGATGGTCGTGGGCGAGATCCGCCCGGATGCGTGCCGGCCGGTCCGAGAACACCAGAACGCGACCGGCGAGCATCGGCACCTCCTCGACGTCGTGGGTGACCAGGAGGGCGGCGAAGCCCTTCTCCTGCCAGAGCCGCAGCAATTCGGCCTGCATAATCAGGCGGGTCAGCGAGTCGAGTTTGCCCAGGGGCTCGTCAAGGAGCAGCAGCGGCGGCTCGTTCACGAGGGCGCGGGCGAGCGCCACGCGCTGGGCCATGCCGCCCGAGAGCTGATGCGGGAAGGCGTCCGCGAAGGGCGACAGCCCGACCAGCGCCAGGGCGGCGGCGGCGCGGTCGCGGGCCAGGACGCCGCTTGCCTCCGGCCCGACCGCCACGTTCCCGGCGACGCTGCGCCAGGGATAGAGGGCTGGGTCCTGGAACACCACGCCCCGCGACGGGTGAGGCCCCTCCAGGGGGGCGCCGTTCACCGCCCGGGTCGCCTCGGGGACGTGGAGCGCGCGCGACCGCTCGGTCCGCGCGTCAAGGTCGCGGCGCCGCCGCGTTGCGGGCCGACACCGTATCGGTTGCGTATCGACACTCGCGGGAACTTTCCGTTGCCCGGCTCGCGCCCTCGGCGCAGCTCGATCGACTGCCTGTAAATTTTTTATCAGCGGGAAATAGTCAGCGTCAACGAGACGAATATATTCTTGTAACGAGAGATCTTGGTAATTTCATCCTCGCGGCGCGGGCCGGGGAGGAGGCCGACCCGCGCGCCGGCCTCAATGGGCCATCAGGACCGGGATCTCCGCCCGCGCCACCACGTGCCTTGTCACGCCGCCGAGCAGGAGCTGGCGCACGCGGCTATGCGTGAAGGCCCCCATCGCGAGCAGGGTCGCGCCGCGCCGCGCGGCCTCCGCCAGGATCCCCTCCCCCTCGGTCTCGCCGGGCGCGAGGCGCACCCGGGCCGAGTCGGCCTGGATGCCGTGCCAGTGCAGATAGGCGCCGAGGTCGGCGAGCCGGGTCTCGCCGCTGCGGGCCGTCTCGGCCTCGATCACCGTGACGCGGTCCGCCTCGTGCAGGAGGGCGATCGACTGCGCGACGAGGTGCGTCGCCTCCAGGCTGCCGTTCCAGGCGATCACCACGTGGCGCAGCAGGTCGTCCGGCACGGCCTCGCCGACCATCAGGACCGGCCGCCCGACCGCGAACAGGGCCGTGTCGAAGGCGGCCTCGGTGAAGGGCGTCCCGGCCCGCGGCCGCCCCACCACGACGAGGTCGTGGATGCGCCCGAGCATGGTCAGGGCGTGGTCCGCGTCGCCCTCGACCTCCGTCCAGCGCAGGAAGGTGGCGTCGAGGCGCTCGGGCGCGTCGGCGAGCGGGATCCCCTCCCGGCCGCACCAGGCGGCGACGCGCTCGCGCGCCTGCGCGGCGGCGAGGCGCTGCCCCTCCTTGATCGCCGAGACGGTCAGGGAGGAGGCGGGCAGCCCGGCGAGCGGGGCCAGGACCTGCTCCACCGTCGGGGCGAGATAGGCCACGGTGACGTGGGCGCGAAGCCGCCGCGCGAGCCGCCCCGCGGCGTCGAGCGCGGGCGATGGGTCGAGGTCGGCCGCGAGCGGCACCAGAATGCAGCGCATCACCATGGTTCGTCTCCTCCGATCCCCGGAGGATGCGCCCGTCCGCCGCCGCTGCCTTGCGCCGGATCAATCTCCGCGTGTGGACGCGCCGCTTTCAGCCGCGCGCCGCCGCGTCCGCGGCGAGGCGGAAGCGGCGCAGGGCGAGCACCAGGAAGAGGCCGCCCATCAGCGCGATCAGCACGAGCCGCGGCCAGACCACGCCGAACCCCGCCCCGCGGTAGAGGATCGCCTGCGCGAAGGCGACGTAGTGCACCGTCGGCGAGGCCTGCAGGATCCGGGCGAGCCAGGCCGGCATGCTCTCCAGCGGCGTGTTGCTGCCCGACAGCATGGCGAGCGGCAGGTAGACGAGGAGGTAGAGCAGGCCGAGCTGCGGCATCGAGCGGGCGAGCGTGCCGAGGAACAGGCCCACCGCCGTCGCGAAGAACAGGTAGACCGCGGTGCCGGTGAGGAAGAGCGGCACGGAGCCGGCGATGGGCACGTGCAGCAGCCGGCGCACCACGATCTCGACCGAGGCCGCCACCGCCACGAGGATGACCGCGCCGTTGGCCCAGACCTTCGCCATCGCGATCTCGAAGGGCCGCACGGGCATCACCAGCAGGTGGTCGAGGGTGCCGTGCTCGCGCTCGCGCACGATCGCCGCGCCCGCCAGGATGATGGCCAGCATGGTGACGTTGTTGATGATACCCATCACGCTGGTGAACCAGGGCGTCTCGGTGTTGGGATTGTAGGCGACCCGCGACGCGAGGGTGACCGGCGCGGGCCCGGCCCGCCCGGCCCGGGCGAGGAAGCCCGAGATCTCCTCGAGGATGATCTGCTGCGCGTAGGAGGCGCCGAGCCCGGCCTGCACCATGGCGGTGGCGTCGATGTCGAGCTGGAGGGCGGCGGGGCGCCGGTCGAGGAGGTCGCGCTCGAAATTCGGCGGGATGTCGAGGACCAGGGCGTAGCGCCCGGCATTCATCGCCGGGACGATGTCGCGCTCCGCCAGCGGCTGCGGCCGGCGGAAGACCGGCGGCAGGAAGGCGCCGGCGATGCGGCGCGAGAGGGCGGAGCGGTCCTCGTCGACGATCCCCACCGAGGCGTTGCGGACCTCCTGCGAGCTGCTCTGCGCCTGCATCAGGATCGCGAGCGAGAAGCTGTAGATCACGAGGCCGAGCATCACGGTGTCGCGCAGGACGCTGCGCAGCTCCTTGGTGCCGAGCCAGAAGATGGTGAGGGCGGAGCGCATCGGGCCCATGCCTCAGCGCTCCTGCCGGGGCAGCATCAGGAGCGCGAGCCCGGTCAGCGCCGGCACGAACAGCGCGAGGGCGACGAGGTTCGGGGCGAGGTCCGCCAGGCCGAGACCCTTGGTGAAGGTGCCGACGCTCAGCGGCAGGTAGTAGGTCATCGGGAAGAGGCCGCCGATCACCCGCGCCCCGCCCGCCAGGGAGGAGACCGGGACCAGCATGCCGGCGAACATCGTCGCCGGCACCACGGTCAGGATCGCGGTGCCGAACAGGGCCGCGATCTGCGTGCGCGCGAAGGTCGAGACCAGCATCCCGTACGCGGTCGTCGCCGTCACGTAGAGCAGGGTCCCGGCCGCCAGCGTCGCGAGGCTGCCCTTGAGCGGCACGCGGAACACGAGCTCCGCCATGGCGAGCATCAGCCCGAAATTCAGCATGGCCAGCGCCACGTAGGGCAGCTGCTTGCCGACCAGGAATTCGAGGCGCGTCACCGGCGTGACGAACAGGTTGGTGATCGAGCCGAGCTCCCGCTCCCGCACCACGGCGAGCGCCATCAGGATCGCCGGGATCAGGGCGAGCTGGAGCGCGATCTGGGCCGGCACCATCGCGTAGACGCTATTGAAGCTCTGGTTGTACTTGAAGCGCAGCGCGACCTCGGCCGGGGGGCCGGGGCGCGGGGGCACCCGCAGCAGCCTGTCCTCCAGCGCGCTCTCGTTCAGCGCCGAGAGGTAGCCCCGGATCGTCTGGGCGACGAAGGGCCGCGCGCCGTCGATCCAGGCGCCGACCTCGGTCGAGCGGCCATGGGCGAGGTCGCGGCCGAAATGCGGGGGGATCTCCAGCGCCGCCGCGATCTCGCCGCTGGCGAGCCGGCGCGCGAGTTCGGCGTCGTCGGCGAGCGGCGCCCGCTCCTCGAAGTACGGCGACCCGCGCAGGGCCGACAGGTAGGCGCGGCTGGCGTGGCTGTGGTCGCGGTCGAGCACCGCGAAGGTGAGGCTGTTCACGTCGGTCGAGATGCCGAAGCCGAAGACCAGCATCAGGAAGCTCGTGCCCAGGATCGCGAAGCCGAGGCGGACGCGGTCGCGCAGGAGTTCGAGCGTCTCGCGGATCGCGCAGGCCCGCAGGCGGCGCAGGCTGAAGGCCCGCGCCGGCCCGGCCCGGGGCGCCTCCCGGGGGGCGATCCAGGCGGGCGGGCCCGCGGCGGCGCCGCGCTCGGCGGCGGCCTCCTCCAGGCAGGCGATGAAGGCCTCCTCCAGGCTCGCCGCGCCCCGCGCCCGGATCAGGCCCGCGGGCGTGTCGGTCGCCAGCACCCGGCCGGCATCCATCAGGGCGATGCGGTCGCAGCGCTCCGCCTCGTTCATGAAATGGGTCGAGACGAAGATCGTGACGCCGCGGCGGCGCGCGAGGTCGGTGAGGAGGTCCCAGAACTGGTCGCGGGCGATCGGGTCGACGCCGGAGGTCGGCTCGTCGAGGATCAGCAGGTCCGGCGCGTGCACGATGGCGACCGCCAGGGACAGCCGCTGGCGCAGGCCGAGGGGCAGGTCCTCGGCCGCGTGGTCGGCATGGTCGGCGAGGCCGCATTCCGCGATCAGCTCGGCGACCCGGGCCCGCGCGGCCGCCGCCGGCAGGCCGAACAGGCGCGCGTGCAGGTCGAGGTTCTGCCGGACGGTGAGTTCGGCGTAGAGCGAGAAGGCCTGCGACATGTAGCCGACCCGCTTGCGGGTCGCGAGGTCGCCCGGATCGAGCGGCCGGCCGAACAGCAGCGCCTCGCCCTCGCTCGGCGGCAGCAGCCCGGTCAGCATCTTCATGGTCGTGGTCTTGCCGCAGCCGTTCGAGCCGAGGAAGCCGAAGATCTCCCCGCGCCCGATGCTGAAGTTCACCCGGTCGACCGCCGTGAAGGCGCCGAAGTGGCAGGTCAGGCCCCGCGCCGTGATGATCGGCTCGCCCGCACCCTGCGGCCGCGGCGGCGCGGGGGCGCGGGGCGCGGGCGGCGCCCCGTCCGAGATCAGCGCCACGAAGGCCGCCTCGATGTCGTGCGTGCCGGTCGCCCGCTTCAGCGCGGCGGCCGAGCCCGTGGCGACGATCCGGCCCGCATTCATCGCCACGAGCCAGTCGAACCGCTCCGCCTCCTGCATGTAGGCGGTCGCCACCAGCACCGAGAGGCCGGGGCGGCTCTCGCGGATCCGGTCGATCAGGATCCAGAACTGGCGGCGGGAGAGCGGGTCGACGCCGGTCGTGGGCTCGTCGAGGATCAGCAGGTCGGGCTCGTGGATCAGCGCGCAGCACAGCCCGAGCTTCTGCTTCATCCCGCCCGACAGCTTGCCGGCCGGGCGGTCCGCGAAGGGCGCGAGCCCGGTCGCGGCGAGGAGCGCGCCGATGCGCGCCTCCCGCTCCGGCCCGGCCTGCCCGAACAGGCGCGCGAAGGTCAGGATGTTCTCGCGGATGCTGAGGTCCGGATAGAGGTTCCGCCCGAGCCCCTGGGGCATGTAGGCGACGCGCGGGCAGATCGCCGCCCGGTGGGCGGGATCGGCGATGTCGCCGCCGAGCACGCGGGCCCGGCCCTGCTGGATCCGCCGCGCCCCGGCCAGGATCGCGAGCAGCGAGGACTTGCCGACGCCGTCCGGGCCGATCAGCCCGACGACGCACCCCGCCGGGAGCGACAGCGTGACCGCGTCGAGGGCGCGGCGCTTGCCGTAACGGTGCGAGAGCCCCTCGACGCGGGCGACGGGGCCGGCATCCGGTGCGGCCCGCGTCATCGGGCGCTCGCCAGCGGCAGGCTCGGCGGCGCGCTCGGGGCGAGGCGCGCCGGCCAGGCGGCGGCGGCGTCGGTGCGCACGTAGCCGATCCCGGGCAGCCCCGCCCGCACCAGGGCCTCGCGGCCCTTCAGGCGCTCCGGATCGACGCGCAGGCGGATGCGGAACATCAGCTTGTCGCGCTCGTCGCGGGTCTCGACGGTCTTGGGCGTGAACTGCGCGCGGCTCGCCACGAACACCACCTTGGCCGGGATGACGTGGTCCGGATAGGCGTCGAGGACGATGCGTCCCTCGGCCCCGAGCGTCACCCGCCCGGCCTCGGCGGTCGGCAGGTACAGGTCCATGTAGACGTAGCCGGCATCCAGCATGGTGAGGACCTTGCCGCCCGCGGCGAGCACCTCGCCGACATTGGCGATCCGGTACTGGATCGGCCCGTCGCGGGGGGCGGTCAGGGAATTGTCCGCGATGTTGACCCGGTAGAAGTCGACGCTGTGGCGGGCGGCATCGAGGGCGTGGCGGGTCGCCCCGACCCGGGCCGCGGCGGCGTCGCGCGCCGCGACGGCGCCCGCGGCCGCTTCCCGGGCGGCCGCCAGGGCGTGCTCGGCCGCGCCGATCCGGGCGCGGGCCGCGGCCTCCGCCGCGAGGGCAACGTCCACGACCTGCTGGCGGGTATCGAGGGTCTCGTGGGTGGCGAAGCCCTTGCCCACGAGGGTGCTGGTGCGCGCCAGTTCCTGCTTGGCGAGCCGCAGCCGGCTCTGCTCCTGCTGCAGGTTGGCATTCGCCTCGTCGAGGGCGCGCTGGGCCCTGGCGACCGTCGCCTCGCTGCTGCGGATGGCGGTCTCCTGCTGGGCGAGGGTCCTGTCGGCCTCCTCGACCGCCTGGGCGGCCTGGCCGGCCATCGCCTCGGCCTGGCCCATCTGCGCCTGCAGGTCCCGCGTGTCCATGACGGCCACGACCTGACCGGCCCGGACGAGGTCGCCCTCGTCGGCGAGGACCTGGGCGAGGCGCCCGGCGAACTTCGTGCTGATGTCGATCTCGTCGGCTTCGAGGCGGCCGTTCCCCTGCGCGAAACCCGCGGGAAGCCAGGGCTGGTGGGCGCGCCACCACGCGTAGCCCCCGCCGCCCGCCCCGAGCAGGAGCGCGGCGAGGACGGCGAAGCGCAGGGCTCGCCGGGCGGCGGGGATGCGCGGGACGGGGCGGGGCGCGGCCGCGGGCGGCGGCGGCACGGGCACGAGGGATCGGGCGGCGGATGTTGGCCCGTCCGGCCGCACCGAGACCTCGGGCGACGCCTCGGCAGGGGGGGAGGTGGTCACGATCGCTCCTCTCGCGGTGGTCCGGGGAAGCGGTGCCTCCGGCAGGGTCGAGGATCGGGCCGGCGCGGCGCCCGAGCCGGTTCGGGCGGCGCGGCCGCCGAGTCCCGACCCCTCGCGCGGATGGCCCGACCGAGCGCCGGATCACCATGCCCGCAGGATAGGGACCGCTGCGGCGCACGGGATTGATCTGGATCAGGGGGTGTGCCCCGCGCGCGGCAACGTCCGGCTGGACGCGCCCGCTTGCGCTGGATCAATGCCCGCGCGAGCGGGCGCGCCATGGTCGCTGCTTCGAGGTGCGGGATTGCTCGAATGCGCAGGTTCACGGTCGATTTTCGCAAGGTCGTCTCGGACGACACCGGGCACGAGCGCTGCGTCCTGCAATGGACCTGCGTCGTCCGCGGCTTCTCGGAGGCCCAGGCCATCCGGGAGGCCAAGCTGATGCTGTGCCACAGCCTGGGCGTGGCGGATTGGCGGGTCCGGGCCGACAGCTGTCAGGCGCGCGAGATCGCCGACAAGGTGGCGTGATCCGCAATCCGACGGATTGCGTCGCGATGCGGATGTCGGCATCTCACGCGCCGCGCGGGCTGGTCATACGACATCCGAGGGATTGCTTCGCCATCTGCCATTTCGGCCATGCGGATGTCGGCTTCGCTCACGCGCCGCGCGGGCTTGGGATCCGCTGTCCGGACGATCACCGGACAGCGGATGAGACGGGTTCAGGCCGGATCCGCCGCGCCGGGAGCGGCCGCGCGCCGCAGGATCCAGTCGAGGATCCCGGGCCAGAGCCGCGCATGGGCCGCGGGCCCGACCAGGGGCCCGAGATGCTGCAGCATCGGGCCGGGCTCGCCCTCGTAGGTCAGCAGCTCGGCGGGCGGGCCGGCGACCGCGGCGAGGCCGCGGCGCAGGGACTCGGGCGGGACGATGAGGCCGGAGGGATTGAGCACGGCCAGGATCGGCGCCCTCACTCCGGCGAGCCCGACCCTGTGCGCGCCGACCCGCAGCGTGCCGGCCAGGAACCGGTCCTCCCGGTACAGCTGGGCCAGCACGTCCTCGAAGAACGGCCCGGGCAGCGCGAACTCGTCGAGGGCCCAGCGGGCCACGCGGGCATGCACCGCGAGCGCGAGCGGATCGCCGAGGCAGGCGGCGAGATCGAGGGCCGGCTGGAGGCGGAACACCTCCGGTGCGGCCTGCAGGCTGAGCGCGGTGATGACCGATCCGGGCACCGGGTCGCCGAGGGTCGCGCGCAACCCGGCCAGGTCGGGGATCTCGCGCGCGGCCCGGGCGAGTGGCCCGCCGGCCTCCCCGAAGGCGAGCGGCGCGTCGAGGAGGACGAGTCCGGCCACCGCGCCGGGGTGACGCGCCGCGCAGATCGCCGCGAGGGTGCCGCCCAGCGAGTGGCCGGCGAGGATGGGCGCGGCCCCGCCCGTCTCGGCCGCGATCGCGGCCAGCGCCTCGCTCGGGATGCGGTCGGCGTAGTCGGCGAGGCCCCAGCGATCCTCCGGCACGGCCGGATCGCGCCACGCGACGAGGTAGACGCGCAGGCCGCGCGCGAGGCAGCGCCGCACCACGCTCACCGGCGGCATCAGGTCCCAGATGTAGGGCCGCTTGAAGGGCGCGGGACAGATCAGCAGGACGGGCCCGTCTTCCCGCTCGCGCGCGTGGTAGGCCCGCAGCTGCGCGCCGGGCAGGTCCGCGACGCTCCGCCAGGGCGTTTCCTGCGGCCCGTAGCCGAGCGCGTCGGCCATCCGCCCAGTCTGGCGGCGCATCTCGTCCAGCCACGCCGTCACGCGCGCCCGAGGCTCCCGCGCGGCGCGCCGAGGGGATCCTGGGGCCGCGGGCCGCGCATCGGGGACAACGGCGGCGCCGGCGCGGAGTTGCGCCCCCGCCGGGCGCGCCGCAACCGGGCTTTCGCCGCCGTCGCCCGCGGCACGGCGCGCTCCCGTCAGGCCGCGTCCATCACGGCCTCGCCGGACAGCCCCTCCGCCTGCAAGTGCCACATCTGCGCGAACAGGCCGCCCGCCTGGCGCAGGTCCCGCACCGTCCCGTCCTCGACGATGCGGCCCTCGTTGACCACCAGGATCCGGTCGAAGGCGGTCAGCGTCGACAGGCGGTGGGCCACCGCGATCACCGTGTGGCCGCGCATCAGCCGCACGAGCGCGGCCTGGATCGCCATCTCGGTCTCGGTGTCGAGGGCCGAGGTGGCCTCGTCGAGGAGCAGGATCGGGGCGCGCTTGAGCAGGGCGCGGGCGATGCCGATGCGCTGGCGCTGCCCGCCGGAGAGGCGCGCGCCCCGCTCGCCCACGATCGTGTCGTAGCCCTCGGGCAGGCGGCGCACGAAGCCGTCGCAGGACGCCGCCCGGGCCGCCGCGCACACCGCCTCGTCGGTCGCCTCCGGCCGCGCGAAGCGGATGTTGTCCATCACCGAGCGGTGCAAGAGCCCGATCTCCTGCGGGACGACCGCGAGCGCCGCGCGCAGCGAATCCTGGCTCACCCCCGCGATCGGCTGGCCGTCGATGCGGATCTCGCCCTCGTCCACGTCGTGGAGCCGCTGGAGCAGCTGCACGAGGGTCGACTTGCCCGCCCCCGAGGGCCCGACGATGCCGACCTTCTGGCCCGCCGGGATGCTGAGGCTGACCTCCCGCAGCGCGGGCCGGCCCGGCCCGTACGCGAAGGTGACGTTCGCGAGCGTGATCGCCCCGCCGCGCGACCGCAGGGCGGGCGCGGCGGGCGCGTCCCGCACGGTGCAGGGCTTGGCGATCACCGCGAGCGTCTCCTCGATGAAGCCGAAATGCTGGGCGAGGTCGACCAGCGAGAGCGCCATGTCCTTCGAGGAGTGCAGGATCCGCAGGGTCAGGCTCGCCACCAGCACGACGCTGCCCGCGCTCGCGCCGCCGCGGCTCCACAGGACGAGGGTCCAGGACAGGATGCCGGCCGCCAGGACCCAGAGCGCGACGTCGTGGATGAGGCGCGCCTTCTCCAGGTAGAGCCAGCTGCGGCGCTGGGCCGCCGCCTTGCGCCGGAAACCGGCCTCCAGCCGCGCCCGCTCGCGGCTCCGGGCCGAGAAGGCCTTCACGGTCCACATCTGCGTGATGGTGTCGACGAGGTCGCCGGCGATCGTCGCCGCCTCGCCCGAATAGGCGCGGTGAAGCAGCCGGCCCCGGGCGCCGAACCAGATCAGCCCGCCCGTGACGACCAGGATCAGGGCGACGAGCGCCAGGGTGAGGAATCCGTCGAGGCTCGCGAACACGACGACGGCGCCCGCCACGTCGACGACCGGCGGGACGATGCGCCAGACCAGGGTGTTGACGAGGGCGCCGACATTGCCGGCCGTCGCGGTGATGCGCTGGCCGAGCGACCCGGCGAGGTTCTCGGCGAAGTAGCGCATCGCCTGGCCGCCGAGGTGGTCGAACAGCTCGGCGCGCAGGTCGACCCCGACGCCCACCGTGGTGCGGCAGGTCAGCCAGCCGGTCAGGCGGGCGAGCGCCGCCTCCAGGGCGATCAGCACCAGGAACAGGGCGAGCGCCGCGAGGGCGGCCCGCCCGAGTTCCGGCGGTCCGGCGAGGGCGTCGACCAGGAGCTTCAGCCCGACCTGCTGCCCGACCCCGCAGGACGCGCAGGCGACGACGAGCAGGAACAGCAGGCCGAAATGCCAGCGCCGCGCGCGCAGGTGGCGCAGGATGAAGCGCCCGCCGCTCTGCAGATGCGCCGGCCCGGCCCCCTCCTCCGCAATCCCCGCCGCTCCCGCTTCAGGCCGCATCGGTCTCCTCCTGCGCGGAGCCGGCGAAGCGGGCCCGCTGCTCGCGGATCTCGCGGGCGAGCGGGCCGTCCGTCCGGCGCGCGCCCGCCTCGTCGGGGGCCGAGAGGAGCCCCACCGCGCAGGGCCGCTCGTTCTCCCAGCCCGGATAGTCGAGGATCGGGTAGAGGCAGATCCCGAGCACCGGCACGCCCGCGGCGCGCGCCGCCCGCACCTCGCCGCAGACGTAGTGGAGCCAGGCCGGCCGCGCGCTGCCCTCCGCCCCCGTCTCGGCGACCAGGAGCGGCCGGCCGTAGCGCGCATGCGCCTCGGCGAGGAGGGCCCGGAAGGGCCGGTAGGCGTGGTGGCCGAGCGGGACGGTGCCGCCGCCATGGACCCACTGGTTGTCCGGGTAGAAGTTGAGGCCCACCACGTCGAGCGCGTCCGGACCGCCGCCGAGGTCGGGGGCGAGCCGGCCGCTCGCCATGTCGAGCGCCTCGTACTGCACCTCCCAGTAGGCGGCCGCCGCCGCCGCGCTGCCCGCCTCGGGGCCGCCGACCACGTGGATCGCCGGCTCGGCGTGCAGGAACCGGGCCTCCGGCTCGACCTCGCGCACCGCCCGGGTCGCCGCCAGGGAAGCGCGCACGAGCTGGCGCTTCAGCGCCGCCCCGCAGCCGGTCGCGCAGGGCCCGATCCGGCCGACCTCGCCGCCGGCCCAGGCCCAGTAGGAGATCTCGTTCACCGGGCACAGGAACGGGGGCGCGCCGGAGACCGCCCGCACCTGCCGCGCCGCCGCGGCCGCGAAGGCGGCGAAGCGGCTCACGAAGGCCTCCGACCAGATGTCGAGATCGTCGGGCCAGCCGTAATGGCAGAGGTCCCAGATCACCCGCATCCCGGCCTCGCGCGCCGCCTCCAGCAGCGGCAGGGCGCTCGACCAGTCATAGCGCCCGGGCTCCGCCTCGATGCGGTGCCAGCGCAGGCCGTCGCGGGCGGCCAGGAGGCCGTGCCGCGCCAGGGCGCGGTAATCGGCGAGCGCGTGCCGGTCGTGCCCGGTCGCCGCCAGGAGGTCGAGGCGCCGCCCGTCGGCGCGGCGATGCGTGGAGCACTCGAAGCCGCCCAGGAACACGCTCCCGAAGGGCGAACCGGGCGCGGCCGCCCTCGTCGGTGGGCAGGTCATGGGCGGGCAGATCATGGGCCCGCCGGCCCCGCGGGGACGGGCACGGGCGCCGCGGTCCGGCCGGTGCGCCCGCTGCCGCCATCCCCCCGTTCAAGCATCGCCCGACGCCCCGCACCGGGCCCGATCGCCCGCGACCCTGTCAAATCGGTGCGCCGCCGCACCGTTCCGCGATGCTGACCGGAAAGATCTGATCCCGCAGATACGGCTCAAAATAAACATAAATCGACCTTGGCTAAGAGACTTCTTCGGCTGCGCCGAAGCCAGCACATCCACATTCAACTGCGTTAATCGGTCCGGGAAAAATAGATCTGGCCGCTCGCAGAACCGAGCCTTCGGCTTTGGCGTTGAGGGTCGGCCTGCGGGACCAGCATGAAGGGCACGACGTGAACGATATGCACCTGACCAGCAGCATCACGGGGGCTGCGCCGGGGCTCTTGGACGACCAGCCTGTGGAACCCCCTTTGCTGCCGCCGGAGGGCGCGGCGCGCGGCCTGCTGGTGTGCTTCTCCCACCTGCGCTGGGCCTTCGTCTGGCAGCGGCCGCAGCACCTGCTCAGCCGCGCCGCCCGGCACTTCGACGTGCTCTTCGTCGAGGAGCCGGTCTTCGAGCCCGGCGGCAGCGACCGGCTCCGGGTCGAGGCGGTCGCCCCGGGCATCGACGTCGCCGTGCCGGTCGTCGACCCCGCCCGCGCCTGCGCGGCCGACCCGATCCAGACCCAGCTCATCGGCGACCACCTGCGCCGGCGCGAGGCCGCCGCCCGGGTGTTCTGGTACTACACCCCCGCCGCGATCAGCGTCTCCGCCGAGCTGCCGCGCGACCTCACCGTCTACGACAACATGGACGAGCTCTCCGCCTTCCGCGGCGCCTCGCCCGACCTGATCGCCCAGGAGGCCGAGCTCCTGTCCCGGGCCGACCTCGTCTTCACGGGCGGGCGCAGCCTCTACGAGGCCAAGCGCGGGGCGCATCCCAGCGTCCACTGCTTCCCCTCCTCGGTCGACGCGGCCCATTTCCGCCAAGCCCGCGACGCCGCCCGGCCCGACCCCGGCGACCAGGCCGCGATCCCGCATCCCCGCATCGGCTTCTTCGGCGTCATCGACGAGCGCCTCGACCGCGACCTCCTCGGCGCGCTCGCGGATCTGCGGCCGGACTGGCAGGTCGTGATGATCGGGCCGGTGGTGAAGATCGACCCGGAGAGCCTGCCGCGGCGGGCCAACATCCACTGGCTCGGCTCCAAACCCTACGCGGCCCTGCCCGACTACCTGCGCCACTGGGATCTCGGGCTGATGCCCTTCGCGCGCAACGAGGCGACGCGGTTCATCAGCCCGACCAAGACGCCGGAATTCCTGGCCGCGGGCCTGCGCGTGGTCTCGACGCCGATCCTGGACGTGCTGCGCGACTACGGCGAGGCCGGTCTCGTGGCGATCGCCGACTCGCCGCGCAGCGTGGCGCTCTCGATCGAGGCGCTGCTGGCCCAGCCGCGGCAGGCGTGGCTGGAGCGGGTGGACCGGCACCTGGCGGGCGGTTCGTGGGATCGCACCTACGAAGCCATGCATGCGCTGATGCGGGCGGGCCTGCGGCGGCGCGAGGCCGCCTCCCCCGCCCTTCTGCACTCGGCCGCCTCCCCGGCCTGACGCCTCCTCCCGCCCAGGGGTCAAGACACATGTACGATTGGCTGATCGTGGGCGCGGGCTTCGCCGGCAGCGTGCTCGCGGAGCGGCTCGCGAGCCGGCGCGGCGAGCGCGTCCTCATCATCGACCGGCGCAACCACGTCGGCGGCAACGCCTACGACCGCCTGGACGAGGCGGGCGTGCTGATCCACCAGTACGGGCCGCACATCTTCCACACCAACGCGGAGGCGGTCGTCGCCTACCTGTCGCAGTTCACCGCCTGGCGGCCCTACGAGCACCGGGTGCTGGCGCAGGTGGACGGCATGCTGGTGCCGATCCCGATCAACCTCGACACGGTCAACCGCCTCTACGGCCTCTCGCTCACCTCGGAGGAGCTGGAGGCGTGGTTCGCGGCGCGGGCCGAGCCGGTGACGGAGATCCGGACCTCGGAGGACGTGGTGGTCTCGGCCGTGGGCCGCGATCTCTACGAGAAGTTCTTCCGCGGCTACACGCGCAAGCAATGGGGGCTGGACCCGTCCGAACTGGACCGGCAGGTGACCGCGCGGGTGCCCACGCGCACGAACCGGGACGACCGCTACTTCACCGACACGTTCCAGGCCATGCCGGCCCAGGGCTACACGCGGATGTTCGAGCGGCTCCTCGCTCATCCGAACATCCACGTCATGACGAACGCGGATTACCGCAGCGTGCGGGACGTGATCCCGCACCGGCGGGTGATCTATACCGGCCCGATCGACGAGTATTTCGATTTCCGCTTCGGCCGGCTTCCCTACCGCTCCCTGCGCTTCGTGCACGTGACCCGGGACGCGGATTGCCACCAGCCGGTGGCGGTGGTGAACTACCCGCAGGGCGAGGCCTACACGCGCATCACCGAGTACAAGCACCTCACCGGGCAGGAGCACCCGCGGACCTCGCTCACCTACGAGTATCCGTGCGCGGAGGGCGACCCCTACTACCCGGTGCCGCGGGCCGAGAACCAGGCCCTGTTCAAGCGCTACGAGCGATTGGCGCGGGCGGAGGCGGACGTCTGGTTCGTGGGGCGGCTCGCGACCTACCGCTACTACAACATGGACCAGATCGTCGGCCAGGCGCTCGCCACCTTCCGCCGCCTCGACGAGGCCCTGGGCGGACCCGCCCAGCGGATTCAGCCGGCCCCCCGCGCGACGCCGCGCCGGCCCGCGGCCGCGCTCCCGCCCGCCGAGTAGGCGCGCGGGCCGCGCGCCGCGCCGCGCGGAGCCGCCCGGCGAGGAACAAGCCCGCGCTCCCGCGAGATGACGGCCGCATGACCGACGACCGCGCTCTCGATCCCGACTGCTCCCTCGCGGACGGGCCGTCGCCCTCCCCCCGACCCGACCCCGCGCCGGCCCGAACGGCCGGCGCCCGCGGCGGCCGGCTGCCCTGGATCCGCGTCGCCGGACCGGGCATTCCCTATTTCGAGACCGAGACCGGCGCCGCCTGGACGCCGGTCGGCCAGAACGACGCGATCAGCTGGCACGAGCTCGAAGGCCTGTTCGGCCGCCGCGACCTCGCCGCCGCCGAGGCCCACCTGCGGCACTTGGCGGATCACGGCGTCACCTGCCTGCGCCTGATGCTCGAATACGCGCAGGTGCGCCACCGCTACATCGAGCGCCCGGTCGGCCGCTTCGTCCCGGCCATGGTCCGCCTCTGGGACGACCTCTTCGCCCTGTGCGAGACCGTCGGCCTGCGCATCCTGCTCACGCCCTTCGACACGTTCTGGATGTGGCTGCACTGGCACCGCCATCCCTACAACCGGCGCCACGGGGGCCCGCTCGCGGAGCCGTCGCGGTTCCTGCTCGACCCGCAGGTGCGGGAGGCGATCAAGAACCGGCTCGCCTTCGCGGTCGCGCGCTGGGGCGGCTCGGGCGCGCTCTTCGCCTGGGACCTCTGGAACGAGATCCACCCGGCCCATGCGGAGGGTTCGGCGGAGGGGTTCGCGCCCTTCATCGCGGATCTGAGCCGGCACGTGCGCGCCCTGGAGACGAGGCTCTACGGGCGCGCGCATCCGCAGACCGTGTCGCTGTTCGGACCCGAGCTGGGCTGGCGGCCCCATCTGGGGCTGGAGGAGCCGATCTTCCGCCACCCCGACCTCGATTTCGCGACGCTGCACATCTACGCCGAGGGCACGATCGACGATCCGCGCAACACCGTCGAGCCGGCGATCGCGATGGGGCGGATCGTGCGCGAGGGCCTGGCGCAGATCCGCGACGGCCGGCCCTTCCTCGACAGCGAGCACGGCCCGATCCACAGCTTCAAGGACCGGCGCCTCACCCTGCCGGAGCCGTTCGACGACGAGTATTTCCGCCACATGCAATGGGCGCACCTGGCGAGCGGCGGGGCCGGCGGCGGGATGCGCTGGCCGAACCGCCACCCGCACAGCCTGACGGCCGGGATGCGCGCGGCCCAGCGCGGCCTTTCCGGCTTCCTGCCCCTGATCGACTGGCGCCGCTTCCGGCGCCGCAACCTGAGCGGGGACCTCGGCGATCCCGGGCCGGGCGCGGCCCTCTTCGCCTGCGGCGACGCGGAGCAGGCCGTGATCTGGTGCCTGCGCGCCGATTCCCTGGCGCCGGACGGCCGCTTGCGCCGGGACGCGGCGCCCCTCGGCATCCGCCTCTCGCTGCCGGGCCTGCGAGCCGGGCGCTACGCCCTCACCGCCTGGGACACGCGGGCCGGCCGGCCGTGCGGCCGCCGGGAGGTGACGGCGCGCGACGGGGTGGCGACCGAGATCGAGCCGCCGCCCTTCGTCACCGACGTGGCGCTCGCCGTGCGGCGGGTCTGATCCGGGTCTCGCCTGACCGATGGGGTTGGCCGTGCCGGACGGGCGGCGGACGACCCCCGCTCCGGCCGCCAGCGGGGCCCGCCTCACGGGCGCGCGTCGAGGAGCCCGATCATGCGGTTGAAGCGCTCGCCCGCCACGAAGACCGTGTCCATGATGGCGGGGTCGAGCTCGTCGGGCGAGAGGGCGCCGTCGTCGGCGAGGCCGATCCCGGGCCGCGGCGGGCGGGCCGCGCGCAGGCGGTCGGCCAGGAACATCGCCAGCGCCCGGTAGAAGCGCGCGGCGAAGCCGGTATCGGCGTCGAGCCGGCGCTGCAGCACCTCCCGGTCGAGGAAGAGCGCCGCGCCCGGACCGCGGGCCGTGATCGTCGCCGAGGCCGGCGCGGAATCGACCAGCGACACCTCGCCCACCACCTCGCCGACGCCGAGCCGCGCGATCTCGCCGTGCCCCTCCGCGGTGACGGCCAGCACGCCGTCGAGGATCAGGATCAGGGATCGGGTGCGGTCGCCCTCGGCGATCAGCACCTCGCCGTCGCGCAGCGCGCGCCGGGTCGCGGTCCGGGCGATCCAGGCGACGTCCTCGTCGGTGAGAATCCCGAACAGGTAGAGGACCTTGCGCATCGCGGGCTGTCCTACAGGAGCTGGCGCCGGGCGAAGTCGGCGAACAGGCCGGGCGCGGCGGCGAGGTCGTCGAAGGTGCCGGACTGGACGATGCGCCCCTCGGCCAGCACGACGATCCGGTCGGCCTCCCGCACCGTGCTCAGCCGGTGGGCGATCACGATCCGGGTGACGTTGAGGGCGCCGAGCGAGGCGCTCACCACCGCCTGCGAGCGGTTGTCGAGGGCGCTCGTCGCCTCGTCGAAGAGCAGGATCCGCGGCCGCCGCGCGATGGCGCGGGCGATCAGCAGGCGCTGGCGCTGGCCTCCCGAGAGCGTGTTCACCCCCTCGGCCACCACCGTGTGCATGCCCATCGGCATCGCCCGGATGTCCCCCTCCAGCCCCGCCATCCGGGCCGCCTCCCAGGCCTGCTCCAGGGGGAGCTGCACGCCGCCGCAGATATTCTCGTAGAGGCTGCCGGTGGTGAGCCGGCCGTTCTGGAGCACGACCCCGAGCTGGCGGCGCACGGCGCTGACGTCGAGGGTGTCGAGCGCCTTGCCGTCGTAGAAGACGGCGCCGGATTCCGGCGCCTCGAAGCCGAGCAGCAGGCGCAGGAGCGAGGATTTGCCGCTGCCGGAGGGCCCGACGATCGCCACGTACTCGCCGGCCGCGATCCGCAGCGACACCGCGTCGAGCACGGGCGGGCCGGAGGCGCCGTAGCGGAAGGTCAGGCGCGAGACCTCGATCGCGCCCGAGAGGTCGCCCGGGGGCTTGCGGTCGTCGGCGATCTCCGCCTCCGCGGCGAGGAGCGGCCGCATCCGCGTGAGGTGCGGGATCGCCACCAGCGCCTCGCTCAGGCCCGCCGCGAAGGCCCCGATCGCCCCCATCGTCTGGCCGAAGGCGGCGAAGAAGCCGAGGAAGGCGCCGAGATTCTGGGTCAGCGTGCTGCCGAGGGTCGAGGCCGCGGCGAAGATCGCGAGCGTCGCGAGCGTCGGGAGGGCGGTCTCCGCGATGCTGAGCCCGTTGGCGATCCGCTGGGCCGCCAGGAAGTGGCCCTTCTGCTCCGTGAACAGCCGCGACCACACCGCGAGCGCCCGCACGGTGGCGCCGGCCACCCGCAGCTTGCCGATCCCGGCGAAGAGCTGGAGCACGAAGCCCTGAACCCGGCCCTGGCCGTTGAAGGCGCGGCTCTCGTGGTAGAGGCGCAACCCGCTCGCCGCCAGGATCAGGACCCCGCGCAGGAGCGCGAGCGCGACCGCGATCAGCGCCAGCACGGGGTCGTAGACCAGCATCAGGGCGATGCTGAACAGGCCGAACATCCCGGCGAGCAGGCTGCGCAGGGTGCGCCCGGTGAGGAGGCGGCGCACCGCGTCGATCCCCATCGCCCGGTCGACGAGGTCGCCCACGGTGTGGTCGCGGAACAGGGCGGCGCGCAGGCGCAGCAGCCGGTCGATCATCGCGGCCTGCAGCGTCCAGTCGATCAGCCCCTCCAGGCGCAGCATCGCGAGGCTCTCGGCGGCCTGCACGGCGGCCGCCGCCAGCGCCGTGACCGCGAGCGCGATCGCGCAGACCGTGATCTGGTCGAGTTCGCTGCGCGGGATCGCGGAATTGACGAGCGCCTGGGTGATCAGCGGCACGACCAGGGTGAGGAGCCCCATCAGCACCGCCGGCACCGCGACCGAGGCGAGGTTGCCCCTGGCCCGCCGGGCCGCGAAGGCGAGGAGGTCGCGGAAGCTCAGGGCGCGGCCGGGCAGCGTCGGGTAGAAGCCCGCCGCCTCCGGGCCGAGCTCGGCGGCGAGCGCCGCGTCGACCCGCCGCCGCTCCCCGGTGGCGGGATCCACCATCAGGTAGGCGCGGCGCTCGCGCAGGAGCGCCACGGGCGCGCCCGCCTCGCCCCGCCACGCCAGGAGCGGCCCGGCATCCTGCCGCCACCACTCCGCCCGCAGCAGGACGCGGCGGACCCGCAGCCGCGAGGCGCGGGCGATCTCGACCACGTCGCGGTAGTCCCGCGCGGTCCGCACCCGGCCGGCCGGGCGGGTGAGCGGCGCCGCCATGGTCCCGGCCACGAGGGCGCAGGCCGCCATCAGCGGGTCCTCGGGATCGACCGCGGCGGGCGGGGCGTCCCGGCGCACCACGATGCTCCCGAGGCGCCCGAACAGCTCGGCCGCGCGGGCGGCGTCGAGGTCGGCGCGGCGGGCGAGCCGCGCGGCGTCGCGGGTCGGCTGGCCGGCGGCCTCCCCGTGCAGGGCGGCGGCGGCGGCGCGGTGGAAGCGGTCGACGGCCAGGGCCAGGAGGTCGCCCTCCGGGGCCGCGCAGGGTGAGAGCCGGCAGCCCTCCGGCCCGGCCTGGGCCCAGAGGCCGGCCCCGAGGGGGGCCGGCGGGTCGCCCGGCCGGTAGGCGGGGGCCTGGCCGGCGATCGCCGCGCTCCCCTCCTCGACGACGACCCAGCGCAGGGACCGGGCCGGCCCCCGCCGCCGCTCCCCGGGCTCCAGCGCCTCGCCGGAAGCGGCCTCCCGGATGTCCCAGGCCGGGTGCGGACCCGCGACCAGCGCCGCGAGGCCCAGGACCCAGCCCTCGCAGAGGGGCCCGATCTCGGCCTGCGCCGCCTCGCGCACCGCGGTGCCGGGCGTGCCGACCGCGGTGATCTCCAGGCGCTCGCCGCCCGCGCCCGCGTCGGCGGGGACCGGCAGGATGATCCCGCCGCTCTCGATTCGCAGCAGGTGCCGGCGCGGGCCCGCGACGGCGCCGTCGCGGCTGCGCAGCGCGAACAGGTCGGCGTGCCCGCTCGCCACGACGAGCGGCGCGCCGAGGGAGGCGAGGCGCTCCGGCCGGCGCCCGTCGAGGGGTTGGGCAGGCGCCTCGGCGGGAACTGGCGCCGCGGCGGGGAGCGGCGCCTCGGCGGGAACTGGCGCCGCGGGGAGCGGCGCTTGGGCGGGAACTGGCGCCGCGGGGAGCGGCGCTTGGGCGCCGGCCGGCCCGACCAGGGCGAGCCCGCCCTTCGCAAGCGGCTCGCTCACGACTGGGCCAGGAGCGCCGCGTAGGCGCCCTCCCGGGCGAGGAGTTCCTCGTGCCGGCCGCGCTCGGCGATGCGCCCGCGCTCCAGCACGATGATCTCGTCGCAGTCGCGGATCGTGCTGAGCCGGTGCGCGATGATGATGCAGGTGCAGCCGCGCCGCCTCAGGTTGTCGTCGATGATCTTCTCCGTCACCGGATCGAGGGCGGCCGTGGCCTCGTCGAGGACGAGGACGGAGGGGTTCTGCACCAGGGCGCGGGCGATCTCGATGCGCTGGCGCTGGCCGCCGCTGAAATTCGCGCCGCCCTCCAGCACGTGGCCGTCGTAATTGCCGGGCCGCGTCGCGACCTCGCCGTGGACCGCCGCGTCCTTGAGGGCCAGCGAGAGGTCGGGCTCGGGCACGGTCGGGTCCCAGAGGGTGAGGTTGTCCCGCACGCTGCCCTCGAACAGGACGATGTCCTGGTCGACGTAGGCGACCGACTGGGCGAAGACCTCCGGCGGGATGTCGGCGAGGCGCCGCCCGTCGAGGCGCACCTCCCCCGACCAGGGCCGGTTGAGCCCGCAGATCAGCCGCCCGAGGGTCGACTTGCCGCTCCCCGAGAGGCCGACCAGGGCGACGCGGCTGCCCGGCTCGATGGTGATCGAGACATCCTGCAGCAGGGGCGGCTCCAGGATCGCGTAGCCGAAGGACACGCCGACCAGTTCGACCCGCCCGACGAGCCGCGGCGGCGGCGGCGGCAGGGCGGGATCCGGCTCCGGCCGCTCGACCGGGTAGTTGTAGACGTCGTCGAGGCGCTCCAGCCCGCCCTTGATGATCTGGATGCTGCCGATCTGGCCGACCAGGGCCGTGATCGGCTCGGAGAAGCTCGCCATCAGCGACTGGAAGGCGATGAGGCCGCCGAGGGTCAGCGAACCCTCGGTGACCCGCAGGCCGCCGATGCCCAGGATCGCCGCCGTGGTGAGGCCGGAGAGCAGGGTCGGCACCGTGTCGAGCCAGGCCGAGGTGGCGCCGAGCTCCTGCTCGGCGTTGAGGGCGCGGGCCTGGATGCCGGCCCAGTGCCCGAAGGCCTCGTCCTCCAGCCCGCTCGCCTTGAGGGTCTCGATGGTGCGCACCGCCCCGATCGTGCTGCCCAGGAGCTTGCCGCGCTCCATGGCGAGGCTGCGGCTGAGATCCTCGCGGCGCCGCCCGATCAGGTGGAGGGCGAGCACGTTGAGCAGGGACAGCGCCACGCCGATCACCGCCAGGAGCAGGTCGTAGACCGCCATCGCGGCGGCGAAGAAGACCAGGGAGGTCAGGGAGAGCGCGTTGCTGACGAGGCCGCCCGAGAGCAGGCGCGCGATCTGCTCGTTGGTGGAGACCCGGTTGGCGATGTCGCCGGCGTGGCGCTGGGCGAAGAACTCCATCGGCAGCGCGAGGACGTGCCAGAGGAAGCGGCTGGTCATCACCACGGCGAGCTTCGTCTGCAGCCGCGTCATCAGCGACAGCTGCAGGGCGGTGACGCCGGCCCGGAACAGGGCGGTGAGGCCCATCCCGATCAGCAGCGGCGTCAGCCAGCCCGGGGTGTTCTGGATCAGGATCTCGTCGATGAAGATCTTGGTGAAGCCCGGGATCAGGATGCCCGGGACGATCAGCGCGAGGCTCACCGCGACGAGCAGGCCGACCGCCGCGCGGGAGGCGCCGAGTTCGCGCAGGAGCAGCCGGAAGCCCTGCGGCTTGCGGCCGATCCGGCGGAACTCCTCGGTCGGCTCCATGGCGAGGGCGACGCCCGTGAAGGCGAGGTCGAGTTCCTGCATGGTGACGCGGCGGCGCCCCATGGCCGGGTCGTTGATGAAGGCGTGCTCCCCGCGGATCCCCTCCAGCACCACGAAGTGGTTGAAGTTCCAGTGGATGATGCAAGGCATCGGCAGGTCGTGCAGGGTCGTCGGCTCCTTGCGGAAGCCCTTGGCGGCGAGCCCGAAGCCCCGCGCCGCCTTGACGATGTTGCTGGCCTTGCTGCCGTCGCGGGAGACCCCGCAGGCCACCCGCAGCTGCTCCAGGGGCACGAAGGCGCCGTGATGGGCGAGCACCATGGCGAGCGCCGCGGCCCCGCACTCCACCGCCTCCATCTGAAGCACGGTCGGGGTGGCGGGCGGGCGGCCCCGGCCGGGCCAGGGCAGCAGGCGGCGCAGGGCGGCGGCGCTCATCCGGCTTTACCCGGCGAGGCCGGTGAGGCGCTTGAGCATCGGCACGACGAGGTCGAGCGGGCGGTGCTGGCGCGTGGTGATCTCGGCCCGCACCAGCGTGCCGCTGGTCAGGCGCAGGTCCGGGCCCCGCCCCACCGCCCAGGCGTAGCCGCTCGCCGTCGCGGGGTCGGGCTGCAGCCGCACCAGGGCCGCGTAGGGCGCGCCCTCCTGCGAGAAGCGGCTCACCAGGCGGTCGTTGTGCAGCACCGCCGCCATGCCCTGTGGGGTGATCGGGAAGTCGGAGATCGACACCACGCTGCCGACCAGGGTGCCGTATTCCTCGCGCTTGACGGTGCTGGGCTCGAGCCGGGTCTCCATGCCGGGCTTCACGGTCTTGCCCTTGTCGGCCGGGATGTAGACCACCGCCTCCAGCGCCTTGCCCTCGCTCTCGACCGCGATCACCGGCATGCCGACCGTGAGGACGGAGCCCGGCGAGACCTTGACCTCCAGGACCCGCCCGTCGATCGGGCTGAGCACCTGGGTGTTGCGGCCGAGCTCCCCGGCGAGCTGCTCCATCTGGCGGCGGGTATCGTTGAGGCGGAACTGCGAGTCCTGCAATTCGCGCTCGCGCTGGGTCTCCAGATCGGTCTTCTGGGTGCGCAGCTTCAGCACCTCGTTCTGCGCGTCCTCGCGCCGCTGGCGCGCCTCCGTCAGCTCGCGGCGCCGGTCCTCGACCACCCGGCGCGTGGTGATGCCCTTGCCGAGCAGCGTCTCCAGGTTCCTTACCTCGGTCGACAGATACTCGATGCGCTGATCGGTGGCGTGGACGATCTGGTCGAAGGCCTCCTCCAACTTGGCGAAGTTGCGGGCCTTGGCGGCGAGTTCGTCCTTGACCTTGGCCCGCAGGGTGGCGTGCTCGCGCTCGCGCTCGCGATGGACCTCGACGGCGGCGCGGTGGCGCTCCTCGATGTCGGTCTGGGCGATGCGGGCCACCGGCTGGCCCTGGACGACCCGGTCGCCGGCCGCCACCTCGATCGCCGCGAGCCGGCCCGAGGCGGCCGAGACCGCGTCGACCACGCGCCCGCCGACGCTCACCAGGATGCCCTCGCCGGCCGCGCGCGTCGGCACGCGCCCGACCACGCTCCAGGTCAGGGCCGAGACGAGCAGCAGCGCCACCGTGCCGGCGAGGATCCAGTCGGCGGGCTTGGTGATGCGGACGAGGTGGTCGAGCTGCTCGGGCGAGGCGGCGCGCTCGAGCGCGATCGGCCGGAATGCCCGCTGCGGGGATGAACTCATGGCGAGGGACTCACGGCGAGGGGCTCACGGCAAGGAACTCACGGCAATGGACTCACGGCGCCTCGCCCGGACCGGGTCGCTCCCGGCCGCAGAGACGGCCCGCAATCGCCGTTGCGGCGCCGCGCGGAATCTCCTCCGGATGGCCGGTACACGCGCGGCCGAGTGTAGTAGAATTTCGCCCCGTGACCACCCTGAACCTTGCCGGACCCGGTCCGGACTGGGACAGAGTGCCCGGGAGGAGTCCGCGATGCGGAGTGCACTTGGCGCAGATCGGCGGCGGGCCCGACCCGCCCGGCCGCCGCGGCCCGCCGCGCTGGCGGCCCTCCTGCTCCTCGCGCTCCCGCCCGGCGCGGTCGCGCGGGTGCTCTCGGACGGGGACCTCGCCAGCGTCGCGCGGATCAAGCCCCTGTTCACCGCCGTGCTCAGCGACGTCGCGCGCTCGGCCCAGAGCCCGGACCTGTCCGCCCCGGACGGGGATTGCCTGCGCTCGACCCTGCGCTCGCTCATGCAGATCTCCGACGAGCTGAAGGGATACGAATCGCTCATCACCATCGAGGGCGAGATCACGGATTTCGGCGACGACGAATCGCTGCGCAGCGTGCTGCGCTTCGCCGTCGAGAACGCGCTCAAGATCCTCGACACCGAGCGCCGCCGGCTCGGAGAGTTGTCCGATACCTGCTCGCGTTCCCCGCTCGCGGCCGGGAAGACACGCCAAGCGCTCCAGTTCATCGACAGCACGCAGGCGATCCTGCGCGCGGTACAGCCCAGGCTGTGACCGGGCGGCACTGATCCCAGGTTGCGGGACTTTACTTTCTACCAAGATTTCAGTTAGTCTCCACAAGTCGGCTTCGGCACCATCGCGGCGGAGCAACCCCTGTGACATTCTCGGAACAGGTTCTTCTGGTGGTGCCGCCGGTTCTCTATCCCGGCATTCCGACCCTCGGGCCGAGCGTTCTTGTGCCGGCTCTGCGACGGGCTGGCCTCTCCGCGCGGGTTCACTACGCAAATCTGGCATTCGCGGCTCGGTTCGGGTTCGATCTCTGCGCCCGCATCGCCGGCTCGCGCACGCTGATCGGCGAGGCGATCTTCCTCGGGGCAGCCTTCCCGGAGAAGGCGGAGGCGCTGGAGCGCATCCTCGCCCTGCTGCGGCAGGACGCGGAGGCCGACGCCAAGCTGCGCCAGCTCGTGCGCCCGGCCGCGCCGGAGGACGAGGAGGTGGCCCGCGTCGTCGCGGCCATTCCGGACTTCATCGCCGAGACGGCGCGGCGGCTCGTGGCCGGCGCGCCGCGCATCGTCGGCTTCTCGACCATGGTGCAGCAGACCATGGCGAGCATCGCCCTCGCCCGCGAGGTCAAGCGGCTGCGGCCCGACATCGTGACGGTGCTGGGGGGCGCCAACGCGGCGGAGCCGATCGGCAGCGCGCTGATCGAGCTGACGGGCGTGTTCGACGCCGTGTTCTCGGGCGAGTCGGACATCGAGTTCCCGCGCTTCTGCCGCAGGCTCGTGGACGAGGGCACCCTGCCCGCGACCCGGATCATCCGCGGGCGCGGCATTCCCCGCCTCGACGACGTGCCGGCCCCCGATTACGACGATTACTTCGCCGAACTCGCACCCCTGAAGGCGACCGACCCGGTCGCCGCGACGGCGCCGCACTTCCTGATCTTCGAATCCTCGCGCGGCTGCTGGTGGGGCGACAAGAAGACCTGCACCTTCTGCGGCTACAACTTCCCCGGCACGCAGTACCGCGCCAAGTCCCCGGAGCGGGTCGTGAGCGAGCTCGAGGGACTGATCGGGCGCTACGGGGTCGGAAAGTTCTACGCCAGCGACAACATCATGGCGAAGGACTTCCCGAAGGGCGTGCTCGACGCGCTCGCCGAGCGCGGCACGCCCTGCGCGCTCAGCTACGAGGTGAAGTCGCCGATCCGGCCCGAGGATCTCGACCGCTTCGTGCGCGCCGGCATCTTCGAGATCCAGCCCGGGATCGAGTCCTTCTCGACCCGGATCCTCAAGAGCATGGACAAGGGGGTGAGCGGGATCGACAACATCCGCGTCCTGCGCGACGCCACGACCCGCTCCCTGCGCGTGATCTGGAACATCCTGACCGCGATCCCGGGCGAGACGCGCGCGGATTACGAGGAGATGCTGCCGCTGCTGCCGCTCCTGGAGCACCTGCGGCCGCCGACCCGCTGGGGCCCGATCCGGATCTCCCGCTACTCGCCCTACCACAACGAGCCGGAGCGGTTCGGCATCACCGGCCTGCGGGCCTGGCAGGCCTATTACGAACTCTACGGGGATTACGCGGAGCGGATCGCCCTGCACTTCTTCGGCGAGTACCGCACCGAGTTCATGGACGCGCCCGACCTCGTGGCGGCCCTCGACCGGCAGGTCCAGGCCTGGACCGAGGCTTGGGCGGCCCCGGGCGGGCCGCCGCGGCTGAGCCTGCAGCGCCTCGGCGGCGGCTGGCTCCAGGTCACCGACACGCGGCGCTGCGCCAAGGTCGGCGCCTGCCTGCTCGCGCCGGACCTCGCCCGGGTGCTCGATTCGGTGCAGATGCCGGTCTCCGAGCCGCGGGTGCCGGAGGCGGATCGCGAGCGCCTCGGCCACCTCGTCTCGCTCGGCTTCGTGCTTCGCCACGAGCAGCGCTACGTCTCGCTGGTCACCGAGCCGGCGCTGGGCGAGGCCCTGATCGCCGAGCGGGAGCAGAGCCTCGCGCGGCGCGCGGCGGCCGAGTCGCCGGCCTCCCCCTTGCCGGCCTTCAGCCTCGGCGCGCTGCGCGTCGGCACGGAGCGGCCCGTCCTGGTGCCGGAGCACGGCGAGACCCTGCGCCTCTGACGCGAGGCTCGGTTCGGGGACCTGGTCGCTTGGCGACGGCCGGATCCCGCGTGACACGAAAGGCGGCCCGATGAACCGCGAGAAGGGACATCCGGTCCAGGCGACCGTGACCTGCATCCGGGGCACCTGCAATGCCGGGCACCGGGTCGGCGACGTGCTGCCCGTCAGCGCCCGCAACACGGCCGGGATGTGCGGCTACCTCTACCACGCCGCCCATCCGGCGATCCTGATGCTGCAATTCGGCGGCGCCGTGCCCTGGGGGCCGGCCGACCGGGTGGTGCTGAACTGTCCCGATCCCGTCAACCTCCTCACGGTGGAGCTGCGCCGCCTGCCGGAGGGCGTCCCGGGCGAGGCGCCCGCGGCGGAGGCGGCGCCCGCCTCGGCCGAGGCGGCGCCGGTCCGGCTCGGCCGGGTCGTGTGCCGGGTCGAGGGCTGATGGGCGCCGCCACCCGCTTCGAGGCCGCCGCCCGGACCCTGCGGGCGGTGGCGGCGGCGGCGGGGTTCCCGCCGGCCGCGCGCGAGGAGGCCGTGGCCTGCGCCCGGCTCCTCGCGGCCTCCTGGGCCGACGAGCCCCTCGCCGCGCCGCCGCCCTGGTCGGGGCTCGGGGCCGACGCGAGCGGCTTCGACGCCTCGCTGGTCCTCGACGGGACCCGGCGCGAGGTGCGCGTCACGGTCGAGGCGCAGGGGCGCCCGGCGACGCCCGCGCGCTATCTCGCGGCGGCGCGCGCCCTCTCGGAGCACCTGGCGGAACGCCACGGGGCGGACCTGTCGCGGCTGGCTTCGCTGCTGCCGCTCTTCGCGCGGCCCGACCCGCGGGCGGCGGGGGTGCTCTGGCACGGCGCCGTCCTGGCGCCGGGCCGGGCGCCCTGGTTCAAGGTCTACCTGCACCTGATGGCCCCGGGCCGGGCGCGCGCCCGCGCGACCGCGGAGGCCGCCCTCGACCGCCTCGGCCTCGCCCCGGCCTGGCCCGGCCTCGCCGCGCGGCTCGCGCCCGAGGACGAGCCGCTCTTCCTCAGCCTCGACCTCGTGCCCGGCCCGGAGGCGCGGGTGAAGCTCTACGTCCGGCACGGCTGGGCGGGGCCGGAGACGCTCGCCGCACCCCACGATCCCGCCTTCTCCGGCGAGGTCCTGGCCTTCGTGCGGGGGCTCGCCGGGGACGGCCCGATCCGGCGCGGCGCGCTCACCGCCTTCCACCTGCGCCCGGGCCGCGCCGAGCCCTCGCACGTGACCACGCATCTGCGCCTCTACCCGCACTGCGCCCGATCCGACGCGGTGCTCGCCGCGCGGCTGACGCGGGCGCTCGACCGCCTCGGCCTGCCCGCCGCCCCCTACCGCGCCGCCCTGGCGGCGCTCGCCCCCGGCGGGCTCGACGGGGAGGAGGGCCTGCACGGCTGGGCCTCCCTGCAGCGGCACGGGGCGCGGCCGGCGGTCAGCGTCTACGTCTCGCCCCGCCTCTACCTCGCGCGCTTCGGCCCGGTCGCCCTCGATCCGGAGCGGCTCTGGCCCTCGCCCGTGCCGGCGGCGGCCCTGCGGGAGGATGCATGCGCGTCGCCCTGATCTTCCCGCCCGCGACCGACCCGCGCGCGCCGCATCTCGGCCTGCCCTGCCTCGCGGCGGTGCTGCGGGAAGCCGGGATCCGGACCGACCTGATCGACGCCGATATCGGGGGCCTCACCGCGCTCCTGGGCGCCGAGAGCGTGGCCGCGTCCCTCGCCCGCCTCCGCCGCGGGGGGGCGCGGGACGGCGGCGCCGCGCGCCTCCTCGCCCGCGGCGAGGCCCTGGTCGAGGCGGTGCCGCGCGCCCTCGCGACCCTGCGCGACCCGGAGCGCTTCTACGACGTCCACGCCTTCCACGCCGCCCGCGAGACGATCCTCGACGCGCTCGACCTCGTCTCGGCGGCGGCGCCGCGCCCCGTCCGCTACGACCTCTGCCCGATCCGCTACGAGGTCGAGGGCGTCGACGAGCAGAGTCTCGGCGACCTGATCGCGGTCACGGCCGACCCGGACGCCAACCTGTTCGAGGCGCATTGGCGCAGCGACCTCTTCCCGGCCCTCGACGCGGATCGGCCCGACCTCGTCGGGATCTCGATCGTCAACCGCCAGCAGATCCTGCCCGGGCTCACCCTCGCCCGGCGGCTGCGCGCCCGGGGCCTGTTCGTGGTGCTGGGCGGCACCGTCTTCACCAAGTTCGTGAGCGAACTCCTCGCCCGGCCGGACTTCTTCGCCCATTTCGCCGACGGCGTGATCGCCTACGAGGGCGAGACCGCGATCCTCGAACTCGCCGCCCAGCTCGACGGGGCGCGCGACTTCGCCAAGGTCCCGAACTTCCTGCACGTGGCGGAGGGACGGGTGCGGATGGGGCCGACCCACGTCGAGGACGTGGATGCCCTGCCGACCCCGGACTTCGCCGGCCTGCCGCTCGCCGGCTACCTCGCCCCCGCGCCGGTCCTGCCGATCCTCGTCGGCAAGGGCTGCTACTTCAACGCCTGCAAGTTCTGCGACATACCCTTCATCAACCACGTCTCGCGCAAGCCCTACCGGATCCGCCGGCCCGAGCGGATCGCGCAGGACATCCTCACCCTCAACGCGCGCTTCGGCTGCCGCCACTTCGAGTTCACCGACGAGGCGCTGCCGCCGCGCCTCCTCGACGGCGTCGCCGACGCCCTCGGCGCCGAGGCCGCGTCCCGCGGCCTCTCCTTCACGGGCTACGCGCGGCTGGAGCCGGGCTTCACCGCGCCCCTGTGCGCCAAGCTCGCCCGCATGGGCTTCCGCAAGCTCTTCTTCGGCCTCGAATCCGGCGACCAGGCCACCCTCGACCACATGCGCAAGGGCATCCGCCTGGAGAATGTCCGCCCGGTGCTCGGCCATTGCCGGGAGGCCGGGATCCACTTCCACGTCTTCTCGATCATCGGCTTCCCGGAGGAGACGGAGGCGAGCGCGCGCCGCACCCTCGGCTTCTTCGAGGACCATGCCGACCTGATCGACCATCCCGGCAACAGCTTCGACCTCCACCCGTTCGGCCTCGAATTGCGCACGCGCTACTTCGCGGAGGCCGAGGCGCTCGGGCTCGGGCTGCCGCGGGAGGCCCTCGCCAAGGATTTCGTCATCGGCCTGCGCGGCGGCTGGGACAACAGCCGCGGCCTGTCGGAGGCGCGGGTGATCGACCTCGTGGAGCGCTACAACACGGTGCTGCGGCGCCTCTTCGCGCGCTTCCACAACGCCCCGATGCACCTCTGGCCGGGCTTCGAGGAATACGCCCTGCTCTACGCGAGCCGCTACCCGGAGGGCGCCTTCCCCTACCGCACCGCGCTGCCCGAGGCGGGCGTGCCCTTCCGGCTCACCTGGAATCCCGCCGCCGCCCTGCTGCGCCGCGACGGGCGGGTGCAGGTCGCCTCGCGCTGGAAGGCCGTCGAACTCGACGAGCGCGCCTTCCGGGCCCTCGGGGCCGAGCGGGTGCGGACCATGCAGGATCTGATCCGGGACTGCGTCGCGGCGGGCCTCGTCCGCCCGGACGACGCCCCGGAGGAGCGCCTGCGCGGCGCCCTCCACGACCTGATCGGGCACCGGCTCCTCCAGCTCGTGCTGGCGCAGCCGGGGCCGGCCGAGTCCCGCGCCGACCGGCGGCATGCGAGCGAGTTGTGCGCCATGGAACCGCAAGCGCCCGAAGCGGAACTCGCGGGCTCGACTTGGTGAACCTCGACTCCTCTGTTGCGTACTAGTTGAGTAAGGAGTATTATTGTTTCGTAGTGCCCAGCAAAATCGGGAGAGGCCGGATGTCCGAGCAAAATCAACAGCCGAACGGCTTGGTGATCACCGATGGAGGTGGTAATTATTACTATCTTCGGCCCGAGATTCTGGCCCAGACGAAGATGCCCGACGAAGACGTGCAGAAGTTGAAGTCGGGTCTCGCGGCGTCGTCGGCCGGCAAGGACGAGGAATTGAGCGGCGCGGCGCTGGAAGCGGTGGCGGGCGGCGCCGGCATCGGCGGCGGCATTCAGCTGCCGGGCGTGGTGCAGATCCCGAGCTTCAATATCGGCTCGCTCACGGCATCCTTGACGCACAGCAAGCCGGGTCTTCCCGATCTCGGCAAGGTGATGTCCTCGACCGTGATGTGCCCCTGGTGAGCCGGTTCCGGCGCGGGACGGCCGCCCCGCGCCGGATCGCCCGTGACTCCCCGCGTCCTTATCGGTCCCCATGGCAAGGGTCGCTCTCATCTATCCCCCCGGGGGTGACCCGCGCGCCCCGCGCCTGCCGCTGCCCGCGCTGGCGGCGGCCCTGCGCCCGGCCGGGGTGGCGGTCGACCTGTTCGACCTCGACCTCGAGGGCGTGCTGGCCCTGCTGCGGCCCGAGCGCCTGCGGCGCGCCGCCGCCGCGCTCGCCGCCCGCCCGCGCCCCGAGCCCGATTCCGCCCTCGGCCGCCTCGCCGCCCTGGCGCCGGACCTGCCCGACACGATCGAGGACGCGCTCGCGACGATCCGCGACCCGGTGCGCTTCGCCGATCCCTGGCGGCTCAACGCGGCCCGCGAGCGGATCTACGACGCCCTCGACCTCGTCTCCGCGGCCGCGCCCCGGCGCCTGCGCTACCAGACCGAGGTGCTGCGCTACGAGGTCGAGGGGGTCGATCCGAGCCGCCTGTCCGACCTCCTCGCGGTGACCGCCGACCCGGCCGCCAACCTGTTCGAGGAGCATTGGAGCGAGGAGGTCTTCCCCCGGCTGGAGGCGGGCGGGGCCTACGACCTCGTCGGCATCTCCCTGACCCTGCGCTGGCAGCTCATCCCCGGCCTGTCGCTGGCGCGGCGGCTGAGGGCCCGCGGGCACCGGGTGGTGCTCGGCGGCACCGCCATCGCCAAGGTCGGCGAGGCCCTCGCCGGCTGCCCGGCCTTCTTCGCGGCCTTCGCGGAGGCCGTCGTGACCCGCGAGGGCGAGGCGGCGATGCTGGCCCTCCTCGACGCGCTCGCCGGCGACGGGGATCTCGGGCGCGTGCCGAACCTGCTCTACCGCGCGGGCGACAGGGTCGTCGCCACGCCGACGCGGGTCGAGGACTACGCCGCCAACCCGACGCCCGACTTCGACGGCCTGCCCCTCGACCGCTACCTCAGCCCGCACCTCGTCCTGCCGGTGATGCTGGGCAAGGGCTGCTACCACGACGAGTGCAGCTTCTGCGACATACCCTTCATCAACCGGATCTCGCCCAAGCGCTACCGGCTGCGGCGGCCCGAGACGGTGGCGGAGGACATCGACCACCTGGCCGAGCGGCACGGCTGCCGCCACTTCCTCCTCGCCGACGAGGCCCTGCCCCCCCGCGTGCTCGGGCGCGTCGCCGAGGCGCTGGAGGCGCGCGGGCGCACCGACTGCGTCTTCTCGGGCTACGCGCGGCTGGAGCCGGGCTTCACCCGCGACCTCTGCGACCGGCTCGCCCGGGTCGGGATGCGGCGGCTCTATTTCGGCCTCGAATCCGCCGACCAGGACACCCTCGACCGGATGCGCAAGGGCATCCGGGTCGAGCACGCGGCGCCGGTCCTGCGCCATTGCCGCGAGGCCGGGATCCGCTTCCACGTCTTCTCGATGGTCGGCTTCCCGGGCGAGACCGAGGCCAGCGCCCGGCGCACCCTCGCCTTCTTCGAGGAGAATGCCGAGTTGTTCGACGATCCGGGCTGCACCCTCGACGTGCACGAGCTGGAGATCCTGACCGACACCCCCTACTTCGCCGACCCGGACGCCTACGGCATCCGCTTCCTCGTCCCCACGGAGGGCCGCGACTTCCTGTTCGGCGTCGGCACCGCCTGGGAGAGCACGCCCGGGCTCACCCGGCCGCAGATCGCCGCCCTGCTCGACGAGGCCGGAGCGCGGCTGGGGCCCCTCCTCGCCCGCTGCCACGCCTGGCCCCCGGTGCTGTGGCCGGCCCCGGAGGAATGGGCGCTCTGCGCGGCGGGCGCGTGGTTCGGCCGCGACCTGCCCGACCGGCTCGACCTGCCCGGCCCCGCCGACCCGCGCCGCCTGCGCCTCGCCTGGAACCCGGCCGCCTGGGTGCGCCGGGAGGGCGGCCTCTGCCGGATCGCCTCGCGCCGCGGCGCCCTCGTCCTCGACGCGGAGTGGTTCCGCCGCCTCGGCGAGACGCCGGGCTTTCGCACCAGCGCCGAGATCCTGCGCGATCTCGCCGGGCCCGGTGCCTCGCCCGACGACCTGCGCCGCACCCGCGACACCCTCACCGCCCTGCTGCGCCAGCGCCTGCTCGAACTCCATCCGGAGCCCGAGCCGGCCACCGAAGCCCAGATTCCCCGGCCGCGGCTCCCGGAGGCCGCCTGTGCCTGACGCCCTCGCCCCCGATCGCCCCGGCGCCGCCGGCTGGTTCGGCCCTCGCCCGGCCGAGCCGCTCACCGCCTGCGGGGAGACCGTCGCCGTCGTGCGCAAGAAGGCCCTGCTGCGGCTCCTCGCCCGGCGGGAGGCCGCGCGGCTCGGGCTCCGCGCCACGCCCGAGCAGGTCCGGGAGACGGAGAGCCAGTTCCGGCTGTGCTTCGGGCTCGCCGCGGCGGAGGATCTCGCGGGCTGGCTCGCCGAGAGCGGCCTCGATCCGGCCGGCTTCGCCGAGGCGATGCGGGACTTCACCCTGGTGCGCCTGCTGGAGGAGAGCCTCGCCCCCGAGATCGACCGCCTCGCCGCCGCGCAGGTCGGGGTCGGCACCGCCCGCCTGCGTCCGGGGGCCTGACCCGATGGCGCGCGCGGGTCGCTCCTGGCTGCAGGTGAATGTCGGCCTGTCCCGCGAGCGCGGCTCGGCGCTGCCGGCCGCCCGCGCCCTCCTCGGGGAGATCGGCGACGCCCTGCCCGGGTGGCGCAGGACGCGCCTCCTCTCGGCCTTCCTGTTCCAGCGCAAGCCGCCGGACCTGCGCCTGCGCTTCCGGGGCGACCGCGACCGGCTGCTCGCGGAGCTGCGCCCGATCCTCGCGCGGCACGTGGCCGAGGGCAGGGTCACGCGGCACTTCGTCAGCGTCTACGAGCCGGAGGCGCGGCTGTTCGGCGGGGCGCAGGCCATGGAGGCCGTGCACGGGTTCTGGGAGGCCGACAGCCGGCTCTGGATCGCCGTCGACCGGCTCATCGCCGAGAAGGCCCTGACCATCCCCTACCCGTCGCTGCTGACCGCGATCCTCAACGAGACGGCGTGGTGCAGCCTCGGCGACGGCGCCGAGGTCTGGGACACGTGGTGCAACCTCCTCGTCCTGCTGCGGGCGCCGGCCGAGGGCGCGCCCGCCGGGGACGCGCCGCCGCTCCCGGCCTCCCCGCCGATCCATCTCGACGGGCTCCGGACCAGCGCCGGCCCGGCGGAGGCGGCGATCCTCGACGCCTACGGAGAGGCGGCCGGGCAGCTCGCGGCCGGGCTGCTGCGGAGCTGGGAGCGCGGGCGCCTCGCCTGCGGCTTGCGGGCCCTCCTGGCGACGGCCGCCCTCTTCACCCTCAACCGGCACGGCTTCGGCCAGGCCCGCGCGGTGCCGGTGGTGCGCGCCATGGCGGCCTCCTGGGACGGCCGCAGCCTCCTGCGCGGCGCCCTGCCCGAGCCGCATCCGGGCGCCTTCCACCCGGCCCCGCGCCCGGATCGCGGGGCGATCCGGCACCCGGATCGCGGGGCGATCCGGCAGGGTGCCGGATGAGCGCGGTGCGGGGGCTCGGCCCGGCGATCCTGCGCGTCGCGGGCTGGCCGATCGAGACCCTGGCGCCGCTGCGCGCGGCGGCCCTGACGAACCGGGTCGATGCCTGGATCGCGCGGGACGAGGCGCTCCTGCGCGAGGGGGCGGCCCTGGCCGGCGAGGTGCGGGCGGCGTTGCGGGGCGCGGAGGATCCGGCGCGGCGCGGGGCGCTCCTCGACCTGGCGCGGGCCCTGCGGCGCTCGGCGCGCCCCCTGCCGGCCGCGGCGGTCGGGCGGCTCTGGGGCGATCCCTCGCTCGGCGAGGCCGTTCGGGGAGCCGCCGCGTCCCGCCTCGCCCACGCGGCCGAGCGGGCCCGCATCGACGCGGCGCACGCGGCGGAACTCGCCCGCGCGGGGGCGGCCCTCGAGGCCGTCGCCCGCGAGGAGCGCTTTCGGCGCGCCCTCTGCCTCGCCAGTCCCTCGGTCTTCCGCCGCCTGACGGATCCGCCGGGCGACGCGCGCGGCCGGCGCCGGCTCACCGCGAGCCTGCACCGCTACCTGATGCGGGCGGTCGGCCGCGCGACGCCGAACGGCCTCTGGGCCGGCATCGTCCTCGAGGACGCGGGCGGGGGAGAGGACGTGGGCGGGGGCGAGGACGCGCGATGGTGCGCGCGGGGGCCGCTCGCGGTCGCGCCCGCCCCGGCAGTCACCCGCGTCGCCCCGGTGCTGCACCTGTTCGCGCGGGTCCTGGAGGCGCGCGCCCGCGCCCGACCCTGGATCGACGCGACCGCCTGGCGCCTCAACCCGACGCTGCGGCGCGCGGGGGCCGCGTGGCTTTTCGGCACGGTCGCGGAGGGGATCTGGGTCACCCGGCAGGTCGCCGACCACGCGCCGCTCGGCCACCTCCGCGCCGCCCTGGCGCCCGGGGAGGCGGCGGCGCCCGACGCGATCGCCGACGCGCTGCGCCGCCGCGATCCGGCGCTCCCGGACGAGACCGCGCGGGCCTGGGTCGAGGCCTGGATCGGCGCCGGGATCCTGTCCCCGTCGACCGCCCTGCCGGGCTTCTACGCGGATCCCTGGCAGGCCCTCGACGGGATCGTCGCCGCCCTGCCCGCGGGCGAGGCCGAGAGCTGGCGCGCGGTCCGCGCCGCCCTCGCGCGGATCGCGGCGGAGATCGAGGCGGGGATCGAGACCCTCTCGGCCGAGGCCCTGCGGGCGCGGCTCGACGCGGCCCGGGCGCCGGTGGCCGCCCTGCTGGCCGGCTACGGCCTGGCGCTGCCGGACGGGGCGGACGTGCTCGCGCTCGACCGCACGGCGCCGTTCCGCTTCGCCCTGTCGCGGGACCTCGCCGCCGCGATCGAGGCGCGGATCCGCGCGGCCTGGGCCTTCGACCGCTTCGGCCTCGGCGCCGTCGAGGCGGAGATCGAGACGGAGCGCCTCTTCGGCCCGATCGCCCCGGGCTGCACGGTTCCCCTCGGGGATTTCCTCGCGCCGGAGGCGGAGGCGGAGGCGGGACTCGGGCGCCGCGCCCGCACCTGGGAGGAGCGCGCGGCGGCCCCGCCCGGCAGCGACCTCGCCCGGCGCGCCCGCGAGGCCTTCGGGCGCTGGGAGCGCGTCCTCGCGCCCGATCCCGCGGCGCGCCGCCTCGCCCTGCCGGAGCCGGAGCCTGAGCCGGGCCCGGGCGGGGAGCCCCTTCCCGCGGGCTCGGCCCTCCTCCTCGTCGATGCGGACGGGCGCCTGCGGCTCGGCGGCATCACGCCGGAGCCCGCCTTCTTTCACGGGCGCTTCGCCGCCCTCCTGGGCGCGGCGTCGGACGGGTCGGACGCCTTCCTCGACTGGCTGCGGGGCGCCCTGCGCGGAATCGAGGCGCGCCACCCCGTGCGCTTCTGCGACATCGCCATCCGCAACCACCGGGCGCCGAACGTCACGGCCCGGCCCGCCAGCGCGCGGCGGGCGCTCGACCCGCTCGCGGGCGGCGGCGAGGCCCTGCGCGGGCTCGGGATCGGCCGCGACGCGCGCGGCCGGCCGGCCCTGCGCGCCGCCGGCCTGCCCGAGCGGCTCGTCCCGGCCGCCCGCACCGCCGCCTCCCTCGCCGGGCTCGACCGCGTCGCCTGGCTCCTGTCCTCGGTGTCCCTCTGCCTCGGCCGCCCATCCCTGATGGCGCCGATCCCGCCGCTCGCCCGCGAGGTGGCGGAGTGGCGCCACCTGCCGCGGCTCCTCCTCGGCGAGACCGTCCTCGGCCCGGAGCGCTGGACGCCGCGGGAGGCCGTGGGCGCCGGCCTCGCGGCCGCCCGGGGGGCCGAGCGCTTCGTGATCTGGCGCCGCTTCGCGCGCGAGGCCGGGCTCCCCGCCCTCCTCTACGCCTTCGCGGGACGCGGCGAGACCGAAGTGCTGCTGGCGGCTGACAGCCCGCTCGCGATCGACCTCCTCGGCCAGGACCTCGCGGCCCACGGCCCGGCGCTTCGCCTCCAGGAACTGCTCCCGGATCCGAGCGGCTTCGTGGTCCGGGACGAGTCCGGGCGCCGCTACCTCGCGGAACTCGCCGTGGCCTGGGCGGGGGACGACGCCTTCTGGGCCGGGCTCGCCCCCGCGGCGGAGGCGTGAGACGAGATCCGTATCATGCGCGTTCCGGACGTGATCGCCCGGACAGCGGATGACGGCTGGTCCCTCTTACCAGCCGAAGGGCGGCGGTGCCGGGCCGCGATAGGCCTGGGCCGGCAATTCGCCCGAGATCGGCTCGGCGCGGGCGGGCGGGCGCGGCGCGGGGGCCGCCTCGGGCATGCGGCCGATCCCGGGGGTCGGGAGGGTATCCGTGATGAAGCGGGGCTGGGCGAGCGTGGCGCCGGCCGGCCCCGGGCGGGGTACCGCGGGCGGCGCCAGGGAGGCGGCCGCCGGCGGGCCGGCGGGCGGCGCGAGGTAGGTCGGGGTCGCGGCCCGGTCCGGGGCGGCGGGCCGCGGGGCGACCGGCGCGGCCGCCATCGCCGGCGGGACGGCCGCCGCGGGCGGGACCGCGGCCGGCGCGGCCGCCAGGACGCGACGGGATGCCGGCCGGCGGCGCGGGGGGGCGTCCGCCGGCACGGGACCGTCGGACCCGAGCCGCAGGCGCGCGAGATTCTCGATCAGCGCCTCGGACGGCGTGCCCGCGCGGCGGCACTGGTGGATGCGCAGCGAGGCGGTGACGGGCGAGGCGGCGGGCGGGAAGGCCGCGCCGAGGCTCGGCACCGCCTCGATCCACTGCCACGCGTAGACGCAGCGCTCGTTCTGGGCGAAGCCCATCGGCCCGTAGGCGTTCCGGGCCGGGCGCGACGAGATCCGGTAGCCCGATCCTCCGGCCAGCGCCGCCAGTTCCGCCGCGATGCCCGAGCGCGTCGGCCTGGCCATGGCGGGCCCGTCCACGGCCCCGCGGCGGCGCAGCGCGAGGTCGATCCAGCCCTCGCCACCCCCGCCCCGCGGGCCGAAGCTGATCCGCTGGCGCAGGCCCTGCGAGTAGCCGTCGACCTGGATGGACTGCCCGGCCTCGGCGCCCGGCAGGTGCACGAGGGCCTGCGACCGGGCCGAGCCGTTGAGCGAGCTGAAGGACGTGGCGCTCTCCGCGCCGCGCAGGACGCGCCGGCCGCTGCCCGACGCGGTGCAGGCGGCGAGCGACGCCGCCGCGGCGGCGAGTGCGACCATCCGGAGGGACGCCGCGGCGAGGGAGGGACGGGGCGAGGTCATGGGCGATCCGGAAGCTGCGCTCACCGCATCGCGGCGGGCGGCGCGTCGAAGAGGCCGAAGCGATCTCCGTCGCGGGTCTGGGTGGGGCGGGCGGGGCCGGCCGGGGCGGCGGCTCCCTCGGCCTGCGCGATGGTTCCGACCGCGGGGGGCGGCAGGCCGTCCTGCGGGCTCGCCCGGTCCGAGCCGTTCCAGCTCGGCAGCAGGGCGTAGCCGTAGCGCTCGTAGGGCATCGGCCCGACCCCGGGGACCCGGCGGGCCACCAGCGGCGGCGGCCCCGCGCGGAGGTCGCGCAGGGCGTCCCGCTCGCCGCCCTTCTCGCCCGCGGGCTGGGCGGTGAAGCGCAACGGGTTCTCCGGCGCGACCGCCTGGGGGAACTCGCCGCGGCGGACGGGCAGGACCGTCTCGGGGGCGGCCGCGGTCGGCTTCGGCACGCGGGGCGCGGCCGGCCGGGTCAGGGCCGCGCGCTGGGGCGCGGGGCCCGAGCGGGGGGGCGCGCAGGGGCCCGGATCGGCGCCCTCGTCCTGCGCCGTGAACAGGAGCCCGACCACCTTCGGGAACAGCCCGTCGTAGCGGTTCACGATTTCCAGGAACTCGCGGTGGCGCTTCTGCCGGGCCAGCGAGAGGGCGTAGCCGAGGATCGCGGCCTCGCGGGGCTTCCAGGCGCTCGCCCGCTCGAACCACTCCGCGGCGGCGTCGAACTGGCAGGCATTGTAGGCGTACCAGCCGAGCGCCTGGGCGCCCTCGCCCGAGCCGGTCGCGAGGACGAGCTTGGCGAAGCGGTCCAGGCGCGGCGCCTCCAGGGGTGCCACCGGGGACTGGGTGAGACGGCGCTCCAGCAGGTCCATGTAGAGGGCCGTGTTGGTGACCGATCCCTCGCGCCACGCGAAGGCGACCTCCTCGGCGTCGCGCTCCTGCCCGACCTCGCGCAGCGAGAGGGCGAGCCCGGTCGCGACGGTGGCCCTGCCCCCGCGGGCGATCGCGCCCTTGAACCAGTCCAGCGCCTCGCGGAATTGCCGCCGCTTGTAGGCGTACCAGCCGAGCAGGCTGAACTGGTCCGGCTCGCCGAGCTTGCGCACGTGGTCGCTCAGGGCGGCGAGGTCGGCCGGATCGATCCGGCCCACCGGCTCGTCGTGCAGGATGGCGGCGATGCGGGCGCGGGTCACGTCGAGGCGCAGCGCCGCGAACTCGTTGCTCCCGTCCGCGGCCGGCTGACCGAGGGCGAGGAGCGGCTCGACCTGGCCGATCGGCAGGGTCGCCATCGCCTTCTGGATCGTCGCGAGGCGCAGGGCGGATTCCTTCTGCCCCGCCAGGATGCCCCGGTAGAGGCTCGCGGCCTGGCCGGGATCGCCGCCGCGGGCGTAGGCTTCCGCGACGAACCAGGCGATGTCGATGTCGAGGTCGCGCATCGCCTCCGGCACCGCCCGGACCCGGGCGATCACCTCCGGCCAGGCGCCCTCGCGGGCCGCGGCCTTGACCTCGCTGCGCAGCGTGCCGCGGTTGAGCTTGCGGGCGAGGTCGTCCGAGGGCTGCCAGCCGGGATCGCTCGCCTGGCGGGCCGCGATCGCGGCGCGCAGGTCGTTGAACCGGCCGGCCGTGAACAGGTCCCACATCGGGGCCTCCTCGGGCGGGCTCGGGCGGATGGAATCGAGGTCCGCCGGAACCTTCCAGTTCGGGTAGCGGCGGCGCAGGCGGGCGATCTCGGCCTGGACCCGGTCGGATTGGCGCTGGGCGGCGTAGAAGCGCAGCGCGCTCTCGTCGACGATCTCGGCATCCTCGGCCGGCGCGCCGTCCCTGCCGAGGATCACGGGCGCGCGCCGCTCGTCGAGCTGGATCACCCCGACCGGGGCAGTCGGAGCCTCCGCCCGCGCGGCGCCCCCGCCCGCGGCGAGGAGCGCCGCGAGCATCGCGGCCCGTCGCGACGGCGCTCCGGAACTCAGCGCCCAAGGCATGACGCGTACCTCATGTTGACGGCGGCGAGGGCCAGGAGCTGGAGCGTCGCCGGGTAGTAGTTCTGCGGCGAGGTCGGGTCGGGAAGGGCGGGCGGCAGCGAGGCCGTGCCGGCCGCGCAGGCGGTGAGGGCCGCGACCGCGAGGTAGCCGGGCTCCTGCATCCGCCCGACGACGTCGTTGCTCGCGGTGTCGACCACCGGCAGGCCCGAGGCGCCGACCTCGGCCCAGGCCTTCACGAAGGGGGCGTAGTAGCGGCGCTCCGCGATGCCCGCCATGGCGAGGTAGAGCGGCACCCGGACCGCGTTGTAGGAGAAGACCGGGGGGAAGCCGGCCGCCGCTTTCGGCTCGCCCCCGCGCAGCGAGGTCCACTCGACCGGCAGCGCCGCCTCCCCGAACCGCGCCCGCAGCGCGAGGTCGAGGCCGGCCGCGCTGAGCCGGGCCCAGTCGAATTCGGGCGCCACCGCGGGCAGGCGCGCCAGGGCGGGGAAGATCCAGTAGGACAGGTTGATCACCGGCCCGTCCGCCCGGTCCTCGGCCGAGAACCCGGCCATGCCCGGCAGGAGCAGGGCCGCGCCCTCGGAGCGGAACAGCACCGTGCGGCGGCCGATATCGACGGCGATGCGCCGTGCCGCGAGGCGGTAGCCCTCGTCCTGCCAGGCGTCCGCGGCCTCGATGAGGGCCCAGGCCACCAGGAGGTCGCCGTCGGTGGCGTTGTTCATGTCGGCGACGCCCGGGCGCTTGTCCGGCTCCCAGCGCCAAGCCAGCAGGGAATCGTCCCGGACCATGAGGTTGGCGCGGGTCCAGTCCCAGATCCGCTGGAAGGCGTCGCGGTCCCCGGCCGCGACGGCGAGCAGCATGCCGTAGCCCTGCCCCTCGCTGTGGCTGATGCGGCCGTTGGCCGTGTCGACGACGCGGCCCTGGTCGGTGACGAAGCGCGCCTTGTAGGCGCGCCACGCCGCCCCGTTGCCGAGGGCGTTGTGGAGCGACGCCGGCTCGCCAGTCCGGTTCTCGCCAGTCCGGCTCTCGCCATCACGGTTCTTGGCGTCGCGCGCGCGGGGCGGCGGCTCGGCGGCGCCCGGCTGCTGGGCGAGGCCGGGCCGGGCACCGCCCAGCGCGGCGCTGCCCAGGATCAGGATCGTCGCCGCGAGGCGCAGGAAGGATCTCATCGGGGGGCTCCGGTGCCGCGGTCGGGGTCGCCGCGCCGCCCCGTGCCGGTGCGCCCGACGCCGCGCAGCATGGCCGAGGTGGACAGGCCGAGGGCGGCCGCCGAGGCCAGGATGATCAGCGCGAAGGCGTTCGGATTGGACGAGAACCAGCCCGCCACGATCAGCCGGAGATTCTCGAAGCTGCGGGGCGCCGTCTCGGCGAGGATCGCGTGCCGCGCCGCGTAGGTGCGGACCGCGCCGTCATTGCCGTCGAGCACGGCCACCCGCCCTTCGAGCCGGTCCCACACCGTCGGCGCGGTCAGGCAGGTCACCGAGGCCTGCAGCGCCGCCGGGGTCGGCGCCGTGAAGACCGTGAGCGTCGCGTCGGGGTCGCGCCCCATCAGGCCCTGCCCGGCGATCAGGGAGGTGCGGGCATCCACCTCGATCTCCGCCTCGCGGACCTGCGCGTCGAGCCAGCGCGAGGCCGCCGCGACCGCCTCCTGGAGGACGGCGCCGAGCCGCGCGCCGATCCCCGCCAGGCCGTCCTCGCCCGCGCCCGCCCCGCGCAGGGAGGCGCCCCAGGAGGTGGCGAGGTCGGCGGCCTGCGCGCGCGCCGAGGAGCGCCCGCGCTGGGCCACCGCGATGCTGCGCGACGGGGCGGCCGGGAGCGCGCAGGCGGGAGGGATGTCGGAGCGCAGGCGGTCGAGGCTCAGGCCCCCGCCCTGGCCGGCCGGCTGCGGGATCTCGGCGCCGGCCTGCGCGGCCCGCCCCTGCCAGATCTGCTGCACCTGCTGCGGGTCGAGCCCGACGGTGCGCAGCAGGTCGGGATCGAGCGTGCGGACCGGCCCGACCACCACGGTCGGGCCCCGCCTCTCCGCCGCGCGCTCGGTGGCGAGGTCGAAGTCGATCGGGCGGCCCGCCGCCAGGGCGAGGCGCACCGCGATCGTGGCGGCGGCCGACATCGAGGCCCGGTCGGGTGCCGGCACGACGAGGCGCGGCCGCCGCGGCGCATCGCGATAGGGCGCGCCGCCGCCCGCCGTCGCGGCGAGGTCCGGCAGCCGCAGCGCCCGCGCCAGCCGCGGGAAGGCCACCTTGGTCTCGCCGAGGAACAGGAAGCGCTTGCGGTCCGCCTCCGCGTCGCTGCAGGCGCGGTCCGAGGCGGCGGGCAGCAGCGCCGTGACGTCGACGCGGTTGCGGCCGGGCCGCCAGCGCCCGAGCGGCAGGCCGATCTGCGCGTCGCGGAACACCTCGCCCTCGGCGCGCGGCAGCGGCGCGCTCGCCGCGTTGCGCCGGTTGACGTCGACGATCACCTGCGCCTCCGGGTCGAGGCCGGCGGCGTAGCCGCCCTCCAGCGTCAGGACGACCTTGCCGTAATCCGCCGCGATCACGTCGCTCGGCAGGACCACGTCGAAGCCGGCCCGGAACAGCCGTCCGCTGAATTCGCGGTTCTGCAGGCCGAGATCGGCGAGGCGCAGCGTCTCGCCGCCCCGGATCTCGGCGCCGCGCGCGAGGGCGAGCGCCCGCAACCCCTGCGGGCTCCCGACCGGCTCATGGGCCGCCGAGGCGGTGACCGCCTCGGCGGCGGCGTCGAGATCCGCCGGGGCGGTGCCCGGGACGATCAGGGTCGTGGCCCGGGTCGGCTGGGCCGGCAGGACGGTCAGCGGCTGGCCGCTCGCCACCTCGCCGGCCTCGACATTGGCGACCTCGCGCAGCTCGTCGGGACTCGCGACCACGAGGTTCAGGCCCGAGGGTCCCTGCTGCGCCGATCCGAACTCGACCGCCACGTGGCTGTAGCCGCCGGCCAGCGCGACGCGCTGCACGAGGCCGATGATGCGCTCGAAGGTCTCGAAGGTCGGCCGGCTGCGGAGCATCACCCGGATCGGGACGACGCCGCGCGGATCGGGCGGGACCGCGGCGAGGTCGCGCAGGCTCTGGGCGGTCCCGGTGCCCGGCGGCAGCACGAAGCCGGTCCAGGACGGGTCGACCTGGGTCCAGAGCTCGTAGGTCGCCGGCAGGCTGCAATCGACCCGGTGGCGCTGGACGGCCGCGACCGCGACGGCGTTGTAGCCGGGCCTGAGCAGGCCGGGCGGCACGTCGAACTCGACGACCCGCACGGCGCTCGGGGCGCGGATCGCCGTGCGGCCGACCACCGCGTCGTTGATGGACAGGGTGAGGGAGGAGGTCTCCGGGACCACGGAGATCGCCGCCAGGTAGCCGATGCGGAAGCGCAGGTGCTCGCGCGCCTCGGCCTCCGTCAGGTAGACGCTCCATTGCAGGCCGCTCTCCTCGCCGCTCAGGCGCAGCCCGCTCCGGCCGGCCGGGAGCGGCCGCTGCGGCAGGAGCGCGGGCGCCGGCACCGCGGCGCCCTCGGGGGCGGGCGCGGCCTCGGCCGGGCGGCCGGGCGCCGCGCCGGCCGCGTCCGGGACGGCCAGCACCTGGGGGGCGCCGCGTCCGAGGAAGCTCTGGGCGCCGGCGCCCTGGGGCAGGAGCAGGGCGAGGCCGATGAGCGAGGTGCCGGCGATCCGGCGCAGGGCGGCGCCGACCGGGGCGGCGGGGATCGGCAGGAGGTCGGGAAGGCGGGGTTGGGCGGTCATGGCGGCCTCAGCCGAGGCTCGGCTGCGAGGAGGGGTCGAGGTCGGAGCGGCGCCGGCCGCGGTTCTGGGCGAGCGTCGCGTTCTCCGCCTCCAGCATCATGCGCAGCCAGGCCGGCGTGGCGTCGACCGGGTTGGCGGGCACCGGCGGCTGCGCCTCGGGCGCGGCCGGGCGCGGCCTCGCGGGTTCCACGAAGCTGCGCCGCGGCGTCTCGGCCAGGCGCCGATGCATGCGGACCGTCTGCGGGACCGGCACCTCGGCCGGGTCCTTGCGCGCGTCCCGCGCCGCGAGGTCCGACAGGAAGTAGGACAGGGCCCGGCACGGGCCGGCGATCCCCCAGGCGACGAATTGCAGGCTGCCGGCGAGCAGGTTCTTGTGCCCGCGCCGGCGCTGCTGGAAGCGCCGCATCGCCTCCGCGTCGCCGTACATCAGGTCCGCGAGGACGAGGTAGGCGCAGGGCGTCATGTCCTCGAAGACGAGGTCGCAGACCGATTCCTCGCCCGCGAGCGCGACCCCGACCACCCGGGCCGTGATGGCGGCCCGGGCCGTGGCCTCGGGCAGGTCGGCCCGGGGCGCGACCCCGAGCGTCCCCACGCTCGCGTCGCCGTCGCGCCGCATCGGCACGATCGCGTCCATGCGGACCCGCGCGCGCTCGCGGGAGATCCGCTCGACCGCGACGTCGATGGCGAGGCCGTTCAGCGTCAGCACCGCCGGGCGCTCGACCGCGAGGGAGGGCGTCGTCTCGGTCTGCCGGCGCTCCGCCGCCGCCCCGAGCGCCGCCCCCGCGGTGATCAGGTTGAACAGGTTCCACAGGCCGACGACGAGCATCAGGTTCGTGATGCCGGGCTCGTACAGGTAGCGGTAGGTGGCCACGCCCGCCCCGAGCAGCAGGACCAGGAACACCGCCAGGAAGGGCATCGCCAGCGGCGAGAGCTGGTCGCGGTCGAGCGTCACGTTCTTGGCCGTGACGTTGAAGTGCGGCTTGCGCGGCGACAGGATGACGGACGCGGTCGCCTTGATCAGGAACAATCCCTGGACGTACTCGTAGAGCTCCGAGACGAAAGGCCAGCGCAGGCGCCCGTAGAGGTAATTCTGCATCATCAGGTTCACGGCAATGTAGGTCGCGGTGTAGGCGATCGCTTCATCGACGTTGGCCACCACGATCTTCAGGTCCAGGAAGATGTAAAGCAGGGGCGCGACCATGAAGATCAATCGCGGCACCGGAAAGAACCAGAAAGTCATGCTCGACAGGTAGCAGAGCCGCTGGATCGGCGTCGGGCCGCGCTTGAGCAGCGGGTTCTTCAGCAGCAGGATCTGCAGCATGCCCTGGCACCAGCGCGACCTCTGACCGATGAAGGAGGTCAGCGTGTCGGGCTGCAGGCCGGCGATCAGGGTCTTGTCGACGTAGACGCTGGTCCAGCCGCGGGAATGCAGCTCGAATGCGGTCTCGCAATCCTCCGTGATGGTGATGCCGGAGAAGCCGCCCGCCTCCTCGAGCGCCCGGCGGCGCAGCAGCGCGGCCGAGCCGCAGAAGAAGGAGCCGTTCCACTTGTCGAGGCCGCGCTGGGTCTCGGCGTAGAACATCTCGTTCTCCGAGGGCATGCGGTCGAAGGTGCCGAGGTTGCGCTCGATCGGGTCCGGGTTGAGGAAGGCGTGCGGCGTCTGCACGAGGAACAGCTTCGGGTCCTGCGCGAAATGCCCGATCGTGTCGCGCAGGAAGGAGCGGAACGGGACGTGGTCCGCGTCGAGCACGACGACGATCTCGCCCTGCGAGTGCTGGAACCCGTTGTTGAGGTTGCCGGCCTTGGCGTGGAGGTTGCGGCGCCGGGTCAGGTAGTTGACGCCGAGTTCCGCGCACAGCTTCTGGAGCACCGAGCGGCGGGTGCGGGCCTCGACGGCCTTGGCGCGGTTCGGATCGGAGCATTTCTGCTCCGTCCCGCCGTCGTCGAGGAGCCACACGGTGAGCTTGTGGGCGGGGTAGTCCAGGGACTTGGCGGCCGCGAGCGTGGTCGCCAGGACGTCGCTGTCCTCGTTGTAGCTCGGCACGAACACGTCGACGGTCGGCAGGGCGTCGTCGTCCGCGGCGTCGGGCGTCGCGCGCGCGATCGGGTCGGCGTTCACGACGAGGCTGATCATCAGGATGTAGAAGCAGTAGAGTTCCGCCACGAGCAGGATCATGCCGCAGACGAAGCCGGGCACGTCGCTCACGGGCGGCAGCGTGCTGGAGACGCGCCAGTAGAGGTAGCGCAGCACCACCAAACTGCCGATCGCCAGGAAGACCGACCGGGCCACGCGCCCGCGCAGGAACAGCCAGATCAGGCCCATCAGGCCCATCGCGCCGAGGCTCATCTCGAGCTGGACCTGCGTCCCGACGGGCTGAACCAGGAGCGCGAGGACGGCCATCGCGCTGGTCAGCCAGAGCGCTCGCGCGAGAATGACAGGCACGACTCTCATCTCCTGTGTGAAAACAAGACACCGACTCGGTGCTGCATTTCACAGCAATATACGAGCCAAAGTCTGACCAATTTCAGTCCACTCTCGATCGGCATCGCGGCTGTTGATAAACGTCTCCAATGAACGGTTAAATCAGAACGCCGCACGCGCTTCGACGCTGGTGTAGTAACCGCTCTTCTGAATGCGATCGAAGACGTAGCCGGCACCGAGCGAGAATTTCATCGGCCCGACGAAGAATCCGGTGAGGTGCGCGCCGACGCGCCACTGGTTGAAGAACTGGTCGCCGAGGAACGTGCCCTCGGGGCCGAGGAAGACGCCGTCCGCGACGGCGAATCCGGCGCGCAGGCGGGCGTAGTAGGCGCGGAACAGCGTGGAATAGGAGGCGTTCGCCGCGAACAGCGTGTCGACCGTCGGGTTGAGGTAGATGTCGGCGGCGACCTTCGCGCCGACGCCGGTTCCGACCACCGGGTTGCGCGGATCCGGGATCGAGAGCTCGTTGTGGCGGACATTGAAGCCGATGTAGCCGGCGACGGCGGCCTGCTGCCAGATCCACTCGTAGCCCAAGAGCGCCGACCCCTCCGCCTGGACCCCGTGGACCGTCCGGCCGGCGCCCGCGCCAGGGTAGGAATAGACGCCGTCGACGCTCTGGAGTCGGACCCGCGGGCCGCTCTCGACCAGGGTGTAGGCCGTCGCGATCGTCGCCGTGACCGCGCCGAAAGCGGAGCTGTTCGAGGTCACGGTGGCCGCGGCATCGACCGCAACGATCCAGTCATCCTGCGGGACGACCTGCTCGGCCCCCGTGTACCAATCGGCCGCGAACCCGATCTCCGGCACGGCAATCGACCCAACCAGGGCAACAATGCAGCATTTGATCAAATGATGGGCAGACACGTCGCACCTTCTGGGGCCTTGCTGCGGGTGAACCCGGCTTCGAGCGCCACAAATATTCGTTTTAATGGTTAACGAGGCGTTAAATCCTGCGGCTCTGCGCCGTTGCTCAGGCAATGTGCTGTGAACGACACAGGTCGCGGCGGCCGTCAATCGAGCGATAAGAGTCGTGCTACATGGTTCAATTCTGAGTCTTCACTCCGTATTGGCTGACTCGATCGGGCACCGCGACGGCGTGCCGGATGAGAGAGGCCGCGATCGTGGCGCCCTCCATTGCGGCGCGCGAGCCGGAAGACTGAAACAAATCCCAGAGCACGGCGGCGGGACCGCGCGGCCCGGCGAGGACGCCGCCCGGTCCGGGCGCTTTCTCAGCGGCACGCCCCTGCCCTGCCGGGCGGCTCCCCCCGGGGGCGCCGGAACCCTCAGGCGGCCCGCACGGAAGCGGCCGGAGCCTCGTCCAGCGCGCGGACGAGTTCGGTCAGGCCGAAGGGCTTGTGGAGGCTGCCGAAGACCTGCGCGTTCGCGGGCAGCTGGCCCCGTGCGCCCATGATCACGATCTCCATCGCCGGATGGGTGCGCGAGACGACGGCCGCGAGGTGGAGGCCCTTGGCGCCGGGCAGGAGGTGGTCGCAGAGCAGCAGGTCGAAGTCCCGCCGCTCCGCCAGGGCCTGGAAGGCCTGGTCGGCGGTCGCCGCGAGGGTGACCGCGTGGCCGAGCCCCGCGAGGGCGTCGGCCGTGACCGAGCGCACCAGCGGGTCGGCCTCCGCGAGGAGGACGCGCCGCGCCCGCGCGCGGGCCCCCGGGCGCGCCTGGGCGGGGGCGAGGTCGGAGCCCGGGATCCAGAGCGTGACCTCGGACGGGCCGACGCTGATCGCGCCGCCGATCTCCTCCATGAGCTGGCGCACGGCCGCGATCCCGCTTCCCTCCGCCAAGCGTCCGCCGATCGAGACGCCGATCTGCACGCCCGCCTGCTGGCGGATCGGCGCCCCGGCCGCGTCCCGCGAGGCCCCGACCACGATCGCGACCGCGTCCCCCTCCGCGAGGCAGGCGCGGATGTCGACGGCGAGGTTGAGCAGGGCGATCTCGACGTCGCGCTCGGCGCAGTGCAGCCGCGGCAGGTCGGCGGCCCTCGAGACCGCGACCGGGGTGCCGGCCAGGACCGTGCCGCGCAGGAAGGCCAGGACGTCGTCGAGGATCGGCGCGAGATCGATCTCGCCGGCCGGGGGAGCCTCCCGCCGGCTCAGCGCGAGCACCCGGCGCGTCGTCGAGGCGCCCCGCGCGGCGCCGCGAAACGCCGCCTCGAGCCAGCGCCGGACCGATTCGTCGGGGATGTGGCCCGCCCGCGCGGCCCCCACCGAGGTCAGCACGACGGTCAGGACGTTGTTGATGTCGTGCACGATGCTGTCGACGATCTCGCGGGTGAGCGGGTCCCGGCGGCGCTCCGGCGCCGGCAGCGCGCCCGCATTCTCCGCGGCGAGGCCCGGGCCCGGCGCCGGCAGCGCGGCCGCCACCTCCCGGCTGAGCACGTGCAGCCGCGTGCAGGAGACCTCGTCCCGCGCCGCCTTCGCGACGCGCAGGATCAGGCGCCGCTCGCGGGCATCGCCGTCGCCCGGGAGGATCCGGACGGCCACGTCGCGGGTGACGCCCTCGGCGGCGAGCGCGCCGCGCATGGCGCCCTCGACCAGCGCGCGGTCGTCGCCGGCCACGCGGGAGAGGATCTCGTCCAGGGCGCAGACCCGCTCGGAGGCGCCCGCGTCGCGGTCGGCGGCGGCATCCGTCCAGGCGACCTGCCCGCTCGCGAAATCCACCTCCCAGCAGGTCGCGCCGGTGACGGCGTGGATGAAGCGGAGCCGGTTGCGCGCCCGCGCCAGCGCCGCGCGGGTCTCGTGGAGCAGCCGGTCGCGGCTCTGGGCGCGCGCGGTGACCTCCGCGAGGGTCCCGGCGAGGTCGCCCAGGTCCCGCATCCAGAACCGCTCGGCGCCGAGGCCGGGCCGCTCGTCCCGGGCGGCGCCGCGCAGGCGCGCGAGGCCCCGGGTGGCGTGCCCCCCGACCATCCAGCCCAGGAGGGCGGCCAGGGCCACCACGTCCGCCAGGAGCAGCGAGCCGGCTTGCGACTGCCAGGTCGGCCCGGCCTCGCCCGGCGCCCGCGCGGCGACGAGCCAGCCGAGCCCCGCCCCCTCGGCGTCGGGGAGCGAGGCCACCGCCTCGGGGCCGCCGGCCGGGGCGCCCGCGGCGCCCTCGGATTGCAGGAGGGGCCGCCCGGTGCCGTTGAGGATGCTGAGCTGCAGCGCGCGGCCGGCCTCCCCGAGATCGGCGCGCGCCGCGTCGACGACGCTGCCGATCCATTCCGGCGTGAGCTGCACCGCCAGGATCCCGATCGCGGTCCGGTCCGGTCCCGGCACGGGCGCGCCCAGGATGGTGTTGCGGGGCGCCTCGATGCCGGCCCGGCTGCGCTCGCTGGCATCCGCGATGACGGTCCCGGCGAGGCCCCGCGCGAACCACGTCGCGCCCGACACGTGAGCGCCGGCGAATCTCCCGCTCGCCGTCGCGCGGATCAGGCCGGTCCGGTCGGCCAGGAGGATGTCCGCGTATTCGGGGTGGAGGGCGCGCCAGCGGGCGAAGTAGGCGCGGATCGCGGCGGGATCGGCCTGGGGCTGCAGCAGCGCGTTCTCGGCCGCCAGCGCGACGTCCCGGGAGACCGCGAGCACGGCCGAGGCGAGGCGGTCGGCGACGAGGCGCGCGCCGTCCCGGGCGATCTGCCCCTGCCGCGGCGCCGGCGCGTGCTCGGGCGTCGCGACGCGCAGCGCGGTGAGCCCGGCCGCGACGGCCGAGAGCGCGCAGAGCGCCGCCATCGTGGCGCGCAGGGACAGCATGCCGGACTTGTGCATCGGCGAGGGATCCGTGGGCTCGTGCTCCGCTTTGTCCGCGGCCGCTCACGCTTCGTTCAGAATGGTTAACAGCTGCTTAACTCGGGGGATTCTCTCCCTTAAGCCGTGCAAGATCCCGCTATAGCGCCGCACAGGCAACCGGATCCGCGTGGTCGTGACTGGTACGAGCAGGTCGTGCGGCGGCAGTTCGGGATCCTGGAGGTGCGGGCGATCTTGCCGCAAGGGTCGATCCCGCGATCGCCGGGCGTGCTAGGTTCAAAACCCAATCAGCTTGACCATGTGAATGGCCGCTGAGGGTGGGAGCCGGCATTCAGCCGCACGGCCGCAACGTACTGCATCGCCATCGAAAGCGGACATTCGCTGACTGGGTGTTGTGGAGCGTTCGCTATACCGCAGACATGGCATCCGAAGTGTACAGCCATAATTCATGCGATATTATCCGATAATGAATGCCTCTGAAATTTCTGAGAAGATCACCGCAAAACGTTCTCTTTCTGTTTCTGACTTGATTGCTGCCAAGGTGACACGTAGGGCAAAATGTAATTACTGCTCAATCACACGTTATAGAGGCGGGCAAATTTTTCGATTAGGAGCATCATTACCAAAATGTCCGCTGAAATTACCATTTTATTGCGGAGAAATGCTATGAGAGCACTGGTCTGGCACGGCACTGAAGACATCCGATGCGATACAGTCCCGGACCCTAAGATTGAGGATGAGCGCGACGCAATCATCAAGGTGACCACCTGTGCGATCTGCGGCTCGGACCTGCACCTCTACGACCACGTCATGCCCGGCATGGAAAAGGGCGACGTGATGGGCCACGAGTTCATGGGCGAAGTCGTTGAGATGGGCAGAGGCGTCAACGGCGCTCTCAGGAAAGGTGAGCGCATCGTCGTGCCTTTCACAATCATCTGTGGCGAATGCGATCAGTGCAAGCGCGGCTACTTCTCCGTCTGCGAACGCTCGAACCGCAACAAGTCGATCGCCGAGAAAGCCTTCGGGCACACCACCGCGGGCCTGTTCGGCTACACCCACCTCACCGGCGGCTACCAGGGCGGACAAGCCGAGTACGTCCGTGTGCCGTTTGCCGATAAGACCCACATCAAGGTGCCGGATAACCTGAGCGACGAGCAGGTGCTGTTCCTCGGTGATATCTTCCCGACCGGCTGGCAGGCCGCGGTGCAAGCCGACATCCAGCCGACCGATACGGTCGCGATCTGGGGCGCCGGTCCGGTCGGCCAGATGACACTGCGCTCCGCGGTCCTCCTCGGTGCGAAGCAGGTGGTCTGCATCGATAGCGTGCCCGAGCGCCTGGAGATGGCACGCGCGGGAGGGGCTGTAACCATCGACAACGCGCAGGAGAGCGTGATCGAGCGCCTCAATGAGTTGACCAACGGCAAGGGTCCGGAGAAGTGCATCGATGCCGTCGGCATGGAGGCGCATTCGCCGCGCGCTCTGGAACAGGTTTACGACCGACTGAAACAGGCCGTAATGCTGGAGAGCGACCGCGCCTCGGTGCTGCGCGAGATGATATATGTCTGCCGCCCCGCTGGCATCCTCTCGATCCCGGGTGTCTACGGCGGGCTCGTCGACAAATTGCCGGTGGGAGCCCTGATGAACAAGGGGCTGACCATCCGCACCGGGCAGACCCACGTGAACCGGTGGACGGATGACCTCGTCAAGCGTGTCGCCGACGGGCAGATCGATCCCTCCTTCGTCATCACTCATCGGGTTGGGCTCGAACAAGGGCCCGAGATGTACAAGACCTTCCGCGACAAGAAAGACAACTGCATCAAGGTTGTGCTCCGGCCCTGATTGGCTTTGCAGCCCGTCGCGCTGCGGCGGGTCTGCCATTCCTCTCACATTACGGCACCCATTGCGGCACCGAGGAAGTCAGCATGTCCGATGCCATGTCTCAACGGGACCGGGGTCGCGCTCCTGTGCCCTATTCTCTGCCGAGTTATCTCACCTCAGACCCGCGCCGTAGGCCAGATCCCGCAACCAGGGAACTCGCCCACGGCCTAGGCTGGTTCTCCATCGGCCTCGGCCTGACTGAACTGGCGTGTGGCGGTGCCATTGCCCGCTGGCTCGGAATGCCGCGCGCAGCCCCGGTCATCCAAGCCTACGGCGTGCGCGAACTCCTACAGGGTGCCGGGATCTTGGGCTCGCGTGATCCGACGCCCTGGATCTCGGCACGCGTCGCGGGAGACGCGCTCGACATCGCCACGGTCCTTCCTGGGCTAGAGGGCCATAATCCGCGCAAGGACAACGTGCTCATCGCCCTTGTGGCCTTGGCTGGCGTTACAGCCATCGACGTGATCTGCGCACAGAACCTCTCGGGGGCACCCCTCGCCCCGTCCCGAAAGGTCCGACAGGATTACCGCAGCCGCAGCGGCTTTCGCCGTCCCGCGCAGGCGATGCGGGGTGCGGCACGCGACTTCAAGCCGCCACCCGACATGATCCGCCCGGAGGCGATGCGTCCCTGGACGTTGACCAACGCGTGAGGCTGGAAGGATGCAAGGCTGATGCTGCCTGCTTTCGAACGGGCGTCGGGTGCGCTCGTCATGGGTCTTGTCCTCGCCGACATCTTCCTGACGGTCCTTTACGCGCGCATCGGGACAGGACTGATCGCGGACCGGGTCGCCCATCTCACCTGGGCAATCTTCCGTGCCGTCGATGAAGTCGGGCAGAAGCGGGGCGCTGTGCTCTCCTTCTGCGGCCCGGTCATCCTCATCGTCTACGTCCTGCTCTGGGCACTGGGACTGACCCTCGGAGCCGGCCTGATCATCCACCCCGCGCTCGGGACGGCCGTTCGGGCAAGCAGCGGCGAGACCCCGGCCGACTTCATGACTGCCCTCTATGCAGGCGGCAGCAGCATGGCGATCGTGGGAGCCAGCGACTTCAAGCCGGTCACAGATGCCTACCGCGTCCTCTATCTCGTGAACTCGCTCGTCGGCATGTCGGTGACGTCATTGGTCCTGACCTACGTCATGCAGGTCTACAGCGCGCTTCGGCAGCGCAACGCGCTCGGACTAAAGCTGCATCTGTTAGCGGGCGAAACCGCGGATGCGGCCGAACTCCTCGCGCGGCTCGGGTCACAGGGGCAGCTCGATTCAGGTTACAGCCACTTGGCCGACACCGCGGCGGCCATGGCCGAGATGAAGGAGACCCACCACTTCTATCCTGTGCTGTTCTACTTCCGCTTCCGGCAGCCCTTCTACTCGGTCTCGGCACAGGCATTCATCGTCCTCGACACGGTGTCACTGATCCGCAGCGGGATTGCAGACCGTCAGGCGGCATGGCTGAAGGAGGCCGCCGCCGTCGATGCAATCTGGCGCGTTGCCATGCTGCTCGTCGTCACGCTCGAAACGACGTTTTTACCCGGAGACCTGCCCGCCCCAGCCGACGTGACCAGCGCCGAGAGCGAGGCATGGCGCACCCGCTTCGCAGCGGCTCTCAGACGGCTCTCGGCAGCCGGTGTGGAGACGATGCGCAATGAGGCGGGGGCAGAGACATATCTTGCGCTGAGGGCGCAATGGCAGCCGCATATCGCACGGCTGGCACCCGCGATGGCCTACCGCATAGACGAATTTGAACCGGGTGGGGAGCAGTAGGATTTGCCTTTGCGGAATTCGCTGGACGGCCGCCGAGCCCGTTTTGCACTCCTGGCTCAGCACTCTGTAACGCTACCTGCTTGAAGCCCCAGAACTCATTACAACAGGCAACCCCGTCTGCCGTCGCTGGGAAAGACCCTCAGAGGTTCGCTGTGCCTCCACCAGCAGCCTTTCGTTGATGCCGCATCGAATAGCTTCTTGGGGTCGGAAGCAGCCCCTCGCATGGTCAAGCTGATTGAGTTTTGACCCTAAGAAAACTCTTCCTCGAAAGGTCGTGGCGTTCGACCGGGGATGGGCGCCGCGCGGCCGGGCCCGCTCTCCCGGACCGGACGCCGCGGCCGGCAGGGCCGCGAAGGCTCCCGAGGCCCGCGCGGCCTCACGTCACGGGCGCGGGCGGCGACGGGGAGCCGGCCAGCGTGTCGAAGAGCGGCTCCAGGCTCGGCAGGTCGGCCAAGTCGCGAAGGGCCAGGTAGGCGCTCTCGGCCGCCGACGGCGCGAGCGCGCGGCCCGCGCAGGCGAGGAACTTCGCCCGCCGGTCGGCCTCGCTCAGGGGCCGCTCGGGGTTGCCGACCGCGAGGTCGCGGCTGCCCGAGATCACCCGGCCGCCCTCCACCTCGATCTCCATCTCCACGGGCGCGGTGCCGATGAAGCCGAGCCGCGCGAGGCTCGGGCTCACGGTCATGCGCACCCGTTCCATCACGCGGCGGAGCGCCGGGTCGGCGAGCGTCGCGTCGTCGAACGTGTCGAGCGCGACCCGCCCGCGGACCAGGGCGGCCGCGAGGGCGAATTCCAGCGAGAACCGGGCCTCCGCCGGCGTCCGCGGCGCGTGGCAGACGAGTTCGCGCTCGGCGAGCAGGCTCGTGCCGACCCGGATCTCCCGGACATGCTCCGCCGCGATCCCGTGCGCGCGGCGCAGGTCGAGGATCAGGTCGAGGGCCGGGTGGGCGCCGCTGCAGCAGGGATAGCGCTTGTAGGCGAGCCCGCGGGCGACGAGGTCGAAGGGCTCGCCGAAGCGCACCGCGCCGGGATCGATCCGCGCCCGCGCCGCCGGCCCGGCGAAGCACGCGGCGAACCCGTCCGCGCCCTCGAAGGCCTCGGCCGAGGCGGTCACGCCGGCCATCGCGAGGGACACCGCCTCCAGGCCGCTCCGGGCGGCGAGCCCGGCGTGCAGGGGCTTGGCCTGCGTTCCGAAATTCGCCCGCAGGCCGCCGGACCGGGTCAGCGCGATGGCGAGCGCGTGGATCGTCGCGGCCTCGCCCGGCCGGCGCAGCGCGCAGGCCGCGGCCGCGGCGCCGACGGCGTAGAGCGCGGCCGTGGTGTGCCAGCCGTTGCGCGAGACCTCGGGCATGACGGTCTCGGCGAGGCGGTGGGCGACCTCGACCCCCGCCAGGTAGGCCCCGACCGCCGCGAGACCGGACGCGCCGATCTCCTCCCCGACCGCGAGGGCGACCGGCGCCACGACCACGCTCGGATGGCCGATCGTCGTCCAACTCGTGTCGTCGAAGTCGAGGGCGTGGCCCGCGACGGCGTTGCACAGGGCCGCGTTCTCCGGATCCAGCCGCAGGCGCGTGCCCAGCACCGTGGCGGACCGGCCGGCGGCGCGGGCCCGCGCCCAGGACCGCAGGTTGCGCGCGACCGGCTCCTGGGAGCCGGCGAGGGCGACGCCGACGCAGTCGGTCAGCGCCTCGCACGCCGCCGCGCGGGCGGCGCCATCGAGCGAGGCGGGATCGAGGGAGGCGAGGAAGGATGCGGCCCGTTCGAGGAGCGTCGGCACGGCGCGCCTTCCCGCTCAGAGGATCTGCGACAGGAAGCTGCGGGTGCGCGGGTCGCGCGGCGCGGCGAAGAACTGCGCGGGCGGCCCGTTCTCGACGATCACGCCCCGGTCCGTGAAGTAGATGTGGTCGGCGACCTCGCGGGCGAAGGCCATCTCGTGGGTCACGAGCAGGCAGGTCATGCCCTCCTCGGCGAGTTCCCGGATGGTGACCAGCACCTCCTTCACGGTCTCGGGATCGAGGGCCGCCGTGACCTCGTCGAACAGCATCACGTCGGGGCGCATGGCCAGCGAGCGGGCGATCGCGACGCGCTGCTGCTGTCCGCCCGAGAGCTCGCCCGGGTAGGTGTCCTCCTTGCCCGAGAGGCGGACCTTGGCGAGGAGGGCGCGGGCGCGCGCCTCCACCTCGCGCCGGTCCTGGCCCAGCACGTGGATCGGCGCCATCATGACGTTCTGCAGCGCGGTCTTGTGCGGGAACAGGTTGTACTGCTGGAACACCATGCCGACCTTGCGGCGCAGGGCGAGCTTGTCGAGCTTCGGGTCGGCGACCTCGATCCCCTCGACCCGGATCGTGCCGGAGGTGATCGGCACCAGGGCGTTGATGCAGCGGATCAGTGTCGACTTGCCCGAGCCCGAGGGGCCGATGATGCAGATCACCTCGCCCTTGCGCACCTCCAGGCTGATGCCCTTGAGCACCTCCAGCGCGCCGAAGGACTTGTGCACGTCGATGAGTTGCACGATCGGCTGGTCGGGAGTCCAGGCAGGGGGCATGCGGGGTCTCAGGCGACGTGGAAGCGCCGCTCCAGGCGGGCCGTCCAGCGGTCGATCGGGTAGCAGTAGAGGAAGAAGCAGATGAGGGCGAAGCCGTAGAGCGGCGCGAAGAGCTCGGGCCGCCCGCCCTCGGCGGCGTGGACCTGCGCGGTGAGCGTCAGCATCTCGGAGACGCCCACGATCGAGGCCTGGACGGTCGCCATGGCGACGAGGGCGTAGAGGTTCATCCAGGGCGGCAGCATGCGCTTGAGGCATTGCGGCAGGATGATGCGCCACATCGTCTGGCGCCGGGTGAAGGCCAGGGCCTCCGCCGCCTCCCACTGCGTGGTCGGGATCGAGCGCACGGCCCCGCGCACGATCTCGGCGACGTTGGCCATGACCGGCAGGGCGAAGCCGCCGGTCGCCTTGACCCAGTCGGGCAGCGGGATGCGCAGGCCGAACACCGTGACCTGGAACGGCACCAGGAACATCACGAAGAACAGGAGCACGAGCCAGGGCGCGTTGCGGAAGACCTGCGTGGCGAGCCACGCGACCCCGCGCAGGGCCCGGGTCTCCGCCAGGAGCGCGAGGCCGAGCCAGAGCCCGGCGGCGGTGCCGAGCAGCATCGCGAGCAGCGAGATCGCGATGTTGAAGGCGAAGCCCGTGAGGAGGAGCGGCGCCCACTTGATCAGGACGTCGAGGGCCGGCAGGGGAGCCGCCCCGCTCGGGGCCTGGGCGGGCGCGGCCTGCGCCGCGAGGAGCATCGCCAGCCCGAGCGCGACACCGTGGTGCGGGCGCAGGCGCAGCCGCGGCGGCGCGGGCGGCCGAGGGGGCAGCAGGACGGGCAGCAGGATGGGCAGCGCGCGGGGCCGGGGCTCGCCGCTCATCGGCCGTATCCCGGGATGCGCAGCGCCCGCTCCCAGCGGTGCATGAGCCACACCAGGATGCCGACCAGGATCCCGTAGGTCGCCAGCAGGACGAGCATCATCTCCAGCACGTTCTGCGACTCGGACCAGATCTGCTTGACCGCGTAGAGGGTTTCCGGGACCGCGATCGCGTAGGCGAGGGTCGTCGTCTTGAGCAGGTTGATCAGGTTGTTGTTGAGGGCAGGCAGGCAGATGCGCAGGGCGAGCGGCAGCACGACGTGGAGGTAGGCCTTGGCGCGGGTGTAGCCGAGCGCCTCGGCCGCCTCGACCGTGGTGCGCGGCACCGCCTCGATCCCGGAGCGGAAGATCTCGACGTTGAAGGCCGCGGCGAACAGGGACAGCGACACGATCGCCCACTGGAGGTTGCTGAGCAGCGGCTCGCGCAGGCCCGACGCCGTCTGCGTCGCCGGCAGCAGCGTGCCCAGGCCGAAGTAGAAGAAGAAGATCTGCACCAGCGGGGGCGTGTTGCGGAACACGACCACGAAGCCGTGGACGAGACCGCGCAGCAGGCGGGACGGCCCGCCCTGCAGCAGGGCGCCGAGCGCGCCCAGCACGAGGCTGATCAGGATGGTGGAGACGCTGAGGAGAAGCGTCATCCGCAGGCCGGCGACGTAGCGCCCCCAATCGTAGGGATCGTAGAAGACCGTGAGATTGAAGCCGGTCGTGTCGTAGAGGCGCTGGAACCAGTCCGGAATGCCGCTCATCCCTTCACACCCTGGGGCCCGCCCGGCCGCGGCCGGGCGGGCCGGACTCAGTTGGTGGCGTTCTTGTACTTGTCGTGCATGGCCCGCGCGTAGTCGGTCGGCGCGATGCCCCACTTCTTCTCCTCGTCGACGATGAAGCCGGTCCGCATCCAGTCCTTGGTCGCGGTCTCCATCACGGCCTGGAGGCTGGCATTGCCGGACGCGACCGCCATGATCCAGGGCGCTTCGAGGATGCCCTTGAGCGGCATGGCGTAATCGGCCTTCCACTCGTCCTCGCCGAGCCGGCCCTGGATGAAGGTCTGGTCGTACAGGTAGCCGACGCAATTGCCCTGCTTGAGCGCGAAGAGCGGCTTCTCGGACCCGTCGAAGGCGACGATCTCGGCCCCGTAGGTGCGGGCCACGTCCTTGTTGTACCACGCGCCCGACGTGGCGCAGACCGGCTTGCCCTTGAGCTGACCCCACTCGGTGATGCCGCCCTTCTTCGGCAGCAGGATATTGACGTAGTCCGAGTAGTATTGCGGGTCGATGGCCTGGACCACGCGGCGGCGCTCCGGCTTGTCGGAGATCGTCGCGATCAGGAGATCGACCTTGCCCTGCTGCAGGAACTCGATGCGGTTGGAGGAGACGACCGGCACGAGTTCGAGCTCGACGCCGAGGCGCTTGGCGATGTCGGCCGCGAGGTCCGGCTCCAGGCCGATGATGTTGCCGCTCGGGTCGCGGAAGCCGAAGGGCCGGTAATCGGCCTTAACGCCGACGATCAGCTTGCCGCGCTGCTTGATGGCGTCGACGCCCTCCGCCGCCCTCGCCCCGGACAGCGTCGCGAGGGCGACCCCCGCGAGGGCCAGAGCACGAACCTTCTGTCGCATGGGATCGAACCTCCGTCGGGGGTGAGGAGAAGGGGCGACGCGCGGGCGGTCAACCTGAGGCGCCCCGCACTCGGCCGTTGTCGACCGGATTATCGCCGCGGCGGTGCCGCCGCGTCGATCGGAACACCAAATCAAGCAGCATGATTCGATGCAAGCGGCGCGCCACGGCCGGCGCGATCACTGGAATCGACCGAGGCGGAACGGCGCGAGATCGATCGCGCTGCGTCCCTCGGTGAGGGATTCGGCCACTGTCGCGCCGATGCCCGCGGAATGCTTGAAGCCGTGGCCGGAACAGGCCGAGACGACCGTGACCCGGTCGTGATCGGGGTGGCGGTCGATGATGAAGCCGCGGTCGGGCGTGATCGTGTAGAGGCAGGCGGCGGCCTCGGCCACGCGCGGGGTCGCGCCCGCCAAGCGCCCGGCGACGTGCAGGCGGTACATCTCGGCGGATTCCTCCGGGGAGACGGCGCGGTCGATGGAATCGGCGGTGGTGCGCGTCGCGTACTGCTCGGTGGCGACCTTGAGGCGATGGTCGCCCGGCCCCGGCGGGAAGCCGTAGAGGTAGTCGACGTCGCTCGCGCCGTGCATCCAGACGAAGACCGGCGCGCCGGGGCCGTAGGCGCCGACGTCGTCGAGGGCGAACCAGTGCAGGACCTGCCGCCGCACCGTGAGGAGGCGCGCGAAGGCGGATCCGAGGAGCGGCGCCGTCCAGGCGCCGGCCGACACGACGGCGCGCGCGGCCCTGATCGCGCCGTCGCGGGTGCGCAGGGTCACCCCGGACGCGTCCTGCTCCAGGCCGAGCACCTCGGTGCCGGTGCGGATTTCGGCGCCGAGCGCCTCCGCCCGCCGCAGCTGGGCGGCGATGCAGCGCTCGGGCAGGACGTAGCCGCCGCCCGGCTCGTAATAGGCCTTCTCGTCGCCCGCGAGGTTCAGGAATTGCGGGAAGCGGCGGGCGACCTCGGCGCCCGTCAGCATCTCGTGCGGGATCCCGAAGGCGAGCGCCGCGTCGCGCGAGCGGCCGACGAAGTCCGGCTTGCCGTGGTGCGAGGTCGGGCCCCGCCCCGGCCCCATGACCAGCACCCCGCAGGCGTTCAGCAGCGTCTCCCCGGTCTCGGCCTCGAGCTGGCGCCAGATCCGGTGCGATTCCAGCACGAAGGGCACGTAGTCCCGGCCCTCGCCGACGGCCTGCCGGGTGATGCGGGTCTCGCCGTGGCTCGACCCCATCGCGTGCGGCGGCGCGAAGCGGTCGAGGCCGATCACCGCCGCGCCGCGCCGGGCGAGCTGGAAGAGCGTCGCGCTGCCCATGGCGCCGAGGCCGATCACGGCGACGTCGTAGGTCCTGCTCATCCGGTCCGGTCCCTGCTCATCCCGTGCGCAGGCCCCTTGGTGCCCAATGCCTGGGCGAGCCGGCAATGGCCGCGCCTCCGATGAAGCAGGATTGATGATCGGCATGACAGGGGCTTATGAAGCCGGGCCAGGATGGACACGCTTCCCGATCTCGGCGCGCTCCGGGTGATCCGCGCCGTCGCGGAGACCGGGAGCATCACGGCGGCGGCCCGGCGCCACGGCCTGACCCAATCCGCCGTCTCGCAGGTGGTCCGGCGCGTCGAGGCGGCGATCGGCGCGCCCCTGTTCGACCGCGCCCGCCGGCCGCTCGTCCCGACCGCCGCCGGCCGCATCCTCGCGGCCCGGGTTCAGGACCTGAGCCGCGACCTGGAGGACCTCCTGGCCGTCCTGCGCTCCGCCGCGGCGCAGCCGGAGCGGATCGACCTGCGGCTCGGTCTCGTCGATTCCTTCGCCGGGACGGTGGGGGCGCACCTCGTCCGCGACCTGCTCGACGGGACGGCGGCGCTCACCCTGACCGCGTGGTCGGGCCTCGCCTTCTCGCACGCCGAGGCGCTCCTGCGCCGGGCGATCGACGCGGCGATCACCTGCGACCCGATGGACGGCCTGTCCGGCATCGAGCGCTATCCCGTGTTCCGCGAACCCTACCTGCTGGCGGTGCCGCGCGGGCTCGCCGGGGAGCTCGCGCCCCTGGGCCTGCGCGAGGTCCTTGCCCGCCACCGGCTGGTCCGCCACAGCGAGCGCTCCTTCGTCGGCCAGCAGGTCGAGCGCCACCTGAGCCGCCTCGGGCTGCGGCCCCCGCGCGCCTTCGAGTTCGACACCTCGGACGCGCTCGTCGCCATGGTGGCGATGGGGATGGGCGTGGCGGTCACGACGCCGCTCTGCCTGCTCCAGGGCATCGCCCACGCGCCGGGGATCGAGGTGCTGCCCCTGCCCAAGCCGGGCTTCTCGCGCGACCTGCTCCTCGTCACGCTGCGCGGCGAGATCCCGCGCCTCGCGCCCCGGATCGCCGCCCGCGCGCAGGCCGTCCTGCGCGAGCAGGCCATGCCGCGCCTCGACGCGCTGGTGCCCTGGCTCGGCGCGGGCGCGCCCGCGCTGTTCCCGCCGACGGACGTCGCCGGCGCGCCCTCCCCCGCCTGAGGGCAGCCGCCGGCCGGTCCGACCGGACGCGCCGCGCGATTCCGGCCGCCGACGGGCCCCGATCAGCGCGCCTTCGTGTAGGTGCCGGACACGTCCGAGCCCATCCCGCAGGGTCCCTCGACTTGGCCGAAGGTGATGACGGCGCGTCCGGGCGAGAGGCGCATCTCGATCAGCCGTTCCACGGCGGGATCATCGTCGCGAATGCGCGCGGTCAGCCGCGTGCCCTTCAGGTCGCCATCCGCGACGATGGAGCAGTCGGCGGCCGTGGCCGGTCCTCGCGGCAGCCCTCCCGCCACGATGGAGATCGTCCAGCGCGGTCCTGCCCGCTCGATCCGCATCTCCCCGCGCGACGGCGCGCGGCGGATGTAGAGACCCGCGATCGTGGGCGGTCCGGCGGATGCCTGCTCGCAGGCCGCGATCATCGCCAAGGCCGCGATCATCGCCAGGGCCGCGAGCGGCGGCAGCCGAGACCTCATCGGGCGCTCCATCCGGGCCGCGTGCCGCCGCCTCGACGGGCCGTTCCGCGCTCGCCGGGACCGACCATGGCTCGCGGAGACCTCCGGGATCGCGTCGGCTTCACCGCGCGCCCGGAGGAGGACACGCGCCGCCGCCGCCCGTCAAGTCGCCGCGCCGACGTGGCGACCCGCGGGGGCCTTCCCGCTCACCCGTGCTCCGCGCCGCGGACGTCCCGCCGGCGGCCGCGGGATCCCTCCCCCGCGCCCGATGTCGATCGCCCGGGCTCTGCTCGGGAACCTCGACCTTTATCAGGTGTTGACGGTCCGCCTGTTGGGACTCGACCCGCGGCTTGCCTGAACGCGCGGCCCTTCCGCTCGGGCGGCACGCGGATGCACTTGGGGGCGAAGATGCGCGCCGTCCTGTTTGCGCTTGCCGTCATCTTTCTCGTGCAGGATCGCGGCGCCGCAGCTGAGATCAGTCAGGATGGGATCTTCAGCAAGGAATTCATCGCATTCTTCTTCGAGATCCGACGCTACAACAATTTTACTTCGGAACCGTCCGCCGAGACCGCGAACCAGCCCGACGGCGCGCGCCCGCCGTCCGGCGCGGAGGCCCGGTCGGTCTTCGACGTCTGCGACGACTACGACCTCGACAAGCTCCGGTACTACATCCTCAACCGGGACCGGAAGTACATAGACCGCTTCAATCTCGCCAGCGATCCTGACGACCTGACCTACCGGGACTATTCCATCTCGTACGTGAAGAGGATTATCAGCAGAATCAACAAGCTGACCCACCAGAAGGTGCGCAAGGGGGGTGCGGCGATCGCCTACATCCGGCTCGACACGGAGGGCGTGATCGTCGAGGCGCGCGTCACGGATTTTCTGGGTGACCCGGCGGCCGTCAAGGAGGCTTACGCCGTCGTGACTCCCGGCAGGAAGCTGGGGGAGCCGCCGTCCTTCGTGGACCGGGACAGCCTGCGCTTCACCGTGCCGATCGTGTTCGTGCAGTAGGTCCCTCGCGGGATTCCCCGCTGACCGCGGACGCCGCGCCGATCGCGCTGGTCATCCGAGGCGCCCCTCCCCGCCCGACTGTGATCCGGCTCACAGTGCGGCGGCGGCCGGGCGCCGATAACGGATCTCGACCGCATCGGTCGTCACGGAGATCCGAGATGACTCCCTCGAAGGCAGCAAATCTCAAGAACATCGTGTCACGTCCGACGCCGGTGGGGACGGAGGACGACGACCAGGACGCCGTGTTGCTGGCGGATGACGCGGGCCGCGGGCCGGCCGGCCTCGGCACCTCGCCGACCACGCTGGCCCTGGTCGCGACGTTCGGCAACGGGACGGCGACGGTCTTCGGGGACAGTCTCGACAACACCGTCACGCTGAGCCGGAACGCGGCCGGCCAGATCCTCGTCAACGGCGGAGCCGTGCCGATCACCGGCGGCACCGCGACGGTCGCCAATACCGGCCTGATCCAGGTCTTCGGTCAGGGCGGGAACGACGTCCTGACCCTGAACGAGGCCAACGGCGCGCTCCCGCGGGCGAACCTGTTCGGCGGGGCCGGCAACGACGTGATGACCGGCGGCTCGGGCAACGACATGCTCTTCGGTCAGGCGGGCAACGACACGCTGCTCGGCAAGGGCGGGGCGGACTTGCTGTTCGGCGGGGCCGGCAACGACGTGCTGACCGGCGGCGACGGCGACGACCAGGTCTTCGGCGAGGCCGGCGACGACCGCATGATCTGGAATCCCGGCGACGACACCGACCTGTTCGAGGGCGGCGACGGCACCGACACCGCGGAGGTCAACGGCGGCAACGGCGCCGAGACCTTCGCGCTGACGGCGAACGGCACGCGGGTGCGCTTCGACCGGCTGGATCCGGCGCCCTTCTCCCTCGATATCGGGACGACCGAGCGGATCGTCGTCAACATGAACGGGGGGGACGACCGCTTCAGCGCGACCGGGAACCTCGCCGCGCTGATCGGCGTGACGGTCGACGGGGGCTCCGGGAACGACACCATCCTCGGCAGCAACGGCGGCGACCTGTTGCTCGGCGGCGACGGCAACGACGTCGTCGACGGTCAGCAGGGCAGCGACGTCGCCATGCTGGGCGCGGGCGACGACACCTTCCAGTGGGACCCGGGCGACGGCAGCGACGTGGTCGAGGGGCAGGCCGGCAGCGACACCCTGCTCTTCAACGGCGCGAACATCGCCGAGACCATCGACCTATCGGCCAATGGCGGGCGGGCAGTGCTGCGGCGCGACATCGCCAGCGTGACGATGGACCTCAACGACGTCGAGACGGTCGACGTGAGGGCGCTGGGAGGGGCGGACCGGATCACCGTCGACGACCTGTCGGGCACCGACGTGACGCGGGTCGTCCTGAACCTCGCGGGCGCCGGGGGCGGCGGCGACGGGCAGGCGGACACGGTCGTGATCAACGGCACCGCCGGCGACGACGTGATTCAGCTGATCGCCGGCAGCGACGGGATCCGGGTGCTCGGCCTCGCGGCGGAGATCGACATCGTCGGCTTCGACCCGAGCGACCGCCTCCTGATCAACGGGCTGGGCGGGGACGACGTGATCGAGGCGTCGGGCCTGACGGCCACCGGCATGCTGCTGACCGCGGATGGCGGCGCGGGCAACGACGTCCTGATCGGCGGCCCCGGCCCCGACACGCTCCTCGGGGGCGAGGGCGACGACGTGCTGATCGGGGGACCGGGCCTCGACGTCCTCGACGGCGGGCTCGGCAGCAACGTCGTGATCTCCTGAGCGTCACCCGACGCGGCGGGCGCCGGCCGGCGCATCATGCCGCGACGCGAGCCGGCGAGGAATCGCCCCTGCCTCGAATTGACAGGATCGGATCAGATCGATGCGACACTTCCCTTCGACACCTCCCCGTCATCGGTGCGACCGGCGGCCTGTGGCGGGGCGAGGTCGCCGTCGGCGACGGGAGCCGGAGCTTAGGGCCCCGTGGTTCAAGACGGACCCGGACCCGCGGGGCCACGGCCTCGACGGGATCGCCGCCGACCAGCGGGAGGTGCGCATCACGATCGTCATCCCGTCGGGCGACCGCGCGCTCCGTCAGTGGCTCACGTTCATTCGGACACCGCGCGGCAGCCGGGCCGCCGCGTGCATTGAGCAACTCTTCCGACCGGGCGGCCAGCGCGAGGGGGAAACGTGGAGCGTCTCCCCGCACCAGATCCCGCCGACCGAGTTCCGCGCCATCGAGGTCCGTCGGCCCGACGGGAGCGACACGCGGATCGAGCCTGGCGACCTCGCGGCCATGGTGCCGCACGAGGGACTGGAAGAGGAGGTCCGCGCGGAGTTCCGCGACATGCGCACCCGCACGCGCTTCCGGGCCGCCTCACCGGCCTTGGCCTTCCCGGCCCGCCGCTCGATATCCCGGCGGCGGTAGCGGGGCCCGAGTTCCGCGGCGTCGCGGGGCGGCTCCTTGAGACAGGGGGCCGCCCCGCGCGGCATTTGGGCGAATCGCGGCGCCGGGACGGGGATCGGCCGGGGCGACGGCTTCACGATTCTCCCCGTTGCCCGGCGGGCGAATTGCCGGACGTGCGCGCCGCACTGGGTGGTCATGACCGTCGATGCCCGCGCCCCAGAGGCCGCGAACCAGCGGGTTGACTGCCCTCGTGGAGCGACTCGACCTTGGCCTGGAGCAGCAGCTTGCGACCCGACTCGGACCTTCGATTCGTCCTCGCTCGACCCGAGCTTCGGACGCCACTCGGACCTTCCAGCGGTGCTCGCGCAACCCAGGCTATTGACCCCTTCCGGACATTCGTAGCGCGTGTCGGGAATGTCCGGTTGCGGGTGCTTTCCGGAATGGCGGTCTCCCGATCCACTTGTCTCACATGCCCACGTCCCGGGCGCTCCCGCGTCGGGCGCACCAGCGGGACCGTGCCCCCGCGAAGCTCGGCCGTGCGCAGACGGGCGGGATCCCGGTCTCTATCAGGGCATGACCCTGCAGCCGTTGTCGTCGGCCCTCCTCGGCGCCGCGGCGGGAGGTTTCGCCTTGATCGATGCAGTCAGCAACCTTGTTTCCCGACCTCGCTCCGGGAGGTGGATCGAGGATGCGACGGCGAGCACCGATCTGGCGCTGTCCGTTATCCCGATGAGCGTTGTGCTCGGTGCGAATTTGGTGCTCACCATGCCTTCCCGTCTGTGGATCGTTGGGGTTCGACATGACTGCCATGGCGGCATCGCCGGCCGAAGCCGAGACGGTGATCAGCGAGTTCCTCAACCGGTGCGGGCTGGTGACGCTCGGCGAGCCGATGCGGCTGGTGCCGCTCACCGGTGGGGTCGCGTCGGACATCTTTCGGGTGGAGGTCGGCGAGCGCACCTTCGTCGTCAAAAAGGCGCTGGCGCGCCTGCGCGTCGCGCAGGAATGGAATGCCCCCGTCTCGCGCAATAAGAGCGAGGTGGGCTGGTTCATCGAGGCACGGCGCGCCGTCCCGCACGCCGTGCCGGACATCATCGCGCACGACCCTGACTTGGGCGTGTTCGCGATGACCTACCTGGATCCCGCTCGCCATCCGATCTGGAAGGACGAGCTCCGCGATGGCCGGGCGAGGCCCGCCTTCGCGTCGGCGGTTGGCCAAACCATCGCCACCATCCACAACGCGACGGCTCATTCGGCCGAAGTGGCGCGGCGCTTTGCCAATGACGAGACGTTCCACGCCATCCGCCTCGAACCCTACCTCGAGGCAACAGCGAGGCGCCACGGCGACCTCGCGGAGGAGCTCTTCGCCCTCTCTCGGGCGACGATCCAGAGCAAGGTCGTCATGGTGCATGGCGACGTCAGCCCGAAGAACATCCTTGCCGGTCCGGCCGGACCCGTGCTGCTCGATGCCGAATGTGCGTGGTACGGCGAGCCGGCCTTCGACCTGGCATTCTGCCTCAACCATCTCCTCCTCAAGTGCGTCTGGAGGAGGCCGCACGCGACGGACTACCTGGCCTGCTTCGATGCGCTCGCGTCGTCCTATCTCTCCCGCGTGTGCTGGGAGGCGCCCGAGAGCGTGGAGGTGCGGGCAGCCCGCCTTCTGCCGGCGCTGTTCCTGGGCCGCATCGATGGAAAGTCGCCCGCGGAGTACATCACGGCGGAGGCTGACCGCGAGCTCGTCAGGCGCGTGGCCCGTCATCTGATCGTGAGCCGCCCGCGGCAGCTCTCACAGATCCGGCAAGACTGGGCGAGGGAGGTCCTGAATTGACCAGCATGACCATCACGTCCGTGCACGGACGCCGCCTGTGGGACTCCCGCGGTCGCCCTACTGTCGAGGTGGAGGTCACGGTGGGCGGCCACGCGGTCGGCCGCGCCATCGCACCGGCGGGAGCGTCCACCGGCTCGGGCGAAGCGATCGACCTGCGTGACGGGGGCGAGGCATTCGGTGGCCTCGACGTGCGCCGGGCGATCGGCAACGTGAACGGGCCGATCGCCCGGGCGCTCGTGGGAATGGACGCGAGCGATCCTCCGGCGATCGATGCGGCGATGATCGCGCTCGACGGCACGCCCGACAAGTCCCGGCTGGGCGGCAACGCCACCGTGGCGACATCCATGGCCGTGCTGCACGCGCGGGCCCGTGCCGTCGGGCTTCCGGTCTGGAAGCTGCTGGCCGGGTCTCGGCAGGTGCGCATCCCCCTTCCGGAGATCCAGATCTTCGGCGGCGGGGCGCACGCCGAGAGGCGCGTCGACATCCAGGACTTCATGGTGATGTGCCCCGGTGCCGGGTCCTTCGCCGAGGCGCTGGACTGGACTGCGGAGATCTATCGCGCAGCCGGTGCGTTGATGCGGAGGGCCGGCAAGCTTCAGGGCGTCGCCGACGAGGGCGGGTACTGGCCCGTTTTCGCGTCCAACGAGGAGGCCCTGGATACCCTCATGCTCGCGCTCGAGGCTGCGGGCTTCAGGCCGGGCGCCGACGTGGCGATCTCGCTGGATGTCGCGGCCTCGGAGTTCGGTCGGGCCGGAGCCTATGTCCTGGCTCTCGACGGCCGGACGCTGGATACGGCCGGGATGATCGACATGCTCGGGAGCTGGCTCGATGCCTACCCGATCGTGTCCATTGAGGATCCGGTGGCCGAGGACGACGTCGACGGGTTCAAGGCGTTCACGGCGAGCTATGGCCGGCACTGTCAGATCATCGGCGATGACTTCTTCGTCACCGATGCGAAGCGCGTGACACGCGCAGCTGGCGATCGTTCGGCCAATGCGGTGCTGATCAAGCCGAACCAAGCGGGCACCCTCGCCGAGACCCACGCGGCCCTCCTCGCTGCGAAGGAGGCGGGTTTCGGCACCATCGTGTCGGCCCGCTCGGGCGAGACGGAAGATACGACCATCGCCCATCTGGCTGTCGGCTGGGATGCCGGCCAGCTCAAGGTCGGTTCGTTCTCCCGGTCGGAGCGAATGGCCAAGTGGAACGAGGTGCTTCGCATCGAGGAGTGCTTGGGGGACGATGCGGTCTTCGCGGGCTGGTCGGCACTGCCGTTCAAGGAGGCTGCGCCATCGTCCTGAGCGCGGCCGGCGGTTGCCGGATGATTTTCCCGATGCTGACGACGACCGATAGAAGAGATCGAAAGACAAGAAGGGCCTGACCAGCGCGGCGACCGCCGGGAGCATGCGATCGGCACGCTAGAGCATTTTCCGACGAAGTGGATGCCGGTTCGTCGCGGAAAATGCGGCAAGATCAAAGATCGAGAGCGGCACCCGGTTGCAACGTGATCGGGTGCCGCTCTAGACGGCGCCGCCGCATACCGAGCGGCGTCTTGTCTGCCGATCGCGAGTTCATCGCGTTGATAGGCCGCCCTGGCGGACTGACCGCGGAGAGGTGATCGATATTGTCGGCAAAGCGTGACCGAAATGACTGCAGGACCGTCGACCTGGCCGATCGATCCGAACGGGGTGAGCTATCCGCCGCCGCCCTGGCGCCTTCAGGGGACAGCTTTCGTCTCGCTGTGGCGGGTCGAAGCGTCCCGCCTGCCGGCAGGTTGGTTGGCACGGGACGTGCGGCCGGTGATCATGATGGGCCGCGCGCTCCTTGGAACGGCCTTCGCCGTGTACGAACCGACCGGTGTTCTGGCCTACAACGAGGCAATGGCCGCGATTCAGGTCGGGTACGGTTGGCAACTCGCGCTGAGCGTGCCCGAGATCTGGGTCGATCACCCAGCCTCGATCGCGGGAGCGCGCGCGATGTGGAGCATCCCCAAGCAGGAAGCCGTGTTCCGGGTTCGGAGGAGTGTCAGTCCTGGAGCCGTAAGTTTTGAGGCAAGGGCAACGGCGGGTGCAGAGCGGGAACTCGCGAAGCTCGTGTTTAGGAACCGAATCGCGATACCGGGCCGTTGGCCGCTGCGGATGACAATCGTGCAGCGGTCATTACGTCACGAAGATCACGAGGATATTCGCGTGACCGAAGCTTTGATACGGGCGAGCGTGTCGTTTGGAGCCGCAACGTGGAGCTTTGCTCGCGGCGGCCCGCTCGATTTCCTGAGCGGATCCATCCCTCTCGTGAACTTTCGGCTATCCCGGATGGCACTCCGAATTGGACGATCTTGACGCGCAGCGGACCCAAAGAAGCGGCCCATCTGAGGTCTGCTTCACGGTTCGAAGCAGACGCAGACCGTCCCCGAATGACATCGCGTCGCCAGGGACGATCCGTGTGGGGAGGTTAGGCGCCGAACAGCGGCCGCTTTCCGTTCACCCCCGTTCGACCGGCGCACCCGCCTTCTCCAGCGCAGAGAAGCCGCCAGCGACGTGAGCCACCCGACCCAGCCCCATGGTCTTGAGCGTCTGGGCGGCCAGGGCCGAGCGGCTCCCTGATCCACAGTAGAGGACCAGCCGCCTGCCACCCCCGAGTTCGGCCTTATGGGTCGGGCTTGCCGGATCGGCCTGGAATTCCAGAAAGCCGCGCGGCACGTGAACCGCGCCTGCGATCTTGCCGCTCTTGGCCACCTCCTCGCCCTCGCGCACGTCGACGAACACCGTGTCCGGCTGCCCGAGGCGCGCCAGCGCCTCCTCGGCCGACAGAGTCTCCACCTCGCGGTTGGCCTCAGCCACCAAGTCCTTCGCGCTCTTCGTGGTCATGGTCACCTCCGTCACTCGCCCCAAGCCGCGCCGTCGAGCGCATTCAGCGGGATCTTCAGGTAGCGCCTCCCGTTCGCCTCGGGTTCCGGCAGCCGGCCGCCCCGGATATTCACCTGCAGCGAATGCAGGATGAGCTTGGGCATCGGCAGCTCGCGATCGCGCGCCTCGCGCATCCGCACGAACGCCTCCTCGGTCCCGGTCTCCGTCAGATGCGTGTTCTCGGCCCGCTGCCGGGCGACCGTGCTCTCCCAGGCGGCCTGGCGCCCACCCGGGCGGTAATCGTGCCCGGTGAACAGCCGCGTCTCGTCCGGAAGCGCCATGATGCGCTGGATGCTGCGCCAGAGCGCGTGCGCGTTGCCGCCCGGGAAGTCGGCCCGCGCCGAGCCGCTGTCCGGCATGAACAAGGTGTCGTGGATGAAGGCGGCATCCCCGACCCGGTAGGCGATGGAGGCCAGGGTGTGGCCCGGCGTGAACATCACCTCGACGTCCAGGGTGCCGATCCGGAAGTGCTCGCCGTCGGCGAACAGGCGCGACCACTGCGAGCCGTCCGTCCGAAACCCGTCGGGCAGGTTGTAGAGTCCCTTCCAGAGCCGCTGCACCTCGACGACCTTCTCGCCGATGGCGGTCGGGACCCCCGTCCTGTCGTGCAGGTAGCCCGCCGCCGAGAAGTGGTCGGCGTGCGGGTGCGTGTCGAGGATCCACTCCAGCGCGTAGCCTTCGCGCTCGATATGGGCGAGCAGGGTGTCGGCGGAACGGGTGGCGGTCGCGCCGGACTTCGGGTCGAAGTCGAGCACCGGGTCGATGATGGCGCAGCGCTTCGTCTCGGGGTCCGCGACGACGTACTGGATGCTGCCGGTCGGCGCGTCGTGGAAGCCCGTCACGATGGGACGCCCGCGCAAGGGCGCGGTGGTCTGGTCCGACATGGATCTCCTCCTTCCGGGTTCAGGTCGCCGCGCCGAGGAGCGGCAGGCCCCCGCGGGCGACGATGGAGAGGCCGACCAGGATGACGAGGCCGGCGAAGGTGAGGGTCAGGGCGCGCTTGTGCCCGGCGAGGCGCTTGCCGAGGCGGGCGCCGACGAGGCCGCCGAGCACGCCGCCCAGGATGAACAGGCCGGCCAGCGGCCAGTCGATCAGGCCGGAGGCGGCGTAACTCGCCGCGGTGGCGGCCCCGAAGGCGCTGACCGCCACCAGCGAGGTGCCGATGGCCATCGGCAGCGGCATGGACGTCGCCAGCATCAGCCCCGGCACGATCAGGAAACCCCCGCCGATGCCGAAGAAGCCGGAGAACAGGCCCACCGAGAACCCGATCCCGAGCAGCCAGGGCAGGAGCACCGGGGCGCTCCGCCTGGTCAGGCGCACGTCCGGATCGCCCTCGCTGCGCCGCTTGCGCAGCATCAGGCCCCCGACGACGAGCATCACCACCCCGAACAGCGCCAGCAGACTCTGTCCGTCGACCGCCTTGGCCGAGGCCGAGCCGGCGAGCGCACCGAGAATGCCGGCGAGCGAGAACGCCGCCGCGCACCGCCACTTCACGTTCCCGGCCCGCCATTGCGGGACGAGGTTGCCGGCCGCGCTGACCGAGACCGCCAGGGCGCTGGTGCCGATGGCCACGTGGGGCGAGCTCACCCCGACCACGTCGGTCAGGAGCGGGACCGCGAGGATCGAGCCACCCCCGCCGACGAGGCCGAGGATCACGCCGACGACCCCGCCCGAGCCGGTCGCGAGGCCGGATGTCAGCAAGCCGGGCATCACGCGTCAGCTCCCTGCACCGCCGCCGGCTTCGAGCCCGCCGAGGGAACGAGGCGGACCAGCAGCATGCCGATGACCATGGCGGCGACGAAAGTCGCGGCGGGGCCCGGCACGACCGTCAGGATGGTCAGAGCGGGCCCGGGGCACAGGCCGGCCAAGCCCCAGCCGAGGCCGAAGACCGCGGCGCCGGCGATCAGGCGCGGGTCGAGATCGCGCCGGGTCGGGATCGCCAGCTGCGATGCCAGCACCGGCCGGCCGCGGCGCCTCGCGACCCAGTCGCCGGCGGCAGAGACCGCGACGGCGCCCGCCATGACGAGGGCGAGGCTCGGGTCCCAGCGTCCGGTCACGTCGAGGAAGGCGAGGACCTTGGCCGGGTTGGCCATGCCGGAGACGAGCAGGCCGAGCCCGAACAGCAGGCCGGCGGCGCATGCGGAAGCGATCTTGGCCATGCTCAGCCTCCGAGCAGGTGGCGAGTGACGAGGACGGTCAGGATGGCGACGGCCATGAAGGTGCCGGTCGCGACGAGGGAGCGGGGCGAGCCGCGACCGATGCCGCAGACGCCGTGGCCGCTCGTGCAGCCCGCCCCGAGGCGCGCGCCGAACCCGACGAGCAGGCCCGCGAGCACGAGGAGCGGGAACGAGGCGTCGACCGTCACCGGCGGCAGGCCTCCTCCCAGACAGGCGTAGACCAGCGGTGCGAGGACGAGGCCGGCCAGGAAGGCGACCCGCCACCCGGTCTCGCGCGAGGGTGGGGCGAGCAGCCCGCCGAGGATGCCGCTGATGCCGGCGATGCGTCCGTTGAGGAGCAGGAACAGGGCCGCGGAAGCCCCGATCATGACGCCGCCGAAGGAGGCGCCGAGTGGCGTGAAGCCGTTCATGGTAATCACTCCAGGGCCGCGGCAGGGGCAAACCGGCGGGCGGCGCCCGATCCTTGCGCTGCCTCCGGGGTTGTCATGGACCGGGTGCCCCGCACCCCGTTGCATCACATTAGATGATGCTTAATTAGTGAAATCTAATTTAACGTCAAGAGGGAGACGGCCGATGATCCCCGGCACCGCGGAGCGGGTCCCGCTTCACACAGGCGCGCGCGACAACCGGCGCATCGCTGCCGACCTCGAAGCGAGCGTCCGCTGGCATGCCGAGCACCCGCAGGCGATCGGTCACCGATTGCGTGAGCTCGACGCGGAGTGGGACATCGAGCGGACGCTGGAGGCCAATGCCGCGACGCTGGCGCTCACCGGAACCGTCCTCGGCATGACCGCCGACCGGCGCTGGCTCGCCCTGCCGCTGGCGGTGACGGCGTTCCTGCTCCAGCACGCCGTCCAGGGCTGGTGCCCGCCCTTGCCGGTGCTACGGCGGCTCGGCTTCCGCACGGCCCGCGAGATCGAGGTCGAGCGCAACGCCCTGAAGGCCCTCCGGGGCGATTTCGGCCCCATCGGACCGGGCCCGGGCGACCACGACACCCGGGCGAGTCACGCGCTCATGGCGGCCAGGCTCTGATGGTCGGACGCCGGAACGGCTTCGCCTTCCGCCCGCGCTAAGGGTGGACGTACGCGAACCCGATGCCCTGCAGGCGCGCCAACTCGGCGACGCCGCTCGGCACAACGACGTCCTCTCTCACGCCGTCGCGCGCGCCACGGTCGAGGCGGTCGAGCCGTGGATGATCGAGGCCGTCGTCCAAGGTGGGACCGGCGGATGCGCTGCTTCCGAGGCTGCCTGTCGCCTCCGGCGTGGCTTGGCGCGCGGCGTGAGCGGTGCCTCTCGAGCCGAGCACCACGACCTTCGTGCCCGTGGGCACGCGCCGGTGCAGGTCGATCACGTCCTGGTTCAGCATGCGGATGCACCCTGAGGAGACCGCCTCGCCGATGCTCCACGGCTCCGTCGTGCCGTGGATGCGGTAGAGCGTGTCCTTGCCGTCCTTGAACAGGTAGAGCGCCCGGGCCCCGAGCGGGTTCCTCTCCCCGCCCGGCATGCCGCCAGCCCAGCGCCCGTTGCGTGTCGGGTCCCGCCGGATCATGTCGGGCGTCGGCGTCCATCGCGGCCACGATGCCTTGCGGGCCACCGTCGCCTCGCCGGTGAACTCGAAGCCGGCCTTGCCGACGCCCACCCCGTAGCGCATCGCCTTGCCGCCCTCCATGACGAGGTAGAGGAAGCACCCGTAGGGGTCGACCACGAGTGTGCCGGGCCGCTCCTTCGTCGGGTCGTCGACCACCTGGCGAACGTCGCGGGCCTTGAGATCGCGCGGGTCGACCGCCTCGACCGGGAACGGCTCGTCCGTGATGGCCGCGTACCGGCGTAGAGCATCCGGCGCGATCTGCGGCCGGGCCTGCGCGACCGGGGCCGGCGCGCCCATCGAGGCCGTGCAGGCGCCGAGCGCCGAGGCGAGCGCGATCAGCGCCGGGAGACGCGGAACCCGCCGCATCATGGGCGGCCCTTGGCGCGCGCCTGGGTCGCCGCCTCTTTGAAGCCGTCGTAGTCGAGCGCCGCGGCGACCTTCAGCGGGCCGATCAGGAAGACGGGCGTGCCCTGCAGGCCGAGGGCGTCGGCCTGGTCGAGGTTGCGCTGGAGCAGAGCCGCGATCTCACCCTGGCGGGCCTTCCGGTCCTCCTCCAGGCGGGCCATGTCGACACCTGAGGCGGACACGACCTCCAGCATCCGCTCCTTCGGGATCTTGCGGCCCGGAATGGCCATGAGCGCGCGGTGCACCGCGTCGTAGCGACCCTGGTACTTCGCCGCGAGCGCGAGCTGAGCGCCGTAGACGGAGGCGTCGCCGAGGATCGGCCAATCCTTGTGGACGAGACGGATCCGGCCGTCCGATTTCACCAGCCGGATGAGGTCGGGCTCGGACTTCTTGCAGAAGGGACAATTGTAATCGAGGAAGGCGACGATGGTCAGGTCGCCCTTCGGGTTGCCCGAGACCGGCGCCTCGGGGTCGTTGAGGATGGCGTTCGCGTCGATGCCTTCGGCGACGGCTTGGGCGGCTCCTCGCGGTGACGACAGGACCGGCGCGAGCGCGACGGCGGGCAGAAGGGCGAGCAGGGTCCTGCGGTCCATGACGGTCTCCGTGGGTGTGTCGAGGGGGTGGCTCAGGCGCCGACGAGGGCGAGACGGCGGGTCAGGTCCTCGACCGTGAGCTCGCCCTCGGTGCGGGCCTCCCGGACCTCGGCGCCGTCGGGGCGCATCAGGATGAGCGTCGGCGGTCCGACGACCTGGAAGCGTTGCATCAGGGCGCGGGTGTCGGCGTCGTCGCGGGTGACGTCGGCCCGGATGACCCAGACGGCCTTGAGCCTCTCCCGGATGGCGGCATCGGCCAGGACCGTTCGCTCGTTCGTCCTGCAGACGGTGCACCAGTCGGCGGCGAACTCGACGAGCACCGGCTTACCCTCGCCGCGTGCGGCCCGCAGGGCGGTCTCGAATGCAGCGACGGAGGAAACCGTCCGGGCCTCGGCGGCGCGGCCCGCCCGCGCAGTGCCGAACCCGGCGAGCGGTCGCAGGGGGTCGGTCCCGCCCGCCGCGGCGCCGATGACGAGGGCGCAGCCGTAAGCGACGGCCACGATCCCCGCCGTCCTGCCCACGCGCGCCGGGATGCCGCTCGTGGCAATCGCCGCGACCGACAGCCCGAAGCCGATGGCGAGCGCGCCCCAGAGCAGGAGCGACAGCCCGTCCGGCAGCAGACGGGTGACCAGCGAGACCGCGAGCGCCAGGAAGACGAATCCGAAGGCGTGCTTGGCCCGCACCAGCCATGGGCCGGAGCGCGGCAGGATGCCGGCGCCGAAGGTGCCGACCAGCACCAGCGGTGCGCCCATCCCGAGGCCGAGGGCGAAGAGGGCCAGCGCGCCACGAAGGACGGAGCCGGTCTGGGCAACGGACAGGAGCGCGGCCGCAAGCGGCGGCGTCACGCAAGGCCCGACGACCAGGGCCGCGCTGAAGCCGAGCAGCGCGGCGCCGAGGACCGATCCTCCCTTCGCCGGCGACGCGGCGCCGGCACGGTCTCGCCACCAGCGCGGCGCCTGGATGTCGAACAGGCCGAACATCGACAGGGCGAGCGCGGCGAGGGCGGTGGCCATCAGCCCGAGGGCGACCGGCGTCTGAAGCGCAACCTGCAGGTTGCGCCCGAGCCAAGCTGCAGCGAGGCCGAGGCTGGCATAGGCCGCGGCCATCGCGAGGACGTAGCTGCCGGAGAGGACGAGGCCGCGCTCCGGCGTGAGCGCCTGGCCCGAGCGGACCAGCATCCCCGACAGGATGGGCACCATCGGCAGGACGCAGGGGGTGAACGCCAAGAGGATGCCGAGCCCGAACATGCCTGACAGGACGCCGATCAGGTTGCCGGTGAGGAGCGAGGCGGGGCCGCCGGGAGGGACGCCCGAGCGCGAGGCATTCGATGCGTGGATGGCAGGCATCGCAGCGCGCCCGGGCGCGGCACCCCCTCCACGCGGCGGCGCATCGGCGGCGCCCAGGGCAGCCAAGTCCACCCGCCGCGTGACCGGCGGGTAGCAGATGCCCTTGTCGGCGCAGCCCTGATAGGTGATCCGCACTTCGCGCGCGCCTGCGAGAGCCGCGCCCGGCACGATGGCCCCGGCCGAGCCATGATAAACCTCGGTGGGCCCGAAGTTCGGGTCGTCCTTGATCTCGCCCGGTTCCGTTGTGACCGGTAGCCACTGACCGCTCGGTGCGGCGGCGGCGATCCTGTCGCGATAGAGGTAGGTGCCGGGAGCGATGGTCCAACGCAGGTGGAGCGAGAGGTCCGCGTCGCGGGTCACCGCGAGGGAGAACGGCCCTTGCCGCGTGGCGGCGTCCTGGCACTGCCCCGGTGACCACAGCGACGAGCCCGCCCAGACCACGAGAGCGAGGACAAGGTGCGCGAGAACGTTCGGCATGAGCGGCGGGGTCCGGGTTCGGATCGGTCCGTCGCGGGTCGGACACGCAGCTTAAGCCAGCCTTAAGCCAGGCCTGGAGGATGCCGGGCCGGCAAGGGAGACACGCATGCGAATCCTCGTCGTCGAGGACGATCCCATCCTCTCGGACGGCTTGCGGGCCGGGCTCGCCCTGAGCGGGGCGGCCGTCGACTGCGTCGCGACCTGCGCGGACGCCGATGCCGCACTCACGGCAAGTCAGTTCGGGGCTGTCATTCTCGACCTGATGCTGCCGGACGGCTCGGGCCTCGACGTCTTGCGCGGCCTGCGCGGCCGGGGCGACCGGACGCCCGTCGTCCTGCTGACGGCCCGCGACGCCGTGGCCGACCGGATCGCCGGGCTCGACGGGGGCGCCGACGACTATCTCGGCAAGCCCTTCGACCTCGACGAGCTCTCGGCCCGCATCCGTGCGGTCGTCCGGCGCGCCTCAGGGCGGGCCGCCGCCGGCTTGGAGCACGGCGGCATCCGGCTCGACCCCGGCAGCCTGACCGTCACGGTCGACGGGGCGCCGGTCACCGTGTCCCGGCGCGAGTTCATGGTGCTCGCCGCGCTGATGGAACGCCCGAGCGTGCTGCGCTCGAAGGCCGAGCTGGAGGAGCGCCTCTACGGCTGGCAGGAAGAGGTTGAGAGCAACGCGGTCGAGGTGCACGTCCACAACCTGCGCACCAAGATCGGCAAGCACGCCATCGAGACGGTGCGCGGCCTCGGCTACCGCATGAGGGCGCCCGCATGAGGTCGCTGCGCGTCAGGCTCTTCGCCATCCTCCTCCTCGCCACCGGCCTGATCTGGCTCAGCGCGGTTGCCTGGATCTACCTGGGCTCGAAGCGCGAGGTGGAGCAGGTCCTCGACAATCGCCTCCAGGAAGCCGCGCGCATGGTCAGCTCCCTGGTCGGCGCGGTCGGCGGCACGGGCGCGGACGGGACGCCGCGCACCTTCCCGGCGCCGACGGCCTACGAGCGGCAGCTCTCCTGCCAGATCTGGTCCCTCGACGGGCGCATGGTCGCGCGGTCGAGCGGAGCCCCGGAGCGGCGCCTGACCGATGCGCCGGCCGGCTTCTCGGAGCGCGAGGTCGACGGCGAAACCTGGCGGGTGTTCACGGTGGAGGATGGCGAGAAGGGCGTGCGCGTCATGGTCGGCGACCGCCTCGGCCTGCGCGAACGCCTCGTCACCGACCTCATCATGGGTCTGATCACCCCCGCGCTCCTCGTCGTGCCTCTGCTCGGCATGTTGATCTGGGCGAGCCTCGGACGGGGCCTGCGCCCCTTGCGGCTGATGGCCCGGAACCTCGCGGCTCGCGACGCCGACGACATGAGCGCCATCGACGCGGGCCAGGCCCCGACGGAGGTCCGCCCTCTGGCCGACGCCCTCAACGGGCTGTTCCTCAAGGTCGAGGCGGCGCGCCGGCACGAACGGGAGGTGACGGCGTTCGCCGCGCACGAGCTGCGCACCCCGCTCGCCGGCCTGAAGACTCAGGCCCAGGTCGCCATGGCCGCAACGGACCCGGAGGTCGCGAAAGCCGCGCTGCGCCAGATTCTCGCGGCCGTGGACCGCACGACGCGCCTCGTCCGCCAGCTCCTCGACACCGCCCGGCTCGACGCCTCGGGGGAAACCCGGCCTCTGACGGAGGTCGATGTGGGTGCGCTGGTGGCCGAGACCGTGGAAGGTCTGCGAGCACCTCCCGGCATCCGGACCGTGGTTGACCCCGGGCTGCGTGGCTACACGATGTGGGCCGACCCGGAGAGCCTGCGTCTCGCCGTCCGAAACCTGCACGAGAACGCCGTGCAGCACATGCAGGCCGGGCTGGTGGAATGGGCCGCGCGGCCGGGCGGCGGGGGCGTCGTCGTGCGCGACGAGGGACCCGGCATCCCCGAGGAGGAGTTGCCGCACGCCATGAAACGCTTCTTTCGCGGCCGCCACAAGAGCGCGACGGGAAGCGGGCTCGGCCTGGCCATCGCAGAGATGGCATCCCGCCGGAGCGGGTTGAGCCTGCGCCTCCGCAATCGACCGGACCGGCAGGGGCTGGAGGCGGAGATCGTCCGGGGCTGATCACGCCCCGGGCACTCGCTCGGCAACGCGCTCTTGCAGGTTCGGGCGGACCACCTCAAACGACATCCGGTTGATTGCTTCGCCATCCCGAAGGGATCAAGCGGATGTGGTATGACACGCCCGATCCGGTCTCGGCGGCTTCAGAAATCCAGCTTGTCCCGCACCGCCTCGATGCCGGCGGCGGCGCAGGCATCGTCCTTGTCGCCCCCCGGCGCGCCGGAGACCCCGACCGCGCCGACGATGCCCCCGCCCGCCTCGATGGGCAGGCCGCCGGCCATGGCGACCACGTTCGGCAATCGTCCGAGCCCGGCATCGAGGCGCTTCGTCTCGATGCCCTTGGCGAACTCCGCCGTGGAGCTGCGAAAACTCAACGCGGTATAGGCCTTGGACGAGGCCGTGGTCGCCGCGGGCAGGCCGGCGAAGCGGTCGCGCAGCAGCACGAGGGGTGCGCCGAACCGGTCCATCACCACGATCGCGACCTGAAGCCCGTCCTCCCGGCACCTCCTCAAGGCCGCCTGGGCGATCTCGAAGGCGATGTCGGGCGAGACCGACTTGTAGGTGACGAGGGCCTCCTCGGCGGCGGCCGGGCGGGCGAGGAACACGCTCGCGAAGGCGACGAAGACCGCACGCCGGATGATCGCCTTACGGCCGCACATAGCTCCACCCCTGCTCCTGCCGCTCCATGATCTGCACCACTCCGGAGGGCACGATTGTCGCCTGCGGCAGCAGCGTGATCGGGTGCCCCTCGGCTCTCTCCATGGCGGTCTTCGTGTTGTTGCAGGCCGAGAACTGGACCTTCGCCGGGAAGCCGTAATCGGCGAAATGCGCGATTCGGTCGGCCACCGTCGATTTGTCGGCCCGGTACATGGCGAGGCCCGGTCCGAAGGCGACGATGTCGATCTCCACCTGTTCGTTCTTGGCGCGGTAGTAGTCGACGACGTTGGTGGCGTTGTTGAGCGTGAGGTTCATCGTGGCCGGATCGGCCGTGTCCACCTGGAACACGACGCGATGCCCCCCGCGTCCCTCGGCGGCCGAGACCGGGGCGGCGGCGAGCCCGGCCAGCAGGAACAGGATCAGGCGTCGAGCGGGCTGTCGCATGGCGGATCCCCGATCAGGGCCGGACCAGGATGTACCCGGCCTCGGCGAGCGTCATGAGTTGCACCACCCCGGCCTCGACCGGGATGGCGTGCGGATTGAGCGCCGGCCGCTGCCCGGTCGCACGGGCGACAGTCTCCACGGTGTTCATGCAGATGTCGAAGCGCACGTCCTGCGAGACGAGGCTGTCGACGCCGGCCCGGTGCGGGCTCTCCGCCCGCAGGATGTCGATGCCGGGTCCGAAGGCGACGACCTCGATGGCGACCTTGTCCGGTCCGTAGGCCTTGAGCACGTTGTTGGCGACGCTGAGCACGAGATCCTGCCGATGCGGCTCGCGCTCGGAGAGCTGGAGGGCGAGGCGATGCTCGGCGAAGGCCGATACCTCCGGCGCCGGGCCGCCGCCGACGGTCCCGGCCGCCTGCGCGGCGGCCGGGGCCAGGGCTGCGCCGAGCAGCAGCCTGCGCGGGAGGCCGAACCGGCTCACGCCGCCTTGCCGTAGCCGGGATTGTCCGCCACGCCTCCGACCTCGACCGGCTTGTCGGCGGACAGGGTGGCCTTGCCCGAGCGACCGAGATGAGCCTCCAGCACCTCCCAGACCGGCTTGCCCTCCTGCGGGTTCACCGAGGCCCAGCCCGCCACCTTGTAGGTCTTGGCCGGATCGAGGGGGCCGCCCCCGGTGAGGGTGAGGTTCGAGAGGCGCTTGCCGCTCTCGGCCCCAGGCTCGCAGCGGTAGCTCAGGCCGCCGACGCGGACCATGTCGCCGCCCTGCTGGTAGTACGGGTCCGGGTTGAAGAGGTTGTCGCAGACGTCCTCCATGATCGAATGGATCTGCGCGCCGGTCATCGGCTGGACGTAGACCTCCGAATAGGTCGTCGCGGTCTGCGCCAGCAGGTCGGCCGCCGTGATGTCGCCGCCGGCGAGCGTCGTCGTGCCCCAGCGAAAGCCCGGCGACAGGGAGATCTGCGCGTCGAGCTGCGCGCGCAGGGCATCGCAGAGCAGGTGGTCCATCGTGCCGGTGAAATTGCCCCGGCGGTAGAGCATGTCCCCGGCGGTGGCGAGGCGCCGCCCGAACGCGGCCGCGTTCGGGGCTTCGAGGGAGGTGATCAACGCCTCCATCTCGGCATCGGGCTTCAGGAGGTCGGCGAAGACCGGGAGCAGGCGGTAGCGGATGCCCCGCAGGGAGCCCGGGGCGAGGTCGAGATCGACCACCGCCAGGAACTTGCCGTTGGAGCCGGCATTCGAGACCAGCGTCTTGCCCCGGGAATTCGTCACCGCGACGGGCTCGGGCACCGCGTCGTGGGTGTGGCCGCCGAGGATCAGGTCGATCCCGGAGACCCGGCTCGCCAGCTTCAGGTCGACATCCATGCCGTTGTGAGAGAGCAGCACCACGGCATCGACCTTCTCCTTCGTCCGCAGGTCGTCCACCAGGGTCTGGAGTTCGGCGTCGCGGATGCCGAAGGTCCAGTCCGGCGTGAAGCGCTTCGGGTGGGCGATCGGCACGTAGGGGAATGCTTGACCGATGATCGCCACACGGCGGTCGCCGAACGCCTTCACGGTCGCCGGCTTGAATACCCGGCCGGAGGCGGAATCGAAGGCCGGCGCCTCGTTGAAGGCCGCTTCCTCCGTGAGGAACACGTTCTGCGCCAGGAACTCGCCCTTGAAGCGGTCGAGGTTGGCCCGCACCCCGTCCTGCCCGTAGGTGAACTCCCAGTGGCCGGTCATCGCCTCGATGCCCAGCAGGTTGGCCGCCTCGACCATGTCGGCGCCCTTGCGGGCGTTCGAGAGGCCGCTGCCCTGCCAGAGGTCGCCGCCGTCGACGAGCATGGCTCGGCCTCCCGGCGCCTCGGCGCGCAGGCGGGCGACGAGGCTCTTCAGGTGCGCGAAGCCGCCGAGCCGGCCGTAGCGTCTCGCGCCCTCCTCGAAGTCGAGATAGGTGAAGGCGTAGGCCTCCCGGCTGCCGGGGGCGATGCCGAACCGCTTCAGGAACGCCTCGCCGACGAGGTGCGGCGGGCGGCCCCGCATCGCGCCGATCCCGATGTTGACGCTCGGCTCCCGGAACAGGACCGGCCGCAGCTGCGCATGGGTGTCGGTCATGTGCAGGAGGCGCCCATTGCCGAACGGTTCAAGGTCGTAGAGCCCGGCACCGGCGTCCTGCGCCAGGGCGCGGCGCCACAGGAACGGCAGCGCCAGGGCCGCCCCCGCCTGGAGGAGCCGCCGCCGGGGCAGGCCGGCATTCGATCCGTCGAAGTCGCGCGTCATCGGATCACCGCATTCTTCCAGGCGGTCTTCTCCCGCTCGGTCTGGTCGATGGAGGCGCGGGCAAGGGCTTCGGCCTCCCGGGCCCGGGCGAGAGCCTCGTCGTAGCGGCCCGCCTCGGCCGCGGCCTTGGCGGCGGCGAGCGCCGTCGCCGTGGCGGGCCACTGGTTCTTGTTGGCGGCGGCCTTGTCGGAGAGCGCCTTGGCCGCCGCATAGGCATCGTTCGCCTCCTGCGCGCCTGCCGCCAGGACGGCCGGGGCCGGGAGCAGGAGGGCGACGAGGGCGGCGCGGGCGAATGCCGAAACCATGCCGGACCTCACGGACGCGCGCCGGGGCCGGAGATCGGCAGCCCGTTGCTCATGAAGGACAGGAAGTAATCGACGTCGCGATAGAGGACGTCGTCGGGGGCGAGCGGCGTGCCGCGCACCTGGCTGTTGCAGGACATGTAGCGGCGGGTCGCCGTGCCCATGCCGCCCCATTCCGAGCGGTAGATCGGCAGGGCCGCGGTGATGCCGAGCGCCGGCGCCAGCACCTCGGCGCGGATGCGGTTGCCGGGGTTCTGCACGTGGCAGCTCGCGCAGGAGAAGTTGAGCTGCCCCCGGCGGGTGTAGAAGTACTGCTTGCCGGCCTCGTAGGCCGCGAGCGCCCGCGGGTCGTTCGGCACCTCGATGGCGAAGGGCTTGCCGCGCGAGGTGAACGCCATGTAGGCCGTCACGGCGGCCATCTCGTCCTTCACGTAGGAATAAGGCTTCTCGCCGTTCTCGGTGAGGCAGAGGTTGACCGCGTATTCGAGCGTCACGACCTCGCCGAGCTTGGCGTCGAAGCGGGGATAGGTCTGACGAATGCCGATGCCGCCGTTCTCGAAGCAGTCCGCGAACGTCTTGCCGTTCTTGAACGGCGTCTCGAACAGCTCCTTGCCCTTGTCGACGGCGAAGTCGTAGGGAGGAAACTCTTCCTTCTCCTCCCATTGCTTGCGCATGCCCGCGTCCATCGCGTACGGCCCGTTCACGAAGTCCTCGTGCTTCACGTCCGGGAACTTCTCGTAGAAATAGGCCTGGAAGGCCTTCAAGTCGGCCTTGGGATCGGCCATCTCGGCGGCCGGCGCGCCGGCGATGCCGCTGGCGGCGAGGCCGAGGGCCATGGCGAACCCGGCCGCCCGAGCGAGGGCGGCACTCACCCGATCTTGGCGACGGAGGAATCCGTCTTGCCCAGGTTGTCGGTCCAGGTGACCTTGAGATCGTCGCCCTTCTTGGCGCCCGAGAACTTGAATTTGAGGTACGGATCCTTGGAGACCGCGGGTCCCCAGAAGGCGGTGAACACCACCTTGCCGCCGTGCTCGAAGGTGACGGTCTCGATGTAGTGCGGGGGGATCAACTCTCCCTTGGCATCCTTCACGTAGCCGGAATCCATGGGATGCTGGATGAGCGACTGGACATCGGTCTGGTCGCCGCTGGCGGTTGCGCGCACGCGGATGGTGGATGGCATCTGTGTTCCTCCCCTGGTGTGATCGTCGTCAGCCGCCGCAGCCGCCGACCGTGACCTTCACTTCCCTGGTGGCGCTGTAGAGCTTGCCTCCGGCCTCCACGACGGCGATGACCGGCGTGGTCTTGGCCATCTTCAGGCGGCTCGCCACGGTGGGGAGCGTGCCGGGCGCGAACTTGTACACGGCCGCGAGCGCGCTCGGGTTCTCGGCGACGAGGATCGCGATGGAGGTGACGTCCGGCAGGTCGGTGCTGACCGAGACGGGCACGACGGCGCCGTTCTCGGCGATCTCGGGGGCGTCGAGCTTGACCTTGTCGGAGGCGGTGGCGGCCTGCCCGAACAGCTTCTTCACGGCATCCGCCTCGCCCTTCTGCTTGAAGGCGTCGGCCGGGTAGGCGGCGTCGGGATTGGCGGAGGCGCGGAGCGGGAGACAGAAGGAGGCCGCCGCGATGACACTCCCGAGACCCGCCGCCCGGAGGACGAAGCGGCGGTCGAACATGTTGCTGTCGTAGGCAGCCATGACGGCCTCCCTTTCAGTACGAATACAGGTACTCGACGATGGACCGGATTTCCCGGTCGGAGAGGAGCAGGTTCCGGCCGAACGGCGGCATGACCGTCTCCGGATTGCGAAGGGTCTCGTCCCGGATGATCGCGACGACGTCTTCGCGGTTCGGATAGCGCTGCTTCAGGCCTGCCAGCGACGGGCCGATATTGCCCGGCAAGTCGCCGCCGGGGATCGCGTGGCAGGAGAGGCAGTTGCCCCGGCCCCGGTCGAACGCGATGGCCTTGCCCTCGGCCGCGTCGCCCTGCGCCAGGGCAGCGCCGGCCCGGGCAAGGACCAGGGTGGCGACCAGGAGTGCCGTAAAGGGATGCCGGCGCATGGGGGCCTCCTCCGGGGGCGTCATTTCGGCTGCATGTCGTCGAGGGGCCCCGTGGTGCGCGGGGTCAGGGTCTTGCCCTCGGCGGTCGAGGTGATGGTGATCGCCTTCGGATCGCGGCACTTCGCCATGCAAGGCTCGGCGCGGGTGTCGGGCCGCGGATCCTCCCAGGTGAAGTTGTCGCGGTTGGGCATCCTGACCTTGGGCAGGCTGTCCTTGTCGGCCACGAAGTCGCCGGGCACCAGGTTGTTGAGGTTCAGGATATAGGCGGTGAGCGCGTAGACCTCGTCAGGCGTCAGGCTGCGCGGGTTCGGAAACGGCATCGCCCGGTCGATGTAGTCGTAGAGAGTCGCCGCGAACGGCCAGTAGCTGCCCACCGTCGGCTCCGGTCGATCCGCCGTCAGGGTGCCTTCGCCGCCCGCGAGCTTGGGCCAGCGGTCGACGCCCTCGCCGAAGGTGCCGTGGCAGGCGGCGCATTTCTCGGCAAAGACCTCGCTGCCCTGATCGACGCTGCCTTTGCCTGCCGGAAGCCCGAGGCCGTCATGCCCGCGCACGTCGATGTTCCAGGCGTCGATCTGCGCCTGAGTCGGGCGCGTGCCGTAGCCGTAGAGGGGCTTGCCCCCGGCCGCGGCGGGGCCGGCGAGCGCGAGGAGCGCGCCGAGGGCGAGAAGGGCGTCAAGCGGTCTGGACATCGAACACGCTGCCATCCGGCTTCACCTGCCAGGTCTGGATCGAGTTGTTGTGGTAGACGGAATTCACGCCGCGGATCCTGCGCAGTTCCGCGATGGTCGGCTGCACGTAGCCGGTCTCGTCGATGACCCGGGATTCGAGCAGGGCCGGTGTGCCGTCCCACTGCCAGGGCAGGGAGAACCGGGTCAGGGCCTTCGACAGCACCGGCTCGTGCAGGGCGGCGGCCCGCCAGTTGGCGCCGCCGTCGACGGACACGTCGACCCGCTTGACCTTGCCGTTGCCGGTCCAGGCGAGGCCGCGCACCTCGTAGAGGCCCGGCTTGGTGAGCGGCTTCTCGGGGCACGGAAAGGTGATGACCGACTTGGCGTCGATGGCCCAGGTGAATCCCCTGGATTTCCCATCGGGCATCAGGTCGGTGTATTTGGACGTCTCCTCGCGGGAGTACCACGGCTGGTCGCCGATCTTGATGCGCCGCAGCCACTTGACGCTGACGTTGCCCTCCCAGCCCGGCACCACGAGCCGCAGCGGGTAGCCCTGCTCGGGCCGCAGCGCCTCGCCGTTCTGACCGTAGGCGATCAGGCAATCGTCCAGGCACTTGGACAGGGGCAGGGAGCGGTTCATGTGGGCGCCGTCCGCGCCCTCGAACATGACCCACTTGCCCTCGGGCTTCACGCCGACCTCGTCGAGGAGGGTCGAGAGCGTCACGCCGGTCCACTCGGCGCAGGAGATCATGCCGTGGGTGAACTGCAGGGAGTTGAGCTGCGCCGCGCGCCATTCCATGCCGCCATTGGCCGGGCACTCGATGAAGTGGATGCGCGAGACGGAAGGGTAGCGGACGATGTCGCCCATCGAGAGCAGCAGCGGGCGCTCCACGAGGCCGTGGATCATCAGGCGGTGCTGCTCCGGGTCCACGTCGGCCCGGCCGGCATGGTAGCGCTCGAAGAACAGGCCGTTGGGCGTGAGGATGCCCTGGAGATCCTGGATCGGGGAGAAGCTGATCGAGGATTGAGTGCCCGCCGTCAGCCAGGGCACGTTGCGACGGATGACGCCGGCTTCCTGCGCGGCGGGCTGGCCGTAGGGCCTGTCCACGACGCCGGCCCCGAGGCTCTGCGACCAGGGATACTCGGGCGGCGGCCCCGCCTCCCCGGCCCGGGCCGGGACCGGCAGCGCGGCGCCTCCGGCCCCCGCCGCGGCAAGGCGCAGGAAGGTCCGCCGGCCAAGGGAACGGCCAAGGGAACGGGCAAGGGGTAGCGTCGGCGCTCCGCCCCTCGGCGTGCGCCCGTCGGCCCGGTTCGTCACCGGCTTCCTCCCGAATGGACCGGCTTCTGCCGCTTCACTAGGGCTAGCCACCCGCCTTCAATCAGTCAATGCTAAAGTTAGAAAAGTCTGATATACGGGTCCCCGCCCTCTTGCGGCGGCTGGCTGACTGGCCAGGGCGGCGCGTTCGGGCGACCATGGTGACACCTTCCTCCCGCCCAACCCGATTGGGCCAGCCGGTTTTGCGAGACCATGCAGGCGACGACGATCGACGAGACGACTCTGGATGCCTTCGCGGCTCAGGCCGCCGAGGCGGTGCGCTTGTTGCGCCTGCTCGGAAATGAGCACCGGCTGATGATCGCCTGCTTGCTGATCGTGCATGGGGAACTGTCCGTCGGCCATTTGGTCGAGGAACTTCGGCTCAGCCAGTCGGCTCTGTCGCAGCATCTCGCGCGGATGCGAGAGGACGGAGTGCTGACATTCCGGCGGGAGGCCCAGACGCTCTACTACAGCATCAAGGACCCGAACGCCGTCGCGGTGATCGGACTTCTGAAGCAGCTTTACTGCAAGGACCTGTGAGGATGATCCGGCGGGCCGCGTTGATCCTGGCTGTCCTGCTCGCTGGGTCGGCGTCGGCGTCCGATTACGCGCCGATCGGCAAGCCGCTCGCCATCGCGCAGGTGCCTGGCAAACCGATCTATTACAGTCTCGGGAATACCGGTGTGCCGAGCCAAGCCAACGAGGGCAACACCTCGAATGGCGGCTTCGTGGTCACGGATGACGGGGTGGTGGTGTACGACGCCCTCGGCACGCCGAGCCTCGGCTGGGCGCTGCTGGAGCAGATCCGGACCATCACGGACAAGCCCGTGCGCTACGTCGTGGTGAGCCATTACCACGCCGATCACATCTACGGGCTGCAGGCGTTCAAGGATCATACCGGCGCCGTCGTGATCGCCCAGGAGCGGGCGGCGCAATACCGCGACAACGACGAGACCGCCGACGAACGGGCGGATGCCCGCCTGCGCCAGCGCCAGGGAGCGCTCGCCCCTTGGGTGGACGAGCACACGCGGATCGTCCCGCCCGACCTCACCTTCGCCGAGCGGGCGACCCTCACGCTCGGCGGCAAGCGCTTCGTGCTGCTCTATGCCGGGCCCGCCCATTCGGCGAGCGACATGATGATGATGGTCGAGCCCGACGGGGTGCTGTTCGCGGGCGACATCGTCCAGAACGGCCGCATCCCGCACATGAACAGCGACGACGTCGATACCGGCCGATGGCTGACGGCCCTGAAGCAGGTCGAGGGATTGAAGCCGCGCTTCATCATCCCCGGCCACGGCGAGCCTTCCACCGAGGCGGCCAAGGCCATCGCCTTCACGGCGGGGTACATCACCGACGTGCGACGGGTGATGAAGAACGCGGTCGACAGCTGGACCGATTTCGATGCCGCCTACAAGGCGGCCGACTGGTCCGCCTACGACAAGCTCCCCGCCTTCGCCGCCAACAACCGCGGCAACGCCTACCGCATCTTCCTGGAACTCGAGGGCGCGAATTTCACGGACGGGAAGAAGTCCGAGCCGTAGGCGGTCAGCCTCGCCGCTCCACGAGGTAATAGAGGCCGGCGCGTCCTCCCAGCGCGATCGACGCCAGGGCGATGGCCGACCCGACGGACAGCGTCGCGATCCCGGTCACGCCCTGGCCGATGGTGCAGCCCAGCGCGGTGATGCCGCCGGTGCCCATCAGGAACGCGCCGACGATGTGCCGCCGCAACTCGCCCGGGTCGTCCGGGGCCTCCCAGCGGAAGCGCCGCGCCTGCCGCGCCTCGACGAACGCCCCCACCAGCACGCCAAGGACCGAGGCGATCCCGAAATCGACCTGCATCCCGGATGCCACCATCGCGAAGAGCAGGGCGTCGCCGATGGGCCGGGCGAAGCTCAGCGACGTCGGCCGGCCGGTCCCGAAGGCATCGAACCCGGCGAATCCCGTCGCCCACCATCCCGCGGTCACGCACGATCCGATCACGACCGCCGCCGCGGCGAGCGTCCGGTCATTCCGGAAAGCTCCATCCGCGAAGGCATAAACGGTGAGGAGGGCGGCGCAGGCGGCCGCGAGGGCCATCGATGCGGGGCTCCCGACGCCGAGCAGGTCCGGAAGGAGCTGCAAGCGCCCGCCGGGGATCGACACGACGAGAGGATCAACCGCCATCACCCGCACGACGGCGGTGAGCCCCCGCATCGCCATGACCGCAGAGACGGCCGCGACGAGGAGAGCGATCAGGGCCTTCAGGTCCCCGCCGCCGAGTCGCAATAGATTCCCGAAGGCGCAATTGCCGACGAGGGCCATGCCGAACCCGAATGTCAGGCCGCCGAGAATCAAGGGTCCAATCGCGAGCTGTGGCGAGGCGTACAGCGTCCGGTGGAGTTCGAGCCCGTACAAGCGCAGGCCATGGACGCCGACCATCGCCACCGCGATGGCGAGCGCCCAGGCGCGCAGCCGCCGCGTGTCCTGGCCATAAACGGCATCTTCCAATGCGCCGAGCGTGCAGAAGCGGCCGCGCCGCGCCGCATAGCCGAGCACGCATCCGATCACGAGTCCAAGGACCGCGCGAATGACATGCGGCTCCATCACTCCCCCCATCAGCCCGCCGAACGAGATCGGCCCAGGCCCATCGACTTCAGAGAGACTTGGAGGCTCGCCTTAAGAGAAGCTTAGCGAAGGTCGAACGTGCGGGGATTGCGGAAGCAGCCTCCTCCGGGAACGCCCCACCGTTGCTCCGGCTTCGCTTCCTTGTTGCCGCGACGACGAGGTCCATGCGGGCCACTCCCGGGAGGCGGAAAGAGGGAAGCCCGACCTTCCCCATCCTCTCGTCCGTGCCGCCCGCGGATTCCTCGAGCCGGCCCCTCTGACCGAGGCGCCAGGATGAGGGGGCGGCGGCACAAGCGTGAAGATGATCGACGCCTCCGCCGCCGTCGCTGACTCGGGCCGCAGCTACTGTCCCCGAAGGAACTTCTGCAGCTCCTCAAGGGTCACCTTGCCGTCCTTGTTGGTATCGGCGGCATTGAAGATGCGCCTATGGATAGCTGTCACCTCGTCGAACGAGAGGGACCCGTCTCCATCCGTATCGGCAATAGCGAACATCATTCTCATCCTGAGGCCGTCATCCATCATGCCCCTGTTCATCCCGCCCATCATGTGGCCCATCATCCCCATTCCACACATGCCGCCTTGGCCCATGCCTCCCATGCCTCCCATCATGCCCGGCATCCCAGGCTGAGGAGGCTGGGCGCTTTGGCCGGGCGTGCTCATCGGAGCCGTTGGTGTCTGGGCGGTCGCGCTGGAGCTTGCGCCAGCAGCGAGAATGGCGGTGAGAGCGGTCACGCGCACCAGTGTGGCGAGGGTCATGGACCCCTCCTTCGGCTGCTACCGGGAACGGGCCGAGCCTGACCGTGCAATGCGAGACCCGGCCCGCTGCCCGCCGCGCGAGCTTTAGGTGCGGCGAGCACGGGAAATCTAGCACAGACGGGGGACACACCCGAGAGGCTCCCCCCGGATGCCATTCAACTCGGCCGCGACTAGCGCCTGTCGCCCGGCGCCTGAAAGTCCCTGCGGACACTGTCCGGGGAGGCCGAATCCGATTTCAAGCTTGCGCTTACCCGAACGGGGAAGGCCGGAGTCGCGACGCACGGGACTTCCGAGAGGCCGGTTTCGCGTGATCATCGGCCATTTCGGCAGCCCAAATCGAAATTCCGGAAATCGCGCACAGCCGAACAAGCCGTATGCGAGCGAGGCCGGCGCAGGGAAGCCGACCAGGAACGGGGCGGCGGCCACACCGTCCGTCGCCTCGTCGCGGCGCTCCGCGAGATCCGTCAGGCGCGCGTCGCCGGTCCGCAACAGGAAGCTCTCCTCAAAGCGCAGATCGACGATTCGGAAGCGCCGGCCGCCGCGGAACAGGTCTTCCCCGGAGGCCGGACCGTTGCAGGCGAACAGCACGGCGGTGCCGGCCTCCGCCTCAACCGGCGACACGCCGCGCGCCGAGAGGCGTCCGCTGCCCTCCAGCACGATGCTCAGGGAGAAGGTCGATGCCCCCGCGAGATCGACCGTGAGGTCCCGCTCCAGGAACGCGTCGACCACCACGATGGCGATGTCGGACGCGATCGGATCGATCCGCGCGCTCTGCGACCAGCCGAGGCGGGCCAGTCCCTCCGCCACAGCCTCCTGCCAGGAGGCGACCGGTGCGGCCTCCGCCGGCCCGTCGCGATGTGGATCCGACGACACGCCCCGTTCTCCCATGTGCGAAGACTCGACTTAGTACCGATGCCGTTAATGCCGGCCCCGAAAGCGTTTGACAATATCCATCGAAAAAGATGATGACACCACTGGCAATTTCGACGGCACTGCGGCAGTTTAGAAATGCTCTCAACAGGCAGGATATCATCAGTTTTTTTACGACTATAGCAACGTTTGTCGGTTTTCCGGCCCTGTCGCAGCCGGCAGGGGGCGAGATCAAGCTCGACGAAGTGATCATTACTTCAAACAAGCGCGCGCAGCGTCTGGACAGGGTCGACGCCTCGGTCACGGCGGTGACGGCGGCGCGGCTCGCCGACAACGACGTGCGCGATGTGAGCGATCTGCAGAAGGTCCTGCCCGGGATCGTGATCGAGAGCCGCGGCAACCGCGCCTACGCCAACTTCACGGTCCGCGGCATTTCCTCGCCGGACTTCTACAACCCGGTCATGCAGGTTTACGTCGACGGCGTGCCTCAGGCTTCGGCGAACCTGGCGCAGGACCTCTTCGACGTCGGCCGGATCGAACTCCTGCGCGGGCCGCAGGGCACGCTCTACGGGATGAACGCCTTCGCGGGCGTGCTCAACATCGCGACCGAGAAGCCGCGCTTCGCCCGCGCCGACGTGTTCGGCACCGCCTCCGAGCGCCTGTTCGAGATCGGCACCTCGACGACGAGCGTGCTCATCCCCGACGCGATGTTCCTCGATCTCGGCTTCAAGGAGCGCTCCTTCACCGGCCAGATCCGGGACATCGACCGCCATCGCGACGACGTCGACTGGTGGAACGGCCTCGGTGGTCGCGCTGCTTTGCGCTACGCGCCGCTCGGGAGTGCCTTCGACGCCAGCCTGATCGTCTCGCACGCTGCGCTCGCGCGAGGAGACCTACATCCTCGACTCCGACGTGAAGCGGCGCGCCTTCCGCTCCTCCGTCATCCCGTTCCCCTACAGCGTCCTGGGGCGCGAGACGACGACGGCCGGCCTGACCATGAACTACCGGTTGAACGACGTCACCTTCACCAGCGTGACGTCGTTCCAGGCCGTCGACCTCAACCGTCGCATCTTCGGGCAGTCCTTCCCCGAGACCTACCGGACCGTCTATCAGGAGTTCCGCGCGGCCTATGATGGGGCTGGTCCGTTCAAGGGCGTCGCGGGCGTCGTGTTCCTCGACAACCAGTTCACGCGCCGCGCCTCGGGCACGCGCAACGACGTGGATGCGCGCAGCGTCGCGGTGTTCGGCGAGGGCACCTACGCGCTCACCGACCGGCTCGACCTCACCGTCGGCACCCGTGTTGCGGTCGACTGGTCGTCGATCGGCTTCAACGGCGGCAGCTTCGGCTTCAACTTCGACAACGACGCGAGCTTCACGAATTTCCAGCCGAAGGTCTCCCTCGGCTACCAGGTCGACCCGACGACGCGGGTCTACGCCCTCGTCTCCGAGGGCTACAAGCCGGGCGGCTTCAACCGCGCGGTCTCCAACCCCCTCGACGCCGTCGCCTACAAGCCGGAGCGGGCCTGGAACTACGAGGTCGGCGCGCGCACCGAGATGCTGAACGGCCTCGCGACGGTGTCGGGTGCCTTCTACCGCATCGAAACCTCCCACCAGCAGATCAACGCCGGCCCGGTCGGCTTCCAGGTGCTGCGCAATGCCGCCGAGGGCACCAGCACCGGCGTCGAGGTCGAGCTGGCTCTGCGGCCCACCGACCGTCTGACGCTGACCGCGCAGGGCGCGTTCGGCCGCTCCGAGTTCTCCGGCTACGCCGATCCGATCACGGGCCAGCGCATCGCCGGGGGCCGCACGCCTCAGGCGCCGGACCTGGTGACCAATGTCGGGTTCCGCTACCTCATCGACCAGACCTGGCTGCCGGCCCAAATGGCCCTCACCGGCGCCGCCCGGACGGTGAGCCGCACCTACTTCGACCCGGCCAATACCTTCTCGCAGGGCTCCTTCACGACCTTCGATGCCGGGCTCGACGTCGTCTTCGATCCCGCCTCGACCCTGCGCCTGTTCGTCACCAATCTCACCGACCGCACCTACCGAACCTACAGCTTCGCCTACGGCCCGGCCACGCTCAGCACCATCGGCCAGCCGCGGATCGTGGGCCTGTCATGGCGGACGAGGTTCTGATGCGGCTGGGCGCCGGGACCGCCGTCGGGCTGGAGGCCCCGCTCGTCCCCGTCCCGGCCGCGATCGGCGGGATGTCCGTCGCCCGGAGCGTCGTGATGGGGATCGCGCGGGTGGGCCTGCCTGCCGTCATGCGCGAGGCCGGCCAGCCCCTCGACCGGATCGGGCTCGTCTCCCTCACCCTGCTGCCCCGGGTGCTCGAGGGCCTGTGGTCGGGAGCGGTGGAGCGCGACCGCCTGCCGCCGGCCGGACGGCGACGCATGTCGGCGAGCGTGGCCTGCGGGGCCGTACTCTCCGCCCTCGCGCTCGCCGCCGGGGCCGGGATCGGCCCCGCGGCCTTCGCGCCGCTCCTCGTCTGCCTCATCGCCGCCGCCCTGGCCAACGCCGCCATCGGCAGCGCCTGCGACGGCTTCGCCGTCGAGACCCTCCCGGCGAGCCACCGCGGCCGGGGCAACGCCGCGCAGGCCGGGGTCTCCTTCCTCGGCCCCCCAGTCGGCGGCGCCCTGCTCCTGGACCTGATCGCGGCGGCGGGCCGGACGGCCGCGAGTCTGGTTAGGGCGACGCCGGTCCTCGGCCTCAGCCAGCCTTTCCTCGTGCGCGCCTCGGCGCCTCGGCGCTCCGCGAGCACCGGCCCGGCCTCGCGGCGGCGCGCCTCGTGCCGCGCGCGGCGCGGCAGGCCGGCCCGGGCTGCGGCGCGACCGGCGCCGCCCTGCCCTCAACCGGAGAGACCATGGAGACCGGCATGACGGATTTCGGCACCCCTCCCGCCTCAGGCGACTTCGACCTCTCGCGCTGGCCCGTGGCCCGCTACCGGATGCCCGATCGCGTGCCCGATGCCGAGGCCGAGGCCCGCGTCGCCGAGTTCGACGCCCTGCTCGCCAGGGACGAGCGCTTCGTGCTGGACTTCCACGGCCCGGAGATGCCGAAGGATTCCTCGCGCTTCATGAAGGCGTACCGGGCCTGGTTCAAGGCGCGCAAGGACGCCCAGAAGCGCCTCTGCGCCGGCGCCGTCCGGGTCGAGCCCGACGCGGCGCGGCGCGGGTCCTTCGCCGTGAAGGCGATGTCCCTGATGAACAAGGCTTTCCTGCCCTACCCGTACAGGGTGGTCGCGAGCGACGCGGAAGCCGACGCCCAGGCGCGAGCATGGCTCGCCGCGTGAGCGCGCCCGAGCCCTCAGCGCCCTCCTCCCCGCCCGCGGGCGGGCTCGGCGCCACCTTCGCCCGCCTCGCGGGCCTCCTGCGCACGCGACCGCGGGCGATGGCGGCCGCCATCGCGTTCGGCCTCCTCGCCGCGCTCCTCGGCCTCGCCTGGCAGCTCGGCGTCACGCGCCTGATCCTCGACGCCCTGGAGCCCGCGCCCGACCGGGCCCGGATGGGCTGGACCGTGGCCGGGATCGCCGCCCTGGTCGTGGCGGGTCGTCTCGCCTTCCTGGGCTCGACCGCGCTCTCGCACAGCATCGCCGTCGACGTGCAGCGCGACCTGCGCCTGGCGCTTGCCGAGCACCTCGCCCGCGTGCCGGCGGCGGTGTTCGAGCGCTACGGCGGCAAGGCCCTGCGCCGCCTCGTCCTCGACGACGTCGAGAGCATCGAGGACGGCATCGCCCACCTCGTGCCGGAGGCGACCGCGACCTTCACCGCGCCGCTGATCGTCCTCGTCGGCCTCTTCGCCCTCGACTGGCGGCTCGCCCTGGCCGCCGCCCTGCCGATCCTCCTCGGCCTCGCGGCGATGCGGGCGACGACACGCGGCTCGGCCGACATCACCCGCGCGTACTACGAGCGCAGCGCCGAGACGGCGGCGCGGGCGGCCGAGCACGTCGCCGGGCTGCCGACCCTGCGCCTATTCGACGAGGACGACCGGGCCCTCGCGCGCCTGCGCGACATGACCGGCCGCTACCTCGCGGTGATCGGCGACTGCGTGCGCCGGGTGCTGCGGGCGAGCGCGCTGCTCCAGGTCTGCGTGACCTCCGGCCTGCTGATCGTGCTGCCCCTCGGGCTGTGGCTGCTGGCGCGGGGCGATCTGCCGGTCGCGCACCTCGTGCTCTTCGTCGTCTTCGCGCCGAGCCTCGGCGGCCTCGTCACCCGCCCGCCGAACTTCGCCTTCCGCTTCGCGCAGCAGGGCGAGGTGCTGGCCCGGCTCGACGCCCTGCTCGCCGAGGCGCCGTTGCCGCTTCCGGCCGCCCCCGTGAGCCCGGCGGACCGGACCGTGCGCTTCGAGGGCGTCGGCTTCCGCCGCGGCGAGCGCAAGGTGCTCGACGGGATCGACCTCGTGCTGGAGCCCGGCACGGTCACGGCGCTCGTCGGCGCGAGCGGGGCAGGCAAGACGACGCTCGCCAACCTGCTGCTGCGCGCCCAGGACCCGCACGAGGGCCGGATTACGATCGGCGGGGTCGACCTGCGCGATATGGCGCCCGACACGCTCCACGCCCTGGTGGGCACCGTGCCGCAGCACCCCTGGCTGTTCACCGGCACGGTCGCCGAGAACCTGCGCCTCGCCGCGCCCGAGGCCACGCCGCGGGCCATGGCCGAGGCCCTCGCGCGGGCCCGCGCGGCGGACTTCGTCGCCGGTCTGCCGGGCGGCGTCGAGGCGGTGCTCGCAGGCGGGGGGGCGGCGCTCTCGGGGGGCGAGCGCCAGCGCCTCAGCGTCGCCCGGGCGATCCTGCGCGACGCGCCGATCCTGGTGCTCGACGAGGCGACCGCAGCGGCCGACCCGGTCAACGAGCGCGAGATCCAGCGCGCCCTGGGCGCCCTCGCCCGCGGCCGGACGGTGCTCGTCATCGCCCACCGCCTCGCCTCGATCGTCGATGCCGACCGGATCGTGGTGCTCGACGCGGGCCGCATCGCGGAGAGCGGCGATCATGCCGGGCTGCTCGCGCGAGGTGGCCGCTACGCCCGCTACTGGTCGCTTCAGAACGGCGGCGCCGCGGGCCCCGGCGGCATTGGCCTTCCGGAGGATGCACACCATGCCGCAGCCCGCTGAGCGCCCGGTCTCCTGGTGGCGCGACCTCACCCGCCGGATGGAGCCCCGGATGCGGGTCCGCTACCGCATCGGGCTCGCCCTCCTCGCCACCGATGCGGGGCTCGCCGCGGTGCCGCTCCTGACGGCGGCGTGGGTCGTCCACGGCCTCGCCGCGGGAACCTGGACGGACGGGCGCTCGCTCGCCGCGACCGCCCTCGTGGCGGGGGCGTTCCTGGCCCGGATCGCCGTGATGCCGGTCGGCTTCGCCCGCGGCTTCGAGTCCGGCTATGGCGCCGTGGCAGAACTCCGGCTCGACCTGTTCGCCCATCTGCGGCGCCTCGGCCTCGGCGCGCTCGCGCGGGTCGGCGCGGGCGGCCTGGCGGACCTCGTGACCAACCGCTTTCGCTGGATCGAGGAAGAGGCGGGTTACGGCCTCGGCCGCCAGGTCGGGCAGGCCGCGCTCTCGCTGGTGCTGGTTGCGGCGCTCGGCGCGGTGCACCCGCTCTTCCTCGCCGCGGCGCTCGTCCTCGCGGGCCTCGCCGTCCTCGCCTACCGGGGCCTCGACCGCGCCCTCGCGCGGCTCGCCCGCGACCAGGCGAGCCTCGTCGCCGAGACCGCCGAGCGGATGGTCGAGTTTCTGGCCGGCCTGCCGGTGCTGCGCGCGATGGGGCAGGTCGACGCGCAGCGGGGCGCCTACCGTCGGCAAGTCGAGGCGCTGCACGCCTTCTACCGGCGGGCGATCGGCACCGTGGCTCCCCAGGTGAGCGCCGCGCGCATCCTCCTCGACCTCGCGGTGCTCGCCCTGGTTGGCGTCGCGGTCGCCTTGTTCACGAATGGCGCGATCGACGCGCCCGGCCTCGCCGTCGCGCTCCTCGTGTTGCTGCTCCTGCTCGCCCCCCTGGAGGCCTCCCTCGGCGAGGGCTTCATGATGCGCCTCGTCGGCGACGCCCATGCCCGCGCGGCCGCGATCCTGGCGCAGCCGGCCCTGGAGGACGGGACTGAGCCGGTCCGCCCAGGCGAGATCCGCTTCGAGGGGGTGCGCTTCGGCTACGGGCCGGGCCGGCCGGTGCTCGACGGGTTCGACCTCGCGCTCCCGGCCGGGCAGGTGACGGCGGTGGTCGGCCCGAGCGGCGCGGGCAAGTCGACGCTGCTGGCGCTCATCGCGCGTGCCTTCGACCCCGAGGCGGGACGGATCACGGTGGGCGGGCAGGACATCCGCGCGGTGCCTCTGGATCGGCACCTCGCCCGGCTCGGAGTCGTGCCGCAGGACGTGATCCTGTTCGCCGACACGCTGGCCGGCAACCTTCGTCTCGCCCGCCCCGGGGCGTCGCAGGCCGAGTGCCGGGAGGCGGCCGAGCGGGCCTGCTGCGGGGACTTGGTGGCGCACCTGCCGCAGGGCTTCGACACGGTCCTCGGCGAGGGTGGGCGCGACCTCTCCGGCGGCGAACGCCAGCGGGTCGCGATCGCCCGCGCTATCCTCAAGGACGCGCCGATCGTGCTGCTCGACGAGGCGACCTCGGCCCTCGATGCGGAGAGCGAGCACGGTGTCGGCGAAGGGCTGCGGGCGCTGTTCCGGGACCGGACCGTGGTGATGGTGGCCCACCGGCTGCAGACCATCGCGCGGGCCGACCACATCGTGGTGATGGAGGCCGGTCGCGTCGTCGACAGCGGCACGCCGGCCGAGCTCGAGGCACGCTGCGCCCACTATCGCGACCTCTGGGACGCCTACCGCGACACCGAGCGCTGGCGGCTGAGGGGCTGACGCGCCTCTCCTCTCCCGGCGGTCGTCGAGGAGGACCATCGGTTCCCGATCTCGGGCCTACCCGAGACCGGGGTGATACGACATCCGCATTGCGAAGCAATCAACCGGATGTCGTATGACGCCTCGGCATCCTCGGCTGCTGGTTTTCATCGCGGCAGCGCCCGAATCCGCCGCGCCAAGTCCGGGGCGCCGAGGATCGACCAATGGTCCGCCTCGACCGGCATGGGCGTGGCGCGGCCGGCGAGCAGAGTCTCCCACTCGGCGAGGGCATCGCCCCAGCCCGGCGGGCGCCGGGCCGCGGTGAAGACCGTGACCTCCGGGCCGGCCGGCAGCGGCGCGAGCCTCGCCGCGACCATGGCGCGCAGGTTGGCGGCGACCACGCCGAGGAAGCGATCCAGCCCGGCCTCGTCGGCGAGGAGCGAGGCGGGCAGGCCCTGGCCCGCGAGCAGCCGGCGCCACAGGCCGCGCCGCCCCGCCTCCGGCATGGCATCGATCGACCCCGCATCGTGCCCGTCCGCCGCCAGGGCGGCCCGCGCCGCGTCCCCCGCGCAGGCGAGGAGCAGGCCGCCCGGGGAGCGGATTCCTGCAAAGGGCGCGCGGGGCGAGGGATCGACCAGGATCACGCGCGCCACCGGCTCGCCGGCCGCGAGGAGGTCCTGAGCGAGCTGTCAGGCCGTGTGCGCGCCCATCGACCAGCCGAGGAGCTGGTGGCCGCCCTCAGGGGCCGGCCCGAGACATGCGCGGTGCCGGTGCGCGAGGACGTCGAGACGGTCGACCGGCGCCTCGCCGGGCCGGAGACCCGGCGCGTCGAGGGCGAGGACGGCTCTGGCGCCGTCGAGCCCCTCGGCGAGGGGGCGGTAGGCGGCGGCGAAGCCGTCGCTGGCGTGCAGGCAGACGAGCGGCGCGCCCGGCCCGCCGCAGAGCAGGGCCGGGCGCGGCGCGGCCCCGGCCTCGGCCTGCGCGAGGGCGTGCTGGCGGCCCGCGCGGCGGCGCCCGCCGGCGTCGTGGAGCGCCTGCGCCGGGCCGATCCCGACCTCGTCGAGGCGGTCGGCGGCTACTTCGCCCTGCCCGGCTCGCCCCTGTGGGACCGGCTCGCCGCAGGGCGGATCCGCTACTGCCTCCTGCGGGCGCGGCGGCGGCCCGGACCGGCCGGGCGGCCGGAGGCGGGCGACGCGGCCCACCTGCGCGGACGCCCGCGGCGGATGGCCGGCCTTCTGGAGCAGGCCGACGCGGCCGTGCGGGCGGCGCGCGCCTGGTTCCCCTTCGGCGGGCCGCACCCGGAGGCCGCCGCCAACGTCCTCGCATTCCCGTTCGCGGCGGGCGGCGCCTCGGTCTTCCGCGGCTGGGAGGCGCACCTGCCGGAGGGCGTCCGCTTCTGCCCGGTCCAGCTCCCGGGGCGCGAGCACCGGGTCGGCGAGCCTGCCTTCCGCAGCGTGGAGGCGGCCGCGGAGGCGCTGCTGCCGCTCCTCGACTCCGTCCGGCACCGGCCTCTCGCCCTCGTCGGCTGGAGCCTCGGCTGCAAGATCGCCTTCGCCCTCGCGCGGCGGCTGGACGAGACCGGGACCGTCGCGCGCCTGCTCATGCTGGGCGCCTGCCCGTCGCCGGATCGGCCGGTCCCCGCATCGCTCCTGCCGCGGCCGGGCGAGAGCTGGGCGGAGCCGCTGCGCCGCCTCGGCGGCAGCGCCGAGGCGGTCCTGGCCCATGACGGGATGCTCGGGACGCTGCGCGACTCCCTGGAGGGGGACTTCGCCATGGCGACCGGCTACCACAGCGAGGCGGTGGTCGCGGCCCCGATCCTGGCGGTCGCGGCTGAAGCCGACGCCCTGGTGTCGATGGAGGCGGTCGAGGCCTGGGAGGCCCGGACCTCGGCCGGTTTCACCCTCCACAGGCTGCCCGGCGGCCACTTCGCCCTGCGTGACGAGGGACCCGCGCTGGCCCGCCTCCTCGCCGGCCGGCTTGCCGGACCGCCGTCCGGCCCCGCGGCGCAGGACCCGCGCGCCTGGTTCCCCTTGACGCCCTCGCCGCCGCGGGGCCGGCCGCAGGTCGTGTGCTTCCACCACGCGGGCGGCAATGCCGGGTTCTTCCGGCCCTGGCTCGATGTGCCGGCTCTCGCGGGCGTCGCGGTCTGCCCCGTCGAACTGCCGGGGCGCGGCGGCCGCTTCGGCGAAGCGCCGCGCGGACCTCGCGGGCGTCGCCCGCGCCCTGTCCGACCTCCTCGCCGCGCATCTCGACTGGAGCCGGCCGGTCATCCTGTTCGGGCACAGTCTCGGCGCCCTGATCGCCTACGAGACCGCCCTCCGCCTCGAAGGGAGCGGCCTCGTCCCGGCCCACCTCGTCGTCTCGGCCCGGCGGGCGCCGGACGTCCCCACGCCGCAGCCGTTGCGGCACACGCTGGTGGACGACGCGCTCCTGGCCGAACTCGCCCGCATCGGCGGCACCGACGCGGCAATCCTCGCACACCGGGAGCTGATGGCGCTCCTGCTGCCGGCGATCCGCGCGGATTTCACCCTGACCGACCCCTATCACCGCCCCCAGCCGGAGGCGCTCGACTGCCCGATCCTGGCGATCCGCGGGCAGGACGACGCCGAAATCGGCGAGGCCGACATGGCCGGGTGGGAGGCCGCCACCCGCTCCGGCTGCGCGCGCTGGCACCCGGCAGGCGGGCACTTCTACCTCGCGGACCCGCCGGTCCGGAGCGCCCTCGCCGAGCGCCTCGCCCGCCTCGCGGCGGCCGCCGGCTGATGCCGGCCGCGTCCCCCGCCGCCCGGACGGAAGCCCCTCGCAAGGTGGATCCGCGGCAAGGGACGCGCCGCGTTCCCGTTGCTGCTGGTCCTCGCGCCGGCGGGGGCCGGCGCCCATGGCTGGGGGGTGAGCGAGATCGAGATGGCGCTGCGGCGCGCCTCCAAAGGCTGCGTGCTGGGCGTCACCGGCCAACACAGCGTCTGGTCCTGGATCACGGAACGCCCCATTGCCGGCACGGCCGAGGACATCGCCAAGGGGCTCGCGGAGACGGATTGGATCCGCCTGTCAGCTGGGGCGGGCCCGAAGGGGCGCGCCTGTTCGACTGGGCCTACCTGCCTCTGGCCACCCTGCCGGCCAGCGCCCTGGATCCGGCCCTCGATGAGAGCGAGTGGACGCGCGGCCTGCTGGTCCGGCGCAGCCTGTCGGACGGGGCTCTGGCCTCCTTCACGACCTGGTGCCCCGCCGGCACGCCCGTCACGAGGCTGGTGGCGGTGGAGGGCCGGCGCTGGGCGATCGAGGATGCCTTCGAGACCGCCAAGACGGAACTCGGCTTGGCCCACGACGAGAGCCGCTCCCGGCATGGCTGGCACCGGCACGTCCCGTTGGTGATGCTGGCCTTCGCCTTGCTGGCGCGGGTCCGCCGGTTGGCAAATGGCGCGCCCCCAAAACCCGCGCTCATCGCCACGCCCGCCGGTGCCCCGGTCGGTCCAGGAGATCCGGCGCGTGGCGATGCGGCCAGCACAGCGACGCATTGGGCCCGCTGTCGTCATCGCTTGGTCAGCCCGGAGACGCGCTCACCAAGCGGCAGCCCAAGAGGCGCATCTGAAGCGACGCAGGCAACCGTCATCCCACTCGGCGCGTGTCAGACGATGCCGCTCTTCTCGTACGGCCAGGGCTTCCCGAGATACTGGGCCACACGAGCCGGATCGTTTCCGACTTCCTCGACTGCCTGCTCGATCTTCTCGGCAGGCTCCTGGAAGCGTCGGGCCCAGAATGCTCGTGTCCCCGGATCGTCCAGAAGCACGACCTCCGGATCACCGACAGGCTGGCCGTGAACAGCTTCTGCCATGGCGCTCCTCCTCATCTTCTCTGGTCCACATGTGGGGACGCTCCCGACGGTATCCAGCGAGGCAAAGGTCCTACGGGGCGGGGGATCCGGAAAATTATAGAAATCCAAGGACAAAATACCGCATCTGGTCTCATGCAAAGATTTTTTTCCAGCTGAGGCGTTGCACCAAAAGGAGATTGCGATGACGAGATCTTTGGGCATCGGGCGCGGAGGTGCAAGGCCGGGTGCGGGACGTAAGCCGTCGCCGCGACCTGTCCCAGCAACTGGCCCTGGGCTCGTGGTGGAGGAAGTGGCCGCCTTGGGCGAGAGGCCGGAGACGATCGCAGCGGCACTTCGGATCACAGTTGCCTACCTGCAGCGTGATCAGCGCGACGCTCTCCTGTACGGCCAAGCTCGGTGCCGGTGCCAGGCGATAGGATTGCTGTTCGCCAAAGCCCGGGCAGGGAACCTGTCGGCCATTCGGAAGATCCTGCAGCTGACGGCCTCAACGGCAGCAGAGCCAGTGCGCCTGCGGCAGCTCGGCAAGCAAGAGGCTGCTCAGGAAGCAGCCAAAACGGCTGGCGCGGGCAGCGAGCGGGGAGAGGATCTCATCCCTGCCGAGTGGCGCTCACATTGAGCGCGCAAACTATTTGAGTGCGTCCGCCGAGACGGACGAGCGCTGCAACAGACCTGGACACGGTCCATGGGGCGACCGATGTACATTGGCGACGGTATGTTATACTAATGTAATGACCAGCATCATTGTTGTGGCGCCCTCGCTACTCGGTGTTTTGACTTATTTTCTTACGCCAATGGGAGACGTGGCTCGGCGGTTCCGCGGCTCTCGAATTTTCGCCAAGCCTCTGGTTCGCCAAGCCTCTGGTTCGCCAAGCCTCTGGTTCGCCAAGCCTCTGGCTTGAAATCGAAAATTCGAGATGGAGCAACGGCTCGATGCGTCAGCATCCTGAGCCTTTGGTATGACGCGGCGGCGATTGCGGGCGACCTCCTTGACACCATCGCCAACAGGTGGACCGTAAGGCTTTCTTGGCCCGGGCGCGCGAGCGCCCGTGGCTGGAGGCGGACTTCCGCACCAAGGCGCGGGCCGAACTCGCTGGACCCGGAGCCGGTCCCACTCGCTCACGGCGGAGTCGAGTGGATCACCGTCAATCGGCGGGTTGGCCGATCTGGGTGCCCTGGGCTTGTTGCCACGGGGCGTCCGCCTGCCCAGGTATGCGGCATCCCCGGTGCGTCGCGAGAGATTGCGGGCAGGCAGGCAGCGGCCGCGCCACCTCCGCGGGATCTCGGCGAAGTTCCGCGACGCCCTGAGGCGAATCGGTCTTGATGAACACGTCGACCTGCTGGCCGACGAAGGCCGGGAAGTCGGAAACCTGCAGCGCGTAGATCACTTGGAGAACCCGCGTGTCGACGCGCTCTGTGCTGGCGCCGGTGAGCGACCGCTTCGGCACCACGTAGGGCTCGATGCGCACGAAGGACAGCGGGGCGGAGATCTTCGGGTTGCCGCGCAGCCGCGCGACGGCCGGGCTGCCCGCGTTGATCCTCCAGCTGTCGGCCTCGTCGACATCGGCGCGGACATGCAGGAGATCCGCGCTTCCCATGATCATGAGCGGGGAGGACAGCGCGCCCGCCTGCGCGTACTCGCCGACGCGGACATTGACCTTGAGGATCTTGCCGTCGATCGGCGCCTTCACGACCGTCCTGTCGAGGTCGACGCGCGCCTGTTCCAGCGCCGCCTTCGACTGGGCGACATTGGCCTCCGCCTCGAGCCGCTTGGCGGTCAGGACCTTGCTCTGCTGCTTCGCTGCGGCGACCGCGGCCTCGGCGGCCGCGACCGCCGCGGCGGCCTTCCCCGCATCCGCGATGGCCGCCTCGTAGCGCTGGCGCGAAACCCAGGACCCGCGGGCGAGCGACGCGTACCGGAGGCGGTCGAGCTCCGCCCGGCTCGATTCAGCCTGAGCGTTCTCGAGTTCCGCCGCCGCCTGCGAGATCTTGTGACGCTGCATCGCGATGTTCAGGTCGGCCGAGCTCAGGAGGGCCTCGGCCGCCGCGAGCGCGCCCTCATGCCGCGCAACAACGGCCCGGACCTCACGATCGTCGACGGAGAAGAGCGGCCGTCCGGCCGTGACCCCGGCGCCGGCCACGACCTCCACGCGGGAGACGACGCCGCCGCGCTCGGTGGCGACCGCGACCACCTCGCTCGCCGGCTCGATGATCCCGGCGGCGGACACCCCCTGGGCGTAGGAGTTGGCCGGCGCCGCGATCACCGGCTCGGTGATCGGCCGGGGATCGTACTTCGCCGAAACGGACCAGGCGGTGAAGCCGAACAGGCCGGCGGCCAGCGCGGGAACGCCGAAGCGGAGCAGGACGGAACTGCCGGTCATGTCACGCCACCTCCGATCCCATCCTCGCCTGCGCGACGCGGGCCGAGCGGATTCGCCCGTCCTCCATGGCCGTGATCCGGTCCGCGAAGGAGTAGATTCGGCTGTCATGGGTGACGACGATGACCGCCCGGTCCTCCGCCAGCGCGGCGGCCTTGAGGAGCTCGAGGACCGATCGACCGGTGTCGGCGTCGAGCGCAGCGGTCGGCTCGTCGCAGACGATCAGCCGGGGCTCGTGGACCAGCGCCCGCGCGATCGCGACCCGCTGCTGCTGCCCGCCCGAGAGCTGATTCGGGGTCTTGCCGACGTGGCCGGCCATTCCGAGGCGGGTCAGAATGGGGATTGCCCGCTCCAGCGCCCGCCTCATCGGCATCCCCGCGGCGACCAGCGGGATCGCCGCGTTCTCGGCGACGGTCAGCGCCGGCAGGAGGTTGTACTGCTGGAAGATGAAGCCGATCGTCCGGCGTCGGAAGGCTGTCCTCTCCCGGTCCCCCATGCGGGTGACCGACGCGCCGCAGATCGCGACCTCCCCGGAGGTCGGGCTCAGGATGCCGGCGATGATCGAGATCAGGGTGGTTTTGCCGCAACCGGACGGACCGACCAGCATCGTGAGTTCACCTGCGGGCAGTTCGAAGTCGATCCCGTGCAGCACCGTGACGAGGTCTTCGCCCGCGGTGAACGTCTTCGTGATGCCGCTGCAGCGCACGATGGCGGAGGCACTGCCCATCGCGCTAGCCCCGGAACACGATCGCGGGATCCACGACAAGCACCCTGCGGATGCTGGCGAGGCTCGCGACGGCGATGATGACGAAGACGGCGCCGGCCGTTCCGGCCGCGACCTCCCAGGGCAGCGCGAAGCCGCGGAAGTCGATCGCCGTGCGCGACAACACCTCGAAGAACACGGCGCAGAACCCGATGCCGATGGCGTAGCCGATGCTCGCCACGACCACGGCCTGGAGCAGGACCATGCGCACGATCGTGAGATTGCCGACACCCATGGCCTTCAGGGCGCCGAAGTGGCGCAGGTTCTCAAGGACGAACAGGTAGTAGGTCTGTCCGACGACGACGGCGCCGACGATGAAGCCGAGGGCCGTCGTGATCCCGAAATTCACCGGAATCCCGGTCCGCTTCATGTAGTATTCGACGGTGGCCCAGGCGAAGTCGCGCCACGTCAGGGCCTTCAGGCCCGTCTCCGCGGCGATCCGCCTGGCGAGCGCGCGCGGATCCTGACCCGCACGGGCGCGGGCGAGCACGAAGGACAATTGCTTGCGGGAGCGCCCGTCGAAGCCGAGCGCGCTGGAATACTTGGTGTGCACGACCGGGAAGGTGGCGAAGGGCGCAGAGGCCTCGGAGATCGCGACGACCACCGCGCGGCGGTCGTTGATCTCGAATTCCTTGCCGAGGGCGAGCGCTTCCCCGGGCCACATGAACTGGTATCCCGCCCGGTCGACGATCACGGCATCCGGCTGCCTGAGATCCTCGACCGCGCCGAGGACCAGGTGCGGTGCGACGCCGACCAGCGTGGCGTCGTCGACGCCGAGCAGGATCACCTGCTGCAGCACCCCCTCCCGCGTGTGCGCGACGGGGAGGCTCTTGTGCAGCGGGACGGCCCAGTCGACCCCCTCCACCCCACGCACGCGGTGCAATTGCATATCCGCCATTCCCTCGACCACGTCGATGTATTCGACGCGCGGATCCATCACCCAGATGTCGGTCTCGCGAACGTCGATGATCTGGCTCGCCGTGCGCAGCATCAGGCCGATGAAGATCGCGACTTGGTTCGACATCAGCATCGTCGAGAAGGCGATACCGAACACGAGCCCAAGATACTTGGCGTGATCCCGGATGAGCATTCTGACGGCCACACCGTTCATCAACCGCTCCTCTGGGGAAAATCTGCCGACTGGGTGCTCGCGGTCCGCTTGTCCGGGATCTCCACCCGCCGTCTCATGCCAAATCCGCCTGATTACTTCGGAATCGCGGATTTGGTCTTCGCGCCAACGCCGCGCGGGGTGGCTGCCACGGCCCGCCAGGGGTCCCCGGCATGGTCGTGCGGGCGTGCTGCCGCCCGAGCGGACGTTCGGCCCGGCTGCCCCCTCCGCTCGGTGACCGGATCTCGCTGAGTTCATGTTCGCCCACGATGAGCTCGCGGGCGAAGCGGTCGCACCGGATCAAGTACTCAGGCCCCAGCGGCTGGGGCCTGGTCGGAAGCAGGCGCGCGATCCTGCACTGGGCCCCGCTGAGCATGTTGGGGAAACGCGTCTGGGAATAGGTGACGATCTGCCCGACCGTGAACCGATGCGGCGTCATGACTGGCTTCCATGTCCCGGGCGGGGAACTCGGGCGCCAATCTCACTCGCATTAGGCGCGGCATCTGTGCGCCACCTCACGGGGAGGCGGCGCAGGTCCATTCCTCGCACGTCACCGCGGAATTCATCGCACGCTCAACTGCCAGCGCCGACGCGTATCCGGCCATCGGCGGCAGGGCGTGCATGATCCAGGCGGAGGGGACCAGCGCCGCCTCCCGCGATGCCAGGAGCGCCGGGGGCGCCTCCGGGCTCACCTCCACGTCGAAGGCGTCCAGCGGAAAGCGCAAACCGTGCCCCAGCGCCTTCACGACGGCCTCCTTCCTCGCCCACGCCGCGAAGAACGACGCGAGCCGGCCGGCCTCCGGGGCGGCCAGGATGTCCCGCTGCTCGCGGGCGGAGAAGGTCGCTCGAACGAGCCCCTCGAGATCTTTGAGCGGGCGCACGGCCTCGACGTCCACGCCGACTTCGCGTCCGACGGTGATGGCGACCACGGCGAGGTCTCCGGAATGCGTCGGATTGAACCGGAACGGCGCCCGATGCGCGGCCGCGAGTCGGGGCTTCCCGAACGGCCCCGCCTCGAACGTCACCGCGCGGGGCGCCACGTCCATGGACGCCGCGAGGACCCGGCGAAGCATCGCGCGACCGAGCGCGAACAGCTCGGCATCCCGTTCGCGGACGAAGCGGGCCTGACGGGCGCGCTCCTCCTCCGACAGCGTTCCCGTCGCCAGCGGCAGCCATCCCGCCGGCTGCCGCCCGACGCGCGCCCGCCAGACCCGGACCTCGTTCGGCGGGAACATCCTCAAGGATCGCTCCGAAGACGGCGGGCCGACGATGAGACGCCGGTTCGATTCATAAGCTGTCGGCGGGATGCTCTCCCGCATGTCCCGTCCCGGCAAGCCCGCGCGGCCAAGGAGCGCGGAATGCTGGCCTCGCCACCGTAGCCGGTTCCTCGCCGCATGGTCAGCCGCAGCAGGCGATCAACTCCGGCTCGAGGGTCTTCTGGAGCGCCGCGATCACCTCGTCCTCCTTCGGGCGAAGGTAGAAGTGATCGCCATCGAACATCCTGACCGCGAAGCCGGCCGTGGTCAGGTCGGCCCAGGCCTCGAGCTGAGCTTGCGCGACCGCCGGATCCCGGGTGCCGCCCATCGCGGTGATCGGAACGGACAGGGCCGCCCGCGGGACGTAGCGGTAGGTCTCGATGGCTTCCAGGTCGGCCCTCAGGACGTTGAGGAAGATCGGCAGCATCTCGGGGTCCTCCAGGATCTCCCTCGGCAGCGCCGCGTAGCGGTCCCGAAGCACCGCGATGAACTGTGCCTCCGGGAGCCGGTGGAGCGACGGGACCGCGCTCGGAAGATGCGGGGCGTGGCGCGCCGACGCGAAGAAGTGGACCGGGAGCCGCGATCCCCGCTCCGCGAGCGCGTGGATCAGCTCGAACCCGACCGCGGCCCCGAGGCTGTGGCCGAAGACGGCGTAGGGCCGGTCGAGCAGAGGCTCGAACACGTCCGCGACGGCCTTGGCCATTGCGGGGACGCTGCGCAGGGGCGCCTCCTTCAGGCGGCTCCACCGCCCCGGCAACTGGACCGCGCAGACCTCGATCTCGGGGGCGATCCTGCGCTGCCAGGTGTTGAACATCTGCGCGGCCCCCCCGGCGTAGTGGAAGCAGACCAGCCTGAGCCGCACGCCTGGCCGGGGAGCCGCGGCGTGAAACCATGTCTTGTCGAGGGTCATGACAGCTCCTCCGCGGCGTCCGCGCCCGTTCCCTCGAGCACCTTGAGCTCGGCCTCGATCAGGGCGCGCAATTCGTCTTCCACCTCGTCGTCCGCGAGTCCCGGCCCGCCGAGGCCCGCTTCGGGCAGGGCACGCACGGCCGGTCGCGGCTCGTCTGCGCCCCGGCGAGGCTCCTGGTCCTCGAACCGCGCCAGGAGGTAGGCCGCGAGCGCGTCCAGGGTCGGGTAGTCGAAGATCACTGTCGGTGGAATCGCGACCGCGTACCCCACCCTGCCCTTGAGCCGGTTCCTGAACTCGACCGCCGCGAGCGAGTCCATGCCCTGTTCGACGAGCCCCGCCCTCGGGTCCACCCGGGCACCCAGAACCTCGGACAGTTCCTCCTGCAGGAACCGGCCGACCGCTTCCGCCCGCTCCGCCAGCGCACTCTCCGCGACGATGTCCGCCAGCGTCCTCGGCGCGGCACTCGATGTGTCCGGCACGTCCGCCTCCGCTTCGTTGAATTCGGCAAGGAAGGTTCCGGCATTCACCCGCTGACTCCCCTTAAGGATCTCCGCCCAGCGGATGTCGAACGCGCCGGCCTGCGCCACCCGGCGCCTCAGCAGGCGGCCGAACACGCGAAGGGCCAGGCCGGAATCCATCAGCGTCCGCGCGGCCGCCCCTGCCCCGGCCGGGCCATGGTCGCCCCGCAGCGCGGCGGCCAGGCCCTTCCCGTCCCAGTTGCCCCAGTTCACCGAGAGGCCCGGCATGCCGAGCCGTGCCCTCTCGTGCATCAGCAGATCGAGGAACGCGTTCGCGGCGGCGTAGTTGGCCTGCCCGGCATTGCCGAGCAGCGAGGCCGCGGACGAGAAGCACGCGAAGAAGTCCAGGGGAACGGCGAGGTCCTGCGTCGCCGCGTGCAGGTTCCACGCGCCGAGGACCTTGGGACGCGCGACCGCCTCGAACTTGTCCCAGTCCTGGCGCTCCAGGGTCGCGTCGGCGAGCGTGCCCGCCGCGTGGACGATGCCACCGAGCGTCCGGGTTCGGACGTGCCGGGTCAGCCAATCCCGCAGACCGTCCGCGTCGGCGACGTCGAGGGCGACCGTCTCGATCCGGGCCCCGGTCCGACTCCGCAGCGCGTCGATCCTGTCGCGGACCTCCGGACCAGGGTCGCTCCGGCCGATCAGGACCAGCGTCCGGGCGCCCTCCTGCTCGGCGAGCCACTGCGCCACGTCGAGGCCCAGCGCCCCGAGGCCGCCCGTCACGAGGTAGCTCTTGCCCGGGTCGCAGAGCGGGCGGTCGGGCGCCGTGCCGAGATCCGCGAGCCTCGTCAGGCGCGGGACGTACCTGACGCCGCCGCGAATCGCCACCTCGCTCTCGGCCGGATCCGCGAGCACCTCCTCCACCCATTCCGCCGATCCCGCCTCGACGTCGATGAGCCGGACGGCGATCTCGGGGCATTCCAGGCGGGCGACGCGCGCGAGCCCGATCAGGGGCGCCTGGGAGACGCTGAGGGGCGCCGCTTCCAGGCCGGTGCCCTGCGCGTTCCGCGTCACGACCAGCAGCCGCGGCCGCTCGGCCGCGCCCGCGCGGCTCCCTTGCGCCCGCGACAGCGCGCGGATCAGCTCCAGGCACGGGCCGTAGCCGCGCCGCGGGTCGAGCAGCGGGGCATCGCCCGCCACGAAGACGACGCTCCTCAGCCCTTGGTCGGCGACGAGGCTGCGGGCTTCCGCCAGGGATTGCGCGACGTGCCAGCCGGCCGCCCGCGGGCCGAGCCGTCCCTCGACGATGCGGCGCGCCTGATCCGCGCCGTCCTCGGCGTAGACCAGGGTCGTCCCGCCGAGGAGCGCCTGCGCCGCGGCGGGGGTTCGCTCCCAGCGGACGCCGTAGGTGAGATCCCGGGCCGTGCCGAGGCTGGCCTCCATCACGGTCAGGCCCCGGATCTCGGCCAGCACCGCACCCGCGTCGTCGAGGATCCACACGTCGCCGGTATAGGACCGTCTGCCCGTTCCGGACTGCGAGACGAGGCGGGCGTAGCTCCACACCGCGCGCGCGTCCCCGAGCGCGCCGAAGCATCGCAGCGCGCCGATCCGGACCGGCAGGATCAGGGTCTCGCCGAGGACGCCCTCGGGCAGGCAGCTCGCGAAGGACTGCATGCCGCAATCCAGGACGGCCGGGTCGAGCACGAACCGCGGGGTCGCCTCGCCGACGGCGTCCGATCCCGGGCCGCGGATCCGCGCGAGCGCCTCGCCATCACCCTTCCAGAGGCCCTCGATGCGCCGCAGCGCGGGCCCGTAGCGAAGGCCCATCCTGTCGAACACGGCGTAGAGATCCGCACTCGGCGCGCTGCGGCACCTCCGCCGCACGTCCTCGATGTCGACCGCATCCGCCCGCGCAGCGGCACCGGGCCCGAAACGGCCGGTCGCGCAGCGGGTCCACGGCCCGTCCTTGAAGTGGATCTCGATCTCGCCGGAGGTCCGGTCCCCCGCCGCGCGCGGGCTGACGACGCATTGCAGCCGGTGGCTCTCTCCCGGACGCAGCATCGCGGGATTCTCGAACGCGACGGCCTCCAGGCCGACCGGCGTGGCCGGGCTCGCCTCGCGGCCAGCCTCGAGCATCATCTCGATGAACCCTGCCGCCGGGAAGACCGGCCCCGTCGCCGCCGACGCGACGACGTGGTCCCTCACGAAGTCGAACGATTCCGCGGCGAGCTCGACCTCGTGCACCGCCTTGTCCGACAGGACCGGGGATTCCAGTCGCGTGCCGAGGAGCGGCCGCGCCGCGGCGACCGTGCCGGACGGCACGGGGTCGCGGCGGCCCGGCCGCGTCTCGATCCAGAAGCGCTTCCTCTGGAAGGGATAGGTCGGAACCCGAACCCTGCGCGGCGCGGCGCCGAAATCGACGCCCCGCCAGCGGACGGGCACGCCGCTCGCGTAGGCTTGGCCGAGCGCGTGCAGGAACGATGCGTCCTCCGTCTCCCTCTCGTCCGCGGCCCCCGGCCGCTTGCTCCCCATCGTCGGCGTCCAGAGATGGCGGGCCGGATCGGGGACGCAGTCCTGGGCGAGGGCGAGCAGCGTCGGCCGCGGGCCGATCTCGACGACGTGCCACTCCTGCGAGTCCCGGACGAGGGCCTGCGCGCCGGCGCCGAACAAGACAGGCTGCCGGAGCTGGTCCGTCCAGTATCGCGCCGTGCGGATCTCGTCGGCGGCCTCCGCGCCGGTCAGGCTCGAGACGAAGCGGATCTGCGGCGGCGCGAACGCCACCTCGGATGCCCGTTCCTCGAAGGGCTGCAGGATCGGATCCATCAGCGGCGAGTGGAAGGCCCGCGTGACCTGCAGCGGCTTGACCGGGACGCCCTGCGCCTCGAAGTGCCGCGCCACCTCGCGGACGCCCGCCGCCTCACCGGACACCACGATGCTCCGCGGCCCGTTGACCGCCGCCACGCCGACCCTGCCGGCGTGGCGCGCGACGACCTCGTGCACCGCATCGGACGGGGCCGCGATCGCCACCATCGCACCCGGCTCCGTCCCGCGCTGCATCAGGCGTCCGCGGTCGGCGATCAGAAGCAGCCCGTCCTCCCAGCCGAGCACGCCGGCCGTCACGGCCGCGGCGAACTCCCCGACGCTGTGACCCAGGACGGCAGCCGGGCTCACGCCGCAGGATTTCCAGAGTTCGACCAGCCCGTATTGCAGCGAGAACAGGGCGGCTTGCGTGTACTCCGTCTGGTGCAGGCGCTCCTCGCCGCCGTCCGGGCCGCCTCCCCACATGACGTCGAGCAGGTCCACGCTGCGCTCCCGGCGCAGCAGCGCCGCGCAGCGATCCATCGCGTCCCTGAACACCGGGAAGGTCTGGTAGAGCTGCCGCCCCATCCCGAGATACTGCGAGCCCTGTCCGGTGAAGAGGAATGCGATCCGCTTCGGCTCGGCGGGCGGGGCCGGCTCCCCGGCGGCGAGCGCCACGAGCTTCCGGCTCATCTCCTCCCGGGTGCGGGCCACGATCGCCGCCCGCCAGGGGAACTGGGCCCGGCCCGTGTTGGCGCTCCAGCAGAAGTCGAGGAGCGAGCCCGCTTCGGCCCGGTCGAGGGCCTCCGCGTAGCGGGCGGCCTGCTGACGCAGCGCCGCCCCGCTCTGGGCCGACACGCCGAGGAGGCAGGCCGCCCCCGCCGGCGGCTCCGCCTCGCCGACGGCCGTCCTCTCGCGGGCCGTCGCGGCGGGTCCCTCTTCGAGGACCACGTGGACGTTCGTGCCCTGCAGGGCGAAGCCGCTGACGCCCGCGATCCTGCGCTTCGCGGTCCCCGTCTCCGGGGCGTCGTCCCGCTTCCAGGCGAGCGGCGCGACCAGCACCTGCGCGGGAATCTCGTCGAGCGCGATGTTCGGGTTGACCCGCTCCACGGGGAGTTGAGGCACCAGCAGCTCGTTGTCGAGCGACAGCGCCACCTTGATGATGCTGGCGATCCCGGCCGCGGCTTCGAGATGGCCGAGATTCGTCTTCACGGATCCGAGAAGCAGCGGCCTGCTCCGGTCTCCCCCCAGCGCGGCGCCGAGGGCGCGGACCTCGATCGGATCGCCCAGGGGCGTGCCGGTCCCGTGGGCCTCCACGTAGTCGACCTCGTTGGGTTGGACGCCCGCGACGCGCAGGGCATTGCGGATCAGGGCCTCCTGGGCCGAGCCGTTCGGGACCGTGAGCCCGCTGCTCGCCCCGTCGTGGTTCACCGCGGAGCCGCGGATGACCGCGTAGATCCTGTCGCCGTTCGCGAGCGCGTCCCGCACCCGCTTCAGGATCACGACGCCGCAGCCCTCGCCCCGGACGAAGCCGTCCGCCGCCTCGTCGAAGGCCCGGCACTGGCCGGCCCGCGACAGCGCCCGCGCTCGCGACAGCAGGATGGTGTTGTCCGGCGCCAGCATGAGGTTCACGCCGCCCGCCACCGCCAGCGTGCACTCGCCGCGCCTCAGGCTCTGCGCGGCCTGATGCAGGGCGACGAGCGAGGAGGAGCACGCCGTGTCGAGCGTCAGGCAGGGCCCCTGCAGGCCGAGGAAGTGCGAGATCCGTCCCGCGGCGAAGCTCGCGCTGCTGCCGGTGCCGGCGTAGAGGCCGCCGCCGGTGACCCCTGCGCGCTGCACCAGGAGCGCGTAGTCCGAGTAGGAGAGCCCCACGAACACACCGGTCGAAGTTCCCCGCAGCTCCGTCGGGACGATTCCCCCATCCTCCAGGGCCTCCCAGGTGACCTCGAGCATGAGGCGCTGCTGCGGATCGAGGAGCCGCGCCTCGCCCGGCACGATCCTGAAGAAGCCCGCATCGAAGGAATCGATCGGCTCCTGGAGGAACCCGCCCGTGCGCGCGTACGTCCTGCCCTCCGCGTCCGGATCGGGGTCGTACACGGCGTCGTTGTCCCAGCGCTCGCGGGGCACCGGCACGATGCCGCAGCGCTGCTCGCTCAGCAGGGACCAGTAGGCCTGCGGATCGGAGGCCCCGCCCGGGAACCGGCAGCCCAGGCCGACGATGGCGACCGCGTCCTCGTCCGGCGCGGCGGCTCGCGCCGGCTCGGCCGGAGCGGCCGCGGGGGCCGCGGGGGCGCCGCCGCGCCGGGCCAGCTCGGCATCCAGGTACTCCGACAGGGCCTCGATGTTGGGATGGTCGAAGGCCAGGGAGGCGGCGATTCGCGCGTGCTCGCCGAACTGCTTCTTCAGCCGGTTGCGCAGCTGCACGGTCATCAGGGAGTCCATCCCGAGTTCGGAGAACCCGATCCGCGGATCCAGGGACTCGTCCCGGCCGCGGCCGAGGATCTGCGCCACCTCGGTCTGGACGACCTGCGCCAGCACGGCCCGCCGCTCGGATGCGGGCAGCCCGAGGACGCGTTGAACGACGTCGCCCTTCGGCTGCGCGCCCCGCGCGGGCGTCCTGCGATAGGCTTCGAGGAAGCGCGGCACCCCCGCCTCGCCGTGGAGCGTGCGCAGGAAGCGCGGCCAGTCCACCGCCAGCGCCCCCACCTGCCGCGCCTCGCCGTCGCGCAGGATCGCCTCCAGGAGCGCCATTCCCTCCTCGGGGTCGAGGGCGATGATCCCGGCCTCCCTGAGAGACCCTTCGGCGAGGTCAGCGACGCGGCCGATCCGGGCCCAGACGCCCCAGTTGATGCCGATCGTCCGCAGGCCCAACCCGCTGCGGTGATGCGCCAGGGCGTCCAGGAAGGCGTTGACCGCCGCGTAGTTCGACTGGCCGGCGAAGCCGAACAGCGACGAGGCCGAGGAGAACAGCACCATGAGCCCGAGGGGCTGGCGCAGCCTCAGGCTCGCCCGGTGCAGGTTCCAGGCCCCGAATACCTTGGCGGGAAGGAGGTCCGCGTAGTCGTCCCAGGTCTGGTCCGCCAGCGCGGCGTCCCGAAGGCTGCCGGCGGCGTGGATCACGCCTCCGAGCGGCGGGATCGCGCCGGAATCCAGCTCCGCGAAGAGCTCCTCGACCTCGCCGAGGTTCGCGAGATCCGTCATGCGCACGAGCACCTGCACGCCCTGCGCCCGCCACGCCTCGATCTCCTGCGACACCGCGGGCGAGGGCGCCCGGCGTCCGACGAGGACGAGGCTCCGCACCACCTTCTCGGCGATCAGCCAGCGCGCGGTCTCGACGCCCAGCCCGCCGAAGGCCCCGGCGATCAGGTAGGTCTTGGCAGCGTCGATGTCCGCCGCCGGCGCGGTCCCGCCCGCCGCCTTGGCGGTCAGCCGGGCGACGAGCCTCGTGCCGCCCGCGTAGCGGACCTGCCGGTCGTCGCGCGCATCCGAGGCGATCTCGTCGAAGAGCGGGGACGGATCCTCCCCGAGGTCGATGGCGACGCAGTCGAGCGCCGGGTGCTCGATCTGGATCACCTTCGCCAGACCCCACAGGGGCGCCTGCGAGAGGGCCGGCGCCGCGCCCGGGGCGTCGGCGTGGACGCCCCGGGTCACCACGTAGAGCGGCCGCTCCCGTCCGGTCCGGACGAGTTCCTGGGCGACGGCGAGCAGGGACGCGTAGCCGAGGCGCTGATCGGCGGCGAGGGCGTCGGGCGTGGGATTGCGCGAGAAGGACTCGTCCAGCCCCCAGAGGAACACCACCTTGTCGAAGGCGAGCGCCCCTGCGCCGAGGCGCTCGCGCACGACCGACGCGCAGGCGTCGGCATCCAGGTCGCCGGACGCGGCGGACAGGGCCGTGCACGCGTGTGCGACCTCGACGAGCGTGATGCCGGCGCCCTCGCAGCGGGCGCGCAGGCTCTCTGCCACCCCGCCCCGATCCGCGAAGACGAGCCAGGTCTGCCCGGAGGACGGGGTCGATGCCGGACGCGCCGCCTCCTGCGGCACCCAGGTCACCTCGTGCTGCAAGCCGTGCAGGGACCGGCCGAGCATCCGCCGCAGCTGCCCCTGCGCCACGAGCGAGACCGTGAGCCCCTGGACCGACGCGATGGTCCGCCCGTCCGCATCCAGGATCGTGACGTCACCGGAATACCGGGTCTCGGACTGCTCGCGCAGGACCGCGTGGCTGAGGAGTCTCCCGGCCGGGAGGGTCCCGGTCCACGCCACGCTGTCGATCTGGACGGGAAGTCCGACGCGGGCGGCATCGCCGTCCTTCGCGCCGTCGACGCACTGGGACAGGACCTGGATGCACGCGTCGAGGATCGCGGGGTGGAGGATGTAGGCCGGGCGGGGGCCCGCCGCGAGCTCCTCCGGCCAGACCACCTCGCCGAGCGCTTCGCGCCGGCCCCTGAGCACCCGGGTCACGCCGCGGAAGCCGGGCCCGTACGCGATCCCCTGCGCCGCGAAGGTCGCGAAGCAGTGGTCCGCCGTCAGAACCTCCGGGCACCGCGCGCGCAGGGCATCCGGAGCCGCGGCCGCCGCGGCGGGCTCGGCCCCGAGGATCTCGATCCGGCCGCTCGCGTGGGAGGTCCAGGGCGCGGTGAGCTCCCCCTCGCAGCCGAGGACCGCGAACTCCGCCTCGACGCCGGGCGCCGGCCCCGCGGTCAGGACGCACTGGAGCCGGTAGCGCTTGGCGGGATCCAGCACGAGCGGGGTCGCGAAGTGAACGTCCCGCAGCACGCAGGCCGCCCCCTTCCCCCAGCGGACCGTCACCGCCTCCGCGACCAGTTCCAGGAACCCCGCCGCTGGGAACACGATGCGCCCCAGCACCGCATGGTCCGCGAGGAAGGCGAACCGGGTGGTGTCGATCTCGGCCTCGCACGTGACCTCGCCCGGACGGGATGCGCTCGCGAGGGTCTTGCCGATCCAGGGGTGGGCCCCGGTCTCGCGGTCACCCGCCGGAGCGGCCCGGGAGCCCGACGACACGTCGTTCCAGTAGCTCTTGCGATCGAACGGATAGGTCGGCAGCGAGAGCTTCCTGCGATGCGGGTAATCCCGGTCGAAGCCCTGGAAGTCAACGTCGTGGCCGCGCACGTAGAGCGCGCCGAGGCTCGCCAGCATCTCCTCCCACTCGTCCGCGTCGCGTCTGGCGGAGGGCAGCCAGGCGGTGTCGTCGTCGACCTCCGGGAAGCAGTCCTGGCCCATGCCGAGCAGCACCGGATGCGGCCCGACCTCGAGGAACCGGGTGTAGCCGAGGCGGCGCAGCGTCTGCATGCCGTCGTGGAAGCGGACCGGCTGGCGGATGTGGCGCGTCCAGTAGCCCGAATCGCACACGATCTCGGCCGAGGCCTCGCCGCCCGTCAGGTTCGAGATCAGCTGCAGGCTCGGCCGGCCGTAAGCGACGAGGTCCGCCACCTCCTCGAACGCTTCGAGGATCGGTTCCATCAGAGGCGAGTGCGAGGCGTTCGACACCGCGAGGAGCTTCGCCTTGATGCCCCTCCCCTGGAATTCTTCCACGAGGCGCCGCACCGCCGCCCTCTCGCCCGAGACGACGGTGTTCTGCGGGCCGTTGAGCGCGGCGATGGACACCCGGCCCGCGACAGTCGACAGGGCTTCGGACGCAGCACGCTCGCCGACGGCCAGGGAGGCCATCGCTCCCTCGCCCTGCGACCGCTCGACCTCGTGCATGAGGAGGCCCCGCCGGCAGATCAGCCGCAGGGCGTCCTCGAGGGAGAACACTTCCGCCACCGCCGCCGCCGCGTACTCGCCCAGGCTGTGCCCCATGACGGCGGCGGGCTCGATCCCGAAGCTCCGCCAGAGCGCCGTCATCGCCCACTCGTAGGCGAAGAGCGCCGGCTGCATGTAGTCCATGCGGTCGAGCAGATCGGTCCTGTCCCCGAACATCACGGAGAGCAGCGGCACCTCGCGGTAGGCGCTCACGATCTCGGCGCATCGGTCCAGGGCCCGACGGAAGGTGGGCTGGGTGGCGTAGAGGCGCCGGCCCATCCCGGGATACTGCGCGCCCCCGCCCGAGAACAGGAAGACGACGCCCGTCGCGCGGGCCGGCGCCGGCTGGACGGGGATCGTCACCCCGGCGGGAACCGTCTCGAAGTCCGACTCGACCAGGGTCCTCAGCCGGCCCCGCACGTCGTCGACCGACGCGCCGGTCACGGCCATGCGAAGGTCGAAATGGGCTCGGCCGAGATTCGCGGTGTGGCAGATGTCGGCCAGCGACGGCGCCCAGCGCATGGCGAGGTAGCGGCGCGCCAGATCCCGGAGCGCGCCCTCTGATTTCGCCGACAGCGCCAAGAGGTGAAGCGGCCGGTCGGCCTCCGGCGGCTCGGGGAGGACCGCCTCGGGTGCCTCTTCGAGCACCACGTGCGCGTTGGTGCCCTGCAGGGCGAACCCGCTGATGCCGGCGGCGCGCCTGCGCTCCCCTCTCCTCCACGCCAGCGGCTGCGCGGGCACCTGGGCCGGGATGCGGTCGAGCGCGAGGGACGGGTTGAGCGTCGCGAGGTTCAGGTTCCGGGGGATCAGTTCGTTCTGCAGCGCCAGCGCAACCTTCATCACGCTGGCAACCCCGGCCGCCGATTCCAGGTGGCCGAGATTCGTCTTCACGGAGCCGATCGTCAGGGGCTCGGCCCGGGATCCCGAGAACACCGCGCCGAGGGCGCGCGCCTCGATCGCGTCGCCGACGGGCGTTCCGGTGCCGTGTGCCTCGACGTAGTCGATGTCGGCGGGGCGCAGCGAGGCGGCCTCGAGGGCCTGCCGGATCAGCGCCTCCTGGGCCAGCGCGTTCGGCACGGTCAGGCCCTGGCTCGCCCCGTCCTGGTTGACGGCCGAGCCGCGGACGACTGCGACGATGCGGTCCTGTCGCGCGAGCGCGTCGGCGAGGCGCCTCAGGACCAGGACGCCGCATCCCTCGCTTCGCACGTAGCCGTCGGCCGCCGCGTCGAAGGTCTTGCAGCGGCCGTCCTTCGCGAGCGCCCTCATCTTGGAGAGCATGTCCGTGAAGTGCGGCGTCAGGATCAGGTTGACGCCGCATGCGAGCGCCATCTCGCATTCCCGGCTTCGGAGAGCGAGGCAGGCTTGGTGTATGGCCACCAGCGACGACGAGCAGGCCGTGTCGATGGCGACCGACGGCCCCTGGAGACCCAGGACGTAAGACACCCGCCCGGCGGCAGCGCTGAAGACGCCCCCGAGCCCGACGTAGAGGCCGCCCTCCTGGATCGCGTGCGGGTTGAGCTGGAGGTGGAGATACTCCGGGTAGGAGATTCCCACGAAGACGCCGGCGCGGCTTCCGCGCAGGCGCGTCGGGTCCTCTCCCGCATTCTCGATGGCCTCCCAGCTGACCTCGAGCAGGAGCCGCTGCTGCGGGTCCAGGAAGCGGGCCTCATCGGGCGGAATGTTGAAGAACCCAGCGTCGAACCGGTCGATCGGCTCCTGCAGGAAGCCGCCCCACTTGGCGTAGGTCTTGCCGAGCCCGGACGGATCCTCGTCGTAGATCTCGGCGGCGTCCCACCTTTCCTTGGGAACCTCGACCACGGCGTCCCTGCCCTCCTTCAGGAGGTTCCAGTAGGAGGCCGGGTCGCCGGCGCCGCCCGGGAAGCGGCACGCCATGCCCACGATTGCGATCGGTTCATTCATGTCAACCGCGCCTCATCTCGGTCCGGGCGGAGCCCACGCACTCAGGCCGCCGCGATCGCGTCCAACAGGTGCTGGGACAGTTCCTCGACCGTGGGGAATTCGAACGCCACGGTGGCCGACAGTTCGATCGTGTCGCCCAGCGCCTCGCTCAGCCGCTGCCGCAGCTGGATGGCCTGCAGCGACTTCAGGCCCATGTCGCGAAAGCCGACGCCCCTGGCGCCGACCGGGGCGGCCCGCGCGGGCCTGTCGCGCCCGTTCAGGACCTCCGCGAGTTCCGCTTCCAGGAACTCGCGGACGATCCGCTTCCTGTCGTAGGGTCCGGCCGCGTCCCGGACCCGCTCCACGATCGACCCGGTGCACGCGCGCGCCGCGCCCTTCCGCGCCATCTCCCGCAGCACCGACTTCTTGATCTTGCCGCTCGCGGTCAGCGGGAAGGTCTCGACGAAGACCACGTCGCGGGGGATCTTATAGTCGGCGATCCGATCCCGGCAGAACGCTGCCACGTCCTCGCCCGTGAGGTCGTGGCCGGCACGGACCTTGACGTAGGCGCGGCAGCGCTCGCCGAGCACCTCGTCCGGCACTCCGACGATCGCGACCTGCTCGACGGCCGGATGCTCGTAGAGGTAATTCTCGATGTCGGACGGGAAGATCGCCATCCCGCCCTGCTTGATCAGGTCCTTCTTGCGGCCGACGATCCGGACGTAGCCCTCGGCGTCGAGGGTGGCGAGGTCGCCAGTGTAGAGCCAGCCGTCGGCGTCGATGATCTCCGCGGTCTGGCGCGGGTCCTTGTAGTAGCCCTTCATCACGGCGTAGCCGCGGCAGGCGAGTTCTCCGGTGGTTCCGAGGGGCACGGGCCTGCGCGTCTCGTCGACCACCCGCAGTTCGATCCCGGGCAGCGCCCGGCCCACCGTCTCGGCCCGGATGGCCGGCGGGTCGTCGAACCGCGTGACCGTCAGCGCGGGCGAGGTCTCGGTCAGGCCGTAGCTGACCGCCACGTTGCAGTGCATCCGGTGCATGATGTCCTTGACCACCTCGACCGGGCACGGCGCCGCGGCGATCATGCCGGTGCGAAGGCTCGTCAGGTCGAACGCGTCGAAGCGCGGCGCATTCAGCTCCAGCACGAACATCGTGGGCGTTCCGTAGAGAACGGTGCACCGCTCCTCCTCGATGGTCGCGAGCACCTCCTCGGCGTCGAACCTGTCCAGGATCACCATCGCGGCGCCGGCCGCGACCGCGCAGGCGATGCCCACGACCGCGCCGAAGACGTGGAAGAACGGCACCACCAGCAGAAGCGAGTCCCGGTTCGTGATCTCCAGGGCGCGATTCTCGTTCATCGCGGTCCAGATCATGTTCTGGTGCGATAGCATCACGCCCTTGGGGGCTCCGGTCGTGCCGGACGTGTAGAGGATCATCGCGACGCGATCCGGGTCCGCCGCCGCCCGTTCGCCGCGCGGCCCCGACAGCAGCGCCTCGTAGGGGATCCAGCCCGGGCCTGCTTCCGCCGCCTCTCCGGCCGCGGGCACGACGACGGCGTGCCGGATCCGGGGCAGCTTGGGCCTGAGATCGTCGATCAGCCGGACGTAGTCGGCGCCGTCGAACCTGTCGGGCACGACGAGCACGGTGATCTCCGCGTGCCCGATCACGTATTCGAGCTCGAGGCTGCGGAGCTGCACGCTCAGCGGCACGATCACGGCGCCGATCCAGGATGCGGCGAAGTACACTTCGAGGAACTCCGGCCAGTTCGGCAGCATCATGCCGACATGGTCGCCGGGCTTGACGCCGATCCCGAGCAACCCTCCGGCGAGACGCCGCGCCCTCTCGAACAGCTGACCGTAACTCATCCTCCGGTCCCGGAACACCACCGCCGGCGCATCGGGGGTCGTATCGGCGGCGATCTGCAGGAGGTCCGGCAACGTCACCTTCGCGTATTCCATGGAACCAGTCTCCTGCCCGTACAGAGCGAGTGCGTCCGGCGCGTGCGGCGCGGGTGGGCAGCGCGCGGCGCGGCGCGTCTGCGCACGATCGTCATGGTGAGAAGAAGTCTAGTGCCTGCCAGCGGGCCGCTCGGTGCCGGACGTCACACGAGGACCATGCGTGCCAAATCCGCTCGATTGCTTCGGAAGGGCGGATTTGGTCTTCGCTCGACCGTGCGGAGCGTAGCTCCGCCGCGGGCTGGCGGGGGCGGGCTCCGCTTCGTTCGAGCGGAGCCCGCATCACCCGTCGATCCGATGCCGCCCATCACGCGCTCGCCGAGGTCAGCGAGCGCGTCGATGGGCAGGCGCGGGGAGCACGCCGCCATCACGCTCAGCACCCGCCCGCTGCCCTCGTCCGGGGAAGAGGGGAGCGCACCTGTCCCGACATCGCTGCGGGGCACCCCTCCCGGACGGGAGACGGGCGCCCCGCGCAGCTTCCCTCTCCCGCACGAGCGTCCTCTCGGCGCGCCGATCAGGCCCGGATGCGGGCCAGCAGGTAATCGGCCGCCCCGTCGATAGTCGGGTGATCGAACACCATCATGGCCGGGATCTTCAGGTGAGAACCGAAGCTCTTCTGGATCCGGTTCTTGAACGCCACCGCGACGAGGGAGTCGACGCCGAGGTCCATGAAGTTGGTCTCGAGATCGAAGCGGTCGCGGCTGCCGCTTCCGAGGATGTCCTCCAGCAGCGACGAGATGTGATCCGTCAGGATCTCCTTCCGGGACGCCGGCGGGGCGAGCGTCAGCTGCTCCCACAGGAAGCCGTCTGCCCGTGTGGGCGCCACCTCCTCGACCTGGACCGGAGCGGTCGCGGCGGGGGCAGCGGACTTGCCGTCCACCCAATACCGGCTCCTCTGGAACGGGTAGGTCGGCAGGGCGAGCTTGCGCGCCGGAGCCGTCCCGGTCCCGCCCGTCCAGTCGATCTGCACACCGCGGGCATACAGCTGTCCCACGGCCCCGAGCCACTCCCGCGGATCGTCGTGGTCCTTCCTGAGCGATCCGACCCAGAGCGCCGCCTCCGGCGACGGCAGGCATTCCTGCCCCATCGCGGTCAGGACCGGGTGAGGACCGATCTCGACGAAGACCCGGCACCCGAGCCGGTCGAGTTCGGCGACCCCGTCGCCGAACAGCACCGCGCCGCGCGTCTGCCGCTGCCAGTACTCCGCCCAGTTCATTCCCTCGCCGCCGATGGACCGGCCGGTCAGGTTGGAGACCATGCGGATCTCGGGCGCGCGGTACGCGATCCGCGCCGCGACCGCCCCGAACTCCCTCAGCATCGGCTCGACCAGCGGCGAGTGGAACGCGTGCGACACCGTGAGCGGCCGCACGCGCAGGCCCCGCCCGCGGAGGGCCTCGCCGAGCACCGCGATGGAGTCCGTCTCGCCCGATAGGACGGTGCTGTTCGGCCCGTTCACGGCCGCCACCGCGACCTTGCCGCCGGCCTCGGCGAGCCATCCTTCGAGTTCCGGGAGGCCGGCCGCCACGGCGATCATCTGGCCCGTCTCGCAGAGCTGCCCCATCAGCCGTCCCCGCGCGGCCACGAGCGTGAGCCCGTCCTCCAGGGACATCACGCCGGCCACCGTGGCGGCCACGTACTCGCCGACGCTGTGGCCGAGCACCGCCGAGGGCCGCACGCCGCAGGCGCGCCACGCCTCGGCCAGCGCGTATTCGAGCGCGAACAGGCAGGGCTGCGTGTACTCGGTCCGGTGCAGCCGCCGCTCATCCGCGCCGGACCACAGCAGGTCCAGCAGGGAACATCCGAGCAGGGGCGAGACGATCTCCGCGCAGCGATCCATCGCCGACCGGAAGGCCGGCAACCACGCGTACAGCTGCTGGCCCATGCCGAAGTACTGGGCGCCCTGACCGGTGAACAGGAAGGCGACCTTCCCCGGGTCGCTCGCGGGCGAGAACCTGCGGGCGGATTGCGCCCGCAGCGCCGCGACCAGCTCCTCCGCGGTGGATCCCACCACCGCGAGCCTGTGACCGAAGTGGCCCCTGCCGCGCTGGGCGGTGTGGCACACGTCGCGAAGCGAAACATCCGGATTGGAGGAGAGGAAGGCCGCGTAGTCGGAGGCGAGCCTCTGCAGAGCGGGCTCGCTCTTGGCCGAGAGCGCGAGCACCTCGCAGGGGCTCCGGTCCGCCGCGGGCGAGGCGTCCGCCCCGTCCCGGTACTCCTCGACGATCACGTGGGCATTCGTGCCCTGCAGTGCGAAGGCGCTGACGCCCGCGATCCGGCTCTCCCCGTCGCTCCGCCACGGGGTCAGTTCCGTCGGGATGCGCGCCGGGATGTCGTCGAGCGAGATGTACGGATTGAGCGTCCTGAAGTGCAGGTGCGCCGGGATGGCGTGGTGCTGGAGCGACAGGACCACCTTGAGCAGGCCGGCCATGCCGGCGGCCGGCTCCAGATGACCCAGATTCGTCTTCACCGAGCCGACGTAGAGCGGATGCCCCGCGTCCCGCCCCTCCCCGAGCACCGCGCCGATGGCGCGCATCTCGATCGGATCGCCCAGGGAGGTGCCGGTGCCGTGCGCCTCGACGTAGCTCACCTCCGCCGGAGCCACCGCCGCCTGCCGGAGCGCCTGCCGGATCAGGGCCTCCTGGGCCCGTCCGTTCGGGACCGTGAGGCCGCTGCTCGCCCCGTCCTGGTTGACCGCCGAGCCGCGGATCACCGCCAGGATGCGATCGCCGTCCGCGACCGCGTCGGACAGCCGCTTCAGGAGCACCGCGCCGCAGCCCTCCCCCCGCGAGAAGCCGTTCGCGGAGGCGTCGAACGCCTTGCTCCTGCCGTCCGGCGCCAGCGCCCTGGCGTGCGACAGGGCGATGGTCGATTGCGGCGACAGGAGGAGATTGACGCCCGCCGCGATGGCCAGCGTCGATTCCCGCAGTCGCAGGCTCTGGCACGCTTGGTGAACCGCAACCAGTGACGAGGAGCACGCCGTGTCCAGGGTCACGCTCGGCCCCTGCAGGCCGAGCAGGTACGACACCCGGCCCGAGGCGTAGCTGAGGCCCGTGCCCGTGCCGCTGTAGAGCCCGGCCTCCTGGATGGTCCGGGGATCGTCCTGAAGGCGGGCGTAGTCCATGTTGGACACGCCGACGAAGACGCCGGTGTCGCTGCCGAGCAGGTCGGCCGGCGGGATCCCGGCATTCTCGAGTGCCTCCCAGGTCACTTCGAGCAGCAGCCGCTGCTGCGGGTCCATGAACTTGGCTTCGTGGGCGGGCACGTCGAAGAACGGCGCGTCGAACAGGTCGATCCGCTCCTGCAGGAAGCCGCCCCACTTCGCGTAGGTCTTGCCGACCGCGTCCGGGTCCGGGTCGAAGAGGGCGTCCGCGTCCCAGCGGTCCTTGGGAACCTCGATCACCGCGTCCCGTCCCTCGGTCAGCAGCTGCCAGAACCTGTCCGGATCCGACGCCCCCCCGGGGAAGCGGCACCCCATCCCGACGATCGCGATCGGCTCGGCGGCGCCGGGGCGCGCGACCGGCGCCCGCTGCGCCGCCGGGTCTTGCGCCGCCGGGTCTTGCGCCGCCGGGTCTTGCGCCGCCGGGCCTTGCGCGGCCGGCGCCGTCGCGGAGGGCGCGGCGGGGGCCTTGGCGTCGGCGGCGGGGGCCTTGGCGTCGGGAAGCGCCGCCAGGGCGTCGCCCAGGAAGCCGGCCAGCGCCTCGACGGTCGGGTAGTCGAACACCAGCGTGGCCGGGAGCTTGACCCGGTCGCCGATCCCCTTCCGCAGCCGGTTCCGGAGTTCGACCGCCATCAGCGAATCGACACCCAGATCCTTGAAGCCCTTGCGGGGATCGAGCTTCTGCTCGCCCTGCATGCCCAGGACGAGCGCCAGCTCGCCCTGCACGAACGCCGTGAGGACGCTTCCCCGCTCGGCCGACGGCGCCGCCGCGAGCTGCGAGAGGAGCTTCGCGCCCGCCGCGTCGGGCCGCTTGCGCGCCCCGTCCCGCGGCTTGACGATCTCGCTCAGGAAGGGCGGGACCTCTCCCGCGCTCCTGCGCAGCACCTCGTTCCAGTCCATGGGCAGAACGCCCACCTGGCCCCCGCGCTGGCGCAGCAGCTGGCCGAACAGCGCGACGCCCTCCTCCGGGCTGATCGCGCCCATCCCGGTCGCGATGGCGTTCGACCGCACGAGGTCGGCGGCGAGCCCGACCTCGGACCACGCGCCCCAGTTGATGCTCAGCCCGGCGAGGCCGCGGCTGCGCCGGTAGGCCATGAGCGCGTCGAGGAAGGCGTTGGCGGCGGCGTAGTTGGCCTGGCCGCTGTTCCCGAGGAGCGAGGCGGCGGACGAGAAGCATACGAAGAAGTCGAGCGCGCACCCCGCCCGCTGCGCGGCTCGGTGGAGGTTCCACGCCCCGAGCACCTTGGGCGCCATGACCCGCTCGTACTTGTCCCAGCTCTGCTGTTCCAGCACGCCGTCGTCCCGCAGGCCGGCGGCGTGGACGATCCCCGCGAGCGGCGGGCACCCCTCTCGCTCCATCTGCCGCAGCAGGTCCGCGACGGCGTCCGGGTCCGCGACGTCGACCGACCGCACGAGGATCCGCGCGCCCTGCTCCTCGAGCCCGCGCAGGGCCTCCAGGGCGGCGTCCGAGGGACCTGAGCGGCCGACGAGCACCAGCTCGCGGGCACCTTCCCGCTCGACCATCCAGCGCGCCACCGTCAGGCCGAGCCCGCCGAGGCCACCCGTGATCAGGTAGGTCGCGCCGGCGCGGCACGCGCCCGCCTCGCCGGAGGCCGTCGCGTGCGAGACGACGATCTTCCCGGTGTGCTTCCCCTGGGCCATGAACCGGAAGGCGTCCTTGACGTCCGGGAGCGGGTAGCTGCGCCGCGGCAGCGGCGTCAGGCGCCCGGCGGCGAAATCCGCCATGACTTCCCTGAACAGGCCGCCGACCAGCTCCGGCTGCGACGTCAGCTCGTCGAGGGCGATGGTGAAGCTGGAGATGCCGGGGCGGAACGCGAGCGCCTCCGCCTCGGACCAGATTCCGACCTTCCCGATCTCGAGGAAGCGCCCGCCCTCGCGGAGCAGCCCGAGGCTCTTCGGAATGAACTCGCCCGCGAGCGAGTTCAGCACGAGGTCGACGCCCTCCTGCCCCGTCGCCCGGAGCACGTCGTCGTGGAAGTCGAGGCTGCGCGAGGAGAAGACGTGCCGGATCCCCAGCGACCGCATCAGGTCGGCCTTCTCGGGCGACCCGACGGTGACGAAGATCTCGGCGCCCGCGTTCCGGGCGAGCTGGATCGCCGCCATGCCGACCCCGCCCGCCCCGGCGTGGATCAGCACGCGCTCGCCGGCCCTCATGCGTCCGAGACGGTTGAGGGCGTAGTGCGCCGTGAGGAACACGACCGGAATGGTGGCCGCCTCCTCGAAGGACATCCCGTCGGGAATCCGCATCACCACCTGGGGCAGCGTGGCGATGTGCGAGGCGAAGCTGCCCGCCAGGATCGTGAGGACGCGGTCGCCGACCGCGAAGTCCACGACGTCCTCACCCACCGCCGAGACCACGCCGGCCGCGTCCTGCCCGAGGGGACCGGGATCCCCCGGATACATGCCCATCACGCCCAGCACGTCGCGGAAGTTGAGGCCGGTCGCCTTCACGGCGATCTCGACCTCGCCCCGGCCGAGCGGGCGGCGGGTCATCGGCACGACGCGCAGGTTGTCGATCGCGCCGCGCTCGGCGCAGTCCAGGAGGTAGCTCTCCGCCGGAAGCGACAGCCCGCCGGCCCGGTCCCGCCGGGCGAGGCGGGCCACGGACCGCCGGAGCCCGCCGGCCTCACGCGCGTAGGCGATCTGCTCCTCGGCCGGGACAGCGCCGACCTCGGCGCGCAGGGCCGCCGGGTCGATCCGGTCCTCGAAATCGACGCTGATCCACTTCGCCTCCGGATGTTCGAGCCGGAGCGTGGTGAACAGGCCGCGCAGCGGGGAGACGAGGATGCCCTCCCCCTGCACCGCCTCCTCGGTGACGAGGTAGAAGGCCCGCGTGCCGTCCTGCTTCACGAGGAGCTGGACCGCGCGCAACACGGGCAGGTAGGCGTCCCGCTGCGCGCGCCCAACCGCGTCCGCCGCGAGATCGTCGAGGCGGGTCGCCCCCCCGCGGGCGCCCGGCCCGGGCACGAAGATCGCCTTGTCCGGCGCGCCCTCCGTGTCGAGCATGCGGCGCATCGCGGCAAGCAGCCCCTCGTCGTCGCCATCGAGCGGCAGGCGCTCCACGCGCCGGCCCTCGCCCGCGAGTGCGGCGCAGAGGTCCTCGCCGGCGGGCCCGCTGCCCGCGAAGACCCAGATCCGGCCGGCTCCGGGATCGGCCGGGGCGTCGAGCGGGCGGGGGAGCCAGCGCAGCTCGTACAAGAGATCCTGGTCGGCGACGCCGAGGCTCTTGAGCACGCTCTCCTTGGCGGCTTGCACGACCCTGAGGCCGAGGATCTCGGCCAGGACCTCGCCACGGGCGCCGAGGATCCGCGCGTCCCCCGTGAAGGCCTTGCCGTCGCCGCCGTCGCGCAGGACGACGTGCCCGTGGAGTTCGCCGTCGGACGGGAGCTTGCGGACGCGCAGCGTCTCGATCCCGACCGGCAGGTAGGCGATCCCGGCCGGGCCGTCGTCCGGAATGCTGTGGGCCAGCAACTGGAAGCACGAATCGAGGATGACGGGATGCAGGTGGTAGCCCGTCTCCGGGCAGGCGCGCGCCGCCTCGGGCAGGCTCAGTCGAGCCAAGGCCTCCTTCGGGCCCCGCGACACCCGGTCCAGGCCCTGGAAGGCCGGGCCGTAGGCGATCCCCGTCGTCTGGAAGCGCTCGTAGCACTGCTCCCCGACCAGGTCCTCGGCGCAGCGTGCTCGGATGGCGTCGAGATCCTGGTCGGGCTTGAGCGCGAGCGAATCCTCGCCCGCGACGGCCGCGATCCGGCCGCTCGCGTGGCGGCTCCAGCCCTGGCCCTTGCCGAGGAGCTGGAAGTCGTGAGCGTCGCTGCCCTCCTCGCGGGTCAGGACGCATTGGAGCTGCCGGCCTGCGCCCTCCTCCAGGATGCAGGCCTGCTCGAACACGACGTCCGAGATCGCCAGCTCGTCGGTGCGAAGGCTCTCGGCGCCCGCCGCGAGGGCGATCTCCAGGAACGCGGCCGCCGGCACGAGCACCCGCCCGTACACCCGATGGTCGGCCAGATACTCCGGAGCGCCCGGCTCCAGCTCCGCGATGGCGATCGTGGTGCCCGGAGCCACCGCCGATTCCACCGAGGACGCCAGCAGCGGATGGCGGCGGGATCCGGCCAAGACGAGCCGCGCCGGCTTGTCGTTGGCCATCCAGTAGCGCTGCCGCTGGAACGGATAGGTCGGCAGGCTCAGCTTGCGCCTGCCGAAATCGCGGTCGTAGCTCTCCCAGTCGAGGTTGACACCGGCCGTGTAGAGATGGGCGGCCGCCTCGAGCATCTCCCGGCAATCGTCTTGGCCGCGCCGGAGCGAGGCCCGCCAGATCCGCGAATCCGGATCGGACAGGCAGGTCTGCCCCATTCCGATCAGGACGGGATGCGGCCCGATCTCGAGGAAGCAGCGGCATCCCGCTTGCTCCAGCGTGCGCATGCCCTCGCTGAAGCGCACGGTCCCGCGGACCTGCCGGCTCCAGTAGCCGGGGCGGGCCATCTCCTGGCCGGAGATCGCCTCGCCCGTCACGTTGGAGATCAGCCGGACCCGCGACGCGTGGTGCGTGAGCCCCGCCGCGATCCCCTCGAATTCCTCCAGCATCGGATCCATGAGGGCCGAATGGAAGGCGTGGGATACGGTCAGCCGCTTGACCCTGACATTCCGGCCCTCGAGCGCGGCGGCGGCCGCCGCCACGGCGTCGCGCTCGCCCGAGATGACGGTGGCGGCGGGCCCGTTGATCGCCGCCACGGAGACCCGTCCCTCCCACCGCTCGATCAGCGCCTCCACCTCGGCGGCGTCGGCCTCGACGGCGCACATGTCGCCCGGCGTGCACCGCTCTTGCATCAGGCGGGCCCGGTGGGCGATCAGCGTGAGCCCGTCCTCCAGGCTCAGGACGCCGGCCACGGTGGCCGCACAATACTCGCCGACGCTGTGGCCCAGGGCCGCGCCGGCCCGGATCCCCCAGGACTGCCACAGCTGCGCGAGGCTGTATTCCAGGGCAAACAGCGCCGGCTGGGTGTAACGCGTCTGGTGAATCAGCTCCGGGCTCGCGCGGCCCCACATCACGTCGAGCAGGTCCACGTCGAGGTGGCTGGCCAGGAGCCCGGCACAGGCGTCCATCGCATTCCGGAAGGACGGCTGGGTCTCGTAGAGCTGCCGCCCCATGCCGAAATACTGGGAGCCCTGGCCGGTGAACAGGAAGGCGACCTTCGGCTGCTCGGTCTCCGCCGCCCCGCCCGCCGCCTGCTCGACGACGTCCTTGAGCTTGCCGACGAGTTCGGGCCGGGTCCCGGCCACCAGGGCGGCGCGCCGTCCGAAGTGGCACCGGCCCGCATTGGCGGTGAAGCAGTAATCCCCCAGGTCCGGTTCGGTCCGCTCCAGCTGCGCGACGTGCCGCGCCGCCAAGTCCCGCAGCGCGGCGTCGTCGGCGGCCGAGAGCGCGAGCAGGTGGGCCGTCCGCTCCGGTCCGGCCGGCCTCTCCGCGGGAGGCGGCGCCTCCCCGAGGACCACGTGGGCGTTGGTTCCGCTGAATCCGAACGCGCTGACGCCCGCCGCCCGCCGCCGCCCGCCGCGCCGCCACGGGGCCGGCTCGGTGACGATGCGGGCGGGAACGTCGTCGATGGCGATGTGCGGGTTCAACTCCTTGAAGTGGAGGTGCGGCGGGATCTCGTCGTTCTGCAGGGCGAGAACGACCTTCATGATGCCGGCCACGCCCGCGGCCACTTCCGTGTGCCCGATATTGGTCTTCACCGAGCCGAGCATCACGGGCTGATCCGCGGAGCGACCCTCGCGCAGGACGTTTCCGGCGGCGCGCACCTCGATCGGGTCGCCGAGCTTCGTGCCCGTCCCGTGCGCCTCGAGGTAGTCGATGTCCGCGGGCCGCAGCTTCGCGCGCTTGAGGGCGGTGCGCATCACCGCCTCCTGGGCCGGTCCGTTCGGCACCGTCAGGCCGCCGCTGGCCCCGTCCTGGTTCACGGCCGAGCCGAGCACGACCGCCAGGATGCGGTCGTTCTGCCGGACAGCGTCGGAGAGGCGCTTCAGCACCAGCACGCCGCAGCCCTCCGACTGGGCGTAGCCGTCCGCGCCCGCGTCGAAGGTGCGGCTGAAGCCCGTGAGGGAGAGCGCCTTCGCCTGAGAGAAGCAGAGCGTTCCGTAGGGGCCGAGGATCAGGTTGACCCCGCCGGCCAGTGCGAGATCGCACTCCCCGCTCCGCAGGCTCTGACAGGCCAGATGCACGCTCACCAGCGAGGACGAGCAGGCCGTGTCCAGGGAGACCGACGGGCCCTGGAGCCCGAGCACGAAGGAGACCCGGCCGGCGACGACGCTGTGGCCGTTGCCCGAGGCCACGTAGAGGCTCTGCTCCTCCACCCGGGAGGGCACCGACAGCATCTTCGAGTAGTCGAAGTTCATGACCCCCATGAAGACGCCGGTCGCGCTGCCGGCGAGCCGCGTCGGGTCGCAGCCGGCATTCTCCAGGGCCTCCCAGGTCACTTCCAGCAGGAGCCGCTGCTGGGGATCGATGTACTGGGCCTCCCGCGGCGAGATCCGGAAGAACGCGGCGTCGAACTGGTCCACGTTCCAGTGCAGGTAGCCGCCCGTCCGCACGTAGGTCTTGCCCGGCCGCCCGGGCTCCGGGTCGTAGAAGGCGTCCGCGTCCCACCGGTCCTTGGGGATCGGCACCATGCCGTGGCGGCCGCCGCGCAGGAGATCCCAGAACGAGTCCGGATCGTGGGCGCCGCCCGGGAAGCGGCAGCCCATGCCGACGATGGCGATGGGCTCGTCCCGCTGGCGCTCCAGCGTGTCGACCTGCGCGCGCAGGCCCTTCAGCACGGCGAGCTGCTGCCTCGCCAGGGCCTGCGACCCGGCCGGTCCGGCCGCTCCGTTCTCAAGGCTCATGCCGTTCCTCCCGTCTGGACCTGCTCGCCCGCGAACCGGACGATCTGCCTCGTGCGGCACACCAGGCCCGCCCGCTGACCGAGCCGCACCAGAAGGACCCAGGTCGGGAGGAAGGTCAGTGCGATAGCAAACAGGAGGGCCACGAAGACGGCGACGAGGGGCTTGCGCGTCGGACCGTTCGGCGTCGAGCAGGTTGCGATCAGCAGCGCGGAGGCGCGGAAGATGCTCTTGCCCACCGCCTCGGAGGTGGCCGTGGTCGTGAGCGCCTCGGATTGGCGCAGGGGCGGGACCGCTTCTCCGGGCCCGGGATCGAGGCCGAGATGGGCCAGCATCGCCCTCCCGAAGCGGCCGGCCGAGCGGATCGCCTCCGGCGCGACGCCGGCCTCGGGGATGTAGCGCGACACCGACTTCCTGCCCGTGATCAGCCAGAGGGGCGTCGACACGAAGGTGACGGGCCGGTTGCCCGAGCGGTCCTTGAAGGTCACGTGACCGATCAGCTTGGAGCCGAGGCGTGCCAGCTGCTCCTGCATGCTGATCTGCGCCTGCGACCACATGCTCCGGCAGGTGACCACCGTGACCACGTCCGTGCCGGCGAGGACGCGGGCCTTCTCGGACTTCAGGAAGCTCATCATCGGAGTCGCGACCGAGAGGAACCATACCGGATAGGCGAGGACCACGAGGTCGTACGTCTCGTCTCGCGGGAAGGACGGCTCCTCGATGGCACCCGCCACCTCGCGGACCGCCTCGGGGAATACCGAGAAGAACGACAGGAAGCTCCACGGGAAAGGATAGGCGGTGGCGGGCCGGATCCGCTCAAGGTGCAGGTCGACCTCGCCGTCGCGCCGCAGCGGTTCCAGCAGATGATCGATGATCATCTCCGTCTGCCCGCTGTTCGAATAGAAGAGGCAGAGGACTTTGCGTGTCATGGCGCAGCCCTCAGACGGCGGTCAGCAGGATGTAGGACATGGTGAAGCGCCCGCTCTCGGGCACGAACAGCAGCACCTGATCGCCGGGCCTGAGCCGGCCCGACTTGAACAGTTCGTCGAGCATGGCGTAGGGCGAAGCCGAGCCGACGTTGCCGACCCGCTCCAGGTTCATGAACCATTTGCTTTCGGGAATATTCAATCCGTACTCCCCCATGTGCTTGAGCATCTGCTCCTTGAAGAAATAAGAAGAGATGTGCGGCAGGAAGTACGTGACTTTGTCCTCGTCGAGCCGGCGGCGGTCCTTGACGGTCCGGTACGCGCGCGCGCCGAGAGCGAGCATGTGCTCGTTCAGGAGTTCCACGTCCTGCTTGAAGGCGAAGACGGAGGCCTTGTGCCATGTCTCCGGGGGCAGGTTGCGGTACCCGACGAGCCGGCCGTCCTCGTCCTTGACTGCGCCGTGATACATGCAGACGTCGTGTTCGCCGGCGTACGAGACGACGTCGACCCACTCGATCCGCAAGGACACCCGGGCGGGGTCGGGCTTCGACCGCACCAGGACCGCGCCGGCCCCGTCCGAGAGCATCCAGCGCAGAAAATCCTTCTCGAAGGCCAGGATCGGGTTCTTTTCCAGCTGGATCTGCCGCTCGCGGAATTCCGGCGTGAAGAAGCTGCCGCGCATGAAGCTCGACGCGGCTTCCGATCCGGTGGCGACGGCGCTCTCCGCCTCGCCGGTCGCGACCATGAGCTGCGCGGATTTCAGGCTCTGCGCCCCGACCACGCACATGCCCTCGAACGAGGCGACCTCGCAGGGCGGGCTCCTGAGGAGCCCGTGCACCATGACCGCGTGGGACGGCCGCACCTGATCCGGCGAGGACGTGCCGCAGGCCAGGAAGTCGAGGCTCTCCAGGCCCTCGGGCTCGCCCGCGAACAGGCCCCTGACCGCCGCCGCGGTCATCTCCGCGTTGGTGTGCGTGGCCCGTCCGGTCTCAGGATCGATCGCGTAGTGGCGCGCCTTGATCCCGTTCTTCTCGAGGATCAGGGGCCGCAGCGCCGAGGGCTTGGACCCCGCGATGCCGAGCACCGCCTCCATCTCGTCGTTGCCGACGGGCCGGTTGGGAAGGAACAGGGACGTGTTCGTGATGTAGGCGTGGTGCATGGTCGCCACCTCTCGGGCCTGCGATGTGGACGTGTGATGGGCTGACGGCCGGCGTCGCGCGCGAGGGCGGCGCCTATCGAGGGCGGCGCCTATGGCGCGACCGCCACGCGGCCGCCCGCCCTGGTCGCGGGCGAGCCGAAGGCCGGCCCCGCGCCCGGGGCGAATTCCGCGGCCATCGCCCCGATGATCTCGCCGCCGGGCCGGGACAGGTCCGCGACGATGGCAGCGACGTGGTCGCTCAGGTCCTGCTCGTCGTTCCTGAAGACGAGCGGCCTCTCATCCGAGGCCGGCCGGCCCAGGAGGGCGCGGACGGTCTCGTAGAGCGGCAGCAGCGTCGGCGACAGGTACCGCCGCCCGTCGAAGCCGCCTCCGGTCGCGCGGGCGCGCAGGTCCATGGCCTGGATGCCGAACACCAGCGAGATCGCGAGATACTGCTTGAACAGCGACACCGATTCGGACGCCAGGGTCGCCGAGTTGAACCCCTGGCTGTTGATGTTCTGGTTGAACTGCTCGGCGTGGGTCGGGAAGAGGACCGAGATTCCGTTCGACAGGTGAAGCAGCTTCGGAACGATCGAGTTCGCACAGATCTGCAGGCCCTTCAGGCCGAACTTGATGCGGTTGTCCTGATCACCGACCAGCGAGGCCGGCAGGCCGCTGTTGAACTCCGGGGCGACCGCGAAGGCGATCTGCACGTCGAGATGCTTGGCCAGCAGGGCCATGTAGGTCCGCAGCTGGTCCATCCCGAGCGCGACGTACTCGGCGAAGAAGTTGCCGCCGTGCAGGAGCCTCTCGTTCTCGAGGTCGATCAGCGGGTTGTCGTCGACCGAGTTGGCTTCGACCTCGATCTGCCCCTCGATGGCGTGGAGGCCGTCGACGATCGGACCGAGATATTGCGGCAGGCACCGCACGGAATAGCGGTCCTGCAGGAGAGATCCCGACCCGTCGGCCTTGCGGTGACCATTCGGCTTGAGGCTCTTCGAGCCGCGCAGCAGGTGGCGCATGGCTGCCGCCACGGCGATCTGGCCGGGGTGAGGCTTGTTCTGATGGATGAAAGGATCGAACGATTCGCTCGACGCGTTGAGCGCCTGGATCAACATCGCGTGCACGTGCAGCGCGAGCCGCGTCAGATGCCGGGTGTCGTGAACGCAGTGGGCACCGATGCTCGACATCATCGAGCTTCCGTTCACCAGCGCCAACCCCTCCTTCGCCCTCAGCTTCAGGGGCTGGAGGTTGAGCATCGACAGGGCCGACAGGGCGTCCATCTCCTCGCCGTCGCGCTCAACGCGGAACGACGGACCGAGGCCTATGAGGCAGCCGGCGATCTGGGCGAGCGGCACCAGATCGCCGCTCGCGCCGATCGAGCCGAGGTCCCGGACCACCGGCGTAATGCCGGCGTTGAGGAACACCAAGTATCGCTCGATCAGCTCCGCGCGCGCACCGGAGACGCCCTTCGCGAGCATGTTCGCTCGGATGAACATGGCGGACCTGACCTGCGCCGCCGGCAGCTTCTTCCCGACCCCGCATTTCAGACCCCAGATCAGGTTCTGCTGAAGGTCTTCGACCTCGTTCAGCGACAGGACTTGGTTTGCCATACCGCCGAAGTTGGTATTGATCCCGTAGACCACCTCCTCGTTCGCCACCGCACGATAGACGAAGTCCGCCGCGTCATTGATGGTCCGCCTCAGCTGCGGATCGCACGTGAGGAACAGGTTCCGCTTGTGCAGGCCGACCTCGACGATCTGGTCGACGCTCAGTCGGGAGCCGGAGACGATGATCTGCTGGTTTGAATTCATGGCACACTGGCCTCGTCGCGGGTTGATGAGAACTCGGGCGGTGGAGGCGCTCGGATCCCGCCCCTGCCGCGGGTCTCCGGGCGGCGTGGATACGGTGTCGCCTCAGCAATCGGCGCGGCTGGAACGGCCCCGGAGCGGGTCAGCCCTCGCCATGTGTCACCACGCGCTGATATCCGCCGTGCGGCGGTCAGTGCGGTCTTCAAGCTCAACTTGGTGTCCGGCCGCTGCGTCGACCGCAGCTCCCCAGAATATTGCGCTATACTCGGCAGGCTTGCATGTGTCGGAGCACACTAATCATGCTAACGGCCCAGGATGCTGGCGCATCGGCTCGATCTCGGCGAAGCCCGAGAGCGACAGGGCCGCCGCACCGTCTCGCACATCGGATGCCGAGCGGGAGGCTTGGCGGAAGGTCGAGAACGCCCCCGAAGGTCGTTCCCGCCACCGTCGGTCCGATACCCAATCCGCTTGATCCCTTCGGGATGGCGGATTGGGGCTTCGCTCAGGCCCCGCGCAGGCGTGTGATCCGGGATCCGCTTCGATCAAGCGGAGCCCGGATCAGCCGTCGCAGGTGGGAGGACAGCCGGTCGGCGTGGCGGCGGGGCGGCCGGAGGGTCTCGGGCCGGTGTGCATCAAGCGGGCGAAGCGCCCGGAAATCGAAGGCTGGTTGGTCCGGGGCGGGCGGACGGCTCCGGCCCCGGCTCGGGCCGGCGCGCCGCCCCGCTGCCTGATGGCGGAACGTCGGTGGAACCAGCTCCGGTGTGATACCGCCGCGCTTGTGAACTGATCTGTTCGAGGTAGGGATAGGCGCAGAGGGACTTGATGCGGCCGGTCTCTGCCGCGAGAGCGTTCCAGGCCCGGCAGCGCGCCTCGACGACGGCCTCGTAGTCGGCCAGGAGCCGATGCGAGAGGGAGCGCTCGCGCAGGGAGAGCCAGACGCGTTCGACCGGGTTCAGCTCGGGACTGTAGGGCGTCAGGGGCACCAGGGCGAGGTTGGGCGGGAGCGTCACCGCGCGGATGGTGCCGGCCCGCGCCGTCCAGCACCATGACCGCAAGGGTGTCGGGCGGGACGCTGGCCGCAAAGTCGGCCAGGAAGCGGTCCATGGCCTGTGTGCAGACGCGCGGCAGAACGAGGGCGAAGTCCTCGCCTGTGGCCGGGACAGCCTCGGTGCTCCTGATGAGCGCCGTGAACTTCGCGATCCAGTCGGATTTCCGGTGGCTGCTCGTCGCGCCACCAATCGTCTGGACCTTTGGCCTGCTGGTACTGGCCGTGGCAGCCGCTCAGAGATGAGCGGTGCGCAGGCGCAGGGCATTGCCGATCACGCTGACCGAAGAGAGCGCCATCGCCGCGGCGGCGATGATCGGCGAGAGCAGGATGCCGAGGAACGGGTAGAGTACCCCGGCCGCCACCGGCACGCCGGCCGCGTTGTAGATGAACGCGAAGAACAGGTTCTGGCGGATGTTGCTCATCGTGGCGCGCGAGAGCCGCCGGGCGCGCACGATCCCGTTCAGGTCGCCCTTGAGCAGGGTGATGCCGGCACTCTCGATCGCCACGTCCGTGCCGCTGCCCATCGCGATGCCGACGTCCGCCGCGGCCAGTGCCGGCGCGTCGTTGACGCCGTCACCGGCCATCGCGACCACCTGCCCCTGCGCCTGGTGGGTTTTGACCACCGCACTCTTCTGGTCGGGCAGCACCTCGGCATCGACCTCGTCGATGCCGAGGGTGCGGGCCACCGCCTGCGCGGTGGTGCGGTTGTCGCCGGTCAGCATCACCACGCGGATCCCTTCGGCGCGCAGGGCCCGCAGGGCCTCCGGCGTCGTCGCCTTGATCGGATCGGCGATTGCGATGGCGCCGGCCACCCGGTCATCCACGCTCATGAAAATCGCCGTGGCGCCGTCCTGGCGTAGGCGGTCTGCCTGCAGGTCCAGCGCCGCCGTCGGGATCCCGGCTTCGCCCAGGAACTTCGCGTTGCCGAGCCGGATCTTGCGGCCCTCGACGGTGCCCAGGGCGCCCCGGCCGGTCGGACTGTCGAAGTCGCTGACGGGCGCGAGAGCCAGCCCCTGCTTTTCGGCCGCGGCGACGATCGCCACTGCCAGCGGGTGCTCGCTGGCGCGCTCGACGCTGGCGGCCAGCCGCAGGATCTCGGCGTCCGTGAACCCTTCGGCCGGGACCACCTGGGTAACGGCCGGCTTGCCCTCGGTGAGCGTACCGGTCTTGTCGACCACCAGCGTGGTGATCGTCTCCATCCGCTCCAGCGCCTCGGCGTTCTTGATCAGCACGCCGGCCTGGGCGCCGCGGCCGACGCCGACCATGATCGACATCGGTGTGGCCAACCCGAGCGCGCACGGGCAGGCGATGATCAGGACCGCCACCGCTGCCAGCAGGCCGTAGGTGAAGCGCGGCTCGGGTCCGACCGCGAACCAGGCGATGAACGCCAGTGCGGCCACCGCCATCACCACCGGCACGAACCAGCCGGCCACCTGGTCGGCCAGCCGCTGGATCGGCGCGCGGCTGCGCTGGGCCTCGGCGACCAGCTGGACGATCTGCGCCAGCATGGTGTCGCGGCCGACGTTCCTGGCCTCGATCACCAGGGCGCCACTCTGGTTGAGGGTGCCGCCGATCACCGCGGCGCCGACGTCCTTGCTCACCGGCATCGCCTCGCCGGTGACCAGCGCCTCGTCCACCGACGAGCGGCCCTCGATCACGGCGCCGTCGACCGGGACCTTTTCCCCGGGGCGCACGCGCAGGCGGTCGCCGACCTGAACGGTGTCGAGACCGACCTCCTCCTCGCTGCCGTCAGCCCGGAGCCGGCGGGCGGTCTTCGGGGCGAGATCGAGCAGCGCGCGCAGGGCGCCGCTGGTGCTTTCGCGGGCGCGCAGCTCCAGCACCTGGCCGAGCAGCACCAGCACGGTGATCACCGCCGCGGCCTCGAAGTAGGCCGGCACGGCACCGCCATGGCCGCGCAATGCGGCCGGGAACACCCCCGGCGCCGCGGTGGCCACCACGCTGTAGAGCCAGGCCACCCCGGTGCCGAGGGCGATCAGCGTGAACATGTTCAGGTTGCGGCTCTTCACCGACGCCCAGCCGCGCTCGAAGAACGGCCAGCCGGCCCACAGCACCACCGGCGTGGCCAGCACCAGTTGCAGCCAGTTGCTGTTCTGCTGGCCGAGGCGGTCGACCAGTCCCGTCAGGTGACCGCCCATTTCCAGGGCGAACACCGGCAGGGTCAGCACCAGGCCGACCCAGAATGGACTTGCTTCGGGAAAGTGGAGAGCTCTTTCCGTGAGGGAGGAGGTTCCCGATGCGAGAACCGAAGAAGCGCTTCACCCCTGAGTTTCGCGCCGAAGCCGTGCGCCTTGCTCACACGAGCGGGCGCAGCCGCCGAGAGGTCGCCGAGGATCTCGGCATCGGCCTCTCGACGTTGCGCCACTGGATCGACGGACAGCGCGATCGCGAGATGGAGGCGCCGCCCTCCGACCGCCAGGAGGACATGGCCGCCGAGCTGAAGCGGCTGCGGCGGGAGAACGAGGTGTTGCGCCAGGAACGCGAGATCCTGAAGCGGGCCACGGCTTTTTTCGCCAAGGAGGGAAGTCGATGAGGTTCCAGCTCATCGATGCGGCGAAGAAGGACTTCCCGGTCGCGCGTCTGTGCAAGCTCCTGGATGTCAGCCCGAGCGGCTACTTCGCCTGGAAGAACCGGCCCGCGTCGCGCCGTCAGCGCGAGGACCTCGTGCTGCTCGCCCACGTCCGCTCGGCCTTCGCGCTCTCACACGAGACCTATGGCAGCCCGCGCATGACGCACGAGCTGCGCGAGCAAGGGCTTGGCGTGGGCCGGCGCCGCACGGCGCGGCTGATGCGGGAGAGCGGGCTCAAGGCTCGCCAGCCGCGCCGCTTTCGGCGCACCACCGACAGCCAGCATGCCTTCCCGGTCGCGCCCAACCGGCTCGACCAGGATTTCACCGCCGCAGAGCCCGACGAGAAGTGGGGGGCTGACATCTCCTACATCTGGACACGGGAGGGCTGGCTTTATCTGGCGGTGGTGATCGATCTTTATGCCCGGCGGGTCGTCGGCTGGGCAGCTGGCGACCGGCTGCACAAGGAATTGGCCCTGACTGCCTTGCGTCGCGCTTTGGTTGTGCGACGGCCGGCAGCTGGTCTGGTGCATCATTCGGATCGAGGTAGTCAGTATTGCTCGAACGAGTACCAGGCTGAACTACGAAGCCGCGGGATCACCATTTCGATGTCTGGCAAGGGCAACTGTTATGACAATGCGATGGTCGAGACGTTCTTCAAGACGCTGAAAAGCGAGATGGTCTGGCGCACCGTCTTCTACACGCGTGCCGAGGCGACCGAAGCCCTGGCCCGCTACATCGATGGCTTCTACAATCCCTGCCGGCGCCATTCCGCGCTCGGCTTCGTCAGCCCTGTCCGGTTCGAGAGGCGGGGCACCTGTTCAACCGCTCTCTACTAAACCGAAGCAAGTCCAGAACCGCCGGGTCATGTCGACCAGCTCGGCACTCGGGCCGGTGTCGGCGCTGACCAGCAGCGGCTCCAGGGCCATGCCGCAGATCGGGCAGGCGCCCGGGCCGACCTGCCGGACCTCGGGGTGCATCGGGCAGGTGTAGATCGTGCCCTCGGGCACGGGTTCCGCCTTCGCCGCGGAGCTGGCCGGATCGAGATAGCGCGCCGGATCCGCCGCGAACTTGGCTTGGCAGCCAGCCGAACAGAAGTAGTAGGGACGCCCGTTGTGCTGGGCGCGATGCTTGGCCGTGTGCGGGTCGACGATCATCCCGCAGACCGGATCCTTGACGGCCCCCTCGGCCGCCGGGCCGGGATGGTCATGCCCATGATGATGGTCATGGTCGTGGTGGGCATGGTCATGGGCTGCCGGCGCTGCCTTGCCATGCTCCCCGCAGCAGCTGTGACCGTGTTCGGGAGGCGCCGTGGCCTGATCGACGGCCGTAGCCTTGCCCTTTCCCCCACAGCAGCTGGGAGCGTCGGCAGCCTGATCCTGCGGGCGGTCGCGGGCATGGTCGGCATGGCCGGGGTCCTGTCTTGATCCTCTTGCCAAGCAGCCTGCACCTTCCCATCATGGGAAGGTCAACAGGGAAAGCGCAGGGACGATGAACATCGGGCAGGCGGCGCAGGCCTCGGGCGTGTCGGCCAAGATGATCCGCTACTACGAGAGCATCGGCCTGGTGCCGCCGGCGGGGCGCCGCGAGAGCGGCTATCGCGACTACGGCCCGGCCGACCTGCACCGCCTCGGGTTCATCCGCCGCGCCCGCGACCTCGGGTTCTCGGTCGAGCGCATCCGGCTCCTCTTGGAGCTGTGGAGCGATCAGGGCCGCAGTAACGCCGAGGTGAAGGCGATCGCACTGACGCATATCAACGAACTGGAAGAGCGGGCGAAGCAGTTGCAGGAGATGGCGGGGGCGCTGCGCGCCCTCGCCAATGCCTGCGACGGCGATGGGCGGCCGGACTGCCCGATCATCCAAGGCCTGGAGGCCGGCGGGGCGGCGGCCTGTCACGGCGCACTCCCCGCACGGCCTTAGCAGCGCCGCGGCATCGTTGAGGCGGGCTGCAGGCTCACTTGCCGTGCTGCTTCAGCCAGGCCTGCATGTCGGCGATCTCCTTTTCCTGATCGTCGATGATCTTCTGGGCCATCTGCTTGGTGCTCGCGTCCTTGGCGTGCTTGAGCGCCACCTTGGCCATGTCGATCGCGCCCTTGTGGTGCGGGATCATGTGTGTGCGGAAATCCACGTCCGTATCGCCGGTGTAGGGCACGCTCATGGTGTGCATCATCGCCATGTCGGCCTCCTTGAAGTCCTTGGTCGACGGCGCATCGCCCGGGGCCGGCTGCATGTCGGCCATCGTCTTCTGCATCTGGTCATGCATCGCGGCGCTGCCGCCCATGGGCATCTTGCCCATGTCGCCGTGGGAGCTCTGCGCAAGGGCGGCACCGGCGAGGCCGGTGGCGAGCAGCGCGGTGGCCGGCAGAGTGCGGGTGGCTGTCATCAGATTCGGCCTTTCTCGCTGGGGTTAGTTGAGCTTGCCACTGGCGGTGCTGCCGTTGGGGCCGGTCAGCTGCACCGCGCCTTTGAGGGCCGCGGGAAGCGGGACTGGCGAGGTGCCGGTCAGCCGGTCGCCTTGGGGCTCGAGCGTGATGCGCTGGGGCTTGCCATCGACCACCAGGATCGCCGTTCCCTTGAACCCGGCGGTCGTGACCGGCTGGTCAGCATGGCTCCGCAGGTAAAGCTCAAGCGTGGTTCCGCTCGCGACCAACTCGACATGGTAGGGACCGGCATCGGTTTGCGGCCCTCCGTGCGATCCGGTCTTCGGGGCATGGGCGAGCGCCGGCAGAACCGGGGCGCTCGCCAGCAGGCCGGCCAGGGCGAGGAATTTTGCGGGGATGAGCCGCATGGGCTGGTCTCCTTCTTGGTTGATGTTCGGGGCCTCAGAACGCCTCCCGCGGCGGCGCAGGCGCGCCGGTGGCAGAGGAGGCGGTCGGAACAGGGGTGGCGCGCAGGCGCTCCAGCGGCGTCCGGCCGAACCGCAGGAACAGGATCGGCGTCAGGAACGTGTCGAGCAGCGTCGCGCTGATCAGGCCGCCGAAGATGGTCACCGCGACCGGGTGCAGGATCTCCTTGCCCGGGGCGGCGGCGTCGTAGAGCAGCGGCACCAGGGCGACGCCGGCCGACAAGGCGGTCATCAGCACAGGGGTCAGCCGCTCCAGGCTGCCGCGGATGACGAGGTCCTTGCCGAACGGCACGTCCTCGTGCAGCGCCAGGTTGAGGTAGTGGCTGATCTTCAGGATGCCGTTTCGCGCGGAGATGCCGGTCAGCGTGATGAAGCCGATCATTGAGGCCACGCTGAGCGGCTGGCCGACCAGCCACAGCGCAACCACGCTGCCGATCAGCGCCAGGGGCACGTTGCCCATGATGATCAGCGCCAGGGCCGCCGAGCGGTAGCGGCTGCAGAGGATCGCGAAGATCAGGGCGAGGGAGAGCGCCGACAGGGCGGCGATCGTCCGCGTGGCCTCCTCCTGGGCCTGGAAGGTGCCCTCCAGGCTGGTGAAGAACCCGGGCGGCATCGGCTCCTGCGCCACCGCCAGGCGGATCGCCGCCACGATGGTGGTCATGTCGCTGGCGCCGGTGGTGTTGGCCTGCACGACGATGCGGCGGCGGGCGTTCTCGCGCAGGATCTGGTTGGGGCCGTCGGTCTCCCGAATGTCGGCCACTTGGCGGGCCGGCACCCAACCGGAGGGGGTTTCCAGGAGGAGATCACCGAGGCCAGCCGTGGTGCGCTGGTCCTCCGGCAGGCGGATCAGCACGTCGAAGCGCCGGAGGCCGTCGACCACGGTGGACACCACCCGGCCGTTCGACAGGCGGCTGATCTGATCAACCACCGCGGCGGGCTGAACGCCGTAGAGTGCCGCGCGGGTGTAGTCGACGCGGATCTCCAGCTGCGGGATGCGCACCTGCTTCTCGACCTGCAGGTCTGCGAGGCCTGGGATCTTGCTCAGTCGGTCCTGGAGGCCGTTTGCGATCCGCCGGAGTGCGTCGAGGTCCTCGCCGTAGATCTTGAGGGCCAGCTCGGCGCGCACGCCCGAGAGCATGTGATCAAGGCGATGCGAGATCGGCTGGCCGACGTTGACGCTGACCGGCAACACCGCCAAGCGCTGGCGGATGTCGGCCACCAGCTGCGCCTTGGGCCGTTCGGTGCCCTCGTGCAGCTCCACCTCGATCTCGGACGCGTGCACGCCCTCGGCGTGCTCGTCGAGCTCGGCCCGGCCGGTGCGGCGACCGACGGCCGACACCCCGGGGATCTCCAGCAGCAGCTTCTCGGCGATCAGGCCGACCCGGTTGCTCTCGGCCAGCGAGATGCCCGGGTTGAAGGCCATGTTGACGGTGAACGAGCCCTCGTTGAAGGGCGGCAGGAACGCCCGCGGCAGCTGCCAAGCGGCCACGCCGGCCGCGAGCACCGCCGTCGCCACGCCGCCGATCAGGACGTGCTGCTGGAGGAAGGCGACCTTGAGCAGCGCGGCGTTGCCGCGCTTCAGTGCCTTGAGAAACCGGCTGTCGTGCGCTTCGAGGTTCTTGAGCCCCGGCAGCAGCCAGGACGCCAGCACGGGCGTCAAGGTGATCGAGGTGATCAAGCTGGCCAGGATCGAGATGATGTAGGCGTGCCCCAGCGGCGCAAACAGCCGCCCCTCGATGCCGGAGAGGGCGAACAGGGGCACGAATACCAGGATGATGATCATCGTCGCGTAGACGATGCCGGAGCGCACCTCGTTGGAGGCTTCCACCACCACCTGGAACACGCTCTTGGGGTTGCCGGCTCGCCGGTTCTCGCCCAAGCGCCGGAAGATGTTCTCGACGTCGACCACCGCGTCGTCGACCAGCTCGCCGATCGCGATGGCGAGGCCGCCCAGGGTCATGGTGTTGATCGACAGCCCGAACAGGTGAAAGACCACGGCGGTGGTCAGGATCGAGACCGGGATGGCCAGCAGCGAGATCGCCGTGGTGCGCACGTTCAAGAGGAACAGGAACAGCACCACCGCCACCACCGCGACGGCCTCCAGCAGCACCCGCTCGACGTTGCGGATCGAGGTCTCGATGAAGTTGGCCTGCCGGAACAGGATTTGATCCGCCTTGATCCCGCCCGGCAGGGAGGGGGTCAGCTCCTTCAGGGCCTGCTCAATGCTGCGGCTGAGCGTGACGGTATCGACGTCGGGCTGCTTCTCGACCGAGACGATCACCGCCGGCTTGCCCATGTAGCCGGCGTCCCCGCGCTTCACCTTGGCGGCGAACGACACCTCGGCCACCTGGCGCAGGGAGACGGGCGCGCCGTTGACCGTGGCGACCACCCCGTTGCGCAGGTCGTCCAGGCTCATCGTGCGGGCGATGTTCCGGATCAGGTACTCGCGGGCGTACTGGTCGGTGAACCCGCCGCCGGCGTTGGTGCCGAACGACTGCAGGGCGGTTTCCAGCTGGGCGTTGCTGACGCCCAGGGCACGCATGGCGGCCGGGTTGGGCGCGACGCGGAACTGGCGCACCTCGCCCCCGATCGGGATGACCTGGGCGACACCCGGAAGGGTCAGGAGCCGCGGGCGGATGGTGAAGTCCGCGACTTCGCGCACCTCCATGGCGCTGGCCTTGTCGCTGGTCACGGCGACCAGCAGGATCTGCCCCATGATCGAGGAGATCGGCCCCATCTGCGGGGTCACGCCGCGCGGCAGCTGATCCTGCAGCAGGGCCAAGCGCTCGGCGATCTGCTGGCGGTTGCGGTAGATGTCGGTGCCCCAGTCGAACTCGACATAGACGATCGATAGGCCGACGCCGGAGACCGAGCGCACGCGGGATACGCCCGGCAGCCCGTTCATGCGGGTTTCGATCGGGTAGGTGACGAGTTGCTCGACCTCCGGCGGGGCGTAGCCCTCGGCCTCGGTCATGATCGTGACGGTCGGCCGGTTGAGGTCCGGAAACACGTCGACCGGCAGCCTGCCGACCGTGAACGCGCCGGAGAGCACCAGCACGGCGGCAGCGGCGAGGACCAGCAGGCGGTTCTTCAGCGACTGGCTGACGAGGAACGTGAACATGCTTTCCGCTCCCCTCAGCGCACCTGGTCCAGGAGCTCGGCGCCCTGGGTGACCACCCGGGTGCCGGCGCCGACGCCGGCCGCGATCAGCACGCGGCTGCCGTCCAGCGGCTCGACGCGGACGGGGCGGGCCTCGAAGCGCTCGGCGGTGGTGTGGGCGTAGACGACGTCCTGGCCGTTGCCGGTGCGCACCACGGCGGCGCGCGGCAGGGCGAGGCCCTGCAGCTCGGCGGTGGTGGCGGCCAGCACGGTGACGAACTGGCCGACCCGCAGGCCGCCGGTGTCGCCCGAAATCGCGAACTGGACCGGGATGGCCTGGTTGCGGTCGGCGAGGCCGGAACCCTGGTAGGTGAGCGTCAGGCTGCGGCCGTCCGCGAGGCGCGCGGTGGCGTTCTCGGCTCCTCCGAGGGCGTCGAAGCTCAGGGCCTCCACCCAGAGGCTCTTGGGATCGACGATCTGAAAGACCATCTGGCCGGGGTTGGCCATCTGGCCGGCGACGGCCGAGGCTTCGGCGATCACGCCACTGACCGGGGCGACCAGCGCCTCGGGTTCGGTGCGCACCTTGTCGAGGGCTGCGCGGCGGTCGTGCAGGCCCTTGAGCTCGTCTTGGGCCTCGTCCAGCTGCACCTGCGAGACGGCGCCCGAGGAGGCCAGCTTGGTGTAGCGCTCGACGCGGCGCTGTACGGTGGCGATCTGCTGGTCCAGCTCGCCCTGGCGCTGGCGCATGTCCGACACGTCGACCCGCTGCACCGGCGGAGTGACGAAGGCGAGCACGTCGCCCTTCTTCACCGGCGTGCCCAGGCGCGGAAACTGGCCGGATGGGGGCTGCGACAGGCGGCCGCCGACGGAAGACTGCACCACGCCGCTCGCGTTGGGGTTGGGAATGATCCGGCCGGGGAGGCCGACGGTGCGGCGATAGCTGCCGACCGCCGTCATTACCGTGCGCAGCTCCAGCAGCCGCTGGGTGGGTTTGGGCACAAAGACGCTGCCGTCGGGCAGGCGCTGCGCCAAGTCGGCCCCCGCGGCGCCGTGCGCGGCAGACGGCACCAGGGCGGCCTGGCTCTCCGGGTGGCCGTGATCCCCGTCGCCATGGGCAAAGGCGGTGGCGCTCAGCAGCACCGTCGCGGTGATGGCCAGCACGGCAATCACCGGCACGCGGCGGTGGCCGCGCGCCAGCAGCGTGGCCAGGATCCCCAGCAGAAAGGCGCCGCCGGCTACGGCCACGAGCACCGGGTCCTTCTCAATCAGGCGGGCCTTCAGGTCCTGGGCGACGGCCGGCACGGTCTGGCCGACCGCAGCCGAAAGGGCCTCGGTGGTGCCGACCGGCCCTGCAGGGGCGGCGGGCTGGGCGTGCGGATCACGCAGGTCGAGGGCGAGCGGCAGCACATCGACATCCTCGCCAGCGGTGACCGTGATCATCAGGTCGAAGTGGCCGGGCTTTTGGAGCCACGGCGCCAGCAGCTGGTAGGTGCCATCGGCCGCTGCGGTCGCGTCCACTGACCCCGTGGGGGTTTCCACGGTCAGCGTGGCGCCGCGCACCGGCTCATCGGTCGCGAAGCGGTCGAGATAGAGGTGGAGCGTGCCGTTCTTCGGCACCGCGACCAGCTCGAACGCCGCGGACGCGGCCTCGCCGCGAGGCGCAATGGTCTTGGAGACCGGCGGCGGGGACGCACCGTGGTCGTGCCCTTCATGGGCGCAGGCGGGACCTGTCAGCAGGACCAGCGCCACGGCCAGCGCAGGCAGCGCGGCCGGGATATGGGGAGGCATGGGGGTTCGATCTCTCGCCGGTGGACGCAGGCGTCCACACACGCGCGGCAGCGCCGCTCAGCGCTGCCCCAAGCGTGGGGACGCGGGTTCTAGGCGAGCGATCTGGGAGGTTTCGGAAGGGCTTCGCGGGCGATGCCGGCCAGGAACGGCTCTGCCGCCGTTGTCAGGCGGGCAGCAGGGGCCAGCATGGGCAGGACCCCAGTTGCGGCCGGGAGCATCGCACCGGGTACGCAGCAGGAAGCGCCGATGGCGCAGCAGGTCCCGTGGCAGGGCTTATCGTCGTCCGGTGGGCTGAGACGCGCAGACGCCGCACGCAGCTGCTCGTCGGCCTGTATCGCGGTCACGACCTGGCTGACGGTCACCGCAGCTGCCTGCACAGCTTGGGCAGGCACCGCCACCGGCGCCGGGCTGGCGCTGTGGTGTGCCACGGCCGAAGCCGCGTGATGGGCGTGGCCCTCGTGCGCCTGAGCCGCTGATGCGCCGAACACCGCGGCGATCATCACGATCACCACGGCCATCAGACGCGAGAGGGACGACGGCAGGGTCATACGGTCAGGCTACCATGTCGATCCGGGCTCGGAAACATTCCTGCGGCTGCGGGCGCAACTCGCGCTTAGCGATGTGGTTTCAGGGTGCAGCGGGCGCAAGGCCGACGACCACTCCACGGGCTGGGAGTGACCCGGGCAGCGAAGCATCGAGCTCCCTATGTCTGGAGTCACGTCCGTCGATGAGGTGGACTTTCGGGGTGGAGTTGGAGCGGCCATCGGTCAGGCGGCCTGCGGTGGAAGAGTGATCGCCTCCTCGATCAACGCCGGGGGGAGCCCGGCCATGCCCTCGACCTGCATGTAGCGGTGCTGCAGCGGCCACTCGTCGTTGGCTTCCAGCAGAAGCGCGCCGCTCGGCCTTCTGCAGGGCCTCGATAGTGCCACTCTGCCGTCGGTCATCGGGTGCTCCCGGCTCGGGTTGAAGTCCGCAAACTCCACCTTGGCCGCCAGCTCCGATGGCCACTTCAAGCTCCCCCCGGACCGCCTGAAAACCACACCTCGTCCGTGGACGCTGCCGCTTCTCGAAGGCCTCGCCGTAGCGCGCTGTCCCGGGATCCGCGAACGCCGCCTCCGAGAGCGGCTCGCAGGTGCGCAGGGCCTCCGTCCTGCCCCGCGGGACGAGGTCACCGATCGGCCTGCCGCGAAAGCCCTCGACCCGGTCGGCCACCGCCGCGCTCAGGCAGATCCGCGTGCCGAGCGCCTTGTTGGCGGCCTCCAGCCGGGCCGCAATGTTGATCCTGTCCCCGTAGGCCGCGTCGTCGAAGAAGCGGCCCCCACCGAAATTGCCCACGATGGCCGGTCCGGCATGCACCCCGATGCGCGTCGCCCCGAGCACCACGCCGCGCGCGGTCCAGCGGGCGCGAAACGCCTCGGCCGCCGCATCGAGGGCGAGCGCGCACGACACCGCCCGCGTGGCGTGATCCGGCTGCTCGCCCGGCGCGCCGAACAGGACGTGGATGGCATCGCCGACGATCTTGGCCACGGTGCCCTCGTGCGAGAACACAACCTCGGTCATCTCGGCGAGGTCGCCGTTGAGGAATTCGGCCAGCAGGGCTGGATCGAGGCTCTCGACGCGGGTCGCGACGCCGGCGATGTCGGTGAAGAGCGAGGCCACGTCGCGCCGGTGGGCGCCCGCGGCCAGCGCCGAGGCGTCGGCCGCCAGCCGCTCGGCGAGGTTGGGCGAGAAGGAGCGCGACAGGCTCCCATGCGCGCGCTCGGCCGCGATCTGCCTGCGGCGCGCCTCGCGCAGGGCGCGGACGTGGAGCACGGTGCGCTCGACGGTGGTCTCGAAGTCGGAAAAGTCGATCGGCTTCGTCAGGAAGTCGAAGGCACCGCGGTTCATCGCCGTGCGGATGTTGGCCATGTCGCCGTAGGCCGAGACGATCACGGTCGGGAGTTTCTCGTCCGTCCCCTGGAGCTTGGCCAGGAGCGTGAGACCATCCATGGGCGGCACGTTGATGTCGAAGGCGACGAGGTCGACGTCCGGGTGCTCGGCGATGAGCGCGAGCGCGTCGAGGCCGTCGCGGGCAAACAGGACACGGACGGTCCGGTCGCGGATGCTGCGGCGGCGGAACTTCTGCAGGATCAGCGCCTCGCGGTCCGGCTCGTCGTCGACGACGAGGACCTTCGTCGGCGCGGTCCGCGCGCTCACGCGGCCCGGCCGACTTCCGAGAGCCGCCGGTCGACCTCCACCCGCAGGGTCAGGAAGTCGATCGGCTTGGTGAGCAGGCCCGCCGCCCCGCCCTCCGTCGCGCGCCGGCGCGTCTCGGCGTCGCCGTAGGCGGTGATCATGATCACCGGCACGTCGGGCCGGGCGCTGCGCATGCGAGGAAGGAGCTCGAGCCCCGTCATGCCCGGCATGTTGATGTCGGATAGGATCAGGATCAGGGTCTCCTCACCCGCCGCTCCTACCCGGGCGAGCGCCTCCTCGGCCGAGTGCGCGAAGGCGAGCGCGAAGCGGCCGGCCCGCAATTCGCGCCGGAACTGCTGGCGGAACAGGTCGGCCACGTCGGGCTCGTCGTCGACGACGAGGATCAGGACGCTCATGCGGTGCTCCTCTATCGGGTGGGGCCGCCGCGGGGCAGCAAGATGCGGAAGGCCGTGAAGGCGCCGGGCTCGGTCTCGACCTCGATGCTGCCGCCGTGCTGCTTGACCACGATGTCGTGGCTGAGCGAGAGGCCGAGCCCGGTGCCCTCGCCGGGGGGCTTCGTGGTGAAGAAGGGGTTGAACATCTTCGCCCTCACCGCGTCGGGTATGCCGGTGCCGTTGTCGCGAATCGTGATCTCGATCTTGTCCCCGCGATCACAGGTCGCGACGAGAAGCGTCGGCTCATAGGCGGCCGCCTCCGTCTCCGCCTTGCGCTTGGTCACGGCGTGGAAGCCGTTCGAGATCAGATTGAGCAGCACCCGCGCGATCTCCTGCGGGTAGAGGTCGGCGCCCCCCGCCGCGCGGTCGAGGTCGCGGGCGAGGGTCACGGTGAAGCCGGGCTTCTCGGCGCGGGCGCCGTGATAAGGCGAGGTTCAGGCTCTCCTCGACGAGGGCGTTGACGTCGACACGCCGGCGCTCGCCCGAGCCCTCGCGGGAGTGCAGCAGCATGTTCCTGACGATCGAATCCGCGCGCTTGCCGTGCTGGACCACCTTCTCGAGATTGCCCCGCAACAGGCCGGTAAGTTCGTCGACCTCCTCCCGGACGGGACCGTCGAGGGCCGCGGGGGCCAGCACCTCGTTCAGCTCGTCGATCAACTCGGCCGACAGGGCGGCGAAATTGTTCACGAAGTTGAGCGGGTTCTTGATCTCGTGCGCGATGCCGGCGGTGAGCTGGCCGAGCGAGGCGAGCTTCTCGGACTGCACGAGGCGATCCTGGGTTGCGCACAGGTTGTCCAGGGAGGCCTGCAACTCCCGCGACTTTGCCTCGACCTCGTTGAACAGGCGGGCATTGGCGATGGCGATGACCGCCTGGTCGGCGAAGGTCTTGGCCACGGCGATCTGGCGGGGCGCGAAGGGTCCCGGTTCGTCCCGGGCGAGGCTGAGAACCCCGATCACGGACCCTTCCCGCACAAGCGGGACGTTGAGCGTGGCGCGGTAGCCGCCAATGCGATGGAGCTCCGATGCGCTCGTGAGTTCCGGGTCCTGAAGGATGTCGGGCACATGGTCGATCTGGCCGGTGACGGCCGCGCGGCTGCTCGGCACATCTCGGGTCAGCGGCTGGGGATGAGCGCGCTTGTAAGCCACCCATTCCGGTCGATTGGCTGTGGAGGCTTCCAGATGAAGGCGGCCCTCATGGAGCAGGTAGAGAGCCGACGTTTCGGTTCGGCAGAGCCGAGTGGCCGAGTGGAGCAGCGTGTTGAGGATGGTCGGCAGATCGAAGACCGAGCGGCTGATCGTCTGCAGCACCTCGCTCGTCGCGGTCTGCTGCTGCAGCGCTTCTTCGAGGTCGCGCGTTTTGCCCTGCACCTCGTTGAACAGGCGAGCGTTCTCGATCGCGATCACGGCCTGGTCGGCAAAGGTCGTGACCAGATCGATCTGTGCTTGTGTGAAGGGCTCCACGCGCTGGCGCGCGATGACGATCACACCGATCGGCTCGTTCTCGCGCAGCAGGGGAACCCCAAGGGCTGTGTGCTGATGAGCCAGGGCCGTCGCTGTGCGCAGCGTGTATTCGGGATCGGCGGCAACATCGAGGATATGGACCGTCCGCCGCTCCATCGCGGCGCGACCCGTGACTGTGCCTCTATCGACCGGAATCGGATGGCTCTTGAGGAACTCAATATAATCTTCTGAGTAGCCGACCGCTGCGCCGGCTTTGTAAATCTCACCCTCGCGACGCAGGATGAAGGCCATGTCGGCCTCACATAGCCGCGCGGCGGTTTCGACCAACGTGTCGAGCACTGGCTGCAGCTCGAAGGTTGAGCTACTGATGATCTTAAGCACGTCGCCGACAGCCGTCTGCTGTTGCAGCGACGCCTCGAGATCACGTGTCTTGGCCTGCGCTTCGTTGAGAAGCCGCGCGTTCTCCACGGCGATCACGGCCTGAGCGCCGAAGTTCTCAAGCAGCGTGATCTCGTTCTCGGTAAAGGGATTTCCATCCCGTCGGGCGGCGGCAATCTGGCCGATCAGTCTTCCGTCCTTGCGCAAGGGAGTAAGCAACACAGTCCGGATGCCGTCGAGTTCAAAGGCCGCACGGACTGTCGGATCGTCGCTCTCGGCGCAGTCGGGAACTTGGGTAAAGCGTGCTCCTTGCAGCAATTGTTGGATTGGGTGATGGGGGCCTGGGGTGAATCCCTCACGGAGCCGATCGGCAAACGCCTTCACCATTCCGTGCGTCGCAACAGCGCGGAACTTCTCTCCATCATAAAGCTGCAAGCTCCCGTGGCAAACTCCGCACAGGATGTGCATCTTATCCAAGATCATCGCAAATGCAGATGCAAGATCTTTGGTTTCTGAATTGATGAATTTAATTACCTCAGCGGTAGCAGTCTGACGCTCAAGTGCCGCCCTCAACTCACAAGCGAGAACGTCAACCCGCTTCTGCAGATCGGCGACTGACGGGGTCGCGGTCGTGAGAGCCTTGGCACAGCCCTTACGCTCGTTCGCGCGCCGGCCCTTAGCCGGCTCGTTTTCATGGCGTCGCCGCATCTCGCTACCCGCAGGCGGGCCAAGATCAGGCTCAGTGTATGCAAAACCGGGGCCTCGCGCCATTGCGAAAGTTCGGCCCGCGTTTGCTCTCAGGACCCCGTTCCAGAACGGATTGCCTAGAGCATTTTCCGACGAAGTGGATGCCGGTTCGTCGCAGAAAATGCGGCAAGATCAAAGATCGAGAGCGGCACCCGGTTGCAACGTGATCGGGTGCTGCTCTAGCGTGACGGTTCGCGAGAACTACGCGCATGCGTCCTGCTCGGTCGCGTGACATGCAAATCGCTTCGCGTTCCTCGCTCAGAATAGAAAGCGCCCCACTGGGCGCCCTGGCGCGAGAGGACGGATCGCTCATCCGGCGTGCCTCCGCTCAGGCTGTAGCTCTCCGGGTCGAGGTCTTCTTGGATCAGCACCGTGCGCAACGCATCGATGTCGTGGGGCTTCGCGCGCAAGGCGCCCGCACCGCGTTGCGTGCGCCGTCCGTCGATGATCCGAGCGAAGCATCGTCGGCCATCAGGTCCATCCTGATCCTCCACCGTTTCGGTGGACGCAGTTAGCTCACCATCTGCCGCTCGGCCTGCTCGGGTGTCGTATATTCGAGGGCCGAGTGGATCCGTTGCCGATTGGCGTAGCCCTCGCTGTCGGAGAAGAGCTCGCGCCGCGCCTCGTCCCGGGTTGCCCAGCGGCGCTGATGGACGAGCTCGACCTTAAGC
>NZ_KB900609.1:5554917-5668662 GCF_000379105.1 Methylobacterium sp. WSM2598 | reverse complement strand
GCGCAGCATCGAGGGCTGGATGCCAAGTTCCGCCGCGATCTGCATCTGCGGGCGCCCGCTGCTCTCCAGGAGGGCCACCGCCTCGCGCTTGAATTCGGGGGTGAACGCCCGTCGCGTCTTCGTCGCCATTGAACGCCTTCCTCGCTCCCCACGAGCGGATCAGAGGCGTCCACCAACTCGAGGGAGGATCACGCTGGTGATGGCGCGGCTCTCGACGGTCAAGACGCTGTCGGGCTTCGCCTTCCAGCCCTCGCTCGACCGCACCCGCATCCTGGCCCTGGCCGAACTGGGCTTCGTGGACCGCTGCGAGGTGCTGCACTTCCTCGGCCCGCCCGGCACCGGCAAGAGCCACCTGGCCGTGGCCCTGGGGGTCGAGGCGGTGAAGGCGGGCCGCAGCGTGTACTTCACCACCCTGGCCGATCTCGTGGGAACGTTGGCGCGGGCCGAGCGGGAAGGAACGCTGCGCGAGAAGATCCGCTCTTCTGCCGGCCGGCGCTGCTGATCGTGGACGAGATCGGCGACCTGCCGGTGGTGCCGGGCGGGGGCAACCTGTTCTTCCAGCTCGTCAACGCGCGCTACGAGCGGGGCGCGATGGTCCTGACCTCGAACCGCGCCTTTGCGGAGTGGGGTGAGCTGGTCGGCGATCCGGGGGTGGCGACCGCGCTGCTGGACCGGCTGCTTCACCACGCCGTGGTGGTGCAGATCGAGGGCTCAAGCTACCGGTTGCGCCAGCACACCGCGCTCATGCCCGAGCACATCCGCTCGAAGGCAGCCCTGCAGGCTCCGCCGCTCGCCCCGCCCCCGCGTCGGCGCGGACGCCCACCCAAGAATGGAGGTGCTCACCTCGGCATCGCCTGACCGCCGAGCCCGCCGATCTGAGGAAAATTGCCCGCCCGAAATTGCGGAAGGTTCGAAGCCCGTTGACAGGGATCGGCGGGGCGAGGTGGCTTGCCGGGCGGGCGGGTCTCGTCGCGCAAGTGGCCGAGGCCGCCGATCGCGTCGCTCACGCGAACCCTTCGGGCCGGTCAGGGTTGTACGCCGGGCAGGAGCCGGGGCAGCCGGCCGCAGGGTCACCGGCCGAGTTCGACGACGCGCCTGGCGCGGAACCTTGAGTAGCACAACCCCTGTCTTCGGTCCATAACAGCCTCTTGGAATCGACCACAACGAGCTGTTATCATCGCCGTCTAGACGGCACCTTTCTCGATGGTGGATGCGCAAATGGTGGATGAGCAAATGGTGGAGAATGCCCTCGTTATTCCTAAATTGCTTTTGATACATATTCCAAAGACTGCTGGGACAAACATTTTCGTATCTTTGTCGGAACAAGTTCCTGCAGAAATGATCTGCCCGGCCCGTTTCAATGATCTTCATGTTGTACCGAAAAGTCTGCTCAACAAGTGGACGTATTTCGTCCTTCATTGCGGCTTTTCTCACATCAGAGCCATTGATGGTCATCTGATCACTGCCACGTTTATCAGAGATCCAGTCGAGCGCTTCATTTCGATGCTGCGTTTCGTGCGACGACAGAAAGACAATCCATCAGGATTGATGACCATACTTAATTCTATTAACGATTACGATTTTATCATGTCCAGTGAAACGGAGAACTTCGCGACTCATCTGGCAAACGATGCTACCTTCAGGCTGTCCCAGACTGAATTCGCTGCAAGCGAGTACGATCCAGGCGTTAATATCGCAGATCTCGCGGAATCCAAACTTGGTTTGGCAACCGAGAATCTCGAGAAGTTAGATTATATAGGCCTTTCGGAGTGTTTCGATTTCTCCTTTATGAACCTTTGCGGTATCCTCGGCATTTCCGCAAGTCAAAAGGGCCGCAAGATCAATACCTCTGCCGAGCAGCGTCCGAGTATTTATTCCGACGAGGCTGTCCTCACGAGGATAAAGTACCTCACTCGGTTCGATAATGAAATTTATCAACGTGGATCGAAGATTTTTTACGACAAAAACGGCGGCATGAAATTCGAGTTAAGTGCTATTTCGGGAGTCCTGCAAGAGCGCGCAGGAATGAAGTACGTGGTTCACGCCAAGAATGGGCACGTTCTAATCGGGCCCTACATTGATCTGCCAGCCGGTAGATACAAACTCGAATTCCAGATCCTGGAGGCGGAACTCAATTCGAACACAGGATATCTTCGGTTTGATGCCACCGCGGGCATGGGATCACATCTTTTGGCAGTACACGAAGAAGCGGTGACAGATAGTAGAATATCGAACAAAACGATCATATTCGATTTCCAGCTGCTTGAATTTTCGAGCAACATCGAGTTTCGCGTTGCGACGTAGGGAGTGACGGCAGCCGTTTCACGTCATATTCTTGTTAAGAGGATTTCTTGAACGATACTATACGCCAGACTTACTATTTTTTGCGTGAGTGTTGCCATGATAATGCTGTATCAATCGCAATTTGCGATCGTCAAAGGGTTTGGACTAGCGTCCATGCCCTATATACAGTGACTTCATGGGGCACATCTACGCCTGTTTATCAGGCGACATACTATGGAGGATTACGTCAACCGCGTTCGGCGAGCGTCGGTTGCTTCCCAGGCGGCGCTTGAGCGAAGCCGAAATCCGCAGGTCGACGCGATCCGTTGGATTTCGCATAGGTCGGCGCTTGTCAAAGACCCCGTCCGCGGCGGCAGTGGCCAAGTTGCCGTCCACCGGCGGACAGGAACAGGATTTCGCGGATGATTTCGCGGCCCGGCACCGTCGCCGGCGCCACGACCGTACGAACCGCACTTCCTGCAAGCAGTGCGGCACCCTCGCTCGTCCCCAACGCGAGGGGTCCATCGCCAAGCCGTGGCCGTGCAGCCAGCGCAGAGCAGTGGCGACCGTGCCCGAGACACCGCGCTCGCCGCCGCCTCGCGCGGTCGCCACCCACGCGCAGGACCGAGCGCCGGGCCGGCGCGGGGCGGTTCCATGTGCATCGACGCGCGGCCATGCCGCTCGGGCGGTTGCCGCGGCTGCGGATGCGGCGGTCATGGCCCCGGCCGGTCATCGGGCGTCGATCGGCCGATCCCCTCTGGACGGGCCCGGTCCCTGCGGCCGGCCTCCGCTCCCGCCGGGTCCCCCGGGGCCCGGCCTTTTCGTCGGCTCAGACGTAGAGGCGTTCCTTCTCCAGCCCCTTGTAGAGCCCGGCCACCTGCTCGGCGTAGCCGTTGAACAGGAGGGTCGGCACCCGCTGGTCCGTGCCGAGCACCCGCTCGCTCGCCTGACTCCAGCGCGGATGCGCCACGGCCGGGTTCACGTTGGCCCAGAACCCGTACTCGGACGCCTGCAGCGCCTCCCAGAAGGTCTTCGGGCGCTCGGCCGTGAACGTGATGCGGTTGATCGATTTCACCGACTTGAACCCGTACTTCCACGGCACGGCCAGCCGCAGGGGCGCGCCGAACTGGTTGAGCAGCGGCCTGCCGTAGACGCCCGTCGCCAGGAAGGCGAGGTCGTGGTTGGCCTCCGCCAGCGTCAAGCCCTCGGTGTAGGGCCAGGGATAGAAGAACTGCCGCTGGCCCGGCGCCATCGCCTTGTCGAGGAAGGTCTGCATCTGGATGTACTTCGCCTCGCCGGTGGGCCTGGCGAGGGCGACCAGGGCGGCGAGCGGGAAGCCCGTCCAGGGCACCGCCATCGACCACGCCTCGACGCAGCGGTGCCGGTAGAGCCGCTCCTCGAGCGGCATCTTGCGCACCAGATCCTCGAAGCCGATCTCGAACGGCTTCTCGACCAACCCGTCGATCCGGATCGTCCAGGGATCGACCTTGAGGGCGTTCGAGGCCGGGGTCACCGTCTTGGCGGTGCTGTACTCGTAGAAGTTGTTGTAGTCGGCGCTATAGCGCTCCTCGGTGAGCGGCCGGTCGAGCGTGTAGGCCGCGTTGCGCTTGGCCGGGTAGAGGTCGGCGGTCCTGCGCGCCCCGGTCCCCTCCCCCGGCACCGCGGCGCGGGCGGGCCCCGCCAGGGCGGCGGCCGCGAGGCCGAGGCCGCCCAGCAGCGCCCGGCGGTCGAAGAACAGGGCTTCGGGGGTCGCCAGATGCTCCGGGATCTCCCAGCCGTGCCGCGCCTTGATGTGCATGCTCGTCTCCCTGCGGCGGCCGCGCCGCCCTCCTGCCGGGCCGCCGATCCACGGTGGCCGATCCCCGGCAGATCGGCACGCGGCGGCGCCGACGCCAATCACGGTTCGGCGAGGCCGGATCCGCGGTTACTCCGCGGCGGGCGGCGAACCCGCCCGGGCGGGCGGCGAACCCGCCCGGGCGGGCGGCGAACCCGCCCGGGCGGGCGGCGAACCCGCCCGGGCGGGCGGCGAACCCGCCCGGGCGGGCGGCGAACCCGCCCGGGCGGGCGGCGAACCCGCCCGGGCGGGCGGCGAACCCGCCCCGGCGGGCGGCGAACCCGCCCCGGCGGGCGCCAGGCCCGCCCCGGCCGGCGGCAGCATCGTCCGGGCGAGGGGCAGCGGGCGACCCTGCAGGGTCGCGGCACGCACGCGCAGCGCCTGCGCGGTCCCGGCCGCGAGGGCCGCCGCGACGCCGGCGACCTCCTCCACCGGCACCAGCACGAAGACGTCCCCGCCCTGCCCCGAGAAGCGCAGGGCGAGCGTGTCGCCGCTGTCGATCACGTCGGCGGCGGAGAGCCGCGCGGACGGCAGCACGGTCGGCTTCGTGACGCCCATGGGAAAGTTGGTCCGTTGTCCGTAGAGCCGCCAGCATAAGGCAGTGACCTTGCGGCAAGACAAGGGCACGATCGCGCCGCGCTGCAGCGAAGAAAACCGCGGACACCACGGACCGCCCGTGCGATAGAGCCGCATGCCCGCGAAGAATTCGAAGCACATCGCCTACACGGTGGCGGTGTCGGCCCCGGCCGACGAGGCCGGGAGCGTGGCGCTGCAGGTCTACGTGGCGATGGCGCCGGACGCGCCCCGCGCCCTCGCGGCCGTGCGCGCGGTGGCGGCCCCGGACGCGGCGGTGGAACTCAACGGGACGCTCTCGGACCGCCTGACCGCGCGCCTCAAGTTGCGGCCCGGCGAGGTGCGGCCGATCTGACGGGTGTGGCCCGACCCGCCGCGGCCCTCAATCCGCGCCGTCGCGCAGTTCGCGGCGCAGCACCTTGCCGACATTGCTCTTCGGCAGCGTCTCGTGGAAGACGAATTCCCGCGGGACCTTGTAGGCCGTGAGGTTCTTGCGCGCGAAGGCGCGCAGGGCGTCGGCGGTGAGGTCGGGGTCGCGCCGCACCACGTGGGCGACGACCGTCTCGCCGGTCTCCGGGAGCGGCCGGCCCACCACCGCCACTTCGAGCACGCCCGGATGCGTCGCGAGCACGTCCTCGACCTCGTTCGGGTAGACGTTGAAGCCGGAGACCAGGATCATGTCCTTCATGCGGTCGACGAGGCGCAGCTGCCCGTCGGGCTGCAGCACGGCGACGTCGCCGGTGCGGAAGAACCCGTCCGGGGTCATCACCCGGGCGGTCTCGTCGGGCCGGCGCCAGTAGCCGGGCATGACCTGCGGGCCGCGCACGCAGAGTTCGCCCGCCTCGCCGGTCGCCACCTCCTGCCCGGCGGGATCGCGCACCGACACCTCGGTCGAGGGCACCGGGTAGCCGATCGTCCCCGACCACTCGGTCAGGTCGCGGCGATTGATCGAGACGACGGGCGCGGTCTCGGAGAGGCCGTAGCCCTCGATGATCGGCTTGCCGGTGAGCGCCTTCCAGCGCCGCGCCACCACGGCCTGCACCGCCATGCCGCCCGCATTGGCGTATTCGAGGGCGGACCAGTCGACCTGGCCAATGTCGGGATGGTTGAGGAGCGCGTTGAACAGCGTGTTCACGCCCGACAGGTTGGTGAAGCGGTTCGTGCGCAGCAGCTTCACGAAGCCCGCGATGTCCCGCGGGTTGGGCACCAACAGGCAGCACGCCCCGAGCCGCGTCATGAAGAAGAAGCAGCAGGTCAACCCGTAGATGTGGTAGAGCGGCAGCGCCGTGACCATGACGCGGCCGGGGCCCTCGTCGTCGCGCATGCCGAACCAGAGGCGGCTCTGCTCGATATTGGCGGTCACGTTGCGGTGGGTGAGCATCGCACCCTTGGAGATGCCGGTCGTGCCCCCCGTATATTGCAGGAAGGCGAGGTCGTCGGGCGCGATGTCGACCGGCGTGAAGCCGGCCCGGCGCCCGGCCGCGAGGCTCGCCCGGAAGGCGACGGAGCGCCCGGCGGGCAGGCTGTAGGGCGGCACCGCCTTCTTCAGGTGGCGCGAGGCGAGATCGATCAGCCGCCCGCGCAGGCCGAGCGCGTCGCCGGGCCCCGCCACCACCACCCGCTCCAGGCCGGGGAGCGCGGGCAGCGCCTCGGCGACCACGCCGGCGAAGTTCTCCAGCACGATCAGCACCCGGGCGCCGGCATCGCCGATCTGGTGGGTGAGCTCCCGCGCCGTGTAGAGCGGGTTGACGTTGACCGCGGTCGCCCCCGCGATCAGGGCGCCGAACAGGGCGATCGGGTAGGCCGGGACGTTGGGCAGCATCAGGGCGACGCGGTCGCCCTTGCGGATGCCCTGCGCCTGCAACCAGCCCGCGAAGGCCTCGGCCCCCGCCCTCAGGTCCGCGTAGGTGAGGTCCGCCCCGAAGCAGCGGATGGCCGGCCGGTCGGCGAAGCGCGCGGTCGATCGGGCGAAGAGGTCGGCGAGGGTGCCGAGCTGGTCGGTCGCGATCTCCGCCGGGACGCCCTCGGGATAGGCCCGCAGCCAGGGCCGATCCGGATGGCTGGGCGACGGAACGCGCACAGGGTCACCCATGTCTCTCCTCCCGATGCGCCGAACCGGGCGCCGCTCGATCGTGGTGCGTCCGGCCGGTCCGGATCATCTCGCCCGGGGGCCTCCGGGGTGCCGCGGGGGCCTCCCGCGACCATGCCTAGCCTTTTGTTTTGGCGAAGATTTTTGGTGAAGACCGGCGGCCCGGCCCCGACGCCTGCTTAGCGCCTCCGGGCCCCCGATTCAACCGGGGCGGCGCAGCCCGGCCAGGACTGCGTGGGGCAGGAAGGCGGCGAGCACGAGCCCGGCGGCGAGGAGCGCCTGCGCGCCGTCGAGGGGCCGCTGCGGCCAGGCGGCGAGGCCGGCGGCGCGGCCGAGGCCGAGGAGGCCGAGCGCCCACCAGAGCGCGAGGGCGCGCGCGGCCAGGGCCGGGAGCCAGCCGGGTTTCCGCCGCCGCCCGCCGACGAGTCCGGCGAGCGCCAGCCCCGCCCCGAACGGGAGCAGGGCCGCGAGGGCGCCGAGGGCCCGGGCCGCCGCCAGCGGCACGCCGTTCAGGAAGCTCATGCCCCCGACCATGAACCCGGCCCTCAGGACCGCGCCGCCGAAGGTCGGGTAGAGCGAGAGGCCGAGGAGCAGGGCAGTGCCGAGGACGGCGCCGGCGAGGCGGCGGGCGGCGGAGCGGTCGAGCGCCTCGGCGGTCACCGCGAGGATGCGGGCGACCCCGTAGATAATCGCGACGGCGTAGAGGGGGAATTGGTCGAGGAAGAAGCCGTAGACCCAGGCCCCGTAGCCGGCTGCCTCGGCGCGGGCCTGGCTGAACCCGGTGAGCGCCGCGAGCCCGACCGCCGCCAGGGCGGCCGCCAGGGGGACGAGCGCCGCGACCAGCGTGCGGCCGGAGAAGATCATGCGCCCGCCTCCCCTTCGCGCGAAGCTGCCCCCACGCCCAGGCTTACACCGCGGCGGGTGGGGTTGGAACCGGGCGCGGGGCGCGGCACCGGGACGGAGTCCCGCCCTCGCGCCGCCGGTCCCGGATCGCGCGACGGCGCCCGCCTTCGGCGAGGTCCGGCTTCGACGGGGTCCGACTTCGGCGGGGTCCGGCTTCGGGGAGCCGGCTTCAGGGAGCCGGCTTCGGGGAGCCGGCGGGACGTCCGGAGACGCGGCGCGCTGCCGTCGCACCGCGCCGTGGCCGCGCGGGTCTCACCCCCGCGGCGGCGCGGTCCCCTCCACGGCGCAGCGGATCTCGCCATCCGTGCAGCTCAGCACGATGGAGACGGCCGCGAGCGGTCCGCCGGGCGGAAGCGCTGTTCGCGCACGGTCTCGGGCTGCGGCTCTGCTGCCATGGCGCAGACCTCAGATGACGACGATGTTTGACAGTTCGGTCGCGCTGAGAAGGTGCGGGATGTAGAGCAGGCGCCGGAGATAGCCGTTGAGCTGAGAGCCGCCGGCGTAGTGCCCGATGTCCAGCGTGGTCAGGCTCGTCGGCACGGGCCAGGTTGCTGTCGCGACCGATCCGTAGAGGTAGTCGTTGCCACCGCCAGACTTCGCGGCGATCCAGGCGGAGTCTCGGTACGTGAAGCCCGCACGGATCAGGCCGAACTGCGGCGCGCCGTACATCGCGAGGCCGACGCCGGACGCCGCCACACCAACGGCCGGACCGAAATGACTCCGGCTCATCCCCATGAATGCGCCGCCCTCACCGCGCAGGGCGAACACCTGCTGATCCGAATACGGGCTGCCGTTGGCGATGAACTCGGCGACGAAGGTGCCCTCGACCGGGTTGAACCAGTCGCCCACGGCGAGGGATGCCGTCTCGGCCGCACGGGTCGATAGGCCTGCGCCTGACCGCATCGGGGAGGTCGCCTCTTCCCGGGCCTCCATGGAGATCGACAGAACATCGTAGCCGTTGTCGGGGTCCCGCGCCCACCGCCCGAGGCCGACCGTGATCCCGGTATGGCCGTGGGTGTTGCAGGCCGCGAGGATGCAGCGCCACGCCCCGAACGGCGCCGGGACCATCCCGCAGGAGGCGCCGGTGCCAGAGACGGCCTTGCCGAGCAACAGGTCGTAGACGGCGCTGCCGCCCTGGTTCCCCGATCCGCCGTGGAAGTGGATGGTGGCCTCGATGGACCTGACCCCGCCGGGGATCGCGCGCGCCGTGAACGCGGCCGAGTACGCGGCGTCGCCGGACCCGACGGCGATGTTCCGGGTGATCAATCCGCGCGACGACCCCGTGTCCACCATGCGGGTGCCGATGCTGCGACCGTCGAGGCCGGAGACGGAGCCGACGTATAGCTGGAGGCCCGTCTTGGTCCAGGCGTCGTTCTCGAAATCCTCGGTGCGGTCCCACAGATCGGCGCTCGGCGGCTCGATCAGCAGGCCGAGCGGCAACCCCGAATGCGGGTGGTAGGAGAGGCGCGGCATGCCCGCGGCGGCTTGGCGAAGCAGGCCGCCGACGTCGTAGTCCCAGGCCGTGCCGGCACGGGCGAAGGTGATCGCGTCCTCGAGCGAGGACTTCACGCCGGACACCATCGCCAGCCCGGTGAGTGGATTGAGATCGAGCGACACGCCGGCAGGCGTCAGCGCGCTCAGGCGACCCAGAGCGACCATCCGTTAACTCCGACAGCTGTGAGGGATCAGGCCGCGATCAGGCGCGAGAACTGGACGCACCAATTGTATTGCGGACCGCCACCGACGATGGAGATGTGAGCCGCGCTGTCCCGCAGGCAGCCCCGGGCACCGGTCAGCGGGCCGTCGCTGGTGTCGGGGCGCGCGTCGTCGCGGCGCTGGGCGTAGTTCACGCGCAGCCGGCGCGCGGTCGGCGCCACCGCGAGGTCGATGTCGAGGCGCGGCGGGCCGGCGTACTGCGTCGAGGGCACCCCGACCGAGACGGCGCTGATCGGAACCACGTTGCCAAGGTCGTCGTACACGTCGAACCCGTAGCCGCCGCCGGTCCCGCTCGGCGCCGCCGCCATCCCGGACACCGCGATGACGTTGCCCGAGGCGTCGAGGACGAGGGGCTCGACAGGCACCCGGAACGTGGCGCTGATGCGCGCCGCCACGCCCGCCGGCGGCGTCGCCCGCCACACGTCGAGCGGCGTGAGCGCGACGGCGCGGGCCGAGCCGTACTGGCGCATGAACACCGCGCGACCGAACATCTGGCCCATCTCGTAGGCGCCGCGGCTCGTCTTGTGGACGTGGTCAGCCGGGTTGACCGCGAAGGAGTACATGGGGCCGACGAGGCAGAGCAGCGGATTGCGCGCCGCCGCCCGGATCTGGGCCTCCTGCACCCTCTGTCCGAGGATGCTGTCCCACGTGTTGATGCTGTTGGTCTGGGCGAGATACAGGATCACCGGCTCGATCTGGCCGGTGATCTGCTGGATTCGCGTCTCCAGCCGCTGCTGCAGCTGATCCAGCATGCCGTCGTAGTGGTCGCCCCAGCCGCCGGTATTGTCGTTCTCGCCCTGCACCCACAGCACGCCCGGGACCAGCACGCGGCAGCCCTTGCGCCGCTGCTGCTGGTAGATCTGGCTGATCGCCCGCATGCCGAACGTGAACTGATCCGAGCCCTCGGTCAGCTGAGGGTAGGATCGCGAGCCGAGCGCGCTGATGAAGCTCGCGACGCGGAAGTTCGTGTTCGGGATCGCCGCGTCGAGGTCGCGCACGAGGTGGGTGGCGAAGCCGGAGGCGATGGTCTCGTGGGCGACGAGGTCGATGCCCTCCTGCATGTCCGCGAGGTTGGCCACCCCGCCGTAGGTGTGCAGCCCGCCCTCCGGCATCAGCACCCGGCCCGGATAGGGGTTCGAGGTGGACACCACGGCGCCGGTGGTGGCGCCGAAGGCGTTGGACTGCCCCATGATCGGGTAGAGCGGGAGCGTGTTCGCCGGGTCCGGGATCGCGATCGAGCGTGCATGCGCGCTGTCGTCCACCCACGAGACCCGCGTGGGGCCCCTGGGGGGCAGGTCGAGGGCCGCGACGGTCCCGAGCAGCGCGCGGAGCTGCGCCCGGGAGCGCGCGCCCTCCTCGCGCTGCGCTCGTGCGATCTCGTTCGTCAGGCTGGTCCGCAAGGTCGAGACGATCGTCGGGTCCATGCCCGTCGCGGCCGAGCAGGCGGTCACCGCGTCGAGCATCCGCCGGAGCAGTGCGATGATGTCGCCTTTCGGCGGGTCGTACACGTCGGAGGACGGGTTGTTGGCCGGATTGGCGGCGCGGAACACGTCTTCAGGCAGGACCGGAGGCGGCGCCATGCTGATCTCTCGCGTGGGGATATCGGGGTGTCGACGCGCGGCTCGACGTCCGCGACGAAGTCGACGGTCGGCGTGCTCAGCGGGCGGGCCGACCCGGTGTGAGCGCCGGTGTCATCCGAGGCCAACCGCGACCGGCGGACCGGGCGGTCGACATCGATCACGCTCCCTGACGGGCAAGACGGCGCAAGTCTTCGAGGCGGTGCAGTGACCGGCCGACGTCGCAACGACCTGATCTCCGCCCGCGAGGTTCTGGCCGTTGCTCCGCGCGGTGCTGCGCAGCATCCGCGACACGCTGCCGACGGGCAGAAGATCCGGGTTGATGACGAATTGGGCCATCAGGTCACCGCCACTCCGATACGTCATGCCGCAGAGTGAGCGGGACCATACCCGGAATGGTTGTTTGAGCGCAACCACAAATACCATCTGCCCGCGGGCGCGTCGGCGCCGCCCTCGACGGTCTCGATGGCGACCGGGTCGATCCGGGCGCCCGCGGCCGACGCGTCCACGACGTCGGAGGTCTGCGCGAGGACCGCCTGCGCCGATCCGACATTCGCCGAGGTGGGGCCGTCGTTCGGCGCGCTGGCGGGCTAGCTCGGCATGACCGTGCAGATGCTGCGGGACGCGGACGGGCAGCATCACCCGGACCGCCAACGCGGCGCGGCGGAGAGGTTTTCCGCGCGCATCCGGACGCCTCGATATGTGGGATCTTCGGTGGGCGCCCCACCAGGACCACTGCGCGATCCCGCCAACCTCTCGGTGATGGTGGTGGGCCCGGCAGGATTCGAACCTGCAACCAGACCGTTATGAGCGGCCGGCTCTAACCGTTGAGCTACGGGCCCCGCGCGGCGCAGCCGGCGAAGCGATAGCCGACCGGACACGGCGCGTCACCCCCGATCGTGCGGTTCGGGCCGGCACCCGGGCGGGCCGGCGATCCGCGCCGCGCTCCGGGCGGTCACGCCGATCATCCCTCGGCGCGGCCACGATCTGACGCCGCGCCCCGGCCGACCTCCAGCAAGGTTGCGGCCGCCCGGCCGCCCCGCCGCGGCCCCAGCCCCAGATCCGGCCGGCACGATACTTGGGTGGATCATGCCCGAATCCCTGGCTCGACTGGCGCGTCAGGAATTTTTAACCGCGCCGGGCGTAGGCGGATCCCACCGCGACCGACCGGGCAGATTTCTTAAACCGGCGGTGCGATCACAGCCCGACCAGGGTACGGGGTGAATCATGTCTGCCAAGACGCGATCGACAAGGGCGCGATCGACATGGGGCGAGGGCGAGCTCTACGAGGGCCTCTGCCTGCTGGTCATTGCCGGCTTCTGGGGCCTGATCGGCGCCAAGTCCGGCGTGTTCCAGGCCTTCGGCCGATTCATGCTGGAGAGCGGCCTCACCGACCTGTTCACCTTCATGCTGCTGATGGGGCTGACCATGGTCGGCGTCACCGTCCGCAAGTCGCTGAAGCTGCGCCGGGTGATGCGCGAGCGCGATGCCGCCGCCGCCCACGCGGAAGCCGTCGCCCGCCACGACGCGCTCACCGGCCTCGCCAACCGCCGCCTGCTGCTGGAGGCGATCGACCGCCTGATGCGGTCGAGCGCCACCGCGGTCTCCGGCGCCGTCCTGCTGATCGACATCGACCGCTTCAAGCCCGTCAACGACCTCTACGGCCACGCGGCCGGCGACGCGGTGCTCTGCGCCGTCGCCGACCGCCTGCGCTCCCTCGCCCCGAGCCAGGGCCTCGCCGCCCGCCTCGGCGGCGACGAATTCGCCCTCCTGGTCATCGGCGAGACCGGCAGCGAGGCGCTCGCCAGGCTCGCCGAGCAGGTCATCGCCGCCATCGCCCGCCCGGTCGAGTGGGCGCAGGCCGAACTCAAGGTCGGCGCGACGGTCGGCATCACCCTGATCTCCCGCGAGGACGTCGACGCCCACGGCATCATGCACGCCGCCGACCTCGCCATGTACCAGGGCAAGAAGGAGGGCCGCGGCACCTACCGCTTCTTCCAGAGCGCCATGGACCTCGAACTGAAGGAGCGGGCGCTCCTCGAGAGCGAACTGCGCACCGCGATCGAGACCGGCGAGATCGAGCCCTTCTACCAGCCCGTGGTCGCGCTGCCGAACCAGGAACTCGTCGGCGTCGAGGTGCTGGCCCGCTGGCGCCACCCGACCCGCGGCCTCCTCACCCCCAACCAGTTCATCGCGGCGGCGGAGGAGACCGGCATGATCGCCGAACTCAGCTACCGCCTGCTGCGGCAATCCTGCCTCGACGCGCGCAGCTGGCCGAGCCACCTGCGCCTCGCCGTCAACATCGCGCCGCAGCAATTCCAGGACCGCTGGCTCGCCGAGCGCATCCTGGCGATCCTCACCGAGACCGGCTTCCCGCCCAACCGCCTGGAGGTCGAGATCACCGAATCCGCCCTCGTCCAGGATCTCGAGGCCACCCGGGCCACCCTGACCTCGCTGCAGAATCTCGGGGTGCGCATCGCCCTCGACGATTTCGGCACCGGCTATTCGAGCCTCTATCACCTGCGCGAGCTGCGCTTCGACAAGCTGAAGATCGACCGCAGCTACGTCGACTCGATCACCATGAGCGACGAGCGCGCCAAGCTCGTCGACGCGATCATCAAGCTCGGCACCAGCCTCGGCCTGACCACCACCGCCGAGGGGATCGAGACGGCCGCGAGCGTCGAGTGGCTGTCGGGCCAGGGCTGCGATTTCGGGCAGGGCTACCTGTTCGGCGCCCCGATGCCGAAGGACGCCATCGACCGCCTCCTCGGCGCGCCGGCCGACGAGCAGAAGGCCTTCCTGGAAGGGCGCAGCGCCGCCTGACCGCGCCCGGGCGATTCAGGGCTCGGCGCTCGCCGCCGCCGAGGCGACCAAAGCCGGGGCCGGCTCCGCCAGGATCCAGCGGCTCGTGAGGGTGCCGATCAGCAGCGCCCCGGCCAGGAAGGCGACCGGGTAGGCCAGGGCAAGGAGCGGGCTCTGTTTCGGGGGAGTGATCATGCTGCCTCCTCTCGCGCCGCGGGCCCGCCGCGGGCCTCAACGATCCAACGCGGCGTCCGCCCCCGGGTGCCGCGCAACCCCGAGAAGCAGGTTGCGTGCCCGGCCGCTGCGCGGCGGGCAGGCGCCCGGGGCCGCGCGGGTTGTGCGGCGCCGCGAGTCCGCCTAACCTGACGTTGGGTCATCCGGAACGCAAGCTTATGGTCACGCGCGTCGTCACCGTCGCCTTCGAGGGGATCGAGGCGCGGGCCGTGGACGTGCAGGTGCAGATCGCGGCGGGCGCCGTCGCCTTCACGGTGGTGGGACTGCCCGACAAGGCGGTGGCGGAATCCCGCGAGCGGGTGCGCGCGGCCCTGATCGCCTCGGGGCTGGCGCTGCCGGCCAAGCGCATCACGGTCAACCTCGCCCCGGCCGACCTGCCCAAGGAAGGGTCCCACTACGACCTGCCCATCGCCCTCGGGGTGATGGGCGCGATCGGCGCCCTCCCGGCGGACGCGCTCGCCGGCTACTGCGTGCTCGGGGAGCTTGCCCTCGACGGCGGCATCACGGCGGTGGCGGGCGTGCTGCCGGCCGCCATGGCCGCCAATGGCCGCGGCCTCGGGCTGATCTGCCCGGCCGCGAGCGGGCCCGAGGCCGCCTGGGCGGGCGGCGACATGCACGTGCTGGCGCCCTGCTCCCTGATCCAGCTCGCCAACCACTTCAAGGGAAGCCAGGTGATGGCCCGGCCGCGCCCGGCCGTGGCGCAGCCCGGCCGGCCCCTCGGCGACCTGCGCGAGATCAAGGGGCAGGAGGGCGGAAAGCGCGTGCTGGAGATCGCCGCGGCGGGCGCCCACAATCTTCTGTTGAGCGGCCCGCCCGGGGCCGGCAAGTCGATGCTCGCCGCCCGCCTGCCCTCGATCCTGCCGCCGCTGGGGCCGCGCGAACTCCTCGAAGTCTCGATGATCCAGTCGGTCGCGGGCGAGCTGAAGGACGGCGCGCTCTCCAACCGCCGCCCGTTCCGGGCGCCCCACCACTCCGCCTCCATGGCGGCCCTGGTCGGCGGCGGCGCCGGGGCACGGCCCGGCGAGGCCTCCCTCGCCCATGGCGGCGTGCTCTTCCTCGACGAGCTGCCGGAATTCTCGCCCCAGGTGCTCGATTCCCTGCGCCAGCCCCTGGAGACCGGCAGCGTGATGATCGCGCGGGCGAATCACCGGGTGACCTATCCGGCCCGGTTCCAGCTCGTCGCGGCGATGAATCCCTGCCGCTGCGGCCACGCGACGGAGCCGGGCTTCGCCTGCCGCCGCGGCCCCAACGAGCGCTGCGTGGCGCAGTACCAGGCCCGGCTCTCCGGCCCGCTGCTCGACCGCATCGACCTGCGGATCGAGGTGCCGGCCGTCACCGCCGCCGACCTCATCCTGCCGCCGCCGCAGGAGGGCTCGGCGGAGGCCGCCGCCCGCGTCGCCGCCGCGCGCGGGCGCCAGGAGCACCGCTACGCCGAGGCCGGCCTGCCCCCCGGCACCACCAACGCCTCCTGCCCGCCGGGCGTGATCGAGGAGGCGGCGCGGCCGGATCCGGACGGCCAGAAGCTGATCCGCGATGCCGCCGACGCCATGCGCCTCTCGGCCCGCGGCTTCCACCGCGTGCTGCGGGTGGCGCGCACGCTGGCCGACCTCGACGGGGAGGCCCGGGTGCGGCGCGCGCACCTCGCCGAGGCGCTCTCCTACCGGGGCCGCTCCCATCCGCGCCCCGAGGCGGCGTAGCGCCGCCCGGCGACGCCGCGGATTCGCCGCGGGCCGTTTGCCCGCCGCTAAGCCTGTCCGGCAAGCCATCCTTGAGGAGCCGGCCCCATGCTGCGGCGGGCAGGCGGGGGGATGGCATGGGTGATGGCGCGGGGCCGGCCGGCACGGCGACGACGGCGCAGATCGGCGCGCTTGCGCGGGGCGAGGCCGGGCTCGTCCGCGCCGGTTCCGACGCGCTCGGGGCGACGGGGCTCGTCCTCGCCCTCCTGGTCCTGGCGACCGCCTGGTACGCGCGGCGGCTCGCGCGCTGGCGGCGGGAGCGCGAGGTCGAGCACCTGCACGACCGGATCTGGCACCTCGCCGAGAGCGAGGAGCGCTACCGCAACCTCGTCGAGGCGCAGATCGAGCTGATCGTCCAGCGCGACGCGGAGGGGCGCATCACCTTCGCCAACGAGGGCTTCGCGCGCCTCCTCGGCACCAGCCCGGAGGCGCTCCTCGGCACGACCCGGGAGGCGACCATCGCCGAGAGCCTGGCGGCGGAGACCCGGCCGGACGGCAGCCGCACCGCCGACCTCGCGATCGCCCCGGCCGCGGGCGGCCCGCCGCGCTGGTTCGCCGTCGTGGAGTCGGCCGTGGTCGGGCGCGACGGCCGGCCCGAGGTCCTGCGCGCCGGGCGCGAGATCACCGAGCGCGTCGAGGCGGTGCGCTCCCTCGACGAGGCGCGCAGCCGCGCCGAGGCGGCGAGCGTGGCGAAGTCGCGCTTCCTCGCCACCGTCAGCCACGAGTTCCGCACCCCGCTCAACGGCATCCTGGGCATGGCCGACCTCGTCCTGGAGACGCCGCTCAGCCCCGAGCAGGAGACCTACATCCGCGCCATCAAGACCTCCGGCGAGGCGCTGCTGACCCTAATCGACGGGATCCTCGACTTCTCGAAGATCGAGGCCGGGCGCCTCGACCTCGCCTGCGAGCCCTTCGACCCGGCGGCCCTGGTCGAGAGCGTGGTCGAGCTCCTGGCGCCGCGCGCCCAGGACAAGGGCCTGGAGATCGCCGCCGACCTCGCGGACGACCTGCCGCCGCGGGTCCTGGGCGACGGCGACCGGGTCCGCCAGATCCTCCTCAACCTCGCCGGCAACGCGGTGAAGTTCACGGAGACCGGCGGCGTCGGGATCACGGCGGAGCGGGTGGGCGAGGACCTCGTCCTCGCCGTCCACGACACCGGCCCCGGCATTCCGGAGGAGCGGCTGCCGCTCCTGTTCGAGGAATTCGAACAGGGCGACGGCAGCGCGAGCCGCCGCCACGAGGGCACCGGGCTCGGCCTCGCCATCACCCGCCGCCTCGTCGACCGGATGGGCGGGCGCATCGAGACGACCTCGCGCCCGGGCGCCGGCAGCTGCTTCCGGGTCGTGCTGCCCCTGCGCGCCCTCGACGGCGAGCGCCCGCGCCCGCCCGCCCTCACCGGCCGGCGCATCCTCGTGGCGGCGGCCTCGGCGGTCGAGGGGCCGTTCCTGCGCGCGCGCCTCACCCGGAGCGGCGCCGAGGTGGTGAGCGCCGACGGCGAGGCGGCGGCCCGCGAGGCCCTGCGGGCCGGCCCCTTCGACGCGGTCCTGGCCGACCGGGCCCTCGGCGACGAGGCGGTGCGGCGCATCGCCGGGGCGGCCAAGCGGGCCGGGGTGCCGCGCAGCATCGTCCTGCTGTCGCCCTTCGACCGGCGGGATTTCGGCTCGCCCGCCGCCGCGGGCTTCGACCGCTACCTGATCAAGCCGGTGCGGGCCCGCTCGCTCTACGCCCGCCTGTGCGAGGCGACGCGGCCGCAGGGGGGCGAGCTGCGCGAGGGCGCGCCGGCCGAGCGGCGCGGCCCGCCGCCGGGGCGGGCGCGGGTGCTGCTGGCCGAGGACAACCCGATCAACGCGCTCCTCGCCCGCAAGGCCCTGGAGCGGCTCGACGCCGCCGTGACCTGGGTGCCGGACGGGGCGGAGGCCCTGCGCCACCTGGAGGCCGCCGCCGCGGGCGCGGCGGAGGGTTTCGACCTCGCCCTGCTCGACATCCGCATGCCGGGCCTCGACGGGCTGGAGGCGGCGCGGCGCCTGCGCGCCTTCGAGCGCGCCCGCGGAGCCGCCCCGGCGCGCCTCGTCGCGCTCACGGCGAATGCCGGCGCCGAGGACGAGGCCGCCGCCCGCGCCGCGGGATTCGACGGGTTCCTGTCGAAGCCCCTCGACCTCGCCGCCCTGCCCCCGCTCCTCGCGGGCGCGGCCCGGGCGGCCTGAGGGGCCGGGCGCCGCCCGGTTGACAGGCCGCGCGCCGGCACGCGAGGAGTGCGCCCATGGCCGAGCCCGTCCCGTCCCCCGACCGCAGCCGCGACGCCACCCTGGCCGGCGGCATCGCCGCGCTCGCCGTCGCGGTCGTCCTCGTCGCGAACCTCGCGCCGAGTCCCCGCCCGGCGCCGGCCGCCCCCCGCCAGCAGGCGGCCTCGCCGGCCGAGGACCCGACCTGCCGCGAATGGACCGACGACTGCACCCTGTGCATCCGGGACGGGGACGCGATCGGCTGCACCACCCCCGGCATCGCCTGCACGCGCGGCAGGATGGTCTGCACCCGGCGCTGAACCGCGGCGGACGGGTCGCGGCGCGCCGGGCGCCCGCCTTCACCCCGCCTCCGCGACGAGCCCCGCCAGCCCCTCCCGGTAGGTCGGGAAACGCAGGGCGACGCCGAGCTCCTCCCGGATCAGCCGGTTTCGCACCCGCTTGTTCTCGCCGTAGAAGCTGCGCGCCATCGGGCTCAGGGACGCGGTCTCGAAGTCAATCTCCGGCGGCAGCGGCAGGCCCGCGAGCGCGGCCGCGTGGGCGGTCACGTCCTGCGGCGGGGCCGGCTCGTCGTCCGTCACGTTGTAGACCGCCCCCGCCCGCGGCCGGTCGAGGGAGGCCGCCAGCACCGTGGCGATGTCGTCCACGTGGATGCGGTTGAAGACCTGCCCGTCCTTGACGATGCGCTGCGCGCGGCCCTCGCGCAGCTTCACGAAGGCGTTCCGCCCCGGCCCGTAGATGCCCGACAGGCGGAAGACCTGGACCGCCTTGCCGGTCCGCGCCCCGAGGGCCCGCCACGCCTCCTCCACGGCGACCCGGTCGCGGGTGCGCTCATGGGTCGGCGCGGGCGGCGTCGCCTCGTCGATCCAGGCCCCGCCCTGGTCCCCGTAGACGCCGATCGTCGAGAGGTAGCCGATCCAGCGCGCCGGCCCCGCCGCGAGCGCCTCCGCGTAGGCGCGCAGCACCGGATCCCCGTCCTGGGGCGGGATCGAGACCAGGACCGCGTCGCTGCGGGCGACGTCGTCCAGGATCGCCGGATCCGCCCGCACCGGCGAGAACACCCGCGCGATCACGCCCTCGGGCGCGTCCGGCCGCGGCGCCTGCGCGGTCGCGGCGATGCGGGAGAAGCGCGCCCGTTCGCGCTCGACGAAGTGCCGCGCCGTGTAGCCGAGCCCGAAGACGAGGAGGTTCATGCCGAGTGCCCCAGGGAAACCGGTGTGATGCAGGGCTCCGCCCCGGCCGCGCAAGGGGGCTCGCCCTCCCGACGCCCGGGTATGCTCGCCGCGTGGGCGCGCGCCCACTCGGCCAGCACGTCCGGGTCGTCCTCGCCCGGCGGCGGATGCGGGGGCAGGTGCCCGGGCGCGAGCCGCGCGAGCGCCCACACGGCCATGCCGCGCACCAGCGGCGAGGGATCCGCGAGGAGCCGCGCGGCCTCTCCGGCGAGGCCGGGATCGCCCGAATTGCCGATGGCGACGAGGACGTTGCGCAGGATGCGGGCGCGGCCCGTGCGCTTGATCGGGGTGCCGGCGAACCGCGCCCGGAACGCCGCCTCGTCGAGCCGGGCGAGGTCGCGCAGGGCGGGCGCCGCGAGGTCGCTGCGCGCGGCGAGCCGCGCCTCCCTGGCCGCCCCGGCGAACTTGTTCCAGGGGCAGACCGCGAGGCAATCGTCGCAGCCGAAGACCCGGTTGCCGATCGCCGCGCGGAATTCCGGCGGGATCGGGCCGGCATGCTCGATCGTCAGGTAGGCGATGCAGCGGTTGGCGTCGAGCCGGTAGGGGGCCGGGAAGGCGTCGGTCGGGCAGGCGTCGAGGCAGCGCCGGCAGGCGCCGCAGCGGTCGCGCGCCGGCGCGTCGCGAGGCAGTTCCGCATCGGTGTAGATCGCCCCGAGCAGCAGCCATGTGCCGAAGGCGCGGGACACCGTGAGCGTGTTCTTGCCCTGCCAGCCGAGCCCCGCCGCGGCCGCGAGGGGCTTCTCCATCACGGGCGCGGTATCGACGAAGACCTTGAGGTCGGCGCCGCCCCGCGCGGCCAGCACGGCGCCGAGTTCCTTCAACTTGCCCTTGATCACGTCGTGGTAGTCGCGCCTTTGCGCGTAGACCGCGATGGCGGCCCGGTCGCGGGCGGCGAGCACCGCGCGCGGATCCTCCTGGGGGCCCGCATTGACCCCGAGCATCACGATGCTGCGCACCGCGGGCCAGAGCGCGGCCGGCGAGGCGCGCTGCGCCTCCCGCTCCGCCATCCAGCCCATCCCGGCCTGGTGCCCCGCCGCCAGCCAGGCGCGCAGGCGCCCCGGCAGCTCCGGCACCGCCTCCGGCCCCGTCACCGCCAGCGCGTCGAAGCCGAGGGCGCGGGCGCGCTCCTCCAGGAGGCGCCGCAGCGCCGCGCCGTCCCGCGTCAGAAGTCCAGGTCCGCGTAATGGTCGGCCGGCGCCATCCCGGGCACCCGGTCCGCCAGCAGGCCGCGGAAGGACGGGCGGGATTTCAGCCGCGCGTACCACGTCCGCGCCATCTCGTCCTCGTCCCATGGCACGTCGCCGAGGTAATCCACGCAGGAGAGATGGGCCGCCGCCGCCAGATCGGCATAGGTCAGATGGTCGCCCGCCAGCCAGTTCCGCCGGGCGATCAGGTAGCCGATGTACTTGAGGTGGTAGCGCACGTTGGTGCGCGCCGCCCGGATCGCGTTCATGTCGGGCGGGCCGCCGCCGAGATCCGGGGTCATGAAGCGCTTGTGGATCTTCTCGGTGACGAGGTAGCCGGTCACTTCCTGGTCGAACTTGGCCAGGAACCAGTCCAGGAGGCGGCGCACCTCCACCCGCGCGGCGGGCGCCTCCGGCAGCAGGCGCCGCCCCGACAGGCCGAGCCCCCGCGTCTCGTCCAGATACTCGGCGATCACGCCGGATCCCGGCACCGCGAGCCCGCCCTCCTCCACCAGCACCGGCGTCGTGCCGGCGGGGTTGAGCATCAGGAACTCCTCCCGGCGCTCCCAGGGCCGCTCCTCCGCCAGGACCGGCTCCATGCCCATCTCGGCGAGGACCAGCCGGACGAAGCGGGAATGCGGGCAGAAGGGGGAATGATGCAGCGTCGCCATACGGGCCGTGTCGCGCTTCGTGTCTGGGCTGGCCGGGGCGGGCAGGCCTTGCGCGGCGATTGAGCCCGGAACGGATTAACGGCCGGTCATCGTCCCCGCGGAATGAGCCGCATCCTTAACACGGGCGCGCCGGGCTGGTAACCGACCCGAAACCATGTCGTGCGACGGTTGCAACCATCCCCGACACTGTCCCGCCGCGAGCAGCGGCCTCCCAACGAGCGAGCGAGCGATGATGACGGCTGTGGCATGGCGGGCGGGGCGGCTCCGAGCGGGCCGGGGGATGCGCTGATGGACCTCGCGGGCATCGGCAAGGCCGTCATCCTCGCCCTCGTCGAGGGCGCCACCGAGTTCATCCCGGTCTCCTCGACCGGCCATCAGCTCCTCGTCGGCCACTTCATCGGCTTCCAGTCCCCGAACAACACCTTCGAGGTGCTGATCCAGCTCGGCGCCATCCTGGCCATCGTGAGCGTCTATTTCCGGACCCTGCTCGACCTCGCCCTGCGGGCGCCGCGCGACCCGAAGGCCCGCCGCTTCATCCTGGCGATCCTGCTCGCCTTCCTGCCGGCGGCGATCATCGGCGGCATCTTCTCGAAGACGATCAAGCTCTACCTGTTCAATCCCTGGATCGTCTGCTCGACGCTGGTGGCCGGCGGCCTCGTCCTGCTCGTCATCGACGAGACCGAGCTGGATCAGAAGTACGACGACGTCCACCAGTTCTCCCTCGGAATGGCGCTCAAGATCGGCCTGTTCCAGTGCCTCGCGATGATCCCGGGCGTGTCGCGCTCGGGCGCCACCATCGTGGGCGCGATGCTGATGGGCGCGGGCAAGCGCGCCGCGACCGAGTTCTCGTTCTACCTCGCGATGCCGACCATGGCCGGCGCCTTCGCCAAGGACCTGCTCGACAATTACAAGTACCTCTCGCGCGACGACGTCGGCCTGATCGCGATCGGCTTCGTGGTGGCGTTCCTGTCGGCTCTGTTCGTGGTGCGCAGGCTCCTCGACTACGTCTCCCGCCACGGCTTCGGGCTGTTCGCGTGGTGGCGCATCCTGGTGGGGGCGGCGGGCTTCGCGGGGCTGATCGTGTTCGGCTGAGCCGGGGCCGGGCGGCGGCTCAGGGCCGGTCCGCCGCCCCGTCGGCGCGCAGGGCCGCCTCGTGGGCGAGCCGGACCCAGCGCGCCATCGCGTCGGGATCGTCGTAGGCGTCGGCGGGGATCGACCAGTAGGGCATGCGGATCGCCTGGCCCTTGCGGCCCGCATAGCTCCACTGCGTGGCGCCGGCCGCCGCGAAGAGGGGCGCGCTCGCCGCGTCGGCCTTGAGCAGCAAGTCGCCCCGCACCTCCACGGCGACGATCCGGCCGCCGTGATAGATGCCCTTGCCGCCGAACATGCGCCGGACCGTCACCGGCCCGAGCCCCGAGAAGATCTCCTCGATCGCGGTCGCGTCCATTCCGGTCCGAATCCGTCGCAAGGTCCCGCCAGGTGCTGGAGGGCCCGCCAGGTGCTGGAGGGCCCGCCAGGTGCTGGAGGGCCCGCCAGGTGCTGGAGGGCCCGGCGGCCACGCTCCGGGCGGCGCGGCCGCGAGTCAAGCCGGGGCCGCGACGCCGCGACGGGCGGGCTCGACCATTGACGGGTGGCGCCGCGATCCCGTGTGATGCAGAGGGACATCCGCCGCGAAGGACCCCGCCATGGACGATCTCACGCTCGCCGCCGCGTTCCCCCCCGCCACGGGCGAGCAGTGGCGCGCCCTCGTCGACGGCGTGCTCAAAGGCGCGGAGTACGAGAAGCGCCTCGTGCACCGCACCCGGGACGGGATCCGCGTCGAGCCCCTCTACGGCGCCGCCGCGCCGAGCCCGCAGCCCCTGCGCGGCGCCGGGGCGCCGGCGCCCTGGCGCATCGCCCAGCGGGTCGACCACCCGGACCCGGCCGAGGCCAACGCGCTGGCCCTCGCCGACCTGGAGGGCGGGGCCGACGCGCTCACCCTCGTGCTGGCCGGGGCGCGCGCCGCCCGGGGCTTCGGCCTGCCCGGCCCGGAGGCGCTGGAGCGGGCGCTCGACGGGGTCATGCTGCCGCTGATCGCCCTGCGACTCGACGCGGGCCCCGGCGCCGCGGCGGCGGCCGAGGCCCTGGTCGCGCTCGCGGCGCGGCGGGGCGACGATCTCGGGCGCCTGTCGCTGGACCTCGGCATCGATCCGATCGGGCAATTCGCCACGACGGGCGCCCTGCCCGGCCCCTGGCCGGAGGTCGCCTCCGGCCTCGCCGCCACCCTGGCGGGCCTCGACCGAAGGGGCTTCGCCGGGAGGGCGTTCCTGGCGGATGCGCGGCCCTTCCACGAGGCGGGCGCCACCGAGGCGGGAGAACTCGCCGCCGTGCTGGCGAGCGCCGTCGCGCTGCTGCGGGCCCTGGAGGCCGGCGGGCACGACCTCGAACGGGCGCGCGACGCCATCGCGGTCCTGCTCGTCGCCGACGCGGACGAGTTCCTCACCGTCGCGAAGCTTCGGGCGATGCGCCGGCTCTGGGCGCGGGTCGAGGAATCCTGCGGCCTGACCCCGAAGCCGCTCACCCTCCACGCCGAGACGGCGTGGCGCACCACCACCCGGCGCGACCCCTTCGTGAACCTCCTGCGGGCCACCGCGGCGGCCTTCTCGGCCGGGCTCGGCGGGGCTGATTCCGTCACGGTGCTGCCCTTCACGGCGGCGCTCGGCCTGCCCGACGCCTTCGCCCGCCGCTGCGCCCGCAACACGCAGGTGGTCCTCCTGGAGGAATCGAACCTCTGGCGGGTCGTCGACCCGGCCGCGGGCGCGGGCGGCTTCGAGGCGCTGACCGCCGAACTCTGCGCGCAGGCCTGGGCGCAGTTCCAGGAGATCGAGCGCGAGGGCGGCCTCGTCGAGAGCCTGGCCTCGGGCCGGCTCGGCGGCCGGCTCGCCGCGATCCGAGAGGCGCGCGGGCGCGACCTCGCCACCCGCCGCCAGCCGATCACCGGCACCAGCGAGTTCCCCCACCTCGCCGAGGCGCCGGTGGCGGTGCTGGCCCCCGCCCCCGCGGCGGCGGCGACCCCGGCCGGCGCCCTGCCCTCGCTGCGCTTCGCCGAGCCCTTCGAGCGCCTGCGCGACGCCTCAGACGCGGCCCTGGCCGCGACGGGCCGGCGCCCGCGGGTCTTCCTGGCCAATCTCGGCCCGATCGCCGCCTTCAACACCCGGGCGACCTTCGCCCGCAACGCCTTCGAGGCGGGGGGCATCGAGGCGCTCACCAATGACGGCTTCCCGGACCTCGCCTCCCTGGTGGCGGCCTTCCGCGCGGCCGGCACGCCGCTCGCCTGCCTGTGCTCGTCCGACGAGGTCTACGCCGCCGAGGCGGTGCCGGCCGCCCGGGCCCTGGCGGAGGCCGGCGCGCGCAGCCTCTACCTCGCCGGCCGGCCCGGCGCCCTGGAGGCGGCCCTGCGCGAGGCCGGCGTGACCCGCGACCTCTACGCCGGCTGCGACCTCCTGCGCCTCCTGGAGGAGGCGCAGGACCTCGCCCGGGCCTGACATCGGGGCTCCCCCGCGCGCCGTCGCCCGCCTCGTGCGACGGCGCACCGATCCGGGGCAACCGCCGCGAAGCTCGGGCGTTTGTGGCCGGGGGCTATCCCAAGGGGAGACGAGAGTGACGACGATGCTGCGGGCCGCCCTAGCGGGCATGATCATCCTGACAGCCGCGGCGGGTCCCGCCCTGGCCGCGAAGCGCAGCGCGCCATCGGTCAAGCGCTTCGACGGGACCTGGAGCGTCGAGGTGATCACCGAGACCGGCACCTGCGACCGCGCCTACCGCTACGGCCTGATCATCCAGGACGGGCAGGCCCGCTACGCCGGGGGCTCGGACTTCACCATCACGGGCCGGGTGCAGCCGAACGGGGTCGTGCGCGGCGCGATCAGCCGGGGCGACGCGAGCGCCCAGGTGGTCGGGCGCCTCGCCGATGGCTGGGGCAACGGCACCTGGACGACCTCCGGCGGGACGCGCTGCGGCGGGCGCTGGAACGCCGAGCGCCGCGGCTGACGGTCGCTGGCGGCCCGCGCCACAGCCCTCCGGCGAACCTGCCGCAGATTCGCCCCGGACGGGGGGCAGGGTCGTCGGCTCGGACCCTCGAACCGCTTCGGCCGGCACCGGATGATGAGACCCCTCCTCCTCGGCATGCTCTGCGCGGCGACCGCCACCGCGGCGGCCGCCCGCGAGCCCCAGCACAGCAGCGTCCCGCCGCGCGAGGCGGCCGCGACGGATTGCTTCGCCGAGAGCATCGGCAACAACCCGGCGGCCCTCGCCCATGCCCGCAGCGGGCGCTGGTACGAGGCGGCCGGAGTGATCGGCTACCTCTGCCGCCCCGAGGTCGACGCCATGATGCGCGACCACGACCTGCGCCACGGGCCGGGCACCGGCGCGCGCTACTTCCGCGGCGCCTATACCCGCCACCTCGCCCAATCCCTGGAGGAGCGGCTGAAGCCGATGCTCGAGACCAAGGCCTGGGCCAATGCCGAGCCGCGGCCCGACGCCGAGCCGGCCTCCGCCAAGCCCTGATCGCGGGGCCGCTCAGCGGGTCGGCACCGGCGCCGCGCTCGTCGGCCCGATCCCCTTGGGCACCGGCACGCCGGCCGCGCCGCAATCGGCGTTGATGACGAGGCGGGGACCCGCGACCGGTCGAGCCGGCGCGCCACGATCGCCATGTGCTCGGACTGGTCGGCGACGGCGATGCCGGCGGCCCCGAACAGCACCGGGGCCCCGAGCCCGAACGCCATGACCCCGAATGCCATGACCCCGAATGCCATGACGACGTTCGCGGCGCGGCTCGCCCCGACACGCCTCGGCGCCTCCGCGAGGTGTCCCCCATCACCGACCCGTGCTCCGCTCGCCGGACGTATCGGACCGGACTCTCGCTCATGCCGCGCTGACGGGCGCGGCGGGTCGGCCCGCCGGATCGTCAATGCGTCAGGGTCGGCATGGCGCTGGTCGGCCCGATCCCCTTGGGCACCGGCACGTCGGTCGCGCCGTAATCGGCGTTGATGACGAGGCGGGGCGCGCTGGAGAGGTCGATCCCGCGCGCGACGATGGCGGTGAACTCGGACTGGTCGGCCACGACCTGGTTCGTCCTCACCGTGAAGGTGCCGCGCGGCAGGTAGATCGTGCCGACGAGGCGCCGGGCGGAATCGCTCAGCACGGCGAATTGGCGCCCGGGAGGAGCGTCGCGATCCTCGAAGAACAACAGCCCGGCCATGCTCCCGGTCTTGCCCGCCGTGAGGGACACCGTGGAGCGGGGCATGAACTGCACCGGGCGCACCGCGCCGTCCTGGTCCGGCGGGACCTTGCCGGTGAAGTAGAAGCCGACATTCGTCCCCGTGAGGATCCCGGGCGGGGAATTCGTGGTGGTCGTCCTCGGACACCAGAGCGCGTGCGAGCCCGGGACGAGCTCCGGCCAGTAGCACAGCAGCGGGACGAACGGGCGCCAGCCCCGCAACCCCCACCAGCCCCACCCCGTCGAGCGGGTCTCCTGCTTCTCCGAGCCGACCACGAGCGGCCCGTCCTTGATCACGTAGGTGCCCGGCGCGAGGGTGACGCTCGCCCCCGCGTTGATCATCAGGCCGCCGCAATAGGTCCCGGGCATGAGCGTGCGCCGCTCGTCCGCGATGGCGAGGTTGGTGTAGGTGCACCCGCCGACCGGCGGCGGCTCCCGCGCCTGGAGCGGGTCGCGCATGGGCGGGCAGCCCGAGATCGGCCGCGGCCTGACGTAGCCGCCGCCCGCGTAGCCGCCCACCACGCAGGATTTCAGCGAGGTCAGCGCCGCGCCGTCGGTCATCTGGAGGCCCCGGCGATCGGCCGACATCACGTAGACGGAGCAGTTGCCGGCGTCGATCCGGGACTGATCCCTGAGGGCGAGCGCGCCGCTGGCGGCGGCGTCGAGGACGAGGACGCAGACCTTGATCGTGCCGGCCATCTCCGCCGTCGCCTCGACGGTGATGTCCGTCAGGGCCGGCGTGACGAGGCGGCTCATGATCGCGCGCTTGCGCTGCGTGAGGGTCACGGACCAGCCATTGGCCGTGCGCACGTCGCCCTCGACCGGCCCCGGGGCGAACGGGTCGTCCGACGTCTTGCGGTAGCGCGGCGCCGTCCTCACCGCCACCGGCCCGTCGCCCTCCTTCAGCGGCACGAAGCGGCGCACCTGGCTCTCGGCGATGGCCTGCATGCGCTCCAGCTGCGGGGCGGCGATCTGGATGTCCGCGACGATCGCCAGGGCGGCCGCGTCCGCCGCGTTCTGGAGGATCAGCTTCTGATTCAGCCAGGTCGCGTAGTCGACCGTGATGCCGACCACCCCGAACAGCACAGGAGCGCCGAGGCCAAAGATGACCAGCACGTTGGCCGCCCCAGCGAGCCAGAAGCTCCGGGCGAGCTTCGCGAGCTTCCCGCGCACCCACGCACCCCCGTCGGAATTCGAAGCGGATTGAACGGCCTCTTCCGTTACGGAACTTCTTATGCGTGCGCCAAAACCTTCAGGTTAGAAGGCCTATGTCCAATCACAACGAAAGGTCTAATCCAAACAACCTTAGGTTATATTTTGCGCGATGTGGTCCTGACGAGGGCGAGCCCGGCAGGGGCGGGCAGGCGCCCGCGGGGGATCGGCCGGTCCTGGCGCCCTCCCCGAGCAGAACGGCTCGCGGCATCTCCGCTCGGGCCGTCGGTCCCGCGCCATCCCGGCGTCCGAGCCGGTGGTGGCCGTGTCGGCAGACCCGCGACGCGTCGGAGGCCGGCGCGACCGCGCCGATCGGCACGGCGGTCGCGCGAGGCGCCGGAGGCTCCCGTTCCCGCGCGGCGCCTCAGCTGTCCATCTTGAGCGCGGCGATGAAGGCTTCCTGGGGGATCTCGACCTTGCCGAACTGGCGCATGCGCTTCTTGCCCTCCTTCTGCTTGTCGAGGAGCTTGCGCTTGCGCGAGATGTCGCCGCCGTAGCACTTGGCGGTGACGTCCTTGGAGAGGGCCCGGATGGTCTCGCGGGCGATGATCTTGCCGCCGATCGCCGCCTGGACCGGGATCTGGAACAGGTGGCGCGGAATCAGGTCCTTGAGCTTCTCGCACATCGCGCGGCCGCGGGACTCCGCCCGGGTCCGGTGGACCAGCATCGACAGCGCGTCGACCGGTTCGGCATTCACGAGGATCGACATCTTCACGAGGTCGCCCTCGCGGTAATCCGAGATGTGGTAGTCGAACGAGGCGTAGCCCTTCGAGATCGACTTCAGGCGGTCGTAGAAGTCGAACACCACCTCGTTGAGCGGCAGATCGTACACGACCATGGCGCGCTTGCCGACGTAGTTGAGGTCGATCTGGGCGCCGCGCCGGTCCTGGCAGAGCTTGAGCACGCCGCCGAGGTAATCGTCCGGCGTGAGGATGGTGGCGCGGATCCAGGGCTCCTCGATCGTGTCGATCTTCATCACGTCGGGCATGTCGGCGGGATTGTGCAGTTCCCGCATGGTGCCGTCCGCCATGTTGAGGCGGTAGACCACGCTCGGCGCGGTCGAGATCAGGTCGAGGTTGAATTCGCGCTCCAGCCGCTCCTGGATGATCTCCAGGTGCAGGAGGCCGAGGAAGCCGCAGCGGAAGCCGAAGCCGAGGGCCGCCGAGGTCTCCATCTCGTAGGAGAACGAGGCGTCGTTGAGGCGCAGCTTGCCCATGGCGGCGCGCAGGTTCTCGAACTCGGCGGCGTCGACCGGGAACAGGCCGCAGAACACCACCGGCTGGACCGGCTTGAAGCCCGGCAGGGCCTGGTCCGTCGGGCGCCGGTCCTCCGTGATCGTGTCGCCGACCCGGGTGTCGGCCACCTCCTTGATCGAGGCGGTGAGGAAGCCGACCTCGCCGGGCCCGAGCTCGGCCACGTCCTGCATCTTGGGGCGGAAGACGCCGACGCGGTCGACGCCGTAGACCGCGTCCGCCCCCATCATCCGGATGGTCATGCCCTTGCGCAGCACGCCGTCCACGATGCGCACCAGCACCACGACGCCCAGGTAGACGTCGTACCAGGAATCGACCAGGAGCGCCTTCAGCGGCGCCTCGCGGTCGCCCTTCGGCGGCGGCAGCTTGGCGACGATCGCCTCCAGCACCGCCTCGATGTTGAGGCCGGTCTTGGCCGAGATCGGCACCGCCTCGGAGGCGTCGATGCCGATCACCTCCTCGATCTGCTCCTTGACGCGGTCGGGCTCCGCCGCCGGCAGGTCGATCTTGTTGAGGACCGGGACGATCTCGTGGTTGGCGTCGATCGCCTGATACACGTTGGCGAGGGTCTGGGCCTCGACGCCCTGGCTCGCATCGACGACGAGGAGCGAGCCCTCGCAGGCCGCCAGCGAGCGCGACACCTCGTAGGTGAAGTCGACGTGGCCGGGCGTGTCCATCAGGTTCAGGACGTACTCGCGCCCGTCCTGCGCCTTGTAGTCGAGCCGCACGGTCTGGGCCTTGATGGTGATGCCGCGCTCGCGCTCGATGTCCATCGAGTCGAGCACCTGCTCGGTCATCTCGCGCGCCGAGAGCGCCCCGGTGAGCTGGATCAGCCGGTCGGCGAGGGTCGACTTGCCGTGGTCGATATGCGCGACGATCGAGAAGTTGCGGATCGTGTCGATGGGCTTGGCGGTCATCAGCAGGCGGTCTCCGGCGCCCAGGCGCGGCGAAGGGCGTGGCGCACGGCGTAAATCGGGAAGGCGGACGGGAGATAGCAGCGGGGGATGCGTGCGCCAAGACGGCGGCGGGCCGCACGCCGTCCCAGTGTCGAGCCGGCGGCGGGCCGCACGCCGTTCCAGTGTCGAGCCGGCGGCGGGCCGCACGCGGTCCCCGGCATCGGGCCGGCTTCGGGCCGCCTCCCCTCAGGCGCCGAGCCGGTCCGCCACGTCCTCGGCGAGGGACAGGCTGGAGGTCAGGCCCGGACTCTCGATGCCGAACATCTGCACGAGGCCCGGCAGGCCGTGCTCGGCCGGCCCGTCGATCACGAAATCCATCGCCGGCTGGCCCGGCCCCGACAGTTTCGGGCGGATGCCCGCGTAGTCGGGGAACAGGGCGCCCTCGGGCAGGTCCGGCCAGTAGCGCCGGATCGCCGCGTAGAACAGGGCGCCGCGGGCCGGATCGACCTCGTAATCGGGCCGGTCGATCCACTCGACGTCCGGCCCGAAGCGCGTGCGCCCGGCGAGGTCGAGGGTCAGGTGGATGCCGAGCCCGCCCTCGACCGGGGCGGGGTAGATCAGCCGCGTGAAGGCCGGGCGGCCGAGGCAGCCGAAGTAGTTGCCCTTGGCGAGGACGAGGCGGGGCACCCGCGCCTCCGGGTAGCCCTCGGTGGCGCGGGCCAGCGCCTGCGCGCCGAAGCTCGTCGCGCTCACCACCGCGTCGACCCGCAGCTCGCCCGGCGCCTCGCCGCCGTAGAGCGCGACCCAGCCGCCGCCGTCGCGGATCAGCCGCTCGACGGGCGTGCGGAAGGCGAGCGCGCCGCCATGGGCCTCCAGGTCGCCCTGGAGCGCGAGCATCAGCGCGTGGCTGTCGACGATGCCGGTCTCCGGCGACAGCAGCGCCGCCACGCAGGCGAGGTTGGGTTCGAGGCGCCGCGCCTCGGCGCCGTCGATGAGCGCGAGCCCCTCGACCCCGTTCGCCAGCCCCTGGGCGTGGATCGCCGCGATCTTGGCGCGCTCGGGCTCGGTCGCCGCGACGATGAGCTTGCCGGTCCTGGCATGCGGCACGCCGTGGCTGGCGCAGAAGGCGTAGAGGCGGCGGCGGCCCTCGACGCAGTGGCGCGCCCGCAGCGACCCGGACGGGTAGTACATGCCGCCGTGGATCACCTCGGAATTGCGCGAGGACACCCCGGTGCCGATCTGGGCCTCGGCCTCCGCCACGATGACCTCGTGGCCGCGCAGGGCGAGGGCGCGTCCGCAGGCGAGCCCCACGACGCCCGCGCCGATGACGAGGACCAGCATGTCTCACATCCCCCCGCGCGGCTGTTGCGTGGCGCGGCGCCCCCGCGAGGAGACCGCCGCGCCCCGTTCGTCACGCTCGGCGGAGCCCCGCCGGGCCCCGCCCGCCCCTCACGCCGCGATCGACATGGTCGGCTCGGCGGCGCGCACGTCGGCGTCGACGTGGGCCTCGAAGCGCTTGAAGTTGGCCTGGAACATCTCGACCAGCCGCTTGGCCGTCTCGGCGAAGGCCGCCTTGTCCGCCCAGGTCTTGACCGGGTAGAGGATGTGCGGCTCGACGCCCGGCACCGAGGTCGGCACCGCGAAGCCGAAATAGGGGTCGCGGCGGTAATCGGCCTTGGCGAGCGAGCCGTCGAGGGCGGCGGTCAGCAGCCGGCGCGTCACCCGGATCGGCATGCGCCGCCCGGTGCCCACGCCCCCGCCGGTCCAGCCCGTGTTGACGAGCCAGCAATCGACGTGGTGGCGGGCGATCAGGTCGCGCAGCAGGTTGCCGTAGACGCTCGGGTGGCGCGGCATGAAGGGCGCGCCGAAGCAGGTCGAGAAGGTCGCCTCGGGCCCCTTCAGCCCCTTCTCGGTGCCCGCCACCTTGGCGGTGTAGCCCGACAGGAAGTGGTACATCGCCTCGGCGCCGGTGAGCTTGGCGATCGGGGGCAGCACCCCGAAGGCGTCGCAGGTCAGCATGACGATGTTCTTCGGGTGCCCCGCCCGGCCCGTCGCGCTCGCGTTCGGGATGAACGGCAGCGGATAGGCGCAGCGCGTGTTCTCGGTCTTCGAGGCGTCGTCGAAATCCGGCAGCCGGGTGACCGGGTCGATGACCACGTTCTCCATCACGGTGCCGAAGCGCTCGGTCGTGGCGTAGATCTCGGGCTCGGCCTCTCGCGACAGGCGGATGGTCTTGGCGTAGCAGCCGCCCTCGAAGTTGAAGATGCCCTTCGGGCCCCAGCCGTGCTCGTCGTCGCCCAGCAGCACCCGGGCCGGGTCGTTCGACAGGGTGGTCTTGCCGGTGCCGGACAGGCCGAAGAACAGGGCCGAGTCGCCCTGCGCGCCCACGTTCGCCGAGCAGTGCATCGGCATCACGCCGGCCTTCGGCAGAATGTAGTTGAGGTAGGTGAAGACCGACTTCTTCATCTCGCCCGCGTAGGACGAGCCGCCGATCAGCACGATCTTGCGGGTGAAGTCGCAGGCGATGACCGTCTCGGAGCGGACCCCGTGGCGGGCCGGGTCGGCCTTGAAGCTCGGCAGGTCGATGATGGTCAGGTCGGGCTCGTAGGCGCCGAGCGCGTCGCGCTCCGGCCGGATCAGCAGGTTGCGGATGAACAGGGAGTGCCACGCATACTCGGTGTAGACGCGCGCCCGCACCCGGTAGGCCGGCTCCGCTCCCCCGTAGAGATCCTGCGCGAAGAGGTCCTTGCCCTCCGCGTGCGCGACGAAGTCCGCGTGCAGGCGGTCGAACTGCTCGGCCGTGATCGCGCCGTTGTTGTCCCACCAGACCTGATCCTCGGTCCCGGAATCCCGGACGACGAACTTGTCCTTCGGGGACCGGCCGGTGTGGATGCCGGTCTCGGCCACCAGCGCGCCCCCCGCCGCGAGCTGGGCCTCGCCCCGCTGCAGCGCCTGTTCGTAGAGGCTCGGGGCCTCCAGGTTCCAGAAGACGCGCTTGAGGTTGCGCAGGCCGGCCCGATCCGGACCGAACGCCGCGTTGTATACGCCGATGTCGCTCACGAGTGTTCCTCCTGGCGCCGTCCGGGGCGGGGGTCCACCCGGCACGGGCCGATGCCCTCGTTCCGTCGGACGCCGCAAGGTCTGGACGTGGCGACCGCCGCACCCGGCCGGGTCCGCGCCGCTCACGCGGTGCGTGTGACCAGGTGAGGGCCGTTAGTAGGTGGCGAAACTTCGCGGTTCAATTGCCAACGCGCCGCAGCGGTGTAACAGGCCACAAGTTTTGTCATTCGCCGCCCGGGACCGCCGGCCGTTCCCGGCGGGCCTCGGCGGCCATCTCGACCAGGACCTGCCGCAGGGTTCCGGGGTCGCGAAGGCGGCGCGGGAAGGTCACGCGGGCGGTCCGGTCCGCGGCCAGGAGGTCGAGCCCCTCGGGATCGAGCCCGGTGAGGCGCCAGGGGCCGGGCTCCGCCCCCGCGAAATGCGTCGCGTAGAGGGCGAGCGCGTCGGCATGGTCGTCGTTCATGTGGGCGGCCGCCCCGGCCTCGCTCGCGGCGAGGCCCTCCATCCCGGCGAGGTCGGTGAGGAGTTCGGCCGCGCTCAGGGTCGCGGCCTTGGCGAAGCCGCCGTTCAGGTGCCCGGCCGCCGGCTCCAGCCGGAAGAAGGCGAAGTCCGGGAAGTCGGCGTAGAGCTTCGCCTTCGGGTGGCGGGCGAGGAAGCGGGCGCGCACCCGCGGGTCGTCGCTGCGGGCGGCGCGCCCGGCCACGGCGAGGCGCGGATGGGCGAGCGGGTCGCCCTTGCCGCCCGGGCTGAGCAGGAGCGAGCAGCGCGGCTCGGCCTCTAGGTTGAGCGTGTGGGCCGAGAGGCGCGAGAGCAGCATCAGGGGCGCGCCGTCGAGGTCGGTCGCCACCGTGACGAGCGACGCGAAGGGCGATCCGTCGCCGCGATCGAGCGTGGCGAGGGCCCCCGACCGGGTGCTGCGCAGCAGGTCCTTGGCGAGGCCGACCGCGTCGAACGGCGCCTGGGCGGCCGCGAAGGGGGCTGCCGGTTGTCTGTCGCTCTCCGCCATGGCGTCCAACTCCCGCGTCTCGCGCCACCCTGGCCGGGGCGGGCGCGCCCGTCCATCGCGCCTCGCGTCGCGGGTGCGGCGGGGCCGCGCGCCGCCGCCGCCCCGGGTGCTCGCTTTTTGATCGCTTTGGGCCTAAGGGTGTCGAAACCGTGGCCCGGTTGTCACTGTCCAGCGCTTTGTGGCAGACAGCCGGCGGCCCGCGTCTCAGGCCGGATCCGCACCGGCGCGAAGTCGGGTGGCGTTCAGGAGGATCCTGCGATCCTGTCGCACGACGCCATCCTCGTCCCAGGGAATGACCATGCCGACCATCGCCCTCGTCGACGACGACCGCAACATCCTCACCTCCGTGTCGATCGCGCTCGAAACCGAGGGGTACCGCATCCAGACCTACACGGACGGCGCCTCGGCCCTCGACGGGCTCAAGCACTCGCCGCCGGATCTCGCGATCTTCGACATCAAGATGCCGCGCATGGACGGGATGGAGCTGCTGCGTCGCCTGCGTCAGAAGTCGGACCTGCCGGTGATCTTCCTGACCTCGAAGGACGAGGAGATCGACGAGCTCTTCGGCCTCAAGATGGGCGCCGACGACTTCATCCGGAAGCCGTTCTCGCAGCGCCTGCTGGTCGAGCGGGTGAAGGCGGTGCTGCGCCGCTTCGCCGCCAAGGAGGCCGGCCCGGCCGCCGCCGCCCGCGAGGCCGAGGCCGCCGCCGCCCGCTCGCTGGAGCGCGGCCAGCTGATGATGGATCCCGAGCGGCACACCTGCACCTGGAAGGGCGAGCCCGTGACCCTGACGGTCACCGAGTTCCTGATCCTGCAGGCCCTGGCCCAGCGCCCGGGCGTCGTGAAGAGCCGCAACGCCCTCATGGACGCCGCCTACGACGACCAAGTCTACGTCGACGACCGCACCATCGACAGCCACATCAAGCGGCTGCGCAAGAAGTTCAAGGTGGTCGACACCAACTTCGACATGATCGAGACGCTCTACGGCGTCGGCTACCGCTTCAAGGAAGCTTGAGACCCGGCACGTGAGCAGCGGTTCCGCACTCGGCGCCATGCGGCGCCTCCTCGGGGCCGGTGCGCCCGGAACAGGCAGCGAGGCAGATCCCGACGCGGAGGCGCCGCGGGAGCCCCTCTCCCTGCGGCTGGTCGGCCGCTGGATCGCCCAGCGCGCCTCCTCCAGCCTGACCCGGCGCATCGTCGTGCTCAACCTCGCGGGGCTGATCGCCCTGCTGGTCGGCTTCCTCTACCTCAACCAGTTCCGCCAGGGCCTGATCGAGGCGCGGGTGAAGAGCCTGCTGACCCAGGGCGACATCATCGCGGGGGCGATCGCGGCCTCCGCCACGGTCGACACGGACGCGATCAGCATCGACCCCGACCGCCTGCTGCAGCTCCAGGCGGGCGATCCGGGCGCCGGGGCGGAGGAGCCGGTCTCGGCCCTCGAATTCTCCCTCAACCCGGAGCGGGTGGCGCCGCTGCTGCGCCGGCTGATCACCCCGACCGGCACCCGCGCGCGGGTCTACGACCGCGACGGGTCGAACCTGATCGATTCGCGCGCCCTCTACGTGCGGGGCGACCTCGCCCGGGGCGAGGTGCCGGTGCGCAAGGAGCGCCCGAGCCTGATGGAGCGGGCCTGGGACGGCCTGCGCCAGCACCTGCCCTTCCCGCACCGCGAGCCGGGGCCGGAGGATACCGGGCCCTCGGACGGGCGCAGCCTGCCCGAGGTGCAGCGGGCGCTGGCCGGGAGCCGGGGCACGCTGGTGCGCCGCAACGCCCACGGCGAGACCATCGTGTCGGTCGCGGTGCCGATCATGCGCGCCCGCACGGTGCGCGGCGCCCTGCTGCTCTCGACCCAGGAGGGCGACATCGACAAGATCATCGCCTCCGAGCGCTTCGCCCTGCTGCAGGTGTTCCTGATCGCGGCGCTCGTGATGGTGGTGCTCTCGCTCCTGGTCGCCGGCCAGATCGTCGGGCCGGTGAGCCGCCTGTCGGAGGCGGCCGAGCGGGTGCGGCTCGGGATCAGGTCGCGCCAGGAGATCCCCGACTTCACGACCCGCTCGGACGAGATCGGCCACCTCTCCCGGGCCCTGCGCGACATGACCCAGGCGCTCTACCGCCGCCTGGACGCGATCGAGAACTTCGCGGCCGACGTCTCGCACGAGCTCAAGAACCCGCTCACCTCCCTGCGCAGCGCCGTCGAGACGCTGCCGCTGGCCAAGACCGACGAGTCGCGCGGGCGGCTGATGCAGATCATCCAGCACGACGTGAAGCGCCTCGACCGGCTGATCAGCGACATCTCGGACGCCTCGCGCCTCGACGCGGAGCTCGCCCGGGCCGAGGCCGCGCGGGTCGACCTGAAGAAGCTCCTCACCACCGTGACCTCGGTGGCCAACGAGCGGCGCCGGCCGCGGGACGCCGCCATCACCTTCACGGTGGAGGCGCCGCCGGCCGGCATCGAGGACCCCTTCGCGATCATCGGGCACGACAGCCGGCTCGGCCAGGTGGTGAACAACCTGCTCGACAATGCCCGCTCCTTCTCGCCCAAGGGCGCGACCGTGCGGGTGAACCTGCGCCGCCTGCGCAACACGATCGAGCTCACGGTGGAGGATGACGGGCCGGGCATCCCGCCCCACGCCCTCGAGCGCATCTTCGAGCGCTTCTACACCGACCGGCCCGAGCAGGGCTTCGGCCAGAATTCCGGCCTCGGCCTGTCGATCTCGCGCCAGATCGTGCAGGCCCATCGCGGCACGATCCGGGCCGAGAACCGGCTCGGGCCGCCGGGCGAGGACGGCGAGCCCTGCCTGCTCGGCGCCCGCTTCGTGGTGCGCATCCCGGGGCTGCACCGCTGAGCGCCGGGCCGGTCACGCTCCACGCCACCTGCGTGGTGCTCGGCGAATCGGGCGTGCTGATTCGGGGGCCGGCCGGGAGCGGCAAAACGACCCTGGCGCGCGACCTCCTGGCGGGCGGTTCCCAGTGCGGCCTGCACGCTGCCCTGGTGGGCGACGACAGGGTGATCGTGGAGGCCTGCCACGGCCGCCTGGTGGCGCGGCCGCACCCGGCCCTGGCGGGGCTCGTCGAGATCCGCGGCGTGGGCCTTCAAACCCTTGAGAACACGCTGCCTTCGGCGGTTGTGCGGCTCGTCCTGGACCTCGCCGAGACGGCCCCGCGGATGCCCGAGGCGGGGGCGGAGAAAACGACTCTCCTGGGGGTCTCCCTCCCCCGCATGATCCTTCCCCGGGACCCCTCCCGGACGAGCACCGTGTTGTGGCGCTGGCGCCGCCCTCGTGGCATCATGATGACGGAGTGATGCGGATTCCGCCTCGTTGCTCTTGCGCTCGCCCTTGCGCTGCACAAAATGGCGGCTCGGCTCTGTATGGGGCGTCGGAACTCGTGTCGATGATTGGAATGGTGCTCGTCACCCACGGTTTGCTCGCGACGGAGTTCAAGGCCGCGCTGGAGCATGTCGTGGGTCCGCAGGAGCAGCTCGAAACCATCACGATCGGCCCCGAGGACGACATGGAGGTCCGGCGCAAGGACATCATGTCGGCGGTCTGCCGGGTGAACACGGGCGAGGGCGTGGTGGTCCTCACCGACATGTTCGGGGGTACGCCGTCGAACCTCGCGCTCTCGTGCATGAACGGCGGCTCGGTGGAGGTGGTGGCCGGCATCAATCTGCCGATGCTGATCAAGCTCGCGAGCGTCCGCGACGAGGAGAGCCTCGGCGAGGCCGTCCTGCACGCGCAGGAGGCGGGCCGCAAATACATCAACGTGGCCTCCCGGGTCCTCGCCGGGAAATAGCGCTCGCCCTCCCCGTTTTCGCCACGACGAGAGCCGGACGGCCGCCGACGCCATCGCAACCGGCTCCAGCAGGATCCGATCTCCGATGAACGACGACGATGCGGGTGGATGGGACGCTCCGGCGGTGCCTGAGGGCGCGACGGCGCGGGAATTGCCGATCATCAACCGCCGCGGCCTGCATGCCCGCGCCTCCGCCAAGTTCGTCCAGGCGGTGGAGCGCTTCGAATCCGAGGTGACGGTGACGCGCGCCGGCGAGACGGTGGGCGGGCGCTCGATCATGGGCCTCCTGACTCTCGGGGCCGCGCAGGGAACCAGCATCTTCGTGACCGCTCTCGGCCCCGACCAGGATGCCTGCCTGGAGGCGATCGCGGCGCTCCTGGCCAACCGGTTCGGAGAGGACGAGTAGGGGGCGGGGCCGTCGCGCCGCGCGCCCGTCCTCCCCGCGGTGCGCGCGGCGCGACGGCCCGCGCTCCTCTGCGCGCCCCGCTCCCTCAGGCCGAGCGGCGCTCCCCGTCCGCCGCGCGCCGGGCCGGCGCGACGCTCACCGCGGCGTCGAGCAGCATCACGCCCGGCCGCTCGCGCGCCGGCGCGAGCGCGCAGCCGGCCTCGCGCCAGATCCGGTCCTGCCCGGCCGGGCCGAGCCGGATCGCGGCCGCCACCACGGCGCCGTCCCGCCGCACGAGGTCGACCCCGCAGGCGCGGCGCTGGGCGAAGCGCCGGGTGACGACCCGCAGGGCCGTCGCCGCGTCCGCGTCGTGCAGGAGGTTGGGGCCGGGCCGCGCCCCCTCCAGCACCAGGAAATGCTCGACCGCGTCGCGCAGCTGACGGGGCGCGCGCACCCGCTCGAGCGAGGTGCGCCCCCGCGGCAGGGTCGGCAGGGGTCCGGCCGCCGGGCCGGGGGCCGGCCGGGAGGCGACCGTCAGGGGGCGACCGCTCGCGGCGGCGACCTCCCGCAGCGCCGCGATCAGGCGGCCGGCCGGGAGCAGCCCGGGCAGGCGCAGGGTGCCGACGCGCGAGCCCGCCCCCGCGAGGTGGTCGAGGGCCGCGCGCAGGATTGCGGCGGTCTCGCGGGCGTCCACGACCGGCGCCGCCCCCTCGGCGAGCGGCAGGACCCAGAGCTGCGCCGTCCGGCCCGGGCGCAGCCCCGCCGGCAGCTGCAGCGGCAGCACGCCGCGCAGGACGGGCATTCCGTCCCCGTGCTGCCAGACGAGGAGCAGGGCGAGGCGGCGCCCCTCCGCGAGGTGCTGGGCCAGCGTGAGCACGAAGTCGGGGTCGCCGGCGAAGCCCGGCGACAGGGCCCGGGGCAGGAGCGCCCGCCAGGCGGCGACCTCGGCCTCGCGCAGGCTCGCCGGGTGCCGCAATTCGGCGCTCCAGCGCCCCTCCTCCCGGATTCCGCCCTGGATCACCGAGAAGGGTGTCGTCGTCATGCCTGCCCCCCTTTGGCCCGACCGCTCCGGATCGGGTGGCCCGATCGTCCCGGATCGGGACGGATCCGCGGCCGAGGCGGCCGCGCCCCGTTTACCGATCAAGAACCATTCCGGGCGGGGGCGCCCTCAGCCGCCCGGGATCGCCAGGGGGTTGGCCGTGAGGGCGGCGGCGTCCGGCGCGTCCGGGGCCGGGCGGCCGAGGAAGGCGTCCCACAGGCGGCGCACGAAGGCCGGGTCGCCGTCGCGCAGGATCAGGACGAGCCGCGAGGTGCGGTCCGGCCCCGGCCACGCGTCGAGGGTGGCCGGCGCGTGGACGACGTGCTGCACCCCGTGCACGACGACGGGGCGGCCGGGATCCTCGGCGAGGCCGACGAGCCCCTTGAGGCGCAGGAGCTTGGCCCCCTGGCCGGAGCGCAGGAGGTCGAGGAACATCTCGAAGGCCGCCCGCGGCACCGGCTCCGGGCTGACCAGGCTGAAGGCCCGGATCGCGGCGTCGTGCCGGTTCACGTCGTGGTGGTGGTGGCCGTGATGCTGGGCGTGGTGGTGGCGCGCCTCCGCGGCCGCGACCGCCTCGGCGCCGAGCCAGGCCGCGACGTCCGCGATCTTGCCGTCGGTGCCGAACAGGCCGCCGAGCAGCGCCTCGGCCGGCGCGTCGGGCCCGAGCACCGGGGCGGCCGGGTTGAGGGCGGCGAGGCGCGCCCGCAGCGCCGCCGCCTCCCCGCCCGGGAGATCCGTCTTGGTCAGGACGAGGCGGTCGGCCACGGCGGCCTGGCGCAGGGCCTCGGGATGCGCGTCGAGCGTGCCCGCGCCGTTGACCGCGTCCACGACCGTGACGACGGCCTGGAGGGCGAAGCGCAGGGCCAGGTAGGGGTGGTAGAGGAGCCCGTGCAGGATCGGCGCCGGGTCGGCGAGACCGGTCGTCTCGATGATCACGCGGCGGAAGGGCTGGATGCGCCCGTTGTCGCGCTTGCGCAGCAGGTCCTCCAGCGTGGCGATGAGGTCGCCCCGCACGCTGCAGCAGAGGCAGCCGGCGCCGAGCAGGATCATGCCCTCGTCGACGGTCTCGATCAGCAGGTGGTCGAGCCCGACCTCGCCGAACTCGTTGACGATGACGACCGTGTCGGCCAGCGCCGGGTCGCGTAGCAGCCGGTTCAGCAGCGTCGTCTTGCCGGCGCCGAGGAAGCCGGTGAGGACCGTGAGCGGGATCGGGGCCGGCCGGCGGGATGGATCGGGCATCGGGAGGGACTCGAAGGGGCGGGGACACCGCCCTTCTCCCCCACGGGGCCCGGGAATCCAACCCCTCCGCGGGCGTTGCCGCCCCCCGGGTCCCGCGGCCTCGCGGGGCTCAGGCCGCGATCAGCCCCCCCATCGCGGCCACCCGGGCGAGGTGGTGGTCGGCATCCCCGAACAGGGCGTCGATCATCGTCACGCGCTTGAAGAAGTGGCCGACGCTGTACTCCATGGTGACGCCGACGCCGCCGTGGAGCTGCACCGCGCCCTGGCCGACGATGCGGCCCGAGCGGCCGATCTGCACCTTGGCGCCCGAGAGCGCCCGCGCGCGCTCCGCCGCATCCTCCTCCCCGGCCATCATGGTGGCGAGGAAGGCCATCGAGCGGGCCTGTTCGAGGGCGATGAACATGTCGGCCGCCCGGTGCTGCAGCACCTGGAACGACCCGATGGGCGTGCCGAACTGCTTGCGGGTCTTGAGGTACTCGACGGTGAGCGCGTGCATCCGGTCCATGGCGCCCACCGCCTCGGCGCAGAGCGCCGCGATCGCCTCCTCGACCACCCGCTCGATCGCCGGCAGCGCGTCCTCCGGGGCGCCCAGCACCGCCTCCGGCCCGACCTTGACCGAGGAGAGCGAGATCTCGGCCGCCCGCTGCCCGTCCTGGGTCGGGTAGCCGCGGCGGGAGACGCCCTCGGCCCTGGCATCGACCAGGAACAGCCCGATCCCGCCCCGGTCGCGGCGGGAGCCGGCGGTGCGGGCCGAGACGATCAGCCGGTCGGCGCTGTCGCCGTGCAGCACCAGGGACTTGTCGCCCTCCAGGACGTAGCCCGCCCCGTCCCGGCGCGCGCTCAGGCCGACGTCGTGGAGGTCGTAGCGCGCCTGCCGCTCGTGATGCGCGAAGGCGTAGCGGGTCTCGCCGCCGATCAGGCCCGGAAGCCACTCGGCCCGCTGCGCCGCCGAGGCCGCGCGGCGCATCAGCCCGCCCGCCAGGACCACGGTGGCGAGGTAGGGTTCGAGGACCAGGGCGCGGCCGAAGGCCTCCATGACGATCATGGTCTCGACCGGCCCGCCGCCGATGCCCCCGTCCTCCTCCGCGAAGGGCACGGCGAGCAGGCCCTGCTCCGCGTAGGACCGCCACATCTCGGGCGAGAACCCCTCCGGGTGGCGGCCGTGGCGCGTGCGGGCCTCGAAATCGTAGCGGTCGGCGAGGAGCCGCTCGACGCTGTCCTTGAGGAGGCTCTGCTCCTCGCTGAGATCGAAATCCATCGACGTCTCTTCCCCGAATTCCAGGCCGCGCGGGCCCGCGAGAGCATTTCCTGACGAAGTGGATGCCGGTTCGTCGAAGAAAACGCGGCAAAACCAAGGACCTGGACCAGCGCCCGATCGCGGCGCGATCGGGCGCCGATCTAGAGGCCCAGGATCGCCTTGGCGATGATGTTCTTCTGGATCTCGTTCGAACCGCCGTAGATCGAGATCTTGCGCCAGTTGAAGTAGGTCGGCGCGGCCGGGCCCGCGTAGTCGGGGCCGATCGGCGGCTCGTTGTGGCCCTGGTCCTCGTCCTCGGGCAGGTACGGCAGGGCGTAGGGGCCGACCACGTCGAGGAGGAGTTCCGTGGTGGCCTGCTGGATCTCCGAGCCCTTGATCTTGAGGATCGAGGAGGCCGGGTCGGGCTTGCCCTTCTCGCGGGTGCGCTCGGCGGCCACGACCCGCAGCTGCGTCATCTCCAGGGCCTTGAGCTCGATCTCGAGGGCCGCCAGCTTCTCGCGGAAGCGCGGATCCTCGATCAGCGGCGCGTCGCCGACCCGCTCCAGGGCCGCCAGTTCCCTGAGGCGCCGGATGCGCTGCTTGGAGACGCCGACCCGCGCGATGTTGGTGCGCTCGTTGCCGAGCAGGAACTTGGCGTAGTCCCAGCCCCTGTTCTCCTGGCCGACCCGGTTCTCGACCGGCACCCGCACGTCGTCGAAGAAGACCTCGTTGACCTCGCGGCCGCCGTCGAGGGTCTGGATCGGCCGCACGGTGATGCCGGGCGTGCGCATGTCGATGAGCAGGAAGGTGATGCCCTCCTGCTTCTTCGCGGCCGTGTCGGTGCGCACCAGGCAGAAGATCCAGTCGGCGTGCTGGGCCAGCGTGGTCCAGGTCTTCTGGCCGTTGACCACGTAGTGGTCGCCGTCCCGCACGGCCCGGGTCTTGAGCGAGGCGAGGTCCGAGCCGGCGCCGGGTTCCGAGAAACCCTGGCACCACCAATCGTCGAGGTTGGCGATGCGGGGCAGGAAGTGGCGCTTCTGCGCCTCGGAGCCGAACTGCGCGATCACCGGCCCGACCATGTAGACGCCGAATTGCAGCGGCGAGGGGGCCGGGAAGCTCTGCAACTCGTCGAGGAAGATGTACTGGCGCACCGGGTCCCATCCGGTGCCGCCCCACTCGACCGGCCAGTTCGGCACCGCCCAGCCCTTGGCGTTGAGGATGCGCTGCCAGGTGACGATGTCCTGCTTCGAGGGATGGTGCCCGTCGATCAGCTTCTGGCGGATCTCGGCGGGCAGGTTCTCCTCGAAGAAGCGGCGGACCTCCTGGCGGAAGGCCCGCTCCTCGGGCGTGAAACGAAGGTCCATGTCAGCCTCCCGATCGTGTGGTTGCCGGGCTTGCCGCCCGGCTGGCCGGGCCGCGGGGGCCGCCCGTCAGAGATCCCGGAACCCCTTCCCCTCGGCGGCGAGCCGCTCCAGCAGGGGCGAGGGCGCGAAGGCGTCGCCGTACTCCGCCTGGTAGGCGCGCAGGCGCTCCAGCACCGTCGGCAGGCCGATGCCGTCCGCCCAGAACATCGGGCCGCCGCGATAGACCGGCCAGCCGTAGCCGTTGATCCAGACGATATCGATGTCGGAGGCGCGGATCGCCTTGCCCTCGTCGAGGATCTTCGCGCCCTCGTTGACCATCGGGTAGAGGCAGCGCTCCAGGATCTCCTGGTCGGAGGCGGGCTTGCGCGCCACGCCCTGCCGGGCCGCGACCCTGGCGATGATCTCCTCGGTGACCGGCGACGGCGAGGCCTTGCGCTTGGCGTCGTAGTCGTAGAAGCCCGCCCCGGTCTTCTGCCCGCGCCGGTCGATCTCGCAGAGGAGGTCGCGCACGCTCTCCGAGCGGTTGGTCTCCCGGCTCCAGCCGATGTCGAGGCCCGCGAGGTCGCTCATCGCGAAGGGGCCCATCGGCAGGCCGAATTCGTAGATCACCCGGTCCACGTCCCAGGGCGTGACGCCCTCCAGGATCAGCCGGTTCGCCTCGCGCTGGCGCTCGGCCAGCATGCGGTTGCCGACGAAGCCGTGGCAGACGCCGACCAGCACGGCGATCTTGCCGACCTTGCGGCCGACCTGCATCGCGGTGGCGATCACGTCCTTGGCGGTCCTCGCCCCGCGCACCACTTCGAGCAGCCGCATGACGTTGGCGGGCGAGAAGAAGTGCATGCCGATCACGTCGGCGGGGCGGCCCGTCACCGAGGCGATCTCGTCGATGTCGAGGTAGGAGGTGTTCGAGGCCAGGATCGCGCCCGGCTTGGCGACGCGGTCGAGCTTGGAGAAGATCTCCTTCTTGATGCCCATGTCCTCGAACACGGCCTCGATGATGAGGTCGCAGTCCTTCAGATCCTCGATCGCCAGCGTGTCGGCGAGGAGGCCCATGCGGGTCTGGACGTCCTCGGGCCGCAGGCGGCCCTTCCTGGCGGTGTTCTCGTAATTGCTGCGGATCACCGCGAGGCCGCGGTCGAGGGCCTCGCGCTTGGCCTCCACGATGGTCACCGGGATGCCGGCATTGAGGAAGTTCATCGCGATGCCGCCGCCCATGGTGCCGGCACCGATCACCCCGACCCGGGCGATCGGGCGGGTCGGGGTGTCCTCGGGCACGTCCGGGATCTTGGCGGTCTGGCGCTCGGCGAAGAAGACGTAGCGCTGCGCGGCGGATTGGCTCCCGGAGACGAGCTTCAGGAACTGCTCGCGCTCGAAGGCGAGGCCCTGCGGGAAGGGCAGGCGGCAGGCGGCCTCGACGCAGGCGATGCAGGCCTCCGGCGCCTCGAAGCCGCGCATCCTGCGGGCATTCTCCTTCCGGAAGGCGTCGAACAGGCCGGGCGCGTCGCGGCCCTCGGCGAGGCGCTCGTCGCGGTCGCGGATCTTGGTGAGCGGCCGCCCCTGGGCGACGACGCGCTGCGCGAAGGCGACCGCGTGGGCGCGCAGGCCCTCCTCGGGGGCGAGCTCGTCGATCAGCCCCATCGCGGCGGCCTGCCCGGCGCCGAGCGGGGCGCCGCCGACGATCACCTCGAGCGCCTTGCGGGGCCCGACGATGCGCGGCAGGCGCTGCGTGCCGCCCGCGCCCGGCAGGATGCCGAGCTTGACCTCCGGCAGCCCGACCTTCGCGGAGGGCACCGCCACCCGGTAGTGGCAGGCGAGCGCCGTCTCGAGCCCGCCGCCGAGGGCGTTGCCGTGGATCGCCGCGACGACCGGCTTCGTCGCGGCCTCGATCCGGTCGAGGAGGTCCGGCAGGGAGATGCCGCGCGGCGGCGTGCCGAACTCGGTGATGTCGGCCCCCGCGGAGAACATCCGCCCGCCGCCGATCAGCACGATCGCCGTCACGGCGGGATCGGCCTCGGCGCGGGCCAGCGCCGCCGCGATGCCCTCGCGCAACGCCGTCCCGAGCGCGTTCACGGCTCCCGATTGCAGCGTCAGGACCGCGACCGCGCCCTCGCGGCTCTCGGAGACGGGGGTGGCTTCAGTCATCGCGAATTGTCCTCCGAGCGCATTGCGACCGCGTCGAGCCGGTCCGCCGGCGCGGGGCGCCGTCCCGACCTCGCCCGACGGGCCTCGTTCCGAACGCCTCAATAGATCTCGAACAGGCCGGCCGCCCCCATGCCGCCGCCGACGCACATCGTCACCACCCCGTACTTGGCGCCGCGGCGGCGGCCTTCCAGCAGGATGTGCCCGGTCATCCGGGCGCCCGACATGCCGTAGGGGTGGCCGATGCTGATGGCGCCGCCGTTCACGTTCAGCCGCTCGTCCGGGATGCCGAGCCGGTCGCGGCAGTAGAGCACCTGGCAGGCGAAGGCCTCGTTCAGCTCCCAGAGGTCGATGTCCTCGACCGAGAGGCCGTGCTGGCGCAGCAGCTTGGGCACCGCGAAGACCGGGCCGATGCCCATCTCGTCGGGGTTACAGCCCGCCACCGCCATGCCCCGGTAGGCCCCGAGCGGCTGCAGGCCCCGCCGCTCGGCCTCGCGGGCCTCCATCAGGACGCTCGCCGAGGCGCCGTCCGAGAGCTGGCTCGCATTGCCGGCGGTGACGAAGCGCCCCTCCTTCACCCGCTGGCCGTCCTTGAACACGGGCTTGAGGGCGGCGAGGTCCTCCGGACGCGTCTGCGGCCGGTTGCCCTCGTCCTGCGCCAGGGTGACCTCCCGCGAGGCGGTCTCGCCGGTCGCCTTGTCGGTCACGGTCATGCGGGTGGCGAGCGGCACGATCTCGTCGGCGAAGCGTCCGGCCGCCTGGGCCTCGGCGGTCCGCCTCTGGGATTGCAGGGCGTAGGCGTCCTGCGCCGCGCGGTCGATCCCGTAGCGCTCCGCCACGGTCTCGGCCGTCTCGATCATCGTCATGTAGAGCGCCGGCACCCGCTCCACGAGCCAGGGATCGGCCCCGCGGAAGCGGTTGATCCGGTCGTTCTGCACGAGCGAGATCGATTCGAGGCCGCCGCCCACCGCGACGTCGAGCCCGTCCGCCACGATCTCCTTGGCGGCGGTGGCGATCGCCATCAGGCCCGAGGCGCATTGCCGGTCCAGGCTCATGCCGGCGACGCTCGCGGGCAGGCCCGCCCGCAGGGCCGCCTGCCGGGCGATGTTGGACCCCGTGGAGCCCTGCTGGAGCGCCGCCCCCATCACCACGTCGCCGACCTCGGCCGGGTCGATGCCGGCCCGCGCCACCGCGGCGGCGATCGCGTGGCCGCCGAGCGCCTGAGCCTGGGTGTCGTTGAAGGCGCCCCGGTAGGCCTTGCCGATGGGCGTGCGCGCGGTCGCGACGATGACGGCTTCCCGCATCTCCAGTTTCCTCCTCGGGCCGGCTTCCGCAGAGGCGGCGGGCCGGGCGCCCTGGCTGTTATCGGGGAATGGGTATGGCGCCGCAAGGCCCGAAACCCCGGCCGTTCCCTCGGCGACCGGATCCCCGCCGCCGCGCTTTTCGAAAACACGGCTTGCTTAATCGCCATTGAGAGCTAAGGTCCGGGCAAAACGCAAGAGAATTTGGCGAGAGAATTTGGAGGGAGGCCCGTGCCGCTGTTCGATCTGACCGGCCGCGTCGCCGTGGTGACCGGCTCCTCGCGCGGCATCGGCCGCGCCATCGCGGAGCGCCTCGCCGAGCACGGCGCGCGGGTCGTGGTCTCCTCGCGCAAGGAGGAGGCCTGCCGGGCGGTGGCGGAGGCGATCAACGCGCGGCACGGGGAGGAGCGGGCCGTCGTGGTGCCGGCCAACATCTCGTCGAAGGCCGACCTCGAGCGCCTCGCGCGCCGCACGGAGGAGCGCTTCGGCCGCATCGACGTGCTGGTCTGCAACGCCGCCTCGAACCCCTATTACGGGCCGATGAGCGGGATCAGCGACGAGGCCTTCCGCAAGATCCTCGACAACAACGTGGTGGCCAACCACTGGCTGATCGGCTTCTGCGCGCCCGGGATGATCGCGCGGCGGGACGGGGCGATCATCATCGTGTCGTCGGTGGGCGGGCTGAAGGGCTCCGGCGTGATCGGCGCCTACAACATCTCCAAGGCCGCCGATTTCCAGCTCGCCCGCAACCTCGCGGTGGAGCTCGGCCCCCACAACGTGCGGGTCAATTGCCTCGCGCCGGGCCTGATCCAGACCGACTTCGCCCGCGCCCTCTGGGAGGACCCGGCGAGCCGCGCCGCCTACACGGCCCGCACCCCGCTCGGGCGGATCGGCCAGCCGGACGAGATCGCGGGCGCGGCGGTGTTCCTGGCAAGTCCCGCCGGGGCCTTCATGACCGGCCAGAGCATCGTGATCGACGGCGGCCAGACCATCACGTGACGGCGAGGCGGGCCCTCGCCGCGCGGCCTGTCCCGTGTCATACGCTCTCCGGGCGATCACGTCCGGACAGCGCATGACGAGCCCCCGCGGCACTTGAGCGAAGCCGACATCCGCATCGCGACGCAATCCGTCGGATGTCGGATCACTGATCCCGAGATGCCGATGACAGAATCTCCTGCCTGGCCCGCGCTCTCCTTCGCCGAGGCGACCGCGCGGCTGACCGCGCCGGGCTCGCCCTTCGCGGTGGACGAGGCGGTGATCCGCGGCGTGCCGACCCGGATCTGGGCCGCCGCGCCCCCGACCCTGCGCGACATCCTGCTGGTCGGCCGCCGCCACGGCGAGAAGACCTTCCTGGTCTACGAGGACGACAGGGCGAGTTTCGAGGCCTTCGCGCGGGCGGTGCTGGCGCTCTCGGCCGACCTGATCCGCGGCGGCGTCCGCCCGGGCGACCGGGTCGCCATCGCGATGCGCAACCTGCCCGAATGGCCGGTCGCCTTCTTCGCCGCGCTGCTGGCGGGCGCGGTGGCGGCGCCCCTCAACGGGTGGTGGACCGGTCCCGAACTCGCCTACGCCCTGGCCGATTGCGGCGCCAGCGTGGCGGTGGTGGACGCGGAGCGCCTCGCGCGCCTCGCGGAGCGGCGGCAGGATTGCCCGGATCTCCGGCGCGTGCTCCTCGCCCGGGGCGAGGCGCCGGATGCGGAGAGCCTCCGGGAGATCATCGGGCCCGTCGCGGCCTGGGCCGCGCTCCCGCCCGGCACGGTGCCGGACGTGCCGCTCGCGCCCGACGACCTCGCGACCCTGTTCTACACGTCGGGGACGACGGGCCGGCCCAAGGGCGCCATGGGCACCCACCGCAACGGCGCCTGCGCGGTCCTGGCCCATCCCTACTCGGCCGCCCGGGCGGCCCTGCGCCGGGGCGAGCCGGTCCCGGTCGCGGATCCCGCGGCGCCCCAGAAGGTGGCGCTGGTCTCGGTGCCGTTCTTCCACGTCACCGGCTGCTTCGCGACTCTGGTCACCAACCTCCACCGCGGCGGGCGCCTCGTCCTGATGCGGCGCTGGGACCTCGCCCAGGCCCTCGACCTGATCGCGCGCGAGCGCTGCACCAGCGCGGGCGGCGTGCCGACCATCGCTTGGCAGCTCCTCGACGGCTGGGCCGCCGGGACGCACGACCTGTCCTCCCTGGAGACGATCACCTACGGGGGGGCCCCGGCGCCCGCCGAGCTGGTCCGCCGCCTGCGCGCGGCCTTCCCGCGGACGACGCCCGCGACCGGCTGGGGCATGACCGAGACCTCCGCCACCTTCACGCACCACATGGGCGAGGATTACCTCCACCGCCCGGACAGCTGCGGCCCGCCGCTGCCGATCGGCGAGGCGCGGATCGTCGATCCGGAGGGCCGCGTCCTGCCGCCCGGCGAGGTCGGGGAGCTGCAGGTGAAGGGGCCCAACGTGGTGGCGGGCTACTGGAACCGCCCGGACGAGACGGCGGCATCCTTCCGCGACGGCTGGCTCGCGACCGGCGACCTCGCCCGGATGGATGCGGAGGGGTTCCTCACCATCGTGGACCGGGCCCGCGACATGCTGATCCGCGGCGGCGAGAACATCTATTGCTGCGAGGTCGAGAACGCCCTGCACGAGCACCCGGCGGTGGTCGACGCGGCCGTGGTGGCGGTCCCGCACCCGACCCTCGGCGAGGAGCCGGCCGCGGTGGTGGCGCTGGCGCGCGGCGAGAACGCCTCCGAGGAGGAGCTGCGCGCCTTCGTGGCCGCGCGGCTCGCCGCCTTCAAGGTGCCGGTGCGCATCCTCTTCCACGAGGAGATCCTGCCGCGCAATCCGAGCGGCAAGATCCTCAAGAGCGAGCTGCGCAAGCTGTTCTGACCGCGCCGGCGGGGCGGGATCCGCGCGGCACGGCAGGCGCCGGGCCCGCCTGCCGCGTGGGCAGGCGGCGATCCCGCATCCCGCCCTACATCGGCTCGGCGCCGCGGCTCATCGCGGCGACGCCGGTGCGCGAGATCTCGACGAGGCCGATCTCCGACATCAGCCTGATGAAGCGCTCGATCTCGTCGGTGGAGCCGGTGAGCTCGAACACGAAGGAATTGAGCGTCGCGTCGAGGGTGCGGGCGCCGAAGGACGAGGCGAGGCGCATCGCCTCGACCCGGTGCTCGCCCTTGCCCACCACCTTCACGAGGCAGAGTTCGCGCTCCAGCGACTCGCCCTGCAGGGTCAGGTCGACCACCCGGTGCACCGGCACCAGACGGTCGAGCTGGGCCTTGATCTGGTCGATCACGGCGTTGGTGCCGGTCGTCACGATCGTGATGCGCGAGAGGTGCTGCGTGTGCTCGGTCTCCGAGACGGTCAGGCTCTCGATGTTGTAGCCGCGGCCGGAGAACAGGCCGGCGATCCGGGAGAGCACGCCCGGCTCGTTGTCGACGATCACCGCCAGGGTGTGGCGGGCGACCGGCTCGACCCGGACCGGCTCGGGGTAATGGGTGTTCATCGCGTTCATCGGTCTCCCCCGCGGCCCTCAGACCAGGACCTTGCCTTCCTCACCGATCACCGAGCCGAGATCGGCCCCCGTCTCGCCGAGATAGTCGGACAGGAGCATCTCGTTGTGCGCCTTGCCGGACGGGATCATCGGGAAGCAGTTCTCGGTCTTGTCGACGATGCAATCGAAGATCACCGGGCCGTCATAGTCCAGCATCTCCTGGATCGCCGCGTCGAGGTCGCCGGGCCTCTCGCAGCGGATGCCCTTGGCCCCGTAGGCCTCGGCCAGCTTCACGAAATCCGGCAGGCTCGACGAGTAGCTCTCGGAGTAGCGCGAGCCGTGCAGCAGTTCCTGCCACTGCCGCACCATGCCCATGTACTCGTTGTTCAGGATGAAGATCTTGACCGGCAGGCGGTACTGCACGGCCGTCGACATCTCCTGCATGTTCATCAGGATCGAGGCCTCGCCCGCGATGTCGATCACCAGCGCGCCCGGATGGGCGAGCTGCGCGCCGATCGCGGCCGGCAGGCCGTACCCCATGGTGCCGAGGCCGCCCGACGTCATCCAGCGGTTCGGCTCCTCGAACTTGTAGTACTGGGCCGCCCACATCTGGTGCTGGCCGACCTCGGTGGTGACGTAGGTCTCGCGGTGCTTGGTCGCCTCGTAGAGGCGCTGGACCGCGTGCTGCGGCTTGATGGTGGTAGCGGAGGGCCAGTAGCCGAGGCACTCGCGCGCCTTCCAGCCGTTGATCTTCGACAGCCACTCGGTCAGGCGGCCCTTGTCCGGCGTCGGCGTGATCGCCCGCCACTCCGCCAGCATGTCGGCGAGCACCGAGGCGCAGTCGCCCAGGATGGCGAGATCGGCCTTCACGTTCTTGTTGATCGAGGAGGCGTCGATGTCGACGTGGATCTTCTTGGAGAAGGGCGAGAAGGCGTCGAGCCGGCCGGTGATGCGGTCGTCGAAGCGGGCGCCGATGCAGATCATGACGTCGCATTCGTGCATCGCCAGGTTCGCCTCGTAGGTCCCGTGCATGCCGAGCATGCCCAGGAACTGCGGGTCGGATCCCGGATAGGCGCCGAGCCCCATCAGCGTCGAGGTGATCGGGAAGCCGGTGGTGCGGACGAGTTCGCGCAGCAGCCGCGACGCCTCGGGCCCCGAATTGATCACGCCGCCGCCGGTGTAGAAGACCGGGCGCCGGGCGCCGGCCATCAGGGCCACGGCCGCCCGGATCTTGCTCCGATCGCCCTGGATCTGCGGCTTGTAGGTCTTGTGGCCGTTCTCGACCGGCCGCCGGTAGAGGCCGCTCGCGAACTGGACGTCCTTCGGCAGGTCGATCACGACGGGACCGGGCCGGCCGTGCGAGGCGACGTAGAAGGCCTCGTGGAGGATGCGCGGCAGGTCGTCGATCGATTTCACCAGGTAATTGTGCTTGGTGCAGCTGCGGGTGATGCCGACCGTGTCGCATTCCTGGAACGCGTCGGAGCCGATCAGGTGGGTCGGCACCTGGCCGGTGATGCAGACGAGCGGGATCGAGTCGAGGAGCGCGTCGGTCAGGCCCGTGACGACGTTGGTGGCGCCCGGCCCCGAGGTGACGAGGACGCAGCCGACCTTGCCCGAGGAGCGCGCGTAGCCCTCGGCCGCGTGCACCGCCCCCTGCTCGTGTCGGACCAGGATGTGCTTGACGCTGTCCTGGTGGAACAGCGCGTCGTAGATCGGCAACACCGCGCCGCCCGGATAGCCGAACAGCGTGTCGACGCCCTGATCCTGCAGCGCCCGGATCACCATCTCGGCGCCGGTCATGACCTCAGCCGCACCCATCTGATCCCCTCCTTGTGCTCGCGTCTCGTCTCGTGCAGCGGCCGGTTCGGGCAATAAAAAAGGGCCCCGAAGGACCCTGCATGCGCCACCGGCGGGCTCACGGGCTGTCTCTCAAGCCCGCCCCGTCCGTGGCGCCCACCCTACAATAAGACCCGCGCGCATGTCGCGTCGACCCATCCCGAAAAGTGGCGCGGAACCTACGCGCCCGGACCGGGCCGGTCAACCGGTTTTCCGGCGTCCTCGGCCGCGGAGCCTGCTTCGACTTTCGGGGCAGGAGGCGGCGGAGCATTGGGAATCCCCGCGCCCTCCCCTATCTCGGCCGCATCCGGGTGTCTGGCGGGTAGGCGGAGAATGGCGGGGGCCGCGGCCTTCCTGGTGGTCGATGTCGCCGGCACGGGCTGCGCCGTGCGGCGCGAGGCCGTGCGCGAGGTGCTGCCGCTGCCGCGCCTGTGGCGCCCGCCCGGGGTGCCGGCGGCGCTGGCCGGCTTCTTCAGCCTGGGCGGCGCGGCGGTGCCGGTGCTCGACCTCGCGGTCCTGTTCGGGCTCGCGGGCGCGTCCGCCGGCCGGCCGATGCTCTACCGTCACCTGCTCCTCGTGGGCGAGGCGGCGCCGCTCGCCCTCCTGGTCGACCGCGTCGACGACCTCGTCAGCGTGGAACCCGAGGCCGTGACGCCGCTCCCGCAGGGCACCGCCCTCAACGGCTGCGTCGCCGGGGAATTGCGGTGCGGCGGGCGCCTGCTGCACGAACTCGCCGTGTCCCGCATCCTCCTCGCCGAGGAGCGGGCGCGCCTCGACGCGCAGACGCGGCTCGCCCAGGAGCGGCTCGCCGAATGGGCCGCCTGACCCCGCGGGCGCCGACGGAGGATCCGGCCTTCGCGGCGCTCAAGGCGGCGATCGTCGCCCGCACCGGCCACCACTACTACGCCGACAAGGACGACCTGCTCTGGGACCGCCTGCGGGGCCGGCTGCGCGCCGCCGCCGCGCCGGACGCGGGCGCCTACCTGGCGCATCTGAGCGCCAGCGAGGAGGAATGGGCGGCGCTCGAAGCCGAGATCACCATCGGGGAGACGTTCTTCTTCCGCTACGCGGAGCAGTTCGCGGCCCTGCGCCGGACGATCCTGCCCGAGCGCATCGCCGCGAGGGCGCGGGAGAAGCGGCTGCGGATCTGGAGCGCGGGCTGCTCGACCGGTCCCGAGACCTACTCGCTCGCGATCCTGCTGCACGAGATCCTCGGCGAGGCGCTGGCGGAGTGGCGCATCGCGCTCACCGGCACGGACATCAACCGGGAGGTGCTCGCCGTCGCGCGCCGGGCCGAGTACGGGGCCTGGGCCCTGCGCAGCCTCTCGGCCGAGGAGCGGGCGCGCTACTTCCGGCGCGGCGCGCGCGAGAACACCTTCGCGCTGCGCCCGGAATTCCGCGGCCTCGCCCGCTTCGAGCCGCAGAACCTGCTCCACCTCGTCGACGGCACGGCCTCGCTCGCGCTCACGGATTACGACCTCATCCTGTGCCGCAACGTCCTGATCTACTTCCATCCCGACACGGTCACGGCGGTGGTGCGGGCGCTGGCCGAGCGGCTGCGCCCCGGCGGCTGGCTGCTGCTCGGACATGCCGAGCCCAACCCGGCCTTCGCGGAGATCCTGCGCCCGGTGAGCCTGCCCGGCACCGCCGCCTACCGGCGGCCGCAGGAGGACCCGGCGCCGGCCCCTCTCCCGGCGCTCCCGCCCGGACCGGCCCAGGAATCCTTCCCGCCGCGCGTCCCGCCGCCCGCCCCGTCGCGCCCGGCCCGCCGCGCCCCGGCGCGACCGTCGCCCCCGCCCGCGCCTCCGGCATCCCCGGCCGGCGAGTCCCCGCCAGGCGAGTCCCCGCCAAGCGAGTCCCCGCCAAGCGAGTCCCCGCCCGGCGCGGCGCTCGCCGCCGTGCGGGCGCTCGCGGATGCCGGGGATCTCGACGCGAGCTGGCAGGCCTGCCGGGCGGCCCTGCAGGCCGATCCGACCGACGCGCGGCTGCGCTTCTACGAGGGCCTGCTCGCCCGGGCGCGGGCGCGGCCCGAGGAGGCGGAGCGCGCCTTCCGCGCGGCGATCTACCTCGAGAAAGGCTTCGTCATGGCCCATTACCATCTCGGCCTGACCCTGATCGCCCTCGGGCGCGGGGCGGCGGGACGGCGGGCGGTCGAGAACGCCCTGCGGCTCGCCGCCCCCCTGCCGCCCGAGACCGAACTGCCGGAGGGCGACGGCCTGACCGCCGCGCGCCTCACCGACGCGGCCCGGCCGCTCCTCGACGCGGTGGCGCCGTGACGGGTCCGGCTCATCCGACGGCCGCGCCCGGAGCGGCACTTGGCGCGGAGGCCACACTTGGCGCCGACGCGGCACTTGGTGCCGCCCGGGTCGAGGCGATCCTCGACGCGCGCAGCCGCGCCCTGGCCGAGCGCGGCCGGGCGCCGGCCGAGACGCGGGCGCGCCGCCGCGTGCTCCTGTGCCGGGTCGGGACCGAGTGCCTCGCCCTGCCCCTCGACGCGGTGGCCGAGGTGGCGCCGTTCCGGCCCTGCACGCCGGTGCCCGGCGCGCCGCCGGCCCTGATCGGCCTCTCGGGCCGGGGCGGCGCCCTGCTCAGCATCCTCGACCTCGCCACCGCCCTGGACCTGCCGCCGCTCCCGGCCGAGGCGGGCGCGCACCTCGTGGTGCTGCGGCGGGACGCGCCGCGGCTGGGCCTGCGGGTCGAGCGGGCGCTCGCCGTGCTCGACGCGCTCCTGGATCCCGGCCCCGCCCCGCCCGGGCGGGCCGTCGCGGGCCACGCCCGCGCCGACGCGGCCGACGCGGAGCGCTTCGCGCTCCGGGAAGGCTTCGCCCTCCTCGACCTCGCCGCCCTCCTGCAGCCCTTCCTCGGCGCCGCGCCGCGGACCTGAATCCCCCCTCACTTCCGGAGCCAGTGACCAGCGTGTCGATCTCGATCGGGAACCGCATCCTCCTCGGCTTCACCGCCGTGATCCTGGTGATCGTGGCGCTCGGCCTCTACGCCCTCGCCCAGATCGGCGACGTGCGCCGCGCGACCGACCTCATCGTCAGCCGCGACCTCGCGGTGATGCACCAGCTGGAAGGAATCCGCGAGGCGCAGCGCCGGATGAGCGACCTGCGCGACGAGGCGACGACCCGCTACTTCCTGCGCGCCCTCAACCGCGAGGTGCCGCCCAAGGAGGAGCCGGCGGTCGGCTGGCGCCGCGCCGCCACCGCGGCCGAGACGGCGCTGGCGAGCGCCATCACCAACGTCAACGAGTATCGCGGCCAGTCCCTCTCCGCCGACCGGGCCGCCGCCTGGCAGCGGATCGGCGAGATCCTGACCGCGGCGGGGGTCGAATTGCGGGCGATCCGCACCGGGACGGAACGGCAGTTCCAGGCCCTCGATGCCGGCGACGTGGCGACCGTGCAGAATGGGGAGACGGATCTCGATCAGGCGCAGGAGAGCTTCGGGCGCACCATGGTCTCGGCGCGCGACGCGCTCGACGAGGCGATCGCCGCGGGGCAGCGCCGGGTCGGCGCGGTCTACGAGGAGAGCCGCATCTCGACCATCGCGGCGCTCGCCACCTGCGTGGTGATGGCGCTGGTCATCACCGCCCTGATCCGGCGCTCGGTGGCCCATCCGCTCGAGACCGTGATGGCCTTCGTCGGCCGGGTCGGCGAGGGCGATCTCACCGGGCGGATCGCCGACCGGAGCCGGGACGAGTTCGGGCGGCTCGGACTCGTGCTGAACCAGATGGTCGACGGGCTGCGCGAGCTCGCGAGCCAGAACCGCGGCGCCACCGCGAACCTCAACGCGGCCGCGGCCGAGATCCGCGCCTCCGCCCAGGAGCAGGCCGCGAGCGTCGAGGAGCAGTTCGCCGCCGTGCAGGAGACCGCCGCCACGGTCGACGAGATCACCCATGCGGGGGCGCAGATCGGCAAGCGCGCCCAGGAGGTGATCGCCACCGCGCAGGCGACCGCCCAGACCTCGCAGGCGGGGCTGCGCGCCGTCGACGAGACTGCCCGCGCCATGGACGCGATCCGCGAACAGAGCGAGGCGGTGGCGACCAACATCGTCTCCCTGAGCGAGAAGACGCAGGCCATCGGCGAGATCATCGCCACCGTGAACGACGTCTCGGAGCGCACCCATCTCCTCGCCCTCAACGCCGCCATCGAGGCGGCCGCCGCGGGCGAGTCCGGCCGCAGCTTCGCGGTGGTGGCGAGCGAGATGAAGGCGCTCGCCGACCAGGCCAAGGAGGCGACCGGCCAGGTGCGGGCGCTGCTCGGCGACATCCAGCGGGGCATCAACGCCTCGGTGATGCTGACCGAGGAGGCGGTGAAGCGGGTGGCGCTCGGCAAGGAGCGCTCCGACACCACCCACGCGACCATCGAGGAGATCACCGCCCGCGTGCAGGAGAGCGTGCAGACCTTCCAGCAGATCGTCGCCTCGACGAACCAGCAGCAGCTCGGCATCGAGCAGGTGATGGGGGCGCTGCAGAACATCCGGCAGGCGAGCCAGCAGACCGCGGCGGGCACCCGGCAGGTCGAGAGCGCGGCCGCCAACCTGAGCGAGCTCGCGACGGCCCTGACGGCCCTGGCGCAGCGGTACCGGCTGTGACGGCGCCGGGCTGGCGGGCCGGGCCCCGCGGGCGGGCCGAAGCCCGCGGGCGGGCCGGGGCCCGCGGGCGGGCGGGCTGAGGCCGCCGCATGGACATCCGCGCCATGCTGCTCGCGGCCTTCGAGGCCGAGCATCGGGAGCATCTCGGGGCGATCCGGGCCGCGCTCGCCGCCGCGCGCGAGGGCCGCGGCCCGGACTGGAACGACGTCTTCCGGCGCGCCCACAGCCTGAAGGGCGCGGCCCGCGCCGTCGACCTGCCGGCGATCGAGGAGATCGCCCACCGGCTCGAGACCCTGTTCGACCGCATCGTCGAGGGCGCGCACCCCCTCGACGCGGCGACGCTCGCCGCGGTGACGCTCGCCCTCGACCGGATCGAGGGCATGGCGGCGGGGCTCGCCGAGACGCCCGACCCGCCGCTTCCCGCCGACGCCGCCGCGGCCCTCGACCGGGCGCTCGGCCTGCAGCCGCCGGCCGCGCCGCCTCCCCGGGAGGCCGCCCCGGCGACGCCGCCCGCGGCCCCTGCCCCGCAGGCGGAGCCCGCGCCCGAGCCCGCCCTCTCGGTCCTGCGCATCGCCAGCGACGACGTCGAGGGCCTGTCGCGGGCGGTGCACGGCCTCTCCCTCGCCCTTCAGGGCCACGACGAGATCGGCGGCGCCCTCGCGGCGCTCGACGGGCAGGGCCGGATCCTGCGCCGGACCGCCGACGCGTGGCGCGAGCGCACCGGCGAGGTCGCCGCATTGGCGCGGCGCCTGCGCGAGGCGGGGGATCCCGGCGCCGCCCTCCTGGAGGCCGCCCTCGACCTCGGCCGCCGCCTCGACGGCGAGGCGCGGGTGATGGTGCGCGGCGTCTCGGGCCTCGCCCGCGACCAGCACCGCGCCGCCGGCACGGTCGAGGCGGCGGCGCGACGCCTGCGCGAGAGCAGCGACCGCCTGCTCCTCGTCCCCGCCGAGACGGTGTTCGGCGGCTACGGGCGGATGGTGCGGGAGATCGCCCGCGAGGCGGGCCTTCCCGTCGAGGTGCGGCTGCAGGGCCTCGACGTCCCGATCGACCGCAGCCTGCTGCAGGAGCTGAAGGACCCGGTCCTCCACCTGATGCGCAACGCGGTGAGCCACGGGGCCGAGCCGCCCGACGAGCGCCGCCGCAAGGGGAAGCCCGAGGCGCTCACCGTCACCCTGTCGCTCGCCGTGCGCGGGGGCGACCTCGTGCTCGCCGTGCGCGACGACGGGCGCGGCCCGGACGTCGCCCGCATCGTCGAGACGGCCCGCCGCCAGGGCCTGATCGCCCCGGATGCCAGGCCGACGACCCGGGAGGCCCTCGGCCTCGTCTTCGCGCCCGGCTTCTCGACCACCGACAAGATCGACCGCCTCTCCGGGCGCGGCGTCGGGCTCTCCGTCGTCGCCGAGGCGGCGGCCCGGCTGCGCGGCCGGGCGCGCCTGCGCCGGGCCCAGCCCCACGGGGCCGAGGTCGTCGTGGTGGTGCCGCTCTCGGCGGCGCGCCGGCCGCTCCTCCTCGTCGAGGCGGGGGGGCACGTCTACGCGATCCCGAGCGGCGCCGCCGCGCGGCTGCTGCGGCTGCGGGCGGCGGAGATCGCGCCGGTCGCGGGCGTGCCCTCGGCCCGGCTCAGCCTCGACGGCCGCGACGCGGTGGTGCCGGTCGTGCCCCTCGCCGGGCTCCTCGGCGGCGACGCCACCCTCCCGGTCGAGGACGGGCTCCTGCGGGGCGTGCTGCTGCGCAGCGGCAGCGACCTCTGCCTCGCCGCCGTCGACCGCCTCCTCGACGTGCGCGCGAGCCTCGTCGGCCCGCCGCCGCCGATCGGGGGCGAGGCGGGGCTGTTCTCCGGCACAATCCTGCTCACGGACGAGACCCCGGCCCTCGTCCTCGACCCGGCCGGCCTCCTCGCCCGGGCCGGGGAGACGGCGGGCCGGGTCGCGCCGGCCCCGGCCCGCGCCGAGGCGCCCGGGCGGCGCAGGACCATCCTGGTGGTCGACGATTCGATCACCACCCGCACCCTGGAGAAGAGCATCCTGGAGGCGCAGGGCTACCGCGTCTTCGTCTGCGTCGACGGCCAGGACGCGCTCGAGCGCCTGCGCCGCGACCACGCCGAGGTGGATCTGGTGGTGGCGGATGTCGAGATGCCCCGCCTCGACGGATTCGGGCTGCTCCAGGCGATCAAGGCCGATCCCGCCTTGACGCGCCTGCCGGTCATCCTGATGACCTCCCGCGGCGACCCCGCGGACATCCGCCGCGGCCTCGATCTCGGCGCGGATGCCTACATCACCAAGCAGAAGTTCGACCAACGCGAATTGCTCGACACGATCGGCCAGCTCCTGTGAACGCGTCCGCCCGCCCCGCCCCCCCGTTCCGCTCCCGCCGCGCCACGGACCCCCTCCCGCGCGCGGGTCGTCACGCGGATCTCGGGCGCATCCCGGCCCGGAGGGCGCCATGACCGCCCCGGTCCGCGTGATGCTGGTCGAGGATTCCCTCGTCGTCCGCCAGCTCCTCGCCCACATCGTCAGCCGCGACCCGCGGCTCGCCCTCGTCGCGGCGGTCCCTTCCGGGGAGGAGGCCTTGCGGGAGATCCACCGCGTCCAGCCGGACGTGATCTCCATGGACATCCGCCTGCCCGGCATCGACGGGCTGGAGACGACGCGGCGGATCATGGCCGAGCGGCCGACCCCCATCGTGGTCATCGCCGACGCGGTCGAGGATTCCTCGCTCAAGATCTCCATGAACGCCCTGCGGGCCGGGGCGCTCAGCGTGGTCGAGAAGCCGGTCGGCACCGGGCACCGGGCCTACGCGGCGGTGGCGGACGAGATCTGCACGCAGCTGCGCATCATGAGCGAGGTGCCGGTGATCCGCCGCCGGCCGATCAGCGCCGAGCGCGAGCGCCCGCCCCTCTTCGACCCGCCCGCCCGGCCGGACGCGGTCGGCGCGCCGCCGGGCCTCGTCGCGGTCGCGGCCTCGACGGGCGGGCCGCCCGCCTTCGCGCGGCTCCTCGGCGCCCTGCCGGCCGCGTTCCCGGCCCCGATCCTGCTCGTGCAGCACATGGGCGCCGCCTTCATGGACGGATTCGCCGCCTGGCTGAACGGGGTCGTGCCCCTCGCTGTCGAGATCGCCGCCGAGGGCGTGCGCCCGCTGCCCGGCCACGTCTACGTGGCGCCCGGGGACCGGCACCTCGAATTCGGGCCCGGCGGCCTCATCGCCCTGTCGGACGATCCCCCGATCGGCGGCCAGCGGCCCTCCGCGACCGCCCTGTTCCGCTCGCTCGCGCGCCATGCCGGGTCCCGGGCCCTCGGGATCCTGCTCACCGGGATGGGCGAGGACGGGGCGGCGGGTCTCCTCGACATGCGCCAAGCCGGCGCCCTCACGATCGCCGAGCACGAGACCTCCGCGGTGGTCTACGGCATGCCGGCCGCCGCCGTGCGGCTCAGGGCCGCGAGCGCGGTGCTGCCCCTCGACATGATCGCGCCCCGGATCCTGCGCGCGGTGCAGCCCGGAGCCGCCCGATGAGAGCCGCGCCGACCGGCGCCGCCCCGGCCCGGATCCTCCTCGTCGAGGATTCCGAGACCCAGGCCCTGCAGCTGCGCCTGTTCCTGGAAGGGAGCGGCTTCGCGGTGACGCGCTGCGCCACCGCGGAGGCGGCCCTCGACGCCCTGAACCAGGGCCTGCCCGACCTCGTCGTGGCCGATTACCACCTCCCGGGCATCAACGGCGACGAGCTCACCCGCCAGATGCGCCTGTCGCTGCGCACCCGCGCCACGCCGGTGCTGATGCTGACCGAGGCGCAGGGGCGCGACCTGGAGCGCCAGGGGCTGGAGAGCGGCGCCGACGCCTACGTGCCGAAATCCGCCGACCGCGACCTCCTCGTCCTGCGCATCCGCGCGCTGCTGCGCGAGCGCGGCGCGGGCACCGCCCAGGAGGCGGGGCACGGGGCCTTCCGGCGCGCCCGCATCCTGGTCGTGGACGCGAGCGCGACCTACCGGGCCTACCTCGCGGGCCTGTTCGGCCAGGACGGCCACGCGGTCGTGGCGGCCGAGGGCCCGGACCAGGCCCTGGCGGCGCTGGCCGCGCCCGACGCGGCCTTCGACTGCGTCACCGTCGATCTGCTCTCCACGGCCTACGAGGCGGTCGAGCTGTGCCGGCGCGTCGCTTCCCTGCGGGAGTCGGCGGGCGGCCCCGGCTTCTACCTCGTGGGGATCGGCAGCGCCGCGGCGGCCGGCAAGGACCTGCTGGTCCAGGCCTTCGCGGCGGGGGTCGACGACGTGGTGCCGAAGGGCGCCGAGGGCGAGGTGCTGGCGATCCGGGTGCGCACGCTGGTGCGCCGCAAGCTCCTGGAGGAGGACAACCGCCGGGTCGCGGACGAGCTGCGCCAGCACGAGCGGGCGGTGGAGCGCGCCCAGGCCGAGGCCGCCGCCGCCGAGGCCAAGGCGGCGCTGGCCGGCGCCCTGGAGCGGGCCAACCGCGACCTCGCCGATGCCAACCGCCAGCTCAAGGACGCGCAGGCCAAGCTCGTCCAGGCGGCCAAGATGGCCTCGCTCGGCGAGCTCGTCGCCGGCATCGCCCACGAGATCAACAACCCGCTCGCCTTCATCCTCGCCCACCAGGGCACGGTCGAGCGCTTGGTCGGCGAGGTGGCGGAGCAGGCCGAGGGGCTGCCCGAGCCGGAGCGCCGGGCGCTCGCCAAGGCCCGCGACCGGATCGGCGCGATGCGGCTCGGCCTCGGTCGGATCCAGGACCTCGTCGTCAACCTGCGCAAGTTCTCCCGCCTCGACGAGGGCGAGATGCGCAGCGTCAACGTGCCGGACGCGATCGAGACCGTGCTCGCCCTGCTGCAGCACAAGCTCGGCACCCGCATCGCCGTCGAGCGGCTTTTCGCGGGCGAGCCGGAGATCCGCTGCACGCCCGCCCTCCTCAACCAGGTCGTCATGAACATCATCGGCAACGCCGCGGACGCGATTCCGGGCGAGGGCCGGATCACCGTCGAGACGCTGAGCGAGGCGGAGAACGACGTGATCCGGATCAGCGACACCGGCCCGGGGGTGCCCGAGGCCCTGCGCGAGCGAATTTTCGAACCCTTCTTCACGACGAAGCCGGTCGGCTCCGGCACCGGCCTGGGCCTCGCCATTGCCTACAGTGTGGTTCAGGCGCATAGCGGCACCATCTCGGTCGAGACGGCGCCCGGCGGCGGCGCCTGCTTCGTGATCAGCATTCCGCGGCGGCCCGCATGATCACCGACGAGACGAACCTTCGGAGGGGCATGGACAGGGAGGCGGCGCGCGGCACCATCCTGGCGGTCGACGACGAGCCGGACATCCTCGTCGCGCTCGAGGACCTCCTGGAGGACGAGTTCCGGGTGCTGACGGCGAGCCGCCCGGCCGACGCGCTCGCCCTGCTCGCCGCCGAGCCGGACATCGCCGTCATCGTCTCCGACCAGCGCATGCCGGGCATGACCGGCGACGCGCTGCTGGCGCGGGCCCGCGAGGTCAGCGACGCGCAGGCGATCCTCCTCACCGGCTACGCCGATCTCTCGGCCGTGACCTCGGCCCTGAACCGCGGCGGCATCACCGGCTACGTGACGAAGCCCTGGGACGCGGCCCTGCTGCGCGGCGCCGTGCGGGCCGCCTACGAGCGCTGCCGGCTCGGGCGCGACCTCGCCACGGAGCGCGCCCTCCTGCGCGGGCTCCTCGACCATGCGGGGGACGCGATCGCCTTCAAGGACCCGCAGGGACGCTTCGTGCGCCTCAACGCCGCCAAGGCCGCCCGGCTCGGCGCCGCCGTCGAGGATTGCCTCGGCGAGCCCGAGAGCCGCTTCCTCGATCCCGAGACGGCCGCCCGCGTCGAGGCCGCGGACCGGGAGGCCGCCGCCGGCCTTCACCCGGTCGAGGCGACGATCGCGGGCGGTCCCGCCGCCGCCCCGACCTGGACCCAGGTGGTGCGGGTGCCGATCCGCGACGCGCACGGGGCGCTCGCGCATCTCGCCACGATCGAGCGGGACGTCACCGAGCAGAAGCAGCTCGAAGCCCGCCTGCGCCAGGCCGACAAGATGCAGGCGCTCGGCACCCTGGCGGGCGGCGTCGCGCACGATTTCAACAACCTCCTCACCGCCATCATGGGCAGCCTCGAACTGGCGCTGCCGAAGGTCGCGGGCGACGCGCGGCTGACGCGGCTGATGACCAACGCCGCGCAGGCCGCCCAGCGGGGCGCCGCCCTGACCAAGCGGCTCCTCAGCTTCAGCCGGCAGCGGGACCTGCAGGCCCGGGTGGTCGACCTCAACGGCGTGATCCGGGGGATGGACGACCTGCTCGGGCGCAGCCTCGGCGGCTTCGTGCAGGTCGACCACGCGCTCGCGCCCGACCTCTGGCCGGCGCGGGTCGATCCCGAGCAGCTCGAACTCGCGATCCTCAACCTCTGCATCAACGGCCGCGACGCGATGCCGGATGGCGGGATCGTCACCCTGTCGACCCGCAACGTCGTGGTGGCGGGCAGCCCCGATCCCGACCTGCCGGACGGCGACTACGCGGTGATCGCGATCGCCGACACGGGGACCGGCATCCCGCCCGAGATCCTGAGCCGGGTCTTCGAGCCCTTCTTCACCACCAAGGCGCAGGGCCAGGGCACCGGGCTCGGCCTCGCCATGGTGTTCAGCCTGCTGCAGCAATCGGGCGGCACGATCCGCATCGACACCGAGGTCGGGCGCGGGACGAGGGTCGACCTCTACCTGCCGCGGGCGCACGAGCCGGTCGAGACCGACGAGGCCCGCGCGGGGGCGGCGGTGCCGCCGCGGCGGCGGGCCCGCATCCTGGTGGTCGACGACGACCCGCAGGTGCGCCACGTGACCGCCTCCTTCCTGAGCGGCTTCGGGCACGAGGCCGTGGAGGTGCCGGAGGCCGAGGCGGCCCTGGCGCGGATCGAGGCGGAGCCCTTCGACCTCGTCGTCGCCGACCTCGCCATGCCGGGCATGACCGGCCTCGACCTCGCCGAGGCGGTGCGCGGGCGCCGGCCGGACCTGCCCTTCCTGATCGTCACCGGTCACGCCGAGGCGGCGCGCATCCCGCACGCCTACGCGGTGCTGGAGAAGCCGTTTCCCTCGGGCGAGCTCGGGACACGGGTGGCGGCGCTCCTGGCCGACGCGCCCGAGCGCCGCTAGGCGCTCCCGATCGAGGTGCCCGAGCGCCGCCAGGCGCTCCTGATCGAGGTGCCCGAGCGCCGCCAGGCGCTCCTGATCCAGGTGCCCGAGCGCCGCCAGGCGCTCCTGGTCGAAGGATCCGTGCGCCGCCAGGCGCTCCCGGCTCCGACACGGGGCAGCCATGCCCGCCGCGCCGCCCGATGCGGCCCGGCGAGGTGGGCGATTGACGGCGGCCCGGCAACGATGGATGAGCGACGGCCGTGTCACCCAGGCTGGAGTATCCCCGGATGGTCCGCGTCCCGACCCCGCACGCCGCCCAGGACTCCTCCCCGGTCGGCGAGGCGCTGCCGGCCGGAGCGGGGAGCCGCGCCTGCATCGTGTGGCTGACCGGCCTCTCGGGTGCGGGCAAGTCGACCCTGGCGGGGCAGCTGCGCGATCTCCTGCGCGCCGAGGGGCGGCCGACCACGATCCTCGACGGCGACGCCCTGCGGCGCGGCCTCAACCGCGACCTCGGCTTCTCGGATGCCGACCGGGTCGAGAACATCCGCCGCACCGCCGAGGTGGCGTGGCTGATGGCCGATGCCGGGCTCACCGTGATCGTGGCGCTGATCTCGCCTTTCCGGCGCGAGCGCGCCGAGGCGCGCGCCCTCGCCCGCGGCCTGCCCTTCTTCGAGGTGCACGTGGACGCCTCGCTGCCGGCCTGCGAGCGGCGCGACCCGAAGGGCCTCTACCGGCGGGCGCGGGCCGGGGAGATCCCGCGCTTCACCGGGATCGACTCGGCCTACGAGCCGCCGGAGAGCCCCGACCTGCGCGTCGACACCGAGCGGCTCACGCCGCAGGAGGCGACCGCGCAGGTCCTCGCGCTGCTGCGCGGCTGAGGGCGGCGCGCCGGCGGACGGGCCGAGCCCGATCCCGCGTCCCGCGCGGGCCCGACCACCCGTCCAGAGCAGCGCCCGATCACGGTGCCATCGGGCGCTGCTCTCGGTCCTTGATTGTGCCGCATCGTCTCCGACGAAGCGCTAGATCTTCGACGGATCGAACCAGACGCAGTTCTTCGCCACCACGGCGAAGTTCAGTTCGGAGCGGGCCGGCTGCGGCAGCACCTGGCCATCGATCGCCACCGTGGTCTGATTCGAGGTGGTCCCGTCCCCGAAGCTCTGCGGCCGAGTCACGTAGCAGTACTGCTTCTCGGGCTTGGCCTCGTCGCCCTTGAAGTTCCAGCCGGTGACGATCGAGCCGTCGAGATAGGGCACGGTCTTGAAGACCGTGAAGCTGGTGCGGATCGCCGTGGAGGCGGGCGCGTCCGACTTGCCCTGGTTGGTGGTGAGCGCCGCCACGTCCGGCCGCCCCGCCTTGGCCGGGGCGCCGCCCTCCAGCCGGAGCGTGTTGTCGGTGAGCGTCACCTCGCCCTTCGTCTTGAGCGTCACGTCGCCGAGCGCGGTGGTCAGGGCCGCCGCCAGCTTGTCGGCCGCGCCCTGCACCTCGTGCATCGCCGCGTAGCCGTAGAAGCCCGCGCCGATCCCGATCCCCGCGAAGGCCGAGAAGGTGCCGAGGCCGAGCGCCCGGAACAGGAAGGCGCGGGCCGCGACGACGCGGGCCTCCGCCCGCAGGCGGCCGTTCACGTGCTGGGCGAGGGCCACGTTCTCAGGGGTGCCGGGGGCGAGGTAGCTCACGGTCTCGGCCTCTCGATGCGGTCGTCATCCCGGCCGGGACCGGGCGGGGGGGAGCCCTGCGGGGTGCCGTGCGGGCGGCGCTGGTCGAGGGGGATCGCGACCCCGGCCGCGATCGCCTCGCGCACCGCGCGCTGGGCGTCGTCGAGCTGCCCGGCGCTCTCGGCGATCTGCGTGAGGAGGAGCGGCACGCCCTCCTGGTTGAGCGCGACGCCGAGATCATCCTCGTCCTGGTAGGTGCGGCGCACCTGCACGGCGCAGAGCGCGAGCAGCGTCGAGGCGAAGGCCGCGCACAGGGCCGGCGCGAACACGAAGATGCGCAGGAAGGCGTGGACCTGCTGATCCGTGACATCGATCGGGTCGACGCCGTAGACCATCGCCGTGAAGGAGTGGAGCTGCGAGCGCCGCACCGCGTCGCGGTAGGCCACCTCCGCCTCGGTCACGCGGCGGTCGGAGGCGCCGCGGTCGAGGGCGGCGCGGGCGGCCCGGGCCTCGGCGAGGTTCCTGGCCAGGACCGCGCGCTCGTCGCCCGCGCTCTTCAGGCTGCCGGCGATGGTGGCGGTGCGCGGATCGGTGACGCAGCGCATGTAGGAGTAGCGCCGGCCCCGGCTGTTGGTGCCCTGCAGGCGCTCGCAGCGCTGGCCGGGCAGGCCGGCGAGCTGGGAGGAGGCCTCGCTGCTGCGCTTCTCCAGGGCCTGGGACTCGGCGGTGTACTGGGCGACGCGGGCGTCGGCCTGGCCGATGCGCGTGTCGAGGCTCGCCCGGTCGGCCTGCGCCTCCTTCAGCACGGAGAGGGCCTTGGAGGCCTCGGCGAGGCGGGGATGGAACATCATCTCGCCGAGCTGGGACACCGACTTGGTGGTCACGCCCGCCGCCATCACGATCCCGATCACCGCCAAGCCCTTGATCAGCCAGTCCCGCTGCACCCGGATCAGGATGCCGAGCGGCACCCGGCAGAGCTCGATCGCCGCGTAGACGACCGGCGCGAGCAGCATGAACCAGAAGCTCTGGTCGTGCGGGTCGGCGTAGGTCTGCGCGAAGAACCACGCGCCGGCGAGGGAGGTGCAGATCACCAGCGCCTCGACCACGTAGGCGATGGCGACGTAGCCCCAGCGGATGCGGTAGCCCTTCTCGACCGCGCGGCGCTGCTGCCACGCGGCGGTCTCGTCGCTCCAGGCCCGCCGCTCGCGCGCGACGATCCGGTCCGGGGGCTTTCTCACGAGCATCGACGCTCCTCGCGCGGGCGCGACGGCGGCCGCGTACACGACAACTCAACCCCTGATATGCTTCCGTTTTGTGCCGAAAATGCGCCGCGGGCGACCCCTGCGCCCCGGCCCCTCGCGTCCCGCGTGCCGTTGCGCACCGGAATTCGCGCCTGCCGCGCGCGACGGGCCGCGCTGCCCTATGATCCCGCGAGGGAATCGGCGCGCCTCGCCACCCCGACGGACCCGGAGGGCCCCCCGCATGTCGGACAACCGCTACCACAAGGACCGGCTCGGCAACCGCCGCCTGCATCCCGAGACGCTGATGCTCGGCTACGGCTACGACCCTGCCCTCTCGGAGGGTGCCGTCAAGCCGCCGATCTTCCTCACCTCGACCTTCGTCTTCACCTCCGCCGAGCACGGCAAGGCCTTCTTCGACTACGTTTCGGGCCGGCGCGAACCGCCGAAGGGCGAGGCGGCGGGACTGGTCTATTCGCGCTTCAACCACCCCAACAGCGAGATCGTGGAGGATCGCCTCGCCGTGTTCGAGGAGGCCGAGAGCGCGCTCCTGTTCTCCTCGGGGATGTCGGCCATCGCCACCAGCATCCTGGCCCATGCGCGGCCGGGCGACGCGGTGCTGCATTCGCAGCCCCTCTACGGCGGCACCGAGACGCTGATCGCCAAGACGCTCGGGGGCCTCGGCATCGCCGCGCACGGCTTCGCGAACGGCACCGACCCGGCCTGCGTGCGGGAGGCCGCCGCGGCGGCCCGGGCGGCGGGCCGGGTCAGCGTGGTGATGGTCGAGACGCCCTCCAACCCCCTTAACACGCTGGTCGACCTCGCCCTGGTGCGGCGGGTCGCCGACGAGATCGGGGCCGCGCAGGGCGGCGAGCCGCCGGTCGTGATCTGCGACAACACGCTGCTCGGGCCGCTCTACCAGCAGCCCCTGCGCCACGGGGCGGACATCTCGGTCTACTCGCTCACCAAGTACGTGGGCGGCCATTCGGACCTGATCGCCGGGGCGGCCCTCGGCTCCGCCGCGCGGATGCGGCCGGTGCGGCTGCTGCGCTCGGCGATCGGCACCCAGCTCGACCCGCATTCCTGCTGGATGATCGGCCGCTCCCTGGAGACGCTGTCCCTGCGCATGAGCGCGGCCAACCGCAACGGCGAGCAGGTCGCGGCGATGCTCCACGCCCACCCGAAGGTGACGCGCCTGCACCACCTCGGCTACCTGTCGCCGAGCTCGCCCGAGGCCGCGGTCTGCGCGGCGCAGTGCGGGGCGCCGGGCTCGACCTTCTCGTTCGACGTGGCGGGGGGCGAGGCGGAGGCGTTCCGGGTCCTCAACGCGCTCCAGCTCTTCAAGCTGGCGGTGAGCCTGGGCGGCACCGAGTCGCTGGCGAGCCATCCGGCCTCCACCACCCATTCGGGCGTGCCCAAGGAGGTGCGCGACCGGCTCGGCGTCACCGACGCGACGATCCGGGTCTCGATCGGCATCGAGCACCCGGACGACCTCATCGCCGACCTGGAGGCCGCGCTCGCCACGCTGGACTGAGCGGCGCCGGCGGGCGTGCCGGGACAGGGGCGACGCGGGCGGACCTACGCCGGCTGCCGCCCGCGGATCTCCGCGGCCGCGCGCGAGGGCCGCGCGGGTGCGCGCCCGCGCCTCGATCGGCCTTCCGGACCGCCTCCACCCGGGCCCGGCCGTTCCATTCCCGGCGCGCCCCGTCCCACATCGCCGCGCCTCCCTGGACGGGCGCGTCCGGCCCGCATACGCAGAGATCCGCGCAGCGCGATGCTCCCTATTCGATTAGACTTGGCGCATCTGCACCTGAACAATGCCATGGATCGTTTGACTTTCGATATCGGGGAGGTCCAGGGCTGCGCCAAGCAACTGGAAGATCCCCGGTCCACCGCCGAGCCGCGGGCCGAGGCCGGGAAGGCTGCCGGCCGGACGCGCGCGCGCGGCGCCGGCGCGGCCGCGCGCTACGGGATGCGGCCGGACGGGCTCGGCTGGACCCTGTGCGAGCACGGCAGCGGGCGCACCCTGGTCATGAACGGCGTCGTGCAGGCCGGGCTCGACCACGACGTGGCCCGCGTGATCGCGGAGTTCCTGAACGCGCACGGCGACCAGAGCGTCGTCCTGGCGCTGACGGCCTGACGCGCCCCGGAGCCTCGGCGAAACCCCGACGCGGATCCTGCCGCGGGGATCGGACCCGCGCCGCGCCCCCGAACCGGCGGCCTCGGCGCGCGCGGCTCAGGGCCCGCCGGCCACGCCGCGCCCCCCCCGGGAGAGGCGCCAGCGCAGGTCCTCGACCAGGCCGCGGACCCGGCCGAGGAGGGTGCGGTCGGCCGCGTCGTCGGCCGCGTCGATCGCGTCCAGGCGGTCGAAGGCCTCGGCCCGCGCCAGGAGTTCGGCGGCGACCGCGCGCGGATCGCGCACTTGCCAGCCGAAATGGAAGGAGTCCGCCGCCCCGTAGCGGGTGCCGAGCGGGAAGTAGTAGCGCCCTGCCGTCCCCGTGACAGCGTCGAGCAGCGCGAAGTTCGCGTGCAGCTTCCAGGTCCAGTTGAGGCCGAGCACCCGCCGCCCCGGCGCCGCGAAGATCGTGGTGTGGAAGGCCGAGCCGGTCGAGCCCATGACGACCCGGCGCGTCGAGACGAGGCGCACCTGCTCGACGAAGGGCAGCGTCTCGGGGGCGACGATCTCGACCCCCCGCCGGTCGAGCTCCTCGACGATCGCCTCCTCGTTGGCGATGCGGGCGATGCCGGCGGGCAGCCGCGTCTTGGTCAGGTAGACCGGGCGGTCCAGGGCCGGACCGTCCCGGAAGGGCCGGCCGATCTCGCGGCAGAGCGCGCCGTAGACCGCGTGCACGAAGGCCCGCTCCTCGAAGGCGGGCTCGGGCAGCAGCAGGCGCGGCAGGCGCACCGGCCGGTCGAAATGCACGAGGTCGCCGGGGCCGAGGCCGAGGCGCTCCAGGATCACGCGGGCATAGTCGGCGCCGTCGAGCCCGTGGGGCGGCGCCAGCAGGGCGAGGCGCGGCCGCGGCCCCTCCCAGGCGGCGAGGGGCCACAGATGCGCGAGCGTGTCGGTGACGAAGTGGCCGTAATGGGGGGCGAGCGCCGGGACGAAGAGGTAGAGCCCGTCCGGGGCCGGCTCGCCCGCCGGCAGCGCGCCGGGAGCCGCCTCGCCGCCCTCGCCGCGCAGCCGCCGCCCCGCCGCGAACAGGCCCGCCGGGACCGGGCCGCCGGGCGGCACGAGGAGCACGTCCTCCAGCACGCGCGCGGCCGGCGGGGCCTCGACGAGGCGGCACGCCCCCCAGAGATCGCGGCAGCGCCGAAGCCTGTGTCCCGTGAAGCCCGTCATGCGCTCCCCATCGCATAGTTTCGGGAATGTCGCGAAGGGGCGAAAAGCCGGCGGGGGGACCCGTTTCCGCTTGCCCCGGCGGCGCGGCTCCTCAAGATGGGCCGGCCCGCCGCGTCGCGAGAGATCCCCCTCCCCCCGATGACCGACCCCGTGGTCCACGGCGCCTCCTACAAGGAGGCCATCCTGTTCCTGGTGACGGCCGGCATCGTGGTGCCGTTGTTCCATCGCCTGCGGATCAGCCCGGTCCTCGGCTTCATCGGGGCGGGGGCGCTGCTCGGCCCCTCGGGGCTCGGGCGGCTCACCGGCAGCGCGCCCTGGCTCGCCGAGGTGACGATCGGCAACCGCAGCGAGATCGCGCACCTGGCCGACCTCGGCGTGATCTTCCTGATGTTCATGATCGGCGTGGAACTGTCCTGGGAGCGGCTGCGCATCCTGCGCCGGCTGGTCTTCGGCCTCGGCTCGCTGCAGGTCGCCCTGTCGAGCCTGGTGCTCGGGGGATTGCTGCTGCCGCTCGGCGTGAACCCGACCGCCGCGGGCCTGGTCGGGCTCTCCCTCGCCCTCTCCTCGACCGCCATCGTCCTGCCGGTGCTGGCCGACCAGAAGCGCCTCAACGCCCCGGCGGGCCGGGCGAGCTTCGCGGTGCTGCTGTTCCAGGACCTCGCAGTGGCCCCGGTCCTGTTCGCCATCGCGGTGCTCGGGCGCAAGGACGGGGACGCGATCGGCGGGCTCGCCCTGGCCCTCGGCCAGGCGGCGGTGGCGATCGCGCTCATCGTCGGGGCGGGGCGGCTCGGGCTGCGCCCGCTGTTCCAGCTCGTCGCCCGCACCCGCAGCCCCGAACTCTTCATGGCGGCCTGCCTGCTCGTCATCGTGGCGACGGCGCTCGTCGCGGCGGCGAGCGGGCTCTCGACCACGCTCGGCGCCTTCGTGGCCGGGCTGCTCCTCGCCGAGACCGAGTACCGCCGGGCGATCGAGGCGACCATCGACCCGTTCAAGGGCCTGCTGCTCGGCGTGTTCTTCGTCTCGGTGGGCATGAACCTCGATCCGGCCCAGCTCCTCGACGCGCCGGCCGCGATCCTGGGCCTGTCGCTGGCCATGATCCTGATCAAGGGCGGGGTGATCCTGGCCGTCGCGCGGGCGCTGCGCCTGTCGCGGGCGGTGGCGGTCGAGACCGCCCTGCTGCTCGGGGCCGGGGGCGAGTTCGCGTTCGTGCTGATCGGCAGCGCGCTCTCGGCCGACCTCGTGCCCGAGGGTCTCGGGCAGGCGGCGCTCGTCGTCACCACCGTCACCATGGTGATGATCCCGCTCCTGGCGGCGCTCGCCCGCCGCCTCGGCCGCCAGATCGATCGCCGGGCCCTCGCGCAGGTCCCCGCGGAGCCGCCGCCGGAGCGGCAGCAGGGCCGGGTCATCGTGGCGGGCTACGGGCGGGTCGGCAGGCTGGTCGGCGAGATGCTGGCGCGCCACAAGGTGCCCTACCTCGCCCTCGACATGGACGCGGCCCGGGTCGCCGAGCAGCGCCGCCTGGGCAACCCGGTCTATTTCGGCGATTCCGCCAATCCCGAATTGCTGCGCCGCTGCGGCATCGCCGGCGCCCGCGCCCTCGTCGTCACCCTGGACGCGCCGCGCTCGGTGGAGGCGGTGGTGGCGGCGGCCCGGGCCGAGCGCCCCGACCTCACCATCGTGGCGCGCGCCCGCGACGCGCGCCACGCCACCGCCCTCTACGAGCTCGGGGTCGACGACGCGGTGCCGGAGACGATCGAGGCCTCGCTGCAGCTCTCCGAGGCCGTGCTGGTCGATGTCGGAGTGCCGATGGGCCTCGTCATCGCCTCGATCCACGAGCGCCGCGACGAGTTCCGCGCCCTGCTGCGCCGCAGCGAGGCGCCGCCGCCGGAATTCCAGGCCCGGCGCACGGTCGGCAAGGCGCGCTGACGGGCGATGACGCGGTTCAGCCCCGAGCAGGAGGCGGCCCTGCGGGCGGTGTCCGCCTGGCTGAAGGCGGGCGAGCCCCGGGTCTTCCGCCTGTTCGGCTTCGCCGGCACCGGCAAGACCACGCTGGCGCGGCGGGTCGCCGAGGATGTCGAGGGCGGGGTCCTGTTCGCGGCCTACACGGGCAAGGCCGCCTCGGTGATGCGCCAGCGCGGCTGCCACGACGCCGCGACCATCCACAGCCTGATCTACCGCGCCCGCGAGGGCGAGGAGGGCGGCCCGGCCTTCACCCTCAACCGCACCGGCCCGGTGTCGAAGGCGGCCCTCGTGGTCATCGACGAGTGCTCGATGGTCGATGCCGATCTCGGCAACGACCTCCTGTCCTTCGGCAAGCCGGTGCTGGTGCTGGGCGACCCGGCGCAGCTGCCCCCGGTCAAGGGCGGCGGCTTCTTCACGGAGGCCGAGCCCGACGTGATGCTGACCGAGATCCACCGGCAGGCGGCGGACGACCCGATCATCCGGCTGGCCATGGCGGTGCGGGAGGGCGGGCAGCTGGAGACCGGGCGCTACGGGGCGAGCGCGGTGGTGAACCGGCGGGGCATCACCCCGGAGGCGGTGCTCGCCGCCGACCAGGTGCTGGTCGGGCTCAACCGGACCCGGCGGCTCTACAACGGCCGCATCCGCGACCTGATGGGCCAGACCGACCCGATGCCGGCCGTGGGCGAGAAGCTGGTCTGCCTGCGCAACGACCGCACCAAGGGCCTGCTCAACGGCTCGACCTGGACCGTGCAGGCGCTGCGCGCCGCGCCCCGGCCCGACCTCGTGCGGCTCGACGTGGTGCCGGAGGACGACCCCGCCCTGCGCCGCCGGCCGCAGGACATCCGGGTGCTGCGCGCGGTGATCGAGGGCAGCGAGGAGCCGATCCCCGCCATCCTGAAGCGCGAGAGCGACGAGTTCACCTACGGCTACGCGCTCACCGTGCACAAGGCGCAGGGATCGCAATGGGACCGGGTGGTGCTGTTCGACGAATCCTACGCCTTCCGGGAGCATGCCCGGCGCTGGCTCTACACCGGCCTGACCCGGGCCGCCCAGGCGATCACGGTCGTGGTCTGATCGCTCGGAGGCTCGGCCTCGTCGCGGACCGCGCGAGGGCGGCCGGGGACATCCCGCCTCGGCGAGGTGGACGAACGCCTCCCCAACCCCCACCTACGCTTCGGACGAGCCGCACGGGAGAGGTCCTTGGGCAGCGACGAGGCGGGGGCATTGCCCCGCATGCATGCGACGACGATCCTGATGGTCCGCAAGGGCGGGCGCGTCGTCATCGGGGGCGACGGGCAGGTCAGCCTCGGCCAGACCATCGTGAAGGGCAATGCCCGCAAGGTGCGCCGCCTCGCCAAGGGCGCGGTGATCGGCGGCTTCGCGGGCGCGACCGCCGACGCCTTCACGCTGTTCGAGCGGCTGGAGGCCAAGCTGGAGCAGTATCCGGGGCAGCTCACCCGCGCCTGCGTCGAACTCACCAAGGATTGGCGCACCGACCGCTACCTGCGGCGGCTCGAAGCCATGATGCTGGTGGCCGACCGCGAGGTCGGGCTGCTGCTCTCCGGCTCCGGCGACGTGCTGGAGCCCGAGGGCGGCGTGATGGCGATCGGCTCGGGCGGCAATTACGCCCTCGCCGCCGCCCGCGCCCTCGAGGACCAGGACCTCGACGCCGAGGCGATCGTGCGCCGCTCGCTGGCGATCGCGGCCGAGATCTGCGTCTACACCAACGGCAACCTCGTGATCGAGAGCCTGGAGGCGGCCTGAGCCGCACGCCACCCCGTCACGACACGCGACGGCGGCCCCGACCGCCGCATCTCCGGACCCGCCATGACGACCTTCTCCCCCCGCGAAATCGTCTCCGAACTCGACCGCTACATCGTCGGCCAGGCCGACGCGAAGCGCGCGGTCGCGATCGCGCTGCGCAACCGCTGGCGCCGCCAGCAGCTCCACGGCCCCCTGCGCGAGGAGGTGGCGCCCAAGAACATCCTGATGATCGGCCCGACCGGCTGCGGCAAGACCGAGATCTCGCGCCGCCTCGCCCGTCTGGCCAACGCGCCCTTCCTCAAGGTGGAGGCCACCAAGTTCACCGAGGTCGGCTATGTCGGCCGCGACGTCGAGCAGATCGTGCGCGACCTCGTGGAGGTCGGGATCGGCCTCAAGCGCGACGAGAAGCGCCGCTCGGTCCAGGCCAGGGCGGAGGCGGCCGCGGAGGCGCGCATCCTCGACGCGCTCGTCGGGCCGACCGCGGGCCAGGCCACCCGCGACAGCTTCCGGCGCCGCCTGCGCGCGGGCGAACTCGACGACAAGGAGGTCGAGATCGAGCTCGCCAGCGCCGCGCCGAGCGGCCTGCCGATGTTCGAGATCCCGGGCGTGCCCGGCGCCGCCATGGGGGCGATCAACCTCGGCGACATGCTCGGCAAGGCGCTCGGCGGCCAGAAGGGCAAGCCGCGGCGCGTCACCGTGCGGGACGCCCACGCGCCCCTGATGGCCGAGGAATCCGACAAGCTCCTCGACCAGGACGCGATCGTCCAGGAGGCGGTCCGCGAGGTAGAGGACAACGGCATCGTGTTCCTCGACGAGGTCGACAAGATCTGCGCCCGCGAGGGCCGCGGCGGGGCGGACGTCTCCCGCGAGGGGGTCCAGCGCGACCTGCTGCCGCTGATCGAGGGGACGACGGTCGCGACCAAGCACGGGCCGGTCAAGACCGACCACATCCTGTTCATCGCGAGCGGGGCCTTCCACGTCTCGAAACCCTCCGACCTGCTGCCGGAGCTGCAGGGGCGGCTGCCGATCCGGGTGGAGCTCGCGCCGCTCACGGTCGACGATTTCCGGCGCATCCTGACCGAGACCGAGGCGAGCCTGCTCAAGCAGGCGGTGGCGCTGATGGCCACGGAGGGCGTCGCCGTCACCTTCACGGAGGACGCGGTCGACGCCCTCGCCCGGGTGGCCGTGGAGGTGAATTCCTCCGTCGAGAACATCGGCGCGCGCCGGCTGCAGACGGTGCTGGAGCGGGTGCTCGACGAGATCTCGTTCACGGCGCCCGACCGCGCGGGCGAGAGCGTGACGATCGACGCGGCCTATGTGCGGGAGCGGGTCGAGAGCCTCGCCCAGAACGCGGATCTGAGCCGGTTCATCCTGTGATCCGGGATCCGGTCGATCACGGCGGATCCCGGATCACGCGCCCGCGCGGCGCCTGAGCGAGGCCCCAATCCGCCGGCCCGAAGGGATCGAGCGGATCGGGGATGAGGCGGCAGGGGGCGGCCCCGGGCCGCCCCTCAGCGCAGCTTCAGCGTCGCGAGGCCGAGCAGCGCCAGCACCACGGCGATGATCCAGAACCGGATCACCACCTGCGGCTCCTTCCAGCCCTTCTGCTCGAAATGGTGGTGGATCGGCGCCATCCGGAAGACGCGCTTGCCGGTGAGCTTGAAGGAGGCGACCTGGATGATCACCGAGGCGATCTCCAGCACGAACAGGCCGCCCACCACCGCCAGCACGATCTCGTGCTTGGTCGCCACCGCGACGGTGCCCAGCAATCCGCCCAGCGCCAGCGAGCCGGTGTCGCCCATGAAGATCTGGGCCGGCGGCGCGTTGAACCACAGGAAGCCGAGCCCCGCCCCGATCAGCGCCCCGCACACCACCGCGAGTTCGCCCGTGCCCGGGACGTAGTTCACCTGCAGGTAGGAGGCGTAGATCACGTTGCCGACCAGGTAGGCGATGATCCCGAAGGTCGCCGCCGCGATCATCACCGGCACGATCGCCAGCCCGTCGAGCCCGTCCGTGATGTTCACGGCATTGCCGGCGCCCACGATCACGAAGCTCGCGAAGAAGATCCAGAACAGGCCGAGGTTGACGATCGCGTCCTTGAAGACCGGGAAGGCGAGCCGGTAGGCGAGCCCCGGCGCCGAGTACTCCGCCACCGCCACGCAGGCCGCCACCGCGATCAGCGCCTCCAGGCCGAGCCGGAACTTGCCCGAGAAGCCCTTGTGGCTCTGCTTCGTCACCTTGAGATAGTCGTCGTAGAAGCCGATCGCCCCGAAGCCGAGCGTCACCACGACGGTGATCCAGACGTAGCTGTTGCGCGGGTTGGCCCACAGGAACACCGCGACCAGGAGCCCGGCCAGGATCATCAGCCCGCCCATGGTCGGCGTGCCGCGCTTGGTCAGCAGGTGGGTCTGGGGCCCGTCCTCGCGGATCGGCTGGCCCTTGCCCTGGCGCAGGCGCAGCAGCGAGATGATCCAGGGCCCGAACCAGAACACGAACAGGCCCGCCGTGAACAGCGCCCCGCCCGTCCGGAAGGTGATGTAGCGAAACACGTTGAACGGCGAGAAGACGCCGCTCAGTTCGGACAGGAGATACAGCATCCCGGGCTCATCCCGATATGGAGGTGAGCGCCGGCGGGGATGACGGCGCCGTTCGGTGGAGGCCGGCCGCGCCGGCGCCCGGAGGCTCGCGCGCGGCGGCTCAGGTCGGTCGCGCGGCGAGGGCGTCCGCGCCGCCCCCGTAGCGGGCTTTCAGGGCCTCGACAATCCGGCCCATGCGGGTGCTGTTCGATCCCTTCACCATGACCGCGTCGCCGGGGCGGATCTCGGCCACGACCGCGTCGAGGAGATCGGCGGAACTCGCCGCCGCGACGCCCCGCGTGCCGGCCGGCAGCGCCTCGAACAGCTCCGCCATCAGCGGTCCGGCCACGAAGACGAGGTCGATCCCGTGCTCCGCCACGGCGGCGGCGAGGTCGCGGTGCAGGCGCGCCGCCTCCGCGCCGAGCTCCAGCATGTCGCCGAGCACGGCGATCCGGCGCGCCCGGCCCTGGACCTCGATCCCCGCGAGCGTCGCGAGCGCCGCCCGCACCGAGGCCGGGTTGGCGTTGTAGCTCTCGTCGACGAGCAGCGCCTCGCCGTCGCGCAGGCGCAGCAGCGTGCGCTCGCCGCGCCCGACCGGCGGGCGCAGCTGCGCCAGCGACAGGGCCGCGAGCGCGAGGTCGGCCCCGAGCGCGTGCACGGCCGCCATCACGGCGAGCGAGTTCAGGGCCGTGTGGCGGCCCGGCGTGCCGAGCTGGTAGGTGACCGGGATGCCCATCACCCGCGCGTCCACGATCGAGAGGTCGGGGCGCATCACCACGCGCTCGGCCCGCACATCCGCCCGCGGATGCTCGCCGAAGCTGACGATCCGGCCCGCCCGCGAGGCCAGCGCGTGGTCGCGCAGGCGCTCGAAATGCGGGTTGTCGCGGTTGATCACCGCGACCCCGCCGGGCTCCAGGCCGCAGAAGATCTCGCCCTTGGCGTCCGCGATGCCCGAGAGGGCGCGGAAATGCTCGATGTGGACCGGCTCGACCGTCGTCACGACGGCGACCTCGGGCCGGACCAGGCGGGTGAGCGGGGCGATCTCGCCCGCGTGGTTCATGCCGATCTCGAACACCCCGAAGGCGCTCGCCGCCGGCATGCGCCCGAGCGTCAGGGGCACGCCCCAATGGTTGTTGTAGGAGGCGACCGAGGCGTGGGTGGCGCCCTGCGCCGCCAGGACGTGGCGCAGGGCCTCCTTGGTGCCGGTCTTGCCGACCGAGCCCGTCACCGCGACGATGCGGGCGCGGCTGCGCGCCCGCGCCGCCGCCGCGAGCTTCCGCATGGCGGCGAGCACCGGATCCTCGCCCGCCTCCGGCACCGCGACGAGCGGGCCGGCGCCGGCGAGGTCCGCGGCGCGCGCCTGCGACACCACGGCGGCGCCCGCGCCGCGCGCGAGCGCGTCGCGGACGAAGTCGTAGCCGTCGCGCTGCTCGCCCCGGATGGCGAAGAACAGGTCGCCGACCTTCAGGGTGCGGGTGTCGATCGACAGGCCGGAGAGCGGCGCGTCGGGCGCGCCGTCGAGCGCGCGGCCGCCGGTGGCGGCCAGCACCGCGTCCAGGGTCCAGAGAGGCTCGGTCATGCACGCGTCTCCTCGATCGCGCTCAGCACCGCGTCGCGGTCCGAGAACGGAAGCGTGCGGTCGCCGATGATCTGGCCGGTTTCATGGCCCTTGCCGGCCACGACCAGCACGTCGCCCGGCGCGAGGTCGCGCACGGCGGCGCGGATCGCCTCGGCCCGGTCGCCAATCTCCTCCGCGCCCGGGGCGGCGGCCAGGATCTCGGCCCGGATCGCGGCCGGCTCCTCGCTGCGCGGATTGTCGTCCGTGACGATGACCCGGTCGGCGCCCGCGACCGCGATGCGCCCCATCATCGGGCGCTTGGCCCGGTCGCGGTCGCCGCCGCAGCCCATCACGCAGACGAGGCGCCCGGTCGCGAAGGGCCGCAGGGCCTGGAGCACGCCCGCCAGGGCCTCGGGCTTGTGGGCGTAGTCGACGACGCAGAGCGCCCCGCGATGGGTCGCCACCCGCTCGAGCCGCCCCGGCACGCCCGCGAGGTGGCCGAGCGCCCCGATCACCGCCTCCAGCCGGCCGCGCCCGGCCGGGGTGGCGAGGACGAGGGCCGCCGCCACCAGGGCGTTCTCGACCTGGTAGGAGCCGACCAGGGGCAGGTCCACCGTGAGCGCGCGCCCCTGCGCCGCGAGGGTGAGGCGCTGCGCGAAGCCCCGGGTCTCGACCGCGTCGAGGCGCAGGGTCTCGCCCGCGCGGCCCGTGGTGACGAGGGGCAGGGAGCGGGCGCGGATCGCCGCCACCGCGCGGTCCGCCATCGGCCCGTCCGCGTTGACGATCGCGGTCGCGCCCTCGGGCAGCAGGTCCTCGAACAGGCGCAGCTTGGCGGCGAGGTAGGCCTCGACCGTGCGATGGTAGTCGAGGTGGTCGTGGCCGAGATTGGTGAAGGCGGCGGCGGTCAGGCGCACGCCGTCGAGGCGGCGCTGCTCGATCCCGTGGGAGGAGGCCTCCATGGCGAGGTCGGTGATGCCGTCGCGGGCGAGCCGGTCGAGGGTCTCGTGCAGGGTGACCGGGTCGGGGGTCGTGAGCGCCCCGTAGGCGGCGCCCTCTCCGGTCACCACGCCGAGGGTGCCGAGGCTCGCCGAGCGGCGGCCGAGCCGCGCGAGGATCTGCCGGACGAAATCCGCGACCGAACTCTTGCCGCTGGTGCCGGTCACCGCGACGACCGTGGCGGGCTGGCCCGGATGCAGGCGCGCGGCCGCGAGCGCCAGGGCGCGGCGGGCATCGGGCACGGAGAGGTAGGCCACCGCCTGCGGCAGGTCGGCCGGCCGGGGCCCCTCCGCCACCATGGCGACGGCGCCGGCGGCCGCGGCCTGGGCGGCGAAGAGGCGCCCGTCCGCCCGGGTGCCCGGCACCGCCACGAAGACCGCGCCGGGCCCGACGCGCCGGCTGTCGGCCGTGAGGGCGGCGACCGGCAGCGCGGACGCGGCGCCCGCGGCCTCGGGGAAGAGCGCGCCGAGGGTCGTGGTCCCGCTCATCGCGCGCCGACCTGGTTGGCGTGGTAGGCGCCGAGCTTCACCATCAGTGGGAAGGGATTGGTCGGACCCTCGAATTTCGGCGGAAGCCCCAGGATCGGCGCCACCCGGGACAGGATCCGGCCCGTCACCACGCCGGAATTCCACGCCGCCGTGGCGTAGCCGCCCGATTCCGCCGCCACCGCCTGCGGCTCGTCCATGACCGTGACGAACAGGTACTTGGGCTTGTCCATCGGGGCGGCCGCCATGAAGGTGGTGAACAGCCGGTTCTTCACGTAATGGCCGCGGATCACCTTCTCGGCGGTGCCGGTCTTGCCGCCGACAAAGTAGTAGGGGTTGTCCGCCTTCTTGGCCGAGCCCTCGGTGGCGTTGAGGCGCATGATGAAGCGCATGGCCTCGCTGGTCTGCGGCGTCAAGACCTGGACGGCCTTCTCGCGGGCGGCGGCCTCGTCGCGGCGCAGGAAGGTCGGGGTGATCAGGAAGCCGCCGTTGGTGATCGCCGCGACCGCGGCGGCGGCCTGGAGCGGCGCCACCGCCAGGCCGTGGCCGAACGCGATGGTGATCGTGTTGATCTCGGTCCAGCGCGGCGGGACGATCGGCTCGGCGCTCTCCGGCAATTCCGTGCGCATGCGGTCGAGCAGGCCCATCTTCTTCAGGAAGGCCTTGTGGCCGGGCACGCCGACGCCGAGCGCCATCTTGGCCGAACCGATGTTGGAGGAGTGGGTGAACACCTCCGGCATGGTGATGACGCGGTTGGTGCCGTGGTACTCGTGGATCTTCTGGCGCCCCCAGGACAGCACGCCGCCGCGGGTGTCGAAGGTCGAGTTCACGGTGAACTTGCCGGATTCGAGCGCCATGGCGAGCGTCATGGCCTTGAAGGTCGAGCCCATCTCGTAGACGCCGACGTTCATCCGGTTGATGCGGTCGGGGTTGAGCGCGTCGGCGGGCTCGTTCGGGTCGAAATCGGGCAGGGAGGCCAGGGCCAGAACCTCGCCGGTATTCACGTCGAGGATCATCGCGGCCGCCGCCTTGGCCCGGTAATGCTCCATGCCCCAGGCCAGTTCGTCGCGCACGGCGTGCTGCGCGCGCAGGTCGATCGAGAGCTGGACCGGGGCGAGGTCGGCCGACTTCTCGATGAAGCCGAGGTTGTTGAGGTCCTTCAGGCCCGTCTTGTCGATGTACTTCTCCATCCCGGCGATGCCGACGTTGTCGAGGTTGGCGAAGCCGAGGACGTGGGCGGCCGCGACGCCGTTCGGGTAGACGCGCTTGTGGTCGGGCAGGAAGCCGATCCCCGGGATGCCGAGGCGGTGCACCTCCGCCTGCTGCTTGGGCGTCAGCTCGCGCTTGATCCAGACGAAGCCCGCGCCCTTGCGCTTGGGGGTGAGCTTGGCGCGCAGCTCCGCGGCGTTCAGGTCGGGCAGGACGGCGGTGAGCAGTTCGACCGCCTCGTCCTTGTCGACGATGTTGCCGGGCTCCGCGAAGGCCGACACCGTGCGGATGTCGGTGGCCAGGATCTCGCCGTTGCGGTCGACGATGTCGGGCCGGATCGCGGTCGCGGCGGCCGCGGCGACGCGCTGGGCTTGGCTCGACGGCTCCTCGGGGATCGCCGCCGTGAGGACGAGGCGCCCGATGATCACCGCGAAGACCCCGCCGAAGACGACGCCGACGAGGTTGACGCGCGCGCCGCTGCGCTCGACGGCGAAGCGGAACATCGCGCGCAGGATGGCGAGGAGGCGGGAGGGCCGCAGCGGGGCGGCCTCCGGGGCGGGATCGGGAGAGGCGTCGGACACGGGAGAACCTACCTCGTCGCCGTCGGGGTGCGGGTGGACGTGCGGGGGGGCGTGGCGGAGGGAGAGGCGCCGGGCGGCTTGGTGCCGGGAGAATGGGCGGCGGTCGAGCCGGTGGTCCGCGGCTCGTCCCCGCCCCGGCCCGCGCCCGGGCGCTCCCTCGAGGTGGGCGTCGCGGTCGCGAGCAGGCCGAGGGATTCGAGCTTGCGGGCGATCTCGTCGCCGCGATCGGCCCGGGCCGGCAGGTCGGCGAGGCGCCCGAGATGCTCGGTGCCGATCGGTTCGAGCCGGAGGTACTTATCGACCGCGGCCTGGAGGCGGTCGGGCCGGGTGAGGAGCTGCCACTCGGCCCGCAGCACGGCCGTGGCCTCGCGCTCGCGGCGCAGGCGGCTCTTCAGCTTGGCGACCTGCTCGGCCTGATAGAGGGTCTCGTACTTGATCGAGTAGGCGTAGATAGCCGAGGTGATCAGCCCCGCGATGGCGAGGAGGTGGAGGAGACGGATCACCGGCGGCCTCCCCGCTCGCGGGGCGGCAGGGCGGCGAGGGCCGCGAGCGCCGCCAGGGGCTCGGGCGCCGGGGCGTCGGTGCGCTCGCCCGCGCGCAGCTTGGCCGAGCGCGCCCGCGGATTGGCGGCGGCCTCGGCCTCGCTCGGGCCGACCGGGCCCTTGGTCACCAGGGTGAAGCTGCGCGGGACGGGCCGCTCGGCCATCGGCAGGTGGCGGGAGGCCGAGACCGCCCGGCCGCTGCGCGCCGAGAAGAACTGCTTGACGATGCGATCCTCCAGCGAGTGGAAGGTGACGACGGCGAGCCGCCCGCCGGGGCGGAGGATCCGCTCGGCCGCGTGCAGCGCCCGGTTGAGCTCGCCGAGCTCGTCGTTCACCGCGATGCGCAGGGCCTGGAAGGTGCGGGTCGCCGGATGGATCCCGCTGCCGGGCTCCGCCCGCACCACGCCGGCGACGATCTCGGCGAGCGCCCCGGTCGTGGCGATGGGCGCGCGGCGGCGCGCCTCCAGGATGGCGCGGGCCACGGCCCGCGACCGCCGCTCCTCGCCGAAATGGTAGATGATGTCGGCGAGTTCCGCCTCCGGCGCCCCGTTGACGAGGTCGGCGGCGCTGGTCCCCGCCCCCTCCATGCGCATGTCGAGGGGGCCGTCGGCCCGGAAGGAGAAGCCGCGCTCGGCGCGGTCGAGCTGCATGGAGGACACGCCGATGTCGAGCACGACGCCGTCCACGGCCTCCACGCCCTCCCGGCGCACGATGGCGTCGAGGTCGCCGAAGCGGCCCTGGACCAGGCGCAGGCGCCCGCCCGCCGCCGCCGCGAGCTCCTGCCCGGCCGCGACGGCGGTCGGGTCGCGGTCGATGGCGATGACCCGCAGGTCCGGGTCGGCGGCGAGGAGCGCGCGGCTGTAGCCGCCCGCCCCGAAGGTGCCGTCCACGACGACGCCCGGCCCCTCGCCGAGGCGCAGCACGCCGCGCACCTCCGCGAGCAGCACGGGGATGTGGGGCGCCCCGCTCATCGGGCCGCTCCGCCGGCTTCCGGCCGGCCGCGGCGCCGCCTCGCGGCGGCGGACTCGCTCGCCTGACGGTCCATGATGCTCCGCAATCTGCGAGGGCCGCGCACCCGGCCGGATCCGGCGCCGCACGACCGCCCGCGCCCCGCCCGAGAACGCGCCGGCCCGCTGGCCGCCGGGGACTCGCCCGTGCGCCGGTTTGGGTTGCGCCGTCAATGAGTTGGGCTGGGCTATCATGGGCCTCCGGGAGCGTCAACGCGGCCCTGCGGGGGAGGCCGCCTCGACGGAGCCCGATCAGACGGCAGCAACGTTAATGAAGGCTTGCGGAAATCGCCTCGCACCCGGGGAACGTGCAGCCCGCCCTCGCCTTCGGGTGAGCGGAATGGGGATCAGCCGGCCTGTAAGCCGGGTTCTGTAGGGCCCGGCGGACCCTCGCGGGTCCCCCGGACGTGGCGGCCATTCCTCTGGGACGGCCGTTGCCGGCCGCCTCGAGCAACCAACCCGGGCGACGGGCCTGGGGAGAGGCCTGGGCGGGCCGTCGGCCCGCCCGTGTCGCCCCTATTCGGTCTTGCTCCCGGTGGGGTTTGCCGTGCCGTCCGCGTTGCCGCGTCCGCGGTGCGCTCTTACCGCACCCTTTCACCCTGACCGGCGCGGGCCTCGCGGCCCGCCCGGCGGTCTCCTCTCTGTGGCACTGTCCCTGGGGTCGCCCCCGCCGGATGTTATCCGGCACCGTCTCTCCATGGAGCCCGGACTTTCCTCCCTGCCCGAGGGCAGAGCGGCCGCCCGGCCGGCTGATCGGCGCGATGTGCGACGGGAGGCGCCCCGCGTCAAGGCGCGGCGCGGGTTGCCGGGTCCGGAGGCCGCTCCTACCTGCCCGGGCAAGGCCGCGCCCGACGCGGCCGACGAGACCAGGAGGCAGTCCATGAGCGAGACCGTCGAGGCCAGCTGGACGCTGGAGACCGTGCAGCAATTGCGGGCGATGGCGCGCGAGGGCGTCGCGCCCGCGGTGATGAGCCTGAAGCTCAAGCGCTCGGTCACGCAGATCCACGCCAAGCTCGCCGAACTCGGCATCACGCCGTCCGCCAAGAGCAGAGACTGAGCTGAGACTTGCGGCGGGCGCGGCCGGGATCCGCCGGGGCGCCCGCTCTCCTACGGGATCAGGGCGAAGAACAGGAAGGAGGCGAAGACCACGAGGTGCACGATCCCCTGCAGCACGGTCGTGCGCCCGGTGCCGAGCGTGATCACCGCCACGAGCAGCGTGAGCGCGAGCAGCACCTGATCCTTCGGGGGCAGGCCCAGCACCAGGGGCCGCCCGATCAGGACCGAGACCAGGGCCACGGCCGGGATCGTCAGCCCGATCGTCGCCAGGGCCGAGCCGAGGGCGAGGTTCATGCTGGTCTGGAGCCGGTTCGCCCGGGCGGCGCGCAGGGCCGCCAGCCCCTCCGGCATCAGCACGAGCGCGGCGATCACGATGCCGGAGACGGATTTCGGCACGTCGGCCGCGTCGATCGCCCGTTCCAGGGTCGGGGTGAGCGCCTTGGCGAGGCCGACGACCGCCACCAGGCAGGCGAGGAGGAGCCCGAAGCTCGCCAGCGCGACGCGGGCGGGCGGCGGGCCGGCATGCTCCTCCTCGGTGCCCCCCTCGGGCAGGAAGTAGTCCCGGTGGCGCACCGTCTGCACGAACACGAAGGCCCCGTAGAGGGTGAGCGAGGCCGCCCCCGCGAAGAGGAGCTGGGGCACGGTGAAGGCCGGCCCGGGAGTGCTCACGAAGTTCGGCAGGACGAGGGTGAGCGTGACCAGCGCCGCCAGCACCGCCAGGGCCGCGAGCGCTCCCTGCAGGGCGAAGCCCTGCTCGTGGTGGCGCACCCCGCCGGCGAGGAGGCAGAGCCCGACGAGCCCGTTGCAGATGATCATCACGGCGGAGAAGACCGTGTCGCGGGCGAGCGCCGCCTTCTCGGGCCCGCCCGCCACCATCACCGAGACGATCAGCGCGACCTCGATCACCGTGACCGAGAGCGCGAGCACCAGCGTGCCGAAGGGCTCGCCCACCCGGTGGGCCACCACCTCGGCGTGGAAGACGGCCGCGAACACGGTGGCGACGAGCCCGGCCGCCGCGGCCGCGAGGAGCGGCGCGGGCGGCTCCGTCAGGATGGCGGCGGCCAGCAGGAGCCACGCCACCAGCGGCGAGGCCCATGCCCAGACCGGCATCCCGCCCGCGGGAACCTGCATCGTCCCGGCCCTCCTCCCGGCGCCCGCCGCTACCAAGTGCCGGTGTTCGGCATCGACGCCCAGGGCTCCCGCGGCGGCTTCGCCCCGCCCTTCTGCAGGATCTCGATCGAGATGCCGTCGGGCGAGCGCACGAAGGCCATGTGGCCGTCGCGCGGCGGGCGGTTGATGGTCACGCCGGCGGCCTGCAGCTTGGCGCAGGTCTCGTAGATGTCGTCCACCTGATAGGCGAGGTGGCCGAAATTGCGCCCGCCCGTGTAGTCCTCCGGGTCCCAGTTGTAGGTGAGTTCGAGGAGCGGCGACCGCGACTCCCGGGCGCGGGCGACGTCGCCCGGGGCGGCCAGGAAGACCAGGGTGAAGCGGCCCTTCTCGTTCTCGACCCGGCGCACCTCCTCCAGGCCGAACTTGCCGCAATAGAAGTCGAGGGCGCGGTCGAGGTCGGCGACCCGGACCATCGTGTGCAGGTATTCCATCGTCGGGGCTCCTCGGGGACCGCGGCCATATGTGGGTCCGGGCGCCGTCGGGTCAACGCGGGGCGCCCCGCCGCCGCGTTGCGCGGGCCCGGATGCGGGCTACAAGAGGGGACGCCCGCCGCCCGTCAGGAGCCCGCCCGCCCCATGCGCACCGAGTCCCCGCCGATCGTCCGCCTCGCCGATTACCGGCCGAGCGACTACCTGATCGACCGGGTCGATCTCAACGTGCGGCTGCACCCGACCGAGACCCGGATCTCCGCCACCCTGGCGCTGCGGCCCAACCCGCGCGGCGAGGCCGGTGCGCCGCTCCACCTCGACGGCGACGACCTCGCGCTGCTGGCGGTCGCCCTCGACGGCCAGCCGACCGCGCCGGGGGCGATCGAACTCGGCCCCCTGGGCCTCACCCTGCACCGGCCGCCGCAGCGCCCCTTCGTGCTCAGCCTCGAGACGCAGGTGAACCCGAGCGCCAACACCAAGCTGATGGGGCTCTACCGCTCGAACGGCGTCTACTGCACCCAGTGCGAGGCGGACGGGTTCCGGCGCATCACCTACTTCCTCGACCGGCCGGACGTGCTCGCGGTCTACACCACCCGGATCGAGGCCGACCGGGACGAGGCGCCGGTGCTGCTCGGCAACGGCAACCCGGTCGAGGCGGGCGAGGCCGGGCCGGGGCACCACTACGCCGTCTGGCACGATCCCCACCCGAAGCCCGCCTACCTGTTCGCCCTGGTCGGCGGCCGGCTCGGCCGCATCGCCACCCGCTTCACCACCATGGAGGGCCGCGACGTCGCGGTCGCGGTCTACGTCGAGCCGGGCAAGGAGGCGCGCGCGCCCTACGCCCTCGACGCCGTCACCCGCGCCATGGCCTGGGACGAGCGGCGCTTCGGCCGCGCCTACGACCTCGACGTCTTCAACGTCGTCGCGGTCTCCGACTTCAACATGGGCGCGATGGAGAACAAGGGCCTCAACATCTTCAACGACAAGTACGTGCTGGCCAGCCCCGACACCGCCACCGACACGGACTACGCCAACATCGAGGCGATCATCGCCCACGAGTATTTCCACAACTGGTCGGGCAACCGGGTGACCTGCCGCGACTGGTTCCAGCTCTGCCTCAAGGAGGGCCTGACGGTCTTCCGCGACCAGGAATTCTCCTCCGACGAGCGCTCGCGCCCGGTCCACCGCATCGCCGAGGTGCGCACCCTGCGCGCGCGCCAGTTCCCGGAGGATGCGGGGCCGCTCGCCCATCCGGTCCGGCCCCAGGCCTACCGGGAGATCAACAACTTCTACACGGCGACGGTCTACGAGAAGGGCGCCGAGATCGTCAGGATGCTGGGCACCCTGCTCGGCCCGGCGGCGTTCCGGGCCGGCATGGACCTGTTCTTCGCGCGCTGCGACGGCACCGCCGCCACCGTGGAGGATTTCCTGGCCGCCTTCGCGCAGGTGAGCGGGCGCGACCTCGCCGCCTTCTCGCGCTGGTACGCGCAGGCCGGCACCCCGACCGTGTCGGTGGCCGGGCGCTACGACCCGGCCCAGCGCAGCTACACCCTCGACTTCCACCAGAGCCTGCCGGCCGTCGCCACGGAGGCGGCCGGCGGCGGCCCGCCCCAGCCCCTGGTGATCCCGGTCGCCCTCGGCCTCGTCGGCCGCGGCGGCGGCGCCCTCGAGGCCCGCTCGGACCGGGTGCGGGACGGCGTCTTCGTGCTGGAGGGCGAGAGCGACCGCCTCGTCTTCACGGAGGTGGCGGCCGAGCCGGTGCCCTCCCTGTTCCGGGGCTTCTCGGCCCCCGTGAAGGTCGCCCATTCCCTCGACACGGCCCAGCGCCTGACCCTGCTCGCCCACGACAGCGACCCGTTCAACCGCTGGCAGGCGGCCCAGAACCTCGCCCTCGACCTGGTCACCGCGCGGGCGCGGCTCGGTGCCCCGATCGAGGCCGATGCGGGCCCGGAGGCGGCCGCCCTCGCGGAGGCGCTCGGCACCTTCCTGGACGGGGAGGCCCTGCAGGACCCGGCCTTCGCGGCCCTGGTCCTGGCGATCCCGGGCGACCAGGAGGCCGCGCAGGAGATCAGCACCAACGTCGACCCGGACGCGATCCACCGCGCCCGCTGGACCCTGCGGGCCCATCTCGGCCGCGCCCTGCTGCCGCGGCTCGTCGCCCTGCGCGACGCGCTCGCGGCCCCGCCCGGCAGCCCGTTCAGCCCCGACGCCGCCAGCGCCGGGCGCCGGTCCCTGCGCAACGCCGCCCTGGACCTGATCGCGGCGGCCGATCCCGCCCGCGGGACGGCGCTCGCCGAGGCGCAGCTGCGCGAGGCCGACAACATGACCGACCGCCTCGCCGCCCTGGCGGTGCTGACGCTCCTGCCCGGCGAGGCGCGCGAGCGCGCCCTCGCGGCGTTCGGGGAGACCTACCGGGGCGAGCCCCTCGTCCTCGACAAGTGGTTCGCCCTCCAGGCGATGATCCCCGAGGCCGGCACCGTGGCGCGGGTGCGGGCGCTGATGCGCCACGAGGGCTTCTCGGCCTCGAACCCGAACCGGGTGCGGGCGCTGGTCGGCAGCTTCAGCCTCAACAACCCGACCCAGTTCCACCGGGCGGACGGTGCCGGCTACGAACTCCTCGCCGAGACGGTGCTCGACGTCGACTCGCGCAACCCCCAGGTCGCGGCACGTTTGCTCACGGCCTTCAACACGTGGCGGATGATGGAGCCGACCCGGCGCGCCCGCGCGGAGGCGCAGCTGCGCGCCATCGCGGCCGCCCCCGGCCTGTCTCCCGACGCGGGCGACATCGCCAGCCGCTCCCTGGCGCCGGCCCGGCACCACATAAATACCTGATAGGGAGACGCAATTTCGATTCGAAGCCGTCCCGCGGCGCGACCCCTTAACAAAAGTCTAACGCCCGCCCTGCCCCTGGGATCAGCTGGACAAATCAGCTGTGGAAATGTCACATGAGACGGTGATTCGGGGGCGGGGCGTGTCGCCGAGTCGCTTCACCGAAGCGTGCGGGGGAAGAGAGTATGCTGGAGGCGGATCCCGCCCCACTCACTGCTCGTGCGGCCACGATCCTCGGCATCGCGCGGGCCCTCACCCCGGCGCACCAGCGCCTGGCTCGCGCCGAATCCTGGCTGCGCGTGGCGATCCCGGCGGTGATCGGCCTGTTCCTGGTCTGCCTGTTCGCGATCACGGCGACCCAGCTGATGTCCCAGCGCCGCGACGCCGTCGCGGAGGCCGGCCGGGAGATCGACCTCCTGGCCCGGCTCGCCGCCGCGACCCTGGCGCAGGGCGGCGGCCTCGACGGGGCGGTGCCCGCGGGCGCGCTCATCCCCGGCCGCGAGATCCACCTGATCGGACCCGACGAGGTGATCACGGCCTCCCTTCCGGTGCCGCTCCCGCCGGGGCGCAGCCTCGGGGAACATCTCGGCGAGGCGCAGCCGCTCCTCATCCTGGGGGAGCGGGCGGGCCTCATGACCGTCGGCCTCCGGGGCGCCCCGGCCCTCGCCACCCTGCGGGCGCTGCCGGGGGGCCAGCAGCGGGTCGCGGTGGTGCAATCCCTCGACACCGTGACGGCGGCCTGGCAGGGCCGGGCCCGCACCGAGGCGATGGTGATCGGCACCGCCACCCTGGTGATCGTCTGCATCGGCCTCGCCTACACCCTGCAGGCCGACCGGGCGCGGGCGGTGGACCGGGTCTGCGAGCAGGTCCGCCAGCGCCTCGACACGGCGCTCTGCCGCGGGCGCTGCGGCCTGTGGGACTGGGACATCGCCCGCGGGCGGATCTACTGGTCGGACTCGATGTACCAGCTCCTCGGCTACACCCGGGAGCACGAGTTCCTGTCCTTCGGCGACGTGAACGCCCTCGTCCACCCGGACGACACCGACCTCTACGGCCTCGCGAGCCAGCTCGCCGCCCAGGACGCCACCGTCGACCACGAGTTCCGGATCCGCAGCGCCGCGGGCGAGTGGATCTGGCTCAAGGCCCGCGCCGAGATCGTGCGCGACCAGGAGGATGGCGGGCGCCACCTGGTCGGGATCGCCGTCGACATCTCCGAGCAGCGCCGCCTCGCGGAATCGACCGCGACCGCCGACATGCGCCTGCGCGACGCCGTCGAGGCGGTCTCGGAGGCCTTCGTGCTCTGGGACGCGCAGAACCGCCTCGTCCTGTGCAACTCGAAATTCCGCCGCCTGCACGCCCTCACGCCGGAGGACGCGCAGCCGGGCCGCCGCTACGACACCATCATGGGCCGGGCGGCCGTGCCGCCGGTGCGCCGCGAGATCCAGGCCGGCGAATTCGCCGAGACCGGCGCGCGCACCTTCGAGGCCGAGCTCGCCGACGGGCGATGGCTCCAGATCAGCGAGCGCCGCACCAAGGACGGCGGCTACGTCTCGGTCGGCACCGACATCACCGCCCTCAAGCGCCACCAGGAGCGCCTCGTCGAATCCGAGCGCCAGCTGATCGCCACGATCGCCGACCTCAAGCGCTCCCGCCGCACCCTCGAACTTCAGACCCAGCAGCTCGCCGACCTCGCCGAGCGCTACCTCGACCAGAAGGCCCAGGCCGAGAGCGCCAACCGCTCCAAGTCCGAGTTCCTGGCCAACATGAGCCACGAGCTGCGCACCCCCCTCAACGCGATCCTGGGCTTCGCCGAGGTGATGCAGGACGAGGTCTTCGGGCATCTCGGCTGCGAGAAGTACCGCGAATATTGCCGCGACATCCGTTCCAGCGGCCAGTACCTGCTCTCGGTGATCGACGACATCCTGGACATGTCGCGCATCGAGGCGCGCCGCGTGACCCTCGCCAAGCAACCCCTGCCGGTGGCGGAGGTGCTGGAGCGGGTGCTCAAGGTCGTCGCCGAGGCGGCGCGGGCCAAGGGCCTCACCCTCAGCGTCGAGATGAACGCGGGCGCGGTGGTGCTGGCGGATGCCCGCGCCCTGCACCAGATCCTGCTCAACCTGCTCCAGAACGCCGTGAAGTTCACGCCCGACGCGGGCCGCGTCGCGGTGCGCACGCGGCGGGCCCTCGATGCCGTCCACATCTACGTGGAGGATAGCGGCATCGGCATCCCGCGCACGGTGCTGCCGAAGCTCGGCGCGCCCTTCGAGCAGGTCGAGAGCAACCTCTCGCGCAGCTTCAAGGGCTCGGGCCTCGGCCTCGCGATCGCCCGCTCCCTGACCGAGCTGCATGGCGGGCGCCTGCGCATCCGCTCGGAGGTCGGCTCGGGCACCATCGTGCTGGTGCGGCTGCCCCAGCCGCCGGGCGACGCGCCCTTCGCGCGCGAGGGCGCGGTGGCAGCGCTGCCGGCTCCGGTGGCCTGATCCGGGATCCGGTCGATCCAAGCGGCTCCCGGATCATCCGCTGTCCGGACGATCGCTTCCGGAACGCGCATGACGAGCCCGCGCGGCGCGTGAGCGAAGCCGCAATCCGCATGGCGAAGCAATCCGTCGGATTCCGGATCGCGCGCCCGCGCGGCGCCTGAGCGAAGCCCGAATCCGCCATCCCGAAGGGATCGAGCGGATCGGGGATGAGGGGCCGACCCTCCGTGGCCGTGCGGGACGGGGGCTTCGCTCGACCTCGGCTCCCGAGGTCGCGGACCGGTCCCGGCTCGGCGGCGAGGGACGGACCATCGGCGGGGACGGGCCGCGGCCCTCCCCCGCGCCCGTCACGCCAGCAGGCGCTCGAACCACGCCCTGACCTCGGCGCGCGTCTCCGCCAGCCGGGCCAGCAGCGCCGCCTCGTCGGGCAGGCCCGCGGCGGCGGCGAGGCGGGCGCGGGTAGCGGGGGCGGCGCCCTTCTCGAAGGAGCCCTCCACCATCAGGCGCTGCCAGTGATGCACGTCGTCGAGGAGCCGGTAGGCCTCGCGCAGCGCGTCGGCGGCCTCGTCCGGCAGCAGGCCGCGCGCCCGCGCCGCGGCGAACAGGGACGGGGCGTCGCGCCCGATCAGGTCCGGATGCGCGGCGGCGTGGGTGAGGACCAGGGCCTGGGCCAGGAAATCGAGGTCGAGGAGGCCCCCCGGGGAGAGCTTGAGGTCGTGGGGACCGCCGTCGCCCTTCTCGCGGGCGATGAGCGCGCGCATGTCGCGCACCTCCCGGGCGACGAGGGCGGCGTCGCGGGGACTCTCCAGGATCGCCGCGACGGCCGCCTCGATCTCGGCGCCGAGGTCCGGATCGCCCGCGAGCACCCGCGCGCGGGTCAGCGCCATCTGCTCCCAGAGTCCCGCCTCCTCGCGCTGGTAGGGCACGAAGCGCGGCCATTGCCCGGCGACCGGGCCCTGGCTCCCGCCCGGCCGCAGGCGCAGGTCGACCTCGTAGAGGTGCCCGCGCCGGGTCGGGACGGTGAGCGCCGCGACGAGGCGCTGCGCCAGGCGGTTGTGGTAGACGGCGGCGTCGAGGGGGCGCCGCCCGTCGCTGTCGCGGTGGCGCGGGTCGAAATCGTACAGGACGACGAGGTCGAGGTCGGAATCGGCGGTGAGCTGGCGGGAGCCGAGGCGGCCGAGCCCGAGCACCGCGACCCGGGCGCCCGGCACCTGCCCGTGCTCGGCGGCGAAGACCGCCCGCACGGCGGCGAGCGCCTCGGCGACGATCGCCCGCGCGATGGCCGCGTAGGCCCGCCCGGCCCCGGCCGGCGGCAGGATGCCCGAGAGCATGCGGGCGCCCGCGACGAAGCGCATCTGGCGGGCGGCGTCGCGGCTGCGGTCGAGGAAATCCTCGAAGGCCTGCGGCGCCCCGATCAGGCGGCGGATCTGCTGGGCGATCGCCTCCTCGTCGGTGACCGGGTCGACGAAGGCCGGGTCGATCACCGCGTCGAGGACGTGCGGGCTGTAGGCCACCGTCTCGGCGAGGCGCGGGGCGGTGCCGAGGAGATCGGCGAAGAGCAGGCGCAGCCGCTCGTGCGAGCGCAGGATGGTGAGGAGTTCGACCGCCGCCGGCATGCGCCCGAAGGCGTGGTCGAGGGCGGCGAGCGCCCCGTCCGGATCGGCCGTCCCGGCGAGGGCCTGGAGCAGGGCGGGGACGAGTTCGGTCACGACCTCGCGGGCGCGGGGGCTCGTCACGGCCGGGCGCCGGCCGTGGTGCCAGCCCCGCACCGTCTCGATCGCCCGCTCGGGGTGGCGGAAGCCGAGGTCGCGCAGGGTGGCGAGCGTCGCGGGGTCGTCCTCCGCCCCCGTGAAGACGAGGTCGCCGAGATCGACCGAGAGGTCCGGCCCGGCCTCGAACAGGAGCGCGTAATGGGCCTGGACCCGGGTCGCCTCGGCGACGAGCGCCGCCCCGAGCGCCTCGGCGTCGCGGTAGCCGCAGAACCGGGCGAAGCGCGCGAGCCGGCCCGGCTCCTCGGGCAGGCGCTGCGTCTGCTCGTCGGCGACCATCTGCAGCCGGTGCTCGAGCGTGCGCAGGAACCGGTAGGCGCGCGCGAGCTCGTCGCGGGCCTCGGCGGTGATCCAGCCCTCCGCGTGAAGGGCGGGCAGCATGTCGAGGGTGCGCTGGCCGCGCAGCGACGGGCGGCGCCCGCCGAAGACGAGCTGCTGGGTCTGGACGAAGAACTCGACCTCGCGGATGCCGCCGCGGCCGAGCTTGATGTCGTGTCCCGCCACCGCGATGGCGCCGTGGCCGCGCACGGCGTGGATCTGCCGCTTCATCGCGTGGACGTCGGCGATCGCCGCGAAGTCGAAGTACTTGCGCCAGACGAAGGGGCGCAGCTCGGCGAGGAACTCCTCGGCGAGCGGCAGGTCGCCCGCCACCGGCCGCGCCTTGATGAAGGCGGCCCGCTCCCAGTTCTGGCCGACCGTCTCGTAGTAGGTGAAGGCGGAGTCGAGGGAGAGCGCGGTCGGCGTCGCGCCGGGATCGGGCCTGAGGCGGTAATCGACCCGGTGCACGTAGCCGTCCGCGTCGCGCTCCTGCAGCAGCTTGGCCAGGGTCTGGGCGAGGCGGCTGAAGAAGGGCGTGGCCTCGACGCCCTCGCGCAGGGGCGCCCGCGCGGGATCGAAGAACACGATCAGGTCGATGTCGCTCGAATAGTTGAGCTCGCCCGCCCCGAGCTTCCCCATGCCGAGGACGATGACGCCGCTGTCCTCCTGGGGCGCGGCCGGGTCCCTCGGCCGGAAGCGCCCGCCGGCGGCGGCCTCGTGCAGGGCGGCGTCGAGGGCGGCCTTCACGGAGGCGTCGGCGAAGTCCGACAGCGCCGCCGTGACCGCCTCCAGCGACCAGACCCCGCCGATATCGGCGAGCGCCACGAGCAGCGCGTGCTCGGCGCGGTTGCGGCGCAGGCAGCGGGCCACCTCGGCGCGGGGCGTGCCGGCGGCACCAGCGCCCCACTGCGCCGCGACGAGATCGGCGTGGGCGGCCTCCGGCCCCTGACCGAGCAGGCGGGCGAAGCGCGCGGGGTCGCGGGCGACGAGACCCCACAGGAAGGGGGAGTGATCGGCGAGCCCGAGCGCGAGGGCGCGCACCGGCCCGTCGAGGCGCAGGGCCGCCGCGAGGGCGGCGTGGTCCGGGCAGCCGTCGAGGGCGGCGAGGAGGTCGGCGAGGCGGTCGCGGGCCCGGTCGGGCTCGGACAGGAGCGGGGCGGACCGGATCCGGTCGACGAGCGGGGCTGACATGGCGCGACCTCCCGTCGGGGCCGTGTCGCCCCTCGGAGCGGTGGTGGCACGATCCCGCGCGGGCGACAACCGGCTGCGGCGCGGGCCGCCCCGGCAGCGCCACCGGTCATGAGAAATGACCGCTGATCTCAGAAGTCGAGGGGCGCCGCGTCGATCACCTCCTTCATCACGAAGAAGGTGCGGGTCTGGCGGACGCCCGGGAGCGCGATCAACTGCTCGCCGTGCAGGCGGTTGAAATCGGCCATGTCGCCGACCCGGATCTTCAGCACGTAGTCGAAATCCCCCGCCACGAGGTGGCAGTCGAGCACGAAGCCGAGGGAGACCACGGCCCGCTCGAAGGTGGCGAAGCTCTCGGGCGTCGAGCGGTCGAGGACCACCCCGACCAGGACCAGCGCGCCCCGCCCCACCGCCCGGGGCGCCACCAGGGCGCGCACGCCGGTGATCAGGCCCTCGCGCAGGAGCCGCTGCATCCGACGGTGGCAGGTGGCGGGGCTGAGATTCACCCTCTGGGCGAGTTCCGCATTCGTCAGCCGCCCGTTCTCCTGCAGGAGGCGCAGCATGCGCAGGTCGGTGCGATCGGGCGCTCTCATGCTGAAAGGATCCTCCACATCGTGCCGTTCCGGCGGGTGGATTACTCATAGCACGGCAGATCCTGCGCGGCTCCTGCCGCGCTGGGGCGGAACTTCGGGAGCACCTTTCACCCGACCGCTGCTACGGTCGCGCCGTCATCCCGACCGGAGCCTCACCCCATGCTCGCCCGCTTCGAACGCTATCCCCTGACCTTCGGCCCGACCCCGATCGAGCGGCTCTCGCGGCTCTCGGCCCATCTCGGGGGCAAGGTCGACCTCTACGCCAAGCGCGAGGACTGCAATTCGGGCCTCGCCTTCGGCGGCAACAAGCTGCGCAAGCTCGAATACATCGTGCCGGACGCGATCGCGTCGGGCGCCGACACCCTGGTGTCGATCGGCGGCGTGCAGTCGAACCACACCCGCATGGTCGCGGCGGTGGCCGCCAAGATCGGCATGAAGTGCCGGCTGGTGCAGGAGGCCTGGGTCCCGCACGAGGACGCGGTCTACGACCGGGTCGGCAACATCATGCTGAGCCGGATCATGGGCGCGGATGTCCGCTTGGTCGAGGACGGGTTCGACATCGGCATCCGGTCGAGCTGGGAGCAGGCGATCGCGGAGGTCAAGGCGGCGGGCGGCAAGCCCTACGCGATCCCGGCCGGCGCCTCGGTGCACAAGTACGGCGGGCTCGGCTACGTCGGCTTCGCCGAGGAGGTGCGCGCGCAGGAGCGCGAGCTGGGCTTCGCCTTCGACTACATCGTCGTCTGCACCGTCACCGGCTCGACCCATGCGGGGATGCTGGTGGGCTTCGCCAAGGACGGGCGCGAGCGCCGCGTCATCGGCATCGACGCCTCGGCGACCCCTGCCCAGACCAGGGCGCAGGTGCTCGAGATCGCCCGGCGCACGGCGGATCTGGTGGATCTCGGGCGCGAACTCTCGGCCGACGACGTCGTGCTCAACGAGGATTACGCCTACCCGATCTACGGCGTGCCCTCGGCCGAGACCAAGGAGGCGATCCGCCTCTGCGGGCGGCTCGAAGGCATGATCACGGACCCGGTCTACGAGGGGAAGTCGATGCAGGGGATGATCGACCTCGTGCGCAAGGGCTTCTTCCCCGCCGGTGCCAAGGTGCTCTACGCGCATCTCGGCGGCGCGCCGGCCCTCAACGGCTACGCCTACGCCTTCCGCAACGGCTGACGCGCCGCGGGCCCGCGCGATCCCGCGCGGCGTGCACCGGAGCCTGCGCGCCGCATCCGCCGGGCGCCCCCGTCGCGGGGACCCGGCGGGTCGCGTCGGGCCGCGAGGGCGTGAACGCGGGCCGAGGGGATCGCGGCCTCGGCCCTCCAGACCTTCGCCGCGTGTCCGGCCCGGTCTCACCCCTCCGGCACGGATCAACGGCCCGTCGATCCCGGTCTCGTCGCAGGATCGAGCCGATGCACGAGCCTTCCCGGCTGCCCGGGCCACACCCCAGCATCACGTCGCGAGGGCGATGACAGAATCGCGGCTTAACTATCTTGTTCGGGATTTTTAATTGAAATTAACTATCTGCCAAACCCGACATTGCGAGGAACTCCGTTCGAATTCGGTACTGCTTACTCTAGGCTAACCTTCCGAAAGGCAAGAGCCTGTTTAACATATTTTTAATATGAACCATTGTAGGCTGAACTGCACTTCAAGCCCACCCCGGCAGGTCGTCTTGAGCCTGATCGGTCGCATCGCCACCGCGAGCGTGGTGGCCAACCTCATCATCCTGGCGACCGCGGCCCTGATCGGAAGCCGGATGTCGAGAGGCTACGAGGCGGAGTTCTTCGCCTTCCACCGCGGCCAGAGTCAGTCGATCCTCGACGCGCAGATCCGCAGCGAGGTCTGGGAGGATTACGGCACCAAGTTGACCGACGTCGCCCGGGAGGTGGCCCAGGGCGAGACGGTCCGGTCGGTCATGGCCGAGAAGGGCAGCGGTTCGGAGCGCTTGGCGGCGGAGTGGTCGCGCGGCGCCGTGTCGAGCGGGAAGATTGCGCTCCTCGGCATCACGCTCCTCGACGGACAAGGCCACCGGATCGCCGAGCACTGGACGGCGGGGGCGAGCCTCCCCCCCGCCCTCGCCGAGGCCGTGATCCGGCGCGAGGGACGCGACCGCTTCCAGGTCCTGCGCAAGGTCTGGTTGGACGACGGGCTTCCTCGCCTGACCGTCGCGGTGCCGATCGGCGGATTGCGGATCTCCGGCTACGCCCTGCTGCATGCCGACCCGATGCCGGCCTTCCAGAACCTGGACGCGCTGGTCGGCATGGCCCTGGAGATCACCAGCCTCTCCGGGGCGCCGCTCCTGGCGGGCCGCGGCGGGTTGCAGGCCGGATCGGGCAGCACGATCCACGATCTCGTCGCGCACGGCCCGGACGGCACGCGGATCGCCAGGATCCGGGCGCGGGCGGATACCCGCTCGCTGGAGGAGCGGCTCGCCGGCGTCGGGGCGCACGCCCTCGTGGTCTTCTGCACCGTCTGCGGGCTGGTGGCGCTGCTCACCGGCGGGGCGATCCTGATGCTGGCGCGGGTCGCCGCCCGGCAGAGCGCAACCGCCGCCCGCCAGGCGACGCGGCTCGAGCGCGACAGGGAGGAGGCGGCGCGGCGCGAGCGGGAGCGGGCGGAGGAGATCCGCCGCGCCCAGCGCGAGGCCGAGATGCAGTCGTTGGCGGACACCATCGAGGCGCGCGTGCGCCGCACGGCCGCGGCCTGCGTTCAGGACGCCGAGACCGCAGCGGCCGCGTGCCGGCAGCTCACCGGGCAATCCGAGCGGGCCGGCGTCGAGGTCGGCGAGGCGGAGCGGCTCTGCGCCGCCTCGCTCGCCACCGCCCACGCGGTCGCGGCGGCGGGCGCGCAGTTCCGCGCCTCGATCGGCCGGATCGCCGGCGAATCCGCCGCCGCGGCCGACCGCACCGGGGACGTGGTCGCCCTCGCCGAGCAGGCCCGCGATCGGATCGGACAGCTGGTGCGGGCGAGCGAGGAGATCGGACAGGTGGTGCGCCTGATCGGGGCGATCTCGCAGCAGACCAACCTGCTGGCGCTGAATGCCACGATCGAGGCGGCCCGGGCCGGCGAGGCCGGCCGCGGCTTTGCGGTCGTCGCCGCCGAGGTCAAGGAACTCGCCTCCCAGACAGGCCGGGCGACCGAGGACATCGTCGGCCGCATCGGCGCGATCCAGGCCGGAACCGGGGACGCGGTGGCCTCGATCGGCGAGGTGGCGGCGGCGATCGGCGAGGTCGACGGCGCCTTCCGCAGCATCGCGGCGGCGGTGAGCGAGCAGGACGCCGCCGTCGCCCAGATCGCCCGGAACGCGGAGGACTCGGTGGCGGCGGGCCGCGGCCTCTCCGGCAACATCGCGGGGCTCGGCCGGACGATCGAGGCCTTCGATCGCGGCTCGCGGGACTCCGCCGCTTCGATGCAGGGCCTCGCGAGTGCCGTGGCGGGCCTCGACCGCGAGGTCGGCGCCCTCGTCCTGCGCCTCAAGTCAGCCTGAGCGGCACCCCGACGGCGCCGTCCCGGTCCCGAATCCACCCCAAGGAGACTCCCCGATGACCCGACTTCTCTGCCTCGTCTGCCTGCTCGTCTGCACCGCCCTGCCTGCCCGGGCACAGGCCCCGATGCAGATTCAGGGCGCGACCACGGTCGACGCGCAGCAGATCCTGGCCCTCGTCGAGGCCAAGCCCGACCTTGCGATCATCGACAATCGCCGTCCGGAGGATTTCAACGCCGGCCATCTCGACGGCGCCGTCCGCCTCCTCGACACCGACCTCACCGCGGAGGCCCTGGCCGGCATCGTCAAGGCGAAGTCCGCACCGGTGCTGTTCTACTGCAACGGCCCGAAATGCGGCCGAGCCGCCAAGGCCGCCAAGGCCGCCGTCGACCTTGGCTACACGCAGGTGTACTATTATTCCCTGGGGATGGACGAGTGGAACAAGCTCAACCTGCCGCTCTCGAAGTGAATCCCCGGAGTGGATGCCGGCTCCCGTGCACCGGCCGGTCGCCCTCGGCGGGACGGGCCTGCTGTCGCGCCGGACGAGCCGCCGCGGCCGCAGCCGCCTGTCGGACGGCGCGGCTCAGGCGGCCGGGAGCACGAGGCTCGCGCGCAGCCCCGGCCCGTTGTCTTCCAGGACGAAGCGGCCCTGGTGGAGGCGGGCGACGGCGTTGACGAGGCTCAGGCCGAGACCGAAGCCGGGGTTGGAGCGCGCCGTCTCCAGGCGCACGAAGCGCTCCAGCACCCGGCCGCGCTCGGCCGCCGGAATGCCGATGCCCCGGTCGGCCACGGTGAGGCGCACCTCCGCGCCCTCCCGGCGCGCCGCGACGCGGACCTCCGGGGTCTCGGCCTCGGCGCCGTATTTCAGCGCATTGTCGATCAGGTTCGCCAGCGCCTGGCCGATCAGCTCGCGGCTGCCATGCACGACGAGCCCCTCGGCGACGTCGGTCGTGAGCGCGACGCCGCGCTCCTCGGCCACCGCCTCGTAGAGCTCCGCCACCTCCAGCGCGACCGCCCCCGCGTCGAACGCCGCGAGGTTTTCCCGGGTGCCGCCGGCCTCCAGGCGGGCGATCATCAGGAGGGCGTTGAAGACCCGGATGAGGTTGTCGCTCTCCTCGATGTTGGCCTCCAGCGCCGCCCGCAGGGTGGCGGGGTCGCGCCCGGCGCGCAGGGCCTCGTCGGCCTTGTTGCGCAGGCGGGTCAGCGGCGTCTTGAGGTCGTGGGCGATGTTGTCGGAGACCTCGCGCAGGCCCCGCATCAGCTCGCCGATCCGGTCGAGCATGGCGTTGAGGTTCTGGGCGAGGCGGTCGAGCTCGTCGCCGGTCCCGGCGAGCGCCAGCCGCCCGCCGAGGTCGCCCGCCATGATGCCGCGGGTGATCTCCGTCATCGCGTCGACCCGCTTGAGCACCCGCTGGGCGATGAACAGGCTGCCGACGAAGCCGAGCCCCACCACCAGCATCAGCGACCACGCGAAGGCGCGGGCGATCACCGCGCGCAGGCGGTCGCGCTCCTCGACGTCGCGCCCGACGAGCAGGCGGAACCCCCCGGGCAGCGTGAAGATCCGCACGATCGCCCGGTGGTCGAGGCGGTCGCCGTCGGTGCTGCGGCCGTAGGCCGTCTCGGTCTGGCCCGGCTCGGACAGGAGGCCGGGCGGCAGGGTCTCGACGTTGCCGACCACGTGCTCGCCCGCGGGCGTGGTGACGAGGTAGAGCGAGGCCCCGGGCTCGCGCGCCCGCCGCTCCACCACGCCGACGAGGCGGCGGATGCCGCCCGCCGCGTATTGCTCGGAGAGGCCGTTGATCTCCGCCTCGATGGTGGAGACGATCTGCTCGTCGAGCACCTGCCGGGCGTTCCAGGCGACGTAGCCGAGCGCGAAGAAGGCGAAGGCCGCGAAGACCAGGAGGTAGGCCAGGGAGAGCTTGAAGGCGGTGGTGCGGAACAGCGTGACGAGTCGCGCCGGCAGGCCCTCGCTCCCGGGGAGGCGCGCGGTCACGCCTCGCCGCCGGCCCGGACCATGTAGCCGGCCCCCCGCACGGTGTGGATCATCGGCCGGTCGAAGCCCTTGTCGACCTTGGCGCGCAGGCGCGAGACGTGGACGTCGATGACGTTGGTCTGGGGGTCGAAATGGTAGTCCCAGACGTGTTCGAGCAGCATCGTGCGGGTCACGACCTGCCCGGCATGGCGCATCAGGTACTCGAGGAGCCGGAACTCCCGCGGCTGCAGCACGATCTCCTGCCCGCCGCGGGTGACCCTGTGGGAGAGCCGGTCGAGTTCGAGGTCGCCGACCCGGTAGGCGGTCGGCTCGCCCGCCCCTCCCCCGCGGCGGCGCGCCAGCACCTCGACGCGCGCGAGCAGTTCCGAGAAGGCGTAGGGCTTGGGCACGTAATCGTCGCCGCCGGCCCGCAGGCCCTTGACCCGGTCGTCGACCTGCCCGAGCGCCGACAGGATCAGCACGGGGGTCTCGACGCCCTGCTCGCGCAGCGAGCGGATCAGCGACAGCCCGTCGAGCTTCGGCAGCATGCGGTCGACCACCAGGACGTCGTAGCTTCCCTCGCGGGCGAGGGCGTAGCCGTCGAGGCCGTCCGCCGCGAGATCCGCCACGTGGCCGGCCTCCCGGAAGGCCTTGGCGAGGTAGGACGCCGCCTCGCGGTCGTCCTCGATGATCAGCAGGCGCATGGCGGCGGCACCGGGGGCAGTGATGGACCGGGGACAGGGAGCGTGCGGGCCGGGTTGGGCGCCGGGTGCGGCGCCCTCCGCGGCGGCCAGCCACGCCCCGGCTGGCCGCGCGGCGGGCTGCACGTCGCTCGCGCGACACGACACTTGTCTCCGGTCCATGACTGCCTCTAGGCAGGTTTGCGCCGGCGGACCACCGCGACCCTGCTCAGCATATCGGGACGACGCGGGTTTTCGAGACGGAACCGCGCGACCCTGTTCCGCTCCCCGCGAGGAGGTCGCGGGGAATCGGCACCCGGCCCCCCGACGTGCCGGCCGGGGGCGCGGCGCGGCACGTCGGGTTCGCCTCCTGGAGGGCGGCAGGCCGGGCGAGGGCCCGGCCTGCCGCGGCGGGAACCGGCGGATCGTCTGGGGGGCGACGATCAGTCCGACGGTCCGGCCCTCGGGGCCGGAGCGGGGGGACCCGTGGGGGGATGAGGCCCCGCCGCGTCCGGCGACGGCACTTGTTCTGGGCCCGGCCGGCTTACGCCCGCGTCTCCGCCAGATGAAATTACGGTAAGGCGCCCTCCGCGGTCTTCGCGGCGCCCGCCCGCTCCGGCTTGGCGATCGGCAGGCCGAGGGTGAGGGCCCGGGCGAGTTCGGAGCGCCGCTTGGAATACTCGGCGGAGGTCATCGGGTAGTCGGGGGGCAGGCCCCATTTCTGGCGGTAGGTCTCGGGCGTCAGGCCGAGGCGGGTCAGGTGCCGGCGCAGCGTCTTGTAGGGCTTGCCGTCCTCGAAGCTGATCAGCGCCTCGGGCGTGACCGAGCGGCGGATCTCGCTGGCGGTGGGCTTGGGCGGCCCCTCCTGGACAGGAGTACCGTGACTGGCCACGCGCAGGGCGCCGTGGATCTCGGCGATCAGGCGGGGCACCTCGCCGGTCTGCAGGTGGTTGCGGCTGAGATAGGCGGTCGCGATGTCAGCCGTCAGCGCAGCCAGCTTGGCGGCATTCGTGTTACTCGGTTGCATGAGACTTAAGGCCTCGGTCTGCGGGTTTCTCCCCTTAGGGAATGTCCAATTATCACGGTTACAGCGTCTTAAAAAGAGCGTTGCGTCAGCAGAAACAACGCATTCGCGCCGGGCCATGCCCTTGCGTCATGGGCCGCCGCTTCACTCTGGCGGCGGGGCGAAGACGAGGGGAATCATTGGTCGTGCGGGGCGCGGCGCGCGCCGGGAGCTGCGCCCCGCCGGGTCGCGGAAGGGCGGGGACGGTTCGCCCGCCGGCGCGTTGGCTCACCGGCAGCCGCCCGCCCACCCGCGACCCGGGCGAGGGCGCGGGGCGGCCCGCGCGGCGGGCGTCGCGCGGAGCAACCAGGGAGAGCGCAGGATGACCCAGGCGAAGGATCCCGGCCCGAGGGGCGGCACGCGGCGGCGCGCGCGGGATTTCGGCGACTCGGCCGGAGAAGGCAGCGGCGGGTCAGGGCTCGACCGGCACGAGGTCGGCGACGGCGTGCCCCTGACCGAGCACCCGCACAACCCGCTCGACGACGTGATGACGCCGCCCCTCGGCACGGCTCCGCGGGAGCGGCGCGGCCCGCGCCGGCCCTGAGACGGGCGGGCCGAACGCGGCAGGGTCTCGGCGCGAGGGCCCGATCAGGGGCCGCCCGCGAGCGCGCCGATCACCGCCATCACGAATTCGTCGAGGGCGATGCGGCCCTTCACCCGCACGGCCGCCTCGCCCTCGTCGGACACGCGGAGGTCGCCCGCTTCCGCCCGGCGCCGCAACTCGGCCGGGATCGCGTCGCGCACGGGATCGTCCAGGGTCACGGGGGAATCCCAGGGCGGCTCGCCGCGGGACAATAGCCGCGAGCGCTCGCAGAGTCCGGCCGGGCCGGAGAGGCCGGGTCCGGCGCCTCAGGCGCAGCGCTGGCCGACCTCGCCGCGCATCATGCGGGCGACGCCCACCAAGTCGTCGAGGGCGAAGGGCTTCTGCAGCACGATTCCCCCGCGCGCCCGCCGGGGATCGAGGTGGACCGTCGTCGAGGCGAAGACGACCGGGCGGGTCGCGTGCAGCGCCCGATAGGCCTCGGCCACCATCCAGCCATCGATCAGCCCGGGCAGGACGATGTCGGTGAAGAGCCAGTCCACGGCCGGGCCGTGGCGGCGCAGCAGCGTCAGGGCCGCCTCGCCGCTCGACGCCGCGTGCGCGGTGAGGCCCTCCTGCGCCAGGAGGGCGACGATCAGTTCGAGGAGGAGGTAATTGTCCTCGACGACCAGGACGCTCGTCGGGCGGAGGGAGGTCGCAGCCATGCCGTCGGTCTCGCGGGGGGTTCCCTCACGCTGGCGGGCGAGGGTTAACGAAGGCTGAGGCGTCCCGGCCCCCGCGCCCGCCCTCCCCCGCCACCGTTGCGGATGCGCAACAGCGGGGCCGTTCCTGCGCCCGACGCGTGCTGCGCCGCAGCGTGGCCGCAATTGACGCTTGATTCACCCTGCGTCGCGGTTCCGGAGGCCGCGCGCCCCGCCGCCGGTCCGGCGCAAGGGCCCGTCAAGGTTGACGGAACCTTCGCTTAACCCCGAGGAGCCTAAGCCTGTCGCCAGTGCGGCGGGGCGCGGACCCGCCGGCGCAGGGGCGGCCGCGCCCCTGCCGCCGGGAAGAGCCCCTCCCGCGGGGCCCGGCCCCGCCAAAGGAGTATCCATCGATGTCGCTGCCGCTCGCTCCGTCGCGCGTGCTCAGGGCCGCCGCCGCTCTCGCCTTCGCCCTGTCGATCGCCGCCTGCTCGTCGAACAAGGACCTCGCGGACGCCTCCGCCTACGCGGCGGGCGGCGCCGCCACCCCGGGCAGCGCTCAGGATTTCGTGGTCAATGTCGGCGACCGCGTCTTCTTCGAGACCGATTCCACCGACCTGACCGCCACCGCCACCGCCACCCTCGACAAGCAGGCCCAGTGGCTCTCCCGCTACCCGCGCTACACGTTCCTGATCGAGGGGCACGCGGACGAGCGCGGCACGCGGGAGTACAATTTCTCCCTCGGGGCGCGCCGCTCCCAGGCGGTGCGCGACTACCTGACCTCGCGGGGCATCGCCGCCTCGCGGATGCGCACGGTCTCCTACGGCAAGGAGCGCCCGGTCGCGGTCTGCAACGACATCTCGTGCTGGTCGCAGAACCGCCGCGCCGTCACGGTCCTGGACGGCGGCGCCGGCTCCTGAGGCGCCGCCCTCCGGCGGGGCGGCACCGGCCGGGGCCGCCCCACTTTTGCCGCGCGGCGGCGGATCTGCTATCGCGCTCCCCCGCCGCGCCAGCGAAACGCCGCCCATGCTCCGCCGCCTGATCCTCGCCACCGGTCTCCTCCTCGCCGCCTCGCTGCCCGGGCGCGCGCAGGACGCCGCCGACCTCGTCGTGCGGCTCAACCGGCTGGAAAACCAGTCCCGCCAGATGGCCGGACAGATCGAGACCCTCCAGTACGAGAACCGCCAGCTCAAGGAGCAGCTGCGCAAGTTCCAGGAGGACGTCGAGTTCCGCTTCCAGGAGGGCAAGGGCGGGCGCACGGCCGCGCCCGCGGGCAAGCCCCAGAAGCGCGGCGACGCCTTCGATCCGACGACCTCGCCGGGCGCGCCCGGCGCCCCCCGGGCGCTCGGCGCGGCGCCCGGCGCCGCCCCGGCCCTCGCCACGGCGACGCCCTCGGCGCCCCGCGCCGCCGCCGCCGCGCCCGCGACGCCCAACACCACCGCGACCCTCAGCCCGCCGCCCGCGGCGATCGAGGAGGATCAGGTCCCCTCCTACGGCGAGCCCGTCGATCTCGCGCCCTCGGCCCGCGCCCCCGCGCCCCCGGCCCGCCCGCGCGAGAGCGTGGCCGCCACCGCGACCGGCGACGCGAAGGCCGATTACGAGGCCGCCTACGCCTACGTGCTGCAGCGCCAGTACGAGCAGGCCGAGATGCGGCTGCGCCAGTTCATCCAGTCCCACCCGCGCGACGCGCTGGTGCCCGACGCCACCTACTGGCTCGGCGAGACCTACCTGCAGCGCAACCGCACCCGCGAGGCGGCGGAGCAGTTCCTCAAGGTCTCGACCGACTACGCCCGCTCCCGCAAGGCGCCGGAGGCGATGCTGAAGCTCGGCGCCTCCCTCAACGCCCTCGGGGCCCGCGAGCAGGCCTGCGCCACGCTGGCCGAGCTGGAGCGCAAGTTCCCGCAGGCCCCGGCGAGCGTGCGGCAGGGCGTGGACCGGGAGCAGAAGCGGGCGCGCTGCGCCGCGTGAGCGACGCGGCCCGGCCGCTCGACCCGGACGAGGCCGCGCGCCGGCTCGGGCCCTGGCTCGGCGCCGGGGGCCAGGCGGGCGGCGTCGTGCTGGCGGTCTCCGGGGGACCGGACTCGACCGCCCTGATGGGCTGCGCCGCGGCGCTCCCGCCCCGCGTCCCGGTCCTCGTCGCCACGGTCGATCACGGGCTGCGCCCGGAATCGGGCGAGGAGGCCGCCGGGGTGGCGGCGCTCGCCGGGCGACTCGGCCTGCCGCACCGGATCCTGACCTGGCGCGGCGAGAAGCCCCGGACCCGCCTGCAGGAGGCGGCCCGCGCGGCGCGCTACGACCTCCTCCTCGGCCTCGCCCGCGAGGCGGGCGCCGGGGCGATCCTGACCGCCCACACCCTCGACGACCAGGCCGAGACCGTGCTGATGCGCCTCTGCGCCGGCTCGGGACCGGCGGGCCTCGCCGGCATCGCCCCGGCGCGGCGCCTCGGCGGCCTCCTGCTCGGGCGGCCCTTCCTCGACCTGCCGAAGGCGCGGCTCGTCGCCACCTGCGCGGCGGCGGGCTGGCCCTTCGCGGTCGACCCGGGCAACGCGGCGGCCCGCTTCGCCCGCGCCCGCCTGCGCCGGGTGATGCCGCTTCTCGCCGCCGAGGGTCTGACCCCGGCCCGGCTGGCCCGCCTCGCCGCGCGCCTGCGGCGAAACGAGGCGGCCCTCGCCGCGGCCGCCGAGGTGGCCCGCCCCTCCCTGGCCGCGGCGCCGGCCGGGCCGGGACGCCTCGCCCTCGACGCGGCGGGCCTCGCGGCCCTGCCCGAGGCGGTGGCGCTGCGGGTGCTGGCGGACGCGATCGCCGCCATCCGGGCCGGGGAGCGCCGCCCGGAGCGCCTGGAGCGCCTGGAGGAGGCCCTGTTCGGGCGGATCCTGCCGGCGATCGCGGCCGGGACGCCCCTGCGCCTCACGCTGGGCGGCGCCCTCCTCGACCTCGCGGGCGGCCGGCTCCTGCTCGCGCCCGAGCCGCCGCGGAGGCGGACGAAGCGGGCGGGCTAGCTCCTCACCTCCCGGGCGATTTACTTGGCAAGGGTGGGTGCGACCCCTACATTGGGGTCCGAGTGTCGGCAGCCATCCCTGCACGCCCGCATGGCGCCGCGCTCCACAGGGAATGTCGTCTCGATGAACCCCAATTTCCGCAATTTCGCCCTGTGGGTGGTCATCTTCCTGCTCGTCCTCGCGCTCGTGACCCTGTTCCAGAACCCGGGTCACCGCTCCGGCGGCAGCGAGATCGCCTACAGCCAGCTCCTCAACGACGCCGATGCGGGCCGCATCCAGAGCGTCGTGATCTCGGGGCAGGAGGTCAGCGGCAGCTATACGGGCGGCGGCACCTTCACGACCTACGCGCCCAACGATCCGTCGCTGGTGTCGAAGCTGCAGAGCAAGGGCGTGACCATCACGGCCCGGCCGCCCTCCGACAACACCCCCTGGTTCATCGCGCTCCTCGTGAACTGGCTGCCCATCCTGGTCTTCATCGGCGCCTGGATCTTCCTCAGCCGCCAGATGCAGTCCGGCGCCGGCCGCGCCATGGGCTTCGGCAAGTCGAAGGCCAAGCTCCTGACCGAGGCGCACGGCCGCGTCACCTTCGAGGACGTGGCGGGCGTCGACGAGGCCAAGGAGGACCTGCAGGAGATCGTGGAGTTCCTGCGCGATCCGCAGAAGTTCCAGCGACTCGGCGGCCGCATCCCGCGCGGCGTGCTCCTGGTCGGCCCTCCCGGAACCGGCAAGACGCTGATCGCGCGCGCCGTCGCGGGCGAGGCCAACGTGCCCTTCTTCACCATCTCGGGCTCCGACTTCGTCGAGATGTTCGTGGGCGTCGGCGCCTCGCGGGTGCGCGACATGTTCGACCAGGCGAAGAAGAACGCGCCCTGCATCATCTTCATCGACGAGATCGACGCGGTCGGCCGCCATCGCGGCGCCGGCCTGGGCGGCGGCAACGACGAGCGCGAGCAGACCCTCAACCAGCTCCTCGTGGAGATGGACGGATTCGAGGCCAACGAGGGCATCATCATCATCGCGGCGACGAACCGCCCCGACGTGCTCGACCCGGCGCTGCTGCGGCCCGGCCGCTTCGACCGCCAGATCATCGTGCCGAACCCGGACGTGATCGGCCGCGAGCGCATCCTGCGCGTCCACGTGCGCAAGGTGCCGCTGGCCCCGGACGTCGACCTGAAGGTGATCGCGCGCGGCACGCCCGGCTTCTCGGGCGCGGACCTGATGAACCTCGTCAACGAGGCCGCCCTGCTCGCGGCGCGGCGCGGCAAGCGCATCGTCACGATGCACGAGTTCGAGGACTCGAAGGACAAGGTGATGATGGGCGCCGAGCGGCGCACCCTGGTCATGACCGACGACGAGAAGCGGCTCACCGCCTATCACGAGGGCGGCCACGCCATCGTGGCGCTCAACGTCCCGGCGACCGATCCCGTCCACAAGGCGACGATCATCCCGCGCGGCCGCGCGCTGGGCATGGTCATGCAGCTGCCCGAGCGCGACAAGCTCTCGATGTCCTTCGAGCAGATGACCTCGCGCCTCGCCATCATGATGGGCGGGCGCGTGGCCGAGGAGATGATCTTCGGCCCCGAGAAGGTGACCTCGGGCGCGCAGTCGGACATCGAGCAGGCGACCCGCCTCGCCCGCATGATGGTGACCCGCTGGGGCTTCTCGCCGGAACTCGGCACGGTCGCCTACGGCGAGAACAACGACGAGGTCTTCCTCGGCATGCAGGTCAACCGGCAGCAGAACGTGTCGGAGGCCACCGCCCAGAAGATCGACGCGGAGGTGCGCCGCCTCGTCGAGAGCGGCCTGCAGGACGCGCGCCGCATCCTGAGCGATCACCGCAACGACCTCGAGGCCCTCGCCCGCGGGCTCCTGGAATACGAGACCCTCAGCGGCGAGGAGATCCGCGACCTCCTCGACGGCAAGCCGCCGGTCCGCGACACCGGGGATTACCCCCCGGCCCCGGCCCGCGGCTCGCCGGTCCCCTCGGCCGGCCGCGGCCGGCCGCGGGAGAGCGACGGCGGCTACGAGCCGCAGCCGCAGGCCTGAGGCGGCCGCACCGGAACGCGAAGAGGGGCGGCGGGAGAGATCCCGCCGCCCCTCTTCGTTGCGGGCCGCCGCTTCGTCGCGGCGGCGTCCGGCGACCTACTTGCCGCCGCCGCCAGCCCCGCCGCCGCCGCCGCCGGCCGTGCCGGAGACCGGCTTGTTGTTCTGAGTCGCGTTCTCCGCCGCTCCGGCGGAACTGCCGGCCGGACGACCCTGGGCCAGGACGGGGCCGGCGACGAACATCAGCACGGCACTCAACGTCAGAATCTTGCGCATCGACTTCGCTCTCCTCGGACGAGCCGGTTCGATACCGGCACACTCCGCTAGGAACGCTTCATCCTGGCAATCGATCCCGAGTCTTGTGGGGTAAGCTTGGCGCTTCCTCAGGAGATAAGCCAAGCCGAGCAGAACAGCAGCACGAAAAACAAGCCCGAACTGAAAAGGACAGCTCGAACTTCACGGTACTGAAGGGGGATAGGATCGGGACCGGGCAGCATGGCGTGGGAACCGCGAGGAGCAGCGGCATCGTCTTCTCACGGCGAGCCTTAAAAGGCGATGATGATGATTGCGGAAGGTGCGGCAAGTCCGAGCTTGTCACTTGAACGCAACAAAGGCAGGCGGCGGCGGGCACCTGGGCGGTCGAGCCGGGCGCGGATCCGCCGGATCGACGAGTTCCGCCGGCCCGCCGGCGCGCCTCGCGCGGCGTTAACCAACCGGTAACCATCCCGGGCGCTTGATGGTGGCGGGCAACAAAGCGTCAATGACTGTGACCAGCACCCGCCACACCCGTCCCTCTCTGCCGCTGCGCGGCCGCGCCTTCCGGGCGCTGGTGCTGGCGCCCGAGAGACCCCTCGATGCCTGGTTCGCGCAGCTCGACGCGCTCGTCCTGCGCTCGCCCACGCTGTTCGCGGAGCGCGCGGTGATCCTCGACGCGGCCGGCCTCGCGCCGGAGGCGGAGGAGAGCGCCCCCGACCTCGCGCACCTCCTCGCCGAACTGGGCCGGCGGGGGATCCGCATCCTCGGGATCGAGCGGGCGGAGGCGACCTGGACCGACGCCGCGATGCCGCCGCGCCTCGCGGGCGGGCGGCCGGCGCCGATCACGCCGCCGATCGCCGACAAGCCCAAGCTGAATTCCTGCGTGCTGGAGACCTCCCTGCGCTCGGGGCAGAGCATCTTCCACCCGGACGGCGACGTCACCGTGATGGGCTCGGTCTCCTCCGGGGCGGAGATCCTGGCCGGCGGGTCGATCCACGTCTATGGCGCCCTGCGCGGCCGGGCGATCGCGGGGGCGGGCGGCAACCGCCGCGCGCGCATCTACTGCCGCAAGTTCCAGCCGGAGCTGCTCGGCATCGACGGGCTGTTCCGCACGGCCGAGACCACGGATCCGGGCCTGCACAACAAGGCCGTCCAGGTCTGGCTGGAACGCGACGCGCTGCGCATGGCGGCGCTCGACTGAGGTTTGGGCCGGCGACCGCGCCGGCCTCGCGAATGCGGACCTGCGGCGGCCCCAACGCGAGAGAGAACCGGCGCGAGGCCGCCCGCAACACCGAGCAAACAGATCTGGGGGACTGACACGATGGCCAAGGTTCTGGTTGTGACGTCGGGCAAGGGCGGGGTCGGGAAGACGACGACGACCGCCGCCCTGGGCGCCGCCCTCGCGCAGATGGGCGAGAACGTCTGCGTGGTGGATTTCGACGTCGGCCTGCGCAACCTCGACCTGGTGATGGGCGCCGAGCGCCGCGTCGTCTACGACCTCATCAACGTCGTCCAGGGCGACGCCAAGCTCGCCCAGGCCCTGATCCGCGACAAGCGCCTCGACACCCTCTCCCTCCTCCCCGCCTCCCAGACCCGCGACAAGGACGCGCTCACCGAGGAGGGCGTCGCCCGGGTCGTCACGGAACTGCGGGAGCGCTTCGACTGGGTGATCTGCGACAGCCCGGCCGGGATCGAGCGCGGCGCGACCCTGGCGATGCGCCACGCCGACGTGGCCGTGGTGGTCACCAACCCGGAAGTGTCCTCGGTCCGCGACTCGGACCGGATCATCGGGCTGCTCGATTCCAAGACGGTGCGGGCCGAGGCCGGCGAGTCGATCGACAAGCACCTGATCCTGACCCGCTACGAGCCCGCGCGGGCGGACAAGGGCGAGATGCTCCGGATCGAGGACGTGCTGGAGATCCTGTCGATCCCGCTGCTCGCGGTGGTGCCGGAGAGCGAGGAGGTGCTCAAGGCCTCCAACGTCGGCAGCCCGGTGACCCTGCACAACCCGGCGAGCGCGCCCTCCCGCGCCTACGTGGACGCGGTGCGACGCCTGCGCGGCGAGACCGTCGCGATGACGATCCCGACCGAGCGCCGCTCCCTCCTCAACCGCCTGATCCCGCGGAGGGCCGCGTGAAACCCTTCGGCTTCCGCTCCCGCCGGGGATCCGCGCTCGCCGCGCGCGACCGGCTCAAGTTCCTCCTCGCCCAGGACCGGGCGCTGTTCGGCCGGCGCGACCTCATCACCCTCCTGCGGGAGGAGGTCATGCTGGCGATCGCCAAGCACGTGGCGATCGACGTCGACAAGGTCCGCGTCAACCTGGACCGCCGGGGCGGCATCGCGACGCTGGGGATCGACATCGACCTCCCGGCGCACAAGGGTGCGAGTCTCGCGGGCGCCTGAATCGCCGCGGCGCCCGCCCGCGCGCCGCCGCGGCGAGCGCCCCCGCCCGAGAGGTTCCGGATGGCCACCGACGTGCCGACCATCTACGCCAACGCGGTCCTGGGCCTGAGCCTGCGCCGCCCGGGCATCCTGCAGCTGACCCTGGGGGCGGCCGGCTTCGCGGCGGAGGAGGCCGACGCGGTCGTGCGCCTCGCGCTGCCGGACGACACCGTGGTGGAACTCGTCGACGCCCTCGTCGAGGGGCTCCAGGCCGCCGCCGAGTCCGACGAGGAGGACGAGGAGGGCCCCGAGCCCTACGAGGCCTCCGTGGGGGACGTCGCCACGGCCGGGCTCCTCGCCACCACGCTCGCCACCGCGATGGGCGACGCGCTGAGCCTGCTCTCGGAGCGGCCCGACTTCGCCGAGCGCCTGAACGAGATCGAGGAGCGGGCGCTGCTGACCACGCGCAACTCCGTCTCGGAGGGCGTCTCGGTCGAGGACGAGGCCAAGGCCGTGCGCGACACGGTGGCGGTGCTCCAGAGCCTGTTCGCCCAGTGGCGCAGCGAGCACGGCCCGCCCTCCGATCCCCCTCCGCCCGAGACGCCGCCGCCCGACTCTCCTCCCGAAGCACCTCCGCCCGGGACGCCGCCGGAACCCGGGCCGACGGGCTGAGCGGCCCCGATCCAGGGCCCGCGGTCGGCTTCGGCTGCGCGAAAGCCGGCCGGGCCCCGCCGCGATCCCGATCCGGCGCGTCGCGGGGCGTCCGCGCGATCGCTCCGCGTCGCGGATGCCGACCCGGGGTCGCGGGGCGTGACCGCTGGAATCATCCCCCATCCGCTCGATCCCTTCGGGATGGCGGATGTGGGCTTCGCTCAGGCGCCGCGCGGGCTCATGATCCGCTCGATCCCTTCGGGATGGCGGATGTGGGCTTCGCTCAGGCGCCGCGCGGGCTCATGATCCGCTCGATCCCTTCGGGATGGCGGATTGGGGCTTCGCTCAGGCGCCGCGCGGGCGCGTGATCCGCTTCGATCAACCCGATCCCAGATCACTCCTCCACGAACAGGCCCGCGATGGCCGCGCTCGTGAAGTTCGACAGGCTGCCCGCCAGGATCGCCCGCAGCCCGTAGGAGGCGACCTCGGCCCGGCGCTCCGGGACGAGGCTGCCGAAGCTCGCGAGCTGGATCGCGATCGAGGCGAGGTTGGCGAAGCCGCAGAGGGCGAAGCACAGGATCGCGGTGGTGCGCCGGCCGAGTTCGCCGCTGCGCAGCACCGGCGAGAGATTGGCGTAGGCCAGGAACTCGTTGAAGGCGACCTTCTGGCCGATCGCCGTGCCCACGATGCCGGCCCGCTCCCAGGGCACGCCGAGGATCCAGGCGAGGGGCCGGAACAGCGCCCCGAGGATCGCCTCGATGGAGGCGCCCGCGACGCCGAGGAGGCCGCCGAGCCAGCCGACGAGGCCGTTCGCGAGCGCGATCAGGCCCACGAAGGCGATCAGCATGGCGCCCACCGCCACCGCGACGGCGAGGCCCTTCTGGGTGCCCTCCGCCGCGGCCTCGATCAGGTTGACGGCCCGGCGCTCGCCGAACTCGGCCCGCATGGTCCTGACCCGGCTCGGCTCCGTCGAGGGCACCAGGATCTTGGCGTAGAGGAGCCCGCCCGGGATCGCCATCACGGAGGCGGCGAGCAGGTACTCCATCGGCACGCCGAGGGCCGCGTAGCCGGCCAGGATCGAGCCCGCCGTCGAGGCCGCGCCGCTCGACATGACGGCGAAGAGCTCGGACCCGGTCAGGAGCGGCAGGAAGGGCCGCAGCGCCACCGCGATCTCGCTCTGGCCGATCGCGATGGTGATCACCGCCGAGAAGGTCTCGATCCGCGAGGTGCCGAGGAGCCGCTGCAGCGCGGCGCCGATCACCCGCGCCATCCCCTGCATGATCCCGAGATGGTAGAGCACCCCGATCAGCGCCGAGACGTAGACGATCTGCGGCAGCACCCGGAAGGCGAGCACGAAGCCGCCCTGGTCGAAGAGATCGAACATCCTGGGCGCGACGAGGCCGCCGAACAGGAAGGCCGCGCCCCGGTCGCCGTAGGCGAGCACCGCCGCGACCGCCTCGGCCGCCGTCCCGAGCAGGCGCCGCCCGGTGCGCAGGAGCAGGATCGCGGCCCCGAGCAGCACCTGGATGGCGAGGGCCGAGAGCACGGTCCGGGGCCGGATCGCCCGCCGGTCGGTGGAGGCCAGGACCGCGATCGCGAGGAGCACCGCGAGGCTCAGCGCGGCGTGCAGGATCCTCTCGGCCATCCGGTCTCCTCGGGTGCGGCACCGTCGCCCGCCGCGATGCGCCGGGACCGGCGCGGGCGCAAAGCTCTGGCAGAGCTCTCCCGGAGCGTGCAAGCGGGGTGCCGCGGCCGTTCAGGCCGAGTTCACGCGCCGCCGCCCGTAGTGCCCGGCGAGACGGGCTCAAGCCGCAGGGGGACGCGATGCCGCAGGCCGCGCGCAGGCTCATCGGATTCGTGGTTGGCCTGGCGGCCCTGGTTCTGCCGCTCGCCGGCCTCCGCGCCGCGCCGGCCGAGACCCGAATCGCGCTGGTGATCGGCAATGGCGCCTACCCGGCGGGCGCGCTCGCCACCGCGGCGAACGATGCCGGCCTCGTCGCCCAGACCCTGCAGGCGGCGGGATTCGACGTGGTCGGCGCCCGCGACCTCGACGAGGACGGGCTGCGCCGGGCGCTGCGCGACTTCACCGACAGGGCCGCGGCGGCCGGGCCGGAGGCGGTGGCCTTCGTGTACCTCGCGGGCTACGGGCTGCAGGTCGAGGGCGAGAACTACTTCGTGCCGGTCGATGCCCGCATCGGCGCGGCCTCGGACGTGCCGCTGCGGGCGCTGCGCGTCTCGGATTACGCCAAGCGCCTCGCCGCCCTGCCGCTGCGCGCCCGCTTCCTGGTGCTCGACGCGGGCCGCCGGGTGCCGTTCCGCGTCGCCGGCGAGCCGCTCGCGGGCGGCCTCGCCCTGGTCGAGGCGGAGCCGGACTCGCTCGTCGCGTTCAACGCGGCGCCCGGCACGGTCGCGCCGGAGGAGCCGGGCCCCTACGGCGCCTACGCGCAGGCCCTCGCCGAGATGATGCGGGAGGGCGGCCTCGCCCCGGCCGAACTGTTCGCGCGCGTCCGCCTGCGGGTGAGCGAGACGACCCGCGGCGCCGCCGTGCCCTGGCACAGCGCCCGGATCGGGGCGCCCTTCGTGTTCTTCGAGCGCGGCGCCGAGGCGCCGCCGCTTCCCGCGCTGCCGGGCACGGACCGGCGGCCCCTCGGGGAGATCGGGCCGCGGGACGCCTTCGCGCGCTGCCTGGAGCAGGACAGCCTGCAGGCCTACGAGGCGTTCCTGGCCGCCTACCCGCAGGACCCGCTCGCCAAGCGCGTGCGGGCGATCCTCGCGGCGCGGCGCGAGGCGCTGACCTGGCGCCGGTCGCGGGTGGCGGACACGCCGAACGCCTACTGGTCCTATCTCGACCGCTACCCGCGGGGCCCGCACGCCCCCGACGCGCGGCGGCGCCTGCGGCAGCTCGCCGCCGCGGCCGAGCCGCCCGACCACTTCGCCGCCCTCGCCTACGACGTGCCCCCG
>NZ_KB900609.1:5545598-5554817 GCF_000379105.1 Methylobacterium sp. WSM2598 | reverse complement strand
GCCCGTCCAGGCCCTGCGGCCGGGCTGGCCGGCGCCCGGCCAGCCCCCGGCCGGGCGGCCCGCCTCGCCGCACGGCCCCGTCGCGGCGCCCGCCCCGAACCCGGACTTCGCCCGCCAGCAGCAGGTCCGTCAGGAGCAGGCCGCCCGAGCGCAGGCCGCCCAGGCGCAGGCCGCCCAAGCCCGGGCCGCCCAAGCCCGGGCCGCCCAGGCGCAGCGGGCCGCCGCGGCCCAGCGCCAGCAGATGATGATGCAGCAGCAGCGGCAGGAGGCCGCGCGGGCCTTTCAGCAGAGGCAGCAGGTGATGCAGCAGCAGGCCTCGCAGGCGGCGGCCCGGCAGCAGGCGGCCCAGGCCGCGGCGCGCCAGCAGCAGATGATGATGCAGCAGCAGGCCGCCGCCCAGCGCCAGCACCAGATGCAGATGATGCAGATGCAGCGCCCGCCGCCGGCGGCGCCGCGCGCCGTTCCGCAGCCGGCGCCCCATCCCGGCCATGGCGGCCGGCCCTGCGGTCAGCCCGGCCTGCCGCCCTGCCGCTGACCCCCGCCCTCGCCCGGACGGCCGCGCGGAGATCCGCCGCACCGCCGGGCCGCGCCCTTGCAGAGCGAGAACAAAACAAGTACATACCGGGAGCCGCGCACATTGAGAATCCCTTCGCCCCCGTGCCATAAGGACCCGTCAGATGGCTCAGTCCTCGCTGCGACTGGTGGAAAACCCGACCATGGATAAAGACAAGTCGAAGGCGATCGATGCCGCGCTCGCCCAGATCGAGCGCGCCTTCGGCAAGGGCTCGATCATGCGCCTGGGCAAGGGCGACAAGGTGCAGGAGGTCGAGACCATCTCCACCGGGTCGCTCGGGCTCGACGTGGCGCTCGGCGTCGGCGGCCTGCCGCGCGGGCGGGTGATCGAGATCTACGGCCCGGAATCCTCCGGCAAGACCACGCTGGCGCTGCACACGATCGCGGAGGCGCAGAAGAAGGGCGGGGTCTGCGCCTTCGTGGATGCCGAGCACGCGCTCGATCCGGTCTACGCCCGCAAGCTCGGGGTCAACCTCGACGACCTGCTGATCTCGCAGCCCGACACGGGCGAGCAGGCGCTGGAGATCACCGACACGCTGGTCCGCTCGGGCGCGATCGACGTGCTGGTGGTGGATTCGGTCGCCGCGCTCACCCCCCGGGCCGAGATCGAGGGCGAGATGGGCGACCAGCAGCCGGGCCTCCAGGCCCGCCTGATGAGCCAGGCCCTGCGCAAGCTCACCGGCTCGATCTCGCGCTCGAACTGCATGGTCATCTTCATCAACCAGATCCGGATGAAGATCGGCGTGATGTACGGGAGCCCCGAGACCACCACGGGCGGCAACGCGCTGAAGTTCTATGCCTCGGTGCGGCTCGACATCCGCCGCGTCTCGACCCTGAAGGACCGCGACGAGCCGATCGGCAACAGCGTCCGGGTCAAGGTGGTGAAGAACAAGGTGGCGCCGCCGTTCAAGCAGGTCGAGTTCGACATCATGTTCGGCGAGGGCGTGTCGAAGGTGGGCGAGCTGATCGACCTCGGCGTGAAGGCCGGCATCGTCGAGAAGTCGGGGGCGTGGTTCTCCTACGACAGCCAGCGCCTGGGCCAGGGCCGCGAGAACGCCAAGGGCTTCCTGCGGGACAACCCGGACATCGCCGGGCGCATCGAGGCGGCGATCCGCCAGAACATGGGCCTCGTCGCCGACAAGATCCTGGAGAACGCGGTCCCGACCGCGGAGGATTTCGACGAGGGCGAGGCCTGAGCCAGGCCCGACGGATCGAGGAGGAAGGGGCCGCCGCGGGAGACGCGGCGGCCCCTTCCGTTTGGGGCCGCTCGCGCGGGCCGGCTCATGCGGGATCGCGCTCCTGCGCGACGCTCCCGAAGGCGGCGAGGCCGTTCAGAATCTCCCGCCCCCCTCGCCGCGGCGGCCCGGGTCGCCCCGCCCGCCTTGACGGCAGGGCCCGCGAGCCGCCGCGGATTCACGCCCCTCCCCGGTGCGACCTCGCGCCTTACCTTGGAGCGCATCCAAGCTGTCCGTGTTGTCCACGGGCATCCCGTCCCCGGCGACCGGCGCGGTGCCGGCCCGCCCCCCTCGGAGACCGGAATGCCACGACGCGGACACCCAGAACCGAACCGGAGAGACTTGATGGTTGGAGCATCCGCCACCACGGCCCCCGCCGCCGTGCCCGCGGCCGCCGGGGCGCAGCCGGCCGGGCCCGCGGCGCCGGTCACCGCGCGGGTCGCCTTCACGGTGAACGGCGCGCGGCGCGAACTCGACCTCGACCTGCGCACCAGCCTGCTCGACGCCCTGCGCGAGCACCTGCACCTGACCGGCACCAAGAAGGGCTGCGACCACGGCCAGTGCGGCGCCTGCACCATCATCGTCGACGGGCGGCGGATCAACGCCTGCCTGACGCTGGCCGTCATGCACCAGGGCAGCGCCATCACCACCATCGAGGGGCTGGGAGGGCCGGAGAGCCTGCATCCGATGCAGGCCGCCTTCGTGCGTCACGACGGCTACCAGTGCGGCTACTGCACGCCGGGCCAGATCTGCTCGGCGGTCGCCGTGCTCGACGAGATCGCGGCCGGCATCCCGAGCCACGCCACCGCCGATCTCACCGCGGCCCCGGACCTGTCCGAGGCCGAGATCCGCGAGCGCATGAGCGGCAACCTCTGCCGCTGCGGCGCCTATTCCAACATCGTCGAGGCCGTGACCGAGGTCGCCGGGAGGCGGGCATGAAGTCCTTCACCTACGAGCGCCCGGCCTCCCCGGCGGAGGCGGCGTCCGCCGTCGCGCGCAACCCGGGCGCGAAGTTCATCGCCGGCGGCACCAACCTGCTCGACCTGATGAAGCTGCAGATCGAGACGCCGGCCCACCTCGTGGACGTGAACGGGCTCGGGCTCGACGCGATCGAGGCGACGCCGGAGGGGGGCCTGCGCATCGGCGCGCTGGTGCGCAACACCGACCTCGCGGCCGATCCGCGGGTCCGCCGCGACTACCCGGTGCTCTCCCGGGCGCTCCTCGCGGGGGCCACCGGCCAGCTGCGCAACCAGGCGACGACGGCCGGCAACCTGCTCCAGCGCACCCGCTGCCCCTACTTCTACGATACCGCGCAGGCCTGCAACAAGCGGCGGCCGGGCTCGGGCTGCGCCGCCCTCGACGGGATCAGCCGGCAGCTCGCGGTGATCGGCGGCAGCGAGGCCTGCATCGCCACCCATCCGGGCGACATGGCGGTGGCGATGCGCGTCCTCGACGCCGCCGTCGAGACCGTCGACGCGACGGGCGCGGCGCGCACGATCCCGATCGCCGAGTTCCACCGCCTGCCCGGGGACGCGCCCGAGCGCGACACGATGCTGCGGCCGGACGAGCTCATCACCGCCGTGACGCTGCCCCGGCCCCTCGGCGGGGCGCAGATCTACCGCAAGGTGCGCGACCGCGCCTCCTACGCCTTCGCGCTGGTCTCGGTCGCGGCCGTGGTGCAGCCGGACGGCAGCGGCCGCGTCGCCTTCGGCGGCCTCGCGCACAAGCCCTGGCGGGTCGAGGCCGCGGAGGCCGAGCTGCCGCGCGGCGCCGCGGCGGTGGCCGCCGGCATGCTGTCGGGCGCGAGGCCGACCCGCGACAACGCGTTCAAGTTGAGGCTCGCCGAGCGGACCCTCGGCGCGGCGCTCAAGCAAGCGAGGGCCTGAGCCATGAAGTTCGACACCCCCGCCGGGCAAAACCCGATCGACCAGCTCAAGGTCGTCGGCCGCCCCACCGACCGCATCGACGGCAAGTTCAAGACCACCGGCACGGCGCCCTACGCCTACGAGCGGCACGACGTCGCGCCGAACCAGGCCTACGGCTACGTGGTCGGCGCCGGCATCGCCAAGGGGCGCGTGCGCGCGATCGAGACCGAGGAGGCCGCGCGCGCGCCGGGCGTCCTGGCGATCGTGACGACCCTCGACACGCCCCGGCTGCCGCGCGGCACGATGAACGCCGCCTACCTGTTCGGCGGCGACGCGATCCAGCACTACCACCAAGCGGTCGCCCTGGTGGTGGCGGAGACCTTCGAGCAGGCGCGGGCGGCGGCCTTCCTGATCCGGGTCGATTGCGCGCCCGAGCCCGGCCGCTTCGACCTGCGCGCCGAGGCGGGGGCGGCGAAGCCGGTCCCGGGCGACAGCGGCGAGGGCAGCAGCGGCGCGGGCGAGGAGCGCGTCGGCGATTTCGAGGGGGCCTTCGCGCAGGCCCCGGTGACCCTCGACGCGACCTACACCACCGCCGACGAGAGCCACGCCATGATGGAGCCGCACGCGAGCGTCGCGGCCTGGGAGGGCGACCGGCTCACGCTCTGGACCTCCAACCAGATGATCGGCTGGGGCAAGGGCAGCATCGCCAAGATCTTCGGCATCCCCAAGGCGAATGTCCGGCTCGACTCGCCCTACGTGGGCGGCGGCTTCGGCGGCAAGCTGTTCGTGCGCGCCGACGCGGCGCTGGCCGCCCTCGGCGCGCGGGCGGCCGGGCGCCCGGTGAAGGTGGCGCTGACCCGGCCAATGATCCCCAACAACACGACGCACCGCCCCGCCACGATCCAGCACATCCGCCTCGGCGCGACCCGGGACGGGATCCTCACGGCCATCGCGCACGAGAGCATCTCCGGCAACCTGCCGGACGGCGACCCGGAGACGGCGGTCAGTCAGACCAAGCTGCTCTACGCGGGGGCGAACCGGCTGACCGCGCTGAAGCTCGCCCATCTCGACCTGCCCGAGGGCAATGCCATGCGGGCCCCCGGCGAGGCGCCCGGCATGCTGGCGCTCGAGGTCGCCATGGACGAGATGGCGGAGAAGCTCGGGCTCGACCCGGTCGAGTTCCGCCTGCGCAACGACACCCAGGTCGACCCGAACCAGCCCGGACGCGCCTTCTCGCACCGCGACTTCGTCGGCTGCCTGCGGCTCGGCGCGGAGCGGTTCGGCTGGGCGCGGCGCAACCCGACCCCCGGGCAGGTCCGGGACGGGGCGTGGCGGGTCGGGCTCGGGATGGCATCGGCCTTCCGCAACAACCTGGTGCTGAAATCGGGCGCGCGGGTGCGCCTCGACGGCCGCGGCCGGGTGACGGTCGAGACCGACATGACCGATATCGGCACCGGCAGCTACACCATCATCGCGCAGACCGCGGCGGAGATGATGGGCCTGCCCCTCGACCGGGTCGAGGTGCGGCTGGGCGATTCCGACTTCCCGACCGCGGCCGGCTCGGGCGGCCAGTTCGGCGCCAATTCCTCGACCGCGGGCGTCTACGCCGCCTGCGTGAAGCTGCGGGAGGCGGTGGCGCAGCGGCTCGGCATCAACTCGGCCGACGCGCTCTTCGCAGACGGCCAGGTGCGGGCCGGCAACCGCGCGGTGCCGCTCGGCGAGGCGGCGGCCCAGGGCGAGATCGTTGCCGAGGACGCGATCGAGTTCGGCGGCCTCGACAAAACCTACCAGCAATCGACGTTCGGCGCCCATTTCGTGGAGGTCGGGGTCGATGCCGACACCGCGGAGGTGCGGGTGCGGCGGATGCTGGCGGTCTGCGCGGCCGGCCGCATCCTCAACCCGAAATCGGCCCGCAGCCAGGTCATCGGCGGGATGACCATGGGGGTCGGGGCGGCGCTGATGGAGAAGCTCGCGGTCGACACGCGCCGGGGCTTCTTCGTCAACCACGACCTCGCCGGCTACGAGGTGCCGGTCCACGCCGACATCCCGCACCAGGAGGTGATCTTCCTCGACGAGGTCGACCCGATGTCGTCGCCGATGAAGGCCAAGGGCGTCGGCGAACTCGGCCTGTGCGGGGTCGGCGCCGCGGTGGCGAACGCGGTCTACAACGCCACCGGCGTGCGGGTGCGGGACTATCCCCTCACCGTCGACACGCTCATCGACCGCATGCCGGAGGCGGCGTGAGGCGGCCCGCCCCCGCGCCATCCGGGCGGGCGCTCCTCGCGGCCGCTTCGGCCGCCGGGGCCGTGACGGTCGAGCGGAGCGGCCCTCCGCCCCGGGGCCCGCCGGCGCCTTCAGGGGTTGCGCGCCGACCTGCTGCTCAGGGAGGCGCCGCCCCGGCGGTCGGGCGCCATCGTCACCCTCGCGCCGGGGGCGCGGATGTCGTAGAAGCCGAAGCCCGTGATGAACGACGGATCGGCGGCGGAGAGGCCGCTGCGCCGGATGGTCGCCACGACCTCGTCAAAGTCCTCGTCGGCCACCGCGATCCCGCGGTGGAAGGTGGCGAGGGCACTGCCCAAGTCAGTCGACCATCCGGAGCTGGCAGGGCGACGGGTCGACGGTGGTCATAACCGGCCGGGCCAGGTGCGTGAACGAGCACAGGGCCTGCCCCGGGGCGAGGTTCGGCAGGGAGTTCCAGGTCGCCTCGTTGACCCCGGGCACCACCTTGCGCAGGCGGTTCACGACGCCGCTGTCGGTGAGCTTGTGGAGGATCCAATTGTTGACGAGGCCGAGCACCTCGTCGGGCAGGTGGCTCGGAAGCTGGGTCACGAAGACGAGCCCGAGGTAGCGCTTGCGGCCGCGGCGGGCGATGCGGGCGACCTGATCGAACAGGTTGGGCATCTGCTTGATGCGCTGGGCCGAGAGGAACTCGTGGGCCTCCTCGATGAAGATGTTGACCTTGGTCAGGTCCTTGGGCATCTGGCCGAAGCGGATCGCGTCCTCCCGCGCCCCGTAGAGCTCGTCCTGCCGCGTCTGGAGGGCGCGCAGCATCTGCGCGATGACGAGATTGCGTAGGTAGGGCGCGTCCATGTCGCTCAGGTCAACGATGGAGATCTGCCCGGGCACCAGCATTTCGCCGACGTCGATGCGCTCGCGGTCGCGGTCGGCGAAGACGCCGGCCTTCTTCATGCGCCACAGCCGCTTGGCGATGGCCTTCCACGACCGAGAGTCCTTCTCGATCTTGCGGGCGTTGAGGGTCTGGAGAAGCACCTTCTCATGACCGGCGAACCCGTTCCGGCGCCCCCGGAAGTCGTCGGCGTTGCCGTCGATCTGCTCGATGGCAGCGCCGACGACGTCGAGCATCATCTCGACGGTCATGCGCGGCCAGCCGCCGAGCAACTCGTCGATCTCCAGGGCCTCCCGTTGCTCGTCGTCGTTGGCCGGGTAGATCTTCGTCCGCTCCATGGTGATGCGGCAGACCTCGTAGGCATCCAGGAGGCGACGCTCCTGCGGCTCGCTGAGGTCGAGCACTTCGGCGAGGACGTATGGGGACAGGTCGTCGAAGGCGATCTTGAAGTCGCGCTGGCTCGGGTGGTCGGGACTCGCCGGGGTGCGGCCCGAGAGATAGAAGAGCTTGGTCTTGTCCGCCCCCCGCGGGTCGAGGCCGCGCTTCTTGAGGGCCGCGAGCATGCGCGGGTTCGAGCTCGGGTCGTTCATGGTCGTGTACTCGCCCTCGATGTCGAAGACGACAACCGCGTTGCCGGCCTCGGCGAGGTTCATGATGGTGCCGGACACGGTGGTGCTCTTGCCGCCGCCAGTGGTGCCGAGGATCGCGAGATGCTTGAAGAGCACCGACTTCTGCGCGGCCGGCACCGCGACTGCGATGGAGCTGGCGCCGTCGAGGAGACCCAGTCGAACGGGCTTGTCGTCGGGCGGGATGTTGAGGCCGAGCACGGCTTTCACCTCCTCGTCGCCGAGCAGGAACACGGGGCTGTTCGGGCAGGGCCGGCGCACGGGTGGGACGATCTGTCCATCCACGCGCTCGCCGAAGACCTGGATCTGGGCGATGCCGTGGTACTTGGGCGTCAGCACGGCACGGTGCGCGGCGGCCACGACCAGCGTCGGCGCGGTCGCACTGAGCGCGTCCGGCTCGGCGAACGGACGTGAGGCCACGACGCCCAGATACTCGGCCTCGACCTTGTTGGTGCGGGGGTGGATGCTGGGGATACGGACATAGGCCTCGCGGGCGATGTCGCCGATGCGATCCTCGGGTACCAACGCCGTGACGGTGCCGTCCTCGGCCCCGGAGCGGTCGAACATGGTGCGGGCGATGGACCCGCGATAGGCCTCGGGCTCCTGGTATGGCCCGCCGTTCTCGTTGGCGGTCTGCTCCAGGCGCTTGGCGGCGGCAGCGACCTTCTCGTCGGGGCTCATGGTGACCTCCGGTGTCGGGTGGGCGGGCGTCAGGCCCGGGTGGTGCGTTCGGCGAGGAAGCGGAAGGGGGAGCCAGTGCGGGCCAGCGCGGCGTGCACCTGCGCGGTGACGCCGCCGGGCTCGAACATGCCCTTGCAGGTGCGGTCGGCGATGTCGATCAAGTTGGGGAACCCGCGCGCCTCCTGGAGGGCACTGTCGGCCATGACGATCTGGGCCGCTTGGTGCACGTGGTCCTCGTGGGCGTAGGAGACCCGCCCGGGGCAGATGACAGACGCGCGGTAGACGCAAAGCACGACCTTCGAGCCGACGTCCTCCTGGAAGGCGCGGACCTTGTCGTAGAGCCCGGAGGCGCGGTAGTGCGGGCGCTCGTAGCTGCTGCCTTTGATGTAGCCCTCGATGATGTCCTTCGTGTTGCGCAGGACCGCGTACTGGAGCGGCTGGAGGGAGTTGGCGATGGTGACGACCGCCTCGTCGCTGATCTCGCTCGGCACGAAGATGAACTTCTGATGTTTGAGCAGGAGGCGGCGGAGCATCTCCAGGCTCGCCTCGGCCATCTCCTTGCGGCCGGAGCCGACGATGAGTTCGTGCGGCATCGGCCCGCCGTGCCCCATGCGCCAGGGCGTGGCGCAGCGGTCGACCAGCATGGCGCGCTCGGCGTAGATCATGAGGGCCCGGCACATCATGTCGGACATGCTCATGGGCTGCCCGTCCTCGCCGAACTCCTCGCGGGCGACGTCGCGGCGCTTGCGGCGGGCACGGCGGGAGAGGAAGGCCAGGACCTCCTCTTCGGCGTTCCCGTTGCGCCGCATGATGTCGTGGCGATAGAGGCGGTTCCCGATGCTGCCGGCGTCGCCGGTGCCCTGGTACGAGCTGAGGCAGATCCCGATCTGGACGACAGTGATCGGGAGGGTGGGGACGGCGACGCGGGTGCCGTCGCAGGCCTCGACCTGGCCGTTGAATAGAATGTTCCGGACGGCGTTGGTCACCACATCGACGGGCAGCGTGTAGGTGGATTCAAGTGGTCGTCGCAACGGCTTGGCGGAGGGCGGTTGTGATGGCAGGTCGGCGGCGTTCGGATCGGGCACTTCGCGAGAAGCTGCGGTCACCGGGTC
>NZ_KB900609.1:5034437-5545498 GCF_000379105.1 Methylobacterium sp. WSM2598 | reverse complement strand
CAGCAGACCGCGCAAGACGCTGAACTGGAAGACGCCGGCAGAGGCGCTCGACGCTGTGCTGGCTGCCGTGCAAGATGGTGTTGCGACGACCGCTTGAACCCAAGGTATACGCCAATCTCCCTGGAGCGGTCAGGCGCAGTCTTCAGCCCCTCCTCAAGAGCTCGGAGCACCCGAGGGGCCATGTTGTCTTCATGCTTGGCGGCCGCCTCGACCTCGCGCTCCAGGCGCACGGCGAGCTGGTCCATGCGCTCGCCGGAGGTCCACTTGGTGAGGTCAAGGGCTTCCCGGAACTCGGTTTCGAGGCTGTCAACCTCGACGTCGTCGAGCTCGTCGTTGTCGGCGTCCTCCTCCGCTGGGCGGCGGTCGGCGACGAAGACCGGCTCCTCGGCGCCGGCAAGCAGGTCCTTGATCTCGTCGAGCGCCATGGCGATCTCCGGTTCGTCCAATCTATTCTTCGGACGAGCGAGCAGAGGTTCGACAAACTATTTTCGGCCGAACAGGCCGAGGACACCGGAAGTCGTGCTGGTAGGGGTGATCAGGACCGCGAGGCGGGCTGCCACCGGCGCCGGCAGCCCGAAGCGCTCGCGGAGCGCGCCGGGGCGGACACCACGCATGGCCTGGAGCTCGCGCCACGGGGCGAGGAGCTCGACCGCGAGGTCGTCTGCCTCGTCCTCCATGGCATCGACTTCCCGTCTATGGGCGGTCCCGCGGTCCATGGCGTGGCGGTAGGGCTCGATGGGGACGTTGCGCAGGGCAGACGAGAGTCGCTCGCCCAGGGTCGGCGGTCGGGTGCGATCGAGGACGGTGACGATGCCTGAGCCGAAGGCCGTCATGGCGTCCTCCCGGGGCTTGAGGTAGTGCAGCAGGAGGTGGGCGACCTCATGGGCGACGGTCATTCGCTGCTCGTCCTCGGGGTCGTCGGCGTCGACGAGGATGAGGGCCTTGCCGGCGTCCGCGACGAGGCAGCCGCGCAGGGGACGAGGGGACACGTCCGTCCACGGGATCGCGCCGATGCGAGCTAGGAGACCGGCGACCGCGTCGGTGCTGAGGCCTCGGATTCGGCGGACCGCCACGGGCAGTACTCGGGAGGCCGCCCGCTCGACGTCGGCCGGGCTCCCGAAGCGGACGCGGCCTCCGGCTCGTTCCCAGAAGGCGTCAGCGACGTCCTCGCTGCGGTGGGCCGCCATCACTCGTCCTTCTCGTCGCGGTCGCGGGCGGCGAGGAGGCGGCCCTCGACGGCGTCGTCGGCCGAGTGGGCGTCTCCCATGCCTTCGATCGCCTCGGCGGCGCGCAGGAAGCAGACCAAGTGGTCGAGGTCGATCCCGACGAAGCCGGCGATCTCCGCGGCGTCGTCGAACCACCTCTCCTCGCGCGGGCGCAGGCAGAGCGAGAGATCTGTAACGGCCCGGGGCGCGCATCCGAGCGCCACGGCTGGATCCTCGTCCGGGAAGGCCTTGCGCCAGGCCTCGACGAGGGCGGCGACGAACGGTGCTGGTCCGGTCCCGGCCCTCTTGGCGGCGCGGGCCAGCGCCTTGTCGGTCGGATCGTCAGAGCTCATCGCGGCACCTCTGCAGGCGCTTGTCAATGCGATCCTTGACCCGCTTCACGATCTTCTCGGTGTCGGCCGCCTTGGGGTCGATCCCCAGGGCTTCCGCGAAGGCCTCCGTCCGATCCTCATCCTTGAGGATAAGGACTAGAACCCTGGCCTCGGCGTCGTTCTTGACCAGCCGTCCGCCGTGGAGCCTCATGATCTTGCGGGCATCAATCGCATCATCGCCTCTGAAGGTATCCTTCGCGCGGGACGCCCAGAACTCGACATCGGTCTCCACCTTTTCCTGGAGAAGCCTGTCCCTCCTGGTCCGCAAGCGGATGAGGTCGATGGCGTCGCGCTTGGCGACGTTGCAGAGGTACGTCCAGAGCGACCCCTTGCCGAGGTCGCACCGCTCGGGATCTCCCACGTAGGCGACGATGGCATCGGTCGCGAGGTCGTTTAGGTCCTCGTCCGCCAGGGTCGGGAACTCGCTCGCCAGGAAGGCCTTGATGGGGCCGAGCCCCTCGCGAAACATCTCAGCAGACGCGGTGCGGCTCCCCGCCAGAAGGCGCGCGTGTATCTCGTTGAAGCGCACCCTTGCGTCCATCGGCCAACCTCATCGCGGCTTGATGTGGTTGAGGCGCCCGCGGGCGAGGTTCACGTAATGGGGGCTGAGCTCGATGCCAATGGAGTGCAGGCCGCGGTCGGCGGCGACGACGAGGGTGGTGCCCGAGCCGGCATAGGGGTCGAGCACGACCCCCTTCGGGGGGCAGCCGACAGCGAGGCATCGGCTGACGAGCGCCTCCGGGAAGGGGGCGGCATGGCGGAAGCGGCGATCGGCGTTCGGCGCCGGAATGTCCCAGACGTCCTCCTGGCCGTCCAGGCCCTCGCGGTCGAAGTAGTACTTGTTCGACTTCGAAAGAATGAACACCGTCTCCGTAGTAGTCCACGGCCGGTCCTTGACGCTGGGCTCGGCGAGGCCCTTGGGCTTGCGCCAGACGACGGCGGAGCGGAGCACCCAGCCGTCGGCTTGGAGGGCTAGGGCGACTCGCCACGGCACGCCGATGAGGGACTTCTGAGGCAGGCCGAAGCCCGGCTTGTCGACGGCCCGGTACTTGCGGCGCGAGAAGCTGCGCCAGATCTGCTTCGGGTCGCCGCCCCTAGCATTACAGTTGCGTTTTCGGCGAGGTTCTGACTCTTTGCGTCGCCATGATTCGCGCATCATGGACGTCGGAGACTTCGGTCGAGGCGACGCTGGAGTTGTGGGCCTCGTCGCTCCGGGAGGTGAAGGGGCGCATGCGGCCTCTGTTCACCCAGCGCCGGGTCGCCGCCTCGGCCGGAGCGTTCTTGGATGGACTGCTCGGTGCAGAGCGGCGCAAGACGGGTTGGATGCGGGCGGAAGCCGCGGGCGATCCCGGGCCCTGGCGCCAGCAGGCGGTGCTGGGGCGCGGACGTTGGGACGCCGACGCTCTGCGCGACGTGGTGCGTGACTATGCTCTGGAGACGCTGGCCGACCCGGACGCGGTTCTGGTTCTCGACGAGACCGGCTTTCTAAAGCAGGGCAAGGCCTCGTGCGGCGTGCATCGCCAGTACACCGGCTCGGCCGGCAAGATCACGAACTGTCAGATCGGCGTGTTCGCGGCCTATGTCTCACGGCACGGTCATGCCTTCATCGATCGAGCCTTGTACCTACCCCAGACCTGGACCTCGGATCCAGCCCGGCTGGCCGCCGCCCACGTGCCGAAGGGGACGACCTTCGCGACCAAGCCGGGATTGGCTCTGGCGATGATCGAGCGGGCGAGGGCTGCCGGCGTGCCGTTTTCCTGGGTAGCGGCCGACACCGTCTACGGGGTCGGCGAGATCGAGATGGCCCTGCGGCGGGCGGGCAAGGGTTACGTGCTCGGGGTGAAGAGCGATCACGCGTTCAACTCCTGGGCCGGCAAGCCGCTGGTGGCCGGCACCGCCGAGACGATCGCGGATGGCCTTGCTCCGTCGGCCTGGACGCGCCTGTCGGCGGGCGACGGGACGAAGGGCGCGCGGCTGTACGACTGGGCCTACTGCGAACTGGCCGACCTCGCTGGTGCCGCCTACGACCAGACCGGCCTGTGGACGCGGGGGCTCCTGATCCGCCGCAGCCTGAGCGATGGCGAGCGGGCCTACTTCACGACCTGGTGCCCGGCCGGCACGCCGATCCAGATCCTGGTCAGCGTCGAGGGACGGCGTTGGAGCATCGAGGACGCGTTCGAGACGGCCAAGACCGACCTCGGGCTGACACACAATGAGACCCGCTCTTGGCACGGCTGGCATCGGCACGTCAGCCTGGTGATGATGGCCTTCGCCCTGCTGACGGTGATCCGCCATCACGCCAACGCGCCGCCCCCAAAAAGCCGAGCCCGGCCGAGACCGCGCGCCCGCTGATCCGCTGGTCGGTCCAGGAGATCCGCCGCATCGCGGTGCGGATGGCACAGCGGCGCATTCAACCCGCTCACGTCATCGCATGGTCGCTCTGGCGACGGGCGCATCAGGCGGCCGCCCGCCAGGCACATCTCAAACAGCGCGCGTCAGACGCCAAACGGCGGCGGCAGCGCCGGACGCCAAGCCGGGCCAGCCGTCAGCCAGCACGCACAAAAACGCAACTGTAATGCTAGGCTGGCCGTTGCCCGAGTAGTAGGTATCGCCCAGGTTCAGGAAGAGGGTGCCCCTGGGCTTGAGCACGCGCCGGACCTCGCGGAAGACGGCCACCAGGGTATCGACGTAGGCCTGGACGGTGTCCTCATGGCCGGTCTGTCCCTCGATACCGTAGTCGCGCTGCCAGTAGTAGGGCGGGCTCGTCACAACGCAGTCGACGAGGCGGTCCGGGAGGCGCTTGAGGCCTTCCAGGGCATCGTCGTTGCAGATCACCCACTCGACCTCGTTGCGGACGTTCCACTTCGGGTTATTGAGCGTGGCGGGGTCGAGGAGCTTGAGCTTGTGCTTCGCGCGGCCCTTGACCGTCTTGAGGCGCGGTTTCTCGGCAGGCGCCGGCGATGCGGGTCCCGTCAGTTTCTTCAACACGTCCTTGAGGAATTCCGCCGTCACGCGCTCCATCCCAGATTGAATCATGACTATTCCTCAGCCGACGGCACGGCTCAAGGATAGAGGCGTCGAAAAAGCAGCTGCGCACAAGGACTTGCGGCTTCGATTAGCGACGCCCTGGATGTAGGCGCCACGCCTGCTGTCAAGCCACCGCCAAGCGCCACCGGTCGGCACGGCCGCTGCAGGTTGGCGACGAATCCCCAGGCCCCTTAATCGCCCCGGGCGCGGCACCACGGCCTGGCCGTCCTCGGTAGCACCGCTCCAGTAGCGTCATCGCGGAATGGCGACGGCTCCCTCACCGCCCCCGGGTCACACTATCCTGGATCCTGGAAACGGGGGTAGACGATACCGGAGTATCGAAAGCCGATAGATGAACGGGCGATACGTCGAGGATGCGACGCGGCGCTTGGTGCAGCGGTGTAAGCATTTGACCGCTGATGGCGGTCAGCTTTGAAAGTCAGAGGGCCGCTTTAGTGGCGGCCCTCGGTTATGCAGGTTCCTACCTTAAGTTTGTGCAGGGCTTTTCGATCCCTGCGTCGCTTCTCATGCGGGTTTCACAGCTTCACTCGGCAGCCGCCCGATCACGAGCAGCCCGTCGTGCTGCCGCAGGTGTCGCATTTCAGGCAGGTGCCGTTGCGCACCAGCGTGAAATTCGCGCATTCCGGGCAGGCCTCGCCGACATAGCCCTTCATCTTGGCCTCGGCCCGGCGGTCGGCGACGCTGCGCTCGGCCTTGGGCTCGGGCCGGCCGAAGGGCAGGGCCTCGGCGAGGGCGTCGATCCGGCCGGCCAGGGCGGGCTCGGTCCGCAGCGCCACCGCGCCGCGCACGGCGTGGATGCTGCCGCCCGCCGGGGCCGAGAGGCCGGTCGCGGGCGCCGCCACCCCGGCGGTGCTGCCGCCGGGACCGCCGTGGATCAGGGTCAGCCGGTCGGCCGAGCCGCGCAGCAGGCCCCGCGACACGATCGTGTGCGCCACCACCGGCTCGGGCGCCGGCTGCTTCGACTGCGCCACGCCCCCGCCCATCACGGTCGAGCCGATCTCGGACGGGTCGACATGCGCGAGGTCGGTGCGGCCCAGATACGAGATCGCCAGTTCCCGGAACACGTAGTCGAGGATCGAGGTCGCGTTCTTGATCGCGTCGTTGCCCTGCACGAACCCCGCCGGCTCGAAGCGGGTGAAGGTGAAGGCGTCGACGTACTCCTCCAGCGGCACGCCGTATTGCAGGCCGAGCGAGATCGCGATCGCGAAGTTGTTCATCAGGCTGCGGAAGGCGGCGCCCTCCTTGTGCATGTCGATGAAGATCTCGCCCAGCCGGCCGTCGTCGTACTCGCCGGTGCGCAGGTAGACTTTGTGCCCGCCGACCACCGCCTTCTGGGTGTAGCCCTTGCGGCGGTCCGGCATCTTCTCCCGCGAGCGGATGCGCTCGACGCGCTCGATCACCCGCTCGACGATCTTCTCCGCCACCGCCGCGGCCCGGGCCGCGGCCGGCTGCGCGATCAGCGCCTCCACCGCCTCCTCGGCCTCGTCCTCGTCGTCATCGGCGATGAGCGCGGCGTTGAGGGGCTGCGACAGCTTCGAGCCGTCGCGGTAGAGCGCGTTCGCCTTCAGGCCGAGGGTCCAGGAGAGCCGGTAGGCCTCCTTGCAATCCTCCACCGTGGCGTCGTTCGGCATGTTGATGGTCTTGGAGATCGCCCCCGAGATGAAGGGCTGCGCCGCCGCCATCATGCGGATGTGGCTCTCCACCGAGAGGTAGCGCTTGCCGGTGCGCCCGCACGGATTGGCGCAGTCGAACACCGCGTAATGCTCGCGCTTCAGGTGCGGCGCGCCCTCCAGCGTCATCGCCCCGCAGACGTGGATGTTCGCCGCCTCGATCTCGCGCCGCGTGAAGCCGAGATGCGTCAGCAGGTCGAAGGACGGATCGGCGAGCCTCTCGGCCGGGACCCGCAGGGTCCTGGTCAGGAAATCCTCGCCCAAGGTCCAGCGGTTGAACACGAACTTGATGTCGAAGGCCGATTTCAGCCCCGCCTCGACCGCCGCGATCTTGTCGTCGGTGAAGCCCTTGGCGCGCAGGGCGGCCGGGTTGACGGCCGGCGCCTGGCCGAGCGAGCCGTGGCCGACCGCGTAGGCCTCGATCTCGGCGATCTCGGATTCCCGGTAGCCGAGGGCGCGCAGCGCGTCCGGCACCGCCCGGTTGATGATCTTGAAGTAGCCGCCGCCCGCCAGCTTCTTGAACTTCACCAGGGCGAAGTCCGGCTCGATGCCGGTGGTGTCGCAATCCATCACCAGCCCGATCGTGCCGGTCGGCGCGATCACGGTCGCCTGCGCGTTGCGGTAGCCGTGCTCCTCGCCGAGCACCAGCGCCCGGTCCCAGGCCCGCGTGGCGTGGGCCACGAGGTCGGGCTGCGGGCAGGCCGCGTGGTCGAGGGGCACCGGCTTGGTGCTGAGGAACTCGTAGCCCTCCGCCTCGCCGTGCGCGGCCCGGCGATGGTTGCGGATCACCCGCAGCATCGCGTCGGCATTCTCCTCGTAGGCCGGGAAGGGCCCGAGTTCGCGCGCCATCTCGGCCGAGGTGGCGTAGGCCACGCCGGTCATGATGGCGGTGAGCGCCCCCGCCAGCGCCCGCCCCTCGCGGGAATCGTAGGGCAGGCCCATGGTCATCAGCAGGCCGCCGACATTGGCGTAGCCGAGCCCGAGGGTGCGGTACTTGTAGGAGAGGTCGGCGATCTCCCGGCTCGGGAACTGCGCCATCGTCACCGAGATCTCCAGGACGATGGTCCAGAGCCGGCAGAGATGCTCGTAGGCCTCGACGTCGAAGGTCCGGGTGCCGCGGTCGAACAGCGCCAGCAGGTTGGCCGAGGCGAGGTTGCAGGCGGTGTCGTCCAGGAACATGTACTCGGAGCACGGGTTCGAGGCCCGGATCCGCCCGCCGACCGGGCAGGTGTGCCAGTCGTTCATGGTGGTGTTGAAGTGCAGGCCCGGATCGGCCGAGGCCCAGGCCGCCGCGCCGATCTTCTCCCAGAGGTCGCGGGCCTTCAGCGTCTTGGCGACCTTGCCGCCGATACGGGTCCTGAGCGGCCAGTCCGCGTCCGCCTCGACGGCGCGCAGGAAGTCGTCGGTGAGCGAGACCGAGTTGTTGGAGTTCTGGCCCGAGACCGTGAGGTAGGCCTCGGAATCCCAGTCCGTGTCGAAGATCGGGAAATCGACCTCGGTCGCGCCCTGGCGGGCGGACTGGATCACGCGCTTGACCGAGGCGTCCGGCACCATGGCGCGGCGGGCCGCCTTGACCTCGCGCTTGAGCGCCGGGTTGCGCTCGGGGTCGAAGCAGGCGTCGCCCTCCGCCTCGCAGTTGAGGCAGGCGCGCATCACCGCCTTGAGGTGCTTGGCGGCGACCTTCGAGCCGGTGACGAGCGCGGCGACCTTCTGCTCCTCCCGCACCTTCCAGTCGATGAAGGCCTCGATGTCGGGATGGTCGATGTCGACGATCACCATCTTGGCGGCGCGCCGCGTGGTGCCGCCCGACTTGATCGCGCCCGCCGCCCGGTCGCCGATCTTGAGGAAGCTCATCAGGCCCGACGAGCGCCCGCCGCCCGCGAGCTTCTCGTTCTCGCCGCGCAGGGCCGAGAAGTTCGAGCCGGTGCCCGAGCCGTACTTGAACAGGCGCGCCTCGCGCACCCAGAGGTCCATGATGCCGCCCTCGTTGACGAGGTCGTCCTGGACCGACTGGATGAAGCAGGCGTGCGGCTGCGGGTGCTCGTAGGCGCTCGCCGACTTGGTCAGCGCGCCGGTGCGGTAATCGACGTAGTAGTGGCCCTGGCTCGGGCCGTCGATGCCGTAGGCCCAGTGCAGGCCGGTGTTGAACCATTGCGGCGAGTTCGGCGCCACCATCTGGCGGGCCAGCATGGCGCGCAGCTCGTCGAGGAAGGCGGCGGCGTCCTCCTCGGAGGAGAAGTAGCCGCCCTTCCAGCCCCAGTAGGTCCAGCAGCCGGCGAGCCGGTCGAAGACCTGGACGGCCGAGGTCTCGGAACCGTAGCGCGCCTCCTCGGGCAGCGCCGCGAGGGCCTCCTCGTCCGGCACCGAGCGCCACAGGAAGGAGGGAACGTCGTTCTCCTCCACGCGCCGGAGCGCCGCGGGCACGCCCGCCTTGCGGAAGTACTTCTGGGCCAGGACGTCGCAGGCGACCTGGCTCCAGGCCTCCGGCACGTCGATGCCGTCGAGGCGAAACACCACCGAGCCGTCCGGATTGCGGATCTCGCTCACCGCTTTCCTGAACGGGATCCCCGCATAGGGGGATTGTCCGGCCGTCGTGATACGCCGCTCGATCCGCATGAAACGTTCTCTCCCGACAGGTGACATGACAACCCGAACCGCGACCCCGCGCGGTCGTTCGCCCAGCATGGTTCAGGATGCCTCGACCCCGGCGCATCAACGCACGCCAGAGTTGCGCCGTCCGCAGCTTTGCGCCGCGCGGCCGTTGAACGTTTCGCCGGCGAACCGGTCGTCCAACCTGCGGGCAAGCTAGCGAGCTTCGGGGCTCCGCGTCAACAACTAGTGTGACGCCCGGCCGTTCCACGCTAGATGTTGTGCCGGCGAGCCAAATCCTGTGGATATCTCGCGACTCCGCCTAAAGCCGCATCGGGCCTCTCGGATTCCGCGCGAGTTTTTTCGCGCTCAACCGGTTCTGCGGCCGGTCGGGCGCGGCGCGGCTGTGAATTTGATGCAAATTCGCCACGCCTGGGCCCGGGTAGCGGGTGTCGGTTGCGCGGCCGGGCGGGCTCAACCGGTGCTCCCGGGCCGGCGCCCGGGGCGGGCGCGGTGCTCCCGGGCCGGCGCCGCGGGCGCCGGGGTGCGACGCGCTGCGGCTGGACTTCGCCGGCCCGCCTCACCATAGTCCGCCGCGACCGAGGACGGGCCCCGGGCCCGGGCAAGCGACGAGACGGCCGCGATGGCGCTGAAAGACACACTCCTGCGCATCTTCACGTGGTGGAGCGGCTCCACCGTGAGCCTGGAGTTATACACCAAGCGCCACGGCGAGCTCGTCGGCACGGACGAGTTCGGCAACCGCTACTACCGGGCCGAGGGGCCCCTGATCGACCCGTCGGTCGGGACGGAGCGGCGCTGGGTGATCTACAACGGCGAGGCGGACGCCTCGAAGGTGCCGCCGGGCTGGCGCGGCTGGCTCAGCCACACGGTCGACGTGGCGCCGAGCGAGGAGAGCTATACGCCGCGCGAGTGGCAGAAGCCCTTCGAGCCGAACCTGACCGGTACCGTGGCGGCCTATCGGCCGCGCGGCTCGCAGCTCTCCTACGGCCAGCGCCCGGCCGCGACCGGCGACTACGTGCCGTGGACGCCGGGCGAGTAGGGGCCGCCCTTTTTCCACCACCCTTCGGGGGGAGACAGCGGGCAGCCGAAGGGAGTTCGCGTTGAGCCGCACCACCGCCCGATCCGCCATCCGCGCGGCTTTGGTCCTCAGCCTCGCGGGCGTCCTCGCGCCCGCCGCGCAGGCCGACAAGATCCGCAACCCGACCGCGGTGTTCTCGGGGCTCGACAAGATCACCGGCCGCATCGTGACCTTCGAGGTCTCGGTCGACGAGACGGTGCAGTTCGGCGCCCTGCAGCTGACGCCGCGGGTCTGCTACACCCGCCCGCCGACCGAGAGCGCCAGGACCACGGCCTTCCTGGAGGTCGACGAGGTCACGCTGGAGAACAAGTACCGGCGGATCTTCACCGGCTGGATGTTCGCGGCGAGCCCCGGCCTGCACGCGATCGAGCACCCGATCTACGACGTCTGGCTGGTGGACTGCAAAGGCGGGACGGACATCATCGCCGAAGCCAAGGAGCAGGACGACGCGCCGGTGGCGGCCGCCAAGCCCGAGCGCCGCCGCCGCGACCCGAACCAGCAGCAGGAGGCGCGGCGCGCCCAGCCGGTCAACCGCCAAGGGCAGGTGGACGTGGCGCCGCTGCGCGGCACGCCGGTGCAGCCGCGCCAGACGCCCTCGCGCCGCTTCTTCCCGACGAACGACGCGCCGTCCTTCTTCAACTCGGATCCGCGCTGAGCGGGGCGCGCCGCGCGGGTTCGCGATCCGGGAGCCGCCGTGATCCAACCGGATCCCGGCTCAGCCCTGGAACGCCAGCGTCGCGCGGGTGCCGCCAGGGAGGCGGTCGTACTCGACCTTGGAGCGCAGGTTCGTGCCCATGGCCCGCAGGATGCGCGAGCCGAGGCCGGAGCCGAGCGGGGTCCCCTCCCCCGACCAGCCGATGCCGTCGTCCTCGACCACGAGGCAGAGCGCGTCCTCGCCGCGCCGCGTGATGGCGACCCGGATCTCCCCCGCCACCTCGGGCGGATAGGCGTACTTGTAGGCGTTGGTGACGAGTTCGGTCACGACGACGCCGAGCGAGACCGCCTTGTCGGTGGCGAGCCGGATCGGCTCGGCCCGCAGGCGGATGGCGTGGTCGCGCCCCGCCGCCTTCATGGAGGCTTCGAGTTCCTCGACCAGGCTCGCCAGGTAGGCGTCGACCTCGACCGCCTGGACGTCCTGCGAGGTGTAGAGGCGGCGGTGGATCCCCGCGATGGCGGAGATCCGCGCCTGCATCTCCTCGAGCGCGCTCTTGGCGGCCGGGTCCGTCACCGCGTTGGTCTGCATCCGGGCCAGCGCCGCCACCAGGGCGAGGGAGTTGGCGACGCGGTGATTCACCTCCCGCAGCAGGATCTCGGCCCGGTCGCGGGCGGCCCGCACCTCGGCCTCCGCCCGCTCCTTGTCCCGCCGCAGCGCCTCCTGGCGCAGGGCGGTGTCGATCGCCTCGCCGAGGAGTTCGCGGAAATGGCCCTGCACGTCCTTCCAGACGTAATCCACGGCGCCGGCCTTGAGGGCGGCCACGGCGACGCGGCTGTCCTCCGAGCCGGTCACGTAGACGACCGGGGGCGCCTCGGGCAGGGCCCGGATCGCCGCCAGCACCTCGAGCCCGCTGCGGCCCGGCATGTGGTGGTCGAGGGCGACCACGTCGATGCCGCCCGCCCGCAGCCGCGCCAGCCCCGCCTCCCCGTCCTCGGCGAGGTCCACGGCGTAGCCCCGGCCCCGCAGGGCGCGCTGGACGAGGCGCCCGAGCCCGGGATCGTCGTCGATGTAGAGGATGCGGGCCTGGCCCGGCGCGGCCGCGTCGCTCATGGATTCTCGGGCACCTGCATCACCGAGAAGAACAGGCCGAGCTGCCGGATCGCGTTCGCGAAGCCGTCGTAGTTCACCGGCTTGGTGATGTAGACGTTGGCGCCGAGGTCGTAGCAGCGCTGGATCTCGCGGCTGTCGTCCGTGGTGGTGAGGACGACCACGGGCGAGCGCCGGGTATGCGGGTTCGCCTTCACGGTCTCCAGGATGTCGAGGCCGGTCATGTCCGGCAGGTTGAGGTCGAGCAGGATCAGGAGGTGGCGCCCCGCGCTGACCTCGCCGCTGCCGTCCGGCCCGAGCAGGTAGGCGAGCGCCGAGGTGCCGTCCCGGAACGGCAGGATCTCGTTGTTCACGCCGGCCCGGCGGATGTTGCGCTCGATGAGCCGGGCGTGGCCCTCGTCGTCCTCGATCATCACGATGCAGACGGGATGCATCCGGTCCTCCCCTCACTCGGCCGCCATCCCGGGCGCACCCCCGGGGGCGGCCTCCGGGGTGCCCTCGAACCCGGCCCGGTCCGGCCCGGGGGCGCTCGCGACCGGGCGGCGCGGCAGCGTCACCGTGAAGGTGGTGCCCTCGCCGAGCCGCGAGGCCACCTCGATGCGCCCGCCGAGGGAGCGCACCAGCGCCTTGACGTGGGCGAGCCCGATCCCCTCCCCCGGCCGGTCCTGGGCGCCCGCCCGGCGGAACAGCTCGAAGACCCGGGCGTGGTCCTGGGGCGCGATGCCGCGCCCGTTGTCGCTGACGGCGAAGCGCACGCGGTCGCCCGGGGCGGCCTCGGCCGCGACGGCGATGCGGCCGGGCCGCTCGGGCGACAGGTATTTCAGGGCGTTGTCGATCAGGTTGGAGAAGATCTGCTCGATCGCGAGCCGGTCGGCGGTGATCGGCGGCAGGCCGGGCGCGACGCTCACCCTTGCCCCGACCGCGTCGGCCTGGTGGCGCTGCGCGTCGGCGAGCCCCTGGATGACCGCCGTCATGTCGAGGGGCTCGGGCCGGAAATTGCGCCGCCCCTCCCGCGACAGCTTCAGGATCGCGGCGATCAGCCCCTCCATCTTGGTGATCGCCGCCCGGATGAAGCCGAGGGCCTCGCTCATGTCGCCGTCGATCTGCGCCGCCTGCGGGTGGCCCTCGAGCGCGCCGCGGATCTCCTCCTGCAGCGCCTCGAGCTCGCTCGTGAAGCCCATCACGTTGACGAGCGGCGCCCGCAGGTCGTGGGAGACGATGTAGGCGTAGCGCTGGATCTCCTCGTTCGACTCGCGCAGCTCGGCCTCGGCCTCGCGCTGGGCGGTGATGTCGGTGTGGACCCCGACCCATTCGCGGATGCGCCCGTCCGGCTCCAGGATCGGCACGGCCCGGATCGCGTAGGGCCGCCACGTGCCGTCGCGGCTGCGCACCCGGTGCTCGAACACGAAGGTGCGCCGCGCCGCGACGGCCGCGTTCCAGGCGTCGATGCTCGGCTGCGCGTCGTCGGGATGCACCGCCCGCGCCCAGCCGTAGCCCTCGTACTCGGCGCGGGTCTGCCCGGTGATGGCCGCCCAGCCGGGCTGCTCGCCGGTCATCCGGCCGGCCGCGTCGTTGGTCCAGAGCACGCCCCGCACCGCCCGCACCGCGGCGCGGAAGCGGTCCTGCTCGTGGCGCACCGAGATCAGGAGGCGCGCATTGTCGAGGGCGATCCCGGCCTGCCCGGCGAAGCCCAGGATCAGGCGCTCCTCCCGGGTCCCGAAGCGGCCCGGCTCGGGATGGCCGAAGAGCAGGGCGCCGAGCGTCTCGCCCGAGCCGGAGACGACCGGCACCGCGAGGTAGCTGCGCACGGGCAGGTGGCCCTCCGGCATGCCGCCGTGGGAGCCGTAGCGGGCATCCGCCGCCACGTCGTCCGAGCGCACCACCCCGTCGGCCCGGAAGGTCGGGGCGAAGAGCGCGGTGGCGCGGGGCAGGCCGAAGCGCGTGAAGGCCTCGCGCGGCGCGCCCGTCAGGCTGAACAGGCGCCAGGCCTCCTCCGGATCGCCCTCGCGCCCGGCCGGCACGCGCTCGAAGAAGGCGCCGTAGGCCGCCCCCGTGAGGGCGGTGGCGTTGTCGATGATGCTCTGGACGAGGCGGCCGAGATCGTGCTCGGCGGCCAGGGAGGCGCCGGCGCGGTTGAGCCGCTCCAGGCGCGCGGTCTCCTCCTGGAGCGCGAGCCGCGCCTCCTCGGAGCGCCGGCTGACCCGGACCTGGGCGAGGGCCCCGCCCGCGAGCAGCAGCGTGAGGACGAGGCCGAGCCCGCCGATCGTCGGCGCGAGCGCCCCGGCCGGGTCGTGCGCGAAGGCCGGCGTCGCGGCGGCGCTCAGGGTCCAGGTCCGGCCCGCCAGGGTGAGGGCGCGCCGCGCCGTCAGGCCGGCTTCCGGCCGGCCCGCCCCGGGCGCGGAGGCGTAGAGGAGCCGCTCGGGCATCGGCTCCGAGGCATCGGGCACGGCGCCGTCATGGACCGCGTAGGCGAGTTCGCGCGCGCCGCCCGCGGTGCGGCGGGTGACCACCTGCGGGAAGAAGTCGCCCGCCCGGAACGGGGCGTAGACGAACCCGCGCAGGGCGCCGCGCCGGTCCGCGACCGCCTCCGGGATGGCCTCCCCCGCGTAGACCGGGAGGTAGAGCAGGAAGCCCGGCTGGCGGTCGCGGTCGATCTCCTGGACGAGTTCGACCTTGCCCGAGAGCGCGACCTCGGCGCCGTCGCGGGCCCGCGCCATCGCCTCCCGGCGCGTCGGCTCGGAGGACATGTCGAAGCCCATCGCGGCGGCGTTGCGCCGGTCCGCGGGTTCGAGCGCGACGATGGCGGTGGGGTCCGGCGCTCCGGTCTCCGGCCACGGCTCGGGCGCGCCCTCCGCGCCGAGCCGCCGCAGCGCCTCGCGCTCGCCGGGGGCGAAGCGCTGCGCGAAGCCGAGGCCGCGGATGCCCGGATAGAGCTCCCCGAGGCGCAGCCGCGCCACGTAGGCGGCGAATTCCGCCCGGCTGACCTCCCGGCTCGCCGCGTAGAGCCCGGCCGCGCCGCGCAGGAGCGCCGCGTAGGTGTCGAGCCGCTCGCGGATGTCCTCGGCCTGCGCGTCGACGAGCCGCGCGAACCGCTCGCCGTCCCGCACCGCACTCACCTGCCGGAGCTGCAGGGCCGCGCCTCCCGACAGGATCAGGCCGACCAGCAGGATCAGCAGCGGCAGCCCGTAGCGTCCGATCGGGCGCGCTGAACCAGACGAGGGCGGAGCAGGCGACGAGATGACGGCGATCCTCTGCGCGAGCGCGACCGGGATGTTCTAGTGCCGCCGCGCTGCACGGCCAGACAGCGGGGCCCGCAACAGGGGAAGTTCGGCCGGTCTCGAGTCAGGCCTTGGCGCGGGAGCCGCGCCGCGGGTGGGCCGGGCGCACCGCCGTGCGGGAACGGCATCGCTGCCACCCCCAATGCTCGTAGGGGCTCGTCGGCGCGGCCTCGCACCAGCCCGCCCGCCGCAGGCGCTCCGCGAGGATCTGGCGGTCGAGGCAGGCCTGCTCGCTCATCGCGGAGGACGGGAGCCCGCAGGCCGCGTCGGCCCGCTCCCACCGGGCGACGAGATCCTCGGACGCCGCGGCCCGGCCGACGCAGAGGAAGGCGAGCCCGAGCACGAGACCCGGCAAGGTGAGGTGACGGAGCATGGGCGAGTCCTGCGCGCCCGACCGATTCGGGCCCGCGCGGGATAGCACGGCCGGCGCAACCGGCAAGGCGGCAACCGGTCCCGCGCCCGCGATCAGTGCGGGGCGAAGATCGGGCGGCGCGGGACCGGGCGGGGCGGGCGGCGCGGGGGCGGGACGGCGCCCGCCATGCGCCGCGACGCGCCCTCGATGGTGCGCGACCACAGGCTCGCCGCCTCCGCCGCCTCGCCCCTCGACGCGAAGGTCTCGTCGGATCTCAGCAAGGTCTCGTTCTTGCGGCCGATCAGGCGCCACCGCCATCGGCCGGTATCATCCTGCTCGATGAGGAATTCCATAGCCGCCTCCACTGGATTTCCTTTGCGGAGGAATATGCCTCATGCCATGGGCCGCGGGGCGCCGCGCCGGCCCGCGAGGCAGGCGATCTGCCCCGCGGGCGCGATTCGGCGCGAGTCTTCCCCAGGATCCACAGGTCCGCGCCGGCGCGCGGGCGGCGCGAGCGAGGGATCGGCTTGACGGCTGTGCCGGCGACACGAATCCCGGCGCGCATGTCCCGGCGCGCATGTCCCGGCGCGCATGCCGGAGCGGAACCGATCGGTCCGCCGCGCCTTCTCTCCGCGGTTCCCGGGGGAGGCCGGGACCGAGGCAGCGGATCCCCGCGCGACGATCCTTCGGTCCCGGTGCCGGTCGAACGGGGCAAGCCGGGCCGCGGCGCCGTGCGCCGCGATCGAGGGGGGACCGCCGCGGCGGATCCGTCGGAGGGAGGCCGCGATGGTCGGTTCGATGTGGAAGCTCGGCATCGAGATGACGATGCTCGGGCTCGAAGCCCAGACGGTGATCGGCCTGCGCCTCGCCAAGATGGCGCTGGGCGGCCCGGCCGCGGCGGCCGAGGCCCAGCTGATGGTGGCCGAGAAGGTGGCCGCGGCCGGCGAGGCGGCCGTCCAGGCCGCGACCGGCGGGTCGCCCCGCAAGATCGTGCGCGGCTACCGGCGCAAGGTGCGCGCGAATACGCGGCGGCTGCGCAAGGGATGAGCGACGGGCGCCGCGCGGCGCCCGTTGCGGATCGGGCGCGCCGGTGTCAGGCGCGCTCCTTGGCGAGGGCCTCCAGGGCCTGATCGAGGCCGCGGAACGACAGCGGCAGCGTCACGTCCCGGCCCGCGGCGTCCTTGAACGTGAGCCGCCCCGGCTCGCTGCCGGCCCGCCAGCGCTTGAGCACGTCCTCCCTGGTCGCCCCATCCGCCACGCAGCCCGCCGGGAGGCAGCGCCGCCAGGCCAGATCGAGCGCCGCCGCCTCGCGGCCCTCCTTGCCCTCCAGGCCCACCCGCACGCCCGACGGGAAGCTGACCGTCACCGGCAGCACCGCCGTCAGCCGCAGGCCGGCCTCGCCGGGCGCCCGCCCCAGCGCGACCTGCGCCAGGGGCGCGGCCTGACCCTGGACCTGGACGGCCTGCGCCACCTCGCAGAACCGGGTCACCTTCTCGCCCTCGGCGAGGCGCTGGCAGCGCAGCGTCCACTCGCCGAAGCTCGCCGTGGTCAGTTCCGGCTCGGCCGGGACCGGCGGCGCGGCGGGCGATGCGGCGGGCGGCGGAGCGACCGCCGGCTTGGGCGCGGGCTGCGCCAGCACCGGCCCCGCGAGACCGAGGGCCGCGGCGAGCGCGGCCGGGACGGAGCGGAGCCCGATCGCGCGGCGCATCACGCGGCCTCCCCCAGGCTCTCGGCATTCGCCGGCGCCGGCGGCGCGAAGGTGAGGGCGAAGTCGCCGATCGCCTGCAGGCTGACGAGATGGGCCGAGATCGCCGCCAGCCAGCCCTCCCGGCGCAGCCGCAGGAAGACCTCGTCCGAGAGGCCGTTCAGCGCGCCCTCGTCCACCACCAGCGCCCCGTGCAGGGCGTGGCTCTCCCCCGTCGCCGGGTCCTTCCCGTGCAGCGTCACCCCGCGCAGCAGCCCCAGATCCTGCAGCACCCGCCCGAGCGCGCCCGTGCGCTTGGCCGCCTCGGCATAGTCCGCCACCAGCCGCACCCGCTCCTGCAGCGGCGGCGTCTGCGCCCCGTCCTCCCCGAACAGCGCCAGGCTCTCGCCCGCATCCTCCTCGCGCAGCACGCCCTCGGCGGTGTCGTCGAGGCAGACCAGCGCGGGCCGGCCCTCGCTCTCGCCCAGGATGAAGGGGAAGCGGCGCAGATAGGCCGGCAGGTAGCGCCCGGTCCAGGTGCCGTCCTCGCTCACCAGCGCCGAGCGGCCGGGCACCAGGCCGGTGAGGAAGACCGGGGTCGGGCCGAGGCTCTCGGGCAGGAACAGGATCGGCAGGTGGCGGCAGGCGGCGGCGAACTCGTCGACCACGGCGGGCACGAGGTGGCTCCCGCGCGCGAAGCCGAAACGCTGCGGGTTGGCCAGCCGCAGCCCGCGATGGCCCTCCCGGTCGAGGGGCACGACGGCGCGGTAGAACAGGGGAAGCTGAGTCATGGATCGATCCTCGGCTGGAGGGTTGGGAGGGGGGACGCCCACCGCGCCGCGGCTCCGCGGGCGCGAGGGACAGCGGAGCCCGCCGCCCCGGGCGATGTCAGGGGATATTCCGCGCCGCCCGCACCGGCGCGTCAGGGGCGCTCCGGCCGGCGGACACGGCGAGCCAGGGAGAGAGCGGGAGGCGCGGTGTCACGAAGGGCGGTCCGGGCATGTCGGTGATCGCGGCGTCGCCCGCGTCGGGCGGGCCCGGCGCCGCGGAGGACGGAGATCGGGCCGCGCGGGGCGCGGTGCGCCCGCACCTGCCCGACCCGGCCGCCATTCCACCGCCTCGCCCGCTCTCCGCGGTCGGTTCCGTTCCTTCATCTCGGTTCTGCGCTATCCCGACCGCACCGCGCTCTTCCTGGAGAGCATCCGACGCCGGATGCCCCAACGGAAGGCGCTATAACATGGCCCGCGCGCGGGTTTCCAGAGCGGCCCATCAACGAAACGCGACGCGAATTCCGCTGCGCCGGGATGTCTTCGTCCTCGCGTTCGACGAAGCAGTGCGATGCCGGCGGGCGCAGCCGGCCCGGTCCCGGCGCGGGACCCGATTGCACCGTGATCGGATCCTGCTCTAGAGGAACCTGACCCGCGCTCCAGTCGTGCGCGGGCCGCTTTCGGCGGCGTCGCGCCGTGCCTATGGTGATCGTCCGTCACCCAGGCATCACGGTCCGTCATGCCCCGCCGGGTGGTCCGCGGTGGGGCGAAGAGCGCGCGGCTTTCCCCTGAGGCATGGTTCGATAGATGTTGCCTGACCCTGAGGCATTTCGGTCCCCGGCCGGAGACGACAGTGACCTTCTCTCACCGCCTCGCGCGCGCCGCCTGCCGGCTCGGCCTCGCCGCAGCCCCGAGCCTGACCGCGGGCCCCGCGCTGGCCCAGACCGCCTCGCAGATCACCCCGCCCTCCTTCCGGCCGCCCCTGCAACGCCAGGGCGGCGTCCTCGTCATCCCGGACGGAGCGGGCTGGAGGCGCCCGCAGGCGCGGAGCGGCTCACCCTCCCTGCGCGCCCGGCCCGGGTCGCGGCCGCCCTCGCCGGGCCCGCGCCGGCCGTCGCCGCCCGCCTCGCCGGCCGCCCCGTGACGGCCGCCGGGCTCTTCGCGGCCGCGGGCTTCGCGCCGGCGCGGATCGGCCTCCCGGCCCGGGCGCGCGCCGACCGCACCGGCGAGGGCGCGCGGTGCCGGCGGCCGGGCGGCGCGCGCCGGTTCGGAGCCGGCGGGGCGGCGGGAGGGGGTTCGCCTTGACCGGCGCGGCGGAATTGCGGGAGGCCCTGCGCGAGCAGCGGGCCGGCCAGGTCGAGGCGGCCCTGGCGCGCTGCGAGCGGCTCCTGGCGCGCGAGCCGCGCAACGTCGCGGCGGCGCGCCTGGCGGCCTGCCTCTGCTTCGGCCTCGGCCGGTTCGAGGCGGCCCTGGCGCGGTACGACCGCGCCCTCGCCCTGGATCCGGACCACGCCGAGACCCTGCGCGACCGCGGCGTCACCCTGCAGGCCCTGTCGCGGCCCGAGGACTCCCTCGCCTCCCTGGAGCGCGCGCTGGCGCGCGACCCCGCCTCCGCGGCGACGTGGTTCGACCGCGCCAACGCGCTCGTGAGCCTCGGCCGGCCCGAGGAGGCCCTGGCGAGTCTCGACCGCGCCCTGGCGCTGAGGCCTGCCGACCCGGACGCGCTCGGCAACCGCGGCAACGTCCTGCACGAGCTCGGGCACCTGGACGAGGCGCTGGCGAGCTACGCGCAGAGCCTCGTCCTGCGGCCGCACGCGCCGGAGGTTCTGACCAACCGGGCGATCACGCTGCTGACGCTCGGCCGCTTCGCGGAAGGGTTCCAGGCCTACGAGTGGCGGCGGCGCCAGCGCGGCTGGGTGGAGCCGCGCCCGCCCGGCCCCGAATGGCAGGGCGACCTGATCGCCGGCCAGCGGCTCCTCCTCTACGCCGAGCAGGGCCTGGGCGACACGATCCAGTTCGTGCGCTTCGCCCGGATCGCGGCCGCGCGGGGGATGGAGGTGGTGCTCAGCGTCCAGGAACCCCTGCGCGCCCTGCTGAGCGGCCTGCCCTTCCTGCGGGTGCTCGCGCCGGACGAGCCGCTGCCGGTCCTGCACGCCCACGCGCCGCTGATGAGCCTGCCGCGCCTGCTGCGGCTCGATGCGGCGGACCTCGCCGCCGGCCCCTACCTCGCGGCGCAGCCGGAGCGGGTCGCGGCCTGGAGGGCGCGGCTGCCGCCCGGATTCCGGGTCGGGGTGGCGTGGCAGGGGCAGCCCGGCCGGGCGATCGACCGCGGCCGCTCGCTGCCCCTCGCGTGCCTCGCGCCCCTGGCGCGGGTGCCGGGCGTGCGGCTCGTCAGCCTGCAGAAGGTGCACGGGCTCGACCAGCTCGACCGCCTGCCCGAGGGGATGGCCGTGACGGTGCTGCCGGACCTCGACGCGGGCCCGGACGCCTTCCTGGACACGGCGGCGGTGATGATGTCGCTCGACCTCGTGGTGACGAGCGACACGGCCGTCGCCCACGTGGCGGGCGCGCTCGGCCGGCCGGTCTTCGTGGCGCTCAAGCCGGTGCCGGACTGGCGCTGGGGCCTCGCTGGGGAGCGGACGGCCTGGTACCCGACGATGCGGCTGTTCCGGCAGGAGCGTCGGGGCGACTGGGAGGCGATGGCGGCCGCGATGGCGCGGGAGGTCGCCGGCCTCGCGGGGGGCGCCGGGGCGCCGGACGGCGCGCCCGGGACCGTGCGGGTGCCGGTGTCGCTCGGCGAACTCGTCGACAAGATCACGATCCTGGAGCTCAAGGCCGAGCGGATCGCCGATCCCGCCAAGCGCGCGAACGTCGTCCGGGAGCTCGCGCTCCTCGACGCGGCGCTGGCGGCGAGCGGGCTCCTGTCGGAGGAGGTGGCGGCGCTCCAGACCACCCTGCGCGGGATCAACGCCGAGCTCTGGGATGCCGAGGGCCGGATCCGCGCCTGCGCCCAGGACGCCGCCGCCCGGGACGAGCTGGTCGCCCTCGCCCTGCGGATCAGCACCACGAACGAGCGCCGCTCGGCCGTGAAGCGGGAGATCAACCTGCGCGGCGGCTCCGTCCTGATCGAGGAGAAGCAGTACCGCTGAGCAGGCTGCGCCGCGGCCGGCGGGGCGGGGCTAACCGAATCGCAACCGCGGCCGGGGCACCTCGCCGGGATGGCAGCCGTGCGCGTCGTGATCCATGAACTGCGTGACGATCTCCGCCACGGCCACCCGCGCCGCTGGCCCGGCCTCGCCATCAAGGTGACCCACCGGGAGGGCCTGCGGGCGTATCTCGGCGGCTGCACCTGGCCGGACGGCGACGATGCCGAGACGTTCCTGGACTGGTGCGCGAGCCAGCTGCCGGACGCCTGGATCCAGATCCGCACGCCCGACCTGTCGTCGCCCGGCGGGGCGATCAGCATCACCATGGCGGTGGGCATGCGGGGCGCGAAGCCCGACCCGCACGGCCAGATGCGGACGCGGCAGCGGTGGCCCTTCCCGCTCGCCGATTGGTAGGCGGGCCCCTCCGGCCCCGTCCGATGCGGCGAGGGCCGGGGCGCGCTGCCGGTTCCGGGATACGAGATCAGACGGATTGCGTCGCCATGCGGATGTGGGCTTCGCTCAAGCGCCGCGCGGGCTCGTCATCCCGCATCCGCTTGATCCCTTCGGGATGGCGGATGTGGGCTTCGCTCAAGCGCCGCGCGGGCTTGCCATGCGCTGTCCGGACGTGATCGTCCGGCCAGCGGATGACACAACCGTGACGCAGCCCGGCGCGTTAGCGGGAAGGCGGCCGGCCCCTCGCCGCCGGAGGCGCAGGAGCGAGGTGCGTGATGACCAGGGATCCCGAGGCCCGCGCGGAGGTGGCCCGCTCCGCCCCGGAGAGCCCATCCCCGGCCCGCCCGGCCGGGCCCCGACGGCCTGCCCCGCGGCGACGGCCATGATCACCACCGCCCACCTGGCCGCCGAGGCGCTCGGCGACCACCTCGCGGCCGCCCTGCGGGGCACCTTCGGGGCGACGCAGGCGCCCCTGGCCGAGATGGTCGGCTCGGTCGCGCGCCTCGCGCTGGAATGCCTGGCGAATTCCGACGCGCTCTACCACGACCTGGAGCACACGCTGCTCGTCACCCAGGTCGGGCTCGACATCCTGCGCGGCCGGACCCTGCTGGAGCCGGTCACCGCCGGCGACTGGGCGCACCTGCTGGTGGCCTGCCTGATGCACGACATCGGCTACGTGCGCGGCATCCTGCCGGGCGACTCGGCCCGCGAGGGCTACGTCGTCGACGCCGCCGGCGGACGCGTGGTGCTGCCGCGCGGCGCCTCCGACGCGGCGCTGACCGCCCACCACGTCGAGCGCTCGAAGCTGTTCGTGAGCGCCCGCCTCGGCCAGTCGGACCTGCTCGACGCGGCCAGGATCGCGCGGTCGATCGAGCATACCCGCTTCCCGGCCGAGGAGACCTGCCCGGGCCGCGACCCGGCGGACGAGGCCTGCCTGGTGCGCGCCGCCGACCTGATCGGCCAGATGGGCGACCCGCTCTACCTGCGCAAGGCGAACGCGCTGTTCCACGAATTCGAGGAGGCCGGCACCAACGCCGCCCTGGGCTACACCTCGCCGGCCGACCTGGTGGAGCGCTACCCGGACTTCTTCTGGCGCAGCGTGTCCTCCCACCTGGACGGGGCGCTGAAATACCTCGACGTGACGGTGAGCGGGCGCCAGTGGATCGCCGGCCTGCAGGCCAACGTGTTCCGGGCGGAGCGCCCGGGCGGCTTCGGCCCGCCCCGGGCCGCGCCGTGAGGTGAGCGCCGGGCCGTCCGCGCCCCCGGCCGGCATGGCCCGTCCCGGCGCTGCGCCAGATCAAAGACCCGGGAGCGGCTCCGGTGCAGCCTGGACGCGGCCCGCCTCCGCGATCCGGCGACACGACCATGACCGGCACCTCCCTCCCCGCCCCGCTCTACGCCCCGCGCAAGAAGATCTACCCGGCCGCGGTCCACGGCCGCTTCCGGCGCATCAAGTGGGGCCTCCTCGTCGTCACGCTCGGGATCTACTACCTGCTGCCCTTCCTGCGCTGGGACCGCGGCCCGAACGCGCCCGACCAGGCGGTCCTGCTCGATCTCCCGGCGCGGCGCTTCTACTTCTTCTTCATCGAGATCTGGCCGCAGGAATTCTACTACGTGACCGGCCTGCTGGTGCTCGCCGCGATGGTGCTGTTCCTGATGAACGCGGTGGCCGGCCGGATCTGGTGCGGCTATCTCTGCCCGCAGACGGTCTGGACCGACCTGTTCCTGGCCGTCGAGCGCCGCATCGAGGGCGACCGGCGCGCCCAGATGCGGGCGGCGGCCGGCGGCTGGAGCGCGGAGCGTCTCGCCCGCGCAATCCTGAAGCACGGGGCGTGGCTCGCCATCGCGTGGTGGACCGGCGGCGCCTGGGTCCTCTACTTCGCGGACGCGCCGACCCTGGTGCACCAGCTCGCCACCTTCCAGGCGCCGTTCGCGGCCTGGCTCTGGATCGGCATCCTCACCTTCACGACCTACCTGCTCGCCGGCCACGCCCGCGAGCAGGTCTGCACCTACATGTGCCCCTGGCCGCGCATCCAGGCGAGCCTGATCGACAAGGAAGCGCTCAACATCACCTACCGGTACGACCGGGGCGAACCGCGCCTGTCGCTCAAGAAGGCCGAGCAGGCCCGCGCGGCGGGCGCGCCGGCGGGCGACTGCGTCGATTGCGGCCAATGCGTCGCCGTCTGCCCGACCGGGGTCGACATCCGGAACGGGCTGCAGCTCTCCTGCATCCAGTGCGGCCTGTGCATCGACGCCTGCGACGCGGTGATGACCCGGATCGGCCGGCCCCCAGGCCTGATCGCCTACGACAGCGACCTCGCCGTGAGGCGCCGCCAGCAGGGCCTGCCGACCCGGATCCGCCCGGTCCGGCCGCGCACGATCCTGTACGCGGCGATGATCGCGGTGGTGGGGAGCGCGATGCTCGCCCGGCTCCTGACCCGCCCGGATCTCGGCCTGCACGTCGCCCACGAGCGCAACCCGCTCTCGGTGACGCTGTCGGACGGCGCCGTGCGCAACGCCTACGCGGTCCGGTTCATCAACAAGCAGCACCGATCGCGCCGGCTCGACCTCTCCCTGGAGGGGATCCCCGGCGCCCGCCTCGCCCTCGCGGGGGACCCGGCCGGCGAGGCGCTCGCGCGCGAGATCGGGCCCGACCGCACCGAGGAGGTCCGCGTCCTCGTCACCGTGCCGCCGCCCGGCCCGGCGGCGGCGTCGACGCCGCTGACCTTCGTGCTGCGCGACCCCGCGAGCGGGGCCGAGGCCCGGTTGGCCGACCAGTTCAGCACCCGGCGCTGAGCGCGGGGCGGCGCGGGCGCTCCGCGGTGAGGCGGTGGAGCAGCATGCCGGCGAGCATCGCCGCGACGAAGACGGCCACGGAGGGCAGGCCGAGGGCGAGGCCCGCCAGCGCCGGACCGGGGCAGAACCCGGCCAGGCCCCAGCCCACTCCGAACAGGACGGCGCCGCCGAGCAGGCGCGCGTCGACGCGGCGATTCGCCGGCACCTCGAAGCGCGGGGCGAGGAGGGGCGCCGCCATCCGCGCCTTGAGGGCGTAGCCGAGCGCCGAGACGCCGACCGCGCCGGCCAGCACGAAGGCGAGGCTCGGATCCCAGGCGCCCGCCAGGTCGAGGAAGCCCAGCACCTTCCGGGGATTCATCATGCCCGAGAGGGCGAGCCCGACGCCGAACAGGAGGCCGCTCGCGAGGGCCGCGAGGAGGCGGGGCGCGGCCCTCATCGCGCGACCCCGTGCCGGACCAGGAACACCGTGACGATGGCGGCGGCCATGAAGGCCGCGACCGCGGCGAGGGAGCGCGGCGACAGGCGCGCGAGGCCGCAGACCCCGTGCCCGCTGGTGCAGCCCGACCCGAGACGCGTGCCGAAGCCGACGAGGAGGCCCGCCGCGATCAGCACCGGCCAGGAGACCTCGACCTCGACGGGCGGCCAGTGGCCGGCGGCGAGGCGGAACAGCACCGGGCCGAGCAGGAGGCCGGCCAGGAAGACCGCCCGCCACGCCGTCTCGCGGCCCGGCGGCCCGAGCAGGCCGCCGGCGATGCCGCTGATGCCGGCGATGCGTCCGTTGGCGAGGAGGAGCAGGGCCGCGGAGGCGCCGATCAGGGCGCCGCCCGCGAGCGGGGCCAGGAAGGGGGTGAGGGCCATCGCCGGGGATCTCCGATCTGTCCGACCAGCGCCGCCCGGCCGTGGCCCGGGCCCGCCGAATCGCGGCGCGGCGGGACCGCTCCGCGCGCCTGATGTCGGCCGGCGCGGCGCGGTGCGCAAGCCCGGCGGCCGGCCCGGGTCCTCGGCGCGCGAGGGCCCGCCCGTCGACCGGGCGGGCCCCGCCGGTTCCGGGATCGTCGTCCGGCCAGGGCCGGGGATCATGCTCCAGACCGATCGGTGGCGGCGCGCGGGCCGGCGCGCGCTCAGGCGTCCGCGGCCGCCCAAATCTCATGCAATCCGCTGAAGCCCTGAAACCAGTAGATCCCGCGATCGGGATCGAAACCGTGGCGTGGATACGAGGTGGCCAACCGCGCGACGAGATGTTCGGCTTGCGCACGGTCCATGATCGAATGGGCCAGAACGAATTCGTTCGCGGGCCCGCGGGTCCTCAACTCTCTGACCCGAATCGTGTAGGCCAACGTTCTCCTCCATCGTCATTGCACAACCGCTGGGGGCTGAATTGACAATCGGAAGTAGTTCGGATTGGTTCACGCGGGTTGGCCCGACGGTTAACCGACGCGCGACGAAATCCCGACAATGAGCGGAAATTCGCGATGGCCGGCGGCAAGGATCACGGGCTCAATGACCCTGGAACCGCCACGCAGAAAAGGCCGCCCTCGCGGTGCGGCCCTTGCGATGTCATGGGGTCTGATGGGTCATGGGGTCTGATGGTGGGCGCGACAGGGATCGAACCTGTGACCCCTACGATGTCAACGTAGTGCTCTCCCGCTGAGCTACGCGCCCCGCAGGGCCGCTCATGCGGGAAGCGGCCCCGGTGTGAGGGGCCGTATAGGGGTGTCGGACGGGGTTGGCAAGCCGGTTTTGCGCGCGGCGCCCCTTTCCGGGCGAGGGAGTGGTGGGCTAGGAGGCCGGCCGACAGCGGCCGCCGGGGGCCGGGACGGGCAGCGGAGAGCGACGGCGATGAGCGAGCGCGCAGGCCAAGTCCGCGGCGGCCACGTCCGCGCGGGCCAAGACCGCGGCGGCCAAGACCACGCGGACCCGATCCGCGCGGGCGCCGCCCGCGGGGCCGTCGAGGCGGCGATCCTCCCCCTGCGGGGCGAGCGGACCACCCGCGCCTTCGCGCCCGACCCGCACGAGGCCGCCTCCCTGGTCCTCGACCTGAGAGGCAGCGGGCTGGGCGGGCGCTGGGTCGAGATCAGCTTCCGCGACGAGGGCCGCGGCTCCTTCAGCCGGGTCGAGCTCGCCGCCGTGGCCGAGCGCCTGAGCCAGCACGAGACCACGAGCCTCGCGGAGCGCGCCTACGGCAACGGCCGCTTCACCTGGACCGGGCGCCTGCCCGCCGGCCTCGTCGCGCTCAAGGTCACGCCCATGCTCGGCGAGACCGAGGTCACCCTCGGCGACATGACGCTGCGGGAGCGCAGCCGCCTCGCCCTCCTCGGCCGCGGCCTCCTGCGCCGGCCCGACCTCGCCGGCCAGGCCGTGTTCTGGCGGCTCCTCGGCAAGCGCGTCCGGGCGCGCAACCGCCTGCTGCGGGCGATCACGCCCCCGGGCCTGACCGGCTACGACACCTGGGTGCGCTGCTTCGACACCCTCTCGGAGGCGGACCGGGCGCGCATCCGCGCCGAGGCCGGCGCCATGACGGACCCGCCGCTGATCTCGGTGGTGATGCCGGTCTACAACCCGGCTCCGAAGGTGCTGGAGGAGGCCCTGCGCTCCGTCCGGGCGCAGCTCTACCCGCATTGGGAACTCTGCATCGCCGACGACGCCTCGACGGACCCGGCCGTGCCGCGCCTGCTCGACCGGGCCGCCGCCGCGGACGCGCGGGTGCGGGTCGTCCGCCGCCCGGAGAACGGCCACATCGCGCGGGCCACCAACACGGCCCTCGCGCTGGCGGCCGGCCCCTACGTGGCCTTCATGGACCACGACGACGTCCTGCCCGAGCACGCCCTGTTCGAGGTCGCCAGGGCGATCGCCAAGGACCCGTCCCTCGACCTGATCTACACGGACGAGGACAAGGTCGACGCCAAGGGGCGGCGCTTCGAGCCGCATTTCAAGAGCGACTGGAACCCCGAACTCCTCTACGCGCAGAACTACATCAACCACCTCACGGTGGTGCGCACCAGCCTGGTGCGGGAGGTGGGCGGCCTGCGGCCCGGCTTCGAGGGCAGCCAGGACCACGACCTGCTGCTGCGCCTCGCCGACCGGCTCTCCCCCGACCGCATCCGCCACCTGCCGCAGGTGCTCTACCACTGGCGCGCGGCGATCGGCTCGGGCACCTTCTCGGACACGGCGCTCGCCCGGGCCGAGGCCGCCCGCCTCCAGGCCCTGCGCGACCTGATCGCGCGCCGCGGCTGGCCGCACCGGGCCGAGCGCGGTCCGCTCGGCTTCAACCGCCTCGTGCGCGCCGTGCCGGACCCGGCCCCGCGCGTGTCCGTGGTGATCCCGACCCGCGACCGGGCCGAGCTGCTCGCGGTGGCGCTGCGCGGCCTGCTCAAGGGGACCGCCTATCCGGACATCGAGGTGATCATCCTCGACAACGACAGCCGCGAGCCCGCCACCCGGGCGCTGTTCGCCGAGGTCGCGGCCGACCCGCGGGTGCGCGTGCTGCCGAGCCCCGGCGCCTTCAACTTCTCGGCGCTGTCGAACGAGGGCGCCGCCGCCGCGACCGGCCCGCTCCTGCTCTTCCTCAACAACGACATCGAGGTGAGGGAGCCCGGCTGGCTCGCCGAGATGGTCTCGATCGCCGTCGAGCCCGGCATCGGCGCGGTCGGGGCCAAGCTCTCCTACCCGGACGGCACGCTCCAGCACGGCGGCGTCGTGCTGGGCGCGGGGGGCGTCGCCGGCCACAGCCACCTCGGCATCGGGCCCGAGGATCCCGGCTATTTCGGCCGCATGGCGATGGCCCAGGAGGTCTCCGCCGTCACCGGGGCCTGCCTGATGATGCGCGCGAGCGTCTTCCGGGAGGTCGGCGGCTTCGACGCGGAGCGCCTCGCGGTGGCCTTCAACGACGTCGACCTCTGCCTGCGCATCCGGCAGGCCGGCTACGCCATCATCTGGACGCCCCATGCCGGCCTGATCCATCACGAATCGAAGAGCCGGGGCCTGGAGGACACGCCGCAGAAGCGCGCCCGCTTCGAGGCGGAGGTCGCCACGATGCTCGAGCGCTGGGGGGCCCAGCTGCGCAACGACCCGTACTACAACCCGAATTTCGCCCGCGCGAAGGCCCAGTTCCGGCTCTGGTGACGGGCCTGCGCGGCTTGCCGATGCTGCGCCGCAGCGCTAGAGGGAAGCCGGCCCGGTATGCAGCCCCGCCGCGGGGCCGGGCATCCCGGCGGCCAGGGGGGCGAGGCCGATGCAGACCTTCTTCGTCGAGATCAAGTGCCAGCTCGGGCGCACCTACACGGTGGCGAGCGCGCTCGCCGACCGGGAGATCGCCTCAGAGATCTACTCCACCGCCGGGCATTACGACGTTCTCGCCAAGTTCCACGTCGAGGATGGGGTCGATATCGGGCACTTCGTCGCCGAGAACGTGCAGACGATCCCGAACATCCAGGACACCCGGACCATCATCACCTTCAAGGCCTTCTGAGCATCGTCGGCCGGGACGGCCACCGATCCGGCGGACGCGGCGGGGAGAGCGGGCCGGGCGGAACCGCGCGACGCCCCGCCGAGGTCCCCTCCGAAGGTCCCCTCGCGCGGGAACGGGCGCGGGAACGGGCCTGCGGGTTGGCGGCCGTGCTCAATCCGGGGAAGCGGACGGCGGCTCTGCCGCAATACGACCCGAATTTCCGGCTTACTAGCGGCCTGCGCCAGCACAGTCGCGAGGCACGATGAACTTAACAATGACGGGCGCTGTTCGATGCTGGCAACCGCACGATGTGCCGCGGATCAGGGCAAGCTGCCGAAATTCGCGACGCAGTATCACTGATGAAGTTGTGCAACACCGCCCCGGCATCGGCAGGGGCTGAGGGATGACGGCGGCCTGCGGGGGGTTGGCCTCGGCTCAGGTCGCATACTATGGCTAAGGAAGGTCCGCGTCGGCACACCCGCCGGCTTCCCCTTTGAGCGAGCGTGCGTACCGAACGTGAGACATCGTCCTGACATCGCGATCATCGGTCGGGCCTGCCGACTCCCGGGTGCCACGGGCATCGACGGCCTCTGGCAGCTCCTCGCCGAGGGGCGCTGCGCGGTCTCCCGGATCCCGGAGGACCGCTGGTCCCTGGAGCGCCTGGGGCATCCGCGCGTCCAGGAGCGCGGCAAGAGCTACACCTGGGCGGCGGGCGTGCTCGACGACATCTGGTCGTTCGACCCCACCGTGTTCGGGATCTCGCCCCGCGAGGCGGAGCAGATGGATCCCCAGCAGCGGATGCTGCTCGAACTGACCTGGGAGGCGCTGGAGGATGCGGGCCTGCGGCCCTCCGCCGTCGCCGGGACCGGGATCGGCGTCTTCGTGGGCGCCTCCTCGCTCGATTACGGCAATCTGCGGGTGCTCGACTGCGCCTCCGGCGACGCCTACGCGGCGACCGGCAACACGCTGTCGATCCTCTCGAACCGCATCTCCTACATCTTCGACCTGAAGGGGCCGAGCTTCACCCTCGACACGGCCTGCTCGTCCTCGCTGGTGGCCCTCGACGCGGCCGTCGCGGCGATCGCCTCGGGCCGCATCGACACGGCCGTGGTGGCGGGCGTGAACGTGCTGGCGAGCCCGTTCAACTTCATCTCCTTCTCGAACGCCTCGATGCTGTCGCGCACGGGCCTGTGCCAGGCCTTCTCGGCCAGGGCGGACGGCTACGTGCGCGCGGAGGGCGGCGTCGTCCTGGTGCTGCAATCGGCGGCGGCGGCGGCGCGGACCGGCGCCACGGTGCGCGCGGTGATCGCGGCCTCCAAGGTCAATTCGGACGGGCGCACGACCGGCATCTCGCTGCCCTCGGGCTACGCGCAGGGCGTGCTGCTGGAGGAGATCTACCGCGAGGCCGGCATCGACCTCGACGCGGTCGCCTTCGTGGAGGCGCACGGGACCGGCACGCCGGTCGGCGACCCGATCGAGGCCGGCGCCATCGGGTCGAAGATCGGCCGCGGCCGCACCGCCCCGCTGCCGATCGGCTCGATCAAGACCAATATCGGCCATACCGAGCCGGTCTCCGGCCTCGCCGGCCTGCTGAAGGCGAGCCTCGCCCTCGAGCACGACCTGCTGCCGCCCTCGCTGCACTGCGAGGAGCTCAACCCCGCCATCCGCTTCGACGAGCTGAACCTCGCCGTGAACACGGCGCCGCGGCCGCTCGCGCGGGGGCGCGGCGAGCGCTTCGCGGGCGTGAACTCGTTCGGCTTCGGCGGCACCAACGCGCACGTGATCCTCACCGACGCCAAGGGCGCCGCCCCGGCGGGCGCGGGCGAGGCCGCGCCGGCGCCGGAGGTGCTGCTCCTGTCGGCGCAGAGCCGCGCCGCCCTCAACGAACTCGCCGAGGCCTACGCGGAGCGCCTCGACGGCGCCGCCCCGGCCGAGATCGGCCGCATCGCCGCGGCGGCCGCCCACCGCCGGGAGCGCCTGCCCACCCGGCTCGCCGTGCCGCTCGCGGATGCCAGCGCCGTCGCCGAGAGCCTGCGGGCCGTCGCGGCCTCCGAGGAGCCGCCCGCCGGCGCCCTCGGCACCGCCTCCGAGCGCTCGGGCCCGGTCGCCTTCGTGTATTCCGGCAACGGCAGCCAATGGGCCGGGATGGGCCGCGACGCCTATGCGGCGAATGCGAGCTTCCGGAGCCGCTTCGAGGCGGTCGACGCGCTGTTCCGGCCGCTCGCCGGCTGGTCGCTGACCGAGGCCCTGTTCGCGGACGACCTGGAGGCGCGCCTCGTCCTCACCAGCGTCTCCCAGCCGCTGATCTTCGCGATCCAGAGCGCCGCGACGGCGGCCCTGCGGGCGGTCGGGCTCACCCCCGGGGTGATCATCGGCCACTCGGTCGGCGAGATCGGCGCCGCGGAGGCCGCCGGCATCCTGAGCCTGCCCCAGGCCGTGCGGGTGATCTTCAACCGCTCGAAGCACCAGGAGACCACGCGCGGCCTCGGCACGATGGCGGTGCTGCTGGCCCCGGTCGAGGAGGTGGAGACCTTCCTGGCCGATTTCCCCGACCTCGACATCGCGGCCCTGAACAGCCCGAAGGCGGTCACGGTGGCGGGCCCGGTCGAGTCGATCGACGCCGCCATGAAGGCGATGGCGCGCAAGCGCCGCCGCGGCCGCAAGCTCGATCTCGACTACGCGTTCCACGGCCGGCTGATGGACCCGATCGAGGGGCCGCTGCTGCGCGACCTCAAGGGGCTCGCGCCCTCGGCCGGGACCGTGCCGATGGCCTCGACCGTGACCGGCGACCTGCTGGCGGGCGAGCGGTTCGACGCCGGCTACTGGTGGCGCAACATCCGCGAGCCGGTGCGCTTCAGCGAGGCCGTGCAGGCCGCCGCCCGCGCGGGCGCCCGCGTCTTCGTCGAGGTCGGCCCGCGGCCGACCCTGCTGCCCCATATCGGCGACTGCCTGGAGCCGCTCGGCATCGACGGCGCCACCGTGGGCGTGCTGCACAAGAAGCCGTCCGACCGCGACCCGTTCCTGCAGGCGCTGGCGAGCGCCGTGGTGCAGGGCGCCGCCGTGGACGAGGCGGTGGCCTTCGGGCGCAACCCCGAGGGGCCGGTCGCCCTGCCCTCCTATCCCTGGCAGCGCCGCCCGTTCCGGCTCGCCGAGACCACCGAGGTGCTGAGCCCGGCGAGCCCGCGGCCCTACCACCCGCTGATCGGATCCCGGCTCTTCGCGGGCGGGCTGGAGTGGCAGGCCCATCTCGACCTCGCCACCAATCCCGACCTCGACGACCACCGCATCGACGGCCAGGCGATCCTGCCCGGGGCGGCCTTCGTGGAGATGGCGCTGGCGGTGGCCCGCGAGCATCTCGGCAGCGAGGCCGTGACGCTGGCCGACGTCGAGATCCAGCAGCCGATGATCTTCGCCGAGGAGGCCCTGCGCGAGGTCCAGGCGCGCTTCGCGCCCGGCGTCAACCAGGTGCAGATCCTGTCGCGGCCCCGCCTCGCGCAGGCCGCCTGGCAGCTCCACGCGGTCGCCAAGATCGTGGAGGGCGAGCGCCCGGTCCCGGCCCGCGTCGAGGTGGCGCTGCCCGACGACCAGGTCGTGTCCGGCGAGGAGCTCTACGAGCGGGCGCGCCGCTCCGGCCTCGGCTTCGGCCCGAGCTTCCGGCAGGTCGCCCGCAGCGCCCGGCTCGACGAGGCCACCATCGTCTCGGAACTGGTGCCGGCAGAGGCCAATCCGCGCTTCGGCCTGGTGCCCGCCCGCCTCGATTCCTGCTTCCACGGCCTGATCCTGCTCTTCGCCGACCTGCTCGGCGAGAATGCCGGCAAGGCCTACGTGCCGGTGCGCTTCGGCGAGGTGCGCCTGCTGCGGCCCGGCGGCGTGATCGCCCGGGCGATGATCCGGACCCTGCGCTGCAACGAGCGCAGTATCCTGGCCGACTTCACCCTGGTGGACGCGGAGGGCGCGGTGATCGCGACCCTGCGCGAGGGCCGCTTCCAGGCCCTGCGCGCCAAGGGCGGCGGCGACCTCGACGCCTACGCGATCCGGCAAGCGACCGAACTCGCCACCGAGCCGACCGCGATCGCGCTGGAGCCGCAGCCCTCGGTCGCCGCGACCGCGCGCCGGCAGGCGCCGGGCGTGCTGGCGCAGGACGAGGCGGCGCTCTCGCCCGGGCACATGCTGCTGGAAGGCTGGGCGACCGCCCTCGCCTACCGGCTCGCCCGCGGCCTGTCGCGCGGCAGCATCGTCGACCTCGCGTCCCTCGGCCGCCTGCCGGAGGCGCTGCGCCCCTGGTTCGTCAACCAGCTCATCGCCCTCGACGGCAGCGGGCTCGCCGAGGGACTCGGCGACCACCGCTGGAAGCTGCGCACGGACGTGACGCTGCCCGATCCCGACGAGATCATGCGCTGGATCGCGGCGGACCATCCCGACCTCTCGGCGGAGCTGCTGCTCTGCGCCGATCTCGGCGCAGTGGTCGCCCGGATCCTCGACGGGAGCCTGAGCCAGGCCCCCGTCCTGCCCCAGGCCGCCCTCGACGGGTTCAGCCTGCGCGGCGCGACGGTGCGCGCCTCGGCCGAGACGCTGATGCGGCTGCTGGAGCGCAGCCAGTCGGCCCTGCCCCGCGACCGGGCGCTGCGGCTCCTGCAGATCGGCTACGGCCCGCTCTCCGCGCAGGTGGCGGCCTTCGCGGCCGCCTGCGAGGCGAAGCTCACCGTCTTCGAGGCGGATCGCCGCCTCGCCGAGCGGGCGCGCCTCGCGCTCCCGGCCGGGATCACGGTGATCGAGGACCCGGCGGAGCTGCCCCAGGCCGCCATCGACGCGGTGCTGGCGAGCGACGTGCTCCATCGCAGCGACCGCGAGCTGCTCGGCCGGCTCGCGGCCAGCCTCGCCACGGGCGGGCTGTTCGCGGCGGTCGAGCCCGCCGCCTCGCTGTTCCGCGACCTCGTCTTCGGCCTCGCGCCGACCTGGTTCGAGGGCGAGCCCGACCTGCCGGTCGGGCGCCTCGACGACGTCGCGGGCTGGCAGCGGGCGCTCTCGGCGGCCGGCCTCGTGAAGGTCTCGGCCGACCGCGCCGCCACCGAGGCGGGCAACGACCTCCTGCTCCTGGCCGAGGCGCCGCCGCGGCCGAAGCCGGCGCCGGGCCAGACCTTCGCCTTCATCATCGGGTCGGAGGACGATTTCGCGGCCGAGACCGCCTCCTCGCTGGCGACGCTGCTCGTGGCGAGCGGCGTGCACGTCTCGATCATCCTCGATTCCGAGGTGTCGCTGCAGGAACTGGCGCGGGAGACGCCCGACACCGTGATGTACCTCGCCAAGGCCTTCGGCCGCGGCGGGGAGCCGGCGGCGCGCCTGCGCGAGCGGGTGCTCGGGCTCAAGCGCTGCGTCGAGCATCTCGGCACGCGGCCGACCCGGCTCTGGGTGGTCTGCCCCGGCGCGACCCGGGACCGCGGCGGGCCGGCCTGCAGCGTCGAGGCCGGCGTCTGGGCCTTCACGCGCACGCTGGCGAACGAGGTGGCGAGCCTCGACATCCGGCGGGTCGACCTCGCGGCGACGCTGACCTCGAAGCGCACGGCCGAGCGGCTGCGCGACCTCATCCTGTCGGGCACGGCCGAGACCGAGATCGTCCTCGACGAGGACCGCACCCGGGTCGTGCGCTTCGCGGCGGGCGGCACCGGCCGGCGCTCGGTGCGCGAGGCCGGGGCGGCGCCGGCCGCGCGGCTGGAGCGCAGCGCCCATGGCGGCCTCAACGAGATGCGCTGGGGTCCGGCCGAGCGCGTCGCCCCCGGCCCGGGCCAGGTGGAGATCGCGGTCGAGGCGACGGGCCTCAACTTCCGGGACGTGCTCTGGGCGCTCTCGATGCTGCCCGAGGAGATCCTGGAGGACGGCTTCGCCGGCCCGCGGCTCGGTCTCGAATGCTCGGGCCGCGTCACGGCGGTCGGCCCCGGCGTCACCGCGGTGGCGCCCGGCGACGCGGTCGTGGCCTTCGCCCAGTCGGGCTTCGCCACCCACGTGGTGGTGCCCGAGATGGTGGTGGCGCCGGCGCCCAAGGGCATCGGCCTGCAGGCCGCCGCGACGACGCCGGTCGCCTTCCTCACCGCCTATTACGGCCTCGTCACCCTGGCCCGGATCAAGGCCGGCGAGTGGGTGCTGGTCCATGGCGGGGCGGGCGGCGTCGGCCTCGCGGCCCTGCAGATCGCGGCCTCGCGGGGCGCGCGGGTGATCGCCACGGCGGGCTCGACGGAGAAGCGCGCCCTCGTGAAGGCGCTGGGCGCCGAGCACGTGCTCGATTCCCGCTCCCTCGCCTTCGTGGACGAGATCCGCCGGATCACCGGCGACGGCGTCGACGTGGTGCTCAACAGCCTCTCGGGCGAGGCGATGGAGCGCAGCCTCAACGTCCTCAAGCCGTTCGGGCGCTTCGTCGAGCTCGGCAAGCGGGACTACGTGGCCAACACCCATATCGGGCTGCGGCCGTTCCGGCGGAACCTGTCCTATTTCGGGGTCGACCTCGACCAGCTGCTGCAATTCCAGCCGGAGGAGGGCCAGCGCCTGTTCCGCGAGGTGATGGCGCTGTTCGCGGACGGGGTTCTGAAGCCGCTGCCGTTCCAGCCCTTCGCGGCCGAGGAGGTGTCGGACGCGTTCCGGCTGATGCAGCAATCGGGTCACGTGGGCAAGATCGTGATCGCGCCGCCCCGGGCCGGCACGGTCGCGGCGGAGACGCGCCGCCCCTTCGTGGTGGCGCCCGACCGCAGCCACCTCGTCACCGGCGGCCTCGGCGGCTTCGGCATCGAGGCGGCGCGCTGGCTCGCCGATCACGGGGCCAGGCACATCGTGCTCGTCGGCCGCCGGGCCCCGTCGAGCGAGGAGGCCCTCGCCACGATCGCGGAGCTCACCGGCCGCGGCGTGAGCGTGCGCACCCTGGCCTGCGACATCGCGGATCGCGCGGCGGTCGCGACGCTCCTCGACGCGGTCGAGGCGGAGGGCCCGCCCCTCGCCGGCATCATCCACGGCGCCATGGTGCTGCAGGACGGTCTGGTCGCGAACCTCGATCCGGCCGCCCTCGACGCGGTCCTGGCCCCGAAGGTGACCGGCGCGAGCCACCTCGACGCGCTCACCCGCACCCGCAGCCTCGACTACTTCGTGCTGTTCTCCTCGGCCACGACCTTCATCGGCAACCCGGGCCAGGGCGCCTACGTGGCGGCGAACGGCTTCATGGAGGGGCTGGCCCGGCAGCGGCGCCGCCTCGGCCTGCCGGCCCTGGCGGTGGCCTGGGGGGCGATCGGGGATGTCGGCGTGCTCGCCCGCAACCGCGCCGTGATGGAGACCCTGTCCGAGCGCGTCGGCGTGACGCCGGTCGCCGCGCGCAAGTCCCTCGATCTGATGGCCGAGGCGCTGAGCCTGCAGGGCCCGGCCCCGGACGACGCGGTGCTGGCCATCGCGGCGATGCACTGGGGCAAGGCCCGCGAGCGCCTCGCGACGCTGAAATCGCCGAGCTACGCGGCCCTGGGCTCGGAGCAGCAGACGGAGGCCGGCGGGGTCACGGCGATCAGCATCCCGGGCCTCCTGCGCAGCCTCGACCTCGACGAGGTGCGCAAGGTCGTGGCGGACGCGATCGTCGAGGACGTGGCCCGCATCCTGCGCCTGCCGAAGGACGACCTCAGCCGCGTGCGGCAGCTCTCGGAGATCGGCCTCGACTCGCTGATGGGCGTCGAGCTCGGCGCCAGCCTGCAGGAGCGCTTCGGCCTGGAGGCGCCGCCGGCGGGCGTGTCGAGCAGCCAGACCGTGCTCGAACTCGCCGACACGCTGATCCAGTCGGTGGCGGCGCCGGTCGACGAGGGCGCGGCGGCGGTGCTGAGCCTCGCCCAGCGCCACGCGGGCGAGAGCCTGGATGCCAGCCAGCTCGACCCGCTCCAGGCCCTCGTCGAGGAGAAGAGCCGCGAGATCAAGGTGATCCTCTGAGATGCGCCCGCCGCGGCTCGCGGAGCCGCGGCGGGCCTCAGAAAATCCCCTTTTGCGTGTCTTCCTGCCTCTCCCGTAGCGGAACATCGGACGGATACGCGCTGCCCATGAGCAGTTCCACCAAACCCACAGGCGGTCGCGAGGCGCTCGCCGGCTTCGTGGCGGCCCGCCTCGGCAAGGCCCCCACCCGCCCGGGCCCGACCCGGCCCGCGCCGAAGCCTGCCCTGGTCCCGGCGCAGGATTTCGAGAGCCTGCCCGGCTACAAGGAGCTGAAGCTGCAGCGCTCCGCGGCGGAGCTGATCGGCCTCGGCAACCCGTTCTTCCGCGTTCACGACGCCAAGGCGGGCGCGACGACGCGCATCGACGGCGAGACGCTGATCAACTTCTCGTCCTATGATTACCTCGGCCTCAACGGCCATGCGGAGGTGAACGCGGCGGCGCAGGCCGCGCTGTCCACCTACGGCACCTCGGCCTCGGCGAGCCGGGTCGTCGCCGGCGAGCGGCCGGGGCACCTCGCCCTGGAGCGGGCGCTGGCGGCCCATTACGGCACCGAATCCTGCGTCGTCATGGTGAGCGGGCACGCCACCAACGTGGCGACCATCGCGGCCCTGATGGAGGCGGGCGACGTGATCTATCACGACGCCCTGATCCACAATTCCGTGGTGACCGGCGCGCAGCTCTCGGGCGCGCAGCGGCGCAGCTTCCCGCACAACGACCTCGCCGCGCTCGAAGGGCTGCTTCACGCCACCCGCCACGAGCACCGCCGCGCCCTCATCATCATCGAGGGCCTCTACAGCATGGACGGCGACGCGCCGGACCTCGCCGGCTTCGTCGCCCTGAAGGAGCGCTACGGCGCCTGGCTGATGGTGGACGAGGCGCACGGGCTCGGCGTGCTCGGGCGGCACGGCCACGGGCTGCACGAGCATTGCGACGTCGACCCGCGCTCCGTCGACATCTGGATGGGCACGCTGTCGAAGACGCTCTCGTCCTGCGGCGGCTACGTGGCGGGCTGCGCCGCCCTCGTCGAGTTCCTGAAATGCACGGCGGGCGGCTTCGTCTACTCGGTGGGGATGTCGCCGCCGCTCGCCGCGGCGGCGGCCGCCTCGCTGGACCTGATGCACCGCGAGCCGGAGCGGGTCGAGCGCCTGCGCCGCAACGGCCAGCTCTTCCTCAGCGAGGCGCGCCAGCGCGGCCTCGACACCGGGACCAGCCTCGGCCTCGCCGTCGTGCCGGTGATCATCGGCGACTCGCTCAAGGCCGTGACCCTGTCCGACCGCCTGTTCAAGCGCGGCGTCAACGTGCAGCCGATCATCCACCCGGCCGTGCCCGAGCGCTCGTCGCGCCTGCGCTTCTTCCTGACCTCGGAGCACACGGTGGAGCAGATCCGCCTCACCGTCGCGGCGCTCGCCGAGGAGACGGCGGAGCTGAACCGGGGCGGCTCGCTGGTCGAGCGGCTGATCGCGCGGCGCAGCTGAGGCGGGAACGGGCAGCTCCCGCCGCGGGCAGCCCCCGCCGGAGGGGGCCGCCGCCCGGCGCTCACCCGCTCAGCGCAGCGACAGGCTGAACGCCTCGGCAAGGTCGCGCGCGTCCACGAGGCGGCGGCCGCGGCGCTTCAGGTCGCGCAGCTGCGCGGGGCTCGGGAAGCCGCAATAGGGCAGCACCGGCACGGCGCGGCCCGGCGGCACCCGGCCGTCCCGCCGCACGGCGTCGAGGATCCCGGCGAGGAGCGGGCGGCCCGCCTCGTGCAGGCGCATCGCCGCCCGGGTGGCGGTGACGTCGGCGGGCAGGTCCGCCCGCTCCTGCGCCAGGATCGTGCCGGCATCGATCTGCGGGCTCAGGCGATGCACCGTGACCCCAAAATCCGGCGTCTCGTCGAGGAGCGCGTGCAGGGTCGGTACCGGCCCGCGATGGCGCGGCAGCAGCGAGGGATGCAGGTTGATCCCGCCGAGCGGCGCCGCCGCCAGGGTCGCGGCGTCGAAGATCTGGTCGAAATGGTAGGAGACGATGAGGTCGGCCCGGTGCTCGGCGATGAGCGCCGTCGTCTCGGGCGCGTTCACGGCGTCGATGCGGGCATGCGCCAGGCCGAGCCGGCGGCAGAGCGCGGCGAGCGGCGTCGTCTCGGGCTGGTCCAGGCTGCCGCCGAGCCGCTGCGTCACCGGCGCGAGGCCGCGCACGAGGTCGGGCAGGCCGAAATTCACCCCCAGATAGGGCAGGAAGCCGGGGCCCGAGCGCACGAGGTGGCGGCGCACTTGGCCGAGGAGCCCGCCGGCGCTCGGCCGCTCCGGGTTCGAGAGGCCCACGAAGGCGATCTCCGCCGCGTGGTCGGCCACGAAGCGGCGCACCGCGCGGGCGTTGGGCAGGGCTTCGAGGGTGAAGAGGGCGATGCGCAAGGGAGGCTCCGGCGTCGCGATGCGTGGGGGGATCAGCGCTGCTGCCGCTCCCCCGTCCGGAAGCGGAAGCCGCGCATGCCGAGGCGGCGCAGGGATTCCGGCAGGAGGGCGGCGCCGCGGGCCGCCGCCGCGAGGGCGGCCGGGAAGGCGATCACCGCCTCGTCCCGGGCGAGGCCCCTGGCGATCCGCCGCGCCGCCGCCTCGGCGCTCATCTCCAGGGGACGCCAGCCCTGGTAATCGGCCCCCATGGCGGTGCGCACGTAGCCCGGGCAGACCACGTTCATCCGCACGCCTCGCGGCGCGAGCTTCTCGCGGAGGGCGAGGCCGTGGGCGAGGAGCGCCGCCTTGGTGCCGCTATAGGCGGGCGCGTCGGGCAGGGGCGCGATGGCGGCGAGCGAGGAGATCAGGGCGACTTGGCCGCGTCCCCGCGCCGCCATCCGCGCCACGCAGGGCAGCGCCACGTTGAGCGCCCCGAGCAGGTTCACGTCGATGACCAGGAAGGCCGTCTCCTCGGTCTCGATCCCGCCCTCCGGGTGGCCGCCATTCACGCCCGCATTGGCGATGGCGAGGTCGAGGCCGCGGCGGGCGGCGAGGTCCTCGATCCAGGCGCGCGTGGCGGCGCGGTCGCGCACGTCGAGGGCGCGGGTCTCGACCTCCGCCCCGGCGCGCCGGCAGGATTCCGCCACCGCTTCCAGCCGCTCGGCCCCGCGGGCGTTGAGCGCGAGGGTCGTGCCCGGGGCCGCGTAGTGGCGCGCGAGGGCGGCGCCGATCCCGCTCGACGCGCCGCTGATCAGGATGACGGGCATGATCCGGCTCCACGGTCGGGCCGGGGCGGGGCCGCCCGGCGGTCCCGGCTATAGCGGCGACGCGGCCGCGCCGGAAGCCGGCGCACCCGCGCCCCGGCCCGACACCGCCGCGCTTGACGGGGCCCGGCCGATATGGAACGGCGCGGGACCCGCGGCGCGGGCAGACCCGCCCGAGACGAGCACCGGATGGATCACAGCAAGCTCAAGCGGTTCTGGCCCCGCACCGCGTCCGACAGCGAGCCGGAGACGCCGCGCCGGTCGCGCCGGCTGGGCAGCGATCCGACCTCCCGCCGCGTGCGCCTCACCGACCGCTGGGACGACGGCTTCCTGCGCCTGCCCGCGGCGGGGCGCGGCGCGCGCGGCCTCAGCTACATCGTGGACGGGCTCGGCATCTACTACGACGCCACGGCGCCGAGTGAACTCGAGATCATGCTGGAGGAGGGCGGCTGGGAGACGCCCGAGACCCTGGCGCGGGCCGAGGCCGGCAGCGCCCGCCTGCGCGAGGAGCGGCTGAGCCTCGACAACGACCCGCGCCGCCGGCTGCTCGGCGAGGTGCTCGGCGAGGCGCCCGGCCCGCGCGCGGCCCCGCGCGTCGCCATCGTCGACCAGGGGCGCCAGGACGCCACGATCGGCTTCGGGCTCGCCGGGGCGACCTGCTTCACCGCGATGCTGGCCGCCGCGGCCGCCGAGCACCCGCAGGCCGAGCGGGTCGTGGTGATGGACCCGGCCGCCCCGCCCGGCACGGTCGGCCACATCGACGCCGCCACGGCCGCGCGCTTCGGCGCCCGGCTGGTGACCGAGCCGGTCGCCGCCTGGTCGGTGGTGGAGGAATGCGCCCGCCTGTTCGTGGTGACCAGCCATATCGGCCTCGAAGCCGCCCTGGCGGGGCGCCGGGTGACCTGCTTCGGCCTGCCCTTCTACGCCGGCTGGGGCTTCACGGACGACCGGCTGCACCTGCCGCGGCGCTCCCGCCGCCGCAGCCCGCAGGAGGTCTTCGCCGCGGCCTACATCGTCTGCTCCCGCTACTTCGACCCCTATCTGGGCGAGGCCTGCCGGCTGGAGGACGCCCTCGACTACCTGGCCCTGATCGTCGGCCGCGCCCGGGAGAACACGGCGCGCACGCTCTGCCTCGGCTTCTCGGCCTGGAAGCGGCGCTCGGTGAGCGAGACCTTCTCGTCCCCGGGCCAGCGTCCGGTGATCCCGCAGAAGGTCGCGCGCGTGACCGCCTCCGACCTGCGGGGCTTCGCGCGCGTCGTCGCCTGGGCGAGCCGGATGCCGGAGGGGACGGAGGAGGCCTGCCGCGCCGCAGGCATCCCGCTGCTGCGGATGGAGGACGGGTTCCTGCGCTCGGTCGGGCTCGGGGTCGCCCTGCGGCCGGGGGCCTCGCACGTCCTCGACCGCGCGGGGGTCTACTACGACGCCACGCGCCCGAGCGACCTGGAGCGGCTGCTGGAGACGGCCGAGTTCGACGAAGCGATGCTGGAGCGCGCGGCCGACCTGCGCGAGACTATCGTCGCCGCACGGGTCAGCAAGTACAATGTCGGCGGCGCGCCGATGCCGCCGCGGCCGCGGCCCGGCCCCCTGGTGCTGGTGGCCGGCCAAGTGGAGAACGACGCCTCGATCCGGCTCGGCTGCCTGGAGGTGCGCACCAACGCGGACCTGCTGCGCCGCGCCCGGGAGCGTCATCCGGGGGCGGTGATCGCCTTCAAGCCGCATCCGGACGTGGAGGCGGGCCTGCGCCCCGGCTGGGTGCCGGCGCAGGACCTGGCGGCCCATGCCGACATGGTGCTGCGGGACGTCTCGGCGGCGGACGCGATCGACGCGGCCGACCACGTCGAGACGCTGACCTCCCTGATCGGCTTCGAGGCGCTGCTGCGGGGCAAGCCGGTGACGACGCACGGCCTGCCCTTCTACGCCGGCTGGGGCCTGACGGAGAGCCCGCCCTGCCCGCGGCGCACGCGGCGGCTCAGCCTGGACGAACTCGTGGCGGGGGCGCTGATCGCCTATCCGCGCTACGTCGATCCGCGCACCGGCCTGCCCTGCCCGCCCGAGGTGCTGGTGCGCCGCCTCGCGGAGGGCGATCCCTCCCTGTCGCGGCGGGAACTCACGGCCGAGGCGGTGATGAAGCAGGTCTGGTCCCTGATCTGGCGCCACGTGCTGCGGCGGGGCTGAGCCCCGCCGGCGCGGGGCTGAGCCCCGCCGGCGCGGGGCTGAGCCCCGCCGGCGCGGGGCTGAGCCCCGCCGGCGCGGGGCTGAGCCCCGCCGGCACGGGGCTGAGCCCCGCCGGCACGGGGCTGAGCCCCGCCGGCACGGGGCTGAGCCCCGCCGGCACGGGGCTGAGCCCCGCCGGCGCGCCCCGGGTGCGCCGCGTCCCGGCGCCGTCGGTCGGCCCTAGACCTGCGCGGGCGCGTCGACGGTCACCGGCCCGACCGGCCGCCAGGGGGCGCCGCGGCCGGTGAGGCGCCGCTTCAGGTCCTGGAACCCGAGATAGAGCGCGAGTTCGCGGCCGCGCAGCCCCGGCAGCGCCTTCGGGTCGAGGCCGGTCCAGGGCAGGAACGGGTTGCGGCGGATGTAGGTGTGGACGGTCACCCGCGTGCTCGCCCGGAGGCTCGGGGCGCGGGCGTGGAAGCCGAACGTGTCAGCGATCACCAGGGTGTTGGCCGGCACCGCGACCCGCACCGGCGCGCCGTAGCCGAGGCCGGGCAGGTCCTCCTCGCGGATCCGGAAGGAGCCGGCCGCGTGGTGGCTGTTGGCATGCCCCCGCGCCGCGACGCTCTGCGCGCGCTCCCAGGCCAGGCGCTCCGGCGTCAGCCGGTGCGAGCCGGGCACGTAGACGAAGGGCCCCTCCTCCTCCGCCACGTCGTGCAGGAAGAACCAGCCCTTGGTGGTGGCGTGGAAGGTGTCGGCGTGCAGCGCCGTCTGCGGATCGTTCGGGCCGTCGGGCTCGGCCACGACGGTCTGCAGGTAGTAGACCGGCTCCCCGGCCCGCGAGGCCGCGTAGTAGGTCAGGCCGCGCAGCGCGGGGTGGCTGACCAGCGCCGAGAGCTGCGGCAGGCCGGGGAGCGTGTCGCGGCCGAGCGGGACCATGCGCTGCACGGCCTGGCCCTGGCGCAGTTCCCGGGCCGCGAAGCGCCGCCCGAAGATCTCGTCCTTGAGGGCCCGGAAGGTCTCCGGGTCCAGGAAGTCGCGCTTGATGACGATGCCGTCCCGGTCGAAGGCGGCGCGGTCGGCCGGGTCGACCAGCGGCGCCATCCGGGCGCGGCGCTGCTCGGCCATGCGGGCGGCGAGTTGCACCCGCGCCGCGTGCAGGCCCAGGCGGTTGAGCGTCGGGCTGCCGAGGATCGGGTTCTTCGCGAAGGACTTGTCGGCGCCGGCGATTCCGGCGAGCCAGACGGGCACGCGGGCGGCGGATGCCAGGGTTCCGGCCGCGCGGGCGGCTGTGCGGGTAAGTGCGGCCATGGGCTTCGTTCGGCTCCTTGCCTCCCGTCCGCCGCGCGGCGCGAGGCCGGCGGGGACGTTCCCGGCTCGCGGGTTTTCTCGGCCAAACTGTGATGTTGGCGGCTTTGCGGGACAATCTAACCGTAAGATCGCGTCACTGTTGCCGATATGCTGTCGGACGACATCCGACGGATGGCTTCGCCATCTCCCCTTTCGGCCATGCGGATGTCGGCGTCGCTCAAGCGCCGCGCGGGCTCGTCATCCCCCATCCGCTTGATCCCTTCGGGATGGCGGATGTGGGCTTCGCTCACGCGCCGCGCGGGCTTGGCATCCGCCGTCCGGACGTGATCGTCCGGACGGCGGATCAATCCAATGATCACGCCGGTCGATCCAGGCCGCGGTTTCGTCCGCTGTGTTGATCGATGGTGCCGACGCGCGGGCTCGGACGGGCCGGAGGGCGGCCGGAACGACGAAGCCGGCCCGTTGCCGGGCCGGCTTCGCGGTCGTGTCCTCGCGCGGGGGGCTGAGGATCAGGCGTTCTGCATCGCCTCGATCCCGCCGATCTCCATCTCGGCGGCGAGGGCGGGCGCCTCCCGCTGCCGGCGGGCAGCGCGGCTGCGCACCTCGAGCCAGGTGCCCTGGGCGAGGTCGAGGCGGGAGGCCGCGGCCTCGACCGCCGCGGCGAGCCCCTCGCGCCGGTAATAGACGCCGCGGATCTGGATGTTGGCGACGATCGCCTTGACGAAGGCGTCCCACAGGTCCCGGCGCGGCGGCCGCGCCTCGGTCCAGAACCGGTCGAGGGAGCCCTGATAGGTCAGACCGTCGATGTCGTAGACCGCGGCACCGAGCGTCATGGTCGGCTTGCCGGCGCGCATCGACCACATCCCGACCGTGCTGTTGACGGTCACCACGCCCTGGCAGCCCTCCAGCATGGTGCCGAGATTGCCGCCGTCGATGTAGTCGACCCGGTCCGGCACGTTCCACTTCACGGCGGAGCGGCGCACGATGCGCTTCCAGTTGCGGATGTTCGGATCGAGCGGGTGGATCTTGATGAGCAGCCGCGACCCCGCCGGCGCATGGGCCGCGAAGGAGCGGATCACCATGTGGATCGGCGTCTTGAGGTCGAAGAAGGGCGAGTAGGCCCGCAGCTGGAAGTCGTTCTCCATCTGCAGCGGCATCACGTAGTAGGGCGTGCCCGCCTCGCGCAGGGCCTCGACGTGGCGGTCGCCGCGCGGCCCGGTGCGCTTGGCGCGCAGGATGTGCAGGGCCGTGGCGATGTAGACCAGCGCCGGATGGTGCACCTGGTGCGACCGGTAGCCCGGGTAGAGCCACCAGAGCCAGTTGCTCATCAGGTGGTAGGCCATGTCCCAGATCACCTGGGTGACGAAGCTGTCCCGGTAGCGGGGGACGAGATCCGGGTCCGGCACGTCGCGGGCGAGGTCCATCACCGCCTCGGGATCGCGCGGGAAGCAGCTGTCGCCCGACATGCCGTCGCGCTCGAAGGTGATCCAGTCCGGCCGCAGGTAGCCGAAATCCGTGACCGTCACCTTGAGGTCGCGGGCCTTGGCGGCCGCGATCGCCACCTTGTGGTAGAAGCGCTGCTCGCCGAGGAGCACGAGGTCGGTGACGCCCTCGCGGTCGATCAGGTCGGCGACGAAGGCCGGCCACTTCTCGCGCGAGCCGCGGAAGTCGATGCCGCCCGGCCGGCGCCAGAACAGCCAGTCGCCGAAGCAGAGATTGACCCGAAGGCAGCGGTGGCCGCGCGCCTCGAGGGCGTCCGCCGTCTCCGCGAAGAAGGGAGAGATCGGTCCCTGCAGGAACAGGAAGACCTGGCGCTTCGCGCCGTCCCCGACACCGGTTCCGCCGTGTCTCGCAGCATCAGCTCTCACGCAGGCACCTCGGGGCTGGTTGCAGGACGGCGGGGCGGTCATCCCGTCGCGGCGGCAGGGTACGGACGGACCCCGGTGGAGCAATGGCGCCTCTGCAACACTCACCGGGATTCACACGCCGGTTGTCCAGATTGGCCATTTCGCGCAGGGGGACTTGACGGCGACAGGGCCACGGCCCCGCCGCGTCAAGCTGGCGCTAATGATCGCCCAATCGCGGCAGCAACATGGAAAGACGATGATGCGGCTGCGGTTTTCCCCACCCGGTCGCCGCCGCCACACGCCCGTCGCATTCCTGCACGACCAAGCTTCGCCACCACATCCCGCACGGCCCGGCCGCGGGGCCGGCTGTGGATTTCGGGCAACAAGCCGCCGGAGTCCGGGGCCGGCGGACGGCCGGTAGGGTCTGGTAAATCGCCTGCGGGGAGCCTGCCTGCTAGGCTGCCGCCAGCCCCCGGGCCGGCGCTTCGCCCCGGGCGGCAATCCGCGACCGTGGACCGCCCGAGGCGGCCCGCTCTGGAGAGACCAAATCGGGCGCGGATGCCGCCGCGCGGCCCCTGCCGCCGGCACCCGCGCCCTCGGGACGACGAATGCCCCGGGCGCGCGGCCCGGCGGCGTTCCGTGTGGAGGACCTTGATGGTGCGTGTCGGACCGCTCGCAGTTGCGGGAGCCCTGCTGCTCTCCGGCTGCAGCAACTTTCTGCCGGCCGCCGGCCCGACGGCCAGCGCCGTGACCGAGGGTGCGGACATCGCCACCGACCAGGGCCTCCTCGCCCGCTACGAGATCATCGACGTCGACGCGGCGGTGGTGGAGGCCCTGCGCGGCCGCCCCCTCGACAGCCTGCTCGCCTCCTTCGGCGACCGCCGCGCCGCGGTCGCGCCGGTGATCGGCATCGGCGACGCCGTCACGGTGACGATCTGGGAGGCGGGGACGGGCGGCCTGTTCTCCGGCCCGGTGCTGGCGGACCGCTTCTCGGCGGGGTCGAAGGCCTCGACCATCCCGGAGCAGATCGTGGGCCGCGACGGCTCGATCTCGGTGCCCTATGCGGGCCGCATCCAGGTCGCGGGCAAGCGCGTCCAGGAGGTGCAGGGCCAGATCGAGCAGGAGCTCGCCGGCAAGGCGATCCAGCCGCAGGTGCTCGTCACCGTGACCTCGCCGCTCAGTTCGAGCGTGACGGTGATCGGCGAGGCGGCGAGCGCGGGCGGAGGCGCCCGGCTCAGCGCGGCCGCCCTGCGCGGGCCGGTCTCCTCGATCGGCGGCGGGCGCGTGCCGCTCTCCGAGCGCGGCGACCGCCTGCTCGACGTGATCGCGGCGGCCGGCGGCGTCTCCGCCCCGGTGAACGAGACCTTCGTGCGGCTCTCCCGCGGCCCGACCACCGCGACGGTGCCGCTGCTCAGCGTCGTCTCGAACCCGCGCGAGAACATCTTCCTGCGCCCGGGCGACACGGTCACGCTGGTGCGCGATCCCCAGACCTTCCTGGCGATCGGCGCGCTCGGCACCCAGTCCGAGATCCCGTTCAGCGCCGACGGCATCACCCTGGCCCAGGCGCTCACCAAGGCGCGCGGTCTGTCGGATTTCCAGGCCGATCCGGCGGGCGTGTTCGTGTTCCGCTTCGAGCCGGCCTCGGTGGTGCGCCGCCTGCGGCCGGGCAGCCCGCTCCTCGGCAGCCCGCAGGTGCCGGTGGTCTACCGGATCAACATGCGCGACCCCAACAGCCTGTTCGTCTCGCAGGCCTTCCGGATGCGCAACCGCGATCTCGTCTACGTCTCGAACGCGCCCTTCACCGAGGTGCAGAAGGTGCTCGGCGCCTTCTCGACCGTCACCGCGCCGGTCGCGGCCGGCGCCTCGATCTACACGGTGACCCGCTGAGCCCCGCCCCGGCGGGCCGGGGCCCGGCCCGCCGGGACCGGCTCAGGCGGCGGGTTCGACCACCCGGACCGGGGCGCCCCGCCGCCAGGCGGCGATCGCCTCGACCGTGTCCTCGTAGAACATCCGGTAGGTCGCGTCGGTGACGTAGCCGAGATGCGGGGTGAGCACCGCGTTCGGCAGGGCGCGCAGCGGGTGGTCCACCGGCAGCGGCTCGCGGTCGAAGACGTCGAGGCCGGCCGCGCGCAGGCGGCCCTCGCGCAGGGCCGCGATCAGCGCGGCCTCGTCCACCAGCGGGCCGCGGGCGGTGTTGATCAGGACCGCCCCGGGCCGCATCAGCCCGATCTCCGCCGCCCCGACGATGCCGCGGGTCGCGGGCGCCAGCACGAGGTGCAGGCTCACCACGTCGGCGGTGCGAAACAGATCCTCGCGGGAGACGAGGGCCGCGCCGCCGGCCGCGGCGCGCTCGGGCGTGAGGTGCGGGCTCCAGGCGACCGGCTCCATGCCGAAGGCGGCGCCGATCCGGGCCATCCGGCCGCCGATCCGGCCGAGCCCGACGAGGCCGAGCCGCCGCCCGTCGAGCACGCTGCCGATGCTGTCCTGCCAGAGGCCGGCGCGCATGCGGGCGAACTCGCCCGGGAGGTGGCGCAGGCAGGCGAGAATCAGCGCGAAGGCGAGTTCCGCCGTGGCGACGCCCCCCTCGCCGTTGCGCGTGTGGCAGACCGTGACGCCCGCCCGCGCCAGGGCCGGAAAATCGAGCGCGTGCGTGCGCCCGCCCGTGAACACGACGAGGCGCAGGTTCGGCAGGGCCTCGATCAGCGCGGCGTCGAGGGGCATGCGCTCGCGCATCAGGCAGAGCACCGCGTAGGGCGCGAGCCGCGCGGCGGCCTCGGCCCGGGGCACCGGCTCGTGCAGGAAATCGACCGCGATCCCGGGCGCGAGCCCGGCCCAATCGGCCAGCCCGGCGGCGGCGCGCTGGTAATCGTCGAGCACCGCGACGCGAATCGGATCCTGCCCAGCCATCCGGTCCTCCCTGCGGCCGCGTCCCGGGCCGCCGCGGCCATTCTCCGCGCTGCGCGGACGCGCGTCCATGGAGCGTCCGGCCCCGGCCGCGCCCGCCGCCGGCACGGCGAGGATGACGGCCGCGGCGCGGCGCGAGATGATGCGGTCCGGGGCCGCCTCCCGCGCCGCGCCGCCGGTTCGCGGGCGGCTTTCCCCGGCATCCGGCGGGGAGGCGCGATCCGGCGCCGCGCCGCTCAGCGCGCGGCGGACAAGGGGGAGCGCCCGTGCTATGGCGCGGTGCAAACGGGTGCGGAGGACGAGGACGTGACCCAGACGCGCGCAGGCGGGTGGAGGCGGGGCCGGGCCGTGACGCCGTGGCTCGTGGTCGCCTGTCTGCTCGGGGCCGCGCGTCCGGCCGCGGCCGAGGTGGTGGTGGGCGTGGCGGTGCCGCGCACCGGGCCGGTGGCCGGCATCGGCGAGCAGGTGCTGCAGGGCGTCCAGGCCGCCGTGAAGGAGGCGAATGCCCGGGGGGGCCTCGCGGGCGAGCCGATCATCCTCGACGTGCAGGACGATGCCTGCGAGCCGGGCCAGGCCGTCGAGGTGGCGGAGCGCTTCGCGAAGGCGGGGGTCGGCCTGGTGGTCGGCCACGTCTGCTCCAGCGCCTCCCTGGCGGCCTCGGACGTCTACGCGGCGAAGGGCGTGGTGATGATCAGCCCGGCCTCGAACGCCGCGCGCCTGACCGACCGCGGTCTGCCGACCATCTTCCGGGTCTCCGGGCGCGAGGACGACCAGGGGCGGCTCTCCGCCACGATCCTGGCGGAGCGCTTCCGGGACAAGAAGATCGCCATCCTGTACGACGACACCCCGCTCTCGCGCAGCCTCGCGGACTCGACCAAGGCCAACCTCAACAAGATCGGGCAGAACGAGACGCTGTTCGCCGCGATCGTGCCGGGCCAGACCGACGACGCGGCGCTGATCAAGCGGCTGCAGGGGGCCGGGATCGAGGTCGTCTACTATGGCGGCCACTACCAGGAGATGGGCAAGCTGGTGCGCAGCGCCGCCGAGCAGGGCTACCGCCCGCAATGGTTCGGCACCTCCGGCATCGCCACCAAGGAGTTCGGCACCCTGGCCGGCCCGGCCAGCAACGGCGTGCTGATGACCTTCAACCCGGACCTGCGCCGCAAGCCCGAGGCCGCCGCGGCCGTGAAGGCCCTGCAGGCGGACGGGATCGATCCGGGCGGCTTCGTGCTCTACGGCTACGCGGCCATGCAGGCGCTGGTCGAGGCCGGCAACTTCGCCCGCTCCAGCAACCCGAAGACCATCGCCGAGACGCTCCATTCCGAGCGCTTCAACCTCGTGCTCGGCAATGTCGGCTTCGACCAGAAGGGCGACGTGACGGCGCCGGGCTACGTGCTCTACGTCTGGCGCGACGGGGCCTTCACCTACGCGAATTGAGGGCGGGCCGGGACGCGAGGGGGGCGGCCGGCAGGGCCGCCGCCGCTCAGGCGACGGCGCGAAGCCGCGCCTCGGTCGCGGCGAGCAGCGTGCACAGGGCGACGACCTCCGCGGCCGCCTCCACCTCGGCGAGGCTCGGATAGGAGGGGGCGAGCCGCAGCATCCGGTCCTGCGGGTCGCGCCCGTAGGGGTGGGTGGCGCCGGCCGGGGTGAGGGCGAGCCCGCTCCCCGCCGCCAGTTCCACCACCCGGGTGGCGCAGCCCTCGGGCACCTCCAGCAGGATGAAGTAGCCGCCCTCCGGGTTGGTCCAGCGCGCCGCGCCCGATCCGCCGAGTTCCCGCTCCAGGATGGTGGTGACCGCCCGGAACTTCGGCGCGAGGAGCCGCCGGTGGCCGTCCATCAGCGCCTCGAGGGCGCCCTCGCGGGAGAGGAAGCGGGCGTGGCGCAGCTGGTTGAGCTTGTCCGGCCCGATGCTGCGCTTGCCGGCATGGGCGAGGTACCAGCGGAGATTGGCCGGCGAGGCGGCCAGGAAGGCGAGGCCGGCGCCCGCGAGCGTCACCTTCGAGGTCGAGGCGAAGACGATGGGGCGGTCCGGCTGCCCGGCCGCCGCCGCAGCCTCCAGCACGTTGCGCAGGGCCGGCCGGCGCTCGGTCAGGTGGTGGAGCGCGTAGGCATTGTCCCAGAACAGGCGGAAATCGGGCGCGGCCGCCGGCATCGCCGCGAGGCGCTCGACCGTGGATTCCGCGTAGGTCTCGCCGCCCGGATTCGCGTATTGCGGCACGCACCACATCCCCTTCACGCGGGGATCGCGCAGGCGCTCCTCGACCGATCCGAGGTCGGGGCCGTCCGGGTTCATCGGCACCGGCTCCATGACGATGCCGTAGGTCTCGCAGAGCGCGAAGTGGCGGTCGTAGCCGGGGACCGGGCAGAGGAACCGGATCTCCCCCTCGCGCGACCACGGGCCGGCCCCGCCCGGCACGCCCTTGAGCAGCGCGTAGACCAGGCAATCGTGCATCAGCGCGAGGCTCGAATTGTTGCCGACCGCGACCTGCTCCGGCGGGGCGCCGAGGATGGGCGCGAACAGGCGGCGCACCTCGGCGAGGCCCTGCAGCCCGCCGTAATTGCGGGCGTCCTCGCCGGTCTCGGTGAGGTGGTCGCGGTTGCCGGGCAGCGCCAGCAATCCCTCGGAGAGGTCGAGCTGCTCGGGCGCCGGCTTGCCGCGGGTCATGTCGAGCTTGAGGCCGCGCCGCGTCAGGGCGGCGTAGCGCTCCTGGAGCGCGGCCAGGGAGGTGCGCAGGGCCTCGGGCGGGAGTTCGGCGAGCGGAACCATACGGAGCGGGATCATGGCGAGCGCAATCGTGACGGGCGGGGACGCGACAGGGCCCGCGCCGGAACCGGGCGAGCCTCGCGCGACCGGCCGCCCGGGTCCAGCGGCGCGGCGCGGGGACCGGCCCCGCGCGGAGCTCATGAAAAAGGCGGCCCGGGGGCCGCCTTCGCGTGGGAATCCGGCCTCGGGCCTACTCGGCCGCCTCGGCCGCGGCCTGGGTCGGACCGGAATCCCGGCCGCGGGCGTCGACGTCGCGGTCCACGAACTCGATCACGGCGAGCGGGGCGTTGTCGCCGTAGCGGAAGCCGGCCTTCATGATGCGGCAATAGCCGCCCGGGCGGGCCTGGTAGCGCGGCCCGAGCACCTCGAACAGCTTCTTGACCATGGCCTCGTCGCGGATCTGCGCGATCGCCTGACGGCGGGCGTGCAGGTCGCCGCGCTTGCCGAGGGTGATCAGCTTCTCGACGACCGGGCGCAGGTCCTTGGCCTTCGGCAGCGTCGTGACGATCTGCTCGTGCTTGATCAGCGCGGCCGACATGTTGGCGAACATCGCCTTGCGGTGCTCGGTGGTGCGGTTGAAGCGGCGGCCCCGGTATCCGTGACGCATGGCTGTCTCCATTGATTGTCGGCCGCCGTGCCACGGGCCGGCCGGTCTTCGTTGATTGAGCGGCGAGGGGCGAAGGGGGCAGAGCCCGGCAGCACCCATCGCCTCTCCCGACGGGCCCCGCGAGGCCCGTCGGGAGAGGCGCGGGAAGCGGCGAGGTGGATCTTCCCCCTCGCCGCTCCCGGTCCGCTCAGTAGTGCTCCTCGAAGCGCTTGGCGAGGTCCTCGATGTTCTCCGGCGGCCAGCCGGGCACGTCCATGCCGAGGTGCAGGCCCATCGCGGCGAGCACTTCCTTGATCTCGTTGAGAGACTTGCGGCCGAAATTCGGCGTCCGCAGCATCTCGGCTTCCGTCTTCTGGATCAGGTCGCCGATATAGACGATGTTGTCGTTCTTCAGGCAGTTCGCCGAGCGGACCGACAGTTCGAGCTCGTCCACCTTCTTGAGCAGGGCCGGGTTGAAGGGCAGCTGCGGCGCGAGCGGGGCCGCCTCCTCCTTCCGGGGCTCCTCGAAGTTCACGAAGATCTGGAGCTGGTCCTGGATGATGCGGGCCGCGTAGGCGAGCGCATCCTCGGGCGAGACCGCGCCGTTGGTCTCGACCGTCATGGTCAGCTTGTCCTTGTCGAGATCCTGGCCCTCGCGGGTGTTCTCGATGCGGTAGGACACCTTCGTGACGGGCGAGAACAGCGCGTCGACCGGGATGAGGCCGATCGGCGCGTCCTCGGGCCGGTTGCGGTCGGCCGGGACGTAGCCCTTGCCGGTCGCGACCGTGAACTCCATGCGGATCTCGGCCCCCTCGTCGAGCGTGCACAGCACGAGGTCGGGGTTGAGGATCTGGATGTCGCCGATCGTGCTGATGTCGCCCGCCGTGACCAGGCCGGGGCCGGTCTTGCGCAGGGTCATGCGCTTGGGCGCGTCGCTGTTCGAGCGGATCGCGATGGTCTTGATGTTGAGGACGATGTCGGTGACGTCCTCGCGCACGCCCGGGATCGAGGAGAATTCGTGCAGCACGCCGTCGATGTGGACCGAGGTCACGGCCGCGCCCTGCAGGGACGACAGCAGCACGCGGCGCAGCGCGTTGCCGAGCGTCGTGCCGAAGCCGCGCTCCAGGGGCTCGGCCACCACGGTCGCCACGCGCTTGGGGTCGTGCCCCGGAACGACTTCGAGCTTGTTCGGCTTGATCAGCTCTTGCCAGTTCTTCTGAATCACCACGATGACACCTCTCGTCGACCTGTCGGGCTGCAGCCCGCGCCCGGCCAGCCCGCGACTCGTCCTGATCAGTCTCGAAGCTTGATGGGGAGCGGATGCGGTCAGGACACCGCTGCGACGCTTCCCGAGCCCTCAACGGAGAAACCCAGCGCCCTGGACAGGACGCCGGGTACCCGTTCGCGAATCCCGCCCGGCGCTACGGCGTCCGTCGGGGGGACCGGATCAGACGCGGCGGCGCTTGCGCGGCCGGCAGCCGTTATGCGGGATCGGCGTCACGTCGCGGATCGACGTCACCGTGAAGCCCGCCGCCTGCAGGGCGCGAAGCGCCGATTCGCGGCCCGAACCGGGACCCGACACCTCGACCTCGAGGGTGCGCATGCCGTGCTCGGCGGCCTTGCGGCCCGCATCCTCGGCCGCGACCTGGGCCGCGTAGGGGGTCGACTTGCGCGAGCCCTTGAAGCCCATCGCGCCGGCGGACGACCAGGAGATCGTGTTCCCCTGCGCGTCCGTGATGGTGATCATGGTGTTGTTGAACGACGCATTCACGTGCGCGACGCCGGACACGATGTTCTTGCGCTCGCGACGACGGATGCGGGTTGCTTCCTTGGCCATATTCTCTTTCGATCCTTCAGGCGCGCCCGTCGTGCCAGGCGCTCGGGACGGTGCTGGCGGCGACGGGCCGCGGGGCTCAGGCGGCGCGCGGCGCCGCGGGTCAGGCGGCGCGCCGCGCCGCGAACGGGGGCGGCGACGGGCGCCGCGGACGAGGGCTGGGCGGGGCCCTGCCGGGCCCCTCCCCGCCGCGGATCACTTCTTCTTGCCGGCGATCGGCTTCGCCTTGCCCTTGCGGGTGCGGGCGTTGGTGTGGGTGCGCTGGCCGCGGACCGGCAGGTTGCGGCGGTGCCGCAGGCCGCGGTAGCAGCCGAGGTCCATCAGGCGCTTGATGTTCATCGCGACCTCGCGGCGGAGGTCGCCCTCCACCACGTAGTCGCGGTCGATGGCCTCGCGGATCTGCAGCACTTCGGCGTCGGTCAGCTGGTTGACGCGGCGCTCGGCCGGGATCCCGACCTTCTCGGTGATCTCCTCGGCCTTCTTGGGGCCGATGCCGTGGATGTACTGGAGCGCGATGACGACGCGCTTGTTGGTCGGGATGTTGACGCCTGCGATACGGGCCACTGGTGTGCTCTCCATCGCGTCCGGGGCGGCGAGCCCTCGCGGACGGTCTTCAGGGTGATCGCGCGCGTCCGGTGGAGCCCGGCCCCTGCGCGCCGTCCCGACGACAAATCGGCCCGAGCGGCCTCCGAGGAGACCGCCGGGCCGTCCATGCCTGAACGAAGGAGGGTCGCCTAGCGCGGACGCCCCGGCTTGTCAACCGGCATGTCCGCGCCCGCCTCACGCCGAGACCGGCTGAAGGCCGCCGAGCAACGCTTCGATCTCGCGGCTCACCTGGTCGATCGGCGCCATGCCGTCGATCGGCCGCAGCAGGCCGGTCCCCGCATAATATTCCGAGAGGGGGGCGGTCAGGCTGCGATAGGCGTCGAGGCGGGTCTTGAACACCTCCGGGGTGTCGTCCTTGCGCACCACCTCGCCGCGGGCCAGGGTCTCGGCGGCGCGGTTGGCGATGCGGCCGACCAGCGCGGCCTCGTCGACCTTGAACTCGATCACCGCGTCGAGCCGCAGCCCCTTCCCGGCGAGGAGCGCGTCGAGGGCCTTGGCCTGCGCCACGGTGCGGGGAAAGCCGTCGAGGATGAACCCCTTGCGGGCATCCGGCTCCTCGATGCGGTCGCCCACGATGCCGATCACCACCTCGTCCGGCACGAGGCCGCCGCTCTCCATGATGCTCTTGGCCTGGAGGCCGACCGGCGTGCCCGCCGCCACCGCGGCGCGCAGCATGTCCCCGGTCGAGAGTTGGGGAATCCCGAACCGCTCGACGATCCGCGCCGATTGCGTGCCCTTCCCGGCACCCGGCGGGCCGAGGAGAATGATCCGCATAACCTGTCTCTCCCTTGGACCCCGCGGGCGGTGGCGTCCGCCTTGGGGCCGATTGTTCTCACGCGTGCGGCCGACCTCGGATCCGACCAGGTGCCGACCACCCGAGCATAAGCGCCGAGTCGGCAACCGGCCAATGATGATCGGTCGAGCCGGATCGCGATACCCACCCGGCCCCCGACTATGGACTAACGGCGGCGCGCGCCGCGCAGCTTCGCCTTCTTCACCAGCCCCTCGTACTGATGCGCCAGCAGGTGTCCGTGGACTTGTGCAACGGTGTCCATCGTGACCGAGACGACGATCAGCAGCGAGGTGCCGCCGAAGTAGAACGGCAGCGACGCGTAGGAGACCAGGATCTCCGGGATCAGGCAGATCAGGGTGAGGTAGGCGGCGCCGATCACGGTGACGCGGCTCAGCACCTTGTCGATGTACTCGGCCGTGCGCTCACCCGGCCGGATGCCCGGGATGAAGCCGCCATGCTTCTTGAGGTTGTCGGCCGTCTCCTGCGGATTGAACACCACCGCCGTGTAGAAGAAGGCGAAGAAGATGATCAGGGCGGCGTACAGCACCATGTAGAGCGGCCGGCCATGGCCCAGATAGGTCGCCAGCGTGGCGACGATGCCGGTGCCGCTCGGGTCGCTCTGGAAGCTCGCCGCGGTGGCCGGCAGCAGCAGCAGCGAGGAGGCGAAGATCGGCGGGATCACGCCCGGCGTGTTGAGCTTGAGCGGCATGAACGAGGTCTGCCCCTCGTACATGCGGTTGCCGACCTGGCGCTTGGGGTAGTTGATCAGCAGGCGGCGCTGGGCGCGCTCCATGAAGACGATGAAGTAGACCACCGCGGTGGCCATGACGGCCACGCCGAGGATCACGGCGGTCGAGAGCGCGCCCTGGCGGCCGAGCTCCAGCGTGCCGGCGATGGCCGAGGGCAGGTGCGCGACGATGCCCGCGAAGATGATCAGCGACGAGCCGTTGCCGATGCCGCGCGAGGTGATCTGCTCGCCGATCCACATCAGGAACAGCGTGCCGCCGGTCAGCGTGATCACCGTCGAGATCGCGAAGAACAGGCCGGGCTCCTGCACGATGCCGCCCGAGCTCTGCAGGCCCACCGCGATGCCCCAGGCCTGGAAGATCGCCAGCACCACCGTGAGGTAGCGGGTGTACTGGTTGAGCACCTTGCGGCCGGACTCGCCCTCCTTCTTGAGGGCTTCGAGCGAGGGCAGCACCGAGGTGAGGAGCTGCACGATGATCGAGGCCGAGATGTAGGGCATGATGTTGAGCGCGAAGATCGCCATGCGCTCGACCGCCCCGCCCGAGAACATGTTGAACAGGCCGAGCACGCCGCCCTGCGCATTGGCGAAGCTCTGCCGGAGCGCGTCGGGGTCGATGCCGGGCAGCGGGATGTAGGTCCCGAGCCGGTACACGATCAGGGCGCCCAGGGTGAACCAGATGCGCTTCTTGAGCTCGTCCGCCTTGGCGATGGCGCCGAAGTTCAGGTTTGCGGCGAGCTGCTCGGCTGCAGAGGCCATGACAGGGTCCTTGGAGGAGCGGCGGCGACGAATCGCGTTCAGAAACGGAGACGGCGGCCTCGCGCTGCACGCACGGGCCGCCGCCGATCTCGATCGACTTAAGGTCTGCCCTACGCGGACGCAACCGCGCCGTCGGTCGCGGCGAGCGACTGGGTGACGGAGCCCCCGGCCTTCTCGATGGCCGCGACGGCCGACTTGGAGGCGCGGGCGACCTGGAAGGTCAGGGAGGCGGTGAGCTCGCCGACGCCCAGGATCTTCACGCCGTCGCGCACCCGCGAGACCACGCCGGCGGCGACCAGCGCCTCGACGGTGACGGGCGCGCTCGGATCGAGCTTGCCGGAATCGACCGCCTGCTGGATGCGCCCGACATTGACCTCGTTGAGGTCGGTCGCGCCCGGGTTGTTGAAGCCGCGCTTCGGCAGGCGACGATGCAGCGGCATCTGACCGCCCTCGAAGCCCTTGATGGCCACGCCGGTGCGGGCCTTCTGACCCTTCACGCCGCGGCCCGCGGTCTTGCCCTTGCCCGACCCGATGCCGCGTCCGACGCGCATCCGGTCCTTGGTCGCGCCCTCGTTGTCGCGAATCTCGTTCAGCTTCATGACGCCCTCCTCACGCCGCGCCGTCGAGGACGCGCACGAGGTGATGCACCTTCGCGATCATGCCGCGCACGGACGGGGTGTCCGGCAATTCGGCGATGCGGTGGAGCTTGTTCAGCTTGAGGCCGATCAGCGTCTCGCGCTGGCTGGCCTCGCGGCGGATCGGCGAGCCGATCTGCTGAACCCGCACGGTCTTCTCTGCCATGCCGCCCTCCTTACGCCGCGTCGGCCGAATCGGCCGAGCCCGGCTCGGCGTCGCGGCGGCGGGCCTGCAGGGCCGACACCTTGAGGCCGCGGCGCGCCGCCACCGCCCGCGGGGAATCCTCGCGCTTGAGCGCGTCGAACGTGGCGCGGATCAGGTTGTAGGGGTTCGACGAGCCGAGCGACTTCGCCACCACGTCCTGCATGCCCACCGACTCGAACACGGCGCGCATCGGGCCGCCCGCGATGATGCCGGTGCCCTGGGGGGCGGCGCGCAGGATGACCTTGCCGGAGCCGTGGCGGCCGGCGACGTCGTGGTGGAGCGTGCGGCCCTCGCGCAGGGCCACCCGGATCAGGCCGCGCTTGGCCGCCTCGGTGGCCTTGCGGATCGCCTCGGGCACCTCGCGGGCCTTGCCGTGGCCGAAGCCGACCCGGCCCTTCTGGTCGCCGACGACGACGAGGGCGGCGAAGCCGAAGCGCCGGCCGCCCTTCACCACCTTGGCGACGCGGTTGATGTGGACCAGCCGGTCCACGAATTCGGTATCGCGCTCCTCGCGCTCGTCGCGACGGCGACCCTCACGTTCACGTGCCATCAGATCACTTCCGGTTCACTGGCGCGGGCGGCGGTCCCGCTCGCATGATGTGCTTATGTCCGCCGTTGGCGCGGGGCCCCTGCGCGGCCCCGCCCCCGGATCAGAACTCGAGGCCGCCCTCGCGGGCGGCGTCGGCCAGCGCCTTGACGCGGCCGTGGTAGAGGTAGCCCGAGCGGTCGAAGATCACCTTGGTGACCCCGGCCGCCTTGGCGCGCTCCGCCACCAGCTTGCCGACCTCGAGCGCCGCCGCCTTGTCGGCGCCGGTCTTCAGACGGGCGCGCAGGTCCTTGTCGAGGCTCGACGCCGCCGCGAGCGTGCGCCCGCTCGCGTCGTCGATGACCTGGACGTAGATCTGCTTCGAGGAGCGGAAGACCGAGAGGCGCGGACGGCCATTCGCCGCCGCGCGGAGCGCCCGGCGGACGCGCGCGCGGCGCCGGTCGAGCAGGTCGATTTTGCGAGACATCGTCGGCCGCCCTTACTTCTTCTTGCCTTCCTTGCGGAAGATGAACTCGTCGGAGTACTTCACGCCCTTGCCCTTGTAGGGCTCCGGTCCGCGATACTCGCGGATCTCGGCGGCGATCTGTCCGACGCGCTGCTTGTCGATGCCGGCCACGATGATCTCCACCGGACGCGGGGTGGTGATCGTGATCCCGGCCGGGATCTCGTACTCGACGTCGTGGCTGTAGCCGAGCGACAGCTTGAGCACCTTGCCGGCGACCGCGGCGCGGTAGCCGACGCCGTTGATCTCCAGCTTCTTCTCGAAGCCCTTGGTCACGCCCTCGATGAGGTTGGCGACCTGGGCCCGCGAGAGGCCCCACATCGCGCGGGCCTCCTTGGTCTGGCTGCGGGGCTGGACCGAGATCGCGCCGTCGGCGTGGCTGACCTCGACCAGGTCGGGCACGCGGAACGACAATTCGCCCTTCGCGCCCTTGATCTTCACGTTCTGGCCGTCGACCGTGGCGGTGACGCCGGCCGGGACGGTCACGGGCTTCTTGCCTACGCGGGACATGTTCGTCTCTCCTCGTCGGGTGGGGTCTGCCGGTCAGAAGACCTTGCAGAGCACCTCGCCGCCGACGTTGCGCTCGCGCGCCTCGTGGTCGGCCATGACGCCCAGCGGAGTGGACACGATGGTGACGCCCAGGCCGTCGGCGACGCGCGGCAGGGTATCGACCGACGAATAGACCCGGCGGCCGGGCTTCGAGACGCGCTCGATCGAGCGGATCACGGGCTGGCCGTCATGGTACTTGAGCTCGATCGCGAACTCGGTGCGCCCGTTGCCGTAATCGGTGGTCGCGTAGTCGCGGATGTAGCCCTCGGACTTCAGCACGTCGAGGATGCGGGCGCGGAGCTTGGAGCCCGGCGTCTGCACCACGTTGCGGCGGCGCTGCTGACCGTTGCGGATGCGGGTGAGCATATCGCCCACGGGATCGGTGATCATCGGCTGTGCCCTCCCCTCACCAGCTGGACTTCACGAGGCCGGGGATCATCCCGCGGGAGCCGAGGTCCCGCAGCGCGACACGCGAGATGCCGAGCTTGCGGTAATAGGCCCGGGGACGGCCGGTCATCGCGCAGCGATTGCGGATGCGGGTGGGGTTGGCGTTGCGGGGCAGCTCCGCCAGCTTGAGGCGCGCCTCGAAGCGGTCCTCCATCGGCAGCGACTCGTCGTTCGCCGTCGACAGCAGCGCCTCGCGCTTGGCGGCGTAGCGCTTCACCAGCGCCACCCGCTGCTTGTTTCTCTCGATCTTGCTCTTCTTGGCCATGTCTGTCGCTCTCCGGTTGCCGCGTCTGAGGGGCTAGCCGCCCCTCACTGCCGGAACGGGAAGTTGAAGTGCTTGAGCAGGGCGCGGGCCTCGGCATCGGTCTTCGCCGTCGTGGTGACGACGATGTCCATGCCCCAGGCGTTCTGCGCCTTGTCGTAGTTGATCTCCGGGAACACGAGGTGCTCGCGAAGGCCGAGCGCGTAGTTGCCGCGCCCGTCGAAGGATTTCGGGTTCAGGCCGCGGAAATCGCGCACGCGCGGCAGCGCGATGGTGATCAGGCGGTCCATGAACTCGTACATGCGCTGGCGGCGCAGGGTGACCTTGCAGCCGATCGGCATGTTCTCGCGCACCTTGAAGGTCGCGATGGCCTTGCGGGCCCGGGTGATGACCGGCTTCTGGCCGGCGATCAGGCCGAGATCCTCGGCCGCCACGGTCGCCTTCTTGGAATCCTGGGTCGACTCCCCGACGCCCATGTTGATCGTGATCTTCTCGATCGTGGGCACCTGCATGGGGTTCGTGTAGCCGAACTCCTGGATCATCTTCGCACGCACGACCTCGTCGTAGTGCTTCCGCAGTCGCGGCGTGTAGCCGTCCTTGCGCGCCTCAGCCATCGATCAGATCTCCCGAGCGCTTCGCGAAGCGCACCTTGCGCCCGTCCTCCAGGATGCGGAACCCGACCCGGGTCGGCTTGCCGTCCTTGGGGTCGGCGACCGCGAGGTTCGACAGGTCGATCGCGGCCTCCTTCGAGATGATGCCGCCCTCCTGCGTCTGGGTCTGGCGCTGGTGGCGCTTCACCAGGTTCACCCCGCGGACCAGCGCGCGGTTCTCCTTCGGCATCACCTGGATCACTTCGCCGGTGCGGCCCTTGTCGCGCCCGGTCAGGACGACGACCTTGTCGCCCTTCTTCACCTTGGCGGCCATCACAGCACCTCCGGGGCGAGCGAGATAATCTTCATGTGGTTGCGCGCGCGCAGCTCGCGCGGCACCGGTCCGAAGATGCGGGTCCCGATCGGCTCCTTCTGGTTGTTGATCAGCACGGCCGCGTTGCGGTCGAAGCGGATCACCGACCCGTCCGGACGGCGCACGTCCTTGGCGGTGCGCACGACGACGGCCTTCATGACGTCGCCCTTCTTGACGCGCCCGCGCGGAATCGCCTCCTTCACCGACACCACGATGATGTCGCCGACGCCGGCGTATTTCCGCTTGGATCCGCCGAGCACCTTGATGCACATCACGCGACGCGCACCGGAATTGTCGGCGACGTCCAGATTCGTTTGCATCTGGATCACGGCCCAACACCCTTTCCTTGTTTCAGGCAGGTCTCCGCGGCGCGGCATGCGGCGCGGACGGCAGCCTGATGGGGATCTGACGTCCCCGCCATTGAAACGACCGCGCTGCGGCATCGGGGCCGGCGCGGTCAACGATCGCGACGAAGGGCGCGAACACCCGGTCAGCTGTCGTGGAGGCCGGTCGGCTACACCGGATCGGCCCCGATGGCAAGCGGCAATCCGGTGCCGGCGCGAGGCGCCCGCTCCCCCGCGGGGGGAGCGGCGCCGCGCCTCACGCCTCGGTGGCCGCCACGTCCCGCGCCTCGCCCTCGACCAGCCGCCAGGTCTTGAGCTTGGAGAACGGCCGCGACTCCTCGATGAACACCGTCTGGCCGACCTTGGCCGCGTTGTTCTCGTCGTGGGCGTGGTAGTTCTTCGACCGCCGGACGGTCTTCTTCATTACCGGGTGGGTGAAGCGGCGCTCCACCTTGACCACGATGGTCTTGTCCTGCTTGTCGCTGACGACGACGCCCTGCAGCACGCGCTTCGGCATGGGCTTCTCTCCTTAGCCTTGCGCCGCCTGCAGCGTCTTGCGGCGCTGCAGGGTCCGGACGCGGGCGATGTCGCGGCGCACCTCGCGGATGCGCGCGACGTTCTCGAGCTGACCCGTCGCCCGCTGGAAGCGCAGGTTGAACTGCTCCTTCTTCAGGTTGACGAGCTCCTCGCCGAGCTGATCGGGCGACATCGCGCTCAGATCAGACAGTCGCTGGGACGACTTCATGGTTGGGCCTCCCTCAATCCACGATGCGCTGGATGAAGCGCGTGCGGACCGGCAGCTTGGCGGCGCCGAGGCGCAGCGCCTCGCGGGCGATGTCCTCGGCGACGCCGTCGATCTCGAACATGACCCGGCCCGGGTGGACGCGGGCCGCCCAGTACTCGGGCGAGCCCTTGCCCGAGCCCATGCGGACCTCGGTCGGCTTCTGGGTCACGGGCACGTCCGGGAAGATCCGGATCCACACGCGGCCCTGGCGCTTCATCTCGCGGGTGATCGCGCGGCGGGCCGCCTCGATCTGGCGCGCGGTGACGCGCTCGGGCTCCAGGGCCTTGAGGCCGTAGGAGCCGAAGTTCAGGTCCGTCCCGCCCTTCGCGGTGCCGTGGATGCGGCCCTTGAACTGCTTGCGGAACTTCGTCTTCTTGGGTTGCAGCATGGCTGTCTCTCAAACTCCAGCGGGCGTGAGCCGATCAGGCCGCGTCGCGCCCGCCGCGATCGCCGCGGTCGCGATCCCGGTCGCCACGCTCACGATCACGGTCGCGACGCCCGCCCGAGCGGCCGCCCTCCTCCTGGGCCCGCTTGTCCTGGGCCATCGGGTCGTGCTCGAGGATCTCGCCCTTGAACACCCACACCTTGATCCCGCAGGTGCCGTAGGTGGTGAAGGCCGTCGCCGTGCCGTAATCGACGTCGGCGCGCAGGGTGTGCAGCGGCACCCGGCCCTCGCGGTACCATTCGAGCCGCGCGATCTCGGCCCCGCCGAGGCGGCCCGAGCAGTTGATGCGGATGCCCTCGGCGCCGAGGCGCATCGCCGATTGCACGGCGCGCTTCATGGCCCGCCGGAAGGCGACGCGGCGCTCGAGCTGCTGGGCGATCGAGTCGGCGACGAGCGTCGCGTCGATCTCGGGCTTGCGCACCTCGATGATGTTGATCGTCACGTCGGCCTTGGTCATCGTGCCGACGAGCTTGCGCAGCTTCTCGATGTCCGCGCCCTTCTTGCCGATCACCACGCCCGGGCGGCCCGAGTGGATGGTGACGCGGCACTTCCGGTGCGGGCGCTCGATCACGATCTTGGAGACCGCCGCCTGCTTGAGCTGCTTCATCAGCGCCTGGCGGATCGCGACGTCCTCGTGCATGAGGCGGGCATACTCGCCCTTGTTCGCGTACCAGCGCGAGTCCCAGGTCCGGTTGATGCCGAGCCGGAGACCGATCGGATTGACTTTCTGTCCCATCAGTTCCTCCTCAGGCGGCCTCGGCCCGGACCTCACGCACCACGATGGTGAGGTTCGCGAACGGCTTCAGGATGCGGGCCCCCCGGCCGCGGGCGCGGGCGTGGAATCGCTTGAGAACCAGCGCCTTGCCCACGTAGGCCTCCTTGACCACGAGGTCGTCGACGTCGAGGTCGTGGTTGTTCTCGGCGTTGGCGATCGCGCTCTCGAGGCACTTCCGGACCTCGACCGCGATGCGCTTGCGCGAGAACTGCAAGTCGGCGAGCGCGTTCGCCACCTTCTTGCCCCGGATCAGCTGCGCGACGAGGTTGAGCTTCTGCGGGCTGACGCGCAGCATGCGCGCGACGGCCTTCGCCTCGTTCTCGGGGAGCGCGCGGGGTGCTGCTGCCTTGCCCATCTTAGCGCCTCTTCGCCTTCTTGTCGGCCGCGTGACCGTGGAAGGTCCGGGTCGGCGAGAACTCGCCGAACTTGTGCCCGACCATCTCCTCGGTGACGTAGACCGGGATGTGCTTCTGCCCGTTGTAGACCCCGAAGGTCAGGCCAACGAACTGCGGAAGGATCGTGGAGCGGCGGCTCCAGATCTTGATCACCTCGGCGCGGGTCGAGCCGCGCGCGGTCTCCGCCTTCTTCAGGAGGTAGCCGTCGACGAACGGCCCCTTCCAGACTGAACGTGCCATGGGTCGAAGCCCTTACTTCTTGCGGTTGTGGCGGCTCGACACGATGAAGGTGTCGGTGCGCTTGTTCGAGCGGGTCTTCTTGCCCTTGGTCGGGAAGCCCCAGGGGGTGACCGGGTGACGGCCGCCCGAGGTGCGGCCCTCGCCGCCGCCGTGCGGGTGATCGATCGGGTTCATCGCGACGCCGCGGTTGTGCGGGCGCCGGCCGAGCCAGCGCTTGCGCCCCGCCTTGCCGAGCGAGATGTTCATGTGGTCGGGGTTCGAGACCGCGCCCACAGTGGCGTAGCACTGGCCGTGCACGAGGCGCTGCTCGCCCGAGTTGAGGCGCAGCGTCACGTAGCCCTGGTCGCGGCCGACGATCTGGGCGTAGTTGCCCGCCGAGCGCGCCAGCGCCCCGCCCTTGCCGATCTTGAGCTCGACATTGTGGACGATCGTGCCCACCGGCATGTTGCCGATCGGCATGGCGTTGCCCGGCTTGATGTCGACCTGCTCGCCCGAGACCACCCGGTCGCCGGCCTTCACGCGCTGCGGCGCCAGGATGTAGCTCTGGCCGCCGCCCTCGTAGCTCACGAGGGCGATGAAGGCGGTGCGGTTCGGATCGTACTCGATCCGCTCCACGGTCCCGACCTTGCCAGCGAATTCACGCCGCTTGAAGTCGACGTTGCGCAGGGTGCGCTTGTGGCCGCCGCCGCGGAAGCGGACGGTCACCCGGCCGAGGTTGTTGCGGCCGCCGGAGGAGATCTTGCCCTCGGTCAGCGCCTTCACCGGCTTGCCCTTGTAGAGCTCGGACCGGTCCACGATCACGAGCTGGCGAAGGCTCGGCGTGACCGGCTTGAATGTCTTCAAAGCCATCGTCGTGTTCCCTTACCGCCGTTCCGTCACAGCCCGGTCGTGACGTCGATCGTCTGGCCCTCTTCGAGGGTCACGATCGCCTTCTTCACGTCCGAACGCTGGCCCCGCTGCCCGCGGAACATCTTGGTCTTGCCCTTGGTGATCAGCGTGTTGACGCTCTTCACCTTGACCTCGAACAGCCGCTCGACCGCTTCCTTGATCTGCGGCTTGGTGGCCTTCGGGGCGACCCGGAAGACCACCTTGTTCAGCTCCGAGAGGTTGGTGGCCTTCTCGGTGATCACCGGAGCGACGATCACGTCGTAGTGGCGCGGATCCGCACTCATTTGAAACGCGCCTCCAGCGCATCGACGGCCGCGCGCGTCAGGACGAGCTTGTCGCGCCGCAGGATGTCGTAGACGTTGATGCCCTGCACCGGCAGGACGTCGATGGACGGCAGGTTGCGCGCGGCGCGGCCGAAATTCTCGTCCACCTCGGCGCCGCCGATGATCAGCGCGTTCGACCAGCCGAGTGCGCCGAAGCGGTCCTTGAGGGCCTTGGTCTTGCCGTCCTCCAGCCGCACGTCGTCGACGACGACGAGGGAGGCGGCCCGCGCCTTGGCCGAGAGGGCGTGGCGGAGCGCCAGCGCCCGCACCTTCTTGGGAAGGTCGTGGGCGTGGGAGCGCACCACCGGCCCGAAGGCCCGGGCGCCGCCGCGGAATTGCGGGGCCGAGGCGGCGCCGTGGCGGGCGTTGCCGGTGCCCTTCTGCTTGTACATCTTCTTGGTGGTCCGGCTGATCTCGGACCGGGTCTTCACCTTGTGGGTGCCGGCCTGGCGCTTGGCCAGCTGCCAGCGCACGCAGCGCTGGAGCAGGTCGGCGCGCGGCTCGAGCCCGAAGATGGCCTCGTTGACCTCGACCGAACCGGCCTCGCCGCCGTCGAGGGTCGTGATCTCGAACTTCATCACGCGTTCTCCTCAACCGCCGGAGCCTCGGGGGCGGCGTCCACCGCCGGGGCCGCGCCGTCGGCGAGTTCGCGGAACTTGCCCGGCATCGGCGCCTCGGCCGGCAGCTTGCGCTTCACGGCGTCGCGGATCTGGATCCAGCCGCCGGCCACGCCCGGGACCGCGCCCTCGACCAGGATCAGGCCGCGCTCCGGATCGGTGCGCACGACGCGCAGGTTCTGGGTCGTGACCCGCTCGACGCCGAGATGGCCCGGCATCTTCTTGTTCTTGAAGGTCTTGCCCGGGTCCTGGCGGCCGCCGGTCGAGCCGATCGAGCGGTGCGAGATCGACACGCCGTGCGTGGCGCGCAGGCCGCCGAAGTTCCAGCGCTTCATGCCGCCGGCGAAGCCCTTGCCCGTGGTCGTGCCCGTCACGTCGACGAACTGGCCCGGGATGAAGTGGTCCGCGGTGATCTCGGCGCCGACCGGGATCAGCGCGTCCTCGGTCACGCGGAACTCGGCGAGCTTGCGCTTCGGCTCGACCTTGGCGATCGCGAAGCGGCCGCGCTCGGCCTTGGACACGTTCTTGACCTTGGCCTTGCCGACGCCGACCTGCAGCGCGACGTAGCCGTTCTTCTCGACCGTGCGGTGGGCGACCACCTGGCACTGATCGACCTTGAGCACGGTGACCGGAACATGCTCGCCGGCGTCCGTGAAGACGCGGGTCATGCCGACCTTCTGTGCGATGACTCCTGAGCGCATGGTTCTCCCCCGCGCGGTTCTGCCCGAAGCTCCAGCGATCCGTCCGGATCCTAGAGCTTGATCTCCACGTCCACGCCCGCGGCGAGGTCGAGCTTCATCAGCGCGTCCACGGTCTGCGGGGTGGGGTCGACGATGTCGAGCACGCGCTTGTGGGTGCGCATCTCGAACTGCTCGCGCGACTTCTTGTCGATGTGGGGCGAGCGGTTGACGGTGAAGCGCTCGATCCGGGTCGGCAGCGGGATCGGCCCGCGGACCTGGGCCCCGGTCCGCTTCGCCGTCGAGACGATCTCGCGGGTCGACGTATCCAGGATGCGATGATCGAACGCCTTCAGGCGAATGCGGATGTTCTGGCCGTTCATGATGTTCTCGTCCTCGCGACGGGGAAGGGGCGGGCTCGAGGGCCCGCCCCCTCACCTGTCCCGTTGGCTCTGAGCGGGCTCTTGGTTACTCGGAGATGGAGGCGACGACGCCGGCGCCGACGGTGCGGCCGCCCTCGCGGATGGCGAAGCGCAGCTTCTCCTCCATCGCCACCGGCACGATCAGCGTCACGTCCATCGTCACGTTGTCGCCCGGCATCACCATCTCGGTGCCCTCGGGAAGCTGAACCACCCCGGTCACGTCCGTCGTCCGGAAGTAGAATTGCGGACGGTAGTTCGTGAAGAACGGCGTGTGCCGCCCGCCCTCCTCCTTCGTCAGGATGTACGCCTCCGCCTTGAACTTCGTGTGCGGCTTCACCGAGCCCGGCTTGCACACCACCTGACCGCGCTCGACGTCCTCCCGCTTGGTCCCGCGAAGCAGCACGCCGACGTTGTCCCCGGCCTGACCCTGGTCCAGCAGCTTGCGGAACATCTCCACGCCCGTCACCGTCGTCTTGGTGGTCGGACGGATCCCCACGATCTCGACCTCCTCGCCCACCTTGATGATCCCGCGCTCGACACGGCCCGTCACCACCGTGCCGCGCCCCGAGATCGAGAACACGTCCTCGATCGGCATCAGGAACGGCAGGTCGATCGGACGCTCCGGCTGCGGGATGTACTCGTCCACCGTCTTCATCAGCTCGAGGATCGCGTCGTGACCGATCTTCGGCTCCCGGTTCTCCAGCGCGCACAGCGCCGAGCCCTTGGTGATCGGGATGTCGTCGCCCGGGAAGTCGTACTTCGACAGAAGCTCCCGCACCTCAAGCTCCACAAGGTCGAGAAGCTCCGGGTCGTCGACCATGTCGACCTTGTTCATGAACACCACCAGCGCCGGAACGCCGACCTGCCGCGCCAGCAGGATGTGCTCGCGCGTCTGCGGCATCGGGCCGTCCGCCGCCGACACCACCAGGATCGCGCCGTCCATCTGCGCCGCCCCGGTGATCATGTTCTTCACGTAGTCCGCGTGACCGGGGCAGTCCACGTGCGCGTAGTGACGGTTCGGCGTCTCGTACTCCACGTGCGCCGTCGAGATCGTGATCCCCCGCGCCTTCTCCTCCGGCGCCTTGTCGATCTGGTCGTAGGCCGTGAACGTCGCCCCGCCCGCCTCCGCAAGCACCTTCGTGATCGCCGCCGTCAGGGACGTCTTGCCGTGGTCAACGTGCCCGATCGTCCCGATGTTGCAGTGCGGCTTCGTCCGCGAAAACTTTTCCTTCGCCATCGCCAATCTCCGTCACGATCTGTCTGGTCAGGTCGGGTCCGCGCGGGTCGCCGCGTCGGGCCCTCTCGGGGTCGGGGCGCCCGGCCGTCGGCCGGGGCCCTCGGGGTCGTCAGGCGTACTTCGCCACCACCTTCTCGGCCTCGCCGCGCGGGACCTCCTCGTAGTGGTCGAACTGCATCGTGAAGTTCGCGCGCCCCTGGGTGAAGGAGCGGAGCTGGTTCACGTAGCCGAACATGTTCGCGAGCGGCACCATCGCGTTGATGACGTTGGCGTTGCCGCGCATGTCCTGGCCCTGGATCTGGCCGCGCCGGGAGTTCAGGTCGCCGATGACCGAGCCGGTGTAATCCTCCGGGGTCACGACCTCGACCTTCATCACCGGCTCGAGCAGGACCGAGCCGCCCTTCTGAAGGGCCTCGCGGAGCGCCGCCCGCGAGGCGATCTCGAAGGCGAGCGCCGACGAATCGACCTCGTGGTAGGCGCCGTCGATCAGCTCCACCTTGATGTCGACCACCGGGAAGCCCGCCAGGATGCCCGCGGTGAGCACGCTGTTGAGGCCCTTCTCGACGCCCGGGACGTACTCCTTGGGCACCGCGCCGCCGACGATCTTCGACTCGAAGGCGTAGCCGGCGCCCGGCTCGTTCGGCTCGACCACCAGCTTCACCCGCGCGAACTGACCGGTGCCGCCGGTCTGCTTCTTGTGGGTGTAGTCGATCTCGGTCCGGCGGGTCAGCTTCTCCCGGTAGGCGACCTGCGGCTGGCCGATATTGGCCTCGACCTTGTAGGTGCGCTTCAGGATGTCGACCTTGATGTCGAGGTGGAGCTCGCCCATCCCCTTCAGGATGGTCTGGCCCGATTCCGGATCGGTCGAGACCCGGAAGGACGGGTCCTCGGCGGCGAGCTTCGAGAGCGCGATGCCGAGCTTCTCCTGGTCCGCCTTCGACTTCGGCTCGACGGCGATCTCGATGACCGGCTCGGGGAACTCCATCTTCTCGAGGATCACCGCCTTGGTCGGGTCGCAGAGCGTGTCGCCGGTGCGGGTGTCCTTGAGGCCCGCCAGCGCCACGATGTCGCCCGCGTAGGCCTCCTTGATGTCCTCGCGGTTGTTGGCGTGCATCAGCAGCATGCGGCCGACGCGCTCGCGCTTGTCGCGGGTCGAGTTCAGGAGGTTGGCGCCCGACTCGACCTTGCCGGAATAGATGCGGCAGAAGGTGATGGTGCCGACATGCGGGTCGTCCATGATCTTGAACGCCAGCATCGAGAAGGGCTCGGCGTCGGACGGCCGGCGGACGACCTCCTCCTCGGTCTTGTAGTCGATGCCCTTGATCTCGCCGCGGTCGGCGGGCGAGGGCAGGTAGTCGACCACGGCGTCGAGCAGGGGCTGCACGCCCTTGTTCTTGAAGGCCGAGCCGCAGAGCACCGGGTGGAAGGCGCGCCGCTGCACCGCCGTGCGCACGAGCCGGCGCATCGTGTCCTCATCCGGCTCGACGCCGTCGAGGTAGGCGGTCATGGCGTCGTCGTCCATCTCGACGCAGGCCTCGATGAGCTTCGTGCGGTACTCCGCCGCCTGCTCGGCGAGGTCGGCCGGGATCGCCTCCTCGGAGAAGTTGGCCCCGAGCGCCTCGCCCGACCACACGATCGCCTTCATCTTGATCAGGTCGATCACGCCGCGGAAGTTGCTCTCGGAGCCGATCGGCAGCTGCAGGCAGACCGGCTTGCCGGCGACGCGGTCGATGATGTCGGCGACGCACTTGAAGAAGTCGGCGCCGATCTTGTCCATCTTGTTGACGAAGACGACGCGCGGGACGTCGTACTTGTCGGCCTGGCGCCACACGGTCTCGGTCTGGGGCTCGACGCCCTGGTTGCCGTCGAGCACGCAGACCGCACCGTCGAGCACGCGCAGCGAGCGCTCGACCTCGATGGTGAAGTCGACGTGGCCGGGAGTGTCGATGATGTTCAGGCGCTTGTCGCGCCAGAAGCAGGTCGTCGCGGCCGAGGTGATCGTGATGCCACGCTCCTGCTCCTGCTCCATCCAGTCCATCGTGGCGGCGCCCTCGTGGACCTCGCCGATCTTATGGGACTTGCCGGTGTAGTAGAGGATCCGCTCGGTCGTCGTGGTCTTGCCGGCATCGATGTGGGCCATGATGCCGAAGTTGCGGTAGTCCTCGATCGCGTGCGTGCGGGGCATCGGGGGTGCTCCTGGAAAGCGGGAGAGACCGCTGGTTACCAGCGGTAATGCGAGAAGGCGCGGTTGGCCTCGGCCATCCGGTGGGTGTCTTCCCGCTTCTTGACGGCGGCGCCGCGGTTGTTGGCGGCATCGAGGAGTTCGGCGGAGAGGCGCTCGACCATGGTGCGGTCGTTGCGCGAGCGCGCGGCCTGGATCAGCCAGCGGATCGCCAGGGCCTGCCGGCGCTCGTGACGGACCTCGACCGGCACCTGGTAGGTGGCGCCGCCGACGCGCCGCGAGCGCACCTCGATCGCCGGGGCGACGTTGTCGAGGGCGGCGCGGAACACCTCGATCGGGTTGGCGCGGGCCCGGCTCTCGATGATGTCGAAGGCGCCGTACACGATGCTCTCGGCGACCGACTTCTTGCCCTCGTACATGACCGAGTTCATGAACTTGGTGAGGACCACGTCCCCGTACTTGGGATCCGGGATGATCTCACGCTTCTCGGCAGAGTGGCGGCGGGACATCGCGCGCTTCCTTCAGGTCTTGCAATACGATCTGGTACGCCCCGCGCAGGCCGCCTTGAGCATCGAGGCCGGCGGCATCCTTGCGGGGCAGGCGATGGGGCAACGGGTCGGAGGGGCTTACTTCGGCCGCTTGGCGCCGTACTTCGAGCGGCGCTGCTTGCGGTTCTTGACGCCCTGGGTGTCGAGCACGCCGCGCAGGATGTGGTAGCGCACGCCCGGCAGGTCCTTCACGCGGCCGCCGCGGATCATGACCACGGAATGCTCCTGGAGGTTGTGACCCTCGCCCGGAATGTAGCCGATCACCTCGAAGCCGTTGGTCAGGCGGACCTTCGCCACCTTGCGCAGCGCCGAGTTCGGCTTCTTCGGCGTCGTGGTGTAGACGCGGGTGCAGACGCCGCGCTTCTGCGGGCAGGCATCCAGGGCCGGCACCTTGTTGCGGCTCTTCTGGATCTTCCGCGGATTGGCGATCAGCTGGTTGATCGTCGGCATGCCATTCCTCTCGCAACGCATCGCCGTCCGGGGCGATCGTCAGAATTCCATCTCGTCCGGGCGGGCCGGCGCTTTCAGGTCAGCGCAACGCAAATCGCGCCCCAGGCTGAAAACCAGCCTTTGGCGCGCCATGCGAGCAGAGGACCACCGGAGCGCGAGCTCCCGCGGTCATGCCGGTCTGACACGTGTCAGTCGGTTTGAAGTTCGGTCGCGTTTAGGCGGCGTGGATCGAGGCTCGAAGGGCACGTCGATCAGCTGCCGCCTACGGCCAGCCGTTCAGTGGGAGGGGTCCTAGTCCTTCGGGGTGGCGGTGTCAAGCGTTAAGGCCGGGTTTCGCGGCGCGCGGGTGCGTGCGGCCGGACGGGAGGGGCCTTCGCGTCGCGGGAGCGTCCCCGTGCGGGCGCCTGAGGTGCAGCGTGACGCCGGCGAGGGCGCGGCGTCGTGCCCCCGCCCCTGGGATGGGACGGGCGCAAGAGAAAGGGCCGGCACCGCCCCTGGGCGGCGCCGGCCCTCGCTGGGGCGCGACGGTCTGCCCTCGCCTACTCGGCGGCGGGCAGTTCCTGCAGGGCCGCGCCGCTCTCGGCGGTCTTCTGGGCCATGATCAGCTCGTCGCGGCGCCGCGCGATCGACTTGATGTCGGCGATCATCGCGCCCGTGCCCGCCGGGATCAGCGAGCCGACGATCACGTTCTCCTTCAGCCCCTCGAGGGTGTCGACCTTGCCGTTGACCGCCGCCTCGGTGAGGACGCGGGTGGTCTCCTGGAAGGACGCCGCCGAGATGAACGAGCGGGTCTGCAGCGAGGCCTTGGTGATGCCGAGCAGGACGGGCACGCCCTGCACCGGCTTCTTGCCCTCGGAGACCAACTGCTCGTTGATCTCCTGCAGCTCCGTCCGGTCGATCTGGTCGCCGGTCAGGATCTCGGAATCGCCGCTGTCGGTGATCTCCACCTTCTGCAGCATCTGGCGGACGATCACCTCGATGTGCTTGTCGTTGATCGACACGCCCTGCAGCCGGTAGACCTCCTGGATCTCGTTGACGAGGTAGGCCGCGAGCTCCTCCACGCCCTTGATCGCCAGGATGTCGTGCGGCGCCGGGTTGCCGTCGACGATGAAGTCGCCGACCTCGACCACGTCCCCGTCCTGAAGGTGGATGTGCTTGCCCTTCGGGATCAGGTACTCGACCGGCTCGGACCCGTCATGCGGGGTGAGCGACAGGCGACGCTTGTTCTTGTAGTCGCGCCCGAACGAGATCGTGCCCGACTTCTCCGCGATGATCGCCGCGTCCTTCGGGCGCCGCGCCTCGAACAGCTCCGCCACCCGCGGCAGACCGCCGGTGATGTCGCGGGTCTTGGCGCTCTCGGTCGAGACGCGGGCCAGGATGTCGCCGGCCTTGACCCGGGCGCCCGGATCCACGCCGATGATCGCCTCCACGGGCAGCAGGGCGCGGGCGTCGGAGCCGCGGGGCAGCTTCAGCACCTTGCCGTTCTGGTCGTGGATCGCGAGCGCCGGGCGCAGGTCGGCGGTGCGCGCCGAGCCCCGCCAGTCGATGACGACGCGCTTGGCGATGCCGGTCGACTCGTCGGTGGTCTCGGTGATCGACTGGCCGTCGATCAGGTCCTCGTAGGCGACGATGCCGTCGACCTCGGTCAGGATCGGCCGGGTGTAGGGGTCCCACTCGGCGATGCGCTGGCCGCGCTTGATCGAGTCGCCCTCGTCGACCCGGACGCGGGCGCCGTATTGCAGGCGGTGGACCGCCCGCTCGGTGCCGTCCGGCCCGACGATCACCACGGCCACGTTGCGGCCGATGGCGATCAGGTCGCCGTCCGAGTTGCGGGCGAGGCCGCGGTTGCGGATCCTCACCGTGCCCTCGAAGCTCGACTCGATGAAGGACGAATCCGCGATCTGGGCCGCGCCGCCGATGTGGAAGGTCCGCATCGTCAGCTGGGTGCCCGGCTCGCCGATCGACTGCGCCGCGATGACGCCGACCGCCTCGCCCTGGTTGACGGGGGTGCCGCGGGCGAGGTCGCGCCCGTAGCAGGTGGCGCAGACGCCGTTCTTGGTGGCGCAGACCAGCACGGAGCGGATCTTCACCTCCTGGATGCCGGCCTTGTTGATGGCGTCCAGGTGGCGCTCCTCGATCATCTGGCCCTTGGGCACGATGATCGAGCCGTCCTGCGCGACGAGGTCCTCCGCCGTGGCGCGGCCGAGGATGCGGGTCGCGAGCGTCGCCACGACCTGCCCGGCATCGATGATCGCCCGCATGCGGATCCCCGCATCGGTGCCGCAATCCACCTCGCGGATGACCGCGTCCTGCGCCACGTCGACGAGGCGGCGGGTCAGGTAGCCCGAATTCGCGGTCTTCAGGGCGGTGTCGGCGAGGCCCTTGCGGGCGCCGTGCGTCGAGTTGAAGTACTCGAGCACGTCCAGGCCTTCCTTGAAGTTCGAGATGATCGGGCTCTCGATGATCTCGCCCGACGGCTTCGCCATCAGGCCACGCATCGCCGCGAGCTGCTTCATCTGGGCCGGCGAGCCGCGCGCGCCGGAGTGGCTCATCATGTAGATCGAGTTGACCTGCTTGTCGGCGCCCTTCTCGTCCTTCTGCACCGAGGAGATGCGGTTCATCATCTCGCTGGCGAGCCGGTCCGAGCACTTCGCCCAGGCGTCCACGACCTTGTTGTACTTCTCACCCTGGGTGATCAGACCGTCCTGGTACTGCTGCTCGTAGTCCTTCACCAGGGCGCGGGTCTCGTCGACGATCGTCCACTTGTTCTCCGGCACGACCATGTCGTCCTTGCCGAAGGAGATGCCGGCCTTGAAGGCGTGGCTGAAGCCCAGGCCCATGATGCGGTCGCAGAAGATCACCGACTCCTTCTGACCGCAATGGCGGTAGACGGTGTCGATCATCGCCGAGATCTCCTTCTTGGTCATCAGCTTGTTGACGACGTCGAAGGGAACCTTGGGGTGGCGCGGCAGCACGCTGGAGAGGATGACGCGGCCGGGCGTGGTGTCGTAGGTGCGCGTGACCTCCTCGCCGTCCGGGCCGAGGCCCTTCCAGCGCCACTTGATCTTGGAGTGCAGCGTCACCGCCCGCGAGGCCAGGGCGTGCTCCAGCTCGCCGAAATCGCCGTAGACGCCCTGCATCGGGTTCTGCGGGTTGTTCGACTTGTACTCGCCTGGCGCGCCGTCGGCGACGATCGACAGGTAGTAGAGCCCGAGCACGATGTCCTGCGAGGGCACGATGATCGGGGCGCCGTTCGCCGGGTGCAGGATGTTGTTGGTCGACATCATCAGCACGCGCGCTTCCAGCTGCGCCTCGAGCGACAGCGGGACGTGCACGGCCATCTGGTCGCCGTCGAAATCCGCGTTGAAGGCGGCGCAGACGAGCGGGTGCAGCTGGATCGCCTTGCCCTCGATCAGCTTCGGCTCGAAGGCCTGGATGCCCAGCCGGTGCAGCGTCGGCGCCCGGTTCAGCATCACCGGGTGCTCGCGGATCACCTCGTCGAGGATGTCCCAGACCTCCGGCTTCTCCTTCTCGACCAGCTTCTTGGCCTGCTTCACCGTGGCCGAGAAGCCCTTGGCGTCGAGGCGCGCGTAGATGAACGGCTTGAACAGCTCAAGCGCCATCTTCTTGGGCAGGCCGCACTGGTGCAGCTTCAGTTCGGGGCCGACCACGATGACCGAGCGGCCCGAATAGTCGACGCGCTTGCCGAGCAGGTTCTGGCGGAACCGGCCCTGCTTGCCCTTCAGCATGTCGGCGAGCGACTTCAGCGGGCGCTTGTTGGCGCCCGTGATGACGCGGCCGCGGCGGCCGTTGTCGAACAGCGCGTCGACCGCCTCCTGCAGCATCCGCTTCTCGTTGCGGATGATGATGTCGGGCGCGCGCAGCTCGATCAGCCGCTTCAGGCGGTTGTTGCGGTTGATGACGCGCCGGTAGAGGTCGTTGAGGTCGGAGGTCGCGAAGCGGCCGCCGTCCAGGGGCACCAGCGGCCGCAGGTCCGGCGGGATCACCGGCACGACCGTCAGGATCATCCATTCCGGCTTGTTGCCCGAGAGCTGGAACGCCTCGATGATCTTGAGGCGCTTGAGCAGCTTCTTGGGCTTCAGGTCGGAGGTGGTCGTGGCGATCTCCTGGCGCAGGTCGGCCGCGATCTTCTCCAGGTTGAGGTCCTGGAGGATGCGCCGGATCGCCTCGGCGCCGATCATCGCCGTGAAGGAATCCTCGCCGTACTCCTCCTGCGCGCGCAGGTACTCCTCCTCCGAGAGGAGCTGACGCTCCTTGAGGGGGGTGAGGCCCGGCTCGATGACGACGTAGGACTCGAAGTAGAGGATGCGCTCCAGGTCCTTGAGCGCCATGTCGAGCAGCAGGCCGATGCGGCTCGGCAGGGACTTCAGGAACCAGATATGGGCCACGGGCGCCGCGAGCTCGATGTGGCCCATGCGGTCGCGCCGCACGCGCGCGAGGGTGACCTCGACGCCGCACTTCTCGCAGATGACGCCCTTGTACTTCATCCGCTTGTACTTGCCGCACAAGCACTCGTAATCCTTGATCGGCCCGAAGATCCGCGCGCAGAACAGGCCGTCCCGCTCCGGCTTGAAGGTCCGATAGTTGATGGTCTCGGGCTTCTTGATCTCACCGTAGGACCAAGACAGGATCTTCTCAGGCGACGAGATCGAGATCTTGATCTGGTCGAAGCTCTGAGGCTGAGCCTGCTGGTTGAAAAGATTCATGACCTCTTGGTTCATGATCATCTCCTTGAAGCGGACGTGTCACCCGGGGCGGGTGGGGTGACGCGTCGCGCTTGAACTCCGCGAAGGGTCGTGTCTCCCGCAGACCGGGAGGCGCCTCCCGGCCGGGCCGGGAGGCGTGAGCGGGCGCGCGAGGCCGCGGGATAGCTCCCGCGTCGCGCCCGCCGCGTCGGGTCGGTCCTACTCGGCCGCCTCCGGCGGCGCCTCGAGCTGGTCGTTGGCGGCGCGCTTGGAGGAGATCAGCTCGACGTTGAGGCCGAGCGAGCGCATCTCCTTCACCAGCACGTTGAAGCTCTCCGGGATACCGGCCTCGAAGGTGTCGTCCCCGCGCACGATGGCCTCGTAGACCTTGGTGCGGCCGGCGACGTCGTCCGACTTGACCGTGAGCATCTCCTGCAGCGTGTAGGCCGCCCCGTAGGCTTCGAGCGCCCAGACCTCCATCTCGCCGAAGCGCTGGCCGCCGAACTGCGCCTTGCCGCCCAGCGGCTGCTGGGTGACGAGCGAGTAGGGGCCGATCGACCGGGCGTGGATCTTGTCGTCCACGAGGTGGTGCAGCTTGAGCATGTAGATGTAGCCCACCGTGACCTTGCGGTCGAAGGGCTCGCCGGTGCGCCCGTCGTAGAGCGTCGACTGCCCCGAGCGGTCGAGCCCGGCCATCTCCAGCATCGCCTCGATGTCGGCCTCCTTGGCGCCGTTGAAGACCGGCGTCGCCATCGGCACGCCGCGGCGCAGGTTGTTGCCGACCTCGGCGAGTTCGCGATCCGACAGGCCCTCCAGCTCGGAGGGGCTGTAGATCCGGCTCATCTGCTCGCGCAGGGGCTGCGCGTCCTGATTGCGCAGGTAGGCGTCGACCGCCTGCGCCACCTGGCGCCCGAGCCCGGCGGCCGCCCAGCCGAGATGGGTCTCGAGGATCTGCCCGACATTCATGCGGCTCGGCACGCCGAGCGGGTTGAGCACGATGTCCGCGTGCGTGCCGTCCTCCAGGAACGGCATGTCCTCGATCGGCACGATCCGGGACACCACGCCCTTGTTGCCGTGGCGGCCCGCCATCTTGTCGCCGGGCTGGATCTTGCGCTTCACCGCCACGAAGACCTTGACCATCTTCATGACGCCGGGGGGCAGTTCGTCGCCGCGCTGCAGCTTCTCGACCTTGTCGAGGAAGCGCTGCTCCAGGCGCTTCTTCGACTCGTCGTACTGCTTCTGCATCGCCTCGATCTCGGTCATCATCCGATCGTCGACGACCGCGAACTGCCACCATTGCGAGCGGGGATAGTCGGCCAGCACCTCGCGGGTGAGGAGCGTGTCCTTCTTGAACCCCTTCGGGCCGGCGACCGGGGACTGCCCCACCAGCACGTCGGCGAGGCGCGCGTAGGTGTTGCGGTCGAGGATCGCCTGCTCGTCGTCCCGGTCCTTGGCGAGGCGCTCGATCTCCTCGCGCTCGATGGCCTGGGCGCGCTCGTCCTTGTCGACGCCGTGCCGGTTGAACACCCGCACCTCGACGATGGTGCCGGTGACGCCCGGGGGCACGCGCAGGGAGGTGTCGCGCACGTCCGAGGCCTTCTCGCCGAAGATGGCGCGCAGGAGCTTCTCCTCCGGCGTCATCGGGCTCTCGCCCTTCGGCGTGATCTTGCCGACCAGGATGTCGCCCGCGTGGACCTCGGCCCCGATATAGACGATGCCGGCCTCGTCGAGGTTCTTGAGCGCCTCCTCGGAGACGTTCGGGATGTCGCGGGTGATCTCCTCCGGCCCGAGCTTGGTGTCGCGGGCCATCACCTCGAACTCCTCGATGTGGATCGAGGTGAACACGTCATCCTTCACGATCCGCTCGGAGAGCAGGATCGAGTCCTCGAAGTTGTAGCCGTTCCAGGGCATGAACGCGACGAGCACGTTGCGGCCGAGGGCGAGCTCGCCGAACTCCGTCGAGGGGCCGTCCGCGATGATGTCGCCCTTCTTGACGACCTCACCGACCCGGACCAGCGGCTTCTGCGTGATGCAGGTCGACTGGTTCGAGCGCTGGAACTTCTGCAGCCGGTAGATGTCGACGCCGGGCTTGGTCGGGTCGGTCTCCTCGGTGGCGCGGATGACGATGCGGGTGGCGTCGACCTGGTCGATCACCCCGGCGCGGCGGGCCGCGATCGCCGCCCCCGAATCGCGGGCGACCACCGCCTCCATGCCGGTGCCCACGAAGGGCGCGTCGGCCCGCACCAGCGGCACCGCCTGGCGCTGCATGTTCGAGCCCATCAGGGCCCGGTTGGCGTCGTCGTTCTCCAGGAACGGGATCAGCGCCGCGGCGACCGACACCAGCTGCTTGGGCGACACGTCCATCAGGTCGACGCGGTCGGGGGCGACCACGATCACCTCGCCCGCGCGGCGGCAGACCACGAGGTCCTCGGTCAGGCGGCGCTCGGCATCCATCGCGGCGCTCGCCTGCGCCACGTAGTACTTCGCCTCCTCCATGGCCGAGAGGTAGACCACCTCGTCGGTCACGACGCCGCCGCGCACCCGGCGGAACGGGGTCTCGATGAAGCCGTACTTGTTCACCCGCGCGAAGGTGGCGAGCGAGTTGATGAGGCCGATATTGGGCCCCTCCGGCGTCTCGATCGGGCAGATGCGGCCGTAATGGGTCGGGTGCACGTCGCGCACCTCGAAGCCCGCGCGCTCGCGGGTGAGACCGCCCGGCCCGAGCGCCGACAGGCGGCGCTTGTGCGTCACCTCGGAGAGCGGGTTGGTCTGGTCCATGAACTGCGAGAGCTGCGACGAGCCGAAGAACTCGCGCACCGCCGCCGCCGCCGGCTTGGCGTTGATCAGGTCCTGCGGCATCACGGTGTCGATGTCCACGGAGGACATCCGCTCCTTGATGGCGCGCTCCATGCGCAGGAGCCCCAGCCGGTACTGGTTCTCCATGAGCTCGCCGACCGAGCGGACGCGGCGGTTGCCGAGGTGGTCGATGTCGTCGATCTCACCCTTGCCGTCGCGCAGGTCCACCAGCGCCTTGACCACCGCCAGCATGTCCTCGCGCCGCAGCGTCCGCATCGTGTCGGGCGCGTCGAGGTCGAGGCGCATGTTCATCTTCACGCGGCCGACCGCCGAGAGGTCGTAGCGCTCGGCGTCGAAGAACAGCGAGTGGAACATCGCCTCGGCGGTGTCGAGGGTCGGCGGCTCGCCCGGACGCATCACCCGGTAGATGTCGAACAGCGCGCCCTCGCGGGCCGAGTTCTTGTCGACCGCGAGCGTGTTGCGGATGTAGGGACCGACGTTGACGTGGTCGATGTCGAGCACCGGGATCTCCTCGATCCCGACGTCGGAGAGCCCCTTCAGCAGCTTCTCGCTGATCTCGTCGCCCGCCTCCGCGTAGATCTCGCCGGTCTTGTAGTTGACCATGTCCTCGGCGATGTACTGGCCGACCAGATCCTCGTCGGTGGCGCGCAGCGCCTTGGTGCCCTTCTCGGCGATCTGGCGGGCGGCGCGCGCGGTCAGCTTCTTGCCGGCCTCCAGCACGACCTCGCCCGAATCGGCGTCGATGAGGTCGGTCGTGGCCTTGAAGCCCTTCAGGCGCTCGGCGTCGTAGGGCACGCGCCAGTCGCGCCCGTCCCGCGCATAGGTGATGCGGTTGTAGAAGGTCGACAGGATCTCCTCGCCGTCGAGGCCCAGCGCGAACAGCAGCGAGGTGACCGGGATCTTCCGCTTGCGGTCGATGCGCGCGTAGACGATGTCCTTGGCGTCGAACTCGACGTCGAGCCAGGACCCGCGATACGGGATGATGCGCGCGGCGAACAGCAGCTTGCCCGAGGAATGGGTCTTGCCCTTGTCGTGGTCGAAGAAGACGCCCGGCGAGCGGTGCATCTGCGAGACGATCACGCGCTCGGTGCCGTTGACGATGAAGGTGCCATTCTCCGTCATCAGGGGCATATCGCCCATGTAGACGTCCTGCTCCTTGATGTCCTTGACCGACTTGGCCCCGGTATCCGGATCGACGTCGAACACGATCAGGCGCAGCGTGACCTTCAGCGGCGCCGCGAAGGTGATGCCCCGCTGGCGGCACTCGTCGACGTCGTACTTCGGCGCCTCGAAGGTGTACTTGACGAACTCAAGCAGGGCGGTCGAGGAGAAGTCGGAGATCGGGAAGACCGACTTGAAGACGGACTGCAATCCTTCATCGGGACGGCCGCCCTCGGGCTCGTCGACCATCAGGAACTGGTCGTAGGACGCCTTCTGGACCTCGATGAGGTTCGGCATCTCGGCGACTTCCCGAATCTTGCCGAAGAACTTGCGAATGCGCTTGCGACCGACCAGCGTGTTGGCCATAGGTGACCTCGCTCCTCATCCACCGCCTCACGGGGCCGGAGGGACGCGGGGGGCCCCCTGCCGGGGCACCCCTGCCGCATCGACCTTCCCGGCCGGACCGCTTGCGGCGATCCTCACCCGAACGGAAACATATGGGGATCCATGCCCAGGATCCCGAGGGGGCGTCGAAGCAGCGCGCTCTTCGCCGGAAAACGCTCTAGCCCGCGGGCGCGAACCCGCGGGCTGGAGGGGCCGCGGCGCGCCGGCCTGAGCCGGCGGCCGCGACGCGAAGGTCCGGGCCCGTGCGGACCCGCATCGCCTTACTTGAGCTCGACCTTGGCGCCGGCCTTCTCGAGCTGGGCCTTGAGCTTGGCGGCGTCGTCCTTGGACACGCCCTCCTTGACCGGCTTCGGAGCGCCCTCGACCAGGTCCTTGGCCTCCTTGAGGCCGAGGCCGGTGATCGCGCGGACCTCCTTGATGACCTCGATCTTCTTGTCGCCGGCCGCGGCCAGGACGACGGTGAACTCGGTCTGCTCCTCGGCGGCCGGGGCGGCGGCGCCGCCGGCGGCCGGGCCGGCGGCCACGGCGACGGCCGCGGCGGCCGAGACGCCCCACTTCTCCTCGAGCATCTTCGCGAGCTCGGCGGCCTCGAGGACGGTCAGGGACGACAGGTCGTCGACGAGCTTGGCAAGATCAGCCATTTTCAGTTCCTGCGTGTTGTCGGTTTGAACGGTTGCGATGCGAGCGAAGCGCCGTCAGGCGGCCTCGTCCTTGTTCGCCGTGTCGGCATAGGCCCCGAACACGCGGGCGAGCTTCGCCGCCGGCGCGTTGACGACCTGGGCGATCTTGGTCGCGGGCGCCTGCACGAGGCCCACGATCTTGGCGCGCAGTTCGTCGAGGGACGGCAGCGTGGCCAGGGCCTTCACGCCGTCCGGGTTCAGGGCCGTCGCGCCCATGGCGCCGCCGAGGATCACGAGCTTGTCGTTACCCTTGGCGAAGTCCACCGCCACCTTGGCGGCCGCGACCGGATCGCTCGAATAGGCGAGCAGGGTCGGGCCCTTCAGGAGGGGCTTGATGGAGGCGACGTTCGTGCCGTCGAGAGCGATGTTGGCGAGGCGGTTCTTCGCGACCTTCACGGTGGCGCCGGCCTGCTTCATCTGCCTGCGCAGCTTCTGCATGTCGGCGACCGTGAGGCCCTTGTAGTGGGCCACGACGACCAGCGAGGTGGTGGAGAACACCTCGTTGAGCGACGCGACGAGATCAGCTTTTGCTGCTCTGTCCACCGGGCTCTCTCCGGTTGGCGGGACCGGGATGGTCCCACCGGTTGCACTTGCCGCCCGTGCTGAGCCGGGGCCTCGGAAGACCGCGGCGGCGCGAGCGACGCTTCACGGCCCTGTCCCCAACCGGCGGCCTTGCGGTCGCTGACGTTGGGTGAGATGGTTCAAACCGACGCCCTGCCCGCCCGCGAGGGCGGCGGGGGCGGAAAACTCGGTCTTCCCCGTCTGTGCAGGCTGGGGAATTAAGCCGGCGAGCCGGCGCCTGCAGTCTCGGACAGGACATGGCCGGACGGGGCGCGAGGGGAAACCCCTTGTGCCCGCCGGCCATTCGTCACCCGGTTGCCCGGGGACATCTCGTCAGGCCACGACCGATCGGTCGAGTCCTCTCAATGGTGTGAAAACGTGGAGCGCGGTCTATAGCGGCGTGCAAGCGCCCTGCCAAGTGGGGAGCGAGGTGGGGAACGAGGGATATTCGGTCGCAGGGCGTTGCCGCGCCCCTCCCCGGCAGCCGGCGCGGCGGCCGGCGCGCCCGGCGGCCGCCGCGGGCCGTCAGGCGGCCCGGACAGTCTCGAGGAAGCGCCGCACCTCGGCGGCGAGGTGGTCCGATTCCTCCGACAGGGCCGACGCCGCCGCCAGCACGTGGTTGGCTGCCGCCCCGGTCTCCTCCGCCGCCCCCGCCACGCTGGCGATGTTCCCCGTGACCTCGCCGGTCCCGGTCGCCGCCTGCGTGATGTTGCGGACGATCTCCTGGGTCGCCGCGCCCTGCTCCTCCACCGCCGCCGCGATGCTCGTCGCCACGTCGCTGATCTCCCGGATCCGCGAGCCGATGCCCCCGATCGCCCCCACCGCCTGCCGCGTCGAGGCCTGGATCCGGCCCACCTGCGCGGAGATCTCCTCCGTCGCCTTGGCGGTCTGGTTGGCGAGCTCCTTGACCTCGGCGGCGACCACCGCGAATCCCCGGCCCGCCTCGCCGGCCCGGGCCGCCTCGATCGTGGCGTTGAGGGCCAGCAGGTTGGTCTGGCCCGCGATCGTCGTGATCAGCGAGACCGCCTCGCCGATCTTGGCCGCCGCCCCGGCGAGGTCCTCCACCACGCCGGCCGTCGTCCCGGCCTCCGCCACCGCCGTTCGGGCGAGCTGGGTCGAGCCGGCGACCTGCCGGCCGATCTCCTGCACCGAGGCCCCGAGTTCCTCGGCGGCGGCCGCCACCGTCCCCACGTTCGAGGCGGCCTGCTCGGCGGCGGCGGCCACCGAGGCGGATTGCACCGCGGTCTGCGAGGCGGTGGCGGTCATGGTCCGGGCGGTCGCCTGCAGCTCGGAGGCCGAGCGCGACACGGCGCGCACGATGCCGCTCACGGCGCGCTCGAAACCCTCCGCCATCTCGTGGGTGGCGGCGCGGCGCTGCGCCTCGGCCCCGGCCCGCGCCAGGGCGGCCTCCTCCTCCAGGACGCGGCTGCGCAGCAGGTTGTCCTTGAACACCTGCACGGCGGCCGCGAGGGCGCCGATCTCGTCGCGGCGGCCGCCGCCCGGCACCGCCACCGCCGTGTCGCCCTGCGCGAGGCGCTCGGCCGCGACGGTCATGGCCGAGAGGGGGCGGATGATGCCGCGGGCGATGAAGGCGATGCCGCACGCCGCCAGGAGGACGCTGAGGACGAGCAGCCCGGCAAAGACGGCGAGGTTTTGGGTGGCGCTCCGCGCCGCCCGCGCGGCCGCCTCGTCGAGTTCCACCACGAAGGCGGTCGGCACGGCCCCGATGGTGTTGAGGGCGGGCGTCGAGCCCTTGCGCCACTCCGCCACGCTCGGGCGCGGCAGGTCGGGCGAGGCCAGCACCTCCTGGATCCTGCGCAGCGTGTCCTGGTAGGCTCCCTTGTAGTAGCCCGCGTCGGCGTCGGCGATCGCCGCGCGGAGCGCCGGCGCCATCCCGGTCCGGGTGCCGATCTCGCGGGCGGCCGCGAAGGCGAAATCCGAGACGCGGAACAGGGCGTTGATGCTCTGCTGCTCGGTGGGCGTCATCGGGCGCTTCTGCGTGAGCAGTTCGTTGATCTGGACGTTCGCGCTGCCGGCGAGGCTGCGCGCCGCCCAGGACATCGTGCGGCCCAGGATGAGGTCGGAGAGGGTGGGATCCTCGGCGCGGATCTCCGCCTCGACCGCCACCAGCAGCGCCTCGCCCGCCGCGACGAAGCGGTCGCGGCCGGCCATCACCCGCCCGATGATCTCCTTGTCGCGCTCCGCCAGGGGTCTGGCCAGCGCCGCGTCGCTCTCCTGGCGCAGGCGCCGCCACTCCGCCATGACCGCGCGCACCGCCTCCGCGGCGGCGCGGATCGCGGGATGCTCCACCTCTTCGAGCCGGGCCAGGGCCGGCGGCAGGGCGGCCTCCAGCGCCGCCCTCCGCTCCGCGGCCTCGCTGCGCAGGCTCGCCGCCTGGTCCACCTCGATGCGCAGGGCGGCGCTGAGGGCCCCGCCCTCGAACCGCATCGCGCTCAAGGTGTCCAGGAGGGCGCGATCGACGCTGGCGAGACGCGACACCTCCTCGGCCAAGCTCCAGCGCCGCCAGGATTCGTGCAGGCTGCGGCCGCAGAGCGCGATCACGATGATCACGAAGAGGGCGAGAATGGCATTCAGCCGATGCTTGATCTGCATGATCGACTCTGTCTCGAGGGCAGGGCGCCGCGAGCAGCACTTTCGATGCCCGTGCGTGGGCAAATTCTGCTCCCGGGAAACCTGTTCTGAAACAGTTGACGCAAGGTTAAATAAGTCTCCGGGCGAATTCGGAATCGATCCCGGGCCGCGGCCGCGCCGAATTTTCCGAGACTCGGGGATCCGCAACCGGCGCTGACGCTGGCGAAGGGCGGGAGCGGAGTGCGGCGGCGCGGCGCGAAGACTGGCGCGACGCGCCGCGGGTGCGGCGACGTCGTGCGATCAACGCGAGCGCGCGGCCCGACGCAGCGCGGGGGCGCATTCCTCAGGCGGGCTTGCGCTCGGAGCGGGTGCGGCGCCACCAGCCGACCGCGCCCTCCTTCGACCTCTCCACCGGGCGGGTGGCGTAGAAGGAGGCGTTCTGCTTGCCCTCCAGCGCCTCGCGGGTGAAGCGGATCAGGTGGTGGGCGACGAAGCCCATGTTGAACACCGCCTCGACCTGGCCGCGCCGGAGGGCGTAGCCGGCCGCCCGCCAGAAGGCGCGGCGGTAATCCGACAGCAGCCCCACCCGCACCGCGATGTTGAAGCCCATCACCAGGGCGCGCCGGAGATTGTCCCGGGTCAGGCGGTTCCGCGCCGGGATGGGGACGCGGTTGACGTAGGTCACGTCGATCTGGTGGCGGAAGCGGTCGAACAGCCGCTCGGGCGCGTAGGCGTGGGCGATGGCACGCCGCCAGCTCGCCACCACCTCGTCGTGCGGGCGCAGGAAGCGCACGTTGGATTCGAGGCGCGGGTCGTCCACCAGGCGCCCCTCCTTCGCGAGGCGGTCCCAGAGCGGCGTGCGCGGCAGCGCCTGGAGCAGGTTCATGGTCAGGACCGGCACCCCGGACCGGTCGATGAAGGCGACGAGCTTCTCCTCGGACTCGGCGGTCTCGGTGTCGAGGCCGAGGATGATCCCGGAGGTCACCTCCAGGCCGTAGGAATTCAGGGTCGCGATGCCCTCCAGCATCGGCACGGCGGCGTTGTGGGTCTTGTCGATCACCTTGAGCGCGTCGAGTTCGGGCGTCTCGATCCCGACGAACACCGTGACGAAGTTGGCCTCCCGCATCAGCGCGAGGATCTCGGGCTGCTTGGCCATGTTGAGCGTGGCCTCGCAGGCGAATTGGAGCGGGTAGCCCTTCCGCTTCTGCCACGCGACCAGGTGCGGCAGCATCTCCCGCGTGGCCTTGCGGTTGCCGATGAAGTTGTCGTCGACGAAGTAGACCACGGCCGGGTGGCCGGGCTGGGCCACGATCGCGTCGAGTTCCGCGAGGAGCTGCTCGGGGGTCTTCAGCCGCGGCTGGCGGCCGTAGAGGGCCGGTATGTCGCAGAACTCGCAGCGGTAGGGGCAGCCCGAGGAGAATTGCAGCGAGCCGATCAGGTAGCGGCGGAGCGGCACCTGCGCGTAGGCCGGGGCCGGGAAATCGGACAGGCCGAGGCGCTCCCCGGTCTCCAGGCGCAGCTGCGCGGGCGGCCGGGCGACGTCGGCGTCGAGCCGGCGGATGAGCTCGTCGGTGGCGTCGCCGATCTCGCCGATGTGGAGGTAGTCGAAGTCCGGATACTGCTCGGGCGCGCCCGAGACCGAGGGCCCGCCCAGCACCGCGACCCGGCCGGCCGCGTGGGCGCGCTCGCCGATGTCGCGGATCTGCGGCGCCTGGACGTGCATCCCCGAGACGAAGACCGCGTCCGCCCAGGCGAAATCCTCGGGCGCGGCCGGAGCGATGTTCTCGTCGACGAAGCGGACCTGCCAAGCCTCCGGCAGGTAGGCGGCGATGAGCAGCAATCCTTGCGGCGGCATGAACGCCTTGACCCCGCCCATGAGCGGGTAGGCGTGCTGGAACGTGCCGAAGGACGGCGTGTAGGCGGGGAAGACGCACAGGATGCGTCGCGTGGAGGAGACCGGGACGGTGCTACGCATACGCCCTATCTAGCACAGCAGGACGCGGCGGCGCCCCCCCGCGCCGCGCGGATTTCGCGCGCTCCGTGCACGCGGCACCTCCTGCGGGCGGGTCCCGCCGCGCGGCCAGGCGCCGCGCCGAGGCACGCGGGGGAGCGGCGCGGATGCGCCGGCCCGCGGCCGCGCCCGAAAAGAAACGCCCGGCCGCGAGGCCGGGCGCTCGGATCTCGCCGGAGCGGAGGGATCAGGCCGATTGCGCGGCGAGCACGCTCGCCGGGTCGACCTTGATGCCCGGGCCCATCGTCGAGGAGACGGCGATGCGCTGGATGTAGGTGCCCTTGGCGCCCGTCGGCTTGGCGCGCGCCACCGCGTCCGCGAAGGCGCGGGCGTTCTCGACGATCTTCTGGTCGTCGAACGACACCTTGCCGATCCCGGCATGCACGATGCCGGCCTTCTCGACGCGGAACTCGACCGCGCCGCCCTTGGCGGCGCCGACCGCGCCCTTCACGTCCATGGTGACGGTGCCGACCTTCGGGTTCGGCATCAGGCCGCGCGGGCCCAGCACCTTACCGAGACGGCCGACGAGCGGCATCATGTCGGGGGTCGCGATGCAGCGGTCGAAGTCGATCGTGCCGCCCTGGATCGTCTCCAGCAGATCCTCGGCGCCCACGATGTCGGCGCCGGCCGCGCGGGCCTCGTCCGCCTTGGCGCCGCGGGCGAAGACCGCCACGCGGACCGTGCGGCCCGACCCGTTCGGCAGGTTGCAGACGCCGCGCACCATCTGGTCGGCGTGGCGCGGATCGACGCCGAGATTCATCGAGATCTCGAAGGTCTCGTCGAACTTGGCCTTCGAGCGGTCCTTGATCATCTTCACCGCGTCGGTGAGGGAGTAGACCTTGGTCGGGTCGATGCCCTCGCGCGCGGCGCGGATGCGCTTGCCTTCACGTGCCATGCGTCCCTCCCCTTAGCCGGTGATCTCGAGACCCATGGCCCGGGCGGAGCCGCGGATCATGGCGACGGCGGAATCGACCGAATCGCAGTTCAGGTCGGGCATCTTCTTCTCGGCGATCTCGCGGATCTGCGCCTCGGAGATCCGGCCGGCGGGCGCGCCCTTGCCGGGGGTCTTCGAGCCGGAGGCCGGCTTCTTGCCGATCTTCATGCCGGCCGCCTTCTTGAGGAAGAACGAGACCGGCGGCTGCTTCATCTCGAAGGTGAAGGAGCGGTCCTGATACGCGGTGATGATCACCGGGATCGGGGTGCCCTTCTCGATCTGCGCGGTCTTCGCGTTGAAGGCCTTGCAGAATTCCATGATGTTGAGGCCGCGCTGACCGAGCGCGGGGCCGATCGGCGGGGACGGATTGGCGGCGCCGGCCGGCACCTGAAGCTTCACGTAGCCCGTGATCTTCTTCGCCATGGGACTGCTCCCGTTCTGTGCCTCGCGCCCTCAGGGGCTCGACGAGGCGGTTGCAGGTCGCGGTGCGGCCCGGATGCCCCGGCGGCGAACCGGGCGGGCCTCCCGCGGGTGAGGCGAGGGGCGAGCGGCGCGTGGCGAAGGGTCCTCGTGCCGGCGGACACATGCCGCCGGCGCGACGCCCCAATCGCTCTTGCCCGTTCGCCCTTCGCGGAACGGTCAGACCTTCTCGACCTGACCGTATTCGAGCTCGACCGGGGTCGCCCGGCCGAAGATGGAGACCGCCACCTTGAGGCGGGAGCGGCTCTCGTCGACTTCCTCGACGACGCCGTTGAAGGAGGCGAAGGGGCCGTCCGCCACGCGCACCGACTCGCCGACCTCGAAGGAGATCGAGGCCTTGGGGCGCTCGGTGCCCTCCTGGACCTGTCCCTTGATGCGCTCGGCCTCGGCGTCGGGGATCGGCACCGGCTTCGACTTGTCGGCCCCGAGGAAACCCGTGACCTTCGGGGTGTTCTTGATGAGGTGGTAGACCTCGTCGGTCAGGTCGCACTTCACCAGCACGTAGCCCGGAAAGAACTTGCGCTCGGCGTCGACCTTGCGGCCGCGGCGCACCTCCACGACCTTCTCGGTCGGCACCATCACCTCATCGAATTTGTCGAGCAGGCCGCGCTGGGCAGCCTGGTCCTTGATCGACTGCGCGACCTTGTTCTCGAAATTCGAATAGGCGTGGACGATGTACCAACGCTTGGACACGGCGTCTCTCTCCTCGGGCCCCGTTCTCGGGCCTCAGGCTCCAATGCCCAGGACCAGGGTGACGAGGTAGCGCAGCACCTGATCGACGACGACGAAGAACAGGCTCGCCAGCACCACCATGACGAAGACCATCAGGGTGGTGATCAGGGTCTCCTTGCGGGTCGGCCAGGTGACCTTCCGGCCCTCGTCGCGGACCTGCTGCAGGAACTCGAAGGGCCCGACGCGCTTGGGCGCCGGCCGCACCGGAGGCGGCGTCGGCCCGGCGCCGCGGGGCACGGGCGTGCCGCGGGTCGCATTGCGCCCGAGGTCCACTTTCTTGGTCGCTTCGTTCGATGCCATGATCCGACAGCCGTCGCCGCTCGAAACCAACAGGGGCGCGGGGCCTGGACAAACCCCCAAGCCCGCGCCGCCCGTCTGTTCGATCTGGGATGGGCGATGCCTCTAGCGCAGTTGCGCGGGCTTGTCGATGGGCCTGTGGGCCGCGACGTCACGCCACGAGCTTGGCCGCAAAGGTGATCCGGCCGCCAAGGTGATGTCGTCCGGAGCGGCCCCTGGCAGGAGTGGAGGGACTCGAACCCCCAACCCCCGGTTTTGGAGACCGGTGCTCTGACCAGTTGAGCTACACTCCTGCAGCGCCGCGGCGCGCCCGCTCCATGCCGCAACAAGGCGCCGGATGCAAGGGAAATGTCCCCCGTGATCCGGCCACGGGGCGCGCCGCCGGGCGGCGCGCGGGCTTGGCATCCGCTGTCCGGACGTGATCGTCCCGACAGCGGATCAGGCCGCGCGCACGGTCTCGACGAAGCGCGCCACCTCCGCATTCAGCCGCTCGGATTGCCGCGACAGGTCGGAGGACGAGGCCAGCACCTGGGCGGCCACCCGGCCGGCCCCCTCGGCCGTGCTCGCCACCCCGGAGATGTTGCGCGTCACCTCGCCGGTGCCGGCGGCCGCCTGGGTCACGTTGCGCACGATCTCCTGGGTCGCCGCCTCCTGCTGCTCCACCGCGGCGGCGATCGCCGCGGCGACGTCGCTGATCTCGCGGATCTGCGCCGTGATGGCGCCGATGGCCGAGACCGCCTGGCCGGTCACGCCCTGGACCTCCGCGATCTGGGACGAGATCTCGTCGGTGGCCCGGGCGGTCTGGTTGGCGAGTTCCTTGACCTCGGCGGCGACCACCGCGAAGCCGCGCCCGGCCTCGCCGGCCCGGGCGGCCTCGATCGTGGCGTTGAGGGCGAGAAGGTTGGTCTGGCCCGCGATGGTTGAGATCAGGCCGACCACGTCGCCGATCCGGGACGCGGCCTGGCTCAGGGCGCCGACGAGCCCGGCGGTCTCGTCCGCCCGCCGCACCGCCGTGCGGGCGAGCCCGGCCGAGCCCTGTACCTGCCGGCCGATCTCCCGCACCGAGGCGCCGAGCTCCTCGGCCGCGGCCGCCACGGTATTGACGTTCGAGGCCGCCTGCTCGGCCGCCGCCGCCACGGCGGCGGCCTGGCTCGCCGTCTCGGCCGCGCTCGACGTCATCCCGCGCGCGGTGTCCTGGAGTGCGCCGGCCGAGGAGGACACGACGCCGACCACGCCGCCGACCGCCCGCTCGAAGCCGTCGGCCATCTCCGCCAGCATGCGCTGGCGCGCGGTCTCCTTCGGGCCGACGTACCAGCCCCCCCTCATGACGCCGTTCGGGTGCAGGTCGCGGCTGTCGTACTCGACGAGGGGCTGGAGCGCGATCGGCCCTCCGCGTTGCGGGTCCAGTAGGGCAGCGCGCGGCCGCTCTGGTCGGATCCGGCGTCGCGCCGGCCGGCGAAGCGCGCGTCGCTGCCGTCGAGCGCGTCGGGCTCCCAGGCGCTGTAGGTTCCGTTGAATTCGGGATTGCGCTTCAGGGTGCTGAGCAGGATCTCGCTCAGCTGGCCGCGCCGCACCTCCGGGTGCGACGCGCTCGCCTTCCCGGACGCGATCACCTCCAGGGCCCCCGCGCAGGGCCCCCGCGCCGTTGCGCGCGGCCGCGAAGGCGAAATCGACCTTGGTCTGGATCACGGCCGCCTGATTGCCGGCCACCGCCCGCAGGTTCTCCTTGGCCTTGGCGTCGAGGATGCGCTCGACCGCGTCGGTGGCGAAGGCGCCGTTGCCCAGCGACGAGGAGGCGCCGAGCCCGAGGAGGAGGCCGGACACGACGATCACGCAGGCCCCCGAGACGGCGACCATCCTGAACGTGATCGACTGAAACACGCCGATTCTGCCGACCGCAGTGGTTTGCCGAGTATCCATTCCAAGCTCCCGAAGGGATCGCCGCGCGTCCGGTGCGTGACGACGGCTCCTGTCCAGGACAGGACACGATACAGGGCGAGTGCCGCAAGGTGATCTCCCAGGTCAGAGATGGCCTTCCATCATCTCTCAACGAGGCCTGGACGACGCGGCGGGCTGAATGACGTTACGTCCCAGCGCTGGGCGCCAGCATAGTCGCGCGCCCGGACAGCCGCGGGATCGCCGCCTCCACGGCCGCCGTCGAAGAATTCCTTATTGGATCGTCTTTGGTTCACAATTTTTTAACTCTATCTGACGCAGTGATATGATCGCGCCGGGGAATCTCCCTACCTGAATACATGGCCATTCCGAGGATTATCATGCTGAATCAGATCTCGATTCGAATAAAGATGATCATTTGTGCGTCAACCATGCTTCTCCTGACGATCGCGACGGCCTGGCTCGCCAACCATCAGATGAGCGTGCTGAATGAGGCGGCGTCGGATCTCCGCCTCAACGTTCTCCAGGCGACCCAGGCGCTCGGCCAGGTCCAGGCGCAGGCCTTGCGCGTGCGCATCAACGGAAGCCGCCTGCTCTCCGCGAGGACGCCGGAGCAGCAGCGCGACGCGGCCACATCGATGCAGCAGCGCTACCGGGAACTCGCCGCGGCGGAGGAGAAGTTCCGCCGCCTCGCCCTGGCCGAGGCGGCGAGCCTCTTCGACACCTACACCCGGCAATGGAAGGCCTATCTCGACCTTCAGGCGGAAGCCGTGGCGACCCTCGAACGGGGCGACGCGGCCGCGGCGATGGAACTCTACAATGGCCGGATGTCCGACGCGATCCGGGCCGTCATCGCGACTCTGGTGAAGCTCGTCGAACTCAACACCGCCTCCGCGGCGGCCAGCGGCGACGCCATGACCAGCACCTTCGACAACGCCCAGATCCAGCTCATGGGCTTCATCATGGTGGCTGCCCTGATGGCGGCGGGCGCGGCCGCGATGATGATCCTCGCGGTCAGCCGCCCCCTCGGCCGGATGACGGCGACGATGCATCGGCTCGCCGCCGGCGACACCGCGACGGAGATCGCGGGCCTCGACCGCCGGGACGAGATCGGCGAGATGAGCCGCGCCGTCCAGGTGTTCAGGGACGGCATGATCCGGGCCGCCGAACTGGAGGCCCAGACCGCCCGGGCCCGGGCCGAGGCCGAGGACCAGCGCCGCGCGGGCATGCGCGAGATGGCCGCCGGCTTCGAGGCGGTGGTGGGAGGCATCGTCGCCTCCGTGACCACGGCCGCGGCGGAGCTGCAGGCCACCGCCCGGACCATGAGCGTGACCGCGGGCGAGACCGCGAGCCAGTCGACGAGCGCCGCCGCCGCGGCCGAGGAAGCGTCCTCGAACGTCCGCACCGTGGCGGCCGCGGCCGAGGAGCTCGGCAGTTCGGTGCAGGAGATCGGCCGGCAGGTCGACGGCGCGGCCGAACTCGCCCAGGCGGCGGCCGCCGAGGCCGACCAGACGGCGACGATGGTGCAGGACCTGAGCCGGGCCGCTTCGCAGATCGGCGACGTGGTGAGCCTGATCTCGACCATCGCGGGCCAGACCAACCTGCTGGCCCTCAACGCCACGATCGAGGCCGCCCGGGCCGGCGAGGCGGGCCGGGGATTCGCGGTGGTCGCCGCCGAGGTCAAGGAGCTCGCCAACCAGACCGCCAGGGCCACGGAGGGGATCTCCGGGCAGATCGGCGCGATCCAGACCTCGACCAATCAGGCAGTCGGCGCCATCGGCGGGATCGTGCGACGGATCCAGGAAATCCGCACCGTGGCGATGGGGATCGCCGCCTCGGTCGAGGAGCAGGGCGCGACCACCCAGGAGATCGCCCGCAACGTGGCCGAGGCGGCGAGCGGCACCGGGGAGGTCACCTCGCATGTCGGCAGCGTCGCGCGGGCGGCGGAGCGGACGGGTGCCGCGGCCGGCCAGGTGCTCGACGCGGCGTCGAGCCTGTCCCGGCAGTCGCAGCAGCTCGACGCCGAGGTGGCGCGGTTCCTCGCCTCGGTGCGCGCCGCCTGAGCGGCGCGGTGCGCGCCGCCTGAGCGGCGGGACGCGGATGCGCGAACGGGGCGGGCGCGTGGCGCCCGCCCCGTTCGCGGCCGGGGGCCCGGACGGCGTCCGGGCCGATCGGGGAGTGCCTACTCGGAGATGGAGGCGACGACGCCGGCGCCGACGGTGCGGCCGCCCTCGCGGATGGCGAAGCGCAGCTTCTCCTCCATCGCCACCGGCACGATCAGCGTCACGTCCATCGTCACGTTGTCGCCCGGCATCACCATCTCGGTGCCCTCGGGAAGCTGAACCACCCCGGTCACGTCCGTCGTCCGGAAGTAGAATTGCGGACGGTAGTTCGTGAAGAACGGCGTGTGCCGCCCGCCCTCCTCCTTCGTCAGGATGTACGCCTCCGCCTTGAACTTCGTGTGCGGCTTCACCGAGCCCGGCTTGCACACCACCTGACCGCGCTCGACGTCCTCCCGCTTGGTCCCGCGAAGCAGCACGCCGACGTTGTCCCCGGCCTGACCCTGGTCCAGCAGCTTGCGGAACATCTCCACGCCCGTCACCGTCGTCTTGGTGGTCGGACGGATCCCCACGATCTCGACCTCCTCGCCCACCTTGATGATCCCGCGCTCGACACGGCCCGTCACCACCGTGCCGCGCCCCGAGATCGAGAACACGTCCTCGATCGGCATCAGGAACGGCAGGTCGATCGGACGCTCCGGCTGCGGGATGTACTCGTCCACCGTCTTCATCAGCTCGAGGATCGCGTCGTGACCGATCTTCGGCTCCCGGTTCTCCAGCGCGCACAGCGCCGAGCCCTTGGTGATCGGGATGTCGTCGCCCGGGAAGTCGTACTTCGACAGAAGCTCCCGCACCTCAAGCTCCACAAGGTCGAGAAGCTCCGGGTCGTCGACCATGTCGACCTTGTTCATGAACACCACCAGCGCCGGAACGCCGACCTGCCGCGCCAGCAGGATGTGCTCGCGCGTCTGCGGCATCGGGCCGTCCGCCGCCGACACCACCAGGATCGCGCCGTCCATCTGCGCCGCCCCGGTGATCATGTTCTTCACGTAGTCCGCGTGACCGGGGCAGTCCACGTGCGCGTAGTGACGGTTCGGCGTCTCGTACTCCACGTGCGCCGTCGAGATCGTGATCCCCCGCGCCTTCTCCTCCGGCGCCTTGTCGATCTGGTCGTAGGCCGTGAACGTCGCCCCGCCCGCCTCCGCAAGCACCTTCGTGATCGCCGCCGTCAGGGACGTCTTGCCGTGGTCAACGTGCCCGATCGTCCCGATGTTGCAGTGCGGCTTCGTCCGCGAAAACTTTTCCTTCGCCATATCCCTCACCTGCGGCAAGCCCGCCCACGACGTCACGAGCCGGGCGGAAGGCGCGGCCCGCTTAGAGGGTTAGCGGCGCCGGATCAAGCCCGGCGCTGCGGCGCCGGATCAAGCCCGGCGCTCCAGCCCGCCCCCGCGCCAGGGAGGGCGCGCGTTCCCAGCCGACCGGCCGCGTGCTACCTCGGCGCGTGGGAGAGGCGGGCCGGGCGATGGCGGGCGGGGACAGAACGGTGCGGGCGGCGATCCGAGGCCGCGTTCAGGGCGTCGGCTTCCGGGCCTGGACCCGGGACGAGGCGACGCGCCTCGGCCTCAGCGGCCACGTCCGCAACTGCCCGGACGGGAGCGTGGAGGCCCTGCTCTCCGGTCCGGCCGAGGCGGTCGAGCGGATGGTCGCGGCGCTGCGCCGGGGCCCGGCCGGGGCCCGCGTCTCCGAGGTGGCGGTGGAGGCCTCGCCGGAGACGGCGCCCTCGGGCTTCGCGATCCGGCACGGCTGAGGCCGGCGCCGCGTGGGCGACTTCTCCCTCCTCGATCTCGCCGCGGTGGTGACCTTCGCGGCCGCCTGGATCGGCTACGGCGTCGCGGTGGAGCGGCTCTCGCGGGGGCGCAACAGCCTCAACCGGATGATGAACCTCTACCGCCACGCCTGGACCGAGCAGCTCGAACTGCGCGAGAACCGGGTGGTCGACACCACCATCAACGCCTCGCTGCAGAACGGCACCGCCTTCTTCGCCTCGACCTCGCTGATCGCGCTCGGCAGCGTCCTCACCCTGACGCGCTCGGCCGACGACGTGCTGACCCTGTTCTCGACCCTGCCCTTCGGCATGCAGACCACCCGGACCACCTGGGAGATCAAGGTGGCGGGGCTGGCGGTGATCTTCGTCTACGCCTTCTTCAAGTTCGCCTGGGCCTACCGGCTGTTCAACTACGGGGCCATACTGATCGGCGCGGTGCCGCCGCGGGGCGGCGACCCGGACGCGATCCGTCACGCCGCCAAGCGGGCCGCCACCATGAACGTGGTGGCGGGGGCGCATTTCAACCGCGGCCAGCGGGCCTGGTTCTTCGCGCTGGCCTATCTCGGCTGGTTCGTCAGCCCCTACATCCTGTTCGCCACGACCGCCGCCGTGGTTTACGTGATGTGGAAGCGCCAATTCGCCTCCGAGGCGTGCCGCGCCCTGCAGGAGCCCGATGACACCGCACCCTGACGAGGCCGCCATCGCCGAGACGCTGCTGCGCCTCGTCGCGGAGCGCGGGCCGGACAAGACCATCTGCCCCTCGGAGGTCGCCCGGGCGCTGGGCGGCCCGCACCCGGACGGCTGGTCCCCCCTGATGCAGCCGGTCCGCCGTCAGGCGGTGCGGCTCATGAAGGAGGGCCGGATCGCGATCCTGCGCAAGGGACGCGTGGTTCCCGATCCGGACGCGTTTCGCGGGGTCTACCGCCTCTCCCTGCCGCGCTGACCGCGCGGAGGCGAGTGCGCGGAGGCGAGTGCTTGGCGGAGACGGCTACTTGGCGGAGACGGCTACTTGGCGGCGGTCTCGGCCTCGTAGCGCGCCCGCGTCTCGGCGTTGGGCGGGTAGAGGCCCGGCAGGGGCAGGCCCTTCTCGACCTCGCGCATGATCCAGAGTTCGAGCCGCTCCTGCTCGACGGCCGCCAGGGCGACCTCCTGGGCGATGGCGGCCGGGATCACCACGGCGCCGTCCCCGTCCGCCACGATCACGTCGTCGGGGAAGACCGCGACGCCGCCGCAGCCGATCGGCTGGTTCCAGCCGACGAAGGTGAGGCCCGCCACCGAGGCCGGGGCGGCGACGCCCGCGCACCAGACCGGCAGCCCGGTCCCGGCGACGCCCTCGCCGTCGCGCATCACCCCGTCCGTGACCAGGGCGGCGACGCCGCGCTTGTGCATCCGCGCCGCCAGGATGTCGCCGAAGATGCCGGCCTCGGTCACGCCCATGGCGTCCACGACCGCGATGCAGCCCTCCGGCATCGCCTCGATGGCGCCGCGGGTCGAGGTCGGGCTCGACCAGGATTCGGGGGTCGCGAGGTCCTCGCGGGCGGGGACGAAGCGCAGGGTGAAGGCCGGGCCGACGATGCGGGCATTCGCCGCGAAGCGCGGCTGCGGCCCCTTCATCCAGCAGCGGCGCAGGCCCTTCTTCAGCATCACCGTGGTCAGGGTCGCGGTGGTGACGGCCTGCAGCGCGTCGATGAGGGTCTTGTCGAGGGGCATGGCGTCGGTCCCGGTGGGAGAAACAGGCTGGGGCGAGGGGCTTAGCGGATGGGCGGGCGCCGCAGAAGGCCCGCCGCCGCCGGCCGGGCGGCCGCTCAGGTGATCGGAACGGTCAGCACCTTCGCGGCGGCCGGCCGGGCCGCGATCCGCGCATACCAGGCCTGCAGGTTCGGCCGGGGCTCGCGCGGGACGGCGAGGTGCAGCCAGCGATGGGCCGCGCAGCCGAGCGCGATGTCGGCCGCCGTGAAGGCGTCCCCGACCGCGAAGGGCCGGCCCGCGAGATGCGCGTCGAGGATCGCCGCGGCCGCCTCGCCCGCCGCCACCGAGCGGGCGATCAGGTCCGGGTCGCGCCCTTCGGCGGGCAGGCGGACCGTCTGCCAGAAGGCGTCGCGCATGGCGGGCGTGAAGGTGGTGGCCTGCCAGTCGAGCCACTGGTGGACGTGGCCGCGCGCCCGCTCCTCCTCCGGCATCAGGGCGACGCCGCCCCGCGCCGCCGCCGCGGGGCCGTGCGCCTCGGCGAGGTAGCGCAGGATCGCGTTCGATTCCCAGAGCACGTAGCCGTCCTCCTCGAGGACGGGAACGAGGCCGTTCGGGTTCAGGGCGAGGTAGTCGGGGTCGCGGACGCGCCCGAAGGCCCCGCCCGCCTCCACCCGCTCGCAGGCGAGGCCGAGCTCCTCGAGCGCCCAGACCGCCTTCTGCACGTTCACCGAACTCAGCCGTCCCCAGAGTCTGCGCATCGCTCGTCTCCCTCGGGCGGATAGGCGTGGGCGCGCCCCTCCGGATCGGTCACGGTGAAGCCGCCCGGCCGCGGCTCCAGGTAGGCGGGCCCCACCGGCACCTTGCCGTGCCCGCCCGGGATGTCGAGCACGTAGGTCGGCTGGCAGAGGCCGGAGACGCGCCCGCGCAGGCCGCGCATCAGCGCCTGCCCCGCGGGCAGGCTCGTGCGGAAGTGGCCCGTGCCCGGCGCGAGGTCGCCGTGGTGGAGGTAGTAGGGCTTGACCCGGTTCTCCACGAAGGCCCGCATCAGCGCGGCCAGCGTCTCGGGATCGTCGTTGACGCCGCGCAGCAGCACCGATTGCGACACGAGCGGGATGCCCGCATCGACGAGCCGCGCGATCGCGGCGCGCGCGGCCGGCGTGAACTCGCCCGGATGGTTGGCGTGCAGCGCCACGAAGACCGCCCGGCCGAAGCGCTTGAGGGCCGCCACCAGGGCGGCGTCGACGCGCTCCGGCTCCACCGCCGGCACCCGCGTGTGCAGGCGCAGCACCCGGACGTGGTCGGTCGCGGCGAGGGCCGCGCCGATCCGCTCCAGGCGGCGGGGGCTGAGCAGGAACGGGTCGCCCCCGGTGACCACCACCTCCCAGATCTCCGGCCGGGCCGCCACGTAGGCGAGGGCCGCGTCGAGCTGCGCCTCGCTCAGCGCCCCCATCCCGTCGGGCCCGACCACCTCGCGCCGGAAGCAGAAGCGGCAATAGACCGGGCAGACGTGCAAGGGCTTCAGCAGCACCCGGTCCGGGTAGCGGTGCACGATGCCCGGGAGCGGCGCGTGGGCCGCGTCGCCGATCGGGTCCGCCCGCTCGCCGGGCGCCGCGTCGAGCTCCTCGGCCCGGGGCAGGAACTGGCGGCCGATCCCGTCCTCGGGCGTCTCGATCAGGTCCGCCATCGCGGGCGTCACCGCGACCGCGTAGCGGGAGGCGACCCGCTCCAGGGCGGGGAGCGCGGCCCGCGGCACCAGCCCGGCCTCGACCAGGGAGGCGGGGTCGCGCAGGGTGCGACGGCTCACCGGCCGGGCTCCGCCACGGGGGTCCAGATCACCTCCTCGATGCGGCGCGCGCCGGTCGCGAGCATCACCAGCCGGTCGAAGCCGAGCGCGATGCCGCTCGCCTCCGGCATCCGCGCCAGGGCGGCGAGGAAGTCCTCGTCCACCGGGTAGCGCTCGCCGTAGATGCGCTCCTTCTCGTCCATCTCGGCGGCGAAGCGGCGGCGCTGCTCGTCCGCGTCGGTGAGTTCGCCGAAGCCGTTGGCGAGTTCGACCCCGCAGGCATAGAGCTCGAAGCGCTCGGCGACCCGCGGATCGGCCGGGCTCGGGCGGGCCAGCGCCGCCTCGGGGATCGGGTAGTCGCACAGGATCGTCGCCCTCCCGAGCCCGAGGTGCGGCTCGACCCGCTCGACGAGGACGCGGCTGAACAGGTCGGCCCAGGTGTCGTCGGGTGCGGTGCGGATGCCGGAAGCGGTCACGGCGGCGCGCAGCCCCTCCCGGTCGGTGGCGCCGTCCGGCGCCACGGTGGCGAGGAGGTCGATCCCGGCATGGCGCGCGAAGGCCTCCGCGACCGTCAGGCGCTCGGGCTGCGCGAAGGGGTCGGCCTCCCGGTCGCGGTAGCGCAGCCGCTCCGCCCCGGCCGCCTCGGCCGCCCGGGCGAGGAGCGCCGCGCAGTCGCGCATCAGCGCCTCGCAGCCGTCCCCCGCCCGGTACCACTCGACGAGGGTGAATTCCGGATGGTGCAGCGGGCCGCGCTCCCGGTTCCGGTAGACCGGCGCGAAGACGACGAGCCGCCGCTCCCCGGCCGCCAGCAGCTTCTTGCAGGCGAATTCCGGCGAGGTGTGGAGGTAGAGGGGCTGGCCGCGGCCGTCCGGCCCGATCGCCCGGGTGGCGAAGGCGCTGAGATGGGTCTCGTTGCCCGGAGAGACCTGCAGGGCGGCGGTCTCGACCTCGACGAAGCCGCGCTCCGCGAACCACGCGCGCAGGGCGGCCTTGATCCGGTTGCGGGCCAGCAGGCGGGGCCGGCGGTCGGCGTGGACGTGGGGGGCCCACCAGGGCGAGGCGGAGGTCATCGGGTCGGAACCGGTCGCGACTGGCGGTCGCGCGTCAGATGCGATAGGGCGGGCGCTCGGGCTCCCGCTTTCGCCAGCGGCTTGCGGGACGCCGACCGTCTCTGTCAACGCTCGCTGTTAGGACCCGACCCGTGAAGGTGATCGCCAGCTCGCTTCGCAAAGGCAACGTCGTCGAGAAGGACGGCCGCCTCTACGTGATCCTCTCCGCCGAGAACATCCATCCCGGCAAGGGCACCCCGGTCACGCAGCTCGACATGCGCCGCATCACCGACGGCGTGAAGGTCTCGGAGCGCTACCGCACCACCGAGCAGGTGGAGCGGGCCTTCGTGGAGGACCGGGAGCACACCTTCCTGTACAAGGACGGCGAGGGCTCCCACTTCATGAACCCGGAATCCTACGAGCAGGTGGCGGTCCCCGACGACGTCATCGGCGATCAGGCCGCCTACCTGCAGGAGGGCATGGCGGTGATGCTCTCGCTGCACAACGGCGTGCCGCTCGCCATCGAGCTGCCCCAGCGCGTGACCCTCGAGATCGTCGAGACCGAGCCGGTCACCAAGGGCCAGACCGCCTCCTCGTCCTACAAGCCCGCCGTGCTCTCGAACGGCGTGCGCACCCTGGTGCCGCCCCACATCACCACGGGGACCCGCGTCGTCATCATGACCGCGGACGGTTCCTACGTGGAGCGCGCCAAGGACTGACCCGCCGGGGTCACTCGGCAGCCCCGTCGTAGCAGGATTGCGACAGGGCCACGGCCCGGGCCTGCTGCGCGGGGGACAGGGCGCCCTGCCCGGCGGCCTGCCACAGACCGTCCTCGCGCAGCCGTCCGAGCAGGCAGCGTGCCGCGGCCCGGCAGCGCGCGGGGCTGCCGCCCGCCACCGCGCAGGTCTGCGCGTAGTCGCGCCGGAAGCCCGCCTCGCCGGCCCGCGGATGCGGCCCGGTCAGAGCCGCCACGCCCGACAGGAGGGCGAGCAGCAGCGGCTGGTGCAGGAGGTAGATCCCGAGGCTGCGCCGCCCCGCCCCGGCGAGCAGCCGCGCCCCCCGCGAGGCCGGTCGCCACGCCCCGAGGCGCGACGCGGCGAGGCGGGGCCGGGCGATCCGCCCGAGGGCGACGCCCGCGAGCACGCAGCCGAACCAGGGGATCATCGGCACGTAGTCGTTGGTGGCCGGCACCTCGGGGGCGAGGCCGAGGACGAGGAGCAGCGGCGCGGGAAGGGCCCACGGCGCGGCGAGCGCCGGGGCGTCGAGGAGCGCCGGCGCGGCCAGGATCGCCGCCGACGCGGCCGCGACGAGCCACGGCGGCAGGCGCAGGGCCGGCAGGGCGAGCAGGCTCGACAGGGCGATGCAGTGCAGGACCCCGAAGAAGATCCAGCTCTCCGGGAACAGGATCCGGGTGGCGAGCGAGATCCCCGCGGCGGCCGCCCCGATGCGCGCGAGCCGCCCCAGGAAGGGGCCGGGCCGGAAGACCTTGCCCTGGGCGAGGACGAGGCTCACGCCGGCGAGGACCAGGAAGCTCCCGGCGATCGCGTGCGCCGCCGCGCGGCCCGGCGGCGTCAGCGCGAGGTTCTCGGGCGTCAGCCGCAGGAAGCCGAGGTCCCAGGTGGCGTGGTAGAGCGCCATCGCGGCGAGCGCCGCCCCGCGCGCCGCGTCGATCACGGCGAGGCGGCCCGCCGCCGGGGCGGCCAGAAGGCGGCGAAGGGCCGCGACGGGGAAGCGGGGCAAGGGGGCCTCGGCTGCGTTCGGCGCGGCGCTCCTAGACGAGCCGCGGGCCGCGGTCGACCCCTGCGACATGCGGGCCGTCGCCTGCGACACGAGCGCGCGGTTCCGCCGCGGGGCCCGCGCGGCGCGCGGGGGCGATGGCCAGCCGGGCCGCGTTCTGCCCGCCCGCCATGCAGGGCCGGCGCGGATGGCGCCCGATTCGGCCCGTTTCGCCCGGCGGCGGGCTGGATTAGGCGATGATTCGGGCTTCCCCGGAGTCATGACTTTGTTAAGCTCCCGGGTGAATCGCCGCGCGCGATTCGGTGTGGGTTGCTTACGATGTCGGACGAAGTCGGTTCAGGCCCGCTCGGCCCAAGGCCGGGGAGCACGTTCGAGGCCAGCGCCAAGCGCGCCGCGGACGGCGAAGCGGACGCGCCGCTGGACCTCGTCGAGATCAGCGGCCGCATCAAGTGGTTCGACGTCGCCAAGGGCTTCGGCTTCATCGTGCCGGACAGCGGCGCGCCCGACGTTCTGCTTCACGTGACCTGCCTGCGGCGGGACGGGCACCAGAGCGCCAGCGAGGGCGCGCGCATCGTCGTGGAGGCGGTGCAGCGGGCGCGCGGCTGGCAGGCCTTCCGGGTGGTCTCCCTCGACCAGTCGACCGCCACGCACCCGGCCGAGCTGCCGATGCCGCGCACCCACGTGACCGTGGTGCCGACGAGCGGGCTCGAGACGGCGGTCGTGAAGTGGTTCAACCGCCTGCGCGGTTTCGGCTTCCTCAGCCGCGGCGAGGGCACGCCGGACATCTTCGTCCACATGGAGACCCTGCGCCGCTACGGCATCGCCGAATTGAAGCCCGGCGAGCGGGTGATGGTGCGCTACGGCGACGGCTCGAAGGGTCTGATGGCCGCCGAGGTGCGCCTCGCCGATGGCAGCCTGCCGGCCTCGCACTAGCTTCCCGCCGATGTCGCTCCGGTTCACGCGGCCCCGCGCCGCCGCGGCGCTCGCCGCCCTCGCCTTCGTGCTCGCCCTCCTGGCCGCGCCCGTGCGGGCGGAGGGTCCGACCGAACCGCTCTCCATCGTCTCGCGCGGCGGGCGCCACGCCTTCCAGGTCGAGGTGATGCGCGACGATGCGGGCCGCGCCCAGGGGTTGATGTTCCGCCGCAGCATGGCGCCGGACCACGGCATGCTGTTCGACTTCGCCCAGGTGGCACCCGTCACCATGTGGATGAAGAACACCTACCTGCCCCTCGACATGCTGTTCATCCGCGCGGACGGGACGGTGTCGCGCATCGCCGCCGACACCGAGCCGCTCTCGACCCGGGTGATCCCGTCGGGAGGGCCGGTCCTGGCCGTGCTCGAACTCAACGCCGGCACCGCCGCCAAGCTCGGGATCCGGGCGGGCGACAAGGTGGAGCACCCGCTCTTCAGGGGGCGGTGAGCGGGCGGGCTCGGCCGCCGGGTCGCGGGGCCGGACCGAGACCCATCACCGGCCGAACCGAGACCCGTCACCGGAGATGGGCGCGAGGCCGCGCTCGGACTGCGCCGGGCCCCGGGCCCGGCGTCGGGACGCCACGCCCGCATCCCGGGCCGAAACCCTCGCCCCACGCGCCTTGCCGCGCGCTCCGGTCCCGCGCGGCGCTGACCTCGGTGCGACGCGTTCAACCGCGGGGCGGTCACAATCGCAGGAAAGATGCGCGCCGCGCGTCGCGGTCCCATCCAGGGTTTCATACCCTCCCGGGGCATGATGCGACGCTGAGGAGCCGGGCCGACCTCGCCGAGGCCAGATCTCGCGACGACGGCCGCGACGCCGGAGACGCGCGACGACTTGCGCCCGGGACGACAGGGCGCTCCTTTGATTACCTCCGCGGGCGATCTGGCGAAAGATTTTCTTCACTCCCATGACCCAGGGTCAGCGCGGCCGGGTGTTGGCTCCCCTCGCCGAGTTCCGTCGGCGCCTCCAATCGTCGAGCCACGCCTCCGCCGCAGCGCGCTTGGGATCAGCAATCATGCAGCTATCGATCGGCAAGAAACTATCGTTGGCAGCCGCCCTCGGGATCACGCTGGTCTCGGGACTCGTGGCGAACCAGTGGGCCAGCGCCCAGCGCATCGCCGCGGCCAATGCCGCGGCGGGGCGCGAGCAGGTCATCCTGGACGGGATCCAGCAGGCGCGCCTGTCGCACGCCCAGATCCGGTCCGCCGCCCAGGACATCATGGCGGCCGAGACGGCCGGCCAGCTGGCGCAAGCGACCGACCAGATCCGCGCATCCCGGAACGCCGGGGTCGCGGCCCTGGACGAGCCGATCCGCATCGCGCTGCTGCCCGACGTGCTGCGCGAGCTCCAGACCAGCCTCGCGAGCTTCGCCGACCTCGCCGCGGCGAGCGCCGCCGCGATCCGCTTCGAGGACGGGTCGCGCCGCCTGGACGCGAACAGGCTCGCGCAGCTCGCTGCCGAGCGGCAGCGGGTCGGCCTCAAGCTTGAGCAGGCCGGCAATGCCTCGGTGACGAACGCCCAGCGCTTCGCCACCGAGGCGCGCCTGAACACGGCCGCCACGGTGGAATCCGCGAACCTGATCGGGCTGGCGGTCGGCGGCACCGTCATCCTGGTCCTCATCGGCTCGGCGGTGTTCTCGGCGCGCTTCGTGGCCCGGCCGGTGCGGGACCTCTCCGCCTGCCTGGGCACCCTCGCGACGGGGGATCTGCAGGTCGCGGTGCCGTTCACCGGGCGCGGCGACGAGCTCGGCGCGATGGCGGCGGCGGTTCAGGTCTTCAAGGAGACGATGCAGCGGGCGCGGGCGCTCGAGGAGGAGACCGCGCTGGCCAGGGCCGGGGCCGAGGAGCAGCGGCGCGCAACGATGCGGACCATGGCCGAGCGCTTCGAGAGCGCGATGAGCGGGATCATCGCGGCCGCGAGCGCCGCGCAGCAGGCGGCCAGCAACGTCGGCACCGTCGCGGCGGCCTCGGAGGAACTCGGCTCCTCCATCGCGGAGATCGGCCGCCAAGTGCAGAGTTCGGCGACCCTGTCGCGCAGCGCCGTCGAGGAATCCCGCCAATCCGCCGCCCTGGTGCAGGAGTTGAGCGCCGCCGCCGCGCGGATCGGCGACGTGGTGGCGATGATCACCACGATCGCCGGCCAGACCAACCTTCTCGCGCTGAACGCGACGATCGAGGCGGCGCGGGCCGGCGAGGCCGGGCGCGGCTTCGCGGTGGTCGCCGCCGAGGTCAAGGAACTCGCCAACCAGACCGCCAAGGCCACCGACGAGATCGGATCGCAGATCGGCCGCATCCAGACCTCGACCGGCGAGGCCGTGGCGGCCATCGACGCGATCTCCTCGCGCATCCGGGAGATCAGCGGCGTCGCCTCCGGGATCGCCGCCGCGGTGGAGCAGCAGGGCGCGGCGACCCAGGAGATCGTGCGCAACGTGACCCAGGCGGCTGCCGGCACCGGCGAGGTCACCGCGAACATCACCGGGGTCGCCCACGCCGCCGAGGCGACGGGCGAGGCGGCGAACCGCGTCCTCGCCTCGGCCTCCACCCTCTCGCAGCAATCCGCGCAGCTGTCCCACGAGGTCGGCCGCTTCCTGGAGACGCTGCGGGCGGCCTGACCCCGCGCCGCGCCTCAGCGGCCGAGCGCGGCGAGGCCGCGGCAGTAGCTCTCCGGCAGCCCCGCCTGCCGGGCCGCGGCGATCACCCCCTCCAGGTAGCCCGGCCGCGGTACGCCGCCCTGGCCGCGCCCGAGATAGATCAGGGCGCGGCGCACCCCCTCCCCGGTCACCACCGGCTGCTGCGCCTTGACGTAGAGGCCGCTCGCCACCCCCTCGTAGCGGTCGAGGGCCGGCACGTCGGAGAGGGCGAGGTCCCAGACGAGCCCCCAGACGGTGGCGCCGGGATCGCGCGTCACCGAGGCGTAGCCCTCGCGCATGATGACGAGGCGGTGGCGGTGGAGGCGCCCGATGCCCCGCGGCGTGGAGGCGGGGCAGCGCCGGGCCGTCGCGGCCCGGTCCATGTTGGAGCCGTACGCGAAGTAGAGCGGCACGGCGGGTCCGGTCTCAGGCGAATTCCAGGATCACGGCATCGACCGCGAGGCTGTCGCCCTCCTTGGCCTGGATGGTCTGCACCGTGGCGTCGCGCTCGGCCCGCAGCACGTTCTCCATCTTCATCGCCTCGACGATGGCGAGCGGCTCGCCCGCCTTCACCTCCTGGCCGGGCGCGACCATGATGCTCTTCACGAGGCCCGGCATCGGGCAGAGCAGCTGCTTGCCCGAGCCGCCGACCTCCTTGACCGGCATCAGGGCGGCGAGTTCGGCCTCGCGGCGGGTGTAGACCCGGGCCTCGGCCGCCGCGCCCGCATGCTGCAGGAAGACGCCGTTGAGGAGCGGGCGCACCTGCACGGCCGCCCGGGCCCCGCCGATCGTCCCGGTCCAGACCGGATCGCCCGGGCGCCAGTCGCTCTCGAGCGGCCAGGTCGTGCCGTCCGCGAAGGCGACCGCCGTCGCCCCGACCGGGGCCGCCGCGGAGGTCTCGACCGTCGCCTCGAAGCGCTGGTCGCCGAGCCAGACCACCCGGTCGCGCTCGAAGCGCAGGTGCCCCGGGTCGCGCATCTGGCCCGAGATGCCGCGCTTGCGCTCGTTGAGCATGTGGTCGATCGCCGCCGCCGCCGCGGCCATGCGCAGGGCCACCTTCCCGGCGGGCCGGGGCGCCTCGAAGCCGCCGGGGAATTCCTCCGCGATGAAGCCGGTCGAGAGGCGGCCCTCCTGCCAGCGCGGATGCTGCATCAGGGCGGAGAGGAACGGGATGTTGTGCCGGATGCCGTCGATCGCGAAGGCGTCGAGGGCCTGGGCCTGCGCGCCGATCGCCTCGGCGCGGGTCGGCGCCCAGCTGACCAGCTTGGCGATCATCGGGTCGTAGTGGATCGCGATCTCGCTCCCCTCCTCGACGCCGGTGTCGTTGCGGATCGTCGCGGCGCCCAGCGCCCCCTCGGCCGGCGGCCGGTAGGTGGTGAGCCGGCCGATCGAGGGCAGGAAGTTGCGGGTCGGGTCCTCGGCGTAGACGCGGCTCTCGACCGCCCAGCCGTTCAGCTTCACGTCCGCCTGGGAGAGCGGCAGCCTCTCGCCGGCCGCGACCCGGATCATCAGCTCGACGAGGTCGAGGCCGGTGATCATCTCGGTCACCGGGTGCTCGACCTGCAGCCGGGTGTTCATCTCCAGGAAGTAGAAGGACTTGTCCTGGCCGGCGACGAACTCGACGGTCCCGGCGGAATCGTAGTTCACCGCCTTGGCGAGGGCGACCGCCTGCTCGCCCATCTTGCGGCGGGTCGCCTCGTCGAGGAGGGGCGAGGGCGCCTCCTCGATGACCTTCTGGTTGCGGCGCTGGATCGAGCACTCGCGCTCGCCCAGGTAGATCACGTTGCCGTGCTTGTCGCCGATGACCTGGATCTCGATGTGACGCGGATCGGTGATGAATTTCTCGACGAAGACGCGGTCGTCGCCGAAGGAGGAGGCCGCCTCCGAGCGGGCGCGGGCGAAGCCCTCCGCTACCTCCTCGGCCGAGTGGGCGATGCGCATGCCCTTGCCGCCGCCGCCCGCCGAGGCCTTGATCATCACCGGGTAGCCGATCTCATCGGCGATCCGGACGGCGTGCGCGGGATCCTCGATCACGCCGAGGAAGCCCGGCACCGTCGAGACCTCGGCGGCGGAGGCCGCCTTCTTGGACTCGATCTTGTCGCCCATCGCGGCGATCGCGCCGGGATTGGGACCGATGAAGACGATCCCGGCCTCGGCCAGGGCCTTCGGAAAGGCCTCGCGCTCGGAGAGGAAGCCGTAGCCCGGATGCACCGCCTGGGCGCCGGTCTGCCGGCAGGCCGCGATGATCTTCTCGATCACCAGGTAGGATTGCGCGGCGGGCGCCGGCCCGATCGCGACGGCCTCGTCGGCCATCGCCACGTGCACGGCGTCGCGGTCGGCGTCGGAATAGACCGCGACCGTCTTGATCCCCATCCGGCGCGCCGTCTTGATGATGCGGCAGGCGATCTCGCCCCGGTTTGCGATCAGGATCTTGTCGAACATCGAAGCGCGCACTCGAGCCGTGGGAAGGATGAGACCGGGGCGTCAACGCCCAAGCTCAATTCCCGTTAAAGCATCGGCGCGCGCCGCGAAAGCAGCGAAAAGGATGGGGCGGCGGCGGCGCGCCCCCTCCCTCCGGCCTAGCCCGGGGCCCGGTCAGGCGGCGAGGGCGGGCCGCGGCGCCGGCTCCTCGGCGAGGGCGCGCAGGCGGTTGGCGCTGAGCGCGAAGGCCACCAGGGCCGGGTCGGCGGAGTGCGCCTCGCGCACCACCTCGACGGCGATGCGGGCGCCGGTCGCGGTCGGGCCCGTGCCGCAGCACAGGGAGGCGCAGAGCCAGCGCGCCGTCTCGGCGTCGACGTAGCCGGTCGGGCGCTCGCCCCAGACCGCGAGGTCGACCACGGCGCCGACCAGGAAGTCGGCGAAGTCGGCATCCGCGCCCGGCACCGCCCGGTCGAGGGCGATCAGCATGTCGGCCTCCTCGCGGCTGCCGAGGCCCTCGGGGAGGATCGTGCGGGCCAGTTCGCGCACGTCGCCCGGCCCGATCTCACCCTTCGCGACCATACGGTTACAGAAATCCTGCAGCGAGAACTTGATCATCTGTCGTGCCTCCCCGGCTTTTTTGGATGCCGGTGCTTGTCCCTGTGTGAGAAGGACTATGCACGCCGGTGATCCGCTCACCGGTTAACGCCTGAATCTGAATCAGCGTTCAGGTTAAGCTTGAGCAAGGAGGCAGCGTTGCGAGAATCTTGCGGGCCGGCTCAGCGCACGATGACCTTCGCGTCGGACGCGACGCGGTTGGAGAGGTCGACCACGTCGATGTTGCGCATGCGGATGCAGCCCGAGGAGGCGGCCTGCCCGATCCGCTCCGGCTCGTTGGTGCCGTGGATGCGGTAGAGCGTGTCCCGGGCGCCGTCCGCGAGGTAGAGGGCGCGGGCGCCGAGCGGGTTGGCCGGCCCGCCCTTCATCGGGTGGACGTGCGGCCAGCGCCTGACCATCTCGGCGGGCGGGTTCCAGTCGGGCCACGCCGCCTTGCGGAAGACCCGGGCGGTGCCGGTCCAGCCGTAGGCCTCGTCGCCCACGGTGACGCCGTACCGGATGGCCTTGCGCTCGGGCAGGACGAAGTAGAGCTGGCGCTCCCTCGTCTCGACCACGATGGTGCCGGGGGGCTCGCCGGTCGGGTCGTCGATCAGGTAGCGGGCGAAGCGCGGATCGGTCTCCCCGTCCGGCACCATCGCCATCCAGGCCGCGTCCTGCGCCGAGAGCGTCGGGTCGGGGATGCTCTTGTAGCTGCAGCCCGACAGGAGCGCGGCGGTGAGGACGAGGGCGGGGACGGGGCGGCGCATGGGATCGATCCGGATTTCGGCCAGCCTGTTCGCGTCATGGTTGACCAATGCTTACGATTAGCCCCCCGCTGCTCATCCGCGAAGGCGGCGCCCCGCCCGCCCGCACGATTGACGGCGCGTGTTGCGTCGCGGTCAGCCTCCTGCCACGGTGGAGGGACCAGACAGGGAGGGGCCCCGCGGGCCGAACCAGGCATGACGACCTTGTATCTCTGCCACCCCGCTTCCCTCGACCACGCCACGCCGCACGGTCATCCCGAGCGCGCCGAGCGGATCCGCGCCATCGAGCGCGCGCTCGAGGATGAGCGCTTCTCGGCCCTGGTGCGGGAGCAGGCGCCGCGGGCGGAACTCTCGGTCGCCACGCTCGCGCATCCCGAGGAATACGTGGCGGCGATCGCCGAGGCCTCGCCCCGCGAGGGGCTGGTGGCGATCGATTCCGACACGGTGATGTCGCCGGGCACGCTGGAGGCGGTGCTGCGCTCGCTCGGCGCGGCCGTGCAGGCGGTGGACGAGGTGATGTCCGGCAACGTGGCGAACGCCTTCGCGGCCATGCGGCCCCCGGGCCACCACGCCGAGCGCCGCCGGGCGATGGGCTTCTGCGTCTTCAACCAGGCGGCGGTGGCGGCCCGCCACGCCCGGAAGGCCTACGGGGCCGAGCGCGTCGCCCTCGTCGACTGGGACGTGCACCACGGCAACGGCTCGCAGGACATCTTCTGGCGCGACAAGTCGGTGCTCTACTGCTCGACCCACCAGATGCCGCTCTACCCGGGCACCGGCGCCACCTCGGAGCGGGGCGACCACGACACGATCGTCAACGCGCCCCTGCGCCCGGGCGACGACGGCGAGCGCTTCCGCGAGGCCTTCGAGACGGCGATCCTGCCGCGGATCGACGCCTTTCACCCCGACCTCATCGTGATCTCGGCCGGTTTCGACGCCCATTGGCGCGACCCGCTCGCCAACCTGCAATTGACCGAGGCCGATTTCGCCTGGGCGACGCGGCGGCTGATGGACCTCGCCGACCGGCACGCGGGCGGGCGCGTGGTCTCGGTGCTGGAGGGCGGCTACGACCTCGACGGCCTGTCGCGCTCCGTCGCCGCCCATGTCGAGGCGCTGATGGGGCGCTGAGCCGCCCTCGCCGGAGCGCTCACCGGTCCGGCGGCGGGAGCGATGCGGGACCGACGATCTCGGCCGAAGCGCCCCGTGCCAGCCTAGAAGCCCACGAGCCCGAGCAGGCCGAGCAGCACGAGCGGGATCGCGGCCCCGGCCAGGACCGTCTGGGCGGCCGTGATCCCGGCCATCAGGGGAGCGTCGCCGCCGAGCTGGCGGGCCAGGATGTAGGACGAGGAGGCGGTCGGGAGCGCCTGGAACAGCAGGGCGGTCGCCGCCGCGCTGCCCTGCAGGCCCGTGATCCGGCAGGCCATCAGGGTCGCGGCCGGCATCAGCACGAACTTCGCCGCCGAGGCGACCAGCACCGGCCGCAGCCAGGCGCGGGCCGCCGAGAGGTCGAGGGCCGCCCCGACGCAGAGCAGGCCGAGCGGCAGCGAGGCCTGGCCGAGGCTGCGCAGCAGCGCGTCGAGGCCGGGCGGCAGGCCGAGTCCCGTGGCCTGCAGGGCGATGCCGATCAGGCAGGCCGCGAGCAGCGGGTTGAGGGCGAGCTGGCGGGCGAGCGCGAGCGGCCGCGGGCGCCCGCCGGCGCCGAAGCGCGCGAAGACGAGCACGCAGAGCACGTTCACGGTCGGCACGATCGCCGCGTTGGCGACCGCCGCGAGCGCGACGCCCTGCGCGCCGAACAGGCCCGCCGCGGCCGAGACGCCCACGTAGTTGTTGAAGCGCACGCCGCCCTGGAAGACGGAGGTGAAGGCGGCGCCGCTGCCGCCGAGGAGGGGCCGCAGGGCCACGAGCAGGGCCGCCACCGCCAGGGTCGAGGCGACCAGCACGGCCGCGAGGCCCGCCACCGGCACGCCGTCGAGCCGCGCCGTCGCGAGCCCGTGCACGAACAGGGCCGGCAGCAGCAGGTAGTAGCCCAGGCGCTCGGCCTGCGGCCAGAAGCTCTCGGCCAGGAAGCCGGTCCGGCGCAGGCCGGCGCCGAGCCCGATCAGGAGTGCGATGGGGAGGAGTGCGAGGAGGACGGTGCCGATCATGCGGCGACCATAGGGACCTCGCCGCTTGAGGAAAAACGCGAAGATCTCGTCCTGCCCTCGAGCCGCGCTCAAGGGTTGGGCGGGCCGTGCGCCTGCGCGGCCGCCCGCACCGCCTCCGCGAGGGCGCCGGCGAGGCGCTGGGCCGGGCGCTCCTCCCGCTCCAGCAGCACCACGGCCCGGCGCCGCTGCGGCTCGCCGAAGGGCAGGCAGGTCAGCGGCGGCAGGGCGCGGCGGATGACGGGAAGATCCTCCAGGATGCGCCGCGCGCCTCCGGGCCCGGCGGGCGCGGGCGGACCGGCTCGGTGGTGACGACCGCGCCGCGGTCCCCGGTATCGACCCGCGCGGCGCGCGCCGCGGACCGGCCCGAGAGCACCTGACCCCCGAGACCACCTGACCCCCGAGACCACCTGACCCCCGAGACCACCTGACCCCCGAGACCACCTGACCCCGCGGATGCGCGTGGCGCAGCCGCGCGAGGGCATCGGCCCCGGCCGCTATTCCAGCGGCTCGTCCCCGAGGAGTTCGATCCCGAAGCCGGAGAGGCCGACATACGAGCGCGAGGCGGTGGCGAGGTTGCGGATCGACACCACCCCGAGGTCGCGCAGGATCTGCGCGCCGAGCCCGATCTCGCGCCACTGGCGCACCCGGGCCGCCTCGGCCTCGGTCTGCTCCTCGCGGAACGTGGTCGGCGGCACGCCCGCGGTGCCGTCGCGCAGGTAGACGAGGACGCCCCGCCCCTCCTGGGCGAAGCGGCGCATCACGCAGGCGATCGCCCGGCCGCCCTCGATCACGTCCGCCACCACGTTGGAGCGGTGCAGGCGCACCAGCGTGTCCCGCCCGTCGCCGATGCGGCCGTGCACGAAGGCGAATTGCTGCATCGGGTCGAAGGGCGTGGTGTAGGCGTAGCCGGTGAGCGTGCCCCACTCGGTCTTGACCGGGAAGGTGCCGACCCGCTCGACCAGCTTCTCGCGGGCCTGCCGGTAGGCGATGAGGTCGGCCACCGAGATCCGGCGCAGGCCGTGCGCCTCCGCGAAGGCCTCGATCTGCGGCCCCTTCATGACGGTGCCGTCGTCGTTGGCGAGTTCGCAGATCACCCCGACCGGCGGCAGCTTGGCGAGGCGGCAGAGGTCGACCGCCGCCTCCGTGTGCCCGGAGCGCATCAGCACGCCGCCGTCGCGGGCGATCAGCGGGAAGACGTGGCCGGGCCGCACGAAATCCGCCGCGCCCATGTTGCCGTTGGCGAGCGCCCGCACGGTGTTGCAGCGCTGCTCGGCCGAGATGCCGGTGGTGAGCCCGTGCTTGACGTCGACCGTCACCGTGAAGGCGGTGCCGAGGGGCGCGTCGTTCGAGGCCACCATCGGCTCGAGCCGCAGGCGCTTGGCCTCCGGCCCGGTGATCGGCGCGCAGACGATGCCGCAGGTGTTGCGGATGATGAAGGCCATCTTCTCCGGCGTGCAGAGGGAGGCCGCGACGACGAGGTCGCCCTCGTTCTCGCGGTCGTCGTCGTCCGTGACGACCACGATCTCGCCGCGGACGAAGGCCTCGATGGTCTCGACGACGGAAGCGTGGGGCATGGGCATCTCCTGCCGCGGGGGGCTCAGGCCCAGGAAGTCGTTCGGGGTGACGGCGCCGCCTGTCTCGCGGGCCACGAGCGCCGCCGTCTCGCGCGACAGCCAGGCGCCGGGATTGTTGCACAGGCCCGTCACCGCCGCGGGAGAGAGCCCGCAGCGGCGCGCGAAGGTGGTGCGGGACACGCCCTGCTGCCGAAGCCAGTCGCCGAGTTTCACGGGCCGCACCATAGCGGGCCGGTGTTTTCAGCGAAACTGAAATCTGCCGGGCGTTTCAGCCTGGCTGAAATCCGCCCGGGCCGCCGGGATGGGTGCCGGCGGGATCAGCGCCGGCGGGATGAGCGCCGACTTGTCCCCGGTGGCGCAGGACGTGGTCGGCCAGCACGCAGGCCATCATGGCCTCCCCGACCGGCACCGCCCGGATGCCGACGCAGGGATCATGGCGGCCCCGGGTGAGCACATCGGTCGGGCGGTTGTCGCGGGTGACGCTGGCGCGGGGCGTGAGGATCGAGGAGGTCGGCTTGACCGCGAAGCGGCAGACGACGGCCTGGCCGGTCGAGATGCCGCCCAGGATTCCGCCCGCGTGGTTGGCGAGGAAGCTCGGCGCGCCGCCGTGGCCCGGGCGCATCTCGTCGGCGTTCTCCTCCCCGCGCAGGGCGGCGGCCGCGAAGCCGTCGCCGATCTCCACGCCCTTGACGGCGTTGATCGACATCATGGCGGCGGCGAGGTCCGCGTCGAGCTTGCCGTAGACTGGGGCGCCGAGCCCCGGCGGCACGCCCTCCGCCACCACCTCGATCACGGCGCCGAGCGAGGAGCCGTCCTTGCGCACCCCGTCCAGGACCTCGGCCCAGCGCGCGGCGGCCTCGGCGTCGGGGCAGAAGAACGGGTTGTTGCCGACCTCGGCCCAGTCGAAGCGGGCGCGGTCGATGGCGTGCGGCCCCATCTGCACCAGCGCCCCGCGAATGGTCACGCCCGGCAGCACCTTGCGGGCGATGGCGCCGGCCGCCACCCGGGCGGCGGTCTCCCGGGCCGAGGAGCGCCCGCCGCCCCGGTAGTCGCGGATGCCGTACTTGGCCTCGTAGGTGTAGTCGGCGTGGCCGGGCCGGTAGGTGTCGCGGATGTCGGAATAATCCTTCGAGCGCTGGTCGACGTTCTCGATCATCAGCGCGATCGGCGTGCCGGTGGTGAGCTGGCGCCCGCCGGTGCGGTCGTCCGCGAAGACGCCCGAGAGGATGCGCACCGCGTCGGGCTCGCGCCGCTGCGTCGTGAAGCGCGACTGGCCGGGCCGGCGGCGGTCGAGTTCCGCCTGGATCTCGGCGGCGTCGAGCGGGATCAGCGGCGGGCAGCCGTCCACGACGCAGCCGAGGGCCGGGCCGTGGCTCTCGCCGAAGGTCGTGACGCGGAAGAGGTGGCCGAAGCTGTTGTGCGACATGGTGGAGGGGGTCTAGCGCGGGACGCGGGCGGGGACAAATGCTCCGGCGCGCCCGAGGCCGGACGCCGTCGCGGCGGGGCCCTGCCGGGGCCGGGCCCCGCCGGACTCGGCCCGCCCGCCGCTCGTATCTTCCCCCTGGTCACGGGCCGGGGAGACCCGGCGCCGGACGGGCCGGGCGCCGCTCCGCCCGGTCTCGGCCGCGCTCCGCGCCGTTTCCCTGCGACGATCCGGCTTGCCAATCCGGTCGAAGCCTCTGTATTGGTATTGACCCCCGCCCGCCGCCGGCTCCCGTCGCGGCCAGCGGACCTGTCCGGCCTCCGCGGGGAGGCCGGGTCCAGGCCCATCGCCGGCCCGCCGTCAGACGGATCAGCCCCAGAGCCGGGCAGGAGTCGCTTTCGCGACGGTGACGCGCTTCATGGAGCGGCGTCGCCGCCAGTTCATCGCCGGCCGGCCTCCCCGCGAGCGTCGGCCCGTCGTTTCGAGAGGTCGGTGGGAGTATGCGCGGACGCACAGCTTCGGGTTCCGTCGCTGCCGTTCCGAGCGCGCGCATCCGGCGTCGCGCCCTTCCGCGCCCCCTGCCCCCGACCGTGGTCAACCCCCCGCGCGCGAGACCGCGCGCAGCGGCGATTGACGGCAAACCCAGCACGAAATCAGCCGCCGCGATCGCAGGATCGCGGCCCATGAGAGCCTTCCGGAGGCCGGCGTCACCGCCGGGCCGGCTCGGTCGAGCTTTGCTGCCGTCACTCGCCATGCCGAAAGTTCGTCATGGCCAACAAGATGCTCATCGATGCCTCCCACCCGGAAGAGACCCGGGTGGTGACGGTCAAGGGTTCGAAGGTCGAGGAATTCGACTTCGAGGCCGCTAACCGCCGCCAGCTGCGCGGCAACATCTACCTCGCCAAGGTCACGCGGGTCGAACCGTCGCTGCAGGCCGCCTTCGTGGAATATGGCGGCAACCGGCACGGCTTCCTCGCCTTCAGCGAGATCCACCCGGACTATTACCAGATCCCGGTCGCGGACCGGCTCGCCCTCCTGGAGGAGGACGCCCGGGCCGAGCGCGAGCAGGAGGAGCGCCCCGAGCGCAACGAGCGCGCCTCCGACGACCGCCGCCGCCGGCGCCGGCGCGGCCGGCGCGCCGAGGCCGCCTCGGCCAAGGCCGATCCGGTGGTGAGCGCCCCGGCCGAGGGTCTGGAGGTCGAGGGTCTGGAGGTCGAGGGCGGCGAGGATCCCGCCGCCGAGACCGCCTCGGCGCCCGCCGGAGAGGCGCGCGGGGAGCCGGTCGCCGAGGCCGCGCCCGGCGACGCGGCCCCCGGGAGCGAGGGCGCCGCGGCGGCCCCGGAGGCGCCGGAACCCGCGCCGGCCGAGCCCGCTGCCGTGACGGCGGACGCGCCCGCGGCGGCCGACCAGGCCGCCGCGCCGACGGCCACTTCGGCGGCCGACCAGGCCGCCGCGCCGACGGCCACTTCGGCGGCCGACCAGGCCGCCGCGCCGACGGCCACTTCGGCGGCCGACCAGGCCGCCGCGCCGGCGGCCGAGGTCGCGCCGGAGCCCGACGCCGCCCCGGCGGCCGAGGCCGCGCCCCCGGCCGAGACGCTCGCGGCGATCGACACTGCCCCGACCGACCAGGCCGCCGAGGCCGCGCCGGAAACCGCGGCCGAAACGGCCCCGGGATCGGACGACGCGACGGACGCCGAAGCGGACGAGGATGAGGACGAGGACGACGCGGACGAGCACGACGAGGAGGCGGACGAGGCGCATGCCGAGGCCGCCCACGCGGACGAGCACGATTCCGAGGACGAGGACGAGGACGACGAAGGGGACGACGAGGACGGCGAGGACGAGGGCGAGGGCGACGAGGAGGAGCCGGTGGTCGAGCAGGTCGGCGGCCGCGGCGACGCGCTCGCCGAGATCCCCGACCGGCCCCGCGCGCCCCGCCGCCACTACAAGATCCAGGAGGTCATCAAGCGCCGGCAGGTGATCCTGGTGCAGGTCGTCAAGGAGGAGCGCGGCAACAAGGGCGCGGCGCTCACCACCTACCTGTCGCTGGCCGGCCGCTACTCGGTGCTGATGCCCAATACCGGCCGGGGCGGGGGCATCTCGCGCAAGATCACGAGCGCGGCCGACCGCAAGCGCCTGAAGGAGATCGCGGCCGACCTGGAGGTGCCGGACGGGATGGGCGTCATCCTGCGCACCGCCGGCGCCTCGCGCACCAAGCCCGAGATCAAGCGCGACTTCGAGTACCTGATGCGGCTGTGGGAGAGCGTGCGCGAGCTGACGCTCTCGTCCTCGGCGCCCGCCCTCGTCTACGAGGAGGGGTCGCTGATCAAGCGCGCCATCCGCGACCTCTACAACAAGGACATCGACGAGGTTCTGGTCGCGGGCGACGACGCCTATCGCGAGGCCAAGGACTTCATGCGCATGCTGATGCCGAGCCAGTCCAAGGTCGTGAAGCCCTATCGCGACCCGACGCCGCTCTTCGCCCGCTACGGCGTCGAGCAGCAGCTCGACGCGATGTTCTCGAACCACGTCGCGCTGCGCTCGGGCGGCTACCTCGTCATCAACCCGACCGAGGCCCTCGTCTCGATCGACGTGAATTCGGGCCGGGCCACCCGCGAGCACGACATCGAGGACACCGCGCTCAAGACGAACCTGGAGGCCGCCGAGGAGGTGGCGCGCCAGCTCCGCCTGCGCGACCTCGCCGGGCTGATCGTCATCGACTTCATCGACATGGAGGAGAAGCGCAACAACCGGGCGGTCGAGCGCAAGCTGAACGAGTGCCTGAAGGACGACCGCGCCCGCATCCAGGTCGGGCGGATCTCGCCCTTCGGCCTGCTGGAGATGTCGCGCCAGCGCATCCGCACCGGCGTGCTCGAATCCTCCTCGGTGCCGTGCCCGCATTGCGGCGGCTCGGGCTTCGTGCGCGCCACCTCGTCGGTCGCCCTGCAGATCCTGCGGGCGATCGAGGAGGCGCTGATCAAGTCGAGCAGCCACAACCTGATCCTGCGCACCCGCACGGACGTGGCGCTCTACATCCTCAACCAGAAGCGCGGGCACCTGCGCGAACTCGAGACGCGCTTCGGCGTGTCGATCACGGTGTCGGCCGACGAGCGCCTGCCGCCGACCTCGGCCTTCCACCTCGACCGGGGCGAGCCCGCGCAGCCGCCGGAGCCCCGCCTCCCGGTCACCAGCATCCGGGCGGAGGCGGTGCAGCCGCCGCCCCTGGAGGAGGAGGACGAGGAGGAGGACGAGACGCTCGAGCAGGCCGAGGGCGCCGCCGAGGAGGCCGGCGAGGCCGGGGGTGCGGGCACCGAGGACGAGGGCGGCGGCCGCCGTCGCCGCCGGCGCCGGCGGCGGCGCGGGCGCGGCGAGGGCCGCCCCGGCGAGATCGAGGGCGAGACCGAGATCGCCGGGCAGGAGGCTGTCGGGGACGAGGCCGCCGGGGAGGAGGCCGCCGGGGAGGAGACGGGCCTGCCCGCCGCCGGGCCCGAGGGTGACGAGGAGCCGGGCGAGGGCCCGGTCACGATCCCGATCACCGAGGGCGGCGAGGCCGTGATCGCCCGCGAGGGCGACGAGGGCGGCGGTCGCCGCCGCCGGCGCGGGCGCCGCGGCGGGCGCAGCCGCGACCGCCACGAGGAGGCGGAGGTCGGCCATATCGGCGACGAGGTCGTCGTCGGGGCGAGCGAGACCGCCGAGGCGGATCCCGCCGGCACCCTGGCGCAGGATGCGCTGGCCGAGGAGATCGTCGCGGTGGGCGAGATCAGCGGCCCCTCGCCCGAGGCGGTGGCCCCGGCGAGCCCCGCCGAGATGCCCGACCTCACCGCCACCGAGCGCGAGGCGGTCAGGGCCGACGCCATCCAGGCGCCCGAGCCCGAGCAGGCGCCCGCCGCGCCGGAGCCCGAGCCGGTCGCCGTGGTGCTGACGCCGCCCGACCCGGACCGGCCGAAGCGGGCCGGCTGGTGGTCGCGCACGAAGGCCGCGATCGGGGGCGAGTGAGGGCCGGCGCCGCCGGCATCGGGGAGCGATCGGGGCCCGGTCTCGCCGCGAGACCGGGCCTCCTCGTTTCGAGGCCGGCCCGGACCGGCCTCGCGGGGTCCGGGCCGCGGCCGGATCGGCCGCTTCCTTTCGGAAGCACACGCCGATTCCCGTCGGAGTTGCGCTCTCCGCCGACTCGGCTCGACGCGCGCTCCAGGACATCGCAAGTTGAGTGTGTTTCCGGGTGATATTGTCCCATAGTGGACAGCGAAGCCGCCCGGTCGTCGTCGTGATTGGTATTTGTTTATGATGGCCGCACCTGTCGCGGGGGGAGCGGGACGTTATTAACGGTCCGTCAACTGACTTGCACGATAAAGGAGAAATCCAACCGCGAGCACCGCTTGATGTTCCGCTCCCTGCGCCCCTCCCGCACTGCACCCGTGGCCACGATCGAGACCGCCGCGGCGGCTGAGGACCGGATCGCCGACCTGCTCGACCAAGCGATCGCCTCGGGCCAGATGACCGGCCTCGGCGGGAGGATCGGCGCGGCGCTCGCCCAGCTGGTCGCGCGCAGCCGGCGCAGCGCCGGCACCGATCTCGGGCTCAGCGCCCGCGTCTCGGCGGAAGCCTCCGAGGCCGGCACCATCCTGGTCTGGATGACGCACGACGCGTCCGAGATGGCGGCGCAGACCCGCTCGATGGCGTCGGCGGTCGAGGAGGTGGCGGCCTCCACGCGGGAATTGTGGAGCCGCTCGCAGGGCAGCGCCCAGCTCGCCGAGCAGGCGCGCGCGGGCATCGTCGGCTGCGCCTCCGACATGCAGGAGGCGACCCGCACCATGGAGGTGATCGAGGCGGGCGCCGTGCAGATGGAGCAGAGGCTGCGGGGCTTCGAATCCGCGGCCCAGCAGATCCAGGAGATCGCGGGCGCCATCGAGGCGATCTCGAGCCAGACCAACCTGCTCGCCCTGAACGCGACGATCGAGGCGGCGCGGGCCGGCGAGGCCGGCAAGGGCTTCGCGGTGGTCGCCGCCGAGGTGAAGCAGCTCTCCGGCCAGACCGCGCGGGCGACCGACCAGATCCGCACGCGCCTCGCCGCCCTGCTGCAGGAACTCGCCGCCATGCAGGGCGCGGTGTCGGAGAGCCGTCAGGCGGTCGCGACCGGGACCGCCGCCGTGGGGCGCGTCGGCGCGCGGATCGTGGAGGAGGGCCAGACGGTGGCCCATTCCGCCGAGGGCATCCGGGCGCTCGCCGACGTGCTCGGGCAGCAGCAGGCCGCCACGCAGGAAATCTCCGCGGGCGTGCAGCAGGTCGCCGCCAAGACCGAGAAGACCCGCCAGGAGATCGACGGGCTGATGAGCCAGCTCGCCCGGGCCGAAACGCTCGCGATCGAGACGCTGGACGGGGCCGCCGGCCGCGACATCGCGGGCTTCGGCTTCGTGCGCCTGCCCGCCGACCTCGCCGCCTGGAAGCGGCGCCTCGCCCTGGTGCTGATCGGCGCCCGCCCGGCGCGGCCCGAGGAGGCGGTCCTCGGCGCCGTCGACGTGCCGGCGCAGTGCGGGCTCCTCAAGGCCGACCCGGCCTATGCGGGGCTGCCCTTCGAGGCGATCCTGGCCTGCTCCAACGAGGCCCGCCGCCACGCCGCCGAGGTGGTCGAGGGGGTCAGCGCCCAGAACTGGGACAAGGCGACGCCGGCCTTCCAGGCCTTCGAGCGCACGGTGCGCGCGCTCGCGGATCACTGCCGGGCCGTCCTGCAGCGCTGACCCGCGGCAGGCGCGGCCGGCGGGATGCGGGCCGCTCAGGCCGGCGCGGGCCGGGGCGCTGCCGGCCCGGCCGGGTCGCCCGCCTCGGCCGCCCCGTAGCGACGGTTGAGGCTGCTGGCGAGCTGGTCGGCGAACTTCGCCGCCGCCACCGGCAGCATGCGGCCGCGGAACTGCCCGAGGATCATCGCCATCGTGTCGAGGTCCCGGGCGTCGATCGGCCGGGCGCAGAGGCGCGGGTCGCGCGGGATCCCGCTCGGGACCTGGAAGCTTACCACCTCCTCCCGCAGCACCAATTCGCGCAGGAATTCGAGCGAGCCCGATTCCATCGCGGGGGGCGGGGCGCCAGTCCGGGCGAGCGCCCGGTCGAGGTGATGGCGCAGCGCCAGGGAGCGGTCCGGCAGGGCGAGCGGGTGGGCGAGGCAGTCGCGCAGCCGCACCGGCCCCGCCTCCCGGGCCAGCGCGTGCCCGGCGCGCATCATGGCGCAGACCGGCTGGCGGCAGGCGAACAGCACCTGGAGATCCGACGAGGGCGGCGGCTGCAGCACCAGGGCGAGGTCCGCCTCGAAGGCGGCGAGGGCCGCCACCGCCTGGACGTGGTCGCGCACCTGGACCGTGAAGGTCACCTGCGGAAAGTGCCCCCGGTAGAGCTCCACCTCCTCCGGCACGACCTGGTTGACGAAGGCTTGGCTGCAGGCGAGCGCGACGTGGCCGCGCCGCACCCCCGAGAGGTCGGCGATCTGGGAGCGCACCCGCTCCATGTCGGCGAGCTGGTCGCGGATGTGGCGCACCAGCAGCTCGCCCGCCGCGTTGAGCCGCATGCCCTGGGCCAGCCGCTCGAAGATCGGGGTGCCGAGTTCGTATTCGAGTTCCTGCACCTGCCGGGTCAGGGCCGAGGGCGCGATGTGCAGCACCTCGGCGGCGCGCCGGATCGAGCCGCTGCGCGCGATCTCCGCCACGTAGGACAGGCTGCGCAGGTGCTTCATCGCCGTCCGAGCTCCACGGGCCCCATGGTGTTGCCGATAGCGCAACGGGTCAATCGAAAACCAGCACTCGCTCGCAACACCCGCGCGGAATAGCCTGGCCGCGTCTCAGGTTACCGGAATGCCGCCATGATCCGCCGCCGTGACCTTCTGACCGGCCTCGCCGCCGGCCTGGTGCTCAGCCCCCTGCCCCTGCGCGCGCAGGCCCCGACCGTGATCCGCATGGGCTCGCTCAAGCTCATCCACTCGATCGCGCCCCACTTCTACGACCAGTTCACGCCGGCGGGCGTGCGGGTCGAGGTGGTACCCTTCGAGAGCCCGACCGAGTGCAAGAACGCCGTCGTCACCAAGTCGGTGGATTTCGGCATGTTCGGCATCGCGGCGGCCACGCTCGGCGCCGCCGCGGGCGAGCCCCTCGTGGTGATCGCCTCCGCCTGCAACCGCGGCATGGCGATCATCGCGAGGAAGGAATCGGGCATCGCCGGCCTCAAGGACCTCCGGGGCAAGCGGGTCGCGATCTGGCCGGGCTCGACGCAGGAGGTCTTCGTCCTGGAGCGCCTGCGCATGGAGGGCATGAGCGTGAAGGACATCACGCCCGTGCGGGTCTCGTTCAGCGAGATGCACATCGCGCTCGCGCGGGGCGACGTGGACGCCTACGTGGGCGCCGAGCCGGGCCCGGGCGTCAGCCTCTCGACGGGGATCGGCAGCCTGGTCGAGTATCCCTACGGCACCGAGATGGGCGCCCTCAACATGGTGTTCGGGGCCCACCGCGACACGCTGGCGGAGAAGCCCGACCTCGTGCGCACCATGCTCGACATCCACCGCAAGGGCACCGAATACGCCGCCAAGAACCGCGACGCCATGGTGGCGATGGCGGTGGCGAAGCTCGGCCAGAAGCGCGAGGCGATCGAGATCTCGGCCCCGAACGTCGAACTGACCTGGCAGCTCGGCGAGACCGAGGTGAAGCAGGCCCGGGCCTACGCCGAGCACATGCTGGTCCTGAAGCAGATCAAGCGCCTGCCCGATTTCGCGAGCTTCATCGACACCCGCTTCGTCAGCGCGATGAGGGCCGCGTGAGCGCCGCCGACCTGACGCAGGCGCCGCCCGCCGCGGCGGGCGAGGCGCCGGTCGTCCCGCGGCGGGCGCCCGGCCTCGCGCGGCTGCGCGAGCCGCTCCTCGCCCTCGCCTTCCCGCTGGCGCTCGGCGCGGTCTGGCACCTCGCCACGGTCGGCCGGCCCTACAGCCTGATCCCGCCGCCGGGCGAGGTCTGGACGGAGCTGCGCGACCTCGCGGTCGGCGGCGTCAACGACGACGCCTTCAGCGGCACGCTCCTCACCCACCTCGCCGCCTCGGTGAGCCGGGTCCTCGGCGGCTTCGGCCTCGCGGTGCTGGCCGCCCTGCCGCTCGGCCTGCTCATCGGCCGGGTGCCCCTGGTGCGCCAGCTCCTCGACCCGACCTTCCAGATCCTGCGGCCGGTGCCGGTCACCGCGTGGCTGCCGCTCGCCATGATCCTGTTCGGCCTCGGTCCGCGCTCGGCCTGCTTCCTGGTCTTCCTCGGCGCCTTCTACCCGATCCTGGTCAACACGGTGTTCGGGGTGCGCTCGGTGGAGCCGCGGCTGTTCGAGGCCGCCGCCATGCTGGGCTGCCGCGGCTCGGCGCAGTTCACCCAGGTGGTGCTGCCGGCCGCCCTGCCGTCGATCTTCACCGGCCTCAGGCTCGGCCTCGGCTTCGCCTGGGTGGTGATCGTGGTCGGCGAGATGACCGGCGTGCCGACCGGCCTCGGCGCCATGATCATGGAGGCGCGCCAGCTCTCCCGCACCGAGATCGTGATCTGCGGCATGGTGGTGATCGGGGTGGCGGGATTCGTCTCCGACCGGATCGTCACCCTGATCGGCCGCCGCCTCCTCGCCTGGAGCCCGACCCATGGCTGACCGAATCAATGGCTGACCGAACCAATGGCTGACCGAACCAATGGCTGACCCGACCCTCCCAATCCTCGACATCCGCGGCGTCTCGAAGAGCTTCACGACCCAGGGACGGCGGGTCGAGGCGCTCCGGGGCGCGAACCTCACGGTGCGGCGCGGCGAGTTCATCTGCCTGCTGGGCGCCTCGGGCTGCGGCAAGTCCACCCTGCTGCGGATCGTGGCGGGTTTCGAGGCCGCCAGCGAGGGCGAGGCCCTGATGTGGGGCAAGCCCATCGCCGGGCCGGATCCGAGCCGCGGCATGGTGTTCCAGGATTACGGCCTCTTCCCCTGGCTGACCGTGCGCGAGAATATCGGCTTCGGGCCGAAATCCCGTGGCCGGCCCGCCGCGGAGGTGCGCGAGACCGCAGCCCGCTACATCGAGGTGGTCGGCCTGCAGCGCTTCGCCGACGCCTATCCGCACCAGCTCTCGGGCGGCATGAAGCAGCGCGTGGCGATCGCCCGCGTCCTCGCCAACGACGCCGAGATCGTGCTGATGGACGAGCCCTTCGGGGCGCTCGACGCCATGACCCGCGAGCGGCTGCAGGACGAACTCCTCGACCTGTGGAGCCGCACCGGCCTGACCGTGCTGTTCGTGACCCACGCCATCGAGGAGGCGGTCTTCCTCGCCGACCGGGTGGTGATGATGTCGCCGGGCCCCGGCCGCATCGAGACGGTGCACGAGATCGCGCTGCCGCGCCGCCGGGACGTGTCGAGCCCCGCCTTCAACGACGTGCGCCGGATGCTGGCGGGCCAGCTCCACAGCCACCACGCCCGCAGGGCCGCGTGAGCGCGGATCCCCGCCGCCCGGAGCGCCGGCTCGCCTACCGGGCGGCGGTCGACCGGCCGCGCCTCGTCCTGCCCGGGGAGAAGCGCGTCGTCGTCTGGCCCGTGGTCAACGTCGAGCACTGGCTCATCGACAACCCCATGCCCCGGCAGGTGCTGGTGGCGCCGACCGCGGCGGCGCTGCTGCCCGACCTGCCGAACTGGGCCTGGCACGAATACGGGATGCGGGTCGGGTTCTGGCGCTTCCTCGACGCGTTCGCGCGCCGTGGCATCCGCCCGACCCTGTCGATCAACGGCTCGGTCTGCGAGGCTTATCCGCGCGTCGCGGCGGCTTCCCGCGACGCCGGCTGGGAGTTCATGGGCCACGGCTTCCACCAAGTGCCGACGCAGCGGGTCGAGGACGAGCCCGCCATGATCGCCCGCACGGTCGAGGCGATCGCCCGCTTCGCCGGCGGCCCGCCGCTGGGCTGGCTCGGCCCCGGCCTGACCGAGACCCTGGACACGCCCGACCACCTCGCGGCGGCGGGCATCCGCTACGTCGGCGACTGGCCGATGGACGACCGGCCCTGCCGCCTGCGCACCCGCCACGGCCCCCTCGTCACCCTGCCCTACTCGGTCGAGCTGAACGACATCCCGGTCCTGGCGATCCAGCACCACGGGGCCGAGGAGTTCCTCGCGCGGGCCCTCGCGCAGGTCGAGCGGCTCGCGGCCGAGGCCGCGAGCGCGGGGCCGCTCGGGGGCGCCAAGGTGATGGGCTTCGCGATCCACCCCTACATCACCGGCGTGCCCCACCGGATCGCCGTGGTGGAGCGGCTCCTCGACGCCCTCGCGGCCCGATCGGACGTGCTGTTCTGGCAGGGCCGGGATATTCTCGACTGGTATCTCGGGACGGGGGACGATGCCTGACGCCGTGACTGAAGCCATGCCTGACGCCATGCCTGACGCTTGGCGAGCGATGGACCGCGCGGCCCTGAGCGCCGCCTACGACAATTCCGGCGCGGTGGCGGGCAGCGCCGCGATCGTGGCGGGCTGGCGGGAGCGCAGCGCCGCCCTCCGCCAGGCGCATCCGGCGGAGCTCGACCTCGCCTACGGGGCCGAGGCGCGCCAGCGCCTCGACCTGTTCCGGTGCGGCGCCGCCGGGGCGCCGCTGCTGGCCTTCCTGCACGGGGGCTACTGGCAGCGCAACGCCAAGGAGGGCTTCGCCTGCATGGCCGAGGGTCCCCTCGCCCGCGGCCTCGACGTGGCGCTGATCGGCTACACGCTGGCACCCGAGGCGAGCCTGACCCGCATCGCCGAGGAGGTCGGCGCGGCGCTCGCCGTCCTGCGTCGCCGCGAGGCCGGACGCCTCGTCGTCTCGGGCTGGTCGGCGGGCGGGCACCTCGCGGCGCTCGCCCTGACCCACGGACAGGCCGACGCGGCGCTCGCGGTGAGCGGGATCTTCGACCTCGCGCCGATCCGCGGGACGGCCCTGAACGACGCGCTGAACCTGAGCCCGGAGGAGGTGGAGGCGCTCTCGCCGATCCGCCACCTGCCGGCCGCGTCCGGCCCGCTCACCGTCGCCTACGGGGCGGAGGAGCTGCCGGAGCTCCGCCGGCAATCGGAGACCTACGGGGCGGCCTGGCGCGCGGCCGGGCTGCCCGGCGCGCTGCGGCCCCTGCCTGGGCACGACCATTTCTCGGTGCTGAGCGAGCTGATCCGCCCGGACGGGGCGCTGACCGAGGCGGCCGTGGCGCTCGCGCGGGGGTGAGCCGGGCGAACGGACCGATGGCTCTCCAGCCTCTCCGACGAACCCGATCGATCGCGATCGAGGAACGGTCGGCCTTCCAGGCCCCGGCGCGCGGAGAGCCCCCGTCCCGCCAGCCCCCTCACCCGCGGCACTGCACCGCCACCAGCGCCCCGGCGAGCGGCGCCGCGATGGCGCCCGCGCTCTTCGGGGCGGCGGGCCCGGAGGGTGGAAGCGCCGCGCCTTCCGCCGCCCCGAGGCCGCGCAGGGCCGCGACCCCGACGACCGGATGCGTCAGCGGCGGCATCACGCCCGCGATCAGCCGGGGCTGGGCCGGCATCTGCGCCACGAAGCCGACGAGGCGCCCGGCCCGGTCGAGCACCGGCGCCCCCGCCGCGCCCGGCTGCAGCGGCGCCACCACGCCACCCGCCGCCCCCGCGACCCCCGGCGCGACGGTCGGGGCGCCGTCGCGGCCCATCCCGAGCACGACGAGGTCCTCCCCCGGCGCCGGGGCCGCCGGCGCGGCGGGCGGGAGGGTCCCGGGGCTCAGCGGCCGCTCGGTCTCCAGGAGGGCGAGGCCCGCCTCCTGCCGCACCACCCGGGCGGGCGCCCCGGCGACGAGGGGCGCCGGGCAGGCGGCCATCGCCGCGGCGGCCGTCACGAGGCGCCGCGGCCCGACCGCGAGCCCGGTCGCCGAGCTGCCGGCCGGGGCCGGTGCGATCGGGGCCGCGGCGGCCCCGGCCGGCGCCGCGGCGGTCGCGGCTGCCGGGGGAGCGGCCGGCGCCTCGGAGGGGAAGGGCGCGAAGCTGTTCGCCACCGCGATCACCAGCCTGTCCACCTCCCGGGCCAGGGCCTTGTCGTAGGCGAGGCTGAAGCCGCGCAGCCCCGCCGGGCCGGCCGCGTAGCGGATGTAGAACTTGCCCTGAGGCGTCTCGCCGGTGACGACGACGAAGTCGGGCCGCTTGAGCTTGTAGGTCACCTTGCGCTCGGGGCTGACCGAGGCGGCCTTCTCGAACAGCGCGTCGAGGTCGGTCTCGCCCGGCGCGAAGGCCTTGGTGTCGAGGGTGACGCGGCCGTCCGGGCTCTGCCAGCGGCTGCCGTTCGGGATCCTGCCGCGCCGCGACAGCAGCCGCTCCGGCACCCCGAGGGTGATGCCCGTGGCGGCATCGGCCTGCAGGGTGAACTGCGCCGCCTGCTTGGCCGCCTGACCGGCCGCGAGGAGCCGGGCGCGGGCGCGCTCGTCGAGGAGGCCGCTGGGTTCGAGCCCGTTCTGGCCCTGCCAGGCCACGAGCGCCTCGTAGGTGCGCCGGCCGAAGGTGCCGGTCGTGACGCTGCTGTAGTCGCTCGCCCAGACGAGAGCCTCCTGCACCGCCCGGCGCTCGGCCTCGGGCCGGGCCTCGAAGGCGGCGCGGGCGGCCTCGAAGGCCGCGTCGGCGGGCGGGGCGGCGGGGGCGGGCTTGGATTCCGGAGCAGGCTTGGGCGCAGGAGCAGGCTTCGGCGCCGGAGCGGGCCCCGGCCGCGGGGCCGGCTGCTGGGCGGCGGCCGGCAGGCTGAGCAGGACGGCGAGGAGCAGGGCGAGGCGGCGCGGCATGGGCGGCTCTGTCCGGGAGATCGCGCGACCTTGGCAGAAGCCGCGCCCCGCATAAAGTGAGCCCGCCGGACCGGATCGCCGGGTCCGGCGCCGGGCGGCCTTCCCAAGCGTTGCGGCGCGCCGCCCAAATGATAGGCTCGTGCGAGGAACGCACGCGCACGAGGCCAGACGATGTTGAGAGCAACCCGGACGGGGCGCCTCGCCGGCGCCCTCGCGGTGGCGCTGACCCTGATCGTCCCGGCCGCCGCGCAGGCCCCGCAACCGCCCCGGCCCGCCCCGTCCGCCCTCGTGCCCCCGCCCAAGGACCCGGCGCCCAAGGGCTTCGTGCGCCAGGACCTCGCCAGCGAGGCGGTGCGGCTCGAGGCCGAGATCCGCAGCGACGCCGCCGGAAAGCCCCAGAAGCCCGCCGCCCAGTGGCGCCGCGAGGCCGAGAAGCTGTTCAAGGACGACGACAATGACGGGGCGCTCGCCGCCTATGCGGGGGCGATCGCGGCCGAGCCGGGCGATTGGAAGACCTGGTACGCCCTCGCCGAGACCGCCAACGGCGTCGAGAACGACGATTACGACGAGAACCAGAAGCTGCGCCGCCGCGCCCGCGCGGGCGCCTACCTCGCCTACCAGCGGGCGGCGAGCCGCGCGGACGAGGCCAAGGCCCTGGCGCTGCTCGGGCGGGTCCTGGCCGACCAGGAGAGCTGGCGCCCGGCCCTCGACGCCTACAAGGCGAGCCTCGCCCTCGCGGACGCGTCCGACATCCGCGCCGCCTACGAGGAGCTGCGCGAGAAGCACGGCTTCCGCATCACCGACTACAAGGTCGATTCGGAGGCCGCCGCCCCCCGGGCCTGCTTCACCTTCTCGGAGGACCTCTCCGCCAAGACCGACATGGCGCCCTTCGTGGTGGTGTCGGGGGCCGCGAACGCCGCCGTCACCGCCGAGGGCCAGCAGGTCTGCGTCGACGGGCTCAAGCACGGCGAGCGCTACGCCGTGGTGCTGCGCCAGGGACTTCCCTCGGCGATCGCCGGCGAGACCCTGCGGAAATCCGCCGATTACGAGATCTACGTCCGGGACCGCTCGCCCCAGGTGCGCTTCACCGGCCGCAACTACGTCCTGCCGCGCACCGGCCAGGCCGGCGTGCCCCTGGTCTCGGTGAACGCCCCGAAGCTCGACGTCGAGGTGCTGCGCATCGGCGACCGCGGCCTGCTGCCGACCCTGCGCTCGGAGGAGTTCCTGTCGCAGCTCACCGGCGCCACCGCCCGCACCCTCGCGCGCGAGAAGGGCGTGCGGGTCTGGAAGGGCACCCTCGACACCGCCGGGGCCGAGCCGAACCAGGAGGTGGTCACCGCCTTCCCGGTCCTGCAGGCGGTCGGCAAGATCGAGCCCGGGCTCTACGTGATGCTGGCGCAGCCGAGCGGGACGGCCGCCCTCGGCGACGAGGAGACCGGCGGCTACGACCAGCAGGCGACCCAGTGGTTCGTCGTCTCCGATCTCGGCCTGACCGCCCTCAAGGGCGCGGACGGGGTCCACGTCTTCGTGCGCTCGCTGGCCAGCGCCGCGACCGTGCAGGGGGCGGAGATCCGCCTCGTCGCCCGCAACAACGAGGTGCTCGGCGTCAGGACCACCGATGCGCAGGGCCACGCGGCCTTCGATCCGGGCCTGTCCCGGGGCGAGGGCGGCATCGCGCCGAGCCTCGTCGTGGCGCGGCTCGGCGACGATTACGGCTTCCTCGACCTCGCGCTCAGCGCCTTCGACCTCGCCGACCGCGGCGTGAAGGGGCGGCCCGCCCCCGCCGCGGCGGAGGCCTTCGTGTTCCCCGAGCGCGGCGTCTACCGCTCGGGCGAGACCGTCCAGATCACCGCCCTCTTGCGCGACGCGAAGGGCGCGGCGATCCCGGGCCTGCCCCTCACCCTGGTGGTGAAGCGCCCGGACGGGATCGAGTATCGCCGCGCCGCCGTGGCGGATGCGGGGCTCGGCGGGCGCGCCTTCCCGCTGCCGCTCCTCGCCGGCGCCGCGCCTGGCACCTGGCGCGTGCTCGCCTACACCGACCCGAAGGCGGCGCCGGTCGGCGAGGCGAGTTTCCTGGTCGAGGATTACCTGCCCGAGCGGCTGGAGGTGACGCTCACGCCCAAGGCTCCCGCGCTCGCCCCGAACCAGCCGGCCGTGATCGACGTCGCGGCCCGCTTCCTCTACGGAGCGCCGGGCGCGAACCTCCAGGTCGGCGGCAGCGTCGCCGTGCAGGCGGCGGCGTCGAGCGGCATCCGCGGCCTCGACGGCTTCGCGATCGGCCTCGACGACGAGAGCGTGGTGCCGACCACCGCCGAGATCGACGAGCGGGTCACCACCGACGCGCAGGGCAGGGCGACGGTGCGGGCCCCCGTGCCGGCGCTCAGCGCCCCGCGCCCCCTGGAGGCGAAGGTCTCGCTCCAGGTCGGCGAGCCGGGCGGGCGGGCCGTGCAGCGCAGCGTGACGCTGCCGATCCTGCCGGCGGGCCCGGTCGTCGCCCTGCGCAAGACCTTCGGCGACCTGCGCGAGGGCGGGACCGCGACCTTCGAGGTGGTCGCGGCGCAGCCGGACGGCACGCGCCTGCCGGCCCGCGGCGCGGCCTGGACGCTCAAGAAGGTCGAGCGGAACTACCAATGGTACCGGGCGGACGGGCGCTGGTCCTACGAGGCGGTGAGGACCAGCCGCAAGGTGGCGAACGGCGCGCTCGATCTCGCCCCCGACGCCCCGGCCCGGATCGCCGCCCCGGTCGAGTTCGGCACCTACCGGCTGGAGGTGAGCGCGCCGAACCTGCAGGCCGCGAGCCTGAGCTTCACGGTCGGCACCGGCGGCAGCGAGAGCGCCGACGCACCCGACCTCCTCGACCTCACCCTCGACAAGGCCGCCTACGCCTCCGGCGAGACGCTGAAGGCGCGGTTCGCGCCGCGCTTCGCCGGCACCGCCACGGTCGCGGTGGTGAGCGACCGGGTGCACGAGATCCGCACCCTCTCCGTGCCGGCGGGCGGCGCCGCCGTGGAGATCCCGGTCAAGGCCGAGTGGGGCGCGGGCGCCTACCTGGTCGCCACCGCCTACCGGCCCCTCGACCAAGCGGCCAAGCGCCTGCCGGGCCGGGCGCTCGGCCTCGCGTGGTTCTCCGTCGACCGGGCGGCGCGCAGCCTCGACGTCGCCGTCGAGGCGCCCGCCAAGGTGCGGCCCCGCGGGGACCTGCGCCTGCCGATCCGCCTTTCCGGCCTCAAGCCCGGCGAGGAGGCCCGGGTGACGGTGGCGGCGGTCGATGTCGGCATCCTCAACCTGACCCGCTACGCGGCGCCCGACCCCTTCGCCTTCTTCTTCGGGCAGAAGGCGCTCTCGACCGAGATCCGCGACCTCTACGGATACCTGATCGACGGCATGCAGGGGACGCTCGGCGCGATCCGCTCGGGCGGCGATGCCGGCGGGGCCGAACTCGCCGACGCGCCCCCGACCCAGGAGCCGCTGGTGCGCTATTCCGGCGTCGTCACGGTCGGGCCGGACGGGCGGGCCGAGGTGACCTTCCCGCTTCCGGCCTTCAACGGCACCGCCCGGGTGATGGTGACCGCCTGGACGGCCGGGCGGGTCGGGTCGGCCGCGGCTGACGTGATCGTGCGCGACGCCGTGGTGCTCACCGGCACCCTGCCGCGCTTCCTCAACGTGGGCGACCGCTCGCGCCTGCACGTCGCCCTCGACAACGTCGAGGGAGCGGCGGGGGATTACGCGGTCGATCTCGACCTCTCCGGGCCGGTCGTGGTCCCGGCCGAGGCGTTGACCCGGAAGATCCGCCTGGAGGCGGGCCAGCGGGGAGCGATCGAGATCCCGGTGACGGCGGCCGGTCCCGGCGTGGCGCGGCTCGACCTCAGGCTGACCGGGCCGGGTCTCGACGGCGCGGCCGGGCAGAGCTTCGCGCTCGCGGTGCAGCCCGGGACCGGGGCGCTGCTGCGCCGCTCGATGCGCTCCCTCGACCCCGGGGCGAGCGTGACCCTGTCGAACGACCTCCTCGCCGACCTGCTGCCGGGCACGGGGACGCTCACGGTCTCGGCCTCGCCGCTCGCGGGGCTGGACGTGCCGGCCCTGCTGCAGGCCCTCGACCGCTACCCCTACGGCTGCACCGAGCAGACGGTGAGCCGGGCGATGCCGCTCCTCTACGTGAACCGCCTCGCCTCCCTCGACCGGCTCGCCCTCGACGACAAGGTGGACGAGCGGATCCGCGGCGCCATCGACCGGGTGCTGTCGCGCCAGGACGCGAGCGGCAGCTTCGGCCTGTGGTCGGCCGCCAATTCCGAGGATCTCTGGCTCAACGCCTACGTGGCCGACTTCCTGACGAGGGCGCGCGAGCGCGGCTTTCCCGTGCCGCAGACCGCCTTCTCGCTCGCCCTCGACCGGCTGCGCAACGCGGTCGCCAACACCAGCGAGGTCAGCGGCGGCGGCATGGATCTCGCCTACGCGGCCTACGTGCTGGCCCGCAACGGCCGGCCGGTGATGGGGGACCTGCGCTACCTCGCCGACACGAAGCTCTCGGACTTCTCGACCCCCCTCGCCCGCGGCCAGATCGCGGCGGCGCTGGCGCTGCTCGGCGACCGCGGCCGGGCGCAGAAGGCCTTCGAGGCCGCCGTGTCGGCCCTGCGCGGGGAGAAGGACAAGGCCGAGTACCGGCCGGATTACGGCTCGCGCCTGCGCGACGGGGCCGGGCTGATCGCGCTCGCGGCCGAGACGGGACTCGTCCGCGACAGCATCGCGCCGCTCGGGGCGGTGATCGGCGAGGAGCGGGCCTCCGGGCGGGTCACCAGCACCCAGGAGAATGCCTGGATGGTGCTCGCCGCCGAGGGCCTGAGCAAGGAGGCCGAATCCATGGCCTTCGCGGTCGACGGCGAGGCGCAGGGCGGCCCCCTCTACCGCAGCTTCAAGGCGGCGCAGCTCGAGGCCAAGCCGGTCACGGTGACCAATCGCGGCACGACGAGTGCCCAGCTCGTGCTCGGCGTCGCGGGCAGCCCGATCGTCCCCGAGCCGCCGGAGGCCAGGGGCTACACGGTCGAGCGCCGCTACCACCGCCTCGACGGCTCGCTCGTCGACGTCACGCAGCTGCGCCAGAACGACCGGGTCGTGGTGGTGCTGAAGGTGACGGAGGACAAGGCCCGCGCGGCCCGCCTCCTCCTCGTCGACCGCCTGCCCGCCGGGCTGGAGATCGACAACCCGAAGCTCCTCGACGCCGACGCCGTGCCGGCCCTGTCCTTCGTGAAGAGCGACGTGCAGCCGACCCACAAGGAGTTCCGCGACGACCGCTTCGTGGCGGCCTACGACCGCGACCCGTCGCAGCCGGCCTTCCTCACGGTCGCCTACACGGTGCGGGCGGTGACGCCGGGCCGCTACGTCCACCCGGCGGCGACGATCGAGGACATGTACCGGCCCGAGCGCTACGGCCGCACCGCCTTCGGGGCCATGGAGGTGGGCGCGCCGCGCTGAGGCGGGCGGGCGCCGCCGCGCTCACGCCGCCGCGCTCTCCCGGACGAAATCCAGGAAGGCGCGCAGCGGCGGGGGCGGCTGGCGCCGGCTCGGGTGGTAGAGCAGGAAGCCCGGGAAGGACGGGCACCAGGGTTCGAGCAGGCGCACGAGCCGCCCCTCCGCCAGGAAGGGGGCGGCGTAGCCCTCGAAGACCTGGGCGAGGCCGCTCCCCTCGACCGCGGCCTGGAGCAGCAATTCCTGCTCGTTGAGGATCAGCGGCCCGTCGAGATCGAGGGCGAGAGCGCGACCGTCCCGCTCGAATTCCCAGCGCATCACGGCGCCGCCCGCGAAGCGCTGCCGCAGACAGGCATGCCCGGCGAGGTCCTCGGGCGTCGCGGGGAGGCCGCGGGCGGCCAGGTAGGCCGGGGAGCCCACCACGGCGAAGCGCTGCCGCCCCCCGAGGGGCACCGCGATCATGTCGCGCGGGACGCGCTCGCCGAAGCGCACGCCCGCGTCGACCCCCTCGCGGACGATGTCGGCGAGCGCGTCGTCGCAGGCGATCTCCAGCCGCAGGCCCGGATGCCGGGCGAGGAAGCGCGCGGCGAGCGGCGCCAGGACGAGGCGGCAGGCCGAGCGGGGGGCGTTGAGCCGCAGCGTGCCGGTGAGGCGCCCGCCGGAGGCCGCGACCTCGCCGAGCGCCCGGTCGATCTCGTCGAGCGCCGGCCCGAGCCGCGCCAGCAGGGCGGCGCCCGCCTCGGTCGGCGCCACGCTGCGGGTGGTGCGGTTGAGGAGCCGGGCGCCGAGCCGGGCCTCGAGGTCGCGCAGGGCGTGGCTCAGGGCCGAGGGCGACAGGCCGAGTTCCGCCGCCGCGCGGCGGAAGCTGCGGTGCCGCGCCACGCGGGCGAAGGCGACGAGGTCGGAGAGGTCGCTGCGCGGCATTGGTGAACGGCGCTCAGGAGGTCGTGCGGCCCGGCCGAGCTTATCGGCGCGGCGGCGAGATGCCAGATCGGGCGCGTCCCCGCAGGAGATCCCCATGCGCCAGCGCCCCCTCGGCCGGTCCGGCCTCACCGTCTCGCTCCCCGGCCTCGGCTGCATGGGCATGTCCGAGTTCTACGGGCCGGCGGACGATGCGCAGTCGCGCGCCGCCCTCGAAGCCGCCCTCGCCCTCGGCTACGACTTCCTCGACACGGCCGACACTTACGGGCACGGCCACAACGAGGCGCTGATCGGCGCGGTCCTGGCCGGGCGGCGCGAGCGGGCGGTGGTGGCGACCAAGTTCGGCATCGTGCGCGCGCCCGGCCGCTACGAACGCCGCATCGACAATTCCCCCGCCTACGTGGCGGCGGCCTGCGAGGCCTCGCTCCGGCGCCTGGGGGTCGAGACGATCGACCTCTATTACTGCCACCGGCGGGATCCCGCCGTGCCGATCGAGGAGGTGGTGGGCGCGATGGCCCGCCTCGTCGAGGCCGGCAAGGTGCGGGCCCTCGGCCTCTCGGAGGTCTCGCCGGCGACGCTGCGGGCGGCGCAGGCCGTGCACCCGATCGCGGCGGTGCAGAGCGAGTACTCGCTCTGGACCCGGGAGCCCGAGCAGGGGCTCCTCGCCGCCTGCCGCGACCTCGGCGTCGCCCTCGTGGCCTACTCGCCCCTGGGGCGCGGCTTCCTCACCGGCGCCGTCGACGTCGCGGGCCTCGCGCAGGACGATGTCCGGCGCGCCAATCCCCGCTTCCGGGACGAGGCGCTCGCCCGGAACGCGCGCCTCGCCGCGGCGCTCGGGACCTTCGCGGCGGAGCGCGGCGCCAGCGCGGCCCAGGTCGCGCTGGCCTGGCTCGTCGCCCGCGAGCCGCACGTCATCCCGATCCCGGGCACCCGCAAGGAGGCGCGCCTCGCGGAGAACGCGGCGGCGATGGAGATCCGGCTCACGCCCGAGGACCTGCGCGCCCTCGACGCGCTGTTCGCGCCCGGGGCGGTGGCCGGGTCGCGCTACGACGAGGCCGGCATGGTCGGCATCGAGACCGACTGAGACGCTCGACGCCGCCCGAGGCGCTCGACCCCGCCCGCGGCTCTGGGGCGTCGCGTCCGGACGCGAAATGCGCCATGCTCGGCCGATCGGTTCGGGCGGGCGGCGGGATGGCGGGAGGCGCGGCGGGTCGGAATGGGGCGTGGCGGCGCGTCGTCCCGGCGCTGCTGCTCGCCGCGGCGCTCGCCGCCGGCGCGGCCGGGCTGTGGCGTGAGATCGGGCGCGATCCCGGCCTCGACCTCGCGGCGGCCGAGCGCCGCTCGCCCGTGGTCCTCGACCGGGCCGGCGTGCTCCTGCGCCCCTTCGCGACGGCGGATGGCCGCTGGCGCCTGCCGCTCGCCCCCGAGGCGGTCGATCCGCGCTTCCTCACCCTGCTGATGGCCTACGAGGACCGGCGCTTCGCCCGGCATCCGGGCGTCGATCCGCTCGCGGTGCTGCGGGCCGCCGGGCAATGGCTGCGGGCGGGACGGATCGTCTCGGGCGGCTCGACCCTCTCGATGCAGGTCGCCCGGCTGGTCGAGCCGCGGGCCGAGCGCTCGCTCGCCGCCAAGCTGCGCCAGGTGCGGGGGGCGGTCGCGCTCGAGAGGCGGCTCGGCAAGGCGGGGGTGCTGCGCCTCTACCTCGCCCTCGCCCCCTATGGCGGGCCGCTCGAAGGGGTGCGGGCGGCGAGCCTCGCCTATTTCGGCCACGAGCCGGGGCGCCTGTCGCTGGCGGAGGCCGCGCTCCTCGTCGCCCTGCCGCAGGCGCCCGAGGCCCGCCGGCCCGACCGCTTCCCGGAGGCGGCGCGGCGCGCCCGCGACCGCGTCCTCGACCTCGCGGCGGCGCGGGGCGCCGTCCGCCGCGACGAGGCCGAGGCGGCCAAGGCCGAGCCGGTGCCGCAGCGGCGCCGCCCCTTCCCGATGCTCGCGGCCCATGCGGCCGAGGCGGCCCTGGCCGAGGCGCCCGACCGGGCGGTCCACCGCCTGACCATCGACGCGCGCCTGCAGGCGAGCCTGGAGGCGCTCGCGGCCGAGCGCGTCGCCGCCCTCGGTCCCGGCCTCTCGACGGCGATCCTGGTCGTCGACAACGCCACCGGCGCGGTGCGGGCGCATGTCGGCAGCGCCGGCTACCTCGATGCCGGCCGCGCGGGCGCCATCGACATGGCCGCCGCCCTGCGCTCGCCGGGCTCGGCGCTGAAGCCCTTCGTCTACGCGCTGGCCTTCGAACTCGGCCTCGCCCATCCCGAGACGCTGATCGAGGACCGGCCCTCGCGCTTCGGGGCCGCCTACGCGCCGGAGAATTTCGACCTCACCTTCCAGGGCACGGTCACGGCCCGGCGCGCCCTGCAGATGTCCCTCAACGTGCCCGCGGTGGAACTGATGGAGTTGGTCGGCCCGGCCCGCTTCATCGCCCGGCTGCGGGCGGGCGGGGCGGGGATCGCGCTCCCCCGCGACGCCGCCCCCGGCCTGCCGGTGGCCCTCGGCGGGCTCGGCATCACGCTGACCGACCTCGCCCGGCTCTACGCGGGCCTCGCCCGGGGCGGCCTCGTGCCCGATCTCGTGCGGCGGCCGGAGGCCGGGCCGCCGGCCCGCGAGCCGCCCCGCATCGCCGAGGGGGTGGCGGCGTGGTACGTCACCGACATCCTGCGCGGCACGCCGCCGCCCGAGAACGCCCTGCCGAACCGCATCGCCTACAAGACCGGCACCTCCTACGGCTACCGCGACGCCTGGGCGGTGGGATTCGACCGCCGCATCACCGTGGCGGTCTGGGTCGGCCGCCCGGACGGGGCGAGCGTGCCCGGCCTGGTCGGGCGCGTGGCGGCGGCCCCGATCCTGTTCGACGCCTTCGCGCGCTGCGGCGGCGAGCCGGAGCCGGTGCCGCCGGTCCGCGACGCCCTGGTGACCAGTACGGCCGGCCTGCCGCCGCCGCTCCGCCACCTGCGCCGCGACGCCGCCAAGGTGGCGGGCGAGGCGCCGGGAGCCCCGCTCAGGATCGCCTATCCGCCGGACGGCGCCCGGGTCGATCTCGGCTTCGCGGAGGGGGCGCCGGCCGGGCTCGCCCTGAAGGCGCTGGGCGGCACCCTGCCCCTGACCTGGATGGTGAACAGCCTGCCCCTGCCCGAGGCCGCCCGCCGGCAGGCGGAGTGGCAGCCGGACGGGGCCGGGTTCGCGCGGATCTCCGTGATGGACGCGACGGGCGCGAGCGACAGCGTCGTGGTCCGGCTGGAATAGGACCGACGATGAGAAGTCCATGAAACACAACTCATGGCATCCGCGCAGGTCCTGCCGGAGGCCCGAGCCGCTTCGCGGCAGGCCTCATCCGGGGTCCCGGATCACACCGCCGCGTTCCCGTCGTGCGGATCCCGCCCTATTGCAGGTGCCGGCGATAGGTCTCGCCCGCCTGCGCCTTCAGGTCCGCCCCGGCCTCCCGGCCGATCGAAGCGGCCTCCGCGGCCGGGCCGCTGCGGGTCGTGGCCCAGTGCGCGCTCCCGTCCGGCAGGAACAGCAGCCCGTCGAGGGTCAGCCGGTCGCCGTCGATCTGCGCCAGCGCCGCGATCGGCGTGCGGCAGGACCCGTCGAGTTCCGCGAGCAGGCCCCGCTCGGCGGCCAGCGCCGTCGTCGTGCGCGGGCAGGCCACCGCCTGCAGCAGGGCGATGACGTCCTCGTCCGCCGCGCGGCACTCGATGCCGAGCGCGCCCTGCGCCACGGCCGGCAGCATCTCCTCGACCGGGATCACGGTCCTGGCGAGATGCGCCAGCCCGAGCCGCTCCAGCCCCGCGATGGCGAGGAGGGTCGCGTCGCAGACCCCCTCCTCCAGCTTGCGGATGCGGGTATTGGCGTTGCCGCGCAGGGGCACGATCCGCAGGTCGGGCCGGCGCATCAGCACCTGCGCGCCCCGCCGCAGGGACGAGGTGCCGACGCGGGCGCCGGCGGGCAGCTCGGCGAGGCTGCCGGAAGCGAGCGACAGGAAGGCGTCGCGGGGGTCGTCCCGCTCCAGGATGCAGGCGATGACGAGCCCGTCCGGCAGCCAGGTCTCGACATCCTTCATCGAGTGCACGGCGACGTCGATCTCGCCGGCGAACAGCGCCTGTTCCAGCTCCTTGGTGAACAGACCCTTGCCGCCGATCGCCGAGAGCGGCCGGTCGAGGATCCGGTCCGCCACCGTGTTGACGACGACGAGCTCCATCGCCCCCGGCTCGGCGAGGTGCGGATGCGCGGCGGCGATGCGGTCGCGGACCATGCCGGTCTGCGCGAGCGCCATCGGGCTGCCGCGGGTGCCGATGCGCAGGGGGCGATGAGCCATGGCCGCGTGCCTCGCCGTCAGAGAACCTTCACGTTCCCGAGCGAGTAGCCGCAAGCCAAGGTCCTGTCACCTGCGGCGAAATCCTAATCCCTGGGGATCTGCTCGTCGGCGACCGGCTCGCCCTGCGGCGTGCCGGCCGGATGGGGCGGCTCGGCCGGCTGGCCCGGCGCGTGCCCGGCCGGGCGGCGGCTGGTGGCGAGGCTGGATTCCGCGAGGCCCTCGCGGCGGGGCTGGTCGCCCCCGCGGCGGGGCTGGTCGCCCGCGCGGCGGGGTTGGTCGCGGTCGGGCTGGGTGCGGTCTGCAGTCATGGGGGCGCCTCCGGCCGGATCAACCGCCGAAGGCGGCCGGCGTTCAGAACCCGGCGGCGGTGGTGGTCGTGTGCTCGACGGCCGGGGGCGCGGCGAAATGGTCGGAGACCAAGTCGCGCCAGGCCTGGAAATCGGGCGAGCTGCGGAAATCGACCGTGTGGTTCTCAAGGGTCTCCCACTTCACCATCAGGCGGTAGCGGGTCGGATGCTCGATCGAGCGGTGCAGCTCCATGCCCTTGCAGCCCTTGGCGCGACGAAAGAGGGCGGCCGCCTCGGCGACCCCGTCCTCGAAGGCGGCCTCGTGGCCGGGCTTCACCTCGATCTGCGCGATTTCCAGGACCATGACGTTCCTCCGGTCAACGCCCCCGCATGCGGCATCCGCGCCGGCAAGTCCATGTCGGCAAGTCGATGCCGACAAGTCCGTCTCGGCAAGTCCATGCGGCTCCTCCATGCGGCCGCCGCGGCGGCCGTCGCCCGACATCGGGCGCCGCGACCGCGCCGCGAGAGCAGTGGATGACGCGCCCGCGCGGTTGCGTCCGGCCCGGCCGGCGCGCACAAACCGTGATCGCCCCGCGGCATCCGACCCCGCCCCAGGCGGGATCGTCGCGCCGATCCGTCGATCCGAGGATGCGCCGATGACGACGCTGAAGGAATTCGAGGAGGCCCTGCGCGAGCACGGGATGCTGATGGCGCTCGCCCTCCTGGAACGGCTGCGCGAGCGCGACCGGGCGAACCGGACCGTGAAGCCGGGCCGGCGCATCGTCGGCAAGAAGATGACCCCGGAACTCGCCCGGGCCATCCTCGACCTGCACGGCTCGACCGAGATGACGCAGCAGGAGATCGCCTTCAAGCTCGGCGTCAATCAGGGCCGGGTGAACGAGGTGATCAAGCGCGGCAAGTGGCTCTCCGGCGACCAGGCCGCGCCGGAGGCGGTGGCGCGCGACAAGGGCAAGGCGCGCATCCGCGGCACCGACGTCAAGCGCCCGCGCAAGGGGAAGGAGAAGGCGCCCACCCCCCGCAAGCCGAAGGCCCAGACGGAGCTGCTGTTCGGGGATCCGTGAGGGGGAGACCCGACGCGCGGCCGGGACGCCCGATGCAAGAACGCCCCGGCCTCCGCCGGGGCGCTCCGCTCTTGCGTGAATACGCCCCGGCTTCCGCCGGGGCGCTCGGCTCTGACGTCAAAACGCCCCGGCCTCCGCCGGGGCGCTCGGCTCTGATGTCAAAACGCCTCGGCCTCCGCCGGGGCGCTCGGCTCTCAGGTCAGGGTGAGGTCGCTCACGCGGCCTGCTGGACCGTGCCCTCGATCGACCGCGGGGCGCTGCCCGTGGCGATCTGGATCTGGCGCGGCTTCTTGGCCTCCGGGATCTCGCGCACGAGATCGACGTGGAGCAGGCCGTTCTCCAGGGTCGCGCCCGTCACCTGGACGTAATCCGCGAGCTGGAAGCGCCGCTCGAAGCTGCGCGCCGCGATGCCCTGATGGAGGAACTCGCCCTTGCGGGCCTCGGCGGCCTTGCGCTCGCCCTTGATCGTCAGCGCGTTCTCACGAACCTCGATCGACAGATCCTGGTCGGTGAAGCCGGCGACGGCGACCGTGATGCGGTACGCGGTCTCGCCGGTGCGCTCGATGTTGTAGGGCGGGTAGGTCGGGGCCGCTTCCGCGCTCACGAACTGGTCGAGCGCCGAGAACAGCCGGTCGAAGCCGACAGTCGAGCGATAGAGGGGAGCAAGGTCGAACTGACGCATGACATATTCTCCGTCCGAAGCAATATGTGATCTTACGGTCCGCCGTAGGGCCGGACCTGTGGTCTTGTCTGCACCGCCTGATGGCCGGCGCAACCGTGATATCGGGAGGGGCTCCTCTTCGTTCAAGAGGGGATTGCGGGAATCGCGAGGGGCCCGCGCTTGATTTTGCCGGCCGGACGGGGTGCTCTCGGGAGACGCATCCCCGAGGCCGCAGCCCCGAGATCCCCGCCCGTGACCGTTCCGCTCATCGCCACGCCGGACAACCCGATCCCGCCCGGCGCCCGCACCCTCGCGGTGCCGACCCGGGACGGGCTGACCCTGCGGGCCGCGACCTGGACGGCGGCCACCCGCACCACCAAGGGCACCGTCTGCCTGGTGCAGGGCCGGGCCGAGTTCATCGAGAAGTACTACGAGACGGTCCAGGACCTGCGGGCGCGGGGCTTCGCCGTGGCGGCCTTCGACTGGCGCGGCCAGGGCGGCTCCGACCGCACCGTCGCGGACGCGCGCAAGGGCCATGTCGGCGATTTCGAGGAGTACCGGCTCGACCTGGAGGCGGTCGCCACGCAGGTGCTGGAGCCGCTGATGCCGCGGCCCTATTTCGGGCTCGCCCACTCGATGGGCGGGGCGGTCTGCCTGGCCGCGGCGCGGGAGGGATGGCTGCCCTTCTCCCGCCTCGTCACGCTCGCGCCGATGCTCGGCATCGTGATGGTGCGCCACCCGCGGGCCGCGATGCGGGCGGCCGCCCTCCTCAACGGGCTCGGCCTCGGCCCGCGCTTCGTCCCGGGCGGCAGCCCGGTCTCGATCGCCACGAAGCCCTTCCCCGGCAATCGCCTCACCACCGATCCGGCGCGCTACGCCCGCAACGCGGCGGCGGCGCTCGCGGTCGGGGCCGGCGCGGTCGGGGATCCGACCGTGGCCTGGCTCGCCGCCGCCTTCCGGACGATGCGCCGCCTCGGCGACCCGCGCTACCCGCTCGCGATCCGGCTGCCCGTGCTGGTGGTGGCGGCGGGCGACGACCCGGTCTGCAGCACGCCCGCCATCGAGCGCTTCGCGGCGAGGCTCAAGGCCGGCCACAGCATCACCCTGCGGGGCGCCCGGCACGAGATCCTGATGGAGCAGGACGCGATCCGGGCCCAGTTCTGGGCCGCCTTCGAGGCCTTCGTCCCGGGCACGCCGCTCCCGGAGCCGCGCGAGGAGGACCTCATCGCGCTCGAGCGGCTGCCGCCCGGCTAAGCGGAATTGCGCCGTGCAATTCCGCTTAGTCCCTTGCTTTGGCAGCATTCTTGCCGCCGAACCGGTGACCCCTTCGGCGAACGATGCTCAGGGCAGGGCCCGGTCACGCGGCCATCGGGTCCTGCGCCAGGTTCTTGCCGTGCGGCCCGAAGCGCCGGTCTCAGCGGTTGAGCATCTCCAGCGCCGCCTCGTGCAGGCGCTTGTCGCCGGCCGCCACGACGTTGCCGCCGCCCGCGGCCGGGCCGCCGTCCCAGCTGGTCACGATCCCGCCCGCGCCCTCCACGATCGGGATCAGCGCGACGATGTCGTAGGGCTTCAGGCCGGCCTCGATCACGAGGTCGATCTGCCCGGCCGCCAGCATGCAGTAGGAGTAGCAGTCGGTGCCGAACCGCATCAGGCGCGTCGCCGCCTCGACGCGGCCGTAGGCCTCGCGGTCCCGGCCCTCGCCGAACAGGCGCGGGTCGGTCGTCGCCGCGATCGCCTCGGAGAGCGCGGCGCGGCGGCGGGTGAGGAGCTTGCGGGTGCCGTTCGGGCCGCGATACTGCGCGCTCCGGCCGTCGCCCGAGAAGCGCTCGCCCAGGAAGGGCTGGTGCATCAGCCCGTAGCAGGGCGTGCCGGCCCGCGTCAGGCCGATCAGCGTCCCCCAGAGCGGCAGGCCGGCGATGAAGCCCCGCGTGCCGTCGATCGGATCGAGGACCCAGACGTACTCCGCCTCCTCCCCCTCGGTGCCGAATTCCTCGCCGAGGATGCCGTGGTCCGGGAAGGTGCGGCGGATGATCTGGCGCATCACCGCCTCGCCGGCCCGGTCCGCCTCCGTCACGGGATCGAAGGGCTTGGGGCCGATCGCCTTGTCCTCGGTGACGAAGGCCGCGCGGAAGAAGGGCAGGATCGCCTGTCCGGACTGCGTGGCGAGCTCGTCCACGAACCGCGCGAAATCGACGACGCTCATTGCGCACCCCTCAGGCCGCTCCCCGGGCCGGCCGCCCCGGCCGGCTCCTCGCGGCGCGCAAGGATCGAAAGGACGCCGCGAGCCCTGCGTCAAGCCCTCAGGCGGGAGCACCCGCCGGGAGGGAGGCCGAACGCGGCGCCGGCGCCACAGGCGCGGGCCGGCCGGCGGACGCCGCCTCGCCCGTCGCGGCCGCCAGGCAGGCCTCCACCGCCTCGCGCAGGGAGGTGACGTGATCGTCCGCCCCCAGGGCGGCGCGGGCCTCCGGATCGGCCAGGGCGAGGTCGTCGGTCGGCCAGAGGCCGACCAGGATGCGGGCCTGCGGCAGGCGCCGCCGCACCCGCTGCACGAGGTAGCGCAGGTGCGCCGGGGTGCCGCTGATCTCCAGGTAGGAGATGCAGACCATGCGGGCCTCGCCCGCGTCGAGGTCGGCGATCCGCGCCCGCGACACCGCCGCGAACGGCACGACCCGGGTGCCGAGGCCGTTCTTCTCCAGGAGCTGCGAGAGCATCGTCGAGGCGGCCTCGTCGAGCGGGCCGCGGCCCGCCACGCAGAGCACGGCCCCCTTCTGCCGCCAGGGCGCCGGCAGGGTCTCCGGGGCCGGCGCGCCCGGCACGGCCGGCTCGCCGTCGCAGGGGGCGGCGGCGTCGGCATCGCGCCCCAGGAGCCGCCCGGCGAGACTGGTCTGGGCGGCGGGCGCGACGTCCTCGCGGTCGGCGAGGTCGGTGACGAGCTCGTCGATCGCCGTGCGGATCCGCTCCAGCTGCTCCTCGGTCAGCACCCCGCGGCGGGCGTCGGAGGCCGCGAGTTGCAGGCCCTTGAGCACCACGTCGTCGTAGTAGGAGGAGAGCGAGCACTCGCTGAGGATCGATTCCGCGAGCTCCTGCGCCTCGTCGGGGTCGTCCGCGAGGAGGCGCTGGTAGAAGTTCTCCACCGGGGTCAGGGCCGGCCGGTCGCCGAACAGGACGTCGAGGAATTCGAGCTGGTCGACGTGGCGGCCGAGCACGACGAGGCAGACCGTGAGCGGGGTCGAGAGCAGCAGCCCGACCGGCCCCCAGAGCCAGGTCCAGAACAGGGCCGAGACCAGGACCGCGAAGGGCGAGAGCCCGGTCGAGTGCCCGTAGAGCAGCGGCTCGACGACCTGGCCGACGATCGGTTCGAGGATCAGGAACAGGGCCGCGGTGGCCAGCACCATGTGCCAGCCCGGATCGACCGCGGCGGCGAGCAGCAGCGGCAGCAGGGCCGACAGGAAGGCGCCGACATAGGGCACGAAGCGCATCAGCGCGGTGAAGATCCCCCACAGGATCGGGCTCGGCACGCCGATGATCCAGAGCCCGATCCCGATCGCCACCCCGAATCCGGCGTTGAGGGCGAGCTGCACCAGGAAGAAGCGGCTCAGGCGCCGCGCCGCGTCGTTCATCGCCACCGTGGTGCGGTGGAGGTCGCTCGACCCGGCGAGGCGGATCAGGCGGTCGCGCAGGTCCTCGCGCTGGCCCAGGATGAACATCAGCACCACGAAGACGATGCCGGTGGTGGCGAGCGGCGCGAGGGCCGGCGAGAGCAGGCGCTCGGCGAGTTCGAGCGGGGTGAGTTCGCGCTCGCGCACCTCGACCAGCACCGGCTTGTCGGGGTTCTGCACGGTGGGGGCCGGCCTCGGCGCGGTCGGGTCCTGCGGCTTGGCCTTGTCCTCCGGGATGCTCCCGGCCTGCTGCAGGTGCTTGCCGATGCTGCGCATGTAGCCGGCGACGGAGCCGACCGGGCCCTCCCTGAGATTCTCGAGCTTGCGCTCGATCGTGCGCTGGTACTGGGGCAGGTTGCTGCCGAGATCGGCGACCTGCAGGCCGATGATGAGGGTGAGCAGGCCCACGACCCCGAGGCAGGTGAGCACCGACAGGCCGATCGAGGCCGTGCGCCCGAGGCGCAGCCGCCGCAGCAGGCTCACGAGCGGCCAGAGCACGAAGCTCAGGAGCACCGCGATGGCGATCGGGATCAGGATCTCGCGGCCGAAATACAGGGCCGCCACGATGAGGGCGGCGATGAGCAGCGGCAGGGCGAAGCCGCGGCCGGGCGTCTCGGCGGCGGCAATGCGCTTGGGCACCGCCGGGATCAGGGAGGCCTGCCCACCATCGTCACGCGCCATGCACCGCCCCACGCTCGCGCCCGGCGGGTCAAGCCGGGCCGTACCCGTGTCAGGAACGGCCGGGAGACCGATTGGATCCCCGCGCGGGGGGCGCGGCCGGGGCGGAAAACCGCTTGCCGCAGCGGCAGATAGCCGTGCGCCTGGGGGCCGCCCGGGCGGCGCGCCGGATCACACCAGGAGCGGCTGGGCCACCTGCGCCCCGACCGAGAACACGCGCTTGTAGCGCTCGACCTCCTCCTCCGGCCCGAGCGCCTTGGTGGGGTTGTCGGAGAGCTTGACGGTCGGGCGGCCGTTGGCCGAGATCACCTTGCAGACGATGGAGATCGGGTCGAGGCGCCCGTCCGGCGCCAGCCCGCGGAAGTCGTTGGTGAGCAGGGTGCCCCAGCCGTAGCCGATGCGCAGCCGCCCGTGGAAGCGGTGGTGGATGGTCTCGATCGTCTCGACGTCGAGCCCGTCGGAGAAGATCGCGAGCTTCTCCCGCGGGTTGCGCCCGTTCTCGCGCCACCACGCGATCACCTCCTCGCCGCCGATGATCGGGTCCTTCGAGTCGATGCGGATGCCGGTCCAGTCCGCCATCCAGGCGGGGCCGTTGGCTAGGAAGCCGGTCGTCCCGTAGGTGTCCGGCAGGATGACGAGCAGGTTGCCGGCGTAGTCCTGCTGCCAGTCGGCCAGGACCGCGTAGGGCGCCCGGGCCAGGGCCGCGTCGTCCTCCGCCAGGGCGGCGTAGACCATCGGCAGTTCGTGCGCGTTGGTGCCCACCGCCTCGATGTCGTGGCGCAGCGCGATCAGGCAGTTCGAGGTGCCGAGGAAGGCCGGGCCGAGCCCCTCGATCATCGCCTCGACGCACCAATCCTGCCACAGGAAGCCGTGGCGCCGCCGGGTGCCGAAATCGGCGATCGAGAGCCCGGGCAGCAGCTTGAGCCGCTCGATCTTCTCCCAGATCCGCGTCATCGCCCGCGCGTAGAGGATCTGCAGGTCGAACTTGCCCATCCCCTTGAGCACGCCCCGCGAGCGCAGCTCGTTGAGGATCGAGAGCGCCGGGACCTCCCACATCGTGGTCTCGATCCAGGGCCCGTGGAAGGTGAGGACGTACTGGCCGTCCTGCTTCTCCAGCAGGTAGTCGGGGAAGCGGAAGTTCTCCAGCCAGTCCATGAAGTCCGGCGAGAACATCTGGCGCTTGCCGTAGAAGGTGTTGCCGCGCAGCCAGGTCGACTCGCCGCGGGTGAGCCGCAGGGAGCGACAATGGTCGAGCTGCTCGCGCAGCTCCCCCTCGTCGATGATCTCGCCGAGCCGGACCCGCGTGGTGCGGTTATGGATGCCGAACGTGACCTCCACGTCGCGATGGCGGCGAAAGATGGTCTGCGCCATCAGGAGCTTGTAGAAATCGGTGTCGAGCACCGAGCGGATGATCGGGTCGATCTTCCAGGTATGGTTGTAAACCCTGGTGGCGAGGTCGAGCATCACCCGTGCCTGACTGGCCCGGCACCACGGGCCGGGCGGGGTGGCGCACCCCGCACGGTTCAGGCGCCGAAGTCAAGCTGGCGCGGGCGGATCCGCGCCGAACCGCTCCGGCCCGCTCCGGCCCGCGCCGGGCCCGGCCTCCCGGATCCGGCGCGGCCGCTTTCAGCGCGCCGAGAGATCGACCGCCTTCTTCTCGGTCTTCGGCGACTCGCCCGTCACCGCGGCCTTCACGTAGCCGTAGAGGTGCAGCATGGTGGCGTTCGGGCTGTCCCAGTACTCGCCCTTCTCGGGATGCACGCGGATCAGCGTCACGGAGGGATCGTCCTTGCCCTTCGGGAACCAGGTCTTCAGGCTCTCGTTCCACTTGGAGTCGATCGTCGCCTTGTCGCGCACGATCTCGGCCTTGCCCGACACCGAGACGTAGTTCTGGTTCGACGGGTCCGCGTAGGCGAGGTTGACCTGCGAGTCGCGGCTGATCTCGCCGGTCACCGGCGCGTCGAGCCTGACGAAGAACCAGAGGTCGCCCTGCGGGTCCGCCTCCTGGCTCCACATCGGGCGGCTGCGCAGCTGGCCGTCCGAATCCACGGTCGTCATCATGGCGACCTTGACGTCCTTGATCAGGCTGAAGAGTTTCTGCGCGCCCTCGTGGTCGCGGTGGCTGCCCTGATGCATGGATCTCCTCGATGGTTGGCCGGCCGGCGCGGCGCCGGCGGCGGGTCGGCGAATCGGCGGGACAACATGCGAGGCCGGGCTTGGTTGCGGTGCGTCACCCGGGCCCTCCCCGCGGCGCACCCTCCCGCTATGTCAGGGGCTGCGGCCGCCAGGGGGCCGCGGGGACCGGCACGATGAGGATCAGCGCGCGCAACCAGCTCTCGGGCACGATCACGTCCGTCACCAAGGGCACGACCACCGCCCACGTCACGCTGGAACTGCCCGGCGGCCAGGTGGTGACGGCGGCGCTCACCAACGACTCCGTCGACGGGCTGCACCTCGCGGTCGGCAAGCCGGCCGTCGCGGTGATCAAGTCCGGCGACGTGACGATCGCGGTCGATTGAGGCCGATGGCCCTCGACCGGCGCGCCCTGCTGCTCGGCCTCGCCGGCCTCTGCGCCGCGGGACGCGCCCGCGCGGCGGGGCGAACCCGCGCGGCGGGGCGAACCCGCGCGGCGGGGCGAACCCGCGCGGCGGGGCGAACCCGCGCGGCGGGGCGAACCCGCGCGGCGGGCCTCGACGAGGCCGGCAGGCCGCTCCCGGCACCGTCCGGCCCGGTCACCCGGGTCTTCCCGGCGGGGCCGCCGGCCGCGATCCTGCTCTACACGCTCGCGCCCGACCTCCTGGCCGGCTGGCCGCGCGCGATCCGGCCGGCCGAGCGGCCCTACCTCCTGCCGGAGGCCGCCGCGCTGCCGGAGGTCGGCCGCCTGACCGGGCGGGGCAACACCGCCAATCTCGAGACGGTGCTGGCGCTCAAGCCCGACCTCGTCGTGGATACGGGCGACACGGGCGAGACCTACCGCTCCCTCGCCGACCGGCTGCAGCAGCAGACCGGCATCCCGGCGCTCCTGTTCGACGGGCGGCTCCCGGCCGTCCCGGCGACCTATCGGCGGCTCGGCGCGGTGATCGGGCGGGCCGAGCGCGCCGAGCGCCTCGCCGCCCGCTGCGAGGCCATCCTGGACACCGTGCGGGGCCGCCTCGCCGCCGTGCCGCCGGAGGCGCGCCCCAGGGTCTACTTCGCCCGGGGTCCGCGGGGCCTGGAGACCGCGCGGGCGGGGGCGATCAACGTCGAGGTCCTGGATCTGCTCGGCGCCGTCAACGTCGCGGGGGCGGGCGGCAGCCTCGCGCGCGTCTCGCCCGAGGACGTGCTCGCCTGGGCGCCCGAGGTGATCGTCGCCCTCGATCCGGGCTTCGCGGCCGCCGCCCGGACGGATCCCCTCTGGCAGGGCGTGCCGGCGGTGGCGGCCGGGCGCCTCCACCTCTCCCCCGCCCTCCCCTTCGGCTGGGTCGATTCGCCGCCCTCGGTGAACCGCTTCCTGGGCCTGTGGTGGCTCGGCAAGGCGCTCTACCCGTCGCTCTTCCCGGAGGACCTGCGGGCGCTCGCCCGCGACTTCCACCGCGACTTCTACCACGTGGTCCCGGACGAGGCGGCCCTCGACCGCCTGCTCGCGGGGGCCTCGTGAGCGGCCCGCCGGCGCGGGCGGAGGGCCGGATCGGGGCGCGGCGCGCGCCCGGCCTCGGCCCGGCGCTGGCGCTCCGCGCGCTGATCCTCGCGGTCGCCCTCGCCTTCGGGGTCGGGCGCTACCCGGTCGGGCTCGGCGACGTCGCCCGGGTGCTCGCCGCCAAGCTGACCGGGGCCCCCTCGGGGGCACCCGCCGCCGTGGAGGCGGTGGTGCTGCAGATCCGCGGGCCGCGCATCCTCGCCGCCATCCTGATCGGCGCCGCCCTCTCCCTCGCCGGGGCGGCCTTCCAGGGCCTGTTCCGCAATCCCCTGGTCTCGCCCGACATCCTCGGCGCCTCCTCGGGGGCGGCCTTCGGGGCGGTGCTCGGCATCTGGCTGTCGCTCGGGGTGCTGGCCATCGAGGTCCTGGCCTTCGCGGGCGGGCTCCTCGCCGTCGGGGCGGTCTACGCGGTCGGGGCCGTGCTGGCGCGGCGCGACCCGGTCCTGGTGCTGGTCCTGGCGGGCGTGGTGATCGGCTCGCTCCTGGGGGCGGGGGTCGGCCTCGTGAAGTTCCTCGCCGATCCCTACAACCAGCTGCCGGCCATGACCTTCTGGCTGCTCGGCAGCCTCTCGGCGACGCACGCGACCGACCTCGCAGCGCTCGCCGTCCCGGTGGCGGCCGGGACGGCGCTGCTCCTGCTCCTGCGCTGGCGGCTCGACGCGCTCTCGCTGCCCGACGAGGAGGCGCGGGCGCTCGGCCTCGCCACCGGCCCCCTGCGGCTCGCCGTGGTGGCCGCCGCCACCCTGGTGACGGCCGCGAGCGTGGCGGCGGCCGGCATCGTCGGCTGGGTCGGGCTGGTGGTGCCGCACCTCGCCCGCTTCCTGGTCGGGCCGGGCTCCGCGCGGCTGCTCCCGACCGCGGCCCTCCTCGGGGCCGGCACGCTCCTCGTCATCGACACGCTGGCGCGCACCGTCGCGCCGGTCGAGGTGCCCCTCGGCATCCTCACGGCCGTCGTCGGCACGCCGGTCTTCCTGTGGTTGCTCGCGGGCGCGGAGCGGGACTGGTCATGAGCCTCCTCGCCGCACGGGACCTCGCCTTCGGCTATCCGGGCCGGGAGATCGGGCGCGGCATCGACCTCGCGGTGGCGGGGGGCGAGGTGCTGGCGCTGCTCGGCCCCAACGGCGGCGGCAAGACCACGCTCCTCAAGACGCTGCTCGGCCTGCTGGCGCCGCTCGGCGGCACCGTCGCGGTCGCGGGCAGGCCGCTCGCCGCCCTCTCGGCCCGCCAGCGCGCCCGGGCGATGGCCTACGTGCCCCAGAGCGCCGCCAGCCCCTTCGCCTTCACGGCGCGGGCCGTGGTGCTGATGGGGCGCAGCGCCCATGCGGGGCTCCTCGCCGCCCCCTCGCGGGCCGACCGCGCCGCCGCGGACGCGGCCCTCGCCCGGCTCGGCGTGCTCCACCTCGCCGAGCGGCCGGTCACCCGCCTCTCGGGGGGCGAGCGCCAGCTCGTGCTGATCGCCCGGGCACTCGCCCAGGAGCCGCGCCTCGTGATCCTCGACGAGCCGACCGCCAGCCTCGATTTCGGCAACCAGGGCAAGGTGATGCGCGAGATCGCGCGCCTGCGCGCGGACGGGCTCGGCGTGGTGTTCACGACCCACGACCCGAACCAGGCGGCGCGCTACGCCGACCGGGCGCTGCTGCTGCGGGGCGGCACCCGCCTCGCCGAGGGGCCGGTCGCGGAGGTGCTGGAGCCGTCGCGCCTGCAGGGGCTCTACGGGGCGCCGGTGGAGCTGGTGCGGGACGCGCGCAGCGGGGCCTCGGCCTTCCTGCCGGGGTGAGCCGCCGCGCGGGCTGCGGGCCCGCCGCGCGGGCTACGGGCCCGCCGCGCGGCCCCGCTCAGGCGGCCCGGGCGAGGCTCTCGAACAGGCCGCGCCCGTCGGTGCCGCCGACCAGGTCCTCGACGAAGTTCTCAGGGTGCGGCATCAGGCCGAGGACGTTGAGCTCGTCCGAGTAGATACCCGCGATCGAGTAGAGCGAGCCGTTGCGGTTCGCCGTCTCGGTGAGGTCCCCGGCGGCGTCGCTGTAGCGGAAGGCCACGCGGCCCTCGCCCTCCAGGCGGGCGACCGTCTCGGGATCGGCGTAGTAATTGCCCTCGCCGTGCGCGACGCAGACGTCGATCACCTGGCCCTGCCGGTAGGCGCGGGTGAAGGCGGTGTCGGCGCGCTCGACCCGCAGGGTCTGGCGGTGGCAGATGAAGCGGCGGTTGACGTTGCGCATCAGCACGCCGGGCAGCAGGCCCGACTCGCACAGGATCTGGAACCCGTTGCAGATGCCGAGGACGAGCCCGCCCCGGGCCGCGTGGGCCCGCACCGCGTCCATGGCATTGGCGCGGCCGGCGATGGCGCCGCAGCGCAGGTAGTCGCCGTAGGAGAAGCCGCCCGGGAGCACGGCGAGGTCGGTGCCCGAGGGCAGCGCCGTGTCCGCGTGCCAGACCTTCGCGACCTCGGCGCCGGCGAGCCGCAGGGCGCGCGTGACGTCGGCGTCGCGGTTCGAGCCGGGGAAGACGATGACGGCGGCCTTCATCGCGCGATCTCGACCCGGTAGTTCTCCACCACCGTGTTGGCGAGGAGCTTGTCGCAGGCGGCCTTCACGGTCGCCTCGGCGGCGGCCGGGTCGCTGCCGTCGACCTCGACCTCGAAGAACTTGCCCTGGCGCACGCTGGCGATGCCCGCGATGCCGAGCGAGCGCAGCGCCCCCTCGATGGCCTTGCCCTGCGGGTCGAGGACGCCGGTCTTCAGGGTGACGGTGACGCGCGCTTTCATCGGCAGGCCTTCGGCAGCGGGAAGGAGGCCCACCGGATAGTGCGGATCCGGCAGGGAGGCAACGGCGGGTTGGCGGGCCCGCCCGATCGTGCGAGGCCGTTCGTCCCGAGAGCAGGGAGGCGGGGCCGATGCGCAGCGAGAAGGAGAAGATGCTGGCGGGGGACCTTTACCGGGCCGACGACCCGGAGCTGGTCGCCGACGCCGCCCGCAACGCGGAATGGCTCGCCCGCTACAACGCCCCGGCCGCCCTCTCGCCGGAGGCGCGTCGCGCCCTGCTGCGCGCCCATCTCGGCGCGGTCGGGGACGGGGTGGTGATCCGGCCGCCCTTCTCCTGCGATTACGGCCTCCACATCCGGCTCGGGCGGGGCGTGTTCCTCAACTTCAACTGCGTGATCCTCGACGTCTGCCCGGTCGAGATCGGCGAGGCGACGCAGGTCGGGCCGGGGGTGCAGATCCTGGCAGCCGATCATCCGCGCGACCCGGCGCTGCGCCGCGCGGGCCTCGAGACCGGCAGGCCGGTGCGGATCGGGGCGAATTGCTGGATCGGCGGCGGGGCGCTGATCCTGCCGGGCGTGACGATCGGGGACGACGCGATCGTGGGCGCGGGCAGCGTGGTCACCCGCGACGTCCCGGCCGGCGCGACCGTGGTGGGCAACCCGGCGCGCCCCGCAGCGCCGGGCGGGCGGCGGCCCGCCGGCTGAGCCGCGCAGGGCCGCGGCGCTCGCGCCGCCGCGGGGACGCCGACGGATTGCGTCGCCATGCGGATCACGAGCCCGCGCGGGACCGTCCGGCGGCGAGGTCGTCGAGGTGCGGCGGGTCGATGCGGCGGTAGCGGGCCTGGACGAGGCCGAAGGCGCCGAAGGCCGCCAAGCCCGCCGCCGTCAATCCGAGCAGCACCGGGCCGTAGGGCTGGTCGCGCAGGGCGGCGAGCGCCCCGCCGAGCCCCCTGACCTCGCTCGACCGGCTCTCGACGGCGGCGAGGATCAGGAAGCCGCCGATCAGCCAGAACACCACGGCGCGGGCCGCGTAGCCGAGGCGGCCCGCCGCCCCCGCCCAGCTCCTTGCATCGACCGGCAGCGCGAGCTGGCGGGTCACGTCCCCGCGCCAAGCCTTGAGCAGGAAACCCGCGCCCGCCCCGATCACCACCGCGCCCGCCGCCGCGACCGCGACGGCGCCGAAGGGCTCGCCCAGCAGCCACGCCGTCCAGTCCCGCGCCGTCTGGTCCTGCGGGCCGCTCCCGCCCCAGCCGAGCGCCGCCCGCGCCACCGAGACGGCGAGGCCCGCGTAGATCACCCCGCTGACCCCGTGCCCGGCCCGCACCGCGAGGCCCCTGGCCGAGCGCCCGCGCCGGTCCGCGTCGGTCGCGGCCTCGATCCAGCGCCACAGGGCGAAGCCCATCAGGCCGAAAGCCACGGCCCCGAGCATCAGCCGGCCGAAGGGCTTGTCGAGGAGCACCATCAGGGCGCTGCGGCTTCCCCCCGTCCGCCCCCCCTCGCCGAGGGCGGCGAGCAGGGCGAGGCCGCCGACCAGGCAATAGGTCAGGCCCCGGGCGCCGTAGCCGGCCCGGGCGAGGATCTCGAGGAGGGGGGGACGGGGCTCGTGCATCGGGCTGCGCGTCAGGCGCCGACCTCGCGCTCGATCCGGGCGACGGCGTCGGGATCGACGTCGAGGGCCTCGGCGAGCCGGTTCAGGAAGCTCCGCTCCTGGACGGTGTCGGGGTCGATGGCGAGGCGGGCCGCGGCGTAGACCCGCGCCGCCGTCTCGGGATCCGAGACCCGGTCGGCGATCTCGTCCACGTCGGGGGGCTCGCGCAGCAGACCCTCGAAGGCGCTGCGGGCGGGGGCGTCGAGGCCGGCCTCGTCCAGGGCGGCGTCGAGCCGGGCGCGCTCCTGCGCGTCGATCATGCCGTCCGCCACGGTCGCCGCCACCATCGCGCGCAGGAACAGGTTGGCATCGTCGTCGCTGACCTCCTCCGCCCGGAAGGGCTGCCGCGCCGCCCCGCCTGCCGCGCCGCCCCGGGCAGGCGCGGCGCCCGGCCCGGGCGCGGAATCCTGCGGACCGGCTTGCTGCGGACCGGCTTGGCGGCTGAAGGCACGGTAGCCGAGCCCGGCGATCAGGGCGAGGCCCCCGAGGGCCGCGCCCGCCGCCGCGCCGCCGAGCCCCCCGCGCCGGGACCGCACCAGCGCGTCGACCAACCCTCTCGCGTCAACCATGCCGACCTCCATCGCAATCGTCTCGCGCCCGACAACGGCCCGGCCACCCCGGCAGTTCGCCACGCGGCGGGTCGACGCTTCCGGTTGCGCGGCCCGGCGCGACGCCCATCTCAAGGCCATGCTGCTCGCGCTGGCGGCCCTGCGCCTCGTCACCCTCGCCGTCCTCCTCCTCTTCCTGGCTCCCCTGGCCGCCCACGCCCTCTGGTGGTGGTCGCGCGACGACCTCGCCCCCGACTGGGCGACGGCCGATTGGTCGAGCGCGCGCCTGCTCCCGCCGGCCGCCGCGGTGCCGGGCGCGGTGGTCCGGGTCTACGCCGCCCGGGTCGGCCGCTGGCGCGGCATCTTCGCCCATCACAGCTGGCTCGTCGTGAAGGAAGCCGGCGCGGCCCGCTACACGCGCTACGACGTTGTCGGCTGGGGCCGGCCCGTGCGCACCGACGCCTATCCGGCCGACGGGCGCTGGTTCGGCAACCCGCCGCAGGTCGTGCTCGCCCTCGACGGCGAGGCCGCCGCGCGCGCGGTGCCGAAGCTGCGCGAGGCGGTCGCCGCCTACCCGTACCAGGACTTCGGGAGCTACCGCGCCTGGCCGGGGCCGAACTCCAACACCTTCGTGGCGCACCTGCTGCGCGCCGTGCCGGAGGTGCGGGCGGCGCTCCCGCCCACCGCGCTCGGCAAGGACTTTTCCGAGGCGCTCGTTGCGCTCACGCCGAGCCGCACCGGGCTGCAGCTCTCGTGGCGGGGCTATGCGGGCCTCACGCTGGGATGGGTCGAGGGGGTCGAGGTGAACCTCCTCGGCGCGGTGGCGGGCCTCGACCTGCGCCGCCCGGCCCTCAAGCTCCCCGGCTGGGGCCGCATCGGCATGGAGCCGGCGGGGGCGACCGGGACGCTGATCGCGCCGACCGCGCGCCCGTAGCGGGCCGTCCCGGTCGCGCCCGCCCGGGCACGGAACCGGGAGCGCCCTACTCGGCGGCGATGCGCGGCGGGGGCGCGTAGGGCGCCGCCGCGTGCGGGTGGGCGGGGGCCTCGTCCACCGCCCCGACGAAGCGGCCGAACAGCCGCACGAACAGCCGGGCGAGGTCGTCCATCAGCACGAAGATCGCCGGCACGAAGAGCAGCGACAGGAGCGTCGAGACGATCAGCCCCGAGATCACCGCGATCGCCATCGGCGAGCGGAACTCGCCGCCGATGCCGAGGGCCATCGCGGAGGGCACCATGCCGGCCGCCATGGCGATCGTCGTCATCACGATCGGGCGGGCGCGCTTGCGGCCCGCATCGGTGATCGCGGTGATGCGGTCGACGCCCCGGGCCATCTCCTCGACGGCGAAATCCACCAGCATGATGGCGTTCTTCGTCACCACGCCCATCAGCATCAGGATGCCGATCACGACCGGCATCGAGATCGGCCGGTTGAAGATCAGGAGGCCGAGGATCGCCCCGCCGATCGAGAGCGGGAGCGAGAACAGGATGGTGAGCGGCTGCAGGAACGAGCCGAAGAGCAGGATCAGCACGCCGAGCACCATCATCAGGCCGGCGCCCATGGCGAGGGCGAAGCCCTCGAAGACCTCGCCCATCACCTCGGCGTCGCCGGTCTGGCGCAGCGCCACCCCCGGCGGCAGAGTCTTCGCGGCCGGGGTCGCCAGCGCCTTGGCGATCGCCTCGGCGAGGGCGTCCGAGCCCTGGAGATTGGCCTCCAGCGCCACCCGGACGGCGCGGTCGTAGCGGTCGATCGCGGTCGGGCCGCGGCCGAGGCTGATGTCGGCCACCGCGGTCAGCGGCACCGCGGCGCCGGTCTTCGTCGGCACCTTCAGCGCCTCCAGCGCCTGCAGGTCGCCGCGGGCCTCGGCCGGCAGCTGCACCCGGATCGGGATCTGCCGGTCGACGGCGTTGAACTTGGCGAGGTTGGCGCCGATGTCGCCGATCGTGCCGACGCGCACGGTCTCGGCGATGGTGTCGGTCGAGACCCCGAGATCGGCCGCGACCGCGGGTTTGGGGCGGATGCGCAGCTCGGTGCGGTCGAGCGGCGCGGTCGACATCACGTTGACGAGGTTCGGCACCTGCGCGACCTCGCGCTGCATCCGCTCGGCCACGTCCCGCACCACCTCGGTGTCGGGCCCCGCCACGATCAGGGTGAAATCGCGCTGGCCGCCCTCGCGCAGGGACCAGTAGCGGATGTCGGGCTCGTCGCGCAGCGCGGCCATGATCGCCGCCTCAAGGTCGCCCTGCGTGCGCGTGCGGGTGTTCTTCGGCGTCAGGTTGATCGTCAGCGTGGCGAGCCGGATCTCCTTCTTGCCCGGGAGCTGGCGCCCGCCATCGACGAAGACGGAGCGCACCTCGGGCAATGCGCGGATCTTCTGCACCACCCGGTCCGAGACCGCGATCGTGTCGTCGAGCTTGGCGCCGGGCGGCAGTTCGAGCACCATCAGGGTGCGCGCCGCGTCCTCCTTCGGCAGGAAGCCGGCCGGCAGCAGCTTGGTCGACATGAGGGAGCCGGCGAACAGCGCGAGGCCCACCACCAGCGTCACGAACTTGTGCCGCACCGACCACGCCACCACGCGGGTGTAGGTGCGCATCACCGGGCCGGGCGTCTCCTCCTCGTGGCCGTGGTCGCGCATGAAGTAGGCCGCCATCATCGGGGTGATCAGGCGGGCGACGAGCAGCGACATGAACACCGCGGCCGCGATGGTGAGGCCGAACTGCTTGAAGTACTGGCCGGCGATGCCGCCCATGAAGCTCACCGGCGCGAAGATCGCCACCAGCGTCGCCGTGATGGCGATGACCGCGAGGCCGATCTCGTCGGCCCCCTCGATGGCGGCCCGGTAGGGCGACTTGCCGAGCCGCACGTGCCGGACGATGTTCTCGATCTCCACGATGGCGTCGTCGACCAGGATGCCGGTGACGAGGGTGATGGCGAGCAGGCTGACCGCGTTGAGCGAGAAGCCCATGGCGCTCATCGCCCAGAAGGTCGGGAAGACCGAGAGCGGCAGCGCCACCGCGGCGATCAGCGTCGCCCGCCAGTCGCGCAGGAACAGGAACACCACCAGCACCGCCAGGGCCGCCCCCTCCATCAGGCCGTGCATGGCGGATTCGTAATTGCCGATCGTGTTGGTGACCGAGGTGTCGATCAGGTCGAAGCGGACGTTCGGGTGGGCGGCGCGCAACTCGTCGATCTTCCGGGCCACCAGCTGGGCGACCGAGGCGTCGCTGGCGCCGCTGGCGCGGGAGATCGCGAAGGCGACGACCGGCTCCCCGTTGAGGCGCGCGAAGACGCGGGGCTCCTCCGCCCCGTCCGTCAGGGTGGCGAGGTCGTCGAGGCGCACCTTGCGCCCGCCCGGCAGCACGATCGAGGTGGCCGCGAGCGTGTCGAGGCTCGCCGAGGCCGCGAGGGTGCGGATCGACTGCTCCTGGCCGCCGAGCTCGGCCCGCCCGCCCGCCATGTCGGCGCTGGTGAGGCGCAGCTGCCGGTTCACGTCGGCGGCGGTGATGCCGAGCGAGAGCAGCCGGTCGGGCTTGAGGGTGACGCGCACCTCGCGGTTGACGCCGCCCAGGCGCCCGACGCCGCCGACCCCGCGCAGGCCCTGGATCTGCCGCGCCACCACGTCGTCCACGAACCAGGACAGGTCCTCGGGGGCCATCGCGGGCGCCGTGGCGCCGTAGACCATGATCGGCAGCCCGGCGATCTCGACGCGGTTGACGATCGGCTCCTCGATCGTCCGCGGCAGGTTCGTGCGGATCTTGGCGACCGCGTCCTTGACGTCGTTCACCGCCCGATCGGTGTTGACCTCGAGCCGGAACTCGACCGTGGTGGTCGAACTGCCCTCGGTGATCGCCGAGGTGATGTGCTTGACGCCCTTCACGCCCGCCACCGCGTCCTCGACCCACTTCGTCACCTGGGTCTGGAGCTCCGAGGGCGCGGCGCCCGGCTGGTTGATCGACACCGAGACGAGCGGCACGTCGATGTTGGGGAAGCGGGTGATCGGCAGGGTGCGGAAGCTGACGAGCCCGAGCAGCCCCAGCACCAGGAACAGCACGATCGAGGGGATCGGCTTGCGGATCGCCCAGGCGGAGACGTTGAGGCGCATCGGGTCTCAGTCCTTCGGCAGGTGCCGTCAGCGCCGTGGATCAGGGGCGCGGGAGGGCGTCGGCGCTGACCTGCTGGGCGGGAAAGACCGGGCGGACCCGGTCCCCGTCGCGCAGGAAGCTGCCGGCCCGGGCCACGACGGCGTCGCCGGCCCGCACCCCGTCGCGGATCTCGATGAAGCCCGCCGCCGAGAGGCCGGTGCGGACCCGGCGCGCCTCGACCCGGTCGCCCGCCACGACGAGGACGGTCGCGCCGCCATTGCCGTAGACCACCGAGGCGACCGGCACCGCGACGCCGGTGCGGCGCGCCACCTCGACGCTGCCGCGGGCGAAGGCGCCGATGCGCAGGCGCGGATCGGGATCGAGGCGCACGCGCACCTTGCCGAGGCGGGTCGCGCGGTCGATCTCCGGATAGACCGCGCGCACGCGGCCCGGCACGCCGACGGACCCGTCCGGCGTGTCGAGATCGAGCTGGGCGGGCGCGCCGGGCTTCAGGCGCGGCATGCCGGTCTCGGTCACCTCGCCCTCGAGTTCGATCTCGCCGCGGGCGATCAGCCTGAACAGCGGCTCGGCGGTCGCGCTCGCGGTGGCGCCGACCCGGGCGGTGCGGCGGCTGACGATGCCGCCCTCGGGCGCGCGGATCTCCGTGCGGGCGAGCTTGAGGTCGAGTTCCTTGCGCTGGGCCCGGGCCTGGAGGAGCTCGGCCTCGGCGATCGAGAGCCCGTTGCGGGCCGCGGCGAGCCGCCCCTCCGCCGAGCGCGCCGCCGAGGTGCGCTGCTCCATCTGCACCTCGGTCGCGTTGCCGGTCCGGATCAGGGTCCGGGTGCGCTCCAGCGCCAGGGCCGCCTCGACCTGCGCCGCCTCGGCCTGCACGATGGTGCTGCGGGCCTGCTCCACGGCGGCCTCGGCCCGGGCGATGGCGGCGGCGTTCTGGGCGAGCTGGGTGTCGATCATCTCCCGGGACAGGCGGGCGAGCACCGCGCCCCTGGCGACCCGATCCCCCTCCTCGACCAGGAGTTCGGTGATGCGGCAGCCCTCGATCTCGGGCGAGACCATGATCTCGTCGCGCGGCACCAGGGTGCCGGTGACGACCGTGCGCTCGACGATCTCGCGCTCGGCCGCCACCACCACGGTCACGGCGGGCACGGGCACCTCGGCCCGCGCGGCCGGTGCCGCGGCCTCTGCGGCCCGGGACTCCAGAGTCCAGGATACCAGGGGCGCGAGGGCGAGGGCGGCGAGGGTCCCGGCGAGGAGGCGCAGGCGAGGCATCACGGGCGGTCCTGTCTGGCGGATGCGGGGCCTGGCCCCCCGGTCGGATCGAATTGCCCCGACAGAGCCGCCTCGATCAGCCGCGCCATGGCGTCCAGAACGGGGCCGGGATCGAAATCGGGGATGAGGGCGCGGCGGGCGATGACGCCGTCCGCCATCACCATGACGATCTGGGTCAGGGCCTCGGCATCGACCGCGGGGCCGCCGGCTTCGCGCAGGATTCCGGCGATCATGCCGCGCATCTCGCGCTCGAAGTCCCGGCAGATCGCCGCCATGGCGGGATTGCGCGTCGCCTCCGCCCACATCTCGACGCAGAGGATCGCCTTCTCGGCCGGCTCGTCCGCGAGGTGGCGGCGGGCGAGGCCGACGAAGGCCCCGACCAGGTCGGCGCCGAGGGGCAGGCCGGCGAAGTCCACCGCCACCGCCCCGCGGTCGCGCTCGGCGAGGCCGGCCACGATCGCGTCCTTCGAGGGAAAGTAGCGGTAGAGGTTGCCGGGGCTCATCCCGACCTCGGCGGCCACGTCCTGCATCGTCGTGCGATGGAAGCCGCCGCGCACGAAGCAGCGCTCCGCCGCGTCGAGGATGCGGCCGCGCCGCTCCTCGGCGGGGTCGATGCGATCGGACAGGGTATCGGCCAGCACGGGACGAAGGGGGGTGAGAATGAACGTTCATTCTCTACCGTGGATCGCCCCGCGCCGCAATCCCCGGCCAAGCAACCGGCCCGGCGACGCGGCGTTATGTCAGGGGCGGGTGCCCGGAGGGAGAACGAGCCGCATGACCATCTTCCAGATCAGGCAGGCCGCGACCGGCGCGGTGCTGTGGACAGGCTGCGCACAGGACGAGCAGCACGCCCTCGACGCCATGGCGCGCGAGGCGGGCTACCGCGACTACGCCTCGCTTCCGGAGACGCTGCGGGGCTCCGGCGCGCGGGTGGACCGGCTGAACCTCGGCTGAGGCCGGGGGCGCCCGACAGGCTCGCCCGTCATGGTTGACGGATCGTGAAGGGCGATCGGCGCGCGCGTCCCGATCCGGGACGGGCCCGCGCCGGCCCCGCGGCGAGGCCGGACCGGCGATGGCCGGATCGGGAGCGGGGCGGCGTCACGCCCCGACCAGCAGTTCCTCGCCCAGGTACCCGTCCGGCGCCGTCACGCCCGGCAGGGCGAAGAAGTAGCCGCCCCCGACCGGCCGGATGTACTCCTCCAGCGGCTCGCCGTTGAGGCGGTTCTGCACGGCCACGAAGCCGGCATCGAGGTCGCGCTGGAACGACACGAAGATCAGCCCCATGTCGAGCTGGCCCGAGGCCGTGATCCCCGCCGAGTAATTGTAGCCGCGGCGCAGGATCAGGTTGCGCGCCGTCTCGGCCTTGCGCGGGTTGGCGAGCCGGATATGCGCGTCGAGGGGGGTGCGCTCGCCCTTCGGGTCCGAGGCGTAGTCCGGCAGGGCGTGCTCGCGGGTCTCGCCGAGCGGAGCGCCGGTGTCCTTGTGGCGCCCCATGATGCGCTCCTGCTCGCCGAGCGGCGTGCGGTCCCAGCGCTCGACGAGGTTCCGCACGAGGCGGATCACCTGGTAGCTGCCGTTGCGCGCCCAGGCCGGCTCGCCGTCCTCCGGCCCGACCCAGACCTGGCGACGCATCAGCTCCGCGTCGCGGGTGTCGAGGTTGGCGGTGCCGTCCTTGAAGCCCAGCATGTTGCGCACCGTGTCCTGCCCGGCGCGCTTGACGACCTGGGGCGGCAGGAAGCCCTCGCGCTTCCAGCGCAGGGACAGGAGGCCCGGGGTCGTGCGGATGACGTCCCGGAGGGCGTGGATGGCGGTGTCGGCCGTGTTGGCGCAGAGCTGCAGCAGCAGGTCGCCGTGGCAGAGCTTCGCGTCGAGGGAATCGTTCGGGAAGCGGTCCATCGGGCGCAGGCGGCGCGGCCTCGCCGCGGCGAGGCCGTAGCGCTCGTCGAACAGGCTGGCACCGACCGTGAGCGTCGCCGTGAGGTTGTCGGGGCGCACGACCGGGCCGAGGATGCCCGAATCCGCCGGCGGAAGGCGCGGATCGAGGCCCGGCACCGGCCCGCCCTCGGTCAGGTAGGCGAAGCGCTCGGTCAGGATGCGCAACAGGCGCGCGAGCTCGCCGCGATCCTGCGCCAGGACGTCGAAGGCCACGAAGAGCGCGGAGGCTGGCTGGGGCGTCAGGATGCCGGCCTGGTGGAGGCCCCGGAAGGGCTGGCGGTCGGCGGTGCCGTCCGCCTCCTCCAGGGAGGCGGCCCGGCCGGGGACCGGCGCCAGGGCGGCGGCGCCGGTGCCCGCGGCGAGGGCGCGCAGGAGGCTGCGGCGGGAGGGAGCGTCGGTCATCGTCCTGGCCTCAATCGAGCCCGAGCTTGCCGCGCAGGGTCGAGAGATCCTCGGCCAGCACGGTGATGGGGGCCTTGAGGGCCTGCCGGTCGCGCTCGCTGAGCTTGTCGTAGGGCGCGAAGCTGCCGTCCTCGGACCGGTACTTCAGCAGCAGGGCGTCGACGCGGGCGAAGTTCTTGTCGGTGCGGGCGACGAGGTCGGGGTCCCGCTTCTCCACCAGCGGCCGCAGCAGGTCGTAGATCTTGCGCGAGCCCTCGACGTTGGCGTGGAAGTCGGACAGGTCGGTGCGGCTGTAGCGGTCCTCCTCGCCGGAGATCTTGGTGGCCGCGACCTCCTCGATCAGGCCCGCGGCCCCGCCCACCATCTTGGCGGGCGGGATGGTGAGGTCGCGGACGCGGCGCTGCAGTTCCTCCGCATCGGCCAGGAGCTTGTCCGCGTGCGGGCCGAGCCCCTCCGTGCTGTTGTCGGCCCAGAGGCCCTTCTCGATGCGGTGGAAGCCGATGAAGCCGGGATCGGCCTCCTTGTGCTCGAAATCGTCCGCCCGCACGTCCATGCTCTTGTCGAGGTCGTTGAACAGCGAGGCGACCGGCTCGATCCGCTCGTAGGGCTGGCGGGCGGCGGCGTAGAGGGCCTTGGCCTCGGCGAGGCGGCCGGCCTTGACGGCCTCCGCGAAGGCCCGGGTGCGGGCCACGAAGGTGTCGACCTGCGTCGAGACGTAGTGCTTGTAGGCGGCGAGCGGCCCGACCAGGGCCAGCGGATCCGGGGGCCCGCCGGGCGCGGTCTCGGCGGCGGCCAGCACGGTCAGCGTGCCCTTCGGGTTGCTGAGGAGCCCGCAGGTCATCTGGTAGGAGCCGGGCTGCAGCGTCGCGCTCAGCGTCTGCACGAAGCCCGGCACGATGTTCTCGCGCTCCTCCACGATCATCGTGCCCTGGAGGATCTCCCATTCGAGCACCCGCCGGCTCTGGTTGCGGATGCGGAAGACCGACTTGCCGGCCGGCACGGTGAGGCTCGCCGGCTCGCAGCCCTTGTCGGTCACCGTGACGGCGACGGGCGGCGGAGCCTCCGCGAGGGCGCCGCCCGGCAGGGCGAGGAGGGCGGCGAGGGCCGGGAGGCGACGGGGCGGCATGGGACGGCGCTCCAGAGACGATCAGGCGTGGAGGGTTTCGGGGCGGGGCGGGGCGGCGACCGCCGCGGGGGACGCGGCCAGGAAGAGCCAGAGGCTCGGGATCAGGAAGGCGAGGTAGGCCAGCACCTCGCCCCAGGCCGGCGCCTCCTGGTAGCCGAAGATGCCGGTGAGCAGGGTGCCGAGCACCGTGTCGGCGGGCAGCACGCCGCTGAGATCGAAGGCCGTCGCCTGGAGGTGGTTCCAGAGTCCCGCCTCGTGGAAGGCCCTGAGCGCGCTCGCGATCAGGCCGGCGGCGACGAACAGGATGAAGATCCCGGTCCAGCGGAAGAAGCGGCGCAGGTCGAGGCGCACGCCGCCGCGGGCGATGCCCCAGCCGACCAGGACCGAGGCCGCGATGCCGAGGGCCGCCCCGGCGGGAACGCCCCAGCCCACGTCCTGCTGCACCGTGGCGAGCAGGAAGAACACCGATTCGAGCCCCTCGCGCCCGACGGCCAGGAAGGCCATCAGCACGAGGCCGAAGGCGCCGCGGTGCAGGGCCGCGTCGACCGCCCCGTGCAGGTCGGCCCGCACCGAGCGCGCGGCCTTGCGCATCCAGAACACCATCCCGCTCAGCATGCCGGCGGCCAGGAGCGCGATGGCGCCCTCCACCATTTCCTGCTGCTTCTGGGGGAATTCGGCGCCGACCCGGTCGAGGACGAGGCCCAGCGCGAGGCACAGCAGGGCGGCGAGCACCACGCCCGTCCACACCGCCGGCATCCAGGCGCGCCGGCCGGTCTGCGCGAGATAACCCGCGATGATGCCGACGATGAGCGCGGCCTCGATCCCCTCGCGCAGCATGATCAGGAAAGCGATGAGCACGATCGGGCACCCGCGCAGCGTTACGACAGGCCCCGGCTCTTAATCCCCGATCGCGCGGCCGAGAAGCCGACAATTGGAAGCAAAGCTTCTTTATAACAAATCGAAATTGGCCCGGGTCGGCGCGGCGAGGGTGGGGGCGCGTTCTCAGATTCGCCGCTTTCGGCGCTTAGGGCCGAGGCTCGGCAGGGAGCGCCGCGCGCCGCCCGTCACCACCGATCGTACCATGATCCGCTTCGAGAACGTCACCAAGATCTACAGGACGAGCGGGCATCGCCGCACCGTCCTCGACCGGGCCTCGTTCACCATGCGCTCCGGGGTGAGCTACGGCATCCTCGGCATCAACGGCGCGGGCAAGTCCACGATGATCCGCATGATGGCGGGGTCCGAGGGCCTGACCAAGGGCCGGATCATCCGCACCTCGCGGGTGTCCTGGCCGCTCGGCTTCTCGGGCGGCTTCCACCCGAACATGACCGGCAAGGAGAACGCCATCTTCGTGGCGCGCGTCTACGGCGAGGACCCCTACAAGGTGCTCGACTTCGTCAGCGATTTCGCCGAGATCGGCGACTACATGAACGTTCCGATCCGCACCTACTCCTCGGGGATGGGATCGCGCTTCAATTTCGGGATGAGCATGGCGATCCCGTTCGACACCTACCTGATCGACGAGATCACCTCGGTGGGCGACGCCCGCTTCCAGCAGCGCTGCGAGGAGGTGTGGAGCAAGCGGCGCGCGAACGCCGACATTATCATGTGCTCCCACAACATGGACGTGATCCGCCAGTTCAGCTCCGAGGGCATCGTCCTGGCGAACGGGCGCGCGGTCATCTACTCGGACGTCAACGACGCCATCGAAGTCTACCAGAGGCTGAACCAGTAGCGCATTTTCCGACGAAGCGGATGCCGGGTCGTCGGAGACGATGCGGCACGATCGATGACCGAGAGCAGCGCCCGATCGCCCCGTGATCGGGCGCTGCTCTCGCGCAGAGCCCGGCGGGCAATCCGCGCCCGACCGGCGATGCGGACAAGTCCCCCTCTCGGCGCGGGATCCGGCCCTCGCCGGACCGCCCTTCCCGCCCGTCGCGCCGATCGCGCGTCGCGCCTGCCACGGATCCCCGCATGACGGTCGATGCCCGCAACCCGACTGGCCAGCCGCTCGACTCGGCCGAGCGGTCGCGCCTGATCGCGGAATCGCTGCGCCAGATGGCGCGCGTGTCGCGCCACAACGACCCGCGCGCGGTCGTCCGCGGCGGCGGGCTGCTGCGGGGCCGGGACCTCGTCACCCCGCTCCTGTTCCTGGCGCTCTGCGTCCTGCCCTCGCTGCTCGCGACCGCCTTCTTCGGGTTCTACCTCTCGGACCGCTACGTGACGGAGGTGCATTTCGCGATCCGCCCGGCGCTCGGCGCGGCCGAGAACGCCGCCCGGGACGGGATGGGGATGACGGCGGCCATTCCCCGCGAGATGATCGCGCAGGACACGCTCCTGCTCGCGGATTACATCGCGAGCCGGCCGATGGTGGAGGCGATCGAGCGCCAGCTGCCGCTGCGGGAGATGTTCTCCCGCCCCTCGATCGACGCCCTGTCGCGCTTCGACCCGAAGCGGCCGGTGGAGAAGCTCGTGCGCTACTGGCGCAACCGGGTCGCGGCGAAGATCGAGGGCACCTCCGGCATCATCTCGGTGACCGTCAACGCCTTCGAGGCGGGGGAGGCGGTGGCGATCAGCCGGGCGGTCCTGGCCGAGAGCGAGCGGATGGTGAACGACCTCAACGCCCGCGCCCGCCAGGACGCGCTCGCCGCAAGCGAGAGCGCGCTCGCGCGCATCAAGGAGCGCCTCGACGCGGCCGAGGAGGCGGTGCGGGATCTGCGCAACCGGGACCGGGTTCTCGACGCGCTGAAGACCAACGAGGCCACGATCAAGACCATCGGGCAGCTGCGCGAGCAGCGCATCGCTCTCAGCGTGAAGCAGTCGCTGCTGCTGCGCGACCTGCGGGAGGACGCGCGCAGCGTCCAGGATCTCAAGGCCCAGATCGCGCAGCTCGACGGCTCGATCCAGCGCCTGGAGCGCGAGGCGACGACCCCGGATCCGACGCGGCGCCAGGCGCTCGCCGACGCGCTGACGCGCTTCGAGGAGGCCGACACCGAGCGCAAGAACGCCCAGGCCCTCTACAACGCGGTGCTGGCGGCGCGCGACCGGGCACGGATGATCCTCGACCGCCAATTCGAGTTCTTCAGCGTGGTGGTGGCGCCGGTCGAGGCGCAATCCCCGCAGCAGCCGCGGCGCGGCCTGTGGATCGGCAGCATCGTGGCCGCCTCCGCCCTCGCCTTCGCGGCCGTCGTCATGACCCGCAAGATCCTCGCCTGACAGGGTGCCGCCATGCTCGACCTCTCCGCGATCGCCGCCCGCCACGGGGTGAGCGTCGACGCCGCCCGCCACCTCGCCGAGGCGCTCGCGCAGGGCGGCGGGACGGCCGCGCAGTTCAACCACCCGGACCTTGGCGGGATGGGGCAATGGTCGTCCGGCGGCATGATCATGATCGGCGACATGTTCAATGCCGGCCTCAAGGCCCGCGTCGCCGCGCTCTGCGCCGACCTCGCCCCGATCGCCGGGAGGCTGGCGGCGCCGGCCGGCTGGTGGCCCGCCGAGCTCGGCCACCCGGCCTCGGCCGGGTCGCAGAACGGGCTGCGCTACGCCTACTTCCCCGACACGCGCCGCCTCGCCGTGGAGGCGGGAGGGCAGCTCGCCGTCTACGACACCGGCGAGCACCGGATCGGCGGCGTGTCGCAGCAGCAGGGCGGCGCGTCCTCGCTGCTCTTCACGAGCCAGTTCGGCCCGGTGCGCCCGGAGGATCTCCCGCTGGTGAGCGGCGGCGCGGCGCAGGCCCCCGCGCCGCCGGTCCCCGCGCCGCCGCAGCTGCAGGTCCAGGGATGGGCGCAGCCGGCTCCCCCTCCGGCGGCCCCGCAGGCCCCTCCGGCGGCCCCGCAGGCCGAACCGCCGATCCCGGCCCCCGCGCCGGCGGCGGCCGCGGTGCCCGCCGCGGCGGGCGATCCGCTAGCCCTGATCGAGCGCCTCGCCGAACTGCACCGCAAGGGCGTGCTGACCGAGGCGGAGTTCACCACCAAGAAGAGCGAGCTGCTCGGGCGGCTGTGAGGCGCGACCGGGCGCCCCGCCGGCCGGGCCCTGGCGGCGCGGGTCCCGGGGCGCCATATCGGGCGGCGACGGCGCCGCGGGCGCCCCGCGCCGAGGCCCGCCCCTGCCCTCCTCGCCCCATTCCCCCTCGCCCCATTCCCCCTCGCCCCTGGCCATCGACACGATCTACCTGGAGCCCGCCGTCGAGGCGTACCGGCGGGGCCGCGAGATCCTCGCGCGCTTCCCCGAGGCGCGCCGCATCCCGGTGCGGTCGCACTGGGCGATCCCCGAGCTGCACGGCAATGCCGGTGCCGCCGAGGAGTGGCTGCGGATCAAGCGCAGCACCCTGGTGCTCGGGGTCAAGAAGGGGCTCGGCCTGCGCCCGAACGGGCGCAGCGCCCATTTCATCGCGCCGTCGAGTTCGAACGGGTGCGCGATGGCCTGCGCCTACTGCTACGTGCCCCGCCGCAAGGGCTTCGCCAACCCGATCACGCTCTTCGCGAACACGGAGGAGATCGCCGCGGCGATCGCGCGCCACGCCGCGCGCCAGGGTCCCCTCCCGGCCCCGGACCAGATCGACGAAAGCTGCGTCGTCTACGACATCGGCGAGAACGGCGACCTCTCAGTGGACGCCCTCGCCTGCGACACCCTGCGCGACCTCGTCGCCCTGTTCCGCGAGCTTCCGCACGCGAAGGGCTCCTTCGCGACCAAGTTCGTGAACCGCGACCTCCTGGATTACGCGCCGGCCGGCAAGACGCGGATCCGCTTCTCGCTCATGCCGGAGCGCGTCGCGCGGGTCGTCGACGTGCGCACCTCGCGGATGGCCGAGCGCATCGCGGCGATCGACGACTTCGTGCGCGCCGGCTACGAGGTCCACGTCAACTTCTCGCCCGTGATCCTGTACGAGGGCTGGGAGGCGGATTGGCGCGACCTGTTCCGGGCCCTCGACGCGGGGATCGGCGCCGCCGCGCGGGCCCAGCTCGCCGCCGAGATCATCTTCCTGACCCACAATGCGGCGCTGCACGCGGTCAACCTGCGCTGGCATCCGCGGGCCGAGGAATGGCTGTGGCGCCCCGACATCCAGGAGACCAAGCGCTCCGAGGGCGGCCAGGAGAACCTGCGCTACCGGAGCGCCTGGAAGGGGCGCTGGCTGGCGCGGTTCCGGGCGCTCCTCGCCGCCGAACTCCCCTCCTGCCGGGTCCGCTACGCCTTCTGACGGATTGCCGGCGCGGTCAGTGGGTCCAGGGCGCGGTGCGGTTGTACTTGAAATTGTCCGCGTAGGAGAGGCCCTTGCGCAGCAGGGGCTTGGGCTCTTCGAGGCGGTAGGCGATGCCCTCGCGGGTGGCGTACGCGACCGCCTCCTCGCGCGTGTCGAATTCCAGGCGCACCTGCTGGAGCATGTCGGACGACGAGGTCCAGCCCATCAGCGGATCGGTCTCGCGCGGGGCGGTCTGGTCGAATTCCAGCACCCACTGCTTGGTCCGGGCCATGCCGGACTGGGACGGATCCTTGGCGGGCTTGTAGATGCGGGCGCTCGGCATGCCGTGTCGATCTCACGAGGGAGCCGGAAAGGGGGGAGCCGGTGGTCGGGGCGGCCGGATTCGAACCAGCGACCCTCTGGTCCCAAACCAGATGCGCTACCAGACTGCGCTACGCCCCGCGAACCGGCTACGGGGTTGATCCTGTATCGGTTCGGGCCCCGCGCCGCAAGCGGCGCGGGCCGCACGGAGGGGCGCCGAGGGACGCGGGGGGGAACCGGGAAGCCAAGCCGGGACGGGAAACCCCAACCGGGCCTCCCGGCCCGTTCGCCCAACCCGCCCCGTCCTCGACGGAGGATCCGCGGACGGGGCTCGCCGGCGCGCCCCGATCGTGGCGCGACCGCTCTGCTCCGAGCGGCACTCCGCGCGGTGGCCGCAGCGTCGGAGCAGCCCTACCATCCTGAGGGGGGGCGGAGCGGACGAGCGATGCTGGGAGACGTCACCAAGCTGTCGATGGGAGCGGGCGCGGTCCTGGTCGCCTCGGCTCACCCCGCGCCTGCCGAGCCCATCGCCAACTGGGCAGAGATGCGGGCGGCGCTCGCCGCCTGCTGGACAATCCCGTCCGGCACCGAGGGATCACTGATCGCGTTCCGGTTCGGACTCGACAAGACGGGCGCGATGCGCGGCCAGCCGCTCGTCACCGCGCGTCGCTTCAAGGGCGACAGGGGCGCTGCCGAGCACTTCGAGGACGCGGCCCGCGCGGCCCTGGCGCGCTGCTTTCCCATGCGGGTGACCCCGTCATTCGGCGCGATCCTCGGCGAGAGCCCGATCCGCCTTCGCTTCGTCAACACCCGGCCGTCGAACGCCTACCAGATCAACAGCAATATCACGATCTTCGCCCCGCAGAACGATGCGTCACCGGCAACTCCGTCCCGGCCGTGAGTTGCGGCGATCGATTCCGGATCAGGCGTGCACCGGATGGGGCGCGGAACAAGGGCTCGCTGCCCGCGACGGGATCGACCGGCAGAGGGGATGTCTCGCCGCGAGCGTGAGCAGGCCGCCCGTGAACTGGCAATCGGACGGGTGTCCCCGCCGCCCGCGGCGGGGGCCGACCACGCCGCGATCCGATACGGATCCGGGACATCGAAGGTGGAGCGACGCCCACGATGAGCGGGCGTTCCCCCGGGGGGAGTTCGCCGAGAGTCATGCCCGCGCGCCGGCCAAGGGCGGCAGGGCGGCGGGATCGGGGGCGAGCCAGCGACGCTCGCGCAGGTGACGGCCTGCGAGGCGCGAGATGCCGCGCGTTCCGAAAATTGAAGACAGGCCGCGCGCGAGGCGCCCTGAGCCGGACAAAGCTAATTCCGCCCCGCGCCCCAGAGCGAGGACCTCACCCGAACGCGTTCATTACCGTTGACAAACAGGACACCCCACGCAATGAAGAGTCGGCTGCACATGCGAGGCGCGCACCTATGCCGACAATTTCTGGTGTCATGCTGGTTCTGAATGAGCTTCCTTTCTTAGAAATCAACGTTCCTCTATTGGTGTCTTTGCTGGACGAGCTCATCATTGTCGATATGGGCTCAACCGACGGCAGCAGAGATTTCATCAGCGCAACCAACAGCATTCCTGCCAAGCTGGTTGATTATCCAAGGTCAAACCTCTTTCGATTCGGCTTCGCCCACGCGAGAAACTATGGCGCCGGATACGCCCGCGGCGACTGGATCTTCTCGATCGACGCCGACGAGATCATCCTGGACGACGCCCTGCGCGCGGCCGTGAGCTCCTGCGATCACCAGACGAATTGCCTCCTGGTCGAGAGAAAAAACTATAAACTAAACCCAGAACTCAAATTATCGGAGCCGCGCGCGATCGTCCGCTCGGCAGAATATTCCGTTGAACATCATAAAAGAATCTACAGAAACGTTTCTTCTTTAGAATATAGAGGAATCGTGCACGAGGAACTGCATGAGAACGGCGTCAGCCCCGTCGTCAATCAAAAGTACACCGACCTGACATTACATCACCTTTCAGCTTACCGCCCCGGGAATGATTCGAACGAGAAGCATCTACTCTACAGTTATTTATTAATGAAAGCATATCATTACAAGAGTTTCCGAGCCGGAATGAACGATTGGTATTTTAAAGAATACATTCCGAAATATTTCCAAGACATCAACCACATGGCAGTCGCCTTCGCCGACGCGAATGGACTGGAACGCTACGACGCCGATCCTGTCCCCCTCGGCCGGGCGGCGGGATGACGCGTCTCAGCGGGAGCGCCGCTCGGCCTTCATCGATTTCAGCAGATTGACGACGTTCTGCTTGGCGATCCAAACGCTCGCGTGATGGTAGCCGGGAAGCGCGCGGTGAACCGTGTCGAAGCCGAGTCGGGTGAGGTTGTCCAAGAAGTAGCTGCGCTGAAACCCGAACTCGACCCATCCGACATCCCTGATGGCGCTGAGAGCGCCACCGTCCATGCGAAATCCCCAGGGGAAGGGGACCACCGGATCGTCGTCGTCGCAGATCGGCTCGGCGCCGAAGATGAACACACCCTCCGCGGACAGATGGTTCCTAAGTTGGCGCACGATCCCCCACGGCGACGGCATGTGGTGAAACGACTCGTAGAAGACGATCGCGTCGAACTCTTTGTCGAACGTCATGTGTTCGACTTCGCCGGCACGGGCGTCCACCGTCCCGCCGAAGCTCTTGACGCGCTGCTCCAGGTAGTCGCAATTGCTCTGACGCACCTCGACGGCGGTCACGTCGAGGCCGCACCTCACCATGAGTTCCGCTAGGCCGCCGGCGCCGAAACCGATCTCAAGCACCCTGCTGCCGCGGCTCAACGAGGCCATCTGGATCAGGTGAGCATAACAGATCTCCCAATATGCTGCGTCGCTCGGTCCGCCCCCAAACGGAAACGCGGTCATAGCATCGAAATTTACCGTATCATGCCCCTCAAAATTCAATTCATGCCGCCTCCCGGCGATCGGTTCATAGATAAGCCTGAGCTGAGCCTCATAGTATGATTGCGTTCCGATGGCATATTGAGACAATTCGCGCCGCATCTCGTCCGGCGGAACGAACATAACTTGAGACAGGATCTCGGATCCTTTTTGGATATCGGACCTCCGCACCGCCAATCCTTCATCAAGAGCGCGAATCAAATCTTCTATATTATCAATATATTTCACAGCACGATCCCTGATCCTGGACGATCCGAATCTCTCGGTGCCGCGGAACATGATGCTTGTCGCGCGGCACCGGGGAGTCGGGCCGCGCACGCGACGTCGCTGCCAGCGTTCCCCGAGCCAGGCTAGTACCGGGCGCGGCGCCCGAAGGGCAACAGGCGAGTGAGGGGGCGCGACGCCGGCGCAGGACGGCGCCGCGGCACCCGCTCCCGGCGGCGGCCGAGCGCGCCTCCGACCCGGAGCAGAATGACGGTCGCAGAACCGTCCGGACCGCCGTGCCTCGCACCGGCCGCGCCCGCGAGGGTCGCGAGGAGACCGCGGAGGCGGGCCCGCGACCGTGCCACCGTCGCTCGATCGGTCCGAGGCTGCCGGAGCGGGCTGACGCCTCACCCCGGCTTGACCTCGCCCCCGCCCCACACCACCTCCGCGGCGGTCCGACCCGGACTCTGCCGCGGAGCGCAGGATGATCGACCTCTACTACTGGACGACGCCGAACGGTCACAAGGTGACGCTGTTCCTGGAAGAGACCGGCCTGCCCTACACCATCAAGCCCGTGAACATCGGCAAGGGCGAACAGTTCCAGGCGGACTTCCTCAAGATCGCGCCCAACAACCGGATCCCGGCCATCGTCGATCACGCGCCCGCGGATGGCGGCGCGCCGGTGTCGCTGTTCGAGTCGGGCGCGATCCTGCTCTACCTCGCGGAGAAGACCGGGCGCTTCATCCCGGGCGAGCTGCGCGGCCGGGCCGAGGTGCTGCAATGGCTGTTCTGGCAGATGGGCGGGCTCGGGCCGATGGCGGGCCAGAACCACCACTTCGTCCAGTACGCCCCCGAGCCGATCCCCTACGCGATCGACCGCTACGTCAACGAGACCAACCGGCTCTACGGCGTCCTCGACCGGCGCCTGGCCGACCGGACCTTCGTGGCGGGCGAGGAATACAGCATCGCCGACATGGCGATCTATCCCTGGATCGTGCCGCACGAGCGCCAGCGCCAGAACCTCGACGCGCACCCGCACCTGAAGCGCTGGTTCTCGGCCATCGCCGAGCGCCCGGCCACCAAGGCCGCCTACGCCAGGGCCGCCGAGATCAACCAGCAGCCGACGATGTCGGAGGAGGCCAAGACGATCATGTTCGGCCAGACCGCCGCCAACACGAAGCGCTGAGCGGGCGCGGCATGACGGGCCGTCCGACGCGGGGCCGCAGGCTCCTGCGGCTCGCCCTCACGGCCGGCCCCTCGCCGGCATCGTCCTGATCGGTCAGGCCGTCGTGGCCTCGATCGGGGGCGACATCCGCCACTGGGAATTCGCCCTCGGCTTCGCCGGGCGACGGGTCCCGGAGGGCTGAGCCCGCCCGGCGGGACGGCTCAGACCGGCCCGCCGCCTCCCCCGGACGCCCGAGTGTCCGTCAGCGTCCCCGCCCCGTCGACGTCCACGAAGGCCTGCGGCGCCCTGCGCGCGATGTCGGGCTCGTGCAGCGCGCCCGCGTGCAGGATGACCTCGCCCCCTCCTCGGCCAGGACGCGCGACGAGCGCCCGATCGCGGACCGAGCCGAGCACCCGGGTCTCGGGGCCGCGCGCGATGTCGAGCCCGACCATCGCGTGGCCCGCCGCGCGCCGGCGCGGTGCCCGGGCCCGGCCGAGCCGGCCCGACGAGTCGGTGAGGAGGACGCGCAGCGGCCGCTCCCGCGAAGCCGAGGCCCGAAGCGCCCGGCCGCGATCGACCCGGCGTCAGGCGCCGGTCATGCCGGGTCCGCGGCCTCCTCCCGCGGCGCCAGCACCTTCTCGTAGCGCCAGGCCGTGGTGCCGTCCTCGTAGTAATCCGGCACCGTCTCGAAGCGGACGTAGCCCGCCCGCTCGTAGAGGCGGATGCCCGGGCCGTTATCCTCGCGCACCTCCAGGCGCAGGCGGGTGCAGCCGTGGCGGCGCGCCTCCGCCTCGGCGGCGTCGAGGAGGAGGCGGCCGAGCCCGGTCCCGGCCCGGGCGGGCGCCACCGCGATGGAACTCAGGCGCGCCCGCCGGCTGGTGCGCCGGCGCTCCAGCGTGGCGGCCCCCACCAGCACCGGCCCGTCGAGGGCGACGAGGAGCGAGATCGTCGGCGAGCCGATGGCGTGCCGGATCGCCCGCCGCTCCGCCCGGTCGGTCGCGAAGGTGGCCGCCTCCAGGGCGACGAGCGCGTCGAGATCGGCGGGCGTCGCCGGGCGGACCGTCACGCCCCGGCTCACGCGGCCTTCCACGGGAAGGTCCAGGTCTCCGAGAGGGTGCGCCCGCCGGCCCGCAGGAAGGCCCGCAGGTCGGTCGCCTGGCCCGGATCGTCGAGCCGCACGTCGAGGGCGGCCCGGAATCCCTTCACGTGCAGGTTCGGCACCAGCGAGGTCGCCACGATCCGCCCCCGCGTGGTCGAGGGCACGATCTCGACCGCCTTCGGGTCGCCGAGCCAGTAGGCGAGGTCGCCGCCCGAGAAGTCGATCAGGAAGCGCCGGCTCAGCGGGTCGGGCGCCTCGGCCGGGCCGCCGCTCGCCGCCGGCCGCGCCACGTAGGTGTTCACGACCCGGGCGCCCGGATGCAGGCTCTCGGATTCGCCGATCGCCCGCAGCAGGTAGGAGAGCTCGACCGCCTGGCCGGCCGCGAGGGGCTGGCGCGGCTGCCAGTAGGCGACGACGTTGTCGTGGGTCTCGTTCCCGGTGGGCAGTTCGACGAGGTGCACCGCCCCCTCCCCCCAGGCGCCCTGCGGCTCGACCCAGTAGCTCGGCCGCCGGTGGTAGAAGGCCTCGAGATCCTGGTAGTTCTCGAACACCCGGTCGCGCTGCATCAGGCCGAACCCCTTCGGGTCGCGGTCCTGGAACGCGGAGATCCAGCGCTCCTGCGGGTTGCGCAGGGGCCGCCAGATCCACTCCCCGCTCCCCGACTGCATCAGCAAACCGTCCGAATCGTGCAGTTCGGGCCGGTAATCGTCCGAGCGGTGGCGGTCGTTCTCGCCGATGAAGAACATCGAGGTGAGCGGCGCCAGCCCGATCCCCGCCACCTCCCGCCGCGGATGCAGCGAGACGCGGACGTCCACCACCGTCTCGTCGCCCGGATAGACCAGGAACTGGTAGGCGCCGGTGCAGGCGGCGCCGTCGAGCAGCCCGTAGATCACCGCCCGGTCGGCGTTCTTCGGCGGCACCTCGATCCAGAACTCGCGGAAGAACGGGAATTCCTCCGGCCCGCCCTGGGCCTCGACGTTCACCGCGAGGCCCCGCGCCGAGAGGCCGTAGAGCTGGTCGCGCCCGAGGAAGCGGAAGTAGCTCGCGCCCAGGAAGGCGATCAGCTCGTCGAGGATCCCGGGCCTGTTGAGGGGATAGTGCAGGCGGAAGCCCGCGAAGCCGAGATTGAGCGGCAGCGGGCCGTCGAGCTTGGTGCGCCCGAGGTCGAACAGGGCGGCCTGGTAGGGGATCGGCGTCGGCACGCCCTCGCGCACCACGTTCACGGTGACGGGGCGCTTGAACAGGAAGCCGAGGTGGAAGAGCTGCAGGCGGAACGGGCCGTCCCGGTCGCCGAGCAGCGCCTTGTCGGGCCGGAAGCGGATGTCGCGCCACGCGTCGTAGTCGAGCCCGGCGAGCGGCCCCGGCAGCGCCGGGACGCCGCCGTCGAAGGGCGCGTTGGCGAGGTCGCGGGCGCGCCGGACCACGTCGTCGAAGCGGAACGGCGTCGGCCCGGCCGGCGGTGGGGACGGCAGGGCGCTCGGCCCCGGCTGGGTCGGCCCGACCTGGGCCCGACCGACCTGGGCCCGGGCGGGGAGCGCGGCCCCGGCCAGCAGGCCGGCGAGCAGGGTGCGGCGCGACGGCTCGCGCGATGGCTCGATCGTCATGGAACCTGGGATGTCACGGGAGACGGGACCTCTCCGCTTCGGGACCCGGTGAATGAACGCTTCCCGCCTGCTTGAGAAGGGGCGGCGGCCCGAAACGCCCGTCCCCGTGGCCGATCCGCCACCCGGCGGATTTTCTGCGGAACGCCGCGATTTCGGGGTTGCGATCCGGCCCCGCTGACCGTATCTACCCCCTTGCCCAATTTCGCACGTGCCTGTGGCCGCGTGCCGGTTGGTGGGCATCCGGACAAGAGGCCGGACAGCCGCCAGGGGTCTTAAAGGATCGATGGTCGACAGGGTGGATCCCTCCGGCCGGCATCCAGGTGGTGACACCGGACCCCGACAACAACCGGCAGCCGGAGGCGAAACCGGCGAACCCCGCTCTCCACGGGGGACGCAGCTTAAAGCAACGACGAACGGGCTTTTTTGGTCTCGTCGGCCCTCCAAAGGTCGACACCGAAGAGGCTTGTTTCTCCTTGCCCCATGTGCGGATCGGGTCATCCCGCTCCAATCCAAGGCAGCTTCCGGGTGCTCTGCGCCCGCGTCGCCCAGCGTGTCTCCACAGCACGCCCGCGACGCGTCGCATCGCCCCCTGACGCCGGACGGCTGCGCGCCGTCTGATCTTCGACATCGGGTTCCCGCGCGGGACCCCCTTGAGCCTTTGGTGGGGATGATCATGACCGATCGCATCCGCGATTTCCTGCGCGCTCGCCGTGACCTCGGCCGTGACGAGGGGCCGGTGATGGTCCTCGACCTCGACGTCGTGCGCGACAATTACCACGCCTTCGCCCGCGCCCTGCCCGACACCCGCGTCTTCTACGCCGTGAAGGCGAATCCGGCGCCGGAGGTGCTCGGCCTGCTGGCCTCGCTCGGCTCCTGCTTCGACACCGCCTCGGTGGCCGAGATTCAGATGGCGCTCGCCGCCGGCGCCACCGCCGACCGCATCTCCTTCGGCAACACCATCAAGAAGGAGCGCTGCATCGCCCGCGCCCTCGCGCTCGGCGTGCGCCTGTTCGCGGTGGATTGCGAGGCGGAGGTCGAGAAGATCGCCCGCGCGGCCGCTTGCGCCGACGTGGCGCCCGAGGAGGTGCAGGTGTTCTGCCGCATCCTCTGCGACGGGGCCGGCGCCGAGTGGCCGCTCTCGCGCAAGTTCGGCTGCGTGCCCGACATGGCGGTCGACGTGCTGGAGCACGCGCACCGGCAGGGCCTGCGCGCCTACGGCGTCTCCTTCCACGTCGGCTCGCAGCAGGGCAATACGGAAGCCTGGGACGGGGCGCTGGCCTCGGCCGCGATGATCTTCCGGGAATGCGCCGAGCGCGGCATCGCGCTCGCGATGGTCAATCTCGGCGGCGGCTTCCCGACCAAGTACCTCAAGGAGGTGCCGGGCGTGGAATCCTACGGCGGCGCGATCTTCCGGGCGCTCACCAAGCACTTCGGCAACCGCATGCCGGAGACGATCATCGAGCCGGGCCGCGGCATGGTCGGCAACGCGGGCATCATCGAGGCGGAGGTCATCCTCGTCTCGAAGAAGTCCGAGGCCGCCGACGAGGTGCGCTGGGTCTACCTGGACATCGGCAAGTTCGGCGGGCTCGCCGAGACGATGGACGAGTCGATCCGCTACCGCATCCGCACCGACCACGACGAGGACCGCATGGTCCCCTGCGTGCTCGCCGGACCGACCTGCGATTCGGCGGACGTGCTCTACGAGAAGATCCCCTACCCGCTGCCCGTGTCGCTCTCCATCGGCGACAAGGTGCTGATCGAGGGGGCCGGCGCCTACACCACCACCTACGCGGCGGTGGCGTTCAACGGCTTCCCGCCGCTGCAATCCTACGTGATCTGACCGGTCCGATCCGCGCCGCCCGCCGGCGCCGTGGCGGCGCCTGCCGGCGCCGTTCGTCTCGCGCCGGCCCCCGCCCCGACCGGGCGGCGGGCCGGGCGCGTCCTGCACCCCACCCGGTCCCGGACGGCCCGCGGGCGCTGCGCGCCCAGGCGGGTGCGAGGGCTGTTCTCTCCCCTGACCTTCGGGAGGCTACGGCCGTGATCCAGATCCGCGACGAGCGCGCCACCGACATCGCCGCCCGCGAGCGGCTCCTCGACACCTGCTTCGGCGAGGCGCGCTTCACCAAGACCTGCGAGCGCCTGCGCGAGGGCCGCCTGCCGGCCGAGGGCCTCGCCCTCGTGGCCGAGCAGGACGGGCGCCTCGTCGGCACGGTGCGCCTGTGGGACGTGGCGGCCGGCCCGCGCCGCCCGGCCCTGATGCTGGGCCCGCTCGCCGTGGAGCCGGGCCTTCAGGGCCTCGGCGTCGGGGGGACGCTGATGCGCGCGGCGCTGGCGCGCGCCGCCGCCCTCGGCCACCGGGCCGTGATCCTGGTCGGGGACGCGCCCTACTACGCCCGCTTCGGCTTCGCGGCCGAGGCGGTGGGCGCCCTCTGGCTGCCGGGCCCCTACGCCCGGGAGCGCTTCCTCGGGCTGGACTTGGCGCCGGGAGCGCTCGCCGGCGCGGCGGGCCTCGTCCAGGCGACCGGCCGGCCGGCGCCGGCGCCGGACCTCGCCGCGCTGGTGGCGGCGGAGGCCGCGCGGCCGCTCGCGCTGGCGGCGTGAGCATGGCGAAGCGCGGCCCCGCCGGAACGGGGCCGCGCCCTGGCGGGTCCCTCAGGGCAACGCCGCAGGGTCGCGGAACCTGCCGGCGCGCACCTCGGCCGGATCGTCTCCGGCCGGGGGGTGACACGATTCTCGATCCCAAGCCAAAGGGTTGGCGACGATTCGAGAACCGAACCGGCGGTCACGGGACGTGACTGCGGGCATCGGACCAACGTCGGAGGCCGGGATCGTGCGCGAGCGCCGCACGATCCCGAACCGCTCGGGCGGAAATCCCATGACGGATGCGGATCGGGTTGCTGCACCGAGCCCGGATCCGAGAGATCCCCGATGGCCGACGCGGTGATGAGCCTTGGGGCGCTGTCCGAGAAGCGCTTCGGCCCCGATCAACGGCGCGAGATGGGCGGCAGCCCGCGATGCGGGCTGGCGCATGACAGCAAGCTCACCGCGAGACACACGATGGCGTCCTGGCCGGCGCCAAAAGAAAACGGCCGGCCGATGCCAGCTCTCGACCGCGATATGGCAATGTCTATCGTTCCGGCGGGTCAAGTCCGCGCGCAACACGATCGAAGATCAGCGGAGCGCTTCCACCGAGATAGATCGCACTCCAGACATTCTGCGCGTCGAGTGCGATCGGAAGGGCACCCGCAATGAAAGCAAATGCGACCTTCAAGGTCAGGAAAGAGATCCTGTGGTATTTCTTCGGCAGGATCCGCCATTGGCCCCCGCCGCAGTCAGAGCCGCAGCAACCTCGACACTTATACTTCCCAGAACGCCCCAGAGATAGATATTCGGAACATCAAGCCCTGAGACGATCATTCCGGCAGTCGTCCTCGCTGTCACGTCCGACCTTGAACAGCCATGTGACGCGAGAGGCAAGGCTCGTGATGCGCCGAGCCAGTCGATCGCGATGGGTCAGGCGGGCCACGAGCAGCGCGATGTTCGCCGCCACGAGCACGCCAAGGCCCGAAGCGAACACCACGAACACCCCATCTGCAATTCGGTCCGTCACGGCCGACGTCCTCCGATACAGAACGGATCGCGGAATCGACACCGCGTCATGCGGTAACGCGATCCGATCGGGGCGATCGGGTGAGGGCAGGAGGTGGCAAGGGAGGCGAGTTCTGAATCGGCCGGCGACCCTGGCCGGGATTGGCGGGCCGGGGGTTTCGACGCGACGGCGCTCCTCGATGACCTTGCGGACAGGCCCGATCCCCGACAGCCGGGCAAAGTCGCCGGCCGCCCCTTCCGTCGGCGCCTCCCGGGCAGGCCTGCCACACCGGCGGCCTGACCGCGCCGGCCCGGACGGTCATCGGGGTGGGTCTGCCATTAGCCACCCCGCGGCCCGGGGCGCGATCCTTCGCGTGGTCGCAGCCCAATGCCGGCGAGGCATGACGCCGCCGCGGCTCGGGGCGGGCGGCGGCTCGCGCCGGCCCGCCCGGGCCCGATCAGCAGAAATACTGCCCGATCTGCCGCTCGATGTCGTCGGTGACGCGCCCGCCATGGGCCTGGATGAAGCCGCCGATCTGCGCGTCGCGCCGACGCAGGCGCTCGGCATGGACGGCCTGCACGATGCGGCTGATCAGGGCGAGGAAACCGGGCTCGGCCTCGGCGGCGGTGGGGGTGCGGTGGGGAAGAGCGTGGCTGAGAACCGCGAGCATGGGACACTCCTGAAAGTGATGTGCGCGCGGGCGTTTCCATCTGTTTGTTGCAACGCAATATGGGATATGACGCGGCGCACACGAAGGCCCGCCGCCGCAGCGGAGCCATGCGGCTGCCTCATGGCGGCGGCAACGCTTCGTTCCCCCGGACGGCCGGTTGACCCTGCGGGCCGGAGTCGCCAATCACCGCGTCGCCGGCCCGTCACCGATCTCGGCTAACCACGCGCACTTTCCCATCCACGGAGGCACTTCCCATGACCGACTGGCCCGTCCACGGCCATATCAGCGGCCCCATCGTGATGATCGGCTTCGGGTCGATCGGACGCGGCACCCTGCCGCTGATCGAGCGCCACTTCACCTACGACAAGGCGCGCTTCACGGTCGTGGAACCCTCCGACGCGCACAAGGCCCTGGCCGAGCGGCACGGGCTGCGCTTCGCGCAGGTGGCGCTCACCCGCGACAATTACCGCGAGGTGCTCACCCCCCTCCTCACCGAGGGCGGCGGCCAGGGCTTCTGCGTCAACCTCTCGGTCGATACCTCCTCGCGCGACATCATGGAGCTGTGCCGGGAGATCGGCGCGCTCTACATCGACACCGTCGCCGAGCCGTGGCCGGGCTTCTACTTCGACAAGAATGCCGGCCCGGGCGACCGCACCAACTACGCGCTGCGCGAGCAGATCCTCGACGCGCGCCGGCGCAGGCCGGGCGGCACGACCGCGGTGTCCTGCTGCGGCGCCAATCCCGGCATGGTGTCCTGGTTCGTCAAGCAGGCCCTCCTCAACGTCGCGGCCGATCTCGGCCTCTCGGTCGAGGAGCCCAGGACCCGCGAGGGCTGGGCGGCGCTGATGCGCGAGGTCGGGGTCAGGGGCATCCACATCGCCGAGCGCGACACCCAGCGCGCCAAGTCCGAGAAGCCGATGGGCGTGTTCGTGAACACGTGGTCGGTCGAGGGCTTCGTCTCGGAGGGCAACCAGCCGGCCGAGCTCGGCTGGGGCACCCACGAGACCTGGATGCCGGAGAATGCCCGCACCCATGCGGGGGACGCGCCGGCGATCTACCTGCTCCAGCCCGGCGCCGACACCCGCGTGCGCTCCTGGACCCCGACCGCCCAGGCCCAGTTCGGCTTCCTCGTCACCCACAACGAGGCGATCTCGATCGCCGACTATTACTCGGTGCGCGAGGGCGGCAAGGTCGTCTACCGGCCGACCTGCCACTACGCCTACCATCCCTGCAACGAGGCGGTGCTCTCGCTGCACGAGATGTTCGGCCAGGCCGGCCGCGTGCAGGAGAAGCACCACATCCTCGACGAGAACGAGATCGTCGACGGCATCGACGAGCTCGGCGTGCTCCTCTACGGCCACGGCAGGAACGCCTACTGGTACGGCTCCCAGCTCTCCATCGAGGAGACGCGGGCCATCGCGCCCTACCAGAACGCCACCGGCCTGCAGGTGACCTCGGCGGTGCTCGCCGGCATGGTCTGGGCGCTGGAGAACCCGGAGGCCGGCATCGTCGAGGCGGACGAGGTCGATTTCCGCCGCTGCCTGGAGGTCCAGCTGCCCTATCTGGGGCCCGTCGTCGGGGTCTACACCGACTGGACGCCGCTGGCCGACCGTCCCGGGCTGTTCCCGGAGAACATCGACGCGAGCGATCCCTGGCAGTTCCGCAACGTGCTGGTGCAGCGCTGAGACGCGGGCGCGGCGCCCGCTGCGGCGCCGCGCCCCACCGTCGCGCAGCGCCGCAGGGCCGCACGGCGAAGAGCCGCCGCAGGCTGTCGCGCTTGCCCGCCCGGTGCTAGCATCGGGGCACGGACGGGAGCTTCGATGTCCCTCGCGCTGCGCCGCGAGCCGCGCATGCGGTTCGCCGAATTCCTGAACCTGATCCGGGCGCGCCCCGACGAGGAACGCTGGGAACTCCTCGACGGCGAGCCCGTGCTGATGGCGCCCCCGACGGGGCGCCACCAGCAGATCGTGATGAATCTCGGCCGACACCTCGCCGAGCTGGCCGAGCGGCGCGGCTGCCGCGCCCTGCCGGGACTCGGGCTGCACAACGACGCCGTGGACGATTTCGCGCCGGTGCCGGACCTCGTCGTGCGCTGCGGCCCGCTCCTCCAGGACGGCTACGCCCGCGATCCGATCCTGGTGGCGGAGGTGCTGTCGCCCTCGACCATGCACGAAGACCGCGGACGCAAGGCCGCGTTCTACCAGTCGCTCCAGACGCTGCGGGCCTTCCTGATCGTCTACCAGGACGAGACGCGGGTGGAGGTCTGGTCGCGGGGCAACGGGCCGGACTGGACCAAGCGGGCGCTCGGCGGGGGCGACGCGATCGACCTGCCGGATCTCGGCGGGAGCCTGCCCGTCGCCTCCCTGTATGCCGGCCTCCACACCTGACCACGGGTCCGCCCTTGCCCCATTTCGACGAATTCTACGCCAACAAGCTGCGCGGCACCCTCGGGGTGACGGATGCCGAATCGGTGCTCGACCTGCGCGGCACGCCCCGGGCGAAGGCGGAAGCCTCGCTGACCGACATGCTGGAGCGCAGCCGCTTCGCCAAGGGCAAGACCGTGGCGGTCCGCCTCGACGCCCCGGTGCCGGGCGGCGGCGAGACCCTGTTCCAGCCCGTCGGCCGCCTGCTGCTCGAAGCCAAGCGGCGCGGCTGGGTCGACCGCCTGCAGACCCTGCCGGCCCAGGACGGGCTCGGCTTCTACATCGCGCTCGCCGGCAAGCCGGCCCGGGAGGGCGCGTGACCGCCCGCGCGATCTCTCCCCGCGAGGCGCGATGACCGAGTCCCTGGCCGACCTCTGCGCCACCGACCTCCTCGCCCGCTACGCCGCGCGCGACCTCTCGCCCGTCGAGGTGACCGAGGCGGTGCTGGCCCGGGTGGAGGCCATGGAGCCCACCCTGCAGGCCCTCTGCCTGCTCCTCCCCGAGGAGGCCCGGGAGGCCGCCCGCGCCTCCGAGGCGCGCTGGCGGCGCGGCGAGGCGCTCGCCCTCGACGGCGTGCCCGCCACCGTCAAGGAGAACATCGCCACCCGGGGCGTGGCGATGCCCCTCGGCACCGCGGCACGGCGCGACGCGCCCCCGAGCCCGGAGGATGCCCCCGCAGCCGCCCGCCTGCGCGAGGCCGGGGCGATCCTGTTCGCGCGCACCACCATGCCGGATTACGGCATGCTCTCCTCGGGCCTCTCCAGCATCCATCCCCTCACCCGCAACCCCTGGGACCCGACCCGGACCCCGGGCGGCTCCTCGGCCGGGGCGGGCGCCGCCGCGGCTGCCGGCTACGGGCCCCTGCATCTCGGCACGGATATCGGCGGCTCGATCCGCCTGCCGGCCGGCTGGTGCGGCATCGTCGGCCTCAAGCCCAGCAACGGCCGCGTGCCGGTCGACCCGCCCTATTACGGCCGCTGCGCCGGGCCGATGACCCGCAGCGTCGCCGACGCGGCCCTGGCCATGCGCGAACTCAGCCGCCCGGATCACCGCGACGGCACCGCGCTCCCGCCCGCCGGCCTCGACTGGCTCGCCCTCGACGGCCTCGACCCGAAGGGCCTGCGCCTCGGCCTCCTGCGCGAGGCGGGCGTCGGCCTGCCGGTCGACCCCGCCGTCGCGGCGGTGATCGAGGACGCGGCCGCGCGCCTCGCGGCGGCGGGCGCTCGGGTGGAGCCGGTCGCGCCCTTCCTCACCCGCGCCATGCTCGACGGGCTCGACACGTTCTGGCGCGAGCGCGCCTGGAGCGACATCGGCGCCCTCGCCCCGGAGCGGCGCGCCGCCGTGCTGCCCTTCATCCGCGACTGGGCGCAGGCCGCGCGGGGGTCGAGCGGCGCGGCCGTCTTCGCGGGAATGAGCCAGATGGGGGCGATGCGCGACGCGGCCCTGCGGGCGATTCGCCCCTTCGACTTCCTGATCAGCCCGGTGGCGCCGATCCCGGCCTTCCCGGCGGAGCTCGCCTCCCCGACCGACGACCCGATGCGCCCCTTCGAGCATATCGGCTTCACGGTCGCCTTCAACATGTCGGAGCAGCCCGCCGTCGCGGTCCCGGCGGGCCTCACCCCGGAGGGCCTGCCGGTGGGCCTCCAGATCGTCGGGCATCGCTTCGACGATCTCGGCGTGCTGCGCCTCGCGCGGGTCTTCGAGGATCTGCGGGCGCCGCTGCCGCGGCGGGCGCCGGCCGCGCCGCCGCGGGCCCCGGCGCGTTGACAGCGGGGGAAGCCCGGCCGATACCCGCGCCGGCTTCCCGATGCGCAGACCGACCCTCAAGAGCGCGGCGATCGTCGCCCACGACCTCGTGGCGACCGCCCTCGCCGTCACGCTCACCTTCCTGATCCGCTTCGATGACGCGCGGCTGGCCGAGCGCCTCGCGCATCTGCCGGTGCTGCTCGGCCCCTTCGTGCTCTATGCCGGGCTCGTCTATCGCTGGTTCGGGCTCTACCGCACCAAGTGGCGCTTCGCCTCGCTCCCCGACCTCGCCGCCATCGTGCGGGCGGTCGCCGTCCTGGCCCTGTCGCTGCTGCTCCTGGATTACGCGCTGGTCTCGCCCGCCCTGTTCGGGATCTACTTCTTCGGCAAGATCGCGATCGGGCTCTACTTCGTGCTGCAGCTCTTCCTGCTCGGCGGCCCGCGCGTCGCCTTCCGCTACCTGAAATACAGCCGCTCGCGCCAGAGCCACGCCCGCGCCGCGACGACGCCCGCGCTCCTCCTCGGCCGCGGCGCGGAGATCGAGGTGGTGCTGCGCGCCATCGAGGCCGGGACGGTGCGCAAGCTCGCGGCCCAGGGCATCCTCTCGCCCCGGGCCGAGGATCGCGGCCAGAGCCTGCGCGGCGTGCCGGTGCTGGGCGCCTTCGCCGACCTGGAGCAGGTCGTGGCGGACCTCGCCGCCCGCGGCGTCGCGGTGCGGCGCCTCGTGGCGACGCCGAACGCCCTCGCACCCGAGGCCGATCCCGACGGGCTCCTCGCCCGCGCCCGCCGCCTCGGCCTGCCGCTCGCCCGCGTGACCACCCTCGGCGAGGGCCTGCGCGACGCCGAACTGGCGCCCCTCGAGATCGAGGACCTGCTGCTGCGCCCGACCGTCCCGATCGACCGGCCGCGCCTGGAGCGCTTCCTCGCCGGCCAGCGCGTCGTGGTGACGGGGGGCGGCGGCTCGATCGGCTCGGAGATCTGCGCCCGGGCCGTGGCCTTCGGCGCCTCGGCGCTCCTCGTCGTGGAGAATTCCGAGCCCGCCCTGCACGGGGTGCTGACGCGGCCGGCCCTGGCCGAGAGCGAGGCGGAGGTGAGCGGCGTCATCGCCGACATCCGCGACCGGGAGCGGCTCTTCCACGTCCTGCGCGCGTTCCGCCCCGACGCGGTCTTCCACGCCGCCGCGCTCAAGCAGGTGCCCTACCTGGAGCGCGACTGGACCGAGGGCATCAAGACCAACGTGTTCGGCTCGGTGAACGTGGCCGACGCGGCGCTGGCGGCGGGCGCCCGCGCGCTGGTGATGATCTCGACCGACAAGGCGATCGAGCCGGTCTCGCAGCTCGGCGTCACCAAGCGCTTCGCCGAGATGTACGCGCAGGCCCTCGACGCGGCCGGCGGGCCGGCGCGGCTCGTGGCGGTGCGCTTCGGCAACGTGCTCGGCTCGGTCGGCTCGGTGGTGCCGGTGTTCAAGGCGCAGATCGCCCGCGGCGGGCCGGTCACGGTCACCCATCCCGAGATGGTGCGCTACTTCATGACCGTGCGCGAGGCCTGCGACCTCGTGCTCACCGCCGCCTCCCACGCCGACCGCGAGGGTCGCGACCCGCGGGCGGGCGACCAGCGCGCCGCCGTCTACGTGCTGAAGATGGGCCAGCCGGTGCGGATCCGCGACCTCGCCGAGCGCATGATCCGCCTCGCCGGCTTCGAGCCGGGCCTCGACATCGAGATCGCCGTGACGGGCGCGCGGCCCGGGGAGCGCCTGAACGAGATCCTCTTCGCCCGCGACGAGCCGATGGTGACCCTCGACGGGATCGAGGGGGTCATGGCGGCCAAGCCCGTCTTCGCCGACCGGGCGCAGCTCGCGCGCTGGCTCGAGCGGCTGCGCGCGGCGGTGGCGCAGGCCGACCGCGCGGCGGCCGAGGCGGTGTTCGCGGAGGCGGTGCCGGATTTCGCCCGGCGGCCGGGCGCGGCGCGCGAGGCGCCGGCGGCCGAACTGGCGCCGCGGGATGTCGGGGCGGGCGGGGCGTGAGCGAAGCCGACATCCGCATGGCCGAAATCGGAGATGGCGAAGCAATCAACCGGAGCACGAGCCCGCGCGGCGCCTGAGCGAAGCCGCCATCCGCATGGCGAAGCAATCAACCGGATGGCGTAATGACGCCCGCCCTCGGCCGGACCGCGCTCGCGCCGGAGGACGCGCGGCGTACCGGCGGTCGTGAGAAGAAGCGACCGCTGGCCCGGTCCGGCAACGCGTCCTTCGCCCAATCGGCCGGCGGTCCGGGCCACGGGATGCTGCGGCGTCCGACCGTCCCGGGGACGCGGGTCGCGCGGCCCCGGATCAGGGCGTGGCGACGGGCTCGGTCCCGGGCGCCGGGCTCGCCGGCGCCGCCGCCTGGGGCCCGTCGATGCGCGCCTGGATCGGGACCGGGATGATCGTCGGCGCGATCACCCGCACGGCGGGCCTCTCGTCGGGCCCGGCGGGCTTCGCCGCGGGCGTCGCCGGCGCCTCGGCGCCGGGCGGCTCCTCCAGGCCGTTGCGGGCCGCGGCCGAGGCGGCCACCACCGCGGCCGAGCGGTCGGCGCGGCCGACGAGGGTGAGGCGGACCTTCGGCCGCGAGAGCGCCTCCGCCTGGGCCGGCGTGACGAAGATGTCGCCCTTGTGCTGGACCAGCATGCTCTCGGCCTTCACCAGGGCCTGCGCCCAGGTCTGGCCCTGGCCCCGGCAGGAGCAGTTCGGCACGAAGGTCTTCTGGAATTTGAAGGCGTTCGGCAGCGCCGCGTAGGCGCGCCGGGTCTGGATCGCGGCCGCGTCCTTGAGGCCGTTGTCGCTCGCCGGCATCGAGTAGGCGGCGGCCTCGGTGCCGGGGCAGAGGGCCTTGCACATCTCGTCGGCGCCCTCCCGCCCGTCCGGCAGGTTCGGCATCGGGAAATAGGCGCCGTCGCACAGGCGCACGCAGATCACGTGGCCGCCGCCGCGGGCGAAGCCGTCCGCCAGCTTCGCCGCGGCCGGCAGGCCCGTGCACGAGTCCTTGACGGCGGCGACGAGCTGCTCGCGCCGGGCATCCGCCACCTGCGTGTTGCCCGCCCCGTAGCCGGCGTTGAGGGCCCGGATCCGCTGCTCGACCTGGGCGCATTGCGGCGGGCGCATGTCGAAGAACAGGAAGCGCCCGCCCTCGCAGCCGATGGAGCTGCGGTAGGCGACGAGGCGCTGGATCTCCTCGACCTGGCCGCGGTTCGACTCCCGCTGCAGGTTGGCGAGCTCGGCGCGGAAGCGCTGGCAGGCGGCGGCGTTCGGCTCCGCCCAGGCACCCTGAACGAGGGCGGCCACGGCGACGATCCCGGCGAGGAGCCGGGCGAGCAGGCGGGACAGCGTCATGGCGTTCCGGCGATGGATCTGACAGGGGGCGGGCTCGGCCGCGGAGGCCGAGCCGGCGGCGTCCCGCATCGACGCCGCGAGACTTGGCTGTTCTAACCGCCCTCGCCGTTCGGCAACAGCCTTCCTACATGCCTTAACGTTGGTTTGACGGGGATCCGGGAATGGTGTGGCGGCGGAGTCTCATGCGGGTGGCGCTGGCGGCGGGAATGCTCGCAGGTCTCGGCGGAGCGGCGCGGGCGGAAGAGCCCGACCGCATCTTCGACAAGTCCACGGTCTGGCGGCCGCTGACGCCGAACGACAAGCTCGTCGTCTACGGGATCGACGATCCGGACGTTGGGGGGGTGGCCTGCCACTACACCCTGCCGGAGCGCGGGGGCATCAAGGGAACGCTCGGGCTCGCCGAGCAGGTCTCGGACATCTCGCTGTCCTGCCGGCAGATCGGGCCGGTGCAGTTCAAGCGCAAGCTGACCCAGGGCGAAGTGGTGTTCAGCGAGCGCCGCTCGCTGATCTTCAAGAGCATGCAGATCGTCAGGGGCTGCGACGCCAAGCGCAACACCCTGGTGTACATGGTCTATTCCGACAAGCTGATCGAGGGTTCGCCCAAGAACTCGACCTCGACGGTGCCGCTGATGCCGTGGGGCACCGAGCCGCCGCCGAAATGCGGCGACTTCCTGAAGGGCTGATCCGCTGTCCGGACGATCACGTCCGGAGAGCGGATGCCAAGCCCGCGCGGCGCGTGAGCGACGCCGACATCCGCATGGCCGAAATGGGAGATGGCGACGCAATCCGTCGGATGTCGGATGACGACCCGCGTCAATCCCGGCAGGTGATGCGGATCGGGCGGTCGGCGGGCCGGCTCACGGGCGCCGACGGGGTGTCGATTGCACCCGTGTACTCGTCCTGCGCGGCGGCCCCGAAGGAGGCGGCCTTGGCGAAGCCCTGGGACTCGCACCACGCATCGGCGACCACCTGGCCGCACTCGCCGCCGCCGGTGCTCAGGCACTCGGCGACGCCGTAGCCGTCGCTCGACGGGATCAGGAAGGTCTTCTCCGCCCCGGGCGCCGCCGCCGCCTCCGATCCAGCGGCCAGCGCGGGGCCGGCGAGCGCGAGGAGACCGACGAGGCCGAGGGCGGCGAGGGAGCGACGCATGGGATTGCCTTCTGGATCGGAACGCTTTGGCAACCGACACTCGGAGGCGTCGGTAAACAAAGGCTAAACGGAACCCGCGCACGGCCGGCGGGCGGGAGGGCGGAGAAGGGTTTGGGCGGGTGGCCCGCGCCCGTCGCCGGCGGCTCGAAAACCGTGCCGAGCTGGGCTAACCCGGTTCGGCCGTCCGCGGCGTCTCGCGGCTGCAACAGCGGCCGGAAACGGATGACCCGCCCGATCCGGCGCGGATCGCGATTGGGCCGGGGGGATCTCCGGCAGGCCAATGTGTTAGAAGCGCCGCGGGCGCGCCCGACCGCGCCGCCGCATCATCCCAGGGAGCAGGGTTTCATGGCCCCGTTGTTGCGCCTCTACAACACGCTCACGCGGGCCAAGGAGCCGTTCGCCCCGATCGACCCGTCCCGGGTGCGGATGTACGCCTGCGGCCCGACCGTCTACGACGCGGCCCATATCGGCAACGGCCGGCCGATCATCGTCTTCGACCTGCTCTTCCGCCTGCTGCGCCACCTCTACGGGGCCGACGCGGTCACCTATGTCCGCAACGTCACGGACGTGGACGACAAGATCAACGCGCGGGCGGCCGAGCGCGGCGTCTCGATCCGCACCCTGACGGACGAGACCCTGGCGGGCTTCCACGCGGACCTGCGCCGGCTCGGCGTGCTGATGCCCGAGGACGTGAACCGGCCGGGCGCGCGCCCCGCCTTCATCGAGCCGCGGGCGACCGACCACATCGCCGAGATGGCGCAGATGATCGAGCGGCTCGTCGCCGCCGGCCACGCCTACCTCGCCGAGGATCACGTGCTGTTCGACGTGCCCTCCATGCCCGATTACGGGGCGCTCTCACGGCGCCCCCTCGACGAGATGGAGGCGGGGGCGCGGGTGGACGTGGCGCCCTACAAGCGCTGGCCCCTCGACTTCGTGCTCTGGAAACCCTCGAAGCCGGGCGAGCCGGCCTGGCCCTCCCCGTGCGGGATCGCGGCGCCGGGCCGTCCGGGCTGGCACATCGAGTGCTCGGCCATGTCGTGGAGGCATCTCGGCGAGACCTTCGACATCCACGCGGGGGGCATCGACCTCGTCTTCCCGCACCACGAGAACGAGGTCGCGCAGTCGCGCTGCTGCTTCGGCACGCCGGTGATGGCCAATGTCTGGCTGCACAACGGCTTCCTGCAGGTCGAGGGCGACAAGATGTCGAAGTCGCTCGGCAACTTCGTCACCCTCAGGGAGGTGCTGGCGGACTGGCCCGGCGAGGCGGTGCGGCTGGCGATGCTGCGCACCCATTACCGCCAGCCGATCGACTGGACGCTCCGGGCGCTGGAGGAGGCGAGCCGCACCCTGGAGCGCTGGTACGAGAGCGTCGGGGACCTCAGCCCCGCGCCCGCCGTGCCGGAGGGGGTGCGGGACGCGCTCCTCGACGACCTCAACACGCCGGCCGCGCTCGGCGAATTGCACAGGCTGGAGGATCCGGCGGCGCTCAAGGCCGGGGCGGGGCTGATGGGGCTGCTCGGCGCGACCCGCTCGGCCCGGGCCGAGGCGGCGGTGGCGGCTTCCGGGATCGACGTCGCGGCCGTGGAGGGGCTGATCGCCGCGCGCAAGGCCGCGCGCGCGGCGAAGAACTGGGCCGAGTCCGACCGCCTGCGGGGCGCGCTCGCGGGGATGGGCGTCACCGTCAAGGACAACAAGGACGGGACGACGACCTGGACCGTGGAGGGGTGAGGCGGGATCCGCTTGATCGACGCGGATCCCGGATCACCAGCCTGCGCGGCGCCTGAGCGCGGCGCCTGAGCGAAGCCGACATCCGCATGGCCGAAATGGGAGATGGCGAAGCCATCAATCGGATGTCGGATGAAGCGGGGCCCCTCCCCGGCCGGGTCGGCGCCCGGGCCCGAGGGGAATGCCACCCCGCCCCGACGCCGCGGCGCCGTCAGAACCGCTCCTCGATGAGGGCGTCCGCCTCGGGCCGGGGCGGATGGGCGCGCAGGGCGCTCTCCAGCATCCCCACCACCGCCTCGGGGCGCTCGGCGACGAGGTAGTTGAGGTCGAGCCCCTCGCGGATGAAGCCCTTCGCGCGCATGTGGTCGAGCAGCGCCAGGAGCGGCGCCCAGAACCCCGCCACCGACAGGAGCAGGATCGGCTTGGCGTGCTGGCCGAGCTGCGCCCAGGTCATCTGCTCGACGAGTTCCTCCAGGGTGCCGATGCCGCCGGGCAGGGCCACGAACGCGTCCGAGCGGTCGAACATCAGCCGCTTGCGGGTGTGCATGTCGGGCACGACGATCGTCTCCTGCACGTCGTCGAGCATCCGCTCGCGCGACTTCAGGAAGTCCGGGATGATGCCGGTGACGTGCCCGCCCGCGTCGAGCACCGCCCGCGCCACCGTGCCCATCAGCCCGACATTGCCGCCGCCGTAGACGAGGCCGATCCCGGCCTCCGCGAGGGAGTGGCCGAGGGCCCGCGCGGCCTCCCGGAACACCGGGTCGGTGCCGAAGCCCGAGCCGCAATACACGCAAACCGTCCGCATCAATGCTCCGCGTTCCGCTGCCGCGCCGGCGCCCGGACGGTCCGGGGGCCGGCCGCGGGGCGGCGCAAGATCCGGTCCACCTCCGCAAGGTTCCGCAGCTTGGTGTCTTCCGGACATGCCTGATAATATGGCGGCGATCGACCAGCGTTGTCGACCAGGAGGCGAATGGCCGCGCGCCGACCCTGAAGCCGGCGCGACCAGGAGTGGAACGCCATGACGGCGGAGTTGCGGCGAGGCGTGGCGCTCGCGGGCATCGGGCTCGTGAGCGGGATCGTGCTGATCGGCATCGTGTCGAGCGGCAACCGGATGCTGTCGACGAGGGACGCGCCCGAACCCGCCGCCCCCGGCGCGGCGGCCGAGCAGCAGGCGGCCCTGGCGCCCCCGCCCGCGCCGCCCTCCGCGCCGCCCTCCGCGCTGCCGTCCACTTGGCCGCCCTCGGCGGCGCCGCGCGCCCCGAGCTTCGACGTGATCCGGGTGGAGCCCACCGGCGAGAGCGTGGTGGCCGGCCGGGCGGCGCCGGAGGCGCAGGTGGAGCTCCTGCGCGACGGCGAGGTCTTCGCCCGCACGCAGGCGGATGCGAGCGGCCAGTTCGTCCTCGTGCCCCCGGCCCTGCCGCCCGGCAGCCACGCGATCGGCCTGCGCAGCGTCGCGCCGGACGGCACCCGCACGACGGGACCCGAGAGCGCCGTCGTCGCGGTCGCGGCGAACGCCGCCAGCAAGCCGCTCGTCGCCGTGAGCGCTCCCGGCCAGCCGACCACCGTGCTGTCGCAGCCGGAGGAGGCGCCGAAGCCCGCGCCGTCCGTCGTCGCCGCGGCGCGGGAGGCCCCGGCGGCCCCGCCGCCCGGGACGACGCCGATCCGCATCGCCAGCGTCGACGCCGAGACCGGCGGCAAGCTCTTCGTGAGCGCGCAGGGGGCGCCGCAGACGAATGTGCGGCTCTACCTCAACGAGACGCTGATCGCGCCCGGCCGGACGGGATCCGACGGTCGCGTCGCCTTCTCGATCGGGCGCGGGGTGCGGCCCGGGGATTACCGGGTGCGGATCGACCAGGTCGACCCCGCGACCGGCTCGGTGAGGACGCGCTCGGAAGTGAAGTTCGCCGTCCCGCCGAGCGTGGAGGCCGCGCCGGTGGTGGCCGCCGCGCGACCCGCCCCCGCCGGGCCGCCGAAGCCGGCGGGCCATCCGGCGCCCTCCCCGGCCGCGGCGCCCGCGCCCCCCGGCCCCGCGACCCCGGCCGTCGACGCGGCGATCGCGCCCGCGGGACCCGCCGCCCTCGCCGCCGCCGGGCCGGCCTCCGGGCGGATACCGGACCCGTCCACGGTGTTCGTGAGCGCGGTCAGCACGGCCACGGTCACCCGCGGGGACAATCTCTGGAGCATCAGCCGCAAGGCCTACGGGAAGGGGGTGCGCTACACGGTGATCTTCGGCGCCAACCAGGCCCAGATCCGCAACCCCAACCGAATCTATCCGGGGCAGGTCTTCGTGCTGCCGGGCGAGGCCCCACCCGCCGCGGTCGGGGCGAAGCGGGGCTGAGGATCGCGCGACCCGGCCTCGCCCGGGACGCGCGATCGGCCGATGCCGAGGCCGCTCGCTCCCGCATCGGGCGATCCGGCTCGATCCTGCGTCGACGGATCGATCATGGGTGGCGCGCCGGCGCTGCGGGGCCATCCCGCCCAATGCCGCCGGTCATTTCTCATGACCGGTGGTGCGGCACTCGAATTGTCGCCAAGCCTCTCGTTCGCCAAGCCTCTGGTTCACCAAGCCTCTGGTTCACCAAGCCTCTGGCTTGAAATCGAAAATTCGAGATGGAGCGACGGCCCGCTGCGTCAGCATCCTGAGCCGTTGGTACAAGGCGCGAACAGCCGCCCCCAGCGCGCGAGCGGCGCCGGGTCGGCCCCGGCCCGGCGCAGGGCCGCCCAGAGCGTGACGGCGATCGAGTCGTAGACCGGGAGGCCGAGCTCCGCCTCCAGGGCGGGGGCGAGCGCCGTCCCGTCCAGGTTGGTGCAGACGATCGCCACCGCCTCCACGCCCTCGGCGGCCACCGCCCGGACCATGCCGGCGAGGTCGCCCTCGGGCAGAGCCGCGAAGGAGAAGTTGTCGGAGAGGCCCGCATGCCGCTCGGCCGCGCAGGCGAAGCCCGCCGCCTCCCAGTTTGCGCGGATGCGGGCCTGCACGTCGCCCCGGTAGGGCGTCACCAGGCCGATCCGGCGGTGGCCGGCGCGGCGGAAGACGTCGCGGAAGCCCAGCACCGCCGTGCAGGCCGCGATCCCGGTCCGCGCCTCGATCCCGGCGCAGAGCGCCTCGTCGCGGTCGAAGCCCAGCCACGCCGCCGAGGTGCCGTTCCAGGCCACCACGTCGACCTTGGCGTCGGCCAGGAGATCCGCCGCCGCCAGGACCGGCTCCGCGTCGAACTGGCCGAGATCCTCCGGCGCGAGCGAGATCGCCGTGACCCGGAAGCGCGAGAAATGGGCCGTCACGCCGGGAAGGTCCCGCAGCATCGCGGCGGTCGCCGGTTCGAGCCGCGTGTTCGACGAGGGCGTCAGCATCCCGAGCCGCATCAGGCGGCCCGAGGCGGACGGGCCGATTCCGCGCGGATCAGGCCGAGCACGTGGCGCTTCACGTCGTTGAAGGCCGGGCTGGTCACGTCCCGCGGCCGGGGCGCGTCGAAGGGCAGAACCTCGCGGATGCGGCCGGGCCGCCGGCTCATCACGGCGACGCGGGTGCCGAGCACCAGCGCCTCGTCGACCGAGTGGGTGACGAAGATCACGGTCGCGCCGACCCGCTCCCAGATCGCCACCAGCTCCTCCTGCATCTCGCTCTTGGTCTGGGCGTCGAGGGCGGCGAAGGGCTCGTCCATCAGGATCACGGCCGGGTTCATCAGCAGCGCCCGGGCGATCCCGACCCGCTGGCTCATCCCGCCCGACAATTCGGCCGGGTAGTGCCGCTCGAAACCGCGCAGGCCGACGAGGTCGAGATAGGCCTGCGCCCGCTCCCGGCGCTCCGCCCTGCCGACGCCCTTCAGCGTGAGGTGGAAGGCGACGTTGTCGATCACGGTGAGCCAGGGCATCAGCGTCGGCTGCTGGAAGACCACGCCGCGGTCGGCGCCCGGCCGCTCGACGCGCCGGCCCGCCACCCGGATCTCGCCCGAGCTCGGCGCCTCGAAGCCGGCGACGAGGTTCAGGAGCGTGGACTTGCCGCAGCCGGAGGGGCCGAGCAGGCACAGGAACTCCCCCGCCGCGAGCGACAGGCGGGTCCGCTCCAGGGCGACGAGGTCCTGGCCGTCGCGGTCGCGATACACCTTGCGGACGTCGAGGAGGTCGATCGCACTCATGCTCAGCGGCCCTGCACGGTGGTGCCGCGCTGCCAGTGCAGCACCGTCGCCGCCACCGCCTTGAGGCAAAGATCGGAGAGGTAGCCGAGCAGCCCGATCGAGATCATCGCCGCCAGCACGATGTCGTAGCGCAGGAAGTAGTAGGAATCCCACAGCACGTAGCCGAGCCCGCTCTTCACCGCGACCATCTCGGCCGTGACGGTGAGCATCCAGGCCGAGCCGATGGCGATGCGCAGCCCCGAGACGATGGCGGGCAGCGCGGCCGGCAGCACGATCCGCGCCAGGAGCTGGCGCTCGCTCGCCCCCATCATCGCCCCGGCGCGGATCAGGTTGCGGTCGACCGAGCGCACGCCGTGGATCGTGTTCATCAGGATCGGGAAGAACGCCCCGAGGAAGACCAGGAAGATCGCCGGCCTGTCGGCGATGCCGAACCAGATGATCGCGAGGGGGATCCAGGAGACGGGCGGGATCGGGCGCAGCATCTGCAGCGTCGGCTCGACGGTGCGCTCGACGAGGCGCCACCAGCCGATCGCCACCCCGAGCCCGACGCTGCAGAGCGCCGCGATCGCGTAGCCCGCCAGCACCCGCGACAGGCTGGCGAGGGCGTCCGCGGGCCAGTGGCCCGAGGAGCTCTGGGTGCTCTCGTCGAGGCCGAGCATCCAGTCGGCCAGGGCGTGGAGCACCGCCGAGGGCGCCGGCAGGAGGGCGGGCGGCAGCGCGCCCGAGCGCGCGAAGGCCTCCCAGCCGGCGACGAGGAGGAGCGGCAGCGCCGCCCGCTCGGCCCATCCGGCGAGGCGCCGCCGCAGGACGGCACCGGGCGGCAGGCGCAGGGCCGAGGCCGGCCGCGGCAGGTCAGTGGCCGAGGCCATCGCGGCTCTGCTTGGTGGCCGCTTCCAGGAAGGAGTAATCCATGTTGGCCTCCACCTCCTTCGACACGTCGCGGCTGATGTACTTCAGGTCGCGCATCATCTCGGCGATGGCGAGCGTCCGGGCCCGGTACATGCGGTAGTCGGGCTCGGCGTTCTTGAGCGCCTCGGCGGCGACGTCCTTGGACAGGCCGGTCTTCTGGTTGATCACGTCGACCCAGACGCCGCGATCCGCCTGGAGCTTGGCGACGAGGGCGACGTCGGCATCGACCACCGCCTGCACGGCGGCGCGGCGGGCCTTGATCACGTCCGAGCGGGTGACGATCAGGTTGGTGAGCTTGCCGGCCGCCTGGTCGTAGGGGAGCACGAAGTGGTTCGCGGCCCCGGCCATCCGGATCTGCGAGGCGAAGGGCTCCACCGAGCAGACGAGGTCGACCTCGCCCCGCTGCATCGCCGCGAGGTGGTCGGACGGGTTCGGGATGTTGACGAACTGGATGTCGCGGTTGGGATTGATGCCCTGCTTGAGGAGGGCGCCGCGCATGTGGATGTCCTGCGCGTTGCCGCGCGAGGCCGCGACCTTGAGCGGCGTGCCGGCCGCCTTGCGGGCCTCGACCAGCGCCTTGAGGCCCGCCCAGTCCTCGGCCGCGAGGTTGAGGCCCTTGGCCGACAGGCATTCCGAGCCGCCATTCACCTCTCCGGCCACCGCGACGAGGTCGAAGCCCTTGTCGAGGGCGGTGACGTAGTGGAGGTAGGTGACCTGCGCGACGTCGAGGCTCTTGGCCACCAGGGCGGTGAGGACGTCGTTGCCGGAATTGAAGCCCGTCGCCTCGACCGTCACCCCCTTGCCGAGCCCCTTGCCGAGCTCCTTGCCGAGCTCCTTGGCGAGATCCGGGATCAGCGCCATCGGCAGGCAATGGGCGCATTTCGCGTAGCCGAGCCGCACCGGCGCGCCGTCCTGCGCGGTGGCCGCGCCCGACCAGGCCCAGAGGGCCGCCACCATGACGAGACCGAAACGATGCCGGAGCACGGGACACCTCGGGGGCTGCCGCAGCGGCCGATCCGCCGCTCCCGCAGGAGCCTGATCGGCTCCGCGGCCGGCCGCAACGGATTTTTCGGTCATTGCATGCAATTCGTGCTAAATGGCGGCGCAAGCGCCAGAACATGCCCGCAATTGATGCGCCCGCGCGGCCGGCGAGCCGCTATGCTCGGGCGTCACCCCGCGAGGTCCCCTCCATGGATCAGGTCCGGCGTCCGCGCGGACGCCCCCGCAAGCCCGCCCTCCTCGGCCCCGTCACCGGGTCCGGCCGCCTCTCCCTGCACGAGCAGGCGGTGCGGCGGCTGCGCGCCATGATCGTCGAGGGGGCGCTCCCGGCCGGGGCGCCGCTGGTCGAGACCGAGCTGTCGGAGGCGCTCGGCGTGTCGCGCACGCCGCTCCGGGAGGCCGTGAAGCTCCTCGCCATGGAGGGCCTCGTGGAGCTGCGGCCCAACCGCTCGCCCCGTATCGCCGCCCTCGATCCGGAGGCGGTCCGGGCGCTGTTCGAGGCCCTGGCCTGGATCGAGCGGGCGGGGGCGGAGCTCGCGGCGCAGCGGATGGGGCGGGACGACCTCGACCGCTTGCAGGCGCTCCAGGCCGCGATCGAGGCGCATCACCGGAACGGGGAGATCGCCCCCTACTTCGCCGCCAACCACGCGACCCACGCGCTGATCGTGGCCTGCGCCGGCAACCCGCCCCTGCGCGAGGCCCACGAGGCGCTGCACGCCCGGGCCGAGATCGCCCGGCGGCGCGCCCTCGACAGCCACGGCCGCTGGAGCGAGTCGGTGGCGGAGCACCGGGCGATCCTGGCGGCGCTGGTCGCCCGCGACGGGCCCCGGGCCGGCCTGCTCCTCGCCGAGCACGTCTCCCACACGGGGGCGGCCCTGCTCGCCGCCCTGTCCCGCTCCGACGCGGCCTGAGCGATGCGCCTCCTCCTCCTCAATCCGAATACCAGCCGCGACGTCACGGCGCTGATGCGCGACACCGCCGCCGCCGCCGCGGCGCCCGGCACCGAGATCGTGGCCGCGACCGCGCCGCGGGGGGTGCCCTACATCGCCAACCGGGCCGAGGCGCAGATCGGCGGCGCCATCGCCCTCGAGATGCTGGCGGAGGCCGGGCCGGGGATCGACGCGGCGATCCTCGCGGCCTTCGGCGATCCGGGCCTGGTCGGCGCCCGCGAGCTGTTCGACATCCCGGTGATCGGGCTCGCCGAGGCCGCGATGCTGAGCGCCTGCCTGCTGGGCGGGCGCTTCGGCATCGTCACCTTCGCGCAGGGGCTGCTGCCCTGGTACCGCGACTGCGTCGCGATGCACGGGCTCTCGGCGCGCTGCGCCGCGATCCGGGCGATCGAGGGGCGCTTCGCCTCCCTGGCGGGGGTGCAGGCGGAGAAGGAGGACCAGCTCGTGGCCCTGGCCGAGGCCGCGGTGCGCGAGGACGGCGCCGACGTGCTGATCTTCGCGGGCGCGCCGCTCTCGGGGCTCGGGCCGCGGGTGCGCGAGCGGGTCCCGGTGCCGGTGGTCGATCAGGTGGTGGCGGCCGTGAAGCTCGCCGAGGCCGCGGTGGCGCTGCGGCCCCGCAAGGCCGCGTCCGGCGCCCTCAGCCGCCCGCCCGCGAAGGAGAGTCGGGGCCTGCCGGAGGCGCTGGCGGCGCGCCTCGCCCACACCGATCGGGGCTGAGGCGGGGAGCGCCGCCGCCCCGCTCAGGGGTCGAGGCGCCGCAGCCCCGCCTCGTAGCGCCGGCCATTGGCGACGTAGCGCGCGGCGGCGAGGCGCAGTCCCTCGACCGCCTGCTCGTCGAGGCTGCGCACCGCCTTGGCGGGCGCGCCGACGATCAGGCTGTTGTCGGGGAATTCCTTGCCTTCGGTCACGAGGGCGTTCGCGCCGACGAGGCAGTTGCGGCCGATCCGGGCGCCGTTGAGTAGCGTCGCGCCCATGCCGACCAGGGAATTCGCACCCACGGTGCAGCCGTGCACGATGGCCCTGTGGCCGATCGTGACGTCCTCGCCGATCTCCAGGGGGAAGCCCGGATCCGTGTGGAGCACCACCCCGTCCTGGATGTTGCAGCGCGCCCCGAGGCGGATCGGCTCGTTGTCGCCGCGCAGCACCGCCGAGAACCAGATGCTCACGTCGAGGTCGATCTCCACCTGCCCGATCACCTGGGCATCGGGAGCGATCCAGACCCGGGCCGGGTCGGCGAGGCGGGGATGGTGGGCGTCGAGGGCGTAGAGCGGCATGGCAATCCCGATGGAGGCGGTCTCAGGGTCTTCTACCCCAGCCCGCCTCCCGCGCCACCTGCCCTCAGGCGGCGGCCGGGACCGTCCCGAGCCCCCCGAAGCGCCGCTCGCGCCGGGCGAAGTCGCGCAGGGCCGCCGCCAGGTCGTCCCCGCCGAAATCGGGCCACATCCGGTCGGTGAAATGCAGCTCCGCGTAGGCGCATTCCCAGAGCAGGAAGTCGGAGAGGCGCTTCTCGCCGCCCGAGCGGATCATCAGGTCCACGTCCGGCACCCCGCCGCTGAGCCGGCGCCCGAAGGCCTCCCGGCTCTCCGCCCCGACATCGGCACCGGGCGCGCCGGCGGCGGCCGCCAGGATCGCGTCGCGGGCCGAGTAATCGACCGCGATGCGCAGGTGCAGGCGCGCGCCCCCCGCGGTCTCGGCCTCCGCCCGCGCCAATGCCCCGGGCAGGCCCGCGGGCAGCCGGTCGCGGCGGCCGATCACGGTCAGGCGCGTGCCGGTGCGGGCGAGGCGCTCCGTCTCGCGCCGCAGGTAGCGGCGCAGGAGACCCATCAGCGCCGCCACCTCCGCGGGCGGCCGGCGCCAATTATCCGACGAGAAGGCGAAGAGCGTGAGCGTCCCCACGCCGAGATCGGGCGCGGCCTCCGCCACCCGGCGGATCGCCTCCACGCCCGCGCGGTGCCCGGCGCTGCGCGGCAGGCCCCGGGCCGTGGCCCAGCGCCCGTTCCCGTCCATGATCATCGCGACGTGGAGGCCGCCCCCCTGGGAACAAGAACTTTGCACGACAAAGTCTCCGGGCGATGCGTCTGAGGAGCGGGGAAGGACGGGAGGGCGCGCCCTCAGGGGCGCAGGGAGCCGAACGCCGCGGGCGCCTCGTCGAGCGCCTCGGCCGCGTCGCGGACCACCTGCTCCAGCACCGCGAGGTAGTCGAGGAAGCGGCGGCGCCCGCCCGGGGTGAGGCGGCAGACCGTCTGGGGCCGGTTCTGGGCGTAGCCCTTGCGCAATTCCACCAGGCCCGCCTCCTGCAGCACCTGCAGGTGCCGGCTGAGATTGCCGTCCGTGAGGCCGCAGAGCTGCTTGAGGTCGGCGAAGAGGAGGCCGTCCGGGTGGGTGACCAGGGAGGTGAGCACGCTCAGCCGCGCCCGCTCGTGGATCACCCGGTCGAGGCCCTCGTAGGAGAAGCGTCCGCTCGGCTCAGACATCGGCATCCCGGCAGGTGAGATGGAGGATGAGGGCGAGGAGGACCTGCCCGATGCCGAAGGGCAGTCCCATCGCCCAGGGCGACAGGTCGCGGGTTCCGGCCGCCACGACCAGCCCCGCGAGCCCGGCGAGGAGGTACCACGCCCCCGCGAGCGAGACCGCCCGCGGCAGCGTCCGGGTCGCGGCGAACAGGCCGAGGCTGACGAAGACCTGCCAGAGCCCCGGCAGCAGCCAGAGGCTGTCGGGCGCGACCCGGACCAGCACCAGGGCGACCAGCGCGCCCGCCGCGAGGGCGGGCAGGAACTGCTCCACCGCCGAGCCGATCATCGCGTCCGCGAGGCCGGAATGCAGGCGCCGCGAGCGCGTCACCGCCTCGGCGCCGATCAGCGCCACGGCGAGCGCCGCGACCGCGATCCAGTACAGCAGGTAGGCGAGCGCCCCGACCGGCATCAGCCAGAGCGCCTGGAGCCCGGCGGCGAGGAGGGCGATCCCGCCCGTCGCGGCGATCGTCGCCGGGCCGAGGCCGCGGAAATGCGTGTCGCGGGCGATCTGGCTGCGAATCGCCACGATGTCGGCGAGGGCCCGGTCGAGGTCCCTGTCAGTCTGGTACGGCATCGAGGCGTCCCGCGAGCCCCCCGGCAGGGCTGCTTTGCAATGCAAAGTAGGGCCGATCGGCGGTCGGCGCAAGGGCTTCGGCGGCGCCCCGCGGGCGCGGTTCGGGCTGCCCGGGCCGGGGGTGACGTGCGGCGGCGGGCGGCGCCGCGCGAGGCCGCGAAAAAGCCCCGCTGGCGGGGGCGCAGCGGGGCTGATCGGAGTGTCGCTCGTGAAAGCGGCGCCAATGCTACTCGGCCGCGTCGCCTTGTCCAGTCCGAACCGCCCGGCCTCACCCGAACGGATGAGCCGCGTCCCGGGGGCGGGGACCGGCGCCCGCTACCCCGCCGAGGAGGCGAGGGCCGCGCCGCCCGGGGGCCGCGCGCGCTCGCCCTCGAGCAGGGTCCAGTGGGCGATCACGGCGGTCAGCTCCGCCCGCTTGAAGGGCTTGGCGATGACGTCGTCCATGCCGGCCTCGCGGCAGGCCTCCAGGTGACGGGGCAGGATGTGGCCGGTCATGGCGACGATCGGGATCCGCCCCGAGGGCCCGCCCATCTGGCGGATCCGGCGCGTCGCGGTCAGGCCGTCCATGGCCGGCATCTGCACGTCCATCAGCACGAGGCGGTAGGGTGCGGAGCGGATCATCGCCACCGCCTCGACGCCGTTCGAGGCGGTGTCGACGGCGTAGCCCTCCTCCTCCAGGATCAGCCGCACGAGCTTCTGGTTCGCCGGGATGTCCTCGACCAGGAGGATGCGGGGAGCGGCCAGGAAGGGCTCGGGCTCCGGCGGGGCGGCGGCGGGCGCCGGCGCCACCGGCTCCAGGTCGAGGCGCACCCAGAAGGTCGACCCGTAGCCCTCGTGGCTCTCGAAGCCGATCTCCCCGCCCATCAGCGCCACCAGCCTGCGGCAGACCGCCAGGCCCAGGCCCTTGCTGCCGACCCGCGGGGGGTCGGGGCCGTCCTGCGACAGCAGCGTCGCCTGGCGCTCCGGCGGGATCCCCGGCCCGGTATCCTTGACCGCCAGGGTGACGCGCCCGCGCCGGCTCACCGCCTCCTCGCAGCGCAGGCTGACGCCGACCGCGCCGGCCGCCGTGAAGGCGACCGCATTGCCGAGGAGGTTGAGCAGGATCTGGCGCACCCGGTCCGCGTCGCCGCGCACGCGGGCGGGCACGTTCGGCGCGATCTCGACCGAGAGGCTGAGGGCCTTGGCCTCGGCGGCGGGCCTCACCATGGCGAGGCTCGTCTCCACGAGGGCGTGCAGGTCGAAGGGCTCGCTGCGCAGGGCGACCTTGCCGGCCTCGATGTTCGAGACGTCCACGACGTCGTCGACGAGCGAGAGCAGCGCGAAACCCGAGACCTGGATGATGTCGAGCCGGCGCCGATCCTCGGGCGAGCGGTCGGGATCGGCGAGGAGGAGATCGGTGAAGCCCAGGATGCTGCTGAGGGGCGTGCGGATCTCGTGGCTCACGCGGGCCAGGAAGGCGCTCTTGGCGGCGCTCGCCGCCTCGGCCGCGTCGCGCTCGCGGGTGCGGGCGGCGAGGTCGCGGTCGAGGCGGCGCAGGTCCTCCGGCGAGGGCAGCGCCGCGGCGGCGGCCAGGAACCGCCGCAGACAGGCGAGCAGCGGCAGCGCGGCGAGCGCGGCGAGAACCTTGGCCGGTGCCTCGATCCCGCCATCCGGGACCAGCGGCGTCCCCGGACTCCACGCCGTCCAGGCCTCGGCGAGCTGCGCCGCCGCGCAGGCGAGCAGGAAGGCGCCGATGCTCCAGGAGAGCACCCGGACCCTCAGGTCCGGACGCCTGGTCAGGACCAGCATCAGCCCGACCGCGAGCGAGAGAAAGCTCAACCCGAGGATTGCAGCCGCTGCCGTATGGGTCCAGATCAGTTCGGTCCGCACGGCAAGCAAATCCCACGCGAGTAACAGCGGTTGACCTCGCGCAATTCCTGCAGCGCATCCAGCATCAGGCTTTCCCCCAACCGACGTTATCCTCCGCAGGACGGATCTCATCGGGCCGCGAAGGGGGGATGAGCGGTCCGCAGAGACGTTGGCCCCGCGGTGAATTTTGACGATCCTCCTGCGGAAATCAACCTAAGCTTGCCTCATTTGATGGACTTTCGTCACGGCAGGGGCGGCCGGCGCCCGGATGTGCGACGGCGCACGGGGATCCCGGGCAAGCGTGGCCGTGCGCGCTTGATCGGGCCCTCCCGGCTTCCTACGTTGCGCGGACGCGGGATGAGGCCGGGTCTGCCGCGTCCCGGACAAACAAGGGTTTTGCGATGGCAACCGTGAAGGTGACCGACGCGAGCTTCAGGCAGGATGTCCTCGAAGCGTCCGAGCCCGTCGTCGTCGATTTCTGGGCCGAGTGGTGCGGTCCCTGCCGGGCGATCGGGCCGGCGCTCGAGGAGATCTCGAGCGAGATGCAGGGCCGGGTGAAGATCGCCAAGGTGAACGTGGACGAGAATCCCGGCATCGCCTCGGAATACGGCATCCGCTCGATCCCGACCCTGATGATCTTCAAGGACGGCAAGCTCGCCAGCCAGAAGGTCGGGGCGGCGCCGAAGGGCGACCTGTCGCGCTGGATCCAGTCCGCCAGCGCCTGATCGCGGCGCCCGCGCGATCCGCAGCGAGCCCGGCCGAGAGGCCGGGCTTCTTTTTCATGCCCCCTCAACGGAAAAGCCCGGCCGAGAGGCCGGGCTTCCCCGCAACCGGGCTGTCGCCCGATCCTACCAGGTACCGAACTTGTAGTTGAGGCCGGCGCGGACCACCGCGAACTCCGTGTTGCGGCGAGCGAGGTTGCCAACCGCCGGGAAGCCGGCGGTGTTGCTCAGGATGATGGAGTTCGGCAGGCCGGCGACGATCACGCCGGCGTTGTCGAACGCGTAGGCGCCGTTGCGGCGGTTCCGGTCGAGGTTCACGTAGAGACCTTCGACCTTCAGCGTCACTGCCGAGGACCGGAAGAAGTTCAGGAACGAGTCGGTGGGCAGCGCGTACTCGATGCCGCCGCCGGCCGTCCAGCCGGTCTGGAAATCGTCGGTGTTCGGCAGGCCGAAATTGGTACCGCCACCGCCGCCATAGGCGAAGCCGCCGGTCCCGTAGAACAGCACGCGGTCGAAGGCGTAGCCGAGGCGGCCGCGCACGGTGCCGAAGTAATCGAGCCCGGACAGGCCGCGCGGGTCGAACAGGCGCAGGCCGTTGGCGCCGTTGAACTGAGCGCCGGGCTGGTTCGGGATCGCGAACGAGAAGGCGTTGCGGTTGCGGCCGAAGTCGACGTACTGCGCGTCCGCCTCGATGCCGACCACGACGCCCGCGCCGGGCGTGAACTGGTAATTGTAGCCGATCTGGCCACCGCCGCTGAAGCCCTCGGTGTTGCGGTCGCCCGTCCAGCCGATGGCGAGGGCCGAGCCGGCCGGGCCGGCGACCACGCGCGGGTCGCGGGTCAGGACGATCACGTCAGGGTTGGTGCTGCTCGCGTCGAACCCGTAGCCCGCGTTGAAACCGGCGTAGAAGCCAGTCCAGGTGAAGACCGGAACCGGCGCAATCACCGGAGGAGCGACGCGGCGCGGCAGATCGGCCGCCGAAGCGGCCGCGGTCAGCGCAGTGAAAGCAGCAAACGCACTCAGAAGTCTCTTCATGATGGTCCCCAGCAGGTTCCCCGATCGGGAGACAAGCTAGACCATTCCGGCCGGGCCCGATGTAGCGCATGCGCCACAGGATCTCCCGAAAGCCACAACCCGGAGCATCAATCTCGCGGGCGAGCACGCGGGCGGCGGCGGCGCGGAAATCGTGAACGGCCGGAGAAGAACGGGTTTCTATTGACAGAGCGGAAGCGGGCGGGACCCGTTCTCATACGGGATCCGCTTGATCGAAGCGGATCCCGGATCCCAAGCCCGCGCGGCGCCTGAGCGACGCCGACATCCGCATTGCCGAAAGGGGAGATGGCGAAGCCATCAACCGGACATCGTATCAGACCGGTGGCGTCCCGTTCGCGGTCAGCACGGCGCCCGCGAGGTAGAGCGAGCCGCAGATCAGCACGCGCGGCGGCGCCTCCCAGGCCCGGTCCTGCAGGGCCACGAGGGCCGCCTCGATGCTCGGAGCGGTTGTGGCAGGCAGGCCGACCGAGGCCGCGATGGCGGCGACCTCCTCGGCGGGCCGCGCGGCGAGCTGCCCGCTGATCGGCACGGCCACGACCGCGCGGGCGAGCCCGACGAAGTTCTTCAGGAACCCCTCCGCGTCCTTGGTGCCGAGGAGCCCGGTGACGAGGACGAGGGGCGCGTCGCCGCGCTCCTGCAGGTCCGCCATCGCGGCCGCCAGGATGCGCCCGCCATCGACGTTGTGGCCGCCGTCGAGCCAGAGCTCGCTGCCGGCCGGCATCAGGCCGGGCAGGCGCCCGCGCCCGAGCCGCTGCAGGCGCCCCGGCCAATCGACCTGGCTGAGGCCGGCCTCGAAGGCGGCGGTGCCGAGATCGCCGAATCCCGCCGCCCGCAGCGCCGCGATGGCGGTGCCCGCGTTGACGATCTGGTGGCGCCCGGCGAGGCGCGGGCGCGGCAGGTCGAGCAGCCCCTCCTCGTCCTGGTAGACGAGGCGCCCGCGCTCCTCGTGCACCGAGAAATCCTGGTTGCCGACCAGGACGGGCGCGGCCCGCAGCGCCTCCGCGCGGGCGCAGAGCACCCGGTCGGCCTCGGCGTAATCCTGCGGCGCGATCACGGCCGGGCAGCCGCGCTTGAAGATGCCGGCCTTCTCCCCCGCCACCGCCTCGACGGTGTCGCCGAGATATTCCGCGTGGTCGCGCCCGATCGGCGTCACCACGGCGGCGGCCGGCCGGTCGATCACGTTGGTGGCGTCGACGCGGCCCCCCAGGCCGACCTCCAGCAGGAGCACGTCGGCCGGGCACTCGGCGAAGAGCAGGAGGGCCGCCGCCGTGGTGATCTCGAACACCGTGATCGGCTCGCCCGCATTGGCCGCCTCGCAGCGGGCGAAGGCGTCCGCGAGGCGGTCCTCCGCCACGAAGCGCCCGCCGCCGACCTGGCCCAGGCGGATGCGCTCGTGGAAGCGCACGAGGTGGGGCGAGGTGTAGACGTGGACCGAGAGGCCGCCCGCCTCCAGGATCGCCCGCATGGTGGCGATGGTCGAGCCCTTGCCGTTGGTGCCGGCCACGTGGATGACCGGCGGCAGGCGCCGCTCGGGATGGCCGAGGGCGGCGAGCAGGCGCTCGATGCGCCCGAGCGACAGGTCGATCGTGCGCGGGTGCAGGGCCAGGAATCGCGCCATCAGCGCGTCGGAGGACTCCATCGGGCGACCGTCTCGTGTGGCGGGGCGTCGGGTCTCGCTATCGGCCCGATCGCCGGTCAGGTCCAGACCCGGATCGCGTCCGGGCCGTCCCGCCTCGCTGCGCGCGACGGCCGGACGCTCGATCGGGACCCGCACGACGCTCACCGGCCGAAGGGATCGGGCGCGCGAGGTGATCAGACTTGTCGAAGGCCAGCAAGCCCGACTTGATGGCATGGGTCCGCGATCGGGTCCGCGATCGGGTCCGCGATCGGCCGGCTGCGCGGCGGATCTCCCGGGCCGGGCCGCGCCGCGCGCCGGGTCGGCCCGCGCGGGTGCGGCGCGCGCCGCGGCGGCGGGGTCGCTCAGGCCGGGACCGGCTGCGCGGCCGCGGGGGCCGGCGCGGGCGTCGCCGCCGGCGCCTGCATCAGCAGGCCGCAGAGCCGGGCCACCGTCGCCTTCAGGTCGCGCCGGTGCACGACCTGATCGATCATCCCGTGCTCGCGCAGGTACTCGGCCCGCTGGAACCCGTCCGGCAGCTTCTCGCGGATCGTCTGCTCGATGACCCGCGGCCCGGCGAAGCCGATCAGCGCGCCGGGCTCGGCGAGGTGGACGTCCCCGAGCATGGCGTAGGAAGCGGTGACGCCCCCGGTCGTCGGATTCGTGAGCACCACGATGTAGGGCAGCCGGGCGCGGTTGAGGCGGCGCACCGCCACGGTGGTGCGCGGCATCTGCATCAGCGACAGGATGCCCTCCTGCATCCGGGCGCCGCCGGAGGCCGCGAACAGCACGTAGGGCGTGCGCTTGTCGAGGGCCGTCTCGGCCCCGCGCACGAAGGCCTCGCCGGCCGCCATGCCGAGCGAGCCGCCCATGAAGCCGAAATCCTGCACCGCCAGGGTCATCGGCAGGCCGCCGACGCGGCCGAACCCGACCTTGAACGCGTCCGCCATCCCGGTCTTGGCCCGGGCGTCCTTGAGCCGGTCGACGTAGCGCTTCTCGTCGCGGAACTTCAGGGGATCGACCGGCGCCTCGGGCAGCGGCACGTCGAGCCAGGTGCCCTGGTCGAACATCATCTTCAGCCGCTGCTGGGCGCTCATCCGCAGGTGGTGCTCGGAGCCCGGTATCACGAAGTCGTGGGCCTCCACCTCCTTGTGGAAGACCATCTGCCCGGTCTCAGGGCACTTCACCCAGAGGTTCTCGGGCGTCTCGCGCTTGAACAGGGTCTTGATCCGGGGCCGGACGACCTCCGTGATCCAGTTCATGGTCTCGACCTTCATGGGCTGTCTCCGGTCGGGCCCGCGCATCATGCGCCGAAGCGACGGCCGCTCCGGCGGGACACACGATGCGCGGGCGAGTCCCTCGGCGGAATGGCCTCGTCCCGTTCCGCTCAGCGGGCGGCGGCGCGCACGCCCGCGGCGAGGTCGCGCACCAGCGCCGAGACCGCCGCGACGCTGCCCGAGGTGGCGCGCCCGTCGAGGTCGAGGGAGCGCGCGAGCGCGTCGACCAGGGCCGAGCCGACCACGACGCCGTCCGCGCCGCGGGCGATCGCGGCAGCGTGCGCCCCAGTCTTGACGCCGAACCCGACCACCACCGGGAGCGCGGTCCTGGCGCGGATGCGCGCCACCGCCGCCTCGACCTGGCCGAAATCCGGCGTCGCCGACCCGGTGATGCCGGTGATCGAGACGTAGTAGACGAAGCCCGAGGTGTTCGCCAGGACGGCGGGCAGGCGGCGCTCGTCCGTGGTCGGGGTGGCGAGCCGGATGAAGGCGAGCCCCGCCTCCTGGGTCGGCAGGCAGAGCTCGTCGTCCTCCTCCGGGGGCAGGTCGACGACGATGAGCCCGTCGACCCCCGCCGCGACCGCGTCCGCGAGGAAGCGCGCGACGCCGTAAATGTAGAGGGGGTTGTAGTACCCCATCAGGATCACCGGCGTGGTCCGGTTCTCGGCCCGGAACCGGCGCACGAGGGCGAGGGTGCCGGACACGGTCTGGCCCGCCTTCAGCGCCCTCAGGCCCGCCGCCTGGATCGCCGGGCCGTCCGCCATCGGGTCGGTGAAGGGCAGGCCGAATTCCACGATGTCGGCGCCCGCCTCGGGCAGCGCGCGCAGCACCTGGAGCGAGGTCTCGGGGTCCGGATCGCCCGCCATCACGTAGGTGACGAGGGCGGCGCGTCCCTCCGCGCGGCAGCGGGCGAAGGTGTCGTCGAGGCGGGTCGTCATGGCTGTCCTCAGGGCCGTCCGGGGGCGGCGCGGCGGGCCGCCCGGGGGCGTCTCGCCCGCCGCGCTACACCATCAGGGGGGAGAGGTGAAGCCACCGGCCGAATCGGCCGCAGCGGCGCGCAGGGAGGAGAGCGTCACCACGCCGCCCTCCGCGAGCCCCACCGCCTCGTCCGTCCCGGCGACCAGCGCCGAGAGCGCGTCCCGCAGGGAGGCCTGCGGCGGCAGGGAGGCAAGCGGCCGCAGGGAGGCAAGCGGCGGCAGCGAGGCAAGCGGCGGCAGGGAGGCAAGCGGCGGCAGCGAGGCAAGCGGCGGCGGGCCGGCCGTCCGGGCGGCGGCGGCCGGGATCAGGGCGAGGCGGCGCAGCCAGCGGTCGGCGCCGACGAACTCCTCCGCGAAGGGATCGGCGGGCCTGGCGAGCAGGCGCTCGGGCGGGTCGACCTGCACGAGGCGGCCCTCCCGCATCAGGGCGACGCGGTCGCCCATGCGCAGGGCCTCGTCGATGTCGTGGGTGACGAACAGCACGGTCTTGCCGAGGCGCCGCAGGATGGCGCCGATCTCCGCCTGCAGCCGCCCGCGCACGAGCGGGTCCACCGCCCCGAAGGGCTCGTCCATCAAAAGCACGGGCGGGTCGGCGGCGAGCGCCCGGGCGACGCCGACCCGCTGGCGCTGGCCGCCCGAGAGGGAATCGGGCCGCCGGTCGCGGAACGTGGCGGGGTCGAGCCCGACGAGGTCGAGCATGGCATCCACCCGCTCGGCGATCCGGCGCCGGGGCCATCCGAGCAGGCCCGGCACCGTGGCGACGTTCTGCGCCACGCTGCGATGGGGGAACAGCCCGACGCCCTGGAGCACGTAGCCGGTGCGCCGCCGCAGCCCGATCGGGTCGAGCTCGGCCACGTCGCGCCCGCCGACCCGGACGCGCCCCGTGCTCGGGGTCACGAGGCGGTTGACCATCCGCAGGGTCGTCGACTTGCCGCAGCCCGAGGGGCCGATCAGCACGCAGGTGGTCCCCTCCTCGACGGCGAGGTCGAGCCGGTCGACGACCGGCCGGGCATGGCCCGGATAGGCCTTGCCGGCGCCCTCGAAGCGGATCATCCGGGCTCAGCAGCCCGAGCAGATCGAGCCGAGGGTGCGCTTCATCTTGGCGTCCCAGGCCTTGTCGCGGGCCGCGGCCTTGCGGGCCGAATCCTCCGGGCTCGGCAGCGCGGCGCTCCCGGCCTCGGGCTTGCCGCCGACCGTGTCGGGCCGCGGCTGGCGGTGGCCCCGCACGCCGGGCGCCGGCTGGGCGAGGCCGGGCGGGCTCGTCGGGTCCGGCTGCTGGGCGGCCGCGAGGTCCGGCAGGATGGCGAGCCCGAGGATGGCCGGGGCGAGGAGGATGCGCATGGGGTTCGTCTTCGATGCTGGAGAGAGCGGAAACCGGACGTGCCGCGAACCGGACGTGCCGCAGACCGGACTTGCGGCCGATCCTAGCGGCCCGCGGGGCGGCGGGCCACCCGTTCGGCGCCGCGCGGCGCCGGGCGCCTCCCGCGCGCTCACGGCGGGCCGTCGGCCGGGGGCGGGAGCAGGCCCTCGATCCACGACGCCACCGCCCGCACCAGGGGCTGGCCCTCGTCCTCCGGGTGGCCGATCAGGAAGATCGGGCGGCTCACGGCGGGTGCGAGGCGCCGGAGCGCCGGATCGCGGCCCGCCATGATCTCCGGCAGGACGGCGCGCACGCCGCCGGCCCGGGTCAGGCGCAGCAGCGTCTCCAGCCGCGAGACGCGGTGGCGCGGCCCGGCCCGGCCGGCGGCGCGCTCGGCGAAGCGGACCTCGGGCAGGTGCGCCAGCGCCCCGTCGAGGGCGGCCCAGGGCAGCCGCTCGGGCGCGCCCTCCCCGGCCGCGGCGAAGACCGCGTAATCGAGCCGCCCGACCGGCCGGGCGGCCGCCGCGCCCCGCGCGGGCGGCCCGAGGCGCAGGGCGAGATCCGCCTCGCGCCGGGTCAGGCTGAGGTTGCGGTCCTCCGCGATCAGGTCGAGCCCCAGGGCGGGCCGCGCGGCGAGGAGGCGCGGCACGGCGGGCGCCAGGAGGTGGTCGCAGAGCACCGCGACCGCGGTGACCCGGACCGGGCGCCATCCGGGCCCGGGCGCCTCGTCCGACGCGGCCTCGCCGGCGACCTCCCGCAGCGCCCGCTCGGCGGCTTCGAGCCGCGGCATCAGGGCGAGGCAGGTCCGGGTCGGGACGAGCAGGCCGCCCTCCCGGGCGAGGAGCGGCCGGCCGAGCGCCGCCTCCAGGCGCCGCACCCGCCGCCCCGCCGTGGTCGCGTCGATGCCGAGCCGGCCGGCCGCGGCGGAGAGCCGGCCGGTCCGCGCCACGGCGAGCAGGGTCTGCCACGCGTCCCAGCTCTCCATCGCGTCCTCCCGGGCTGCATTCCCGCAGGTTCGAGCACGGCTCTCGCCGCTCGCCAAGCGCCGATGCCGATGCGAGTCCGGGGGCGGCGCGGCGCGCGCCGCCGGAGATCGAAGCCATGCACGAACCCAGAACCCTTTTGCAGCTCGCGGGCGCGACGCCGACGCCCGCGCGGATCGCGCGGGCGGTCCTCGTGGTCATCGACGCCCAGGGCGAGTACGCGGACGGCGCCCTGCCCCTCGACGGATTCGGGCCCGCCCTCGCGGCGGTCCGCGCCCTCCTCGCGGCGGCCCGGGAGGCGGGCGCGCCGGTCGTGCACGTCGCCCATCGCGGGCGGGACGGCGGCCTGTTCGACCGCGGCGGCCCCGGGGGCGCCATCGTGCCGGAGGCGCTGCCCCGGCCCGGCGAGCCGGTGATCGAGAAGACGCTGCCGAACGCCTTCGCCGGAACCGACCTCGCGGCGCGGCTGCGGGATCTCGGGCGGACCGACCTCGTGCTCGCGGGCTTCATGACCCACAATTGCGTGAGCGCGACCGCGCGGGCGGCGCTCGACCTCGGCTACCGGGTCACGGTCGCGGGCGACGCCACCGCGACCCGGGCCCTGCCCGACCCGCTCGGGGGTCCGCCCCTCCCGGCCGAGGCGGTGCAGCGGGCCGCCCTCGCGGCGCTCGCGGACCGCACCGCGGTCGTCGCGCCGGCGCGGGAGATCGTCGCGCCCGCGCCGGAGATCCTCGGCGCCGACGCCCGCTGATCGCCCGGGCTCCCGCCCGGCGCGCCGGGCGGGAGCCCGAAACGGGAAGATCGGCCGCCGCGACGCCCGCCTCCGGCCCATCGCGGAACAATTCGCCTGCGAGGCGTCCCGATCCGGCAAAGTCATCTGAAAATTAACGCTGACTCGACGGCCCCGATCTGCGACTTTGACCGACGGTCATCTCAGCTACTATCTTAGGGGAAAGGAAGTTTCACGAAGGCGAATTGTTCACCATGGCGACACCTCGCGCAGTCCGGATCGGCGCCCTCCTGCTCGGACTGGTCGCCCTGGCGGGGTCGGTGCCGGCGGCCCCCGGCGGGGCGCTCGGGCCGGAAGGCGGTCGGCCGAGCGCGATCGAGGATCTCGTCTGGCCGGACGCGCCGGGGACCCGGATCCGGCGGGACCAGTCCGGTCGCCCCCTCACCCCCGAGACCCTGCGCGACAAGGTGGCGGTGGTCGGCTTCGTGAGCACGCAATGCCCGATCACCTGCGTGGTCCTCGCCCGCGAGCTCGACGCGCTCGCCGGGGCCGTGCCGCCCTCCCTGCGCGACAGGGTCGTCATCGTCGCCGTGACGGTGGACCCGGCCCGCGACGACGTGGCGGCCCTGCGGCGCTTCGGCGAGGGCATGGGGATCGACCCCGGCCGCGTGCGGCTCGTCACCAGCGACCCGGCCGCCACGGCCCATCAGGCGGCGCTGCTGCGCTATCCGGCGGACCGGCTCCCGCTGCCGCCGCCGCGCCTCCTCGTCTTCGACCGGCGGGGCGACCTCGCGATGATCTACGGCACCGAGCCGGTCGACCGCCCGCGCCTCCTCACCGACCTCGCCCTCCTCGAACGCTTCGAGGCCGGCATCCACGCGCCGCCGCGGCCGGACGGCGCGCCGCTCCCCGCCTCCAACCCGTGACACGAAGGACACCGAGATGACCCGCAGGCTCCCGCTGGCGGCGCAGCGTGCGCGCCGGCTCCTCCTCGCCACGACGATCCTGGGGGCGCTGCCCGCCTTCCCGGCCCTGGCTGCCCAGTTCGGCGTCGTGGTGAATCCGGTGCAGGACCCGCTCTTCGCCAACCTCGCCATCCCGGATTCCGCCCCCGCGACCGGGATGTGGTCGGCCGTCCAGGCGTGGCCGCTCAACGCGATCAGCACGGCCCTGCTGCCGAACGGCAAGCTCGTCAGCTGGGGCACGCCGGTGAACGCGCCGGGCACGCAGGACGGCCACAGCTTCGCGATCTGGGACCCCTACCAGGGCTTCGCGCCGGGGAGCCACACGATCCTGCCCGGGGTGCTGAACGTCAACAGCTTCTGCGGCACCCAGGCCCTGCAGGCGGACGGGTCGCTGCTCGTCTCGGGCGGCATCTTCGACAACGGCAACGACAAGGGCAGCGCCGTCGTCAACACGGGAGCGACCGGGGTCTCGGCGCTCGGCGCGCGGCTCGCCGCCGATCGCTACTACGCCACGATGATCACCCTGGCGGACGGGCAGAAGCTGATCATGGGCGGCGCCTATCCGTACGCCAGCGGCTGGGGCGACCCGAACGGGAGCATCGCCAAGGGCCTGATGAGCGGGATGACGCCCGAGATCTACAACCCGGCCACCGGCTGGCGCAGCCTGTTCGGCGCCAACAGCCGCGACGCGTTCGGCCCCGACTTCAATCGCTGGTGGTATCCCCGTGCCTGGGTCGCGCCGAACGGCAAGGTGTTCGGGATCACCAGCGACCGGATGTGGTTTCTCGATCCGACCGGGAACGGGTCGGTCTGGGCGATGCCGTTCCGCGCCCCGCAGCGGTCCGTCACCGTCGCGACCGACGCTCCCAATGTCGGGCCGAACTCCACGGCCGTGATGTACGACACCGGCAAGATCCTGCAGGTCGGCGGAAATTCCTACGACAACGGGACCGGGTTCCTGGCGAGCAGCCGCGCGACGATGATCGACATCAACGGGAACGCGCCCATCGCCAACGACATCGCACCGATGAATATCGGCCGCTCCTGGGCCAACGCGACGGTTCTGCCGACCGGGACGGTCGCCGTCACCGGCGGCAGCAAGTCCGTCGACGCGGCCGGGGGCGACACGGTGCTCGAGGCCGAGCTGTGGGACCCCCGGACCGGGCAGTGGACGCTCGGCCCGCGCGCCGCGATCTATCGCGGCTACCATTCGAGCGCGGTGCTCCTGCAGAGCGGCGCCGTCCTGACCTCGGGCGGCGGCGCGCCGGGCCCGGTCTCGAACCAGAATTCCGAAGTCTACTACCCGCCCTACCTGTTCACGACCGTGAACGGCAAGGCCGCCCTGGCGCCGCGGCCTCAGATCGTCAGCCTGAACACGGTCAGCCTGGCGCATGGGCAGAGCCTGCAATTCGAGTTCACCTCCGCGAACGGCCTCGCCCAGGTCGCGCTGCTCGGCCTCAGCCAGGGCACGCACAGCTTCAACACCGGCCAGCGGCGCAGCCTGCTGTCCTTCACGCAGGCCGGTCAGGTCGCGACCGTGCAGGCGCCGGCCACCCCGGCGCTCGCGCCGCCGGGCTATTACCAGATCGTGGCGATCGACCAGAAGGGCGTGCCCTCGCCGGGCGTGATCATCGCCCTCGGCAGCGGCGTCGCCCCGCCCCCGCAGGTCGCGGCCCCGGTCGGCAACGTCGCGCAGGGCGGCGTGACGCCCCCGCCGCCTCCGCCGCCTCCGCCGCCTCCGCCGCCCCCCGCGCCGCCCCCTGCACCGCCGCCGGCGCCCACCGATCTCTGGCTGCCGATCGGCAACACGGCCAAGCGCATCGCGGTCGGCCGCGACGGCACCCTGGTCATGCTCAACGCGGTCGACGGCAGCCTCTCGAAATTCGCCCCGGACAAATCGTGGGTCAAACTGACCGGCAACTTCAAGGATGTGGCCGTCGTCGACGCCAGCAGCATCTACGGCATCCAGATGGACGGCGTCATCGTCCGCTTCGACGGGCGGACCTGGCGGCGGGTCGGCTACGGCGGCAAGACGATCAGCGCCTCGGCCGACGGCACGATCGTGATCGTGAACGTCCTCAACGAGATCTGGAAGAAGTACGGCGACAACGATCAGGAGGCCTGGGGCCAGATTCCCGGAAAGGCGCAGCGCGTCGCGGCGATGAGCGCCAACAGCTTCTGGTCGATCGGCCTGGACGGGAACGTGTACCGCGCCGATCAGACGGGAAAGTGGGTCGTCGTCGGAGCCAACGCGGTCGACATCGCCGCCTCGGCGGACGGCAGCGTGGCGGTGATCAACTCGGACGTCGGCGCGCTCTGGCGCAAGTTCGGCGACGACACCGTCGAAGCCTGGGGCTGGGTGAAGACCCCGGGGCCGGCTCAGGCGGTCGCCGTCCCGAACGGGCAGCACGCCTTCGTGATCGGACGCGACGGCGTCATCTACCGTCAGTGAGACGCTGTCCGGACGATCACGTCCGGATCGCGAGCCCGCGCGGCGCCTGAGCGAAGCCGACATCCGCATGGCGCAGCCATCAGGCGGATTTCGTATGACGGATCCCGCCCCTCTCCGCCCCGCCGGCTCCCTCCGGCGGGGCTTCGCGCTCGCGGGCCGCCCCGGCGCGGACCGCCCCGGCCGAGAGGCCGCGGCCCGCGCAGCCGCCGGGCCTTGTGGTAGGAGAGCGCCAGCCGCAGGAGAGCCGCATGCCCGGACGCCGCCCCGATCCCGCGCCGCGCCAGGTGCCGACCCGCCGCGAGAGGATCGCGCAGGCCGTCGCCCGGCTCGCGCCGGGCCTGCCCGCCTTCGAGGCCGAGGCGATCCTCGACCGGGCCCTGGCGAGCCCCGGCCTGCGCGGCGCCGCCCCCGAGAACGCCGCCTGGCTTGGGATGGTGGCCTATGCCCGCCACGTCTTCACCGAGTACGACGCGCTCCTGGCGGAGGGCTACGATCAGGACAGCGCCCGCCACTTCGTCCTCGACGATCTCAACGCCGTCCTCGCCGGCTGGGGCGTGCGGCGGCGGATCGGCGAGGAGGCGGAGGAGGCGTGAGGATCCGGCGAAACCGCGCCGGCCTCCCTATATTCCGGTTTCGTTCTCCGCCTCCTGCCCCGGAGCCCCGTCCCGCGCGATGAGTGCCGCGATCGCCGACGTCCTGATCCCGCTCGCCCTCGACACGGCCTACAGCTACGCCGTGCCGGACGGCCTCACCCTGGCCGAGGGCGACGTGGTCCAGATCCCCCTCGGGCCCCGCGAGACGGTCGGGGTGGTCTGGTCGCTGCGCGAGAGCGCCTCGGGCGGCAACCTGCGGCGGGTCACCGGCAAGATCGCGGATGACGGCATGCGCGCGCCCCTGCGCCGGCTGGTCGACTGGATCGCCCGCTACACTCTGGCCCCGAAGGGCTCGGCCCTCGCCATGGCGCTGCGCCTGCCCGAGGAGGGTCCCCGCGGCGAGACCGCCCGGATCGGGGTGCGCGCGACCGGGATGCCGCCGAGCCGGGTGACGCCGGCCCGCACCAAGGTGCTGGCGGTGGCCGCCGACGGGGCGGTGCGGGGCAAGCGGGCGCTCAGCCTGGAGGCGGGCGTCAGCGCGAGCGTGGTCGACGGGCTGATCGACGACGGCGTGCTGGAGACGGTGGCGCTCGCCCCCGAGCGGGTCGCCGAGCCGCCCGACCCGGACCACCCGCACGCGGCCTTGTCGGAGGCGCAGGCCGAGGCCGCCCGCGCGCTGATCGCCAGCCTGACCGCGCCGCCCCGCGCGGGCGGTCCGGCCGGGGACGGGGGCGTGACGCTCCTCGAAGGCGTCACCGGCTCGGGCAAGACGGAGGTGTATTTCGAGGCGGTGGCGGAGGCGGTGCGCCGGGGCGTGCAATCCCTGGTGCTGATGCCCGAGATCGCCCTCACCGCCCAGTTCCTCGACCGCTTCGCGGCCCGCTTCGGCGCGCGGCCGGCGGCGTGGCATTCCGGCGTCGGCGGGCGGCGGCGCGAGCGCATCCGCGCGGGCGTGGCGGCGGGCGAGATCCCGGTCGTGGTCGGCGCCCGCTCCGCCCTGTTCCTGCCGTTCCGGAGCCTCGGCCTGATCGTCGTCGACGAGGAGCACGAGGCCGCCTACAAGCAGGAGGACGGGGTCTGCTACCACGCCCGCGACATGGCGGTGGTCCGCGCCAAGCTCGAGAACGCCGCCCTGGTGCTCGCCTCGGCCACGCCCTCGATCGAGACCCGGGTCAACGCCCAGCGCGGCCGCTACCGCCGCGTGGTCCTGCCCGAGCGCTTCGGCGGCCGGCGCCTGCCGGAGATCCGGGCGATCGACATGCGCCGGGAGCAGATCCCGCGCGGGCGCTACCTCTCCCCGACCCTGACCGCCGCCATCGCGGAGACGAACGGCAGGGGCGAGCAGGCCCTCCTGTTCCTCAACCGGCGGGGCTATGCGCCCCTCACCCTCTGCCGGGCCTGCGGGCACCGCTATCAATGCCCGAACTGCTCGACCTGGCTCGTGGAGCACCGCTTCCGCCGCGCCCTCGTCTGCCACCATTGCGGGCACGCGGAGCGGCGGCCCGAGGCCTGCGTGGCCTGCGGCACCTTCGACACCCTCGCGGCCTGCGGGCCGGGCGTCGAGCGCATCGCCGAGGAGGTCGCGGCGACCTTCCCCGAGCGGCGGGTGATCGTGCTGTCGAGCGACTTCCCGGGCGGGGCCGAGCGCCTGCGGGCGGAGCTGCAGACCGTGGCGGAGGGCGGCTGCGACATCGTCGTGGGCACGCAGCTCGTCGCCAAGGGCCACAACTTCCCGCACCTGACGCTGGTGGGCGTGCTCGACGCCGATATCGGTCTCGCCTCGGGCGATCCGCGGGCGGCGGAGCGCACCTTCCAGCTCCTGCAGCAGGTGACGGGCCGGGCCGGCCGCGGCGAGAAGCCGGGCCGCGCCCTCGTCCAGACCTATCAGGCGGAGCATCCGGTGATCGCCGCCCTGATCTCGGGCGACGCGGAGCGCTTCTACGAGGAGGAGACGGCCGCCCGCTCCATGGCGGGGCTGCCGCCCTTCGGCCGGCTCGCCGCCCTGATCGTGTCGGCGGCCGAGCGCGAGGCGGCGGAGGCGCATGGCCGGGCGCTCGCCCAGGTCGCGGAGCCGCCGCCCGGCGTGATGGTGCTCGGGCCCGCGGAGGCGCCCCTCGCCCTGGTGCGCGGGCGCCACCGCTTCCGGCTGCTGGTCAAGGCCGAGCGCGAGGTCGACATCCAGAGCTACCTGCGCGACTGGCTCGCCCGCGGCCCGAAGCCCCGCGGCAGCGTGCGGGTCGGCATCGACGTCGACCCGCAGAGCTTCCTGTGATCGGGGCGGCTCGGCCGCGCCAGGCAGAGTTGGGCGGCGCACCTCCGCTCCACTCTTGTTCTTGAATCCTCTTCGCCGCCGAACCGGTGACCCCTTCGGCACCGGCCGGTCCCGGCCGGCGGGATGATGTCATCCGACATCCGGTTGATGGCTTCGCCATCTCCGATTTCGGCCATGCGGGCGCCGCGCTCGGGCGCCGCGCTCGGGCGCCGCGCGGGCTTGTGATCCGGGACCCGCTTCGATCAAGCGGATCCCGGATCAGGGCAGGTCCACCCTGGTCAGTTCGGCCGAGAGCGCCCAGAGCCGCTCGGCCTCCCGCGGCGACCGCTTCGCCTTCGCGGGAGAACCCGCCGGGATGCTGCTCCGCGACCTGCCGGCCCTGCTGCACGTGCGCGAGGCCACCGCCCAGGCGGCGGTGCTGCGCTGGGCGCTGGAGCTGTTCGCGGACGAACTGCAACGGCCCCGGCCGGGCGGCGCGCTCATGGCCGACCGGCTCGCGCAGGTCATGCTGGTCCAGGTGCTGCGCCTCTTCCTCGCCGCCGAGCCCGGGAGCCGGACCGGCGAGCCCGAAAGCCGGACCGGATGGCTGCGGGCGCTGGCCGACCCGCAGCTCGCCCGGGCGATCGGGGCGATGCACGCCGCGCCCGGACGGCGCTGGACGGTGGCGGACCTCGCTGCGGTCGCCCGCATGTCGCGGTCGAGCTTCGCCGACCGCTTTCCGCCGCACGGTCGGCCAGCCGCCCCTCGCCTACCTGGCGGGCTGGCGCATGGCCCTCGCGGCCGACCGCCTGCGGCGGACGAGCCAGAGCCTCGCCGCCATCGCGGCCGCGCTCGGCTCCGCGTCCGAGGCGGCCTTCCGCACGCAATTCCGACGCCGGATGGGCTGCACGCCGGGCCGCTATCGCCGACGGGGATGACCATCCGCCGCCCCGGCGCGAGGCACGCGGCGCCCGCGCCGGCAGGGAGGGCCGGGATCGCCAGATGCGCGGCCCGGACTCACTCGGCGAGCGGGCGGGCCTCCTCGGGCAGCATGATCGGGATCCCGTCGCGGATCGGGTAGGCGAGCTTGGCCGAGCGGCTGATCAGCTCCTGGCGGGCGGAATCGTATTCGAGCCGGCCCTTGGTGAGCGGGCAGACCAGCAATTCCAGCAGCTTCGGGTCGATGCGGGTCGGTTCGACGGAGGGCGTATCGGCCATGGCGGGATCCTCTGAGGCTCGTCGCGCACTCCTAAGCGGAGTCGAGCGGGCAGGCCACCGCTTCGTCCGCCGAGAGATCCGCCGCGGGCTCCCGGCGGCGCGGGACCCGGCGCGGCCCCCGCCCCGCCGCTCCGCATCTTCCGAGCATGGCCCGAGCATTGGCGCGGGACCCTCGCCCGACACGGGCCGAGTCCGCCTTCCTCGTCGGAATCCACGCGAGAATACCTGCGGATGAGCGCGGCCGCCTTCATCCGGCCCTTGCATTGCAGCATTGTTTGGGGGCATGATAAGCGGACGCTCTCCTTAGGGAAGATTCATCACGGAGGGTCGCCGCCGCTGCCCTCCGTCTTTCCGAGGCGACATCCAGCATGGGCCTTCAGACCATTCGTCCTTTCAGCGTGATCCGCGACATCGCCGCGACCGACGCGCCCGCGCGGCGGGGTCATGCCGCAGATTCTCCCGTGGAGATCCGGGGGCCCGCCTCGTCCGAATACTGGACGATCCCGTCCGGACTCGATGTCGCCGAGGCCCGCGAGGCCGATCCGCCGCGCCTGACCGAGGCGACGACTTCCCCGCTCGGGACGGTCGCGGCGGCCGGTCTCGACGCGCGGGAGGCGGCGCTCACGGCCGCGCGGGTGCGGGACGCCCTGTCCAGCGAGCGCCTGCCGATCGGCAACACGGCGCCGCAGAACCTGCGCACGCTGTTTCGCGTCTGATCCGCCGTCCGGACGATCACGTCCGGACAGCGCCTGATCCGGGATGCGCTTGATCGAAGCGGATCCCGGATCCCAAGCCTGCGCGGCGCCTGAGCGACGCCGAGATCCGCATGGCCGAAATGGGAGATGGCGACGCACTCCGTCGGACGGCGGATGATCCCGCCCGCAGGGCGGGCCGCGGCCCGCCGTCTCAGGCGGGACGAAGCGCCGCCAGCGCCGCCGCGCACTCGGCCCCGCTCAGGCGCCGGATCACCGGACCGGCCGTCCAGACGAGGAGCGGGATCACGGCGCGGTCCGGATGGATCCGGGCGAGCAAAGCCGCGTAGAGCGCCACCTGCGCGGCCATCCCGCCCGGGACCGGGGCGCCCTCGGCGGGCGGGCGGCCGGTCTTGAAGTCGCAGAGCCAGACCGCCTCCTCGGTCACGGCGAGCCGGTCGATCCGGCCGTGAACCGGCCATTCCGCGCCGCCCAGGCTCACCTTCCCGGCGAGCGCCACCTCGGCCCGGGCCAGGGGGCCGAACAGCACCGAGAGGTCGGGATCGGCGAGGAGGCGCAGGACCGAAGTCGCGAGCGCCTCGCGCTCCGCCGCCGGCAGGCCCGGCGCGCGGGCCGCCACGAAGGCGCGCGCGGCCGCCGCGCGCCGCTCCGGCGCCAGGGCCGGCAGGTGCTCCAGCAGGGCGTGGATCAGCACGCCGCGGCGGCGCGTCGCCGGGTCGCCGGAGCGCGGCTGCGACCGGCGCGGCTCGTCGGCGGCGCCGAGGCCGGACGGGCGCAGCGGCGGAAGCGGCTCGGCCTCGGGCGCGACCGGGCGGAAGAGCCAGTCCGGCCGCTCCCCGGGCGGCGCCGGCGGCACCGCCGTGGCCGGGGCGGCCGGCAGCGCGGCCCCGTGCCGCCACGTCTCGGCCGGCCCGTAGGGCATCTCGGCCCGCTCGACGCCGCCGAAGGCCGCCACGAGGCCGCGTCGGACCATCTCGCACCAGGATTCCGGGGTCTCCCGGTCGCGGCCGCGATAGGGGGCGATGACGAGGCGGTCCTTGGCCCGGGTCATCGCCACGTAGAGCAGGCGGTTGTGCTCCTGGCGCGCCCGCTCGTGCAGGGCCTCGCGGGCCGCCGCGCCCGCCGGGCAATCATGTCCCTTGGAGGGCGACCAGACCGGCACCGTCCCGTCGGCGACGCCGCCCGCGCCGCGGACCGGGACGGGCAGGAGCGGCGGGTCGTTGCGGCCGAGGGGCTCGCAGCCGTCGATCAGCACGACGAGGCCCGCCTCCAGGCCCTTGGCGCCGTGCACGGTCATCACCCGCACCTCGTCGCGGGCCGATTCGAGGTCGCGCTTGACCGTGTGCCCGCCCGCGTCGCGCCCGCCGCTCGGGGCGTAGCGCGAGAGGAAACCCGTGAGGGAGGGCGCGTCTGCCCCCTGCTCGGCCTGGGCCGCCGCGGTGAGGAAGACGTCGATGGCGTCCCCGGCCTCGCCCCCCAGCCGGGCGACGAGGCGCGCCCGCCCGCCCAGGGGCCCGAGCAGGTCCGCGTAGAAGCCGAAGGGGCCGCTCTCCTGCGCGAGGCGCCGCCAGGTGGCGAGCGCCGCCGCGCCCCGCAACGCCGCCGGGTCCCCCGCGCCCGCGTGCCGCGCCAGCGCCGCGGCGAGGGATTCCTCGGGCGCGCGCCGGGCCGCGAGCCGCACGAGGTCGTCATCCGTGAGGCCGACCAGGGGAGTCTTGAGGGCGCAGGCCAGCGTCAGGTCGTCGTCGGGCAGGAGCGCCGCGCGGCCGGCCGCGACGAGGTCCATGACGGCGATGTGGGCCGCGATGTCGAGCCGGTCCTGGCCGGCCACCGGCACGTCCTCGGCCTTGAGCGCCCGGATCACCCCCTCGAAGGCTGCCGAGCGCTTGCGGACCAGGATCAGGATCTCGCCCGGTCGCCAGATCCGGCCGTGCTCGTCGCCCTCCCGCGTCCAGTGCCGCACCGCGCGGGCGACCCGCCGCGCCACCACCAGGGCCGGCGCCCCGGCCTCGACGGCGTCGACCGGCTGGACCCAGGCGTCGGGCTCCGGCTCCTCGCAGGGCTCCTCGGTCGGCCACAATTCCACCTGCCCGGGCGCGCCGACCCGCACCGTCTCGTGCACGGTGCCGATCGCCCCGTCGCCGAAGGACAGGCCGCGGTAATGCGCGGCGAGGGCGAAGGTGGCGTCGACCCCGCGCAGCACGCCCTTGGCCGAGCGGAAGGAGAGCGTGAGCCCGACATCCTCGAAGGCGAGCCCGGCCCCGCGCGCGGCCCGGCGCCACGCCTGCCGGGTCGTCTCGAACTCCTCGGGCGCCGCCCCCTGGAAGCTGTAGATCGACTGCTTCGGGTCGCCCACGGCGAAGCGGGTGCGCGGCAGGGGGCCGCGGCGCGCGCCCTCGCCGGCGCAGAAATCCTCGGTGATCCGGCGCAGGATCTCCCACTGTTCGGGATTGGTGTCCTGCGCCTCGTCGATCAGCACGTGGTCGACGCCGCGGTCGAGCTTGTAGAGCACCCAGGCCGAATCGACCCGGGTCAGCAGGTCGAGGGTCTTGTGTATCAGGTCGTCGAAGTCGAGGGCGCCGAGGCGGGCCTTCTGGGCCTCGACCCGCCGGTGGATCTCGGCCGCGAGGGTGAACAGGGCGGCGGTGCGCTCCTGCGCGCGGGCGGCCTTCAGCCGCTCGCGCAGGCGCCCGAGCCGGGCCTGCTCGTCGAGGAGCATCCGCCTCACCGCCTCCGGCACCGCCTTGGTGCCGAGGCTCGCCGGGGCGTAGGGGTCGCCCTCCCCCTCGTCCTTGAAGAACACCGCGAGGTAGAGCGGCAGGTCCTGCGGCTCCTCCGCCGCCGCGGCGCGCGCGAGCGCGTCGGCCCGCTTCTCGTCCGTGGCCTTGCCGGTGCGGAGCTGAGCGGCGAGCCCGGCCCAGTCGGCGGGGGCGCCCTCCCGCATCCGCGCCTCGATCGTCCCGACCGCCTCGTCCGGGGCGAGGCCGAGCGCCTCGCGCAGGCGCTCCAGGCGCGCCGGCAGGCCCTGCGGGTGGAGGAGGACGGCGCGGGCGCGCACCGCCTCGCCGATCGCCCGGCGCAGGGCCTCGCCCGCCGCCTCGGGCGCGACCCGGGCGAGGGCCTGGGCGAGGTCCGGACGGGTGCCGTCCACCGCATCCGCCAGCACGTTGTCGATCGTGCGGTCCACCGCCTCGCGGGTCTGGGCCTCGTCGAGGACGACGAAGCGGGCCGGCACATTCGCCTCGAACGGGACGAGGTGGAGGAGGCGCTCGCAGAGCGCGTGCAGCGTCTCGATCTTGAGGCCGCCCGGCGTCTCGACCGCGCGGGCGAAGAGGCGCCGCGCCCGGCGCAGGGTCGCGGGGTCGGGCCGCTCGCCCTCGAGGGCGGTGAGTTCGGCGCGCAACGCCTCCTCCGGCAGGGTCACCCAGCGCCCGAGCCGCTCGAAGACGCGGATCGCCATGTTGGCGGCCGCCGCCTTGGTGAAGGTGAGGCAGAGGATCTTGGCCGGCGGCGCCCCGTGCAGCAGGAGCCGCACGACCCGGTCGGTGAGCACCTTGGTCTTGCCGGCCCCCGCATTGGCCGACACCCAGGCGGAGGCGCGCGGATCCGCGGCGCGGCGCTGCGCGGTCTGCGTGACCGCATCGACCACGAATCCCTCGATCCCCATCGCGTCCCCGCCTCTCAGCGTCATTCCGCCGGCCGCGACCGGCCGGTGCCGAAGGGGTCACCGGCTCGGCGGCGAACCGGAGGACCGCGTCAGCGACACATCATGCGAAACCAAGAGGCTGAGCAGGATTGCCCGATGCCATTCCGCTCAGGCCCCCTCGGCCGCCCGCCAGCTGGCCCTTCATGCCTGCCGGGAGCTTGGCCTTTCATGCCTGCCGGGGGCTTGCGCGGGATCAAGGAAGCGGGAAGCGGCAGCGCTTATGCACAGGCAATGCCGCCGCACGGGCCGCGCCGAGGCGGCGCGGTGCATCGTTGAAAATTAGAATCATTCCAATATAAGCAGCGCGAACGCGATGGAGGTGGCGATGGCCCATTCCGCGACCGTGGCGCCCGAGGAGGTGCTGGTCCGCTACGACACGACGACGATCGTCCTGCACTGGCTGACCGCGCTGCTGGTGGCCCTGCTCTGGATCCTCGGCCAGACCAACGATTGGTGGCCGCGCGGCCCGCTGCGGGGCGGGCTGTGGTCGCTTCACGTCCTACTCGGCTTCGCCCTGATGGCGACGCTGGCGACCCGGGTGGTCTGGCGGATCGGCCCGGGCCGGGCGCTGCCCTCGGCGGAGGACGGGCCCCTGCGCCTCCTCGCCCGCGCGACCCATACGGGACTCTACCTGCTCCTGATCGCGGTGGTGGGGCTCGGCCTCGCCGACGCGCTGGTGCGCGGCTTCGTCCTGTTCGGCGCGATCCCGCTGCCGCAGGTCGGCGACCAGGCCCTGCGCCGCCCGATCAACGCGCTGCACGAATGGGCGGCCAACGCGGTGATGGCCGTGGCGGGGCTGCACGCCGCCGCCGGGCTCTTCCACCACTACGTGCGCCAGGACGGGGTGCTGGGGCGGATGTGGCGGGCCTCGTGAGGCGCCCCGCGGCCGGGGCGGGCCCCGGTCCGGCCGGGGCGGGCCCCGGTCCGGGGGGGCGCGGCTACGCCCCCTCCCCCTCCACCAGCGACCATTCCTTCACCCGCGCGAGGTGGTCGTAGGGCGAGAAGGCGCGGGCGTATTTCGGGTAGGGCCGCGACAGGTAGGCCGCCTCGCCCCGCAGGAAGCGGGCGACGAGGCCCTGGAAGCGGCGCGCATGCTCGTCGATCAGCTCCTCGACCGAGCGGGCCTCGCCCCGCGGCGGCTTGAGCGGCACCGGGTCGAGGGGCACCTTGCCGCCGCTCGCCCGCACGTAGAGCAGCTCCGGCGCGCCGGTTCCCGGGCCGAGATCGCGGAAGCCGCCCGCCCGCAGCATCGCGGCCTCCAGGGTGAGCTGCGGCGCGAAGCCGGCGAAGACCTCCCTGGCGCTCGGCGGCTGGCCGGTCTTGAAGTCGACGATGACGTGGCCGCCGTCCCGGCGCGCCTCGATCCGATCGGCCCGGGCGCGCAGGGTGAAGTCCTCGGCGGGGCCGATCGGGATCCGCCAGCGGCCCGAGATCTCGGCATGGACCCGCCTGAGGCCCGGCCGCCGCTCCACCTCCCAGGCGAGGAAGGAGGCCGCCATGCGCTCGAAGCGCGGCCACCACTCCGCGTAGAGTTCCGGATAGGCATCGGCGATCGGCGCGAAGGCGTTGACCGCGAGGTCGTAGAGGGGCAGGCGCGGATCCGCGGGCAGCGCCTCGGGGAAGCGCTGCGCGAAGCCGCCCAGCACGTCGTGCACGATCGTGCCCCGGTCGCTGGCGCTCGGCTGCACCGCCACCGGCTCCAGCGGGTCGAGGCCCAGCACGTGCCGCGCGAAGATCCCGTAGGGGTCGCGCACCAGGGTCTCGACCTCGGTGACGCTGAGCGCGCGCGGGAACAGGGCGGGGTCCGGCCTCGGGGCCGGGCGCGCCGGGCGGGGCGGCAGCGGCTCGGTGCCCCGGTCGAGGGACGCCGCCAGCGCCCGCAGCCGCCCGCCCGCCGCGAGGCAGCCGGACCACGCCGCCTCCCCCATGAAGGCGCGCAGCCGCTGCAGGAAGCGCGACGGCACGGTCGGCGAGCCCTCGCGCTTGTGGGCGCGGGTGATCACCGCGTCCGGGCAGCCGAGCGCCTGCACGAGGTCGTGGGCGGTCTGGCCGAGGCGGCGCTCCGGCGAGGAGAGGCCCACAGCCGCGCGCATCGGCCGGTTCAGGAAGGCGTCCGTCTCGGCCTTGGGCGGCCAGACGCCCTCGTCGAGGCCGCCCAGGACCACGCGGTCGACCCGCAGCAGCCGCGCCTCCAGGAGGCCGAGGATGCGCAGCCGCGGATGCGGGCGCTCCGCCCGCGCGCTCACCACCCGCTCGCGGGCGAGCGCGGTGAAGAAGGCCGGGTAATCCGAGAACCGGCCCTCCAGCATGCCCGCCTGCGCGAGGGCGAGATCGTCGAAGAGCCCGTCGAGCACCGCGACCGAGGGCTCGTCCTGCGGCGCGTCGGGCCCGTCGAGCAGGAGGTCGCAGGTCTCGCGATGGGCCTGCGCCAGGGCGACGAGGTCGCGGACGCCCTCCTCCTGGTCGGGGGCGAAATCTCGGGGGGCGAAATCCCGGAAAGCGCGGTCGAGCCGGGCGACGAGGTCGGCCGCCGCCTCCCAATCGGCCTGGGTCAGCCGCCGCACCGGCCGGGGGGCGTGCGGGCGCTCGCCGCCGCGCGCGACCCGGAGCGCCTCGGCGAGGCCGGCGAAGCCCTTGGCGGGAGCGGGACCGCGCAGCACCCCGATCTCCAGGGCGGCGGCGGCCCGCTCCAGCGCGGGCCGGGCCAGGCCGAGCCGCACCAGCGGATGGGCGAGGAGCGCCAGCACCCGCTCGGGCTTGGCGTCGAGGGCGGCGACGTCGGTGGCGAGCCGCGCGAGGCGCCCGGCGAGGCTCAGCGCCAGCGGCTGCCCGGCCGTGTCCTCCGCCACGATCTCCCAGCGCCCGAGCTCCGCCGCGACCCGGCGGGCGAGGCCGCGGTCCGGGGTGATCAGGGCGGCGCGGCAATCCGGCCGCTCCAGCGCCTCGCGCAGGGCCACCGCGATGGCGAGCGCCTCCTCGCGCTCGTCCGCCGCCTCGACGAGCGCGAGCCCGGCGCCGCCCGCGCGGGCGAGCGCCTCGCGCGCCCCGGGATCCAGATCCGCCCAGGCATCCGTGGTCTCGGCCGGGCGCAGGGCCTGCGACAGGAGTTCGGCCCGGGCCCGCGCGGCCGGTCCCGGCGCGCCGAGGGGCCGCACCGCGGCGCGGGGGCAGTCGAGGCCGCGCAGGAGCCGGTGCAGGATCGCCTGCGGGTGGCCGTGCGCGACCGCCTCCCCGGTCTCGATCGCCGCCCAGCCCTCCTCGTCGAGGGCGAGGTCGAGGCCGGGCAGCACCACCGCCCCGCGCGGCATCGCCGCGATGGCCCCGATCAGGGCGGCGGTAGCGGGGATCGAGCCGGTCGAGCCGGCCACCACGATCGGGTCGGCCGGGCGCTCGCGGCGCAGGCGCGCGGCCTCGGCGAGCACCAGGGCGCGGCCCCGCGCCACCGGGTCGCTGACGCCCCGCTCGGCCAGGATCGCCGGCCAATGCTCGGCGGCGATGCGCACGAAGTCGAGGGTGAGCGAGAAGTACTGCGAGTATTCCGCCTCGACGGCGCGCCCGATCTCGTCCCAGGGCAGGCCCTCGACGGTGAGCGCGTCCATCAGCCCCTCGAGATCGGCCGCGAGGCCGACCGCGTCGGCCGGCGAGGACGGCACCCGGAAGGGCACCTCCTCGCCCATCGGCAGGAGCCGGCGGTCGATGCCGGCGGCCCAGGCCTGGACGAGGCGGGCGAGGATCAGGCGCCGCTCCAGGGCAGGGATCGGCGGGTGCGCAACCGCCTCCGGGCACTCGCCGGGGGCGAGCGCCGCGAGGTCGAGCTCGGCCTCGTCCGCCTCGCCGAGGGGCGTCATCCGCGGCAGCAGCACCGCCGGCCCGCAGCGCGCGGCGAGTTCCGCGGCGAGCGCCCGGGTGGCGCGCCGGGTCGGCAGGAAGAGCGTGACGGCGGCGAGGCCGAGCGGCCCCTGCGCGACCGGGCCGACGAGCGTGCCGTCGAGGAGCGCGTCGGCGAGGGTCGCCAGGAACGGCGCGCCGGGCGGGATGGTGAAGATCCGGGCCGCGCTCACGGCTGCACGGCGCTCGCGCGCACGCGCTCCTCGGCGGCCTGCAGCGCCTCGGGCGTGCCCACGTGCAGCCACTGCCCGTCGAGGCGCAGGCCGTGCAGCCGCTCCCGGGCCACCGCCCGGTCGAACAGCAGGTTGAGCGAGAAGGGGCCCTCCGGCGTGTCGGCGAAGAAGGAGGGGCCCACGACGGCGACGCCCGCGTAGACGAAGGGCGCCACCTCCCGCTCGGCGCGGCGGGCGAGCCGGCCGGCCTTGTCCATCTGGAAGTCGCCGAGCCCGTCATAGCCGAGGCTCGTCGCCGCGGAGGCGACGAGGAGCAGCATGTCCATCGCCTCGGGGTCGAAGGCCGCGACCATGCGGGCGAGGTTGGGGCGCGGCCCCTCCAGCCAGAAGGAATCCGAGTTGAGGATCAGGAAGGGCGCCTCGCCGAGGAGCGGCAGGGCCTTGCGCACGCCGCCGCCGGTCTCCAGCAGCCGGTCGCGCTCGTCCGAGAGGACGATCCGCGGCGGCCCGTTCCGGCGCCGCAGATGCGCCTCCATCAGGTCGGCGAGGTAGTGGACGTTGACCACGACCTCCGCGATGCCGGCCTCGGCGAGCCGGTCGAGGGCGTGGTCCACGAGGGCGCGGCCCGCCACCTCGACGAGGGGTTTGGGCATGGTCGCGGTGATCGGGCGCATGCGCTTGCCGAGCCCGGCGGCGAGCACGAAGGCGCGGGTGATGGCGGACGTGTGGGGCATGTCGCTGATCGGCGGGATTGGAGGATCGGGCGGGGATCAGGCGGCGGGGACGAGGCCGGGCAGGCAGGCCTCGTACCAGGCCCGCACGCCCGCGAGCGCCGGGTGGGCGAGGTTGCGGTTGAGGTAGCCCTCGATGCGCGGCACGTGGGCGAGGTAGCCGGGCTTGCCGTCCCGCCGGTCGAGGCGGGTGAAGATGCCGAGGATCTTGGTCGCCCGCTGGGCGCCCAGCACCGCGTAGGCGTGGGCGAAGCCCTGCACGTCGAAGTCCGGTTCGCGCAGCTTGCGCTCGCGGGCGTAGAGGCCGAGGAGCCGCAACTCGAACTCCGCCGAGGCGTCGACACGGGCGTCCTGCAGCAGCGAGGCGACGTCGTAGGCCGGGTGGCCCAGAACCGCGTCCTGGAAGTCGATCAGGCCGATCCGCTCCAGCCCGTCCCGGCCCGGCAGCCAGATCAGGTTGGGAGAATGGTAGTCGCGCAGGACCCAGGTCGGGCGCTCCGGGGGCAGGCCGGTCAGCGCCTCGGTCCAGGCGGCCGTGAAGGCGGCGCGCTGCGCCCCCGAGAGCGGGGTGCGGGCGTGGTGGGGGGCGTACCAGTCGATGAGGAGTTCGGTCTCGAACAGCAGGGCGTCGAGGTCGTAGGGCGGCAGCGTGTGGTCGCTCCCCTCCGCGACCGGGAGCACCGCCGGCAGGGCCGTGCCGTGCAGCCGCGCCAGCACCTTGACGGCCTCCGCGTAGCGCTCGGGCCGCGGCCCGCTCGCATCCGCCACCGGCTCGGTGCCGAGATCCTCCAGGATCAGGAGCCCGGCCTCGAGATCCTGCCCGAGGATCTTCGGGGCGCTGAGGCCGAGCGCGCGCAGGCCGCGGTCCACGGCCACGAAGGCGTGGACGCTCTCGGCGAGGTGGACGATGGCGCTGTAGGGCTTGCCGTCGCGCACGGGCGGGCCGTCCGCGCGCGGGGGCGAGATCATCAGGATCGCGGTGGTGCCGTCGGGCTGGGTCAGGCGCTCGTAGGCGCGGCTCGACGCGTCGCCCTGCATGGGGGTGCGGGTCGCCTCGCCCCAGCCGCTGCGGTCGAGGAGCGCGCGCAGGGCCCGCGCCCGCTGCAGCCGCTCGGCCATGCCGCCGCCGCCGATGAGCCGGGCGAGCCGGGCGGTGTCGCCGAATTCGGGCTTGAGCGCGAGGTCCAGGGCGAGGGTCGGCCCGCTGCGCGGGGGCAGGCGGTCGGGCCACTCGACCAGGGTGATGGCGCGCTCGGTCAGTTCGTCGAAGCCGAGCTCCACGAGCTCGTCGGGCCCGCGCAGGCGGTAGAGGTCCGCATGCACGACGGCGACGCCGCCCCTGCCCTCGTAGGGCTGGATCAGCGTGAAGGTCGGGCTCGGCACGTCGAGGTCGGGCTCGCCGGTCAGCTCGCGGATCAGCGCCCGCGCGAGGGTGGTCTTGCCCCCGCCGAGCCCTCCGGAGAGCGCCACGAGGTCTCCCGGCTGCAGCAGCTCCGCGAGGAAGCGCCCGAGATCCTCGGTCGCGCTCTCGTCGGGCAGCACGATCTCCCAGGGTGTGCGCGCGTCCATCGCCTCCCGGTCCACTCCGGTCTCCTCCGCGGCCCCGCGGCCTGTGCGTGTCATAAACGAGGAACCTTAATCGAACCACGCGTCCGCGACATGGCGCGTTTCCGGGGTGGGACGGGGATCGGTGCTGCCGAGACGCGGGAGATCCTGTTTCCCCATGGGAATTGACTGGACCGTCGATCCGATTCCTCCTTGCGACCGGAGCGATGCGGCGGCGAAAAGAGATTGAGGATCGAGCAGGAGCTTTCCCGCAAGCCGGTCCGGATTTCAGCGCCGCTGCCGCGCGGCTTCGCTTCGCGGCATCTTGTGCCGGGTCCCGCATCTTCCTCCGCCGACGCCAGCGCAGGACCAGGATATCTGATACCAACCGCTCGGAATGCTGACGCATCGAGCCGTTGATTCATCTCGAATTTTCAACTTCACGCCAACGGCTCGGCGAGAATTCGAGAGCAGCACCACCGGTCATTGGAAATGACCGGTGGTATTACGCCGCCGCCCGCGCGAACTCTCCCCTCACGCAGGTCCCCCAGACGGCCAGATCGCGATCGAGCACCACCAGGTCCGCCGCGAGGCCCGGGGCGATGCGGCCGATGCGGTCGTCGCGGCCGATCCAGCGCGCGGGCGTGAGCGAGGCCATCGTGAGCGCCTCGGCGAGCGAGGCGCCGCCCCGGCGCACCATGTGGCGGACCGCGCCCGCCATCGTCAGGGCCGAGCCCGCGAGCGTGCCGTCCGGCCCGGTCAGGCGGTCGCCCCGGCACGCGATCGCGCGGCCGAACAGGGTGAAGCCCGCCTCCGGGCGGGGATCGCCGACCGGCGGCATCGCGTCGGTGACGAGCATCAGCCGGCCCGGCCCCTTGAGGCGGAGGGCGAGGACGAGGGCGGTGTCGCCCACGTGGTGGCCGTCCGCGATGATCCCGGCGAAGACCCGGTCGTCGACGAGCGCCACGCCGACCGCCCCCTCCTCGCGTGCGGTGAGCTGCGACATGGCGTTGAAGAGATGCGTGGCGCCGGTCAGCCCCTCGGCGAGGGCGCGGCGGAAGGCCGTCCCGTCATCCGCCGTGTGGCCGGCGCTGACGCGCGCGCCGCGGGCGACGAGCGCCGCCACGGTGCCGGGCGGGGCGACCTCGGGCGCGAGGGTCACCAGGGTGACGCCCCGCGCGCCCAGGCCGGTCAGCAAGTCGACGTCGCCGGGCGCGAAGGCGGCGAGCCGGGCCGGATCGTGGATGCCGGGCCGGCGGGGGCTCAGGAAGGGGCCTTCGAGGTGGATCCCGAGGATGCCGGGCATCCCCGCGGCGATCGCCTCCGCCACCGCCGCCACCGCCGCGCGGATCACCGGGCGGTGGTCGCTGATCAGCGTCGGCAGCAGCGAGGTCGTGCCGCCGCGCCGGTGCGCCGCCGCGATCCGGGCGAGCGTGCCGGGCGTCGGCGCGTCGTTGAGGAGCGCGCCGCCGCCGCCATTGACCTGGAGGTCGACGAAGCCCGGCGCCAGGATCGTGCCCGGCGGCAGAATCGTGCAGGGCAGGCCGGGCGGCGGCTCCGCCGCGAGGTCCTCGATCCGCCCGTCCCGGATGACGAGCGTGCGCGGGCCGAGTTCGGCCTCGCCGTCGAAGACGCGGGGGGCGGCGAGCGCGAGGCCGGGGCTGCTCACAGAGTCTCCGTCACCTTGGCGAGGCCGGGGGGCGAATCCGGGTCGAAGCCGCGCCGGCGCGCCTCCGCCTCGATGGCCCGGTAGGCCGGGACGAGCATCAGGATCGGGTCGCAGGCCGGGTGGCCGTCGCCGGGCCAGGGCAGGCTGCCGAGGGGCCCGCCGCAGGCCTGGACCGGCACGCCCGCCCCGCGCAGGTCCCGCACGAGGCAGTCGATGCCCGCGCTCAGCCGGTCGGCCTGCCGCAGGGCGAGGACGGGCGTGCGGGGCGAGAGCGCCGCCCGCGGCCCGTGCCGCAGCTCCGCCGCGCTGTAGCCGAGGGCCGGCAGGCGCAGGGTCTCGGCGAGCTTGAGGGCGATCTCGCGCACCGGCCCGAGCCCGTGGCCGCGCCCGGTGACGAAGGCGGCGGTGGCGGCGGCGAGGTCGGTGCTCCAGGCCGACCAGTCGAGGCCGAGCGCCCGGTCGAGCCGCGCCGGCAGGGCCGCTAGGCCCGCCGCCAGGGCCCCGTCCTCGGCCCAGGACGCGACCAGGGCCGCCCCGGCGACGAGGGAGGTCACCACGGTCTTCGTCGCCGCGACGGCGCGCTCGGGCCCCGCCCCGATCGGCAGGACGAGGTCGGCGGCCTCGGCGGCCGGGGAGCCCGGATCGTTGACGATGGCGAGGGTGAGCGCCCCGCCCTCGCGGGCGGCCCGCGTCGCCGCCACGAGGTCGGGCGAGCGGCCGGATTGCGAGATCACCACGAAGAGCGCGCCCTCGACCTGCGGCGGGCGGCCGTAGCCGGTGACCACGGAGGGCGCCGCCGCCGAGACGGCGAGGCCGAGCCGGGTCTCGATCAGGTAGCGCAGGTGGATCCCCGCATGGCTCGAACTGCCCCGCCCGCAGATCACCGCGAAGGGGAAGCGGCGCCGCGCCAGGCCGCGGCCGATCCGCGCCGCCTCCGAATCCCCCGCGCAGAGGGGGGCCGCCACCGCCGGGATCTCGGCGATCTCCCGCGCCATCAGGGTGGCGGGGGGGCTCACGGCCGGGGCTCACGGCCGCCCGCCGCCGCGAGGGCGTGGCGCAGGGAGCCGCCGTGGCGGGCGAGGAGGCGGGCGGCGCCCTCCGGATCGGCGCCGCAGCCGATCAGCACGGCGCGCTTGATGTCGCCCTCCGCCTCCGCCAGGGCCCGGGCCGCCGCCTCGGCGCCGCAGCCGGCGAGTTCGGCCACCATGGCGACGCCCCGCGCCCGCAGCTTCCGGTTGGTGGCCCGCATCGCCACCATCCGGCCGCGATAGACGCGGCCGAGCCGGATCATGATCAGCGTCGAGAGCAGGTTGAGCACGACCTTCTGGGCGGTGCCGGCCTTGAGCCGGGTCGAGCCGGCGAGCGCCTCCTCGCCGGTCGCGACCAGGACGGGGTGGTCGCAGCTCTCCAGGACCGGCGTGCCGGGATTGTTGGCGATGCCGATGGTGACGGCGCCGCGCCCGCGGGCGCCGCGCAGGGCCGAGACCGTGAAGGGCGTGGTGCCGCTCGCCGAGAGGCCGACCACCACGTCCCGCGGCCCGACCCCCGCGCCGGCGATCCAGGCGGCGGCCTCGGCGCTCGAATCCTCCGCGTCCTCGACCGCCTGGGTGAGGGCGCCGTGGCCGCCCGCGATCGCGAAGCCCAGGCGCGCTTCCGGCCAGTCGAAGGTCGGCGGCAGCTCCGCCCCGTCCTGCACGCCGATCCGCCCGGAGGTGCCGGCGCCGACGTAGATCAGGCGGCCGTCCTCGCGCAGGGCCGGGGCGGCGGCCTCGGCCGCGGCGGCGATGGCCGGCAGCGCCGGCCCCACCGCCGCCACCGCGGCGAGCTGCCCCTCCCAGAGGGCGCCGAGCACGTCGAGGCCGTCCCAGGCGTCGAGGTCGACGTAGCGGGGGCTCCCGCGCTCGGTGCTCATCCGTCCCGGTCCCTGAGGCGCCGCAGCCGCGCTCCGGCACGGCTTCCTGGTCTCTAACTCGACCCTTCCGTCAAGGATCCCTCGGGGCGGCCGGGCCGCGGCACGGCGGCGCGGGGCTCAGGCCAGCGTGGTGAGGTCCTGGAACCAGTGCTGCGCCTGGGTGTAGCCCTTCACCTTGGCCGAGAGGGCGTGCGGGTTGGTGTCGTGCACCACCCAGACCTGCACGGCGTCGTCCACCACGATCTCGTGGATGCGGGCGAGGAGCCGGTCCTGCTCGGCCGGGTCGAAGCTCGCCTGGACCTTGTCGCAGAGGGCATCGACCTCGGGGTTGCGGTAGTGGCTCCAGTTCACGCCGGTCGGGGCGATCTGCCTGGAGGAGTAGAAGCGCAGGATCGCGTAGAGCGGGTCCGAGGTCACGTAGGCGATGTTGCCGCCGGTGACGCCCTTCAGCGAGGGATCGGCCGCGCCCTGGCGCCAGGCCGTGTAGGCGACCTCCAGCTCCACCGGCTGGAACTCCACCGCGATGCCGATTTCGGCCCAGCTCTGCTGCACGAACTCGTTGATCGGCAGCGACAGCATCTGGCCCGAGCCGCCGGTCGGGATGATGAACTTGGTGCGCAGCGGGTTCCGGACCGAGTAGCCGGCCTCCTCGACCAGCTTGCGGGCGGCCTCGACGTCGGTGCGGATCGCGAAGCTCGGCTTGCCGAACCAGGGGCTCGACGGCTGCACCTGCCCGACCGCCGGGGTGGCGAGCCCGCCCATCAGCGCCACCACGCCCTCGCGGTCGATGGCGAGGTTCGCCGCCCGGCGCAGGCGCAGGTCCCGCCAGGGGCTGCCCTCCAGCATCGACAGGTGGTAGTTCCAGACGTGCGGCGTGTCGTTGCCGACGACCCGCATGCCCGCCGCCTTGAGCCGCGGCACCGCGTCGGGGGCGGGCGTCTCGATCAGGTCGACGGTGCCGCTGAGCAGCGCGTTCGCGCGGGCGAGCGCGTCGGGGATGCAGGTCAGCGTCAGCCGCGCGAGCCTCGGCATCCGCTTCCTGTTCCAGTAGGTCTCGTTGGGCACGAGGTCGAGCCGCACCCGCGGCACGAGCTGGCCCATGCGGTAGGGCCCGGTGCCGGAGGGCTGGAAGGCGAACTTGGTCCAGTCGCGCCCCACCGCCTCGTACTGGGCGGGCGAGGAGATCAGGAACCACAGCATCTGGTAGGGGAACAGCGCGTCGACCGCCTTGGTGGTGACCTGCACGGTCATGGCGTCGAGCTTCCGGTAGGAGGCCACCGAGGGCAGGCGCGGGCGCACCTGCGAGGCCTGCCGCTGGTCGTAGTGCGCGGCCTTGTCGTTGAGCACCTTCTCGAAGTTCCAGATCACCGCGTCCGCGTCGAAGGCGGAGCCGTCGTGGAAGGTCACGCCCTCGCGCAGGCGGAAGATCCAGTTCCGGCGGTCGGCCGGATCGCTCTCCCAGGCGGTGGCGAGGCCCGGGATCAGCTTGCCGGGCCGGTCGGCCACGTCGAGTTCCCAGGCGACCAGCGGGTCGTAGAGGGTGAGCCCGGTGAATTGGTAGCCGCCCGCCCCCCGGTCCGGCTGGCCGGTGGTGAGGGGCAGGTCGAACATCGAGATGCCGTAGGTCAGGCTCCCGGAGGCTGCTCCCTGGGCGAGCGCGGACCCGGTCGGACCCAGGGCCGCCAGGGCCGCGGCGCCCGCGACGAAGCGCCGGCGGGAGAGGGACAACTCACTCATCGAAGACCCCGTGTGACGCGCGGCCTTCCCGGCCGCGGCGGTTGCGCGGCCGACCTCTGCAAATTGTATGCAACATGCCAGCGGCCGGCCTGCGGCGGGGCGCCGCCCCGCCCCCAGGCCAGTCCGGGGCCGAGCATCCTTCCGCCGGCCGGGACCGGCCGGTGCCGAAGGGGTCACCGGTTCGGCGGCGATCCGACGGACCGCGTCTGCGAAACCTGATGCGAAACCGAGAGACCAAGCAGAATTGCCCCATGCAGTTCCGCTTGGCCGGGGCTCGGCGGCTAGAGCATTTTCCGACGAAGGGGATGCCGGTTCGTCGCAGAACATGCGGCAAGATCAAAGATCGAGAGCGGCACCCGGTTGCAACGTGATCGGGTGCTGCTCTAGGCCGCCCGCGCCGCCTCGACCAGGGCCGCCAGGCGCGCCGCGTTCGGGCAGTAATCCGAGTGGGCGACGGCGGCGAGGCCCGCCGCGAGGTCGCGCTCGCAGCGGCTGCCCTGCCCGCATCCCGCGCAGGCCCGCTCCAGCGTGGCCATGGTGGCGGGGGCGGTCCGCCCGACCGCCTCGGGGTCGAGGCCGAGGGCGTGCATCAGGGGCACGAGGCCGAGCGCCGGCCCGGTGCCGTCCGCCGCCGCGGGCGGGGCGAGGCGCTCCTCCAGCATCACGCGCAGGCACTCGTCGTCGACGGCGCGGATCTCCTGCGCGGCGGTGAACAGCCCGGCCCAGGCGGAGAGCGGGGCGAGCATCCAGTCGCAGGGACCGGCAAGGTCTCGGGTGGCGTGCGCGGACATCGGCGTTCTCCCTTCACCAACCCGCCCCGGATCGCCCTTCGGCCCGCCGGCCGCCTTGCGCCAAATCAAGGCGCCGCCCGCAACCGGGGCGAGCGGCCCGCCCGCGACACGCATAAAGACATCTTTATGTCTTGATTGCTTCCTGGCCGGCCCCCTGCTATAGGCCGGCGCGGGACGCCGTCAGGGAGCACCAGGATGCCGAGCAACCAGGATTACATTGTCAGGGACATCGGGCTGGCCGATTTCGGCCGCAAGGAGATCGCGATCGCCGAGACCGAGATGCCCGGCCTGATGGCGGTGCGCGCGGAATACGCGGCGAGCCAGCCGCTCAAGGGCGCCAAGATCGCCGGCTCCCTGCACATGACGATCCAGACCGCGGTGCTGATCGAGACCCTGAAGGCCCTCGGCGCCGACATCCGCTGGGTGTCCTGCAACATCTACTCGACCCAGGATCACGCGGCCGCCGCCATCGCGGCCGCCGGCATCCCGGTCTTCGCCGTCAAGGGCGAGACGCTGACCGAGTACTGGGACTACACCGCCAGGCTGTTCGACTGGCACGACGGCGGCATGCCGAACATGATCCTGGACGACGGCGGCGACGCCACGATGTTCGTTCATGCCGGCCTGCGCGCCGAGCGCGGCGACACCGCCTTCCTCGACGCGCCCGGCTCCGAGGAGGAGGAGATCTTCTTCGCGCTGATCAAGCGCATGCTCAAGGAGAAGCCGAAGGGCTGGTTCGCCGGCCTCGCCGAGTCGATCAAGGGCGTCTCCGAGGAGACGACCACGGGCGTGCACCGCCTCTACATCCTCGCCAAGGAGGGCAAGCTGCTCTTCCCGGCGATCAACGTGAACGACTCGGTGACGAAGTCGAAGTTCGACAACCTCTACGGCTGCCGCGAGTCGCTCGTCGACGGCATCCGCCGCGGCACTGACGTGATGATGGCCGGCAAGGTCGCGATGGTGGCGGGCTTCGGCGACGTGGGCAAGGGCTCGGCCGCCTCGCTGCGCAACGCCGGCTGCCGCGTCATGGTCTCGGAGGTCGACCCGATCTGCGCGCTCCAGGCCGCGATGGAGGGCTACGAGGTCACCACCATGGAAGATGCCGCCCCGCGGGCCGACATCTTCGTGACCGCCACCGGCAACAAGGACGTGATCACCATCGACCACATGCGGTCGATGAAGGACCGGGCCATCGTCTGCAACATCGGCCACTTCGACAACGAGATCCAGGTCGCGGGCCTCAAGAACCTGAAGTGGTCGAACATCAAGCCGCAGGTCGACGAGATCGAGTTCCCCGACGGGCACCGCATCATCCTGCTCTCCGAGGGCCGGCTGGTGAATCTCGGCAACGCGATGGGGCACCCCTCCTTCGTGATGTCGGCCTCCTTCACCAACCAGACCTTGGCCCAGATCGAACTCTGGACCAATCAGGGCAAGTACGAGAACCAAGTCTACACCCTGCCCAAGACGCTCGACGAGAAGGTCGCGGCCCTGCACCTGGAGAAGATCGGCGTGAAGCTGACGACGCTGCGTCCCGATCAGGCCGCCTATATCGGCGTCCAGGCGAGCGGGCCGTTCAAGCCCGACCACTACCGCTACTGAGCGACGCGTTCCGGCCCCGCGGGGCCGGGACCCGACGGATGCGCGGGCCGGGCCGAGGAGCTGGGCCCGCGTCGCGGCCGGACCGCGCTACGGCCCTGCGGGCGGATGCTTTTCGAGATTGCATGCAATACCGCATAATCGCCGCGCCCGTTCCATCTCCGTTCCGCCGCAGGTGTGGCATTTCTGTGCCCAGCCACGCTGAGACGCGGTGCGCATCGGCCGAGCCGGTGTTTTCGCTTCCGGCCGGATTCGGGTGCACGCTACAGTCCCGGTGATTCTGAAGTGTGGCCCGGAGTCGCCGCGTCCGCCGGCGACGGCGGGACGCCGGAGGGCGTGGCGCGGCCCAGCGGGAACGGGACGAGTGATGGGGGTAGGACGGACGCTGCGCCGTCGGCCATCGGCCGGCGCGATCGCGGGCGCTTGGGCGGTTTCGGCCGTGCTCACGGGTCTGCCGGAGGCGGCCATGGGGGCGCCGGCCCTCGTCCCCGTGCCGAGCTCGCTCGCCCACAGCGCGATGGCGCTCGCGCTGCTCGTCGGCCTCATCGTGTTCTCCACCATCCTGTCGCTGCTGCACATCCGCGAGCGGGCGCGCTGGGCACGGCGGGAGCGGGACCTCTCGGCCGAGGTCGCGGACCTGCGCGGGGCCCATGACCGGGCGGCCCTGCTCCTCGGCTCCGAGCGGCAGATCGTGGTGGTCTGGAGCGGGCGGGACGAGCCCCTGATCGAGGGCGACGCGAGCCTCGCCATGGACGGGACCCGCACGGCCTCGCCGCGGCGGGTGCTGGCCTTCGGCACCTGGCTCACGGCCGCCGACGCCGCCGCCCTCGACGCGGCGGTCGATACCCTGCGCAGCCGGGGCGAGCGCTTCCGCCTGACCGCGCGCACCCTCGGCGGGCGCACGGTCGAGGCGCAGGGCCAAGCCGTGGGCGGGCGGGCGCTGCTGCGCCTTCGCGAGATCACCGGCGAGCGCCAGGAACTGGTCGAGCTGCGCGCGACGCTGCAGGAGGCGCGCGGCAGCCTCTCCGTGCTCGCCGCCCTCCTCGACGCCATCCCGCAGCCGGTCTGGCGCCGGGGCCGCGACGGGCGGCTGCTCTGGGCCAACGCCGCCTACGTGGCGGCCGTGGAGGCGACCGACCGCGAGCGCGTGGTCGCGGAGGGGGTGGAACTCCTCGACCGGGCCGCCCGCGACGAGGCGGAGCGGCGCCGGACCAGCCGCGAGGCGGGTGCCCTGCGGGTCTCGGCCGTGGTCGCGGGCGCGCGGCGCACCCTCGACGTCACGGAGGTGGCGCTGGAGACCGGCAGCGTCGGCATCGCCGTCGACGTGTCCGAGCTCGAGAGCGTGCGCGCCGACCTGCAGCGGCAGATGGAGGCGAATGTCCGCACCCTCGACCAGCTGCCGACCGCGGTGGCGATCTTCGACGCCCGCCAGCGCCTGATCTTCCACAACGCCGCCTACCGGCAGCTCTGGGACCTCGGCCCGGCCTTCCTCGACGGCTCTCCCCTCGACGGCGAGATCCTGGACGCGCTGCGCAACGCCCGCAAGCTGCCCGAGCAGGCGGATTTCCGCTCCTGGAAGACCGGCGTGCTCTCGGCCTACCGGGCCGCCGAGGCGCAGGAGAATTGGTGGCACCTGCCGGACGGGCGGACCCTGCGCGTCGTCGCCGACCCGAACCCGCAGGGGGGCCTCACCTACCTGTTCGACGACGTCTCGGAGCGCGTCCACCTCGAATCCCGCTACAACGCCCTGATGCGCGTGCAGAGCGAGACCCTCGACACGCTCAAGGAGCCGGTCGCGGTGTTCGGCTCGGACGGGCGCCTCAAGCTCGCCAACCGCGCCTTCATGGCGATCTGGCGGATCGGGCCGGAGACCCTCGCGGCCCAGCCGCACGTGGACGAGATCATCGGCCTGTGCCGGTCGCTCAGCGCGGCCGAGGAGCCCTGGACCGAGATCCGCGGCGCCGTGACCGGGCTGATGGATGCCCGCCACGCCGTCGCCAGCCGGCTCGAACTCAAGGACGGCACCGTGCTCGACTGCGCGGCGCAGCCGCTGCCGGACGGCGCGACGCTGCTCACCCACATCGACGTGACGGCGAGCGTCAACGTCGAGCGGGCGCTCACCGAGAAGAACGAGGCGCTGGAGCGCACCGCCCGCCTGCGCGACGAGTTCGTGCACCACGTCTCCTACGAGCTGCGCTCGCCGCTCACCAACATCATCGGCTTCACGGAACTGCTCGGGGACGAGACGGTCGGCGCGCTCAACACGCGGCAGCGCGAATACGCCGACCACATCATGCGCTCCTCGGCGGCCCTGCTCGTCATCATCAACGACATCCTCGACCTCGCCTCGATCGATGCCGGCTCGATGGAGCTGACGCGCGAGGTGGTGGACGTGCAGGCGACGATCGCGGCGGCGGTGCGGGGCATCGAGGACCGCCTCGCCGAGGCGGCGATCACCCTCGACCTGGACGTGCCGGCCGATATCGGGGGCTTCGTGGCGGACGGCAAGCGCATCCGCCAGATCCTGTTCAACCTGCTGTCGAATGCGATCGGCTTCTCGGCGCCGGGCCAGACGGTGGTGGTCCAGGCCCGCAAGACGGGCGCCGAGATCGCCTTCTCGGTGATCGACCAGGGCCGCGGCATGCCGCCCGAAGTGGTGGCCCGGGTCTTCGACCGCTTCGAGAGCCACACGCTGGGCACGCGCCACCGCGGGGTGGGGCTCGGCCTGTCGATCGTGCGCTCCTTCGTGGAGCTGCATGGCGGGCGCATCGACATCGCCTCCGCCCCCGGCCAGGGCACCCGCGTCACCTGCACCTTCCCGATCGGCAACGGCAAGGCGAATCTCGCGGCGGCGGAGTGATCCGAACTCCGACGGATCGCGTCGCCACGCGGATGTCGGCCTCGCTCAAGCGCCGCGCGGGCGTGTCACCCGCTGTCCGGAAATGATCGTCCGGACAGCGTCCGAGCCATGATTCCGGACAGGCGATGACGGCTTTGGCCGGTGTCGTGACGAGCCGATCACCAGAGCGCCGCATCGCCCGCCGCGGGCTCCGGCCCCGCCCGCTCACCCCTGCGCCGCCTCCAGCGCCCGCACGAAGCGCCGCGCCAGCCGCCCGCAGGCGACCGGGTCCGCGCAGGGCCGGTGCAGGATCAGCCGGTCTCCCCGGCGCTCCACCTCGGCGATCGCCCGCGCCACCGCCGCGGCGCGGCCCGGATGGAAATCCGCCGCGAGGCCCTGCGGGCCGGCGCCGAGCTGCGCGATGCCGAGGTCGCGGCAGGCCATCCGCAGGCCGGCCAGGGTCAGCAGCGTCTCGGTCTCCGGCGGCAGCGGGCCGAAGCGGTCCTCGATCTCGTCGCGCAGGGCTTCCGCCTCCTCGGGGGAGCGCAGCCGCGCGATCCGGGCCGCGAGGCCGAAGCGCAGCTCCGGCTCGGGCAGGTAGGCGGCCGGGATCGCCCCCGCGAGGCCGAGGCGGATCTCGGCCGGCGCCGCCTCGGGCGGCTCGCCGCGGGCGGCGCGGATCGCCCGCTCCAGGAGGTCGCGGTAGAGGCCGAGCCCGATCAGCTTGACGTGCCCGGCCTGCTCCTCGCCGAACAGGTCCCCCGCCCCGCGCAGGTCGAGGTCGCGGGCGCTCAGCGCGAAGCCGGCGCCGAGCCGGTCCAGGGCCGTCAGGGCGCGCAGGCGCGCCTCGCTCGCCGGCGGGGGCGGCGCCTCCGGGTCGGTGAGCAGGTAGGCCGCCGCCCGGCGCTGGCCGCGCCCCACCCGCCCGCGCAGCTGGTGGAGCTGCGCCAGCCCGAAGCGCTCCGGGTGCCAGACCAGCATCGTGTTGGCGCGCGGCACGTCGAGCCCGCTCTCGATGATGTTGGTGGCCAGGAGCACGTCCCCCTCCCCTTCCGCGAACCGCACCATCGCCTCGTCCATCGCGGCCGGCGGCATCTCGCCGTGGGCGACGGCGAGGCTGAGGTCCGGCACGATGGCGCGCAGCCGCGCCTCCATCGGGGCGAGGTCGGCGATGCGCGGGCAGACCACGAAGCTCTGGCCGCCCCGGCGGTGCTCGCGGGTGAGCGCGGCCCGCACCGTCTCGGGGTCGAAGGGCGCGACCACCGTGCGGATCGGCCGGCGCACCACCGGCGGCGTCGCGATCACGCTCAGGTCCTGGAGCCCGACCAGGGCCGATTGCAGGGTGCGCGGGATCGGCGTCGCCGTGAGGGTGAGGACGTGCGCGCCGGACGCGGCGCGGCGCAGCCGCGCCTTCTGGGCCGCGCCGAAGCGCTGCTCCTCGTCGATGACGACGAGGCCGAGATCGGCGTAGACGAGGCCGCGCCCGGCAAGCGCGTGCGTGCCGATCACGAGGCGCACGCTCCCATCCGCCAGGCCGGCCCTCACCCGCTTGGCCTCGGCGGGCGGCACGAGGCGCGAGAGCTGGGCCGGGACGATCCCGAAGCGGGCGAAGCGGCGCCGGAAGGTCTCGACGTGCTGGCGCACCAGCACGGTCGTGGGTGCCGCCACCGCCACCTGCTTGCCGGCGAACAGGGCCGCGGCGGCGGCGCGCAGGGCGACCTCGGTCTTGCCGAAGCCGACATCGCCGCAGACAAGGCGGTCCATCGGGCGGCCGGCGGCGAGGTCCGCCATCACGGCGTCGATCGCGGCCGCTTGGTCCGGGGTCGGCGGGAAGCCGAACCCGGCGCCGAACCGCTCCATCTGGCGCTCCGGCGGGACGAGGGCGGGAGCCGTCGCGCGCCGGCGCGCCTCGGCGAGGGCGAGCATGCGCCGCGCGCTCTCGGCGACGGCCGCCTCCACGCCGGCGCGGCGCGTCGCCCAGGTACCGCCGGGGAGGTTGCCGCCGTCGAGGCGGTCGAGCGTCACCGCCTCGGCGGCGGCGCCGTAGCGCCAGATCCGGCCGGCCTCCGAGAGGGGGGCGAGCCGCACCGCGTCGTCGGCGAAGCGCAGCCGCGCCGCCTCCCCGCCCCCGCCCTCGGGCCCGCGCAGGAGCTCCAGCCCCTCGAAGACGCAGAGCCCGTGATCCTCGTGGATGACGACGTCGCCGCGATGCAGGTCGGGATCGGCGAAGGGCAGCGCGGCGGGGGCGCCCTCCCGGCCGGGCGCGGCCCGGGCGGGCGCGGCCCAGGCGGGCGCGGCCCAGGCGGGCGCGGCCCGCTTGCCGAGCAGGTCGGCCGCGGCGATCACCGTGAGGGCGTGGTCCGGCACCCGGAACCCCTCGGCGATCGGCGCCTCCAGCACCGCCACGCGGCCGGGCTCGGCCCGGAGCGCGGCGGCCCAGTCGCGCGCCCGCAGGAGCTTGTGCCCGAGCTGGTCCACGGCCTCGCGGGCGAGGCGCCCCAGCGCGCGGCCGGGCCCGGCCAGGATGACGCGGTCGCCCGCCTCGCACCGCGCGGCGAGGAAGCGCCCGAAGGCGGCGGCGGGGCGGCGCTCGCGGGCGAAGGCCGGCACCGCCCGGTCCTCGGACGGCAGGGCCGTGGCGATCCGGCGCCGCCCGAGGAGCGCCCGCCACTCCTCCGGCGCGAGGTAGAGCCCCGCGCCCGCCCGCGCGCCGCCCGCCTCCGCCAGCTGCTCGAAGAAGGCCTCGGCCCGCGCCTCCGCCCCGGCCTCGACCACGAGGCGGGCGCCCGGCACCGGGTCGAGGAGCGTCGCGAGGCGCGGGTAGAAGGCGGGAAGGCGGTGCTCCTGCCCGGTGAAGGGCCGCAGCGGCTCGGGGGAATCGGGACCGAGGATGAGCTCGGTCGCCGGGTCGATCAGCAGCTCGGCCGCCTCGCCGAGCGAGCGCTGGGTGACCGGATCGTAGGAGCGGATCGCCGTGATGTGCCCGTCCTCGTGCTCGACGCGGCACGGGACGGGGGCGGCGGCCGGGAAGACCTCGAAGGTGCGGCCGCGCAGGGCGATCTCGCCCGGCTCGTCGACCCGCTCGTCGGGGATGTAGCCGAGGCGCGTCAGGGCCGCCTCCAGCGCCTCGGCCTCCACCTGCTCGCCCACCCGCAGGAGGACGCGGGCCTGCGCCCAGGTCTCGGGCGGCGGCACGCGCTGGATCAGGGCGGGCGCGGTCGTCAGGACGATGGCGGGAGGAGCCGGCTCGGAGAGCCAGCGCAGCACCCCCGCCCGCGCGCCCATGGCGCCCCGCGAGGGCGAGGTGCGGTCGCCCGGCAGGCAATCCCAGGCGGGATAGACGGCCACGCCGAGCCCGGGGGCGAGCGCCCGCAGGATCGCGGCGATCCCGTCGAGGCGCCGCGCGTCCCGGGCCACCAGCACGAGGGGCGATGCCGCCGCGCTCAGGCGCAGGAGCGCCTCCGCGAGGGCGCCGTCGGGGAGGGCCGGCGCCACGATCTCCGCGGGGCGCGCGGCGCGCGGCTGACGCTTCACCATGCTTCCATCGACGTCTGATCCCTCCGCGCGGCGCGGACAACGTCCCGGCAGGCGGCAGGGTTCGCGGCGCGGGCCGCAGGAACAGCGCGCCGTCGCGAGCGGTTCTTCGAGCCCCGTCCCGGCCGCCTGGAGGCCCATGCCGCTCTCGCCCGGAGGCCCGCGCCGCCGCGGGACAAGTCCGCTCCCCCGCCGGGAATCCGCGCGATCCAGTCGGGGATCGCCGCGATCTCGTCGGGGATCGCCGCGATCCCACCGGGGATCGCCGCGATGACGCATCAGCAGATCATCGCCTGCGCGCTCATCGCCGGCACGATGCTGCTCTTCGTCTGGGGGCGCCTGCGCTACGACATCGTGGCCGGGCTCGCGCTGCTCGGCGGGATCGCGAGCGGCCTCGTCCCGGCCAGGGAGGCGTTCGGCGGCTTCTCGGACGACATCGTGATCATCGTGGCGAGCGCCCTCGTGGTGAGCGCCGCGGTGGCGCGGTCGGGCGCCGTCGAGGCGGCCCTGCGCCCGATCGCACCGCGCCTGCGCAGCGCCCAGGCGCAGGTGGCGCTCCTCGTCGCGACCGTGGCGGTGCTCTCGGCCTTCATCAAGAACATCGGCGCTCTGGCGATCATGCTGCCGATCGCCTTCCAGCTCGCGCAGAAGGGCAACCGCTCGCCGTCGCTCTTCCTGATGCCGATGTCCTTCGCGGCCCTGCTCGGGGGCCTCGTCACCCAGATCGGCACCTCGCCCAACATCATCGTGGCGCGGCTGCGCGGCGAACTCACGGGGACGCCGTTCCGGATGTTCGACTTCGCGCCGGTGGGGATCGGCCTGATGGTGGCCGGGGTGGCGTTCCTGTGCGTCGGCTACCGGCTGCTGCCGCGCGACCGGCGCGGCACGCCCGGCCTCGACGCGGCGGTGGCGATCAGCGACTACGCCACGGAGGCGCGCCTGCCGCAGGACTCGCCCTTCGCGGGCCGCACGCTCTCCGACCTGACCGCGAATGCCGACGGCGAGGTCAGCGTCACGGGCCTCGTGCGGGACAAGACCCGCCGCACCGTGCCGCTGCCGGACGCGGTGCTGCGCGCCGAGGATCGGGTGATCCTGCGCGGCGACCCCACCGCCCTCGACCGCTTCATCGGCGAGGCCGGCCTGCTCCTCGACGGGCAGGACCGGCCGACCCGCGAGGAGGACGGGGCGGAGGACGAGGTCGGCACCGTCGAGGCGGTGATCGGCCCGACCTCGGTCCTGATCGGGCAATCGGCGGGCCGCATCGCCCTGCACGAGCGCTTCGACGTGAACCTGCTGGCGGTCAGCCGGGCGGGCAAGCGCTTCACCGAGCGCCTGCGCGACATCCGGCTGCGCACGGGCGACGTGATCGTTCTCCAGGGCCGCGAGGCGGGGCTGCCGGCGCGGCTGCGCGACCTCGGCCTGTGGCCCCTGGCGGCGCGCAGCCTGCCCCTCGGCAGCGCCCGCCGGGGCTGGATCACCCTGTCGATCCTGGCCGCGACGGTGATCGCGGTCGCCTTCAGCCTCGTGCCGGTGACGGTCGCCTTCTTCGCGGCGGCCCTCGGCGTGGTGCTGTTCCGGACCCTGCCGGCCCGCGAGGCCTACGAGGCGATCGAGTGGCCGATCCTGGTGATGCTCGGGGCCCTGATCCCGGTCAGCGACACGCTGCGCACCACCGGCACCACCGACCTCTTCGCGGGCTGGCTGTCGCAGCTCGGAATCCTGCTGCCGGGCTGGGGCGCGGTCGGTCTCATCATGCTCGCCGCCATGGCGGTGACGCCCTTCCTCAACAACGCCGCGACGGTGCTGGTGATGGCGCCCCTCGCCGCGAGCTTCGCCACGACGCTGGGCTACCGCCCCGACGCGTTCCTGATGGCGGTGGCGATCGGGGCGGGCTGCGACTTCCTCACGCCGATCGGCCACCAGTGCAACACGCTGGTGATGGGGCCGGGCGGCTACCGGTTCGGGGATTACGCCCGCCTGGGCGCGCCGCTCTCGCTGCTGGTGCTGGTCGCGGGCGTGCCGCTGATCCTGCTGGTGTGGCCGCTGGCCTGACGCCCCCCTCCGGGTCCCGGAGGGGCCGCTCCGTCAGGCCTCTGCCGGCGCGGTGGCGAGGCGGCGCAGCAGGTTGCGCAGCCAGCGATGGGCCGGGTCGTCGTCGTAGGAGGCGTGCCAGAGCATCGACATGGCGACCTCGTCGAGGGGGACCGGCGCCGGGCTCACCGTCAGGCCGAGCGCCTCCGCGAAGAGGTGGGCGAGCCGGGCCTGCATGGTGGTCAGGACCGGGGCGCTGCGCACCAGGAACGGCACGGCGAGGAAGCGCGGCGAGGTGACGGCGAGGGTCCGGCTGCGGCCGAGCTTGGCGAGCGCGTCGTCGACCACCCCGTGCGCGGTCTCGCGCAGGCTCGTCAGCACGTGGGGAAAGCGCAGGTAATCCTCGAGCGAGATCGGCGGCGCGAGGCCGACCAGCGCCGCGTTGAACAGGCAGACGTAGGAATCGCGATAGAGCAGGCGCTGCTTGTGGTGCTGCTGGCCGCGGAACGACAGGTCGATGGCGAGGTCGACCCGGTCGGCATCGATCTCCTGCAGGATGTGGGCGCGGTCGACGGAGCGCAGGAGCAGGCTGATGCCCGGCGCCTCGGCGCGCAGGTAGGCGAGCAGCGTCGGGCCGAGCAGCACCTCGGTGGAATCCGGCAGGCTGATCGTGAAGGTGCGCGCGACGGTGCGCGGGTCGAAGGCCTCGTCCCGCCGCACCAGGACCTGGACCTGCCGCAGCAGCGTCCGCACCGGCTCGGCGAGGGAGAGCGCCCGCGGCGTCGGCCGCATGCCCTCCGGGGCCCGGGTCAGCAAGTCGTCGCCGAACAGCGCGCGCAGCCGCCCGAGGCTGCTGCTCATCGCCGACTGCCCCACCCCGACCCGCGCCGCCGCCCGCGTCACGCTGCGCTCGGCCAGCAGCGCGTCGAGGGCGACCAGGAGGTTGAGGTCGATCCGGGAAAGATCGATGTGATCAATAGTCATTATCGATGCGATCTGTTTGATCCATGCTGCGGCGCAGCGCATATGGGGCCCAGACGCGGTGCCGGATTGGGCGCCGCCAGCCTGAAAGTCTCGCCATCATGAACGCTCGCACGCTCGTCGTCGCGGCCGCGGCCGCCCTGTCCCTTCTCGGCCCCGCGCGGGCCGAACCGCTCGCGCCGGCGCGGGCCGGGTCCCTCGGACCCGCCCAGGCCCGGAGCATCGACCTCGGTCCCCTCGCCGGGGTCGCCTACTACACGCCCGAGCCGCGGGGCTACCACGTCGTGGTGACGCTCGCCCCGCGGGCGGCGGCCCCGGCCGTGCGGCTCGAAGGCGTGCTCGCCGAGGGCCAGAGCCTCACGGTCTCGACGCCCCGCCAGAGCGGCGCCGCGGCGCGGGTGATCGAGATCCGCCGCGAGGGCGACGCGGTCAGCGTCTCGGCCGGGCCGGTCGAGGTGCAGGAGACGGCGGCCCTCCGGTGAGGACGCCCGGGCCGGCGCGGAGCCCTCCGCGCCGGCCGCCCGGCCATCCAGGTCCGAGGGGGCCGCCGAGGGGACCGCCGAGGGGGCCGCATCGCTCCCGACCCGGCGTTTTCCCGGCACGACGCCCCGCTGACGCAAGGTTCACCCCGGGCCTGTCACGAAGCCGACACGGACGGAAGTAATAGAACGTTCCAATTGCGCTCGGCGGGCTCTGCGGCGCCGATCATCGGCGTGCCGGGACCCCGCCCATCCCGGGATTGCACGATGGACGCCATAACGTTCTCACCGTCGGCCATGTTCTTCCAGGCAGGATTGGTCGGCCGGGCCGTGATCCTGACCCTCGTCGCCTCCTCGGCGTGGTGCTGGGTCCTGATCCTCGAGAGCCTCTACACCACCGCCAAGCTTCGGCGGTCGCTGAGGGGTCTGGAGCGCGGCGAGGTTCCGGACCTCCTGCGGCCGGTGGTCGAGGCGGGGAGGCAGGCGGCGGCCCTCGTGCTCCCCGAGGAGAGCCTCGGCGAGGTGCAGCGGCGGACCGCCGCCGCGATGGAGCGGGCGGCCGCCCGCGCGATGACCGCCACGGAGGGCGGCTACTCGCACCTCGCCGTGATCGCGTCCGTGGCCCCGTTCGTGGGGCTGCTCGGCACGGTCTGGGGCATCATGAACAGCTTCATCAGCATCGCCGACGCCAAGGACACCAGCCTCGCCGTGGTGGCGCCCGGCATCGCCGAGGCCCTGGCGACCACCGCGATCGGCCTGATCGCCGCCATCCCGGCCGCCGTGGCCCACGGCCGCCTGGGCGCCGTGCTCGGCCGGCTGTCGCAGCATATGGGCCATCTCATCGAGGCGCTCGCCGTCGACCTCGTCGTCAAGGCCCGCGCGGTCGACCGGGGAGCCCGCTGATGGCCTTCTCCAGCCGCGGGAGCGGCCCGTACGGGTCCTCCGCCGACATCAACGTCACGCCGCTCATCGACGTGATGCTGGTCCTCCTGATCGTCTTCATGGTGACGGCACCGCTGCTGACGACCGGGATGAAGGTGAACCTGCCGCAATCCCGGGCCGCCAAGCCCATCGACCCGAAGGAGCCGGCGGTCGTCGCCGTTGCCAAGGACGGCAGGGTCTTCATCGGCACCGACGAGATCGCGCTCGACCGGCTCGTCCCGGCGGTGACGGCGGCGATCGAGAACGACCTGTCGCGGGTCGTTCACCTGAGGGGCGACAAGGACGCCTCCTACGGCGACGTGGTCAAGGTCATGGACCTGCTCGCATCGAGCGGGATCACGCACCTCGCCGTGGTCGCCAACCGCGGGAGCGCCGGCGAGGCGGGACACCCCGCGCCCCGGCGGGCGACGGGATCCGAGCCATGACCGCGGCGGGACTCGCCGAGGCGCGGGACCTCGCGCCGCCGCGGTCGAAGGGGGACCATCCCCGCGCGCTGGCGCGCGCAGCGGCCTTCGCCGTCGCGCTCGCGGCCCATGGGCTGCTCCTGTGGGTGCCGCGGCCGTCCCCGGCGCCGCCCTCCGCCGTCGAGACCCTCGAGATCAGCGTGGTGGCGCAGGGCGACGCCACGACCGACGAGGCCGAGGAGACGCGCAGCGCGGCCGAGATGCCGCCGGAGCCCGAACCCGCGCCGCCGGAGCCCCCGCCGCCCCCGCCGCCGGCGGAGGCCGAACCGCCGCCGGTCCGGGAGAGCCCGGCCGCCCCGGCGATCCCGGTCCGCCCGCCGGAGCCGCCCGCGCCGCCGCGACCCGCCCCGCCCAAGCCGCCCAAGCCGCGCCCGCCGGAACGGCCGCGGGCGGAGACGAGGCCGCCGCGCAAGCCCGACTCCAAGCCCAGCCAGGCGAGCATGGCGCAGCACCGGGCGCATGCGGGGGCCGACCAGGGCGCGAATATCCGGTCCGGCCAGGCGGTCGCGGCCTACGGCGCGATCCTGAAGGCGGAGATCAACCGGCACAAATCCTATCCGGCCGCGGCCCGCGACAGGCAGGCATCCGGCGTGGTGATGGTCAGCTTCGCGATCGGGCCGTCGGGCCGCATCGCGAGCGCGGCGATCGGCCGATCCTCGGGCGATCCGGCCCTGGACGCGGCCGCGCTGCAGGCGGTGCGCGCCGTCAGCCCGCCCCCGCCGCCCGGAGGGCATTTCAGCGGCCGCATCGCGATCGAGTACGCGCTGCGGCGATGACGCGGCGGGACCGCAGCGTCATCGCCGCGCCTCCGCGAAGGGCCGCGTGGAGTCGCGCACCACGAGGCGCCCCGGGTACAGCTTCTGCGCCGGATCGTGCGGCGCCCGCACGCCCTCGATCATCTCGATCAGGGTCGTGACCGCGAACTCCACCATCTCCAGCGTCGGAACCTCGATGGAGGTCAGGCGCGGCACCGTGTAGGCGCACTGGACCAGGTTGTCGAAGCCGACGACGCTGATCTCGTCGGGGACCCGGACGCCCTGCTCGTGCAGCGCCTTCAGCACGCCGAAGGCGACCCGGTCGTTGGCGGCCACGATCGCGTCGGGCCGCGGCGCACGCCTGAGCAGGCGCAAGGTCGTCCGGTATCCGCTCTCCGAACTCCAATCGCAGGGGACCACGAGGTCGTCGCGCGGGCGCAGGCCCGCCGCCGCCAGGGCCTCCCGGTATCCGCTGAGCCGATCGGCCACGGCGGGCAGGTGCCGGCCGTCGCGCTCGCCCTTGTAGAAGCAGATCGCCTTGCAGCCGGTCCGGACGAGGTAGCCGACGATCTGGCGAACCGCGTCGCGCTCCGCCCGCATCGCGAAGCTCGCCTCCGGCACGTCGAGGCCGAACACGAAGAACGGGACGGACTTGGCCCGCAGCGAGGCGATCAGCGGGTCGTCGCGGCGGTCGGCGAGCACGACCATGCCGTCGACCCGGGCCTCGCTCACGAGGCTCGTGATCCTGCTCAGGCCGTCCGGCTCTCCGGCGTTCCAGCGGCGATGGACGAGCGTGTAGCCGTGGCGGTCCGTGACGTGGGCGAAGGTCTGCAGCACGATGCCCTGGTAGGTCTCCTGCATCATGCCCGTCACGTCGTCGTAGGGCTGGGCGCCGACCGAGAACACGCAGGCGATGCTGCGGCTCGGCTTCTTGCGCAGCGAGCGGGCCGCGAGGCTGGGGACGAAGTCCAGCTCCCGCATCGTCGCGCCCACCATCTCCCGCGTGGAGCGCGCCACCTTCTCCGGGTGATTCAGCACCAGCGACACCGTCTGAAAGCTCACGCCGGCGCGGCGTGCGACATCCTTGATCGTCACGCGAGCCATCTTCACCTCAGAGAACGTGATGGGATCGAAATTCCGGTCTCCAGAGGCCCGCCAGCCGGTCGGCTCTCCTGCGATCGATGACGGTCATTGCGAAACGTTCATGCTCATTCAGATCGGCCCTGATGTCGAAGATCCGGCTTCGCACGCGGGAGCGCTTCTTCCCAGGTACAGGGGTCGCCAGGTACAGGGGTCGAGTATTGGCGCCGGGTGGAGGACCCGGTCCTCGATCACCCTGGGTTCATGATCCCCGGACATCGTCTTACCGATCGAACCTGAAGCGATCCGGCGCCGTTGTCCAGGCTCGGCCGATGGATTCGTCGGACGCGGGGCTGCCGGCCTCGACGGGGAGCCGGAGGTGATCTCGGGCACCGGACGCGGCCGGGCGAGGCACGGCGCCCGACCGCCGCGTTCAGGCCGGGGCGGGCGTTGCGCCGCCTCCATCCCGGCCGCGCTCCCGACGCGCGGGCCGAAAGCCGAGCGGCAGCCGAGGGCGAAGCGCCTCGTCCCGGGACACGATCCACCCTCAGGCCGCCGGATCACGGCGCCCCCGAGCGGACCCGCCTCGGCAGGCCGGCGCCTCGCATGATGCGAAAACAAGAGATCGAGCAGAATCGCCCCATGGCATTCTGCCTAGAGCATTTTCCGACGAAGTGGATGCCGGTCCGTCGAAGACAATGAGGAAAGATCAAAGGCCCGTCGCATGTCCCGCTGAAGTGGATGCCGGCTCGGCGCAGGTGATGCCATAGGTGCCGGATCCGCCGCAGGTTTGCGTGGCAGAACCGGCGACCGCGCTCGTGATCCGGGATCCGCTTGATCGAAGCGGATCCCGGATCCCAAGCCCGCGCGGCGCCTGAGCGACGCCGACATCCGCATTCCCGAAATGGGAGATGGCGAAGCCATCAACCGGATGGCGTGTGAAACCCGTTCAGGGCCGACGGCGCGCGAGACGAAGCCGCGGGCGGAACTGGAACATGTCGTCGAAGAAGCAGAAGGCCGGCGGCCCCAGTTCGAGGACCGGCAGCGCGGCGGCGAGCGCCGCGATCGCCTCGCGCCGGACGACCCGGTAGCGGGCCGCCTCGGCCTCGGTCAGGGGGGCGATCGCGTAGGTCTGCGTGGTGTGGAAGCGGTAGGTGTCGTGACCCGGCTGACGCAGCTTCAGGAGATCGGACAGGCGGTCGCGCAGGCCCCGCAGCTTCGCCTCCTCGGCGGCATCGACCGGGATCAGCCGGATCGCCTCGCCCGGCCGCACGTCGCCGTTGGAGGCGCCCTCGGCCACCTTCATCCGGAAGCGCGGCTCGCAGCCGAGGTCGAAGGTCTCCAGCTTCTCCAGGAAGACCCGGTCGCACTGGCCGAGCGGCGCGTCGAGGGGCAGGTCCGCCGGCCAGAAGCCGGGCTTCCGGACGAGATCGACCACGCCCTCGAAGACCGTCATGTGATAGCTCGACGGGGGCGTGAAGACGAGCTTGTCCGCGTAGGGTTCCGCCGCGATGGTCGCGCGATACGCCATCAGGGCGGCGGCCGGACCGTCGATGTCGATGGGGCACACGATGGTGTTGCCGGGACAGGGCAGCAGCTTGCCCCGCGACGTGAACTTGAGCCCGATCCAGGGGAAGGGCCGGGACGCCGCCGCCGGATCGGGACTCGCCAGGGCGGCGGTCACCGGCCGTCCCGGCCCGCTGCCCCACGCGGCGGCGCCGGAGAGTTGCAGGATGCGGCGGCGCGAGATGATCCGGCTCCCGCCGTCGCACCGCCTTTCGCGCCTCGTCATGGCTCAGAAATCCAAGGTCAGGCTGGCGGTCACGGCGAAGGGCGAGCCGAGATAGAAGCTCGGCGCGTTCGCCGCGCTGAGCGCGAAGCCGGTCGTGTTGCCAGGATTGATGTAGATGTACTTCTTGTTGAAGAGATTCGTGACGTTCAGCTTGAATAGCCCGTCCTGCGCGCCCGGGATCGCCTCGACCAGGGATGTGCCCTTCAGCTTGTAGCCGAGACCGAGATCGACCGTGGCGTAGCCCGGCAGGGAGATGTCGTTGGTGAGCGTGGCGTAGACCTCGCTGGTGTACTTGGCGCGGGCGAAGGCGAAGAAGGGCCCGTCCTCGTACATCACGGTCGCCGCCGTCAGGGACAAGGGGGAGTTGAAGTAGAACTTGCCCTTGGTGCGCAGCGCCGGCGATTTCGGGTCGGGAACGATGTTGCCGTCGATCGTGTCGTGGTTGATGGCCTGGGAGAGCAGCACGCTCCAGCCCTCGTACGGCTTGGTCGCCACCTCGACCTCGGCGCCGACCGCGGTGGTGCTGCCGATGTTGGTGTACTTGCTCGAGAGGGAGCCGTCGCCGTTGGCGGTCTGGGCGATCCGGTCGCTGTACTTGATCAGGAAGCCGGTCGCGTTGACGTTCAGGAAGTCGCCCTTCAGGCGGTAGCCCAGATCGAAGCTCAGGGCGCGCTCCGCCTTGATGGTCGGCACCTGGATCAGGTTGGTGGCGCCGTTGACGAGGCGGCCATCCGCGAAATTGGGCGGGACCCTGGCATTCATCGACGCGTTCGCGAAGACCTGGTTCGCCGCGTCGAGATCGTAGCGCATCCCCACCGCCGGCAGCAGGAAGGCGTAGCTTCTGTTCACCGTGTAATCCAGGTACGAATCCGTTCTGGTACTCGTGCCGGACGGAAGATTATGGAAGCTGCGCGAGTAGAACTTCTGCCGCAGCGAGAGATCGACGTGCACGGCGTCATCGAGCAGCGATATGCTGTCGGAAATCGCCACCGTCGTATTGTAATAATCCGTCTTCCAGTTGCGGTTCGTGACGATATTTCCGTCGAAGCCGCGCAGAAGGTTCGACTTGAACCAGATATCAGGCAAAGTGTTATTCGTCTGATCGATCTGCTGGAACGGATTCATTTGATGCTGATAGGTGTACTCGGTCCAGAGGCTGCCCGTGACGGTGTGGTCGTCGAGCCGCCCGGTGAGGCTGACGACGTTGCCGACCCGGTCGAAGTCGCTCTGGCTCATCTGGCCGAGCAGGGCGTTGGTGCCCCGGGTGCCGTAGGCCGAGAAGGCGCCGATCGGGCTCGACAGGAACTTGCCGGCGTAGCCGGCCTCCTTGAGCACGATCTCGCTCGTGCTCCCGGATTCCTGGTGCAGGAAGTAGGGCGTCAGGCGCAGCTCGACGCCGTCCGAGAGCGGGAAGCGCCCGTCGATCGACGCGTAGGCGTGGCGGCCGGGCTCCCAGGAATAGCCGGAATAGCCGGTATTGGCCGGCGTGGGGGTGACCGCCAGACCGGTCGCCGAGAAGGTCGCGCCCGGACCGGTGAGGATCGTCGGCGGCGTCCGCAGCCAGCCATTGCGATAGCCGAAGGCTTGGTACTGATCCTTCGTCACGGCCCGGACGAAGGTATTGGCGAACTCGTTGTAGAACGACGTGAAGCTGATGCTGCCGCCATTGTCGAGCTTGACGTCGAACCGGCTGTCGACGTGATGCCGCTCCGCCTCTCCGGGGCCTGCGAAGTAGTCCGACCGCGCGTGCGAGTAGGACACGTAGCCCTTCAGCACCTCGTCGAAGAGGGGGCCGGTATTGGCGCGCAGGAACGTCTTGTTGAGGAAGTAGGAGCCGAACGATTGCGAGAAGGTGACCGCCGGCGCGTCGGCCGGTCGGCACTGCTCCATGCTGACCTGGCCGCCGATGGCGCCGTGCTGCGCGACCGTGCCGGCGCTCGTCCCCTGCGTGACGTCGACCGCGCAGAGATTCTCGCTGTCCGTGTAGATCTGGGGCAGGACCGAGAAAGTGCCCGGATCGTTGAGCGGCACGCCGTTGAGGGAGAGGCCGATCTGCGTGCTGTCGAAGCCGCGGATCGAGTATCCCCCGCCGAACAGACCCGAGGGATCGCGCGAATAGGAGTTCACGCCGGCGATTCCGCCGATCCGCTGCGCCAGATTCGCGGTGCCCGGCTGCCGCGCGATGTCCTCCCGGCGCAGGGTGGTGGCCGCCGCAGTGCCGTTCTGCTCGGCCAGGAGCGGCGCCCCGCGGTCGCCCGCCCCCTCGCCGCGCGCCGCCGCCGCCTCGACCGAGACCGTGCCGAGGTCGGTCGCCCCCTGTGCCAGGGCGGCGTGCGGGAGGGCGGCCGCGGCCAGACACGCGATCAGTCCTTTATAGAACGTTCTAATTTTCACCGACATGCCCCCACAGCACGCGTCGCGCCGCGGCCCGCCCCCTCGTGACGCGCCGGCTCACGGACCAGATTCGGCGCCGCGCCGCGGCGGGCGAGCCCGATTTCTCCTGGAACGTTCTAATTCTTACCCAGAGGAAGCTGCAGATTTGTGACACCCGCGCGGGACGCGGCCGGACCGGCCGGCTGGCCGAGGCGACCTCATCCGGGATCCCGAATGCCGGCCGCGCCGTTCTAGGGGCTGTGAGGGACCGGAGGCGGGTGTCGTGCTGGCCCGGGCCGAGCGCCCGGCAGGAGCCGAGGGCAGCCCACCCGATGGGCGCGGGCCGCAGCGAGGGAGGCCAAGGTGGAAGCGACTGCAGAGGCGGACCAGGTCCATGCTCCCATCCCGCGCGTCCCGGCCGCCCTGGCGCTCGGCGCCCTCGGCATCGTCTACGGCGACATCGGCACGAGCCCGCTCTACGCCCTGAAGGAAACGATCCGGGCCGCCTCCTCCGGCGGCCCGCCCCGGGCCGAGGCCGTGGTCGGCTCGGTGTCGCTGATCCTGTGGGCCCTCGTCCTCATCGTCTCGATCAAGTACGCGATCCTGATCATGCGGGCCTCCAACAAGGGCGAGGGCGGCATCGTCGCCATGCTGGCCCTGCTCGGCGCCCGCCACGCGCCGCCCCGCTCCTGGCGCGCCATGCTGCTCGTGCTCGGCCTGGTCGGGGCCGCCCTGCTCTACGGGGACGGCGCGATCACGCCGGCCATCTCGGTCCTCTCGGCGATCGAGGGCCTCAAGGTCGACGCGCCCGGGGTGAAGCCCTTCGTGGTGCCGGTGACGCTGGTGATCCTGATCGGCCTGTTCGCGGTGCAGCGCCGGGGCACGGGCTTCATCGGCCGCATCTTCGGGCCGGTCATGCTGCTGTGGTTCTGCGCCATCGCCCTCGCGGGGGCCGCCGGCATCGTCGGCGACCCGCGCATCCTCGCGGCGCTCAACCCCGCCCACGCCGTCGAGACCCTGCTGACGGCGGGCCTGCCGGTCAGCTTCGCGATGCTCGGCGCGGCCTTCCTGGCGGTGACCGGCGGCGAGGCGATGTACGCCGATATGGGCCATTTCGGCTGCGGCCCGATTCGCCTGGCGTGGTTCTCGATCGTGCTGCCGGCCCTGGTGCTGAACTATCTGGGCCAGGGCGCGCTGCTGCTGCAGGACCCCTCCGCCCTCGAGAACCCGTTCTTCCAGCTCGTGCCGTCCTTCGCGCATTACCCGATGGTGGCCTTCGCGACGCTCGCCACGGTGATCGCCTCGCAGGCGATCATCTCGGGCGCCTTCTCGCTCACCCAGCAGGCGATCCAGCTCGGCTTCTTCCCGCGCATGCGGATCGTCCACACCTCCAGCCGGGAGGCGGGCCAGATCTACATCCCGCTCGTGAACTGGCTGCTCGCCGCCGCGACGCTGGGGGCGGTGCTCGCCTTCGGCTCCTCGGACGCGCTGGCGGGCGCCTACGGCATCGCGGTGTCGCTGCTGATGGTGATCACCACGGTCCTGGCGACCCTGATCGCCCTGCACTGGGGCTTCAACCCGCTCCTGGTGCTGGCCGCCAACGGGACGTTCCTGCTCGTCGACCTCACCTTCTTCGGCGCGAACAGCCTGAAATTCCTGGAGGGCGGCTGGTTCCCGCTGCTGCTGGCGGCCGGCGTCGCCTTCCTGATGCTGACCTGGCGCCGGGGCATGCTGCTGATGGAGGAGGCGCGGGTCCAGGTCCGGCTGCCCGAGAAGGAGTTCCTGGCCCGGGTCGAGGCCAAGCACCTGCCGCGCATTCCCGGCACGGCGGCCTTCCTGACCTCGGGCGACGAGGGCATGCCGCTGCCGCTGATGAATTTCGTGCATCATCTGCGCGTCCTGCACGAGCGGGTGCTGCTGGTGACCGTCAAGGGCCTCGACGTGCCGCGGGTCCCGATGGCCGAGCGCTTCACCGTGGTGCCGATCACCCCGGACGTGACGCGCCTCGTGCTGCGCTTCGGCTTCATGGACGGGACGAACGTGCCGGCGGTGCTGCGCGCCGCGGTGGAGGCCGGCCACCTGCCCGGCATCGACCCCGACCGGCTGACCTACCTCATCAGCCACGAGACGGTGGTGCCGTCGCCGCAGCATCCCGGCCTGTCGGGCTGGCGCGAGGAGATCTTCGCGCTCATGCAGCGCAACGCCGAGGAGACGGCGAGCTACTTCTGCGTCCCGACCAAGCAGGTGATGGAGGTCGGGGCCGAGGTGCCGGTCTGAGGCGGGATCCGGCGCAGGCGGGGAGACGGCGCGGCCCGTCCGGCCGCCTCGCCGCCAGCGCAGTGTTGTGCGCCGGCAACAGGCCGCCCGATTCCGCCGCGCGGCGCGGCGTGATCGCGCCGCGCGTGCTGCCAGCCCGCTGACCTTGGGTTATCCGCGCGCGGATCATCGTGCGGCGACGCAGCAGGCCCATGGCGGATCGGACCATCCAGAGCGGCGGGAGCGACGGCGCGCGGGTGCTCAGCCACAAGTTCGAGCCGCCCGCCGATCCGCGCGACCTGGCGCGCGCGTGGTGCGAGCACATCGCACCCGCCTTCGAGGTCGGCCTGCGGCCCGAGGCCGACCTGTCGGCGCCGATCGCGATGCAGACCTACCACCTCGGGGACCTGATCGTCGGGGACGTGATCGCGCCCGCCCACGTCCTGGAGCGCGGATCGCGGATGATCGAGCGGCAGGGGATCGACCACATCCTGATCCAGTTCTACCGGCGCGGGCAGAGCACCGTCGAGCGGCGCGACGGGAGCGAGCGGGTCACGGAGGGGCAATGCGTGGTCTTCGATCTCGCCCAGCCCGTCCGCATCGTCGCCGAGCCGGTCGATGCGACGAACCTCGTCGTGCCCCGCGCCCGCCTGGAGGACCAGGGATGCCAAGTGGGCGGCCTCCACGGCCGCGCCTTCGACTACGACGGCGACCCGTTCGGACGGCTGTTCCACGAGTTCCTCGCCAACCTCGTCGCCTGCGGCGACCTGCTCCATCCGCGCGAGGCCGCCGCCGGCGCGCGCGCCCTGGTGCAGCTCTGCGACACCTTCCTGCGCGGGCGCGCGGGGAACGGCCCCCCGCAGAACCTCGACGCGCGCATCCGGGTCCGGCGCTTCATCGAGCGTCAGCTTCACGATTTCGACCTGGGCCCGGCCATGATCGCGGCGCAGCTGGGCCTGTCGCGCTCCACCCTGTACCGCCTCTTCGGTGAGACGGGCGGCGTGCTGGCCTATATCCGGGACCGCCGCCTGATGCGCGCGATGCGCCTCCTGGTCCGGTCCGACGCGGCGCAGCCGATGCGGATCTCGCAACTCGCCTACGCGGTCGGCTTCGCCGACGAGAAGACGTTCCGGCGCGCCTTCCGGCGCCGGTTCGGGTTCCTGCCGAGCGAGGCGATGGCCTACCAGCTCGGCCCCGACGATGCCGGGATGCCGGTCCTGCGCCGCTGGTTCGACAACCTGTAGGGACGATGCCGGGGAGGCTCGGGATCGGTCCGGCCGAAGCGGCCCGCGCGTGCGGCGCCCCGGGCAAGCCCGGGGCGCCTCTCGGCCGAGCGGCCAGGTGATCGGGACTGGGGACGCGTCCGCCGAGATTCGCTCGAGCGCCCGCTCATCCGCCATCCGGTTGATGGCTTCGCCATCTCCGATTTCGGCCATGCGGATGGCGGCTTCGCTCAGGCGCCGCGCGGGCTTGGCATATGCCATCCGGTTGATGGCTTCGCCATCTCCCATTTCGGGAAAGCGGATGGCGGCTTCGCTCAGGCGCCGCGCTCAGGCACCGCGCAGGCTGGTGATCCGGGACCCGCTTCGATCGAGCGGATCCCGGATCAGTTGGTCGAGAAGGTGTAGTTCAGGCCGCTGCGCAGCACCATGAAATCGTCGCCGAGCGCGCGACGGCCGGGCGTGCGGAGGAAGACGTCGCCGGTCCCCGTGTTGACGGCGAGCAGGCTGGCGCCGCCGTTGCGCGCGAGGTTCACGTAGAGACCTTCGAGCTTGAGCGTCACCGCCGAGGCGCCGAAGACGTTCAGGAAGGAATCCCTCCCGAGGGCGTACTCGACGCCGCCGCCGACGGTCCAGCCGGTGCGCATCTGCGCGTTGTCGGTGGCGCCGAAGAAGCGCCGCGCGCTGCCGCCGCCATACGCGAAGCCGCCGGTCGCGTAGACGAGCGTGCGGTCGAAGGCGTAGCCGAGGCGCCCCCGCGCGGTGCCGAAATACTCGAGCCCCGCCGTGGCGCGCGGATCGAAGAAGATCGCGTTCGGGTTCAGCACGGTGTTGGGGCCCGCGAGGACGCCGGAGCGGCGGCGTCCCGCGTCGAGGTACTGCGCGTCGGCCTCGACGCCGACGACGACGCCGCTGCCGGGCGTCATCTGGTAGTTGGCGCCGACCTGAAGGCCGCCCGTGAAGCCGTTCTGGCCCCGGTTGCTGAAGCCGAAGGTTCCCCCGACCGTGCCGATGGCCCGGTCGTCGATCAGGAAAGCCGCGTTCCGGTTGCGGCTCTCGCGGGTGGTGAAGGCGTAGCCGACATTGCCGCCCACGGAGAAGCCCGTCCACGTGAAGACCGGAACCGGCGTGAAGCTCGGCGGCTGCACGCGGCGCGGCAGATCCGCCGCGCAGGCCGGACCCGCCACGGCAATCGCGAGAAGAGCGGATGATAATCTCTTTTTATTCATGGCCTCGGACTCGTTTCGTCGAGGCCGGCTGCATGCCCTGATCTTGGAACGGAGTCTATGACGCGCCCGCAACGTCGTTCTTGTTGGTCATCTCCTGAGACTCCGCGACCTCACTTTGGGACAGGGCGGCGGGACGGCGGCGCGACGGCGGCCGGAGCGGAGCCGCCCGGCCGGCGCCGCACGGTTCGCTTCTCACTCCGCGCGGACCCGGCAGCGTCCCGCGCCGCCGTCAGCGGCCGAACAGGCCGGGATGCCGCGCGCGCAGGGCGAGCGTCAGCGCCAGGGTCTTGAGGTCGGTCAGTTCAGCCCGGTCGGCCAAGGCGGCGAGCGCGTCGAGGGGCATCTCCACGACCCGGATGGACTCGTGCTCGCCGGGCGCCCCGCCGCCCGCGCCGACGCGGTCGGCCTGCCGGTAGGGCGCGAGGAACAGGTGGATCCGCTCCGTCGAGATGCCCGCGCAGGAATAGGTGGTGCCGACGGGCTCGAGGTCGCGCAGGCGCAGGCCGACCTCCTCCAGCGCCTCGCGCCGGGCATTGTCCGCCGGCGTCCCGTCCTCGATGAGGCCGGCCGGCGCCTCCAGCAGCGTCTGGGCGCCCTCGGCGTAGAGGGCCGGCACGCGCAGCTCCCGCACCAGCACCGCCACCCGCCGCTCGGGATCGTAGGGCAGCACGCCGACCGAATCGCCGTGGTCCTCGATCTCCCGCACGGCCTGCGACCCGTCGGCGAGCCGCACCTTCGCGATCCCGAAGCGGCTCCAGCCCTCGTGCAGGACACGCAGGTCCAGGATCTTCGCCTCCACGCCGCCCTCCTTCCGCGCCGGCCCGTCCCCGGGCGCGACGCGCTCCGGGGCGGGAACCGCTCCCGGGCCCGCGACGAGACGGCAACCGCGAGGGCGGCCGGATGTTGCGTGGCGCGGCGCTCAGCCCTTCCAGTTGCGGAGGGCCGCGAAGGGGCTGTCCTCCGCGGCGGGCCGGGGCGGGGCCAGCACCGGCTCGACCTGGGCGACCGCGTCCGCCAGGGAGAAGGCGGTGCCGCTCGGGAGCTTGCCGCCGGCCGCGTCCTGGTGCCCGCCGCCGCGGAACAGCCGCGCCCCCGCGAGGGCCGTGCCGTCATTCGAGCGGAAGGACAGGGTGCCGGTGCGCTGCACGTTGACCACCCGCGCGGCGCGGCCCTCCGCCATGATCAGGTCCGAGACCCGCTGGAAGGTGCCGGGATCGAGGCCGAAGGACAGCAGCGTCCCGTCCGGGAGCGGATGGAACAGCGCGTCCGAGCGGGCGAGCAGGCGGGCCACCCTCAGGCGGGTGGTCAGGGCCGGATCGTCCCCGGGCGCCTGCCGCATCAGGTCGTCCACGATGGCGCCGCGGATCTCGGGGACGCGGCGTTCGAGGTCGGCCGGCGTCGCGCCCGCGCGCAGGGCCGCGGCCGCGTCGAGCAGCAGGCGCGACACGACGCCGTCATGGGCCGGATGCCCGGCCGGCACCAGGGTGGCGACGTTGTCCCAGAACGCCTCGTCGAGCGCCTGCCCGCTCGGGAAGCGCGGATCGTGCTTGCGCCAGAGGTCGACCGCGTCCACGGCCTCGACGAGCACGGCGAGGTCCTCGGCGCGGTCGGGCTCCGGGCGGGTCGCGAACAGGGCGCGGTGGGTGAGGGCCATCCGGGTCGCGCTCGATCCCTCGTCGATCAGCACGGTGACCGCCGGATCGTCGACGCCGAAGCGCAGCAGGCCCGGGCGATCCGGGTCGGGCTGCGGCGCGAAGCCCTGGCGCCCGAGCTGCTCGACCGACGAGGCGTGGTGGTCGAGCACGACGAGGCCGTGCCCGTCGCCCGGCTCGCGGCGCCGGTTCATGGCCGCGAAGCGGCGCAGGAAGGCGATGGTCGGCTCCTCGAGCCCGAGATCGGTGAGGAGCAGGGTCTCGCGCGCCCTGGCGCGGCCGAGCCGCTTCAGCTCGGCCTCCACGACCGGGCCGACATCGCCGTAGCGGGGCACGTGCACGACCCGCTCCGGGTCGCAGAGGCAGGCGACGACCGTCGAGGCGCCGTAGCCGTCGAGATCGTGGTGGGTGATCTGGGTCAGGGTCACGGGTGGGTCTCGGCCGGCGGCGATCGGGCGAGCATAGACGCGGCCCGCCCGGTCCGGCGAGTGGGCCGGGACGCCACAGCCCCCGCCGGGGCCCCGCGCCCGAACCCCGCGCTCAGGTCCCGCTGCGGCCGCCGGAGGTGCCGGCCCCGCGGCCGACATCGCCGCCGCCGGCGAGCGGGTCGTCCCCCATGTCGCCGCCGAGGTCGCCCGTGCTGCCGACGCCCCCGCCGATGTCGCCGGTGCTGCCGCCGGCGACCCCGCCCTGGTTGGCGCCGAGGTCGCTGCCGAGATCGCCGGTGCCGCCGCCGGCCAGGGTCCTGCGGCGGGCGAGCCCCTCGCCCGCCGTGCCGACCGACCCGCCGCCGGGAAGCCCGTCCGTGCCGGCCCCCGGCGCCCCGGCGAGCCCGCCGAGGCCGCCGCCGCCCGATCCGGGCGCGTTCGCCCCGAGCCCGCCGGGCGCGCCGCCGCCGAGCTGGCCCGTGCCCCGATCGACCGGCTGGCGGCGCTCGTCGGCGCCCTCGCCCCCGGCCGGACCGCCGCCGAGGCCTCGCTCTGTCTCGCCCACGCTCATCGCTCCGCCCTCCTGTCCGCCGCCCGGGGCGGCGTCAGCCGGGTCAACGATCCGGCCGGGATCCCGGTTCGCGGGCGGGCGCGCCCTCCCCTGCGGCGCGGCGCTCCCGCCAGAGCGCCGCCACCAGCACGAGGTTGGCGAGGGCGAGCCCGGTCAGGAGCGCGAGGGCCGCCTGCGCGCCCGCCGCCGCGAGCACGAAGGCGCCGGCGGAGGGGGCCAGGGCCTGGGCGACGAGGTTCGGCCGGGCGAGCCGGCCCACGAGCGGCGCGTAGCGCGGCGGACCGAACAGGGCGAGCGGCAGCGTGCCCCGCGCGATCGAGTAGACGCCGTTGCCGGCGCCGTAGAGGACGAGCGCGAGGGCCGGCCACGCGACGCCGAACGCCAGCAGGACGAGCCCGGCCGCGATCAGGCCCATGGCGGCGGTGAGGGTCCAGATCGGGTGGTGCCGGCCCCGGTTCGCCATCTCGATCACCCGCGCGCCGACCTGGGCGGGGCCGACCACGGCCCCGAGGGCGACCGCCGCCGCGAGGGACGCGCCGCGCGCCTGGAGCAGGGTGAGGAGGTGCACCGAGACGATCGCGGTCGTCGCCCCGCCGAGCGTCAGGATGCCGGCGAGGCACAGGAAGGCCCGCCGCTCGCCGGGCGCCAGGGCGGCGCTCCCCGCCGGGGCCGCGGCCGTCTCCGGGAGCGGCGGCGGGGCCGGGATGACGAGGAGGACCAGGGGCAGGGCCAGGGCGAGGAGGAGGCCCGCATAGGCCAGGCAGGTGCCCCGCCAGCCGAGCTGCGCCACCAGGACGGCCGAGAGCGGCCAGCAGACCGTGCTGGCGAAGCCGCCCCACAGGGTCAGGGCCGAGATCGCCGGCCGGGCGCCCGCGCCGTAGAGGCGCCCCAGGGTGGCGAAGGCGGCGTCGTAGAGGCCGCCGCCCATGCCGGCGCCCAGGATCAGCCAGCCGGCGAAGAAGACCGGCAGGCTCGGCGCGAGGCCGATCACCGTGAGGCCGAGCGCCAGCACCAGGATGGCGAGCGCCAGGACCGGGCGGCCGCCCGAGCGGCCGATCGCCCGGCCGACCCGCGGCGAGACCAGGCCGGAGACGAGCAGGCCGGCGGACAGGCTGCCCACGATCCAGGGCAGCGGCCAGCCCGTCTCGGCGGCGATCGGCGGCGCCAGCACCGTGAGCAGGTAGTACGACGTGCCCCAGGTCAGGATCTGGACCACCCCGAGGGCGCTGACCACCGCCAGCCGGGGGCGGGCGCTCACGCGGCCCGGCCGCAGCAGGACCCGGCCCCGGACGAGACCGCGCCGCCGCTGTCCCCGCCCGGGTCCGCGCCGCGCACGGTCGTGCAGATCCCGGTCTCCGGGAGAACCAGCGCGACCTCGTCGGCGGCCGCGCGATCGCCGGCCAGGGCCGCCGCGATCGAGCGCACCTGCTCGTAGCCGGTCATCATCAGGAAGGTCGGGGCCCGGCCGTAGCTCTTGATCCCGGCCGTGTAGAAGCCCGGTTCCGGGTGGGCGAGCTCCCGGTGGCCGTGCGGCGGGACCGAGCCGCAGGAATGCAGGTTCGGGTCGATCAGAGGGCCGAGCGCCCGGGCGCTCTCCAGCCCGGGATCGAGGTCCAGGCGCAGCTCGCGCGTCAGGGCGAGGTCCGGGCGCTGGCCGGTGGCCGTCACGATCCGGTCGACCGGGCCGAGCGTGCACGGGCCGCTCCCGGTCTCGCCCTCGACCAGGAGGCCCGCGCCGGCCGGGCGCAGGGCCGTCAGGGCGAAGCCCCGCACCAGGCGCGCGCGGCCGGCCTCGACCAGGGCCCGGAGCCGCAGGCCGAGATCGCCGCGCGCCGCCAGCCGGTCCTGCGCCCCGCCGCCGTAGACGCGCGACAGGTCCGTGCCGCGGGTGGCCCAGAGCAGCCGGGTGCCCTCCTCCTCCTCGGCGAGCCGGCCGAGGTCGAGCAGCACGTTCGCGGCCGAGTGGCCGGCCCCGACCACCAGGGTGGTCCGCCCCGCATAGGCGGCCCGGTCGCGGCCGAGCACGTCGGGGATCCCGGTGGCGATCCGGTCCGCCAACGCCGCCTCGCCCGCGGCCGGCAGGCCGTCGGCGCCGAGCGGATTGGGCGTCGCCCAGGTGCCGGAGGCGTCGATCACCGCGCGGGCGAGGTCGCGCCGGAGGCGCCCGCCCCGCTCCCGCACCGCGAGCACGAAGGACCGCGCCGCCCGGTCGCGGCCGGCGGCCTTGTCGAGGCCCCTCCGGCTCAGGGCCGTGACCCGGGCCCCGGTCTCGATCGCGGGCGCCAGGTCGGGGGTCGCGGCGAGCGGGGCGAGGTAGCGGCCGACCAGCTCGGCCCCGGTCGGGTGCGCCGATTCGGGCGGCATCTCCCAGCCCCGGCGCGCCAGGAGCGCCCGCGCGGCCGGGTCGACGTTGAACGCCCAGGGCGAGAAGAGCCGGACGTGGCCCCAGTCCCGGACATGGGCGGCGACCTCCGTCCCGGCCTCGTAGACCTTCACCGGCAGGCCGCGGGCGACGAGGTGCGCCGCCGCCGCCAGGCCGACCGGCCCGGCGCCGATCACCGCGACCGGCAGGGAGGCGGGGGTGTCGGACATCAGCTTTCTCCGCTCTTTCCAGAATTATCGAAATAATGGGCACGAGGTCAGGCGGCGGCGTCCCCGCGCGCGCAGCCCGCATCGGCGCAGCACTCCGCCGTCAGGAAGTCCAGCAGGGCGTCCATGGACGGGTAGACCGCGCGGCAGATCAGCGTGGTGGCCTGCCGCTCCTGGGAGACGAGGCCGGTCAGGATCAGGCGGTGCAGGTGGTGGGACAGGGTCGAGGCCGCCGCGAGGCCGACCCGCTCCTGCAGCTGCCGCACCGGCAGGCCGGCAGGCCGGCGGGCCCGGCCCGCACCAGCGCGCGATAGACCCGCAGGCGCGTCGGGTTGCCGAGGGCCTCGAGCTGCTTGGCGGCTTGTTCGACATTCATCGAAATATCCTGCCCCGAGGCCGCGGAACCGTCAAGCCGCGGATCCGCCGCGGCTCACCCCTCCTGGGGCGCGAGCCGCGCCCGCGCCGCCCCGCGCTCGTACCAGTCCTTGGAGCGGTTCACGATCCGGACCACGCTGAGCATGACCGGGACCTCGATCAGCACGCCCACCACCGTGGCGAGCGCCGCGCCCGACTCGAACCCGAACAGCGAGATGGCCGCCGCCACCGCGAGTTCGAAGAAGTTGGAGGCCCCGATCAGCGCGGAGGGGCCGGCGACGCAGTGCTGCTCCCCGGCGAGCCGGTTCAGGAGGTAGGCGAGCCCGCTGTTCAGGTAGACCTGGATCAGGATGGGGACCGCCAGGAGCGCGATCACGGCCGGCTGGGCCAGGATCTGCTCGCCCTGGAAGCCGAACAGCAGGACGAGGGTCGCCAGCAGCGCCGCCAGCGAGGCCGGCCCCAGCCGCGCCAGGAGGCGGTCGAGGGCGGGCTGGCCGCCCGCGGCGAGCAGGCTGCGCCGGGCCGCCTGCGCGACCACGACCGGGATGACGATGTAGAGCACGACCGAGAGGACCAGCGTGCCCCACGGGACCGTGATGGCCGAGAGCCCGAGCAGCAGCCCGACGATGGGCGCGAAGGCCACCACCATGATGCCGTCGTTGAGCGCCACCTGGCTCAGCGTAAAGTGCGGCTCGCCCCGCGTGAGGTTCGACCACACGAACACCATCGCGGTGCAGGGCGCCGCGGCCAGGATGATCAGCCCGGCGACGTAGCCGTCGATCTGGTCGGCCGGCAGCAGCGGCCGGAACAGGTGGCCGATGAACAGCCAGCCCAGCGCCGCCATCGAGAACGGCTTCACGGCCCAGTTGACCAGGAGCGTCACGCCGATGCCGCGCCAGTGCCGCCCGACGTGGCGCAGCGCGGCGAAGTCGATCTTGAGCAGCATGGGCACGACCATGAGCCAGATCAGCCCCGCCACCGGCAGGTTGACCTTGGCGATCTCGGCCGCGCCGACGGCGCGGAAGACGCCCGGCACGGCGTGGCCGAGCGCGACGCCGACGACGATGCAGAGGGCGACCCAGAGGGTCAGGTAGCGTTCGAAGGTGCCCACGGTGTCCTCAGGCGGTGGCGACGCGGCGGCCGCTCTCGTCGACGACGCGCTCGCCGTCCTCCTTCACGAACTCGCCCTGCTGCGCCGGCAGCAGGTCCAGCACCGCCTCGGAGGGGCGGCACAGGCGCACGCCCAGGGGAGACACGACGATCGGCCGGTTGAGCAGGATCGGGTGCGCGGCGATCGCGTCGAGGAGCTGGTCCTCGCTCAGCGACGGGTCGCCGAGCCCGAGCTCCGCGTAGGGCGTGCCCTTCTCCCGCAGCAGGTCGCGCACGGTGACGCCGGCGCGCCGGGCGAGGGCGCGCACCATGGCGCGGCTCGGCGGCGTCTTCAGGGACTCGACGACGTGCGGCTCGATGCCGGCGTTGCGGATCATCGCCAGGGCGTTGCGCGACGTCCCGCAGGCGGGGTTGTGGTAGATGACGACGTCCATCAGGCGACCTCCGGCCGGGGTGGGATGGGGCGCGGAGCCTCCGCGCCGTGCGGCGGGCGGGCGGCCGGACCTGCCCGGCATGCCCGGCCGCGGAAGAGGCAGGCCGCCCGCGCGCTCACGCACGGGACACCGTCTCCTGCGGCCCGCAGCAGGCCGCGAGCGCGGTGACGGCCGGGGCGCAGACCTCCGGGCGCCCGCCGCAGCAATCCCTCATCAGGAACTCGATCAGGCCCGAGAGCGCCCCGTAATCGGCGCTGTAGATGATCGAGCGGCCCTCGCGCCGGGACCGGACCAGGCCCGCATGCGCCAGTTCCTTGAGGTGGAAGGACAGGTTGGAGACGGCCACGCCGACCTCGGCCGCCAGGCTGCCCGCCGCCATGCCGTCGGGACCGGCCGCCACGAGGCGGCGCACGCTCCGCAGCCGGTGCGCCTGCGCGAGGGCCGCGAAGGCGGCGAGGGCTTGCCGTTCGTCCATCGACGATCCAATAATTCTACTCTTGTTGAAACGTACGAGACTCTGCGCCCGTGGACAAGCCCCTTCAGCCCTTCGCCGACGGCCTCCCGAACCTCGCCGAGGCCCATTTCGCGGTGCCGAGCCCGGCGGCGCTGGAGCCCGGCCGGCGCCTGACGCACGCGCCGCGCTTCCTGATCCTGTACGGCTCGCTGCGCGAGCGCTCGTTCAGCCGCCTCCTCGCCTACGAGGCGGCCCGGCTCCTGGAGCGGATGGGCGGGGAGGTGCGGATCTACCACGCGCACGGCCTGCCCCTGCCGGACGACGCGCCGGCCGATCACCCCAAGGTGCAGGAACTGCGGGCGCTCTCGCTCTGGTCGGAGGGGCAGGTCTGGGTGAGCCCGGAGCGGCACGGCGCCCTGACCGGCGTGATGAAGAGCCAGATCGACTGGCTGCCCCTGGCCGAGGGGGCGCTGCGCCCGACCCAGGGGCGCACCCTCGCCGTCATGCAGGTCTCGGGCGGGTCGCAATCCTTCAACGCCGTCAACGCCCTGCGCGTGCTCGGGCGCTGGATGCGGATGATCACCATCCCGAACCAGTCCTCGGTGCCGATGGCCTACCGGGAATTCGACGAGGCGGGGCGGATGCGGCCCGGCCCGCTCTACGACCGGGTCGTCGACGTCTGCGAGGAACTGGTCAAGTTCACCCTCCTGACCCGCGATCGGGCCGAGTACCTCGTCGACCGCTACAGCGAGCGCAAGGAGCGCGCCCCCGAGCGGCTGCGGGCGGTCGAGGCGGAGATCGGGACGGGGCGCTGAGGCGCCCCGCCGCGGCGGCCGGCCTCCCGGGGCCGCCGCCCGATCCCGGGCGAGACCGCCCCGCGCGCGGTCCAGGACGCGGTCCGGGACACGCGCACCGGCGGTCATGTCCCGTGGCCGTCGGTTCCGTTCCCGAATCGTCGTCAGGCCATCGGCGCGTGTCGGCCCTGCGAGAGGCTCAACGGCCCGATGCCGCGGCATCCCGCGCCCTCGGCACGAGCGCGCGGCCCTCGGCGCCTGCCCGAGGGCTCCGATCCGGCCGGGTTCTCCGCGGCGCGCCGGAACCAGATCTGCCCCTACGTTACTAGTTGATGGACGATGTCCGCGCGCATTTCATCAATTCATTAAAACCTTCTCGCGTAATTCGGATCCATACGGCACGTGAGATCCGATGATGCGAAGGCAAGTGCGAGCGGCTTTGGCCGTCCTCGGGCTCTGCTCCGCGGTGGTGGGCGGTCGCGCCGAGGCTCAGGAGCGGGTTCTGCGCCTGGGCTACCTGTTCTCCCAGGCGTCCCAGCTCGGCGCCGGCGCGCAGCGCTTCGCCGAGGAGGTCGCCAAGCGGACCGGCAACGGCACCCGCGTCGAGCTCTACCCGAACGGCAGCGTCGGCGGCGAGGTCGAGATGGTCGAGGAGCTGCGGCTCGGCCATCTCGACATGGCCTTCCTGACCAGCGCGCCCTTCGCCAGCCTCATCCCGGAATTCGGCGTCTTCGACATCCCGTTCCTGTTCCGGGACGCGCGCCACGCCCAGGCGGTGCTCGACGGGCCGATCGGCCAGGGCTACCTGCGCAAGTTCCAGCAGAAGGGCATCCTGGCGCTCGCCTGGGGCGAGAACGGGATGCGCCACATCACGAACGGCAAGCGGCCCGTCACCGGCCCGGAGGATCTCCAGGGTCTCTCGATGCGGGTCCCGCAATCCGACGTGATGCTGGCGGGCTTCCGCGCCCTCGGCGTCAAGGCGGAGCCCCTCGCCTTCCCGGCCCTCTACGGGGCGCTGCAATCGGGCCGGTTCGACGGGCAGGAGAACCCGATCGCCGTGATCACGGCCTCGCATTTCGAGCGGGTGCAGACGCACCTGACGCTGAGCGGGCACATCTATTCCTGGGCCGCCATCCTGATCGCCAAGCCCGCCTGGGAGGGCCTGAGCCCGAGCGAGCAGCGGGCCTTCGCGGAGGCGGCCCGCGCGGGCGGCGAGGTCTCCCGCGAGGTGGCCGGGCGGGCCGAGAAGGAGGGCGTCGAGGCCCTGCGCCGCGCCGGCATGGCGGTCGTGGCCTCGGTCGACCGCGCGGCCTTCGCGCGGCGCCTCGAGGCCACGAACGCGGAATTCGGCCGCCGCTTCGGCGCCGACCTCATCCAGCAGATCAAGTCCGTCCCCTGACCGCGAGCCCCCCATGCCCACCCTTGGTCTCGACCGGCTGTCGGTCGCGCAGCGCATCCTGGCCGGCTTCGGCGTCGTGCTGCTGCTCCTCGGCGCCTCGGCCCTGCTCACCTTCCGCAACGCGAGCGTCCTCACCGCGGAGGTCGCCCGGGCGGGCGAGCGCGTCGAGGCGGCCGAGAGCGCCAGCGAGTTCGAGCGCTTCCTGAACGGCGTGCGCCGGCTCGTCCTCAACTACATGCGCACCGAGCAGGGCGAGATGCTCGTCGAGCTCAAGGCCGGGCTCGCCAAGCTCGCCGCCGAGAGCGAGCGCATGGCGCGGTCCGGCGGGGCCGAGGCGGGCCCGCTCGCCGCGCACGCGAAGGATTACGCCGCCCAGGCCGAGACGCTCGTGGCGACGATGCAGGCGCGCAAGGCCGCCCTCGGCGAGGTGGTGAAGCTCGGCGCGGCGCTGTCCAACGCCGGCTACGCGATCGCCGCGCGCGCCGCCCGCGAGCCCGACCTCGCCGCCGCGTCCTTCCGGGCCGACCGGGCGCTGCAGAGCGCCATCGCGGCCGCCATCCTGTTCCGCAGCAGCGGCAACCCGGCCGATGCCGACACGGCCGGCGTCGAGCTGGCGCGCTACGGCCGCGAGATCGACGCGCTCGCGCGGGGCGACGAGGGCGGCACGCTGCAGGCCTCTCTCAAGGTGGTGGCCGCGAAGCTGCCCCCCTTCAAGGCCGCCCTCGGCAGCAGCCTCGACGGGGCGGGCAGCGTCGAGCAGGCCTACCAGGTGCTGAAGCGGACGGGCGACGCGCTCATCGGGCTCGGCAGCGCGACGCGGGCGCAGGCGGTGCGCGAGCAGCAGCACCTGATGGGCCAGGTCGCGGCGGACGCGGCCGAGCTGCGCCTCATGGTGCTGGCGATCGGCGCGGCGGCCGTGATCCTCGGCGGCGTCCTGGCGTGGCGGGTCGGGCGGGGCGTCGCGCGGCCCCTCGCGGCGATGACCGGGGCGATGCAGCGCCTCGCTTCGGGCGACTACGCGGTCGTCGTGCCGGCCCTCGCCCGGCGGGACGAGATCGGCGCGATGGCGCGCGCCGTGCAGGTGTTCCGGGAGGCGCTGGTCGCCAAGCAGGAGGCCGACGCGCGGGCCGCCCGGGAGGCCGACGCGACGATGCGGCGCGCCGACCTCCTCGACCGCGTCACCCGGCACTTCGAGCAGAACGTGTCGCTGCTGACCCAGGGCCTCGCCGGCGCCGCGACCGAGATGGAGGCGACGGCGCGCGCGATGAGCGCCACGGCCGACCAGACCGCGCAGCAATCGGCGGCCGCGATGGGCGCGGCCGCGCGGACGGCGGGCAACGTCCAGACCGTCGCGGCCGCGAGCGGGGAGATGTCCGCCTCGATCCGCGAGATCGGCCAGCAGGTCGGGCAGTCGGCCCGCATCGCCCACCGGGCCGCCGAGGAGGCGAACCGCACCGACGTCCTGGTCGGGCAGCTCGCCGCCGCGGCCGAGCGGATCGACGCGATCGTCGGCATGATCGGCCAGATCGCCGGGCAGACCAACCTTCTGGCGCTCAACGCGACGATCGAGGCCGCCCGCGCCGGCGAGGCCGGCCGCGGCTTCGCCGTGGTCGCGAGCGAGGTCAAGGCCCTGGCGAGCCAGACGACGCGCGCGACCGAGGAGATCGCGGGCCAGATCCGGGCGATCCAGGACGCCACGCACGAATCCGTGGACGCGATCCGGAGCATCGGCCGCACGATCACCGAGATGGCCGGGGTCGCCGGCGCCATCGCGGCGGCCATGGAGGAGCAGGGCGCGGTGACGCAGGACATCGCCCGCACCGTGCAGGAGGCGGCGCGCGGCACCGGGCAGGTCACCGACGGCATCGCGGGGGTCCGCGACGCGGCGGGCTCGACCGGCGCCGCCGCCACCCAGGTGCTCGGCGCGGCCCAGGAGCTGGCCCAGCACTCGGAGCGCCTCACCCAGGAGGTCGGCGCCTTCCTGTCCGCCGTGAAGGCCGCCTGAGCCGGCGGCCACCCGGCTCCCGGGATCGCGGGTCCCGGGGGATGCGAGCGGGGCGCTCCGGCCCTCGCCGACCGGGAGCGCGGCCGACGGCGCTCCGGCCGGACCGCGGCCCCTCCGTCAGGCCGCGGCGCGCGCCACGGTCACCCGGGCCCGGGCGACCTCGGCGATCAGGCCCTCCGGGTCCGAGAAGTCGAGGTCGCGCTCCAGGAGCACCGCCCGGACCGGAGCCCGCGCCGCGAGGGCGGCGAGGAGTTCCCAGCTCACCTCCGAGACCGGCGCGCCGTGCGTGTCGATCAGCCGGCCGCCCTCCCGCGCGCCGCCGGCGAGGTGGACCTGCACGACCCGGTCGAGGGGCAGCGCGGCGAGGAAGGCCCGCGCGTCGAAGCCGTGGTTGGCCGCGTTGACCTCGACGTTGGTGACGTCGAGGCGCAGGCCGCAGCCCGTCGCCCCGGTCAGCCGGTGCAGGAATTCCGGCTCGCTCATGGTGGCGCCGGGAATCGCGAAGTCCGCCGTGATGGTCTCCGGGAGCAGCGGCCTCTCCAGGCCGTCCTGCACGATGCGGACGTCAAGCGCCGCGCGGGCTCCGGGATCCGGGATCCGCTCCGATCAACCGGATCCCGGATCAGGCGTCCGGGAGGCCCGCCTTCCTGAGCCCTTCGGTGATGCGGCGGTACTCGTCGAGGAAGGTCGGGTCGTCCGACCAATCCGCCTTCGCCCATTTCTCGACCGTGTAGCCGGGCATGAGCTTCAGGAGCTCGGCCACCGCGTGCCCGGCCTCGCTCGCGCGCCCCTTCCACGCGTAGGCCGCCGCCAGGTCGATGTAGGTCTGCCAGAACGGCCCGTCCGCGATGGCCTGGTTGCAGGTGGTGATGGCCTCGTCCCAGCGGGCGAGATGCGCGTTGGCGTGACAGATGAAGTACTTCCAGATCTTGGCGGCCGGGTCGCGGGGACTCAGCCGCAGCGCCTTCTCGGTGTAGGCGAACGACTCGGCGGACTTCCCGGACAGGATCTTGACATTTCCGATCGTCGCGTAACCCTGCGCGAAGTTCTTGTCCAGCTCGACCGACTTCAAGTAGAGCGGAAGGGCGGCATCGAAATTCTTGCGATACTTGTAGATTTCCGCCTTGACGTAGAACGCCATGGGGTCGTTCGCGTGCTCGGCGAGGTAGGCCGTGACGATGCGGTCGGCCTCGGCGATCTCGGCGGCGGGATCCGGGCTCCAGCGCGAGATGACGCGCGAGCTCATCGCCCGGGCGAGCCCGAGCTTGGCGAAGCCGTTGGTCGGGTCGCGGCGCAGCGCCTGCTCGAAGAAGGCCACCGCCTCGCCGAGGCTCTCCCGGCTGCGCGGCTTGTTGACCGCGGCCCAGCCCCGCATCGCGAGATCCGCCGCGTCGGGATTGTCGGGCCGCTCGCGCAGGGACCGCTGGCTCTCGGCCTGGATGAGCTGGATGTCGAGGGAGCGGGCGAGGCGTCCCACGAACTCGGCCTGCAGCTCTCCGAGGCGCGCGCGCTCGCCCTCGAAGCGGTCCGCCCAGAGATGCGCCCCGGTCTCGGCGGAGATCAGCTGCGCGTTCACCACCACCCGCTCGCCCGTCCGGCGCACGCTGCCCTCCAGCGCGTAGCGCACGCCGAGGTCGCGCCCGACCTGCTTCACGTCGGTGGGTTTGCCCTTGTAGGTGAAGGCGGTGTTGCGGGCGATGACGAAGCTGCCGGCGAGGTGGGAGAGGTCCGTCGTGAGATCCTCGGTGATCCCGTCGGCGAAGAAGTCCTGCTCGGGGTCGTTGCTCAGATTGGCGAAGGGCAGCACCACGATCGACAGGCGCGGTCGCGGGGCCGGCTCGCTCTCCCGCGTCGCGGTCGCCGGCGGGCCCGGCGCGGGCGCCCGCGCCGGGCCCGTCCGGTACGACCAGCCGAGGGCGCCCGCGGCGAGCAGCGACAGCACGCCCCCGGCGAGCAGGACCGCCCTGAGCGGCCTCCGCCGCGGGGCGGGGTCGGCCTCGTCGGGCCGCTCCTCGCCCTCGGCCAGGCCCGGGATCGCGGCCGCCGGCAGGGCGTAGACGCCGACCGGCCGGGCGATGTTCCTGAGTTCCTGCTCGCCGCGATCCTCGAACGGGTAGCGCAGCTTGTCGCGCACCTGGTCGTGGACGCTGCGCGAGATGCAGATCCCGCCGGGCTCCGCGAGCGGCTCCAGCCGCGCCGCGACGTTGACGCCGTCGCCGTAGAGGTCGCCGTCCGGTTCCGCGACCACGTCCCCGAGGTTGATGCCGACCCGCAGGCGCAGGGCCCGCTCCTGCGCCTCGCCGGCGCCGCGCAGCGCCATGGCCTTCTGGATGGCGACGGCGCAGGCGACGGCCCGCACCGGGCTCGGAAATTCGGCGATCAGGCCGTCGCCGGTCGACTTCACGATGCGGCCGCGTGCAGACAAGATCGCGGGATCGACCAGTTCGCGGCGCAGGGCCTTCAGCCGACGCAGCGTCCCGGCCTCGTCGAGGCCGATGAGACGACTGTAACCGACGACGTCGACAACCAGAATGGCCGCGAGCCGGCGCTCGACGAGCTTGTCCATTGGGCCCTCCCTGGCACTCACTATAGCGAAGGGGAGCGGCCGTGTTGAGGATCGCGCGGGGACGGGGCGGGCCCCGCCGCCTCGGCGCGAGGCGCTCCCCGCCCGGGCGGGGCATCGGGTCCCGGATCCGGGGGCGGTCGCGGGGTCCTCGGGGCCGCGGCGGCGAAGGGGCCCGCGACGCGGCCCCGGGGCCGCGCCGCGCCTCGGCGGAATGGCCCGATGCACCTCTGCCGAGGGTCCCGGCCCCGCGTCATCGGCGGCGCCCAGCGGTGGCCCCTTCGGCGAATGAGGCTCAGGCGAGGCCGCGCTGCACCGTGCGGACCGGCTCCTCCTGCACCCCGCCGAGGTCGCGCGGCTTCATCTCCTCCAGGCTCTGCTGGCGCGGCTCGACGCCGAGGGCCAGCACCGTGACGATCTGAACGGCGAGGAGCCCGATCATCAGCGCCATCACGCCGCCGATCCCGTAGGTCTGGAACAGCGAGACCACGATGAAGGGCGTCACGATGGTCGCGCCGCGGCCGAAGGTGTTGCACAGGCCCGAGGCGCGCAGGCGCACCTCCGTGGGGAAGAGTTCGGGGATGTAGATCCCGAACAGGAGCGCGACGAGGACGTAGATCGGCACCGTGAGGCCGAAGCCGACGAGCGGCAGCAGCACGGGGTCGGTGGTGAGCGGGTAGAGGAGGCCGAACAGGATCGCCGCCGCCGAGGCGCCCGCGATGGTGGGCTTGCGGCCCCAGCGGTCGGCCGTGAGGGCGCCGATCGCGCTGCCGATCGGGGCGCCGAGCCCCATCAGCAGCGAGTAGCCGAACGAGGTCGCCACGCTCAGGCCCTGCTTGATGAAGAAGGTCGGCAGCCAGGTCACGAAGCCGTACAGCAGGGTGTTGATCACGATCAGGCACAGGCAGCCGACGATCACCCGCCCGAGGAGCGGCGGCCGGAACAGGGTCGCGAAGGCGGCCTTGGGCGCGGGCGGGCCGAGCGGCGCCGGCGGCGGCAGCGCGCCGCCGCGCGCGGCCTCCCGCTCGATCTCGCGCAGGAGCGCGTCGGCCTCCTCGGTCCGGCCCACGGCCTCGAGCCAGCGCGGCGATTCCGGCAGGCGCTTGCGGAGGTACCAGACGCCCAGGGCGCCGAGGCCGCCGAGGACGAACATCGCCCGCCAGCCAAGCAGCGGGATCACCACGTAGCCGGCGAGCGAGGCGACCGGCAGGCCGGTCACCACGAAGACCGCCATCAGCCCGAGCCAGCGCCCCCGCGAGCGGGCCGGCACGAACTCCGTCATGGTCGAGTAGCCGACCACGTTCTCGGCCCCGAGCCCCACCCCCATGATGAAGCGCAGGACGATCAGCACGGTCATGGAGGGCGCGAAGGCCGCCGCGATGGCGGCGAGGCCGAAGATCAGCAGGTTCGCCTGGTAGGTGAAGCGCCGGCCGTAGCGGTCGCCCAGGAAGCCGGTCAGGAACGAGCCGGCCATCATCCCGACGAAGGTCGACGAGACGAACAGGGCGTTCTCCGGCAGGGTCGAGAACCCGCTCTTCAGCGTCGCGCCGAGCACGGTCCCGGCGATGTAGATGTCGAAGCCGTCGAAGAACATCCCGATCCCGATCAGCCACATGATCCGGTAGTGGAACGGGCCGATCGGCAGCCGGTCGAGCCGGCCTCCCGCGTTGACGGGGGCAGTCGTGGCGTCTGGTCTCATGGCGTTTCCTCGGGGTGATGCGGGCGATGCGGAGGGCCCCGTCTGACGCGGTGTGCCGGCCCTCCGAGGGCGCGTGGGATCAGTTGAGGCGGCGCTGGCCCGCCGTGTCGCGGTACCAGTCGAACGGGGCATCGTGCGTCGCCACCATGATGCTCTTGACGTTGAAGTGGTCGTCGAAGCTCTCGGCGCCGCACTCGCGGCCGAGCCCGCTGTCGTCGACGCCGCCCCAGGGCGAGGCCGGGTCGAGGCGGTGGTGGTCGTTGATCCAGACGATCCCGGCCTTCACGGCGGCGGCGACCCGGTGGGCGCGGGCGACGTCGCGGGTGCGCACGGCCGCCGCGAGGCCGAAGGGCGAGTCGTTGGCGAGCCGCAGGGCCTCGGCCTCGTCCCGGAACGGCGTGACGCTGGTGAAGGGGCCGAACACCTCCTCCTGGAAGATCCGCATCTCGGCGCGGACATCCGCGAAGACGGTCGGCTCGACGAAGTAGCCCTCCTCGAAGCCCGGGATGCGCGCCGCGCGGCCGCCCGCCACCGCCCGCGCGCCCTCGTCGCGGCCGTGGGCCGCGTAGGTGAGCACGCGGTCGCGCTGCTTCTGCGAGATCACCGGCCCGAGCTGCGTCGCCGGGTCGAAGGGATCGCCGATGCGGATGCTCTTCGCCTTGGCGGCGAGCTTCTCCACGAACGCGTCGTAGATCGTGTCCTGGACGAGGTGGCGGCTGGCGCAGACGCAGGTCTGCCCGGCCCCGATGAAGGCCCCGAAGGCGGCGTAGTTGACCGCCTGGTCGAGGTCGAAATCGTCGAAGACCATGACCGGGGTCTTGCCGCCGAGCTCCATGGTCTGGTGGGCGAAGACGCGCGCGGCGGCGCTGCCGGCGATGCGCCCCGCCTCGGTGCCGCCGGTGAGGACGAGCTTGTTGATGTCGCGGTGCTCGGCGAGGGAGCGGCCGGTCGTGGGGCCGAGGCCCAGCACGATGTTGAACACGCCGTTCGGCAGCCCGGCCTCGGTGAAGATCTGGGCGAGCTTCAGGGTGGTGAGCGGGGTGTACTCGGACGGCTTGACCACCGTGGTGCAGCCCGTGGCCAGCACGGCGGCGAGCGACTTGCACAGGATCATCAGCGGATGATTGAAGGGCGTGCAGTTCGCCACGACGCCGATCGGCGTGCGCCGCGTGTAGTTGAGGTAGCTGCCCTCGACCGGGATCACCGCGTCGCGGCGCGAGAGGGCGAGGCCCGCGAAGTAGCGGAAGAAGTCCGGCAGGCGCGAGAGCTGCGCCCGGGTCTCGTTCACCGGGCGGCCGTTGTTGAGCGTCTCCAGCCGGTAGAGCGTGTCGAGATTGGCCTCGAAGGCGTCGGCGAGGCGGTTCACCAGCTTGGCGCGGGCGCGGGTATCCAGGCCGCCCCATTCCCGGGACTCGAAGGCCGCGCGCGCGCTGCGCATCGCCCGGTCGACGTCGGCCTCGGTCGAGTTCGGGATCCGGGCGATGACGGCCCCCGTCGCCGGGTTGCGCACGTCGATCAGCGTGCCGTCGCCGGCCTCGATCTCGCGGCCATCGACGAAGTTGCCGCGCGTCTCGACGGCGAGGTCTGGTCTCGACACCATGTTCAAGAAGGTCTCTCCCTCAGAGGATGACGGCGCTTCGCTCGAGCGCCGGGATGATGCGCCGCTCCGCCCGGGCGACGTGGTCCCGCACCCGGCGCCGCGCGGCCCGCGCGTCGCGCCGCTGCACGGCGTCGATGATCCCCGCGTGCTCGGCGATGAGCTGGGCCGGATCGCGCCCCCGGATGGTGGCGAGGCTCACCCGCACGAGCCGGTCGGCCTGCTCGATCAGGTCGCGGGTCACCGCCGCCATGCGGCGGTTGCCGGACGCCTCGGCGAGCGCCGTGTGGAAGGCGCGGTTGTAGGCGATGAAGTCGCCGCCCTCCGGCAGCTCCCGGAAGGCGTCGAGGCCGGCCAGCACGGCGGGCGGCGCGGACTCGGCCGCCTCCCCCGCGCAGGCCGGCTCGACCACCAGGCGGAACTGCAGCAGGTCGCGGGCGTCCGCGACCGAGATCGGGTTCACCTGATATCCCTGGCGCGGGTGAACCCTGACGAGCCGCTCCCGCTCGAGGCGCAGCAGCGCCTCGCGCACCGGCTGACGGCTGACCTCGAAGCGCTCGGCCAGCTCCTGCTCCCGCACCTCCGCCCCGGGCGGCACGCGGCAGGTGAGGATCTCGGCCCGGATGGCCTCGTAGATGGTGTCGCGGAGCAGCACGATCGTGACCCGTTCAGGTTGCCTCAACATCGCAGTCGTGAAATATCACGTCAACGGCTTTCGCGCGGTTCCCTCCCGGGGGCGGCGGGCCGGACGAGGGCGGCCGAGGGGTTCGGCGCGCGGTGCGGGAGGCGGACGATGCGGGTGACGCTGGCGGGCGGGATTTCGGCGGAGGTTCTAGGGGACGGGACGCCGCTCGTCCTGCTGCACTCGCTCCTGTCGGACCGGGCGAGCTTCGACCGCGTCCGGGAGCCCCTCGCCGCGCGGTTCCGGGTGGTGGTTCCCGACCTGCCGGGCTTCGGCGGATCGCGGCCCGCGGCCGGCGGCCTCGCCGCCGTGGCGGACCGGGTGGCCGAGGCCGTCCGGGACCTCGGCGGGGCGGCGCCGATCCTGCTCGGGAACGGTTACGGCGGCTTCGTGGCCCTGCAGCTGGCGATCCGTCATCCGGGCCTCGCGGGAAGGCTGGTGCTCGCCGATTGCGGCGCCTGCTTCCCGGAGCCGGGCCGCCAGGCCTTCCGGACCATGGCGGCCGTGGCGGCCGAGAAGGGGCTCGCGGCCCTCACCGACACGGCGATGCGCCGGCTGTTCGCGCCCGCCTTCCAGGCCGCGAACGAGGCGCTGATGGCGGAGCGGCGCGCCGCCTTCCTGCGCACCGACCCGGCGGTGTTCCGGGCCGCCTGCGCGGCGCTGGCCGGCCTCGACCTGCGCCCGGACCTCGCGGGCGTGACGGTGCCGGCCCTGGTGCTGGTCGGCGAGGAGGACGAGGCGACCCCGCCCGCCATGGCGCGCGACCTCGCCCGCGGGCTGCCGGACGCGCGACTGGCGATCCTGCCGGGCTGCGCGCACGTTCCGCCGCTGCAGGACCCGGCGCTGTTCCTGGCGGCCGTGACGCCGTTCCTGGAGGAGAGCCCGGCGGGGTCCCGGGCCGCCTGAGGGCGCGTCAGCCCACGCCCGCCAGCCCCTCGACCGCCGTCCCGGGCATCGGCACCGCGACGCCGCGCGGCACGGCCGGTTCGCGGGAGTGCCAGCCGGCCTTGGAGCGGGCGCGCCGCCGGCTCGGCTCGGCCAGGGCCGGGTTGGTGTCGGCGACGCGGGTCACGGGCAGGCCCGCCCCGGCGGGCTTGGCCAGCCGGAGCGGGCTCTCACGCGCACGGGCGCGCTCCCGTCCGACCGCCGAAGCGGCCACTCCGCCCCGGGCCCGCGTCGGCCCCTGCTCGGACGTCGGGGGACCCGTCACCGGGCCTGCGGACGAATCCGCGCGTCTTTCAGTGTCTTGCCGCTCCTCAAGTCGCCGTCCTCCATCCAGGATCACACACCCATCCGGTGGTCCGATGCCGATCGCGTTCAAAGGAGACGGTCGTGATGAGCAGAGATGCGCCGTCCAGATCATCGTTGTTATCGCAGTTTCCTGCGAAGCTCCGCCTGGAGAAATTCGACGATTGCACCGAAGCTGACTTCAAGGAGGAGGTTCGCAAGCAGTGCATCGATTCCGTCAAGCTCGTCCTGCCCGTCACGGTCGTGCTCCACCTGCTGATGCCGGTCGGTGCGACGTACGTGTTTCCTCATCCCGAGGTCATCATCACGTACCATTTTTTCATCGCATTGAGCTGCGTGGCAGGTGTCATGATGCTGCGCTGGAGGACGTATCGGAAACACATCCTCAATCTAGGCATTCTGGTCTGGTTCGCCTGCGCATCCGCCGCGGTGTTGGCGCTCATATATACAGAAAATGGGATCTATTATTATATCGGCGCGATCATATTCACCACATTTTACGCCGGCGGCTTCATCAGGACAACTTTCGATCGCGCATCGATCTGCTGTATTTTGGTTTTTACGTGCAGCAACGCCGGACTCTTCCTCAAGTCTTTTGACACGAAAGCGTTCGTCTATGTTAATTCCTTCCTGCTCTACACGATTTTCATTGCGTTGGCGACCTGCTTCTTCGTTGAAAAGACGGAGAGGCAGAAATTCAAACTTGAAAGAGAATTGAGGAGCGAGCGCGACAGGATCGACAGGATCCTGCGGGATATTCTCCCCATGCAGATCTACGACCGCATCAAGGGCGGAGAGAACCATATCGCCGACCTGAATGATCATGTGACCATCAGCTTTTGCGACATCGTGGGTTTCACTCATCTGGCTTCCCGGACGTCGCCGCACGACGTGATCAGGCTGTTGAACGATCTCTTTTCGCAACTCGACGACATCGCGGCCAAGCACGGCATCGAGAAGATCAAGACGATCGGCGACGCCTACATGGCGGCGGCCGGCGTCGGGGACGCGATCCACAAGGACGCGCACGCCGTTGCCGGCTTCGCACTCGACGCGCGCCGCGCCGTCCTGGAGACGGGAGAGCGGCACGGCGCGGCGATCCAGATGCGGTTCGGCATCGCCACCGGCCCGGTCATCAGCGGAGTCATCGGCGTGACACGGCCCGTCTTCGACGTCTGGGGGTCGACCGTCAATCTCGCCAGCCGGCTGGAGACCGCCTCGCCGCCCGGGGCCATCACGCTCGACGCGCGCACCGCCGAGCTGCTCGACCGCCGCTTCCGGGTCCGCCCGAGCGGATGCATCGCCCTGAAGGGCATCGGGGCCGTCGCGACGTTCCAGCTCGTGCATTCGAACTGAGGCGCCCCGCTCGGGATCGCCCCCGCGCGCCGAGCGGCGCGATCCGCCTCCGCCGCGAGGGGGGACGGGACGCCGCTCCCGAGAGGCCGCGGCCCGCCGCGGCGGCCCACCTGCGGGCGGGACTCATCCGACATCCGGTTGATGGCTTCGCCATCTCCGATGTCGGCCATGCGGATGTCGGCTTCGCTCAGGCGCCGCGCGGGCTTGGCATACGCCATCCGGTTGATGGCTTCGCCATCTCCCGTTTCGTCCATGCGGATGTCGGCGTCGCTCGGGCGCCGCGCGGGCTCGAGATCCGGGAGCCGCTTCGATCAAGCCGATCCCGGATCAGTTCTCCGGGAGGCCGGCCTTCCGCAAGCCCTCGACGACGTACTGGTACTCCTCGAGGAAGACCGGGTTGTCGGACCAGCCCGCATTCGCCCATTTCTGAACCGTGTAGCCGGGCATGAGCTTCAGGATCTCCGCGACCGCGGCCCTCGCCTCGGCCTGCCGCCCCTGCCACGCGTAGGCGGCCGCGAGATCGATGGAGGACAGCCAGTAGGGTGAGAGGGCGACCGACTTGTTGCACCAGGTGATCGCCTCGTCCCAGTGCCGCTGATGCGTATGCGCGTGGCAGACGAAGTAGTACCAGACGTTCAACAGAGGGTCGCGCGGACTGAGGCGGATGGCCTGCAGCTCGCTGGAGATCGCCTCGCTCGCCTTGCCCGTCAGCGTCGAGACGTGCCCCTTCAGCGCCTGCGCCATCGCGTAGTTCCGATTGCCGGCGATCGCGGCCTCGTACATCGAGCGGGCGGAGTCGAACTGACGCCGCGCCCGGAAGACGTCGCCCTTGACCACCAGGGCGACGGCGTCGCCGGGGTAGCTCGCCAGGTACTTGTCGATCAGGTCCTCGGCGTCCTTGATGTCCTTGTCCTTGTCGCGGCTCCACGACATCGACGGCTTGGTGATGAGGGCGCGCGACAGGCCCAGGATGGCGCGGGGAAGGGTGGGATCGAGCGCCAGGGCCCGCTCGAAGTAATCCTGCGCCTCGTTGTTGCTCGCCAGGGAGCGCGGCTTGTTCAGCGCCGCCCAGCCCCGCATCGCCAGGTCGGACGCGCCCGGGTCGGTCGGACGTTCCCGCAACGAGCGCAGGCTCTCGGCCTGCGTCAGCTGGACGTCGAGGGAGCGCGCGAGGCGGGCGACGAACTCCACCTGGAGGTCGCCGAGGCGGCCCCGCTCACCGTCGAAGCGGTCGGCCCAGAGATGGGCACCCGTCTCGGCCGAGATCAGCTGCGCGTTGAGCACGACATTCTCGCCGGTCCGGCGCACGCTGCCTTCGAGCACGTAGCGGACCCCCAGGTCCCGCCCGATCTGCTTCACGTCGACGGGCTTGCCCTTGTAGGTGAAGGCGGTGTTGCGGGCGATGACGAAGCTGTCCGCGAGGTGCGAGACGTCGGTCGTGAGGTCCTCCGTGATGGCGTCCGCGAAGAAATCCTGCTCCGGATCGTTGCTGAGATTCGTGAAGGGCAGCACGACGAGGGACAGGCGCGGCGCCGGATTGACGGCCGCGGCGGCAGGGAGGGCGCCCGGGTTCGGCACGGGTGGCCGCGCCGGCGCCGAGAGCCACCATCCGAGCCCGCCGGCCGCGAGCAGGGCGACGAGGCCGGAGGCGAGCGCGACCCGCCTCAGCGGCCGCTCGGCCCGCCCGGGTCCCGGCTCCTCATCGGTCTCGGGAAGCGACGGGATGACGGCCGCCGGCAGCGCGAACACGCCCAGGGGCCGGGCGATGTTCCTGAGTTCCTGCTCGCCGCGATCCTCGAACGGGTAGCGCAGCTTGTCGCGCACCTGGTCGTGGACGCTGCGCGAGATGCAGATCCCGCCGGGCTCCGCGAGCGGCTCCAGCCGCGCCGCGACGTTGACGCCGTCGCCGTAGAGGTCGCCGTCCGGCTCCGCGACCACGTCCCCGACATTGATGCCGATCCGCAGCCGGAAGACGCGGTCCTCGGGCGTGCCGGCGTCGCGCGTCAGCATCCCCTTCTGGATGGCGACCGCGCAGGAGACGGCCCTGAGCGGGCTGGGGAACTCGACGACCAGACCGTCGCCGGTCGTCTTGACGATGCGCCCGCCCGCGGCTGCGATGCGCGGATCGACCAGTTCGCGGCGCAGGGCCTTCAGCCGACGCAACGTGCCGGCCTCGTCCGCCCCCATCAGGCGGCTGTAGCCCACGATGTCCGCGACCAGGATAGCGGCAAGTCGACGATTGAGCGCCTTGTCCATATGGTTCCCCCCTGCGCCCTCCTATAGCCAGCAGGGTCCGATCTGTTGAGGACCGAGAGGTCGCACTCCCGGAGCGATTTGGCGGGACTTGGTGCAAGCGCGCCTTGGTGCCGGCAGAGTTTGGTGCCGAATGAGCATGATCCCGGACCACGCGGCGGCGCTCGCGACGCGGCGCGGGTGGCGAGCGACGCGGGAGCGGTCCCGCCGACGCGCACGGGGACGGGCCAGCGCCGTTCGCGCGCGGGGCGCCCTCCCCGTGGGCCCGATCGGCCGGAATTCGCGGGCCGATCTCCGGCCCGGCCGGTCCGAGACGGCGCCGCGCGGGCCTCAGCCGAGGGCCGCCAGCAGCAGGGCCGTGCGGATCGCGCTGCGGCGCGCCGGCTCGGTCGCGCGCCGGTCATGGGCGACGAGATGCGCCCAGCCGTGCGACAGAACCGCAGCGTCGATGTCGAGCATCACGCCGTCGGCGATCACGCGCGGCCCAGGTTTCGTGTCCGCCAGATAGCCGGAGATGGCTTGGTTCAACTGCTCGTCCGAGACGATCCTCGCCCGGTAGAGCTCACCCAGAGTGCCGCAACCAGTCCACATCGCACTCGAACCGCTCTGCTGAGAGTTGCGCGGACGTGAAAGGTAAAGACAGCAGCGGACGTGATCATCGTCTGTTTGAGGTATGCTGCGATCGCGGGCAAAGTTGTGGCGTGCGCGCATCGGTCGAGGACCGAAGCTCACCCCTCCCTGCCGGGCCGCGAGGGTCTCCCGCGGACGGCGCGCGTCAGCGCGTCGAGGGCCATGTGCGGGAGGGTCAGGGCGGCGAGCCCCTGAAGGGTGAGGGCGACGAGGCGTTCCGGGGCCGGCCCCGGATAGAGGGGCCAGAGGGCGGCGCCGATCGCGAAGGTGAGCAGGGTCACGGGAAGCGCCCGGACCGTCGCCTCGCGCAGGCTGCGCACGCGCGGCGCGCGTCCGTCCCGCACGAGCTCCCGCACGTGCCGGGGCGCGTGGACGCAGACGAAGTAGAGCCCGAAGGCGCTGAGGGGCGGCAGGACGGCGAACGCGGCCACCAATCCGGCCATCTCCGCGGCCGTCGCCCGACGCCGCTCCGCGCAGCCGCGCAGGACCCACCCGCAGGCGAGCGCGACCCAGAGCCACGACGAGGCGCCCAGCCACGTCGGCGATTCGCCGAGAGGCACTCCGGTCACCGCCGAGAACAGGCGGGCGACCCCGTCGGGGTGCAGGAGCGACGGGACGGCGATCGGGAGACCTCCCCGCACCAGCGCCTCGATCGGCCGGCCTGGCCCCGCATCCTCGCTGCCGAAGTGCCACACCGACAGCGCGAAGAACCCCGCCAGCGTCGCGAGGGGCGCGACGCGCCAGCACGCCAGGACGAGGGCCGAGAGGCCGAGATACGGCAGGGCGAAGGCCGGGAACCACAGCCGCCCGAAGCGGGGGCGCAGGAGCGGCCGGGCGATCTCGCCGTCCAGGGCCCCGTGCGGGACCCCGAACAGCAGAACGAGAGCCGTCACCCCCTCCCAGCGCGTCGGCACCGGGAGGGCTCCGGTGAGCGCGAACGCGATGGCCAGCACCGCCAACGGGGCGGCCTCCGGCCGCGACGGGACCGGCCGGGGACCGGCCGCGAGGGTGGGGTGCGCCGCCCGCACGGCGCCTACTCGGCCGGCGCGAGGCTCGGCGCGGAGCGCCGGACGGGCCGGGTCTCGTGGAGGTCGCGGTCCACGATCCTCGCCCGCTCGCCGACCGCCATGAGACCGAACACCACCTTGGCGACGACGTCGAGGACGGCGATCAGCGCCGTGGTGAGGACCGGGCTCACGAGCTTCAGCCCGTCGGTCCCGACGATGAGCACGAGGGGGTAGATGAGCCAGACCACCGACAGGAAGGCCGCGTTGCGCCGGAACGCGGCCCGCACGTCCTCGCGCTCCCTGCGACTCTCCTCGAGCAGCGGCACCCAGATCACGTAGTAGACGCCGAGAAAGGCGCCGCAGGAGACGGCGTACCAGGTCCACTTGATCCACGCCGTCGCCGAGGCGCCGAAGAACAGGGCGGCCGCGATCATCAGCACGTCGGCGGCGAGCATGCCGAACACGGCGCCGTGCCGGCGCATGCCGGAATGCATCGCGTCCGTCGCGAGGGCGTAGAGCAGGATGGGGGTGGTGAAGGTCCAGTCGATGTAGCGCGCGAAGTAGAAGTCCCACTGCGCCGCGGGATCCGCCCCGAGCGGAAGCCGGATCGCGCCCTGACCGCACGCCATCGCCAGGTACGACGCGGCCGCGATGAGGGGGACGATCCCGTGCAGGATGCCGTCCGTCTCCTCTTCCGGAGTTCGGCGCTTGGCTGTGAAGAGAATGGCCGCTGCGCCGAGGGACATCGCGAACAGGGTCAACCACAGCCAAGTCTGCACGGTCATCCGGGCCATCCTTCGCGTGAACAGGTGGCCGGTTCGGCCATCGCCGGCACAATTGCTTTGGGCGCTATCTGTTGCGGCGTGAGGCGACGCGCCGCACGGGCACGGCGGATGAGCGTGGCCGCCCGGACGTGGCCTCCGGCGGGTGGCGCGTCATCGCCCGCGCGGGGCCGCGACGTCCGCGCGGGCGGCCCTTGCGGTCGCGGTGGGCGCTGCCGCTCCGCGCCGTCTCCGGAGCGCGGCCGCGCGCGTCGGGACGCTTCCCGGGGATCGCGGACGCTCGCCCGCATCGGTCTCGATCCCTCGACGGAGCTCGACCATCCGCGTCCGCTGCGTGCGCCGCGCTGAGAGCGGCGCCCGAGCCGCGGCCCGAACTCCGGATTCTCCCTGCGGACGGAGCCTGGAACGCGCTTTCCCGGAGCCGCGAACCCGATCAAGCTGGGACATCGTGGGTCGAGGGCGCGTGGATGCTCGGGCGATGGCTGGTGCCGGCGATCACGTCGGCGTGGGTCGGCTCCTCACCGGCGCTCGCGGAGATGCGGATCCTGGCCGCGAAGATCACGGCTGGCGAGCTCTGGGTGCTCGGCTCCGTCGACGAGCCCGACGACGAGATCACCCTCGATCAACACTTTCGGACCAGGGCCGACGCCAGCGGCCGGTTCGAGTTCCACGTCACCTATCATCCGGCGACCTGCATCGTGATGCTGCAGACGAAGCGCCAGGGCCGCCGCGCCGTGGTCGGCGATTGCGGGCAGCGGGGCGCGGCCGGAGAACCGGGCCCGCAGGGCGCCCCGGGCCCGAGGGGCGAGACCGGGGCCGCCGGGCAGGCGGCCGCCGTCGGCACGGCCGGACCGGCCGGTCCTCCGGGCCCGGTCGGGCCCGCGGGGCCCGCCGGGCCGCCGGGAGAGGTCGGCGCCGCCGGTCCCCCCGGGCCGCGAGGCGAGACGGGCGCGGCCGGACCGGCAGGACCTCCGGGCCCGACCGGTTCGCCGGGCCCGCCCGGTTCGCCGGGCCCGAAGGGTGACCGGGGAGAGCCGGGTCCGCGCGGTCCGGCGGGCGAACCCGGACCGGAAGGACCGTCCGGCCCCCCTGGCGGGCGGGGAGCCATGGGACCTCCCGGCAAAGTCGGACCGCGCGGTCCGGCGGGACCGCCCGGTCCGCGCGGGCCGGCAGGATCGCCGGCCGCCGCGCCGCGGCGCCCGCCCGCCTCCGCGCGACCGGCCGAGCGGCGCGAGCCCCTGCCGATCCAGCCCGCTCCCGCCCCCGAGACCCAGCCCCCCTATTGAGGGCGGCGCTCCCGCCCGGGGCGCGCGTGCGCGTCCCGCGCTCATCGGACGCCCGGAACGCCACCGGCGCCCCGCCGTTCTCCGTGCCTCCCCGCCCCCCGGATCGGAGATCGGCGATGCACCGGGTCGGAACCCACGCGCTCGCGCTCCTCGCCCGCTTCGGCTACGCGGCGCGCGGCGTCGTCTCCTGCCTGGTCGGCGGCCTCGCGGTCCTGGCCGCCCTCGGGTCCGGGGGTCAGGCGGGAGGAAGCCGCAGCGCCCTCGCCACGCTGCTGGACCAGCCCTTCGGCCGCCTGTGGCTCGGCCTGATCGCCGTGGGTCTGCTCGGCTTCGCGGTGTGGCGGGTCGTCGAGGCGGCGACGGATGCCGATCACCTCGGCAGATCGGCCAAGGCGCTGGCGAAGCGTGCCGGGCACGTCGTCAGCGGCGTCGTCTACGGAGGATTGGCGGCCTCGGCCGCGCAACTCGCCCTCGGGCGGCGCCGGGGCGGCGGGGACGACCAGGCGGCGCGGGATTGGACGGCGTGGGTGCTCGAGAAGCCCCTCGGGCAGTGGGCGGTGGGCTCGGCGGGCCTGCTCCTGATCGGGGTCGGACTCGCCCTCGTCGTCAAGGGCTGGAAGGGTGACGTGCTGCAGCGGCTCGCGCCTCCCGAGACGGTCCGCCGATGGGCGGTGCCGCTGGGCCGGCTCGGCTTCGCGGCCCGGGGGGTCGTGTTCGTGCTGATCGGCGGCTTCCTGGTGCTCGCGGCCGTTCAGAGCAGGTCGAGCGACGTCAAAGGGCTCGGCGGCGCGCTGCACGTCCTGCAGCGCCAGCCTTACGGCTGGGCGCTCCTCGCCGTCACGGCCCTCGGCCTCACGGCATTCGGCCTGTTCGGCCTCGTCCAGGCCCGGTACCGGCGGATCGACCCGCCCGACATGTCCGAGGCGAAGGCCGCGGTCGGCGGCATCGTCTCCCGCGCGACGCGCTAGAGCATTTTCCGACGAAGTGGATACCGGTTCGTCGAAGAGGATGCGGCAAAATCAAAGACCTAGAGCAGGGTTCCGTTGCAACTTGATCGAACCCTGCTCTAGGCGGTGTGGGCACTGACCGGATCCAGAGGACGATGGCGGCGAGGGTGACGACGGCGGCATAGTTGCGGGCCGCCCTCTCGTAGCGGGTAGCCACACGCCGGAACCGCTTGAGCTTGGCGAAGCTGGAGGACGAGAACCGGCTGCGCCGCGTGGGGGCTCCACGCCCCCGGCCCGTGGCCTGCCCGCCCCGCAAGGGACAGAACAGGAACAGACCCAACCTCCGCGTGGCATGAAAACGGGGAGCAGGTCAAAGCCCATGATAGACTTACATCAATGCTGGTCTTGCGCATGAGGGCGCCATTCTCTATGATGACAGCAAGCAAGACCGCTTAGCGATAGGCCCCATCAGGAGGTGTCTATGGCGATACATGGCCGATGGGTGTTCATAGCAGCGATAGCTGGCGTCGTGCTGTGCAGCCCGTCCAGCGCGTGGAGTGCGCCAGTCCAGGGTGCGGCAATTCTCGAGTCTCTGCGGGAAAACCCGCTGATCCAGGATGTGCGGGTTTTCTGCTACAATCGGCGAACCGGGCGATTCCTCCATTGGGGATCCTGTCAACGTCGCGCATACCGCCCGCGAGTGTTCTGCTACAATCGGCAAACCGGACGTTTTCTCCACTGGGGAAGCTGCCGTCGCTGACGATCGGACCCGCTGCCGGCCGAGCTGGTGGTTGATCCCGCGGTGCGGTGGTACGGCCGATCACCACTCCGCGGGAGAGGCGCGATGGGCCGGGTTCGTCACGGCCGTGCCGCACGACTGAGCCCAAGGCGACCGCCCGCCGACCCTCACCTCGCAGCCGCGCCCGCATCGCTCCGGCGGGCACGTTCGGGATACCGGCAGCCCGTCTCGCGACCCGGCCGGGCGGAGGGCGCGCAAGGGCGCCGGCCAAGCGCTCTGGCGTCAGTCCGACCACAGTGCAGAAGTGGCGCGCGCGATCACGGCCGACGCCCGGAGGAGGCCTCTGGCGCGGCGGCCCACCATGCTCAGGGGGAGGACGAGGCCATCACCGCCGCCTTCCGCCGCGATGCGCCGCCGCTCCCGCTCCGTGGACGGCCTGGAGCGTCGCGGCGTCGCCCGCCTCCCGGAGGTCGAAGCCGGCAAGCCCGGGACGTCGCGCTTCGCTCGGTGCCCGCCGAGCTCCTTCGATGCCGACAGTGCTCGGGTCCGGCCACCATCGACGGCAGGCGCGAGCGTTCAGGGCGCAAGGGCAGGCGGCGAAGACGCGGACGGGCGCAGACACGAGCGACGGTTGGTCAGTGACGGCTTACGGATCCGGAGAGCATCGCCCGACCAGACGCGCCGCTCACATGGATCCGCCAACGCGATTGCTGTATACTGCAAACTTAACCGACGCCGCGAGGTTGCGACAGGTGCTCTCGCCATGGGGTGAAGCCATGCGCAAAGCAACTGCCTTGGTGCTTGCCTTAGGGCTCCTCGGCCAGGCGAGTTCGGGGGCCCGGGCGTTGGACGCGATTGGCCACAATGCTCGCGGCTTCGAACTGCAAAATCGAGGCGAGCATGAGAAAGCAATCGCCGAATTCAATCTTGCCCTGCGGCTCAATCCCAAACTGGTGTCAGCCTACATCAATCGCGGTTTCGCCTTTCGAAACAAGGGTGACTACGATCGCGCGATCGCCGATTATGATCATGCCTTGCAGATCGATCCAAATTCAGTAGTCGCCTTTAACAATCGCGGTGATGCATTTTATCATAAGGGAGAATACGATCGAGCGATTGCAGACTATAATCGCTCAATCAAGCTGAGCTCCGACAAGGCAGCCGTATATAATAATCGTGGGCTCGCATTCTTCAGCAAGGAGGAATACGATCGGGCCATCGCGGATTACAATCAAGCTTTGCGGCTCGACCCTAAATACCTGAGCGCCGCGCTCAACCGCGGGGATGCGTTTCGAAGCAAGGGCGAGTATGATCGTGCGATCGCGGACTATAATCAAGTCCTGCAGATCGATCCCAGGTCGGTGGTATCTTACAACAATCGCGGGCTCGCGTTCCAGGGCAAAGGCGAATACGACCGAGCTGTTGCCGATTACAACCAAGCGCTCACTCTCGATCCGGGCTACACGATCGCTCTCATCAACCGCGGAGATGTGTTCAGGATCAAAGGTCAGTACGATTCTGCAATTGAGAATTATAACCAAGCCTTGCAGTTAAATCCAAAATCGAAGATTGCCTACAACAATCGAGGCTTCGTGTCCTACAACAAAGGAGAGTACGACCGCGCGATTGCGGACTATAATTCAGCGCTGCAGATTGACCCGAGATACGTGGTCGCGCTCGTCAATCGTGGCGATGCCTTTGTGAGCAAGGGTGACTACGATCGGGCGATCGGAGACTATGGCCATGCTCTCCAGATCAATCCGAATTACGCATTTGCCTATAATGGGCGTGGAGTCGCCCTTCAGAACAAAGGTGAGTATGACCGCGCCATCATGGATTACGATCAAGCCTTGCGACTCGATCCGAAATACGTTTTCGCCTTTGCGAACCGCGGGGATGCCTTCCGGAGCAAAGGCGAGTACGACGTCGCGATCGCCGATTACAATCAGGCCCTTCGCTTAAGCCCAAACTACGCCAAAGCCTACAATGGTCGAGGTCTGGCCTTCCAGAATAAGGCTCAATACAACCGGGCAATCGAGGATTATGAACAAGTCATTCGGCTCGACCCAAGGTTCGTGGCCGCTTACAACAATCGCGGCTTTGCCCTCGTCAGCAAAGGTGAGCCGACCCTTGCGATCGCGGATTACGACAAAGCCTTGTTGCTCGATCCGAAATCTGCGACGGTTTACGCGAACCGTGGGCGTGCCTTTCAGGACAAGGGTGAGTACGATCGCGCAATCGCGGACTATGATCAGGCCTTGCGCCTCAATCCGAAGGACGCCATCGCCTTGAACAATCGCGCGGATATTTTGCGCCTTCGGCACGAGCATGATCGGGCAATTGCAAGCTATGATCAAGCCCTGCAGCTCAACCCGAAATACGTGGGTGCTTATAATAGCCGCGGGTTAGCGTTTCAGGACAAAGGTGAATACGACCGAGCTATTGCAAATTACGATCAAGCCTTACAGCTGAATCCTTGGTATATTGCTGCTTACATCAATCGCGGAGACGCATACCGCCGCAAAGGCGAGCACGCGCGAGCGATCTCCGACTATAATCAAGCGCTTCAGACCGACCAAAATTCTGTGATTGCCTACAATAACCGCGGATTATGTTTTCATGAACAAGGAGAGTACGACCGGGCAATCATCGACTACGACCGCGCCCTGCAAATCGATCAGATGTATTCAACCGGGTTCATCAATCGTGGATTCGCCTTCCATAAGAAGGGAGAATATGATCGAGCAATCGCCGATTATGATCGTGCCTTGCAAATTGATCCCAGGTCCGCAACAGCTTACAACAATCGCGGCTTCAGTTTCCAAAACAGAGGTGAGTACGATCTGGCAATCGCCGACTACGATAAGGCCATTCTGATTAAGCCCGACTTGGCGAATTCTTATTATCACCGCGGGACAGTGCTGCGGCTCAAAGGAGACCTTGAACGCAGTGTCGCGGATTTAACTGAAGCCATACGCCTCAACCCCAGATATGCTGAAGCGTACCAAGATCGGGGCCTCACCTTCCACGCGAAAGGCGAGGCGGACCGGGCTCTCGCGGATTTCGCCGAGGCTGCCCGGCTGAAACCCGAGTTCGAGAATGATCCGGCCTTCCTCGCGGCCCGCCGCGTGGCGCAGGAAGGTCGAGCGGGTCAGGCTTCGGCTGCCTCGGTTGTCGCGGCCGTCCATGCCCCTCCGGTCGTGGCCCCGCCCCCGGTTTCCGCCGCCGCACCGGTGTCGGAGACGCGCGTGGCCCTGGTGATCGGCAACGGTGCGTATGCCTCCGTGGCCTCTCTCGAGAACCCGACGCGAGATGCCAGGGCCATCGCGCGCTCGTTGCGTGAAGCTGGCTTCAAGATCGTCCATCTGGAGAATGACCTCCGCTATGATGACCTGCGAAGAGCTCTGAACAATTTCTCCGCCGAAGCTGATCAGGCCGATTGGGCCGTTGTTTACTACGCGGGTCACGGCATAGAAGTCGGCGGCCTGAATTACATCGTTCCGATCGATGCGCGGCTGAAAACGGATCGAGCCGTCCAATTTGAGGCGGTTCCGCTTGATCAGGTTCTGAGCAGCATCGAAGGCGCGCGAAAGCTTCGCCTCGTGATCTTGGATGCGTGTCGGGATAACCCGTTCCTGCAGCAGATGACGCGCACGGTCGCTTGGCGTTCGGTGGGACGAGGCTTGGCGAAGGTCGAGCCGGAGACGAGCGGCACGCTGGTGGCGTTCGCAGCCAAGCATGGCCAGGTTGCCCTGGATGCGCAGGATGGCCGTGAAAATAGTCCCTTCGCGACCGCGCTGATCAGGAACATCGCGCGACCTGGCATAGAAATCCGCAAGATGTTCGGGATCGTGCACGATGACGTCATGTCGGGCACGGGGCGCAAGCAGGAACCTTTCGTGTATGGCGCGCTCGGGGGTGAGGATTATTTCTTCAACGTGCGCTAGGGCAATACCCGGGCGTCCTTGAACAGGGCGATCAGCGGCTGCACGGACGTGATCACCTCGACGCGCGCGGCGCGCGGCGGACCGTGCGAACTCACGATCGATCGTTTCGCGCGGATGGGCCGCCCGACGGGGCGTCGTACGCCGCGGCGAGCGAGACCCGAGTCCCCCTCCCCTCCCGGACCCCGCACCAGACCGCGAAGCGGGTTGCCCTGGAGCACTGGGCCCCCGTTCACCGCCGCGGGCCCGGCGGTGCGCGGCGTCGTGGCGGCCGAGACGGCGCGACCCGGACGCTGCCCCCCGGCCCACGGACACCTCGCCGCGGTGGCGGGCGGCCCGGCCGGGAAGGTGGAGGCCGGTCAGGCCCGCGAGCGGTGCTGGGTCAGGCCGCCCCCCGCCGCTCGCCCGGCGCGGTGCCGCTCGCACCAGAACGCGCGGACACCTCGCGCAATGCAGCCACCATCGCATCGGTCTGCTCGTCGAGGGCAGGAAGCGTCGGCGCCTCGGGCCCGCGCCTCATGGCCAAGCCCAAGCCGGCGAGAACGGCACAGGCGCTGCCACCAAGCGGAGCGGCGAGCAGCGCACCGAGAGCACCGTAGTCCCTCATGAGAACCGCGGTCGTTAACCCGCCACCAAGGGCGGCAAAGACAAGCAGGAACATAGGGTCCTCGCCAACCGCGAAGCCTGTAGCCTCTAGGCTGCAGATATTAAGGATTGGTCAGTTCAAATCGTTAAAAAAAGGTTAACGCCCAGGTCGATCAGAGCTTCGCGGCGGTCTCGCTGCCCGAAGCGGCGCGATCATGGGAAGCGGCGCAAGCCGGGCGGGGGCCGGTCCCGACCCCGCGCGGGGCGGCGCGTCGGTGCGCGCCGGGACACGGGATCAGGTGCGGGACCCGCGGCCCGTCCCCGGACGACCTCGGACCCGGTCCGGCCGGGGCGCCGGACCGGCGTGACGGGGCATGGATGCGACCGGTCGCGGATGGTCCCGCTGCGGCCGGCGTGCGGGGCACACCTTCGGCCCCGTCGTGGCGGGGCGATCCCGCTCACCCCTAATTGCAACTGGAGCAGATCGACCTTCCAAGCATGTTGCCCTGCCTGATGAGCCGGCTCACGCGCCCTTCGGTCCCGCTCTCGTCGTCGCGCGAGGCGTTGACCGCGGATACGGGCTTCCCGTTCTGGTGCACGCGGGAAGGGCTCGGGACGTCGCGGGACGCGCGCGGACTGCGCGGCCCGGTCCCACGTTGGACCCCGTTGCCGGCCCGCTCCTCAAGTTGAGCCAGTACGGCAGAACCTTGCTGTGGCCGGCCCCTGCAATCCCCTCCGGGGCTCGCGATGATCGGCGCCTCGGGGAGGCATCGCGGTAAATCCACGGGGATCGTGACCCCGCCCGTCCGGAGCAGAGCGAAAAGTCCGAGCGCAAAGCCTGTCGATAGCATGGGTTCAGCCTCTCAATCGCGCCTCGAAGCCACCTCGGCGGCGGCCTCCGCGAGGGCTTGCGCGGTCACGCCCGTGCGCGCGTGGGCCCGGGAACGGAGCGGCAATCCTTGCACCTCAGCGCCGCCCGGATGCTGACGATGGTCAGGTTTCCGAGCGTGAATCTCCGTCCCGATTGCCGCATCCCCGTTGCGAGGGCCGAGCCGGCGAGGAGCCCGTGGGCGGTCGCGGCGGCCCTGCCGAGGGCTTCGCCGCGCCGGGGCTGGCGAGGTGACCACCCCTCCCTTTCCTCGGGTGCGAGGCAGACTTTCCCACGGATCCGTCTCAACTTAAGATGGTCGAGGGCGGGACTGTCACATACCCGACCCAGGGAGGAAAAACATGGCCCGCAAGGCGCTCTCGATGTCATTTTTACTTGGTTGCATTGTCCTTGGCTGCACCGCCCTGGCACCGTCCGGTCGCGCGCAGCAGGCGGTCCCGGCCCCGGCGCAGCAAGCGATCCCGCCCTACGGGCCTCCCCTGAGCCTCGACACCGCGCGCAGGGTCGCCGAGGGCGCCGAGGCGGAGGCGAAGCGGAACGGCTGGCCAGTGGCCGTCGCGATCGTGGACAGCACCGGTCACCTCGTTCTGTTCGAGAAGCTCGACAACACCCAGTACGGAAGCATCGAGGTCGCCACCCAGAAGGCCGTCACGGCGATCAACTACCGCCGGCCCGGCAAGGCGCTGCAGGATGCGCTCGCCAACGGCGGCGTCGGGCTGCGCGTCCTCACGCTGCCGGGCATCAGCGCCTACGAGGGCGGCTACCCGCTGGAGGCGGACGGCAAGCTCGTCGGCGCCATCGGGGTGTCCGGCGTGCTCCCGGTCCAGGACGACCAGGTGGCGCGGGCCGGCGTGGAGGCGATGAGGGCGCGCTGAGCGACATTCGCCGGAGCGGTCGCCGGCTCAAATCATGCGAAGCCAAAAGCCTCACGGCCGGGGCGAGGCCCCGGCCGCGTCGTCCTCGCGAAGTGCGGCGCCGATCAGCGCAGGAGCTGCAGCACGCTCTGCTGCGCCTGGTTGGCCAGCGACAGCGCCGAGATGCCGAGCGAGTTGCGCGTCGACAGCGCCTGAGAGTTCGCCGCCTCCTCGTTCAGGTCCGCGTTGGTCAGGTTCGCCGCACCCGTGTCGAGCACGTTGATCATCTGCTTGGTGAAGTCCTGACGGTTCTGCACCACCGCAAGGTTCGCGCCCAGCGACGAGGCCTGGCTCTTCAGCGAGCTCGCCGCCGTGTTGATCGACTTGATCACCTTGTTGATCGCGCTGTTCTCCTGAAAGTCCGACTGCGACAGCACGCTCAGGCCGAGCTGCGTGTACGACACCGTCGAGCCCTGCACCGACAGCGTCGACGTGTTCTTCTCGTTGAAGCTGATCTTCAGCGTGTCCCCGGCGAGCAGGTTGACGCCGTTGTAGCCCGAATCCGCCGCGAGCTGGTCGATCTGGGTCAGCAGGTTGTTGAAGGTGCTCACCAGCCCGTTGCGCGCGGTCAGCCCGTCGCCGCCGATCACCGCGCTCGAGGTGCCGGAGTTGAACGGGTTGCCGGTGCCCGAGGCGGTGATCTTGAGGTCGTCGGTGCCCGAGTCGTTGGCGGTGGTGATCGAGATCCGCCCGGTCGCGGTGTCGATCGAGGCCTGGGCGTTGGCCGCCGCCAGGGCGCTGTTGAGCTGCGTCAGGGTCGAGATCTGGCCCGCCGCCGAGCCGAAGGTGAAGGTCGCGCTCGGGCCGGAGCCGACCTGCACGGTCAGCGACTTGCCCGCCAGGGCCGAGCTCGAGCCCGGCGCTCCCAGGCCCGCCGCGAAGGTGGTGGGCGAGTTGAAGCCGAGGTTGGAGAGCAGCGAGGTCGCGGTCGAGCCGTTGCCGAGGGTGATGGCGGTGTTGGTGTCGGCGGCCGTGAAGGTGAACTTGCGGTTGGTGGCGTCGTAGCTGGCCGAGACGGTGCCGCTGGTGGCGGTGCTGACCTTCTGGGCGATGGAGCCGAGCGTGTCGCCGGCCGCGATGTTGACGGATTGGCCGTTGACCGTGAAGTTGTCGCCGGCCTTGAAGCCGACCGCGATCGCCAGGGTGGCGGCGCTCGGCGAGAAGGTGCCGGCCGTGGTCGAGGCCGTCGTCCCGAAGCCGACCTGGCTGCCGGTGCCGCCCTGGACGGTGATGCTCGACCCGTCCGCCGCGCCGGTCAGCTTGATCTTGCCGCTATTGTCGGAGGCGGTGACGCCGGTGGTCGAGGTGACGGCGTTGATGGCGTTGATGACCTGGCTCTCGGTCGAGCCGGTGGCGACCGTGATCGTCGTGCCGTTGATGGTCAGCGTGGTGGAGGACGCGCCGGCGCCGTTCGTGGTGGTGCCGCTGGCCGCGAGGCCGGTCTCGGAGCCGGTCGCCGCGTAGGTGAACTGGGCGCCGGAATTGCTGCCGGTGAAGACGAGCTTGCCGGAGGAGGCCGCCACGGTGACGCCGGTGGTGGCGGATTGCGCGTTGATCTTGGTGACGGCGGCGTTGATGTCGTCGCCGGTGGCGAGCGCGATCGCGGTGCCGTTGAGGGTGACGGTCGCGGAGGCGGTGAGGGTCGTGTAGGAGCCGGCCGTGTAGGTCGCGACGCCGTTGCTGTAGGCGGTGCCGGCCGTGACGGTGGCGGCGGTGGCGGTGGCGTTGGCGCTCAGGGCGGTGTCGCTGACCGCCTGCGTGGCGCCGGTCGAGAGCAGGTTCTGGGCCGAGGCGCCGGTGAGCGCGGTCGAGACCGAGGTGGCCTTGACCGAGAAGGAATTGGCGGAGGCGAGGGCCTGCTGGGCCACCGACTTGAGCTGGTCGGTGAGGGTCTGGACCTTGGTGAGGCCGGTATTGGCGGCCTGGATGGTCTGGATGCCGTTCGAGACGCTGTCGAGGAGGGAGGACAGGGCGGTCGAGCGGGAGGAGAGGCCGTCGGCGGTGAAGAAGTTGGTCGGGTTGTCGAGGGCGGTGTTGACCTTCTTGCTCGTCGCCAGGCGGTTCTGGGTGGTGGCGAGGAGGGAGGCGGTGTCCTGCAACGACAGCAGGTTCTGCCGCGTGGCGGCAGACAGCGTGATAGACGACATGTGGGCAGATCCTGTTGATCTATACGCCCTCCAGTTTTGAGGGCACTCCCACTTGGCGCGGCACTCTTTGCCTATCTCTTAATGGGACCGGCAAACTACCCGGTTATCCCGCCACAGCCAGGGTATGATTAACGTAGTTTTATCAATCAAGCTGCATAACTCTGGCCATACCGATGGGATACAGCCGATCCTGCTCGCAAGCGCGCCTAAGTTTTCCGATGGGGCTCGAACATGCCGCTCAGACTTAATTTGAAGCCATCGGAGACAATTTATATAAACGGCGCCATCATATCGAACGGCGACCGAGCAACTGATATTGTAATCCACAATCATTGCCGCCTCCTGCGCGAGAGCGAGATGATCACGGAGGCGCAAGCAACTACGCCGTGCAGTAAAATCGTACTCCTTTTACAGAACGTGCACCTGGATGTGGACCCCGATCATGCGCTGGACGACCTCGCGCGGATCTCTGCCCAAATCCTCGCGCGCATGCCGGAGGCGGGGCCCTACGTCAGCAGGATCGAGAAGGCGATCGCGGAGGGGCAGACTTACCTCGCGCTGAAGCACGGTCGCGCGCTCGCCGCCCACGAGGCCGCGCAAGCGCCGGCGGCCCGCCCGGCCGGGGCGGCCGGTGCGCGGCGCGCCGCTCGGCCCGCGCCGCCGAGCGGCGCCTGAGCGCGCCCGCCGGGGAAGCGGATCGCGCAGCTCCCGCGCCGCGTTCGGGCATCACGCGCCGCATTTCGGCCATGCGGATGTCGGCTTCGCTCAGGCGCCGCGCGGGCGCGGGATCCGGGATCCGCTCCGATCAAGCGGATCCCGGATCACACGGCGCAGTAGCGGTCCTGGATCTCCGCATCCTCGCGCAGGGCCGCCGCGCTGCTCTCGTGCACCACCGCGCCCTGGTCGATGATCACGGCGCGATCCGCGAGATTGAGCGCCCACTCGACGTTCTGCTCCACGAGGAGGAGGGTCGTGCCGCCCGCGCGCAGGGACGCGAACAGGCGCCCCATCTCCTCGACGAGGACCGGCATGATCCCCTCCGACGGCTCGTCGAGGAGGATCAGCCTCGGCCGCGCGATCATGGCGCGGGCGATGGCGAGCATCTGCTGCTCGCCGCCCGACATGGTGACGGCGATCTGGTCGAGGCGCTCGGCGAGGCGCGGGAAGGTCTCGGCGATGGCCGCGATGGCGGGCCCCTCCGCGAGATTCCGCGGCGCCCGCAACAGGCCCAGGCGCAGGTTCTCGCGCACGGTCAGCCCCGGCACGATGCGGCGGTCCTCCGGCACGTAGGCGAGGCCGAGCGGGAAGCGGGCATGGGCCGGGCGCCCGAGCAGCTCCTCGCCGCGGAAGCGCACCGCGCCCGAGACCTTCGGCATCAGGCCCATCACGGCCCGCAGGGTCGTGGTCTTGCCCGCCCCGTTGCGGCCGATCAGCGCCAGGATCTCGCCCTCGCGGACCTCGAGGGAGAGGCCGTGCAGGACGTGGCTCGCGCCGTACCACGCGTGGAGGCCGCGGATCTCAAGCATGGCCGTAGCCGCCGCTCTGGCCGAGATAGACCCGGCGCACCTCCGCGTCGGCCTGGATCTCGGCGGGGGTGCCGTCCGCGATCAGGCGCCCGTGATGGAGCACGAGGATCCGCTCGCTGAGGCCCAGGATCATCTTCATCTTGTGCTCGACGAGCAGGATCGTGCGCTCCTCGGAGAGGCGGCGCAGCAGCGCCACCATGGCCTTGGTCTCCTCGGGGCCCATCCCGGCGGTGGGCTCGTCGAGGAGGAGGAGCTTCGGGGCGGCGGCGAGGGCGACGCCGATCTCGAGCGCCCGCTGCTCCCCGTGCGAGAGGCTCGCGGCCGGCCGGTCGCGCCGGGCGGCGAGGCCGATCGCCTCCAGGAGCGCGTCCGCCCGCTCGGCGAGGTCGCGCAGGGCGTCGCGGCGGGTCCAGAGGTCGTAGCGCGCCGCGAAGGCCTGCATGGCGGTGCGCAGGTTCTCGTGGGCGGTGAGGCGCGGGAACAGGCTGGTGATCTGGTAGGAGCGGGCGATGCCCAGATGCGCGAAGCGGTGCTGCGGCAGGCCCGCGATGGGGCGCCCGCCGAACAGGAGCGTGCCGCTCGTCGGCCTCAGGGCCCCCGAGAGCAGGTTGAAGAAGGTGCTCTTGCCCGCCCCGTTCGGGCCGATCACCGCGGTGATGCGCCCGGCCCGGAACTGCGCCGACACGCCGTCGAGGGCGACGAAATCCCCGAAGCGGCGCCCGAGGCCGCGCGCCTCCAGGAGGACCTCGCCCGCGCCCGTGCTCACCTGCGCCACGCGAGCCTCCCGAGCGCCAGGGCCGCGCCGCCGAGGCCGCGCGGCAGGAACAGCACGAACAGGATGAACACCACGCCCAGCGCGAGCTGCCAGTGGGAGGTCCACAGGCTCAGGCTGTCCTCCAGCACCAGCACCGCGAGCGCTCCCAGGAAGGGGCCGAAGAAGGTGCCGGCCCCTCCCACCAGCGTCATCACGACCGCCGTGCCCGAGAGCGGGTAGGCGAGGCTGTCGAGGGGCACGATCGAGAGGTGCAGCGCCGAGAGCGCCCCGGCGAGGCCGCAGAACAGGCCCGAGAGCACGAAGGCGAGGAGCTTCGTGCGCTCCACGTCGAAGCCGCAGGCGCGGGCGCGGGCCTCGTTCTCGCGGATCGCCTCGATCACGGCCCCGAACGGGGAGGCCAGGATGCGCGACATCGCGGCCAGGGCGGCGGCCACGCAGGCCAGCACGAAGGCGTACTTGGTCGCCGGGTCGAGGATGTCGAGGCCGACGGGCCCGAGGCCGATCCGGGCGACCGTGAAGCCGCGCAGCCCGTTCTCGCCCCCGGTCCAGCAGGAGGCCTGGAGGGCCGCGTAGTAGACGAGCTGGGCCAGGGCCAGCGTCACCATCGCGAAGTAGATGCCGCGGCTGCGGATCGAGAGGGCGCCGATGGCCAGCGCGAGGAGCCCGGCGAGGACGATCCCGAGCGCCATGGCGGCGAGCGGGTGCAGGCCGAAGGCGCCGATGGCGATCCCGGTGGCGTAGGCCCCCGTGCCGAAGAAGGCGGCGTGGCCGAAGGAGAGCAGGCCCGTATAGCCGTACAGGAGATTGTAGCCCGTCGCGTAGAGCCCGTAGATCAGCACGTTCACGGCGAGGGCCTGCGAGGGCAGGACCAGCGGCAGGAGCGCGAGCGCCGCGACCGAGGCCGGCGCCCGCCAGCGCGAGAGCGCGCCGGCGGCGAGCGGGGAGCGGCGGGAGGCGGCCTCGGGGAGGCCCGGCGCCGCGGCGGGATCGAGGGCGGTCACGCGGGTCTCCTCAGGTGCCGAGGCCGGGCTTGCCGAACAGCCCGTGCGGTCGCGCGAGCAGGACGAGCGCCATGAAGGCGAAGACCGCGATGTTGGCCATCTCGGGCGCCACCAGGGCCGTGAGGCTCACCACGATGCCGACGAGGAGCCCCGCCGCGACGGAGCCGAGCAGCGAGCCCATGCCGCCGATCACCGTCACGGCGAAGGCCTCGGACAGGACCGCACTGCCCATCTCCGGGTTCACGCTGCGCATCGGCGCCGCCAGGACGCCGCCGAGCGCCGCGAGCGCGATGCCGAGCCCGAACACCCACAGCCACAGCCGCTGGATGTCGACCCCGAGCACCCGCAGGATCTCGGGGTCGCGCGCCCCCGCCCGCACGATCAGCCCGAGCCGCGTCCGCTCGAGCGCCCACCAGAGCAGCAGGAGCAAGAGGGCGACCACGCCGATCACGAAGAGCCGGTAGACGGGGAAGAGGCCGATGCCGAGATCGGCGACGCCCGAGAGCGCCTCGGGCGTCGCCACGGGCAGGCCGTCGCTGCCGAACAGGATCCGCACGCCTTCGACGAGCACGTAGCCGAGGCCGAAGGTCAGCAGCAGCGCGTCGTCCGGCGCGCGGCCGGCGAGCGGGCGGATCAGCAGCCGCTCGACCACGAGCCCGAGCGCCCCGACGAGGAGCGGGCCGAGGAGCAGCGCCAGCCAGAAGCTCCCCGTCCGCTCCAGCACGAAGACGCCCGCATAGGCGCCGATCATGAAGAAATTGCCGTGCGCGAAATTCACGATGCCGAGCATGCCGAAGATGATCGACAGGCCGAGCGCCAGCATCACGAAGACGGCCCCGAGCGCCACTCCCGAGAAGAGCTGCATCGCGACGAGTTCGACGTCGAGGAATTCGAAGGTCACGCCGGGCTCCCGCTCCTCAGGCCCTGTGGCCGAGTTCCTCGCAGCTGCGCAGGGCGGCCTCGGACCCCGGCTCGATCGCCAGGATGGTGAAGAGGTCGGCCTCGCCCGCCATCTCGGACTTCTTCTTGGATTCGAGGACCAGGACCGACTGCACCGCCTGGTGGTCGCAGGCGCGGTAATGCTCCGGCCCCTTGGCGACGTCGTAGGTGAGCCCTTCGAGGGCGGTCACGACCGCCTCGGTGTCGGTGCCGCCGGCCTTCGTCACCGCCATCAGCAGCGCGCGCACGGCCGTGTAGGCGTAGGCGCCGTAATCGGTCGGGACGGCGCCGCCATGCGCGGCCCGGAAGGCGTCGTTGAAGGCCCTGGCGCTCGGCACCGTCTCCTCCAGGCGCCAGAAGTAGTTCGCGGCGCCGACGACGCCCTCGAAGGCGTCGGGCCCGGCCGCGAGGCGCTGGTTGTGCAGGAGCACCGGCACGACGAGGCGCGAGGCCCGCTTCATGCCGAAATCGTTCGCCTGCTTGATGGCGTTCGCCTGGTCGCGGCCGAAATTGCAGATGCAGAGGATGTCGGGCCTCATGGCCCGCAGCCGCGGCATGAAGGTCGAGTAGTCGGGCGCCCCGAAGGGATGCAGGATCTCGCCCGCGGTCTCGGCGCCGATCGCGGCCGCGGCGCGCTTGAAGCCGCGCAGCATCTCGTGGCCGTAGGCGTAGTCGGCGGCGAGGTAGGCGATCCGGCTGCCCTTGCGGAAGGCGTGCTTGGCGACCGCGGCGGTCGTCATGTGCGGGTTGAGCGCCTCGTGGAAGGTGGTGCGGCCGAAATCCTTGGCCTCGTTGATCGTGTCCGACTGGCTGATCGAGACGTAGAGCACCTTGCGCGAGCGGGTGATCTCGTTGACCGAGAGCTGCACCGCGCTCGACAGGGCGCCGACGATGAAGTGGGCCCTGTCCTTCTCGATCAGTTCGAGGGTGCGGGTGGCGGCCTCGCCGGGGTTGAGCTTGTCGTCGCGGACCAGGAGCTCGGCCATGCGGCCGCCGAGGCCGCCGGCCTCGTTGAACTGGCGCACGGCGAGTTCGGCGCTGCGGACCTGGTCCTTCGCCTCCGCCCCGAACGGGCCGGTGATCGGGACCGGGAAGCCGATGCGGATCGGCTCGGCGGCGCGGGCCGGCCGCCCGAGCCCGGCCAGCGCCCCGAGGGCGAGCCCGCCGCCGATCACCGCGCGGCGCGTCGGCGCCGCCCCGCCCGCCAGAAACCCGCCCATCGTCCCCTCCCCTGTCGGCCGGCGCGCCCCCGGCCCCGGCGCATCGGATCACACCGTCCCGAGGGCGCGCAGGATGCGCTCGGGCGTCATCGGCAGCTGCGCCAGCGCCGCCCCGAACGGCCTGAGCGCGTCGTTGACGGCGTTGAGCGCCGCCCCGGAGGCGGCGGCGGTCCCGGCCTCGCCGACGCCCTTGGCGCCGAGATCCGAATCCCCCGTCGGCGTCTCGACGTGGCGGATGACGATGTCGGGCATCTCGCAGGCCATCGGCACGAGGTAGTCGGCGAGGGAGCCGTTGAGCAGCTGGCCGCGCTCGTCGTAACGGCACTCCTCGAAGAAGGCGGCGCCCAGCCCCTGCACCACCCCGCCGCGGATCTGCTCGTCCACGAGGAGCGGGTTGATGATGCGGCCGCAATCCTCGACGACCCAGTGGCGCAGGATCCGCACGAGGCCGGTCTCGGCGTCGACCTCGACCAGGCTGCCGTGGATGCCGTTGCTGAACGCGAAGGGATACCCGCGCGGCGCGTGGTGATGCGCCACGGTGAGGTCCGGCGCGATGCCGGGCGGCAGGAGGTCGGAGCGGAAGGCGACCAGGGTGGCGAGGTCGCCGAGGCTCATCCGGGCCGTGCCCTCGGGGCCCAGGATCTGCCCGTCGCGCAGGGCGAGGGCGTCGGGCGCGGCCTGCAGGATGGCGCCCGCGATCTCCAGCACGCGGCGCCTGAGCTTGCGGCTCGCCTGGAGCGCGGTCTCGCCGCCGATCCCCGCCCCGCGGCAGGCCCAGGTCGCCCCGCCCGAGGGCGTGACGTCGGTGTCGCCGGTGATCACCCGCACCGCCTCGCGGCGGATGCCGAGGCCCTCGGCGACGATCTGGCCCATGATCGCCTCGGTGCCCTGGCCCTGCTCGGTCACGCTGATCAGGCACTGCACCTCGCCCGAGGGCGTCAGCTTGAGGACGCAGCCGTCCTGCGCGGCGATGTGGGCGCCCCCGACCCCGTAGAAGGCGGGCGAGGGGTTGGTGATCTCCACGTAGGTCGCGAGCCCGATGCCGCGATGGACGCCCCGGGCGCGGAGCGCCGCCTGCTCGGCCCGCAGGGCCGGGTAGTCCATGAGCGCGTGGAGCTGCTCCAGGCAGGTCTCCAGGGACAGGCGCTCGAACCGGTACCCGCTCGCGGTGGTGTGCGGGTACATGTCCTGCGTCACGTAGTTGCGGCGGCGGATCTCGAACGGGTCGAGCCCGACCCGCTCCGCCGCGAGGTCGACGAGGCGCTCGGTCACCGCGCAGGCGATCGGGTGGCCGACCGCCCGGTACTGGCTCATCTGGGTCTTGGTCTGGGCCACGACCCGCAGGTCGGCCCGGTAATCGGCGATGCGGTAGGGCGCCCCGATCAGGCGCACGACCTGGTTGCCCTCGACGGCGCTGGTGCGCGGATAGGCCGAGAAGGGGCCGACGCCGGTCAGGTCCTCCACCTCGATCCCGCGCAGCGTCCCGTCCGGGGCGACGGCGAGGCGGGCGCGCACCCGGTGGTCGCGGGCGTGGATGTCGGACAGGAAGGACTCGATCCGGTCGGCGGCGAACTTCACCGGCCGCCCGGTCAGGAGGCTCGCGCCCACCACCGCCATGTCCTCGTGGTAGAGGTGGAGCTTCATTCCGAAGGAGCCGCCGACATCGGGCGCCACCACCCGCACGCGGGATTCCGCGAGGCCGAAATGGCGGGCGTAGAGGTCCTGGAACTGGTAGGGCGTCTGCGTCGACTGGTGGACGGTGAGGCGCTCCTCGCCGGGATCGTAATCGGCCAGGATCGCGCGGGGCTCCAGCGTCACCGCGGTGTGCCGGCCGAAGCGGAACTCGGCCTCGACCGTCTCGGCGCCCGCGAAGGCGGAATCGGGCGAGCCCGATTCGATCCGGGTGCGGAAGATCAGGTTGTCGCCGAGCGCCTCGTCGATGAGGGCTGCGCCCTGCGCGAGCGCCGCCTCCGGATCGACGACCGGGTCGAGCTCCTCGAACTCCGCCTCGATCGCCTCCAGGGCGTCCTCCGCCTCGGCGCGGGATTCCGCCAGCACCATCGCGACCGGCTGGCCGGACCAGACCACCTTGCCCGTCGCGAGCGGGCGCTGGGGCGAGGATTTCATGCCGGCGAAATGGCCGAGCGTGCCGGTCCAGGGCGCGCAGATCCCCTCGAAATCGGCGCCGGTCAGCACCCGCCGCACCCCCGGCAGCACCAGGGCGGCCTCGGTGCGCAGGGCGAGGAGCCGCGCATGCGCGTAGGGGCTGCGCAGGAAGGCCGCGTGCAGCATGCGCGGCAGGACGATGTCGTCGGTGTAGCGCCCGCGCCCCTGCAGCAGGCGCTTGGCGCCGGGCCGCGGCAGGGCGGCGCCGATATAGCCGCCCGGCGCCCGGTGGGGGCTGTCGGAGGACGGGCTCACGCCTGCCTCCCCGCCCGCCGCGCCCGGGCGACCTCGGCGATCGCGTCCACGATCGCCTCGTAGCCGGTGCAGCGGCAGTAATTGCCCGAGAGCGCGTCGCGGATCGCCTCGCGGGAGGGCGCGCCCTCCTGTGCCAGGTAATCCTGCGCGGCGACCAGCATCCCGGGCGTGCAATAGCCGCATTGCAGGGCGTTCCGGGCGTGGAAGGCCGCCTGGAGGTCGGCGAGGGTCCCGGCCTCGGTGAGCCCCTCGACCGTCTCGACGGTGCCGCCGTCGGCCTGGACCGCGAGCGTCAGGCAGGCATGGACCGCCCGCCCGTCGAGGCGCACCAGGCAGGCGCCGCAGGCCCCCATCTCGCAGCCCAGATGGGTGGCGGAGAGGCCGAGATCCTGGCGCAGGAAATCCGCCAGCGACAGGCGCGGCTCGACGAAGCGGCGCACGGGGGCGCCGTTCACGGTCAACCGGATGGGCAGCGGCTCGGTCACGGGGCCTCCCCGGCGAGCGAGGCGAGCACGCGCCCGAGGAGCACCCGGGCGAGGTGCAGGCGCACGGCCCCGGAGAGGGACGCGTCGTCGGCCGGCGCGAGGTCGTCGCCGAGGGCGGCCTGCGCGGCGCGGATCGCCTCGCGGTCGAGCGGCCGGCCCGTCAGCGCCGCCTCGGCGCGCGGCGCGCGCATCGGCGTCGGCCCAACGGCGCAGAAGGCGAGCCGGATCGCCGCGACGCGCCCGGCCTCGCGCAGATCGGCGCTGGCGGCGAGGCCCGCGAGGGCGTAGTCGCCGCGCCGCCGCGCGAGTTCGTCGAAGCGGTGGCGCTGCCCCGGCGCCGGCGGGGGCACCCACACGGCCGCGAGGATCTCTCCGGGCGCGAGGGCGGTGTCGTAGAGGTCGCGGAAGAAGTCCTCGGCCGCGACCATCCGGGCGCCGCCCGCGCCCGCGATCTCCATCCGGGCGCCGAGGGCCAGCATGCAGGCCGGGAATTCCGAGGCCGGATCGGCGAGGGCGAGGTTGCCGCCCAGCGTGCCCTGGTTGCGGATCGCCGGATGGGCGACGTGGGCGGCCGCCTCCGCGAGGAGCGGCGCCCGCGCGGCGACGAGCGGGTCGCGCAGGATCTCCGCGTGGCGGGTGAGCGCGCCGAGGCGCAGGCCCTCCGGGCCGTCCGCGATGCCGCGCAACGCCGCGATCCGGCCGATATCGATCAGGAGGTCGGGCGCGTCGAGGCGCAGCTTCAGGGCCGGCAGCAGGCTCTGGCCGCCCGCCAAGTAGCGCGCCTCTCCCTCGCAGGCCGCGAAGGCCGCGAGCGCCTCCTGCAGGCTCTCGACGCGGCGATAGGCGAAGGCGCGTGCCTTCACGGGCGTCCTCCGGGGCTGCGGTCCGTTTCGACCACTTGGTCACAACGCTACGCGCCGAGCCGACGGGCCGTCAAGAGAATTGACCAAGCGCTCACAACGGGGGCAGGGTCGGGCGGTGACGGGGGAGGAGCGGGCCGGCCGTGAGCGAGGGCGTCGTGACGGGTCCGCCGGCCCGGCGGCGGCGGCACCTGCCCGCCGCCGAGCGGGAGCGGATGATCATTGAGGGCGCGACGCGGTTCTTCGCCGCGCGCGGCTTCGAGGGGCAGACGCGCGACCTCGCCCGGGGGCTCGGCATCACCCACTCGGCGATCTTCCGCTACTTCCCGACCAAGGAGGCCCTGATCGACCGCGTCTACGAGCATGTCTACGTCAGCCGCTGGAACCCCGACTGGGCCGGGCTGATCCAGGACCGCTCGCAGCCCCTGGAGGCGCGGCTGGTGCGATTCTACCGCGAATACGCGGAGCGGATCTTCGACTACGACTGGGTGCGGATCTTCATCCATTCGGGGCTGAAGGGCACCGACATCACCCCGCGCTACCTCACGGTGGTGCGCGACAAGCTGATCCGGCCGGTCTGCGCGGAGCTGCGGGCGAGCTTCGGCCTGCCCGATCCGGACGAGGTCCCGCTCGCCGAGCGCGAGGAGGAAGCCGTCTGGGCGCTGCACGGCAAGGTGTTCTACCTCGCGATCCGCCGCTTCATCTACGGCTGGCCGGTCCCGGACGACGTGGCGCCGATCATCGCCGACGACGTCCGCATCTTCCTGCGCGGCGCCCCGGCGGTGATCGCGGAGTGCTGCCGCCCGGCGGGGGGCGCCGGGGAGGCCGCGCGGGACGATGCCTGAGGCGGGCCGCGGCCGCGGGCCGTGCGCACGATCGCGCGACGGGCCAAGCCGATGACCCCACGCCCCACCCCCGCCCGCGCGACGGGCCTCGCCGTGCTCCTCGCCGCCTTCGCCGCGCGATGCGGCGCCCCTCGGCCCGGGCGGCTTCCGTCCCGGTCGGCACGACGATAGGCTGGCGATCATGAGCCGTCCGCACGCCCTGACGCCGTCATCCCGTGACCGGGGTCGGGTCGGATGAGTGAGGCGGATTCGCGGGCCGCCCGGCAGGCGCGCGCCTACAAGGTCACGATCTGGTCGATCGCCGGGGGCACGTTCCTGTTCGCGCTGGCGCAAGCCGGCTGGGCCGTCTCGCTCGGATCGGCGCAGTTCCTGAAGGACGCCGTCGACTGGATCTACACCGTCCTGCTCTACGGCATCGCGGCCGTGGTGTTCGGGCGCGGCGCCGCCGTCGAACGCCTGTCGGCCCTCGCGATCGCCGCCATCCTGGCCGTCGCGGGGCTGCACACGCTCTACGACCTGTCGCAGAAGATCGCCGACCCCCGGCCGATCGATCCCGGGCTGCTGGGCTTCTCGGCGGCCAGCGCGATCGCGATCGGGTTGCTCACGGCTGGTGCGCTGGCCCGGTTCCGGCACGATCCGAACCCGCTGATCACGGCCACGTGGCTGAGCGCCCGCAACGACGCGGTGACGACGACCGTCTCGGCGGGGGTGACGCTGGCGCTGCGGCTCGCGCCCGTGCGGTGGCCCGAATACGCGCTGGACGTCCTCGACGCGGGCCTCGCCTTCCAGGCCGCTTGCGTGACGGCGCGCAGCGCAGCCGCGAGCGCCTCCGCCGGGGAAGCCGGCCCTCCCTCGGCGCCCGCCCGGTGAGCGCGGCGCGCCGCCTCCCTAGGCGGAGGCGGCGCCGAGCGGGGGCAGGCGATGGCTCCAGGGATGGGCCTGCTCCAGCTCGGCCGCCAGCGCCAGGAGCGTCGCCTCCTCGCCGACGCGGCCGACGGCCTGGACGCCGACCGGAAGGCCGTCGGGCGTCCAGTGCAGCGGCAGGCTCGCCGCCGGCTGACCGGTCATGTTCCAGACCGGCGTGAACGGGATGAAGCGGAAGGCGCGCTCGGCCGCCTGGCGCAGGAGGGGCCCGTAGCGCAGGTAGCGGCCGACCCCGAGGCGGGCCGCCAGCGCCTCCAGGACGGCGTCGAGGCCCCTCGACCGCAGGTCGCCGTGCCTCACCGGCGGGCTGGCCAGGGTGGGCGTCAGCAGCACGTCGCAGCTGTCGAAGAAGCTGGCGATCCGGCGGCTGGTCCGGTGCAGCCGCTCCAGGGCGAGCGAGAGTTCGGCCGCCGAGAAGCCGTGTCCGAGCGCGCGGCAGAGCCAGGTGCTCTCCTCGACCTCGGCGCGCCGGGCCCGGTGCCCGGTCGTCTCCTCCGCGAAGGTGAATTCCTGCGCCACGGCGGCGAGGAAGACGGTCAGGAACCAGTCGAAATACGCGTCCGGGATCCGGGGGGCCGCCTCCACGACCGCGTGGCCGAGCGCGGCGCAGAGTCCGGCCGCGTCCTCGACGGCCTGCCGGCATTCCGGATCGACGGGCGCCCCGTTGGGCGCCTGCGAGGACCAGGCGATCCGCAACCGCTCCGGGGGGCGCGCGGCGGCGGCAGCGAAGGACTGGCCGGGCCGCGCGAGCGCGCAGGGCGCGCCCGGATCGGGGCCCGCCACGGCGTCGAGCAGCCGTGCGCTGTCGCGGACGCTGCGGGTGAGCACGTGCCCGACCGCCGCGCCGTGCCAGCCCTCGCCCAGATAGGGGCCGTTCGGGGTTCGCCCGCGGCTGGGCTTGAGCCCGAACAGCCCGCAGCAGGAGGCGGGGATCCGGATCGACCCGCCCCCGTCCGTCGCGTGGGCCATGGGCACGCTGCGGGCCGCCACGTGGGCGGCCGATCCGCCGGAGGAGCCGCCGGCGGTGCGGTCGAGGGCCCACGGATTGCGGGCGGGCCCGAGGTGGCGCGGCTCGGTCACGGGCGTCAGGGAGAGTTCCGGCACCTTCGTGCTGCCGAGGATGATCAGCCCCGCGGCCCTGAAGCGCCGCACCATCTCGCTGTCCCGCGGCGGCACCCATCCGCGCCAGATGCGGCTGCCGTTGTGGTAGGGCAGGCCCGCCGCCACGTGCATGTTGTCCTTGAGGAGGAACGGCACGCCCGCGAAGGGGCCGCCGACGGGCTCCCGGGCCGCCCGGCGGGCCTGGTCGAGCGCCCACTCGGTCATGCCGGCGAGGTGGGGCTCGACCTGCTCCAGCCGCGCGATCGCGGCCTCGACCAGTTCGGCCGGACCGACCTGCCGCCGCCGCACCAGGTCGGCGAGCGCCGTGGCGTCGAGACCGGGATAATCCTCGCCGAGGCTCATGGGCCGCCCCCGGTCCCGGCTCCGCGACGGGCTCGGTCCTGTCCGGATCCGCGCGGGTGCGGAGAGGCCCGCGCCGTCCCCGGAGAGGATGGGCTGCGCTCCCCGCCGTCAAGGGGCGGCGCGGAGCTTCGCCGCCCGTCGCGGCGCGCGGATCCGGGTCGGGGACCGGTGAGGACCGCCCGGACCCTGGACCGCGGGGCCCCGGTGCCCCGCGAGCGGGCGCGCCCTCGCCAGGAGCGCGCCGCGACGCGCGGATGAGCCGCGGCGCGGCACCCGTCCAAGATCCGTCGCGAGCACCGTCTCTCGATGCAGGGGTCCGACCCGGATCATTTGTTCGCTGATTGGCCGCCCCTTGTTGGCTGCGCGCGGGCGGTTCCGGCGGCGCGGCCGAACGCTCTGTTCACGATTGTCTTGCGGCGCCGCATCGCGCGCCGTCGATCCTGATCGTCCCTTGCATCGCGAAATGAACCTCGTGGATCTCGACGGGCGAGAGACCGCGTGTAAGATCCGGATCAACAGCGCAGCTTGACGCTGGTCGGGTGAGGAAACTGAAATGTGGAAGGTCGCGACCGCATTGCTGGGTGCGTTCGTCTGTGGACATTGGGCTCAACCGGCCCAGGCCCGGATCACCGCGATCGAGGTCAGGACGGTCGAGCCCTTCGCGGAGGGGCAGAGCTTTGGCGAGAGCGGCCCTTACGAGCGCGTCATCGGCACGGCACGCGGCGAGCTGGATCCGGCCGATCCGCGCAATGCCGGGATCGCCGACATCGCCCTGGCGCCCCGCAACGCGCGCGGCCTCGTGGAGTATCGGACCGACTTCTTCATGCTGCGGCCGAGCGATCCGGCCCGCGGCAGCGGCACGCTCCTGTACGAGGTCGTCAACCGCGGCAGGAAGTTCCTGTTCAACTGGGTGCTCGACGCGCCGCCCCAGGGCGCCCAGGCGGTCAACGATCCCCGCACGCTGCAGGATGCGGGCACGGCGCTCGTCCTGCGGCGCGGCGACACCATCGTGTGGTCGGGATGGGAGGCCGATGCCCTGCGCCAGCAGGGCGGGATGGCGATCGACGTCCCGGTCGCGACCCGCGGCGGCAAGCCCATCGTCGAGACGGTCCGCGACGAACTCGTGAGCGCCACCCGCGGCCCGCCCGAGGCGCCGTTCCTCCTCACCTTCAAGGCGGCCTCCCTCGACAGGGCCGGAGCGAGCCTGACGGTGCGCCGCCGCGAGGCGGACGCGCCGCGCCCGGTCCCGGAGAGCGCCTGGACCCTGGCCTCGGCCGGCGAGCTGCGGCTCCTGCCCGAGGGGCTGAAGCCCGAGCCCGGGACCCTCTATGAGTTCACCTACCGGGCCATCAACCCGAAGGTGCTCGGCCTCGGCTTCGCCGCCACCCGGGACGTGGTGGCCTTCCTGCGCGGGCCGCAGGCCGCGCCCGCCAACCCGGCGGGCGGCGCGGTCAAGCACGCCGTCGCGCTCGGGATCTCGCAGAGCGGGCGCTTCCTGCGCGACTTCATCCGGCAGGGCTTCAACCAGGACGAGGAGGGGCGGCGCGTCTTCGACGGCATGCTCCTGCACATCTCCGGCGTCGGCGGCGTCTTCCTGAACGCCCGCTTCGGCCAGCCCTCGCGCACCAACACCCAGCACGAGGACCATCTCTACCCCGAGAACGCGTTCCCGTTCTCGGCCGCCGCGATGCGCGACCCGGTCACCGGCCTGTCCGGCGCGCTGCTGCGCGGAGACGGCTTCGACCCGCTGCTGATGGAGGTGAACACCTCCACCGAGTACTGGCAGAAGGGCGCCTCCCTCCTCACCACGGACCCGCTCGGGCGGGCCGATGCGGCGCTGCCCGCGACGGCGCGGGCCTACCTCGTGTCCAGCGGCTTCCACTACGGGCGGGCCGGCCTGACCTCGACCCGGGGGCCCTGCGCGCTGCCTCGCAGCACGCTCAACCCCGCCCCGGCCCTGCGGGCGCTGCTCGTGGCCCTGGAGGAGTGGGTGACGACGGGCGCCGCGCCTCCGGAGAGCCGGGTGCCGCGCCTCTCCGACGGCACCCTGGTGCCCGCCGAGGATGCCGGCTTCCCCTACATCCCGGGCATGCGCGTGCCGGAGGCGCCGAACGCCATCGCGCGGTTCTCGACCTACGTCGATCCGCGCCCGGAGAGCGGCCCGCAATACCGGCCCCTCGTCCCGAAGACCGACGCGGACGGGCACGACGTGGCCGGCATCCGCCTGCCGGAGGTCGCCGCGCCGCGCGCCACCTTCACGGGCTGGAACCTCTACGCGGAGCCCTTCCCGGGCGGGGAATTGTGCGACCGGGAGGGCAGCCGGATCCCCCTCGCGCGCAGCCGCGCCGAGCGGCAGGCGTCCGGCGATCCCCGCCCCTCCCTGGAGGAGCGCTACGCCGAGGCCGGAGCCTATCTCGACCGGGTGAGGCGGGCGGCGGACGCCCTCGTCGCCGAGCGGCTCCTCCTGCGGGAGGATGCCGAGCGCCTCGTCGAGGCGGCCCGCGCGGCGGACGGCCAACCCTGATCGGAGCCGACAGCAGGAGATCCCCCATGACCGTCCGTTCGCGTCGCTTCCCCCGCCCGGGCGGCCTCCTCGCGGGGGCCCTCGCGGGCGCCCTCGCGGCCGGCGCCGCCGCCCAGGAGCCGCCCCCCCTCCAGGTCCCGGCCAAGTCCGTGCCGGTGCCCGCCGACGTCAGCCCGCAGCTGGCGAAGATCATCGGGGCGCCGCTGCGCACCAACTGGAACATCCATCCGCGGACCGGCGAGGAGTGGAAGCCGGTGGCCGAGGCGGGCGCGGCCGCGCTCGGCAAGCTCGTGCCCGGCATGCTCGAACGCCTGCACGTGAAGGTCGAGCGCACCACCATCGACGGGGTGCGCGCCTTCATCCTGACGCCCGAGACGATCCCGCCGGAGAATCGCGACCGCCTGCTCGTGCACGTCCATGGCGGCTGCTACGTGCTCAACCCCGGCGAGGCGGGCCTGCCGGAGGCGATCTTCATGGCCGGCTTCGGCCGCTTCAAGGTGATCTCGGTCGATTACCGCATGCCGCCCGAGGCCTACTACCCGGCCGCGCACGACGACGCCATGACCGTCTGGCGGGCGGCGACCCGGATGGCCGACCCGAGGAAGATGGGGATCTTCGGCACCTCGGCGGGCGGCGCGCTCACCCTGGCGATGGTGCTGCGCGCCAAGCAGGAGGGCGTGCCCCTGCCGGCCGCGATCGCCCCCGGCACCCCGATGTCGGACACCACGAAGGTCGGCGACAGCTTCGTCACCAACGCCATGCTCGACAACGTGCTGGTCTCGCCCGACGGCTTCTGCGACGACGGCGCCAAGGTCTACGCCGCCGGGCACGACCTCAAGGACCCGATGCTCTCCCCGGTCTACGGGGACATGCACGGCTTCCCGCCGACCATCCTGACCACCGGCACGCGCGACCTCCTGCTCTCGAACACGGTCCGGGTGCACCGGAAGCTCAGGGATGCGGGCGTCGAGGCGTATCTCCAGGTCGGCGAGGGCCAGTCGCACGCCCACTACATCCGCGACGACACCGCCCCGGAGACCCGCAAGGTCTTCGAGGAGATCGCGTGGTTCTTCGACGGGCACCTGGGCAAGTAGCGATCGGAAGGCGTGACGCCGGCTGGGCGGCACGCAGGGAGGGCACCATGAGCGACGTGACACGTCGGACCTGGCTCGGCGGCCTGTCCGCCGCCGGCATCCTGGCGGCGGCGGGGGCGAGGGGCGCGATCGAGCCCAACGACAAGTTCGACCTCGTGATCAAGGGCGGCGAGGTCGTCGATCCGAGCCAGTCCCTGCGCGCCAAGCGCGACGTCGGCATCCGCTTCGGCGTGATCGAGGCGCTCGACCCCGAGATCCCGGCCGCGCGCGCGCAGCGCGTGCTCGACGCCTCGGGCAAGCTCGTCCTGCCGGGACTGGTCGATCTCCACGCCCACACCTACCCGTACGGGTCGGCCATCGGCATCCCGGCGGACGAGACCGTGCCGTTCTCCGGGGTGACCACGGTGGTCTCGGCCGGCGACGCGGGCGCCAACAACCTCGCGGCCCTGCGCCGGCACATCGCCGCCCAGACCCGCACGCGGATGTTCGCCTTCGTGCACATCGCCAACAATGGCCTCTCGGCCTTTCCGGTCGCCGAACTCTACAACATCGACAATGCCCAGGTGGAGGCCTGCGCCCTGGCCCTGGCGGAGAACCCGGACTTCGTCATCGGCGTGAAGGTGCGGATGTCCGAGAACGTCATCTTCAAGCACGGTGCCGAGCCGCTGCGGCGGGCCATTCAGGCCTGCGAGATGTCCGGGCGCCCCGCCAAGATCATGGTCCATATCGGCGGCGTCGAGACCGCCGCGCTCATGAGCCAGATCCTGGACCTGCTGCGGCCCGGCGACATCCTCACGCATTGCTATTCGGGGGCGCCGAACCTCGCCGGCCAGTTCACGAACATCGTGCAGGACGGGAAGCTGCTGCCCGCCGCCCTGGAGGCGAAGCGGCGCGGCGTGATCTTCGACATCGGCCACGGCGGCGGCAGCTTCGACTTCACCGTGGCCGAGGCCGCGATCGCCCAGGGGGCGCCGCCGGACACGATCTCGTCCGACCTGCACGTGGTCTCGGGCAACACGCCGGGCATGCCGTTCCTGCCCTGGGTGATGAGCAAGTTCCTGCCGCTCGGCTTCAGCCCGGAGCAGGTCGTCGCGATGGCGACCTCCGCCCCCGCCCGGGTGATCGATCGCGGCCCCAAGCTCGGCACCCTCCAGGTCGGCGCGCCCGGCGACGTGTCGGTGATGGAGTGGGTGGAGGGGCCCGTGACGTTCGTCGACACCCGCGGCAACACCCGCGGCGGGACCGCCTTCCTCAAGCCGGTGCAGACGGTGAACACCGGCGTGGTGTTCGGGCGACCGTTCCAGGCGCCCTTCGCCGTGCGCTAGCGCGGAACGCCCGCGCGCGGGACGACCGGGCGTGGGGAGGGGTGGGCCATCGCCCTGTGGACGCTCCACCCCTCGCGGCGGCTCAGCGCCCGCGTCTGCCCGCTCCTCGACCACCTGAAGGGGACTTCCCCACCGGGGCGCCGGACGAACCGACCGCCTCCGCGGGTGGGCCGCGGCGCGCTCACCCTCGATCCCGCGCGGATCGGGGGCGGCCTGCCGGCAGGGCGGGAGAACGCGGCGCTGCGCGGGCCAGCCGCCCCGCCACCGCCGCCCCTCCCGGCCTCGGGGCGGATCATCGGCATTCGGCGCGATCCGTGCTATGTCCGACGGACGTCCCTCGCATGCCCCGACACGACCATCGGGCGCGGCCACGCGCGGCAGGAGGAACGGATGGGCTTCTACGAGCGGCATGTCGGTCCCCGCCTCGTGCGGTGTGCGTGCGCGATGGCCAATGTGAGTGCCGAGCGCGAGAAGATCGTGCCGCGTGCCGCCGGCACGGTGCTGGAGGTCGGGTTCGGCCCGGGCCTGAACCTTCCCTTCTACGACCCTGCGCGTGTCTCGCGCGTGATCGGCGTCGATCCGAACGAGGCGTTCCTGAAGCTCGGCGCGGCGCGGCGGCGGGCGGCCAAGATCCCGGTCGAGATCCGGACCGCGCCGGCGGAGAGCCTGCCGCTGGAGGACGCTTGCGTTGACACGGCCGTGATCACCTACACGCTCTGTTCCGTGCATGATCCGATGAGGAGCCTGTCGGAAGTGGGTAGCGTCCACGGACGAGGTGTAATTTTCAGGGGGTCCGGGGTGGGGCTTGGAGTGGCCATCGGAGCTGGCGGCTAAGGTGGAGTTTGCGGACTTCAACCCGAGCCAGGAGCACCCGATGACCGACGACAGAGTGGCACTGATCGAGGCGCTGCAGAAGGCCGACGACGGCAACTTCCTGCGCAGCCTCGCCGAGACCGTCCTGCAGATCCTGATGGAGGCAGACGTGGAGGGCCTGATCGGGGCGGGCCGCTACGAGCGCACGGGCGAGCGCAGCACCTACCGCAACGGCTACCGCGAGCGCAGCCTCGACACGCGGCTGGGCTCGCTCAACCTCAAGATCCCCAAGCTGCGCACCGGCAGCTACTTCCCAGGCTTCCTGGAGCCGAGGAAGACGGTCGAGAAGGCGCTGGTGGCGGTGATCCAGGAGGCGTGGATCGCCGGCGTCTCGACCCGGCGCGTGGACGAGCTTGTGCAGGCCATGGGCCTGTCGGGCATCTCGAAGTCGAGCGTGTCCAAGCTGTGCAAGGACATCGATGAGCGCGTCACGGCGTTCCTGACGCGTCCGCTCTCTGGCGCGTGGCCCTATCTGTGGCTCGACGCCACCTACCTGAAGGTGCGTGAGGGCGGGCGCATCGTGTCGGTGGCCGCCATAGTCGCCGTAGCGGTGGACACCGAGGGCCGGCGGGAGATCGTCGGGCTGCACATCGGCCCATCCGAGGCCGAGGTGTTCTGGACCGACTTCCTGCGCAGCTTGGTCAAGCGCGGGCTGTCGGGCGTGCAACTCGTGATCTCGGATGCCCACGAGGGTCTCAAGGCCGCGATCCGCCGGGTGCTCAAGGCGACGTGGCAGCGGTGTCGTGTTCATTGGACCCGCAATGCCCTGGCGTATGTGCCGCGCGCCCAGCAGACGATGGTCGCGGCGGGCCTGCGTCACGCCTTCCAACAGACGGATCAGGCCGCGGCCCGCGCTGCGCTCCACCAACTCGCCGAGCAGCTGCACACCCGCTGGCCGAAGCTTCACGGCTTCATCGCCGAAACCTGCGAGGACGTTCTAGCCTACATGACCTTCCCGGCCCAGCATCGCAGTAAATTGCATTCGACAAACCCGCTTGAACGCCTGAACAAGGAGATCAAGCGACGCGCTGATGTGGTCGGGATCTTTCCCAATACCGACTCGATCCAGCGCCTGATCGGCGCGGTGTTGCTGGAAGCCAACGACGAGTGGCAGCTGCAGCACCGCTACATGCAGGTCGAGGGCATGGCCGGCCTCACGTCGGCGTTGATCGAGGAGGCGATCACTCTTCCACCGCAAGCCGCCTGACCGATGGCCGCTCCAACTCCACCCCGAAAGTCCACCTCATTGACGGACGTGACCCGGAAGTGCGCCGCGTCCTCCGTCCCGGCGGCCGAGCCCTGTTCCTGGAGCACGGGCTGTCGCGCGACCCGAAGGTCGCCCGCTGGCAGTCCAGGCTGAACCCGCTCTGGCGAGCGGTGGCGGTCGGCTGCAATCTCATCCGGCCGGTGGCCGCCTCGTTCCGAGCGGCCGGCTTCGCGCTGACCGAACTGGAGGAGTACTACCTGCCGGGGACGCCCAAGCCGCTGGGCTATTTCAGCCGCGGCGTCGCTCACGCCGTCCAGGGCGGGCCCGCTTCCGGCGGGGGGCCGTGACCGGCCGGAGCTGAGCCGCGCCGGAACGGTGCGGGCACCGGGGCGGCCCGGCCGAAAGCCCGCTCCCCCCCGTCACCGCCCAACCGCGGCGGAGCGCGTCCGCCCCCGCCCGGTCGTCGGGGCGGATCCGGCCCGGACAGGTCCGCGGCCCCGTTCCAGTCCCGGCATTCCGGCGGGGTGGTCGCGCCCGGCAAGGGCGCGCCAGCCCTCAGAGGAACCCGGTCGAGAACCAGGGCACGAAGGTGAGCACGAGCAGGCCGAGGAACAGGGCCCCGAGATAGATCCAGATCCGGCGCATCCCGGATTCCGGCGAGACCTGCCCGATGATGCAGGCCGCGTAGTAGCAGAGGCCGAAGGGCGGCGCGAACAGCCCCAGGCCCATGGCGAGGATGACCACCATGGCGTAGTGCACCTCGTGGATCCCGAACTGGTGCGCGATCGGGAAGAGGAGCGGCCCGAACAGCACGATGGCCGGGATGCCCTCCAGCAGGCTTCCGAGCACCATGAAGGCCACGACCGAGATCAGCAGGAAGCCGACCTGCCCGCCGGGGACCGCGGCCATCGCCCGGGCGAGGTCGTGCGAGAAGCCCGATTGCGTGAGCGCCCAGGCCATCGCGCTCGCCGCCCCGACGATGAACAGGATCGCGCCCGAGAGCGAGGCCGTGCGCGCCAGCATCGGCAGCACCGCCCGCCAGCACAGGCCGCCCCGGTAGACGAGGAGGCCGAGCACCAGCGAGTAGGCGATGCCGATGGTCGAGACCTCGGTGGCCGTCGCGATCCCCTCCACCACGGCGGTGCGGATCAGGAACGGCAGCAGGAGGGCCGGCAGCGCCGCCAGCAGGGTGCGGCCCACCACCGAGGCGGGCGCGCGCGCCACCCGGACCGCGTCCTCCTCCCGGCCCGCCCGGTAGCGGGCGACGGCCGCCAGCACGAGGGCGAGGACCAGGGCGGGCAGGATGCCGGCCGTGAACAGGGCGGCGATCGACACGCCGGTGACCGAGGCGATGGCGATGAGCACGATCGAGGGCGGGATCGTCTCGCTCATCGCGCCGGAGGCCGCGAGCAGCGAGAGCAGCTCGCCGTCCTTCATGCCGCGCCGGCGCATCTCGGGAAACAGCACCGGGGCGACCGCCGCCATGTCGGCCGTCTTCGAGCCGGAGATGCCGGAGACGAGCAGCATCGCGCCGAGGAGCACGTAGGACATGCCCGCCCGCACGTGGCCGAGCAGCGAGGCCAGGAAGGCCACCATCACCCGCGCCATCCCGGTCGCCTCGACGAGCTGCCCGAGCAGCACGAAGAGCGGGATGGCGAGCAGGATCAGGCCGCTCATGCCCTCGTCCATCCGCCCGACCACGATGGTGAGCGGCGTCGAGGTGACGGTCAGCAGGTAGGCCGAGGTCGCGAGCGCGAACGAGAACGCGATCGGCACGCCCGCCAGGATGCCGAGGCCGAGGAGCCCGATGAAGAACACCACGAGGGCCCAGTTGCCGAGATCCGTCAGGAGCGGGGCGCCGAGGGCGAGGAGCCCGGCCAGCCCCGCGAGGACGAGCCCGACCCCGAGGAGGTCGGCGATCCCGCGGCGGGCGAGGCGCAGCGAGCAGCCGAGCAGCGCCGCCACGAAGCCGACCGGCACCGCGAGCGCCCGCACCGTCCCGGGCCAGCCGAGGGCCGGCGTCTCCACGAAGGACTGGTCCTCCGTGTAGTCGGAGGCGGCGCGGAGCAGGAGGACCAGGAAGACGAAGACCGTCCCGACCGCCAGCGCCTCGCACCAGGCCTGCGCCCGCGGCGGGAGCTTGCCGACCACGAAGGTGAGCCGCATGTGCTCGCCGCGCTGGATCGCCACGACGCTGCCCAGCATGGCGAGCCAGAGGAACAGGATCGAGGCGAGTTCGTCGCTCCAGATGATCGGGTGCCCGAGCGCCCGCGCGACGATGCCGGCGAACAGGATCGCCACCTCGGCGGCCACCAGGAGGGCGGCCGGTCCCTCGACGGCCGCGCGCAGGACGCGGTCGGCGAGGGAGAGCCAGTCGGAATGGGGGGCGGGGAGCGCGTCGGCGCGGCCCGGCATGTCGGCCGCCGCGCTCATGCGAGCGCCCCCGTCACGGATTCGAGCGCCTTCCAGGCCTCGGGGCCGAACTTCTCCTTCCAGTCGCGGTAGAAGCCGGCCTGGGTGAGGCTGCGGCGGAACGCGTCCTTGTCGGCGGCCTCGAAGACCAGGCCCTTGGCGACGAGCTGGGTCTTGAGCGTGCCGTTCAGCCGCGCCACGTCCTCGCGCTGCTCCTGCGCGGCCCGGTCGAGCTCGCGCCGCACGATCTCCTGCAGCGGCTCCGGCAGCCGGCCGAAGGCCCGCCGGTTCGCCACGATCCAGAACGGGTCCCAGATGTGGTTGGTCTCGGAGACGTATTTCTGGACCTCGTAGAGCTTGCCGGCGTCGATCGCCACCAGCCCGTTCTCCTGACCGTCGACGAGCCGGGTCTGCAGCGCGGTGTAGAGCTCGTTGAAGTTGATCGAGGTCGGGCTCGCCCCGAGCGCCGAGAACAGCGAGGTGAAGATCGGCGAGACCGGCACGCGGATGCGGTAGCCCTTGAGGTCGTCGGGCGTCCTGATCGGCTTCGAGGCCGAGGTGATCTGCCGGAAGCTGTTGTCCGCGGCCTTGGCGGCGACGAGGAGACCGGCCTTCTCGATCTGGGTGCGGACGTACTGGCCGATCGGACCGTCCGCCCCGCGCCACGCCTGGTCGTAATCCGCGAAGGCGAAGCCCACGTTGGTGATCGCCGCCCCCGCCGCGACGGTCGAGATCACCGAGCCGGCGATGTTGAGGAACTCGATCCCGCCCGAGCGCACCTGCGTGATCAGGTCGGTGTCGGAGCCGAGCTGGCTCGCGGGGAAGAACTTCAGTTCCAGGCGCCCGCCGGAGGCCTCGCGGATCCGCTGCGTCGCCTGGTCGAGGCGGGCGTTGATCGGCTGGGTGAGGGATTGGCCGGTCGCGAGCTTGTAGGTGAACTCGGCCGCGCGCGCCGGCCGGGTGCGGATCGCGACCAGCGGGACGGCGGCGGCCGCGGTCAGCAGGCTGCGGCGCGAGAGGCCGCCCTTCGGCTTGGAATCCGTCTCGGTCATGGTGTTTCCTCCAGCGCGCCGTCATCCGCTCGGTCGCGGTGCGGCATCGTTTCTGTCTGGGTTGCGCCGCGGGTCGGGCGGTGCGGGATTGGGGGGCGGGGCGCCCCGGGCGCGCGTCCCGCGCTCCTCCTCCCTGTCGCTCCTGTCGGCGCCCCGCTCCGGGGCGGCTCTTCTGGTGTCCTGCCCGACACTAGGAAGGGCGTTCATGTAGGACAATCCAGATTGTTTGCGCGTTCATGTAGCGCGGCTAAACTGTCGGCATGCCGGTTCCGCTTCGCGCCATTACGGTCTTCCACGCGGTCGCCCGCTCCGGGAGCATCACCCGGGCCGCGGAGGAGCTCGGGGTCACGCCCTCCGCGGTGAGCCAGCAGATCCAGACCCTGGAGGTCGGCCTCGGCACGGCGCTGATCGGCAAGGCGGGCCGCAACGTCGTCCTGACCGAGGCGGGCGAGCGCTACTTCGAGATGATCGGCGGCGAGATCGACCGGATCATGGAGGCGACGGAGCGCATCCAGGGATTCCGGTCGGTCACCACCCTCACGGTGCGGGCGACGCCGAGCCTCTCGACGAAGTGGCTGCTGCCGCGGCTCGCCCGCTTCCTCGACGCGCATCCCGACCTCGAACTGCGCCTCGACGGGACCAACGAGCCGACCGCCTTCCAGAAGGAGAGCGTGGACATCGAGATCCGCCACGGCACCGGGGGCTGGCCCGGCCTCTACGCGGAGGGGCTGGTGGAGGAGTGCTTCCGGCCCGTCTGCGCGCCCGCCCTCGCCGCACCCGGCAGCCTCGCGCCCGGGGAGCTTCACCGGCACCGGCTCATCCACTCGGTGAAGTCGCAGATGCAGTGGGCGCACTGGTTCAAGCTCGCCGGCACCGCCCCGGCGGCGCGCTGGCGCCGGCTGCTCTTCGACCGCACCCACATGGCGATCGACGCCGCGGCGGGCGGGCTCGGCATCGCGCTCGAGAGCGACCTGATGCTGTGGGACGACCTGCGATCGGGGCGCCTCGCCTGCCCGGTGCGCGACCCGCCGCGCACCGCCCTGGTGACGCAGTGGGTCACCTGCCCGCCCGATCACCTGCGCCTGCGCAAGGTCCAGGCCTTCCTCGACTGGATCCGCCGGGAGCGGGACGAGTGGGCGCGGGCGCGGGCGGCGACCCTTTAGCCGGGCTTCACGGTGGGCTCGGAAATCTGGATTGTCCTACACGAAGCGCGCTTCTAAGCATCATTCGCCGAAGTGGTCACCGGTTCGGCGGCGAAAATGATGCAAGAACAAGAGCTAAGCAGAGCTGCCCCGCGCAACTCCGCTTAGCGTCCGACCGTCACGACCTCGCCGCGCGGCCCCGAGACCCGCCGAGGTTGCAAGAGCGCGGACCGCCGCGCCGACGCCGTCCCGGCCCGCGGGGCGCCGCGGCGACCCGGCACCGGTCCCGCGGAGGAGGAAGCGCATGAACCTGTCCACCCTGCTGCTCGCCCGCGCCTCGGCCGGCCGGCCGGTCCGCGTCGGCCTGATCGGCGCCGGCAAGTTCGGCTCGATGGTGCTGGCCCAGGCCCAGCGCATCGCCGGCCTGCACGTGGTCGGCGTCGCCGACCTCAATGTCGGCCGCGCCCGCGACTCCCTCGCCCGCGTCGGCTGGCCGGAGGAGCGCTACGCCGCCCCGACGCTCGGCGACGCGGTGCGCAGCGGCCGCACCTGCGTGCTCGACGACGCGGCGGCGCTCAGCGCCTGCGACGAGATCGAGTGCATCATCGAGGCGACCGGGCACCCGATCGCCGGCATCCGGCACGCGCTCCAGGCCATCGACGCGGGCAAGCACGTGGTCATGGTCAATGTCGAGGCGGACGTGCTCTGCGGGCCGCTGCTCGCCGAGCGGGCGCGCCGCAAGGGCGTCGTCTACAGCATGGCCTACGGCGACCAGCCCGCCATCATCTGCGAGCTGGTGGATTGGGCCCGCTCCTGCGGCTTCGAGCTGACCTCGGCCGGCAAGGGCATGAATTTCGAGCCGCGCTACCGCTACTCCACGCCCGACACCGTCTGGGGCTTCTTCGGCTGGTCCGAGGAGGAGGTGCGCAAGGGCGACTTCAACCCCAAGATGTACAACTCGTTCACGGACGGCACCAAGGCGGCGATCGAGATGGCGGCCGTCGCCAACGGGACCGGACTCGATTGCCCGGACGACGGCCTCGCCTTCCCGCCGACCGGCCTGCACGACCTCGCCCGGGTCTTCCGCCCGGTGGCGGATGGCGGGCGCCTGCCCCGCAGCGGCCTCGTCGACATCGCGGCGAGCCAGGAGCCGGACGGGCGCGAGGTGTTCAACAACATCCGGTACGGCGTCTTCGTCACCTTCAAGGCGACGAGCGAGTACACGCGGGCCTGCTTCCGCCAGTACGGCCTCCTGACCGACCCGTCCGGCTGGTACGGCTCGATGTGGCGGCCCTTCCACATGATCGGGCTGGAGACGAGCGTGAGCGTGCTCTCGGCGGTGCTCCGCCAGGAGCCGACCGGCTGCTCGAAGGAGTTCCGCGGGGACGCGGTGGCGACCGCCAAGCGCGACCTCAAGGCGGGCGAGATGCTCGACGGCGAGGGCGGCTACGCCGTGTGGGCGAACGCCATCCCGGCCGCGAAGAGCCTCGCCCTCGGCGCCCTGCCGATCGGGCTCGCCCACAACGTCGCCCTCAAGCGCCCGGTCGGCAAGGACCAGGTGGTGCGCTTCGACGATGTCGAGCTCGTGAACGACCTCGACGTGGTGGCGCTGCGGCGGCAGATGGAGGACGCCGCCCGGCAGGCTCCCCCGAAGGCGGCCTGAGCCTCCCGCCTCGGGGCGGTCGCCCGCCCCTGCGACGGCGGCGCGGGGCAGGCCCCTCCGGCCGGATCGCCCCGCGGTCCGGCGCGCGAGGGGGTCCCGCGCCCAGGCCGGCCCGGGCCGGGCCGGCCGGCGCCCCCGGCCTCGGCCGACCCCGTCCCACCCGTCCGCGCCGCAGAGGCGCCGGACCCGCGCGAGCTGCCGATGACCGAGTCCCCTCCCCGCCCCTTCGTGGTGATCGCCGAGTTTAAGGTCAGGCCAGGCTGCCTGGACGCGTTCCTGGACCTCGCCCGCGAGGATGCCCGCGCCTCGGTCGCGCGCGAGCCCGGCTGCCGCAGCTTCGACGTCGCGGTCGGCGAGAGCGACCCGCAGACCGTGCTGTTCTACGAGGTCTACGACGACCGCGCCGCCTTCGCCGCGCATCTCGAGACCCCGCACCTCGCGCGGTTCCGGGCCGGGTTCCCGGCCCTCGTGGCGGAGGAGCGCCCGGTGCGGTTCCTCGCCCTGGCCTGCGCCGGCGCGCAGGTGTCCCGATGACGTCCGCCGCCACGATCGGCTTCCTCGGCACCGGCCTGATGGGCGCGCCCATGGCGCGCCGCCTCTGCGCGGCCGGCCACGCGGTGCGGGTCTGGAACCGCACCCCCGACAAGGCCGCCGCGCTCGTCGCGGAGGGCGCGCGGGTCGCGCAGGATCCGCGGGACGCCGCGCGCGAGGCCGACGCGGTGATCTGCATGGTGAGTTCCGGCCCGGTCAGCGACGAGGTCCTGCTCGGGCCGGAGGGCGCGCTCGCGGCGATGCGGCCGGGCAGCGTGCTCGCCGTGATGAGCTCGATCCCGGTCGAGACGGCCCGCCGGCAGGCCGGGATCGCCGCCGCGGCCAGCCTCCTCTACGTCGACGCCCCGGTCTCGGGCGGCGAGGCCGGCGCGGTCGCCGGGACGCTCGCCATCATGGCCGGCGGCAGCCCGGACGCCTTCGCCCGGATCCGCCCGATCCTCGCCGCGATGGGGCGGCCGACCCATGTCGGGCCGGCCGGCAGCGGGCAATTGGCCAAGCTCGCCAACCAGGCGATCGTCGCCTCGACGATCGTGACCGTGGCCGAGGCGATCACCTTCGTGGAGCGCGGCGGGGCCGATCCAGCCAAGGTGCGCGAGGCCCTGCTCGGGGGCTTCGCCGACTCGACCATCCTGAAGCAGCACGCGCTGCCGATGATCGAGCGGACCTTCGCGCCCGGAGGCCCGGCCAAGTACCAGCTCAAGGACACGGGCACGGCCCTCGCGCACGCCGCCTCCCTGGGCCTGGATCTGCCGGTGCTGTCGCTGGTGGACCGCCTGTTCGCGGGGCTCGTCGCGCACGGGGATGGCGATCTCGACCACAGCGCGGTGATCCGCGAGATCCGGCGCCGGAACGGCCTGTCGGATCAGGCCTGATCAGAGCCGCGCTCCGGCCGCGGCATCCCGCCGATCCCGGCGACGGGGCCGTCTCGGATGCGGTCCGGGCTGCACGGACCGGAGGACGGCCCGCCGCGGCGGGACCGGGCGGGCCGGGATCGCGGCGCCCGCCGCGCGCCTCGGCCCGGGCGGACGCGCGCAGGAGGGCCGAACGGCTCAGCGCCACCGCGGCGGCAGCGGCTGGGGATTGAGCCCGCCCGAGGCGGCGTCGAGATCCGCGTCGGACAGAACCGCCTTCGGGTCGAGCTTCGTCTTGAGCTGCGTGTTGGGCTGCGGCTTGGTCCGCGCCTTGGTCGGCGGCTTCGAGGTCTTGCGCATCGTCGTCTCCCGTCGATCAGGGCGCTTGGCCGAGCGTGACGGTGCCGGAACCGGCCGAGCGCGGCCGTGCCGCGCCGCGCACCGGACGGGACGACGGCCGCCGTTGACGCAGGCGGGGAACAAGAAAGCGCGCGCGGCTTTGCTCGCGACCGATGGAATCCCGGCCCCTCGACCTCGCGGTCATCGCCACCGCGCTCGTCGGCGCCCCCGCCCTCGGCCCCTTCCCTCGCTGAGCGGAGACCAGCTCATGGCCTTCAGGAACGACGTCCCTCCCCACCTCTCCGCGCAGCGCGGCGACGATCCGGCGCCGGTCGATGAGGCGCGCCCCAATCCGGCGATGCTCAAGGGCGACATCGACGCCGGCCGCGCGGGCGACAAGGTCGAGGTGTTCGATCCCGGAATGGCGATGCTGGGCACCTGCGAGGAGGCCGGCGGAAACGCGCTGTCGCCCGTCGACATCGCCCGGGCGCGCCGGGCGGAGACCCGGGAGCGCTGGCGGTGGTCCGGGCGCAAGCCCGGCTACGCCCATCGACGCTCCCCCGTGACCATCGCGTATTTCGGCGGCTTCATCGCGGCGGCCGGGACCGGCATGGCCGGGCTCATCTGGTACCTGAGCTGACCGCGAGGTCCGTCTCGGACGCTCCCGGTCCGAGGCGCCTCGGACGCGGGTCGGATGGCGCTCCCGCCGCGTCGCGCGGATCCGAGCGTCGCTCGAAGCCTTGCCGCGGCATCCCCTGGCACCGGATCCCTTGGCACCGGATCCCTTGGCGCCGGATCCCTTGGCGCCGGATCCCTTGGCGCCGGATCCCTTGGCGCCGGATCCCTTGGCGCGGGACTTCTTGGCGCGGGATCCCGCCGCGGCCCGATCGGGCCCCTGCTCCACCGCTCGCCCCGCGTCGACCGCGGTCCTGATGATGCGGCGCAGCAGACATTCTGTGCGGTACCTGACAGTTTCGGCCCGATTCAGGTTGAACTTGCTTCGGGTTAATGTCTCGATGTAGCGTCGCTTCTACCTCTTACCCACCATCATCTTGGGGGGTTTTCGATGTCGGCGCTCGACGCCTACAACGTCTTTCTCCGCAAAGAGACGCCGGCGCTGCGCTGCGCCGTGCGGCAGGACCGGCCGGTGCCCGATTTCGTGCGCGGAGACGTTTGGGAATACGCTGGCACGGTCGATGCGGGGACCGCGCCGGCCGGGTTCAAGGTCGCGGCGGCGCGGCAGGCGACCTCCCATGTCGGCTACTACGTGTTCTTCGCCCTGACCGCCTGAGATCCGCGCGGCGGCGGAGTGCGGAACCATCCGGCGGGCTCGGCCATTCCAGGGGTATGAGAGCCACCTCCGCCCTGGTCAGCATCGCTCTGGCGGGCGCCGCCATCGGCGCCTGGGCGGCGACGCGCTCCCCGCAGGTCCCCCCGCCACCACCCGCGGTCGCCGCCTCCGCGGTCCCGTGGGTCACCCCGCCGACGCGCGATCCCGTCGCGGACGAGGCGGGGGACGCGCCCGCGAGGCCCGCCCCGCCGGACGCGGTCGCGCCGAGCGTCGCGGCCACCGGCTCGCTCGCGGCCGCGAGGCCGCGCGCCCCGGCCGAGGGGGCCGCCCGGCCCCGCGCCGCGCGCGGCACGCGGGTCCACCAGCTCGCGGCGCGCCGCGCCACCGTCCCGCGCCGGGCGGTCCCGGTCGCCCACGCCGCCCTGCCCGGCCGAGCGCGGGCGGTCGCGGAGCCGGCCGAGGCGGAGCGGGCGGAGATCCCGGCCGGCCCGGAGGCCGAGCCGATCCAGTTCGGCCTCGCCAGCCGCTGACCGACCCCGCGCGGCCCCTCGGTCCGCGGCCGGGGCTTGCGCGACGGGCGCCGGCATGCGTTGTTCCCTTTTCGTTCTAAAACGAATCGGAGGCGGCCGTGACGCCAGAGAGCCCGCACATCCCGCCCGAGCACCTGCCCGCCATCCGGGCCGCCCGGGTGCTGCGCGAGGCGCTGACCGGCAGCATGCACCTGCTGCCGCGCCGCTCCGTGATGCGCGGCATCTACCGGACGCTGATCGAGAACATCGACGAGTTCGCCTTCACGGTGACGCGGGAGCCGGACTATTTCAGCCTCAAGGCCCACTCGGCGACGCCGTTCTACGGGCGCCGCGACGGCGATCCCGGCGACGGGTCCGCCGACGGCGCTTGAGCGGCGGCACGTGCCGGGGCGCACGCCGCTCCCCCCGCGGCCCCGCTAGAGCTTGGCGTCGAGGCACGCACCCTCGGGAGCCGCACATGACCCCGCTTCACTCTCTCCCGTCCGACCAGGCCGACCCGCGCGCCGACGCGCCGGCGCGCGCCGCACCCGCCGAGATCGCCGAGCCGACCTCGACGCGGTCATGGGCGGGGCCGATCCCTGGGTGATCATCCGGATGTGGGGCATGGTCAACTTCCCGCCCAAGACCATCGGCCAGAGCTACAAGAGCCCCTCGCTCTGAGCCTCACGGGCCGGACGGGGCCGCCGATCCGGCGGCCGGAGCGATGCGCGGGCGCGCGTCCGAGCGACGGCGCGTTCGGACCCCGCGCCGCCCGGGCGGGGTCCTCAGTGCAGGCACACCGCCTCGCGGACGTATTGCTCGACCTGTTGCCGCGCCCAGCCCAGCGCCTCGTCCGTCGTCGCGAAGCTCGGTGCCCTGCCGCGGGGCTGGCACGGGCCGAAGCCGGCCTCCAGGAACCAGTGGCCCCAGAATTCCGGATCGAGGAACGCGTCCTGCTCCAGGCGGACCAGGACCGCGACGAGGCGCCGGTCCACGAACAGCAGGCAACCCTGATGGTCGGGGCCGGCGGTGTTCACCAGCACGGCTTGGCAATGTGAGGATGGTGCCATCCGTTACCCCCATCGGTTGCATCGGCGGACCACAAATATAGCGCACTAAGAGTTTTTGCACTCACAGTTTGGTCTCATACCTTTTGGCCTAGGCCGATTGCGGCGGACCATCCGGGGCGCCCGCGCCCAATCTCGGCACCTAGGCGGCCATCATATCCTTATATTGTCAAGTTTGAACGGGTTTTGCATTCGTGCCGGAAGCGGGTAGCATTCATTTAACAAGGATAGCCCGCGCTCGACAATCGGCTATCCGACGGAGGATGCTGATGACGAGGTTGTTTGAGGAACGCGAGAAGGCGGCCGAACTGTTGTTCGTTCGAGCCGAGGAGGCTCGGTTCCTGTCGTACTGTCAGGCTGTTAGATCGCTCGCGGTCTATGTAATGGAGAAGATCGGCCTCGATCGCTATAGCGCCGGACCCTACGCTCACGAGCTGCTGAGCTGCTTGGTCTATGGGTTGGACAAGTCGGCGCTGATCGAGCGCGTCGCGGCTGACCTGGAAGCGAATGGAGTCGCGGTCGATCGCGACGATCTGCGCCGCGAGCTGGAGCGCTCCGCCACGCAGGCGATCTATGCTGAGGAGGCCCCGGCCCGGAGAGGGAACGCGGCGCTCCACTGATCCCGGCCGCGGGCGGCGACCGGTCCGCCGCGGGACCGGCCGGGCCGGCTCAGGCGCCGTCCTGCCGCTCCCCGCGCGCGACCTCCCGCATCGCCTCGTCCGGCAGGGGGCGCTGCAGGCGCAGCGCCTCCTCGGCGGGCGCTTCGAGCCAGGTGCGCCACGCGGCCTCGTCGGTGAGCAGGACCGGCATCGCCTTCGGATGCACCGGGCCGACCACGCCGTTGGCCTCGGTGGTGAGGAAGGCGTAGAGCCGGTGCTCCTCCTCGGCCGGCTCCTCGCGCCGGGGCCCGCGCGGGCCCGTCCAGGGCCGCCAGATCCCCGCGAAGGCGAAGAGCGGCCGCGCCTCGGACAGGGCGAACCAGACCGGGGTCTTGCGCGGCTTGGTATCGGCGTACTCGCTGAAGGAGGAGACCGGCACGAGGCAGCGCTGGGCGGGCTTCAGCCAGGGGCGCCAGTAGGGCGAGGCCGGGTTGCGCAGGTTGGTGACCGGCTGGGAGCCGGCCTTGGGCGGCGGCGGGAAGCCCCAGCGCATCATCGTGAGGACGCGCGCGCCGTCCACCGCGCGCACCACGGGCGCCATCTGGTCGGGGAAGATCGCGGGCAGCGCCGGCAGGTTGCCGGTCTCGTCGCGGCTCACCCCGAAGATGCGGCGGATCTCGTCGGGCGAGCGGGTCAGGCTGTAGAGATTGCACATCGGCGGGGATCCTGCTCGGGGTCTCTGCGGCAGCGCTCGCGGCCGACCGGGTTGGAGGCCGGCGGCGAAGCAGCTATGCAGGAGCCGCGAGCACGGCGGGAGGATTCGGACGTGAGGTGGCGACGGGTCGCGGGCGCGGCCATCATCGTGGGTTCGACCCCCCTGGTTCCGGGGAGCGCGGGGGCGCAGCAGCTCGACATCCAGAACCTCGTCCCCTGCGCCCAGGAGGGGGGCGTGTGCCGGATGCCGCATCCCACCAACGTCTATTACGGCATTCCCGGCAAGACGGTCGGACGACCCTTTCCCCAGGGCGGCAGCATCGCCTGCACCAACCAGAGCTTCGGCGACCCGGTGCCGGGCCAGAGGAAGATGTGCTGGTACGCCCCGCGGGTGGGCGAGCGCGGCCGCGGCGAGGGGCGCGCCCGCGGGGGCGACGAGGATCCCGGCTACGGGCGGCGGGGTGCCCCCGAGCGCTGGGAGCGCGGTTACGACCGCCGCATCCCCGGCGAGGAGATGTCCCCCCGCTTCCGCCGCGAGCGCGAGAGCGACGACGAGTATCTCGGACCGCCCCGCGACCGCGGCTACGGCCGCTACGCTCCGTCCCCCGGCGGCTACGGGTCCCGGGAGGGGCGTCCCTACCGCCCCGATCCCGACGACGAGTGATCCGGGCTCCGAACCCGCAGCGTCGCTCCCGGCGGAGCCTTGCTCCCGGCGGAGCCTTGCTCCGCCCACGGGCGCCGGGCCGGCTTCGCTTTTCTTCGCGTCGGCCCCGCACCGATAAGGATCTCTCGGCCCAAGCTCGGCGTTGGACTGCAGGATGACGACCCGCAGGAGGGAGCCTGAGGCATGAGGGTGGAGCTACGTCGCCTGCTGAACCTGCTCGACCATGTCGGCGATTGGATCTCGCTGTCCGAACTGGACGGCGATCCCTACCTGCTGCCCGACGACGACCTGTTCGTGCCGGGCCTGGTCGCCCGGGGATGGGTGACGCACGATCGCGTGACCGGCTCGATCCGGATCAACGCCGCCGGCCGCGCCGCCTTCGAGCGGCTGGAGCTCTGATGCGCTGTCCGGACGATCACGTCCGGACAGCGGATGACCAGCCCGCGCGGCGCGTGAGCGAAGCCGACATCCGCATGGCCGAAATGGGAGATGGCGACGCAATCCGTCGGATGTCGGATGACGGGGAGCGCCGGGGACCCTCATCGCCCGGGCGCCCGGTCCCGCACGGGCGGGTCGCCCCCGGCCCCCGGGACCGATGCGCGGCCCGTGGCATCCCCCTCCTCATCTTGACGAACGGCGCGGGTGCCATCACCGGCCCGCCTCATCGCCCCTCCCTCACGCCCCCTCGCGGCAGGGCCAAGCCGGACAGCTGCGCCTGAATCCGAGAGATCTTCACCGTCTCACACGAGACATCGCCGGAGATTGCGGCTGCCCGCGGTTTCAGATCCGCCATCCTCTCCCGTGCGGACTCGCGCCGTGAGGCGCCACCACTCCGGCACAACGCTGACGGCACTCACGACGTCTTCGCGCCGGTGATGGCGCACGCATCACCAATCCTGTTCACGCGCGGCAAGCGGTATTGATCGGCGCCATGCGCCGATCCTGCTCCCGTCAAGATTGATCTAAATCCAGTATCATGGCTGATTTACTCGCGCACGTGCTCTGATGCACATGCCGTCTCCATTATCAGTATTACATTTCTTGTGTGACGGGCGGGACCGACCCGGTCCGTTTCTCGCACAGGAGACCAACCATGACGCACAGCTTCGAGACCAAGACGGCCCGGCAGGAGGCGCGGAGCGCCGCGCCCGAGCAGGATTCCCTCCCCGCCCCCGTCGTCCTGACCCCGGAGGAACTCGACGCCGCCGTGGGCGGCGTGCTCGCCACGGGCGGCCTGTCGAACACGCTCAGCGGGCTCCGCAACCCGACGAGCACGATGGGGGTGATCATCGGCCCCCTCGGACCGCTCGGGGCGCTCGGCGGCCTGCAGGCGCGCTGAGGGCGACCGGACCGAGATCCGCCGAGAGCCCGCCAGCAGGAGCCCGGACCATGACCACCCGCATCGATTGCCCCAGTGCTCAGCCGGGCTCCCGCGCGAGCCGGATCTTCGGGGTCGCGACCGGGCCCCTCGCCGAGCGCAGGATCGGCTACCTCACGGCGCCGGTCGAGGCGGCGCCGGAGGTGCTGGCGAAGGCCGGGTACGCGAAGCCGACCGAGCTGTTCCGGATCGCCGCGCCCTGCGCCAAGGCGGCCTGCCGGCACTACAACGGCGCCTGCACCCTCGGGCAGCGCATCGTGACCTCGCTGCCGCCGGTCGTGAGCGGCCCGCCGCCGTGCCAGATCCGGCCGACCTGCCGCTGGCACCACGAGCACGGCGACGCGGCCTGCCTGCGCTGCCCGCAGGTCGTCACGGACAAGGTCGGGGCCAGCGAGGCGGAGATCCGAATCGCCGAGGGCCCGGCCCGGACGGAGCCGGCCTGAGCGCAGGCCCGCGACGCCGCGGCCGACCGGGTCCGTCAGGGTCGGGAGGGGGCCGGCTTCCGGAGGAGCGGTCAGGGCCCGCAGAAGGCGACGTCGCCCATGGCGGTGATCCCGCAGGTGCCGTCGCTCCGCGCGACCTCGTGCAGGCCCTCGCCGGCGAAGGCCCGCGCCGGGACCGCGGCCCTCAGCGCGCCGAAGACGGCCAGCGCGACCGCGAGGGCGCACAGCATCACGACGGTGTTCTGATTGAAGATGAGGCGCGAGATCGCCAGCATCGGATCCTCCGTCCTACAACCAAAGTCGTACGACTTTAGCCGCGCCTGGCGCCCGCTGCGTCATCCGAACGATGGAGGAAGCGCGGCCGGCGCGCCCATGGCGGGCCGGGGAGGTTCGGCCCGCCGCGTCAGCACCCGTTGCAGATCGGCTTCATGGTCTTCTGGGACGTCTTCTCAAGCTGGTCCAGCCTGACCTCGCCGCTGTAGCGGTCCTCCGCGAGATCGCGCACCGTCCTGCCGCTCTTGTCCTTCGGGATGTTTGAGGTTTGAGGCACGTCCTCCGGGACGCGGCCGCCGGCCCGGCCGGCTTGCGCGATGTCCGACCGCCACATCAGCTTGGCGAAGTCGGTCGGCCGCTCCTTCGACCAGCGCGCGCGGTCGGCCTCGGAGCGGCGCAGCGCCGCGAACGGGTCGACGGCGTTCGCCATGACCTGCCTCGCACCAGCGGACCTCGACCGGCGAGGGGACGGCTCCCGCGGCTGCGTCTCGTCGGCATCACCGGCTTGCGCTTCCTCGACGGTCCGATATCCCTGGACATCTGCGGAATTGAACCTCAATGCCGTAAGGTTTGAGCAGCCGCACAGCTGCAATGACACAGCTCCGAGAACCGCAACGCGTCGAACCAACATATGCGACACTCTCCGGGTGCTTGAGTGCGGCCGCTTCCAGGGGTGAAGCGAGGGAAGGCTTAGCAATAAATCAACGCTCTGGCGAGTCGCACCGGTGCCCGCCCGATTCGCCGCAGGCGCCGGCCGGTCGGGCGCGGGACGCGGGCGGCGCCCCGGCATCCTGAGCCGGCGCGGCCCGCCCGAATTGTTGCCGAGGAGGCACACCGGCCGAAGCAGCCCGCCCCCATTGTTGCCGACGAGCCACAATGGTCACCGCAAGCTTGACCGTTTGATCAGGATCAAAGAATGCTCCGCTCCACCTGCGTCAGGTTGCGCCATCCGACGCGCCTGCGCCGGCCGATCTCACTTGAGCAAGAACAGGCACACCATGTCCAAGCGGATCCTCGCCGCCGTAGCGGCCGTCCTCGCCGCGACCACGGCCCAGGCGGCGGACCTTCCCTCCGCGGCCGCCCCGCCCCCCGTTCCCGACCTCGCGCTCTGGTCGCCCTGGATGCTGCGCCTGCGGGCCCTGGCGGTGGTGCCGGATCCGGGCGCGCGCCTCTCGGCGCGCGGCGCGCCGATCGTGGGCGCCGGCGTCGCGGTCACGGATTCGGTGATCCCCGAACTCGACATCTCCTACTTCTTCACCAAGAACATCGCCGCCGAGCTGATCCTGGGCGTGACCCGTCACGGCGTCCGCGGCACCGGCGCCCTCGCCGGGACGCGCATCGGCAGCACCTGGATCCTGCCGCCGACCCTCACGCTGCAGTACCACTTCACCGATTTCGGGCCGTTCAAGCCCTATATCGGCGCCGGTGTGAACTACTCGGTGTTCTTCGGCGAGCAGGAGCGCCTCGGCTTCACCAGCTTCAAGCTCTCGAACAGCGTGGCGCCCGCCGTCCAGTTCGGCTTCGACTACATGCTGGACGCGCATTGGGGCATCAACGTCGACGTGAAGAAGGTGTTTCTCGACACCCACGTCAAGCTGAGCCCGGGCCTGATCCGCGGCCGGGTGGACCTCGACCCGTGGATCGTGGGCGCCGGCGTGACCTATCGGTTCTGAGCCGAGCCCCCGGCGGCCGCGCCCGGCGCCGCCGCGTCCGGGACGCGGTCCGCCGGGGCGGGCCGCCTTCGTCCCGACGCACACGTCGCATCGGCCGGTCCGGGCCCCGTCGGGGGCTGGGGCCGGCCGCGTCGCGTCGTGGAGGCGCCCGGCCCCGCGCGGGACGCGGCGCATCGCCGGCCGCTCGGCTCTGCCGCTCGGCTCTGCCGCTCGGCTCTGCCGCAGGGATGCCGCGATGGCGTGGTGGCCTGCGGCCGCGGCCTCGCCGTCCCCTCGGAGCGGACATGCCCCCCTCACGATCGCTTCCCCTGCGCGCCCTGATCGCCCTCGCCGACGTCGCGGTCGCGGCCTTCGTCATCGGCATCGAGCTGCTGCGGCCGCTCTACCGCCCGCTCTACGAGGCGCTGTCGCGCCTCACCCTGGTGCGGCGCCTGGAGGCCGGCGTCGCGCGCCTGCCCCGCTTCGCGATCCTGGCGCTCCTGGCGGTCCCGTTCCTGGGCGTCGAGCCCCTGAAGCTGGTCGGCGTGGTCTGGATCGCCGAGGGCCGTCCCGGCCGCGGCCTCGCGCTCCTGGCGGGGGCCTACCTGGTGAGCTTCGTGCTGGTCGAGCGCATCTACCACGCGGGAAGGGCCAAGCTCCTCACCATCGGCTGGTTCGCGGTCGCGATCGGCTTCGCGGCGCGGGTGCGCGGGGCGCTGCTCGCCTATGCGCGGGCGACGCGGGCGTGGGGCATGGCCGCCGCGACGGCGCGGCGGGTCCGCGCCCTGCTGCGGCGCCTGATCGCCCGCGCCGCCTGAATCCCGGCCGCCCGATCGCGCCGTCCCGGTTTTTCGTCGTGCCGCGCCTCCGTCTGGGTGGATTTACGCTCCGAATCACGCAACAGACTAAGAAAGTTTTCAGCAAGCCGGTGGAACGCTAGGGCGGCGGGATCACGATCGCTTCATGCTTCTCGATGTCATCGCAACGATCGGTGCGGATTGGGTGGATTCAAGTGGTCGTCGCAACGGCTTGGCGGAGGGCGGTTGTGATGGCAGGTCGGCGGCGTTCGGATCGGGCACTTCGCGAGAAGCTGCGGTCACCGGGTCGTCCCGGGGTCGGTCTGCGCGAGACGCGGCGGGGGTTCTGGGCGTTCCTCGCGCAGGGTCTCTCCAGCGAGGTCGCAGCGATGAAGCTCGGGATCTCGCCACCGGTCGGCTCGCGGTGGTTCCGGACAGCAGGCGGAATGGCACCTTCCCACCTGTCACCATCATCCAAGTCGCCTTCTGCGCGCTACCTGTCGTTGGCTGAGCGGGAGGAGATCGCGATCCTACAAGCGCAAGGTCACGGGGTCCGGGACGTCGCTCGGCGTCTGGGACGGGCGGCGTCGACCATCTCGCGGGAATTGCGCCGCAATGCGGCGACCCGCAGTGGCGGCCTGGACTATCGCGCCACGACCGCGCAGTGGCACGCTGAACGCGCGGCACGCCGGCCCAAGCCAGCAAAACTGGCGGGGAACGCAGCGCTGCGGACGTACGTGCAGGAGCGGCTCGCCGGAACTGTCGCGACACCGGGCGGGAGCGCTCTGCCTGGCCCTAGCGTTGCCTGGAAGGGACGGCGGCACGGGCGACGCCAGAGCCGGCGATGGGGTCGATCCTGGAGTCCGCAGCAGATCGCCGAGCGCCTACGGCTCGACTTTCCGGGCGATACGACGATGCGCATCAGTCACGAGGCGATCTATCAGGCGCTCTACATCCAGGGCCGGGGCGGGCTGAAGCGTGAGCTGACCGCGTGTCTTCGCACAGGACGGGCTTTGCGTGTGCCGCGGGCCCGCAGCCTGGGCCGAGGCAGGTCGTTCGTCACCCCCGAGGTGCTCATCAGCGAGCGTCCGCCTGAGGTGGAGGACCGTGCGGTGCCGGGGCACTGGGAAGGAGATCTGATCCTGGGTCTGAAGAGTTCGGCGATCGGGACCCTGGTCGAGCGCACGACGCGCTTTACGATGCTGCTGCATCTTCCGCCGATGGACGGCCATGGGGTGACACCGCGTGCGAAGAACGGCCCGGCGCTGGCGGGGCACGGGGCCCAGGCGGTGCGCGAGGCGATCGCCGGCACGATCGCGCGCTTGCCCGAGCAGCTGCGGCGCTCGTTGACCTGGGACCAGGGTACCGAGATGGCCGAGCACGCGCGCTTGCGGATCGACGCGGGTCTGCAGGTCTACTTCTGCGATCCACGCTCACCCTGGCAGCGGGGGACGAACGAGAATACGAACGGGTTACTGCGACCGTACTTCCCGAAAGGAACGGATCTGAGCGCCCACAGCGCGAACGATCTTGCTGCTGTGGCCGCAGCCCTCAACAGCAGACCGCGCAAGACGCTGAACTGGAAGACGCCGGCAGAGGCGCTCGACGCTGTGCTGGCTGCCGTGCAAGATGGTGTTGCGACGACCGCTTGAACCCAAGTTGGTTCTGGCAGGCCGATGCCGACCTGCGGATGTCGTCGCTCGACGGCCGCTTCGAAGAGCTGACGGGCCGCTCCGCAGGGGAATGCCTCGGGCGTCCCTGGCCGGGCCTCGACGGGCCGGGCGATCCGGTCGGCGATCTCGCGCCGCTCGCCGCCCGCCGGCCGTTCCGCGACGCGGTCCTGGCCCACCGGCACCCGGACGGGCGCACCCGCTGGTTCCGGCTCGCGGGCGCGCCGGTCCTGTCCGCGGAGGGCGCCTTCCAGGGCTATCGCGGCGTCGGTTGCGACGTCACCGCGGAGATCGAGGCGCGCGACGCGCGGGAGGCCCGGGCGGAGGCGCGGCTCGCCGCGGAGCGGCGCCGCTCCGAGACCCTGCTCGCCCACATCGCCGACGGCGTCCTCATGCTGGACGAGACGCTGGCGATCACCGCCTTCAACCGGCGGTTCCTCGACCTCTACGGCCTCTCGGCCGGGGACCTTCGGGTCGGGCAGCCGCTGGAGACGCTAGTGCGCGCCTGCGCGGCCCGGGGGCTGTTTCCGGGCAAGACCCCGGACAAGGCCTGGGCCGCCGTGGCGGCGGACCTTGCCCGGCGGGTCCCGCGCCGGGCCGAGCGCAGGCTGGCCGACGGGCGCACGGTGGCGCTCACCGTGACGCCCACCCCCGACGGCGGCTTCGTCATGGTCCACGAGGACGCGACCGACCGCAAGCGCGCGGATGCCCGGATGGCGGAGCAGAACCGCTGGCTCGACACCGCCCTCACCCACATGTCGCATGGGCTCGTCCTGTTCGACGCCGCGCACCGGATCACGCTCCTCAACCGGCAATTCCTCGACCTCTACGGGCTGCGGCCGGAGCGGGTCCGCCCGGGCCTCACGGCCGAGCAGCTGATCCGGGAACGGGTGGCGGTGGGCAACTTCCCCGGCCTCGACGCGGACGAGGTCTGGGCGGAGGTGGCCCGGCGGCTCGCCAGCCGGTCCCGCTACCGCCGCGACGAGCAGCTCATCGACGGCCGCACCATCGCGGTCACCTGCGCGCCGACCCCCGACGGCGGCTTCGTCACGGTCCACGAGGACGTGTCCGCCCACAAGCGGGCCGAGGCCCAGATCGTCCACATGGCCCGCCACGACGCGCTGACCGGCCTGCCGAACCGCACCGTGCTGCACGAGGGCCTGACCGAGGCCCTGGCGCGGATCCCGGCCGCCGGCCCGGCCGCCGTGCTCTGCCTCGACCTCGACCGCTTCAAGGCGGTCAACGACACGCTCGGCCACGCGGTCGGGGACCTGCTCCTGAAGCAGGTGACCGCGCGGCTCGACGACGAGATCGGCCGCGCGGCCTCCGCCGGCACCGCCCTCCTGGCCCGCCTCGGCGGGGACGAGTTCGCCGTCGTCCTGCAGCCGGCCAGCCGCGAGCGGGCGGGCGCGCTCGCCGGGCGCCTGATCGAGGCGGTCGGGCGCGACTTCGCCATCGACGGCAAGCGCGTGAACGTGGGCTTGAGCATCGGCATCGCCCTCGCGCCGAGCCCGGGCGCGCTCCCCGCCGACCTGATGCGGGCCGCCGACATGGCCCTCTACGGTGCCAAGGGCGAGGGGCGGGGCGCCTACCGCTTCTTCGAGCCCGAGATGGACGTCGCGGTCCAGGCCCGGCGCGCCGTCGAGCTCGACCTGCGCGCGGCCCTGGCCTCGCCGCAATTCGAGCTCCACTTCCAGCCCTTCCTGACGCTGGCGAGCGACCGGATCGCGGGGTTCGAGGCGCTGGTGCGCTGGCGCCACCCCGTGCGCGGCCTCGTCGCGCCCTCCGACTTTATCCCGGTCGCCGAGGAGACTGGGATGATCGTGCCGCTCGGCGAGTGGGTGCTGCGGGCGGCCTGCCGCGAGGCGGCGCGCTGGCCGGAGACGCTGCGCATCGCGGTCAACCTCTCGCCGGTGCAGTTCCGCCACCCCGCCCTGGCGGCATCGGTCCTCGCCGCCCTCGACGAGGCGGGGCTCGCGGCCTCCCGCCTCGAACTCGAGATCACCGAGGGCGTGCTCCTGCAGGACAGCGAGGCGACGCTCGCGGTCCTGCACCGGCTCAAGCAGCGCGGCGTGCGCATCGCCATGGACGATTTCGGCACCGGCTACTCCTCGCTGAGCTACCTGCGCGCCTTCCCGTTCGACAAGATCAAGATCGACCGCGCCTTCGTGGCGGACCTCGCGGTCCGCCCCGACGCGCTGGCGATCGTGCGGGCCGTCACGAGCCTCGGCGCCGGCCTCGGCATCACCACGACGGCCGAGGGAGTGGAGACGCGGGGTCAGCTGGAGCTGTTGCGGGAGGCGGGCTGCGCCGAGGTCCAGGGCTACCTGATCAGCCCACCCCTCCCCCGCGGCGAGATCCGGGCGCTCCTCGCCCGGGACGCACCGGTGCCCGCCCGCCCGCACCCCGCCCGGACCGCCGCGCCGCGCCGCCGCGCCGGGCCGGCGGGCGGCGTTCCGGAACCCGCCTGAACCCGCGCCGGAACGGGCCGCACCGCCGGGGCAGTGCACCTCCCGGGCGCCGCAGCCGACGGCCTCGCTTTCCGGCCCGGGGCCCCTATGATCGCGGTCGCCCGCGGCCCCTGGCCGCGACCCGCGCCCCCGAGAGGAGCCCCATGACTCCACGCATCACCGCCGCCGTCCTGGGCCTCCTCGCCCTGCAGGCCCCCGCCCTGGCGCAAGGCACCCCGGAGCAGCGGCAGGCCTGCACGCCGGACGCGATGAGCCTGTGCGGCCCCTTTATCCCGGACGCGGTGCGGGTGAAGGCCTGCCTGCTGCACAACCGGCAGAGGCTGACCCCGGCCTGCCGCGCCGCCATCGTGCCCGACGAGCCCCGGCGGCCCCGCCGGCGGCGGCGCGCGCGCTGATCGCGCCGGTCAGGGCGGGTCCTGCGCGGGCTCGCCCGAGAGAGGCAGCACGCCTCCCATCTCGGCGACCGCCCCCGCCCGGAGGTTCGGCCCCGGGGTCGCGAGCGCCACCACGGCCAGGAAGGCGAGGCAGGCCAGGACGGCGAGTGTGCGGGTCAGCCGCTCGGGTCGGTCGCGCTGCGCGTGGATGACCGCGCAGCCGAGAGTGAACAGCGCGGCCTCGGCGAGCGGGACGGCGAGCGTCATGCGGGGGCTCCTGCGGGCCGCGTTGGAATACCACATACCAACCGGCCGGCGGCCTGGGAAGGGCACCCCGCCCCCATAAGTCCGGGGCGCGGCAAGGAACCGGACCGCCATTCACCCGCTTCTTCCTCGCCATCGACGGCAGGAGGAAGACGTCATGAAGGTACCGACTCTGCTGACGGCCGCAGCCATTCTCACGCTGAGCGCCGGTTCGGTTCTGGCCGGCCCGTGCAATACGGGAACGACCAAGGGCAAGTCGCCCGAGCAACACGCGACGAACGCGTCGAGCTCCGACGTGGACAAGGGCAGCAAGAACCTGGCCGGCGGCCAGCAGCCCGCTTCCCCGGGGACGGTCGGGGCGATGAACAATGTCGGCGCCGGTCAGGCGACCGGCGACAAGGGCGGCTCCAGCGCCGATGCCAGGAGCAACCAGACCGACCCGGCGAGCAAGAACCTCGCGGGCGGCCAGCAGCCCGCCTCGCCCGGCACGGTCGGCGCGATGAACAATGCCGGGGCCGACCAGAAGCTCGGACAGAAGGACGATTGCTGATCCGGCCCGCCGGACGCGAGGCCGGGCGCGCCGCCCTCCGGCACGGAGCGGCGGGGCGCCCGGCGCCTCCGCTCCCGACCCGCGCCGCGCTCCCGACCCGCGCCGGCCGGCGGCCCCGGGCGCGAGAAGACCTGCCCATCGCCCAAGGATCCTTGGCCGAGGGATCCTTGGCCGAGGGATCCTTGGCCCGGGGATCCTTGGCCCAGGGATCCTTGGCCCAGGGATCCTTGGCCCAGGGCTCCTTGACCAAAGGATCCTTGGCCAAAGGATCCGTGCCGCCCGCTCGCCCGCCAGGCACACCAGCGCCTCCGGCCTCCCCAAGGTCATGTCCTCTCCGGGCGGCGCTTCCTTCGATCTAATTCGAACGGATTAAATCCTGCGATAGATTATGATTTCACAAGAATTCTGATAATTATCGGCACCGAGGTCGATTTTCCTGTCATCCCCGAATGGAGTCGACCGGAAATGGGTGACCGAATGAGCGAGATCAAAGCGGAATCGACGGCGCCGGGCAGCGGCGCGCTGGCTGGGCTGACCGCCGGCATCGTCACCGCCTACGTGACGGGGAACGCGCTGCGCGCGTCCGACATGCCCCACCTCGTGCGCAGCGTCTACAGCACCCTGGCGACGCTCGGCGGCCCGGCCAAGCCCGCGGTCGCGGAGGCGCCGGTGCCGCCGATCCCGATCAAGAAGACCGTGACGCGGGATGCGATCATCTCGCTGGAGGACGGCAAGCCCTACAAGTCGCTGAAGCGCCACCTCACGGCGCGCGGCCTCAGCCCCGAAGAGTATCGGCGGAAGTGGAACCTGCCCCCCGACTACCCGATGGTGGCCGAGGTCTACGCCCAGCGCCGCTCGGACCTCGCCCGGGTGCTCGGCCTCGGCCAGATCCGCAGCCGGAAGGCCGCGGAGCGGCGCGCGGCCGCGGCGGCCGAGTAGGCGCGGCGGCGCCCGATCGTCGCCCGGCGGGATCCCGGAGCCGTCAGGGGCGTTCCCACGCCTCTCCCCGCTCGTGCCGAGGATCTCGTCAGGTGTCGCCGTCGCCGCTGCTCCCACTGATCGTCACCGCCGTGTTCGCGGCGGGGCTGTTCGTCATCACCCGGCTCGAGAAATGGGCCGATCTCGTCGGCGGGATCCTCGGCCTCACCGCGGTGGGGCTGCTCTGCCTGCTGCTGCTGGCCGTCACTCCCCCGGCGCCCAGCGGCCCGAACCCGGCGCGGGGCCGGCCGGGCGTGCCCGTCAGCATGATGGCGGGGGCCGACCTCGGCTGGCCGGCCCGGCCCTGACCTCACGCCGGCTCGGTGCGCCCCGCCGGCCCCGCCGCGGGGGCGGGCGGCTCGCGGACGAGGCGGTGCGCCTCGCGGACGAGGGCGGGCGCCTCGGCGAGCGGCTCGGGCCGCAGCCGCTCGGCCAGACCGTCGGCGATCCCCGACAGGACGGCGTCCCACGCGCTCCCGAAGCGGCGCAGCGGCGGGCGGGGCGTCAGGAAGGCGGGAAGCGGGCTGGCCGGGCGGGCCGCCGGGGCGGGCGGCTCGGCGGCGGGCGGAAGAACCGGGGCGGAATGCAATCCGTGTCGCATCGGAGCCTCGCGCGGCGGCTGTCCCGGGGCCCGACGCCCCGGTGGCTGACCGGGATACTCTCCCGCGCGCCGGGCCGGACGGCCGTGCCGCGGCGCACGCGCCGCGCGGCGCCCGCGCCGAACCTTCGCCACAGACGCCTCCGAGCATGCGCCCGCCTGGCGGGGCCGGCGCGGGAATCCGCCGCCGGCCCCCGGACGCTCGGAGCATGGTCGATGACGCACTCCCGCTCGGCGCTCGCCGCCGCCGCCCTCCTGGCCGGCCTGTCCGCCGCCCCGGCCAACGACGCCCTCGCCAAGGACACCCTCGCCAAGGACACCCTCGCCAAGGACACCCTCGCCAAGGACGCCCCGGCCAGGAACGCACCGGCCAAGCCGGCCGGCCGCCCCGAACCCGCCGGCGAGGAGAGCTTTCCGGGCGTCGACCCGGCGGTGCTCGCCCAGTGCCGCGGCGAGGCCGAGGCCAAGCGGCTGCGCGGCGAGGCGCGCCAGCTCTTCATGAAGACCTGCGTCGAGCCGGAGGATTGATCCGGGATCCGCTTGATCGACGCGGGTCCCGTATCCCAAGCCTGCGCGGCGCCCGAGCGACGCCGACATCCGCTTTGCCGAAATGGGAGATGGCGAAGCAATCAACCGGATGTCATGTGAGGGCGCCGCGCCCGACCGGCCACCGCGCCGGGGATCCGGTGTCGGGGGTCGCGCGCGGCAGGGGCAGCCCGCGCGGTCGTCCGATTTCGGGCCGGGCTCAGCCTCCCTGCTCCTGCAGCGCCCGCACGACCAGGGCCGAGGCCGAGGTGCGGTTCTCGACGCCGAGCTTGGCGTAGACCTGCTCCAGGTGCTTGGTGACCGTGCGGGGGCTCAGGGACAGGATCTCGCCGATGTCGCGGCTCGCCTTGCCGCGGGAGACCCAGAGCAGCACCTCGGCCTCGCGCTGGGTCAGGCCGAGGGCCCGGCGCAGGCGCTCGATCTCGCCGCCCCCGTCGAGGGCGAGCCGCAGCAGGATCTCGTCGCCCCCGACCTGGCCGATGCGGCTCAGCTGCAGGCGCCGCCCGTCCGGGGTGGCGAGCGCCACGGGCCCGGGCGCCGCGGCCCGCAGCCAGGCCCGGGCGGCCGGCGGCAGCGCCGGGTCGCCCGCCGCGGAGGATTCCGCGAGGTCGCGCAGGAGCCGCGCCGCTTGGGGCGTGCACCAGCGCACCGAACCCGCCCCGTCGACCGCGAAGAGGTAGCGCCCGGCGCTGTCGAGGGCGAGCCGCGCGCTCTGCGCCGCCCGCGCATTGGCGAGGTGGACGCGGATGCGCGCCAGGATCTCGGTCGCCGAGATCGGCTTGGCGACGTAGTCGACGCCGCCCGCCTCCAGCCCCCGCACGATGTGCTCGGTCTCCGACAGGCCGGTCATGAAGATCACCGGCACGTGGGCCAGGGCGGCGTTGGCCTTGAGGCGGCGGCAGGTCTCGAACCCGTCGAGGCCCGGCATCACCGCGTCGAGCAGGATGATGTCGGGGGTGATCTCCTGCACCAGGGTCAGGGCCGCCTCCCCCGAGACCGCGACCAGCACGGTGGCGCCCGTCGCCTCGATGGCGGAGGTGAGGAAGCTCAGGGTCTCGGGCGAGTCATCGACGACGAGGATGACGTCGCGGCCGGGCTCAGGCATCGCCGCGCATCCCCTCCAGCACCGCCATGTAGCGGGGCAGGTCGTAGGCCTGGACGAGGCCCCGCAGCTCCGCCACGAAGGGCGCGGGCGTCTCGGCCTCGATCTCGGCGAGCTTCGCCTCGATGCCCCGGACATGGCCGATGCGCCCGAGCCGGATCAGCTCGGCCACCTGCTCGGGCGCGGCGCGCCGGGGGCCGGTCCGCACGGGGGGCGCCTCGGCGGTGATCCAGTCGAGGCCGAGCAGGGCCTGGATCCGGGAGAGGAAGTCGCGCAGGTCGAAGGGCTTGGCGATGATCGCGTCGTGCGGCGCGTCCTCGCCCCGCACCGGGCTGATCTCGTGGACGTTGGCCGACATCATGGCGATGCGGGCGGGGCCGTGACCCTCCGCGCGCAGGCGCCGGGCGAGCTCCCAGCCGTTCATGCCCGGCATGGCGATGTCGAGGAGGAAGAGGTCCGGCCGGCAGCCCGCCGCGAGGTCGAGGCAGGACGGCCCGTCCGCGGCCGAGAGCAGGGTGAAGCCGAGGGGCGTCAGGATCTCGCGCATCAGGTCGCGGTGGGCGGGATCGTCGTCCACGACGAAGATGGTGCGGCGGCGCCCCGCGTAGCCCCGCACCGGCGCCTCGGCGGGGGCCGCGCGGCCGCTCTCCGCGAGCGAGGACAGCATCAGGCGCAGCCGGAAGGTGCTGCCGCGGCCGAGCGCGCTCGCCACCGTGATCTCGCCGCCCATCACCTGCGCCAGGAGATGGGCGATGGTGAGCCCGAGGCCGGTGCCGGGCGTGCTGGTCGCCGCCGGCAGCGTGCCGCGCACGAAGGGCTCGAAGATGCGCGGCAGGTCGGCCTCCGGGATGCCGGAGCCGGTGTCGGTCACGGCGAATTCGGCGATCTGGTTGCGGTAGGTCAGGTCGAGGCCGACATGGCCCCGGGCCGTGAACTTGATGGCGTTCGAGATCAGGTTGAGCAGGATCTGGCGCAGGCGCTTCTCGTCGGTGGCGACGAGGGCGGGCAGGATCGCCGGCCGGGTGAAGCGGAACTCGAGCCCCGCCGCCTCCGCCTGCGGCCGGCACATGTCGACGATCTGGTCGAGGAAGTCGGGCAGGCGCACCGCGTTGCGGTGGAGCTGGAGCCGGCCGGCCTCCATGCGCGAGATGTCGAGCAGGCCGTCGATCAGGCCCGACAGGTGCTCGGCGCTGCGCCGGATCACCCGGATGCCCGATTGCCGCTGGGGCGGGATCGCCGGGTCGTTCTCCAGGAGCTGCGCGTAGCCGAGCACGGCGTTAAGGGGCGTGCGCAGCTCGTGGCTGATGCCCACCACGTAGCGGCTCTTGGCGAGGTTGGCGGCCTCCGCCGCCTCCTTGGCCTTCTGGAGCTTGGCGTCGGTGATCTTGTGGGCGGCGATCTCGGCCCGGTGCAGGGCGGTCTGGCGGGCGGTCTCCTCCTGGGCGACGCGGCGGCTCTCCTGCGCCAGCACGAAGAGCCACGCCACCACGCCGAAGATCACCGCCATCACGAAGAACACCGCCTCCAGCGCCTGGGCGAGGACGGCGCCGTGCGCGGGGGCGCGGTGCGCCGCCTCCGCGTAGACGACGCCGAGGATCAGCCCGGCGGCGGCGCAGAGCGCCAGCATGATGCCGGCGTAGCGCCCGAGCCGGGACTCGACCACCGCCGCGACGCGGGGCGAGAGCCGCGCCGCGACGTGGCTCACCTGGGCGGAGAGCCGGGCGTGCGGCTTGCACAGGTCGCCGCAGCGCACGTCGAGGGAGCAGCACAGCGAGCAGATCGGCACCGCATAGGCCGGGCAATAGGCCATGTCCTCGGGCTCGAAGCTGTGCTCGCAGACGCCGCAGGTGATCTCGCCGCGCCGCTGCCAGTGCCGCCGCGGCCGGCGCGCGAAGTAGTAGCGGCCGTCCGTCGCCCAGGCGATGAGCGGCGCCGCCGCGAAGGCGGTGCCGAGGGCGATGAAGGCCGCGAAGGCCTGCGGCCCCGCCCCGAGCAGCCCCGCATAGGCCAGGAAGGCGACGAGGCAGGCGAGCGCCATCGCCCCGGTGCCGACCGGGTTCACGTCGTAGAGGTGGGCGCGCTTGAACTCGATGCCGGGCGGCGAGAGGCCGAGCGGCTTGTTGACCGCGAGGTCGGCCACCAGGGCCCCCATCCAGGCCGCCGCCACCAGGGCGTAGAGCCCGAGCGTGCGCTCCAGCGTCTTGTAGATGCCGAGATCCATCAGCAGGAGCGCGATCGCGACGTTGAAGACCAGCCACACCACCCGGCCCGGATGGCTGTGGGTGAGCCGCGAGAAGAAGTTCGACCACGCGATCGAGCCCGCATAGGCGTTGGTCACGTTGATCTTGAGCTGCGAGATCACCACGAACAGGCCGGTGACCAGGATCGCGCCGCCGGCCGGCAGGCCGTACCCGAAGGCCGCGGCGTACATCTGGGTCGGCTCGCTCGCCCGCTCGGCCGGCACGCCCTGGCCGAGCGCCAGCACCGCCAGGAAGGAGCCGAGCAGGATCTTGAGCATGCCCGGCACGACCCAGCCGGCCCCCGCCCCCAGCACCGCCGCCCACCAGCGCAGCTCCCGGTTCGGCTGCGGCGGCGGCACGAAGCGCAGGAAGTCGACCTGCTCGCCGACCTGGGCGAGGAGCGAGAACAGGATCCCGCAGGCGGCGCCGAAGAGCAGCGGGTCGAAGCCCTCGCCCCGCGCCCCCGCGAGGCCCGCATGCGCCATCCAGGCCTCGACGGGGCGGTCCGCCGCGACCGCGATGAAGGCGAGCGGCAGCAGGTTCAGCAGGAGCCAGACCGGCTGCGTGACGAGCTGGAACCGGCTGATCAGCGCGATGCCGTAGGTGACGAGGGGGATCACCGCGAGCGCGCTCACCAGGTAGCCGACCGGCAGCGGCAGGCCGAGGCAGAGTTCCAGCGCCAGCGCCATGATGGCGGCCTCGATGGCGAAGAACAGGTAGGTGAAGCTCGCGTAGATCAGCGAGGTCAGGGTCGAGCCGATATAGCCGAAGCCCGCCCCGCGGGTGAGGAGGTCGACGTCGAGCCCGTGGCGGACCGCGGTGGCGCTCACCGGCACGCCCGCGAGGAAGATCACGAGACCGACCGCCAGGATGGCCGCCATCGTGTTGGTGAAGCCGTAGGCCAGGATCAGCGTGCCGCCGATCGCCTCCAGCGCCAGGAAGGCGACCGAGCCGAGCGCCGTCTGGGCGACGCGCAGGACCGACCAGCGCCGGGCGCGCTTGGCGGTGAAGCGCAGCGCGAAATCCTCAAGCGTCTCGTTCGCGACCCACCGGTTGTAATCGCGCCGGACCGGGATGATGCGCTGTCGTCCCTGCATGTGCCTCCAGGCCGCGCTTGCTGCAGCGCAATCTACGACACGCTTCCGCAAATGCACGCCTGCGGCGCGCCGCTCCCCACCCCGATCGGGACTTGGCGTCCGCGCGCGACGGGGGCAGCGCGCAATCCTGCGCAGGGTCATGGCGCAGCGGTATACGCAAAACAGCGTATATGCTGCGTCGCACAACGCCGCCTAGCCTCCGCTCCGGTCGCGGCGCGGACCGCCCGGGACGGGCCGGCCCCGCGAGCCTTCAGGAGAGGACGAGCGATGGCAGACGAGAACGACCGGGGCCTGGAATCCGCGCTGCGGCGCCGGCTGCTGATGGGGCTGGCCGCGGTGCCGGCGGTGGCGGCCCTGCCCCGCCTCGCGCTGGCCGCCCCCCCGACCTCCGCGGTGAACACGACCGGGCTCGCCGTCACCGACACCGAGGTGACGGTCGGCATCCTGCACTCGGTCACCGGCACGATGGCGATCTCCGAGACCGGCGCGCAGCAGGCCGAGAAGCTCGCCATCGAGCAGATCAACGCCGAGGGCGGCGTGCTCGGCCGCAAGATCAAGATCATCCAGGAGGACGGCGCCTCCGACTGGCCGACCTTCGCCGAGAAGGCCAAGAAGCTGCTCGTCAACGACAAGTGCGCGGCGGTGTTCGGCTGCTGGACCTCGGCCTCCCGCAAGGCGGTGCTGCCGGTGTTCGAGCAGTACAACGGCATGCTCTACTATCCGACCTTCTACGAAGGACTGGAAGAATCGAAGAACGTCATCTATACGGGCCAGGAGGCGACGCAGCAGATCCTGGCGGGCCTCGACTGGGTCGCCAAGGAGAAGGGCGGCAAGACCTTCTTCTTCATCGGCTCGGACTACATCTGGCCGCGCACCTCGAACAAGATCGCCCGCAAGCACGTCGAGAACGTGATCAAGGGCAAGGTCGTCGGTGAGGAGTATTTCCCGCTCGGCCACACCCAGTTCAACTCGGTAATCAACAAGATCAAGCTGACGAAGCCGAACGTGATTTTCGCCGACGTAGTCGGCGGCTCGAACGTGGCCTTCTACAAGCAGCTCAAGGCGGCCGGCATCGACCTGTCGAAGCAGGTGCTGATGACGATCTCGGTGACCGAGGACGAGATCGACGGCATCGGCGGCGAGAACATCGCCGGCGCCTACGCCTGCATGAAGTACTTCCAATCCCTGAAGAACCCGAACAACGAGAAGTTCGTGCCCGCCTTCAAGAAGATGTGGGGCGAGAAGACGGTGATCGGCGACGTCACCCAGGCGGCCTACCTGGGCCCGTACCTGTGGAAGCTGACCGCCGAGAAGGTCGGCTCGTTCGACGTCGACAAGATCGCGGCGGGCTCGGCCGGCGTCGAGTTCAAGGGCGCCCCCGAGGGCTACGTGCGCATCCACCCGAACCACCACCTGTGGTCGAAGACGCGCGTCGGCCTCGCCAAGGCGGACGGGCAGTTCGAGGTGGTCTACGAGAGTGCCGACCTGATCGAGCCGAACCCGTTCCCGGTCGGCTACCAGTAGGCGCGCCGCCCGCCCCGCGAGCCCCCTCCTCCAGCCCCGGAGCGGGGGGCCGCGCCGCCCGCGCCCTCCCCCAGCGCCCCCCTCCGTCCCGGAGCCCGCCCATGTTCGGTGACTACTCGCTCGGCGATCTCGGCTCGATCTTCGCGATGCAGGGCTTCGCCGGCCTCATCCTGTTCTCGGTCTACGTCCTGATGGCCCTCGGCCTCGCCATCATCTTCGGGCAGATGGGCGTGATCAACATGGCGCACGGGGAATTCATGATCCTGGGCGCCTACATGACCTATTTGTGCTCGAATGTCTTCCAGTCGCACCTGCCGAGCCTGTTCCCGGTCTCGTTCTTCGTGGCGATGGGGCTGGCCTTCCTGGCCTCCGGGGCGCTCGGGATGCTGGTCGAGTGGGCGCTGATCCGGCACCTCTACAAGCGCCCGCTCGACACGCTGCTGGCCACCTGGGGCCTGTCGCTGATCCTGCAGCAGGCCTACCGCTCGATCTTCGGCGCCCGCGAGGTCGGCGTGGAGCTGCCCTCCTGGATGATGGGCTCGGTCCAGGCGACCGAGACCATCGAGATCCAGATCAACGGCATGGTCGTGATGGGCGTCACCGCCCTGATCACGCTCGCGGTGGCGCTGCTGCTGTTCCGCTCCGGCTACGGCAAGCGGGTGCGCGCGGTGATGCAGAACCGCGTCATGGCGGGCGCGGTCGGCATCGACACCGACAAGGTCGACCGCCTCACCTTCGGCCTCGGCTGCGGCATCGCCGGCATCGCGGGCGCGGCCTTCACGATGATCGGCTCGACGGGGCCGACCTCCGGCCAGCTCTACATCGTCGACACCTTCCTGATCGTGGTCTTCGGGGGCGCCGCCAGCCTCGCCGGCACCATCGCGTCGGCCTTCTCGATCTCGCAGACCCAGTCGACCCTCGAATTCTTCCTCTCCGGCTCGACCGCCAAGGTCCTCACGCTGCTCGGCGTCGTGGCGATCCTGATGATGCGGCCGCAGGGGCTGTTCACCCTCAAGGTCCGGCGCTGAGGAGTCCCGACGACATGACATCCCCGACCCTCAACGACAACGCCTTCATGAAGCCGATGGAGTGGGCGAGCCTCGCCGTCCTCGCCGCCCTGATCCTGGTGGTGCTGCCGCTCGCCCTCGACATCTTCCGGCTCAACCTCGTCGGCAAGTACCTCACCTACGCCTTCGTCGCGCTCGGCCTCGTCATCTGCTGGGGCTATTGCGGCATCCTGTCCCTCGGCCAAGGGGTGTTCTTCGGGCTCGGCGGCTACTGCATCGCCATGTACCTGAAGCTCGAAGCCTCCTCGGTCGAGAACACCAAGATCCAGTCGACGCCGGGCATCCCCGACTTCATGGACTGGAACCAGGTCACGGCCCTGCCCTGGTTCTGGAAGCCGTTCCACTCCCTGCCGCTCACGCTGCTCGCCGTGGTGGCGGTGCCGACCCTGTTCGCCCTCGTCATCAGCGCGGCGATGTTCAAGCGGCGGGTCGGCGGCACCTACTTCGCGATCATCACCCAGGCGATCGCCGCGATCCTCACCATCCTGATCGTCGGCCAGCAGGGCTACACGGGCGGCATCAACGGCATCACCGACCTGCGCACGCTCCACGGCTGGGACATCCGCACCGACCACGCCAAGAGCGTGCTCTACTTCGTCAACGGCGGGCTCCTGATCGCCTGCATCCTGGCCGCGCAATACGTCAAGCGCTCGAAGCTCGGCCGCATCCTGGTCGCCATGCGCGACAAGGAGGACCGGGTCCGCTTCTCGGGCTACTCGGTGGCGAGCTTCAAGATCTTCGCCTTCTGCCTCGCGGCGGCCTTCGCGGCGATCGGCGGGGCGATGTTCACCCTGCAGGTCGGCTTCATGTCGCCGTCCTTCGTCGGCATCGTGCCGTCGATCGAGATGGTGATCTACACCGCGGTCGGCGGGCGCCTGTCGCTGTTCGGCGCCGTCTACGGCACGCTGCTCGTCAACTGGGCCAAGACCAGCTTCTCGGAGAGCTTTCCCGAACTCTGGCTGTTCGGCCTCGGCGCGCTGTTCATCGGGGTGGTGCTGGCCTTCCCGAACGGGCTCGCCGGGATCTGGCGCCAGTTCGTCGCGCCGCGCCTCTCCGCCAAACCCCATCCCGCCAAACCCGGCGCCCCCGTCCTCCCGGCCGCGCTGCCGCACGGCGCCCCGGCCGAATAGGAGATCGCAGGATGAACGCCGCTCACGTCCCCGCCGCCCCCGGCCAGCAGGATTTCCTCCTCGCGGTCGAGGCCCTCACCGTCTCCTTCGACGGGTTCAAGGCGGTCAACGACGTCTCGTTCTACGTCGACCCGAACGAGATCCGGGTGATCATCGGCCCGAACGGGGCCGGCAAGACCACCGTCCTCGACCTGATCTGCGGGCGCACCAAGGCGACCTCCGGCTCGATCAAGTATCGCGGCCAGGAACTCACCCGCATGTCGGAGAGCGCGATCGTGCTGGCCGGCGTCGGCCGCAAGTTCCAGACGCCCTCGATCTACGACGACCTCACGGTGTTCGAGAACCTGGAGATCTCCTATCCGCGCGGCCGCACGGTGTTCGGAGCGCTGACCTTCAAGCGCGACGCCGCGGTGCGCGACCGCGTCCACGAGATCGCCGAGATGATCTTCCTCAAGGATCACCTCGACGCCCGCGCGGAATACCTCAGCCACGGCCAGAAGCAGTGGCTGGAGATCGGCATGCTGCTGATCCAGGACCCGGAGCTGCTGATGCTCGATGAACCGGTCGCCGGCATGAGCGTCGCCGAGCGCAAGAAGACCGCGGACTTGCTGCACCAGATCATCAAGGGCCGGTCGGTGCTGGTGATCGAGCACGACATGAAGTTCGTCGAGGACATCGCCTACCGGGTCACCGTGCTGCACCAGGGCCGGGTCCTGTCCGAGGGCTCGATGGAGCGGGTGAAGAACGACCCCAAGGTGGTCGAAGTCTATCTCGGGCATTGAGGGAGGCCGCGCATGCTTGAGACCGCCATCGCCACCCCGCCCGCCGCGCCGCCGGCCGGCCCGCAGGTCGGCCCGGCCCCCCTCCTCGCGGTGACCGGCCTGCACGCGGCCTACGGCCAGAGCGAGGTGCTGCACGGCATCGACCTCGCGGTCGCGCCGGGCGAGATCGTCGCGCTCATGGGCCGCAACGGCATGGGCAAGACCAGCTTCATGAAGACCCTGATGGGCATCCTGCCGGCGCGATCGGGCACGATCCGGATCGGGGAGCGCGACGTCACCGCCCTCAAGACCTTCCAGCGGGTCGCCGCCGGCCTCGCCTACGTGCCGCAGGGGCGCATGATCTTCTCGGCCATGACCGTGCAGGAGAACATCGAGACCGGGCTCACCGTGACCGGCAGCAGCCGGGTCCCGGGCGACCTCTACGAGATGTTCCCGGTGCTGCTGGAGATGAAGGGCCGGCGCGGCGGCAACCTCTCGGGCGGCCAGCAGCAGCAGCTCGCCATCGCGCGGGCGCTGGCGAGCCGGCCGAAGGTGCTGCTGCTCGACGAGCCGACCGAGGGCATCCAGCCCTCGATCATCCGCGAGATGGGCCGGACGCTGAAGCGCATCCGCGACGAGCGCGGCCTCGCGATCGTCGTCTCCGAGCAGGTGCTCAGCTTCGCCCTCGACGTCGCCGACCGGGTGCTGGTGATCGAGAACGGCGCGATCGTGCATGAGGACCGGCGCGCCGACGTCGATGAGGCCAAGGTCGCCCGCTTCCTCTCCGTCTGACGGAGGCCCGGCGGCACGCACGGCCCCGGGCCGGCGCAAGGATCCGGCCCCGGCCGGATGACCGAGAGACGGCAGGACGGGCCGGCCCGGGGCGAACCCGGCGCCGGAGGGAGAGCGCCTGCCCTCGATCCAACCCCACTGAGGAGCCTCGCAGGAAATGCCCGAGACCCTGATCAAGGTCGATCTCACCCAGTCGCCCTACGAAAACGACATGGTGCACAACCGCTGGCACCCGGACATCCCGATGGTCGCCATGGTGAAGCCGGGCGACGACTTCATCATCGAGACCTATGACTGGACCGGCGGCTTCATCAAGAACGACGATTCGGCCGACGACGTGCGCGACATCGACCTGTCGATCGTGCACTTCCTGTCCGGCCCGGTCGGCGTCGAGGGGGCGGAGCCGGGCGACCTCCTGGTCGTCGACCTGCTCGACATCGGCGCCAAGCCGGATTCGCTGTGGGGCTTCAACGGCTTCTTCTCCAAGAAGAACGGCGGCGGCTTCCTCACCGACCACTTCCCGCTGGCCCAGAAGTCGATCTGGGACATCGAGGGCCTGTTCACCAGGTCGCGCCACGTGCCGGGCGTGCGCTTCCCGGGCCTGATCCATCCCGGCCTGATCGGCTGCCTGCCCGACCCGAAGCTGCTCGCGACCTGGAACGCGCGCGAGACCGCGCTGATCGCCACCAACCCGACCCGGGTGCCGGGCCTCGCCAACCCGCCCTTCGGCCCGACCGCCCACATGGGCCGGCTCAAGGGCGAGGCGAAGGACAAGGCGGCGGCCGAGGGCGCCCGCACCGTCCCGCCCCGCGAGCACGGCGGCAATTGCGACATCAAGGACCTGTCGCGCGGCTCGAAGGTCTACTTCCCGGTCTACGTCCCCGGGGGCGGCCTCTCGATGGGCGACCTCCACTTCAGCCAGGGCGACGGCGAGATCACCTTCTGCGGCGCCATCGAGATGGCGGGCTGGGTTCACCTCCGGGTCGACGTCATCAAGGACGGCATGGCCAAGTACGGGATCAAGAACCCGATCTTCAAGCCCTCGCCGATCACCCCGCGCTACGACGACTACCTGATCTTCGAGGGCATCTCGGTCGACGAGAGCGGCGGCCAGCACTACCTCGACGTGACCGTCGCGTACCGGCAGGCCTGCCTCAACGCGATCGAGTACCTGAAGAAGTTCGGCTATTCGGGGGCGCAGGCCTACTCGATCCTCGGCACGGCGCCGGTGCAGGGCCACGTCTCGGGCGTCGTCGACGTGCCGAACGCCTGCGCCACCCTCTGGCTGCCGACCGGCATCTTCGAGTTCGACATCAATCCGAGCGCGGCCGGGCCCCAGAAGTTCCTCGACGGCTCGGTCCAGATGCCGCTCTCGCCGGACACGTGAGATGCCGGTCTACGACTATTCCTGCGAGAGCTGCGGCCCCTTCACGGTGCTGCGGCCGATGGCGCAGTTCCGCGACCCGCACGATTGCCCGGATTGCGGGCAATCGTGCGAGCGGGCCTTCCTGACGGCGCCGCGGCTGTCCGGCATGGAGGCGGGGGTGAGGGCGGCGCACGCCGCCAACGAGCGCAGCCGCCACGCCCCCCGGCGCAGCCACGGCGCCGGCTGCGGCTGCTGCGCGCCCGGGAAGGCGGCCGGCGGCTCGGCCAAGAGCGGCCTAGCCAAGAGCGGCTCGGCCAAGAGCGGCTCGGCCAAGAGCGGCTCGGCCAACGGCAGCCCGGCCAAGAGCTTCCCGGCCGCACGGCCGTGGATGATCAGCCACTGACGATCCGGGCGCGGCCCCTCTCCCGCCCGGGAAGGGGCCGCGCCTCGTCCGCACGCGCGTTCGATCGGGAGACACGCCATGCATCACGGGGACATTTCCAGCAGCCACGACAGCGTCGGCGTCGCGGTCGTCAACTACAAGATGCCGCGGCTGCACACCAAGGCCGAGGTCCTGGAGAATTGCCGCAAGATCGCCGACATGGTGGTGGGCGTGAAGGCCGGCCTGCCAGGCCTGGACCTGATCGTGTTCCCGGAATACTCGACGCACGGGATCATGTACGACGCCGCCGAGATGTACGAGACCGCGTCGTGCATTCCCGGCGAGGAGACCGCGATCTTCGCCGAGGCCTGCCGCAAGGCGAAGGTCTGGGGCGTGTTCTCGCTCACCGGCGAGCGCCACGAGGAGCACCCGCACAAGGCGCCCTACAACACCCTCATCCTGATGAACAACCGGGGCGAGATCGTCCAGAAGTACCGCAAGATCATGCCCTGGGTGCCGATCGAGGGCTGGTACCCGGGCCACTGCACCTCCGTCTCGGAGGGGCCGAAGGGGCTGAAGGTCAGCCTGATCATCTGCGACGACGGCAACTACCCGGAGATCTGGCGCGACTGCGCGATGCGCGGGGCGGAGCTGATCATCCGCTGCCAGGGCTACATGTACCCTGCCAAGGAGCAGCAGATCCTGATGTCGAAGGCGATGGCCTTCGCCAACAACGTCTACGTGGCGGTGGCGAACGCCTCGGGCTTCGACGGGGTCTACACCTATTTCGGCCACTCGGCCCTGGTCGGCTTCGACGGGCGGACCCTGGGCGAGTGCGGCGAGGAGGAGAACGGCATCCAGTACGCGGCCCTGTCGAAGTTCCTGATCCGCGACGCGCGCGCCAACTGGCAGTCGGAGAACCACCTCTTCAAGCTGCTGCACCGGGGCTACACCGGGATGATCAATTCCGGCGAGGCGCGGCACGGGATGGCGGCCTGCCCCTACGACTTCTACCGGCGCTGGATCGAGGATCCGGACGCCACCCGGGACGCCGTGCGGGCGATCACCCGGGCGAGCGTCGGCACGCCCGAATGCCCGATCGAGGGGATCCCGCTCGTGGGCGAGGGCGAGGCGCCGCACCGCTGAGGCGCCGGGGCGCCCCGGTCCTCTCCCCCCTCCTCCCGCACGGGCCCGTCCTTGCTCACCGATCCCCTCCTGCGCAGCGAGCCCTATTACCGCCCGGTCGGCGACGAGGTCGCGCTGTTCGAGGCCGCCTACGCGGCGCGGCTGCCGATGATCCTCAAGGGCCCGACCGGGTGCGGCAAGACCCGCTTCCTGGAGCACATGGCCTGGCGCCTCGGGCGGCCCCTCGTCACCGTCGCGTGCCACGAGGACATGTGCGCCGCCGACCTCGTCGGCCGCTGGCTCCTGGAGGCCGGGGGCACGGTCTGGCACGACGGGCCGCTCACCCGCGCGGTGCGCCAGGGCGCGATCTGCTACCTCGACGAGGTGGTGGAGGCCCGGGCGGACACGATCGTGGCCATCCACCCGCTGGCGGATGCGCGGCGCATCCTGCCGCTGGAGCGCAGCGGCGAGGTGGTGCCGGCCCACCCCGACTTCCTGCTCTGCCTCTCCTACAATCCGGGCTACCAGGCGGCGCAGAAGGACCTCAAGGAATCCACCAAGCAGCGCTTCGGCGCCCTCGCCTTCGCGTATCCGGAGGCCCCCGTCGAGGCCGAGATCGTCGGGCGCGAGGCCGGGATCGGCCCGGCCGTGGCGGAGCGCCTCGTGCGGGTCGGCGCGGCCTCGCGGGCGCTGGTCGCCGAGGGTCTGGCGGAGGGCGCCTCGACCCGGATGCTGATCCATGCCGGGCGGCTGATCGCGGGCGGGATCGGCTTCGCGCCCGCCTGCGCGCTCGCGGTCGCCACGCCCCTCACGGACGACCCGGCCCTGCGGGACGCGCTCGCCTCCTGCATCGCCGCGCAGGTGCCGTGACGGCGGCCGCCCCGGCGGGGGAGCGCCGCCGCGCCGCCCTGCTGCGGGCGCTCTGGGGGCGCGGCCACCCGATCCTGTCCCTGCCCGCCCCGGCCCCCGACGCGCCGCCCCAGCGCCCGACCTTCGACGAGGCGGCCCTGCGCCTGCCGCACGGCGCCGCGCCCGCGGCGGCCCGCGACGACCGGCTCGCGGAGGCGAGCCTCGCCCATCTCGGCGCCCACCTCGCCTTCGGGGGCGGGCGCTTCCCGGTCGGCCGGCTGCGCCCGACCCAGATCGCCCTCGTCTCGCTGATCGAGGATGCGCGGGTCGAGGCCCTGGCCCTGCGCGAGCGGCCGGGGCTGGTCCGTCTCTGGCGCCCCTTCCACGCGGGCGCGGCGGAGGAGGCCGGCACGGCGGCCGGGCTGATGGCGCGCCTTGCCCGGGCCCTCCTCGATCCGGACCACCCCGATCCCGACGCCTTCGTGGCGCGGGGCCGGGCCCTGTTCTACGCGGATCCCCGGGCCTGGGCCGATCCCGGCCTCAGCCGCCGCCTCGGCGACCGGCTCGGCAACGACCTCGGCCAGATGCGGCTCCCCTTCGGCCCGCGGGCGGGGTGGAGCGAGCCCGCCTACCGGGACGACCACGCGGGAATGTGGGAGCGGCGGGAGATCGAGGCCGCCGCCCGCCCGGAGCGGGAGCCGGGGCCGGGCGACGGGGCCGACGCGCCCGCCGCCGACGCCCTGCCGCCGCGGCCGGGCGGCCGGGTCTGGCGCTATCCCGAATGGGACCGCCGCATCCGCCGCGCCCGGCCGGGCTGGGTCAGCCTGCGGGAGGAGCCGGCCGCGCCGGCCCTCGGCCGCCCGACGCCGTCCGAGCCGCGCCTCGCCGCGGCCCTGGCGGCGATGCGCCCGCGCCGGCCGCGGCGGATGCGGCGCCGGATCGACGGCGACGAGCTCGACCTCGCGGCGGCGACCGACGCGCTCGCCGACTTGCGGGCCGGCCGGGCGCCCGATCCGCGGGTCTATTCCCGCGTCCTGCGCCGGGCCGAGGGCGTGCCGCTGCTCCTGGTGGTCGACGCCTCGCGCTCGATGGGGGACCCGCTGCCCCGGGGCGGGCGGGTGATCGACGCGGCCCGGGGCGCGGCCGCGGCCCTGCTCGGGGCGCTCGCCGCGTCGGGCGGGCCGGTGGCGATCCAGGCCTTCCGCTCGGCGGGGCGCCACGACGTGCGGGTGGCCTGGATCAAGCGCTGGGACGAGCCGCCCGCCGCCGCCTGGCCGCGCCTCGCCGGGCTCGCGCCCGCCGGATCGACCCGGCTCGGCGCGGCCCTGCGCCATGCCGGCCGCAGCCTGCCGCCGGGACGCGGGGCGGTGATCCTGCTCACCGACGGCGAGCCCTCCGACATCGACGTGCACGATCCGGCCATCCGCGCATCCTCGGCGAGGATGCGCGGATGGCCTGCCGGGCGCTCGCGGCGCGCGGCGTCGGCGCCTTCGCCCTCGCGCTGGCGCCGGCGCCGCCCCCGGCGCTGGTGCGGGCCTTCACGCCCGGGCGCTGCGTCGCCGTGGCGGGGCCGGAGCGCCTCGCCGGGGCGCTGGTCGGTCTCGCGGCCCGCACCCGGGCCTGAGAGGCTGAACAGCGATCGCTTCCCGGCGTCTGTCCGGCCTGGCGCAGTCTCGATGGAGGGGGCGTGAGACCTCGCGGGTTTGGCAGCCGCGCCCGTGCTGGCGGACGTGCTGGACACCAGCATCGCACCCCGCGAAGGGCGCCCGCGACCGACCGATGCGCGCGGCGGGCGCCTCCTACGACGGCCCCGGCCCGACGAGCCGCGCCCCGAGCCGGCGATAGCCCTCCGGGGCCACGTGCAGGCGGTCCGCCGCGAGGGTGTGCGCGGCCTCCGCCTCGCCGCCGAGCAGGGCGGCCGCGTCGAGCAGATCGGCCCCGCAGCCCCGCGCGAGGCCCGCGATCCCGCGATTGAGGGCGCGCCGGTCCGCGTCGGGGCGGCCCGCCCGCGGCGCCCGCCAGGGCAGCGTGACCAGGATCGGCCGGGCGCCCGGCCACAGGGCGAGGAGCTCGGCCGCGAGCAGGCCGAGCCCCGCCACGATCTCCGCGACGGGGTCGCCGTCCGCGAGGTTGTTGGTGCCGACCCAGAGCAGGGCGCGGCGCGGGCGCAGGCCGGAGAGGTCGACCGCCCGCAGCCGCCAGCGCGTGGTCTCGACCCGGTCGCCCGGCAGGCCGAAATTGAAGCTGCGCGGCGGCAGGGCCGCCTCGGGCCAGCCGGCCGCCTGCGAATCTCCCAGGAGCACGAGGTCGGCGGCGGCCGGCACGCGGACGGCCAGGCGCGCGTGCCGGCGCAGGGCCGAGGGCTTGACCGGCGGGGCGAGGCCGAGGGGGCGGGTCACGGCGGCGCCCGGCGCAGGCCGAGCGCGGCGAGCACGAGCCGGCCGATCCGCGGCGTGTAGTGCAGGTTGTCGAGCCACGCCTCCGTCGAGCCGGCGGCGGGGTCGAAGGGAAAGGAGGCGCCGAGCGCGGTGAGGTCGCGGATCGCGACCCCGCGCGCAGCGCCGACGCGCAGGACCGCCTCGCGCCAGCGCGCGAAATCGTCGAGGAGGCCGAGATCGGCGAGGACGCGGCGCTGCGCGTCGCTCACCGGCGACAGGTAGGCCTCGACGCGCAGCCCCGTGAGCCGGTCGAGGACGAGACCGAGAGCCTCCAGGGTCTCCGGGCGGAACGGCGCGGTGCTGCGCCGCCGCGCCGCGTCGTTCTCCCGGGTCAGGGCGGGGGGGAGCGGCGGCGTCTCCCGGAAGCCGTCGCGGGTCCAGGCGCCCGGATCCTCCGCGCCCGACACGGCCTCGATCCGGCTGTCCATCAGGGCGTAGCGGCCGAGCACGCTGCCCATGAGCGCGGTCAGCCGGCCGGTGGCGGAGGCGAGGGAGGGATCGAGGCGCACCGGCACGCTCGGGCGCGAGAACATGGAGTAGTCGAGGCCGATCACCACCCGGGACACGCCCGGCCGGGAGGCGACCACGCTCGCCACGAGCGGCAATTCCTCGGCGAGGATGGCCGAGATGCCGGCGTTGAAGACCGGCAGGGGCGCGGCGTCGAGGTCGCGCGGGTCGAGCCCGTGATAGACGGTGGAGCTTCCCACCAGCACGGTCGCGCAGGGGCGGGTGAGGGCCTGCAGCACCTTGGCGCGCCGGGTCTGGCGATCGAGCAGGCGGTTCCCGCCCCCCGTCGCCGCCCGCCAGGGCGGATCGGCGCGGAAGATCCAGTAGGCGTCGAACCAGACGACCCGCGCGGCGACGAGGAGGAGGAGCCCGGCCAGCAGCAGGGCCGTGAGGCCGAGGAAGCGCCGCGCCGGCTCAGAACTGGGCATAGATGAAGGCCTGGTTGGCGTCGTTGCCGACCTGGACGAGGAGCGCGGCGAGGAGCAGCGCCGTCGCGGCCGCCACCCGGCCCGAGAGGGGCAGCCGGTGGGCGAGGTCGTGGGCGGTCGGCCCGATCACCGCGAGGGCGAAGGCCAGGGCCGCGAGCGGCCACGCCTCCGGGACCGGCCCGGCCGCGGGCGCCGCGAGCCCGGCCGCGGGCTCCGCGAGCCCGGCTGCGGGCTCCGCGAGCCCGGCGAGCCCGCGATAGACTGCGAGCGCGGTCGCGAAGTCGGGGGCCCGGAAAGGCACCCAGGCCAGCGCCACGAAGGCGAAGGTCGCCGCCCAGCCGGCGAGCGGGGGCAGGGCCAGCCCGGCCCGGCGCCACAGGACGTGGAGCGCGAGCGCCGCCCCGTGCGCCGCTCCCCAGGCCACGAAGGTGAGCCCCGCCCCGTGCCAGAGCCCGCCGAGCGTCATCGTGGCGAGGAGCGCCGCCGCCTGCCGCGGCAGGCCGTGCCGGCTGCCCCCGAACGGGATGTAGAGGTAGTCGCGCAGGAACTGCGACAGGGTGATGTGCCAGCGCCGCCAGAAATCCTGGATCGAGGTCGCCCGGTAAGGCGCCCGGAAGTTCTCCGGCAGGACGATCCCGAACAGGAGCGCGAGGCCGAGCGCCATGTCGGTGTAGCCCGAGAAGTCGACGTAGAGCTGCAGGGCGTAGCCGAGCACCGCCTGCGCGGCGGCTTCCGGGCCGAGGCCCGCCCCCGCCGCGGCCCAGAGCGGGTCGATGGCGGCGGCGAGGGGATCGCCGAGCGCCGCCTTCTTGGCGAGGCCCGCCGCGAGGAGCAGGAGGCCGCGCGCGGCGCTCTCGGCCCCGGGCCGCGGCGGCGCCGCGGCGAAGGCGGCCGGCCGCACCAGCGGCCCGGCGATCACCCGCGGGAAGAAGGCCGCGTACAGGACGTAGTCGGTCGGGCCGAGGGCGGGTCCGGTGCCCCGGCGCAGGTCGACCAGGTAGGCCACGTGCTGGAAGGTCAGGAAGGAGAGGCCGAGCGGCGCGAGGAGGAGCGGCACCGGGACGGCGGCGCCGGTCAGGGCCGCGCCGAGCCCGGCGAAGAAGCCCAGATACTTGAAGAGTCCGAGGAGCGCGACGTCGAGGACGAGGGCCAGGGTGATCACCCGCCCGTCGCCGGAGCGCCGATACGCCTCGCCGGCGAGCCAGGTTCCGGCGATCGCGCCGAGGAGCAGCGGCAGGGCGCGCAGGTCCCACCACCCGTAATAGGCGAGCGACAGGCCGGCGAGGAGCCGAGCGTGCCAGGCGGGCCGCCACGCGAGGCAGAGCGCCTGCAGGGCGAGCGCGAGCGGCAGGGCGACGAGCAGGAAGGTGAGCGCGTTGAAGGGCATCGCGGCTCGCGGGGTGCCGCAGGGTTGCCGGCGGACCGGCCCGGCTGCGTCGGGGAAGGCGGCAGACGGCATAAGCGGCCCGCCCGGCGCCGCGGTCAACATCGCGGCCGGCCCGTCGCGTTGCCCGCCCGGCCGCGCTTGGCTAGGCTGCCGCGGCAGGCCTCCCGACGGGACGACAGATGACGAGCGACACGCCCGAGCCCTCCCCCGCGCGGCGCCGCCTCGTCGAGTGGGCGGATCCGCGGCTCACCGCCCGGGCGGGGCTCGGGCGCGCGGGGCTGGACTTCCTGCGCGCGCTGATGTCCGAGGAGGTGCCGCGCCCGCCGATCAGCGCGCTCGTCGGAATGGAGATGGTCTCGGCCGAGAGCGGCCAGGTCATCATGCGCATGGCTCCCGGGGAACACCTCTACAACCCGATCGGCTGCGTGCACGGGGGAGCGATCGCGACCCTGCTCGACAGCGCGATGGGCTGCGCCGTGCACTCGCTGCTGCCGGAGGGACGCGGCTACACCACGCTCGAGATGAAGGTGAACTACCTGCGCGCCCTCACCCGGGAGACGGGCGTGGTCACGGCCGTCGGCGAGGTGCTGCATGCCGGGCGCCAGCAGGCCGTCGCCGAGGCGCGGCTGACGGACGAGGAGGGGCGCCTCTGCGCCACCGCCACCTCGACCTGCCTGCTGTTCGACCTGCCGGCCCGGCCGTCGGCCTGATCGCGGCGCGACGGCGGACGATATCTGGTGTAAGCTCGGCCGTCCCCGGTCTATCTCGGTGATGCCGATGTCTCCTGATCAGATCCGCCTCGTCCAGGACAGTTTCGAGTCAGTCAGGCCGATCGCCGCGACGACGGCCGATCTGTTCTACGACCGCCTGTTCACGATCGCCCCCGACCTGCGCCCGCTCTTCCCCGACGACATGAGCGAGCAGAAGCAGAAGCTGATGGCGATGCTGGGGCTCGCCGTGGCGCAGCTCGGCCGGCCCGACACGGTGGTGCCGGCCATCCAGGAGCTCGGGCGGCGGCACGTCGCCTACGGCGTCGGCGAGGCGCACTTCGCGCCCGTCGGGGAGGCGCTGCTCTGGACCCTGCAGCAGGGCCTGGGCCCGGCCTTCACTCCGGAGCTGCGCGAGGCCTGGACCGCCACCTACGGCCTCGTCGCGGGGCTGATGTCGGGGGCGGCCCGCGCCTGACCGGCGCCGGCAGGCCCGCTCATCCGCCGTCCGGACGTGATCGTCCGGACGGCGGATGCCAAGCCCGCGCGGCGCGTGAGCGAAGCCGACATCCGCATGGCGACTCCGTCCGTCGGATGTCGCATCACTCGGCCGCCGTCCTCGGCGGCCGGCCGCGCCGCGCCGGCGTCTTCGCGCTCACCACCGCGTCGGCCGCCGCCCGCTTCTGCATCGCGCGCTCGCGGCGCAGCTGGCCGAGGCCGAGGCTCTTGGCGAGTTCGGAGCGCTGGGCCGCGTAGGTCGCCGCCACCATCGGGTAGTCCGGCGGCAGGCCCCACTTCTCCCGGTACTGCTCGGGGGTGAGCCCGCGCCCGGACAGGTGCCGCTTCAGCGACTTGTAGGGCTTGCCATCCTCGAGCGAGATGATCGCGTCCGGCGTCACCGTCTTCTTGATCGGGATCGGCGGCACCGGCTTCTCCGGGGCCGCCGGCGGCGGCGCGATCAATGCGTGCAGCGTCTCGTACACGCTGCGCAGCACGGCCGGCAGCTCGGCGCCGGAGATCCGGTTGTTGGAGACATACGCGGCAACGATGTCGCTCGCGAGCTCCGTCAGATTGATGGAGGATTCCTCTACGACGGCACTCATGGCTACGTCCTTTTGAATGACGCCACAATTTTCCCCGAGCGCGATCCTTCGTCAATCGATCCAGGCTGCTTGTTCGCAAATAATCACCGCTGCGCACTTTGTGGGAATGTCGGCAAGTGACTTACGGTTGCTGATATCTTTGCCAATCCACCGCCTGCGTGCAGAAACCCGGAGGCTTCGGGGGTGCGCCGCCAGGGTCGCGCTGCCGCGAACCCGAGGGAAGCCATGCGGTTTGGGCATGAATCGCGGCCCGGTTGCGGCCCGAGATGCGCGGGTCTCGCGGTCAGCCCCGACCGGCATGCAGCCGGCGCGCCCCTCCGGGCGGAGGGCGGCGGCTTCCCGGGAGGCCGCGACCGACGCGCGCCCGCCACCGGGGGCCGGCGCGCCGCGGTCGCGGCCCGGCGCCGGGACCCTGGAGCAGCGCCCGATCACGCTGCACGCGGACGCTGCTCCCGGTCGTGGATGGTGCCGCATCGTCCTCGACGAACCGGCATCCACGTCGCCGAGAATTGCTCTAGCCGCCGGGGCAGCCCTGCGCGTCCACGTACAGGGCGTAGACCGACTGGCTCGCGGCCATGAACAGGCGGTTGCGGTGCCGGCCGCCGAAGCAGAGGTTGGCGCAGCGCTCCGGCAGGCGGATGCGGCCGATCAGGCGGCCGTCGGGGTTGAACACCATCACCCCGTCGAGGGCGTCGTCGCCCATGCCCCAGCCGCACCAGAGATTGCCGTCGACGTCGCAGCGGATCCCGTCCGGCGTGCCCGGCCCGGCATCGATCAGGACGCGCCGGTTGGCGAGCCCGCGCCCGCCCGTCACGTCGAAGGCCGCGATGCGCCGGGTCGGCTGCCCGCGGGATTCCACGAGGTAGAGCACGGATTCGTCCGGGGAGAAGCAGAGGCCGTTCGGGCCGGCGATCTCCCGCGCCACCGCCTCCAGCGTCCCGGTCGCGGGGTCGAGCCGGTAGACGTTCTGGGCCAGTTCCGGCTCGGCCCGCTCGCCCTCGTAGTGGCCCAGGATGCCGAAGGGCGGGTCGGTGAACCAGACCGCCCCGTCCGAGGCCACCACGACGTCGTTCGGCGAGTTGAGGCGCCGCCCCTCGAAGGACTCGGCCAGGACCGTGACGGCGCCGTCGTACTCGGTGCGGGTCACCCGCCGCCCGCCATGCTCGCAGGTGACGAGGCGCCCCTGCCGGTCGCGGGTGTTGCCGTTCGCGAAGCGCGAGGGCTTGCGGAAGGTCCCGACTACCCCGCTCTCCTCGTCCCAGCGCAGGATGCGGTCGTTGGGAATGTCGCTCCACAGCAGGCAGCGCCCGTCCCCGAACCAGACCGGCCCCTCGGCCCAGCGGCAGCCGGTGGCGAGGCGCTCGACGGCGGCGCTGAAGACCCGGTAGCGGGCGAAGGAGGCGTCGATGATCTCGACCGCCGGGTCGGGGTAGCGCGGGCTCGGTGTCCACACGGGGCCTGTCTCCTCACTCGGCCTTCATCGTCGCGGGGCCGGCGCCCAGGGGCAAGGCGGGCGGCACGGCCGCCGCGCGGCCCCGCTCGCCGAGCAGGAGCCAGACCACCAGCAGCGCCGCGAGATCGAAGACCGAGAGGCAGGCGAAGAGCGGCTCGTAGCCGATGCGCGCGGCCGCCTGGCCGATCAGCAGCGAGAACAGCGTGGCGCCGAGATAGCCCGCCATGCCGCCGAACCCGGTCGCGGTGGCGACCTCCTGCGGGGCGAAGCGGTCGGTGACGACCGCGTAGAGCAGGCTCGACAGCATCTGGTGCGCGAAGGCCCCGAGCGAGAACAGCGCGATCACCGTGAAGGGGCTCGCCACGAGGCCGATCAGCCCCGGACCGATCATGCAGACCGCCCCCACCCCGATGCCGGCGACCCGCGAGTTGCGCAGCGAGATCCGGAAGCGCCGGGCGAGAAAGGGGGAGAGGTAGCCGCTCGCCACGCAGCCGAGATCCGCCGCCAGGAAGGGCATCCACGCGAACAGGGCGAATTGCCTGATGTCCATCCCCCGGGCCGTGACCATGTAGAGGGGGATCCAGTAGTTGAAGGTCTGCCAGGCCGGCTCGGTCAGGAAGCGGGCCGCCGCGATGCCCCAGAACGGCCGCGCGGTGAGGACCGCGCGCACCGAGGGCCTGGGCAGGGCCGGCCGCGTGCCGATATGGGCGCGCTCCGCCGCGCCGAGCGCCGGGTGGCGGTCGGGGTCGCGGTAGAGGAGCCACCACAGCAGGGCGACGCCCACCGACATCAGGCCGGTGATCACGAAGGCGGCCTGCCAGCCGAGGCTGAGCGAGAGCCAGATCACCAGCGGCGGCGCGATCATCGCCCCGACCGAGGAACCGGTGTTGAACCAGCCGGTGGCGATCGAGCGCTCCTGGGGCGGGAACCACAGGGTCGAGGTCTTCACGGCGGCCGGGATCGCCGCCCCCTCCCCCACCGCCAGCAGGGCGCGGAACCCCGCCATCGACAGCCAGCCGGTCGCCAGCCCGTGCAGCGCGCAGGCCGTGCCCCAGATCAGGGCGAAGACCACGTAGCCGGTGCGCAGGCCGATCAGGTCGGTGAGGTAGCCCGCGAGCGGCTGCATCAGCCCATAGGTCACCTGGAACGCCGCCACCACGTAGGAATACTGCTCGGTGGTGAAGCTCAGCTGCTCCTTCAGGACGGGGGCGAGCACGCCCAGCGCGTTCCGGTCGATGTAGTTGACCACCGTGCCGAGCGCCACGAGGACGAGGATGCCCCAGCGGAGCCTGCCGACCTTGCCCATCCGTTCCCCTCCCGCGCGGCGCGCCCCTCCCTTGCCACGGGGCGCGCGCTTCGTTACTGCGCTCGTTATCGATAATGATATTGGCTGACAAGAGAGGGCCCGTGCCCGAGGCCGCGCCGACCACGATCCACGCCCTCCCGCGGGGGCGGCGCCACGTCCAGGTGGCGGACGCCCTGCGGCGGGCGATCATGCTGGGCGAGGTGGCGCCCGGCGCGGCGCTGCTCGAACTCGAGCTCGCCTCCCGCTTCGGCTGCAGCCAGGGCCCGGTCCGCGAGGCGCTGCTGCTGCTGCAGGAGGAGGGGCTGGTGCAGCGTTTCGGCCACCGCGGCACCCGGGTGTCGGAGACGAGCCCGGACGAGGCGCTGGAGATGCTGCGCCTGCGCCGGGACATGGAGTGCCGGGCGGCGCGGCGGGCCTTCGCGGGGCCGCCCGACCCGGACCTGCTGCCCGACCTTCACGGCCGGCTCGCCGCCATGGAGGCGGCCGCCGCGGCGGGCGACGCCTACGCCCTGGCGCAGGCGGACCGCGCCTTCCACCGGCGCCTGTTCGCGGCGGCGCGGCTGCCGAGCCTGGAGCCGCTGCTGCTGCGCTGCCTGACCCACAACCACCGCTTCAAGATGCTGCGCGGCCCGGTGCCGCCCGACCTGGCGCACACGGCGCGGCGGCATCTCGGCATCCTGGCGGCGGTGGAGCGGCGGGACGGGACGGCGCTCGCGGCGGCGCTGGCCCACCACGTCGCCACGATCCTGGATGACGGCCCCTCGCTCCTCGACGAGGCCGAGGGGGCCGGCGGCGCGGGCGCGCCGGCGCGGAGGGGGGATGCATGGTGAGGATCGCGCTCTCGGGAGCGGGCGGGCAGATCGGGCGGTCCCTGCGCCCGCGGCTCCTCGCGGCGGGGCACCGGCTGCGCTCGGGCGCGGGCTTCGACGCGCTGGAGCCCCTGTCGGCGGAGGAGACGATCGCGGCGGGCGACCTGCGCGACCCGGAGGCGGTGGACCGTCTCCTGTCGGGCAGCGAGGTGCTGGTCCACATGGCGGGCACCAGCGTCGAGAGGCCGCTGCCGGAGGTGATCGAGAACAACCTCGTGGCGCTCCACGCGGTCTACGAGGGCGCGCGCCGCCACGGGCTGCGCAGGGTGGTGTTCGCGAGTTCGAACCACGCCTTCGGGATGCACCCGGTCGAGGCGCGGCTGGGGGCCGAGGCCCCGTTCCGGCCGGACGGGTTCTACGGGCTCAGCAAGGCCTGGGGCGAGGCGATGGGCCGGATGTACTGGGACAAGCACGGCATCGAGGGGGTGGCGCTGCGCATCGGCACGGCGCAGCCCCGCCCGACCGAGCCGCGCCACCTCGCGACCTGGCTCGGCCTCGACGACCTCGCGGAGCTCGTGCTTCGCGCGGTCACGGCGGCCGTGCCGGGCTACCTCGCGGTCTGGGGGGTGTCGGACAACGGCGCCAGCTACTGGGACAATTCCGGCGCGGCGGCGATCGGCTACCGGCCGCGGCAATCGGCGGACGCCTTCGCGCGCGAGATCCTGGCCGGCGCCGACCCGCGCGACCCGGTGGCGCGCCGGTTCCAGGGCGGGAGCTTCGCGGCGATGGACTACACCCCGGAGACGGAGCGGCCGGACCGCTCCTCGGGGGGTGATCCGGCGCGCGAAGGCGCGGTCCCGAAGCCGGATCGGCCCGCCGACCCGGATCCGCTCACCGGTTGACGGACTGCATCCCCGCCGCCGGGTAGCGCGTCCCGGCGGCCGCGCCGGGCGGGAGCGCCGCGGCGAGGCGGGCGAGGTCGTCGGGCGCGAGCGCCACGTCGAGGGCGCCCAGATTCTCCTCCAGGTAGCGCCGCCGCTTGGTGCCGGGGATCGGCACGATGTCCTCGCCCTGCGCCAGCACCCAGGCCAGGGCGACCTGGGCGGGCGTGCAGCCCTTCTCCCGCGCCAGCGCCTCGATCGCGCCGACGAGGGCGAGGTTCCTGGAGAAGTTCTCGCCCTGGAAGCGCGGCGCGTTGCGGCGCAGGTCGTCCGGCGCGAGGTCGTCCGGGGAGCGGATCCGCCCGGTGAGGAAGCCGCGCCCGAGGGGGCTGTAGGGCACGAAGGCGATGCCGAGCTCCCGGCAGAGCGGCAGCAGCGCCTCCTCCGGCTCGCGGCTCCACAGGGAATACTCGGTCTGCAGCGCCGTGATCGGGTGCACGGCGTGGGCGCGCCGGATCGTGTCGGGCGCCGCCTCGGACAGGCCGAGATGCCGCACCTTGCCCTCCCGCACCAGCGCCGCCATCGCCCCGACCGTGTCCTCGATCGGCGTGTCCGGGTCGACCCGGTGCTGGTAGTAGAGGTCGATCACCTCGACGCCGAGGCGGCGCAGGCTCGCCTCGCAGGCCTGCCGCACGTAGTCGGGCCGCCCGCAGATGCCCCGGAAGCTGCCATCCGCCCCGCGGACATTGCCGAACTTGGTGGCGACCACGATCCATTCCGAGCGCTCGCGCACCACGCGCCCGACCAGCTCCTCGTTCCGCCCGACCCCGTACATGTCGGCCGTGTCGAGGAAATTGACCCCGAGATCGACCGCCCGGTGCAGGGTCGCCACCGCCTCCGCCTCGTCGCGGCCGGCGTAGAAATCCGACATGCCCATGCAGCCGAGGCCGAGGGCGGAGACCTCCGGGCCGGCGGCCCCGAGCTTGCGCATCTTCATGGACGAGGCTCCTTCGCGTGCGGGATGAGGCGGGGGATCTGCGCCGACGGGTGGCCGATTCAAGGCGGGCCGGCCGCGCCTATCTGAGATCGCAGCCGCCCGCCGCCCGGACCCGCATGGCCACCTACTTCACCGCCGACACCCATTTCGGCGACGCCCGCATCCTGCGCCAGCGACGCCGCTTCGCCAGCGTCGAGGAGCACGACGAGACCCTTATCCGGCACTGGAATACCGTGATCGGGCCCGGGGACGCGGTCTGGCACCTTGGCGACTTCGCGGCCGGGGCGAGCCGCGCCCGCTGCCGCGAGATCTTCGCCCGGCTCAACGGCGTCAAGCGGCTGGTGCGCGGCAACCACGACACCAACCGCGTGCTCACCCTGCCCTGGGCCGAGCCGCCGACCGAGAGCTACCGGCTGAACCTCCCCGCGGCGGACGGGAGCGCCTGCCGGCTCTTCCTCGCCCACTACGCCCACCGGGCCTGGCCCGGCCTCTGGCGCGGCACCCGCCACCTCTACGGCCACACCCATGGGACGATCCCCGACACGACCCGCTCCTGCGACGTGGGCGTCGACGCCTGGGACGACCGCCCGGTCGGCATCGCCGCCCTGGTCGCCCGCCAGCGCGCCGCCACGCTCGTTCCCGACGAGCTGCGGCGCGATGCCGGGGTGGAGCCCGGCAGCCGCCGGGACTTATCCCTGAACCGTGATGATTGATGTTCTGTACATCAATCATCCGGTATGATACCGCTGTGCCACGAAGGAGCCGGCATGATCACCGCCGCACAGATGCGCGCCGCCCGGGCCCTGCTCGGCATCGACCAGCGCCAGCTCGCCGAGCTGGCGGGCGTGTCGCTGCCGACGATCCAGCGGATGGAGGCGAGCGAGGGCAACGTGCGGGGCGTCGTCGACACCCTCACCAAGGTGGTCGAGGCGCTCAATCAAGCCGGCGTCGAGCTGATCGGCGACAACGCGGTGAGCCGGGAGGGAGGGCGCGGCGTGCGCCTCGCCCGGCCGGCCCCGCGCTGAGCGCCGCCGGGACGGGGGACGGGGCCAGCATCATGAGTGCCGAGCGCAGTGCGGCGAGCTTCGCCGACCTCTACACGCCCAAGCTGGTGACGGTGCTGCGCGAGCGCTACGGCCTCGCCGACCTGCGGGCGGACGCGCTCGCGGGGCTCACGGTGGCGATCGTGGCGCTGCCGCTCTCGATGGCGATCGCGATCGCGTCGGGCGTCACGCCGGACCGGGGCCTGATCGCCGCGATCGTCGGCGGCTTCGCGGTCTCGGCGCTGGGCGGCAGCCGCTTCCAGATCGGCGGGCCGGCCGGGGCCTTCATCGTGCTGGTCGCCGCCACCGTCGAGGCGCACGGGATCGACGGGCTCCTCACCGCCACCCTGCTCTCCGGGCTGATCCTGCTCGCCATCGGCTTCCTGCGGCTCGGCACCTTCATCAAGTACATCCCCTACCCGGTCACGGTCGGGTTCACGGCGGGCATCGCGGTCATCATCTTCGCCGCCCAGGTCAAGGACCTGCTCGGGCTGACGCTGCCCGGCCGGGAGCCCGGGCCGATCCTCCCCAAACTGGCCGCGCTCGCCGCCGCGCTGCCGACCGTCAACGGCGCGGCGCTCGCCGTCGCGGGGCTCAGCGTCGCGATCATCCTGGGCCTGCGCCGCCTGCGCCCGCACTGGCCGGGCTTCCTGATCGCGGCCTGCGCCGCCTCCCTGCTCGCCTGGCTCGCCGGCCTGCCGGTGGAGACGATCGGCAGCCGCTTCGGCGGCATCCCGCAGATGCTGCCGGCCCCCGCCCTCCCCGACCTCTCGCCCGCGAAGGTCGCCGAGATGCTGCCCTCCGCCCTCTCCTTCGCGCTGCTGGGCGGGATCGAGAGCCTGCTCTCGGCGGTGGTGGCGGATTCGATGAGCGGACGGCGCCACCGCTCGAATTGCGAACTCGTCGCGCAGGGGGCGGCCAACGTCGCCTCGGCCCTGTTCGGCGGCCTCTGCGTCACCGGCACCATCGCGCGCACCGCCACCAACGTGCGCGCGGGGGCGCGCGGCCCGGTCTCGGGCATGCTGCACGCGGTGTTCCTGCTGCTCTTCATGCTAGTGGCCGCGCCGCTCGCCCGCTTCATCCCGCTGCCGGCCCTCGCCGCCGTGCTGGCGGTGGTCGCCTGGAACATGGCCGAGAAGCACGCGGTCGCGGCGCTCCTGCGCGCCTCGCGGGGCGACGCGCTGGTGCTCGCCGCCACCTTCGCGCTGGTGGTGTTCCGCGACCTGACCGAGGGCATCCTGGTCGGCTTCGGCCTCGGGGCGCTGCTGTTCCTGCACCGGATGGCGCAGGCCGTGGACGTGGAGCGCCGCCTGCCCCTGGTGGCCGAGGACGCGGCCGATTCCGCGGTGCCCCGCACCCCCTACGATGCCGGGCTCGCCAGCGATCCGGACGTGATCGTCTACCGGATCTCCGGCGCCTTCTTCTTCGGCTCCGCGGCCGCGGTGGGCGCCGCCCTCGACCGCCTCGGCGAGCGGCCGCGCGCCACCGTGATCGACCTCTCGGAGGTGCCGCTGCTCGACTCGACGGCCGCCGCCACGATCGAGGCCTTCGCCCGCAAGGCCGAGCGGCACGGGGCGAGCGTCCTCGTCGCGGGGGCGAGCCCGCCGATCCGGCGGATGCTGCTCAGCCACGGGGTGCGGCCGCCCGCGGTGCGGTTCCGCGCCAACGTCGCCGAGGCGCTCACCGCCGCCCGGGGGCCGGATCCCGAGCTGCCGGAGGCCGCGTCCGTCAACGCCGCAGCGCTGCGGCGACCGTGACGGCGGCGGGCGTCGTCGGCCGGCCGATGAGCCGGCTGAGCGCCCGTCCGTCGTCGAAGAGCGCGCCCCGCGCGGCCGCCGCGTCCGACTGGGCCAGCAGCGCCGCGACCGGCTCCGGCAGCCCGGCCCCGAGCAGGGCGTCCTTGAACGCGGCCTCCGTCAGGTCCCGGTAGGCGACGGGACGCCGCGCCTGCCGGGCGATCTCGGCGGCGAACTCCGCGAGCGTGTAGGCGCCGTCGCCGGCGAGTTCGTGGATGCGGGGCGCGTCGGCGCCGCCGGCCGGGTCCGCGGCGCTCAGCACCGCGGCGGCGGCCTCGGCGTAATCCGCCCGCGCCGCCGAGGCGATGCGCCCCTCCCCGGCCGCCCCCAGCAGCGCGCCCTCGGCGAGGGCCGCGGGGATCGAGGCCGCGTAGTTCTCCGTGTACCAGCCATTGCGCAGGATCACGCAGGGCAGGCCGGATTCGGCGAGGGCCGCCTCGGTCCGCCGGTGCTCCCCGGCGAGGGCGAGCGGGGAGGTGTCGGCCCGCAGCACGCTCGTGTAGGCGACGAGGCCGATCCCCGCCGCCCGCGCGGCCGCGATCACCGCCCGGTGCTGCGCCTCCCGCCTGCCGATCTCGCTCGACGAGATCAGGAGCAGCCGGTCGATCCCCGCGAAGGCCGCCGCCAGGGTCTCGGGCCGGTCGTAATCGGCCTCCCGCACGGCGACGCCGCGGGCCGACAGCCGCGCGCCGGCCTCGCCGTCGGGCCGGCGCATCCCGGCGACGACGCGCTCCGGCGCGAGCCGCGCCAGCAGGGCGTCGATCACCAGGGTGCCGAGCTGGCCGCTGGCGCCGGTGACGAAGAGGCGATGGGTCGCGTGCGCCGACATGAGGTCGTCCCGCCTATGGTCTCGCTGTGGTCCATGGTACCTATGCGAGACCGTTGACGCGCGGAAGGAGGCACTTTCATGGGACCGGGTGACCGCGAGGGAACCGCGTGAGCGCCCGGGCCGACCTCGCGCGGGCCTTCGCGGGCTGGCGGCGCGCCGCCCAAGATCCCGCTTCCCAAGATCCCGCCTCCCAAGATCCCGCCTCCCAAGATCCCGCTTCCCCGGACCCCGCCTCCTGCCCGGTGCGGGACGTGCTCGACCGCGTCGGCGACAAGTGGACGAGCCTGATCCTGATCGCGCTCGCCGAAGGGCCGCGCCGCTTCGGCGCGCTCGGCCGGGCGGTGCCGGACATCTCCAAGCGCATGCTGACCCAGACCCTGCGCCACCTGGAGCGGGACGGTCTCGCGACGCGGACCGTCTTCCCGACGAAGCCGCCGAGCGTCGAGTACCGGCTCACGCCGCTGGGGGAATCGCTGCTGGAGCCGCTCGCCGGGCTGGTCGCCTGGGCCGAGGAGCGCCACGCGGCGATCCGCGCCGCCCGCGCGCGCTTCGACGCGGGCGACGATGCGGGGGCGGGCTGAGGTCCGGCGGCCGCCCCCCGGCGGATGCGGGATGGGCCGCCTGCCCCACGGTCGAATCAGTCGAGCCGACCCGCGCATGCGGGGCCATCCGCTGATTGCAGCGTTACATTTGTCATCCCACTCTGAGAGCCGATACAACCGAAAGGCTTAATCACTGAATCTGACGATAGACTGGTCAAATTCGGCCTTTGTTAAAGATTCTGACGGAGGAGTAGGGCCCACGCTCCGAGACCGGATCCGCAGCCGCCGCCCGCCAGGGCGCCCGCGGCGCGGCCGATCCATGTCGGAGCACCGACAGGAGATCGCAGATGCGCACGACCCGGTCCCTCGGCGTGAGCGGAAAATTGTCCGCCGCTTTCGCGTTGCTGGCCCTCGTCACCCTGGCCGCCAGCGCGGCGTGCTATCTTCAGTTCTCGTCGATCGAGCAGAAGGTCGGCTGGACCCAGCACACCTACGACGTTCTCGGCGCCACCACCGACCTGACGGCCGCGATGGTCGACCAGGAAACCGGCATTCGCGGCTACATCATCACGGCCGACACCAAGTTCCTCGAACCCTATCAGGCGGGCAGGAGGGCCTACGGGGCGGCCTTCGACAAGGCGAAGTCCCTGACCTCCGACAATCCCGCCCAGCAGGCGCGGCTCGGGGAGCTCGACCGGCTGGTTCAGGCCTGGAGCCGCGAGATCGCCGAGCGCGAGATCGCCCTGACGTCGGAGCCGTCCACGCGCGACGAGGCGCGGGCCTCGGTCGGCTCCGGGGCGGGCAAGGCCGCGATGGACCGGATCCGCGCCAAGGTGGCCGAGATCGAGCGGGCCGAGACGGACCTGATGAGCGTCCGCGCGGGCGAGCAGCAGACCAGCTTCCGTCTCGGCTACGCCGTCACTCTCGGCGGGGTCGTCCTCGGCCTCGTGCTTCCCGGCCTCCTGTCGCTCGCCGTCGTCCGCACGCTCGCGCGGCCGATCCAGGATCTGACGGCGGCCATGCGGCGACTGGCGGAGGGCGACAGGACGGTGCCCGTCCCCGGCCTCGCGCGGCGCGACGAGGTCGGCGCCATGGCGGCGGCCGTCGAGGTGTTCAAGCGGAACGCGATCGAGGCCGAGCGCCTCGCCGCCGCCCAGGCCGCCGAGGACGAGGCGCGCACGCGCCGGGCCCGCACCCTCGACGCGCTGACCCAGAGTTTCGATCGCGCCGTCTCCACCCTCACGGCCGGGCTGGCCGGCGCGGCCAGCGAGATGGAGGCGACGGCGCAATCCATGATGGCGGTGGCGGACGACACCACCCGGCGCTCGGCGACGGTGGCGGGGGCCGCGGGCGTGACGTCCACGAACGTGCAGACCGTCGCGGCGGCGAGCGAGGAGATGTCGGTCTCGATCCAGGAGATCGTCCACCAGGTCACCCAATCCGCGCGGATCGCCGATCGGGCGGTCGAGAATGCCAAGCGGGCGGACGCCACCGCCAAGCACCTGACCGAGACCGCCGAGCGCATCGGAACCTTCGTGTCGCTGATCTCCGGGATCGCCGGCCAGACGAACCTGCTCGCGCTCAACGCCACGATCGAGGCGGCGCGGGCCGGCGAGGCGGGCCGGGGATTCGCGGTCGTCGCCGCTGAGGTCAAGGAACTCGCCAACCAGACCGGGAAGGCGACGGACGAGATCGGCGCCCGGATCGGGGACATCCAGGGCGCGACCCGCGGCATGGTCGCGGATATCCAGGAGATCGGCCGCGTCATCGAGGAGATCTCGGCCTACGCGGCCGGGATCTCGGCCGCCGTCGAGGAGCAGGGCAGCGCCGTCCAGGAAATCACCCGCAACGTGCAGGAGGCCGCCCGCGGCACCGAGCAGGTCACGACGACCATGTCGGGGGTGCGGGACGGCGCGGGCCAGACCAGCGCGGCCGCCACGCAGGTGCTGGGCGCGGCGCGCGACCTGGCGCGCCAGTCGGAGGTCCTCCGCGGCGAGGTCGCCGAGTTCCTGGCGAAGGTCAGGGCCGCCTGACCGGGACGGGGCTCCGGGGCCGCGGTCGGGCCCGGCGCGGGCCCGGAAGGTTCCGGGGGCGAGGGAGCCGCGACCGGAAGCGGGCCCGCGCCCCGCGAGGCGGGGACGGCGCCCGGGCGCGGGGCCGCGCCTCGTCAGGGATGCAGGACCATGTCCCTCATCACCTTGTCGACGGCCTTGCGGTCCGCGTGCAGGGCGAGGCCGACGAGGTCGAGATCCTCCGTCGCCACCCGCGCCACCGCGGCCCGGTTGTCGGCGTCGTTGCCGGTGGCGAAGAGGTCGCGGGTGTAGAGGCAGCAGGGCAGCTCCCGCTCGCGCGCCCGGGCCAGGGCCCGGGCCAGCGCCTCGCCCGATCCGGCGAAGATCAGGATCGGCTGGCGCACCAGCGGCCCGTAGACCCGGCCCGACCCGTCCCGGTAGGGTTCCCCGGGGAGGTCGGGATGGGCCCCGACCAGGCCCCCCGCGAGGAAGGCCGTGACGTTGAGCTTCTGCCAGGATGCGAGGTCATCCCGGACCGCGATGGCGATCTTGGTGTCGTAGCGCATGGACCCGGAGCTAGCGCCCGGTCGCGCCGACCGTCTTGAAGGATCGTGCGGGCTGCGCCGCCCGGACTGGATCCGCGTCGCGCCCGAGCAGGGCGGCATCCCGCGCATCGAGGCCTTCTTCACGGGTCACGCCTACGACCCGCACCGGCACGATTGCTACGCGCTCGGCCTCACCCTCTCGGGCGTGCAGCGCTTCGACTATCGCGGGGCGGAGCAGAACAGCCTCGCGGGCAACCTCATCGTGATCCACCCGGACGAGGTCCATAACGGCCGCGCGGGCGCCGCCTCCGGCTTCCGCTACCGCATGGCCTACCTGCCGCCGCACCGCCTGCGCGCGGCCCTCGACGGCCGCGCCGGCAGCCTGCCCTTCCTGCGCCGCGCCGTCCTCGACGACGGCCGGCTGCGGGCCGCCCTCGTGCCCCTGCTCGCCGACCTCGACCGCGGCCTCGAACCGCTCGAAGCCGACCAGGCGGTCGCGGACATCGCCGAGGCCCTCCTCGCCGGCGACCCCTCGGCCCGGCGGCGGCGCGAGCCGGCCGGCGCCGCGGCCGCCATCGAGCGCGCCCGCGCCTACCTGGACGAGGCGCATCGGGAGGGGGTGCGCGCGGAGGAGCTCGAGGCGCTGACCGGACTCGACCGCTTCACCCTGGCCCGCCAGTTCCGCCGCCGCTTCGGGACCAGCCCCTACCGCTACCTCACCCTGCGGCGGCTCGACGAGGCCCGCGCGCTGATCCGGGCGGGCGTCGGCCTCGCGGAGGCCGCGGCCGCGGCGGGCTTCTCCGACCAGAGCCACATGACGCGCCTCTTCGTCCGCGCCCACGGCCTCTCGCCGGGGCGCTGGCGCCGGATGCTGGCCACCGCGGAACGGTTCGGCGCGGCGGGCCGTTAGGGGGGCCCCGACCAGAAGCGGGCCCGGCCTCCGGGCCCGCCGGTCCCCGAGATGGAGATGGATCATGACGCGCGTCATCGCCACCGCCGCCGCCCTCGCCCTCCTCGCCACCGCCGCATCGGCCCAGACCCGGGCGACCAACCCGCAGAACGAGCCGCCCGGCCAGAAGATGCACGAATCCGGCAGCGCCAAGGGCACGACCGGCGCCTCCGGCTACACGCCCGGCCACGAGATGAAGACGACCGGCAGCGTCAAGGGCACCTCCGGCGCCTCCGGCTACGCGCCCGGCCACGACCCGGCCTCCTCGCGCGGCACCGGCCGCTGAGCCGGGGCGGCGCCCGCCCTCAGGGCGAGGCGCCGCCGAGCGCCGCCCCGCCCTCGAGCGCCTGGGCCAGGGCGGTGCGGGCGCGGCTGACCCGGCTCTTCACCGTGCCGACCTGGCACTGCATGATCCGGGCGGCGGATTCGTAGCTGAGCCCCTGCACCGCCACGAGCAGCAGGGCCTCGCGCTGGAGGGGGGCAGCCGCGCCACCTGCGTCCAGACCTCGCGCAGCGCGACGCCGTCCTCCTGGTCGGGCAGCGCGACCATGCGGGCGGCCTGCTCGCCGTCCGCGTCCTCCACCTCGCGCCGGCGCTTGCGCGCCACAGTGTAGAACTGGTTGCGCAGGATCGTGAACAGCCACGCCTTCAGGTTGGTGCCGGGCGCGAAGCGGTCCTGGTTCTGCCAGGCCCGCAGCAGCGTCTCCTGCACGAGGTCGTCCGCCTGGACCACGTTCGCCGTCAGCGAGAGGGCGAAGCCCCGCAGGCAGGGCAGGGACGCCACGAGTTCGTCCCGGAAGGAAGTGGCCGGCCGCGCCGCCGCGAGGGCCGCGTCGAGCCGCGCCACCAGCGCCAGGAGCGGTTCCGGCTGAGCCTCGGCCAGGAGCGCCGCGTAGCAGGCCCGCAGGTGCCGGCCGAGATGATCGCGCAGGAAGGGCGGGAGGTCGGGACGCCCGTCCAGGGAGCCGTCCGCCCGCAGCCGCAGGGACAGGGACGCGGCCGCGGCAGGTGGCTCGTCATCGGCGAGCGGGCCGAGAAGGTCGGGTCGCAAGCGGCTCTGCTCCGCGCATGGGTCGGCCAAGCTGATGCGCAGGAATGCCGCGCCGCCCCCGCCGTTCCCGGTTCGCCGGCGTTTCTTTGTCGGCCGGCCCGGCATAGGCGGATCAGGCCCGTCATGGACCGCCAGATCTGCCGAACTCAGCGGCGGGACGCGGTCCATCCCGCTCACGGGTGACCGGGCTGCCCCGGCGGACCTGGATACGACGCGGCCGGAGCGGGCGACGGGCCCTCGGCGGCCGGGCGCGGCGGGTCGGAGGAGGGGGTGGAACTTACCTCCCGCACACCCGTTCCTGGCCACCTCACACCTCGGAGGCCCTGATGCGTCTTGGACGATTCTTCCTCGCACTGATGCTGATCTGCGGGCTCGCCCCCGCCCTGCGGCCCGCCCCGGCCGCGGCCGAGACGGCGGCGGCGAGCGCGGCCGCACCCACCGCCTGGACCGGCTGGCACGGCGGCTGGCGCCACCACGGCTGGCACGGCCGCCACGTCGGCTGGCACCGGCACGGCTGGGGCCGGCCCTACGCCTACCGCACCGTCGGCTATTATCCGGCGCGCTACGGCTACCGGCACCATTACTGGCGGCACCGCCACTACGGCTGGCACCACCGGCCCTATTGGCGCCATTACGGCTGGCATCACCGGCCGCACTGGCGCCACTACGGCTGGCATCGCCACGGCTGGCGCCACGCCCGCTTCGGCTACTGAGCGGCGCCCCCGTCGGGCCGGGTGCGGCGGCCCGGCCTCGGGTGCGGCCCGGCCCTCAGGCGACGCCGGCCGGGGGCTTGAGCGTCGCGCCGATGCGCGAGGAGGCGATCACCGCCTGGGTGCGGCTCTCGACGCCGAGCTTCTGCAGGATCGCCGAGACGTGCGCCTTCACGGTCGCCTCCGAGACCGAGAGCTCGTAGGCGATCTGCTTGTTGAGCAGCCCCTCCGACAGCATCATCAGCACGCGCACCTGCTGCGGCGTGAGGGTCGCGAGGCGGCGCATCAGCTCGGCCGTCTCCTTGTCCTCGGAGGCCGAGAGGGCGATGTCGGGCGGCGCCCAGGTGCCCCCCGCCAGCACCTGCCGGACCGCCCCGCCGATCTCGTCGATGTCGAGGGATTTCGGGATGAAGCCGGCGGCGCCGAAATCGAGCGCCCGGCGGATCACCACCGGATCCTCGTTGGCCGAGACGATCACCACGGGGATCGCCGGGTGCTGCGCCCGCAGGTAGATGAGGCCGGAGAAGCCCTGGACCCCCGGCATGGTGAGGTCGAGGAGGATGAGGTCCACCTCCGCCTCGCGCTCGAGGAGCGCCGTCAGCGCGTCGAGGCCGCTGGCCTCGACGATGCGGGCCTCCGGCAGGATGCCTCCGACCGCCCCGCGCAGGGCGCCCCGGAAGAGCGGATGGTCGTCGGCGACGACGATGGTGGTCTCGGAACTCAAGCGGTGCCTCCCGCCCACACGCCACGGAGCCTCGCACCCGGTGACCGGCGGCCCTCTTGAAACGGAACCTTAAGCCTTTGCGGCGCGCCGGACAATTTCGGCGGGCTGCGGAATCGGCGCTATCCCGCCCTCGACCGCGCGAAACGGCCGCCGGACCGGCACTCGTCCGGCGAAACCTGGTGGAATCGGAGCCTGCGCGCCTCAGTCAGCGCGGCGTCACGCGCCTCAGCGCGGCGTCACGGGGCCCGGGAGCGCCCGCTCGGCCTCCCGCAGCAGGCGCGCCTCGTTGCGCCGCACGGTCACGATCAGCCAAGCCAGGGTGATCACCGCGACGGCCAGGAAGGCGATCCCGAGGGGACCGCTCACCGCCTCGATGCGGGTGCCGAACAGGTAGGCGCCGCCGCCGAACACGGTCGCCCAGAGCAGGCCGCCCGTGGCGTTGGAGACGAGGAAGCGCGGCCAGGCCATGCGGTTCGCCCCGGCGAGCAGGGCCGCTAGCACCCGCAGCACCGCGACGAAGCGGCCGAAGAACACCACCTTCCCGCCGTGGCGCAGGAACAGGTACTGCCCGAGCTTGATCTTGTCCGGGGTGAGGCCGATGCGCGGGCCGTGACGGATCAGCACCGGCTGGCCGAGGCGGCGCCCGATCCAGAAGCCCATCGAGTCGCCGACCACCGCCCCGCCGGCGGCCGAGGCGACGAGCCCCGGCAGGCTGAGATCGCCGGTGGCCCCCGCGTAGACCGCCGCGGTGACGAGGCAGGTCTCGCCCGGAAGCGGGAGCCCCAGGCTCTCCAGGCCGACGATCAGCGCCACGATCCACAGACCGTGCTGCGCGATCAGGCCGGACAGGTCTCCGAGCAGGGAATGCAGCATCCGGCAAGAACCGCGCCGCCCCGGGCGAGTTCCCGGGGGCCGCCCTCGCGCCGCCGGGCCGTCACGCCCCCAGGAGATGCAGCACGACCTCCCGCCGATGGTGCTGGTCCCGGTGCTCGATCAGGTAGACGCCCTGCCAGGTGCCGAGGGCGAGCTGCTGCTCGGCGACCGGGATCGCCAGGCAGCAATCGGTCAGCATCGTGCGGATGTGGCCGGGCATGTCGTCGGGGCCCTCGTCCCGGTGCAGGTAGAACATCCGCCCCTGCCCGCGCCCGGGCAGTTCCGCGTCGTACAGGGTGGCGCCCTGGCGCGGGGCGAGCCGGTCGAGGGCGGCCAGCAGGTCCGTGCGCACGTCCGGGTCGGCATTCTCCTGGATCGTGAGCGAGGCCGAGGTGTGGCGGCAGAACAGCGTGAGCAGGCCCTGGGCGATGCCGCTGTCGCGCACGAAGCCCGCCACCTCCTGGGTGATCTCCGTGAACCCCTGCCCGTTCGTGCTCACCGTGAGCCGGCCCGTCACCTGCCGCGTCACCGCGCCCCCGGCGATCGTCTCGATCCGCTTCATCGCGCCATCTCCCGTCCCGGCATCACCTCGCGCTCGCCCCGCTCCAGGATGCGCTCCAGCGTCTCGATCCGGTCGGCCTCGGCGGGCGGCTTGTCCCAGCGGATCCGGTTCACCCGGGGAAACCGCATGGCGACGCCCGACTTGTGCCGGGTCGAGCGCTGGAGCCCCTCGAAGGCGATCTCCAGCACCAAGCCCTGGCGCGGACCATACTCCACCTCGCGCACGGGCCCGAACCGCTTGACCGTGTGGTTGCGGACGTAGCGGTCGAGCTTGGCGAGCTCCTCGTCGGTGAAGCCGTGATAGGCCTTGCCGACCGGCACCAGCTCCTCGCCGCCCTCGGGGGAGTCCCGCCAGACCCCGAACGTGTAGTCCGAGTAGAAGGAGGAGCGCTTCCCGTGCCCGCGCTGGGCGTACATCATCACCGCGTCGACGAGGTAGGGTTCGCGCTTCCACTTCCACCACGGCCCCTTGGGCCGGCCCGGCACGTAGAGGCTGTCGCGGCGCTTGAGCATCACGCCCTCGATCGCGTCGGCATCCTCGCCGGCCCCCGCCTGGGCCGGGTCGGCCCGCGCCGCCGCCAGCGCCTCCCAATCGGCGAAGGGCACGAGCGGCGAGAGGTCGATGCGCCCGTGGTCGAGGCCGGCCACGAAGGCTTCGAGCCGGGCGCGGCGCGCCCCGAAGGGGAGCGGGCGCAGGTCCTCGCCGTCGAGCGCCAGCAGGTCGTAGGCCCGCACATGGGCGGGGAAGTCCTGGAGCAGCCGGCCCGTCACCGCCTTCCGGTTGAGGCGCTGCTGCAGCACGTTGAAGCTCTGCACCCGCCCCTCGCGCAGGATGAGGAGCTCTCCGTCGAGGGCGCCCTCGAAGCGGATCGCCTCGGCGAGGTCCGGGAAGGCGGCGGAGATGTCCTCGCCGGTGCGGGAATAGATGCGGGCGACCGCGGTCCCGGCGCGGTCGGGCCCGCCGACCAGCTGCACCCGGATGCCGTCCCACTTCCACTCGGCCGCGAAGGCGGCGGGGTCGAGCCTGGCGAAGTCGGTCTCCTCGTCGACCGGGTGCGAGAGCATCGGCGGCCGGAACGGGGCGGGATCGAGGCTCTCGGGCCGCTCGGCCCGGCCCTCGACCCAGGCGAAGAGGGGCAGGTAGGGGGGCTTGAGCCCGTGCCAGACCTCCTCGACCGCGTCCGGCTCGACGCCGCCGAGGCTCGCCACCGCGGTCTTGGCGAGGCGCGCCGAGACGCCGACCCGCAGCTCGCCCGTGATGAGCTTGATGAGCGCCCAGCGGCCGGTCTCGTCGAGGACGTCGAGCCAAGCGGCGATGCGGGCGGGCAGCTCGGCCTTGCCGATGGTGGCGAGCGCCTCGACCACCTCGCTCAGGCTCGGCACCTGCGGCGGCGGGGCGTTGTGGCCGATCCCGCCGGGCTCCGGCGCCGCGGGCGCGGGCCAGATCAGGGCGGTCGTCTCCGCGAGGTCGCCGACGTAGTGGTACGACATCCGGAACAGCACCGGGTCGACCCGCGCCTCGACGAGGCCGCGGATCAGGGTGGGCTTCGCCTCCCGGAAGGTCAGGGCGCCGGTCATGGCGGCGAGCGCGGTGCCGCGCTCGGGATCGGGCGCGCGGGAAAAGTAGTCCTGGAGCAGCCGCAGCTTCGCGGTGCGCCGGGGCTCGTAGGCGAGGCGGTCGAGGAGATGGGCGAAGTCGTTCACGCGGCGCCCCCCTGGGCGGGGCCCGCCCCGCCGCGGGCGGGCTGCGTCCCGCCCCGCGCGGGCTCCGCGTCGCCCGGGGCCGGTTCCGCCTCGCCCTCGTCGCCGTAGCCGAGCATGTGCAGGGGCCGGGCGGCGATGCCCCGCGTCGCGCACCAATGCACGAGCGCGTCCTCCTGGCCGTGGGTGACCCAGACCTCGCCCGCGCCGGTCTCCGCGATGGTCCGGCAGAGATCGTCCCAATCCGAGTGGTCGGAGATGACGAGGGGCAGTTCGACGCCCTTCTGGCGGGCCCGCGCGCGCACCCGCATCCAGCCCGACGCGAAGGCCGTGACCGGATCGGGGAACTTGCGCGACCAGAGATCCTGGATGGCGGAGGGCGGGCAGAGCACGACGGCGCCCCCGAGCTTCGGCCGGTCGGCGGCCGCGACCTTCGGGGTCTCGCCGAGGGGGATCCCCTCGCGCTTGTAGAGGTCGGTGAGCTTCTCCAGCGCCCCGTGCAGGTGGATCGGCGCGTCGTAGCCGGCGGCGCGCAGGAGCGCCATCACGCGCTGCGCCTTGCCGAGGCTGTAGGCGCCGACGATGTGGGTGCGCTCGGGGAAGAGCCGCACGGAATCGAGGAGCTTGCCCACCTCGTCGGCCGCGTCCGGGTGGCGGAAGACCGGCAGGCCGAAGGTCGCCTCGGTGATGAACACGTCGCAGGGGACGAGTTCGAAGGGCAGGCAGGTCGGGTCGGGGGCCCGCTTGTAGTCGCCCGAGACGACGATGCGGCGGGCGGCGGCCTCGATCACGATCTGGGCCGAGCCCAGCACGTGGCCGGCGGGCGCGAAGCGGACGGCGACGTCGCCGAGGCGGAGCACCTCCCCGAGCCGCGCCTCCTGGCGGGCGCCGCAGAAGTCCTCGCCGTAGCGCACCGCCATGATGCGCAGGGTCTCGGGCGTCGCGAGCACGCGGCCGTGGCCGGCGCGGGCGTGGTCGGAATGGCCGTGGGTGATGAGCGCCCGCGGCACCGGGCGGACCGGGTCGACGTGGAAGTCGCCGAGCGGGCAGTAGAGGCCCTCGCGGGTGAGGGTGAGGAGGTCGTCGCTTCTGGCCATGCTGGTCCGGGATCGGCGGGACACCGTATATAGGGGCGCTCCTCCCGGCGTCCGTGCCGCGCCCCCGCCCCCTGCCCTGCCGACCTGCCCTGCCGACCTGCCCTGCCGACCTGCCCTGCCGACCTGCCCTGCCATGACCGTGCCGCTCCGCTCCTCCGGCGACCTCCTCGCCGACCGCCGCTACGTCTGGGCCGAGGCGGCCCTCGCGGAGGGCGACGCGGCCGCCGCGGCCGACCTCGCCGAGCAGGTGCTGGCCCTGGTGCCGGACTACGTGCCGGCCTGGCTGCTGCTCGGGCGCGCCCGCGAGGCGCAGGCGGGGGACGACCCGGCGGCGCGGGAGCGGGCGCGGCGCGCCTTCGCGGCGGCCCTCGACCTCGACCCGGACGACGCGCTCGGCGCGCGGCTGCGCCTCGCCGAACTCGGCGCGCAGGCGGGCGAGGCCGCCCTGTCGCCCGCCTACGTGCGGGCGCTGTTCGACGGCTATGCGGGCCGCTTCGAGCGCCACCTCGTCGAGGGGCTCGGCTACCGCGCCCCGGCGATGCTCCGGGACGCGCTCCTGGCGACGGGCCACCCGCTTCCCTTCCGGCGCGCCCTCGACCTCGGCTGCGGCACCGGCCTCGCGGCCCGCGCCCTCGACGACCTCGTCGTCGCCATCGAGGGCGTCGACCTCTCGCCCGGCATGCTGGCCGAGGCGCGGCGCCTGGGGCGCTACGCGGCCCTGCACGAGGGCGACCTCACCGCCTTCCTGGCCGGCCAGCCCGCCGGAGGGGCCGACCTCGTCGTGGCGGCGGACGTCTTCGTGTATCTGCGCGCGCTGGGGCCGGCCTTCGCGGGCGTGGCCCGCGCCCTCGCCCCGGGCGGGCTCTTCGCCTTCACGCTGCAGGCCCATGCGGGCGAGGGTGCGGTGCTCGGCAGCGACGGGCGCTACGCCCACGGCGAGGCGCTGGTGCGCGCGGAGGCGGCCGCAGCGGGGCTCGCGATCCTGCGGCTGGAGGCGGCCTCGACCCGCCGCGAGCGCGGGGCCGAGGTGCCGGGCTGGCTCGCGGTGCTGGGGCGGGCGACCCACGGGCCGTCGGCCGCCGAGGCGGCGGGAGGGCCGGCCGGCAGCCCCGCCCTCGCGCCGTGAGGATGCCCCCGGGAGGCTCCCGCGGGGCGGGACGATCCCGCCTCGACGCACCAGCCCCCCCGGGGTAGAACCCGCCCGCGCCCGATTTCCCCTAGGAGGCCCCATGTCGGAGACGACGCCGTTTCGCCGCGTCCTCGTGAAACTCTCCGGCGAGGCCCTTCAGGCCCCGGACGGCTACTGGCTCCACCCGCCGACCCTCGCGGCCCTCGCCGAGGACATCGCCCAGACGCTGCAGGCCGGGATTCAGGTGGCGCTGGTGGTCGGGGGCGGCAACGTGATCCGCGGCGCACGGGTCTCGGCGGCGGGCTGGATCGACCGGGCCACCGGCGATTCCCTCGGCATGATCGCCACCGTGATGAACTCGCTGGCCCTCGAGACGGCGCTCAACGCCGCGGGCGTCACCGCCCGCACCATGTCGGCGGTGTCGATGCCGACCATCTGCGAGACCTACGCGCGCCAGCCCGCCCTGCACCACCTCGACAAGGGACAGGTCGTGGTCCTGGCGGGCGGCACCGGCAACCCCTACTTCACGACCGACACCGCCGCGGTGCTGCGCGCCGCCGAACTCAAGTGCGACGCGGTGCTGAAGGCGACCCAGGTCGACGGCGTCTACTCGGCCGATCCCAAGCAGGATCCCAGGGCCGTGCGCTACGACCGGCTCACCCACGACGAGGCCATCGCCCGCGACCTCAAGGTGATGGACACCGCCGCCTTCGCGCTCGCCCGCGAGAGCCGGCTCGCCCTCGTCGTCGGCTCCGTCCACGCGCCGAGTTCGGTGACGGCGATCCTGACCGGCCGGGCCCCCGCCACCCGCGTGGTGCCGTGACGCGGCGCGGCCCGGAAACGACCAGCGCCGGAGCCATTTGCGACAGGTCGGGTTTTGGTTCATTGAAGCCGGAACGAGGGGCGGGCGCCCGGGGCGCCGGCTCCGCGCGCAGGCTCCGTCTCGGGAAGAGCAGGAATGGCCACCCCCACCTTCGATCTCGCCGACATCAAGCGCCGCATGCAGGGCGCCGTGAACTCGCTCAAGCACGACCTCGGCTCGCTGCGGACGGGCCGGGCGAGCCCCACCCTGCTCGACCCGATCCAGGTCGAGGCCTACGGCGCGGCGATGCCGATGGCCCAGGTCGCGACGATCAGCGTGCCGGAGCCGCGCCTCCTCAGCGTCGCGGTCTGGGACCGCGGCATGGTGAGCGCGGTCGAGAAGGCGATCCGCGAATCCGATCTCGGCCTCAACCCGATGACCGAGGGCCAGACCATCCGGCTGCGCATCCCCGAGATGAACGAGCAGCGCCGCAAGGAGATGGTGAAGGTCGCGCACAAATACGCCGAGGAGGCCCGCGTCGCCGTCCGCCACGTGCGCCGCGACGGCCTCGACCTGCTCAAGAAGCTGGAGAAGGACGGCGCCATCAGCCAGGATGACGAGAAGCGCCAGGCCGATCAGGTGCAGAAGGTCACCGATCAGCACATCGCCGAGGTCGATCAGACCTTGGCCGCGAAGGAAAAGGAGATCATGCAGGTCTGATCGGGATCGGCAGGGATCTTCCACAACGGGTGCGCACGGGCCGGCAGGGCCCGTCCGACAGGTCGGGGCGGGGATGGCGGGCGACGGCAAGACGGCACTCCTCGCGGACGCGCAGACGAGCGCGGGCCAGTCGAACGGTGGCCAGTCGAACGGCGGCAAGGCGCGCGACATCCCGGCGCACGTCGCCATCATCATGGACGGCAACGGGCGCTGGGCCGCCCGCCGCGGCCTGCCGCGCGCGGAGGGCCACCGCCGCGGCGTCGAGGCGGTGCGGCGGGCCGTGCGCGCCGCGCTCGAATTCGGCATCGGCTACCTCACGGTCTACAGCTTCTCGTCCGAGAACTGGCGCCGGCCCGCGGCGGAGGTCGCGGACCTGATGGGGCTGCTCAAGCTGTTCGTGCGGCGCGACCTCGCCGACCTGCACGCGAACGGCGTGCGGGTGCGGATCATCGGCGCCCGCGAGGGCCTGCCCGCGGACATCGCCGCCCTGCTGCGCGAGGCCGAGGAGCGCACCGCCGCCAATACCCGGCTCACCCTGGTGGTCGCCTTCAACTATGGCGGGCGCCAGGAGATCGTCCGCGCGGTGCAGTCCCTTGCGCGGGCCGTGCAGGAGGGGCGGCTCGCCCCCGAGGCGATCGACCTCGACGCCGTGGCGGGCGCCCTCGACACGCGGGGGATCCCCGACCCCGACCTGGTGATCCGCACCTCGGGCGAGCAGCGGGTGTCGAACTTCCTCACGTGGCAGACCGCCTACTCGGAATTCGTGTTCCTGCCGGACCTGTGGCCGGATTTCGACCGCGCCGCCTTCGCGGCGGCGATCGACGCCTATCAGGGCCGCGAGCGCCGCTTCGGCGGGCTCTCCGCGCAGGCGGGCTGATGGCGCCCCCCGGCAAGGTCCCGGCCGGCCGCGCGGGCTGGCCGGCGAGCGAGCTCGGGCTGCGCGCCGTCTCGGGCGCCGTGCTGGGCCTCGCGGTGCTGGCCGCCACGCTCACCGGCGGCTGGCTCTTCGCCCTGGTCTGGCTCGCGGCCGGGCTCGCCATCGTGGGCGAGTGGCTCGCCATCACGGGAACGCGGCCCTACCGGCCCCTGCTCGGCCTCGCCGGGCTGGTGCTGGCCGGGCTCGTCGCCGGGGCGCGGCTCGGGGCGCCCGCGCCCTGGCTCGCCGCCGGCGCCGGGGCGGGCGCCGCGCTGCTCGCGCTCCTGGCCCGGCCGCCTGCCGGCCGGCTCTGGGCCCCCTTGAGCCTCGCCTGCGCGGGCGTCGTCGCCCTCGTGCCCGTGCTGCTGCGCGACGATCCCCGCATCGGGCTCGCCGGGCCGCTCTGGCTGTTCGGCACGGTCTGGACCACCGACATCGCCGCCTACTTCACCGGCCGGGCGCTGGGCGGCCCCAAGCTCTGGCCGGCGGTGAGCCCGAAGAAGACCTGGTCGGGCTTCTGCGGGGGACTCCTCGGCGCCACCCTGGTGGGCGGCGCCATCGCGGCGAACGCCGCCCATCTGGGCGGGGCGGCGAGCCTGCCCGCGGCCTCCGCCCTGCTTCTCTCGGCGCTGGGCTCGGTGCTGAGCCAGGGCGGCGACCTCGCCGAATCCGCCCTCAAGCGGGCCTACGGCGCCAAGGATTCCGGCCGCCTGATCCCGGGCCACGGCGGCGTCATGGACCGGCTCGACGGGTTCTTCGCCGTGGCGCTGCTCGCCGGGCTGATCCTGGCCCTGCAGGCCGGGTGAGGGCCCGCAGGGCCGGCGGCTGCGCCGGCGGCGGCTACGTCGGCGGCGGCTACGCCGCCTGGATGGCGTCGAGGAAGCCGTCGACCTCCCGCTTCACCGTCAGGGATTGCGAGGCGAGTTCGGCCGCCGCCGCGAGAACCTGCGAGGCCGCGCCGCCCGTCTCGCTCGCCGCGCTGAGCACCCGGGTCGCGCTGGCGGAGACGTCCTGCGTGCCCCGGGCCGCCTCGCCGGCATTGCGCGAGATCTCGTTCGTGGCGGCGGTCTGCTCCACCACGGTCGAGGCGATGGTGCCGGTGATCTCGTTGATCGACGCGATGGTGGCGCCGATCTGCCGGATCGCCGCGGCGGCCTGCTGCGTGGCCGCCTGGATCGCCGCGATCTGCCCGCCGATCTCGTCGGTCGCCCGGGCGGTCTGACCGGCGAGCTCCTTGACCTCGGCGGCGACGACCGCGAAGCCGCGCCCCGCCTCCCCGGCCCGGGCGGCCTCGATGGTCGCGTTCAGGGCCAGCAGGTTGGTCTGGCTGGCGATCGAGGAGATCATCGTCACGGCCGCGCCGATGCGCTCGGCCGCCTCGCTCAGGGAGGCCATGCTGGCGTTGGTCGCCTCGGCCTCCCGCGTCGCCAGGGTGGCGACCTCGCTGGAGCGCAGCACCTGCCGCTCGACCTCCTGGAGCGAGGCCACCATCTCCTCGGCGGCGGTCGCGACCATGCGGACATTCGCGGCGGTCTGCTCGGCGGCGGTGCTCGACGCGGCGGCCTGCTGGTTCGTCCCGTCGGCGACCCGCGTCATCCCGCGGGCGGTGGCGTCGAGCTCGGTCGCGGCCGAGGTCACGATCTCGAGCGCCCCCGCGATGCGCTGCTGGAAGCCGCGCACGAGTGCGTCGACCCGGTCGGCCCGCCGCTGGCGGGCGGATTGCGCCTCGGCCTGGGCCGCCTCAAGGGCGATGCGGTCGAGGGCGTTGCGGCGGAAGACCTCGACGGCCGCGGCCATGCGGCCCATCTCGTCGGACGTCCCCTGAGCCGGCACCTCGACACCCATGTCGCCCTCCGCGAGGCGCCGCATCGCCTCCGTCATCCCGATGATCGGCCGGACGATGCTGCGCGCGATCAGGACGGCGAGCGCGGCGCCGAGGACGAGGACCAGCCCGACCAGGACGAGCTGGGTCAGGCGCGCGGCCTCCACGGCGGCGGCGGCCTCGGCCCGCGACGCGTCGACGACCTCCTGGAGCTTGCCCTGGACCTTGGTCGCGTCGTCGGAGATCGCGGAGACTGCCGGCTTGATGCCGGATTCGTAGGCCGCCCGCGCCTCGGCCATGGCGGCGAAGGTGGACTCGAACGCCGCCGCGTAGGCGTCGAGCGCGCCCTCGACGGCGCGGATCGCCGCGGCGGAGAGCCCCTTGGGGTCGGTGCGCCGAAGGGTCTCGAGCGCGTCCTGCGCCTTGCCGACATGGGTCCGGAACGTGACCGCCCCATTCGGATCGAGGGTGGCGAGGAAGCGCCAGTTCGAGACCCGCGTCAGGAGCACGGCCGCCTCGACCGCGGCCACCTGCGCGACCTGGGCGCTGATGTCCCGCTCCCTGATCTCCGCCGTCAGCCCGCCGGTGAGCCGCGTCAGCTCCTCACCTCCCTTGAAGAGCCTGTCCTTCTCGCGCAGGACCGCCCGGCCGGCCTCGGCGAGGCGGTCGATCTGCGTCCTCAAGTGCCGGGCGTTCGCGCTGACCCGCAGGTAGATCTGCCGCCGCTCGTCGGTGAGCGCTTGGTTGACCATCCGGAGGCTCAGCTCCTCCAGGGCGCCGCGGCTCTCCTGCATCCGGGCGATCAGCTCGGGCGACCAGGTCGCCCGGTAGGCCTCGGACTGCTCGGCGAGGCGCGCCGCCAGCGCGGTGGCGTGCGTGGCCCTGCGGGCCCGCGCCTCGAACCCCTCGCGCGCCTCGTAATTGTCCATGGTGAGGCGCTGCTGCCGTAGGGAGAACAGACCCAGTCCGGCGGTGAGCAGCACCAGGATGCCGAAACCCGCGTAGAGCCGCCACCGAATTCCCAGCTTCATTTTCGTCCACCCTGCAGTTTTCCGCAACGTCATGAGGGTGCAGACTGGTTAAAAAAATGCTTTACATGCCGCGATTCGGCTCGGAATCTTGGTTGCGCCGCACTATGCGGGAGACTTGCGCCGGCCGGACCGAGGCCCCGGGCCGCAGGCCGTCCGGGGCGGACGGGCGCCGCGGCGCGGGCGCGCGGGCGGGTGCGAAACCGGACGGATTGCCGATCGGCCCTCCGCTTCGATATGGCTTCCGGGACCAGTGAGGATCTCAGACCTTGACGCGCACCGTCACCGTGCTCGGGGCGACCGGCTCCATCGGGCGCTCCACCGCCGACCTCCTCGACCAGCACCGCGACCGCTTCCGGGTCGCCGCGGTGGCGGGGGGCAGGGACGCCGCCTCCCTGGCCCGCGTCGCCCGCGCGCTCGGGGCCGAGTTCGCGGCCCTCGCCGATCCGGAGGGCGGGCCGGCCCTGCGGGACGCCCTCGGGGGCAGCGGCATCGCCTGCGGGGCCGGGCCGGAGGCGGTGGTCGAGGCGGCGAGCCGCGAGGCCGACCTCGTCGTGGCGGCGGTGAGCGGCGCGGCGGGGCTCGGCCCGACCCACGCGGCGATCCGGCTCGGGCGCACCGTCGCCCTCGCCAACAAGGAGAGCCTCGTCTGCGCGGGCGACGCCTTCATGCGCGACGCGCGGCGCTACGGGGCCCGCATCCTGCCGATGGATTCCGAGCACAACGCCCTCGCCCAGGCGATCGGCGAGGGCAAGGTCGAGGACATCACCCGGATGACCATCACGGCCTCGGGCGGGCCCTTCCGCACGGCCCCGCGCGAGACCATCGCGGCGGCGAGCGCCGCCCAGGCCGCCGCCCACCCGACCTGGTCGATGGGCATGAAGATCAACATCGATTCCGCCACCCTGATGAACAAGGGCCTCGAACTCGTCGAGGCGCACCACCTCTTCGCCATCGAGGCCGAGCGGCTCGACGTCGTGGTCCACCCCCAATCCATCGTCCACGGCCTAGTGACGTGGCGGGACGGGGCGGTGACGGCCGGGCTCGCGATGCCGGACATGCGGGTGCCGATCGCCCATTGCCTCGGCATCGGCGAGCGCCTGACCGTCGCGCGGGGGCGCCCCGTCGACCTCGCCGCCACCGGCAGCCTCACCTTCGAGCGACCGGACGAGGAGCGCTTCCCCTGCCTGCGCATCGCGAAGGCCGCGCTCGCCGCGGGCGGCGCGCAGCCGACGGTGATGAACGCCGCCAACGAGATCGCGGTCGCGGCGTTCATCGCCGGGCGCATCGGCTTCTACGACATCGCCGCCCTCGTCGAGCGGGCCTGCGCGGCCTTCGCGGCCCGCTTCCCCGCCGCCCCGGCCGACGTCGGGGAGGCGCTCGCCATGGACGACGAGGTGCGGCGCTGGAGCGCGCAGGCCCTCGGCTGACCGGCACCGCGCCATCCGGCCGAGAATCCCGCTCCCGCATCGTGCCCGGCGCCGAAATCGCCGCCGAAGTCGCCGCCGAAGCGGCCGCCGCTCAGGCGCACGGTGGCGTGCCGCCCGAGCGCGCCGTTAACCGCGGCCGGAGCCGGGCGGGGGCGGCGCATCCGCGCCCTGTCCTCGGCGCACGGGAAGCGGTATGACAGGCGGATGCGCGCCCGGGCCCTCGGCCCCGGACGCCCGGGGCGGAAGCCGGTCGCGGCCGGACCGCGCCCCGGGTCTTGATTTTGCCGCACGTCCCGACGGACCGGCCCCCGGCTTGGTCGGGACGTGCACTGAGAGGAACCGGCGGATGCCGGGCGGGCCGACATGACCTTTCTCAACGCCCTGACGGAGACGACCGGCAGCCTCCTCTACATCGTGCCGTCGTTCCTGTTCGTGCTGACCGTGGTGGTGTTCATCCACGAACTCGGCCACTTCCTGGTCGGCCGCTGGTGCGGCGTCGGGGTGACGAGCTTCTCGATCGGCTTCGGGCCGGAGATCGCCGGCTTCACCGACCGGCGGGGCACGCGCTGGAAGCTCTCGGCGATCCCGCTCGGCGGCTACGTCAAGTTCGTGGGCGACCAGAACGGCGCCAGCGTGCCCGACCCCGACAGCCTCGCGCGGATGAGCGCGGACGAGCGCGCGATCAGCTTCCACACCCAGCCGGTCTGGAAGCGCATCGCCATCGTGGCGGCCGGTCCGGCGGCGAATTTCCTGCTCGCCGTGCTGGTCTTCGCCGGCTCGATCTACGCCCTCGGGCGCATGGAGGTGACGCCGCTCGTCTCCGGGATCCAGCCCGGCAGCGCCGCCGCGCGGGCCGGCTTCCAGGTCGGCGACGTCGTCCAGGCGATCAACGGCCGGCCGGTGACGCACTTCGCCGATATGCAGCGGATCGTCTCGGGCAGCGGCGGCGAGACGCTCCGCGTCACGGTCGAGCGCGGGGGCGTGCGCACCACCCTGGAGGCCGTGCCCGACACCGTGCAGGAGAAGACGCCCTTCGGCACCCACCGCCTCGGGCGGCTCGGGATCCAGGGCCCGCGCGACGCCGCCGACGTCAAGCTCGCCCGCTACGGCCTGGTGGATTCCCTCAGGATCGGCGTCTCCGAGACCTACTACGTGGTCGAGCGCACCTTCGACTACATGGGCAAGCTGATCACCGGGCGCGAATCGGCCGACCAGCTCTCCGGCCCGATGGGCATCGCCCGGGTCTCGGGCCAGGCCGCCAAGGCCGGGGGCCTCTCGGCGGTGATCGGCCTCATCGCGGTCCTGTCGGTCTCGATCGGGCTCATCAACCTGTTCCCGGTCCCGCTTCTCGATGGCGGCCACCTGATGTTCTACGCCGTCGAGGTCCTGCGCGGCCGCCCCCTGAGCGAGCGTGCCCAGGAAATCGGCTTCCGCATCGGCCTCGCCCTCGTGCTCATGCTCATGCTGTTCGCCACCTGGAACGATATCGTGCAGATCGGCACCTCCTGGACCCGCGGAACCTGAGGCCCGCGCCGGGAGAAGCTGGCAATTCGAGCGATCGCGTTCAGCCTTTCCGCACAGGTCCCGACATAAATTCGTCGGGATCATGGGCGCTCATCTGCGCGAATCCCGATCTGGGCCGGCGCGCGACGGCGGTGCTTCAGGGCTTGCTGACTCTGCCGCGCGAAAGCCGGCGGGGATCCCGTGACAGGAAGGCCACGTCCCCCCAAAATCCCGGTCCGATGCGAGCTTGGCGTTTGCTTCGCGGGGGATTCTCAGTAGAAGCGGGCGAGGACCAGACGGTCCCCGCCCTCCTCGCAGAGGGTCGGCGACCCGCGGGTGCGAACCCGGACCGATAAAAAAGAGACGGGCCATTTGATGATGTCGATGACAGGGAAGCGCGCGCGCGTGTCGGCCACTGGCGCCATCATGATGGCAGCCGGACTGGCCGCGGGTGGCGCGCAGGCGCAGCAGGTCGTCGTGCAGGGCAACAGCCGCGTCGACGCCGACACGGTGCGGTCCTACGTGACCGGCGTGTCGCCCGAGGAGGCCCGGCGCAATCTGATCGCGAGCGGGATGTTCTCGGACGTCCGGGTCTCCCAGAGCGGCGGCCGCACCGTGGTGACGGTGCGGGAGAACAACACGATCAACCGCGTCGTCTTCGAGGGCAACAAGAAGGTCGAGAAGAGCACTCTCGAGAGCATCGTCGAGGCGAAGTCCCGCGCGGGCTTCAACCCCGCCGTGGTCCAGTCCGACGTCGAGCGCATCCGCGAGGTCTACCGCCGCTCCGGCCGCGGTCTCGCCAAGGTCTCGTACCGGACGGTGGACCTGCCGAACGGCTCGATCGACGTGATCTACACCATCGACGAGGGCGACAAGACCGGCATCAGGGAGATCCACTTCGTCGGCAATCAGGCCTATTCCGAGGGTCGCCTCAAGGACCTGATGACCTCGACGGAGATGAACCTCCTCAGCTTCGTCAAGACCTCGGACGTCTACGATCCCGACCGGATCGCCAACGACCTCGACCTCGTGCGCCGCTACTACCTGAAGAACGGCTACGCCGATTTCCGGGTCGTCTCCGCGGATGCGCGCTTCGACGAGGGCGCGGGCGGCTGGATCATCACCGTCACGGTGGAGGAGGGTCGGCAGTACCGGGTCGGCGCGGTGGCGATCGACTCGCGGCTCGGCGGCGTCGACGGCGCGACCCTGCGCGACGAGATCCGCACCGAGGTCGGCGACGTCTACAACGCCGAGGACGTGGAGCGCACCCTGACCGGCGTCACCACCGAGGTGGCGCGCCGCGGCTATCCCTTCGCGCAGGTCCGCCCGACCGGCGAGCGCGACCGGGCCTCCGGCACCGTGGCCCTCGGCTTCGTGGTCGAGGACGGCCCGCGCGTCTACGTCGAGCGCATCAACGTCCGCGGCAACACCCGCACCCGCGACTACGTGGTCCGGCGCGAGCTCGATTTCGGCGAGGGCGACGCCTACAACCGCGTCCTCGTGGACCGGGCCGAGCGGCGCCTGAACGGGCTGGGCTTCTTCAAGAAGGTCCGCTTCTCGAACGAGCCGGGCTCGTCGCCCGACCGCGTCGTCGTCAACATCGACGTCGAGGATCAACCCACCGGCTCGTTCTCGGTGGCGGGCGGCTATTCCACGGCCGACGGCGTCATCGGCGAGGTCTCGGTCTCGGAGTCGAACTTCCTCGGCCGCGGCCAGTACGTGCGCCTCGGCGTCTCCGCCGGCCAGTACACCCGCGGCATCGACTTCTCCTTCACCGAGCCGTACTTCCTCGGCTACCGGCTGGCCGCCGGCTTCGACGTGTTCAGCAAGTACAGCGACCTGACCCGCTACTCGCGCTACGTGACCGACGTGACCGGCGGCCAGCTGCGCCTCGGCCTGCCGATCACCGAGGAGTTCGGCATCACGCTGCGCTACTCGCTCTACAACACGACCCTCAAGATCCCGAACACCCTGAAGCGCCCCTACAACGATTGCTCGTTCCCGCTCGCGGGCTACACGGCGGTCAACGCGCTCGGGCAGGCGCTCTACCCGAACTGCGCCTATGACGGCGAGGCCTCGATCGCCCTCAAGGAATCGGTCGGCGACACGCTCACCTCGCTGGCGGGCGTGACCCTGGCCTACTCGACCCTCGACAACCTGCAGCTGCCGCGCAACGGCTTCTACGGCGAGTTGAAGCCCGAATTCGCCGGTCTCGGCGGCGACTCGAAGTTCTTCCGCGTCACCGGCGAGGCCCGCTACTACAAGGAGCTGTGGGAGGACGTCGTCGGCTTCGTGAAGATCCAGGGCGGCCACATCATGCCGACCGAGGGCAACACGCTGCGGATCACCGACCAGTTCTTCCTCGGCCCGTCGCTGGTGCGCGGCTTCGCGCCGAACGGCATCGGCCCGCGCGACATCGGCTCGACCGATTCCCGCTCGAACGCGCTCGGCGGCACCACCTATATCGGCGGCACCGTCGAGGTGCAGTTCCCGATCTGGGGCATCCCGAAGGATATCGGCCTGAAGGGCGCCATCTTCGCGGATGCGGGCACGCTGTTCGGCTACAAGTCCAAGCGCACCTTCGACGTCAACGGCGACGGCATCATCAACGGCTTCAGCCCGGTCGGCGGCTGCAACTTCAACACGTTCACGATCGGCGTCGAGCCCGAATGCGTGAACGTGCGCGACCAGGCGACTCTGCGCTCCTCGGTCGGTGCCTCGATCCTCTGGAACTCGCCGCTGGGCCCGATCCGCTTCGACTACGCCTACGCCCTCACCCGGGACGAGGGCGTGCTGACGGCGGGCGGCAAGGTCGGCAAGGACCAGCTTCAGGCCTTCCGCTTCTCGGGCGGCTCGCGCTTCTGAGCCCTCCCGGACGCGGCAGGGCGCCGCCACGGCGGCGCGCCTCGGCAGGGATGATCGATGCGGCACCCGTTCCCCCCGGAACGGGTGCCGTTCCGTTGAATGCCCCACGCCGCCTCGGACCAGCGGTCATCCGACATCCGACGGATTGCTTCGCCATCTCCGATTTCGGCCATGCGGATGTCGTCCGCGCTCAGGCGCCGCGCTCAGGCGCCGCGCGGGCTTGGGATCCGGGACCCGCTTCGATCAAGCGGATCCCGGATCCCTCCTCATGACCGCTGGTTCCGTTCTCGACGTGTCGCCAAGCCCTTTTTGCGCCAGTCCTTTTTCCACCAAGCCTGTCTCGCCACGCCTTCGGCGTGGCGCCGAGAATTCGCGAGGCTCGACGGCCCGCCGCGCCGGCATCCCGGGTCGTCGGGATCACAGGGCCGGGCCGCCTCGCAGCAGGTGATCCCTGACCGCCACGACGCGCTGCTGGCGAAGCGCGCCCGGGTTCCAGGCCAGGTAGAGGGCGTTGTCCGGCCCCTCGCGGGCGGTCGGCAGCTCGGTCAGCCGCCCCAGCGCCAGCGCCTCGGCGCAGACGTAGTCCGGCAGCACCGTCCATCCCACGCCCGCCACCGCCATGCCGGTCAGGAGGCGCAGGTCGGGCGCCGTCGCGACGGCCTGCAGGTCCGGGAGCCCGTCGAAGACCTGCGCGAAGAAGGGCCGGATCAGCGGCAGGCCCTCGTCGTAGGCGATGCACGGCAGGCCGCGCAGGATGTCGGCCGCGACGATGCGGCCCTTCGCGCGCGCGGCGAGCGCCGGCGCCGCGACCAGCAGCAAGCGCTCGCGGCCCAGTTCGGCGAAGCCGAGGCCCCTGCCCTCCGGCAGCGAGGCGGTGACGGCCAGATCCGCGTGGCCCTCCCCCAGGGCGGCGTAGATGCGGTCGCGGCCCCCCGTCCCGATGCGCAGCCGCAGCCCCTGCGCCACCAGCGGCGCCAGCGCCGGCCCGATGCGCGCGGAGAGGTAATTCGGCCGGACCGACCAGGTGCACGGTGCCGGAGAGCTGGCTCGAGCGGGCGCGGGCCGCCGCCATCACCGCGTCGATGCGGTCGAGGGCGGCCGCGACCGAGCGGGCGAGATCGTCGGCCGCCGGCGTCGGGCTCACGCCGCGCGCCTGCCGGACGAAGAGCGGCCTTCCGAGCTGCCCCTCCAGCGCCGCGACGTGGGCCGAGGCCGCCGGCTGGGTGATGCCGAGCTGCCGCGCCGCGCGGGTGATCGAGCCGGCGCGGTAGGCGCAGAGGAAGGTGCGCAAGGAGACGAGGTGGCTCATCACCGGCAGCGGGCATGGGAATGTTCCCGTTCCCTACCGCGACGGGCGATGCCTGTCCTCTCCCTCGGGCAGGCATGGCCCGGGGGCCGACCCGAGCATGGCGGGGGCCGGTCGCTGGATGGCCCCGCCGCCTCGCCAGGTGGGCAGCCCGCCACGCGGCAGCGGCCTGCGGGTGACCCCGCGGAGCGGTCATCTCGATAGGCGCGACGAGCGCGACCGGATGGCGGCGAAGCGGTCGGCGCGACGGGTCGGCGCTGGGGGAGCCATCGGATCTCTGATCGGTCCTCCCACGAGGAGTGATTTCCGCCGCCGAGTCCGGCTTGGCAAGGTCCGGCTTGGCAAGGTCCGGCGCGGCAAGGCCCGGTCCGGCAAGGTCCGGTCCGGCAAGGTCCGGCTTGGCAAGGTCCGGCTTGGCAAGGTCCGGCTTGGCAAGGAGCACGCACATGGCCCGTTTCAGCATCCTGATGATCGCCACCTCGGCCGCGACGATGGGCGATCCGGCGAAGCCGACCGGCGTCTGGTTCGAGGAACTGGCGACGCCCTATTGCGCGTTCGTGGACGCGGGCGCGGCGGTGACGCTGGCGTCGATCGCCGGCGGACCGGTCCCGATCGATCCGCGCTCGGTCAAGCCGAAGGGCGAGAACGAGGCCGCCGTCGAGCGCTTCCTCGGCGATGCGGCGGCCTCGAAGGCGCTCGCCGAGACGCCTGCCATCGCGGCGATCGACGCCGAGGCCGACGACGCGGTGTTCCTGCCCGGCGGCCACGGCACCATGGTCGACCTGCCGGAGAGCGCGGCCCTGGCCGCGCTGCTCGGCAAGGCGTGGGCGCAGGGCAAGGTGGTCGCCGCCGTCTGCCACGGGCCGGCGGGGCTGGTGAACGCCAAGGCCGAGACCGGCGCGCCGCTGGTGCAGGGCCGCCGCGTGACCGGCTTCTCCGACAGCGAGGAGCGCGCCGTGGGCCTCGACGCGGCCGTCCCGTTCCTCCTCGAAACGCGGCTGCGCGAGCTCGGCGGGGTCTACGGGCGCGCGGCCGATTTCCACCCCTTCGCGGTGGCGGACGGCCGGCTCGTGACGGGCCAGAACCCGGCCTCCTCGGCGCTCACCGCCAGGCTGGTCCTCGACGCGCTCGCCGCGCGCTGACCCGCGACGCCCCCGGCGGGACGAGGGAGTCGCCCTCCTCCCGGCCCCGGGGCCCGCCTCCCCGCATCCTCCCGGGCCGGCTCCGCAGCGGCCTTTTTCGTTTGTGCCGCCCGGCGCGACCCGCTAGGGCGGGCCTCCGTCGCGGTGCCGTCCGGCCCGCCGGTCCTGCCGCGAGCGCCGAGCATGTCCGACCCGGTCTTCTTCCCCTTCGCCGGCCCGATCTCCCTGGGCGAGGTCGCGTCGCTGGCCGGGGCCGCCCTGCCGGCCGGCCTCGACGGCACCCTCGCGGTCGCGGGCGCCGCTCCCCTGGAGAGCGCAGGGCCGGACGACCTCGCCTACATGGACAATGCCAAGTACGCGGAGGCGCTCGGCCGCACCCGGGCGCGGGCCTGCCTGGTCTCGCCGCGCTTCGCCGCCCGGGTGCCGGAGGGCACGGCCGCGCTGGTGACGCCCCAGCCCTACCGGGGCTTCGCCCAGGTGCTGGCGCGGCTCTTCCCGAGCGCCGCGCGGCCGGGCTCGCTGTTCGGCGCCACCGGCGTCTCGCCGGGCTCCTTCGTGCATCCGGAGGCGCGGCTCGAACCCGGCGTGGTCGTCGATCCCGGGGTGGTGATCGGCCCCGGGGCGGAGATCGGCAGCGGGACCGTGCTGGCGGCCGGGGCGGTGGTCGGGCCGGGCACCCGGATCGGGCGCGGCTGCGCCATCGGGCCGGGCGCCTCGCTGCTCCACGCGCTGGTCGGCAACCGGGTCATCGTCCACGGCGGCGCCCGCATCGGCCAGGACGGGTTCGGCTTCGCCATGGGGGCGGGCGGGCACCTCAAGGTGCCGCAGGTCGGCCGGGTCATCATCCAGGACGACGTCGAGATCGGTGCCAACACCACGATCGACCGCGGCGCCAGCCGCGACACGATCGTCGGCGAGGGCACCAAGATCGACAACCTCGTGCAGATCGCCCACAACGTGGTGATCGGCCGCCACTGCGTGATCGTGGCCCAGGTCGGCATCTCGGGCTCGACCACCCTCGAGGATTACGTGGTGCTGGGCGGCCAGGTCGGCGTCGTCGGGCACCTGCGGATCGGCATGGGCGCGCAGATCGCCGGCTCCAGCAACATCAACAAGGACGTGCCGCCGGGCGCCCGCTGGGGCGGGACCCCGGCCAAGCCGGTGCGCGAGTGGTTCCGCGAGATGACGACGCTCAAGCGGCTCGCCGCGCGCGAGCGCGGGCCGGAGGACACGGACGGCTAGTTCCGCCCCCATACGGCCGCAAAGTCCTTGCATCGGCGGTCGCTTCCTCGCCATTGACGAGGCCCGTCCTCGGCCCGCCGGCCGATCCCGACCATCCTTGAGGCCGCGCATGGAGCCCGACGCGAAGTCCCCGACACCCGGCACGACCGAGACGCCCCGCGAACTGGCAACGGCCGACATCCTGCGGGTGATGGAGCTCCTGCCCCACCGCTACCCGTTCCTGCTCGTCGACAGGATCGTCGAGATCGACGGCGACGCCAGCTGCATCGGCATCAAGAACGTCACCATCAACGAGCCGCAATTCACCGGCCACTTTCCCAAGGTCCCGGTCTTCCCCGGCGTGCTGCTGGTCGAGGGCATGGCCCAGACGGCGGGCGCCATCTGCTGCGCCCACACGCTCACCCGGGACACGCGGCCGAGCCGGGTCTACCTGATGACGATCGACAAGGTGAAGTTCCGCAAGCCCGTCGTGCCCGGCGACACCGTCGAGTACCACATGAGGAAGCTGACGAACCGCCGCACCATGTGGTGGTTCCGGGGCGAGGCGAAGGTCGCCGGCACGCTGGTGGCGGAGGCCGAGATCGGCGCCATGCTGGTGACCGAATGAGCGCCGGCGGCTCCCCGGGCGAGGCGCGCATCCACCCGAGCGCCGTGGTCGAGGACGGCGCGGTGCTCGGCGAGGGCGTGCGCGTCGGTCCCTTCTGCCATGTCGGGCCGGAGGTGCGGCTCGGCGACGGGGTCGAGCTCGTGAGCCACGCGGTGGTGGCGGGCCGCACCAGCGTCGGCGCCCGCACGCGGGTCTTCCCCTTCGCGTCGATCGGCCACCCGCCGCAGGACCTGAAGTACCGCGGCGAGCCCTCGAGCCTCACGATCGGGGCCGATTGCCTGATCCGCGAGGGCGTGACGATGAATCCCGGCACGGCCGGCGGCGGCCTGGAGACGGTCGTCGGCGACCGCTGCGCCTTCCTGGCCAACAGCCATGTCGGGCACGATTGCCGGATCGGCGACAACGTCGTGTTCTCGAACAACGTGATGCTCGCCGGCCACTGCACGGTGGGGGATTTCGCCATCCTGGGCGGCGGGGCGGCGGTGATCCAGTTCGCGCGGGTCGGCCCGCACGCCTTCGTGGGCGGCCTCTCGGGGCTGGAGAACGACCTCATCCCCTACGGGATGGCGCTGGGCAACCGGGCCTACCTCTCGGGCCTCAACATCATCGGCCTGCAGCGCCGGGGCTTCTCGCGGGAGGACATCCACGCGCTGCGGCGCGCCTACCGGCTGCTCTTCGCGCAGGAGGGCACGCTGATGGAGCGCGTCGAGGATGTGGCGGCGGAGTTCGAGACGCACCCGATCGTGCAGGAGATCCTCGCCTTCCTGCGCGAGGGCGGCAAGCGCTCGGTCTGCATGCCGCGCGACACGCCGGGACCGGCCTGAGGCGCGCCATGGCGGGCGGCACCGTGGCGATCGTGGCGGGCGCGGGACGGCTCCCGCTCCTCGTCGCCTCGGCCCTCGACGCGGCGGGGCGCCCCTTCCGGATCCTGGCGATCCGCGGCTTCGCCGACCCGGCGACCCGGCGCCGCGCCCACGCCACCGTCGACCTCCTCGACGTGCGCGGCGCGCTGGCGCGCCTCGACGCGTGGCGGCCCTCGGGCGTGACCCTGGCGGGCGCGGTGTCCCGACCGAGCCCGGCGGCCCTCCTCAACACGCTCGCGGCCCTGCGCAACCGGGACGAGCTGCGCTCCCTGGCGCAGGGGGGCGACGACCACCTGCTGCGCGGCGTGCTGGCGCTGCTGGAGGAGCACGGGCACCGCATCCTCGGCGTGCACGAACTCGCCCCCGGGTTGATGGCCCCGCCCGGCCCGCTCGGGGCGCGCCGGCCGGACGCCGCCGCCGAGACCTCGGTCGCGACCGGCCGGGCGCTGCTCGCGAGCCTCGCCGCCCACGATGTCGGGCAGGCGGCCGCGGTGGCGGGCCGGCGCGTGCTGGCGGTCGAGGGGCCGGAGGGCACCGACCGGATGCTCGCCCGCGTCCGCGGCCTCGCGCGGCGCCCCCTCGGCCTCGGGCGCCCTCCCGCGGGCCTCGTCCTGGTCAAGCTCGCCAAGAGCGGGCAGGACCTGCGGGTCGACTTGCCGGCGGTGGGCCCGCGCACGGTGCGGGCGGCGGCGGCGGCCGGCTGCGCCGGGATCGCGGTCGGCGCCGGCGACACGCTGATCCTCGACCGCGGCGAGACCGCCGCCCTCGCCGACGCGCTCGGCCTGTTCCTGATCGGCCTGGAGGCGGCGTGACGCGATCCCTGCGAATCTGGCTCGTCGCGGGCGAGGAATCCGGCGACCAGCTCGGCGCCAAGCTGATCCGGGCGCTGCGCGCGGCCGCGCCCGGGCCGCTCGCCCTCGCGGGGGTCGGGGGCGACGCCATGGCGGCGGAGGGCATGCCCTCCCTCTTCCCCCTGGAGGACGTCGCGGTGATCGGCTACCTCGCCGTGGCGGCGCGGATCCGGCTGCTGATGCGGCGCATCCGCGAGACGGTGCGGGCCTGCGTGGCGGCGCGGCCCGACGTGCTCGTCATCATCGACAGCCCGGGCTTCACCCACGCGGTGGCGAGCCGGGTGCGGCGCCGGCTGCCGGACCTCGCCGTCGTCGATTACGTGAGCCCGAGCGTCTGGGCGTGGCGGCCCTGGCGGGCCAGGACCATGCGCGCCTACGTCGATCACGTGCTGGCGCTGCTGCCCTTCGAGCCGGAGGCGCATCGCCGCCTCGGCGGCCCGGCCTGCACCTATGTGGGCCACCCGCTGATCGAGCGCCTCGCGGAGCTGCGCCCGGACGAGGCCGAGGCGGCCGCGCGCGGGGCCGAGGAGCCGGTCCTCGCCGTGCTGCCGGGGTCGCGCAGCTCCGAGATCGAGCGGCTGATGCCGGTCTTCGGGGCGACCCTGGGGCGGCTGCGGGCGCAGGGGGCGCGCTTCCGGGTCGAATTGCCGGCGGTGGCGCGCCACCGCGCCCTGATCGAGGCGCGGGCCGCCGCCTGGCCGGTGACGCCGCGCCTCGTGGCGGGCGAGGCCGACAAGCACGCCACCTTCCGCCGGGCGCGGGCGGCCCTGGCGGCCTCGGGCACGGTCACCCTCGAACTGGCGCTCGCGGGCGTGCCGATGGTGGTGGCCTACCGGGTTCCGAAGATCGAGGAGGTGATCGTCCGCCGCCTGATCCAGGTGCCGACGATCGTGCTGCCGAACCTGATCCTCGGCGAGAACGCCATCCCCGAGTTGATCCAGGGCGATTGCCGGGCGGAGCGCCTCGCGGAGGCGCTGGGGCCGCTGCTCGCGGGCGGGCCGGCCCGGGAGGCGCAGGACCGGGCCCTGCGCCGCCTCGACGCCGCCATGCGGCTGCCGGACGGGGACGACCCGAGCCGCTCGGCCGCCCGGATCGTGCTGGCGGCGGCGCGCGGGCCGGCGTGAGGGTCCCGCGCCCCGCCGGGCGGGTCGCGGCCCGCCCGGCAGGAGTGCGCCGCGCTCAGCCGCGCTGCGAGATCGACACGTATTCGCGCTTGGGCGGCCCGACATAGAGCTGGCGCGGGCGGCCGATCTTCTGCGAGGGATCCTCGATCATCTCGGCCCATTGCGCGATCCAGCCCACCGTGCGGGCCAGGGCGAACAGCACCGTGAACATCGAGGTCGGGAAGCCCATCGCCTTCAGGGTGATGCCCGAGTAGAAGTCGATGTTCGGATACAGCTTCTTCTCGATGAAGTACTCGTCCTTGAGCGCGATCTGCTCCAGCTCGACCGCCACGTCGAGCAGCGGGTCGTCCTTGATGCCGAGCTCGGCCAGCACCTCGTGGGTGGTCTTGGCCATGATGCGGGCGCGCGGGTCGTAGTTCTTGTAGACCCGGTGACCGAAACCCATCAGGCGGAACGGGTCGTTCTTGTCCTTGGCCTTGGCGATGTATTCCGGGATGCGCTCGGGCCGGCCGATCTCCTCCAGCATCTTGAGCGCCGCCTCGTTGGCGCCGCCATGGGCCGGACCCCACAGGCAGGCGATGCCGGCCGCGATGCAGGCGAAGGGGTTGGCGCCCGAGGAGCCGGCCAGCCGCACCGTCGAGGTCGAGGCGTTCTGCTCGTGATCCGCGTGCAGGATGAAGATGCGGTCGAGGGCGCGCGCCATCACCGGGTTGGCGTGGTACTCCTCGCACGGCACCGCGAAGCACATCCGCAGGAAGTTCGACGTGTAATCGAGCTCGTTCTTCGGATACACGAAGGGCTGGCCGATGGAGTACTTGTAGGCCATGGCCGCCAGGGTCGGCATCTTGGCGATCATGCGCATGGAGGCGATCATGCGCTGCTTCTCGTCCGAGATGTCGGTCGAGTCGTGGTAGAAGGCCGAGAGGGCGCCGACGCAGGCCACCATGATGGCCATCGGGTGCGCGTCGCGGCGGAAGCCCTGGAAGAAGCGGTTCATCTGGTCATGCACCATGGTGTGGCGCGTGACCCGGTAGTCGAAATCGGCCTTCTGGGCCGCGGTCGGCAACTCGCCGAACAGCAGGAGATAGCAGGTCTCCAGGAAGTCGCCGTGCTCGGCGAGCTGCTCGATCGGGTAGCCGCGATAGAGGAGGATGCCCTCGTCGCCGTCGATGTAGGTGATCTTCGACTCGCACGAGGCCGTGGAGGTGAAGCCCGGGTCGTAGGTGAACATCCCGGTCTGGCCGTAGAGCTTGCCGATGTCGAGGACGCTCGGTCCGATCGTGCCGTCCTTCTGCGGCAGCTCCACCTGGCGGCCGTTCACCGTGAGGGTGCTGTGGGGGAAGCTCATGGGGTTTTGGACCCTTTCATCAACGGAATGAGCGTCGGGGCACGGGCCGCGGGACCGGCGCGGTTCGCGGGCGCGGGCGAGGCGGCGGGAACTTTGCTGCAGGTGCTCACTCGCCGACCGGGTTAGCGGATCGACGCAGCGTCTTCAACTGGACCGCCCGAACCGAGTGACAAAATTCACGCGCTGTTCATAAACTCCGCGAGCCCGGGCCGGGCGCCGTTGCCTGGGTCGGGACCGCGCCCGATTCGGGGCGCGGCGCACTGGCATGCCAAAACCGGCAGGCCAAGCAGGAAAAACCGGCAGGCCAAGCAGGAATCAGGCCGCGCGGGCCTGGTCCCGCAGGCGGCCGAGGCTCTCCTCCCGGCCGAGCACCGCCATCACGTCGAAGAGGCCCGGCGAGGTCGCGCGGCCGGTCAGGGCGGCCCGCAGGGGCTGGGCGACGTGGCCGAGCTTCACCGCGGCGGCCTCGGCGAAGTCGCGCACCGCCTGCTCGGTCGAGGCGGCGCTCCAGTCGGGCAGGGCCTCCAGCCGCGGCAGCACGCCCGCGAGCCGCTCGCGCCCGCCATTGCCGAGGAGCCCCTCGGCGCGCTCGTCGAGGGCGAGCGGGCGCGGGGCGTAGAGGTAGTAGGCGCTGTCGAGGAGTTCGATCAGCGTCTTGGCCCGCTCCTTGAGGCCCGGCATCGCGGCGAGGAAGCGCGCGCGCAGGGCGTCGTCGAACCGGGCGGGGAGGCCGCGGGCCGGCCCCTGGCTCGGCAGGATCGCCTCGATCGCCGCCACCAGATCGGCGTCCGACGTCGCCCGGATGTACTGGCCGTTCAGGTTCTCCAGCTTGGCGAAGTCGAAGCGGGCGGGCGAGCGCCCGATCTGCTTGAGGTCGAAGGCCGCCACCATCTCCTCGGTGGAGAACACCTCCTGGTCGCCGTGGCTCCAGCCGAGCCGCACGAGGTAGTTGCGCAGGGCCGCGGGCAGGTAGCCGAGGCCCCGGTAGGCGTCGACGCCGAGCGCCCCGTGGCGCTTGGACAGCTTCGCCCCGTCCGGCCCGTGGATCAGCGGGATGTGCGACATGCTCGGCACGGTCCAGCCGAGGGCGTGGTAGATCTGCGTCTGCCGCGCCGCGTTGGTGAGGTGGTCGTCGCCGCGGATCACGTGGGTGACGCCCATGTCGTGGTCGTCGACCACGACGGCCAGCATGTAGGTCGGCGTGCCGTCCGAGCGCAGCAGCACGAGGTCGTCGAGGTCCTTGTTCTGCCAGACGACGCGGCCCTGGACCTCGTCCTCGACCACGGTCTCGCCCTCGACGGGGGCGCGCAGGCGGATCACCGGCCTGACGCCGGGCGGGGCCTCGGAGGGGTCGCGGTCGCGCCAGCGGCCGTCGTAGCGCAGGGGGCGGCCCTCGCGGCGCGCCGCCTCGCGCATCTCGGTGAGTTCCTCGGGGCTCGCGTAGCAGCGATAGGCCCGCCCCGCCGCGAGCAGGCCCTCGGCCACCTCCCGGTGCCGGGCCGCGCGGGCGAACTGGTAGATCACGTCCCCGTCCCAGTCGAGGCCGAGCCAGGACAGGCCGTCGAGGATGGCCTCGATGGCGGCCTCGGTGGAGCGCTCGCGGTCCGTGTCCTCGATGCGCAGGAGCATCCGGCCGCCGTGCTTGCGGGCGTAGAGCCAGTTGAACAGCGCCGTGCGGCCTCCGCCGATGTGGAGGAAGCCCGTGGGCGACGGGGCGAAGCGCGTGACGACGGAGGACATCAGCAACGGGAACCGGTCAGCAGGAGGTGGGGACGGAGACCGGTGGGCGAAGATAGGTCCGGTCGACCCGTCGGCGACCCGTCCTGTAGCATGCGCGCGACCGGCCGTTAAGAAATCCACGGGGCGCGGCGATGGCGCGCGGAGAGGCGGGGACCGGGCTCGCGGTGCGGAGCGCCGCCGCGCTCGCGGCGGTCGCCCGCCCCGGCGATCTCGCGCGGGGCATCGGGACATGGACGGCGCGCCGCCTCGCCGAGGAGGCGGCGCAGCGCCGCCTGTTTCCCTGGCTCGCCGTCGCCTTCGGGGCGGGCATCCTCCTGGTCTTCGCGGGGGCGGACGGGCCGCCCGCCCCGGCGGCGCCGCTCGTCGTGGCCGGCCTGAGCGCGGCCGCGGCGATCGGCCTGCGCGCCCGGCCGGCCTCGCGCGCGGGCGCCCTCGGGCTCTGCGCCTTCCTGTGCGGCTTTTCGGCGGCGGCCTACCGGATCGGGGACGTGGCGGCCCCGGTCCTCGCCCGGACCTTGGTCGCGCCGCTCGCGGGCTTCGTCGAGGGGCTCGACGAGCGCGAGGAGGGCGCGCGGCTCGTGGTGCGGGTGGTGCGCCTCGGCGACCTTCCCGCCGGGGAGCGGCCGGAGCGGGTGCGCGTGTCCTACCGCAAGGCCGCGCCGCTGCGGCCGGGCGACTTCATCGAGGCGAAGGCGCGGCTGCTGCCGCCCCCGGAGCCGGCGCGGCCGGGCGGCTACGACTTCGCCCGCGACGCCTATTTCCGCGGCATCGGCGCGGTGGGCTCGCTCCTCGGCGCGATCGCGGTGCGGGAGCCGCCCGCCCCGCCTCCCCTCTCGCTGCGCGTCGCCGCCGCGATCGACGACGCCCGCAACGCCCTGACCCGGCGCATCACCGACGCCAATGGCGGCCAGGCCGGGGCGGTCGCCGCGGCCCTCGTCACCGGCAAGCGCGGGCTCATCGACGGGCCCACCAACGACAGCCTGCGGGCGGCCGGGATCTACCACGTCGTGTCGATCTCCGGGCTCCACATGGTGCTGGCGGCGGGGGTGGTGTTCTGGCTCGCCCGGGCGCTCCTCGCCCTCGTCCCGGGCCTCGCCCTGTTCTGGCCGATCAAGAAGATCGCGGCCGGCCTCGGCATGGCCGGGGTGACCGGCTACTGCGTCTTCTCCGGCTGGGACATCGCGGCCGAGCGCTCCCTGATCATGACGCTGATCATGCTGGGGGCGATCCTGGTCGACCGGCCGGCCCTGTCCCTGCGCAACCTCGCCCTCGCGGCCCTGATCGCCCTCGCCCGCGAGCCCGAGGGGCTGCTCGGCCCGAGCTTCCAGATGTCCTTCGCGGCGGTGGCGGGCCTCGTCGCCTGCGCGCGGCTCCTCGACGGGCGGCTCTTCGCGGCGCCGGGGGCCGGGCCGCTCGGGCGCGCCCTCGCCTGGGTCGCCGGCACCCTGGTCGGCACGCTCGCGACGACGCTGGTGGCCCAGGTCGCGACCGCCCCCTTCGCCACCTACCACTTCCAGAACATCCAGCCCTTCGGGGTGGTCGGCAACGCCCTCACCCTGCCCCTGGTCTCGGTGGTGGTGATGCCGGCCGCCGTCCTCGGCATGCTCGCCTATCCCTTCGCCCTCGACCGGCCGGTCTGGTGGACCATGGGCCTCGCGGTGCGGGGCATGCTCGACATCTCGGCCTGGATCGCGGGCTTCGACCACGCGGTGGTGATCGTGCCGGCCTTCGGGGCGGGGGCGCTCGGGCTCCTCACCGCCGCGCTCCTGCTCCTGACCCTGCCGAGCCCGCGGCTGCGCGTCCTCGGCGTGCTGCCGGCCCTCGTCGGCGTCGCGCTCGCCGCCAGGGCCGAGCGGCCCGACCTCTACGTCGATCGCGAGGGGGCGGGCGCGGCGCTGCGGGGGGCGGACGGGCGCCTCGCCAGCCTCGGCCGGCCGCCGGCCTTCGGCCTGGAACAATGGCTGCGCGCGGACGGCGATGCCCGCCCGCGCGGCGACCCGAGCCTCGCCCGGGCCGAGCGCTGCGACGCGGTGGGCTGCGTCGCCACCGCCCGCAACGGCTGGCGGGTCGCCCTGGTCAGGGACAAGCGCGCCTTCGAGGCGGATTGCGCCCGGGCCGACATCGTCATCGCGCGGGCGACGGCGCCGCCGGGCTGCGCGGCGCGGCTCGTCCTCGACCGGGCCTTCCTGGCCGCCCACGGCGCCACGACGGTGCGCTTCGCCCCCGAGGGACCGGTCGTGACGACGGCCCGCCGCCCCGGCGGGCAGCCGGCCTGGCGCCCGCCCGCCCCGCCGCTCCCCGCGCCGGCCCCCGCCCCGGAGGCCGAGGAGGCCGAGCGGGAGCCGTGAGCCGGCGCCGCGCGAGGAGCCGGGCAGCTTGCCCTCGCGGATTAAACTGCTTAGCTTCATTCGCAGCCCCCGCCCGGCACCTCCGGTGCGTGCTCGCGAGCGCGGGCTCACGGCCCGCCGGTGCGGGCTCACGGCCGTCCCTGCGGGGGCGATCGCGCGGCCCGCAGGGCCGCCGACATCGGGCGCCCCGCCGCGGCACCCCGCGTCTTCGCGCCTGGACCGGGCGCGGAAGGCGCTTTTCCACCGCCCGTCGGACGCGGCCGCCCTCGGCGCCGGTGCGACCGGACCTCCGCGGGCCCCCGGCCCGCTCCCTGCGCGAGAGGACACGCGATGATCGATCACGAGCGCCGCCTGCTCATGAAGGCCGCCCGCACCGAGGAGGGCCGCATCTCGGTGAAGCGCGACCCCGACCGCTCCTGGCCGGGCGACCACAGCCGGCTCTGCGCCCTGGAGAACGAGGGTCACCTGCACTTCCTGGGCGAGCAGGCCGGTCCGCATATCGGCGGCACCTTCGCGGTCTGGCAGATCACCGAGCGCGGGCGCGCCACGCTGCGGCGCAAGGAGGCCGCGCCGCGGGGGCGCGACGCGGTGCCGTTTGGGGTCGAGGCCCGGCAGGGTTAACATGCCTCGCGCCGTCAGCTCGGGCGGCAGGTGGCCGGCCTGTGAGGAGCGATGGAATTCGTCTGCGACGCCGAGGGGGGCAAGACCTGGTTCCGCATCGAGACCGAGGCGGAGGCGATCCGCGAATCGGCCCTGATGGGTCACGCCGTCGAGAAGCACTTCCGGCAGGCGGAGGCCCGCGCCCGGGCCTCCTACGTGCCGCCGCCCGGTCCCTTCATCGAGCGGGAGATCGGCCTCAAGGCGCACCTCGCCCGCACGATGCCGCGCTTCTACACCCTGCGCGACCCGGAGGGCGGCGGGCTCGCCACCGCCATGGTGCCGCAGCGCGAGGATGCCTGCCCGATCATCGTCGGGCAGGGCAACCGCGACCCCTACGTGGCGCACGCGGCGGCGATCCGGACGCTCGCCGCCCATCTCGGGCGCGACCTCGACCGGACGCGGTGCTACCCCTACGGGCGGGGGTAGCGGCGCGGCGGCGCTCACACCCGTGCGGTCCCATCGTCCCTCCGTGGCGGCAGCGCCAAGCCAGGCAGGCCGAGCACCGATCGATTGATCCGCTGTCGTATCACGACCTCTCAGGGCAGCGCCCCGATGAGGCGCTTGGCGTCCGTGACGATGGTCTCGCAGGCGCGCCGGTTGCCCTCGCGATCCTCGGCCAGGGCCTCCTGGATCAGCAGCCGGGCCGCCGCGACGGCTCCCGGGTCGGCGTCAGCTGCGGGTCGCTCGGCGTCCCCTGGAGGAGTCGCGGCAGGGCCTTCGATCCCGTGGTCAGGCTGTGGCCGGGTTCGAGGCCCGCCACGCGCAAGGCGCCCGGGCTGTCGAGCCGGCGCTGCAGGGCGGCGACCTGATCGGCGCAGGGAGAGGCGAGAGCGTGCCCTCCGGCGAGCCCCGAGAGAGCACAGCAGAGGGCGAGGAAGGCAGCACGCATCGGGATCGTCCATCCTGAGCATCATTCGCCGAAGCGGTCACCGCTTCGGCGGCGACGATGATGCGAAGACGGAAGTCTAAGCAGAAGCGCCGCACGCCGTTCTGCCGAGTCGGGCGGGTCCGCGACCGCGCCGGACGCCACCCGTGTGCGCCGCAGCAGGGGGCGGGGCCTTGATGCCGATCAAGGCCGTCCCGCGCGGCGGCCGCGGGACCTCAGCCCGCCCGGGCCCTGCGCAGCCGCACGATGGCGCGGTCGAGGGCGCCCAGGAACGCCGAGCGGTCCTTGGCGGAGAAGGGCCGCGGGCCGCCCGAGACGAGGCCCGCCTCGCGCAGATCCTGCATCAGGTTGCGGGTCGCCAGGGCCATCCCGATCGAGGATTCCGTGAACGCCTTCCCGGTGGGGGCGAGCACCGTCGCGCCGGAGCGCACGCAGCGGTCGGCGAGCGGCACGTCGGCCGTGACCACGACGGCGCGCGGGCCCGCCCGCTCGGCGATCCAGTCGTCCGCCGCGTCGAGGCGTCCGGGCACCACGACGCGCTCGATCCAGGGCTCGCGGGGAACGTTGATGAAGCTGTTGGCGACCACGAAGACGCGCAGCCCGTGGCGGGCCGCGACGCGGTAGACCTCGTCCTTCACCGGACAGGCATCCGCGTCCACGAAGACCGCGATCTCATCCGACTCACTCACGCCGATCTCCCGCGCTGCGGGCGGCGGGAGCGGGTCCGGCGCGGCCGCCCGGCCACCGACCGTCCAGGTGGTTGCCCGGCGCGGCGGCGGCAAGGCGCGGCGGCGGCAAGGCGCGGGGGCGGCAAGGCGCGGGGGCGGCCCGTCAGCATGGATCGGCGGCGAGGCGGATCGCGACCGCCTCCCGGTGCCGCAGGGCGAAGCGGACCAGCCCGGACCGGTCGCCGGCCCGGACCCGCTCGCGGATCAACGCCACCTCGTTCGAGACGGTCTTCGCGCTGACCAGCAGCGCCTCCGCCGCCTGCCGCTGGGAGCGGCCCTCGGCCATGAGCCGCAGGATCCGCAGCTGGCGCCCCGTCAGCCCGTCGAGCGGGTCCGCGGACCGGGCGGGCGCGGCCAGGGCGAGGGCCAGGTCGGCCGTCAGGTAGCCCTTGCCGGCGCGGACCCGGCGGTAGGCGCGGGCGAACTCGGCGAGCCCCGCGGCCTTGCTCACGTAGCCGAGGGCGCCCGCGCGCAGGGCCAGTGGGGCGAGGCCGGGCGCATCGCACCGGCTGAAGACCAGCACGCGCGGGGCCGGATCGCGCTCGCGCAGCAGGCGCCGGATCAGGGCGAGCCCGCCGAGCGGCGCCCCCGGGAAGGCCAGGTCGGTGACGACGAGGGACGGCCGATGCACCCGGGCCAGGCGCTCGCCCTCCTCCGGGCTGCCGGCCGTCAGGACGGTGGCCCCCATGGGTTCCAGCAGCCCGCGCAGCGCGTCGCGGACGATCGGGTGACCGTCGACGAGCAGCACCCCGTCCATCGCCGCGCGTCCCGGCGCTCCTCACCAGGTCACGCGCATGCCGCCGTAGACCGAGAGCGGCTGCAGCAGGGTCGTGCTGCGCGGGTCGGTCAGCGCATAGCGGTTCGCGAAGGCCGCGCTCGGCTCGATGAACGTCCCGAAATTCGCCACCCGCGTGTTGGTTAGGTTCGTCACCAGACCGAACAGCTGCACCTCCCGCGACACTTGATAGCTCGTCGTCAGGTTCACCAGCGCGTAGGGCGCCAGCTTCCGGTTCAGGTTCGACTCGTCGCCCCGGAAAAACGACGACGAGAACGCCGCCACGTTCATCCCGAGCCGCCACTCCGGCGTCACCGCGACCTCGAACCCCGCCTTGATCTGGTGCTCGGGCACCAGCGGAACCTTGTTGCCCGGACGCACCCGGATCAGCCCGTCCCCGCTCGCCAGGGGGTTGTTAGGCGACGACAACTCGCCCTGGAACTGGAAGGTCGCGTCGATCAGCGCGTAGTTGGCATAGAGGCTCACCCGCTCCGCCGCGTACTCCGCCGCCACCTCCACACCCTGGCGCCGGGTCGCCGGCACGTTCACGTAGTAGCCCCGGGCCGCGTTGCCCGGCACCGCTACCTGCAGGATGTCGTGGGTCAGGTCGGTGCGGAACAGGCCGAGCTTGTAGCTCAGCAGCCCGCCCTCGTAGAAGTCCGGCACCGCGCCGCGCAGGCCCGCCTCGTAGGTCTGGGCCTCGACCTGCTTGAGCGGCGGGTCGGCGACCAGCGAGTTGGGCAGCAGGCAGGGCCGGTTCGGGTTGGCGCAGGCGAGTTCGAGCGGGGTCGGGGCGCGGTTGGACTCGGAGTAGCCGCCGTAGAGGCTGAGCCAGGGCGCGACCCTGTAGGTCAGGCCGGCGACCGGGTTGACGCGGGTGTAGTAGTGGGTGCCGGTGACGTCGGGCGAGAAGCCGGTCAGGTCCCGGGTCGCGATGCGGGCGAAGTTCAGGCGGGCGCCGGCGGTGAGCGAGAGTTGCTCGGTGAGGTCGAAAGTGTCGAGGGCGTAGAGGCCCATGGAGAGGTTGGAGCCGATCACGCTGCTGGGAGCGATGCCGAGGGCGGCGGCGGTGCGCAGGGGCCCGGTACCGAGGCCCGGGACGAGCCCGTAGGTGGGGTTGAGCGGGTTGGTGGTGACGCTCAGATCCGGGTTGATGAGGCCGAGCAGGCTGGCGGACTTGAAGCTGTAATCGGCGACGTCGATGCTGCCGCCGAGGATGAAGGTGTTGCCGTGATCGAGGAGGCGGTCGCGGTTGGTGGCCTGGAGCGAGCCGCCCCAGCCGGTCGCCTCGGTCTTGACCGTGTCGAGGGTGCCGTACGGGATGCCCGCCCGGAACGGGATCGGCGCGTTGCCCGCGCCGAGCAGCAGGAACTGGTTGCGGAACTGGGCCTGGGTCTGGCCGGGCGCGGCGGTGAACCCGTCATCCTCGAAGCAGAGGAAGCCGCGGAAGTTGGAGCGGGTGCTGCAATTCTCGAAGTTGCCGTCGTTGCCGTCCACGTAGCGCTGGCTGAAGCGGCGCAGGTAGGCGTTGCCCGCCAGGTCCCAGCCCGGCGTCAGGCTGACCCGCCCGGTGACCTGGATCTGCCCGACCTCGGTGTCGGTGGTCTGCGGGTTGGTGAAGATTGCCCGCTCGTCCGCGCGGCTCAGGTCGACCGGGGTCGCCGGCGGCGGCGCCGAAGAAGGTCTTGGCGCCCGAGGCGATGAGGTGGAACTCGGAATCGAGGCTGCGGTGGCCGAGATCGGCGTAGACCCGGCCGATCTCGGAGGGCGACTTGTAGCGCCAGCCGTCGTCCTTGAGCCCCTCGCCCGCGAAGTAGACGCTCCACGGCCCGACCACCTCGCCGTACTGCAGGGTGCCCAGGATGCGCCCGTCCGAGCCGCCCGCCACCGAGACCTCGCGGCCCTGCCAGGTGAAGCCGTTCTTCATCTCGACGTTGACCGCCCCGCCCAGCGCGTTGAGGCCGAAGATCGGGTTGCCGGTGACGATGTCGATGCGGTTGATGGCGACGGAGGGGATCAGGTCCCAGTTGACGACGTCGCCGAAGGCCTCGTTGATGCGGGTGCCGTTCTGGTAGACGGCGAGGCCCTGGGGAGCGCCCTGGACCGGCGAGGCGTCGAAGCCGCGATAGGTCACGGTCTGGCGGAAACCGTTGCCCTGGCCGTCGGAGAGGCTGACGCCCGGGGTGGTGCGGGCGAGCGTGAAGGTGGGATCGAGGGTGGCGCGGTCCTGCGCGATCTGGCGGGCCGAGACGGTCTCGACCGTGAAGGGGACCTTGGCGAGCGGCAGGGCGCCGCCGGCGGCGACGGGGGCGCCGCCCTCCGCGCGGCGCAGGCCGCCCGCGCCCGCGACCGGGGTGACCGGGACCACGTCGATCTGCTCGAGGGCGATCAGGCCACTCTGGGCGGCCGCCGGTCCGACGAGGACGGGCGCGGTGCAATGCGCGAGAACCGTCGTGACCAAGAGAGCGCGGCGCAGCGCCACCATCGTGTTCCCCCGATTCATGAGAATTTCTTAGATATCGCGGAGCCGTTCCCGCCTTCTCGGCATACGAAAACCGCGTTTCAGCCGCAATCAACCGGCCATCTCGGCGCGATCACCGGGATTGGATCGTCGCGATGGGGCGCAAACTGTATCATAATCATCACATCTGGCCGAGACGAATGGGAAATTCTCCCGGGAATACTTAGGAATCAATTTTGCCGCTTGTTCCCGGCCGGGGCGCGTCGCCGCGCCGCGCGGCCCGGCACCGCCATCGGCCCGTTCTTCACGCAACCGTAACCGTCCTCCGACTGCAAACGCCCCCGTATTTCATCATTTTTGCTATCCGAAAGCGTTTTGATCCGGACAGATGCCGGTCAATATCAGACATTCATCCGGATTTGATCGCCCAGATCGTCGTGCGTGAGGGTTCTTTCTTCCGAAAAGACGCGCGTGGAAATCCCGCCATCGTCACTGCAGCGACCGCCCGTCGCTCAGCATGGCTGTGTTTATGGGAATAGATTGTAATTTAGCACTGCAGAAGCGAACGCAGCTGCAGGCCGCGACGGACGCGACCGCGCTCGAACTCGGCAAGACGCCGCTCGCGACGGACGGCGCGCCCCACCGGCGGACGGCCATGCAGCGCATGGCGAGCAACTTGCCGAGCATCTTGCCGAGCATCTTGCCGAGCGTCGGCCCCGCCGTGATCCGCTCGGCTTTCCGAGCAACCCGCGCAAGACCCTGCTGCGCCCGACCGGCTCCGGAACCGCGATCAGGGGCGGACCTCCGCGGGCGCCCCGGCCTCAAGGATCGCCTGGACCTTCGCGGCGAGCGCCTCGATCGCGAAGGGCTTGGTGATCATCGCCATGCCGGCCCCGAGATGGCCGCCGCCGAAGGCGGCGTTCTCGGCGTAGCCGGTGATGAACAGCACCCTGAGGTCCGGCCGCGCGCCCCGGGCCTGGTCGATCATCTGGCGCCCGTTGAGGCCCGGCAGCCCGACATCCGTCACGACGAGGTCGACGGGGGCGGCCTCCAGGGCGGCGAGGCCCGCCGGGCCGTCCGCCGCCTCCCGCACCCGGTAGCCGCGGTCGCTCAAGGTCTCGGCGATGAGCGCGCGCACGGTCGGATCGTCCTCGACGACGAGGATCGTGCCCGTCCCGGGCCCGCGGGCCGGGGCGGGACGCGGCGCGAGGGACGCGGCGGCGGGGCCGTGGTGGCGCGGCAGGATCAGGCTCACCTCGGTGCCGCGCGCGACCTCCGAGGCGATGCGCACCTGCCCGTCCGACTGCTTGGCGAAGCCGTAGATCATCGGCAGGCCGAGCCCCGTGCCCTCGCCGAGAGGCTTCGTCGTGAAGAACGGCTCGAACGCGCGCGCCGCCACGTCCGGCGGCATGCCGGCGCCCGTGTCGCGGACGGCGATCCGCACGTAGTCGCCCGGCGCCGGCCCGTCCTCGCCCGCCGGCGCGGCCCCGTCGAGGCGCAGATTCGCGGTCGCGATCGTGAGCCGCCCGCCCTCCGGCATCGCGTCGCGGGCGTTGATCGCGAGGTTGAGGATGGCGTTCTCCAGCTGGTTGGGGTCGCACAGGGTCGCCCAGAGATCCTCGGCGAGATCGAGGTCGAGGGCGACGCGCTCCGACAGGGTGCGCCGCAGCAGGTCGCCCATCGAGGCGACGAGGGCGTTGGCGTCGACGCCCCGCGCCGCCAGGGGCTGGCGGCGCGCGAAGGCGAGCAACCGGTGGGTGAGCGCCGCGGCGCGCTGCGCCGAGGCGGTAGCGAGGTCGGCGTAGCGCGGCAGGGCGTCGAGCCGCCCCTCGGCGAGGCGCGCGCGCAGCAGGTCGAGGGCGCCCGTGATCCCGGTGAGGAGGTTGTTGAAGTCGTGGGCGATGCCGCCGGTGAGCTGGCCCACCGCCTCCATCTTCTGCGCTTGGCGCAGCCGCTCCTCGACCCGGCCGCGCTCGGCCATCTCGGCGGTGAGCCGCGCATTCGCCTCCTCGAGGGCCGCCGTGCGCCCGCGGACCAGGGTCTCCAGCGTCTCGCGGCCCCGCGCCAGCGTCTCGCGGGCGCGCACTTGGTCGTCGATGTCCGTGCAGGTGCCGAACCAGCGCTGGATCGCCCCGCTGGCGGGGTCCCGGAGCGGGACCGCGCGGCCGAGCACCCAGCGGTGGACGCCGTCGCGGCGGCGCAGGCGGTACTCGATCTCGTAGGTCTCCCCGGTGGCGAGGGCGCGTCGCCAGCGCCGCCACGCCTCGGCCCGGTCGTCGGGATGGAAGATCGCGTTCCAGCCCTCCCCGTCCGTCGAGCCGGGCGCCACGCCGGTGAACTCGTACCAGCGGGAATTGTAGTAGTCGTGGTAGCCGTCCGGCAGGGTCGACCAGACCATCTGCGGCATCGACTCGGCGATGGCCCGGAACTTCATCAGGCTGTCGGCCATGGCGGCCTCGGCCGCCTTCTCGGCCGTGACGTCGATGGCGAGCAGGTGGAAGCCCCCGTCCTCCGCCGGCACGTACTGCACCCGCACGTCGCGCGCCGCACCCCCGGGGCGCGCCGCCCTTCCGGGGCGCGGCAGCCTGATCTCGAAGCGGGCGGGCTCGCCGGCGAGCGCCCGCGCGATGTGGGGCCGGCGCTCCGCGTAGGCCCCCTCCCCGATCACCTCCCGCAGGGAGCGCCCGACGATCCGCTCCGGGCTCAGGCCGAACCAGGTCTCGTAGTGGCGGTTGACGAAGCGGTAGACCTCGTCTCGGTCGATCGTCGCGATCAGGACCGGGAGCGCGTCGGTGATGAGCCGCAGGTCGTGGCGGCTCGCCCGGGCGGCGGCGAGCGCCCGGTCGCGCTCGGCGAGGGCGCGGCGCAGCTCGATCTGCGTCATCACCTGCCGGGCGAGCGCCGCGAGCGCGACGAGTTCCTCCTCGGACAGGCCGCCCGGCCGCGGCGCGGTGTCGAGGACGCAGAGCGCCCCGAGGGGCAGCCCGTCCCGGCCGACCAGCGGGTGGCCGGCGTAGAAGCGCAGGCCCGGCGGCCCGGTCACCAGCGGGTTTCGCGCCGTGCGGGGGTCGCGCGCGAGGTCCGGGATGACGAGCGGCCCGGCCAGGCCCAGGGCATGGGCGCAGACCGAGGCGTCCCTCCCGGTCTCGCGCAGGGCGAGGCCCGAGGCGGCCTTGAACCATTGGCGCGTCTCCGCGACCAGGCTGATCAGCGCCATCGGCGCCCGGCAGGCCTGCCGGGCGATCTGCACCGCGTCGTCGAATTCGGGCTCGGGCGGCGTGTCGAGGATCCCGCAGGCGTCGAGCGCGGCCAGCCGCTCGCGCTCGCTCCAGCCCGCGGGCTCGCGAGAGGGGGTGGTCGGACCATCATCGCGCGGGAGGGTCATCGGCTGTCACGGTCCGCCGGCCGATCAGGCGGCCGCACCTTGGGCAAGAGCGTCGGGGCAAGAGCGTCGGGGCAACAAGAGCGTCGGCGATAGCCGCCCCCTGCCCCTGAGACAACCGGGCGCGCGCCGGCGCGGGGCCCCGGCGTGATTCCGTCGCAGGGTTGCGGCAGTGGTTGCAATGCCGCGACCGAATCGCTAACTTGTTGAAAGTGCTGTAGTTTTCAAGAGTTCTAATCTGCGGTGCAACCGGTTTGCCGGGCGCCACGCGAAACCGGATGCCCTGATCCCAGCATGATCGTCTGTTCCTGCAACGTCTTCTCCGACGGCCAAGTGCGCGCGTGCCTGAATCCGGGTCCGGCCTGCCCGCGGACGCCGGCCCAGGTCTATGCCTGCCTCGGCTGCAGCCCGAAATGCGGGCGCTGCGCGCGCACCATCCGGAGCATCCTCTCGCGGGCGCTCGACGAGGTGCACGCCTCCTGCGCGACGTCCTGCGGCGCCGCCTGCACGCTGGCGGCGGCGGCCGCGCCGGCTGCCGCCGAGGCGGCCTGACCCGGCCCGGGCCCGCGCGATCCGCGGGCGCGGGACTTCCCGGGGCCGGGCGCTTCCGGTAGCGAGGGACGGGGGCGGGGGCCGGGGCGGCATGCAGGACAGCATCGAGGCCGGCACGCCGGCCTTCCGCCGCACCGCCTACGCGCTCGCGGCGGCGGGCTTCTCGACCTTCGCGGTGCTCTACGCGGTCCAGCCGCTGCTGCCGGTCTTCGCCGAGGAATTCGGCGTCGGCCCGGCGGCGAGCAGCCTGTCGCTCTCCCTGGCGACCGGCCTCCTCGCCGTCTCCCTCCTGGTGGTCAGCCCCCTGTCGGAGGTGTTCGGGCGCAAGCCCGTGATGGTGGTCTCACTCTTTTCCGCGGCCCTCCTCACCCTGGTCGCCGCCGCGATGCCGACCTGGCACGGTTTCCTGGCCGTGCGGGCCCTGGCGGGCCTCGCCATGAGCGGCGTGCCGGCCGTGGCCATGGCCTATCTCAGCGAGGAGATGCACGGGCGCGCCCTCGGCCTCGCCATGGGGCTCCTGATCAGCGGGAATTCGCTCGGGGGCATGGCCGGCCGGCTCCTCAGCGGCGCCCTCGCGGACCGGCTCGGCTGGCGCGCGGCGCTCGCGGCGATCGGCCTGCTGGCGCTCGCGGCGGCCATCGCCTTCGCGCGCGGCCTGCCGCCCTCGGCCCGCTTCACGCCCCGCCCCCTGCCCTGGCGGGCGGTGCCCGGCAGCTTCCTGCACCATTTCCGCGACGCGGGCCTGCCCTGGCTCTTCGCCGAGGCCTTCCTGCTGATGGGCGGCTTCGTCACGCTCTACAACTACATCGGCTTCCGCCTGCTGGCGCCGCCCTACGCGCTGAGCCAGACCGCCGTCGCGGCGATCTTCGCGGTCTACCTCGCGGGCACCGCCTCCTCGACCGCGGCCGGGCACGCGGCGAGCCTGTTCGGGCGCCGCCGGGTGCTGTGGCTCGCCATCGCGGCGGCCCTCGGCGGCGTCGCGCTGACCCTCGCCGAGAGCCTCGTCCTGATCGTGCTCGGCATCGTCGTCGCCACGGTCGGGTTCTTCGGCGCCCACTCGGTGGCGAGCAGCTGGGTCGGGCGGCGGGCGCGCCGCGACCGCGCCCAGGCCTCCTCCCTCTACCTGTTCCTCTACTATCTGGGCTCCTCGGTCCTCGGCACGGCGGGCGGCTGGTTCTACGCCCAGGCGGGCTGGACCGGCGTCGCGGCCTTCGTCGGCGCGCTCTACGGCGCGGCCCTCCTGGCGGCCCTGCGGCTCGCCCTGCTGGCGCCGCTGCCGGAGGCGCCGTGAGGCGCGCTGCGCCGGTCGCCCGACGCCTCGGCATCCCGGGCCGCCGGGATTAGCGAAACCGTAGGCAGGGCGGGCGCAGGATCGGGCGTTCGCGTCGAGCCGCCCCGATGATCGCCACCCCGACCTTCCCGGACCTCTCCGCCCTGGTCGTCGACGAGAGCCTCTACCTGCGCCGCATCGTCCGCGACATGCTGATGCGCGTCGGCATCAAGCGCGTGCTGGAGGCGCCGGACGGGGCCGAGGCGCTGGGGGCGCTCGCCGAGAGCAAGCCCGACCTCGTGGTCCTCGACTGGGACCTCGCCATCCTGTCGGGGGAGGAGTTCATCCGCCTCGCCCGCACCCCGGCGACCTCGCCCGCCCCGACCGTGCCGATCATCCTGATGCTGGCCCAGCCGCGGCGCAACATCGTCGACCGGGCGGTCAATCTCGGGGTCAACGAGATCATCGCCAAGCCCTTCTCCCCCAAGACCCTCTGGTCGCGGCTCGACGAGGTCATCAACCGCCCGCGGCCGTTCTCGCAGGTGAAGAGCCTGCTGCGCCCGCTGCCGCGGGTCGCCTTCTCGATGAACCCGAAAGTGGTCGCCTGATCGGGAGAATCGGGTGCAACGACGCATTGCGTTCCCACGGCAGCGACGTAAGCTTGGAGCGTGACAGCGCTGCCCACGCGGATTGCGCGGGCTGGAAGGATTGTTGGCGTCGTGAGGGACGAGACTGCCGCCCCCGTGCCGGCGCGCGCCGCGGAGAGGGCGGAGCCGGCGCGCCAGAGCGTGCTGCTGCGCGAGGCGCAGCGGGCGGCCGGCGCGGTGCGGCCCCTCCCGGCGCTGCGGCCGCAGGGGCGGCGCCCCTACGCGGCCCTCGACCTCGGCACGAACAATTGCCGGCTCCTGATCGCCGAGCCGGCGCCCTACGGGTTCCGCGTCGTCGACGCCTTCTCGCGCATCGTGCGCCTGGGCGAGGGCCTCGGCAGCACCGACCACCTGAGCGACGAGGCGATCCAGCGCACCGTCGAGGCGCTCGCCGTCTGCCGGGCCAAGATGGAGACGCGCGGCGTCGTCCGCTCGAAGGTCATCGCCACGGAGGCCTGCCGGCTCGCCGTGAACGGCCCGGATTTCGTCCGGCGGGTGCGCCGGGACGTCGGGCTCAACCTCGAGGTCGTGGACCGCCGCACCGAGGCCTACCTGGCGGTGACGGGCTGCGCGGCCCTGGCCGACCGGCACGCGGAATCGGTGGTGATCTTCGACATCGGCGGCGGCTCGACCGAGATCGTCTGGCTGCACGGCTCCGCGGCGCTCGCCCGCAGCGCCGACCCGACCCTGCGCATCCGCGCCTGGGACTCGCTGCCGGTCGGCGTCGTCACCCTCACCGAGCGCTACGGCGGCACCGACGTCACGCCGGCGATCTTCGAGGGCATGGTCGAGGACGTCTCGACCAAGCTCACCAAGTTCGCCCTGATGGCGGGCGCGGCCGCGCAGGCGCCGCATTTCCACCTGCTCGGCACCTCCGGCACGGTCACGACGCTGGCCGCCATGCACCTGCGCCTGCCGCGCTACGACCGGCGGCGCATCGACGGGCTCTGGATGAGCGACCGCGAGGTCTCGACGGCGATCACCGACCTGCTCGACACGCGGCTCGCCGAGCGGGCGCGCAATCCCTGCATCGGCCGCGACCGGGCCGACCTGGTCCTGGCCGGCTGCGCCATCCTGGAAGCGATCCGGCGGGCCTTCCCGTCCGAGCGCCTGCGCATCGCCGACCGCGGCCTGCGCGAGGGCCTGCTCATGAACATGATGCGCGAGGACGGCGTCTGGCGCCGGGGCGGGCGGGGCTGAGCGGCGGCGCCTCCCCGATCTCACAAGAGGTCGAACTCCTCGCGCTTATGGTTGAAGTTCGTCGCGCGGAGGCTCAGGCCAACGGCCGCCAGGTAAAGGTCGAGGTCCGCGGTCAGAATCTCCAGATTACCGCGACCGATCTCAAGGATGGCTGAGTCCGTGATGCCGAGCCGCGCGTATTCGCGCCGTACCACCACCTTCCTGCTGGCCACGTAGTGCTCCGCGTGGCCGCCGATGATCTCGGCGAAGGTGCGCAGGATGGCGGTCCTCTCAGGATCCCGATGCTGCCGGAGCAGGTTCGCGGCCTCCGAGACGGTGTTCGGGAGCAGGATCAGAGCAGGATTATCACCGAGCAAAATCAGAAGCAGGTCGAAATCCTCCGCCGTGAACTCGGTGAGGTTCTTGTGCTTGGCGACGATTCCCTTCGACGTTCGGCCGACCACCAGGAGCACGAGCAACTGGGTGTCAAGGAGAATCGCAGTGCTCATCCCTCGCTCACCTCGCGAATTTTTATGGATGGCATCTCGTTCGAATCTTCCGGAATACGGACGATCTTATACGTTCTCTTGTACAGAACAGGCTTGAGAACCCCAAAGGAGGTCTGCGCGTCGGCCCCAGCCGGCCTCAAGAGGCCAAGAGTGACCAACCATGCCCGCTCACTCCGGTCGAACGCGATCTCCTCGAGCCGGATCTCGGATACGGTCTCGTCCGAAAAGACATCTGCCAGGAAGTGCTTCGCCCTCGCCACCGCTTCCTTGACATCCATGGGTCACCCCGGGCCGGCGACGGCCTGCGCCGCGCGCGGTGCGCAGCTTAGCACCCGGCCCGGCGACGTCGAGCGCCGCGTCCGGTCCGCTCCCGGAGGCGGCCGCGGGCGCCCCGCTCCGCCGCGTCCCCGGCCCGGGCGCCCCTTGCGAGTTGCGCGGTGCGGCGTCATCTGGATCGCGGGTGCAGGAGCGACGAATGAGCGACCGGAGGGGCGGCGGCCAGCGGGGCGACCTCAAGCAGCGGGTGAAGACCGGGCGCGGGCGCACGGTCTCGTCCAAGCGCTGGCTGGAGCGGCAGCTCAACGACCCCTACGTGGCCCGCGCCAAGCGCGAGGGCTACCGCTCGCGGGCCGCCTACAAGCTCCTGGAGATCGACGAGCGCTTCCACCTCCTCAGGCCCGGCCAGCGGGTGGTGGATCTCGGGGCGGCGCCGGGAGGCTGGTCGCAGGTGGCCGCCGCCAAGGTCGGCAGCCATCCGGGCGCGCCGCCGCCCCACGGCCGGGTCGTCGGCATCGACCTCCTGGAGATCGAGCCGATGCCGGGAGTCGACTTCCTCACCCTCGACTTCCTCGACCCGAGCGCGCCCGCGCGCCTGATCGCGCTCCTCGGCGGCCCGGCCGACCTCGTGATGTCGGACATGGCGGCCAACGCCACCGGGCACAAGAAGACCGACCACCTGCGCATCATGGGGCTCGCCGAGACCGCCGCCGCCTTCGCCCGCGAGGTGCTGGCCCCGGGCGGGGCCTACCTCGCCAAGGTGCTGCAGGGCGGGACCGAGGGCGGGCTGCTCGCCGACCTCAAGCGCGACTTCGCCGCGGTGCGCCACGTGAAGCCGGCGGCGAGCCGGGCGGATTCGAGCGAGCTCTACGTGCTCGCCACCGGCTACCGGGGCGCGAGCGAGCGCGCGGGCGAGGCGCAGGAGCCCGCCGAGGACGGGCGGGCGGACGATGCGGCGCCGGCTTGGCGGCCCTGACCGGCTGACCCCGCGCGCCGCGCGGGCGCTGGCGCACGGCCTGCTCCTCGCCGAGGGCTTCGAGACGGTGGCGCGGGGCGCGCGCAGCGGCAGCCTCTACCTGCGGGCGCCGGGCGGCCCGCATCAGGTCCGGATCGCCGACCATGCCCGCACGCCCAAGCGCCGCCGGCAATACCCGGACGTGGTGACGAGCCTCGTGATCGCCGCGCCGCTCTCCGAGGCCGGGGTGCGGGCGCGCGTCGCGGCCGCCCTGCGGGCCGTGGCGGCGGCGCGCCCGCCCGATCAGCCGGTATAGACGGAGGCCGCGACCGGGATCGCCGGCGAGCGGGCGGCGTGGGTGACGCTCCAGATCGCCCAGGCGGCGAGGCCCGAGCAGGCGAGGAGCACCAGGCCGCGCCGATAGCGGCCCCGGTGGATGTCGCGCACCGCGTAGACCGGCAGCAGCACCGCCTTGGCGAGGTTCCGAAGCGCCAGAACCATCAGGATCATCAGGAAGGCGGAGACCGTGCCGAGCATGAGCGTCGCCCCTTGGCGGTTGGAAGGCCGGGATGAGGGTGGGCCGCCAAAGCGGCGAAACCAAGTCCCGCGGCGGCGGAGAAACCGGGTCCCGCGGCGGGCGATTTGGACGCCGCCGCGCGGGGGCATTCTGGGAGCGGATGGTTAACGATTGGTCGCCCGCCCGCCCCTTGGGGAAGCCCGGCGCCGGGCCGAGGCGCGCCCCGCCCCGTTCCCGCCGGTTCCGCAAGGTCGCGCCAGACGACGCGCGGGCCGCCCCGGCACGCGGCCGGCCCGCGCCGCACCGGCCGAGCAACGCGGCATGGGGCGGAACATGTCCGCGCGTCCGACCCAGAAATCTTTTCCGAGGAAAAGTTCTTTCCGGCCCGATCGCGCGCCGCGAGAGCCTGGATGTGCCGTTTTCGCACTTGCGAAATCGGTGCGTCCGTGGCCTTCTCCGGCCCGACATCTGCGGAGACGGCGATGGGATTCGAGATCCGAAGCACGATCGAGCAATTGTCCTCGTTCCAAGTTCGGAAAGGTCAGAGCTCGGTGTCCGGCTTGTCGTCCGGCGCCTTCATGACGGTGCAGCTGCACTTGGCCCACTCGTCCCGCTTCGCGGGCGCCGGGATCATCGCCGGCGGACCGTTCCGCTGCGCCGAGTCGTTCCGCGCGGCCGCGCTGATCGCCGAGGACGCCTACGAGCAGGGCGCGCTCTACATCAGCATGAACCCGCTGATCCCGCAGATGGCGCCGAGCGCCGAGCACCTCGCGGAGATCGCCCGCAGGACGGCCGAGGCGGGGGAGATCGACCCCGTCGAGAACCTCGCCGACGACCGGCTCTACATCTTCACGGGCAGCGCCGACCGGGTCGTCTACCCGGACGTGGTCGCGCGGACCCGGCGCTTCTACGAGCTGCTCGGGGTCGCGCCGGAGAACATCCTCTACCGCGACACCGTGCCGGCCGGCCATTCGATCATCACCGACAATCCCGAGGATTCCCCCCTCTCGACCAACCAGCCGCCCTACATCAACAACGGCGGCTTCATGCAATCGCACGAGATCCTGCGGCACATCTATCCGGGATTGAATGCCCCGGCCGAGCGCCTGAACGGGCGGCTGATCCGCTTCGACCAGACGGAGTTCTTCGCGGGCGAGCCGCGCTCCAGCATGAGCCCGTTCGGCTACGCCTACGTGCCCGCCGAGGTGCTGGAGGGGGCCGAGGCGCGCATCCACGTCGCGCTGCACGGCTGCAAGCAGGGCTACGCCTACATCAACTACGTCAACGGCCAGCCGGACGTCGCCAACCAGCCGCCCTACGGCAACCGCTACGTCACGACGACCGGCTACAACCACATCGCCGAGAGCAACAACATCATCGTCCTCTACCCGCAGGCGCAGGGCAGCGACGGCGGGGCGCTGCAGAACCCCGACGGGTGCTGGGATTGGTGGGGCTACACGTCGCGCAACACGGACAAGCCCGACTATTACTCGAAGAACGCGATCCAGGTCGGCGCCATCCAGGCGATGCTGACGCGCCTGGGCGGCTGATCGGCCATCGGGAGACCTGCCTCATGAGCAATGGAAACGCCGTGGCTGCGATGCCGTTCGCGGTCCTCGCCAAGACCGTCGCCGACACCGTCGCCGAACCCGCCAAGGTCAGCCCGCCCCTGCGGCGGACCCTGATGATCAACGAGGCCGTGTCGCGCAGCGCGGCGAACGCGCTCGGCACCGTCCAGGTGCTGGCGATGCGGCCCGACCCCGACACGCTCGGCGACCTGTTCGACATGCAGGCCGCGCTCCTCGAACGGTTCCGGCAGCTCGACCGGGCGTGGATCGACGGCCTGACGCAGCTGGCCCAGGCACGGCTGGCCCTGCGCGAGGCCAACACGATCTCGAAGGTGATGGAGCAGGAATTCAACCTGCTCGGCCAGTTCGGAACCCTGGTGGCGAACCAGATCACCAACACCGCCGCGCTGCTGGAGAGCGTGAACGTGGGCTACGCCTATTGGCTGAGCCGGAAGATCGGCGCGCCGCAATCGCCGCAGACCTGATGGCGTCCTAGGGGGTCGATGCCGCCGCGGGCCTGCCCGGCCTGGATCGCCCGCCAAGGATCTTCCGCCAAGGATCTTCCGCCAAGAATTTTCCGCCAAGAGAGGACCACGCGGCGGGACGGTTGCGGCGGCCGCCCTCATCCGACATCCTGTTGATGGCTTCGCCATCTCCCATTTCGGCGATGCGGATGTCGGCTTCGCTCAGGCGCCGCGCTCAGGCGCCGCGCAGGCTTGTGATCCGGGACCCGCTTCGATCAAGCGGATCCCGTCTCAGTACCCGCGCCGCCGGTCGATGGCGTGCGGGATCGGCGCCCCCGTCCGCAGGGCCTCCGCCGTGGCGCGCAGCATCGCGGCCACGGCGGCGGGGCTCGCGTCGCAGGCCTCGTGCGGCGTGACGAGGATGCGCGGATGCCGCCAGAACGGGTGATCCTCGGGCAGCGGCTCGACCGCGAAGACGTCGAGGGCCGCGTGGGCGAGCCGGCCCGAATCGAGGGCACAGAGGAGGTCGGCCTCGACCAAGTGGTCGCCCCGCCCGACATGAACCAGGGCCGCCCCGGGCTTCAGGCGCCCGAACAGCGGCGCGGCGAGGAGGCCGCGCGTGTCCGGCGTCAGGGGCAGCAGGTTCACCAGCACGTCGCAGCGCGGCAGCAGGGCGGCCAGGCCCTCCGGGCCGTGCAGGTGGGTGATCCCGGGCTCGGCGGGGCGCGCCGCGCGGCTCCAGGCCAGGACCGGGAAGCCGAAGGCCGCGAGGTCGCGCGCCACCTGCGCCCCCATCCGGCCGCAGCCGAGGAGCCCGACCGTGACCTCGCCCGCCGCGCGCTGGCCGAGGGGCCGCCACAGGGCCCGGGCCTGGTTCTCCGCGTAGCTGCGGAAGCGCCGCAGGTGGCCGAGCACGTGCCAGAGCACGAAGCACGACATGGCGCGGGCCTGATCGGGATCGACGACCCGCACCACGGGCAGGTCCGGCGGCAGGCCCGGGCAGGCGAGCAGGCTGTCGACCCCCGCGGCGATCGAGCAGACCGCCCCGAGATTCGGGTAGCGCGCGAAGGCGTCGGCCGGCGGGAACCATGCCAGGGCGAGGCGCACCCGCGCCGCCTCGGCCGGGTCGGTCACCACCTCGACGGCGTCGGCGACCTGCGCCAGGACCGGGCCGAACAGGGCGGCGAGGTCGAGGGTCTCGCTGAGCAGGATGCAGGGGATCGGGCGGGTCATGCGGCGGCGCGGGTCCGGCCCGGCACGGCGTCGAGGAGGGCGCGCGTGTAGGGGTGCTCGGGGGCGGCGAAGAGGGCGGCGGTCGGCTTGATCTCGACGATCTCGCCCCGCCGCATCACCGCGATGCGGTCGCAGATCTGGGCGGCCACCCGCAGGTCGTGGGTGATGAACAGCATCGAGAGGCCGAGGCGGGTCTTCAGGTCCTCCAGCAGGGCGAGCACCTGCGCCTGCACCGAGACGTCGAGGGCCGAGACCGCCTCGTCCGCCACCAGCACCTCCGGCTCCACCGCGAGGGCCCGGGCGATGCCGACGCGCTGGCGCTGGCCGCCCGAGAATTCGTGCGGGTAGCGGTCGAAGGCCGAGGCGTCGAGCCCGACGAGGCCGAGGAGGTCCCGGGCGCGGGCCATCGCGTCGGCCTCCGGCACCCCGTGGGCGCGCGGCCCGTCCGCGATGATCCGCCCGACGCTGCGGCGGGGGTTGAGCGACGCGAAGGGATCCTGGAACACCATCTGGATCCGGCGCCGGGCGCGGCGCAGCGCCTCCCCGGAGAGGCCGGTGAGGTCGGTGTCGCCGAGGCGCACCGTGCCGGAATCGGGCTCGGCGAGGCGCAGGACGAGCCGCGCGACCGACGACTTGCCCGAGCCGGACTCGCCCACGAGCCCGAGGGTCTCGCCCCGGTGCAGCGCGAAGCCGACGTCCCGGGCCGCCTCGACCCGCCGGACCGGCCGGCCCCAGCCCCCGCCCGTCACGTAGGTCTTGGTGAGGCCGGCGACCTCGACCGCCGTCGCGCCGGAGACCGGCGGGCGGGGCGGCGGCTCCAGGGAGGGCACGGCGGCGAGCAGCGCGCGGGTGTAGGGCTCCTGCGGGCGCGCGAGCAGCGCGGCGGCCGGGCCGGCCTCCACCACGCGGCCGCGGCGCAGCACCAGCACCCGGTCGGCGATCTCCGCCACCACGCCGAAATCGTGGGTGATGAACAGGACCGCCATGCCGTGCCGCCGCTGCAGGTCGCGGATCAGCCGCAGGATCTGGGCCTGGGTGGTGACGTCGAGGGCGGTGGTGGGCTCGTCGGCGACGAGCAGGGCCGGTTCGAGGGCGAGCGCCATGGCGATCATCGCCCGCTGGCGCTGCCCGCCCGAGAGCTGGTGCGGGTAGGCCCGCAGGAGGCGGGCGGGATCCGGCAGGCCGACCTCGGCGGCGAGGTCGAGGGCCCGGGCGCGCCGCTCGGCCGCCTTCAGCCGGCCATGCGCCTCGAACATCTCGACGATCTGGTCGCCGACGCGCATCAGCGGGTTCAGGGCCGTCATCGGCTCCTGGAAGATCATGCCGATCCGGGCGCCCCGGGTGGCGCGCCACCCGGCCTCGTCCTGCGCCAGGAGGTCGGTGCCGGCGAGGAGGATCTCCCCGCCGGCCGGGCGCACCGCCCTGGGCAGCAGCCCCATCAGGGCGTGGGCGCACATCGACTTGCCCGAGCCCGACTCGCCGACGAGGCAGAGGATCTCGCCCGGCGCGATCGCGAAGGAGACGTCCTCGACGGCGTGGGCGCGGTCGGCGCCCGGCGGCAGGGCGAGGCGCAGGCCCCGGACGGAGACGACCGGCCTCATCGCTCGCCCCGGGCGAGGCGCGGGTTGAGCGCGTCATTGAGCCCCTCCCCGATCAGGTTGAGGGCGAGCACCGTGGCGAGGATCACGAGGCCCGGGAAGGCGGTGACCCACCAGGCCTGCCGGATCACGGTGCGGCCCGCCCCGACCATGAAGCCCCAGGACATCCGGTTCGGGTCGCCGAGGCCCAGGAAGGAGAGCGAGGATTCGAGCAGGATCGCGGTCGCCACCATCAGGGAGGCCAGCACCACGATCGGCGAGAGGGTGTTGGGCAGGATCTCGCGGCGGATGATGGTGAAGGGGGTCTCCCCCGTCACGATCGCGGCCTGCACGTAGTCGCGGGCGCGCAGCGACAGCACCTCCCCGCGCACCAGCCGGGTCACCGGCGGCCAGCTCACCAGGGCGATGGCGAGGATGAGCGAGGACAGGGCCGGCTGCAGGATCGCCACCAGCACGATCGCGAGGGCGAAGCTCGGGACCGTCTGGAACAACTCGGTGAAGCGCATCAGCGCGTCGTCGGTCCGGCCGCCGACATACCCGGCGATCGCGCCGATCGGCACGCCGATCACCAGGGCCGCCAGGGTCGAGACGAGGCCGACCATCAGCGACACGCCCGCCCCGTGCATCAGGCCGGCGGCGATGTCGCGCCCGAGCGCGTCGGTGCCGAGCGGCACCCGCTCCAGGGTGAAGGGCGGCACGAAGGGGCGCTGCACCATCCGCCAGGGCGAGGCCGGGTAGAGCACGGGGGCGAGGAGCGCCGCCGCCACCACGAGGGCGAGGATCGCGAGCCCCACCACCGCGCCCGGGTGGCGCAGGAAGGCCGCGAGGGCACCGCGCCTCACGCCCGGACCTCGATGCGCGGATCGACGACCCGGTAGATCAGGTCGGTGAGGAGGTTGAGGAGCAGCACCATGGCGGAGGAGACGACGAAGACGCCGAGCAGGAGGGTGTAGTCGCGCTGGAGCAGGGCCTCGTACATCAGCCGGCCGATCCCCGGCCACGCGAAGACCGTCTCGGTCAGGATCGCCCCGCCGACCAGCGTGCCGGCCTGGAGGCCGGCCAGGGTGACGACCGGGAGCAGCGCGTTGCGCAGCACGTGGCGGCGCTGGACCACCCCCTCGGGGAGGCCCTTGGCCCGGGCGGTCTTGACGAAGTCGAGGCTCCCCACTTCCAGCATGGAGGCGCGGGTCATGCGGACGTAGACCGCCATGAAGAACAGCCCGAGGGTGAGGGAGGGCAGCACGAGGTGGCGGGCGATGTCGGCGGCCCGGGCGAGGCCCTCGTAGCCGCCCCCCACCGTCTCGAAGCCGAAGGCCGGCAGCCAGTCGAGGCGCACCGAGAAGACCAGGATCGCCATCAGCGAGACCCAGAACAGGGGCGTGGCGTAGAAGAGCAGCGCCAGCCCCGTGATGGCGGCGTCCGACCAGCGCCCGGCCCGCCGCGCCGCCAGCGCCCCGAGGGCCACGCCGAGGCCGAGCGAGATCAGGAAGGCGGTGCCGGTGAGGAGCAGCGTCGCCGGCAGCCGGTCGAGGATCAGCCGGCCCACCGGCATCTGCTGGCGCACCGAGTAGCCGAGGTCGAGGGTGAGGACGTGGCCGAGATAGAGGCCGAGCTGCACCGGCAGCGGCCGGTCGAGCCCGAACCGCTCCCGCAGCTGCGCCACGTAGACCTCGTCGCCCGCCCCCGCCTCCCCGGCCATGACCAGGGCGGGATCGCCCGGGGCGAGGCGGATGAGGAAGAAGTTCAGGACCACGATGGCCAGGAGCACGAGCAGCCCCTTGCCCAGTCTCGCGGCGAGGAAGCGGGCCACGGGTCAGCGCTCGATCCAGGCGTCGCGGAAGCCGTCGTTCACGCCGATCCCGGTGGTGACGAGGTCGTGCACCTTGCAGCGGGTGATGGTCGGGAACTGGAGTTCGAGCAGCCACGCCACCGGCGCGTCCTCGATCAGGGTCGTCTGGGCCCGGTCGTACAGGGCCTGCCGCTCGGCGGGGCTCACCGCCGCCGCGGCCTGCGCGAAGGCCTCGTCGACCGCCGGATTGGCGTAGCCCTCGACGTTGTTGAACGGCGAGCCCTTGGCGATCTGCGAGGAGACGTAGTTGCGCGCCACGCCGAGCGCCGGGTCGCCGTACTGGTAGAGGTACGTGAAGGCGATGTCGTAGTCCCAGTCCGAGGTCTTCTGGTTCCAGCCGGCGACGTCGGTGGCGAAGATCTCGGTCCTGATGCCGACATCCTCCAGGTTCTGCTTCACCGCCTCGGCCCAGCGCTGCCATGTCTCGCCGTAGGGCACCGGCAGGAGGCGCAGGGTCTCGCCCTTGTAGCCGGATTCCTTGAGCAGCGCCTTCGCCTTGGCGGGGTCGTAGGCGTACCGGCCGAGGCCCGGGTTGAAGAAGCGCGTCGAGGAGGAGATCGGGCCGATCGCCGGCTTGCCGAGCCCGTTCCAGATCACGTCGCGGGCGAAGTCGCGGTCGATCGCGTAGGAGACCGCCTGCCGGAAGGCCTTGCTGGCGGTCGGGCCCTGGCGGTTGTTGAGCCAGAGCCAGGAATGGGGGCCGAAGAACTCCCAGCCCTTGCCGGTCACGCAGGCGCCCTTAAGCTGCGACAGCCGCGGCACGTCGAAATTCTCGACCGAGCCGCCCGGCAGGATGTCGACCTTGCCGGTCTCGAAGGCGACCGCCCGCGAGGCGGCGTCCGGGATCACGTGCCAGTAGATCTCGTCGAGGTAGGGCCGTCCCGCCACGTGGTAGGCCGGGTTCTTGACCAGCCGGATGTAGGCGCCCTTCTTCCATTCCTTGAACAGGAACGGGCCGGTGCCGATCGGGGTGGTGTTGGCCGGGTTGGTCTTGTAGTCGGTGCCCGCGTAGAGGTGCTTGGGGATCATCGGCAGCGAGCCGACCTCGAACACGCCCAGGAAGGGGCCGAACGGCTCCGAGAGCGTGAACACCACCGTGTAGGGGTCGGGCGCCGTGAGGCTCGCGACCTTGGCCATGTTGGCCCGGGCGCGCGGATGGGTCTGCTTGAGGAACTCGACCGAGAACAGCACGTCCTCGGCGGTGAACGGCTTGCCGTCGTGCCAGGTGGCGTTCCGCACGAGGTGGAAGGTGTAGGTCCGGCCGTCCGGGCCGACCTCCCAGGATTCGGCGAGGCCGGGCCGCGGCTCGAGGCTCTCGGAGTAGCGCAGCAGCCCCTCGTAGATGTTGCCGGCCACCATCTGGGTCGGGCCGTTCTGCAGCAGGCCGAGCATCAGCCCCGGCGGCTCGGGCTGGATGATCGCGTTGGCGATGCCGCCCGCCTTCGGCACTTGGGCGATGCCGCCCGCCTTCGGCGCCTGGGCGACGCCGCCCGCCTTCGGCGTCTGGGCGAGGACCGCCCCCGCGAGGGTGAGCAGCAGGGCCGTTCCCGCCGCCGCAAGCCTGATCATCTCCGCCGTCTCCGCTGCCTCGATGCCGATCGCGCGCCCGTCGCGCCGTGTTGGAGAGGCGGCCGCGGCGGCGCGCCCCGCCGCACGGCCGCGACGCCCGGCGGCGTCAGTCCCGGTAATCCGGGTCGCTGCGCTCCAGCATGCGCTTGAAGGCCGCCCACTCGACGTCCTCCAGGGCGCCGGCGGCCACCTTCTCGCCGAACTGCGCGTACTGCCCGGCGGTCTTGCGGGCGATGGCGGCCGAGGGGCGGACCAGCGGGGCACCCGCGGCCTGGATCGCGAGCTGCGCCCGGCAGGAGCGCTCCATGTTGTGCATGAGCCGGAACGCCTCGCCGACGCTGCGCCCGCAGGTGAGCAGGCCGTGGTTGCGCAGGATCATCACGAACCGGTCGCCGAGATCCGCGACCAGCCGCGCGCGCTCGTCGAGGTCGAGGGCGATGCCCTCATAGGCATGATAGGCGATGCGGTCCGTGAACTGCATGGACCATTGATTGAGGGGCAGCAGCCCCTCCTCCTGGCAGGAGACGGCGACGCCCGCGACGGTGTGCGTGTGCAGGACGCAGAGCGCGTCCTCCCGCGCCGCGTGGATGGCGCTGTGGATGGTGAAGCCCGCCGGGTTGATGCCCCGCCCGTGGGGATCGTCGATGACCTGCCCGTCGAGGTCGACGGTGACGAGGTTGCCGGCCGTGACCTCCTCGAAGCGCAGCCCGAAGGGATTGATCAGGAAGCGGTGCTCCGGCCCCGGCAGCCGGGCCGAGATGTGGGTGTAGATGCTGTCGTCGAGGCCGAGGCGGTGGATCAGCCGGTAGGCGGCCGCGAGGTCGAGGCGGATCGCCTGCTCCTCGGGTGTGCGGGGGGAGGGCATGGCCGGAGTCTCCTGCGACGGCGACGATGGCGGCAGACTGGCCCGCTCCCCGCGGCGGATCAAGCCGAAAGCGTCGACAATCGACGCTTACCGGGTGCACACTCTGCCGCCGGAGGTGTCATGCGCCCGTTGTCTCCCCCCGTCGGCCTGCCGGTGCCCGCTGACCAGGATCTCGTGCGGCAGGTCGCCCGCGGCCTCACCGCGGCGATCACGAGCGGTCGGCTCGCGCCGGGGACCAAGGTGGCGGAGGCGGCGGTGGCGCGGGAGCTCGGCATCAGCCGGGCCCCGGTGCGCGAGGCGGCGCGGCTCCTGGAGAGCCAGGGCCTGCTGCGGGCGCATCCGCGGCGGGGCTTCTTCGTGCGCGAGATCTCGGCCGGCGACGTGGACGAGCTCTACGACCTGCGCCTGTGCATCGAGCGCCACGCGGCCGTGGAGGCGGCGAGGCGGCTGACGCCGGCCGGGCGGGCGGCCCTGCGCGCCCAGCTCGACGCGCTCTACGCCGCGGCCGCGCGGGACGACGCCTCCCTGATCGTCGAGGCGGATTACGGCTTCCACCGCCTCGTCTGCGAGATCGCCGGCAATGGCCGGCTGCTGCGGCTGTTCGACGGCCTCGCCTCGGAGCTGAAGGTGGTGATCGGCCTGATCGGCCACCTCTACGACGATCCGCACGCCATCGCCCGCACCCACGAGCCGGTGCTGGCGGCAATCGAGGCGGGCCATGCCGAGCGCATCGTCGCCCATGTCGACCACCATGTCGGCGTGGCGTGGCGCGAGGTCGGCCGGCTCGCGCGCGCCCTCTCCCCGCACCCGGAGTCCCCATGAGAGCCGTCTACACCGAGGATCACCGCGGCCACGACCCGCAATTCTTCCTCGTCCGCGGGCGCGTCACGCGCACGACCGAGCAGCCGGAGCGGGCCGACCGGCTGCTCGCGGGCCTGCGCGCGGGGGGCCACGCCCTCGTGGCGCCGCAGGCCTTCGGGCACGAGGCGCGGGCGCGGGTGCACGGCCCCGACTACCTCGCCTTCCTGGCCGAGGCCTGGGACGCCTGGGCGGCCCTGGGGGATGCCGCACCCGAGATGGTCGCCAACATCCACCCGATGCGCGAGCGGGCGACCTACCCGGAGCACATCGTCGGCCGGCTCGGCTGGCACACCCTCGACACCGCCTGCCCAATCGGCCCCGGCACCTTCGCGGCGGCCTGCGCGGCGGCGGACGTGGCGGCGAGCGCGGCGCAGCTCGTCCTCGACGGGGAGGACGCCGCCTACGCGCTCTGCCGCCCCCCCGGCCACCACGCCTATCGGGACCGGGCGAGCGGGTTCTGCTTCCTCAACAACAGCGCGGTGGCCGCGGCGCAGCTGCGCACCCGGCACGGCCGGGTGGCGATCCTCGACGTGGACGTGCATCACGGCAACGGCACGCAGGACATCTTCTACGCCGACCCGACGGTGCTGACGGTCTCGCTCCACGCGGATCCGGCGCGGTTCTACCCCTTCGTCTGGGGCTACGCGCACGAGCGCGGCGAGGGCCCGGGGCTCGGCGCCAACCGCAACCTGCCCCTGCCCCTCGGGACCGGGGACGAGGGCTACCTCGCGGCCCTCGACGCGGCGGCGCGGACGATCCGCGCCTTCGCGCCGGGCGCCCTGGTGGTGGCGCTCGGCCTCGACGCCTCGGTGCACGACCCGCTCGCCGGGCTCGCCGTTACCACGGAGGGCTTCTCGCGGATCGGCGCCGCGCTCGCGCGGCTGCGGCTCCCGACCGTGCTGGTGCAGGAGGGCGGCTACCTGTCCGAGCATCTCGGCCCCAACCTCGCGGCCGTGCTCGCGGGCTTCGAGGGCGCGCGCGAGGGCATCGCCCGCTGAGGCGGATGCCGGCTCAGCGCAGGACATGCGGCACGATCAACGACCTGGAGCGGCGTCCGACCGCACCGTGATCGGGCGCTGCTCTAAGCATCATTCGCCGAAATGGTCACCGGTTCGGCGGCAGAAATGATGCAATAACGAGACTTAAGCAGAGTTGCCGCGCGCAAGTCTGCTCAGGAGCCGGCGCGACGGGCCCCCGCCTCACGCCGCCCGGCGCGAGGATTCCAGCGTCGCGCGCTCGGCCTGGACCAGCACGTCGAGGGGGCGCCAGGGCTTGCGCATGTAGACCGCGTGGTCGGTCTCCGGCCGCGCCCCCTTCTCGGAGGTCACGACCACCCGCACGTCGGGCCATTCCCGCTCCACCGTGCGGGCGAGCGCCCCGCCATCCATCGCGCCCGCGAGGTCCACATCCGTGAACACCAGCGCGACCTCGTCGGGATGGGCGCGGATCACGTCGAGCGCATCCTCGGCGCTCGCGCAGGCGATCACGTCGAGATCCGTCTCCTCGAGGATCGCCGCCGCGAAGTCGCGCACGGACGCGTCGTCCTCCACCACCACGGCGATCGGACCGGCGGACGCAAGTTTGCCCATGATGCCTCCTCTCAATTCGTGAAAGTATCCCGCTGCCGCGGAGGGCCCAGCCAAGGGTCGGTCACAAGAGTCCGGAAGGTGGAGGGACCGCCGGGGCGGGCTTTGGGACGTCGGAAGACCGACGGGGGTCAACGAGCGATGCCGCGCATCGATCCCGGGCCGGGGCGAACTAATCGTCATGCGTCCCGGCCCGGGCCGCTCCGGGGGCCATGCGGGGGCGCATTAACGGCCTGTTCACCTTCGCGATCGGAATGTTACGCTTCCATGAAGGCGTCGGGCGGCGCGGGCGGGGCCGGCGCGGGGCGCCTCTAACCCACGGGTGTTCGGGCGATGTGCCGCTTCCTCGCCTACCATGGCGACCCTGTCTACCTCGACGACCTCGTCTGCACGCCGACCCACTCCCTCATCCACCAGTCCCTGCACGCCGCCGAGGCCAAGACCGAGACGAACGGCGACGGCTTCGGCATCGGCTGGTACGGCGACCGGCCCGAGCCGGGCCTCTTCCGCGACGTGCGCCCGGCCTGGTCGGACGAGAACCTGCGCAGCCTCGCCCGGCAGATCCGGGCCCGCACCTTCCTGGCCCACGTGCGCGCCTCGACCGGCACCGCGACGACGCGGGCGAATTGCCACCCCTTCGCGCATGGCCGGCTGCTCTTCATGCATAACGGCCAGATCGGCGGCTACGGCCGGATCAGGCGGCGGCTGGAGGCGCTGATCCCGGATCCGCTCTACGACGCGCGCTGCGGCTCGACGGATTCCGAGGCCCTGTTCCTGCTCGCCGTGGCGAATGGCCTCGCGCAGGATCCGGTCGCGGCCATGGAGGCCACGGTGGCGAGCGTGCGCGGCCTGATGCGCGAGGCCGGCATCGAGGAGGCGCTGCGGCTCACCGCGGTGGTGAGCGACGGCGACAGCCTGACGGCCTTCCGCTGGGCCTGCGACGGGCGCCCGCCGAGCCTCTACTGGCGCGAGACGGGCGGCGGGGTGGTGGTAGTCTCCGAGCCGATCGACGGCTGCCGGGAGGGCTGGCAGGTGGTGCCGAAGGGCGCGACCCTGATCGCCCGGGGCGCCCTGCCGCCGCGCCTCGTCGCGCCGCATTCCGTCCCGGGCGCCATCGCGGCCTGACCCGATCCTTGACTCGGGCCGGAGGCGCCGCCTACGTCCCGCCGCCCGCCGGGCGGCGTCGCAGGGAGGGGAGAGGATGTTCAAGACCGGCCGATCCGCCACCGTCCCGGGAGGTTTCGGGGGCGTCCTGTACCTGGACTTCCTGGCCGCGCTCGCGGCCAAGCGGCAGACCCGCCACTACCTGGAGATCGGCGTCCATTTCGGGCACACGCTGGCGCGGATTCCCTGCGACACGGCGGTCGGCGTCGATCCGCACTACAGGCTCGACCGGAACGTGACGGCGGGCAAGCGCCGCACCTTCCTGTTCCAGATGACGAGCGACCGCTTCTTCGCCGAGACCGACCTGCGGGCGCTGCTCGGGGGCGGGGTGGACATGGCCTTCCTGGACGGGCTGCACCAGTTCGAGTTCCTGCTGCGCGACATCGCCCACGCGGAGGCCGCGAGCGCGCCGAACGGCCTGATCCTGCTGCACGATTGCATGCCGCTCAACGCCGAGATGACGACCCGCGACGCGGAGGCCGAGCGGGAGGACGCGCACAAGGCCATGTGGACGGGCGACGTCTGGAAGGTGGTGCCGATCCTGCGCCGCTACCGGCCGGACCTGGAGGTGATCTGCGTCGATTGCCCGCCGACCGGCCTCGTCTGCCTCACCAACCTCGACCCGACCTCGCGGGTCCTGCGCGACAACGAGCGCGCCATCGTGCGGGAGTACCGCGACCTCGCCTCGACCCAGGAGCAGCTCACCGCGTTCTACGCCGAGAACCCGATCGTGCGCTCCGTCGACATCCTGAACGGGCACGACCACAGCCTGTATTTCCGGGTCTGAGGGCGGGGCCGCGGTCGGCGGCTCGGCACGACCGCGGCGGCACCCGCAACACTCCCCGTGCTGAGCGTTGCGGGTGCCACATCCGGCGCATCCTGTCGCCCGTGCGCCAGCAAACCCGGTGCGCGCCCTTGCGCTGATCCGTCCAAACTCGTCATGCCGTGCGCAATCTCATTCGGCAGGACCCGGCGCGGGCGATCGAGGACCGCCCCTCAATGCGCCTCCTGCCAGTTCGCCGCCGCCTTGGCCTCGACGGCGAGCGGCACCGTGAGCCGCACCGCCGGCTGGGGCGCCTCCTCCATCACCCGGGCGATGATCGGCAGCGCCCGCGCGACCTCGTCCTGCGGCGCCTCGAAGACCAGCTCGTCGTGCACCTGCAGCAGCATGCGGGTGGTGAGCCCCGCCCCGGCCAGCGCCCCCTCCATCCGCACCATCGCGCGGCGGATGATGTCGGCGGCCGTGCCCTGGATCGGCGCGTTGATCGCCTGCCGCTCCACCGAGGCCCGCTCCTGCGGGTTGTTGGAGCGGATCTGCGGGTAGTGGCAGACGCGCCCGAACAGGGTGGTCACGTAGCCCTTGTCCCGGCAGGCCTTCTTGGTGTCCTCGATATAGGCGCGGATGCCCGGGAAGCGCTCGAAATACTGCTTGATGAAGGCCGAGGCCTCGCCCTGCGGGATGCCGAGCCGGTCGGCGAGGCCGAAGGCCGAGATCCCGTAGATGATGCCGAAATTGATCGTCTTGGCCCGCCGCCGCAGATCCGGCGTCATCTCGCCCAAGGGGACGCCGAACATCGCCGAGGCGGTCGCCGCGTGGATGTCGAGCCCGTCCGCGAAGGCCTGGCGCAGCTGCGGGATGTCGGCCATGTGGGCGAGCAGCCGCAGCTCGATCTGGCTGTAATCCGCCGAGATCAACTGGTGGCCGGCATCCGCCACGAAGGCCTGGCGGATGCGCCGCCCCTCCTCGGTGCGGATCGGAATGTTCTGCAGGTTCGGGTCCGAGGAGGAGAGGCGCCCGGTCGTGGTGGCGGCGAGCGCGAAGGAGGTGTGGACGCGGTCGCTCTCCCTCTCGGCATGCTCCTGCAGGCTGTCCGTGTAGGTCGATTTGAGCTTCGAGAGCTGGCGCCATTCCAGGATCTTGCGCGGCAGCGGGTGTCCCTGGGTGGCGAGCTCCTCCAGCAGCGTCGCGGGCGTGGCCCACTGGCCCGACGGCGTCTTCTTGGCGCCGGGCAGCCCGAGCTTGCCGAACAGGATGTCGCCGATCTGCTTGGGGGAGGAGACCGAGAAGGTCTCGCCGGCCATCTCCTGGATCTCGGCCTCGAGCCGGGCCAGCGACTGCGAGAAATCCCCCGAGAGGCGGCTCAGCATGTCGCGGTCGACCCGGATGCCCTCCCGCTCCATGCGGGCGAGCACCGGCACCAGGGGGCGCTCCAGGGTCTCGTAGACGGTGGCGCGGTGCTCGGCGGCGAGCCGCGGCTTCATCAGGCGCCACAGGCGCAGCGTCACGTCCGCGTCCTCGGCCGCGTAGGCCGTGGCCTTGTCGAGGGGCACGCGGTCGAAGGTGACCTTGGCCCGGCCCGTGCCCGTCACGTCCGCGAAGGTGATCGGCTGGTGGCCGAGATGCCGCCGCGCCAGCTCGTCCATGCCGTGCGAGCCCTTGCCGGCATCGAGCACGTAGGAGATCAGCATCGTGTCGTCGTAGGGCTGGATCTCGATGCCGTGGCGGACGAGCACCAGCCAGTCGTACTTCACGTTCTGCCCGACCTTGAGCACCGCCGGATCCTCCAGCAGCGGCTTCAGGCGGGCCCGCACCGCGTCCCAGGGGAGCTGGTCGGGGAGCAGCCCCTCGCCGAACAGGTCCTCGCTGCCGCGATGGGCGAGCGGGATGTAGGCGGCGCGGCCGGGCGCCGTGGCGAGCGAGACGCCGACGAGGTCGGCCCGGTGGGCGTCGAGCGCATTGGTCTCGGTGTCGACCGCGACCACGCCGGCCTCCGCCGCCTCGGCGATCCAGGCGTCGAGGCGGTCGAGGCGGGTGATCGTCTCGTAGGAGGCGGTGTCGAACGGCTTCACCGCCTCGGCGGCGCGGGCCGCCACGACTTGGCCGGGGGTCGGCTCGGCGGGGCCGCGGGGCCTGGGCGGGGCGTCGGGCAGGTCGAGATCCGCGAAGGGATCGGTCTCGGGCGCGGGCGGCGCCGTCGCCTCGTCGCCGAAGAACGGGGTCGCGTCGCTGCCGCCCTTCCCGTTGGCGTAGGCGGCGGCGCCCCCGGGGAGCAGGGCCGGATCGGGCCGCACCGCCTCCGGATCGACGTGGAGCAGCGAGGCGATGCGCCGGGTCAGCGTGTTGAACTCCATCGCCTTCAGGAAGCCGACGAGCCGCTCCGGGTCGGGCTTGCGCAGGCGCAGGGCCTCCAGCGGCACCGGCACCGGCACCGCCTCGTCCAGGGTGACGAGCCGGCGCGACAGCCGCGCCTGGTCGAGATGCGCGAGCAGCGTCTCGCGGCGCTTGGGCTGCTTGATCTCGGCCGCCCGCTCCAGCAGCGCCTCCAGGCTCCCGAATTCCTTGAGCAGCGCGGCGGCGGTCTTGAGACCGATGCCGGGCACGCCCGGGACGTTGTCGGAAGTGTCCCCGATCAGCGCCAGCGCGTCGCCGATCTGGGCGGGGCTCAAGCCCTCCCAGCGCTCCACGATGGCGGCGGCGTCGAGGTTGCGCTCGGGCCGGTAGCCGGGCTTGCCCTTCTGCCCGGATTCGAAGTCGTAGAAGCGCACGAGCTCGCCGACGAGCTGCATCAGGTCCTTGTCGGAGGACACGATGATGACGCCCGCCCCCCTCGCCTCCGCCTGCCGCGCGTAGGTGGCGATCAGGTCGTCCGCCTCGTAGCGCTCGAGCTCGATCGGCTCCAGGCCGAAGGCCCGCACCGCCTCCCGCATCAGCGGCATCTGCCGCTTGAGGTCGTCGGGCGCGTCCGGCCGGTGGCCCTTGTAGTCCGGGAAGATCTCCTTGCGGAACGAGCCCTCCGACTTGTCGAAGACGATGCCGAGATGGCTCGGCTGGATCCCGGCCGCCCCCTCCTGCACGAACTGGGCGATCTTGGCGCAGAACAGCCGCACGGCGCCGGTCGGCATCCCGTCGGAGGGCCGGAAATTGTAGCGCTCGGGCTGGTTGATCGACTGGAAATAGGCCCGGAAGATGAAGGAGGAGCCGTCGACCAGGAGCACCTGGTCGCCGGGGCCGACGGGCTTCGTCTCGGGGGCGGGGTCGGCATTCATGCGGGGCGGCTCGGTTCCTGACGGGCCGCCCTGACATAGAGCAGGAGCGCGCCCGCTTGAAGCGAGGGCGAGCGCCGCCCCGCCCGGGCCGCCGGCCCGGCTGCGGCGCGCCGCCGGCCCGCCCGGGCCGGCGCCTGTGATCTGCCGACACCACCTGCGCGCGAAAGCGCGGCGGCGCCCTCGCGGCGCCTTGACTTGGCCGTGCCGGAGGGCTTCGTCTGGCAGCCGAGACGCTGAAACCGCGGCGCGCCCGCGCGCCCCCAGGGCCCGCGCGCCCGCCCGAACCCGAGGTCCGGCCATGCGCCCCTCCTGCCTCCTCGCCTCGCTCGCCGCCGGCCTCGCCGTCGCCTGCGCCGTCACGCCCTCCCTCGCGCGCTCGGCCCGCCAGGAGGTCACCCCGGCGGAGGAGCGGGAATTCCCCTTCGACGCCGACATCCCGGGCTGCCAGGACGCGGACGTGCTGGAGAAGCTCTCGACGCAATTCGCCGAGAAGGAATCGAAGTTCTGGAACTCGTCGCTGACGATCCTCCGCTACGAGCGGATCGAGCGCACCGCGTGGCGGCCGTGGGGCCTGGACTTCTACCCGAGGCGCTTCTGCACGGCGGTGGCGACGACCTCGGACGGGGTGCGCCGCCGGGTGGATTACTCGGTGCGCGAGAGCCTGGGCATCATCGGCTCGACCTGGGGCGTCGAGTTCTGCGTGCACGGCCTCGACCGCAACCTCGCCTACGCGTACGCCTCGGCGACGTCCTGCCGGGAGGCGCGGCCCTGATCCGCGGACCCGCCCTCGCGCTGGCCGCGGCCCTCGCGGCCCTCGCGGCCGTGCCGGCCGCCGCGCAGGAGCGCGGCGGAACCCCCGGCCGGTTCGACTTCTACGTCCTGGCACTGTCCTGGTCGCCGACCTTCTGCGCGCTCACCGGCGAGCGGCGCGGCGACGCGCAATGCGATCCGGGCCGCAATCCCGGCTTCGTGGTGCACGGGCTGTGGCCCCAATACGACCGCGGCTATCCGAGCGAGTGCGGCGCCTTCCCGCGCCCGCCGTCGCGGCAGGCCCTGGCCGAGGCCGAGGGGGTGTTCCCGACCGAGGGGCTCGCCCGCTACGAGTGGCGCAAGCACGGCACCTGCTCGGGCGAGGATCCGGCGAGCTATTTCCGCCTCGCGCGCCGCGCCCGCGACGCCGTCACCATCCCGGAGCGCCTGCGCGGCGGGGAAACGCTGCGCGCGGCGCCGATCGAGGTGGCGCGCCTGTTCGTGACCAGCAATCCGGGCCTGCGCCCCGACATGATGTCGGTCACCTGCCGGGCCGGACGCCTGGAGGAGGTGCGGATCTGCTTGTCGAAGGACCTGCGCTCCTTCACGCCCTGCCCCGACCTGGCGCGGCAGAATTGCCGGGCGGGCGAGGTGACGGCCGCGTCCGGGCCCTGAGCCGCGCCGGAACCGTCGCCGGCCCCGTGCTTTGGTCCCCCACCCCGGGGCGGCGCGCCGCCCCGGGCGGCAGAGGGAGACCCGCATGGCGACGAATCCGAGCGACCGGGAGCCCCCGGTCCCCGGCGGTGGGGCATCCCCCGCGACGGGCGCGGCGGGCGAGGCCCGCCGGACGCGGCTGACCGAGGAGGAGCAGCGGGAACTCGACCGGCGGCTCAGCCGGCCGGACGGGCCGCGCGCCGACGCGGGCCGCGCGCCCGATCCGGGCGACCTGCCGGGCGAGGCGGACGACGTGCGGGCGGCCTTCGGCACGGCCGGCGCCCCGGCGGAGGGCGGCTCCCAGGAAGACGGCGGCAAAGGGTCCGGCGGCAAGGGATCCGGGGGCATGGGCGGCGACGGCACCGCGCATTCGGGCATTCTGAGCGCCCCGGGCGGGAGCGGCGCGACGCCGGTGCGGATCGACGACGTGCCGGCCTCCGAGCGCGGCAACCCGGACGAACTCGCCGCCCGCGGCGATCTCGACCGGCGCAACCCGCCGCGGCGGGAGGATACGGGGCCCGGCGGACAGACGGTGTTCTCGAACGCCGCCCGCGAGGGGCGCGAGGCCCCGCGGGACCCGCTGGCATCCCCGGCCGACCGGGCGGGGGCGAAGCGGGGCTGAGGCGGAGAACCCTGCGCGCCCGAGCGAAGCCGAGATCCGCCGTCCCGCAGCGATCGCGGCCGCCATCGCCGCGAGATCCGGGGGATGGGGCGCGCGAGGTGGCGCCGGGCGCCCGGGCCCGATCCTTGCGACCTCCCCGGTCCTTCAGAACTCCATTCCTTCAGAACTCCATGTCGAGTTCCTCGATCAGAACTCCATGTCGAGTTCCTCGATCTCCTCGGGCTCGCCCTCCGCCTCGGCGATCCATTCCTGCATCAGGGGCCAGGCCATGACGTGGTCGCGAAAGGCCGCGCTGCCGGGCGGCAGGCCGACATTGTAGGTGACGAAGCGGGTGCAGACGGGCGCGTACATCGCGTCCGCGATCGTGGGCGTCGCGCCGAACAGGTAGGGGCCGCCATGCGCGGCGAGCGCCTCCTCCCAGATCTCCACGATGCGCGCGATGTCCGACTGCGCGCCCCCCCACAGCTTGAAGTCGGTGTAGCGCGCCCGCAGGTTCATCGGCAGGGCCGAGCGCAGGTTCACGAAGCCGCCATGCATCTCGCCGGAGATCGAGCGGCACCACGCGCGCTTGACGAGGTCGGCCGGGACGAGGCCGGCCTCCGGGCGCCACTCGTGCAGGTACTGGGCGATCGCCAGCACGTCCCAGACCCGGACCGGGCCGTGGGTGAGGCGCGGCACCAGGAAGGAGGGCGAGAGGTGCAGGAGTTCGGCGCGGCTCGCCGCGTCGCCGGTCCCCAGCACCTCGACGGTGAAGTCGAGCCCGGCCATCCGGCAGAGCAGCCAGCCGCGCAGCGACCACGACGAGTAGTTTCGGCTCGATACCGTCAGCGTGGCCTCTGCCATGCGCATCCTCCCCCGCGGGCCCGGCCGGACCCGACCCGGCGTCAGCCCATCCAAGACTCGTGCCGTCAGCGCCGCGACCATAGGGGCAGCCGCCGCGGCGCACCAGACGACGAGAATCCAGACCGGCCCGGCCCGGGGTTTGGCACGAGCATCGCATGGCCGGGAGTCAGACGGGCATAGTCCCGGGACCACACCCAACGAAAGTCAGATCGCGGGAGGGCGAGCGTTGCCTTACGTCTCAGCAGCGGCAAGCGCGTCGGCTCCGGCGTGTGTGCGGGAGTCTTCGGGCTGATGCTCTACGATCTCTTCGAGGTGCAGTCCGACGCCGCGGCCGCGGCGCGGGGCTGGGGGCGCCTCCTCCACGAGACCGTCACGCCCTGGACGGAGGCGGGCGCCCGGGAGCCGGCCACCTGGGTGCTGGCGGCGGCCCGGATGATGATGCGCGCCGGCCTCACCCACGTGCGGCCGGCCTACGGCATCGCCGGCGTGCACGTCGGCAACCGCGAGGTGCCGGTGCGCGAGGAGCCGGTGCTGCGCACCCCCTTCGGCACGCTGCTGCACTTCCGCAAGGACATCGCCTCCGAGCAGCCCCGCGTGCTGGTGGTGGCGCCCCTCTCGGGCCACTTCGCCACGCTGCTGCGCTCGACCGTGCGCACGCTCCTCGCCGACCACGACGTCTACATCACCGACTGGCACAACGCCCGGGACGTGCCGGTCGAGGCCGGGCGCTTCGGCTTCGACGACTATGTCGGGCACGTGGTCCGCTTCCTGGAGACGATCGGCGAGGGGGCCCACCTCGTGGCGGTCTGCCAGCCCTGCGTCCAGGCCCTGGCGGCGGCGGCGGTGATGGCCGAATCGCGCAACGCCGCCCACCCGGCCAGCATGACCCTGATGGCCGGTCCGGTCGACACCCGCATCAACCCCACCAAGGTCAACGAACTCGCGACCTCCCGGCCGATCGAGTGGTTCGAGCGCAACCTCATCGGCACCGTGCCGCGCCGCCATGCCGGCGCGGGCCGCCGCGTCTATCCCGGCTTCGTCCAGCTCATGGCCTTCATGACGATGAACTCGGCCCGGCACATGCACGGCCACATCGACCTGTTCTGGCACATCGCGCGCGGCGAGGAGGCCAAGGCGGCGCAGATCGAGACCTTCTACGACGAGTACTTCGCCGTGCTGGACCTCGCGGCGGAATTCTACCTCGAGACGGTCAAGACCGTGTTCCAGGACGCGACGCTGGCCCGCAACGCCCTGACCTACCGGGGGGCGCCCCTCGACATGCGCGCCATCCGCAGGACCGCGCTGATGACCGTGGAGGGCGAGCGCGACGACATCTGCTCGGTCGGCCAGACGATGGCGGCGCACGACCTCTGCGCCAGCCTGCGGCCCTTCCGCAAGCGGCACCACCTCCAGGCGGGGGTCGGGCATTACGGCGTCTTCTCGGGGCGCAAGTGGGAGACCCAGACCTACCCGCTGGTGCGCAACTTCATCCAGTCGAACGCCTGACCAGCCGGGTCGGAGGGCGGTTCATTCAAGAATCGCGCCCCGCGCCCGCCGCGGCGCCGCGCACCCGGTTGGAAATCGTCCCGAACTGGTGTATGGCGCAGCCAAGCGCATGCGTGCGCCGGCCTTAGCGGCAATCGCGACGTGCGCTCCTCCCGGTCAGGAACGGCCGGGGTCTGGGGCGCATTCCGGTTCGCCGGATGTCGCAGGACGGCCCTCGGCCGGCCACGGTTCGAAGAATTCTAGAGGACACACCCTTGCAGGTACTCGTTCGGGACAACAACGTCGATCAGGCCCTCCGCGTGCTGAAGAAGAAGATGCAGCGCGAGGGCATCTTCCGCGAGATGAAGCAGCGGAAGGCCTACGAGAAGCCCTCCGTGCGCAAGGCCCGCGAGAAGGCGGAGGCGGTGCGCCGCGCCCGCAAGCAGGCGCGCAAGACCGCGATCCGCGAGGGGCTGATCGCTGCGCCGAAGCCGAAGCCCCGCGCCGTCGCGCCCCGCCGCCCGGCGGCCGCCCCGGCCCCGGCGTCGAGCCCGACCACCACCGCCTGAGCCCCGCGCCCGGATCGCCGGGCGCATCCCATCCTGACGTCCTCGCGGCGAGGCCCGGCGCATGCGCGCGCGGGCCCCGACGTGTGGACGGGCCCTCTCGGGAGATCCGCCCATGGCCTTCGCCTGCACGATTCCGGCCGTGCCGATGGTGCAGCTGGACGACGAGGCGGTGCGGATCACCCGCTGGGACTTCGCTCCCGGCGCCGTGACGGGCTGGCACGAGCACGGCTGGCCGTACGTGATCGTGATGGTGACGCCGGGCTGCCTGCGCGTCCATGACGGCGAGGCCGTGACCGAGACCGTGCTGGCGCAGGGCCAATCCTACCGCCGCCCCGCGGGCGTGCGCCACGACGTGATGAACGGCTCCGACCACCCGATCGCCTTCGTGGAGATCGAGCTGAAGCGGCCCGGCGCCCTCTGAACCGCCCCCGGTCCGCGACAGGCGCCGTCGGCGGACCGGATTCGGGACCAGCGCCCTCCCCCCGGCCGCGTCCGAGCCCCCGCCGGGCGCCACAACGAGAACGGCCGGGGCGAGGCCCCGGCCGCGTGCTCGTCGCAAGGTGCGGCGCCGATCAGCGCAGGAGCTGCAGCACGCTCTGCTGCGCCTGGTTGGCCAGCGACAGCGCCGAGACGCCGAGCGAGTTGCGGGTCTGCAGCGCCTGAGAATTCACCGCCTCCTCGTGCAGGTCCGCGTTGGTCAGGTTCGCCGCACCCGTGTCGAGCACGTTGATCATCTGCTTGGTGAAGTCCTGACGGTTCTGCACCACCGCAAGGTTCGCGCCCAGCGACGAGGCCTGGCTCTTCAGCGAGCTCGCCGCCGTGTTGATCGACTTGATCACCTTGTTGATCGCGCTGTTCTCCTGAAAGTCCGACTGCGACAGCACGCTCAGGCCGAGCTGCGTGTACGACACCGTCGAGCCCTGCACCGACAGCGTCGACGTGTTCTTCTCGTTGAAGCTGATCTTCAGCGTGTCCCCGGCGAGCAGGTTGACGCCGTTGTAGCCCGAATCCGCCGCGAGCTGGTCGATCTGGGTCAGCAGGTTGTTGAAGGTGCTCACCAGCCCGTTGCGCGCGGTCAGCCCGTCGCCGCCGATCACCGCGCTCGAGGTGCCGGAGTTGAACGGGTTGCCGGTGCCCGAGGCGGTGATCTTGAGGTCGTCGGTGCCCGAGTCGTTGGCGGTGGTGATCGAGATCCGCCCGGTCGCGGTGTCGATCGAGGCCTGGGCGTTGGCCGCTGCCAGCGCGCTGTTGAGCTGCGTCAGGGTCGAGATCTGGCCCGCCGCCGAGCCGAAGGTGAAGGTCGCGCTCGGGCCGGAGCCGACCTGCACGGTCAGCGACTTGCCCGCCAGGGCCGAGCTCGAGCCCGGCGCTCCCAGGCCCGCCGCGAAGGTGGTGGGCGAGTTGAAGCCGAGGTTGGAGAGCAGCGAGGTCGCGGTCGAGCCGTTGCCGAGGGTGATGGCGGTGTTGGTGTCGGCGGCCGTGAAGGTGAACTTGCGGTTGGTGGCGTCGTAGCTGGCCGAGACGGTGCCGCTGGTGGCGGTGCTGACCTTCTGGGCGATGGAGCCGAGCGTGTCGCCGGCCGCGATGTTGACGGATTGGCCGTTGACCGTGAAGTTGTCGCCGGCCTTGAAGCCGACCGCGATCGCCAGGGTGGCGGCGCTCGGCGAGAAGGCGCCGGCCGTGGTCGAGGCCGTCGTCCCGAAGCCGACCTGGCTGCCGGTGCCGCCCTGGACGGTGATGCTCGACCCGTCCGCCGCGCCGGTCAGCCTGATCTTGCCGCCGCTGTCGGAGGCGGTGACGCCGGTGGTCGAGGTGACGGCGTTGATGGCGTTGATGACCTGGCTCTCGTTCGAGCCGGTGGCGACCGTGACCGTCGTGCCGTTGATGGTCAGCGTGGTGGAGGACGCGCCGGCGCCGTTCGTGGTGGCGCCGCTGGCCGCGAGGCCGGTCTCGGAGCCGGTCGCCGCGTAGGTGAACTGGGCGCCGGAATTGCTGCCGGTGAAGACGAGCTTGCCGCCGGAGGCCGCCGCGGTGACGCCGGTGGTGGCGGATTGCGCGTTGATCTTGGCGACGGCGGCGTTGATGTCGTCGCCGCTGGCGAGCGCGATCGCGGTGCCGTTGAGGGCGATCGTCGCGGAGGCGGTGAGGGTCGTGTAGGAGCCGGCCGTGTAGGTCGCGACGCCGTTGCTGTAGGCGGTGCCGGCCGTGACGGTGGCGGCGGTGGCGGTGGTGTTGCCGCTCAGGGCGGTGTCGCTGACCGCCTGCGTGGCGCCGGTCGAGAGCAGGTTCTGGGCCGAGGCGCCGGTGAGCGCGGTCGAGACCGAGGTCGCCTTGACCGAGAAGGAATTGGCGGAGGCGAGGGCCTGCTGGGCCACCGACTTGAGCTGGTCGGTGAGGGTCTGGACCTTGGTGAGGCCGGTATTGGCGGCCTGGATGGTCTGGATGCCGTTCGAGACGCTGTCGAGGAGGGAGGACAGGGCGGTCGAGCGGGAGGAGAGGCCGTCGGCGGTGAAGAAGTTGGTCGGGTTGTCGAGGGCGGTGTTGACCTTCTTGCCCGTCGCCAGGCGGTTCTGGGTGGTGGCGATGAGCGAGGCGGTGTCCTGCATCGACAGCAGGTTCTGCCGCGTGGCGGCAGTCAGCGTGATGGGCATGGGGCCGATCCTTTTCGATCGTCGGATCCGTCGTTTTGACGGCACCCGCATCTCAGGGGGCCGGCCCTTGCCGCGGCCTTAAGTCGATCGCGCGGACTCGTGCGGCTTTGCGAAATCGTTAACGGTTAACCACGACCATGGGGGTGATTCGTGGAAAGCCCGCCATGCCGCTTCGCATCACCCTCAAGCCGCACGAGCGCCTCATCATCAACGGGGCGGCGATCCGGAACGGGGACCGCGCGGCCGACCTGCTGATCGAGACCCATGCCCGCTTCCTGCGCGAGAGCGAGATCATCCGCGAGAGCGAGGCGGACACGCCGGCCAAGCGCCTCTGCGTGACGCTGCAGGTGATCTACCTCGCCGACAACCCGGCCGAGGTGGAGGACCTGCTGGTGCGCCAGTCGACCGAGATCCTGCGGATCATGCCGAGCGCGGTACCCTATCTCCTCGCCGTTCAGGACGAGGTCGCCGCCCGCCGCTTCCACCACGCCCTGAAATGGGGCCGGGAGCTCGTCGCCCACGAGCGCGCCCTCCTGCAGCAGCAGGACGCAGCCCCGGGGGCCGCGCGGGAGGCGGCCCCGGGGGCCGCGCGGGAGGCGACCCCGGTGGCCGCCCGGGCCTGACACCGCCGCGGCCGCGGCGGACCGGGCCCCGCGGCGCCGGCGCCGCGCGCGGAGGCGAAGGCCCGAGGAGAGCGGCCGGGATCCGGGGCCGAACCGGCGCGCGGGAGGCCGCTCCGGTATGATACTTTGTCTCAGTATGAGTACCAGAACCGTCCCCGGCGGCGGGCGTTGGGCCCCACTCAACCCCTGTCCAGGAGGATGACCGGATGGCCGAGGATCTCCGCTCGCTCTACGTGACCGCGCTCAGGAACACCCACGCCCTCGAATTGCAGGCCCTGCAGATCATGGAGCGGCAGGTCGAGCGCCTGGAGCGCTACCCCGAGATGGACGCGGCCCTGCGGCGCCACATCACCGAGACGCACGGCCAGCGCGACCGCCTGGAGGCGGCGCTGTCGGCCCTCAACGAGAGCCCCTCGGCCCTCAAGGAGGGCGTGCTCGGCCTGATGGGCAACCTCGCGGCCCTGGCCCACACGCCGGCCCAGGACGAGATCCTGAAGAACGCCTTCGCCAACCGCGCCTTCGAGAATTACGAGGCGGCGGCCTACGACTCGCTCATCACCATCGCGGAGGCGGCCGGCCAGACCGCCCACCTGACGGGCTTCCAGCAATCCCTGAAGGAGGAACTGGCGATGGCCCAGACGGTGGCCGACCTCGTCAAGCCGACGACCCGGCGCTACCTCGAACTGACCGCGAGCGGCGCCAAGGCCGACCGCTGAGCCCGCACCGGCGGGCCGTGCGTTGATCCCAGCGCCCGCCGGCCCTGCGGTGCCCGGCGGGTGCACCCCGGGAGGATCGGGCCTATATGCGGGGCAATTCCTCTCCCGGAACCCGATCGTGACGCAAATGCAATCTCCGGCGGGCGGGGCCTCGGACCGGCCCGGCCTCGTCGGGACCTACCGGCGCCTCTGGCCCTATCTCTGGCCGCACGGGCGCCTGGACCTGCAGCGCCGCGTCTTCGCGGCCTTCTTCCTGCTCCTCGTCGCCAAGGGCGTCACGATGCTGACGCCCTTCACCTTCAAGTGGGCGACCGACGCCCTCGTGGCGGCGGCGGGCGGGAAGGACGGCCCCCTGCCGACCGGCCTCTGGGCGGCGCCGATCCTGCTCATCGGCCTCTACGGCCTGTCGCGGGTGGCGATGGCCCTCCTCACCCAGGTCCGCGACGGGCTCTTCGCCAAGGTGGCGATGCACGCGGTGCGCCGCCTCGCCCTCCAGACCTTCGCGCACATGCACCGCCTGTCCCTGCGCTTCCACCTGGAGCGCAAGACCGGCGGCCTCACCCGGGTGCTGGAGCGCGGGCGCAACGGCATCGAGGAACTCTCGCGCCTGATGGTGCTGACGCTGGTGCCCACCATCGTCGAGTTCCTGCTGGTGCTGGGCATCCTGGCCTGGGAGTTCGACCTGCGCTACTCGCTGGTGGTGCTGGTGATGGTCGCGGCCTATCTCGGCTTCACCTACAAGGCTACCGAGTGGCGCATCGCCATCCGCAAGCGGATGAACGACTCCGACACCGACGCCAACACCAAGGCGGTCGACTCGCTCCTCAACTACGAGACCGTCAAGTATTTCGGCGCGGAAGCCCGCGAGACCTCCCGCTACGACGTCTCGATGGCCAAGTACGAGAAATCCTCGACCCAGACCTACGTCTCGCTGGCGGTGCTCAATGCCGGCCAGGCGGTGATCTTCACGGCCGGCATGACCGTGGTGATGTGGCTCTCGGCGCGCGACATCATGGCCGGAAAGGCCACGATCGGCGGATTCGTGCTGGTCAACGCGATGCTGGTGCAGCTCTCGATGCCGCTCAACTTCATGGGCATGATCTACCGGGAGATCAAGCAGGCGCTGATCGACATCGACGACATGTTCCGGATCCTGCACCGCAACCCGGAGATCGCCGACCGGCCGGGCGCGCCGCCGCTCGCGGTGAGCGCGGGCGTGGTGCGCTTCGAGGACGTGCACTTCGCCTACAACCCGGACCGGCCGATCCTGAAGGGCATCAGCTTCGAGGTGCCGGCCGGGCGCACCGTCGCGGTGGTGGGCCCCTCGGGCGCCGGCAAGTCGACCCTGTCGCGGCTGCTGTTCCGCTTCTACGAGCCGCAGGGCGGGCGCATCCTCGTGGACGGCGAGGACATCGCCGCCGTGCAGCAGGAATCCCTGCGCGCGGCGATCGGCATGGTCCCGCAGGACACGGTGCTGTTCAACGACACGATCGGCTACAACATCCGCTACGGGCGCTGGGAGGCGAGCGAGGCGGAGGTCCGCGAGGCCGCCCGGCTCGCGCAGATCGACCGCTTCATCGCCGCCCTGCCGGAGGGCTACGACACGCCGGTGGGCGAGCGCGGCCTGAAACTGTCGGGCGGCGAGAAGCAGCGCGTCGCGATCGCCCGCACCATCCTGAAGGGGCCGCCGATCCTGGTCCTCGACGAGGCGACCTCGGCCCTCGATTCCTTCACCGAGCGGGAGATCCAGGACGCCCTCGACCGGGTCAGCCGGGGCCGCACGACGCTCGTCATCGCCCACCGGCTCTCGACGGTGGTGGGCGCCGACGAGATCATCGTCCTCGACCGGGGGGTGATCGTCGAGCGGGGCGACCACCCGACCCTCCTCGCGCGCGGCGGCGTCTACGCGGCGATGTGGAACCGCCAGCGCGAGGCGGACGCGGCGCGCGAGGCTCTCAAGCGGGCGGAGGGCGGCGAGGGCGAGAGCCTGCGCGTCCGCCTGGAATCGGGCGAGATCCCCCCGCCCGCCGCCAAGGCGCCCGAACCGGCCTCCGTCGCCTGACGGAACCCGGCCTTAACCGCGGCCGTCGGAGACTGGCCCGGCGGGGAGCGGGGATGCGCGGATGGCGGTGCCGGAACCTTGGAGGCTGACGGTCCGCCTGGGGACGATCCCGTCGCTCGCCATCGCCCTGTCCCTGTTCGGCGGCCTGCCGGGCGGTCTCGACCGGCAGGGCTACTTCGTCGGCCGCGACTTCGTGATCTTCTGGACGGCCGGCCGGCTCGCCGCGACCGGGCTGCTGGATCAGATCTACGATCTCGGCGCCTTCCAGGCGGCCATGCGGGCGCTGTTCACGCCCGTCCAGCCCTTCATGAACTTCTCCTATCCGCCGACCGGGCTCCTGGTCCTGGCGCCCCTGGCCCGGCTGCCCTACGGGGCGAGCTACCTGCTGTGGCAGGGGGCGGGGATCGCCTGCTTCCTCGCCACGCTGCTCGGCGGGAAGGCGGGTCCGCGCCGCGCCGGGCTGGTGCCCTGGCTCCTCCTCTCGCCGATCGTGGTGCTCGAAGTCGCGATCGGGCAGGCAGGCTTCTTCTTCGCGGCGCTGGTCGTCGGGGCGATGCGGCGGCTCGACCGGCAGCCGCTCCTCGCCGGGGCGATGATCGGCCTCATCAGCGTCAAGCCGCAGCTCGGCCTGCTGTTTCCCCTGGTGCTGATCGCCCGGCAGCGCTGGGACGCCTTCGCGGCCGCCGCCGTCACCACCCTCGGCTTGATCGGGCTCAGCCTGCTGGCTTTCGGCCCCGAGCCGTGGCGCGCCTACCTCGCGGTCACGCTGCCCTTCCAGGGCGAGGTCATCACCGGGATGGACGGCTTCTACACCACCCTGATGACGACCCCCTACGCGGGCCTGTGGTGGGTCGGGGTCCCGGTCCCGGCGGCGCTCGCGGTCCAGGGGGCCGTCTCGCTGATCGTGGCGGGCGGCGTCGCCTGGCTCGTCCGCCGGGACCCCGCGCGGCCGGACGGGCCGGAGGGCGCCGCGGGCCTGCACGCCGCCCTCGTCGCGGCGGGCTGCATCCTCGTGACCCCGTACTGCCTGAGCTACGACCTCGCGATCCCGATCACCGCCGCCCTGGCGTGGCGCCTGCGCTGCCCGGCCCCGCCGCCGCGGGCGGTCGACCTCGCCCTGCTGGCCCTGTTCCTGGTGCCGCTGCTCGGGATGATCGTGGTCGCGACCCGGCTGCCGCTCCTGCCGCTCGCCGCGGCGGCGGCCTTCGCGGCGCTCGCCGCCGAGGCCTACCGGGCCGCCCCGCCGGCAAGCCGCCCGCCGCGAAGCGGCCGGCCCCTCGCAGGCCGCCTCCCGGTGGGCTGAGCGGCTGGCGATCCGTCGGCGTCCGGCCTGGCGCCGCGGAGGTCGCCCCGGCCGCACCCGACGGATCGCCGGGACGCCGCATCGCGCAGACCGGGAACGGGCGATTCGGGGTCGGCCTGCGACCCGAAGAGCCTCCTTAATCCTTGCGGGCGATCATGCCGGGCGCTGCCGCAAGGACACGTGCCGTGCCCACCGCCCCGTCCTCCCTCGCCCCGCGGGTTCCGAGCGTCCCGGTCGCCGAGCTGCGGTGCGCCGCGGCCCTCGCGGCGCTGGCCCTCTCGGCCTTCCTGCTGTTCTCGGCACCGATCCTCCTCGCCCGCGCGGCGCTGCCCGGGCTCGGCGGCTCCCCCGCCGTCTGGTCCGTGGCCCTGGTCCTGCTGCAGGCGGCCCTGCTCGGCGGCCAGCTCTACGGGCTCGCCGCCACCCGCTGGCTTGCGGGGCGCCGCGCCCTCCTGCTGCACCTCGCCCTGATGGGGGCGGCGCTCCTCGTCCTGCCCCCGCATCGGCCGGCGGCCCTCGCGCGGCTGCCCGCCGAGGGCGAGGCGCCCTGGCTTCTCGGCCTCCTTGCCGTCGCGGCCGGACCGCCCCTCCTCGCCCTGGCGGCGAACGGCCTGCTCCTGCAGGGTTGGCTCTCCGGCGCGGATCACCCGCGCGCCCGCGACCCCGCCCCCCTCGCCGCGGCCTCCCATGGCGGCGCCTTCGCGGCGCTCCTCGCCTATCCGGTGCTGATCGAGCCGCTCGTCTCCCTGCGCGCCCAGGAATGGGCCTGGACGGCCGGGTTCTGCCTCCTCGCCCCGCTGATCGCGGCCGCCGCCTGGAGCGCCGCCGGGACGCCGCCCGCGCGGGCGCCGGCCCCTCCCCCGGCCCCCGCCAAGCGCCCGGTCCCGCTGACCGGCGCGGCGCTGGCGGGCTTCGTCGCCCTGGCCTTCGTGCCGGCCGCCTTCCTGGTCGCCGTCACGACCCGCCTCTGCGCGGAGCTCGCGACCGCGCCGCTGGTCTTCCTGCCGCCGCTCGCCCTGCACCTCCTGACCTTCGTGACCGCCTTCCGGGACAGCGCCGTGCGGGTCGCGCGCTGGCTCGCGCCGCTGCAGGTCGGGGGCACCGCGCTGGCGATCCTCGGCCTCGTGGTCGATCTCGGGCTCGCGGCGAACCTCGTCCTCGGCCTCGGCCTCGTCCTGGTGAATGCCAGCCTCTGCCACACGACGCTCTACCGCGCGCGGCCCGAGACCGCCCACCTGACGGTCTACGCCGTCTGCATCGCGCTCGGCGGCCTCCTCGGCAGCGCCGCCGGCGCGCTGCTCGCGCCCGCCCTGTTCCCGGCCGGCCAGGACTACCCGCTCCTCCTCGGCGCGGCCCTGCTCGGCCGGCCCGGCCTCCTCGACGGCGCCCGGGCCGCCCGCGCCAGGGGCTTCGGGGAGGCCGCCCTCGTCTGCGCCCTGCTGGCGCTCCTCATCCTGGCGGGCTGCGCCCTGCTCGGCCTCGCCGCGCCGCGCCTGCTCATCGGCCTCGGCCTGTGCGGGCTCCTCGCCCTGTCCTGGGCGAGCCCGCGCCTCGCGGCCCTCTCCGGGATCGGGGCGCTCCTCGCGCTGGCGGGCCCGGCGCCCGCCCCGCCCGGGGCCGCGGGGGAGAGCCTGCGCTCCTTCTCCGGCATCCACCGCATCGCCGCGAGCCCGGACGGCGGCACCCGGCTGCTCTGGCACGAATCCCGCCCGCAGGGCGCGATGCGGCTGCGCCGGGAGGACGGCACGCCCGCGACCGGCGAGCCGGCGCCGCTCCTCGCCTACGCGCCCGACGGGCCGGTCGGGGCCGCGATCCGGGGGATCCGCGCCGCCCGGGGCGGCGATCTCGGCGACGTGGTGGTGGTGGGCCTCGGCGCCGGCAGCCTCGCCTGCGCGGCGCGTCCCCGGGAGGCCTGGACCTTCCTGGAGAGCGATCCGGTGCTCCTGCGCATCGCCCGCGACCCGGCCCGGTTCCGGTTCCTGGCCGCCTGCGCGCCGACCATGCCGGTCGTCGTCGGGGATCCGCGCCTGAGCCTCGCCGACCGGCCCGCGGATCTCGGCCTGATCCTGATCGACACCGCCGCCTCCGGCCCGTTCCCGATCCATCTCCTGACCCGCGAGGCCCTGCGCCTCGCCGTCTCGAAACTCGACCGGACCGGCGTGCTGCTGATCCACCTCGCCCACCCGCACCTCGATCCCGGCGCGGTCCTGGCCGGGATCGGGGCCGAGTTCGGGCTGAGCGCCTGGGCGCTCGGCGCGCCCGGCGCGGCCCCGACGCTGCTCGCGCTGGTGCGCGATCCGGCCCATCTCGGCCCATGGGGCGGTCGCGCCCGGCCCGGCGGCGCCTTGCTCCGCGACACCGTGCCAAGCGACACCTTGCAAGGCGACGCCCTGCTCCGCGACGCCTCGCCCCGTGGCACCTGGGCCGGCAATCCCTGGCCCGGCCCCCCGGAGGCCGGCGGCCCCGGGTGGCGGCGCGTGCCGGCCGATCCCGGCCGCCGGCCCTGGACGGACGACCACGCCGACCTCCTCGGGGCGCTGCGCGCCCGCCCGGGCGGGTGAGGCCGCGCGGGCGATTGACGGGAGGACGTGCGCCTGCCATCCGCGGACGCGAACGGCGCTGCCCGCGCGCCTGCCGGAGTGCCTGAAGGCTGATGACCGACCTCTTCGAGACGATCCGCCGCGTCCTCGTGCCGATCCACAAGGAGGGCTACCTCTTCATCGCGATCGGCATCGTGCTGACGGTGCTCGCCGGCTCCTTCGTGCAGGCGCTGGGCTGGATCTTCTTCCTGCTCACGCTCTGGGTCTGCTACTTCTTCCGCGACCCCGAGCGCGTCGTGCCGGTGGGCGAGGGCCTCGTGGTCTCGCCCGCGGACGGGTGCGTGAACCTGATCTCGACCGTGGTGCCGCCCTCCGAGCTCGACCTGCCCTCCGAGCCGATGCTGCGCATCTCGGTCTTCATGAACGTGTTCGACTGCCACGTGAACCGGGTGCCGGTCTCGGGGCGCATCGACCAGATCCACTACACGCCGGGCCTCTTCCTCAACGCCGAGCTCGACAAGGCGAGCGAGGACAACGAGCGCAACGGGCTGGTGATCGAGACCGGCAGCGGGCCGGACGCCCTGCGCATCGGCGTGGTGCAGATCGCCGGCTTGGTGGCGCGGCGCATCGTCGACTGGGTCAAGCCCGGCGACAACCTGGTGGTGGGCGACCGCTTCGGGCTGATCCGCTTCGGCTCGCGGGTGGACGTCTACCTGCCGGCGGGATCGCGGGTGCTGGTGGGACTCGGCCAGAAGGCGGTGGCGGGCGAGACGGTGCTCGCCGACCTGCGCCCCGGCGGCCCGGTCCGCCAGTTCCGGCGGGTCTGACCCGCCCGGGCGGCGGGCAACCCGCCGCCGGGATGCCGGGAGCCTCGCGCGCCCGGCGCTTGTCCACGCCCCGAGGCGTGCTGGACAATTCGGCAACGGCGCCGGCGCTCGCCGGACCTGACCGTCGGTACGAGGCGCCTTCGGAGGCCGCATGGACGACAATCTCTTCCCGCCCTTCGCCCCCGACACCAACGAGCCCCGGCCGCGGCGCTTCAAGCCGATCCCGGTGCGGATGATCATCCCCAACATGATCACCCTGATGGCGGTCTGCCTCGGGCTCACCGCCGTGCGCCTCGCCTTCGAGGGCCGGTTCGAGCCGGCCGTCATCGCCATCGTGGTGGCGGCGGTGCTCGACGGCATCGACGGGCGGGTGGCGCGGCTCCTGAAGGGGACCTCGCGCTTCGGGGCGGAGCTCGACTCGCTCGCCGATTTCGTGAATTTCGGCTGCGCCCCGGCGCTGATCCTCTACGGCTTCACCCTCCACCACCTGAAGTCGCTCGGCTGGATCGTGGCCCTGATCTTCGCCATCGCGATGGCGCTGCGGCTCGCCCGCTTCAACGTGATGCTGGACGACCCGAGCCGCCCGGAATGGAAGAAGGACTACTTCGTCGGCATGCCGGCGCCGGCCGGCGCGCTGACGGCGCTGCTGCCGCTCTACCTCCACTTCCTCGGTCTCTCGTTCGGGCCGCGGCTCGCCCCGGCGGTCCTCGCCTACGTCCTGGTCCTGGCGATCCTGGTGATCTCGACCGTGCCGACCTACGCGGGCAAGACCATCGGCAAGCGGGTCCCGCGCGAGTACGTGCTGCCGATCTTCGTCGTGACGGTGGCGGCGTTCGGGCTGTTCATCAGCTTCCCGTTCGAGACGCTGGCGAGCATGAGCATCGCCTATCTGTGCGCCATCCCGATCGGCGCCAACCAGTACCGGCGCCGCCTCAAGGCCGAGGCGGCCGTGTCCGGAGAGACCCCGGCCGCCTGACGAGCGGCTTTCAGGCTGCCGACCAGCGGCCTCCAGGCCGCCAGACGGGCGGCCCTGGGGCGCACCCGCGCGGTCGGGCGAGACAGGGAGACGTTCATGGGTTGGTCGCTGCCGCTCGGGACGGTGATGGGCACGGTGATCCGGGTCCACGTCACCTTCCTGCTCTTCCTGCTCTGGATCGGCGCCGCGGGCTTCGCCAAGGGCGGCCAGGGGGCGGCGCTGCAGAGCGTGCTCTACATCGTGCTCCTGTTCCTCTGCGTGCTCCTGCACGAGTTCGGCCACGTCCTGGCGGCGCGCCGCTACGGGGTGCAGACGCCCGACATCACGCTGCTGCCGATCGGCGGGGTGGCGCGGCTGGAGCGCATCCCGGAGGACCCGCGCCAGGAGCTCGTCATCGCCCTCGCGGGCCCGGCCGTGAACGTCGTCATCGCGGGCCTGCTGTTCCTGGTCCTCGGGGCGGTGGCGCCGCGGGCGGAGGTGGAGAATCCGGGCATCTCGCTCTTCGAGCGGCTGCTCTGGGTCAACCTGTTCCTGGTCGGGTTCAACCTGATCCCGGCCTTCCCGATGGATGGCGGGCGGGTGCTGCGGGCGATCCTGGCCGCCCGGCTCGGCTACGCCCGCGGCACGCAGATCGCCTCGGGGGTGGGGCAGGCGGTGGCCTTCGCGCTCGGCCTGCTCGGGCTCGTCGGGGGCAACCCGCTCCTGCTCTTCATCGCGCTCTTCGTCTATCTCGGCGCCGCCTCGGAGGCGCACGCGGTGCAGATGCGGCAGGTCTCCCGCGGGCTGCTCGCGGGCGACGCGATGATCACCCGCTACGAGAGCCTGGGGCCCTCCTCCCGCGTCGAGGATGCCGTGCAGGAACTGATCGCCACGACCCAGCACGAGTTCCCGGTCGTGGACGGGGCGGGGCGGCTGCGGGGCGTGCTCACCCGCGACGACATGATCCGGGCCCTGCGCGACCGCGGCCCCGACGCCCCGGTGCTGGAGGTGATGCGGTCCGACATCCCGAGCGTGCGCGACCGCCAGCCCCTGGAGGACGCGCTGCGGCTGATGCAGGAGAGCGGCGTGCCGGCGGTGGGCGTGACGGACGCCCTCGGCCGCCTCGTCGGGCTGATCACGCCCGAGAACGTCGGTGAGATGATGATGGTCCTGACGGCCCGGCCGGAGGGCCGCACCGGGTTGAAGCGGAGCGGCTGAGCGGCGGCCCCCGGGCCGCCGCGGCGCCCGTCCGAAGGAGCCCTAGGGCCGCCCGGCCTGCTGCTGGATCAGCGGCGTGATCCGCCGCGCCGTCACCCTGCGGTTCTCGCGGTTCGCCTCCTGGGTGTTCACCTTCAGGTACTGCTCGCCGTAGCCCTGGGTGGTCAGGTTCTCGGGCGGCACGCGGAAGTCCCGGGTGAGCACCGCGGCGACCTCCTGCGCCCGCCGGTCGGAGAGCGAGAGGTTGTCGACGTCGCTGCCGACCGCGTCCGTGTGGCCCTCGATGAGGAACACCTCCTGCGGGTTGTGCTCGACCGCCCGCCGGATCGCCTCCGCGATCGCCGCGAGGCGCCGCGCCTGGTCGGGGGCGACCTGCCAGGAGCCGGTCTCGAAGGTGATCGTGTCGATGTCGACGCTGCGCATCCGGGCGCGCAGGCTCGGGCTGGAGCGCACCTCGTCGAGCGTGTAGCGCCGCTCCACCGGGGCGACCGGCGGCGCCGTGAGGGTCTCGTAGATCAGGCCCTCGTCGGCCCGCTCCGCCTCCACCACGTAGCGCTCGCGGGGAATGCGGATCTCGGGGGGCGGCAGCACCACCACGTCGCGCTCGATCGGCCGCGGACGGCCCTCGAAGGTGTTGTCGATCAGCACGACCTCGCGGCCGTCCCGCGCCCGGCGGCTGCGGCGCAGGAGCCGGCCGTCCTCGTCCACCACCGTGACGATCTGGTCGCCGCCGGGCCGGTCGATGATCGTGACCACGTCGCGGCCGCGGCGCTCGACGCGGGCGTCGCGATCGAGGGACCGGAACCGCTCCGTCTCGTCGTGGCGGATGAAGGTGCGGTCGTTCTCGCGCACGATCACCCGGCCGGGCTCGCGGATGACCAGCCGGCCGCCCTCGTTGACCTCGCGGCGGGCGCGGCGGACCTCGTCGTAGCTGCGCACCTCCACGTCGCTGCGGCGGAAGCCGCCGGGGATGGATTCCGCGTCGTCGCGGCGCTCGGCGCCGTCGCGGCGGTCGCGGCCATCCCGGCCGGGCGCGCCCGGCACCGGCAGCGGCGCGGCGCCCGGTCCGGCCGGGTCCGGCTGCGGCCGGGTCGGCGCGCCCGGCGGGACGGCGGGGCTTCCGGCGGGCGGCGGGGTCGGGGCCGCCTGCGGCGGGTTTGGAGCCGCCTGCGGCGGGGTCGGGGCCGCCTGCCCCGGCCGCGCGGGCGCTCCCTGCGGACGATCCGGCGCGCCGGCGCCCGGATGCGCCTCGCCGGGCCGCTCCCGCGGCTGGCCGGGCTCCGCCGGCGGGGCCGGCGGGCGCCCGGGCTCGCTCGGCACCGGGGGCGTCGGGCGGGCCTGGGCGGGCCGCTCGGGCGTGGCCGGCGGCCGGGGCGGCTCCGGGGGCCGCGCCGCCGGGCGCTCGGGCGCGCGCGGGCGCTCGTCGCGGGGCGGCGTCGCCTCGGGCGGGCGCGGCGGCGTGGGGCGCTCCGGCTGGCGGGCGTCTGGCGGCGGAGCCTGGGGACGGGCCGGCTCGGGACGCTCGGCCGGCTCCCGCTCCGGGCGCGGCGCCGGACGCTCGCCGCGCGACGCCTCGTGCGGCGGGGCTTCGCGGGCCGGGGCCTCCCGCGGGGGAGTCTGGCGTTCGGCCGGCGGCGCCGCCCGCTGGGGCGCCCGCTCGCGCGGTTCGGGAGCCCGCTCGCCGCGCTCGACCGGGGGCGCCGCCCGCTCGGGGCCGCGCTCCCGCGGCTCGGGCCGCGCTCCGCGTTCAGGGCCGTGATCGGGGCCGCCGCGCTCCACGCCGCCGCGCTCCGTGCCAGCTTGGGCCATCCGGATGGCCGCCGCGGCGCCGGGATCGGCCCGCCCGGGGAGCGGCTGGACGAGGAGGGCGGGCAGGATCGTTCCGGTCAGGAGCAGCAGGCGGGCAGGCCGCATCATCTCACCTCGGGTCACGTGGCGCGGTCCAGTCGAACCGCGACCGCGCCGGTCGGTTCCCCCGCCGCGACGATCCGGCGCCCTCCGGATCGCGGACCGACCCGAGGCGCCCCCGCTCATGCCAGAGGCCCGGGATGCGGAGCCGTCGGGCCGTCGATCCTCTCGAAAGCTCGATCCAAGCCAATGACTTGGGAGAAAAACGGATCAGCCCTTGTCGCGCATCAGCCGCGCCTTGTCGCGCTGCCAGTCGCGCTCCTTGGCGGTCTCGCGCTTGTCGTGCAGCTTCTTGCCCCGCCCGAGCCCGAGCTCCACCTTCGCCCGGCCGCGCTCGTTGAAGTAGATCTTGAGCGGGATGACCGTGTAGCCCTCGCGCTGCGTCGCCCCCAGGAACTTGTTGATCTGGCGCCGGTGCAGCAGCAGGCGGCGGGGCCGCTTGGTCTCGTGGTTGAAGCGGTTGGCCTCGAGGTATTCGGGAATGTAGGCGTTGAACAGGAAGAACTCGTCGCCCGACGGGCCCGCATAGGCCTCCCCGATCGTGGCCTTGCCGCCGCGCAGGGACTTCACCTCGGTGCCGGTGAGCGCGATGCCCGCCTCGACCGTGTCGGTGATCTCGTAGTGGAAGCGGGCCTTGCGGTTGTCGGCGACGACGCGGCGGGCGGGGTCGGCTTTCGGGGCCATTGACGGGCTCTTCTCAGGCGCCGGCGGGGCGCCGGCGCGTCACGGGGGTCAGGTGTTGGAGAGGCCGGCGTCGCGCAAGGCGCCGTCGACCGCGCGCCGCCCCGCCTCCCCGAGCGGGACCAGGGGCAGGCGCACCTCCTCGTCCATCAGGCCGAGCCGCGCGAGCGCGTACTTGGCCGGCGACGGGTTGGTCTCGACGAAGAGGTTGGTGTGGAGCGGCATCAGCCGGTCCTGAAGGCGCAGGGCCGCCCGGTACTTGCCCGCGAGGCAGGCCTCCTGGAAGTCGGCGCAGAGGCGCGGCGCCACGTTCGAGGTCACCGAGATGCAGCCGTGCCCGCCATGCGCCATGAAGCCGAGCGCCGTCGCATCTTCGCCAGAAAGTTGGATGAAGTCTTCTCCCATCGCTTGGCGCTGAAGGCTGACGCGAGCCACGTTGGCGGTGGCATCCTTCACGCCCGCGATATTGCGCAATTCGTACAGGCGCCGCATCGTGTCGACCGACATATCGATCACCGAGCGGGCTGGGATGTTGTAGATCAAGATGGGAATGCCGATTGCGTCGTTCACCGCCTTGAAGTGCTGGTACAGCCCTTCCTGGGTCGGCTTGTTGTAATAGGGCGTGACGATGAGGACCGCGTCAGCCCCGGCCTTCTCCGCATGACGGGCGCGCTCGATCGCCTCGGCGGTGGAGTTCGAGCCGGCGCCGGCGACCACCGGCACCCGGCCGCCCGCCTCGTCGATGCAGGCCTCGACCACCCGGTCGTGCTCGGCATGGCTCAGGGTCGGGCTCTCCCCGGTCGTGCCGACCGGCACGAGGCCGTGCGTGCCATGCTCGATCTGCCACGCCACGAATCGCCGGAACGCCGCCTCGTCGAAGGCTCCGTCGCGGAACGGGGTCACCAGGGCCGTGAGCGAGCCTCTCAGGCGCTGCGAAATCGGCGTCGACGTCATGGAACAGGTCCTCGCTCGGACGGGGCTGCCGCGGCCAGGCCGCCTCGCCCGACACATAGGCCGTCATGTGCGCCGGCGCAAACCGCGACGCACACGGTTAATGCCTTCTTAACGCACCGCTTCCACCATGGCGTGTCCGCTCTCGCATAGGGGAACGACGACGATGCAGCTCCCGCCCCGACGGCGCCGCCTCGCGACCCTCGCGCTTCTCGCCTGCGGGACGGCCCTCGCCCTCCCGCCCGGCCCCGCCGTGCGGGCCGCCGACCCGGACGGCGAGGGCCTGCCCGCCCGGGCCGAGGCGCCGGCGGCCGAGTCCCCGGAGATCGCCGGGGGCCTGCGCGCCACGGCCGGCCCCGAGGACGCGCCCGCCACCGCCGCCGCCGGGCGCCTCGCCCCGGCGGTGCCGCAGGCGGCCGCCGCCTACGCCTCGGCCGACCCGTCCGTGCCCCTCCCCTTCCCGGTGCCGGACGCCGCCGTCGCCCCGCGGGCGCCCGTGCCGAGCGTGCCCGATCCGGGCCGCCCGACGCCCGCCGTCGAGGTGGACGCGCCGGCCCTGCGCAACGCGATCGACGCCTACCGCCGGGGCAAGGTCGAGGAGGGCGACCGCCTGCGGGACGCCCTCGCGGATCCGGCCCAGCGCGCCCTGCTCGACTGGGTGGCGATCCGCTCGGGCGCGGGGATCGGGTTCGAGCGCATCGTGGCCTTCATCCGCGACAACCCCGACTGGCCGGCCGGCGCGGTGATCCGGCGCCGGGCCGAGGAGGCGCTGCTGAGCCAGCGCAAGGCGCCGGGGATCGTGCGCGCCTACTTCGCCGCCCGCCGCCCCGCGAGCCCGCCCGGCAAGTTCGCCCTCGCCCTCGCCCTCAAGGCCGACGGCCTCGACGAGGACGCCGCCGCCCTCGCGCGCGACCTCTGGCGCGAGGACGGCTTCGGCCGCACCCTCGAACTCAAGGTGCTCGACGCCTTCCCGGGCGCGATCACCGAGGTCGACCACCGCGCCCGCATGGAGCGGGCCCTGATGAAGGAGGATTGGGAGGCCGCCGGCCGCGCCGCGACCTACGCGGGCAAGAGCTACGGCACCCTGGTGCGGGCGCGCCGCGCCGTCGAGGCCAAGGCCGCCAACGCGCAGAGCCTCCTCGACGCCGTGCCGCCGAGCCTGCGCGGCGATTCCTCGTTCCTGTTCTCCCGCGCGCAGCTCCTGCGCCGGCTCGACAGGCCGGCCGAGGCGGCCGCCGTGCTGATGAGCGCGCCGCGCAACCCGGAGGTGCTGGTCGATCCCGACGAGTGGTGGATCGAGCGCCGGATCGTGGCGCGCAAGCTCCTCGACCAGGGCGACGCGAGGAATGCCTACGCGGTCGTGGCGGGGCACAGCGCACGGGCGGTGGAGAAGCGCATCGAGGCGGAGTTCCACGCCGGCTGGATCGCCCTGCGCTTCCTGCAGGATGCGGCGCTGGGCGCCCGGCACTTCGCGGCCGCCGCCGCCGTCGCCGAGACCCCGATCTCGATCGCCCGGGCCGCCTACTGGCAGGGGCGCGCCGCCGAGGCGCTGAACCAGCCGGCCGAGGCCAGGACCTTCTACGAGCGCGCCGCCGCGCAGCCGATCGCCTATTACGGCCAGCTCGCCCGGGCGAAGCTCGGCCAGGACACCCTCGCCCTGCGCCACGCCGCCCCCCTCGACGAGGCCGCGCGCCGGGCCTTCGAGGCGCAGCCCGTGATCCGCGCCCTGCGGTTCCTCGCGGCGGCGGGCCTGCGCGAGCAGGCGCTGCCCCTCTACATCGACCTCGCGCATCGGCTGAGCGACCCGGCCGAACTCGCCGCCCTCGGCGACGTGGCGGCGGCCGACAACGATCCCCGCGCCCTGGTGGCGCTCGGCAAGGTCGCGGTCCAGCGCGGCCTGCCCCTCGACCAGCACGCCTATCCGGTGAACGGCATCCCGTCCTACGAGGCCTTCTCGGCGGTGCCGCAGGTCGAGCGGGCCATGGTCTTCGCCATCGCCCGCCAGGAGAGCCAGTTCGACCCGAAGGCGCAGTCGAGCGTGGGCGCCCGCGGCCTGATGCAGATGATGCCGGCGACGGCCCAGCGCACCGCCCGGCGGGTGAGCGCCGCCTTCGACGCGGGCCGGCTCCTGAGCGACCCGGCCTACAATGCCCGCCTCGGCCAGGCCCATCTGGGCGAGCTGATGGAGGATTGGCGCGGCTCCTACATCCTGGCCTTCGCCTCCTACAACGCCGGCGGCGGCAACGTGAAGAAGTGGATCGACGCCTACGGCGACCCGCGCGATCCCAGGGTCGACCCGATCGACTGGGTCGAGCGCATTCCCTTCACGGAGACCCGCAACTACGTCCAGCGCGTGACCGAGAACCTCCAGGTCTACCGCAGCCGGCTGGAGGGGCGCAGCGCCCTGCTGATCGAGAGCGACCTGCATCGCGGCGGGCGCTGAGGCTTGGGGGAGAGCCGCGGCTTGGCGAAGGGCCGCGGCTTGGAGAAGGCCCGCGGCTCGGCGAGAACCGTCCGGACGAGCGGGCGTTGGCCCGGGCGCGGCCCGCGCCCCGGCGCCCGCGAGGACGGAGAGAGCCGATCATGAGAGTCGTCGCGGATCTGTGCATCGTCCCGATGGGCGTCGGGCCCTCGGTCTCTCCCTACGTGCGGGAGATCAAGGCCCTGATCGACGCGAGCCCCCTCGAGGCGGAGATGCACGCCAACGGCACCAACATCGAGGGGGAACTCGCCGACATCTGCCAGCTCATCGAGCGCTGCGAGGCGCGGCTCGCCGAACTCGGCGTCCAGCGGGTCTTCTACACCATGACCTTCGGCACGCGCCGGGACAAGGCGCAGAGCATGGCCGACAAGCTGCGGGCGGTCTCGTAGGGCGCCCTCGGCGCGCTCGGAAGCAGAGCACGACGCGTCCGGCACCGCTGTGCGGGGAAATTCGGACGCGCGGTGGCGATCGGGCCAGTGCAGCCGATGGCGGCGGGGTTCGATCGTCTTGCCGATTCATTTGCCGGATCCGCCATGGCACACCCCGCGCGGCACCCCCCCTCTTCCTCATGCCGAGGCGCGAGCGTCAGCATGAGGAACGCTGTAACGCGGATCCCGGATCAGGCAGGCGGAGCGGCCCGCGCCCGCCGGGGCCGCAGGGCACCGAGGCCGCAGCCGGCCGCGTAGGGGATCAGGAGCAGGGCGGCGACCTCGACCGCGAGGCCCGCGCGCCCCGGCACGAGGCCGGAGGCGGCGACGCCCGCCGCGAGGCCGGCCAGGGCCGCCACCGCGAGCGCGGCGAGGCGCGAGGCCCGCCCCGCCGGCCGGCCGGCGAGCCAGCCAGTCCCCGCCCCGAGGAGCAGGGCCACGAGGCAGGTCGGCCAGAGGGCGGCGAGGAGAACCGTCATCGGGCCGCCCTCAGGAGCGCAACGCGAAGGCGACGGCGCGCTGCGCCGCCTCGCCCGTCACGGTGGCGACCCGGTCGGCCGGCACGCCGGCCTTGAGCAGGTAATCGACGATCGCGGCGGCGCGGCGCTGCGCGAGCGTCAGGTCCGGCTCGGCCGGCGCGGGCTCCGTCTTGGGCTCCGCCTTCGCGTCGGCCTTGCCCTTGCCGGGCTTCTCGGCCCTCGCCGCGGGCGGCTTGGCGGAGGGTTTGGCGGGCGGCTTCTCGGGCGGCTTCTCGGGTGGCTTCTCGGGTGGCTTCTCGGGTGCCTTGGCGGGCGCCGTCCCGGGCGGGTCGTCGTGGCCCGCCACCTCGATCCGGCTGCCCGGGCAGGTCCGGGCGAGATCCGCGAGGTCGTCGAGGGCGGCGTAGAAATCCGGCTGCAGGTCCGCGCTGCCCGGGGCGAAGCGCACGGTGTGGGCGGCGACGCGCTCCGCGAAGGCGCTGCGGCAGGAGGCGGCGTCGCGGCGCACCGGGGCGTCCTTCGCCCGCACCTCCACGGCGACGCGCCAACCCTCCGGGGCGAGGCGCTGCCCGGTCTCGGAGAGGCGCCGGGCGCTCTCGGCATAGAGGCTCTCGCCGGTGAGGCGCAGGTCCCGGTCCGTCACCGCGACCTCCCCGCGGGCGAGCTGGCCGAGCGGGACGGCCGCCGCCCGCAGCGCGGCGAGGAGGCCCTCTGGCGCGCCGCCCGAGAGGCGGGTGCGGTCGACGATGCGCTCGCCGAAGAAGTGCGGGCGCAGGGCCGCGAGCAGGGCCGCCCGGGTCTCCGCATCGGGCAGGTGGCCGGTGAGCGTGACCGTCTCGGCGTCCCGCCGGATCGCGACGCGGTAGGGCGAGACCGGGCTCGCGGTCAGCTCGGCGCGGCCCGGGGCGAGCCCCTCCGGCAGGCTGCCGGTGGCGAGGGCGTCGGCCTCCTGCACCGCCTGGGCGTCGATCGCCGCGCCGCGCACCGACAGGGCGGTGCCGTCGAGGGCGACCGTGCCCTCGCGCACCAGCGCCAGGGCCGCGAAGGCGCGGGCGATCAGGGCGCGGGTCTCGAGGCCGGGCGGCAGGCCGCGGGCGGTGCGCATGGCATCCTCGACCGCCGCGCCCCCGGCGAGGTCGCGGGCGGCGGCCAGGATCGCGGCCCGGTCCGCCTCGGAGACCGTGTAGCCGTCGAGGCGGATGCGGCCGTCCGGGAGGCGCGTGGCCGACCACGTGAAGGGCTTCACGGTCGCGGGGACGAGGGCGACCTCGCCGAGGCCGAAGCCCGCGGGCGGAGCCGCGAGGGCTGCCCGCACGGCCTCGTAATCGCCGAGGGCGGCGGCCTCGCCCTGGAGCGACAGGGTGCGGTCGCGCAGGGTGGCGGTGGCGCCGGGGCCGAGCCGCGCCACCTGCGCGACGAGGAAGGACGCGGCCTCGGCGAAGCCCGGCGGCGCCCCGCGGGCGGAGCGGGCGGCATCGTGCAGCGCCACGCCCTCGGGCAGGAGCGGGCCGAGGCGCGAGGCGAGCGCGTCGTGCTTCATCTCGGCCGGGCGGTGGCCGCGCAGGTCGATGCGGTCCGGCGCCCGGCGCTGGACCGTCCAGACGAAGGGGCTCTGCTCGGCGACGACGCCGAGGCGGTCGATCAGGCGGCGCAGGCCCGGGAGTTCGCCCAGGCGGTCGAGGGCGGCCTCGCGCTCGGGCGGCGTCGGCGCGTCGCCGAGGGCGACGAGGTCGCGCCCCCGCCGCTCGACGCGCAGCCAGGGCTCCGCCGCCTCCCCGAAGGTGGCGGCCGCGAGCGCCTCGGCCGGGGCCGCGAGCGTCGCGTCGAGCCGCGTCTCGGCGATCCGCGCGGCGCCGATGCCGAGAATGGCCAGGAGAGGAAGGCCGGCGAGCCAGCCGATGGCGCGAACCGACACGCATGCACCCCGAGGACGCGCGCTCCCCGCGCGTCCCCTGAGATGGGCCGCCTTTGGGGCTCAAGCAAGGCGTGCACGGGCAAGCTCGGCCGGGCGGGCCGCTCATCCCCGGTCGGACTGCCCCGGACCGGGCTCCGGCACCGCGAAGGGGGCCGGCCTCAGCCCGCGATCGGCCCGCGCCACCATCTGCCGGAACGCCGCCTCCAGCCGCCGCGCGAAGGCGGGCGCATCAAAGATCCCGCCCGCCCCGTGCCGCCGCGCGGCCAGCCGGCCGCGCAGGTCCGCCAGACGCTCCGGGTCCGCGAGGCGCAGGGCCTGCCGCTCGTAGGCGTCGAGGCTCGCGGCGACGAGGTCGGGCAGGCCGAGCGCGGTCAGCAGGCTTCCGGCCATGCGGCTCGCATAGGCGCGCCCCGCCAGGGTGAGGAGCGGCACGCCCATCCAGAGCGCGTCGCTCGCCGTCGTGCCGGCATTGTACGGGAAGGTGTCGAGGAACAGGTCGATGTGCCGCAGTCGGTCGAGATAGGTCTCGTAGGGGGCCCGGCCCGCGAGGACGAGCCGCTCCGGGTCCACCCCGTGCCGGCCCGCCTCGCGCCGCAGATTGTCCCGCGTCGGGGCGTGGTCGGCGACCAGCCACAGCACGCTGCCCGGCACGGCCCGCAGCAGCCGCATCCAGGCCGCGAACAGGTCCGGCGTGAGCTTGTAGGAGGCGCTGAACGCGCCGAACACCAAGCCCTCCGCCGGCAGCCCGTGGGCGGCGCGGCGGGGCGGCGAGGCGGGCGGGGCCGGGCGGGCGCCGTTCGCCTGGAACGCCCCCGGCAGCCGCACGATCGCCTCCGAGAAGGCGCCCTGGAGCGCCTCCGGCGCCACGAACGCGTCGCCGATCGCGTAGTCGATCCAGTCCGCCCCGGTGCTGCCCGGATAGCCGAGGTAGTTCACCTGGATCCGGGCCGGGCGGGGAGCCAGGATCCCGGGCCGGCTGTGGGTGGTGAAGCCCGCGAGATCGACCGCGACGTCGATCCCGCGCGCCCGCAGCAGGGCCGCGACCTCGGCATCGGCCGAGCCCCGCACGTCCAGGAAATGCTCCGCCCCGTCGCGGATGCGGGCGCGCAGGGCCGAGCCGTCGTCGGGCCCGAAGGAGACGGCGTGCACCTCGAACCGCGCCCGGTCGTGGCAGGCGAGGACGTCGGCCATCAGCACCGCGACCGGGTGCTGGCGGAAATCCGGGGACAGGTAGGCGACCCTGACCCGCTCCCCGCGCGGGCCGGGCGGGGCCCGCAGCCGCTCGGCGGCGAAGCGCCCGGCATGGGCGCGGGCGCGCCGGAGCTGCGCCTCGGGATCGTCCGTGAGCGCCAGGACCGGGAAGGGCGGGGGCGGCTCGTCTGCCCGCCACGGCCCCGCCCTGGCGGACAGGGCCTCCCGGTCCGCCGCGAAGCCGCGCCAGTCGCAGAGGGCCTGGCGCAGGTGCGCGCGCAGGGCGACGGCGTAGCCGTGCGCCGGATCGAGGGCCGTGGCCGCCTCGATGCTGGCCAGGGCCTCGGGCAGGCGGCCGAGCGCCAGGAGGGTGCTGGCGAGGTGCACGTGTGCCTGCGCGAAGGCCGGGTCGAGCTCCGTCGCGCGGCGGAAGCAGGCGGCCGCCTCCTCGCCCTCGCCGAGGTCGAGGAGCGCGAGGCCGAGATTGCTCGCCACGCCCGCGTCGGGCCGCAGCGCGAGGGCCCGCGCGAAGCACCCCCGCGCCTCGGCGAAGCGGTGCAGGCCGCGATAGGCCGCCCCGAGATTGCTCTGCGCGGCGGCATCGTCCGGGGCGAGGCTCACCGCCCGGTCGAGCGCGCGCGCCGCCTCGGCGAAGCGCCCGAGATGGTTGAGGGCGACGCCGAGATTGTTGTGGACCTCGGCGTCGAGGGGCAGCAGCGCCGCCGCCCTCTCCAGGAAGGGCAGGCCGGCCCCGGTGCGGCCGCGGGCGTGCAGGAGGGTGCCGAGGAGGTGCAGGGCGACCGGGTGATTCGGCTCGCGCGTCAGGAAGGCGCGGTAGAGCGTCTCGGCCTGCGCGAGGTTCCCGCTCTGATGCACCGCGACGGCCTGCTGGGCGAGGGAGATCGTCTGAGCCATGGGGCAGACATAGCCCGACGCGGCGGCGCGCGGGAGGCGGGCCTGATCCGGGATCCGGTTGATCGAAGCGGATCCCGGATCGCGAGCCTGCGCGGCGCCTGAGCGCGGCGCCTGAGCGAAGCCGACATCCGCATGGCCGACATCGAAGATGGCGAAGCCATCAACCGGATGGCGGATGCCAAGCCCGAGCGCGGCGCCTGAGCGAAGCCGACATCCGCATGGCCGACATCGGAGATGGCGAAGCCATCAACCGGATGGCGGATGAGAGGCTCCCGCAGCGCGGCCTCAAACGCGAAGGGGGCCCCGGTCGCGCCGGAGCCCCCCGTCTCGGGATCGGTCGATCCGATCAGAAGTCGCGCTGGACGCGCATGCGGACCTGGAACGTGTCCTGGCTGTTGATGGTCGGCGCGGTGGCAAGCTGAGCCGCCGTTGCCGTGTTCGCCTGGACGGCCGCAGCGATGACAGCGCCCTTGTTCGGGTCGATGATGCGACCGTTGTTCAGAGCCTGCCGGACGTACAGCCCCTCGACGCCGATATCGAGATCCTTCACCGGCGACCAGATCAGGCTTGCGCCCGCGACGATCTGGTTGGAGTCGCGCAGAACCGGGCTGAGCGCAAGGCGCGCGAGGCCAAGCGCCGTTCCCGGGTTCGGCAGGCCGCCGACGTTCAGCAGCGCACTGTTGATGCGAGCTGCCCGATTGTAGCTAATCTCGCCGTAGCTACCGATGAAGGCCGACCGCCACTCCGGAGCCCAGTAGTGGAGGTACGAACCGACGACCGTCCAGCTGTCAGAGAGCGAGAGCCTGCCGGTCACAGGGTCGACGATGGCGTCGGCATAATACTGATTGAAGATGCCAGCGGTCGCACTGCCCGTGAGGGTGTAGGTCCCGTTGTAAGCAGGCAGGCCAGTGTAGACCGTGGTGCCTTCACCGTAGGAGCCCTGCAGGTAGAGCGAGTCGCCCGCGGCGATAAAGGGCAGGTTGACCTTGAGGCCACCCTGAACCGCCCACCCGTACTCGGTTTGGGGACGGCTGATCGCAACAGCGGCACCGTTGAGCGGTCCAGTTGTGACGTAGTTGCCCGTATTGAGCTCGTGAACGGCCGCAGAGATCTGCGCCGAACCCCATGCGGCGTCGTAGCGGAGAACGCCCACGAAGTCAGGAAGGCGCGACCGCTGGATAGCGTCGAGATTGGCAAATCCCAGGCCTTGCCCCGGAGTTAGCACCGGAGCCAAGTTAACGGTCGGAGTTACGCCAACGGTGATGTTCCCGAAAATGGGATTCTTGCGGAAGTTCGAATCTTCCATCGAGATCGTGGCCGAGAAGCCCTCGCCGAACGTCGCCGTGTAGGCGAGCAGGTTCGTCGAGGCGACGTCCGAGCCGAGCGAGACGGCGTTGATTTCGAAGTCGTGGGCGTAGAAGTCGTAGAACGAGGCCGCGCGACCGGCGGTGAGGCCGGCGAACTGGATGAAGGCCTTGTCGACGTTCACGAACTGCTGGACGCGGGCGTTGGTGTCGACGCCGGTGGCGGCGAAGGCGTTCGCGATGCGCTCCTGGGTGCCGGACTTCAAGAAGCCGCCGGTGCGGCTGGCGAGCTCGAAGCGGACGAAGGCGCGCAGGGTGCCGTAGCCGGTCTGCGTGCGGGCATCGAGGTTCAGGCGGCCGAGGCCGCGATAGCCGACCGTGTCGCCGCGGATCAGGGGCTGGACGTAGGTCGCCTCGAAGCGGGCGCGGCCGCCGACGCGCAGGCAGGTATCGGTGCCCGGGATGTAGAAGAAGCCCGCGCCGTAGGCCGAGCAGATCCGCACGTACTCAACCGGAGCCGCCTTCTTGACCGGCAGATCGGCCGCCTGTGCCCCAGCCACGACCGTCAGACCAGCCGCGGACCCGAGCAGTAAGCTCTTAACGAGCCTCATCGAGACCTCCAAAGTTTCGAGACCCTTGGGGTGAACGACTGTGCCACCCGGACCCGGAGGGATCCGATCCACGCCACTCTTATCCCCGCCGACTCAGCCCTCCCGCACGGGGCAGCGGCCGAACCGCTCCGGGCTTGTGCCCGGCGCCCAATCACCATGCGGGACGCTCCCCGCACGATCAACATTGTTCCGCTTGGGCGGCCGGACTCTGGCCGGCTTTCCGCCGCATTGTTGCACGCAGGCAACGAAATATTGGTAGAGCACCGACGAGGGAGGCGGGCCTGCTGATACAGCGCGCTGCCCGGCGGGATCGATCGCGCGCGACGGATCTGCTTCCGGCTGGGCCTCGGGCGGGACCGGAGCATCGCGCCACGACTCTCGGACGGCTGCCGGCGCCGGGCGAAAGCAGGATCGTCCGGGGCGACGCGGGGGCGCGCGGCGGCGGACGCCGCGGGGGCGGGCCGTCGCCTCGCGTGCTCGGGCCCTTGCCACGGTTCCCCGCTCGATCGGTTCAGCCTCGCCATCCGGCAAGGCCGGCATCCGGCCACTAGGCGCCCGCTCCGCCTTTCCCGGACGCCCGACGCGTCAGCGAAGGGAGATCCGGGACCCGGGAGGCATGGTGCCTCGCGGCGGCTCAACGCTCCGGCAACGGCGTTCGCTCAGGCGCCGCGCAGGCTCGTGATCCGGGATCGGCTTCAATCGAGCGGATCCCGGATCAGACGTCGGAAACCGCTCGATTTTCAACCTCTCAGCCCTCCAGCTCCTCGCGCAGCATCTCGAGGGCGAGCCAGCGCTCCTCGGCCGCGGCGAGGTCCGACTCGGCCGTGGCGAGCCCGCGGGAGATCGTCTCGAACCGGGCAGGGTCCCGGGCGTAGAGGGTCGGATCGGCGAGGGCCGCGCGCAGCTTGACCGCGGCCGCCTCCAGGGCCGCGATGCGCTTGGGCAGGGTCTTGAGCTCGTGCTGCTCGTTGAAGCCGAGGCGGCGGCGGGCCGGCTCGGATTTCCGGGCCGCGGCCGGCGCCGGGTCCTTCGGGGCCGGGGCCGGCCGCGGCTCGGCCGGGCGGGCCTCGACCCCCCTCCCCCGCTGGGCCACCATGTCCGAGTAGCCGCCCGCGTAGAGGCTCCAGCGCCCCTCTGCCTCCGCGACCAGCACCTCCCCGACGACCCGGTCGAGGAAGTCGCGGTCGTGGCTCACCAGGATCAGGGTGCCGGAGAAGTCGGTGAGCATCTCCTGCAGCAGGTCCAGGGTCTCGAGGTCGAGGTCGTTGGTCGGCTCGTCGAGGACCAGCAGGTTGGCCGGCGTGGCCAGCGCCCGGGCGAGGAGCAGCCGGTTGCGCTCGCCGCCCGAGAGGACGCCGACGGGGGTGCGGGCCTGCTCGGGCGCGAACAGAAAGTCCTTCATGTAGCCGATGACGTGGCGGGTCTGCCCGCCCACCGCGACGGAGTCGCTGCCCCCGCCGGTGAGCACCTCGGCGACGCTCCGCTCCGGATCGAGGGCGGCGCGGCGCTGGTCGAGGAGGTTGAGGGTGACGTTCGCCCCGACCCGCACGTTCCCCTCGTCGGGGGCGAGGCGGCCGGTGAGGAGGTTGACCAGGGTCGTCTTGCCGGCGCCGTTGGGGCCGACGATCCCGAGCCGGTCACCCCGGTGGATCCGCAGCGAGAGGTCGCGCACGACGGCGCGCCCGTCGTAGCTCTTGCCGGCCCTCACGGCCTCGACCACCAGGGTGCCGGAGGCCTCGGCCTCGGCGGAGGCCATGCTGACCGTGCCCACCGGCCCGCGATGCTCCCTGCGCTGCCGGCGCAGGTCGTGGAGGCCGGCGAGGCGCTTGACGTTGCGCTTGCGCCGGGCGGTGACGCCGTAGCGCAGCCAATCCTCCTCGGCGGCGATCTTGCGGTCGAGCTTGTGGCGGTCGCGCTCCTCCTCCTCGAAGAAGGCGTCGCGCCACGCTTCGAAGGCCGAGAAGCCCTGCTCGATCCGGCGCGTCACGCCCCGGTCGAGCCAGACCGTCGCCCGCGACAGGTTCTCGAGGAAGCGGCGGTCGTGGCTGATCAGGACCAGCGCCGAGCGCGCCGCCCTCAGCTCCGCCTCCAGCCACTCGATCGCCGGCAGGTCGAGGTGGTTCGTCGGCTCGTCGAGGAGCAGGATGTCGGGCTCGGGCGCCATCGCCTGGGCGAGGGCCGCCCGGCGCGCCTCGCCGCCGGAGAGCCGGGCCGGATCCTCCTCGCCGGTGAGGCCGAGGCTCTCCAGGAGGTAGCGGGCGCGGTAGGGTTCGTCGCCGGGGCCGAGCCCCGCCTCCACGAAGGCGAGCGTCGAGGGGAAGCCCGAGAAGTCGGGCTCCTGGGCGAGGTAGCGCACCGTGGTGCCGGGCTGCAGGAAGCGCACGCCGCGATCCGGCTCCAGCAGGCCCGCGGCGATGCGCAGCAGCGTGGACTTGCCCGAGCCGTTGCGGCCGACGAGGCAGGCCCGCTCGCCCGGCGCGATGGCGAGGTCCGCCTGCACGATGAGCGGGGTGCCTCCGAAGGTGAGGGCGACGTCCTGGAGGGTGAGGAGCGGGGGAGCGGCCATGGGCGGGGTTATGGCAGCGCGCGGCCCCGCGCAAAAGCCGTCAGACGGTGCCCTCGCGCCGCCGCGCGCCCCCGGCCCGGGTTCAGAGGGCGCCCACGCCCTGCATCTGGATCGGGGCCGGGACGTAGCGGAACCCATCCCCCTGCCGGGCGACGTGGCCGATGCCGGGCCACGCGAAGTGGTAGGCGAGCAGGGGCACCCGGTTGGCCGCCAGCATCGTCAGCATCCGCACCCGGCTCTCCGCCGACTGGACCGGATCGGTGTCGTACGCGAATTGGGTGCGCGGCCGCTCCAGCAGCAGCACCGGGTGGTGGGCCAGATCGCCGATGTAGCACAGCGACTTGCCGCCGGACTCGATCATGAAGATCGTGTGGCTGACCGTGTGCCCGGGCGCCGCCAGGGCGGTGACTCCCGGCAGGATCTGCTCGTGATCCCTGTAGAAGTGCAGCCGATCGCGCAGCGGCAGCAGGTTCTTGCGCGCCTGCGCGAGGAAGTTGCCTCGGGCCGGATAGGCCGCCGGCACCTTGGAGTCGTCGGTCCAGTACTCGAAGTCGGCTTGGCCGATATAGTATTGCGCGTTGGGGAAATTGGGAGTGCCGTCGTCGGCGACCAGCCCGCCGCAATGGTCGATATGGGCGTGGCTCATCACGACCGCGTCGATCTGGGCCGGGTCGATCCCGGCTTGGCGCAGCGTGGTCAGGAGCTTGCCGGTGGTGGTGCCGAACAGCGTGTCGGTGCCCATCCCGGTGTCGAACAGCACGGCGCGGTCGCCGAAATTCACCACCAGGACGTTCTGCTCCAGTGTCGCCGCGGAGGCGGGCAGGAAGGATTCCCGCAGCTCGCGCGCGATCTCGTCCTTGTCGATGTTGACGAAGGCGGCCCTGGGGTCGCCGAGCGGGAGCAGCCCGTCCGACACGACCGTGCACTCGGCCTCGCCGAGCATGAAGCGGTAGTAGTACGGCGCCTGCGGCTGGCCGAGCGGTATCCTGGCCCGCCCCTCGCGCGGCAGCAGCAGGGCCCCGGCCGCCCCGGCCAGGACGGCGCGGCGGGTGGTCATCGTGGAACGAAGCATGGCGCGGCTCTCCTCCCAGGCACGGCGCAGCGTTCTGCGTCCGGGAGCAGGTTCATCCGATTCGGGACACCGGCGCCAGCGTCCCGCCACGCCGCGGCCCCTCACGCCTCCAGCGCCAGCACGGCGAAGCTCGCGAGCCAATGCGCGCCCATGTAGTGGTCGGCGAGGTGCGGCAGGCTCGCGGCCAGGTGCGCCTCGGCGGCCGCCCGCATCGGCGGCACGCGGGGATCGTCTCGCGGCAGGGCCCGCGCCAGGGCGCGCAGGCACCACGCCCGGCTCAGGTTGAGCCCGTCGAGATGCGCGATCTTGCCGTCGCCGCGGTCGGCCACCGTGGCGGGCCGGAACAGGGTCTCCGGCTGCCCGGCGGCGAGGTCCGGCAGGAAGCGGGCGAACCACGGCAGGAAGCGCTCCGGCGGCAGCAGGCGCCGCATGCACTCGGCCTCGATCAGGGCGGAGGAGAGGAAGTCGTCCCCACTCGGTTCGCCCCAGGCGGGGCACGCCGCGTCGGCGCCGTACCACGCCCAGGCCATCGCCAGGAGCCGGCCGGTCAGGGCGGAATCGCCCGCGCCCTCGGCGTAATCCGCCGCGAGGCGCAGGGCGAAGGCGGTGTTGAAGTGGGTCCCGACCCGGACCGGATAGGGCGAGACCGGCAGGATCTCGCGGACGCGCGCCGCGATGAGCGCGGTCAGCGGCGCGAGGGCCTCGGCCCAGCGCGGCTCCGGCAGGCGCGCGAGGGCCTCGGCGAGCTTCAGGAGCCACGCCCAGCCGTAGGGGCGCTCGAAGCGCGCGGCGGCGGGCGCCGAGAGGGTGGCGCATTCCCCGGCGACCTTCGCGGGCACCAGGGAGTGGTCGAACAGGGTGCGCACGGACTCGGCCCAGGGCGCGGCCGGTTCGCGCGCCAGCAGGCGGGCGAGCAGCCAGTAGCCGTGGACGCAGGAATGCCAGTCGAAGCTGCCGTGGAAGATCGGGTGCAGGGCGGCGGGCGGGCGCGCATCCTGCGGCCCGGTCAGCACGAGGCCCGGAAGGTAGGGGTATTCGCGGGTGACGTGGCCGAGCGTGAGCGCCGCGAAGCGGGACGCGCGGTCCGGGGTCAGGCCTGTCTGCATCGTCGCGCGTCTCCGGCGCAGGGCCGGCGCGAATCGGGCGCGCGGCCGTCCGGCACTGCGCGGCAGTGTCCCTCGCCGGTCAAGCGGAGGCGCGGCGCGCGGCGGGGACCGGCCCGCACGCGCCGCGCCCGCGCTCACATCGTCGGGTTGGCGGGCCCCGTCGGGGAGGGGTCCGGGGCGACCGCCGGCGAGGTGCCGGGATCGTTGACCGGGATCTCCACCGGCCGGTCGCCCGGCGCCTCGGTCGGCACGGTGGTGGGCGTGTCGGGGCCGGGCCCCGGCGAGGGCGGCACGGGATCGTAGGGTTGGTCCGGGGATCCGGGATTGGCCATGGCGGGCTCCTTCGTCGAGTCCCGGAGCCAACCGGGTCCTGCCGCAGGAGTTCCGGCTACTTCTTGGTGAGGAGCTTGGTGCCGTTCTGGTCGATCACCTTCTGCACCGCGCCGGCGAAGACCGACAGGATCAGCGGCAGGTTCACCTCGACCCGCACGGTGTCCGCCGCCACGTCGATGTGCCCGTCCACCTTCTGGTTCAAGGCGCCGACCGCGAAGGAGAGGCGCTCCCCCTCCCAGCTCGCCTCGGCCATGCTGAGGCCCGCCTTCTGGAGCATCGCCTTCGCCTCGCCGATGCCGCTGTCCAGGCGCCGATGCGCCTCCGCCAGGCCGAGCTGATGCGGTATCACCACAACCAGAGGTTTTGCCATCACGTCAACTCCCTGTGCCCACCGCGCGCGGACGGTCCCCCGGGATGTTCACCCCGGAGAGGCCCTCCATAGCCAGCGTCACGGTCCCGAGGAAGCCGCCCGTGCGGGCGCCGCGCGGCGCGCGGCTCAGTCGAGCCGCTGGAGCGCCACGTGGGTGACGCCGCCCATGCCGATGGCCCGCGCGGAGCCGCGGCTGAGGTCGATGATCCGCCCGCCCGCGAAGGGGCCGCGGTCGTTGATGCGCACCACGACGGAGCGGCCGTTGGCGGTGTTCGTCACCCGCACGCGGGTGCCGAAGGGCAGGCTGCGGTGGGCCGCCGTGAGGCCGTTGGGATTGAAGCGCTCGCCGCTCGCCGTGCGCTGGCCGGAGCCGTACCAGGAGGCCCGGCCGGACTGGGCCGCGGCCTCGGAGACGGTCCCGATCTCCCCCAGCCCCGCCAGGGCCAGCGCCCCACCCAGATACAACGCCACCGGTCGACGCACGGCTCGTCCGCTGCTCATCCCGCATTCCCTGCTTGTTGATCGCAGGTCGATCAATCGATCCCGAACAGGACCAAAATGTGACCGCCGTCATGCGACATGATCACACCTATCCTGCGCTGATGTCTTGCCTCCCGCCCAAGCACAGCTTGATGGTTGCTGATGATCCTGAACGGTCGTAATTTTCACAGCGGGGATCGACCTGGATTGCAATTTTTCAGTATTGCGGAGATACGGGCCTCGACGCGCCCAAAGGGCGACTCGGCAAAAATTGCAGCCCCAATTCGAGACGGCGAACGTTTCTGAGCGCAACCAGGCCTTTACCGTGACCGGGGCAAGGTCCCCCTGTCAGTCGCGTAACCGGTGTTCGCCATGGCTTCCCCGCGTACCGCGGTCGCCGGCGCCGCCGCCCGGAAACAAGTCTCGCGTACCGGGCGTGCTGCGTCGGCGCCGCGGATGGGTCTCGTCCCGTCCGCCCCGCGTCTTCCCCTCGACGAAGTGATCCAGGGCGACTGCCTCGCCGCCCTCGACGCGCTGCCGCCATCGAGCGTGGACCTCGTCTTCGCCGATCCGCCCTACAACCTCCAATTGGGTGAAGCGGCCCTGCTTCGCCCCGACCAGAGCGCCGTCGACGCGGTCGACGACGACTGGGATCAGTTCGCCAGCTTCGAGGCCTACGACGCCTTCACCCGCCAGTGGCTGCAGGCCTGCCGCCGGGTGATGAAGCCGAACGCGACCCTCTGGGTGATCGGCTCGTACCACAACATCTTCCGGGTCGGGAGCGCGCTGCAGGATCTTGGTTTCTGGATCCTGAACGACATCGTCTGGCGCAAGGCCAATCCGATGCCGAACTTCCGCGGCAAGCGCTTCACCAACGCCCACGAGACCCTGATCTGGGCCTCCCGCAGCGCGCAGAAGGGCTACACCTTCCACTACGAGTCCCTGAAGGGGGGCAACGACGACCTGCAGATGCGCTCGGACTGGTTCCTGCCGCTCTGCACCGGCGAGGAGCGGCTCAAGGGCGAGGACGGCCGCAAGCTGCACCCGACCCAGAAGCCCGAGGCGCTCCTCGCCCGCACCATCCTGTCGGCCTCGAACCCGGGCGACGTGGTGCTGGATCCCTTCTTCGGCACGGGCACGACCGGGGCGGTCGCCAAGCGCCTGGGCCGGCGCTTCATCGGGATCGAGCGGGAGTCCGCCTACGCGGCGGCGGCCCGCGCCCGGATCGCCGCGGTCGAGCCCCTCTCGACGGCGGCCCTGCTCACCGCCCCGGCCAAGCGGGCGGAGCCGCGGGTGCCCTTCCTGAACCTGATCGAGGCCGGGCTGATCGCGCCGGGCAGCCAGCTCACCGACGAGCGGCGGCGCTTCCGGGCCCTGGTGCGGCCCGACGGCACGCTCAGCGTCGGGCCGGCCTGCGGCTCGATCCACAAGATCGGCGCCCTGGTCCAGGGCCTCCCGGCCTGCAATGGCTGGACCTTCTGGCACACGGAGCGCGGCGGCCGGCTCGTCGTGATCGATGCCCTGAGGGCCCAGATCCGCGCCGGCCTGGAGACGGCGGCCTGAGGCGCCCGCCGCGGCCGAGGCGCCTCACGCCTCGGGGCGCGGCGGGAGCAGCGCCCCGACCTCGCGCAGGAAGACGGAGGGCCGGAAGGGCTTGGGCAGCAGCCGGAAGGCGGTCGGCAGCGGCTCGGCCTCCGCCCAGGAGCCCGAGGTCATCACCACCCGCAGGCCCGGCCAGCGCCGTTGCGCGGCCCCCGCGAAGGGGGCGCCGCCGCTCATCCCGGGATCGGTCACCAGAACCCGGGGTCCCGGCCCCTCGCCGAGCATCCGCATGGCGGAATCCGCGTCCCCCGCCTCGGCGGCCCGGATCCCGGCCCGCGCCAGGATCTCGCCCATCAGGGTGCGCATCAACCGGTCGTCCTCGACGATCAGGACGTCCGCGGGCCTCCCACTCTCTTGCGTCATGCCAGCGGTTCCACTTCGTACAGCCGAGCTTTCACCGTGCCGCCGCGGTGATGACGGCCGTCGAAACCGGTCAGGGACGCGCCGGCCTCGCAACTCTGACGATCGTACAGCCGGTTTCTGCGGAGCCGCAATTCAGTCGCGTTGGCTAACCCCGGAGGCCTAGGCGAAACCTCACCGAAACTTGTGCATCAACATTTGAGCGGTAACGGCGCGTTTGAGCGATTCATGCTCAATTGGGCGCGCCGGGCGCCCATCGTGCGACCTAACCCAAGGGAATGAGAGGCGGGCGGGTGCCGCGGCCGGGGCGGAGGGGCGCCGCGCGGCGGATGCGGCGCCGCGCCTTTTCGCAGCGCAGCACCGCGCTACCTGCCCCCGGGCGGCGCGCCTGGGGCGTCGCATCGCCGCCGCATCGACCCGCGCGACCTGCCGGCCGAGCCCGGTGCGGAGACCGGCCAGCGGAGACCTGCCAGAGGAGACGCGCCATGCGCCTGCCCCCCATCCCGCCCTCCGACCTCACGGCGGAGCAGCGCCCCCTGTACGACGACATGCGTCACGGCATCGAGACGAGCTTCAAGGGCTTCACGGCGATCCGGGAGGACGGCGCCCTGATCGGACCCTGGGCCCCGTGGCTGCGTTTCCCGCGCTTCGGCGGGCCGGTCTGGGAACTGGTGAAGGCACTGTCGGCGGCGCCGACCCTGCCCAGGACCGTGCGCGAGGTGGCGATCCTGGTCACCGGCACGCATTTCCACTCGGGCTACGAACTCTACGCGCACATCCTGGTGGCGGAGCTGCGGGGCCTGTCCGACGACACGATCGCGACGATCTGCGCCGGCCAGCGCCCGCCCGATCTCGGCCGGGCGGAGGCGATCGCCTACGACGTGGCCTCCGCCCTGGTGACGGGGCGCCTGCTGCCGAAGCTCAACTACGAGCAGGCCAGGGCCGAGTTCGGCGAGGACGGGCTCGCCGAGCTCATCAACCTGGTCGGCCTCTATTGCTGCGTGTCGGTCACCCTCAACGGGTTCGACGTTCCGGTGCCCGACTAGAGCATTTTCGGACGAAGTGGATGCCGGTTCGTCGCAGAAAATGCGGCAAGATCAAAGACCTAGAGCAGCACCCGATGGCAACGTGACCGGGTGCTGCTCTAGCCCGCCCTCACACGGAGGTGGGCCGCCGCGAGCGCAGCCAGCTCTCGATGGCGGCCCGGCGTCCGCCGGGGTCGCCCATGTCGGGGATCGGGCCCGGCCGCGCCGGAGCGGCGGGCGCGGCCGCGAGGCCGGTGGCCGGCGTCGCCGGGGATGGCGGGGCTGCGGTGGTGCTCTCCTTCATCGTCGGTCTCCTGCAACGGGACGCGGTCGGCTCTTCCTCAACGGCGCAAGTGTTCCTCCGGCTCCAGCGTGACCTTCCCGGATCAGGCCAAAGTCGATGCCGGCGGCTCGCGCCGCCCGTGTCCGGCGGATCACTGCCCGGTGAGCGGCGGAACTTGGCAGGCACCGCCCCGCATGTTCCGACATCTCTCGACCTCGCGAAGGACGACCGATGTCACGCCTCCCCTGCCTGCTCATCCTGGCCGCGCTCGCGGCGCCCCCCGCCGAGGCCCGCGAGGCTCGCGACGGGCCGGGCGCCTCCCGGAGCGCCCGCTGGGTGCCGGTCCGGCACGACCTGCGCCGGCTCGACCGGCTCGACGCGCGGCTGATCCGGCACGGATTCGTCCCGGTCTCGCGCGTGCCGCCCCGGCGCGGCCCGGCCCGCGACCCGAGCGGCGTGACCGGGTTCAGCGGCCCGCCCGGGATCATCGGCGACAGCGTGAACAGCCTCGCTCCCCTGCCCCCCGGCTCGCCCGCCAGCCTCGACGGCCAGCTCTACTGATCCGGGATCCGGTTGATCGAAGCGGATCCCGGATCACGAGCCTGCGCGGCGCCTGAGCGCGGCGCCTGAGCGAAGCCGACATCCGCATGGCCGAAATCGGAGATGGCGAAGCCATCAACCGGATGGCGTATCAGAGGTCGGAGATCCCTCGGCTTCCGGCGCAGCTGTCCGGCTCGGCCTCGCCGCGACGGCCGTCGCCGCGCGGCCGGCCTATCCTCCGGCCGCCTGGGCCGTGAGCGCCGGCGCCGCGGCCGGCGCGGCGTCCGGGAGCGTCGTCCAGTCCACGACCTCGCTGACGAGGCGAAGCCGCTGCGCGTCGCGGTCCGGCGCCACCTCCTCGACCCCGACCTCCACGACGAGGCGCTGCGGCCGCGCGCGGCGGAAGAGGCCGGAGGGGCGCGGCGTGACGAAGAAGTACAGCCGCCCCTCCCCCGGCCCCTCGCCGGCCGCGCCCGGCTCAAACTGCGTCCGGTCGAGGATCTCGCGGTTCGGCGACAGGACGCGCTTGAAGGCGATATGCGCGTAGCCGCCCGCGCCGGAGGGCCCGGCGGGCCGGAACTCCGCGGCCGACACGCCCGCCCCCCGCGGGCCGCGAACCCTGATGTAGCCGACGCGGAAGCGGTTCCGCCTCGGATCGCTCAGGCGGATGTAGAACAGCATCCCCCGCGCACCCGGCACCGCGTGGGTTCCGACGTGGAGCGACCACATGCTCTGGGCGGCCTTCCGCGCGCTTCGCTGCAGATGCCGGAGGGTTCGCCAGCTGATCAGCAGGCTGGCAGTCGAGAGACATGCGATGAATGCCAGTATCAGCATAACCTGTGATGTGGCGGGCATGGCGCGGCTTCCGTACGGGCAACAAACCCGCGAATACTAGCGGCCCGCACCGAGCTGTACAGCTGATTTGGCGGCCAGGAAGGCGATCCCCGGGAGGGTGTGCTTTTTGCGACTGCACGCGCAGGCGGCACGCGTGGACCCTCGGCGGAGAGGCCGGCGAGGCCTCGGCGGTTCCCCGGGACCGCTCCGTAGTCTGCACCGTTCCGATTCCACACGGGCGCGACCACAGTCCGGCAAACCCGACCCGCAATCCGATCCTGGAGTCTCCGCGATGAAGTCGCTCGTCCTGCCCGCCGCCGCCCTGGGCGCGGCCCTCGCCCTGACCTCGACCGCGGCCGAAGCCGGCGGCTACCGCTACGGCGGCTATCACGGGGGCTACCATGGCGGTTTCGCCGGATACCGGGCCTCGGCCTTCCGGGGCGGCTTCGGCGGACACCGCGCGGCCTACGGCTACGGCCGCTACGGCGGCCACGGATACGGGTTCGTCGGCGGTCGCGGCTATTACGGCGGCTATGCGGGCCGCGGCTACGGCGTTTACGGCGGGCGGGGCTATTACGGCGGCTACGGCTACCGCCGCGGCTACGGGCTCGCCGCCGGGCTGGGGCTCGGGCTGGCCGCCGGCGCGGCCTACGGCTATGCCTACGCCCCCTCGACCTACGGCGTGACCTACGATTACGGCAGCTACGGCTACGGCAGCTACGCGCCGGCCAGCTACGGCTACGCCGTGGCGCCGGTCGGCTACGGGGGCTATGGGTACGGGTACGGCTGCGGCTGCTGAGGCCGCCCCTCCCGCGCGGACGTCACGGATCGAAGCCCGCCCGCGCGGCGGGCTTCGTCCGCGGCGATGGGGGGCGACGGCCCGGGCGGGCGCGTCCTCATCCCCTGCGAGGCGCCGGTCTCACCGGCCCTTCGCCAGTCTCACGGGCCCTTGGCCGGTCTCACCGGCCCTTGATGGCGTCCTTGATGCCGCCGACGGCGTTCTGGACCTTGCCCTTGACCTGATCGGCGACGCCCTCGCTGCGCAGCTTCTCGTCCCCGGTCAGCTTTCCGGCGCCTTCCTTGATCTTGCCGCCGACATTCGTGGCCGATCCTTCGATGCGATCCTTGTCCATGTCTCGCTCCCGTCTCTGCGACACTGCGTCGATGCCCCACAAACGGGGCAGCGGCGGCCATCGTTCCCGACTTTTCGACCAGGAACGAAGCGGCCGCGGCGCCGTTACGGAGCATCGACACGAGAGGAGCGACGCGATGAAACGGTTCATCCTGGGCATTGCCCTGGCGGCGATGGCGGGGTCGGCGGCGGTCGCGGGCGAGGCCGGGGCCGCGGCGGGCGCGGCTGCCGGCGCCGCCGCGGGCGGACCGGTCGGCGCGGCGGTGGGCGCGGGCGTCGGCGGCGTGGCGAGCGGACCGGACCGGCGCACGGTCGTCGAGGGCCGCGGCGGCTGCTCGCACACGACCGTCCGCAAGGAGAACGACCTCGGCGACTCGAAGACCGTGCACCGCGAGGATTGCGACTGACCTCCCGGCCCGGCCGGGAACCCCGCCCCGGGGCCGGATCCGGCCCCGGAAGCGCGGGCTCTCCCGGCGCGCCGGGAGAGCCCCGTCAGGCGCGCTGCAGCACCCGCCGCACCTGGACGGCGCTCCAGCTCCGCCCGCGCGCCGTCGGAATGCCGCGGGCGTTCAGGGCGCCCGCAATCTCGTTCAAGCTGACCGCGCCCGCCGCCTGCACTTCGCGGATGACCGGGACAGTCAAGGCAGCCCGCTCGGCCGCCGCCGCGGCCCGAATCGCCACGCTCGTCTGGATGCCCTTGTCCCGCGATCGCCTCAGACCGGCGAACTTGTGATTGTCGAACTGCATCGGTCTCGAACCCGAGACCCCCTCGCCCCTTCGGCTAGCACCGGGATTGCACCTCCACAAGCGAAACCGCCGCGATCACTGGGTTGTGACGGCTCCCGCGGGGCTGCGCGGCCGCCTCGGGCGCGGCCGCGCGCCGGGGCGGGCCGCCGCTCACGGCGCGCGGGCGTCGGGCCGGTCGCGGCACTCCGGGGGCTCGTGCAGCACGCAGTCCCGGGCCCAGGCCTTGGCCTCCGCGATCGTCGCGAAGATGGGATTGCGGGTCGGTAGCGGCTGGCACGGGCCGAAGCCGACCTCCAGGTACCATCGCCGGTGCAGGTCCGAGGCGCGGTGGACCTCGTCCGAGAGGCGCACGAGGACGCACAGGAGGCGCCGCCCGAGGAAGAGCAGGCGTGCGTCGCAATCGTGCGAGCCCGTGTCGACCACGGCCTTTCGGAAAGTCACATCGTGCTGCATTTCGCCAACACTGTCCCGTTTCCGCCCTAGAACAATTGGCCTAGCGTACGTCAGGCCTGACACGAAGGTCTTGTGCCAGATCAAAGGGAACCAGGATTGCGCGCCCGAGCGTCCGGCCGGCCTTCCACAAGGGAAGTCGGCCCGTGGCATGCCAATCCTCGTCGCAGCAATCGAGCCACAACTTTCATCAATGATGCGCAAAGGGGCCCGCACGGCCGTGTCGGCGGACCGTAATCCCGAAGGAAACGCCGCCCGGCCGCGAGACGAGACGGGCCCGGCAACGGTAGAGTGCGGCCCGCGAGAACCGATCAGGGCGGAGAACGACCATGACCAGCCGGGCGCGGCAGCGAGCGAGGCGGATCGGGGCGGTCCTGGTCGGCGTCTGCCTGGTCCTTCCGGGGTCGGCCCGGTCGCAGGGGCGCGGCTGCACGATCACGCCCTACACGGACCCGCCGCGCGAGGAACTGTCCTGCCCCGACGGGTTCACGCTGAGCGCGGAGCGGGGCTCCCTCTACCGGCTGCTCGACCGGAACCGGGACGGGCGCCCGGAAGCCGCCGAACTCAGCGGGCGCGGGCTCCTGGTCGACGCGCCGGCCCGCCGCGGCGCCTTCCAGATCCGCACGCCCCACGCGATCGCCTCGGTCCGGGGCACGGTCTGGGCGGTGGACGTCACGCCGGCCCGCACCTCCGTCTTCGTGCGCCGGGGCGCGGTCTCGGTGTCCCGGCCCTCCGGCCCGGCCGTGACGCTGCGCGACGGGGACGGGGTCGACGTCGAGGCCGGGACCGAGCCGCTCGCGGTCAAGCGCTGGAGCCCGGAGCGGGCGGCCGGGCTCCTGGCGCGGTTCGGGCGGTGACGACGCGGCCGCGCGCCCTCGCCGCGCTCGCGGCTTTGGCGCTGGCCGGCGCCTGGGCGGGACTGCTCGCTTCCCTCCACCTCGACGGGCGGGCGGGGCTCCTCGACCGGATCGAGGCGCCGCTGCTCGACCTGCGCTTCACCCTCGCGGGCGCGCGGCCCGCGCCGCCCGATGTGGTGATCGTGGCCCTCGACGACGCGACCGTCGCCGAGGCGGGCCGCTTCCCGCTCCCCCGCGGCACCCTCGCCGCGCTGGTGCGCCGGCTGAGCGCGGGCCGGCCGCGGGCGATCGGCCTCGACCTGCTGTTCCTGGAGCCCGGGGCGGAGGGCGCCGACCTGGATCTCGCCGCCTCGCTGCGGGAGGCGAACGCCGTCGTCGCGGGCGCGGCACTGTTCCCACCCGAGGGTGCGGAGGGCGACGGGACGGACGTGCCGCGGGCGAGCCGCATCCTGTGGCCGGTCGAGGCGATCCGGACCGGCACCGGTCTCGGCCTCGTCAACGTCTCGACCGACAGCGGCGGCACCCCGCGCCACGTCCCGCTGCTCATCCGCAGCGGCGACGCGCTCCTTCCCTCCTTCGCCCTCGAACTCGCCGCCCGGGCGGCCGGCGCCGCCCCCTCCCTCGCCGGGGACGAGCTGCGGATCGGCCGGGCGGCGGTGAGGCCCGATCTCGGGCTCAGCCTGCCGCTGCGCTTCTACGGCCCGCGCGGCACGCTTCCCACCCTGAGCGCGGCGGCCGTGCTGGCCGGCCGGACCCCGCCCGAGGCGCTGCGGGACCACGTGCTGGTCGTCGGCTCGACCGCCACGGCGGCGGGCGACAGCTTCGCGACGCCGTTCGACCCGATCCTGCCGGGCGTCGAGGTGCTGGCGACCGGCGTGGCGCACCTCGTCGCCGGCGACGGGCTCGTGCGCGACCGCCGGGTCCGGCGCGTCGACGCGGCGGCGGCGCTCGCGCTCGCCCTGGCGGGCGCCCTCCTGCCGGCCCTCGCGCCGCCCGCCCTCGGCCTCGCCCTGCTCGGGCTCGCGGCGGGCGCGTGGCTGGCCCTCACCCAGGCGGCCTTCGCGCAGGGCGGCCTGTGGTTCTCCGCCACGCTGCCGCTCGCGGCGATCCTGCCGGTGGCGGCCCTCGCGACGGCCGGCCGGGTCGTGCTGGAGCGCCGGCGGGCGGGCCGGCTCGCCCGCGCCGAGCAGGCCCTGCGCGTCTTCCACCCGCCGGCCCTGGCCGACCGCATCGCCGGCGATGCCGGCTTCCTCGCCGCCCCGGTGACCCAGCAGGCCGGCATCGTGTTCGTGGACCTCAGCGGCTTCACCGCCCTGAGCGAGCGGCTCGGACCGGCGCAGACCCGCGGCTTCCTGCGCGCCTTCCACGGCATCGTGGAGGAGGAGGTCACCCGCGCGGGCGGTGTCGTGCTCGCCTTCATGGGGGACGGCGCCATGTGCCTGTTCGGCCTGCCGGACCCGCGCCCGGACGACGCCGACCGCGCCCTCGCGGCGGCCTTCGCCCTCGTGCCGCGGGTGCGGGCGTGGCTCGCGGCGGATCCGCGGACGAGCGGCCTCGACCTGCGGGTCGGCGCCCATCACGGCACCGTGGTGGTGTCGCGCCTCGGGTCGGACGACCACCAGCACATCACCGCCACGGGCGACAGCGTCAACGTCGCGAGCCGCCTGATGGAGGTCGGCAAGGCGCACGGCGCCGCCCTGGTGGCGAGCGAGGACCTGCTCGCGGCCACCCGGGCCTCGCCGGCCGCGCGCGCCGCCTTCGAGGCGCTCCGCCCCGTGGCCATCCGGGGCCGGGCCCGGCCGCTCGGGGTGGCCTTCCGCTGGCTGAAACCGGCCTGACCCGAGCCGAGCCGAGAGCCGCCCCGCGACGCGATCCGCCGGCCTCCGCGGCCCGCCGTCACCCCTTCGCCCGGTCGTGGCCGGCGATCATCGCCAGGGCGGCGCGGTCGCGCAGGCGGATCCGCCGCCGCCCGAGCTCCACCAGCGCCTCGTGGCGCCACGCCTGCAGCTGGCGGTTCACGGTCTCGCGGGTCGTATTGGCGAATTCCGCGAGCTCCTCCTGCGACACGGCGATGTCGTCCCCGTAATCCTCCGCCAGGGCCGTGAGCCGGCGGGCGAGCCGCGCCGGGACGGGCAGGAAGGTCGTCTCCTCCATCCGCTCGCTCATCCAGCGCACGCGCCGGCACAGGAGTTCGATCAGCGCGACGGCGATCCGCGGCTGCTGCGCCAGGAGGTCGAGCAGGTCCCGGCGCCGGATCACGAACAGGTCCGTGGGCTCGGTCGCCACCGCGTCGGCGGTGCGGGGATGGCCGTCGAGGAGCGCGACCTCGCCGAAGACGTCGCCGGGCCCGAGCAGGTTGAGGGTGAGCTGGCGGCCCTCCTGCGTCCCCGTGCCGATCCGGATCTCGCCCCGGCGCACCGCGTAGAGGGCGTCGGCCGGATCGTTCTTCTGGAACAGCACCTCCTGCGCCCCGAGGCTGCGGGTCACGCACAGGCGCGCGACCGCCTGAAGGACGTCCTCCCCGAGGCCGGAGAAGAAGGGATTCGCCCGCAGGAGCCGTGAGAGCGGGTGGGCCTCCGACATCGGGTCGCTCCTCCTCGGCCGGCGCGGCGCGGTCCAGCATAGCACGACCGGACCCGGTGCCGGGGGAGTGTGATCCGGATCACGGTCGGCCGGGCGGGCGGGCACCATCCTGATCCTGCCTCGGACGAGGCGACGGATCGGAGACGCGACGATGACACATCCCCTGCTCAGGACCGAGACGACGGACGACGACGCTTCCCCGCGGCCGCGGGCCGAGGCCGCGCTCGACCTCGACAGCCTCGACGGCGTCGTCGGGGGGCTGGCGACCTACTACGAGATGAACGGCAACTGGTACATCGTCGGGCACGACAAGTCCGGCAAGGCGACGGGCGTGGTGCGCGTGACGTGAGGGCCGGCGCGCGGGATCAGGTCTCGCCGCGGGGCGCCGCCGGGGATCCGCCCCTCCCGCGGCCGGGCCGACCCGCCGATCCCGCGCGTCCCTTCGGCCGCCTCGCCCTCGGCCCGACCGGCACCGCAGGGTCCGGTCCGGCGGCGGGGCGCCCGCCCGACGCGGCGGCCGTCATCGGATAGTCGGGCGGCAGGCCCCATTTCGCTCGGTACTGCTCCGGCGTGAGCCCGCGCGCGGCGAGGTGGCGCTTCAGGGACCTGTAGGGCTTCCCGTTCTCCAGGCTGACGATGTGCTCCGGCGTGACGGTGCTCTCGATCGGCACGGGCGGCACCGGCCTTTCGGGCTGCGGCGGCGCGTCCGGTTGAGCGGCTGCCGGAAAACCGGCTATCGACAAGCTCCGCTCAAGACAGGTCGACACGATCTCCGCCGTAAGGCGAGAATAGGCCGACACCAGATCGCTGGCCAAGCCCATCAGGTCGAGGGGATCGGGCCGCCCCACCTTGTCGTCATCGGCGCCCATCACAATCCTGCCTGCCATACGGGTCCGACGGGGGCAGGACATACCACGATCGGCGCACGCATCATACGGGAGGAGGCCGAAATCGAAGGACCGGCAGAACGGGCGCCCGGCAAGCCTCCCTTCACGAGCCTCTCCCCACGAGCCTCTCCGCGCAACCCCCTGCCCCGCGAGTCTTCAGCGCGTGCCGCGCCTCCGGGACAGGGTGTCCGCGTTCGGGACCGCCGTTCGTCAGAACGTATCGTAGCCGGCTCCGGGCGGCAGCGGCGTTCTCAGCGTGATCTCGGTGGTGTCGATGCCGGCAGGCATCTTCGCCTGTGTTCTCGGCGGGTCGGTCAGCATTGTCGCCCAGAAGGCGACTGTGGCGAGTGCAAAAGCCGCAACAAACAAGCCAATCTTGCGCATGCGCGACTCCCCAGCATGGCAGGTGAATGACAAAGCTGTCGCTCATGCCGCGACTTCAGCCTTGCCGAACTACTGTGCCGCCAAAACTGATCAAGTCAAAGTTCAATTTTCAAGCATATTGCCGATTGGCAGCGCTTGCCCTGATCACAAGCACAAATCCAGGGCCGTCGCATCATTCATTTGATGGAGAACAGCGGTGGATTCAAGTGGTCGTCGCAACGGCTTGGCGGAGGGCGGTTGTGATGGCAGGTCGGCGGCGTTCGGATCGGGCACTTCGCGAGAAGCTGCGGTCACCGGGTCGTCCCGGGGTCGGTCTGCGCGAGACGCGGGGGGGGTTCTGGGCGTTCCTCGCGCAGGGTCTCTCCAGCGAGGTCGCAGCGATGAAGCTCGGGATCTCGCCACCGGTCGGCTCGCGGTGGTTCCGGACAGCAGGCGGAATGGCACTTCCCCACCTGTCACCATCATCCAAGTCGCCTTCTGCGCGCTACCTGTCGTTGGCTGAGCGGGAGGGAGATCGCGATCCTACAAGCGCAAGGTCACGGGGTCCGGGACGTCGCTCGGCGTCTGGGACGGGCGGCGTCGACCATCTCGCGGGAATTGCGCCGCAATGCGGCGACCCGCAGTGGCGGCCTGGACTATCGCGCCACGACCGCGCAGTGGCACGCTGAACGCGCGGCACGCCGGCCCAAGCCAGCAAAACTGGCGGGGAACGCAGCGCTGCGGACGTACGTGCAGGAGCGGCTCGCGCCGGAACTGTCGCGACACGGGCCGGGAGCGCTCTGCCTGGCCCCTAGCGTTGCCTGGAAGGGACGGCGGCACGGGCGACGCCAGAGCCGGCGATGGGGTCGATCCTGGAGTCCGCAGCAGATCGCCGAGCGCCTACGGCTCGACTTTCCGGGCGATACGACGATGCGCATCAGTCACGAGGCGATCTATCAGGCGCTCCTACATCCCAGGGCCGGGGCGGGCTGAAGCGTGAGCTGACCGCGTGTCTTCGCACAGGACGGGCTTTGCGTGTGCCCGCGGGCCGCGCCAGCTGGGCCGAGGCAGGTCGTTCGTCCACCCCCGAGGTGCTCATCAGCGAGCGTCGCGCCGAGGTGGAGGACCCCGCGCGGTGCCGGGGCACTGGGAAGGAGATCTGATCCTGGGTCTGAAGAGTTCGGCGATCGGGACCCTGGTCGAGCCGCACGACGCGCTTTACGATGCTGCTGCATCTTCCGCCGATGGACGGCCCATGGGGTGACACCGCGTGCGAAGAACGGCCCGGCGCTGGCGGGGCACGGGGCCCAGGCGGTGCGCGAGGCGATCGCCGGCACGATCGCGCGCTTGCCCGAGCAGCTGCGGCGCTCGTTGACCTGGGACCAGGGTACGCGGATGGCCGAGCACGCGCGCTTGCGGATCGACGCGGGTCTGCAGGTCTACTTCTGCGATCCACGCTCACCCTGGCAGCGGGGGACGAACGAGAATACGAACGGGTTACTGCGACCGTACTTCCCGAAAGGAACGGATCTGAGCGCCCACAGCGCGAACGATCTTGCTGCTGTGGCCGCAGCCCTCAACAGCAGACCGCGCAAGACGCTGAACTGGAAGACGCCGGCAGAGGCGCTCGACGCTGTGCTGGCTGCCGTGCAAGATGGTGTTGCGACGACCGCTTGAACCCAAGCATCTTAGCAAGACTCGCAGTATCTGGGCTTGACCGCCAAAGGTGAGGACGCCGATCGCGTGTGCGGCCGCGCCGCCGGACCACGCGCCGCGCGGCCGGACCCGCCGCGCGGCGAGCCTCATCCGACATCCGGTTGATGGCTTCGCCATCTCCGATGTCGGCCATGCGGATGTCGGCTTCGCTCAGGCGCCGCGCGGGCTTGGCATGCGCCATCCGGTTGATGGCTTCGCCATCTCCGATGTCGGCCATGCGGATGTCGGCGTCGCTCAGGCGCCGCGCGGGCTTGGCATACGCCATCCAGTTGATGGCTTCGCCATCTTCCATTTCGGCGATGCGGATGTCGGCTTCGCTCAGGCGCCGCGCTCAGGCGCCGCGCAGGCGCGTGATCCGCTTCGATCGAGCGGATCCCGGATCACTTCACGAGAACGAGCAGGATGCCGGCCAGGGTGAACAGCCCGACCACGAAGCCGAGGATGAGGATGACCGCCCGGCTCCCGCGCGTGTGGTGCGCGCCCACCATCGCCCTCCCTCCGTGCGAGCGCCGCGGCCGCGTCGCGACGGACTGCTCCTGCGGGGCCGCGGTCCGGCCGCCGCGCCCTGGGCGCGGCGGTCCTGCCTCGCCGGCGCGCGGCCGGCGAGGGGTGTCACGCGCCTTCCGGCGCTACTTGCCGCCCCCGGCGGATCCGCTCCCGCCGCCGCCGGCCGTGTTCGAGGTGGGCTTGCTGTTCTCCTCGGCGTTGCTCGCCGCTCCGGACGAACTCCCCGCCGGACGGCCCTGGGCCAGCACGGGCCCGGCCAGCACGATCAGCGCGGCGGTGGCGGCTGCGATCTTCCTCATCCGTGATCTCCCGTCTCCTGCCCGTCCTCCACGGACCGGCTCGAACCGGGGCAACGTCGATGCGCCGCGTTTGTTCTGACTCCGCGCGAGAGCGCCCGCTCGCCGGGACGGCCCCTCGCCCGGCGATCACTGGAGCGGCCGGCGCTCCACGGCCGGGCGCTCGGCACTCTCGCGCCCGACGGCCGCGAGCAGCCGCAGCGATTCCGCGAGTTCGGTCGCCGTCTCGAGGGGCAAGCCCGTCTGCGCGCGCCCGTTCACCCGGACGGGCTCCCCGGTCTGGAGAGCGTAGACGCCCCAGCCGTCACTCTCCCTGCGAACGGTGTAGGTGCGGTTCGGCATGCGCTCCTCCGGGCCCGGCTCCCGCGGGCTTGGTCCTGGGCAACGCGCCGCGGCGGTCCTTGCTCCCGCGCTGCCTCCGGCGCGGCCCCACGCCCGCCCCGCGGCCCGCCGGCTACTTCACGACGACGAGCAGGATCCCGCTCGACCCGAGGCTCAGGGACACGAAGGCGGCAATGACGCCGAGCAGGACCTCCGTCCGGTCAGGCGCGAGATCCGGATGCTGCCGGCGCGCCGATGTCCATCTCCGGCGCGCCCAGTAACGACGAAACGCTCTCATCTCGACTCTGTGTGTGGTGAAGGGGGCAGGCGGCCGACCGCGGCGGCGATGATCGGGCCCGAACCGGGCGGAGCGCGGGAGTCACCGCGAGGCCGGGCGGGGTCGGCGCCGCGCCGCGATCGATCCTTAGCTCGCTAACGGATCCCCCCGTTACTATCAATCTTGAAAATAGCAGGGGAGGTCCACGCCTCCCGCATGGCCGAGCGGCGGGCGGGACCCGGCCGCGCCCGCCGGCGCGGCGGCCCGCGTCGGCGGGCGGGGAGCGCCCCTGACGCAGATGGAGCAGAGCCGGCGACACCGTTCCTGCCCGCCGATCCGCAGTCCATTCAGGGAAATTACACGCCTTACGTGCGTTTCCACATCCAACGCATGCGCCTTGTCGAAACTTCGTACTTTCCCTTTGTTGCGACGCAGCGTAGAACGCGGGTGCGAGATCGCGGCGCTGCCGCGGTCGTGCAGCCCTTGATGGGCGTTTCCTCCCTACACTTCGGGCCGCCCCTCGGGCGGCCCTTTTTCTTGACGGCCACCCTCCGGCGACGGTGCGCCCGCGAGCCCTGGACCGGCCGCATCCCGCCGCGCCGCGACGGGACGGGCGCCCTGGTCCGCGGGCCCGAGGGCTCCCCGGCACGGATCGGCCGGCGCCGTGCCGGACAGGCGCCGGAACCGGTGCGCGATCCACCAGTCGTTCTGCCAATCCTCGTAGCCGAGGAGCGCGCCCTCGCGCCGCTCCATGGCCTCGGTCCAGCCCGACGACACCTCCCTGCGCAGGCGGATGGCGGCGTCGATGCGCCACTCCTCTCCCGGCAGCGCGAAGTACGCCTCGCGGATGCGGAGGCCGCACGGCTCGCCGGCGCTCCGCGGACCGGAGGCGGGCCGGTCGACGAGCCTGCGCACGATCCGTCCCTCGGACACGGCCGGATCGAACCGGGCCAGCAGCTCGTCGAGCCAGTCGACCGGGTACAGGTCGGAGAAGACCGCGAGCGGCTTGCGGCCCTCCAGCATCAGCGGCAATTCGAAGCCGGTGTGGACCAGGTAGGGCACCTCGCGCAGCCCGTGCCAGGGATCGAGCTGGGTGAAGACCGGGTCCGGCGCGAAGGGCGGGTCGGACAGCGCGCCGAGCCTGTCCAGCGCGTCGGGCGCGACCTCGTGGACGGCCCGCAGATCGGGATCCTCTCCGTCCGCGAGACCGAGGGCGGCGCGCAGCGCCTCCAGATCCCGGATCCTGAGCAGGGCCTCGACGCGGGGCGATCCCGTCGCCGGGTCGAGCGCTTGCAGGACGAACTTGCGGGCGCGCACGGGCTCGCGATCCTCCGCGGACGGTCGAACCGGCTGGAGATCACGGCGCGGGGCGGGCCGTCAAGTCGATCGGTCCCGCCCCGGCCGGAAACCGGCGCGGCACCCCGGAGCCGCCGCCCATTCGAGCGTCCTGCGCACCCGCGAGTCTGTTGCGCGCAAAGAAATGCCGGCCCAGATAGATATCCAGGCCGGCAGTCAGGGCTCCGTTTGGTGCCATCTGACGATGACTTTCCGGTTCTATAGGATCGCTCTTCCCCCGACAACTCCGAGTTTAGCCATCGCGCGAGCGGGACTACCGTCAATCCCGCAGGTAGTGCTTGGCCCGGCAGCGGGGCGAGGCGCGCACCGGGCCGCTCAATGCCCCAGCGCCTCGCCTCCGGCGGCGGCGCGGGCCGCCCGATCCTCCGGATGGGCGAGCTGCTTGATCACCAGGGCGGCGGCCGCGATCAGGCCCGGGACGGCCACGATCGCGAAGATGGCCCCGAAGCTCAGCTGCCGGCGCGAGAGCTCGGCGACCAGGAAGGAGCCGGCGATGCCGCCGAAGCGCCCCAGGCCCAGCATCCAGCCCACCCCCGTGGCGCGCCCCTGGGTGGGATAGAAGGCGGCGGCCAGGGCCGGCATCGACGATTGGGCGGTGTTCATCAGGGTGCCGCCGACGAACACGAACAGGACCAGGAGGCCCAGCACGCCGGAGACCAGGCCGATCGCCCAGATCGCGAGGGCGGTCAGCGCGTAGCCGGCCGCGATGACGAGGTTCCCGTTGGCGCGATCCATCAGCCAGCCGAGGAAGATCGCGCCCACCCCGCCGAGGGGGAACAGGGCGGCGATGAGCGCGGCGGTCCTGGCGTCCATGCCGGCATCCTTGAACAGGATCGGCATCCAGTTGATCAGCGCGTAGAAGATCACCAGCCCCATGAAGTAGGCCAGCCACAGCATCGCCGAGCCGACCACGTAGGCGCCCGAGAGCACGAGGCCGACGCCGCTCCGGGCCTCGCCGGCAACGGGCGCCGCCTCGGTCATGGTGAAGGCGCGCGCCTCGGCGGCCGCGCGGGAGATGCGGCCCAGCACGGCGCGGACGCGCTCGCTCGGCTGTCCCCTGGCGACCATGTAGCGCACGGATTCCGGCAGCAGCGCGATCATCAGCACGGTGAGGAGGAGCGGGACGACGCCCCCGAGCACCAGGACGCTGCGCCAGCCGAATTGCGGGATCATCCAGGCGGCGAGGAAGCCCCCGAAGGCGGCGCCGAGGGGGAAGCCGCAGAACATCATGTTGGTCAGGGTCGCCCGCCGGGCGTCCGGGCAGTACTCGCTCATCAGCGTCACGGCGTTGGGCATGGCGGCGCCCAGGCCCAGGCCCGTGACGAAGCGCCAGATCACCAGGTGGTCGAGGTCGCCCGCGAAGGCGGAGCACAGGCAGGCGGCGCCGAAGACCAGGACCGCGCCGATCAGGACCAGCCTGCGCCCGAGCCGGTCGGCGAGCGGCCCGGCCGCGAGCGCGCCGGCCGCCAGCCCGAACAGGGCCGCGCTCAGGACCGGGGCGAGCGCGGGCCGCGTCACCCCCCATTCGGAGATCAGGGACGGCGCGATGTAGCCGATCGCGGCCGTGTCGAACCCGTCCAGCAGCACGATCAGGAAGCAGAGCGCGAAGATGATCCACTGGAACGGGGAGAACGGGTGCTCGTTCAGGAAGCTCTGGACGTTCACGGCACCGTGATTCATCGCGCTGGTATCCTTCTTTCTGTCGGGGGGCTCGCATTCGCTGCGAGGGGTGCGGCGCGGGGCTGCGGAGCCGGCCGCGCAGGCGCGGAAACTCGGTCATCCGGGGGCGCGGCGCGGGGGGATCCCAGCGGGGCGCAGGACGCCGCCGTCGCCGGCCGACCCGACGCCGGTCGCGACGAGGGCCGCCGCGGCGCCTCCGACGGCCGAGACCCGGCTGGGGACGGTCCGGCTGCGGACGGGTCGGCCGCGCGTGGCATGGTCGCGCAGACATGGCCGGCCACGACATGGCCGGGGCACGACATGGCCGCGCATGACCTGGCCGGGCACGGGCGCCTCCTGCGGTGGTTTCACTCCCGGGACCGCCCGCGTCGAGGCGAGCGGCCCGACCCGGGAGCATGCGCGCGTCGCGGCCGCCTGACGATGGACCGCGCGGCGAATGACTTGGATTTTCGCGACGCCCGCGCGGGCCCGGCACCGCCGCCGAGGGGCTCCGCGCGCGGCGCAAGCTCTTGACCCAACGTCATTCTCTTTTCGAGGAGGACGGATCCGCGCCGGCGGATCGCCGCCGGCACTTGGAGGATCCGGACGGCCCGGCGGGCCGATGGCCGTCTCCCACATCACCGGGCCCGGCGCGCCGCGGATCCCGCAGCGTCGAGGAGGAGACCGCCCGCACCTTCCTCACGCCATCCGGCCGCGGCCCGACGGCGAGCCCTCCCGACTCCCGGCCGTCCTCGCGGTCGATCCCCGGGACGGCACCCCGACCGCACCGGTCCGGGACGAGAATCCGGGGACGGGCTCCGCCCCGCCCGGAACGGCGCGCGGGCCGGCCGATGCCGGGACACGCTCAGCGAGGCGACGGCTCGCGCCGCGGCCGGTCTTTCCCGGCCAAGCCTCCAGAGCCTTGTCCGACGAAGGGGATGCCGGTCCGTCGAAGGCAATGCGGCACAATCACAAACCGAGACCAGCGCCCGATCGCAACGCGATCGTGCGCTGGTCTAGATGAGACCGCGCTCCGCCGGCAGTTCGGCCGACACGATCCCGTCCTGCTCCCTCAATTGAGCGACCAAGGCCGAAGCCGCATCCGAATTCAACACTTCGGCATACCATAGACGCCGCAATTCAGGCTTTTTCGCACCAGGGCTAATCCTGCCGACACTGCGAACGCCCGGAATTTGCTTGATGCGGTCGCCGAGAGTGTCCTGCAGATGCTCCGGTGTGTGCTCGCCAAAAGTGAACATGACACTGCTCATCGTCGGCACCTTCATTGCAACAATTTGAGCAGGTTGATCCGCCCCGCACCGTAGTCGGCGCTGAAATCCGCTCCATTCATCGCCTGCACCTTGTCGGCCGACGTCATCAGGGCGGCTCTCACCTGATCGGGCTTGAGTTCGCCACCGGCAGCGATGCTCTTGGCGATCAGGAGCGCCGCGCTCCCCGTCACATGGGGTGTTGCCATGGAAGTTCCATCCCAGGCGTCGTAGTTGCACTCGCGGCGGACCCTGGCTCCCGGCTGCGGCCGCCCGTCCGGGCCGTACGCGATGCCGAAGGCGGTCTGGCCGTCATACCGGGGGAGCGTCGACCAGATGGCCTTCCCGGGCGCCGCGACCGCGATGTGGTTTCCGCTGTTCGAGAAGAGCGTCACCCTGTCGTCCAGCCCCGTCGCGCCGACCGCGACGACCCCCGGTATCGCGGCCGGGTACGAGGTCGGGCTGCCATACTGGCGATCATTGCCCATCGCCGCGCAGATCGTCACGCCGGACGCGAGCAGCTGTTCGAACAGGGTCCGCTCGGTCGGATCGGGAACGGCCGGCCCGCCGATGCTCAGGTTCACGACGTGGGGCGGGTCGTCCACGCACGCGGCCAAGGCACGACGGTACAGGATCGGATTCACGTAATAGACGAAAGCTCCTTGGCCGGGCGCGTAGGTCGGCTCATCATCGAAGATCTTCCAGACATCAAGTTGGCAGGCACACACCCCTTGAACCGAGACGCCGCTGGCGATCAGCGCAGCGATCGTTCCCGAGACATGCGTCCCGTGCCCGATCAGATCGAGCTCCGAGACGGGCCGCGTCAGATCAGCGTTCTGCCAGTAATAATTGGACACCCGCAGGCTCGGGTGCTTGGCATCGACGCCGGTGTCCAGCACCGCGACCCTCACCCGGGTTGCCTCCTGGAAGCCGGCAGCCGCACGCGCCTCCTGCCAGCGGATCTTGGCGAGGTTCCAGAGCAGCGATGCCGCGGGCGGCGCCGCGGCGATCCCGAGACCGCCGCCGGCGGCCGTGCGCCCCGCGCGCCGCGCGGCGAGGTAGCGGACCGGAACCTGCGACACCGAGAGAACGCTCGGGTCGCTCGCCAGAGCGCCGTGCAGCTGCTTCGCGTCCTGACCGTCCATCATCTCGATGAAGCGGACCGGGGCGCCGACGTCGGGTGCTCCGGCGGGACGGTGGAACCCCATCATCGCGGCGGCCGCGGCCATCGGGGACGGCGCCGTCACCGCCTCCTCGCTCGCGCGCAGCGGAACGACCCGCTTGATGCGTCCCGCGCGGGCGAAATACGACAGCGCACCCAGGCCGGGCGTCTCCGGCGCCGGCGCCATCCCCATCGCCATCCCCGCCGCCGCGGGAGCCTCCGCCGGTCCGGGCCGCATGGTCACGACGAGGATGTCGTCGTGGTGCTGCGGCAGAGCCTGCGTGGTGAAGATGCTGGCCGTGGTCCGGCGCATCGTCGCGCTCTCGAGGGTCCGAACGATGCTGGGCTTGGCCACGGACTCGGTCCGCGCCGCCGCGAACCGCTCCGCCGAAGCCGCCGCGCGGATCCGAGCGTCGCGAGCCAGGACGTAGACGAAGGCCTTCGCCTGCCAGCCGGTCCCCGTCCAGGGCCGCGAATCCGGACCCACGCCGCCGTGGGATTCGAGCGTCTCGCCGTTGGCGATCAGCACGACGTGTCCGATCCTCTTGCGACCGGCGTCCTGCGGCCGCAGGAACGCGATCCGGACCACGTCGTCCGTGGCCCTGCCCTCCGCCACGGACGAGGTCTCCAAACCCCTCGCGCGCGCCCATTGGTGCTGATTGACCGAGCCGTCGGGGAAACTCAGCGACGGGGTCGTGGCGAGCCGGACGACCTGTCGGACGAAACCGCTGCAATCGACCTGCGTGAAGTCGCGTCCCGGGACGGCATCGAGGAACGGCACCTTCTGCCCGAGGCCGTAGGTGACGCGCGGCCTCGCGGTCCGGCACGCGTCGAGGAAGGCCCGCGCCCGCGCGAGGTCGAAGGCCGTGTCGCCGACGGCCGCGACGCCCGGTTCCGCCGGCGCGGCACTCTCCGCATCGACCGAGTATCCGAGATTGGCGAGGAGGCGGGCGGTGTCCTCGTCCGCGACCTCGGTGACGTCGGTCGGAGCGGGGGCGCCCGGGTCGTCGTCCGAGGCGTCCTGCGGATCCATCGCGCCGAGGACCGCCCCGCCATCGCGCGCCGCAGAGGAGAGCGATGCAGAGGCGAGCGATGCAATCTGTGGAGAACCCGCCGCCTCCTCACAATATGGCAGCAATCTCATCACATCCTGAGCGTATTGACGGGCTTTCTGGCCAGATCCGTTGTAAGCGCGGACAGCTTCCTGAATGTTCCCGGTCGCTTCATACTTGCTTGTAAGCTCAGATACGACTCTGCTCACACACTCATCAAACAAATACCATTTCTTCTGACGAAAGAACGCTTCGTCCGTACGGACATGCTGCAGATCGTATTGGAATATACCGTAACCTTTGTAAATCATCGAGGCCGGGCTGAGGCCGCGCGCGGCCCTCGCCTTGTTCGTTTCGGCGATCAGGAGCTGCGTGAACGCATCCCCATACGTGAGTCTGAACTGAGCTGTATTGATCGGGAACGCGGTTCGGGGCGCGCCGGCTACGTCGCCGCTGGCGTCGTACACGCACAGACCGAGGATCTCCGCGGCCCCCCTGTGCGGCGTCAGCGGGAGCCAGTACATGCCGGCCTCGCGGCAGGCGATGGCGCACAGCAGCGGCACCGTGAACGGCGTCGATCGCGTCGCGTCCGCGAGTTCGGATCGGAAATTGGCGATCAACCAGCGCGTGACGCCCTGGGCGACGTCGCGCTCGCTATGCGCCGCCGTGGTCGCGAATCCCGCATCGGCGGCCCCGAGATCCGCCTCGCCCGCATCCGTCATCGCGCTTCCCTCCCGATTGAATGAACCGAAAGCCTCCGAGGCCCTTGGCAGGCATCGTCGTGACGCGGCCGGCCGGGCTGGTTTCACGCCTAAGTTGCTTCACCGACTCGATTGTCGCGGCCCAGCGCCGGCGCCGGCCACCGCGAAGCGAAGATGCCAAGAACGCCCGAACACGATCTGCGAGACCTTGGCGGCCGGCCGCCTTGCGGACCCCGACCGCCCTGCAACCATTGCAGACAAACACGAACTTCCGCACGAACGCTGAGATCGGGACTTCACCTGACAGTATTCAACCGACATCATTCTGCATTGGCGCTCAAGATGCGCCCAACGGCCGCCGCGGACCACGGATGCGCAAGGTTGGGGAGCGCGCGGATCCGCGGAAAGCCGTCGACACGAGGCATCTCGACCACCCCAGCCCATGACGGAAATTGCCTCCTGAGGCGGTCCATCACACTGACGGCCGGCTCAGGCACCGAACCTCAGATGAGAACGGCACGATCATCATCGGCCGTGCCTGGCATACCAAACGACATGCCTCATCGACATATATGGGAAAGCTGACGCTCGGCGGATTCGCGGCCTTTGTCGATCATGACGACTCCGCCCTGCCGACGATATTTAAACGCATTTGAATCTGCGTTGCAACGGCTGGAGACGGATTTTTCGATTCAGCGCTGCATGAGAGCTCATGCGGCGAATGCTCGGACCGGCACGGACGATTCGCCCGTTCGTCTGCACCACCAGCCGTGCGTACCGAGAATATATTCGCTATTTGGCGCTCGATCGGCCCGGATCTCGTTCGAGTTCCGCAAGAAGCAAGATGATTGAGCTCGTGTTTCGAAGCTTCATCTTGCCCTTATTCCTCCCGGGCGCGGTCTCACTGCTCGCCCGTTGGCGGGGCCGCGCGAGCGTCGACGCTCCGCCCGACCGTCCGGCGGCCCGGCGGGCCCGCGGCACCTGGGGCATCGAGCGGGTCGGGACCGCCCCGCGCGGCGTCGCGGATCAGGCCGGCGAGGCACACGGCGTGGTTGATGACCGCCAGTGGGTGAAGCCCCGCGGGACATTGCCCCGCCGCTCGCCGCCCGCCGCGTCGATCTCCTCGGCGAAGAGCCCGAGGAAGAACGCCGCGGCGAGGGAGACGGCCGCGTTGACGAGCGTGACCACCGGGGCCGCGACGACGGGCTGGCCGAGCCCCTTGTTGAGGGCGGCGGCGGCGCGGCTCTGGACCGTGTTGCGCGCCCCCGCCAGCGCGGCCGCCCGGGCGATCAGGACGGGTATGCCGGCCGCCTCGGCCGCCCCGACGGCGCTCCCCGCATCAGATCTCGGCGACGGTGCGGGGCTCGGCGGTCGAGCGGCCGTTCTCCTGCCGCCGCAGCGTCCCCATCGCCTCGTAGGCCCGCAGCCGCGCGCGGTTGATCGAGCCGAGCGGCCGGTGCGCCGCCAGCGTGTGGCTGGGGCAGAAGGCCAAGTCCTCCTCCTTGCCGATCCGGCCCTGGCTGTCCTGGGCCGGCAGGATCAGCCGGGCGACGGGGCGGTAGGGGCTCTCGGCCTCCGGCCATTCCCGGCTGGCATCCTCGATCGGCATCCGCGCGGGATCGGTGCAGAGCTGGACCGCGACCTCGTACGCGACCGGGTGGGTGGTGAGGTAGTCGGTCACCGCGTGGCGCAGCGCGTTCTCGTCGCCGCTCAGGTCGATGGTCCTGCCGATCAGGGCGCGCAGCCCCTCCGTCGCGGGCCGCACCGCCAGCTTGGCGACGTAGGCGCCGTAGCGCAGCGGCGTCTGGCTGTAATAGGCCTCGGCGAGCGGGTGGTAGGGCGGATGGCCGAAGAAATCGAGGGTGGCGCTGCCGAGGCCGACCGCGTTCAGCACCGCGTTCGCCGCGCGCGCGCCCGCCGAGACGGCCTGCTTGACCGCCACGGGCGCGGGCGTCGCCCGGCGCAGCGCGCCGATCGTGGCGAGGAAGGCCTTGGCGTCGGCGGCCGGGAAGGTCGTGCCGGTGTCCAGGATGAAGTCCTGCGTCGTCTCCCCCTCGTGACCGGGCAGGCGCTCGCCCTCGACGCCGAAGATCTTGAGGGAGAGGCCGCGCGGCGCGGAGACCTTGCGGTCGTCGAGGTACTCGCCCGGGACGTGCGAGAAGCGCGCGATCACCGGGTAGGTGCGCGGCTCGGCGAAGAGGCCCTGGCGCAGTTCGGGGGGCAGCCCGTCGAGGACGTGCAGCGTGCCCTCGGCGAGGCCGTGGCTCTTGGCGTGGGAGGTGCGCACCGCCCTGCCGTAGCGCTCGCGGGTGATGCGCCCCTCCTCCCGCATCGTGGCGATGATCCGGGCGATGACCTCGTCCTCGTCGGCCGCGCGGCGCTCGAGCCCGTCCGCGTAGCGCGCGTAGGTCCGGGGGGCGCCGGGAACGACGCGCAGGCGGCGGCGCTCCGCCTCCTGCCGCAGGGCGTCGTAGAGGAGGAAGCCCAGGCCGGCCCCGACCAGGAGCGTCGGGAGGAGGTTCTCCCGCGCCCCGTCGAGCAGGCGCCGGGCGCCCGCGTTCAGCGCCGGGCCCGGCGCGTTCGGGCCGACCAGATCCTCGGCGAGGCGGGAGACGTTGAGGCGGGCCTGCAGGCTGTCGAGGGTGCGGTCGAGCCGGGCCCGGCTCGCCTCGACCTCGTGCTCCAGGTCCTCGGTGGCATCGCTCATCGGGCGGGCTCCGTCGCGCGGGGATCGGGGATCGGCAGCGGCTCGGCCGGGACGAGGGCGCGCGAGCGCGGGATCGGCCGGGGGCCGGCCGCCCGCACGAGGCGGAACAGGGCGAAGCCCGCCAGGGCCGCCGCCGCGAGGGCGATCCCGGGACGGCGGCGGATGGCGGCGTCGACCTCGTCGTAGATCTCGCCGGGCGTGCGCGCGGCGATGCCGTCCGCGAGCGCCTCCACCCCCTCGGCCGCGCTGTCGAAGAAGGCCTTCAGGTGCGGGGCCTCGCCGAGGCCCGCGCCGCTGCCGCGGATCACCGCGGCCACGTCCGAGACGGCCCGGACCGCGTCGGCCTTGCGCTTCCCGACGTAGCCGTGCGCCTCTTCGAGGAGGCGCCCGGCGATGGTCTCGTCGCGGCCGCCCTCGCCGGCGGGGCCTCGCCCGAGGCCTTCGGTGTCGTCGAGCATGCGGGCCCTCCTCATCGATCGCGTCGGGAGAACCTCAGGCCGCCGGGCCGGTTCCGTGAGGCCGCGGCGGCCCGCCCCCGGGACGCGGCCGCTGGGCGCGGCCGCGTGCGACGGGAGCGACCGACGGGTCAGGCCGCGCAATGTCCGGCCGCCGAGGCGCATCCGCGGACCGGAGCGGGACGGGGCCTCGCCCGCATCCTCGGGACCGGGGCGATCACCGGGGCGGCGGATGACGATCCCTCGGCCACCGGCACCGACGCCGGCGCGAGGACCACGTTCGGCCTCGCGGCGGGTCGCCCCGGTCGTGCACCTCTCGGCCAAGCTCGGGCAGGTCCGCGGCAAGGGCCTGTTCGGATCGTGCGGTCAGCGGCCGGGTCACCAAAGGGCTCGGCTGGATCACCGCCGGAGTGACGGCCCCGGCCACCGCCTGCCCGGCGGCGCGGTTCCTGCGAGGGGCCGGGACCGCCCGCGACGGAGATGCGCTCCTCCGCGGGCGGTTCCTGCGCACGATCCGGGCCTGCGCCTCAGGCGGCCTTGCCACCGCGGCCTTGGCCACCGCGGCCTTGGCCGCCGCCGTCCTGGCCGCCGCGGTCCTGACCGCCCGGTTCGTCCCCGGCGCCCTCCTGGTTGATGCGCCCGGCGATCTCGGTGAGGAGCTGGTCGGTCCTCTTCTCCTCCTGCAGGGTCTCGTCGAGCAGCTTGGCGGCATCCTGGTAGCCGAGCTGGGCCGCCCAGGTCTTGAGCGTGCCGTAGCGGGCGATCTCGTAATGCTCGACCGCCTGCGCGCAGCCGACCAGGACCGCGTCCGCCGCCGGGCCGCCGCCGAAATCCTCCAGATCCTCCTCCATCTCGGAGGTCAGCCCCTGCATCGCCTCGCAGGTCTTGCCGCGGGCCGGCTTGCCGAGGATCTCGAAGACCTGCTGCAGCCGCTCGACCTGCTCGGCGCTCTCCTCGGCGTGCCGCTCGAAGGCCTGCCGCAGCTCGTCGTTCTCCGCCGCCCTGGCGGATTTCTTCAGCGCCCGGACGGATTGCCGCTCGGCGTAATAGACGTCCTTCAGCGTCTCGTAGAACGCATCCTGCAGGGTCTTGGTCTTGGCCGCCATGAACGAACTCTCGGATCGAGGGGGGGGCCGCGCGCCCGGGCCCGGGCGGCGCGGTCTCGGCAGAACGCGCCGGCCCGCCCAGAGGTCCGGCGCGCCGGGCAGCGGATGCGGCGCGCAGCGCCGGTCGAGCGCGTCCAGGGCGTCGAGCAGGGCGGCGGGGGCGGTGTGGTGCACCACGTGGCCGCAATCCGGGACCAGCGTGAGGGTGGCGTCCGGGAGGCGGCGGTGGCACGCGACCGACTGCGTCCGCGGGTCGACCATTCGGTCCCCGCCGCAGACCAGGGCGACCGGAACGGCAAGGCCGGCCGCCAGCCGGACGTCGAGCCGCGGGGTCGGGTGGAAGGTGCCGCCCTCCAGCAGGAGGCCGCGCACCTCCCGCGGCCTCTGCAGGGCCCAGGCGACGGCCACGCGGGCCCCCCGGGAATGGCCGAGCAGGAGGGGCCGGCGCACGCCGAGCGCGTCGAGGGCCTGGGCGAGGAGGCGGGCCTGCTCGCCGGGCGGGAAGGACCGGCCGCGCGGGCGGGTGCTGCGGCCGTGGCCGGGCCGGTCGAAGATCACGACCCGGTGCCGGCGGCCGGCGCGGGCCGCGAAATCCCCGAGCAGGACATCCTGCGCCAGGCTGCCGTTGCCGTGCAGCACGACGGGGGGCGGTCCCTCGCCGCGCGCGACCCAGTGCAGGCGCACGCCGTCGACCTCGATGAAGGGCCCGAGGGGCGGGTTCCGCGCCGCGGCCTGCGTCAGGCACGCCCTCCGGCCTTTCGGAGGAGCCCCGGAACCAAGCCGGCGAGTTCGCGCGCCAGGAAGCCGAGCGGGCCGCAGCGATCCGCGAGATCCCGGCCGGCCTCGCCGTGGAGGTAGACGCCCCAGACGGCCGCCTGCGCGGGGGCGGCGCCCCGCGCCAGCAGGCCCGCGATCAGGCCGGCCAGGACGTCGCCGGAACCGGAGGTCGCGAGCCCGACGCCGCCGCCCCGGTAGAGCCACGCCGCCCCGCGCGGCGCGACGACCAGCGTCCGGGCGCCCTTCATCACCACGACGGCGCCCAGGAGGTCGGAGGCGGATTGCGCCGCGCCCCGCGGATCGGCCTCGATCGCCTCGCGCGGGCGGCCGAGGAGCGCCGCCATCTCCCCGGCATGCGGGGTGATGACGACCCGGCCCTCGCGCGCCCGCACGGCCTCGGCCTGGGCGGGAAGGTCGCTCAGGCCCGCCGCGTCGAGGACGACGGCCGCCGAGGGGGCCGCCTCCAGGAGGGCCGCCCGCAGGGCCGCCACCGGCGCCCCCTCCATCATGCCGGGCCCGACGAGCAGGCTGTCGCAGCGGGGCGCGTAGGCCGAGAGCCGCGCGACCGCGGCGGCGGGATCGATGCAGCCCCCGGCCTCGGGCAGGCCGATGACCCGCGCCTCCGGCACCGCGAGGCCGAGGGGCAGCGCCGCCTCGGCGACGGTCGCGATCTGCAGCTTGCCCGCGCCCGCCCGCAGGGCCGCCGTCCCGGCCAGCAGGGCCGCGCCCGGGACCTCGGCGCATCCGGCCACCACGAGGACGCGGCCGCGCTCCTCCTTGCTGCCCTCGTGCGGCAGCGGGAGCGCCATGCGGCGCAGCGCCTCGGGCGTGACGTCGACGGGGTCGCTCATCGCACGGCGCCCGTCGCGTCGGGCGCGTCGGTGACCGGGGCGCCCGCCCGCGCGACCGGGGCCACGAAGTTGTAGCGCTGCAGGGCCGGCCGCCCGCCCGCGCCCGGGGCCACGGCGTATTCGGTGATCGCGCAATTCGCGACGCTGCCCTGACCGTCGATCTCCAGGATCTCCGCCTCGGTCAGGTTCTCCAGCAGGTACCTGATGCACAACACCATCACCTGATGTCCGACCAGCAGGACCCGGTCTCCCGCGTAGTACAGCGACACCGTGTGGAGCGCGCTGCGCAGGCGCAGGATGACGTCGCACCAGCTCTCGCCGGAGGGCGGCCGGTGGTAGAACTTGCCGAGCAGCCGGCGGTACTCGGCCTGCTCGGGATGGAGTTGCCGGATGCCGTGCGGCGTGAGGCGGTCGAGGAGGCCGAACTCCTTCTCGCGCAGCCGCTCGTCGAGGACGAGGGCGAGGTCGTCCTCCGCCAGCCCCCCCGCCGCCCGCACCCGCTCGGCGGTCTCCACCGCGCGCCGGTAGGGCGAGGTCAGGACGACGTTCGGCCGCTCGGCCCGCGGCATGGCGGCGAACCAGCGCCCGACCGCCTCGGCCTGCCGCTCGCCGTCCGGGCTCAGCGGGACGTCGACGTCCCGCCCCTCGATGGCGATGTGGGTGGAGCCCTCCCGGTGCGCCGCGGCCCGCGCGACGTTGCCGGCGCTCTCGCCGTGCCGGAGGATCCAGATCCGGGCCGGCCATTGCTGTGGCATGGAGCCTCCTCGGCCGCCTCCTGGCGCGCAGTGCCTCCTGGCGCGCAGTGCCGACCAACGCGCGCCCCGGCCGCGGGTTCTGCCGCGCCGGGGCCGGACCGCGCCGCGCCCACGCCGTCGCGGGATCAGGCCCGATCCGGAATATCACCGGATCTACTTCACCCAACGTCAATCGATTGCTGCAAAATACCGACAAGATCCAATCGATCCGCCCTAAGCAACCTGACATAGGCCGCAATTAGGTGATATTTAACAATTCAGGCAGACCTAGTATTCATCAAATATTCGCGCCCCGAGCGGCCGGCCGGCGCCGTGCCGGCAAGGTCCGCCCGCGTCGGAGCGCGATTCCGAGCCGCCCCCGTCACGAGGATCCGCCGCATGTCCGCCCTGCTCACGATCCGGCGCTAGCTGATCGCCACGGTGAGCCTCTTCCTGATCCCGATCGCCCTCCTCGCGGCCCTGTTCGTGAACCAGTCGCGCAAGGACATCAGCTTCGCGAGCCTGGAGCGGACCGGAACCGCCTAGCTGCAGGCGGTCTGGCCCCTCTTGCGGGGCGGCGTCGCGCCGGACGGGCCGACGGGGGAGGCCTGGGCGGCCTTCGAGGCCGCGCGGGCCGCCCACGACGCCGCCACCGGCAGCGCGGAGGCGGCCCGCGCCCTCGCGGCGGCGCGCGGCCGGGAGCCCGCCGCCGTGGCGGCGGCGGCGCGCGGCCTGATCGGCAAGATCGGGGACGGCTCCAACCTGATCCTCGATCCGGACCTCGACTCGTTCTACGTGATGGACGCGGTCGTGGTGAAGCTGCCGGACCTGCTGCAGCAGGCCGGCGCGCTCGCGGCCCTCGCCCGCGCCTATCGGGGGGCGCCGACCCTGCGCCAGGACGAGGTGGCCCGGTTCCTGATCGAGCAGGGCAAGCTGCGGGCGAGCGCGGATGGCCTCCAGGCCTCCCTCGCCTCGGCCTACGGGGCGAATGCGGACGGGGCCACCCGGCGGGCCCTGGCGTCGCCCGCCGGCGCGGTCGCGCGGGCCGTGGAGGCGCTGGCGGCGCAATCGGCCGCACTGGCGGAGGCCTACGCGGCCCGCCGGCAGGCGGAGGCCGATCCCGCCCCCTTCCTGCGCGCCGCGGGCGAGGTCGTCGCCGCGGCCGACCCGCTCTGGCACGCGGCCGCGGCCGAACTCGACCGGCTGCTCGACGCGCGCGTCGCGGGCTTCCGCACCAGCCTCGTCGCGGCGCTCGGCACCGCCCTCTCGGTCACGGCGCTCGCCTACCTGCTCGCCTTCCTGCTGACGCGATCGGTGGTGGCGAGCCTCGCGCGCCTCGATCGGCGCGTGCGGGAGCTCGCCGACCTGTCCCTCGACGCCGCGGTGCCGGAGGCCGCGGGACGCGACGAGATCGCGGCCCTCGCCCGGGCGGTCGTCTATTTCCGGGACCGGACGGTGGAGAAGATCGCCGAGGCGACGAGCGACGAGCGCCGCCAGGAACTGGTCGCGCAGGAGCGCCGCTTCATGGCGCGGGTCGCCGAGCGGATCCGCGACACCGTGGGGGGCGGCGTGGCGCATTTCCAGGAGGTCGCCGACGCCATGCAGGGCGCCACCGCCAGCGTGCAGAGCCGGGCGACCGACACCCGCGAGCGCCTCGCCCGCTCGGTGGAGGACCTGAACGGCACCGCCGCCGACGTGTCGAGCGCGGCGAGCGCCGTGACCGAGCTGTCGGCCTCGATCGGCGAGATCGCCGCGCAGGCCGCCCAGTCCACCGCCGCGATGCAGGAGGCCCGCGCCAGGGCCGACGCCGCCCGCGGGCTGGCCGCCGAGCTCTCCGCCCTGAGCGACCGGATCGGCAGCGTCACCGGGCTGATCCACTCCATCGCCGCCCAGACCAACCTGCTCGCCCTCAACGCCACGATCGAGGCCGCGCGCGCCGGCGAGGCCGGCCGCGGCTTCGCGGTGGTGGCCGCGGAGGTGAAGGACCTCGCCGGCCAGACCACGAAGGCGACGGAGGAGATCGACCGGCAGGTCGGCAGCCTGCGCTGCGCCTCCGCGGAGGTGCTGGCGGCGGTGGACGGGATCGGCCACACGGTCGGGGCGATCACGCAGATCGCCACCTCGATCGCCTCGGCGGTCGAGGAGCAGAACGCCGCAACCGGCGAGATCAACCAGATGGTCCTGACCGTGTCGGACCGCACCCAGGCGGTGATAACCGGGATCGCGGCCCTCCCGGGCCTCGCCCGGGAGACCGACGCGCTGGCGACCCAGCTCGCCGGCATGGCCGTCGACCTCGCCCGCGAGGCGGATCACGTCGACGGCGAGGTCAACCAGCTGGTGAGGGAGATCGCCGACCGCCGGGCCGCCGCCCGCTACCCGTCCGGCGCCGCAATCTGGGTCATCGTCGACGGGGTGCGCCACCCGACCACCCTGCACGACATCAGCGAGTTCGGGGTGCGCCTCGACGCGATCGGCACGCCGCTCCCGGCCGGGACCCGCGTGGGGCTCGACCTCGGCGACGGCACCTCCCGGGCGGGGCACGTGGTCTGGAGCGAGCGGGGCATGGTCGGCCTGTCCCTCGCGCCCGGGCGCCTCGACGAGCGCACCGTCTCCAGCCTCGCGGCCCCGCGCCGGGCCGCCTGACGCCGCCCGCCAAGCCCCCGGGCGCCGCAGGGTCAGGACCGACGAGGGCGCGGCGCCACCCGAATATCGGCCGCTCGCCGCGGGAGTTCCGACGTGTTCGGGCCCGCCGCGCAAGACGTTCCGGCCCTCCGGCGCCATGTTCGGCAGACCTGCACGGCCGCTTCCCTCATAAGAATATCATAAACACGGCGCGGATCGGCGGGCGATTGCGGAACCATGGCGCGGGTCTCGCCTTGTTGCAGGCACGGGCTCCGCGCGGGCCTCTCGCCCGACAGGATGCCATGCCACGCACCGTGACGTGCCAGATCGTGGAGAAGGCGGCGGACGGCTTCGCCGTGGTCGGGGTCATGGCGCCGGACAAGCCGTTCCTGCGCGACGGCTTCGCCACGCGCGCGGAGGCCGCGGCGTGGATCGACGGCCTGCGGGAGATCATGGCGGCCTGCGGCGCCCCCGTGCGCCACCTCGACGACGGCGATCCCGACGGCCTCGCGCGGCGGCAGGAGGCGGCGCCCGCGCGTCGCTCAGGGACGCGCCGCGCGGCCTGCGCGCCGGCCGCCCCCTGCGCGAGGCTGCCTCATCCGACATCCGGTTGATGGCTTCGCCATCTCCCATCTCGGCCATGCGCATGTCGGCTTCGCTCAGGCGCCGCGCGGGCTGGTGATCCGGGACCTGCTTCGATCAAGCGGATCCCGGATCAGAGCGCGGCCGAGCGGCCCGACCGGCCGCCCTCGTAGCCGAGGGCCTGCGCCAGCGCCGCCCGCGCGCGGTTGACGCGGCTCTTCACGGTGCCGACCTGGCAGCCCATCAGCGCCGCCGCGGCCTCGTAGGTCAGGCCCTGCGCCCCCACGAGCAGCAGGGCCTCGCGCTGCGGGGTCGGCAGCTGGCTCAGCCGCATCCAGACGTCCCGCAGCTCGATGCCGTCCTCCTGGTCGGGCAGCGCGACCATGCGGGCGGCCTGCTCGCCGTCCGCGTCCTCCACCTCGCGCCGGCGCTTGCGCGCCACAGTGTAGAACTGGTTGCGCAGGATCGTGAACAGCCACGCCTTCAGGTTGGTGCCGGGCGCGAAGCGGTCCTGGTTCTGCCAGGCCCGCAGCAGCGTCTCCTGCACGAGGTCGTCCGCCTGGACCACGTTCGCCGTCAGCGACACGGCGAAGGCGCGCAGGGCCGGGAGGGCCTCGAGCAGATCCTCGCGGAAGCGCGACGCCGGCTGCCCGTCCAGCGCCACCTCGAGCCGCGCGACCAGGTCGAGCAGCAGCTGGGGCTGGCGCTCGGCCAGGAGGGCGCCGTAGACGGCCTGCAGCTGCCGGCCGAGATGGGCGTGAACGGAGCGGGGCAGGAGCGGGCGCCCCTCGCCCGGGACCGCCGCTGCCCGGTCCCGCCCTGTCGGAGTGTCGTGGTCGAATGCCATGGTGCCTCTTACGCCCGCGTCGCGAGCAGATGCAGATCTCCGGGCTACGATGGCCCGGCTCTTGCCAAAGAGACCCTGAACGCTTCCTGTATAACAAGGCTAGGCAACGATAGGATTTTGGTTTCTGCAGTGTGATAGCTTCGCCTTGACAGCGAGGACCGGCTGATTTTCGCGCCCGCCCGGGCAGGTCGTTCGAGACTCTGCTTCAGGTCATCATCCGTCCCGGCTGGACCTGGCGGGCCCCCGCATACTAACGTACAGTATTATGCGGCCGGGAACGCGACGCGGACGGGTTTCGCCGCGCACCTCGGACCCTATCCGGGTCGACGGCGCGCGGGAGGCGGCACGCGCGCGCGATCCGGACCGATGAGGCGCGACGCCGCGCCGCTCCGGCGGGTCCCCGCGCGCCGCGCCGGCCCCTCGCCCCGGCGTCGCTCCTGCGGCAATCTCGGATCCGTAGCTGTTACGGGAGTCTGCCGAGGATGCGAGATCGGGCGACGGAGGGGCTCACCATTGGGGCGCTGGCGACGCGCACGGGCGTTCATCTCGAAACGATCCGCTACTACGAGCGGATCGGCCTGGTGCCGCCGCCCGCCCGGTCGGCGGCGGGCCACCGGCGCTACGGCGGCGAGGCGGTGCGGCGCCTGATCTTCGTGCGCCGCTGCCGCGACCTCGGCTTCCGGCTGGACAGCATCGGCGCGATGCTCGGCCTGGTGGACCGTCAGGCGGTGACCTGCGGCGAGGTCCAGGAGATCGTCCGCCACCACCTCGTGGAAATCCAGGCGAAGCGCGCCGACCTCGCGCGCCTGGAGCAGGCGCTGAGCGGCATGCTCGGGACCTGCCCGGGCGGCGACAGCGCCGAGTGCCCGATCCTGGACGCGCTGATGCGGGAGCCGGGGGCCGGCTGATCCGGGATGCGGTTGATCACTGCGGCTCCCGGATCACGCGCCCGCGCGGCGCGTGAGCGACGCCTCAATCCGCCAACCCGAAGGGATCACGCGGATGGGGGATGAGGCGCCGCCCGGCGCCGTCGGCCTCACGCCGCCCCGGGCCCCTTCGCGGCGCCGCGCCGGATCGGGCCGGACCCGCGCGGGCGCGCGGGGGCCGCGCTGCCGGGCGGGTCGTCGCCGCCGACGCGGGTGCGCGCGCCGCGGGGGCGGTGTTCGGGCGACGGGACCTGCGCGACCAGCCCCTCGCGCCGCGGCGCGGTGCGCGGGGAGGCGGGACCGCCCTCGCCGCCGGGGGAAGCGCCCGCGACTCCGACCAGGCTCATCATCGCGACGGCGACGCGTGCTGTTGTGCCGATCATGACCGCGCTCCGGGATCGCCCGCGCCGCCGAGCGGCGCGGCGGGAGGCCCGATCAGACCTGTCGGCTCCCTCCCGATCCTTGCGCTGGATCAAGGGCGCCGCGGCGGGCCCTCACCCGGCGCCGCCCCCGGTGAACCGGCCGGCGCCGGACCTGCCGCGCGGGAGGCGCGCCCTGCCGTGGCGGGGGCGGCGCGTGGACAAGGCGGGGCCGCGGGGGCATTCTCCCCCCGGCCAAGCCGGATCCGGGCGAGGACGGCGCGTCCGCCGGACGGCGCGGTCCCGGGATCCCGGTCGCGGGCGGCACGTCGACCGTGCCCCGCGACGCGGCGCCAAGAAGGGACGGTCCCGCGAAGGACCGGTGGGAGGAGACATGACGATGCGAGGCAGGGCCGCCGCGGGCGCGGCGACGGCGATCCTGTGCGCCTGGACGGTGGGCGCGCGGGCCGAGAGCGGCATCCTCAGGACGCACTATGACGGGACCAGCAACGACCTCCTGACCGCCGGCCTCGGCAAGTCCGGTCTCGCCGGGCCGGCGCCGCAGCCGGCCGATCCGCTGCGCCCGACCGCCGAGGAGCTGCGGCGGCTCGCCATCTACAGCAATTACCGCGCCCTGATCGACCCGACGCCGGGGGGCGGCTACGGCACGCTCTACGGCCCCAACGTCGCGGCGGACGGCACCGTCACGGCATCGGAGGGCAAGATCGCGGGCGACGAGTTCATCGCCTACGAGCGGGCCGGGGACCGGCGCAGCCGGGTGACGATGCTGGTGCAGGTGCCCGACAGCTACGATCCGAGGCGGGGCTGCATCGTCGCCGCGCCCTCCTCCGGCTCCCGCGGCGTCTACGGGGCGATCGCCACGGCCGGCGAGTGGGGACTCAAGCACGGCTGCGCGGTGGCCTACACCGACAAGGGCACCGGCACCGGCGCCCACGACCTCCAGGCCGACACGGTCAACCTGCTGCGCGGCGAGCGCGCCCCGGCCTCCGCGGCGGGCGAGGCCGCCAATTTCGTGGCGCCGATCCCGGAGGTCCAGCGCAGCGCCTACGTGGCGGCGAACCCGCACCGCTTCGCGTTCAAGCACGCGCATTCGCAAGCCAATCCCGAGGCGGATTGGGGCCGCAACGTGCTGCGCGCGATCGCGTTCGCCTTCGAGGTGCTCAACGAGACATTCCGCACCGGGCCGCGGATCGGCAAGCACAACACGATCGTGATCGCGTCGAGCGTGTCGAATGGCGGGGGCGCCTCGGTGCGCGCGGTCGAGCAGGACGACGATCACCTGATCGACGGTCTCGCGGTCGGCGAGCCGAACGTGACGCCGCGCTACTCGCCGGCCTTCTCGATCGTCCAGGCCGGCGCGGCGCCGCTCTTCGCGCACAGCCGGCCGCTGATCGACACGATCACCCTGGTCAACGTCTTCCAGGGCTGCGCCAACGCCGCCCCGGAGAACGCCGCGGCCGGCCTGATCGCCCTGGTCCCCAAGGGCGACGGCCGCTGCGCCGAGTTGCGCGCGCGGGGGCTGATCGGCGCCGACACGCTCGCCGCGCAGGCGCGCGAGGCGCAGGCCGCGATCAACGCCGCCGGCATCCTGCCCGAGCAGAACCTCGTCCAGCCGGGCTACTGGTACGGCAACGTCCCGCAATCGATCTCGGTCACCTACGCCAACGCCTACGGGCGCTTCAGCGTGCGCGACGCGCTCTGCCGCTACAGCCTGGCCGCCGCGGCGCCCGGCGGCCCGCCGGTCCCGCTCGCGGGGGCGGGCGAGGCCCAGATCTTCGGGACCAGCAACGGCATCCCGCCGACCGCCGGCATCGTCCTGATCAACGAGGCGGCCGAGGGCGGGCCGCGGGAGGATCGCGGCTCGACGCCGGGCCAGAACCTGGAGGGCGCGCTCTGCCTGCGGGCGCTCGCGACCGGTCGCGACCCGGTCACCGGGGGGCAGCTCGCCGGCCCGCGCCGGGCGGAGGCCGAGCGCGTGGCGGCGGGCGTGCGCGAGATCCTGGCGGAGGGGCGGCTGCACGGCGTGCCGGCGGTGTTCGTCACCGGCCGCAACGACGGCATCCTGCCGCCCAACCACGCCTCGCGCGCGTATTTCGGCCTGAACTCCGTCCTGGAGGGCGCGGCGAGCCGGCTGCGCTACTACGAGGTGACGCACGCCCACCACCTCGATTCCTTCAACCAGTTTCCCGGCTACAACGAGCAATTCGTACCGCTGCACCGCTACTTCATCCAGGCGATGGACCTGATGTACGCGCACCTGACGCGGCAGCAGCCGCTGCCTCCGAGCCAGGTGGTGCGGACGACCCCGCGCGGGCCGGGCGCCCCGCCGATCACGGCGGCGCAGGTGCCGCCGATATCCGCCGCGCCCGCGCCGGACGCGCTGATCACCTTCGCGGCCGGGCAGGTGCGCATCCCGGAGTGAGCGATGGGGGCGGGCCGCGCGAGCGGCCTGGGCCATCCCGCGGGCCGGGACCATCGAGGTCCGGAAATCCTTGGGTGGCAAGCCCCGAATCGACGGACTTGGCCATGCCTCGAATGTTCGACTGGATCTTCTACGCCATCATGCGTCCGCCCCCGCCCTGCTGCTCTGGGACCACCTGCGCAACCGCTGAGCTGCGCACCGGACCAGCGATCGTCCGAGCGCTCCGGGACGCGCGGCCGGGCCGCTCGCGCGGGGGGCCGGACCGCGTCATCGTCGCCCTGCCCGCACCTTAAGCTGTCACTGTTGGTGAGAATACGCCGCGGCGAGGGCTGCGGCGGCCCGGCCTCACCCCGTTCGCAGAATCGCCGGGTCGTCGCCTCTCCGGGCCTTGACCGCGCCTGCCTCGCCCAGCGCGGCCGCAGGCGGCCGCGCCTTCTCCCCATCCGGGGCCTCGCGGACGCTGGGCCGACCGGCTCGGGCCCAGCTCGGATGCTCCGCAGCGGCGTGACGGTGCGGAGGATCTCGGCGGTCATGCCCGGCGCGGCGGCGAAGGCGCCGCGCGCCGGGGGCCGCACGCGCTGCATCGAGGGCGCGGGCGGCGCGATCCAGGACCGGATCCCCCCGCCCTCGGTCAGACATCGGTGCCGCCCGGGCGAGGCGGCTCATCGGCCTGCGCGCGGTCGTGCGGAACGTCGTCGCCGAAGCCGATGACGTGCGCCGCCGCGGCGCGCGCCTCGATCGCGGCGGCATCCGCGTCGAACTCGGCCGCCATGGCGGTCAAGGCCGCCACCGCAGGATCGTTCTGGTTGTACAAGTGCTTCGCGAGCCGACGGCACTGCTCGGCCTTCTCGCGAAAATACGCGGCGTCCTGCACGATCCTCACCTCGTCGAAGGCGAAGCTCGGCGCCTTTTCCGTGCGCCCGATCTAGCGCGCAAGGAACAATCGTTCACGCGCAAACATGCCACCAGCGTGGATATAGGCCATCATACCTAGACCCCCATCCGAACCTTGCTCATGTTTTACGTATCTATACAGAGCTTCATGCCGCCACATGCGCCGCATCTGCTTGCATCGCCGTCACCCGGCGGCGCGTGGCCGATCCCGCGAGGGCCGAGGCGCGACGGGCCGCGTTCGACCGGGGACGGCGCCCGGTCCTCCCGATGCTGCTCACGGTTGACCCGACCGGGATGGCTGCCCGCGAAGGCGCGCACCGCCGCGCCTGCGGCCCGGCTTCGGGGCGCGGCCCGCGGGTCGTCGCGCGGGATTCCGGGGCGCCGCCGCAGAGGCGTGATCCTGAGCTTAATCTTTGATATCGAAAGAATCTGAGCGCCATCCGGCGTCGCCTTGGATGCCGGCCTCGTTCCCTGCCGCCAGGGCACCGGCTCGTTCCGCCGGGCGTTCGTGTCGACGCGTTCTCCTCCCCACCCGCACCTCGGCGCAGCATGACTCGTAGGAACGGATGAGATCGAAGGCGCGCCGGCATCATTCGTAGCGTCGCGGTTGAGGTGCGCCGTCGCGAGAACCGTGCGGGCAAAGCGCACCGTATGGAGCAGGTCCTCCGGGAGCATGCGGCTGCGCAGGACCCGGCCGCGCCCGTCGCGCCACGTCTCGGTCGCGGCGTCGAACCAGCGCCCGCCCTGAAGGCGACCCGTTGCAGGTGAGGCCGCCCGCAGCCCTCGCAGCGCCCGCCGGCGCGCCGGAAGCGGATCACGTCGGAGAGCCGGGGCCAGTCGATCGGGTCGAAGCCGCGGTGCTCGGGTCGGATCGGCATCGGTGAGATCGGCGCCCTGATCGGCGCAGGCTACGGCGGAGTTCGTGATCCCGCTAGGCCGCCTTCCCGAACTCCCAGACGGTCACGCCGCGGCAGCGCCCGGGCTTGGCCTTCCGCCAGGTCCAGAGGTGTGTCTTCAGGTACGCCTCTGCCAGCTCGAACACGGGGTAGGAGCAGGGCATCATCACGCCGCACCGGTCACCCCGCATAGCGCTCCGATCGCTTCTTTCCGTGAATTTCAACTGAGGGAGCCAGCCGAATGATGTTGCAATGCACGGAGAGGCGAGACATTATGGCAGATTAGGAAGAAAAAAGAAAAAGCGCATGTCCAGAATTGCTTGGTTCGTGGCCGGATTGCTCTGCACAAGCTCTGTTAATTGATATGCGCAAGAGAAGCCATGTGGCCCATTTTGTCAGGATTGCGTGGACCGCTTGAATATACCAAGAGACTCTAGCGGAAATCTAATATTCAAGATGTCTCCAGTCAGCAAGGCAACATTCAAGGAGTGCATCGCGAGTTCGATGCCGAATGGTGGCCCTCGCTCCAACGCTCGCACCTCAAATGCGAAGAAGCTCCGCGTTTTCTGAGTTTCAAAGCAGACTACAAGCCGGGGCACGGCGGCTGGCCGGGCGAGAGGGAGGCGAGGCCACGGCTCCACGCGGAGACAAGGCGCCGGGACCGGCCATCGGGTCGGCGGCCGGCATGGCGCCCCGATACTCGCCCGAGATCTGGCGGGGCTTGCCGCCGGTCCCGGCCTACGCGAGCCGCACCAGCAGGATCGCGGGGAGGTCGAGCGCCACATCCTGTGCGATCAGCCGCTACTCCACGACCAGGATCGCCAGGACGGTCTCGTCCTCATCGTGAATGTTGCTCACGCCACTGGCGAGATCGAAGCAGGGCGGATCAGGCCCCCTTCTACGCAGCCGGCGGTGCCCGGCTGCGCGCCTCGCGGTTGATAACAAGGCCATCAGCATTAGACAGCAAGCTATTTTTCTGCAAATCTTTGGGTGAAAATGAAACTCTGCTGCAGCGCAACGAGAAGCGTGAGGTAGCTCTGCGATGCTTACGACCATCGATAATTATTTCCTCGACTTGATGGGCAGATTTGCCGGACATAACGCATTGTTGGATAGATTTGTAATAAAATTCCTTGACTTGGATTCAGTAAAGTGCCTTCCTTTCATTATGTGTATTGTTTATTTCTGGTATCGCAAGTCCGATCGAAAGTCGTACAAAATCTTTGCTATCGGAGCAGTTATCAGTGTTTTCACAGCTATATTGACTTCTAGACTGACACAGAATCTTCTTCCAATGCGGCTGCGGCCTCTTCACTCAGGCGATTCTAATTTTATTGCTCCGATCGGAACTAAAATAGAGATATTTGAGCACTGGAGTTCATTTCCGAGCGATAGTTCGGCATACGCATTTGCACTCTCAACCGCGATCTGGTACGCCTCTCGATCATTGGGAAGCTTCTTTTATGCTTGGTCGATTTTCGTCATGTGTTTGCCTCGGATTTACGCTGGCTATCATTATGCAACCGATATCATCGCTGGGGCCATCATAGGCATTTCGACAGCTATGTTTGTAAGATTTCTTCTACCCATCAACACGATTTCAAGACGTGTTGAAGCTATATCGACAACCCACCCCGGCTTGTTCAACGTAGCGTTCTTTGTTCTGATGTTCCTACTTACTACTCAGTTCAGTGATATCAGGACGGCATTCGCCTCACTGTTTAAGGCGGCTTAAATCTCCGGTATGATCATGGTCCTGTGCCGCGCTATGCGCCAGCATCGGGGACGCGGGTCGTGTCCCTGGTGGTGGTGTAGCTCGACGGGAGCGAGAGAGCCCGCCTGCGCGCCCTCCACAGCGCCGAAGCAGGCGGGATCTCTCGCGGGGTGGTCATCGGCGGTTGCCGGGTAGGGTCGGGGTGCGAGCACCAACCTCGAACCCGAGAGACCTCCGATGACCGACGAGATGATGAGCCTGCGCGGGCTGCTGGAGAAGAGCGCCGACGCCGACCTGCTGCGCGAGATGATCGGCTTTGCGGCCGAGCGGCTGATGGAGCTGGAGGTAGGCGGCCTGACCGGGGCGGCCCACGGCGAGAAGAGCGCCGAGCGGCTGGTCCAGCGCAACGGCTATCGTGACCGGGACTGGCAGACGCGAGCCGGCACGGTCGAGCTGCGCATCCCCAAGCTGCGCAAGGGTAGCTACTTCCCCGTCTTCCTGGAGCCGCGCCGCATGGCCGAGAAGGCACTCACCGCCGTGATCCAGGAGGCGTACATCCAGGGCATCTCGACCCGCTCGGTCGATGATCTCGTTCAAGCCATGGGCGGCACCGGCGTGTCCAAGAGCCAAGTCTCGCGGCTCTGCCAGGAGATCGACGAGCGCGTGGGCGCGTTCCTTGACCGGCCGATCGAAGGCGAGTGGCCGTATCTCTGGATCGACGCGACCTCCGTGAAGGTGCGCCAGGACGGTCGTATCGTCTCGGTGGCGGTGATCGTGGCGGTGGGCGTGAACAGCGACGGGCGCAGAGAAGTGCTCGGCATGGACGTTGGCCCCTCCGAGGCCGAGACCTTCTGGACCGACTTCCTCCGGAAACTCGCCCGGCGCGGTCTGCGCGGCGTGAGGCTTGTGATCTCGGACGCGCACGAGGGCATCAAGGCCTCGGTTGCCAAGGTGATGAATGCCACCTGGCAGAGGTGCCGCGTCCACTTCATGAGGACCGTGCTGGCCCACGCCGGCCGCAGCGGGCGGCGCGTCGTGTCGGCCTTCATCGCCACCGCCTTCGCCGGGACTGTCAGGAATTTCGTGTGGGGCGGCCATAGTGAACCCGAAGGAGGTTCCCGATGGCACGACGCAAAGCGCCCCGCATCCCTGATGCGATCTTGGACCAGTTGCTGGCCGGCGCCGATCCCAAGACGGCGTTCGAAGCCGACGGCCTGCTGGACGAGCTGAAGAAGGCCCTGGC
>NZ_KB900609.1:4842701-5034337 GCF_000379105.1 Methylobacterium sp. WSM2598 | reverse complement strand
GTTCGCCGTCATCTTCGGCGAGCGCTTCACCCGGGCCATGGCGGCCTGACGGTCAACCCGCCGCCCTCACACGAAATTCCTGACAGTCCCGGACCGTGCTGGCCCACGCCGGCCGCAGCGGGCGGCGCGTCGTGTCGGCCTTCATCGCCACCGCCTTCGCCCAGGACGACGCGGAGGCCGCCCGTCAGCAGTGGCGGCGCGTGGCCGATCAACTCCGGCCCAAGGTCCCTAAACTCGCCGCCCTGATGGACGCGGCCGAACCGGACGTGCTGGCCTACATGGGCTTTCCCGCCCAGCATCGGGTCAAGCTGCACTCCACGAACCCGCTGGAGCGCCTCAACGGCGAGATCAAGCGGCGCACCGAGGTGGTCGGCATCTTCCCCAACGAAGCCGCGATCACGCGCCTTGTTGGCGCGATCCTGCTCGAACAGAACGACGAGTGGGCCGTCCAGCGCGCCCGCTCCATCACCCTGGAAAGCATCGCCCCCATCGGCGATGATCCCCTCGTCAGCCTGCCCACCCTGGCAGCCTGATCGTCCCGGCCCCAGTCGGTGATCGGGGTGACCACGCCGAAGCTACACCACGCCTGGGGACACGACCGCCACCTTGCCTCTGTGTGAGTCTCTGTGGCCCTTCACGGACCGAACGCCAGACCTTCTCCAAGTACGCCACAGCGACAGCCTGCCGTACCTTGGCCTCCACGGGGTCACGGGTGCGCAGCGACGTACGAACGTCCTTGGCCTTGTCCGAGATGACGAGGTGTACCTCCCCCTCCCCTATCGGGATGGTGAGCTTCATGCCTCGCACCTTCGCGGCTACGTCTGCCGGAATGCGCTGAACCAGTTGGTGGTAGGAGGAACCTGAACGCCTCATCGGGCGGGCCATCTGAAGGGGCATGTTGAACGCATCTGTTGAACAGCCAGATGCCAGCCAACCCACTCAGATCAGGATGCTTTTGAGGCGTCAACCACTTAGGGAGTGGTTGGTGCCCAGGAGAGGACTCGAACCTCCACGGCTTGCACCACTGGTACCTGAAACCAGCGCGTCTACCAATTCCGCCACCTGGGCCCGAGGCGCCAGCGGCGCCGCGGTGGGGATCGTTTAGTGGGCGGCGGGCTCACCGTCAACGGGGGAAACGCGAGCCCGCCGCGCAAAGCGTCACGCGGAGCGCGGCCACTCGCGGATGTCCACGAAATGGCCCGCCACCGCCGCCGCCGCCGCCATCGCGGGCGACACCAGGTGCGTGCGGCCCTTGTGACCCTGCCGGCCCTCGAAGTTGCGGTTCGAGGTCGAGGCGCAGCGCTCGTGCGGCTTCAGCCGGTCGGCATTCATGCCCAGGCACATCGAGCAGCCCGGCTCGCGCCAGTCGAAGCCCGCCTCGATCAGGATCCGGGCGATGCCCTCCTGCTCGGCCTGCTGCTTCACCAGACCCGAGCCCGGCACCACCATGGCGCTCACGCCCGGGTGGACCTTGCGGCCCTCCACCATCCGCGCCACCACGCGCAGATCCTCGATCCGCCCGTTGGTGCAGGAGCCGATGAACACCTTGTCGAGGCCGATCTCGGTGATCCGCTGCCCCGGCGCGAGGCCCATATAGGCCAGGGCCTGCTCCTTCGAGCGGCGGATGGTCTCGTCGGCGATCGCCGCCGGGTCCGGCACCCGCCCCTGCACCGAGACCACGTCCTCCGGGCTCGTGCCCCAGGTCACGATCGGCGGCAGATTCGCCGCGTCGAGCCGCACCTCGCGGTCGAAGAAAGCGCCCTCGTCGCTGGCGAGGCTCTCCCAATAGGCGCGGGCCCGGTCGAAGGCCGCGCCCTTGGGCGCCTTCGGACGGTCCTTCACGTACGCGAAGGTGGTCTCGTCCGGCGCCACCATGCCGGCCCGGGCGCCGCCCTCCACCGACATGTTGCAGATCGTCATCCGGCCCTCCATCGACAGGCTCCGGATCGCCTCCCCGGCATATTCCAGCACGTGGCCGGTGCCGCCCGCGGTCCCGATCTCGCCGATGATCGCCAGGATGATGTCCTTGGCGGTGACGCCGGCCGGCAGGCGGCCGTCCACCGTCACCCGCATGTTCTTGGCCTTCTTCTGCACCAGCGTCTGGGTGGCGAGCACGTGCTCCACCTCCGAGGTGCCGATGCCGTGCGCCAGCGCCCCGAAGGCGCCGTGCGTCGAGGTGTGCGAGTCCCCGCACACGATGGTCTGGCCGGGCAGCGTGAAGCCCTGCTCGGGGCCGATGATGTGCACGATGCCCTGGCGCCGGTCCAGCGCGTCGTAATACTCGATCCCGAACTCGCGCACGTTGGCGGCGAGCGCCTCGATCTGGGTGCGGCTCTCCGGGTCCTCGATGCCGAGGCTGCGGTCCGAGGTCTGCACGTTGTGATCGACGACCGCGAGCGTCTTCTCCGGGTGGCGCACCCGGCGGCCGGCCAGCCGGAGCCCCTCGAAGGCCTGGGGCGAGGTCACCTCGTGCACGAGGTGGCGGTCGATGTAGAGGAGGCAGGTGCCGTCCGGCTGACGATCGACGACGTGGTCGTCCCAGATCTTGTCGTAGAGGGTGCGCGGGGCCATGGCGGTGGGATGCCTTGTCAGGTTTTCTTGGCGGACCGGCCCTGAGAGCAGCGGTCGACCCGCGATGTAATACGCTCATCCGCGAGGCGAAAGGGCCCGCGGCGCCTCACCGGTGCGCGCGGGCCGCGGGCCCGCGCGGATCCGGCCGCCGCTACTCCTTCACGGCCCCGGTCATGGCCGAGACGTAGTGCTCGACGAAGAACGAGTAGAGGATCACGAGAGGCAGCGAGCCGACCAGCGCGCCGGCCATCAGCGAGCCCCAGCGGTAGATGTCCCCGTCCACGAACTCGCTCACCACCGCCACCGGCACGGTCTTGTTCGGCGTCGAGGACAGGAAGGTCAGCGCGTAGATGAACTCGTTCCAGCACAAGGTCAGCGAGAAGATCCCGGCCGAGATCAGGCCCGGCACCGCCAGCGGCAGGATGATCCGGGTCAGGATCTGCCAGCGCCCGGCCCCGTCGATGAGGGCGCATTCCTCCAGCTCGTAGGGGATGGTCTTGAAGTAGCCCATCAGCAGCCAGGTCGAGAACGGGATCAGGATGGTCGGGTAGACCAGGATCAGCGCCAGGGGTGAGTCGAACAGCCCGTAGGCCTGGATGATCGTCGCGAGCGGGATGAACAGGATCGAGGGCGGCACCAGGTAGGCGAGGAAGATCGCCGCGCCCACGAAGGCCGCGCCCCGGTAGCGGATGCGCACGATCGCGTAGGCGGCGAGCACGCTCGCGAACAGCGACAGCAGCGTGGCCGCCACCGAGACCAGCATCGTGTTCCAGAGCCACAGCGGGTACTTGGTCTCGAACAGGAGCTTGCTGATGTGCTTGAGCGTCGGGGAGACCACGAAGAACGGGTTGTAGGTCTCCATATCGATGAGCTGGTCGTCCGGCTTGATGGCGGTCAGCGCCATCCAGTAGAACGGGAAGAGCAGCACCACCAGGATGATCCCGAGCGGCAGGTAGAGGGTCACGAGACGGCGCGGGAGCGTCTCGAGATAGGCCATGCCCTCGGAATGGTCGGCGACCTGGGCCATCGGGACTCTCCTCAACCGGATTGCCACTTGCGGTTCTGGAGTCCGAACCACGAGATCAGGATCGCGACGAGCAGGAACGGCACCATCGCGGTGGCGATCGCCGCCCCCTCGCCGAGGCTGCCCGACAGGATGCCGCGCTGGTAGGACAGGGTCGCCATCAGGTGGGTCGCGTTCACCGGCCCGCCGCGCGTCATGGCCCAGATCAGCTGGAAGTCCGTGAAGGTGAACAGGACCGAGAAGGTCATCACCACGGCGATGATCGGGGTCAGCAGCGGGAAGGTGATGTGGCGGAAGTTCTGCCAGGGCGTGGCGCCGTCGATCGTCGCCGCCTCGTAGAGCGAGGGCGACACGGTCTGCAGGCCCGCCAGCAGGGTGATCGCGATGAAGGGCACGCCGCGCCAGATGTTGGCGAAGATCACGCAGGCCCGGGCCCAGGTCGGGTCGCCCAGGAAGTCGATGTTGCGGTCGAGCAGCCCGAGATGGCGCAGCGACCACGAGATGATCGAGAACTGGCTGTCGAAGATCCACCAGAAGGCCAGCGCCGACAGCACGGTCGGCACCACGAAGGGGATCAGCACGATCGAGCGGATCAGGGCCTTGAAGGGCAGGCGCTTGTTGAGCAGGAGCGCGAGGTAGAGGCCGATGCCGAACTTCGCCACCGAGGCGATGGCCGTGTAGAGCAGCGTGTTGAAGACCGAGAGCCAGAAGACGCTGTCGTCCCACAGCCACTCGTAGTTCTCCAGGCCGACGAACTCCCCGCCCCGGCCGATCCGCGTGTCGGTGAAGGAGAGCCAGATGCCCTTCACCAGCGGGTAGGCCAGGAACAGGAGCAGGATCAGGGCCGCCGGCAGCATGAACCAGAAGCCGAGCCAGCCGCGGCTGGTGCGCAGCCGGTTCCAGGCGGAGGTGCCCTGCCGGGCTTTTGCGACCGGACGGTCGAGGGCGAGGTCGGCCATGGGGCCTCCAGCGACGGCGGGACCAACGGGCCGCGCCGGCTCCCCGCGGCGGGGAGCCGGCGCGGCGATTCAACGCCTCACGCCGACCGGAAGATGCGCTGGGCCTGCCGCTCCGCCGTGCGGATGGCGCCCTTCACGTCCTCGCGGCCGGTGCAGTAGGAGGCGAACATGTCGACGATGACGAAGTCGGCGAGCACGGCCGCCACCTTCTCGCTCACCGGGGCGAGGCCGCCCGCCGCCAGCGTCCGGGTCGAGGCCTCGCCGAAGACCTTGTTCTTCGGGTCCGAGGTCCAGATCGGGTTGTTGGCGTAGGCCTTCAGCGGGTGGCAGAGGTAGCCCTGCGCCGCCTGCAGCCACGCATTGTAGTTCTGCGCCTCCAGCGCGAAGGCCATGAAGGCTTTGCAGGCGTTCGGGGCCTTCGTGTAGGTGTAGGCCAGGATCGGGAAGGCGAGCTGGAACTCGGTCGGCTTGCCGGACTTGCCGACCGGGTAGACCGCGTGGTCCATGTCCTCGGCGATGTCCTTGCGCTCGGTCTTGGCCGCGGCGTAGATCGAGATGCCGTTATTGGTCAGGTAGAGCTCGCCGGACAGGAACGCCTTGTTGTTCGAGGAATCGTTCCACGAGACCGTCCCGGGGATGAAGGTCTCGTAGAGGCTCTTGACGTATTCGAGCGCCTTGGCGGTCTCCGGCGAGTTGATGATGATCTTCTCGTTGGCGTCGACCAGGTAGGCGTCGTGCGACCACAGCGCCCAGTGGATCCAGGAATTGGCGTCGCCGGTGGCGTGGCCGAGGGCGAAGCCGGACGGCGTGTTGTTCTTCTTGAGCGCGCGGCAGAGTTCGAGGAAGCCGCCGAGATCCTCCGGGAACTTGCTGAACCCGGCCTTCTGCGTGGCCGCGATCCGGTAGTTGAGGTAGCCGCCGTTGAAGGCCATCGGGATGGCGATCCACTTGCCCTTCACCTTGCCGTAGGCCTCGGCGGCGGGCAGCCAGCCGCCGTACTTCTTGCCGAGGTAGTCGGCGACGTCGCCGACCTCGAGGCATTTCGACGGGAACAGGGCCGGGAAGGAGTAGAGGCCCCAGACCATGTCGGGGCCCTGGCCGGTATTGGCGGCGACCGAGGCCTTCGGCTGGATGTCGTCGAAGGACTCGCTCGTGACGCTCACCGGCACGCCCGTCGCCTTGGTGAAGGCGTCGACGAGGCGCATGAAGGCCTCGTCCTCCGAGGGGATGAAGCGCTTCCAGCGCAGGAGCTTCAGCGAGGCGCCGGGCTCGGGCTTCCACTGGCTCTCCTGGGCCCAGGCCCTGGCGAAGCCGTCGAGGCAAGCGGCCCCGGACAGGCCGAGCGCGGCGCCCGCCTTGAGGATCTGACGGCGGTCGAAGAACGTCATGTGGCGCAACTCCCGAAATGTGGCGGGGGCTCGCGGCCCCTCTTGGAAGCGGAGCGCCGGGCCGGACGGCCCGGCGCTCAGTGCAGGCGACGGCCGGTCTCGGCGTCGAACAGGTGGACGAGTGCCGGGTCGGCCGTGATCGCGATCCGCTCGCCGGGGCGGGCGGCGATGCGCTCGCGGAAGACGCAGGCCATGTCGCGCCCGACCTCCTTGACCACGTCGGTGCCCGCGGCCGCGCCGGGCGGGCGCACCAGGACCAGCGTCTCGGAGCCGGTGGGCTCGACCACCGCCACCTCGACCGGCACCCCGTCCGGGCTCAGGGCGACGTGCTCGGGGCGCAGGCCGTAGATCGCCCGCATGCCCTCGGCCGGCCGGGCGCCGCGGGTCGGCAGCGGCAGGGTGAGGCCGCCCTCGGTGCGGAAGCTCGCCCCCGTCACCGTCCCGTTCAGGAAGTTCATCGCCGGCGAGCCGATGAAGCCGGCCACGAACAGGTTGTCGGGCCGGTCGTAGAGGTCGAGCGGCGCGCCGATCTGCTCGACGTTGCCGTCGTGCATCACCACGATCTTGTCGGCCATGGTCATGGCCTCGATCTGGTCGTGGGTGACGTAGACCGTGGTGGTGCGCAGGCGCTGGTGCAGTTCCTTGATCTCGGCCCGCATGGCGACGCGCAGCTTGGCGTCGAGGTTCGAGAGCGGCTCGTCGAACAGGAACACCTGCGGATCGCGCACGATCGCCCGGCCCATGGCGACGCGCTGGCGCTGCCCGCCCGAGAGCTGGCGCGGGTAGCGGTCGAGGAGCTTCTCAAGCCCGAGGATCGCGGCGGCGCGGTTGACCCGCGCGGCGGTCTCGTCCCTGGGCGCCTTCCGCAGCTTGAGCGAGAAGGCCATGTTGTCCCGCACCGTCATGTGCGGGTAGAGCGCGTAGTTCTGGAACACCATGGCGATGTCCCGCTCCTTCGGGGGCACCGCGTTGACGACCCGCGATCCGATCCGGATCTCGCCCGCCGTGATGTTCTCCAGCCCCGCGATCATGCGCAGCAGGGTCGACTTCCCGCAGCCCGACGGGCCGACCAGGATGACGAATTCCCCGTCCTGGATGTCGATCGAGACGCCGTGCAGGATCGGCGTGGTGCCGAAGGATTTCTGGACGTTCCTGATCTCAAGTCCGGCCATCGCCTCGTCCCTCCCGGTCAGGCCCCGGCCCGGGCGGGCCGGCGGGACTGCGCGGAGCGGCAGCGCTGCCACAGACGGGCGACGGATGCGTGACGACGCGGCGCGTCGAGCCTCATGAGCGTTCCTTCCCGGGATCGGGGCGGCTTGCCGCCTCTCGTCGTTCGGGGCCATCATCGGCACCTGAGGGCGCGAGATCAAGCGCCCCCGGCCTGCACCCATCGTCGGATGCGGGTCCGTGCCCGCGGGAGAGACGCTTGAAGTCCACAGAACTCCTGATGCTGCGGCCGATGATGCCGCTCGTGACCGAGTCCCTGGAGCGGCTCTTCACCCTGCACCGGGCCGGGCCGGGAGCGGACCCGGACCGGCTGATCGCGCAGGTCGGCCCCCGGGTGCGGGGCCTCGCGGTGAGCGGCGTGCGGGTGGACGACGCGCTCCTCGACCGCCTGCCGGCGCTGGAGATCGTGGCGAATTTCGGCGTCGGCTACGACACGATCGACGCGGCCGCCTGCGGGCGCCGGGGCGTCGTGGTGACGAACACGCCCGACGTGCTCACCGACGAGGTGGCGGATCTCGCGGTCGGCCTGCTCCTCGCCACATTGCGCCAGATCCCGCAGGTCGACCGCTACCTGCGCGAAGGCAAGTGGCTGGAGAAGCCCTACCCGCTCACCGGGACGCTGCGCGGGCGCCACGTCGGCATCCTGGGACTCGGGCGGATCGGCCGGGCCATCGCGCACCGGCTCGAAGCGTTCGGGGTGACGCTCGCCTATCACGGCCGGCGCCCGCAGGAGGACGTGCCCTACGCCTACCACCCCACGCTGATGGACCTCGCCGAGGCGGTGGACGTGCTGATCGTGGTCGCGCCGGGCGGGCCGGAGACGCGCAACATCGTCGACGCCGCGGTGCTGGCGGCGCTCGGGCCGGAGGGCATCCTGATCAACGTCGCCCGCGGCAGCCTCGTGGACGAGGAGGCGCTGATCGCGGCCCTGAAGAACCGCACCATCCTCAGCGCGGGCCTCGACGTCTTCGCGGACGAGCCGCGGGTGCCCGCCGAGCTGATCGCGCAGGAGCACGCGGTGCTGCTGCCGCATGTCGGCTCGGCCTCGGTCCACACCCGCACGGCCATGGGCCAGCTCTGCGTGGACAACCTCGTGTCGTGGTTTTCGGGCAAGGGGCCGCTCACGCCCGTGGTCGAGACGCCCTGGCCGCGGACCGCGCCGTGAGGCCGAGGCCCGTCCGGGCCCCCGCGGGCCTTCGGGCCCCGGCGGGCCTTCGGGCCCCCGCGGGCCTTCTGGCGGCGGCGGGGCTCGCGACCCTGGCGGGGCTCAGCCTCGCCGCGGCGGCGCTCGCCGATCCGGCCCGGCCGCGCAGCGACGCGGAGGCGCTGGGCGGCTGGGCCCTCTCGCTCAACGGCAGCCACCGGCGCTGCATCGTGACGCTGACGGACGAGGCCGCGCCGGGCGGCCACGCCCTGCGCTTTCCGGCGGGCTGCCGGCGGGCGCTTCCGGTGCTGGGCGGCCTGTCGGCCTGGCGGCTGGAGGACGGGGCGCTGCGCCTCGTCGGGCCGGATGCCAGGAAGCTCGACTTCGCCCTGCGCGAGACGCCCGGTGCCCTGAAGGCGGAGGTCGGCCCGGCCGAGATCTACGCGCTCGAGCCCGAGGGGCCGCGGGCCGCGCCGGCCCCGGCGGCGGTGACGCAGGCCGCCCTCGCGCCCGCTCCGGCGAAGCCCTCCGATCCCGCGCCGCCCGAGGCGGCCGCGCTGCCGCCCGAGGCGGCGGCGCTGGCGGGCACCTACGCCCTCGACCGCGCGCCCGGGACGGAGACCTGCCGGCTCGCCCTCGATCCCGGGATCGTGCGGGTGCTGGAGGGCTGCCGCGACCTCGGCCTGACGGTGTTCGATCCCGTCTCCTGGCGCTACGAATCGGGGCGGCTCACCCTGGTGGCGCGGCGCGGCCACGCGGTGGCGCTGGTGCCCGCGGGCGATGGGATGTGGCGGCGCGAGCCGCAGGTCGGCACGGCCTTCGTGCTGCGCCGGGTCTCCCCTTGAGGCCGGCCGCGCGGGGCGGGATCGGCCCCCGGGCGGGTGCGCGAACCGCTCCCCGGCGCAGCGTCCCCCACCGCCCTTCGCTCCGATGAGGACCATCATGAGGCCCTTCACCTTCCAGACCAGCCCCAACATCCTGTTCGAGCCGGGCGCCGCCGCGAAGCTGCCGGAGATCGTGCGCGGCTTCGGGGCGCGGCGCGTGCTCCTCGTCACGGATCGCGGCGTGCGCGGGGCGGGGCTGACGCAGGGCGCGGAGGCCGCCCTGCGCGGGGCGGGCCTCGCCCTCGCCGTCTACGACGACGTGGCGGCCGATCCGCCCGCGATCCTGGTCGAGGCCGGGGCGGCGCGGGCGCGGGCCGAGGGCACGGACCTCGTCCTCGCCATCGGCGGCGGCTCGGCCCTCGACACGGCCAAGCTCGTCGCCTACCTCGCCCGCAGCGACGAGCCCCTCGAGAGCCTCTACGGGGTCGGCCTCGCGCAGGGGCAGCGCCTGCCGCTCATCCTGGTCCCGACCACGGCCGGCACCGGCTCCGAGGTCACCCCGATCGCGATCGTCACGACGCCGGGCGACGAGAAGAAGGGCGTCGTCTCCGCCCGCCTCCTGCCCGACTGGGCCGTCCTCGACCCCGACCTCACCCTCGGGCTGCCCGCCGCGGTCACGGCCGCGACCGGCATCGACGCGATGGTCCACGCCATCGAGGCCTATACCAGCCGCCAGCGCAAGAACCCGCTCTCGGACCAGCTCGCCCGGCAGGCCCTGGCGCTGCTCTCGGCCCATATCCGCACGGCCTGCCGGGAGGGGGCGGACCGCGAGGCGCGCGGCGCCATGCTGCTCGGCTCGATGCTCGCCGGGATGGCCTTCGCGAATGCGCCGGTCGCGGCCGTGCACGCCCTCGCCTACCCGATCGGCGCCCTGTTCCACGTGCCGCACGGCCTGTCGAACGCCCTCGTGCTGATGGGCGTGATGCGCTTCAACCTTCCGGTCGCCGCGCCCCTCTACGCCGAACTCGCGCCGATCCTCGACCCCGCGGCGGCCGGCCTGCCGGTCCAGGAGGCGGCCGCGCGCTTCGTGGCGAGCCTGGCGGCGATCTGCCGGGATTGCGGCGTGCCCGCCTCGCTCGCCGCCGTCGGCATCGGCGAGGGCGACCTCGACCGCCTCGCCGCCGACGCGATGAAGCAGACCCGGCTGCTCGTGAACAACCCCCGGGAGGTGACCCTCGCGCAGGCCCGCGCGATCTACGCCGAGGCCCTCGGCGCCGAGGGCCGCGCCGGGGCGTGATCCGGGCTCCGCTTGATCGAAGCGGATCCCAAGCCTGCGCGGCGCCTGAGCGACGCCGACATCCGCAATGCCGAAATGGGAGATGGCGAAGCAATCAACGGATGTTGGATGAGGCGGGGTCCGGCGCCGGCTCAGGGCCCCCATCGCAGGTGCGCCACCGGCGCCACGAGGCGCCAGGACAGGCCCTCGGGCGCGAAGCGCAGGTCGACCTCGGCCTCCAGGCTCTGGCGGGCCATCGCGTCGATGACCCGGTGGCCGAAGCCCTTGCGGACGGGCGGGCGCACCGGCGGACCCTCGGCCTCCTGCCAGGCGAGGTCGAGCCGCGCCCCGGGGGCCGGATGCCCGGCGATGCGCCACGTCACCGCGAGGCGGCCCTTCTCCGTCGACAGCGCCCCGTACTTGCAGGCATTCGTCGCCAGTTCGTGCAGGACGAGGCCCAGGGTCTGCGTGGCGCTGCGGTTGAGGGGAAGCTCCGGCCCCTCGATGCGGATGCGCGGATCGGGCATGGCCACGAAGGAGGCGAGCTGGCGGCTCACCAGGAGGCCGAGGGGCGTGCCCGAGCCCTCGTGCTCGACGAGCAGGCTCTGCGAGGCGGCGAGGCCGGACAGCCGCTCGGTCAGGGCGTCCTGGAAGGCCGCCACGCTGGGGGCGCTCGCCCCCGTCTGGCGGATCAGCGACTGCACGACCGTGAACAGGTTCTTGGCCCGGTGGCTGAGCTCGCTGAGGGCGAAGGTGAGCTGCTCCTCCGCGCGCTTGCGCCGCTCGATGTCGGACATGACCGAGACGTAGCCGGCCGGGCGGCCGGCGGCGTCGCGGCGCAGGGTGACGCTCAGTTCGGCCCAGACCAGCCGGCCCGCCCGCGTCACGAACCGCTTCTCCAGCGTGGAGCGGTCGATCTCGCCGTCGCGCAGGCGCCGCAGCTGCGCGAGATCGGCCGCGAGGTCGGGCGGATGCGTCAGTTCCTGGACGGTGAGGTAGGCGAGGTCCTCGGCCGAGTAGCCGAGGAAGGCGCACAGGCAGGGATTCACCCGCAGGAAGCGGCCGTCGAGCCCGACCAGGGCCACCCCCACCGCCACGTTCTCGAAGGTCAAGCGGAACTGCGCCTCGCTCTTGCGCAGGGCCGCCTCGACCCGTCGCAGCTCGGTGACGTCGATGTTGAGGCCGACGATGCGCTCCGGCCGGCCCTGGGCGTCGGTCAGCACCCGGGCGCGGTCCGCGATCCAGCGGGTGTCCCCGCCCGGCCGCACGATCCGGAAGGCGTGCGACACCGGCTCGCCCTCGCGGATCGCCCGCTCCGCCACCGCCCGCGCCGCCGCCCTGTCGTCCGGGTGGATGCTGGCGAGCCACGTGTCGAGGCTGGGCTGGCGCTGCGAGGGCGTCCAGCCGTAGAGCGCGTAGGTCGAGGGCGACCACGTCAGCACGCCCCGCTCAAGGTCGAACTGGTAGGCCGCGACCCCGCCGGTCTCCTGGGCGAGCTGCATCCAGGCCTGCGCGACCCTGAGCTCGTCCTCGGCTTCCCGCCGCCGGGCATTGTCCTGGAGCAGGAGCTCGACGAGGGCCGGGTGACCGCCCTCGCCCAGGGTGTCGACGCGCTCGCGCAGGAGGCTCATCTCGGCCTCGATCTGCGCGAGGCGCTCGCCCAGGGTGGCCGACGCCGTCTCCTGCCCCATCCGCCCCTCCGTCCTCGCCGCCGGCCTCCGGCAGCGACGCGGAGCCCGCGGCCCGGGGCGTCGGACCGGCAGGGGCGCGATGCCGCGCCCCCCGCCGCTGAGGCAGCGCAGGTCTGCCTGCCGGCTGTCCTTCGCCGCCGATTCCGTCTTTGATCGGTAATAGAGCGAGAAACGGGGCGCGGAGCAAGTCTATCGGGGTTGCAACTTGGTCAGCCAACAACACGCCTACGTCGTGTGGAGCCGCGGCTGCGCGGGTGACGGGTGCGCCGCGGCCTCAGACCACCAGCCGGACCAGGATCTCGGTCGCCAGGGATCCGACGATGGCGAGGCCGAGCGCCGTCATGCTGGCGAGATCGGCCGCCCGAGCTCCCGCGGGACGGAGCGCGGCGGCGGGCAGGGTCGTGGCGTGGGCGTTCATCGGCGTTCCTCGCGGGCGGAGCGGGCCGGAAGCGGCACCGGCTGCGCCAGCCTCGGGCGTTTCGCCCGCCGCGGCCTTGATCCGGATCAAGGCCGCGGCGGGCGACCGATCCAGCGGCCCGGCACGCGGGCAGCCACGGGACGATGCAAGGCGACCGAGAGCGCACGCCGCATCACGGTGCGCTGCCGACATGCTTGCCGGTTCGGTTCAGAAAACACGGCGAAACCATCAATCTCGATCAGGATTCGATCACAACGTGACCGGATGCTGTTTTCGCATCATCGGCAGCATCACGTTCGTTCGGCCAATGAAAGACTTTGCCCGACGCAGAAAATCTTCTCATGACGCCACGAAGCACCTTGAGATCGGTCGCCGGATCGTGACCGAACCAGATGCTGTCGGGCTCCGACCGAAACAGATCGACGCCGTACAGGCTGATCTGCGCGACGTTGCAGGCTTCCAGCAGAAGAACGAGACGCGTCCCGGTGAGGAGCAGTTCGAAATTCGTCAGCCTCGTCAGATCTCGCGGGCCGACCGGCATCGAGAACAGGACGGACATCTCTTCGGCGGAGAGGTAGGCGTGCATCCCGTCGAACACCATCGTCGAGGATGGCGCGACCAGGAGATCCTGCAGCCGTCCGGCGCGCCTCAGCCAAAGATAGGCATCACAGGTGACGTGGAAGGGCGACACCGCCCAGAGGGCGACGCCGTCGCGGACCAGCGACGCGAACGCGCCGTTAGCATGCACGGCGCCCGCCTCGTCGCGGGCGACCACGTGAGCCGGCAGGCCCGCCCACAAGGTGGTCCTGACCCCATCACCGTCAGGGTCCCTTCGCCAGTGTCTCATCCCGGTGATGCGGATGACCTGATCATGGGCATCGATCTCGGCGCCGCTCGCATCGACCCTTCCGTTGCCGACGACGGCGATCCTCTGCCCTTCAAGGTCGGTGCGCAACCCGCACGAGAGATTGGACGGCAAAACTCTCGTGTTGTAATCGTATATTCCGTCCTCGGATATCTCATGTTCCTCGAAAAATTTGACGCCGAACGATCTTTCATAGGCAGACTTGCCGATTTCGATTGCATTTCTGCTACCGAGATTTGTAAAACCAACTCCCGTCATCATCTACACCCCTCTGGCGGACGTCCGGACCGGAACCCGCACTCACCCCGCCCATGTCTCCGATCGCCATTGTCCTGGTTTTATTCGTGATAAATCCCACGAAAGACCAGCACTGAAAGGTCTCCGGCTGCCCAATGGAGTATAACGTGCCTCTCCTCAGCAGCAACGATCATAGTTAACGCTATGTTTGTCATATCAATGCTTTTGAAATCCGCCTCATATTTCCAGAGCGGTCGAATGTATGATATCTAATACATAGTCGCGATCACATATTGACCTTTTATGGTCATGTAATTTAGTACAAATTTGGATTAAGGCGTTTATCTTTTTCATTTCTCGTCATCTTGCGGTCAGACGAGCGAAGATGACCAATATGTTCAATTTCGGTTTACCTTACAGGATGCGCGGCGGATACGCAACACCATCTCGCATGAGCCAGGACCGTGAGGGCGGATTGATGGCGGTGCACGACACGAGGGGCCGCCGAGCCGGCGCGCGGCGCCGATGAGTCGAGTGATCCCGGGCATCCCGCCCCGGTCGTGCGGGAAGTGCCCGCCGGACCGCCCCGGCAAGATCGATGGCCCGCGCGCCGCGGGGATGGCGGCCGCCCTCGGCGGCCGTCGCACCGCCTTGAGGCGGGGATCCGCGGCCCGGGCCGGCCACCGTCGCCTCCTTGCGCCGGGCGTGGCCGGAGCCTAGCCTATCGCTCGACGGTGCCCTCCGGGGCCTAACAGGGAACGCGGTGAGGGCTCGCGCCCGAATCCGCGGCTGCCCCCGCAACTGTGAGCGGCGAGCCCTCCATCACCACGTCACTGGGGTCATGCCCGGGAAGACGATGGGGGGCGGCGACCCGCGAGCCAGGAGACCTGCCGTCGACCGTGGTCACACGCGAACACGCCGGGCGGGGTGTCCTGGCGGGTGCCGGAGCGGGCGCGAGGCGGCCGCGCGGCGTCGTTCGCGGTGACGTGCCACATCGTCGCCCGCCCCGCCTTGCCTGCGCCCCTCCCTCCGAGCCATCCCCCCGCCGCGGCGCCCGAGCGGCCCGGGGCGGGCCGTGCTTGAAGGAGCAAATGTAACGTTATAACGTTACGAAAGCCGCAGCCATGGTGACGGACGGGTCCGACGCCATCCCGGACACCGCCATGATCGTGCCCCGCGCCACCGCCCGCTCCGTCCTCGCCCTCCTCCTCGCGGCCCCGGCCGGGGCCGAGGAGATCCCCCTCGACGCGATCGAGGTCGCCGGCCGGCGCCCGGGCGAGCCCGGCCTGTCCCTCACGGCGCCGGCCCGCACGGGCAGCCGGCTCGACCTGACGCCCCTGCAGGTGCCCGCGAGCCTCGACGTCGTCGCGGGCGAGACGATCCGGGCGCGGGGCCAGACCAGCGTCGCGGACGCGGTCACGCAGAACGCCACCGGCATCACCAGCCTGGCCGCGCCCGGCAACGGCAACCTGTCCTTCGCCAGCCGGGGCTTCGCCGGCGCGGGCTCGGTGCAGCAGCTCTACGACGGCACGCGGCTCTATGTTGGGGCCGGCACCGTCACGTTCCCGTTCGATCCGTGGTCGGCGGAGCGGATCGAGGTGCTGCGCGGCCCCGCCTCGGTGCTCTACGGAGAGGGCGCGATCGGCGGCGTCATCAACGTGGTGCCCAAGCGCCCGGTCCTCGCGCCCCTCGGCGAGGCCCGGGCCGCCCTCGGCCCGGACGGCACCGCGCGGCTCGCGCTCGATTCGGGCGGGCCTCTCGGCGAGGCGGCCGCCTACCGGCTCGCGCTCAGCGGCAACCGCTCCGACGGCTTCGTCCGCCCGGACGGGGATCTGCGCAATCTCGCGCTCTCGGCCTCGCTGACGCGGCGGGTCGCGCCCGACCTCAGCGTCACGCTCTCGCAGGATCTCGGCGCCAGCGAGCCCAGCCGCTCCTGGGGCTCGCCGCTGATCGGCGGCCGCGTCCCGGCGCGGATCCGCTTCGTCAACTACAACGTCCAGGATTCGCGCATCGCCTGGCTCGACAGCTGGACGCAGGTCAAGGCCGAGTGGACGCCGCGCCCGGATTTCGCGGTCCGCAGCACCGCCTACCGGCTCTCCGCCGAGCGGCACTGGCGCGACGTCGAGCAGTACCGCTACGATCCGGCGACCGGGCGGGTCGTCCGCTCCGACTACATCGAGATCCTCCACCACCAGGAGCAGGTCGGGGCCCGCCTCGACGCGACCCTGCGCGGCAGCCTGTTCGGCCTGCCCCACGCGGTCGCGGTCGGCTTCGAGGTGAACCGCGTCGCCTTCGACCGCGACAGCAACACGCCCTTCGGCGGCGAGAGCACGGTCGACCTCCTGCGCCCGGTGCCCGGCGCCTTCCTCAATCTCGCGGGCACGCGCCGGGACATCGTCTCGCGCCTGAACCAGGCCGCGGTCTTCGCCGAGAGCCGTCTCGAAGTCTCGCCGCAGCTCGCCCTGGTCACCGGCCTGCGCTTCGATTCCCCCACCGTCGCGGTGGCGCGCCCGCTCGCCGCCGCCGCCTTCACGAGGACGTTCGACTCCCTCGGGACCCGGATCGGCGTCGTCTACGATCCGGTGCCCGGCCTCGCCCTCTACGCGCACTACGCGACCGCGGCCGATCCGCTCGGGAGCCTGCTGACCACCAGCGTCGCGCAGTCGCAATTCACCCTGGCGACGGGCGAGCAGGTCGAGGCCGGCGCCAAAGGGCTGTTCACCGAGGGCCTGTTCGCCGAGGGCCGGGGCGAGTGGACCCTCGCCGCCTACGCGATCACCAAGGACAACCTGCTGGTCCCCGATCCCGACCGCCCGACCCTCTCGCGGCAGGTCGGCCGGCAATCCTCGCGGGGGATGGAGGTGGCCCTGTCCTTCGCCCTCGACGAGCGCTGGCGCATCGACGCGAACCTCGCGCTGCTCCAGGCCCGCTACGACCGCTTCGCCCAGGCGGCGGGCGGGCGCGTCACCTCCTTCGCCGGCAACGTGCCGGTCGACGTGCCCGAGCGCGTGGCCAATCTCTGGATCGCCCACGCCTTCGCGCCGGGCTGGACCGCGCGGCTCGGCCTCAACGCGGTCGGGCCGGTGTTCGGCGACTTCGCCAACGCGGTGCGGCGGCCCGGCTACGCCCTCCTCCATGCGGGCCTCGACTGGCAGGTGACGCCGGATTCCCGCCTGTCCCTGCGCGCCACCAACCTCACGGACCGGATCTATGCCGTCTCGGGCAACGCGAATTCCTGGCTGCTCGGCCCGCCGCGCGCGGTCGAACTCGCCTACCGGGTGACGTTCTGACGTGGCCCCGCGCAAGCGCCTGACGCGCTGGCTCCATCTCGGCCATCGCTGGCTCGGCATCGCAGCCGGGCTGTTCGTGGCGACGTGGCTCCTGTCGGGGCCGGTGATGCTCTTCGTCGGCTTCCCGGCCCTGACCGAGGCCGAGCGGCTCGCGGCCCTGCCGCCCCTCGCCGTCGAGGCGGTGCGGCTCGGGCCGCAGGAGGCGCTGGCGCGCGCGGGGCTGACCGCCTTCCCGGAGCGCGTCACCCTGACCATGCGGGGCGCGGTGCCGGTCTACCGGCTGGGCCTGCCGGACGGGAGCGTCCGGGCGCTCTCCGCCGTCACCGGCGAGCCGGTGGCGCCGCTCACCGCCGCGGCCGCCCTCGCCCTCGCCCGCCGCCACCCGGCGGCCGGCGCGGTGCGCGATCTCGGGCGCGTCCGGCGCGACCAATGGACCGTGACGGCGCGCTACAACGCCCTGCGGCCCTTCCGGCGCGTCGCCCTCGGGGACGCGGCCGGGACCGAGCTCTACCTCTCCGAGGCGACCGGGGAACTCGCCCTCGACACGACCCGCCGCGAGCGGGTCTGGAACTGGCTCGGGGCGGTGCCGCACTGGCTCTATCTCACGCCCCTGCGGGCGCGGGCCGCCCTCTGGCGGGAGGCGGTGCTGTGGGTGTCGGGGCTCGCGCTCGCCGCGACGGCGAGCGGCTGGGCGATCGGCCTCCTGCGCCTGCGCCGCGGCCGGCCCACGCCCTATCGCGGCTGGCGGGCGTGGCACCACCTCGCGGGCGTGGCGGGCGGGCTCGCGCTCACGAGCTTCCTGCTCAGCGGCTGGCTGTCGGTGAACCCGAACCGCTGGTTCGGCCCCCGCATGCCCGACGCGGCGGCGCTCGCGCGCTACGCCGGCCCGGCGGCGGGTTTCCCGATCGCCCGCGAGGCGCTCGCCGCCGCGCCGCCCGGCACGGTCGAGCTGCGCTTCGGCTTCCTCGGCGGCGCGCCCCGGATCCTCGCGGCCGGCCCGGCCGGCGTGCGGCCCTGCTGCGGCACCGCCGTGAGCGAGGAGGCGATCCGGGCGGCGGCGCGCCACCTCGTGCCGGGGGCCGGCCTCGCGGCCGTGGAGCGGGTCGCGGCGCCCGACGCCTACTGGTCCGACCGCGGCGGGGCGCCGCGCCTGCCGGTGCTGCGCCTCGTTCTCGACGATCCCGCGGAGACCTGGATCCACGCGGACCCGGCGACCGGCGAGATCCTGGGGCGGCTCGACCGGAGCGGCCGGGCGCAGCGCTGGCTCTTCGACGCCCTGCACACGCTCGATGTCGGGCCGCTGCTGCGCCACCCCCCGCTCCGCCGGGGCGTGATCGCGGCGCTCTGCGGGCTCGGCCTGATCGTGGCGACGAGCGGCGTCGTGCTCGGCGGGCGCCGCCTGAGGGCCGTTTGGCGGCGGCGGGCCTGACGGCCCCGCGGGCCCGCCGGGAGGCGGCGCCCGCCCCTCAGCCCCGCTTCACCGCGAAGGGCGAGAAGGCCTGCATCACCGGCATCATCTGCATCCGGTTGATGTTGAGGTGGCGCGGCAGGGTGCAGGACCAGAAGATCGTCTCGGCGATGTCCTCGGCCGACATCGCCGCCACGCCCTCGTAGGTCTTGGCCGCCTTGGCGGCGTCGCCCTGGAAGCGCACCAGCGAGAACTCGGTCTCGGCCATGCCCGGCTCGATGTTGGTCACCCGCACGTTGCTGCCGAGGAGATCGGCCCGGAGATTGAGGGCGAATTGCTTCACGAAGGCCTTGGTGGCGCCGTAGACGTTGCCGCCCGGATAGGGGTAGTCGCCCGCCACCGAGCCCAGCAGCACCACGTGCCCCTCGTCCCGCGCCACCATGCCGGGCAGGAGCGCGCGGACCGTGTAGGCGAGGCCATTGACGTTGGTGGCGATCATCCGGTCCCAATCGTCGAGGTCGGCCTCCTGGGCGGGCGCGAGGCCGAGGGCGAGGCCCGCATTGGCGATGCAGACGTTCGGCGCGTCGAACCCGGCCGGCAGGGACTCGACCGCGGCGAGGACCGCGGCGCGGTCCGTGACGTCGAGTTCGAGCACGTGCAGCCGCTCGCCGAGTTCGGCCCTGAGCGCGTCGAGCCGGTCGCGGCGGCGGCCGGAGCCGATCACCCGCGCCCCCGCCTCCGCGAAGCGCCGGCAGAGGGCGGCGCCGAATCCGGCGGTCGCGCCGGTGACGAAGACGGTGAGGGTCTGAGGGTCCAGCATCGGGATCATCGCGGCGCGCTCCGGCTCTCTCGCCCGGCTCCGCGGCCGGACATCAGGCGAAGTGGGGCGCGCCGGCGCGAAGGCGACCGCGGGGCGCGGTGTCGGACGCCGGCGTCAGCGCAGCACGCCGCCCTCGGGCCGCAGGACGGGCGGCAGGGGCTCGCCGAGCGCGTCGCACACGATGCGCTCGATCCCGCGCAGCATCGCGTCGAGGGGCAGGTCGTTCGGCTCCAGGCCGAACGGCTCCTCCAGCTCGTCGCCGAGCACGTCGAGGCCGAAGAACGTGTAGGCCACCAGGGCGGCCACGGCGGGCGTCGCCCAGCCGAGCGAGGCCGCGAGCCCGAAGGGCAGGAGCAGGCAGTAGATCCAGGCCGTGCGGTAGAGCAGGAGCGTGTAGGCGAAGGGCAGCGGCGTCGACTGGATGCGCTCGCAGGCGGTGTGGATCTGCGACAGGGCGGCGACGCGCCCCTGCATCTGCGCGAACAGGATGTCGCTGAGGGCGCCCCGGCGCAGGGCCCCGGCGAGGTCGGCCGCGAGCGCCCCGAGCACCGCGTCGGTCGGGCTCGCCCGGCCCTCCAGGCGCTCGCCGTCCGGCAGCCAGGGCCGGGCCGCCGCCGCCTCGTCGGCGCTGCGCAGCCTCGCGTGCAGGGCGTGGGCGAAGCCCGCGACCCGCCGCAGGCACGCCCGCCGGGTCGCGGCCTCGGCCGGATCCTGCAGCAGGACGCCGATCAGCCGGACGAGGTCGCGCGTCTCGGCGATCAGGGCGCCCCATTGCTTGCGGGCCTCCCACCAGCGGTCGTAGCAGGAATTGTTGCGGAAGCTCAGGAAGATCGAGAGGGCGAGGCCCACCAGCGTGAAGGGACCGATCCCCTCCGGCCCCGGGAAGGATTGCGGCCAGTGCCGCTCGACCGCCACCACCAGGAAGGCGGCCGCCGTGATGCCGGCCACCTGCCGGATCACCTTCGGCAGGATCGAGCCCTGCAGCGTGAACAGAACCTGGATCAGGCCTGGACGGGGCCGGACGACCATCATGGACCTCGCGCGACGCGCGGCCCCGCAGGGACCGCGCGCCTGGTGGCCACGGCCGCGTGGCAGCCTCAAGGCGGGCCGGTCATCCGCCATCCGACGGATTGCTCCGCAATGCGGATGTCGGCTTCGCTCAATCGCCGCGCGGGCTTGGCATCCGACATCCGACGGATTGCTCCGCAATGCGGATGTCGGCTTCGCTCAATCGCCGCGCGGGCTTGGCATCCGACATCCGACGGATTGCTTCGCCATCTCCCATTTCGGCAATGCGGATGTCGGCCTCGCTCAAACGCCGCGCGGGCCTGTCATCCTCTGTCCGGACGTGATCGTCCGGACAGAGGATCACTCCCGCGAGGCCGACTTGACCGCCGACATGTTGACGGCGGTGACGCGGCGGTTCTCGGGCGCGGTCGGGCGGGCCGCGTCCTTGAGGTGGCGCTTGCCGTAGCCCACCGCCACGAGGTTCGCCGCCGGCACCCCGTAATTGTGCACGATGTACTGCTTGACCGCCTCCGCCCGGCGCTCCGAGAGCACCTGGTTGCCGTGGTCGGAGCCGTTGGCGTCGGTGTGGCCGACGATCAGGATGACGCTGCCGGACATCTGCGGCCGGGACAGCGTGGCCCCCAGCACCTTCACCACCGGCAGCGCCTTCGGGCCGATCTGGGCCGAGTTGTAGGCGAAGGGCACGTCGAGGTCGATGCTCGGACGGTCGGCGGCGGCGGCGGCGAGGCGCTCGCGCTCCGTGTCCGAGAATCCGGTCCGGTTGCGCAGCGTGTCCAGGAAGGCGCGGCCCTCGCTGCCCGCGTCGCCGCGCACCCCGAGGGTCAGGCCGCGGGTCAGGGGCCGGGGCGACAGCGCCGCCAGGATCTGCTCCTCCGTCACCGCCTGCGCCCGGGCTCCCGCCACGGTGCACAGGAGCGTCAGCGCGGAGAGGAAGGCGGCCCGGCACGGGCCGCGGGACGGGTGTTCGGACGATCGCAACATGGGCATCTCCTCTCGAGTGCTCCGACGGCGGGGGCGCGGCGGGCCTCGCCCTTCCTCAGCAGCCGCCCCTCCTCAGCAGCCGCCCTTGCACTGCACGCCGGCCTGGGCCGGAGCCGGGGCGATCGGGGGCACGAAGCCGCCGAGGGCGAGCAGGAACGCGATGGCGAGCGTGGTGAACAGGCGCATGGCAAGCCTCTTGGCGCTGAGCTCGCCGCGCGGGCGGCCGGAGGGGACCTCTCCCCTCGCCTCAGCCCCGGCGGCAACACCCACAGGCTACGCGCATTCCCCGCGCGCGCCGGTGCGCTCCCGCACCGGCGCGGGCCGTCAGGTCCTGATCTCGTTGATCCGCGCCACGAGGTGCCGGATCTTGCAGGCCGAGGCGGCCTGCCCGGCATTCGAGCCGCCGTGAAGGTCGAAATCATACAGGGCGTCGCAGTGCAGCCGGTCGTACTCCTCGAAGGCGGCCTGCGCGGCCAGGAAGGCCTTGCGCCACGCCTCGGCATCGGCCGCCCCCGCGAGGCTGCCGGGGCTCGCGGCGCGGCGCCCCACGGCGTCGATCGCGGCGAGCTTGCGCGCCACCTCCTCCTTCATCCGCGCCCGCAGCGCCTTGGCGGCGTCGTCGAGGCAGGCGCCCTTCTGGTACTCGGGCAGCTTCGGTGCGGCGCAGCGGCGGAAGATCGGGGCGGCCGACAGGGGATCTGCCGGCCCGTAGGGATCCTCGGCGGCCTGCCCCGCCGTGGCGGTCATCGTCAGGAGAACCAGGATCGTCGCGCCGCGCATGGATCGCCCCCGCTCGCGACCGAGCTTGACCGAAAATCCACGGCCCGCAACCGCCGACGCGCGCCCGTTCACAGGGGCGCGTCCGCGGGGCCGAGGACCTTGGGCTGCCCATTCATTACTCACGGTCATTCAACCATCCTTAAGACGATGACGTAAGGATTTCGGTAGCCAGAATCGGGCTCCGTCTCCCGCGCACCGAGAAGATTCGCTGAGAGCGGACCGGATGCACGGGCCGGAGCCCCCTCAGAGAGCGAGCTGGAAGGAATGGACGTCCTTCTCGTCGATGACAGCGCCGCGATGCAGCTGGCGCTGCGCCGCCACTTCTCCGCCTACCCGGACCTCAGCGTCAGAGCGATGGCGGACGCGCGCAAGGCCCTGACCGAGGCGCGGATCCGCGCCTTCGACCTCATGCTCGTCGACTACCACATGCCGGGGATGGACGGGATCTGCTTCATCCGGAAGGTGCGGGAGATCCCGCATTACGCGCAGGTCCCGATCGTGATGATCACCAGCGACGTGACGGATGAGATCAAGCAGGCGGCGCTGGAGGCGGGCGCCACCGACTTCCTCGCCAAGCGCACCCGCGGCGTCGAGCTCACGGTGCGCCTGCGCAACTTCATCCGGCTCGCCTCCGCGGTGCGGCGGCTGGAGGACCGGGCGACCTGGCTGGCGGGCGAGGTCGAGCGGGCGCTGCGCCACACGCGCGAGCGCGAGGCGGAGATCATCTTCCGGCTCGCGCTCGCCGTCGAGTATCGCGACAACGACACCGGCGGCCACACCCTGCGGGTGGCGCGCTACAGCCAGATCATGGCCGCCGAGATGGGGCTCGACCCGGAATTCTGCCGGCAGCTCTACCTCGCCGCCCCGCTCCACGACGTCGGCAAGGTCGCGGTGCCGGACGGGATCCTGCTCAAGAAGGGCCGCCTCGACGAGAACGAGTTCGCGGTGATCCGCGACCACACGGTGATCGGCAAGCGCATCCTGGGCGACTCGTCGGGCGCGCTGATCCGGCTCGCGGCGGAGATCGCCGAGGCCCATCACGAGAAATGGGACGGCAGCGGTTACCCGAACGGCTGGGCCGGCGAGGCGATCCCGCTCTCGGCGCGCATCGTGGCGGTGGCGGACGTGTTCGACGCGCTCACCTCGGAGCGGCCCTACAAGGAGGCGATGCGCTTCGAGGAGGCTCGGGAGCGCATCCGGGAACTCGCCGGCAGCCATTTCGATCCGGCCTGCGTGGAGGCCTTCCTGCGCCGCTGGGACGATATCCGGGCGGTGACCGCGGCGGAGCGGGGCTCGGACCTGTACGCCATGGCGCACGGCACGGAGCCGTGGGAGCGCGTGCCCGAACTCCTGCGGGAGCTCGCGGAGGAGCCGCCCCCGAAGGCGGCCTCGCGCTCCTGATCCGCTGTCCGGACGATCACATCCGGAACGCGGATGACGCGCCCGCGCGGCGCCTGAGCGACGCCGACATCCGCATGGCCGACATGGGAGATGGCGAGGCCATCGATCGGATGTCGGATGATCCGGGATCCGCCGGATGGAAGCCTGATCCGGCACCGCCCTGCCCGGCGGTCCCGGCGCCCAGGCCCGCGTCCGGTGTGCAGCGGGAGCAGAACGATCGATGGCGATCGCGGCAGTGCGGCCGACGGCGGTGGTGCTCGCGCGTTCGTCGAGGAGGATCCAGGCCGGACAGGCCCGCGCCCGCGTCCACGGGCCGGGATTCCGGCGCCGTGAGCGGCCGGAACGCGAAAGGATGGTCCCCCCTTCAGTCGGGCGGCCGGTAGCCGGGCGTGGTCGCGGCGCGGGCGGCCGCCTCGGCCGCGACCCGGTCGAGGATGCTCCCGCGCAGCGAGGGGCTCGCGGCGAGGTAGTAGATCTCCCACCCCACGGACAGGAAGGTGAGGCCGAAGCGCTCGGCCGCGGCCCGCGCCCCGAGGCCCGCATCCGCCGCGCCCGACGCGATCACCGCCGCCACGGCCTGATGCGTGAACTCCTCGACCGCGCAGCCCGCCAGGCGGTCGGGCGGGATTCCGTGTTCGGCGAGCAGGCGGTCGAACCAGCGCCGGGTCCCCGACCCCTTCTGGCGGTAGACGACGCGCACGCCCTCGGCGGCGAGGTCGGCCACCCTCCGGATGCCGAGCGGGTTGCCGGGCGCGAGCAGCAGCCCCTGCTCCCGCTCCATGAGCCGGAGGAGCACGAGGCCCGGATCGGCCGCCAGCGCCGCGAAGGGCGGACCGGCCTCGGCCGGGGCGAGCGGGCCGCAATGGAAGCCCGCCACGTCCGCCCGCCCGTCCGCGACGCGCGCCGCCGCCTCCTCGCTGCCCACCACCTCCACCTCGCCGGCCCGGAGGTCCCGCAGCACCGCCATCAGCAGCGGGTCGTGGCTCGCCGCGATCCGCAGCGGGCGCGGGCCACCGCCGATCAGGTCGCGCAGGCGCAGGTCCAGGACGCGGGACTCGCGGGCGAGCGCCGGCTCCACGCCCGCGGCGGCGGCCGCCAGGGCGTCCCGCAGGGCCGAACCGGCGGGGGTCAGGACGGAGCCGTGCCCCCGCGTCTTCTGCACCAGGGAATGCCCGAACCCGGCCTCGAGCGCGCGCAGCCGGTCCCAGGCGGCCCGGTAGGACAGGCCGAGCTCCGCCGCGAGGCCCTGCACGGAGCCGCTGCGCGCGATCGCGTCGAGCAGCGCGGCCGCATCCGCGACCGCCATCGCGCGGGTCCCGAGCCGGATCATGCCCCCGAGGGCGAGCGTCACCGTCAGCGCCGGGCCTTCGGAAGCGTCATGCATATTGAGACCGCCAGAACGGTGGTATACTGCCGATGCGCCCGGCGACGGGCGGCGCTGCGGACCGTGATGCCGGTGTCAAACGCGATCCCTCCCTCGCTCGATCAGGCCGCGGCGCCCGGGCCGTCATCCTTCGCAGCATCGCGGCGGGGTGGCCAGATCCGGGCGATTTCGTATGGCGGGGCCCCGGCGGAGGCGGGGCGGGACTCCTCGCGGCTGCCCTGCGGCTGGGTGCTCGACGGGGGCCTTCGCCTGTTCCGGGGCGACGGGGCGCGGGTCGGCCGCTCGGCGGCGGCGCTCAAGCTCCTCCTCGCCCTGGCCGTGACCGCGGAGGAGGACGGCTCGGCCCTGCTCTCCTGCGCGCAGCTCGCCGCTCTGGCGGGGCTCACGCAATCGCTGATCGTCTCGGGCAAGCGCCTCCTCGCGGATTACGGCCTCGTGCGCGTCGAGGCCGAGGGCCGGCGGACCCGCCTCGCCCTGACGCGCTACGGGCCGGACCATAGGGCCGCCCGCATCCGCCACGATCCCGCCTATCGGGCCAACCCGGCGGCCGAGATCCGGGGCCTGCGCGCCCTCTCCTGCCGCCGGAGCGGCCATCTCGACGCGCTCAAGCTCTACATCCTGCTCTGCGCCCTCGCGGGCGAGGAGGGCGCCCGCGAGGGCGCGCAGGGCGGCCCGGTCGCCCTGCCGGCCGGCCTCGCGGCGGACCTCCTGAACCTGACGATCCTGCGGCTCTCGGCGGCCCTCGCCCTGCTCCGGGACCAGGGGCTCGCGGAGCTCGGGGACGCGCGACCGGACATGCTCCTCGCGCGCCCGCTGCCGCTGCCGTGAGCCGGAGTCGCGCGGGCCCGGGAGGCCGGTCGTGATCGCGGCCGAGCGGCGGCTGCTGCGCCACCTCGCGCGGGCGGAGGGCTGGGTCGGCCTCGCGGACCTGAAGCGCCAGCGCCTCCTCGACGACGGCACCGGTCTCCTGGTACCCAATTTAATGGCGCGCGGCCTCGTGGATTACCGGGCGGACAGCCAGGACCTGCGCCTCACCGCGGCCGGCCGCGCGGCCGCCGCGGCGGCGTCCCCGGGCAGGGGCTGAGGACTGCCCCCGGGCGGGGCGAGCGCGCGACGGTCACAGGCCGGGCAAAGATCCGGCGCGAAGGAGGGGAGACGACCTGATGGATGCCGAGCTTGCCGAGTCGCTGCCGCGCCCGGGCGCGGCGCCGGGCCCGCTGTCGCGGGAGGCCATCGTCGCGCGGGCGGGATTCAACCGCTGGCTCGTGCCGCCGGCGGCGCTCGCGATCCACCTCTGCATCGGCATGTCCTACGGGCTGTCGGTGTTCTGGCTGCCGCTGTCGCGGGCGCTGAGCACCGGCCAGCCGGCCCCGGCGGCCTGCCCGGAGATGAGCCTGCTCGGCGCCCTCGTCACCACCACCTGCGACTGGCGCGTCAGCGACCTCGTGGTGGTGTTCTCGATCGGCATCGTGATGCTCGGCCTCTCGGCGGCCCGCCGGACATCGAAAGGGGCTCCGCCTCTCGGGAGGGGCCGGGCCACCGGTCGACGCCGACGCGGCAGAGCCCGGGCTCCGGCCCGCGCCGGCCCGGGCGCCCCTGCGGAACAGCGCCGGCCCCGGTCCGTTGGTCCGGCAGCATCCCCGCGGCGATCCCGGCGGGGACCCCGATTCCGGACCGAGGAGATTCCGCCATGCGCGCCCGCGCGGTCGGCCTTGTGCTCGCCCCCCTCCTGCTCGCGGCCGGTGCGGCGCTCGCGCAGCCGTCGGGGCCCTTCTTCGACGAGGACGGCCCCGCCGTCACCGGCAGCCTGCGGGGGGAACCCGGCTGGGGCTACTACCCGCCCCGCACGGGTCCGCGCGTCTGCCAGAAATGGTGCGAGGCCGACCTCGTGCCCTGCGACCCGCCGAACTTCAAGATCGCCGACGGCCGCTGCCGGCCGAATTCCGGCGGGCGGTTCTGAAGCCTGCATCCCCGGCCGCGGCCCGCCCGCCGCGGGCCCTCCCGCGTCGCGTCAGGAGCTGACCCCGCAATGATCGATTTCCCGAAGCCGCCCTTCAGCCGCCAGAAGCCGATCCCGATGCCCGGCCGCGACGCCGAGATGGATCCGAGGCCCGATTACGGCGAGGGCCACTATCGCGGCTCGGGCCGGCTGGCGGACCGCAAGGCCATCATCACCGGGGCGGATAGCGGGATCGGCAAGGCCGTGGCCCTCGCCTTCGCCCGCGAGGGCGCCGACGTGCTGATCAGCTACTACGACGAGCACGACGACGCCCGCGAGGCGGCGCGGCTCGTCGAGGAGGCCGGCCGCAAGGCGGTGCTGGTGCCGGGCGACATCAAGGACCCGGCCCATTGCCGGGCGATCGTCGAGAAGGCGGTGGCGGCCTTCGGCCGGGTCGACGTGCTCGTCAACAACGCCGCCCATCAGGCGACCGTGCAATCGGTCGAGGACCTCAGCGACGAGGAATGGGACGTCACCTTCCGCACCAACATCCACGCGATGTTCTACCTCGTGAAGGCGGCCCTTCCCCACATGCGGCCGGGCAGCGCGATCGTGAACACGACCTCGATCAACGCCGACACGCCGAGCCCGCAGCTCCTCGCCTACGCGACGACCAAGGGCGCGATCCAGAACTTCACCGGCGGCCTGGCCCAGCTCCTGGCCGAGAGGAACATCCGGGTGAATTGCGTCGCCCCCGGCCCGGTCTGGACGCCGCTGATTCCCTCGACGATGCCCAGGGAGAAGTTCGAGCAGTTCGGCAAGCAGGTGCCGATGCAGCGGCCGGCCCAGCCCTGCGAGCTCGCGCCGATCTACGTCATGCTGGCGGCCGAGGAGGCGAGCTACGTCTCGGGCGCCACGGTCGCCGTCACGGGCGGCAAGCCGCTGATCTGACCGCGGGAGGCGGCCCGTCGACAAGTCTCTCCGAGCCGCCGGGACGCCTCACGACTTGTGAGGAATTTGGCCTCTACCTCATCTGGATGATGACGGCCGGGGATGGATGCGGCGTCATCTGAGGGTTGCAACGAGAGTTCGTCGCGGGCGCGGCCCGATCAGGCGAACCGGCGGCGGGACCGCGCTCGCGACGGGCGCGGATCCGGCCGGCACCCACAGGAGAGGACACCCGATGCGCCTGATCCGCCTCGCTCCGCTCGCGCTGCTCGCGACCGCCCTCGCCGCCCCGGCCGGCGCCGAGGACCTGCCCCGGGAAGCGAGCTTCCGCATCACCTACACCTCCACCAACCCGGTCCCGGGCAAGCCGGTCCAGCTCGGGCCGACCCGCAGCCACGCGGTCGGCGTGAGCATCATGGCGGCGGTGAACCAATCCGGCGGCAAGCTCCTCCACAACATGGCCGGGCGCTGCAGCAGCAGCGCGATGTTCGACAGCGATGCCAAGACGTTCGAGAACCAGGGCTACTGCGACTACGTCGATGCCGACGGCGACCACGTCTACGAGCGCTACGCCTTCGCGCCGCAGCCGATGAGCGCGCGGCTGAAGGGGACCGGCGAGTGGATCGGCGGCACCGGCAAGTTCACGGGCCTGTCGGGCAGCTTCGACATCCAGGCGAGCCGCCTCTCGCCCCTCGCCGAGGGCGTCGCCCAGAGCGTGGGCGAGAAGACCGGCACCTACGTGATCCGGGACAAGGTCGCGGACGCCAAGTAGCGGACCTCAAGGAGCGGACGCCAAGGAGCGGACCTTGGGCGGCGCTCCCCCGAGAAGCGCACCCCTTCCGATACGCGAAGCGGCGCCGCAGCGATGCGGCGCCGCTTCGCGCGCGCTCAGGCGCGCAGGATCAGGACAGCAGGCCCCGCGCGTTCGCCGCCTCGGCCCGCGCGATGCTGCCGAGGGCGAGGCGCATCACGGTCTGGCCGGTCTCGTCGCGCACCTTCAGGGCGAGGTCGGCGGCCTGCCCGCAGGGGAGCGGGCCGCTCGCGCAGGAGCGCAGGGCCAGCATCGCCTCGGCATGCGCCGCCCGCACGTCCGCCAGGACGACCCCGACATCGTCCCGGGCGTCGAAACCCTCGGCTTCCAGGTCGAAGAAGTAGCGGTGCACGGCCATCCCCCAATTCGCGCTGCCATGGAAGCCCGGAGCGGCGGCCCTTCGCCTTCGCACAGGCTGACCTGCGCTGCGATGCAAGAGCCGTTCCGCGGCGCATCAATTGCTTAGGTAGCACGGCCGGGCGCCTCGGCGAGGGGCAGATAACCCCATCTTACCCGCGCCCAGTGAACCGCCCCGGCACCTCGCGGGCGCGGCCCTTTGCGGTAAGGTGGGGTTCGGCAGGAGGAGATCCCGGATGGTCTATCGCCACGTCGTCGGCCCTCGGACCTGGCTGTTCGCCGACCTCGCCGAGCTGATGGCGAAGGCGAGCCCAATCCGCTCCGGCGACCGCCTCGCCGGCCTCGCGGCGGGGAGCGCCGAGGAGAGCGTGGCGGCCCGCTGGTGCCTCGCCGAGGTGCCGCTCGCCGACCTGATCAACCGCCCGCTGATCCCCTACGAGGCGGACGACGTCACGCGCCTCATCCTCGACAGCCACGACGCGGCGGCCTTCGCGGCGATCGCCCACCTGACCGTCGGGGATTTCCGCGAGTTCCTGCTCACGGCGGACGCGGCCGCGCTGGCGCGGATCGCCCCCGGCATCACGCCGGAGATCGCCGCGGCGGTGTCGAAGATCATGCGCAACCAGGACCTGATCCTGGTCGCCCGCAAGTGCCGGGTGGTCACGCGCTTCCGCAACACGATCGGCCTGCCCGGCACCATGGCGGTGCGCCTCCAGCCCAACCACCCGGGCGACGATCCGGCCGGCATCACCGCGGCGATCCTCGACGGGCTCGCCTATGGCTGCGGCGACGCGGTGATCGGCATCAACCCGGTCTCGGATTCGGTGCAGGCGATCAGCCGCCTGCTCCACCTCCTCGACGACCTCATCGCCCGCCTGGAGATCCCGACCCAGGGCTGCGTGCTCACCCACGTCACCACGACCCTGGAGGCGATTCGGCGGGGCGTGCCGGTCGACCTCGTCTTCCAGTCGATCGCCGGCACGCAGGCGGCGAATGCCTCCTTCGGCGTCACCCTGCCGCTGCTTGCCGAGGCACGGGAGGCGGCGCTCTCGCTCAAGCGGGGCACGCTCGGCGAGGACGTGATGTATTTCGAGACCGGCCAGGGCTCCGCCCTCTCGGCCGACGCCCATCACGGCATCGACCAGCAGACCCTGGAGGCGCGGGCCTACGCGGTGGCGCGCGCCTTCCGGCCGCTCCTCGTCAACACGGTGGTGGGCTTCATCGGGCCCGAATACCTCTACGACGGCAAGGAGATCATCCGGGCCGGGCTGGAGGATCACTTCTGCGGCAAGCTGATGGGCGTGCCGCTCGGCTGCGACGTCTGCTACACGAACCACGCCGAGGCCGACCAGGACGACATGGACACGCTCCTGACCCTGCTCGGCGCGGCGGGCGTGAGCTACGTCATGGGCGTGCCGGGGGCCGACGACGTGATGCTGAACTACCAATCGACGTCGTTCCACGACCAGCTCTACCTGCGCGAGGTGCTCGGCCTGAAGCGGGCGCCGGAATTCGCCGCCTGGCTCGCGCGGATCGGGCTGGCGGACGCGGCCGGGGCGCTCCTGCCCGGGGGCGCCAGGCCGCTCCTCGCCGCCGCCCCGGGGCTCGCCGCGTGAGCGCCGACGAGACCGTGCGCCCCGCGCAGGCCAAGCCCCCGGAAGAGGCCGTGCCCCCGGAGGAGGCCAAGCCCCCGGAGGAGGCCCTGACCGCGGAGGAGGCCTGGGGCCGGCTCAAGGCCCTCACCCCCGCCCGGATCGGGCTCGGCCGCGCCGGTTCCGGCCTGCCGACCCGGGAGGTGCTCGCCTTCGCGCTCGCCCACGCGCAGGCGCGCGACGCGGTCCACGCGCCCCTCGACGCGGCGGCCCTGCGCGCCGGGATCGAGGGGCTGGGGCTGCCGGTGCTGGCGATCGCCTCGCGGGCGCCCGACCGCGCCACCTACCTGCGCCGGCCGGATCTCGGGCGGCAGCCCGACCCGGAGGACCTCGCGCGGCTCGCCGCCGCGGCCGGGGATCCGGTCGACCTCGCGATCGTGGTGGCGGACGGGCTCTCGGCCCGGGCGGTGCACGAGGGGGCGGTGCCGCTCCTCGCCGCCCTCGCCCCGGCCATCGCCGGCTCGGGCTGGAGCCTCGCGCCGATCGTGCTGGCCGAGCAGGCCCGGGTCGCGCTCGGCGACGCGGTCGGCGCGGCGCTCAGGGCCCGGGCCGTCGCGGTGCTGATCGGCGAGCGGCCCGGCCTCTCCTCCCCGGACAGTCTCGGGATCTACCTCACCCTCGATCCCCGCCCCGGCCGCACCGATGCGGAGCGCAACTGCCTCTCGAATGTCCGCGCCGCCGGCCTGAGGCCGGACCTCGCCGCCTTCAAGCTGCACTGGCTCCTCGGCGAGGCGTTCCGGCGCGGGCTCACCGGCGTGGCCCTCAAGGACGAGAGCGACCGGCTCCTCGGGAGCGACGCCGCCGCCCCGCTCACGGCGCCGCCTTGAACTCCCCTTCGAGCCGCAGGCTCACCTCGTCGCCGAGGGCCGGAAGGAAGGCCGTCATGCCGAATTCGGAGCGGCGGAGCACCGCCCGCCCGTCGAACCCCACCGTGTAGGTCTTGTCGACCGGGTGGATGCCGGCTTGGTTGAAGGTCACGTCGAGGACGATGGGCTTCGTCGTGCCCCGCAGGGTGAGGTCGCCCGTCACCCGCGCGGTGGTGGGGCCGGTCGGCTCCACGGCCCGGCTCTCGAAGGTGGCGGTCGGGAACCGCTCCGCGTCGAAGAAGTCCGGCCCGCGCAGGTGGGCGTTCAGCGCCTCGTGAAGCGCGTTCACGCTCGCGGTCGCGACCCGCACGCTGAGCCGGCTCTGGGCGGGCGCCTTCGGGTCGAGGCTGAGATCCCCGGCCACGTCGGTGATCTGGCCGTAATAGGTCGAGTAGCCGAGATGGCTCAGCGACCACGTGATCTTGCCGTGGGCGGCGTCGAGCCGGTAGTGCCCCGCCCGCACCTGGGTCGGGTCGGCGGAGGGCGGAGCGACGGCCTCCTCGGCCGCCGCCGGCAGCGCGAGCGCGACGAGGAGGCAGGCGAGCACGGTCGCACGCTTCATGCGGTCACCTTGTGGGTTCGGGCGGGGTCGCCGATATGGCCCGGATCCCATCCCACGAACAGGCCGGCGGCTCAAGGACGGGCCGCCCCCAACGGAACCCCATGATCGGCAAGCTGAAGGGTGTGGTCGATTCCTACGGCGAGGATTTCGTGATCCTCGACGTGCACGGCGTCGGCTACGAGGTACATTGCTCGGCGCGCACGCTGCAGCGGCTGCCGCCGGCCGGCGAGGCGACGGACCTCGCCATCGAGACGGTGGTCCGCGAGGACATGATCCGGCTCTACGGCTTCCGATCGGACGCGGAGCGGGAATGGTTCCGCCTGCTCCAGACCGTGCAGGGGGTCGGCACCCGGGTGGCGCTCGGCCTGCTCTCGGTGCTGGAGCCGGCCGAGCTCGCCACCGCCATCGCCACCGGCGACAAGGGCGCGGTCGCCCGCGCCCCGGGCGTCGGGCCGCGGCTCGCCGCCCGCCTGGTCGCCGAATTGAAGGACAAGGCGCCGGCCTTCGCCCCGGTCGATCCGGCGCTCGTGCGCCTCGCGGGCGCGGTCGAGGCGCGCACCGCGCCCCAGCCGGTGGCGGACGCGATCTCCGCCCTCGTCAATCTCGGCTACCCGCAGGCCCAGGCCTCGGCCGCCGTCGCGGCGGCCCTCCAGAGCGCGGGGGCCGAGGCGGAGGCCAAGACGCTGATCCGCCTCGGCCTGCGCGAACTCGCCCGGTAGCCGCCGTCGCGGGCCCGCCCGGACACGACAAGCCTCGCGGGGGGAGCCGGAATCAGGCCGCCTGCGCGGGCGCCTGCCGGGGCACGCCGGCCGCGGCGCGGGGGAGTTCCAGGCGCGCGGCGAGGCCCCGCGGGCTGCGATTGGCGAGGGTCAGGCGCCCGCCGTGGGATTGCGCGATCGCGTGCGCGATCGCCAGGCCGAGGCCGAAGCCGCCGGCCTCGTTGAGGGTGCGCGCCCGGTCGCCGCGCACGAAGGGCTCCAGCATCGCGGCCTGCTCCTCCTCCGGGATGCCCGGCCCCTCGTCCAGCACCTCCACGGCCACGGCCTGCGGCCCCGCCGGGACGAGGCGCACGGTCGCCCCGCCGCCGTACTTCACCGCGTTGTCAACGAGGTTCGTGAGCGCCCGCTGCAATTCGTCGGGGGCGCCCTTGACCAGGCTCGGCCGGAGCCCCTCCGCCCGCACCTCCTGGCCCACATCCGCGAAGCCGTCGCAGACCGTCTGCACCACCGAGGCGAGGTCGACGAGGGCGAGCCCCTCCCGGCTGCGCCCGTCGCGCACGAAGGAGAGCGCCGCCTCCACCAGCGCGTTCATCTGGTCGAGGTCGCGCAGGAACTGCGCCCGCAGGGTCTCGTCCTCCAGGAACTCGGCGCGCAGGCGCAGCCGGGTGATCGGCGTGCGCAGGTCGTGGCTGATCGCCGCCAGCATGTGGGTGCGGTCGTCGACCAGGCGCTTGACCCGGGCGCGCATGCGGTCGAGGGCCCGCGACACCGCCAGCACCTCCTCGGGACCCGCCTGCGGCAGGGGCGCGAGGTCCATGTCGGTCCCGAAGGCCTCCGCGGCGCCGGCGAGGCGCTGGAGCGGGGCGGCGAGCGCCCGCGCGGCCCAGACCGACAGCAGGGTGAGGCTGAGCGCCAGGAAGACCAGGGTGGCGATGATCGCCCCGGTGAGCGGCGTGCGCCGCTCGTAGCGGGGCGGCAGGTCGGCCGCGGCCACGAGGCCGCGGCCGCGGATCACGAGCTGGCGCGGGCGGTCGTCCCCGGGGACGATGCGCCCGACGCTCTCGACCCGCCACGCCTCCCCGAGGGCGCGCTGCAATTCCTCGGCCTCGGTGCTGTCGTGCGTCCGCGCCGGGGCGGCCTCGTCCGGCAGCACGGTCAGGCGCAGGCCGGTCGGGCCGCGGCCGGCCGCCTGCGCGATGGCGGGCCGCTCGCCCGGGCTCGCCGCGGCGAGCATCCGCACCACCAGGGCGAGGCGGTTCGCCAGCGCCCCCGGATGCTCCTCCAGCCGCCGCAGCTCGGGCCGCATCAGCAGGAAGGCCACCATCAGCACCACGTGCGTGACCACGATGGCGGCGACGACCAGGATGGCGATCTGCCCGGCGATGCGCCGGGTGAGGCGCACGGGCTCGCTCACGGCCGCCCCCTCACGCCCGCACCACGTCGGGCGTGAAGACGTAGCCGCCCGAGCGGATGGTCTTGATCATCTCCGGGTTGCGCGGGTCGCGCTCGATCTTCTGACGGATGCGGCTCACCAGCACGTCGATGCTGCGCTCGAAGGGGCCCGGCGCGCGGCCCTGGGTCAGGTCGAGGAGCTGGTCGCGGGAGAGCACCCGGCCCGGGCGCAGGCACATGGCGTGCAGGAGGTCGAACTCCGCCGCGGTGAGCGCCACCTGGGCGCCGTCCGGGTTGAGGAGTTGGCGCAGGCCGGCGTCGAGCACGAAGCCCGCGAAGGAGAGCCGGCGCACCTCCTCGTCCCGGGCCGCGCCGCCGTTGGCGCCGCCCCGGCGCAGCACCGCCCGGATGCGGGCGAGGAGTTCGCGCGGGTTGAAGGGCTTGGCGAGGTAATCGTCCGCCCCGAGTTCGAGCCCGACGATGCGGTCGATCTCCTCGCTCTTGGCGGTGAGCATCAGGATCGGCACGGACGAGTGCGCCCGCAGGCGCCGGCAGACCGAGAGCCCGTCCTCCCCCGGCAGCATCAGGTCGAGGACGATGAGGTCGACCCGCGAATCGGCCAGCAGCCTGTCCATCTCGCGGGCGTCGCCCGCGAGGGAGACGCGCAGGTCGTTGCCGCGCAGGTAGCGGGCGACGAGCTGGCTGATCTCGCGGTCGTCCTCGACGAGGAGAATATGCGGCGTGCTGGTCACGCCCACCTTATGCCCGAGGCGGATCCCGGCTTGAAGCAGCGGAATTGCGTCGGAGTGTTTCTGCGGCCTGCGCCGGACACAGAGCGAAAGAATCGGCCCGCCAAGTGGGCGATTAGGCCCGCCAAGCGGGCGATTCGGCCCGCCGAGCGGGCGATTCGGCCCGGGCGGATTGCGGGGCGGGCCGGTTTGTCCCATCTGCCGGGGACGGCCCGCGAGCCCAGGAGATCACCGTGCAGTCCCAGAACCGCTTGCTCGACGATTTCGCCCGCCTGATGACCGACGCCGCCGGGGCGGCCCAGGGCGTCCGCCGCGAGGCCGAATCGGTGGTGCGCGCTCAAGTTGAGCGCTTCCTGCGCGACATGGACGTGGCCTCCCGCGAGGAGGTCGAGGTGCTGCGCGACCTCGTGACGGCCCTGCGCGGGCAGAACGACGCGCTCGCCGCCCGCGTGGCGGTGCTGGAGGCGAGGGCCGGGATCGGCGCCGCCGAGGCGCCCTCCGCCGGCCCCTCCGCCGATCCCTCCACCAAGCCCCCCGGCGCCGCGCCCACCGCGTGAGCCCGGCTTATTCACAGAAAGCTTCGGTGGATGGCGTCGTGACGCCCCGCCTCCCCCGGAGTTTTCGCTTTGAGTCTGCCGAGTCCGCCGGGCTATAGTGGCCTCACGCCTGATTCGCCGTCGCCAAGGGGAGACAAGTCGGCCGTTAAGCTCATCGCCTGCGGGCCAATACGTGCCGGGGATGCGATCTGCTTTCACCTCGACGTCGCTGTCCGCGTCCCGTGACGCCCCTCCCGCTCGGACGAGCCAAGAACCGGATCGCCATGACCCAATTGCACATCGTCGACCTTGAGCGCGCCGAGCACCCGCTCGATGTCGTCGAACGCCTCGCCTCCCTGCGCGACTGGATCTTCGACCGGGCCGAGACCGACGAGATGTCGGTGGCGGTCGCGGGCAAGTGGGCGGAGTACCACGTGGCCTATACGTGGATCGAGGACGTGGAGGCGCTGCACGTCGCCTGCGCCTTCGACCTCAAGGTCCCGCCCCGGCGCCGGTCGGAGGTGCTGCAGCTGGTCTCGATGGTCAACGAGCAGCTCTGGGTCGGGCATTTCGACCTCTGGAGCGGCGAGGACGTGGTGATGTACCGCCACGCCCTGCTCCTCACCGGCGGCGCCGAGCCGACGCACCGCCAGTGCGAGATGATGCTCAAGACGGCCATCGACGCCTGCGAGCGCTACTTCCAGGCCTTCCAGTTCGTGGTCTGGGCCGGCAAGACCGGCCGCGAGGCCCTCGACGCCGTGCTGTTCGAGACCGAGGGCGAGGCCTGAGACGGGCCCGCCGCCCGGACCATCGATGCTTCGGTCGGACGCGCCGGAACCCGAAAGATCCTCGCCCTACCGGAAGGCCAGCGGCACCGAGAAGCTCTGCTGGGCCACGCTCACGCCGGCCGGCGCGGCCGGGACCGCGCTGCCCGGGGCGGCCGCCGCCAGGGCGGCGGCGTCGAGGCTGCTGTTGCCGCTGCTGCTCATCAGCGACGCGCCGACGATCCGGCCCGCGCGCGAGACCGTGAAGCGGATCGTCACCGTGCCGGTGCCGGCCCCGGCCCGCGCCCGGGCCTGGATCGCCCCGCGGATCTGCGCCCCCCAGGCGCGGAGCGCGCCCGGATCCGAGGCCGCCGCGGCCGCCTGCCCGCCCATCGGCACCCGCGCGCTGGTCGCGGCCGCCCGCTGACGGCGCTCCGGCTCGGTGGCGCGCTCGGCGGCCCGGGGCCGGGGCGCCTCGCGGGTCACCTCCCGGATCGGCTTCGGCGGCGGCTTGCGCGCCTGCTCGACGGGTTTCGGCATCTCCACCGGTCTGGCCACGGGTTTCGGGGGCACCGGCTTGGGCGGTACCGGCTTGGGCGGCACCGGCTTGGGCGGCACCGGCTTGGGCGGCATCGGCGGCTCGACCGGGCGCGCCACCACGGCGGGCGGGGCCGGGGCGAGCGGCGCCTGCTCGTTCGTCGAGGTGATGACCTGCTCCTCGGGCGGCTTCACCGCCTGGACCGCCTCCGGGGGCCGCGCCTCGGTCACCGCCTCGGGCGGCGGCGCCTCGGTCACGGCCTCGGCGGGCGCGGCCTCGGTCATCGGCTGGGGTGCCGCGAGCGCGGTCTCCGGCGGGGTCACCGCCTGGATCTCGGGCGGCGCCTCGGCCGTCGGGGGTTCGGCGGGCGGCTCGACGGGCTTCTGCTCCGCCGGCAGGTCGGCCGGGGGCGGCGTCGTCACGACGTCGTTGGCCTCGGTCGGCACCTCGACGGGCGCGGGACTCGGGGCGAGGTCGATGGTGATCTCGCTCTCGCCGGGCGGCGCCCCGCCGCGCCACGCCATCATCGCGCCGAGCGCCCCCGCGTGCAGGGCGAGCGCCACCAGGAAGGCGAGGGCGAGGCCGGGACCCGGCTCGTCGGGTCCCCGCGTGGTCGCGTGGCTGCTCATGCGGCTACCGGGCGGCGGGCGCCGGAGCGGCCGCCAGGGGAGCCCCGTTGGGGGCGTTGGCGATCAGCGAGACCTTGGCGAAGCCCGCCTGGCCGACGAGGCCCATCACCTCCATGACCTTGCCGTAGGGCACGTCCTTGTCGCCGCGCACCAGCACGGTCTGGCCGGGATCCTCGGCGGCGGCGGCCCTCAGCCGGGCGAGCGCCCCCTCGGGCGGCAGCGGCTCCTTGGCCAGGAAGGCGTTGCCGTCCTTGTCGACCGAGACCACCACCGGCTTCTTGGGCTCGGAGGTCCTGGCGGCGGCGGTCTTGGGCAGCTGCACCGGCACGCCGACCGTCATCAGCGGGGCGGCCACCATGAAGATGATCAGCAGCACCAGCATCACGTCGACCATCGGCGTGACGTTGATCTCGGAGAGCGGGGCGGCCTCGAAGCCGTCCTCGTCGGCGGCGCCGGACTGGAGCGGGCCCATGCCCATGGGGCGGCCTCCCTACTCTGCGGCGCTGCGGGCGGCGTGGGGGCCGCGGTCGCGGGCGAGCCGGTTGCCCAGGGTGCCGATCGCCGCCGCGAAGGTGGATTGCAGCTTGGCGAGGTCGCCCGAGAGCTTGTTGTAGGCGACGACGGCGGGGATCGCGACCACGAGGCCGATCGCGGTGGCGAAGAGCGCCTCCGCGATGCCCGGCGCCACCACGGCGAGGCTGGTGTCCTGGCTCTTCGCGATCGACGCGAAGGAATTCATGATGCCCCAGACGGTGCCGAACAGCCCGACGAAGGGCGCGGCCGAGCCGGAGGTGGCGAGGAGCGGCAGGCCGACCTGCAGGCGCTTGAGGTCGAGGGCCAGCGCCGCCCGCATGGCGCGCTCGATGCGCTCGCGCCGCTCGGCCCGCGTCTCGGAGGGATCCTGGTCGCGCCACGCCTCCTGGGCCGCCGCGACGACCCGGGCGGCGATGCCGCGGCCCGCCTCGAGCGGCCCGCCGGTCGCCACCATGCGGGCGAAGGCCCGCGCCTGGCGGCGCGCCGCGGCCAGCCGGATCGCCTTCTCGACGATCACCGTCCAGCACGCCACCGAGGCCAGCACGAGGAGGATCATCACCCCCTTCACGATCGGGTCGGCCTGCAGGAACAGGCCGAGGAAGCTGAAATCGTGGGCGGCCGGTGCGGCGGCGGTCGGATCCATCGCGGATCTCCCTGGTGTGCGGGGCGGGCAGGGCGGGCTCAGCGCAGGAAGGGGGCGGCCCCCTTGGCGGAGGCGGGCTCGATGCGCTCCAGGCAGGTCTCGCGGGTCAGGTCGCCGCCCTCGCAGGCCACCACGTCGTTGAGCAGCAGGCGCCCGACCTGGGCGCAGGGCGCGGCGGCGATGTCGAACTGGCGCAGCACGGTCTTGCGGGCGGCGACCGGCCCGAGCTCCACCAGCACCCGCTTCTGCGCCACGCCGTCCGTGTCGAAGGCGTAGAGGTCGAGCTTGAGCGACCTGATCGGCGCGCCCTTGCCGTTGTCGACGAGGAGCGTCGCCCGGCAGGCCTCCCCGACCGTGTCGAGCTTGTTGAGCTCGATCCGCATCGGCGTCTCGGGCGCCTGCGCCAGGGCGGAGGCGAGCATCACCCCCGACAGGACGAGGCAGAACAGCAGATCGAGCGCGAGATGCCCGAGGCGGGCGCGGAACCACGGCAGACCCTGCGTCGACACGACTAACTCCCCCTGCGGCACGGTTGGCGGAGGCGCGATCGGACGCGCCCCGCGTCGCGCCCCGGAGGGCCGCAGGTCCGCCCGCCGGTCGCCCGCCGGCCGATGTGATGGTCCGCTCCCGTTCCGGTCAGCCGCCTCGTGCCGCGGCGGGCCGGCCGGGATGCACTATCCCGGATGACGCCGCGGGATCAAGCCTTGCCGGGAAACTCAGAGGAATTCCAGACTGTTATTCGGACCAAAGGCCGACTCAGCCGCGCGCCGCCGGGCCCTCCCGGTTGCTGAAGCGGGCATTGCCGAGGCCGGTCCCGATGGTGAGCACGCCCCAGCGGGCGAGGTCGCGCTGGAAGGGCACCTCGCTCAGGCCCTGCACGACGGCGTCGTTGTGCACGACCACCATGGTCGGATGGCCACCGACCGAGGGCAAGGCATCGCGCAGGGCGCGCGGCAGATTGAAGCGGCTGCTCTCCCAATTGCCGGGGAGGTTCTGGCCGCCGCGGCTGATGCGGCCGTCCGGCTCGATCACGCCCGGGCAGCCGACCCCGACGAAGGGCGCGAGCCTGAGGTCGGCCCGCGCGGCCCGGGCCACGAGGTCCTCCAGCATGGCGGCGATGCGGGCCACGGCGGCGTCGCGGGTGGGGGGCGGGTCCTCGTCGCGGTGGCGCCACAGCTCGGCCCGCCAGATCGCCGCGCGGGAGAGGTCGGGCGCCTTGCGCAGGTTCGTCGCCACGATGCCGGCCCGGATGTTGGTGCCGCCGATGTCGATGGCGAGCAGGCTGTCGTGGCCGGAGAAGATCCAGGCGGGGGCGAGGTGGGCGGCACCGATCAGTCCGCCCTCGTCGTGATGGTGGCGGATCGGCACCAGCGAGAGGTCGAGCCCGGCGGCGCGCAGGAGCACGCCCGCCCGCCCGATCACGAGGCGCCCGACGTAGGAATCGCTCAGGCCCCCGCCGACCACGATCCGCTCGGTGTCGCGCCAGCCCTTCTGGCGCAGGAAGCGGCGCACCACGGTGGCGAGCTCCTGGGAGAAATCCTCGACGGCGCCCTGGATCACCCCGGCGGCCTCGGGCGGGCCCTCGCGCAGGAGGCGGTCGAGCCGCTTCTTCGGCAGGTCCCGGCTCGGCGTGTCGCCGAGGGGATCCTCCCCGAGCTTGCGCAGGCGCTCGCGCCAATCCTCGATCAGGTCCCGGAAGGCCCCCTTGGTGACCCGGTCGCCGAGGAAGCCCTCCTCGTCCGGCTGGCGCAGTTCGATGTTGTAGCTGTCGACCGTCACCGCCGGGAGCGTGACGGCGGCGTGCGGGATGTCGGAGACGCTCGGGGCGGGGCTCGTCGCCATGCGGGGAGACCTTCGGGGTGCGGAGGCGCGGATCCCGAGACAACGGCGAGGAGGGGGTTACGGTTCAGCTTCGACCGGCGGTCGATGCGGGGCGCCGTTCGGGGCGGGGCGGGCCCGGCTCCGGATGCCAAGCGCCGCCGCGGCCGCCCCCGCACGGCCCGGGCAGGACGGCGTGCCGCCGCCGAACCGGTGCCCCCCGGCGCACGACGCTCAGCGCCGTGCCCCCTTCGGCGTGCGCGCCTCCTCGACCGCCTCGGCCTTCTCCTCGTCGGTGTCGCCGCCCCGGCCGATCGTCCTGCGCGGATCGGCCAGCAATTCCCCCAGGATCGCGCTCAGCCGCGCGCAATCGGGCCCGTACCCGTAGGCGTCGAGGACGATCGCGGCGTCGCGCAGGGTGCGCAGGTCCCGCACGGTCTGCAGGTTGGCGGCCTCGCGCAGGGCCGGGGTCTTGGCGATCTCCTCCTCCAGCCGCAGCGTCAGGGCCGGGCAGCCGGCCGGCGCCTCGGCCGCCCGGGACGGACCGGCCGCGAGGAGGGCGACGGACAAGAGGATCGCGCGCATCATCATGCGGGGGCTCCGAACGCCGCGTCAGGAATGCCCGAGGATCCGGTTGGCCAGCGCCACCACGTCGCTCGGGTAGTAGGGCTTGGGGACGAAGACCGAATCGGCGACGGCCTCGCCCTCGGCCAGCCTATGCCGCCCTCCCGACGTGTAGACAACCGGGAGATCCGGGCAGCGATGCCGCGCCGCGCGGGCGAGCGTCACCCCGTCGGTGTTGCGCGCGAGGTCGATGTCCGTGAACAGCATGTCCACGTGCTCGCGCTGCAGGATGCGGCCGGCCTCCTCGGCGTCGGCCGCGGTGAGCACGCGGTATCCCTCGTCCGCGAAGGCGGCCGCGGTCATCTCGCAGATCAGCGCCTCGTCCTCCACCACCAGGACCGTGTCCGGCAGCAGCAGGCCCGAGGGCGGGAGGGCGGCGAAGGCAGGCTGGATCATGACGCAACTCCGAACCCAGGCGGCGACGAACGCCTCGACCGTCGCCTTATCGAGAACGGCCGCGCTCGGCGGTCGTTCGGGGCCGATCCGGCGAATTGCGCGGGTTTGGTGAGCGAAGCATTAACCCTGCCAGCCCGGCGGTGAATCACCGGGTCCCGCCCTCGCCCTTGCCAGCGGCGGACCCATGTGAGACGCGGTCTCCTCCTCCGCCTCCCGCAGGGTGTCATCCGCATGAGCGCCACCGCCGCCCCGTCCCTGACCCAGGCCGTCACCGGGATCGCGGCGGGCGCGCACGTGACCGCCGTGCACTGGCTCGGCCCCCGGGCCGCCTTCGCGCTCGGGGACGGGACCGTGATGCTCGCCGCCCCGGACGGGGACGCGGCCCGGGTCGCGGCCCATCCGGAGGCCGGCATCCTGGTGGCGGCGGGCGACGGGCGGCGCCTCGTCACCGGCGGCGACGACGGGCGCGTCGCCGCGACCGGGCCGGACGGGACCACCGAGACCCTCGCCAGCGCGAGGAACGGCGCCTGGATCGACGCGCTCGCCCTGCACCCGGACGGGGCCCTGGCCTTCGCGGCGGGCAGGCGGGTCGTCGCCCGCGACGCCAAGGGCCGCGAGCGGACGACCGAGGGACCCACGACCGTGCGCGGCCTCGCCTTCGCGCCGAAGGGCTACCGGCTCGCCCTCGCGCATTACAACGGCGCCACGCTCTGGTACCCGAACCTCGACGCCGCGCCGGAGGTGCTGGCCTGGAAGGGCTCGCATCTCGACGTGACGTGGTCGCCCGACGGCCGCTTCCTGGTGACTAGCATGCAGGAGAACGCCCTGCACGGCTGGCGCCTCCAGCCCGACCGCGGGCACATGCGCATGAGCGGCTACCCGGCCAAGGTGCGCTCGGTCTCCTGGTCGGCGGACGGGCACTGGCTGGCGACGAGCGGCGCCGAGGCCGCCATCGTGTGGCCCTTCGACAGCAAGGAGGGGCCGACCGGCAAGCAGCCGCGCGAGTGCGGGGTGCGCCCCGCCCGGGTCTCGCAGGTGGCCTTCCACCCGAAGGCGCCGGTGCTCGCCTGCGCGTACGAGGACGGCTGCCTGCTCCTGGTGCGCTTCACGGACGGGTCGGAGCTGCTGGTGCGCCCGGCCGTGAAGGGCAGCGCCGTGACGGCGCTCGCCTGGGACCGGACGGGCGAGCACCTCGCCTTCGGGGCCGCGGACGGGGCGGCCGGGATCCTCTCCCTGCCGCGCTGAAGCGATGGGCCTCCTCTCCGCCTTCCGCCGCCCGCGGCCGGATGCCGGCCGGCGCGAGCAGGTCGCCGCCTGGGCGCGCCGGCTCGGCGGCTTCGGGCCAGAGGTCGCGCTCACGGTGAGCGAGATCGTCTGCCCGGACCCCGCCTGCCCGGGAACCGAGACGGTGATCCTGATCATGGCGCCGGGCGCCCGGGCGCGGGCCGTAACATGCGCCAAGCCCGTCGAGGCCGTGACCGAGGCGGACGTGGCGGCGGCCCTGGGCTGAGACGGGATCCGCTTGATCGAAGCGGCTCCCGGATCGCGAGCCTGCGCGGCGCCTGAGCGCGGCACCTGAGCGGAGCCGACATCCGCATGGCCGAAATCGGAGAGGGCGAAGCTATCGACCGGATGTCGGATGAGACGGGTCCGGCATCCCCGCGCCGGGACGCCCGCCCGGCCGTCGCGGCGGGCCGCCCGGCCCGGAGTGTTGCATCGCATCTACAGCGCTGTGGCGTCCGGCTCACTAACCAGGAACGGAACGCGCGCCCCGCGCGCCCGAAGGCCCCCGCCCATGCCCCGCGCGGCTCCCTCCTCGCCCGATCCCGCCGTCGACGCGGCGGCGCTGCTGCGCCGCATCGGCTTCATCGGCCTCGTGGTGGCGGTGCCGCTCGCCGCGCTGGTGTCGCGCCGCGCCATCGTCATCCTGGTGCCGATCGCCGTCGTCATCCTGTGCCTCGCCACCGCCCTCGACGGGGCGGGGCGGCCGGTCGGGGCGGGGCTGCGGCGCGTGCTGCGCACCCGGGCCATGGCGGCGGGGGCACTGCTGGCGGGCTGGACGGCCCTGTCGATCGTGTGGTCGCCCTTCCCCGGCACCGCCTCCGAGCGGCTCCTCAACGTGGCGATCACCGTGGGGCTGACGCTCGCGGGCTACCTCGCCCTGCCGGACCGGATGCGCGCCGCCAACGCCTACCTGCTGCCGGTCGGCGTCGGCGCGGCGGCCCTGGCCGCGGTGGCGCTGGGGCTGTTCAGCGGCGCGGCCCTGCGCTTCGGCCTGGAGGACGATTCGACCCTGGAGCGCGGCGCCATGCTGCTCGCGCTGCTGGTCTGGCCGGCCGTGACGTGGCTGCGCTCGCGCCGCCGCGACGTCGAGGGCCTCGGCGTCGCGGTCGCGGTGGCGCTCGCCCTGGTGCTGGCGCCGAGCCCGATTCCCCTGCTGGCCCTGGCGGCGGGCGCGGTCGCCTTCGCGCTCGCGGCCTGGCGCCAGCAGCTCGGCGTGCGGATCGCGGCCGGCGTCGCGGCCGGCCTCGTGGCCCTCGGCCCCCTCGTGCCCTTCCTGCTGCGGCCGATCGTGGCGCCGCTGCTGGGGCCGCTCCACCCCCTGTCGCAGGCGCTGAAGACCTGGACCCGGGTGGTGACGAGCGAGCCGCTGCGCCTCCTCACCGGCCACGGCTTCGAGACGGCCCTGCGCGGGCGGATCGTCGGGATGCTGCCGCCGAGCGCCCCGACCTCGCTCCTGTTCGAGATCTGGTACGAGCTCGGCGTGGTCGGCGCCCTCGCGGCGGCCTTCGTGCTGTGGTCGGCGGTGCTGCAATCGGGCCGCGACCACCCGAGCCTCACCCCGGGCGCGATGGCGACCGCCATGACCGCCTTCGCCTCGGCCTGCCTCGGGATGAGCGTCACGGTGGTGTGGTGGCTGACCAGCGTGGCGGTGGCGGTGCTGGCCTTCATCGCGATCGAGCGCGGCCAGTTCCGCACCAGCCGGCCCAAGGCGAGCGCGCTGCCGGGGATCAAGGGGTAGCGGGGCGCCGGCCGCGCCCTACTCCGCCTGCGCCTCGATCCGGGCCATGTCGTCGTCCGACAGCCCGACATGGTGGCCGATCTCGTGCACCAGCACGTGGGTGACGAGGTGGCCGAGCGTCTCGTCGTGCTCGGCCCAGTAATCCAGGAGCGGGCGGCGGTAGAGCCAGACCATGTTGGGGAACTGGCCCGTCGCGAGGCTCGCCGCGCCCCCGCCCTGGGCGAGCCCGGTGCCGCGGAACAGCCCGAGCAGGTCGAACTCGCTCTCGCAGCCCATCTCGTCGAGGGTGTCCTCGTCGGGAAAATCCTCGACGCGGATCACCACCCCCTCGCAGAGCCGGCGGAAGCTCTCGGGCAGCCGCGCGAAGGCCGCCTCGGCCAGGGCTTCGAAGGCCGCGAGGTCGGGGGCGCGGGCGGCGCTCCAGTCGGGTCCGTCGCTCATCCCCACAGCCTCAGTTGCACGCCGAGCCACCACGCCATCGCCACGAGGGCGACGAGGCCGAGGCCGCGGCCGATGCGCCGGCCCCAGACCTCGATCGGGTCCGTCTCGGGATTCATCGGCGGGCGCTCACCGCGGCAGCGCCGGGGCGACCCGCTCGCTCAGGAAGCCCGCGAGGTCGTTGGTGATGTGGTCGATGTGCGGGGCCCGCACCGCCTCCTGCTCGGACGCGTCCCGGAACGGATCGACCGTGCGCGGCACCACCAGCACCGTCGCCATGCCGAGGTCGTGGGGCACGACGAGGTTCTTGGCGATGTCCTCGAACAGGGCCGCGCGGGTCGGATCGACCGCGTGCCGGTCGAGGAAGGTCTCGTAGGCCCGCCGCTCGGGCTTGGGCACGAAGTCGGAGGCCGCGATGTCGAACACGTCCTCGAAATGGTCGAGGATGCCGAGCTTGCGCGCCACGTTCTCGGCGTGCCGGCGCGAGCCGTTGGTGAGGATGAGCTTGCGGCCCGGCAGGGCCTCGATCGCCCGGCCGAGGGCCGGGTTGAGGGCGATGCCCGAATGGTCGATGTCGTGGGCGAAGTCGAGGAAGTCGTAGGGATCGACCGCCTCCTCCTGCATCAGCGCCCGCAGGGTCGTCCCGTAGCGGTGGTAGAAGTGCTTCTGCAGGGCGCGCGCCGAGAGCCCGTCGAGCCCGAACAGCTCCATCACGTAGAGGGTGATGCGCTCGTCGACCTGGGGCCAGACGCGGGCCTCGTGCGGGTAGAGCGTGTTGTCGAGGTCGAAGACCCAGGTCTCGACACCGGAAAAGCCGCGGGCGTCCGGGGCGGTGAGGTGGCTCTCGCTCGGAAGGAACACGGAAGCTCGGCCCATTCGACGCGAAGGGGGCCCCGCGGCCCCCGGGCGTCCAAGATAAGCATCTGGCTCCGGAAAGGAAGCGCCGATCGCCGTCAGGGTGCGCTGCGGCGGATCAGCGTGCCGGCGCCGTAATCGGTGAACAGCTCCAGCAGCACCGCGTGCGGGACCTTGCCGTCGAGGATGACCACCGCCTCGACGCCCTGCTCGATGGCGTAGATGCAGGTCTCGATCTTCGGGATCATGCCGCCCGTGATGGTCCCGTCGGCGACGAGCCGGCGGCAATCCTCGACCGAGAGTTCCGGGATCAGCTTCTTGTTCTTGTCGAGCACGCCCGGCACGTCGGTGAGGAGGAGGAGGCGCTTGGCCCGCAGGGCCCCCGCGATGGCGCCCGCGAAGGTGTCGGCGTTGACGTTGTAGGTCTGGCCGTCGCTGCCGACCGCCACCGGGGCGAGCACCGGGATCAGCTCGGCCTTCAGCACCGCGTCGAGCACCGCGCGGTTGACCCGCTCCGGCTCGCCGACGAGGCCGAGATCGACCTCCCGCTCCAGGTTGGAATCGGGATCGACGACGGTGCGGGTGGCGCGCCGCGCCTGCACCATGTTGCCGTCCTTGCCGCACAGGCCGATGGCCTTGCCGCCCTCGGCCGAGATCCAGCCGACGATCTGCTTGTTGATCGAGCCGGCGAGCACCATCTCGACCACCTCGACGGTGGCCGCATCGGTGACGCGCAGGCCCTCGCGGAACTCCGACTTGATGCCGAGCCGGTCGAGCATGCGGCCGATCTGCGGCCCGCCGCCGTGCACGATCACGGGCTTGAGGCCCGACTGCTCCAGCAGGACCACGTCCTCGGCGAAATCCTCCGCCGCCGCCCGGTCGCCCATGGCGTGGCCGCCGTACTTGATGACGACGATCTCCTCGTCGTAGCGCTGCATGTGGGGCAGCGCCTGCACCAGCACCTCGGCGCGCACGTGCACGTTGGGCAGCGCGTCCGTCTCGGATTGGCTCATCGTGACGAGGTCCTCTCGATCGGGCCCGGTCGCCCGCGGCGGCGGGTTCTAGCGCAGGATCCCGGCCGCCGGAAGGCGCGGCCGGAGGCCGGCCTTGGAGACGGTGCTCGTGCATCGCCGCGGTGTCGGGCACCAGGTGCACGTCGAGGTCGGCCGGCACCGCCGCCTCGATCTCGTCCGGGCAGCGGCGGAACGCGCCGGCGCGGTGACGCGGCCCGTTCACCGTCCCGGCCTTCACGTCGAGCGCGGCGAACAGGCTGGCGGTGCGGTGCCGGGCGTCGTCGTGGCTGCGCCGCTCGGCCGGCTGGCGCGGGGTGACCGGCGCGGCGACGGCGCCGGGCGGGACCTTCCAGGCCCGGCGCTCCCCCCTCGGATTCGGCACCGCGCTGGTCGGTTCTCGGTCCCGTGATCGGTCCTCGGGCGAGCGTGATCCTCGTCGACCATCACGTCCAACGGCCAGCGCAGGTGGCTCTCGATCTCCCCGTGCGCCCGAACAGGCTCCGCAAAGCGCGCCGGCGCCAGCGCGCCTGACCCGCTCGCCGCCGCACCGCCGTCTGCGACGCCGCGGCATCGGCCGGCCGCCGGAGGCGGAGGGGGACGAGCCGGAGCGTCCTCGCTTCAAGGCCTCTCCGCTCCGCCGCATCCGCATCGACATCGCCGCGGCGCACGGCCGGCTGTCCCCGTTCGCGGCGGCCGGAGACTTCCTCACACGCGTTCGCCCGCGAGACGGTTCGACACCATCTCGACAAACAGCTGCGTCCGCGCGGGCGTCTCCAAGCTCCCCGGCCACACAGCGCTGACGCGTATGGGAGGAGGCTCACACTGGGGAAGCACGAGTTCGAGGCGACCCTCGTCGAGGTCCTGTCTGACTTGCCAGAGCGGCGCGAGGCCGATCCCGGCTCCGAGGATCGTGGCCGCGTTGGCTCCGGCCGCGTCGCTGCACCGGAAGGCACCCTTCACCTGTGTTCGCACCACGACACCGTCGACCGACAAGGGCCACGCGTCGCCCTCCGGCCCGAAGGTGCGGACCACGCAGAGATGCGATGCAAGATCGTCGGGATCACGCGGCACACCATGGCGAGCAAGATAGGATGGCGCGGCGACCAGGACGCGGCGCAGCTCCGCGATCTTCTTCGACCGCAGGCTGATGGCGCCGAGATCTCCTATGCGAATCGCAACATCGAGCCGATGTTCGATGAGATCAACGACAGCATCATTCAATACCAAGTCTATACTTACTTCAGGAAACCTATTCATGAATGCCGTTGCGCATGGAACCACAAATTTCGGCGCAAATAGTACAGATGCGCCGATCCTAAATAGACCGTTTATTTTGGTTTTTTCGCTCTTCACCTGCAGGCGCGCATCTCCTATTTCTTTCAACGCTGTTCTCAGTCGCTCGTACAATATCATTCCCGCGGGGGTCGGCTGCAACCGCCGGGTCGTACGCCGGATGAGTTCGGTTCCCAGATCGGTCTCGAGTGCGGTCAGCGCACGGCTGACGGACTGCAGGGACCGGTTCAGCCTCTTGGCAGCGGCGCTCAGGCTTCCTCGCTCGATGATCGCGACGAGGACCTCGTACTGCTCCAAGCTCGCCATATCGTTTCGCCCACAGGAAGAGACATTCTCGATCAACGCCGATTATCACGGCTGCCCCAATGGTGCAGGACGGCGTGAGGTCAACGCAGTGAACACAAGGGCCGCCATGCACACCCACGCCCGAATGACCAGCGCGCCACCGCCCATCAGCCGATCGAACACAATGTCCGCCGGACTAACTGTCCTGTTCGCATGCGCCGTTGGCGTCGTCGTACTGAGCCTGTATGCGTCGCAGCCCCTGATCGGCTTGATCGGATCGTCATTTTCGTTAAGCACATCCGAAGCCAGTCTTGTATCGACACTTACTCTGCTCGGCTATGCGAGCGGCCTGTTCCTGCTCGTCCCACTGACGGATCTCGTCGAGAACCGGACGGTGATCGTTGTGACTTTGCTGGTTGACGTTGCTGCCCTGGCGGCGATCGCGCTTGCCCCGACGCCATTTCTCTTCCTACTGGCGTCGTACGTCGCCGGTGTGACCACCAGCGCGATTCAAATGCTCGTACCGGTGGCGGCTCAACTCTCTCCTGAAGCACATCGCGGTCGTGTCGTCGGCAACGTGATGAGCGGCCTCATGCTCGGCATCCTTCTTTCGCGGCCAGCCGCGAGTTGGGTTGCGGAGTTCGTCGGTTGGCGCTGGTTCTACGGTGGGCTCTCCTTGATCATCGCAGCCCTGAGCATGATCCTGGCCACCGTCTTACCGGTCCGCAAGCCCGCGACCGGCACGAATTATTCGGCGCTCATCGGATCGATGCTGACGATCCTGCGGGAGGAGCCCGTCCTTCGGCGCCGGGCCAGTTACCAGGCCCTGTGCATGGGCGCATTCGGGGTGTTCTGGACGTCGGTCGCCTTGCGCCTTTCCGATCAGCCATTCTCCCTCGGTCAGACCGGAATCGGCCTTTTCGCCCTGGCCGGAGCCGCCGGGGCGGTCATCGCCCCGATCGCCGGGCGAGCGGGCGACCGGGGCTGGACGCGCAGCGCAACGCGACTCGCCCACCTCGCGGTCATCGCCGCGATGATCCTCGCCGGCATCGGCGGCGACGTCCTGGTCGGCACGCCTTTCGCCCCGAGTTGGGCTCCTCTCGCGATCCTGGTCGCCAGCGCCGTCCTGCTCGATCTGGGGGTGATCGGCGATCAGACGCTGGGACGGCGCGCAATCAACCTGTTGCGCCCCGAAGCAAGAGGCCGTGTGAACGGGCTGTTCACAGGCCTGTTCTTCCTCGGCGCCGCGGCCGGGTCGGCCTTATCCGGATTGGCATGGGTCAGCTTCGGCTGGTTGGGTGTCTGCTCAGTCGGACTCGCGTTCGGATGCGTCACCCTCGTGCTTTCATCGTCTCAGCCGCAGGCAGCGGCGCGCTGACCGATCCAACGAATCGCGGCGGCCCTCGTCGGCGGCGAGCGCGGCGAAGGCTTTCGGGACAGCCTGTCACGTCGAGACATGAGCCGCGCAGTCTCGCCGGATCGAGGCGCGGCGTTCCCTACCTGTCGCGCGCGGAGCTTCGGATCGAGGCCGCGCCCCGCTATCAGCCAACCTTCTTGAATGCCGAACAGATAACACGCCTCCGTCTCAAGGCCGGGACCGGAACATTGGATTTCATGACCGATCTCTGGCCGCTCATCGCCAAGGAGGTGGGTTGGGTCTACCATCGTGGCTCGAGGGGCGGCTGCGCGACGGGACGATGGCGGGCGCCCCCGGCTCAGCGCAGCATCGCGAGCAGCCCCGCGAAGAGCCGCGCCCGGCTCACCAGGCTCGCCTCGTCGATCTGCTCCTCGAGGGTGTGGTAGCCGCGCCCGATCGCCCCGAGCCCGTCGAGGGTCGGGATGCCCATCGCCCCGGTGAAGTTGCCGTCCGAGCCGCCCCCGGCGCTGCGATGCGGCAGGGCCAGCCCCTCGGCCGCCGCGAGGGCGCGGGCGGTCTCGTAGAGGGCGAGGGTCTCGGCGTCCGGCTCCCAGACCGGGCGGGTGACCCCGCGCGTCACCGTGAAGGCGACGTCGTCCTCCGTGCCCGAGAGGGCGAGCATGCGCGCCACGCCCCGGTCGAGGTCGGCCTGGCGCTTGGCCATGCTGAGCGCCTCGCCCCGGCACCGCGTCGGCACGCAGTTCACCCACTGGCCACCCTGCACGATGCCGACGCTGAAGGTGCAATCCTCCCCCGACATCGCCTCGATCGCCAGGATCTTGCGGGCGAAGGCGCGCACCGCCGAGCGCCCCTCGCCGAGCCGCGCCCCGGCATGGCTCGGCCGGCCCGTGGCCTCCAGGACGAAGCGCGCGATCGCGTAGCGGCCCGTCACCACGCCGTTGTCCTCGTGGCCCGGTTCCGGCACCAGGACGTAGCGGTGGCGCGAGGCCTCCGCCTCGATCAGGTCGCGGGTCGAGGGACTGCCGATCTCCTCGTCGCCGGTGAGCAGCACCGTGACCGGCAGCGGCGTCGCGATCCCGGCCCGCCCGAGCGCCCGGATCGCCTCCAGGGCGAGGAGGTTGCCGCCCTTCATGTCGAGGATGCCGGGGCCGTGGACGCGCCCGCCCTCGCGGCGCCAGGGCAGGACCTCCAGCGTGCCCACGGGATGCACCGTGTCCATGTGGCCGAGCACCAGGATGCCGGGCGTCTCGGGCCGCGGGTGGGGGAAGCGGGCGCGCACGCAGTCGCCGAGGCCCATCCGGCCGGGCACGACCTCGATGCGCGCCCCCGCCACCGCGAGGTCGCGGGCGGCGAGCGCCATCATGCGGTTGACGGCCGGCGTGGCGAAGGTCGGGCTCTCGCATTCCACCCAGGGGCGGAGCGTCGCCAGCATCGCGTCGAGGTCGAGGGGCAGCCCGGAGGGAATCATGCGGCACCGAAGGGGTTGGGGTCGCGGGGCCACCAGGGCCCGGCCTTCTTGGTGAGGGGCAGGGCGGCGAAGTCCGGCGGCACCGCGCCCGGGGCCGCCACGTAGAGCACCGCGCTCGCGAGGCCCGCGAAGGCGGCGTGGAAGTGCTGCATCGACTTCACGACGACGAGGCGCTTGTCGTGCAGGGTGAGGCCGAGGCCCGTGAAGGCGTCCGGGTCGAAGGGCTGCTGGCGCTGGCTCGTCAGCACGAGGTGGATCCCGTCCGCCTCGACCCAGGCGCTCGGGCCGAGCAGCGCCCGCCCGCCGCTCAGGCCCGCCTGGCTGTGGTCGTCCGCCAGGCCGCGCACCGTGACGGCGAGATCGACGGGGTCGCCGGAGGTCACGCCGCACTTGCCGCCGACCCGCAGGGTGAAGCGCGCGCCGATCCCGGCCTCCCGGCAGATGCCGACCGCCCCCGGATCCCAGTAGAGGCCGCTCGCCGCGTCCCGGACGCCGCGCGCGACGAGGCGGCGCAGGATCGCCGTGTTGTCGGAGGGGGCGCCCGCCCCGGCATTGTCGGCGACGTCGGCGAGCACCATCGGGCGGGGATCGTCGCAGGCGAGCGCCCGGTCGATCGCCGCGTCGATGGTGACGTAGGGGGTCGCGGCCTCCTCGCGCATGGCCCAGACCTCGGCGGCGAGGCTGCGCGCGAGCGCCGCCGCCGCGGCCTCGTCGCCGTCGGCCACGACCAGCATCTTGGCGCCGACATCGGCGACGTCCGCCCAGGGGAAGCCGTGGCCGAAGGAGACCGACAGGATCCCGTCGCGGCCCTCCGCGGCGCTCATGCGGTCGACGAAGCGGCGCACGGGCGGGTCGGAGGTGCGCCAGAGGCTCACCATCCGGCAATCCGCGTAGGCCATCACCGGCCGGATCCGCCCCTCGGCGGCGGCGATCACCAGCGGGTAGAGGTCGCGGGCGCGCGCGACGATGTCGGTGTGGGGATATTCCTTGTAGATCACCATGACGTCGGCGGCCTGCCGCATCGTCTCGGTGAGGTGGCAGTGCAGGTCGAGCTCGACGCCGACCGGCACGCCCGGCCCGACGATGCCGCGCACCCGGGCGAGGGTGTCGCCCTCGCAATCGTCGTAGCCCTCGGCCACCATGGCGCCGTGCATGAAGAGCAGCACGGCGTCGACCGGCCCGGCGGCCTTGAGGTCGGCCAGGAGCGCGTCGCGCAGGTCCTCGTAGACGGCCCGCAGGGTGATCCCGCCGGGCTGGGCGAAGGTCGAGAGGCTCTCGACCACCTCGTGCCCGTCCGCCTCGGCGAGGCGGCGCCACGCGATCAGCCCGATATTGCTCAGGCGCGGCGGGTTGCGGCTGCCATCGCGACGGGCGTAGTCCGCCAGGAAGGCGGGCCGCCCGGTCGGCAGCGGCGCGAAGGTGTTGGTCTCGGTCGCCAGGGAGGCGATGAACAGCTTCATGCGGGGGGATCCTCCCGTGGCGGCCGGCGTGACGGTGTGGCCCGGGCCGCCCGCCGCGCGCAAGGGGCGCACCGGGCCGGGCCCTCAGGCCCCCGCCGCCTCGGCGAGCCGCTTCCTCTGCACCTTGCCGTTCGGCGTGCGCGGCAGCGCCTCCAGGAACACGATCTCGCGCGGGCACTTGTAGGCTGCGAGGCGCGCGCGGCACCACGCGAGCAGATCCTCCGCCTCCGGCGCGGCCCCGGGCCTCGGCACCACGTAGGCGGCGACGACCCGCACGTCCGCCCGCACGGCCCGCTCGGCGACCGCCACCTCCTGCACCTCCGGGTGGCCGATCAGCGCCGCCTCGACCTCGTTCGGCGAGACCCGGTAGCCGAAGGCGTTCATCAGGTCGTCGTGGCGGCCCTCGAACCAGACGTAGCCGTCCGCGTCGAGCCGGGCGAGGTCGCCGCCCGCGAACCACTCGCCCCGGATCACCGCCGCCTCCTCGTCGGGGCGGTTCCAGTAGCCGAGCATCAGCCCGGGATCGGAGCGGTGCACGGCGAGGAGCCCGGTCTCGCCCGCCGGCAGCGGCACGGGCTCGCCCTCGGGCGGGAGGATGGCGACGCGCCGCCCGGGCTGGGGCCGGCCCGGCGAGCCCGGCCGCACCGGCACGGTCGGGCCGGTCGAGACGTAGGTCGAGACCTCGCTCATGCCGAGCGCCTCGTAGAGGGGCTTGCCGGTCGCCGCCGTCCAGGCGGCGAGGAGCTCGGGGGAGAGCGCCTCGCCCGCCGTGATGCCGTGGCGCAGGCGCGACAGGTCGTGGGCGGACAAATCGGCGTATTTCAGGATCTGCCGGTAGAGGCTCGGCACCGCGGCGAACAGGGTGGCGCGCGTGCGGGCGATCAGGGCGGGCCACAGGGCCGGGTCGCGCGGGCCGGTGTAGAGCACCGCCGTCGCCCCGCGCGCCCAGGGATCCTGGATCCCGACGCCCAGCGTGTAGGTCCAGTTCATGGTGCCGGCATGCAGCACGACGTCGTCCCCGGTGAGCCCGAGCCAGTGGTCGTGCATCGGGCGCCGGCCCCAGACGGCGCGGTGGGCGTGCAGCACGCCCTTCGGCCGGCGCGTCGTGCCCGAGGTGTAGACGAGGGAGGCCGGGTCCTCGGCCGCGGTGTCGGCGTAGGCGGCGAGCGGCGTCCCGGCCCGCAGGCGCGCCACGTCGGCGGGCCGCAGCAGCGCGCGGCCGCGCAGGGAGGCGGGATCGAGGGGGCAATCCTCCGCCGCCACCACCGCGGCGGCTCCCGAATCCTCCAGCAGGAAGGCCGCCTCGGCGGGGGTGAGCTGGGGCGAGGAGGGCTGCGCCACCAGCCCGGCGGCCAGCGCCGCGAAGTACACGATCGCGTAATCGGCGTCGTTGCCCATGCGGATCATCACCCGGCTGCCCGGCGCGAGGCCGAGGGCGAGCAGGCCCGCCGCGACGGCGCGCACCGCCCGGTCGATCTCGCCGTAGCTCAGCACCTGCGCGGCCCCGCCCTCCCCCGCGAGGATCAGGGCGGGCTTGTCGGGATGACGGCGCGCCTGCGCCTCCAGGCAGTGGCGCGCGGCGTTGAAGCGGGTCGGGGGCGGGTCGGAGGACGGGCTGGAAGCGGACGGGGCGAGCACGGCGATCTCCGGGCCGGGGCGGATCCGCCGTCTTACGCATCCGCACGGCGGCCGTCATCCATCCGACAAACCGCCCCGCTTGCGCCCGCAGGGCTCCTTTTCGTGAGAAATCATCCCCCGGCTCGCCCATTCTTTCGCCTCCCCTGCGTCAGTCGCGCGGCGCCAGATCGGCGCCATGACGGCGATCAGATCCGGCACATCGATTCACGATGATTTTACTTCCTCGGTAGAAATCTGCCCGCATCCCGCATCAGGGGCAGGGTCATGGCGGTGTTCGCAAGTCTCCGGGCTCGTCTTCCGGCCATGACGGTCGGCCTCGCGCTCCTCAGCGCCGGCGCCATGGGGAGCCTGAGCTGGTACGCGGCCCGGGCGGGGCTGGTGGACTCCGCCCAGGAGCGCCTCGCCTTCGCGGCGACGGCCCGCAAGACCGGGATCGAGCTGGCGGCGGCGCGCCTCGTCGACGAGGTGCAGGCCCTGGCGAGCCTGCCGCAGGTCGCCGCGAACCTGCCGGACCTGATCGAGACCCTGGACCCCGGCAAGCCCGACTTCGACGCGGTGGTGAGGGCCTTCACCGCCCCCGCGACGGTCGAGGAGCGCCTCGCCCTCGACGGCGCCGGCACCGGGACGATGTACGGGCGCCGCCACGCCAAGGTGCAGGAGGCCGCCCGCCGCGTCGCGGCGCGCCCGGGCATCGCCGACGTGCTCTTCGTCGAGGAGGGCGGGCGGGTCGTCTACACGGCCGCCAAGGGCGCGGATTTCGCCAAGACGGTCTCCGACCCGTCCCTCGCCGGCACGGCGCTCGCGGGCCTCGTCGCGCGGCCGAGGGCGACCGGATGATGGCCGACACCATGCGCCGCTGGGGGCCGGTCCGGGGCGGCGGCGGGCGCCCGAACCCCTCCGGCAACCCGTCCAACGACGGCTACGATTACGGCAGGGGACAATCCGCCCCGACACTCTACAGCCCCCACCACAATGACAGCCCCTATTGAGGAAGTAAGCCCGCCGGCCTGCTCCCGCCCGGTGCGGGCGGAAGACCTGTCCCGGCCGGGGCCTGGGCCCGCCGCGCGGGCCCGCAGCCAGCCGGCGGGGCGCCGGGACTTGTCGGATTGCCGCCATTCCGCCGCTCCGCCGCGGCCCGGGCGAGAACAGCGCTTGAAGCGCGGCCGGTTCTCGCCAAAAGTTCCCTCCTCCGCTCGGATGCGCGAATGGCCGGCTGCGGGAGGGGGGGCCATGCAGGTTCGGTTCTTCGGGACACGGGGCTCCCTGCCGATCCCAGGTCCGCGCACGATCCGCTACGGCGGCAACACCTCCTGCGTGGCGGTGCGCACGGCGCGCGGCACGCTCGTGATCCTCGACATGGGCACGGGCGCCTACGCCCTCGGCCAGGAACTCGCCGCGGCGGGCCGGCCCCTGCGCGGCCACGTCCTCATCACCCACACGCACTGGGACCACATCCAGGGCGTGCCGTTCTTCGCGCCCTTCTTCGCGCCGGGCAACGAGTGGGACATCTACGCGCCGCGCGGCCTCGGGGCCTCCCTGCGCGAGACCCTCTCGGGACAGATGCAGTACAGCTACTTCCCGGTCTCCCTGGAGCAGCTCGGCGCCACCATCCGCTACCACGAACTCGTCGAGGGCGAATTGTCCCTCGGCGAGGGCGACGACGTCGCGGTCGAGACCCACTACCTCAACCACCCGGCCCTGACGCTCGGCTACCGCCTCACCGCCGACGGGGCGACGCTGGTCTACGCCCTCGACCACGAGCCCTTCTGCACCGCCGCCGCGGACGGCACCGCCCCGCCCGAGGGGCTCGACCGCCGCCACGCCGAGTTCCTGCGCGGGGCCGACCTCGTGATCCACGACGCGCAATACACCGCCGCCGAGTACCAGGCGAAGCTCGGCTGGGGCCACAGCACCGTCGAGTACGCCCGCCGCGTCGCCCGGGAGGCGGGGGCGGCGCGGCTCGCCCTGATGCACCACGACCCCCAGCGCGACGACGACAGCCTGGACGCCCTGGTGGCGCGGTACCGCGTCGAGGATCTCGACCTCTTCGCCGCCGCCGAGGGGCAGGCGATCGACCTCGCGGCGGCCCGGCAATCCGCGCCGGCGGCGGCCCGCGCCCGCTCGGCGCGCGAGGCGGTGGGCTCGGCGCTCGCGGCGCAGTCGGTGGTGATCGCCGCCGCCGACCCGGGCGAGGCCGAGCGCCTCGCCGCCCTCCTGCGCGGCGACGGCGTCGCCGTGCACGAGACGGCGCTCACCGCCGAGGCCGTGGCGCGGGCCGTCCGCCAGCACCGGCCGGCCCTGGCGGTGATCGAGAACGGGGCCGAGCCGGCCGAGCGCCTCGCCGCGCTCTGCGCGGCCGTGCGGGCCCTCGGCCCGGCCGGGCAGGACCTGCCGATCGTGCTGGTGAGCCGGTCGGGCGACCGGCGCGGCGACGAGGCGATCGGCATCAGCGACCGGCTCGTCACGCCCTTCACCCCGAGCTACGCCCGCACCCGCCTGCGGGCCTGGCTGATGCGCACCGCCTGCCGCTGGGCGCGCGCCGCCAAGCCGCCGCGGGAGGCCGAGCGGCTCGCCGCCCTGCACGGCCTCGGCCTCCTCGACACGCCGCCCGAGGAGCGGTTCGACCGGCTGGTGACCCTGGCCGCCCAGAGCCTCGCGACGCCCTTCGCGGCCCTCAGCCTCGTCGACCGGGACCGGCAATGGTTCAAGGCGAAGGCCGGCTTCCCCTTTCGCGAGACGCCCCGCGACGCCTCGCTCTGCGCCCACGCGGTGGCGGCCTCGGACGGGAGCGGCGCCCGCCTGCCCCTCGTGGTCCCCGACACGCTCCTGGACAGCCGCTTCGCCGACAACCCGGCGGTGGTCGGCCCGCCCTACCTGCGCTTCTACGCCGGGCAGCCGCTGATCCTGGCCCAGGGCCACTGCATCGGCACGCTCTGCGTCGCCGACACGCGGCCGCGCTTCCTCGACGCGGACGGGGAGACGCTCCTGCGCTGGCTCGCCGATCTCGCGCTTCGCGAGATCGAGCGGTCCCCGCCGGTCTGACGCCGTGGGCCTCCCCTCCGACCCCGCCGCGCGGCCGGCCCCGCCCCTGTCGGGCCTGCTGCCGCGCCGGCCGCCCCGGCGCGCGCGGCTCCGCGCCGGATGGGACGCCCTGCGCCGGCTGCCGCGGCGCTCCGCCTTCGTGCTGACCGCGCTGCTGCCGAGCCTCCTCATCCTGGCGGCGGCGGGCGGCCTCGTGCTGGAGATGCGCCAGCGCGCCCTCGACGACGCGCAGCGCGAACTCGCGACCCTGAACACGGTCCTGGCCGAGGACGCGGCGCGCACGCTCCAGAGCGTCAACCTCGTGCTCCAGAGCGTGATCGACCTCTACGCCGCCGAGGGCATCGCCACGCCGGAGGAGTTCGCCCGCCTCAAGGCCGGGCGCGACACGCACGATCTGCTGCGGGGCAAGCTCGCCGGGGTGCCGCAGCTCGACGCGGTGACCCTCGTGGCGGCGGACGGGCACCTGATCAACTTCTCCCGCGGCTACCCGATCCCGCCGATCAACCTCTCGGACCGGGACTACTTCGCGCACCTGCGCGACACGCCGCTGAGCGAGCCCTACGTCACCGAGCCGGTGCAGAACCGGGGCAACGGCACCTGGACCTTCTACCTCGCCCGGCGCCTCGCCGCGGCGGACGGGCGCTTCATGGGCCTCGTCCTCGGGGCGATCGACCTCAGCTACTTCGACCGCTTCTACCGCTCCCTCAACCTCGGCGGCCAGGCCGCGATCAGCCTGTGGCGGCGCGACGGCGTGCTGATGACCCGCGAGCCGCCGGTGCCGGGGGTGGGGCGCCAGTTCCGCATCCGGGCCTTCGAGGCCCCCTTCCTGGAGGCGCGGTCGGGCTTCTACGAGATATCCGACTCGATGGACGGGCTGTGGCGCCTCGTCTCGACCCGCTCGACCCGCGACTACGCCCTCGTGGTCAACGTCACCCGCACCCGCGACGAGGTGCTGGCCGGCTGGCACCGCGAGGCGATCCTGGTCGCGAGCGCGGCGCTCGCCTGCGTGGCGGCGGTGATCCTGATCGTGCTCGCCCTCAAGCGCCAGATGCGGGCGGACGCCGCCGCGGCGCTCGCCGCGACCGAGCGGGCGCGGGCGGTCACGGCCCGCGAGGAGGCGGAGGCGCAGCTGCGCCAAGCCCAGAAGATGGAGGCGGTGGGCCAGCTCACCGGCGGCATCGCCCACGACTTCAACAACCTCCTCACCGGCATCATCGGCTCCCTCGACATGATGCAGACGCGCCTCGCCCAGGGGCGGATCGACACGCTGGAGCGCTACGCGCGCACGGCGATGACCTCGGCGAACCGCGCCGCGGCGCTGACCCACCGGCTCCTCGCCTTCGCCCGCCGCCAGCCCCTGGACCCGAAGCCCGTGGAGGCGGGCGGCCTCGTCGCCGGCATGGAGGACCTCCTGCGGCGCAGCATCGGCGAGGCGGTGCGGCTGGAGATCGTCACCCCGGCGCATCTCTGGGTGACGCTCTGCGACCCGCCCCAGCTGGAGAGCGCGATCCTGAACCTCGCGATCAACGCCCGCGACGCGATGCCGGAGGGCGGGCGGCTCACGATCGAGACCGCCAACGCGGTGCTGGGCGCGGCGGAGGCCTCCCCCTGCGAGGTCCCGCCGGGCGAGTACGTCTGCATCCGGGTCGCCGATACGGGCACCGGCATGCCGCCCGAGGTGATGGCGCGGGCGGTGGAGCCCTTCTTCACCACCAAGCCGATCGGCCAGGGCACCGGCCTCGGCCTCTCGATGGTCTACGGCTTCGCCCGCCAGTCGGAGGGCTGCGTGGCGATGCGCTCGGAGGTGGGGCGCGGGACCGAGATCCGCCTCTACCTGCCCCGCTACCAGGGGCCCGACCTCGCGGAGGCCGGCGAGCGGGCCGCCGGCGCGATCCGCCGCGGGCGCGGGGAGACGGTGCTTATCGTGGACGACGAGACGGCGGTGCGCGGGCTGATCGTCGAGGTGCTGGAGGATCTCGGCTACCGGGCGCTGGAGGCCGCGGACGGCCCGGGCGGGCTCGCCATCCTGACCTCGGAGACGCCGATCGACCTCCTCGTCACCGATATCGGGCTGCCCGGCCTCGACGGGCGCCGCCTCGCCGACCTCGCCCGGGCGGCCCGGCCCGGGCTCAAGGTGCTGTTCATCACCGGCTATGCCGAGACCGCGGCCCGCGCCGGCGGCATGCTGGCGCCCGGCATGGAACTGCTCACCAAGCCCTTCCCGATCGAGACCATCGCGACCCGCATCCGGACGATGATCGAGGGCTGAGACGGGATCCGGTTGATCACGGCGGCTCCCGGATCGCGCGCCCGCGCGGCGCCTGAGCGAAGCCCGCCGGGCCATCCTGCGGCCACAATCGGCATCATACCGCACTGCCTCTCATTGCCTCAGTTGGTATGTTGCATACCAGGAATTTTAGTGCATTCTCCGCGCCGCGGGCGCCGAGCCCGACCAACAAGGGGAATCAGGGATGGAACGTCAGGACGCCTCGTCCGCGAAGTGGTGGCAGCTCGCGTTCGGCATCGTGTGCATGGCGATGATCGCCAACCTCCAGTACGGATGGACCCTCTTCGTCGACCCGATCGATGCCAAGTTCCACTGGGGGCGCACGGCCATTCAGTTCGCCTTCACGATCTTCGTGGCGACCGAGACGTGGCTGGTGCCGGTCGAGGCGTGGTTCGTGGACCGCTACGGCCCGCAGGTCGTGGTCTTCTTCGGGGGCGTGATGATCGCGCTGGCCTGGGTCCTCGACGCCTACGCGGAATCGCTCCCGCTCCTCTACGCCGGGGCGGTGATCGGCGGCATCGGCGCCGGCGCGGTCTACGGCACCTGCGTGGGCAACGCCCTGAAATGGTTCCCGGACCGCCGCGGCCTCGCCGCGGGCGCGACCGCCGCCGGGTTCGGGGCGGGCGCCGCCCTCACCGTGGTGCCGATCGCCAAGATGATCGCGACGAGCGGCTACCAGCAGGCCTTCCTGACCTTCGGGCTGATCCAGGGCGCCGTGGTGGTCGTGCTCTCCTTCCTGCTGCGCAAGCCCGGCGTCGCCGTCCCGGTCAAGCGCAAGAGCCTGCGCCTGCCGCAATCGCAGGTCGACCGCACCCCGGGCGAGGCGGTGCGCACGCCGGTCTTCTGGGTGATGTACGCGATGTTCGTCATGGTGGCCTCGGGCGGCCTGATGACGGCGGCCCAGATCGCCCCGATCGCCCACGACTTCAAGGTCGCGGACGTGCCGGTGAGCATGCTCGGCCTGCAGATGGTGGCGCTCACCTTCGCGATCTCGCTCGACCGCATCTTCGACGGCTTCGGGCGGCCCTTCTTCGGCTGGGTCTCGGACAATATCGGCCGCGAGAACACCATGTTCATGGCATTCGCGACCGCCGCCGCCGCCGTGATCGTGCTGCTTCTCTTCGGCCGGAACCCGATCGTCTTCGTCTTCGCGACGGCGGTCTATTTCGGGGTGTTCGGCGAGATCTACTCGCTGTTCCCGGCCACCTGCGGCGACACGTTCGGCTCGAAGTACGCCACGAGCAATGCGGGCCTGCTCTACACCGCCAAGGGCTCGGCGGCCTTCCTGGTGCCCTTCGCCAGCATGGTCTCGGCGGCCTATGGCTGGTCGGCGGTGTTCGCGCTGATCATCGGGCTCAACGTCACCGCGGCGGCGCTCGCCCTGTTCGTCCTCAAGCCCCTGCGGATGCGCTACCTCTCGAGCGCGGCGAGCACCGCGACCGCCGAGGCCCGGGCCGTCCAGATGGCCTGATCGCGCCGGGTCCGCCTCGCGCCGAAGCGGGCGGCGACGGGTTCCCCCGTCGCCGCCCGCTTTCGTTCGCGCCGGGCCGACCGGGCCATGCGGACCGGGCCATGCGGACCGGGCCATGACCGGCCGGGCCATGCCGAGGGCACATGCCCTCCCCCGTCCGGGCGCCGGGACCGGCCCCTGCCGTCCCTCGCCGTCCCCCGCTAGGGAGAAGGCTGGACAGGGAGACACGGACGATGCCGGCCGAGGTGCGGGACGCCCCCTTCACGCGCGAGACGCTCGACATCGGCGATCCGTCGGGCGGGCGCGTCGCGGCCCTCGCCTTCGGCCCCCCGGGCCGGCCGCCCGACGCCCTGCTGCTGCACGCCAACGGCTTCACGGCCCGCACCTACCGCAGCCTGCTCGCGCCGCTGGCCGGGGAGATGCGCCTCCTCGCCTACGACCAGCGCGGCCACGGCGCCACGACGCTGCCGGCCGAGCCGCGCGGCCGCCGCGGCTGGGACGACCTCGCGGCGGATCTCGTGGCCGTGCTCGACCGGCTCGGCGGAAAGCCGCTCACGCTGGTCGGCCACTCGATGGGCGGCGCCGCCGCCCTGCTGGCGACCGCGCGCCGGCCGGACCGGGTGCGCAACCTCGTGCTCCTCGATCCGGTGATCCTGCGGCGGCGCGACGCGCTCGTCGCCCGCCTGCCGGTGCTGCGCCGGCTGATCCGGCGCCACTCGCCGCTCGCCGACATGGCGCTGCGCCGGCGCCCGGTCTTCCCGTCGCGGGCGGCGGCGCAGGCCGCCTATCGCGGGCGGGGCGCCTTCCGCACCTGGCCGGACGCGGCGCTCGCCGATTACGTGGCGGACGGGTTCCGCGACCGGCCGGACGGCACGGTGGAGCTCGCCTGCGCGCCCGCCTGGGAGGCCTCGAACTTCCTCGCCCTCGGCCACGACATCTGGGGCGCCCTCGCCCGCCTCGCCCGGCCGGCCCTGATCCTGCGCGCCGCCCAGGACAGCACCTGCGCCCTCGACCGGGACCGCCCGCCCGGCCTCACGGTCGAGACCCTGCCCGGCACGACGCATTTCCTGCCCTTCGAGGCGCCCGAGCGGGTGCGCGCGGCGATCCGGGCGGCGGTCGGCTGAAGGCGGGAAGGGCGCGGCGCGGGAGGCTGGTCGCGCGGCCCGGTTCGGGATAGGTCTGCCTCGCGCCGAACCACCCGGATTTCACCCTCGAGGCTGGTATGGACCGGTTCCCCATGAACGCCTCCGATCTCCCCGCCTCCCTGATCCTCGTCGGCGCCGGCAAGATGGGCGGGGCGATGCTGGAGGGCTGGCTCGCGGGCGGGCTCGACGGGTCGCGCATCGCGGTCGTGGATCCCGGCGCCTCCGCCGACCTCGCGGATCTCTGCGCCCGGCGCGGCATCGCCCTCAACCCGCAGGGGCTGACGCCCCCCGAGGCGCTCGTGCTCGCCATCAAGCCGCAGGGGCTGGAGGCGGCCGCCCCCGCGGTCGCGCCCCTGGCCGGTCCCGACACGCTCGTGCTCTCGGTGCTGGCGGGCAAGACGGTGGCGAACCTCAAGGCCCGCCTGCCCGCGGCGCGGGCCGTGGTGCGGGCGATGCCCAACCTGCCGGCGAGCATCGGCAAGGGGGCCACCGGCGCGGCGGCGAGCCCCGAGACCAGCGCCCGGCAGCGCCGCATGGCCGACGCGCTCCTCTCCGGGATCGGCCTCGTCGAGTGGCTCGCCGACGAGAGCCTGATCGACGCCGTCACGGCGGTCTCGGGCTCCGGCCCGGCCTACGTCTTCCTGCTCGCCGAGGCGCTGGCCGAGGCCGGGGCGGCCGCGGGCCTGCCGCCGGAGGTCGCCGCCCGCCTCGCCCGCCAGACCGTCGCGGGGGCGGGCGCGCTCCTCGCCGAGAGCCCCCTCGATCCCGGCACCCTGCGCCGGAACGTGACCTCGCCGGGCGGCACCACGGCGGCGGCGCTCGCCGTGCTGATGGGGGCGGGCGGGCTGCCGGACCGCCTGCGCGAGGCGGTGGCGGCGGCCAGGACCCGCTCGGCGGACCTGTCGGGCTGACCCGCTACGACAGCCCGCCGCAGCGCCCCACCCTGCCGCCGCGCGCGGAACCCCCTACATGGAGGGGGAACCCGCATCGGAGCATCGCATGGCCCGCAAGCCCCTTTCCGACGACGCGCCGGCGGCCGCGCCCGCCAATCCGCGGGAGGCGATCGTCGAGGCGCTGATGCGGCTCGCCGCCGAGCAGCCCTGGAGCGACATCGAAATCACCGACATCGCCCGCGAGGCGGGGGTGAGCCTCGCGCAGTTCCGCGACCTCTTCCCCTCCAAGGGCGCGGTGCTCGGCGGCTTCTCGCGCATGATCGACAAGCAGGTGCTGGAGGGCACGGGCGACGACCTCGCCGAGGAGCCCGCCCGCGAGCGGCTCTTCGACGTGCTGATGCGCCGCCTCGACGCGATGACGCCCTACAAGCCGGCCCTGCGCCGCATCGCCTTCGCGCTGCGCGGCGACCCGCTCTCGCTCGCCGCCCTCAACGGCGTCGCCCTGAACTCGCAGCGCTTCATGCTGGCCGCGGCCGGGATCGACACCGAGGGGCCGCTCGGCCGCCTCAAGCTCCAGGGCGTGGTGATCGCCTTCGCCCGCACCCTGGAGACTTGGCTCGAGGACGACGACCCGTCGCTCGCCCGCACCATGGCCCGCCTCGACCGCGAGATCCGCAACGGCGAGCGGCTGATGGAGCGGGCCGAGGACCTGCGCCGCCTCACGGCCCCGTTCCGGGCGCTCGGCCGCTCGCTGGTCGAGCGCGGCCGCGGCCGCACCCGCCGGCCGCCCCGCGACGAGGCCGACGACGACCGGCTGGATACCGACCCGGTCGCGATCTGAGCCCGGCGCGGCCTCCGGTGACGGATCCGACACCGCGCGTTGTATAGGGGTGTCATAACAACCGGAGGAAACGCCATGGTCATGCTGGACCGCCGCACGCTGATCGGCGCCGCGGGCGTCGCGCTCGCGGGCTCCGCCGCGCGGGCCGCGCCCGAGCCGGCCGCGCCGCAACCGGCCGCGCCCCGCGACGTCACCCGCGCGCTGGCCCGCTACGTGACCACGGCGCGCTACGAGGACCTGCCCGAACCGGTCCGGCGCGAGGGCACCCGCACCTTCCTGAACTGGGTGGGCGTCGCCATCGGCGGCTCGCACCACGAGACGCTCGACGTCGCGGTCGCGGCCCTGCAGCCCTTCTCCGGCCCGCCCCAGGCCGGGCTGTTCGGGCGCGCGGAGCGCTTCGACATCATGAACGCCGCCTTCCTGAACGGCGTGTCGAGCCACATCTTCGATTACGACGACACGCACCTGAAGACCGTGATCCATCCGGCCGGCCCGGTCGCCTCGGCGATCCTGGCCCTGGCCGAGATGCGCCCGGTCCCGGGCCGGGACTTCCTCAACGCGCTGGTGCTCGGCATCGAGACCGAGTGCCGGATCGGCAACGCGGTCTATCCCAACCACTACGACGTCGGCTGGCACATCACCGGCACCGCGGGCGTGTTCGGGGCCGCGGCCGCCGCGGGCCGGCTGATGGGGCTCAGCGAGCAGCAGATGGTCTGGGCGCTCGGCCTCGCCGCCTCGCAGCCGGTGGGCCTGCGCGAATCCTTCGGCTCGATGAACAAGAGCTTCAATCCGGGCCGCGCCGCCGCCAACGGGCTCTTCGCGGCCATCCTGGCGTCGAAGAACTACACGAGTTCGGACGCGATGATCGAGGCCAAGCGCGGCTGGGCCAACACGATCTCGACCAAGCAGGATTACCGGGAGATCACCGAGGGGCTGGGGAGCCGCTACGAGGCACTGCTCAACACCTACAAGCCCTTCGCCTGCGGCATCGTCATGCATCCGGCCATCGACGCCGCGGTGCAGCTGCGCAACGAGAACCGCCTGACCCCCGGCCAGATCGCCCGCGTCGACCTCAAGGTCCACCCGCTGGTGCTTGAACTGACCGGCAAGACCGCGCCGCGCTCCGGGCTCGAGGGCAAGTTCAGCATCTCCCACGCGGTCGCGGTGGCGCTGGCCGAGGGGGCGGGCGGCGAGAAGCAGTTCAGCGACCGGGCGGTGCGCGACCCCGAGATCGCTTCCCTGCGGGCCAAGGTCGTCCCGACCGTGACGCCCGGAATCAGGCCCGAGCAGGTCGACATGACGGTGACGCTCACGGACGGCCGCACCCTGACCCGGCACATCGAGCACGCGATCGGCAGCGTCGAGAATCCGATGAGCGACGCGGATCTGGAGCGGAAATTCAACGACCTCGCGGAGGGCATCCTGCCGGAGGCGCAGGTCCGGCGGGTGATGGCCCTGGCCTGGGACGTGGCCAACCTGAAGGACGCGGGCGACGTGGCCCGGGCGGGGGTCCAGGCCTGAGGCGGGCACGGCGGGGGCGCTCCTGCGCCCGCCGCAGGGCTGCCCTGCGCGGCCCCCGCCGGGCCCTTGTCGTGGCACGCCAGTGGGTTAGCTCAGCCGCGAAGCGGGCGGCCGACGCGGCCCGCCGATCGGATCCGTCATGCCAGCACTCCCGACGACCCGCCGCCCCCTCGTGATCGCGGCGGTGATGGCCTCCATGTTCATGGTCGCCATCGAGGCCACCATCGTGTCGACCGCGATGCCCCAGATCGTCGGGGACCTCGGCGGGCTCGCCCTCTATTCCTGGGTGTTCTCCTCCTTCCTGCTCACCCAGACCGCCGCGACGGTGGTGTTCGGCAAGCTCTCGGACGTCTACGGCCGCAAGCCCGTGATGCTCGCGGGCATCGCCGTCTTCCTCGTCGGCTCGCTGCTCTGCGGCTTCGCCCGCTCGATGCCGGCGATGATCGCCTTCCGGCTGCTCCAGGGCGTCGGGGCGGGGGCGATCCAGCCGATCGCGCTCACCATCGTGGGCGACCTCTACAGCGCCCAGGAGCGCGGGCGCATCCAGGGCTTCCTGGCGAGCGTCTGGGCGACCTCCGCGGTGCTCGGGCCGCTCGCGGGCGGCTTCATCATCGAGCACGCCTCCTGGGCCTGGATCTTCTGGCTCAACATCCCGGTCGGGCTCCTGGCGGCGACGGGCTTCGCGACCTTCCTGCACGAGGGCGTGACCCGGGCCGAGCGCCGGATCGACGCGGCGGGCGCCGCCCTGTTCACGGTGGCGATCGGCGCCCTGATGGTGGCGCTCACCGAGGCCGGCTCCTCCGACAGCTGGGGCGCCATGACGGCGGCCTGCGTCGCGCTCGTCGGCGCGACCCTGTTCGTGCTGCAGGAGCGGCTGGCGCCCGAGCCGGTGATCGCCTTCTCGGTCTGGAGCCGCCGGCCGATCGCCGCCTCGAACGGCTGCTCGCTCCTCGCCGGCATGGCGCTGATCGGCCTCACCACCTTCCTGCCGATGTACGTGCAGGGCGTGCTCGGCCAGACGCCCCTGGTGGCGGGCCTCGCCCTGACCGTGATGGTGCTCGGCTGGCCGATCGGCGCCACGCTCGCGGCCCGCACCCTGACCCGGTTCGGCCTGCGGCCGATCCTCCTCACCGGGAGCCTGCTGCTGCCGCTCGGGGCGAGCGTGCTCCTGACCCTCGGCCCCGGCTCCGCCCCGGTCACGGCCGGCCTCGCCTCGCTGGTGATGGGCTTCGGGATGGGGCTCCTCAGCACCGCCGCCCTGGTGCTGATCCAGGAGATCGTGCCCTGGTCGCAGCGCGGCAGCGCCACGGCCTCGAACGTCTTCTCGCGCAACCTCGGCAGCACGCTCGGGGCGACGCTGTTCGGGGCGGTGCTCAATCACGGCCTCGCCCGGGCCGGAACCGGGGTGCATGCCGACCAGCTCCAGCACCTGCTCGCCAGCGGCGGCGGGGCGGGCCTGACCGAGATCCGCGCGACGCTGCAACAGGCGCTGCACCTCACCTTCTGGGCGATGTTCGGCATCGCCGCGGCGGCGGTGCTGCTCGCGCTCCTGGTGCCGCACGTGCCCCTCGGCCGGGCGCGCGAGACCCCGGCCGAGTAGCCGGTCAGGCGGCCTTCGGGGAGGCCTCGGGCGCCGCGAGGGCCGCCTCGCGGGCGAAGACCGCCTCGCGGGCGAAGACCGCCTCGAAGGCGCCGAAGGCGTCGAGGGCGCCGCGGATCACGGCGGCGCGCTCGCCCGGATGGCGGGCCCCGAAGGCGTCGAGGGCGGCCCGCAGCTCGGCCCAGAGCCGGCCCGTCGCCCTTCCGTGGCCGGCGAAGAACCGGGTGGCGGTGCCGAGGTCGAGGTCCGGGCGCCGCCGCAGCTCGGCCAGGATGAGCCGCCCGCCGAGCGCGGAGCCTTCGAGCACGTAGAGCCGCCCGAGGGCCTCCGCCAGGGACGCGCTCGGGGCGACCGGCGCGGCCGGGACCGGGGCGGCGGCCGCCGAGTCGGCGAGCAAGTCGGCGAGATCCCGTTCGAGCAGCGGGACGCGGGCGCGGGCGGCGGGGTCGAGCGCGAGCGCCTCCCAGCCCTCCTGCCGGGCGAGGTCGCGCTCGATCGGGCCCCAGACCGTGTGCATGGCGGCGAGGCAGGCCGCGTAGCCGCCCCGGTCCCGGATCGTCCCCGGCAGCCCGCTGAGCGCCTCCACCCGCGCGTGGGCCGCCTGCGTCTGCGCGCGCAGGACCAGCGACAGGGCTGCGTCGGGGTGGGGATCGGTCACGGGCGGCTCCAAGGGTGACGGGCTGGCGACGGGGGCACAGGATCAGGATCGCGGCAAGGCCCGATCCGTTCCCGGGGACGAAGCGCTCTCCGCCCCCGGGGCCATTCGGCCCCTTGTCCCGCGCGGGCGAAGGAGGCAAGTGCTGCGCATGAGCGAGGCATCCGCGTCCCCGACCCGCCGCCGCGACTGGCCCGGCCTCTTCCTGCGCGCCGTGCTGTCGCTGTTCCTCGGCCTGCCGATCGGCGGCGTGCTCTACGCCCTCGGGCTGGCGGCGCAGGCGTGGTACCTGCAGGATCCGATCCTGCAGCATCCCTGGCTGCTCCTCTTCCGCAGCCTCGGCGTCGCGGTGGGCTACGTGTTCATGGGCGGCTTCGCCTGGGCGCCCGAGACCGGCTACGAGAGCCTGCACGTCTGGTACGCGGCGGGCGTCCTCCTCGCCTTCGTGCTCCTGAGCCGGCCCTGGCGGCGCGAGCGCCCGCGGACGGAACCCTGGCCGCGGATGTCGTGATCCGGCGGATGGCGCGCGCCCGGTCCCATCGTGCGCGCTCGCGCCGCGGACGGGAACGGCTCCCATCAGGCTCGGTTGACCGGGCGATCCTCGGGCGCGGCCTGCCGCGCGGCGCGGCCTGCCGCGCGGCGCGGGCGCTCCTGCCGATCCGGCCGGAAACCTCGGGCAAATCCTCCTCGGCCGCCTCGCCGGCCGCGACCCTGCCGCCGCCCGCCCTCAGGCGCGGGGGAACGCCTCGCGAAGCTCGCTCAGCCCCTCCCGGATCGACTTCATGCCGAGCTTGGTCCCGACCGTGGCCAGGTAGTGCTGGGCCGGATAGCTCGACAGCCATCCGGCATAGCCGAGATCGATGACCTCCGGCAGGTCGTGGCGCAGCAGGGCACCGGCCACGGCCGAGAGCCGCGCCTGGAGCCGGTCGCCGATCCGATCGAGATCCACCGCATCCGGATCCGGGAGATCGGGCGCCGGGATCTCGATGGGCGTGAGCATCCGCGGGGTCAGGGGGATGATCGGGAAGGCCGGCTCCGTCCCCAGCCCGTCCACCGTCGAGGCGACGACGGCGTTGCGGGCCTGCGCGTCGGCACCGGGCGCGATGCTGCCCCGGCTGTCCGGCGGCTCCTTGACGTACCAAGCCTGCGCCGCCGCGCCGCGCCGCGCCCTGAACTCCTCGAACAGCGGGTTGCTCTCGGCGAGCATGAAGCTCCAGCGCAGGAAGGCCTGGGCGTTGCGCCGTCCGAGCAGGTAATCGTGCCGTCGGAAGGATTCGTGCAGGAAGCCGCCGAACCCGCCCAGGATGCCGCAGGCGATCGGATGTTTCGGGGTCGGATCCCCCGCGACCGGGCGGCTCGGGACCACGGCGAAGCGCGAGAACACGCGATCGTTCTGGGCGAGCGCGAGCTCCTCCGGCTTGAAGCGGGCTTGATCGATCAGGGTGCGGAGGAAGGCCGGTACGACGCTGAGGAGGCGCAGATCCCCCGGCGCGGGCCCGTCCGGCAGGGCGGCGTGGTTCGGAAAGGGATCGACCAGGATCATCGCCCGGGTCGCCCTGCTGGCATCGCGCCGGTTCGACGCGAGGCCCCCGGCGAGGTAGCGCCGCGCGATCTCGAAGGGCTCGTTGTCGATCACGCCGCCGTCCACGGCGACGAAGCCGAAGGGAACCGGAGGCGTGGCGACGTGCGGCGGGACCGTGCAGGTCTGGCCGGTCCCGTCCTGGTAGGTGACGCTCGGCACCGCGGTGTAGTCGGAGAAATCGCGCTGCAGCTGCCGGGCCTGCAGGCCGATCGGGAAGGCGCCGGTCGCCAGGGCGGCCTGCTTCAGCGCGAACCAGCGGTCCGACGCGTCGGGCGGGATCCGCAGGGGCAGGTCGTCGGTGTCGAGCCCGACGAAGCCCGGCACCGGCCGGGGTCTGCTGCCGACCATGAACCGCATGGCGTCGCCATGGTTCAGCATGCCGTAGAACTCGCTCTTGTCCTGGCCGAACAGCTGGAAGGCGTAGGGCACGCCCCGCAGGTTCGAGGCCGTCATGATCAGCGCGACATCCTGCGAGTCGCCGCGACCGAGCCAGGTCCGGCGGCGGGTGCGGCGCTGGGCCGTGAGGGTGTCGTCGACGATCCGTTCGAGGATGGCGCAGTTGAGCACCGAGAGCACGCCGCGGTTGAGCCCGCCCGGGTCGAGCAGCGGCGCGACGTCGATCTCCCGCACCCAGCTCGCGTAGAGGCGGTTCGCCTCCGGTCCCGGCGGTTCCCCGGGACCGACATGGGAGAGGTCCGTGAACCAGCACAGGCTGGTGATCGCGGCCGTCATGCCGCCCGCCGAGGCGCCCGCGATCACCGGGACGCGCACCCGGTGCGTCGGTCCGCTCCAGCCTTCCGTCTCGCGGACCGCCTCGTAGGCATCGATCGCCTCGGTGATGAAATCCATCACGCCGGCCGAATAGGCTCCCGCCGAGATCGCACCCGCCATGACGAAGCCGATCTCGAAATCCATGCCCATCGCGATCCTCCCCGATCACGGACAGATCGAGAGGATGCAGCATGTTCTCGTCACATGGCAATCTCTATCTGGTGTAGGCGTCTTATCTTCCCTGTACCGGATATTTTATCGTTCATTTGAAGATGAATACCTGGTCTGAGATGGCGGATGACAGAATGTCAGAAAGGACCAGGGATGTGCCGAGACAGGGATAATCAACTCTATAGCGCAATCATCGGCGATCATCTCAAACGGAAGTTGTGTGACGGGAACGCCTCGGCCCCCGGGGGGCACGGGAGACCGCGACAGCCTGGTCGGGCGTCCCGCGCTCAGGCCGCCGCCGCCTCCTCCCATTCCGGCCCCCAGACCTGGACCACGTGGCCGGGGGAGACCTCCCGGTAGGCCCGCTCCGGGGGGACGAAGTCCACGGCGCGGATCGGGCTGCGGATCTCGTCGGCGGAGAGGCCGTGGCGGGCGCGCCGGCGGGAGGGATCCGGCACCGGCACGGCGGCGAGGAGGCGCTTGGTGTAGGGGTGCTGCGGCGCATCGAAGATCGCTGCGCGCGGACCGATCTCCACGATCTCGCCCAGATACATCACGGCCACGCGGTGGCTGACGCGCTCCACCACCGCCATGTCGTGGGAGATGAACAGGTAGGCGAGGCGCAGGGATTCCTGCAGGTCGAGGAGCAGGTTCACCACCTGCGCCTTCACCGAGACGTCGAGGGCCGAGACGGATTCGTCCGCCACGATCAGGCGCGGCTCCAGGGCGAGCGCCCGGGCGATGCAGATGCGCTGGCGCTGGCCGCCGGAGAATTCGTGCGGGAAGCGGCCCGCCATCTCGGGCTTGAGCCCGACGCGCCCGAGCAGGTCCGCCGCGCGGGCCTCGGCCTCGCGCCGCGAGGCGAGGCGGTTGATCAGGAGCGGCTCGGCGATCGCCGCCCCGACGCTCATGCGCGGATCGAGGCTGGCGAAGGGGTCCTGGAAGATCATCTGCATGCGCCGCCGCCGCTGCCGCAGGGCCTCGGGCGAGAGCGCCAGGATGTCCTCGCCGTCGAGGAGCACGGAGCCGGCGAGCGGCTCGATCAGACGCAGGACCGAGCGGCCGGTGGTGGACTTGCCGCAGCCCGATTCGCCGACGAGCGCCAGCGTCTCCCCGGCCCGCAGGTCGAAGGACACGGTCTCGACCGCGTGCACGCGGCCCCGCACCCGCCCGAGCAGGCCGCCGCGGATGTCGAAGCGGGTGGTGAGCCCCTTCACCTCCAGCACCGGCCGCTCCGCCGCGGCGGGCCCCGCCGCGGCGGCCTCCTCGGGCGCCGGCACGGTCTCGCCGGTGGTGCGGTCCACGACGGGGAAGCGGGCCGGCCGCGCCCGGCCCCGCATGGCGCCGAGGGCCGGCACCGCGGCGAGGAGCGCCCGGCTGTAGGGGTGGGTCGGGCGGTGGAAGATGTCCTCCGTCGGCCCGCTCTCCACCGCCCGGCCGTCGAGCATCACCACGGTGCGGTCGGCGATCTCCGCCACCACGCCCATGTCGTGGGTGATGAACAGGACCGACATCCCCTCCTCGTCCTGCAGGGCCTTGATGAGGTCGAGGATCTGGGCCTGGATGGTGACGTCGAGGGCGGTGGTCGGCTCGTCCGCGATCAGGAGCTTCGGCCGGCAGGCGAGCGCCATGGCGATCATCACCCGCTGGCGCATGCCGCCCGAGAAGCGGTGGGGGTGGTCGTGCACCCGCGAGGCCGCCGCCGGGATGCGGACCTTGTCGAAGAGCCGCACGGTCTCGGCCTCGGCCTCGGCCCGGGAGAGGCCGCGATGGGCCATCAGCGCCTCGGCGATCTGGAAGCCGACCGTGAGCACCGGGTTCAGGCTCGTCATCGGCTCCTGGAAGATCATCGCCACGTCGCCGCCGCGGACCTTGCGCATCTCGGATTCCGGCAGGGTGAGGAGGTCGCGGCCCTGGAGGACCACCTCGCCGGTGATGCGGCTCGCGTCGCGGGGGGTGAGGCGCATGGTCGAGAGCGCGGTCACGCTCTTGCCGGAGCCCGACTCGCCGACCAGCGCGACGGTCTCCCGCGGGCCGATCTCGAAGGAGACCCCGTGCACCACCGGGCGCCAGCGCCCGTCCACCCGGAAGGCGGTGGCGAGGTTCCGGACGGAGAGGATCGGCGTCATGGGGGCTCCGGGTGGGGAGGGGGTGCGTCGTCAGGGGCGAGGGCCCGGCGCGCGGCCTCGGGCTCCCGCTCGATGATGCGCAAAGCCTGCATGGCGGCGTCGGGACGGCGGCGGCCCTGCTCGTCGGCCTCCATCGTCCGGGCGGAGGTCACGTCACAGCACCCGCCGCGGGTCGAGCGCGTCCCTGAGGCCGTCGCCGATGAAGTTGATCGACAGGACGGTCAGGAAGATCGCCGCGCCCGGGAACAGCGCCCAGTGCGGGGCGACGTCGAGGTGGTCCTTGGCGTCGAACAGGAGGCGGCCCCAGGTCGGGATGTCGGGCGGGAAGCCGAGGCCCAGGAAGGAGAGGGTCGATTCGGCGATGATCGCCGCCGAGACCTCGATCGTGGCCGCCACGATCACGGGTCCGAGCGCGTTCGGCAGGATGTGGCGCGTCACCTGGTGCAGCGGCCCCGCCCCCTGCGCGCGCGCCGCCTCCACGAATTCCTTCTCGCGCAGGGACAGGAACTGCGCCCGCACCAGCCGCGCCACCGGCATCCAGCGCAAGCCCCCGATCACCGCGACCACCATCACGAAGATGCCGCCCTCGATCCCGAAGACCTGCTTGAGCTGGTCGCGGAACAGATAGATCACGAGCAGCAGCAGCGGCAGCTGCGGCAGGGACAGGAACAGGTCGGTCACCCACATCAGGACGGGATCGAGCAGGCGGCGGGACATGCCGGCGATCGATCCCACCACCACGCCGACGAGGGTCGCCACCAGCATCGCCGCGAAGCCGACCGCGAGCGAGATCCGCCCGCCGTAGATCATGCGGGCGAGCAGGTCCTGGCCGAGATCGTCCGTGCCGAAGGGGTGCTGGGCGGAGGGGCCCTGCAGCATGGCCGAGAAGTCGATGTCGTCGATGGCGACCGGCCAGAGCAGCCCGCCGAACACGACCCCCAGCACCAGCACCGCCAGGATCACGCTCGACGCCACCGCCAGCCGGTGGCGGCGGAAGCGCCGCCACGTGTCCCGGCCGGAGGCGGCGGGCGCGGGCGCCGCCTCAGCCGAAGGAGATGCGAGGGTCGAGCCAGCCATACAGGAGGTCCGCGACGAGGTTGAACAGGACGACGAGGCAGGCGAACACGAAGGTCACGGCCATCACGACCGGCGTGTCGTTGGCGAGCATCGCGTTGATGAGGAGCGAGCCGATCCCCGGCACCCGGAAGATCTGCTCGGTGACGATGGCGCCGCCGAACACCGCCGGGATCTGGAGCGCCACGAGCGTCACCACCGGGATGAGCGCGTTGCGGGCGATGTGGCGCAGCGTCACCACCGGCTCGCTCAGGCCCTTGGCGCGGGCCGTCGTGACGTAGTCGAGCCGCGCCACGTCGAGGACCGAGGCCCGGACGTAGCGGGTGTAGGAGGCGGCCTGGAACAGCCCCAGCACCGCGATCGGCATGATCGCCTGCCGGAGATGCTCCCAGTACCATTGCCAGCCCGTCGCCGCGATGTCGGCGTTGTAGACGAAGGGCAGCCAGTCGAGCTTGAGGCTGAACAGCAGGATGAACAGCAGGCCGGTGAAGAAGGTCGGCAGCGAGAAGCCCACGAAGGCGAGCGTGTTCGCCACCTGGTCGAGGAGCGAGTAGGGCCGCAGGGCCGCCAGGATCCCGACCGGGAGCGCGATCAGCAGCGCCAGCACCTGCGAGGAGCCGACCACGAACAAGGTGGTCGGCAGGCGCTGCAGGATCAGGTCGTCGACGTTGACCCGGCTCGCGAAGGAGAAGCCCCAATCGCCCTGCAGCATGGCGAGGAACCAGTGCAGGTAGCGCACCAGGATCGGGTCATCGAGGCCGAATTTGGCCCGGAGCGCCGCCCGCACCTCGGGCGGCACGTTGGGGTTGGTGGCGAGCTCCCCGAAAGGATCGCCGGGCGCGAGCGCCAGCACGGTGAACAGGATCAGGCTGATCCCGACCAGGCTCGGGATCGCGATCAGCAGGCGGCGGAGGAGGTAGGCGCCCATGCGCGGCGCGTCAGCTCGGGGAGAACCGGCTCACGCCTCCTTGTACCAGTCGAACAGGAAGGCGAGCGAATTGTCCCAGCCGCTCGACGGCGCCTGGAGCTTGGCCCCGACCGCCGAGACCTGGGCCCGGTGGAGGAGCGGCATGACGTATTCGGAGGCCACGATGTCGTTCATCTTGATGAAGAGGGCCGCGCGCTTGACCGCGTCGAGTTCGCCCTGCGCCGCGCGGTAGCAGGCATCGGCCTCGTCGTTGCGCATCCGGCAGATGTTGCGGCCCTGCCACTTGTTCTCCTTGGTGGCCGCCTCCCAGGACACGTATTGCAGCATGAACACGCCCGGATCGGCCTGCGCCATGTTCCAGGTGTACATCTCCATGTCGGCGTAGAAGTGCGGGTAGGTGTCCGGGTTGGCGACGTCCGAGGAGAAGAACACGGAGCCGGGAATCGATTTCAGTTCCATGTCGATGCCGGCCTTTTGGGCAGCCTGCTTGACGATGGCCTGGGTCTTCTGGCGGGGGGCGTTGATGGAGGTCTGGTAGACGAATTTGAGTTTCTTTCCGTCCTTGGCGCGGATGCCGTCGCCGCCCTTCTTCCAGCCGGCCTCCTCCAGGATCTGCGCGGCCTTGTCGGTGTCGAAGGCGAAGCTGGTGTTCTTCGAGCGGAAGCGCTCGGGGCCGTTGAGCACGTTGGCGGTCGCCCGGCCGGTGCGGCCGTAGATGAATTGCTGCACCGCCGCCCGGTTGACGATCAGGTTCATGGCCTTGCGCACCGCCGGGTCCGAGAAGGCCGGGTGCTTGGTCTTGAGCGAGGCGCGCTCGCCGTCGACCTCGGTCCAGGGATCGGTGGCGTTGAGCAGGATGAATTCGAGGTTGCCGCCGTAGACGATCTCGACGCGGCCCCTGCCCTCGGCCTCGAGGCGCTTGAGGATCTCGTCCTCGACCTGCATGTTCCAGGCGTAGTCGTACTCGCCGGTCTGCAGCACGGCGCGGGCCGCCGAGACCGCGTCGCCGCCGCCCTTCATCTCGATCGTGTCGAAGGAGGGCCGGTTCGGCATATGGTAGTCGGGGTTGCGCACGCCGCGCACGATGTCGCCGGGGCGGAACTCCGCGAACTTGTAGGGGCCGGTGCCGACCGGCGCGAGGTTGGCGGGCGCGTCGCGCGACTTGTCGCCGATATAGGCCTCGAAATGGTGCTTGGGGATGATCATCCCGGCCGAGGACACGAAGGCATCGGCCCAGAACGGCGTCGGCTTGTCGAACAGAACCTTGACGGTGAGGTCGTCGACCTTCTCGACCTTGATGTCCTTGTAGCTGCCGGAGGTCACCGCCGCGGTGGCGGGGTTGGCGGCGTATTGCCAGGTGAAGACGACGTCGTCGGCCGAGAAGGGCTTGCCGTCGTGCCACGTCACGCCGGGTTTGAGCTTCCAGGTCACCGAGCGGCCATCCTCGGCGACGCCGCCGTTCTGGCGGCTCGGGATCGCGGCGGCGAGCACCGGGAACAGGTTGCCCTCGGCGTCCCAGGCGGCGAGGGGCTCGTAGAAGATGCGCGAGCCCTCCTGGTCCTTGGTGCCGACCGCGAAATGCGGGTTGATCAGGGTCGCGGCCTGCCAGAACAGCAGCTTGAGCGCCCCCCCGCCCCCGGCCTTGGCGGGCTTGTAGGCGGATGTCCCCTCGGCGGTCTGGGCGACGCCCTCCTGCGCCAGCATCATGCCGGCCATGGGGGCGGTGAGGCCGAGCGCGATCATCCGCTGCACGAAGTGCCGCCGGGAGAGCCGTCCGTCCTTCACCGCGCCGATCAGCGTCCGCAGGTCACGTTCGTTCATCAGCCTCGCCCCTTCCGTGCAGTGCCGGCAGCATGCACCAGACGCCCGCATCCGCAAGCGGCCCGCGGCCGCGGGCCACCGCTTTACAAGTCTCGCGCCACTTTGCCCGGTCGGGTATCCGCCGGGCGCCGGGGAGCCGTGCAGCGGGAGCGGTTCGCCGGCCGCTCCCGGGCCGGCATACCGGGCGGATGCGCGCAGCGACCGGGAGGCATCCATGGACAACCGCAACGCCGTGTGGCGGCAGGTCGACCTCCACAAGGACCGGTTGATCGCACTGAGCGACGCGGTCTGGGCCACGCCGGAGGTCTGCTACACGGAGGCGCGCTCGGCCGAGGCCCACGCCGCGGAGCTGCGCCACCAGGGCTTCCGGGTCGTGCAGGGCGTGGCCGAGATTCCGACCGCGCTCGTCGGCGAGGCCGGCGCGGGCGGGCCGGTGATCGCCTTCCTGGGCGAGTACGACGCGCTGCCGGCCCTGAGCCAGGAGGCGGGGGTGGCGGAGCCGCGGCCGCTGGTGCCGGGCGGGCCGGGCCACGGCTGCGGGCACAACCTGCTCGGCTCGGCGGCGCTGCTGGCCGCGACCGCCCTCAAGGACTGGCTCGCCGAGACCGGCCGGCCGGGCCGCGTGCGCTACTACGGCTGCCCGGCCGAGGAGGGCGGGGCCGCCAAGGCCTTCATGGTGCGGGCCGGCGCCTTCGCGGACGCGGATGCGGCGATCACCTGGCACCCGGCGAGCTTCTGGGAGGTGGCGCCCCCGCTGGCGCTGGCCAACACCCGGGCCGACTTCGTCTTCACCGGCCGGGCGAGCCACGCGGCGGCCGCGCCGCATCTCGGCCGCAGCGCCCTCGACGCGGTCGAGCTGATGAATGTCGGCGTCAACTACATGCGCGAGCACATGCCGAGCGACGCGCGGGTCCACTACGCGCTCCTCGACGCGGGCGGCATCGCCCCCAACGTGGTCCAGGCCCACGCGCGGGTGCGCTACTCGATCCGGGCCCGGGACCTCGCCGGCATGCGCGAGCTGGTGGCGCGGGTGCGCAGGATCGCCGAGGGCGCGGCCCTGATGACCGAGACCGCCGTCGAGATGCGCATCGTCAGCGCGGTCTCGGACCTCGTCGGCAACGCGCCGCTGGAGGAGACCCTGCACGCGGTGATGGAGGAGCTGGGCCCCCCGCCCTTCGACGAGGAGGACCGGGCCTTCGCCCGCGCGATCCGGGCGACGCTCGCGCCCGGCGACATTGCCGCGGTCTGGCGGGCGATCGGGATGCCGCCCACCGAGGCGCCGCTCGCCGACTTCCTCGTGCCCCTCGACGCCAAGCGCAACCCGGCGATCGGCTCGACGGATGTGGGCGACGTGAGCTGGGTGGTGCCCACCGTGCAGGCCCACGCCCCGACGGTCGCGATCGGCACGCCCTTCCACACCTGGCAGGTGGTCGCGCAGGGCAAGAGCCCGGCGGCCCACAAGGCCATGGTGCAGGTGGCCAAGGCCATGGCGGCGGCCGGCGCGGCCCTGATCGCCGACCCGGCCCTGCGGGAGGCCGCCTGGGCGGAACTGCGGGCGCGCACGCGGGACGGCTACGCCTCGCCGCTGCCGCCCGAGGTCGCCCCGCCCCTCGACATGTCGCGGGGCTGAGCGTCGCTCGCCGAAGCGGTCGCCGCTTCGGCGGCAGGAATGATGCGGGAACGAGAATCCGGGCGGACGCGCCCGACGCTATCCTGGCTGGGGCCGCGGGTCGCGGCCGGCGCCTAGGGGTTGCCGCGCAGGCCGCTCGCGAGTTCGCGGTTGATCCGGATCAGCGCGGTCAGCTTCTCGGCGTGGGGCTCGATCATCGCGTCGAAGGTGCGCGTGAACACGAAGGCGCCGAGCTGCGCCATGGACTGCTTCAGGTCGGCGGGGAGCGGCGCGTCGGGCTCGGTCGCGGCCGTGGAGAGGAGCGTCCAGACCTTCTGGTTGAAGGTGAGCGCCTCGTTCAATCCCGCCTGCTGGTCGGTCCAGTTGTCCTGGATCGCCTGGAGCCGTGCCGCCGCCTTGATGAGCACGGCCGCCTCGGCCTCCCGCGGCGTCAGGGCCGCCTGCGCAACCTTGGCGTAAGCGTTCGCTCCGTAACTCATCGGATGCAACTCCTCCGACCCTGCACAAGGGCGGTCGGCGGAGGCTCGCACCAGAGCGTTAAGCTTGGGTTGTGAGTGTCGCGGCGAGGAGGGGGCGCGGGGCGATTCGGCGCCCTGCCCTGAAACCGCTACGATGTCGGCTCATCCGTCGCCCGCTATGCTGAATTTCGTCCTCGGCGCCGTCGCGGGCGCCCTCATGGCCACCGTGGCGACGATCGCGGCCGTCCGGAACCCGGACGTCCAGGTCCGGATGGGGCTGGTGCGGCCCCAGCTGCCGGCGGTCGCGCTGCGCCGGCCGGAGCCCGTCTGCCCACCCCCCGCCGCGCCGCCGAGCCTCGCGGGCGTCGCCCCGGTGGGGCAGCCCGACATGCTGTTCGCCCGCCGCCGCTTCTGGTCGGTGGCGCCGCCCTGAGCGCGGCGCGTCCCGGCCCTCGTGTCCGGCGGCCTTCGGGTCCGCTCGCGCCGCCATCGCCGGTCCGGGGCGTCCGCATCGGGGAATCCGGTCTCATGCGCTGTCCGGACGATCACGTCCGGCCGGACGATCACGTCCGGACAGCGCATGGCAAGCCCGCGCGGCGCGGGAGCGAAGCCGACATCCGCCTCGCGACGCAATCCGTCGGATTTCGCATCAGAGCGTGCTGAGCAGGACCATCACGACCGTGGTGGCCGCCGTCGAGCCGAGGAAGCCGCAGAGCGCGGCCGCGAAGGAATGCGCGCCCGGGATGGCGGCATCGACGCGGGGGGCGGACTCGGTGCGGGCGGACTCGGTGAGCATGACGGTCTCCAGTGGCAAGCGGACTTCGTTGAGAGAGGGGATGCCCTCGCGCGGACGTGGCCGTCCGTGCGGGGACGCACCCGGGGGAGCGCTCAGTCGCAGCGGAAGGCCCGCTTCTCCAGGCGCACGCTGCGCAGTGCCCCGCGCAGGTCGATCGACGCGAGGCCCGCACCGCACGCCTCGAAGCGGTCCTGCGCGTCCTCGTAGCGGTCCTCGATGTCGCCCAGCGCGTCGCAGACCCGGTCGCGGTCGCCGATCCGGGCCTCCTGGCGGGCCTGGAAGCGCAGGGCATCGGCCTCCTGGAGCTTGCGGTGGGCCGGCGCGCAGGTGGCCGGCTGCGCGAGGGCGGAGCCGGCCGCGACGAGAAGCGCGGCCGTGAGCGGGAACAGGGCAGGGCGAAGCGGTCGGGTCATCGCTGAACTCGGTCGGGATGGTCGGCACCCCCTGCGGCGATAAGCCTCAGATCAGGAGGCTTGTCGCATGGCGCGGAGAGGCATCCCAGAAACGGCGACGCCCGGCCAGGGTTCCGGATTTTCCCGACCCCGAATTGTCCCGGCCCCGATGCGGGTCAGGCCGGCGCGGCGGCGCGGCGGCGCGAGGCCAGGATGGTGGCGAGCGTCACGGGCCGGTACGGGAAGGCGTCGACCCCGACGTCGAATTGCCGGGTCATCGGCTTCAGCCGGCCGTGGGAATGGCCGTGCAGGTCGATCACCCCGCGCCCCATGCGGTTCCAGGTGCGGAAGGCGTAGTGGCACAGGACCAGGCGGTGGCCGCCCTCGTCGATCTCGGCGTAGTGGGCGACCGAGGCCCAGCCCGGCGCGCCGAGCGTCGCCGGGCCGTCGTTGTTGCCGACGATCAGGTGCTTCTCGCCGTGGAGTCCCGCCAGGAGAGCGGCGACCCGCTCCGGCGGGGGCCCGAGGGCGAAGTCGCCGAGGTGCCAGACCGTGTCGCCCGGCCCGACCGTCGCGTTCCAGTTCGCGACCAGGGCCGCGTCGTGCTCGGGGATGCCGGCGAAGGGGCGCCGGTCGATGCGCAGCACCCGCGGGTCGCCGAAATGCGTGTCGCTCGTGAAGTAGACGGTCATGCGATCCGGGGACGGGCTCAGCGCGCCTGCATGCGCAGCGCCCCGTCGAGGCGGATGACCTCGCCGTTGAGCATCGGATTGTCGATGATCGCGAGCACGAGGCGGGCATATTCCTCCGGCCGGCCGAGCCGCGGCGGGAAGGGCACCGCGGCGCCGAGGGAATCCTGCACCTCCTGCGGCAGGCCCTTCATCATCGGCGTCTCGAACAGGCCCGGCGCGATGGCGCAGACCCGGATGCCGGCGGGGGCGAATTCGCGGGCGGCCGGGAGGGTCAGCCCGACGACGCCCGCCTTCGAGGAGGCGTAGGCCGCCTGCCCGACCTGGCCCTCGAAGGCCGCCACCGAGGCGGTCGAGACGATGACGGCGCGCTCGCCCCCCTCCAGCGGGTCGAGGGTCAGGGCGCCGGCCGCCACGAGCCGCATCAGGTTGAACGTGCCGATCAGGTTGATCTCGACGACGCGGGCGAAGGCGCGCAGGTCGAGGGGGCCGGCGCGACCGACGATCCGCCCGGCGGTGGCGACGCCCGCGCAATTGACCAGGATGCGGGCCGGGCCGTGCGCCGCGGCGGCGCGGGACACCGCCTCCTCGGCGCTCCCCGCATCCGAGACGTCGCAGGCGAGGGCGAGCCCGCCGGTCTCCTCCGCGACCGCCCGCGCGGCCTCCTCGTTGAGGTCGAGGAGCGCGACCCGGGCGCCCGCCGCCGCGAGGGCGCGGCCCGTCGCCGCGCCGAGGCCCGACCCGCCCCCCGTGACCACGGCCGCGATGCCCTGAACCTTCATGCGCGCCTCCCGTCGTTGCGCCTTCCGGCTTAGCAGAGGGCGGGGCCGCCCGTGAACCGCCGCGCTGCTGCCCCGTTGAGGGGAGCGATCCGGGAATCCCGAAGGGTGCTGCGCCTCATCACCTACAACGTCCGCCGCTGCCTCGGCACCGACGGGACCCTCTCCCCCGCGCGCATCGCCGCGGTCCTCGCCTCCTGCCGGCCCGACGTGGTGGCGCTGCAGGAGCTCGACGTCGGCCGCCCGCGCTCCGGGCGGATCGATCAGGCCCACGCCATCGCGGAGCATCTCGGCATGCGGGCGCATTTCCACGCGGCCCTGCGGGTGATGGAGGAGGCGTACGGCAACGCCATCCTCACCGCCCTGCCCTCCCGCCTCGTGCGGGCCGAGGCGCTGCCGGGCCTCGCCGGGCGCCCGCACCTCGAGCCGCGCGGCGCGCTCTGGGCGGCGATCGAGGCCGGCGGCACGGAGGTCCAGGTCATCGCCACCCATCTGGGCCTGCGCCGCCGCGAGCGCGCCCGGCAGGCGGAGGCCCTGCTCGGGCCCCGCTTCCTGGCCGATCCGGGCTGCCGCCCGCCCCTCGTGCTGGTGGGGGACCTCAACGCCGTGCCGGCCTCCGCCGCCTACCGGCGCCTCGCCCGGCATCTCCGGGACGCGCAGCGCGCCGCCGGCGTGCCGCGCCGCCAGCGCACCTTCCCGTCCGGGTTCCCGCTGCTGCGGCTCGATCACGTCTTCGTCAGCGAGGGGATCCGGGTGCGGCACGTCGAGGTGGTGCGCGGGCCGTTGGCGCGGGTCGCCTCGGACCACCTGCCGCTCCTCGTCGACCTCGACCTCGCCCCGGCGGCGGGCGCGCCGCGCCCCGACCGGGCGGAGGTGGCGTGATGGCGCGGCACGGGGCGGGGAGCGGGCGCCGCCGCCGCTGGACCCTGATCACCACCGCGCTCAGCGTCGCGCTCGGGGCCTACCTCCTCGTCCGCACCCTCTCGGGCTACGGCCTCGCGGAGCTGGACGCGGCGGTGCGGGCGATCCCGGCGGCCCGACTCCTGGGGGCGGGCGCCTTCGCGGCGGGCAGCTACCTCTGCCTCACGGCAGGGGACTGGCTGGCCCTGCGGGCGATCGGGCGCCCCCTCCCCTACCGGTACGTCGGCGTGGCGGCCTTCGTGGCGCTCGGCGTCGGCCACAGCATCGGCCTGTCCGGCCTGAGCAGCGGGGCGATCCGCTACCGCTTCTACGCGCGCCGCGGCCTGACGCTGGCCGAGAGCGCCAAGCTGGTCCTGTTCTGCGGCCTCACGGTCGCGCTCGGGCTGATGGCGCTCGGCGCGCTGGCGCTGCTGCTGCGGCCGCGGCTCGCGCAGGAGATCACGGGTCTGGGGCGGGGCGGCATCGTGGCGGCGGCGCTCGCCTGCCTGGCTGGGGTCGGGCTCTACCTCGCGGCCGCGGCCTTCCGGCTCGGGCGCCTGACCATCCGCCGCTGGTCGATCGAGGTGCCGCCCTGGCGCATCGCCCTCGCCCAGGTGGCGGTGGGGTCGGTGAACTTCGCCCTGGTCTCGGCCTGCCTGCACCAGGTGCTCGCGGCGGTCTCGGACGTGGCCTATCCGGGCGTCGCCTCGGTCTTCGTGATCGCGAACGCGGCGGTGCTCGTCACCAACGTGCCGGGCGGCGTCGGGGTGATCGAGAGCGTGGTGGTGCATCTCCTGCCCGGGACCGACGTGATCGGGCCGCTCATCGCCTTCCGCGTCGTGTACTTCCTGGTGCCGCTGGCGCTCGGGCTCCTGGTCTTCGCGGGGGCGGAGGTGGTGTTCCGGCGAAGGGGACGCGCCGGCCCGGCGCCCGGGCGGGACGCGATCGGCCCGGCGGCCTCGCCCGCCCGGTGAGGGCGCGCGCAGAGGGCGCGCGGAGAGCGGGTCAGATCACCTCGGCGACCGCCAGGGCGAGCACGAGCAGGGCCAGCGCCGCCACTTCCGACCAGTGCACGAGGGTGTCTGGTGCGATCCTGTTCATGAAGCGGAGCCTACGCCTGCTGTCCTGACAAGTATAGGGACAATTTATAGGGACAATTCGGGGCAGCGATCGCGGCCAAGTTCGACGCATCCACGCGGGTGCGCGCCGAGGGCGGCTCGTCCGAAGGGAGAGGGCCCCGGGCGCGCCGGGTGCGCCTGCCGGCCTCAGCTCCCGAACGGCCGCTCCGGGTCGAGGAGGTCCGCGCCGAGGAGGGGCTCGATCAGGCCCTCCTCGGGCGGCACCGCGAAGGGCCGCAGGCCCCGCGGGCCGGTGTTGAGCCGCTCCACCGCCCGCACGAGCGACCCCTCCGCCCGGATCGCCGCCGTCACGGCGGCGGGATCGGCCCCGAGATGCTCGGCCAGCAGCCGGTCGCGCAGGGCCGCGATGGTGGCCCGGGTCGCCGGGTCGGTGCCCCCGACGGCGAGGTCGCACTCGGTGTCGAGCGCGACCGAGCGGTTGTTGAGGTTGGAGGAGCCGACCCGCAGGGCGGTGTCGTCCACGATCACCAGCTTCGAGTGCACCAGGACCTGGCACTCGCCCGCCGGGCCCGGCACCGCCGGGTAGGCGAGGAGGAAGCGGCCGTGCCGGTCGGCGGCGCGCAGGCGGCGGATCAGGCGGTCGCGGGGCGCGCCCATGGCGACCCGCTCGGTGAGGTTGTGCGAGCGGCGGGTGAGCACGATCACCACGTCGGGCCCGTCCGGCCGCGCCAGCTGCGCCTCCAGCACGTCGCCGACGAAGCGCGCCGTGAGGTACTGCGCCTCGATGTAGACGTGGCGCCGGGCGCCGCGCAGCAGGTCGGCCGTGAGGGCGGCGGCCTCCTCGACCGAGGGCTGCTCGTCGAGGAGCGGCATGGTCCGGGCGATCGCCACCGGCACGTCCGTGAAGTCGGGGGCGAGGCCGCGCGGCCAGAGCGGCGGTCCCTCGGCGGGGGCGACCGCCTCTCCGGTCGCGTCGCGCCAGCGGGCGCGCACGAGGTCGCCGACCGCGCGGGCCGCCTCCCCGTCCACCACCATCTGGGTGTCGTGGACCGGCCCGTAGGGGGCGCCGTCCGGATCGACCCGGCGGGGATCCTCGGCCCGGTGCTCCTGCGTGTCCCAGCGCTGCACGGTCAGGTCCATGCCGCCCACGAAGGCGAGGCACTCGTCGACGCAGACGATCTTCTGATGATGGGCCGCGTAGAGGGGGTGGCGCGTGTCGAGCCGCACCCGGATGCGGGGATGGCGCTGCCACTCCGCCCCGAACAGCAGCGGCAGCGCCTCGCCCGGCCCGTGCAGCGTGCCCACGCTCCAGATCAGGATGCGCAGCTCCAGTTCGGGCCGCGCCTCCACGAGGGCGCGCAGGAAGGGGCCGAGCGGGGGCGAGGCCGCCTCCGGCGCGTCGGCCCGCAGGCGGATGCGGCCGTCGAAATCCCAGCCCACCAGGGTGATGCTGCGCCGGGCGCGCGCGAGCGCGTCCTCCAGCGCCGCGAAGTAATCCGCGCCGTCGACGAGCAGGGCGGCGCGGGCCGCCCGCGCCACCCGCCAGCAATTGCGGCCCGGCACGAACAGGGTCGGGGGCGGGGCGACCGGGACGGCCCCGGCCAACGCGTCATCCATTCTCATCGTGACGACCAACAATCTCCCCGATGCGGCGGGCGGCCCCGCCCGGGGCCGCCCGCCGCACCAGAACACGTCAGGCGCCCGAGCGTTGCAGCCTGCTCCTGCGGCACAGCGGACCCCGCCGCGCCGCACCGCACACGGCAAGTCCTGCCTCGAAGAACCAGTCTCGTTCGCACCCGCAGCACAGACGAGACGGAATAAGGACGCGCAAGAATGATGATCTCGATCGAACTTGCGGCCGCTCAACCCGTTTCAGGATCTGAACGGAATTGGAAAGGATCGATGATGCGGACGAAGCGGATGGCGCTCGCGGGCGCCCTGATGGTGGCCCTGGGCGGCGTGGCGGTGGCCCAGACCGCGGCGCCGGGCAGCGCCGAGGGCAACATGAACAACCCGGGCAGCGTCAAGAGCAACGCCGAGAAGGGGGGGCGCGACGCCGCCCCGGCGGCGGGCGTGGCGCCCGGGACGGCGCCGGCCGCGACCGGGACCGTGACGGGCGGAGGGAGCAGGACGGTCCCGAAGCCGAGCGACCCGACTCCGAGCCGCTGAGCCGGGCGATGCACCGGGGCGGCCGGAACGCGCGTTCCGGCCGCCCTCGGCGGTGGGCGGAGGCGGATCGCGGCTGGACGCGGGAATCCTGCACTCCCACTCTTCCGGCAGACCTCCGCCACCGGAGCCGCCGGACCGAGCCCGTGCACTACAGCAGATCCGACATCGTCGCGGCCTGCGGCCCCAACGCCACCCGCGCCGGGCAGAGCTACCTGCGCGAGGGGCGCGTTCTCGAAGCGACCCGAAACGGAGCCGGGATCTCCGGCGAGGTCCAGGGCAGCGACGACGAGCCCTACAGGCTGGTCGTCGATCTGCGGGAGCGGGGGAAGGGGCTGCGGATCGAAGGCACCTGCTCCTGCCCGGTCGCCCGCAATTGCAAGCACGTGGCGGCCGTCCTCCTCTCGCTCCTGGACGAGGCGTCGGAGCCGCCGGGCGATCCGGTCGCGCAGCGCCTGGAGCGCCTGCTCGCGCCGGCCCCGACGGCCCGCGGCGCGGCACGAGCGGGCCGCCCCGCGGCCCAGGCGGAGGCGCTGCCGCCGGCCCTGGCGCGGTGGGTCGCGCAACTCGACCGGGCCCAGGCCACCGCCGGGGAGGATTACCCACGCTCCATCAACCAGCGGCTCGTCTACGTGCTCGGCTCGCTCCTGGCGGGGGAAGGCCTGCCGCGCCTCGCCCTGCAGGTGATCTCGACGCGCCTGCGCAAGGACGGCACCTTCTCGGAGGGCGGCAGCCCCTATCTCCTGCAGGCGGGCGCATCGCCGGCCCGGTTCCTGCGCCCCTCGGACCTGCGCATCCACCGCCTTCTCGCCGGCCGGCAGCGCCACTCCATCGGCTACGGCCGGGCCTACGCCTACGATCTCTCCGACGAGGATGCGGCGGAGATCCTGGCGGCCCTGCTCGTCACCGGCCGCGTCCGCTGGCGGGAGCCGAACGGGCCGGCCCTCGCGGCGGGTCCGCCCCGGGCCGGGCGGATCGCCTGGCGGGAGGAGGCGGATGCCCTGCGGGCGGAGGTCACCTGCGAGGATCCCGGCGCGGTGCTGGCCGCGGCGCCGCCCGTCTACGTGGACGAGGCGGCCGGCCTGATCGGGCCGGTGGAGACCGGACTCGCCCCGCGCCTCGCCCTCGCCCTCGCCCGGGCGCCGCCGGTCCCGGCGGAAGCGGTGGCGGCGCTCAACGCCGTCCTGGCGGAGAAGGTCCCGGACCTCGCCGCCCACCGGCCGCCCTCGCCCGCGGCGGAGCCCCTCCGCGTCGCCCCGCGACCGGTGCTGCGCCTCACGACCGCCCCGATCAGGACGACCATCGGCTACGGCCCCTACGCGATGATCGACCACGAGACGGTGCCCATCGCGCGGCTGGCCTTCGCGTACGGACCGGTGCGGACGGAACTCGGCGAGATGCGAGCCGTGGTGCCGCGCCTCAGCGGCGGGCGCCTCTACGCGGTGGCCCGCGATCCCGAGGCCGAGCGCGAGGCGGCCCGGCGCCTCCTCCGGGAAAACTTCGTCCCGGTCTGCGAACGCTATCCCGCCGAGGCCGCGCATGACCGCGACTTCGTGCGCGAAGGAGGAACGGCCCAATGGGCCGACGCGCAATACTGGCTCCTGCCCCGCCTGCGGGAGGAGGGCTGGGAGATCGAGACCGCCGCCGATTTCCCCCTGCGGCTGATGCGGGCGGACGGCGCCTTCGACGCGGAGATCCGCGAGGGATCCGGCATCGACTGGCTCGAACTCCAGCTCGGTGTCGAGCTGGACGGGGAGCGGATCGACCTCGTCGGGCCGATCCTCGCGCTGCTGCGGCGGCCGGGCTTCGACCCCGCCATCCTCGACGGCCCGGAGGGGGAGAAGGCCCTCGTCCTGCCGCTTCCGGATGGGCGGATGCTGGCCCTGCCCCCGGGTCGGCTGCGCGGGATCCTGGCGGCGATCGCCGGATTGCTGATCGGCCGCGACGACGAGGGGCGGCTTCGCCTGTCGCGGGCCGACGCGGCCGGCCTCGCGGCCCTGGAGGAGGAGGGCGGGGAGCGCGTGATCTGGCGCGGCGGCGAGGCGATCCGCGCCATGGGACGGCGGCTTTCCGCGAGCGGCGGCATCCCGCCGGTGGAGCCCCCCGCGGCGTTCCGGGCGAGCCTGCGGCCCTATCAGGCGCAGGGCCTCGCCTGGCTCGCCTTCCTGCGCGAGACCGGCTTCGGCGGCGTCCTGGCGGACGATATGGGCCTGGGCAAGACCGTCCAGGCCCTGGCGCTCCTCGCCCTCGAGAAGGCGGAGGGCCGCCTCGACCGGCCCGCCCTGGTGGTGGCGCCGACGAGCCTGATGGGCAATTGGCGGCGCGAGACGGAGCGCTTCGCCCCCTCCCTCCGCGTGCTCACGCTGCACGGCCTCGACCGCAAGGAGCAGTTCGGGGCGATGGCCGAGCACGACCTCGTGCTCACCACCTATCCGCTGATCCCCCGCGACCACGCGGTGCTGACGGCGCAGGAGTGGCACATCCTTCTCCTCGACGAGGCGCAGGCGATCAAGAACCCGGACGCGCAGACGACCCGGCTGCTGCACGGGATCCGGGCGCGGCACCGCTTCTGCCTCACCGGGACGCCGCTTGAGAATTCCCTCGCGGAGGTGTGGTCGCTCTTCGCCTTCGCGTGCCCGGGCCTGCTCGGCGACCGCAGGCACTTCACCCGGGCGTGGCGCATGCCGATCGAGAAGCAGGGCGACCGCGAGCGCGGCCGGCTGCTGGCGCGGCGCCTCAAGCCCTTCCTGCTGCGGCGGACCAAGGACGAGGTGGCGGGCGAGCTGCCGCCCAAGACCGAGATCGTCGAGCGCGTCGACCTCGCGGCCGGTCAGCGCGACCTCTACGAGTCGATCCGGCTCGCCATGCATGCCCGGGTGCGCGCCGCCATCGCCGAGAAGGGATTCGCCCGCAGCCGCATCGTCATCCTGGACGCGCTGCTCAAGCTGCGGCAGGCCTGCTGCGATCCACGCCTGCTCAAGCTCGCACCTCCCCCGAAGGCGGGCTCGGTCAAGCTCGACCGCCTGGACGAGTTGCTGGAATCCCTGATCGCCGAGGGGCGCCGGGTGCTGGTCTTCTCGCAATTCACCTCGATGCTCGACCTGATCAAGCCGCGCCTCACGCTCGCCAAGACGCCCTGGCTCGAACTCACCGGCCGCAGCCGCGACCGCGCCGAGGTGGTGCGCCGCTTCGAGGCCGGCGAGGCGCCGGTCTTCCTGATCAGCCTGAAGGCGGGCGGGACGGGGCTCAACCTCGTCGCGGCGGATACGGTGATCCTCTACGATCCCTGGTGGAATCCGGCCGTGGAGGCCCAGGCGATCGACCGCGCCCACCGCATCGGCCAGGACAAGCCCGTCTTCGTCCACAAGCTCGTCGCCTCCCGCACCATCGAGGAGAAGATGGAGGTGCTGAAGGAGAGGAAGGGCGCGCTCGCCGATTCGCTGTTCGACCACGACGGCGCGCCCACGAGCGCCATGACGGCGGAGGATTTGGATCTGCTGCTCGGTGAGTGACTCTGGGGCACAAATCCGTATAATAGTCGCGCAATTTCCTCATCGCTGCATCGCAGCCTTCTGGTTGAATTTTTATGAAATTAGACGCATTTTTATTTCAAGTCATGATTTTGTTTCTGCCTGGAGTGATTTGGGCACGTATTGATATCGTTTGGGCAAGACAATCTAAAGCTTCAGATGTTGAATTTTTCGTCCTGAGTTTTCTCTACGGGCTTGCAAGTTATGCTGTCACATATGCTTTATTCGAGTTATTTGTCGGTGATTTCGAAGTCATAAGCATAGAAAAGCCGAATATTTTTAATTATTCTATTGCATATGAACTCATTTGTGCAACTTTCATCAGTTTTGCAGGAGGGATAGCCTGGCTTTATGCCTCGAATTACAAAATCATGGCACGCTTCCTGCAATTCATTCGAGCCACCAAGCAATATGGCGATGAGGACGTATGGGACTTTACATTCAACAGTCGATCGAAATCAGTCGGATTTATAAATTGGCGCGACTTCGAGCAGAAGCTAGGCTAATCCGGATACGTTAATACATTCTCGGAAAGCGGAGAAATCAGAGAGACTGTACTGCGAGATGTGTCGGTTTACGATTTCGAGGGCAATAAGCAATACGACGTTCCCTTGCTCTACCTAGCGTGAAAAGCGGAAAATATCCATATCGAGTTTCCGATCCCGAACACGGAGGCGAGTCAGGATGCCGGATAAATCGTTCACGAACCTGAAGGCGGAGGGCGGCTACTCGCTACCCCGGAGTGCTCCGCTGACCGAGAGCTACGTCCGCAAAGGCGGCGTCAACGCTCCCTCGGCGCAAGCCACCCGTCCCCCGCCTCCCCCGCCCCTTCGCCCGGCCACGGGGCCGAATGCGCCGTCGTCGGGCGGACAGGGCGGCTCCTCGCGGCAAACCTGAGGAGGGACCCGCGCGGGCCACCGTTCCGGCCCGTAGCGGCCGCTGCCGCGTCACTCCGGTCGAGGCGAGCTCACTCCCCCGGGGCCGCCGGGCTCGCCATGCCGCCGTGCGGGGGCGGGGCCGCCGCCTGGGCGGGGGCGGGCTTCGCTGCCCGGGCGCGCAGGCGCGCCGCCGCATTCTTCGGCAGGTCCGAGATCACGCAGACGAGGCAGAACACCGCCGGCACGAAGATCAGCGACAGGACCGTCGAGAAGAGCAGGCCGCCGATCACCGCGATCGCCATCGGTGCCCGGAACTCGCCGCCCGCCCCGATCGCCAGCGCGCTCGGGACCATGCCGGCCACCATGGCGATCGTCGTCATGATGATCGGCCGCGCGCGCTTGCGGCCCGCATCGATGATCGCCTCGTTGCGCGACATGCCGTGGCGCATCGACTCGATCGCGAATTCCACCAGCATGATCGCGTTCTTGGTCACGATGCCCATCAGCATCAGGATGCCGATCCAGACCGGGGTCGTGAGCTGCTTGCCGGTGACGAGCAGCGCCACCACGGCGCCGCCCAGGGAGAGCGGCAGCGAGAACAGGATGGTGATCGGGTGCAGGAAGGACCCGAACAGCATCACCAGCACGGCGTAGACCATGAGCAGGCCCGCCCGCATCACCTCGGCGAAGCCGTCCGACAATTCGGCGAGGTTCTCGGCGTCGCCCGACTGGTTGACCTGCACCCCCTTCGGCAGGTTCCTCATCACCGGCAGCTGATTGATCGCGGCCAGCACGTCGCCGAGGGCCGCGTCGCCGACGAGGTCCGCCGCCACGGTCGCCTGGCGCTCGCGGTCGTAGCGGGAGATGTTGGCCGGCCCGTCCTGGAAGCCGAGATCCGCCACCGCCGAGAGCGGCACCCCGCCCTTCGCGGCCGGGGTCGGGATGCGCAGCTGCTCCACGATCTGCCAGTTCAGCCGGGCGCTGTCGTCGAGCTGGACCCGCACCGGCACGAGGCGGTCGCCCGCGTCGAACTTGGCCAGCGCCGGCCCCACGTCGCCGATCGTGGCGACGCGGATCGTCTCGGAGAGCGTGTCGGCCGTGATGCCGAGCCGGGCGGCGAGGTCCATGCGCGGGCGGATGCGCAGCTCCGGCCGGTTCAGGGTCGCGCCCGAGATCACGTTGGCCACGGCCGGCAGGCGGCGCATCTGGTTGGCGAGCTCGTTGGCCACGCTCGCCACCGTGCTGCTGTCCTGGCCGTTGACCACGAGGGAGATCGCCCGCAGGCCGTTCTCGTCCACGAACCAGTAGCGGATGTCCGGGATCTGCCTCAGCCGCGCCTCGACCTGCTGCTCCAGCTGGCGCTGGGTGATCGTGCGGTGGGTCTTGTTGGTGTAGTTGAGGATGAGCGAGGCGCGCCGGACCTCGATCGTGCCGCCCGCGATGCGCCCGCCATCGACGAAGATGCTCTTCACCTCCGGGATCTGGCGCAGGTCCTTGACGATCACGTCGGTGACGCGCTGCGTGTCCGAGGCCTGGCTGCCCGGGGGCAGCTCGATCGAGAGCAGCGAGCGGGCGGTGTCCTGGGCCGGCAGGAAGCCCTGCGACAGGAGCTTCATGCTGAGGATCGAGGCCGCGAAGATCGCGATGCCGAGGATCACGGTGAGCCCGTAGAAGCGCACCGATTTCGAGACCAGCCAGACATAGGCGCGCTCGATCCGGCCCGGCGGCTTCTCCTCGTGGACGTGCGGCTTCATGATGTAGGCGGCCAGCATCGGCGTCACGAAGCGGGCCGCGAGCAGCGAGAACAGCACCTGCACCGCGATGGTGATGCCGAACTGCTTGAAGAACTGGCCCGCGATGCCGCCCATGAAGCTCGCCGGCGCGAAGATCGCCACGATGGTGAGGCTGATCGCGATCACCGCGAGCCCGATCTCGTCGGCCGCGTCGATCGCCGCCTGGAAGGGCGACTTGCCCATCCGGATGTGGCGCACGATGTTCTCGATCTCGACGATCGAATCGTCGACCAGGATGCCGGTCGAGAGCGTGACGGCGAGGAAGCTCACGAGGTTGAGCGAGAAGCCGAGCAGGTCCATCGCCCAGAAGGCCGGGAAGATCGACAGCGGCAGCGACACCGCCACGATCACCGTCGTGCGCAGGTCGCGCAGGAACAGGAACACCACGATGACCGCGAGCGCCGCGCCCTCGAACAGCGTCTTGATCGCGGCCTCGTAGTTGCCGAGCGTGTAGTCGACCGACGTGTCGATCAGCGAGAGCTTGACGTCCGGGTACTCGGCCTGGATCTGGTCGACCTTGGCCTGGACGGCCTTGGCCACGACGACGTCGCTCGCGCCCTTGGCGCGCTTGATGCCGATGGCGACGACCGGCTTGGCGTCGAGGCTCGCGAAGGTGCGCCGGTCCGCCACCGTGTCGGTGACGACGCCGAGATCCTGCAGCCGGATCTGCCCGCCCGAGGCGAGCGGGATCATGGTGCCCTTGAGCTCGTCGAGGCTGCGCGCGCCCGCGAGGGCCCGGATCGCGAAGTCGCGCCCGCCGAGCTGGGTGCGCCCGCCCGCCACGTCCACGTTGATGCCGCGCAGCCGGCGGCTCACGTCGACGGCGGTGAGCCCGTAGGCCTGGAGCCGGTCGGGATCGAGGGAGACCAGGATCTCGCGCTCGGAGCCGCCGATCGTCTCGACCTGCGCGACGCCGCGGATGCTCTGCAGGCGGCGCTTGACCACCGTGTCGACGAAGTAGGAGAGCTGCTCGGGCGTCTTGTCGGGGGCGACCGCCGCGTAGGTGACGATCGGCAGGCCGACCACGTCGACGCGCTGGATCAGCGGCGCCTCCGCCGAGCGCGGCAGGTCGGCCTGGATGCGGGTGATCGCGTCCTTGACGTCGTTGAGCGCCCGGTCGGTGTTGGTCTCCAGGCGGAACTGGACCGTCGTCACCGAGACGCCGTCGGTGACGAGGGACGCGATGTGGCGCACGCCCTCGACGCCCGAGACCCCGTCCTCGATGGTCTTGGTGACCTGCGCCTCCAGCTCCGCCGGGGCCGCGCCGAACTGCGCCACCGCCACCGAGATGATCGGGATGTCGGCCGAGGGCAGCCGCGTGATCGGGAGCTTCCCGAAGCTCATCCAGCCCAGGATGAGCAGGATCAGCGAGATCAGGATCGAGGGGAGCGGCTTGCGGATCGCCCAGGAGGAGACGTTCAGGGACACTTACGGCGCTCGCCTCGGTTGGTGTTGCATCGACGCCTCCTCCGCTCCCGGTTCAGAAGGCCGTGCCGGCCTTGGCCACCACGGTGTCGCCCTCTCCGACGCCGCTGCGGATCTCGACGTCGTCCTCCGAGGAGGAGCCGACGACGACGCGGCGGGTCTCGATCCGGCCGCCGCGCACCACCTGGACGCTCGTCGTGTCGCTGCGGCGCAGGATGGCGGCGCGGGGCACGGCGATCCCGCAGCTGCGCGCCGTGTCGATCAGGGCGCGGGCGAACATGCCCGGGCGCAGGTCCGCGTGGGCCGGAACCGACACGAAGGCCCGGCCGAACTGGGTCGCCGGGTCGACGTCGGTCGCCGCCATCCGCACCTCGCCCCGCAGCGCGAGGTCGTTGCCGATCAGGATCCGGCTCTCCGCCCCGGCCCGGATCTTCGAGATGTAGAGGCTCGGCACCTGCACCATCAGGTCGAGATCGCGGTCGAGGGCGATCTGGAACAGCGGGTCCATCTGGGGGCTGACGAGCTGCCCCACCTTGGCGGTGCTGCGCGTGACGGTGCCGGCCGCGGAGGCCTTCAGGGAGATCGAGTTGGGGAGCTTGGCGAGGTTCGACGGGGCCAGCATCTGGGCGACCGAATCGTCCGCCCCGATCTTGGCGACCCGGGCCAGTTCCTGGCCGGCCGAGACGGGGTCGCCCTCCTGCACCAGCACGTCCGAGACCCGGTAGCCCTCGATGTTGATGCTCACGTAGGCGGGGCGCCGGGGCATCAGGTAGCCGGTCACCCGCACGTTGTCGGAGAAGCAGGCCCGCCGCGCCCGCACCGTGTCGGTCGGGGCGTCCTCGGCCCGGGCCAGCCCGGGCGGGCCGATCAGGGCGAGCGTCAGGAGGGCGGCGCGGCCGAGCGCCTCCGGGGCGCGCGCGGGGCGCGGGCGGAGGGCCGTATCGCGGTCAGGACGCATCCATCGGCCTCGCATCGGCCTCGCCAGAATCGTACGCGGTTCGGGGGCGGGAGGCGGGCCCGTCCGGGAGGACGGGGCCCGCGCCGCGGGGTGAGGGCCCGGCCGCGGCCGGGCGGGCCGGCCGAAACCGGGCGGGCCGGCTTTGGCCGGCCCCATCTCAGTAGCGCGAGGCCGACTTCACGCCCGACATGTTGACCGTCGTCACGCGGCGGTTGACCGGGGCGTTCGGGTTCGCCGCGTCCTTGAGCTGCGTCCTGCCGTAGCCGACGCTGACGAGGTTGGTGGCGGGCACGCCGTAATTCTGGACGATGTAGTCCTTCACGGCCTGGGCGCGGCGCTCGGACAGGGCCTGGTTCGCCTGGTCCTTGCCCTTGCCGTCGGTGTGTCCGACGATCAGGAAGGTGTTGCCCTTGAGTTCCTGCCGGGCGAGGGCGGCGCCCAGGCTCTTGACCATGGGCAGGGCCTTCGGGCCGATCTTGGCGGAGTTGTAGTCGAAGGGGATCTCGAGGTCGATGCTCGGCTTGTCGGCCGAGACCGCCGCGAGCTTGCTGCGCTCGCTCGGGGTCAGCGAGGCGCGGTTGCGCAGCGAATCCAGGAAGCTGCGGTCCTCGCCGAGGGCGCCGGCGCTCGCCGCCTCGCCGCGGACGCTGGTCGAGAGGCTGCGGGTCGGCCCGGTCGCGACCGTCGCCTCGGCGGGTGCCCCGATCAGGGCCTTGGCGATGTCGGCCTCGCTCGGGGCCTTCTGGGCGAGGGCGCCGGCCGCCGAGCCGAGGGTCAGCAATCCGGCAAGGAGCGCGGCGCGGCTCAGGCGCCGCGAGAACGTGTTAGCAGATCCAGTCATCGTGATGCTCCTCAAAACGATCTCAGTCCAGTGCCAGACGTTCTTCGTTCGTATGCCGGTCGCTGCCCGGTCATCAGGACCGAGTGACGCCGTCTTTCCGCTCGCGTCGAGGCCGGCCGCGCGGCGCGTGGGCGGCCTCAACGGATTCCGTATTGGGCGAACTCTCTCTCGAGGCCCGGATCCATCCGGAGCGCATCGTTGATGTCGCTCTTCCCCTCCTCCGTCTCGCCGGTCCGAACCCGCGCCATCCCGCGGCCGTACAGGGACGAGGCCTGCTTACCATTGCCCTTCAACGCGGCATCGTAATCGCGGATGGCGAGACCGGGAAGTCCTATCTTGAGGTTGACCAGTCCACGACTGTCGAGAGCGTCCGGGAAATTGGGTCTGAGCTTCAGCGCCTCGTTGCAGTCGCGCAGTGCCCGGTCGAGTTCATCAACCATCGCGCGCACCCAGCAGCGGTTATTGAGCGCCTCAACGTCCTGTGGGTTGAGGCGGATCACCTCGTCAAAGTCCGCCAGCGCGAGCGCGTACTCGCGGTGGATCGCGTAGAGCTGGCCGCGCCGGTAGAGGGCGGACCCGTCGGCCGGGTTGCGCTCCAGGGCCTTGTTGAGCTCGGCCCGCAGGCGCTCGTCCTCGCGGGTGTAGGGCAGCGGGGTCTGGGGCACCTTCGGGGCGGCGACCTTGGCCTGCTCCTCGAACCGCTTCAGCTCGGCCCGGCCGCGCTCGCCCCAGGCGGTGCCCTGGAACTTGTCCGCGAAGCGCTCCATCGCCTCCCGGGTCCCGGCCTTTCGGGCGGCGGCGAACTCGGCGGACGGGTCGGCCTGCGGCTCCCGCGGCGTCTCGGGCGGTCGGCCGGCCACCGGCCCGGGCGGCGCCTCCTCGCGCGGGGGCCTCCTCCCGGCCTGCTGCGGATCCACCCAGGTCGGGCTCTCCTTCGGGGTCTGACCCTCCTTGGCAGGGAAGTCCTTGGCAGGGAAGTCCTTGGCAGGGAAGTCCTTGGCAGGGAAGTCCTTGGGAGAGTGGTCCTTGGCAGAAAGGTCCTTGGCAGAAAGGTCTTTGGGCGGCGGGGCGTCCTTCGCGAGGGCCCCCTCCCGCAGGCTCGAGTAGATCCAGGGGGGCTGCCCGCCCTGGCCCGCCGCCAGGGCGGAGCGGGTCCGGTCGAACACCGCGCGGCTGATCCCGTCGCTCTGGCCGAGCTGCCGGACCAGCTCCTCGGCGAAGGGGCTGCGGGCGCCCGTCGCCTGGCGCAGCATCTGGCCGGGCTGGGTCGAGTAGAAGACGAGCGCGTTCGGGGGAGCCTCGGCCGTCGCCGCGAGCCCGTTGGCGAAGCTGCGGAAGCGCCGCTCGAACGGGTTGCGGTTGGCCGCGTCCAGGATCACCACCTTCAGGTCCGCGCCGCGCTTCTGCATCTCGCTCAGGATGCCCTCGACGTTGAAGCCGTCCCGCCGCAGATCCGGCTCGGTCCAGATCTGGGCATCGACCGGTATCAGGTAATTCTGCTTGTTCGATTGGATCCCATACCCGCTGAAGTAGAGGAGCGCGGTCGAGCCCGCCTTGAGCTTGTCGTAGAAGCGCCCGAGCGCGCCCTGCAGGGCGACCTTCGCCATGTTCTCGCCGACGTCCACGGCGTAGCCCTTCTGCTGAAGGACCGCCGCCACGGCCCTGGCATCCGCGACCGGGGTCGTGAGGGCCGTGTCGCTGTCCGGGTACTGCGCGTTGCCGATCACCAGAGCGATCCGGTCGCCCGCTCTGCTTTGGGCGAAGACAGGTTGAATCGCCTGGCACGCGCTGAACGCGAGCACGATGCCGACAATCCACAACGCACGCATGCCGTCCTCAGAGAACTGCTCAGCAATCACAATCCAGCCGCGGAAGCTTAAGACCTCCGCCGCGGTCTGACAAGTTTAACGGTCGCGCACGACCGATTCCGATCGGCCGGACGAGGGACCTCCTTCCGCAATGCGACCACTGAATCGGCGTGACAAGCGCCAGTTTCTTCGCGTCATCCGCCAGAACCGGCACCGGACGGGCAAGTCTCGCACGGATGCGGGACCGGGTTTCGCCAGTCTCCTGGCAAGAGCCGCCCGATCGGAGCTTTCCGACGCTTCGGTTCTACCTGGGTGCCGGATGCCCGGGCGTGCGGGCGCGCACCGCCCGAGACGCGACGACGCCCCGGGCGGGGGCCCGGGGCGTCGTCGCGCGCCGCCTCGGGTGTGGCCGCTAGTCCACGGCGAGGCGGGTTTCGACGCGGCGGTTGGCCGGGTCGAGCGGGTTGTCGGTGAGCGGGCGGGACTTGCCGAGGCCGCGGGCGGTGAGTTGGGCGGCCGGGACGCCGCGGCCGGACAGGTACCGGACCACGGCGTCGGCCCGGCGGCCCGACAGGCCGAGGTTGAACTCCTCGCCGCCGCGCGCGTCCGTGTGCCCCTCGACCAGGAAGGTCGAGGATCTCAGGCGGTCGTCGCGTAGCGCCTTGGCGAATTCGTCGAGGTTCTGCTTGGCGGCGCCGGTCAGCTGGTCGGAATTGTAGTCGAAATTCACCACCAGGTCGAAGCTGCCGGTCGGCCTCGCCCGGGTCTCGACGCCGGCGTTGCACTCGCTGTGGGTGCCGATGCAGAGCCCGCGGGTCTTGCCCAGCGGATCGGCCGGCGCGAACTTCTTGACGATGTCCTCGGCGGTATAGGCCGGGCCGGCGACGGCAGCATGGCCGGCGCAGACCGCCGCGAGCGCGAGAATCGAGGCCGTAAACTTGCCGCGCATGTCCGAATTCCCCTGCAACGTTGCGGTTATGCCGCAGGATCAGTTTTTCGTCAATAGCCTGGGCCAGGTACGACTAGGTATCACTGATTCAAATTTTCGCTCCACAGTCGTTGCAAGACCTCGTCGCACACCAATCCTCGATACTCCTGCGTCGGGCCGGGGGCGCAGCGGCCTGGGGGCGGCGCCCGGCGAGCCCTTGCCGAAAGATCCCGCCTCGGTCAGGGTGACGGGGGCGCGCTTTCCAGGGGCCGGACCGGCCGCCGTCCCGCTCAGGCCGGTCCGCGCATCGGGCGCCCCCGCATGACCGGTCGGACCATGAAGACAGACGCCACCGAGCCGACGCCGCGGCCAGTCCGGGCCGCGCTGGACCTGGGCTCGGCCTGCCATGCGGGGCGCGTGCGCGAGTTGAACGAGGACCGTTTCCTGCTCGCGCCGGAGAGCGGGATCTTCGCGGTGGCGGACGGGATGGGCGGGCACGCGGGCGGCGAGGTGGCGAGCACCGCGGTGGTGGAGGCCCTGGCCGCGGTCGGGCCTGCAGCCTCGGCGGGGGACCTGCTCACCGCCCTGAAGGCGCGGCTCGCCGCCGCCAACGCGGACATCCAGAAGGTTGCCCGGGCGCGCGGCGCCGTCGTCGGCACCACGGTCGCGGTGCTGCTGATCCACGCGCCGCACTTCGCCTGCCTGTGGTCGGGGGACAGCCGGATCTACCGGGTGCGCGGCGGGGTGCTGGCCCAGCTCTCGCGCGACCACACCGAGATCCAGTCCCTGGTCGAGCGGGGGGTGATCACCCCGCAGGAGGCGCAGACCTGGCCGCGGCGCAACGTGATCACCCGGGCGATCGGCGTGCAGGCCCAGCCCGAACTCGACCTCGACCACGGCCTGCTGGAGGCCGGCGACCTGTTCATCCTGTGCTCGGACGGGCTCACGCGGCACGTGGAGGACGGCGAGATCCTGGCGGCGGCCTCGGGCCCGGAATCCGGCAGCGCCCAGGGGCTCTGCGACGCGCTCCTCGCCCTCACCCTGCACCGCGGCGCGGCCGACAACGTCACGGTCGTGGCCGTGCGCTATCTCGGGCGTCCCGCCGACGCCCCGGCCGACTCGCCCGCCGCCTCCGGGCCGCGCCCACCGGAGGGCCCGCGCGCATGAGCGAGGAGACGGTCTTCCTCCCGCCGCAGTCCCGGTCCTTCATCGCGCCCGGCACCCGCCTCAACGACATCTACGTGATCCGCAGCCTGATCGCGGCCGGCGGCATGGGCGAGGTCTACCGGGGCGAGGCGCTCGCCACCGGCGACGCGGTGGCGATCAAGGTGATCAAGCCGGACCTCGCCCGCAACGCCTCTGCGCTGGCCCTGTTCCGGCGCGAGGCCTCGGCCCTGCACAACCTCCACCACGAGGCGATCGTCCGCTACTTCGTGTTCTCGATCGACCCGAAGCTCGAACTCCCCTACCTGGCGATGGAGTTCGTGGACGGCGTGTCGCTCTCCGACCGGCTCAAGGAGGGTCCCCTCGACGGGCCGACGCTGCGGCTGCTGCTGCGCCGGCTCGCGGCCGGGCTGCAGGCCGCGCACGAGCTCGGGATCATCCACCGGGACGTCTCGCCCGACAACGTGATTCTGCCGGGCGGCAACGTGGCCCGCGCCAAGCTGATCGATTTCGGCATCGCCCGGGCGCCGAGCACGGACGGCACGGTGATCGGCGGGGGCTTCGCGGGCAAGTACGCCTACGTGTCCCCCGAGCAGCTGGGGCTCTACGGGGGCGAGGTCACCCCGCAATCGGACATCTACAGCCTCGGCCTGCTGATGGCGCACGCGGCGCGCGGCCGCGCCCTCGACATGGGCAGCAACCACGTCGACGTGGTCGAGAAGCGCCGGCGCGTGCCGGACCTGACCGGGATCGAGGAGCCGATCCGCGGCCTGCTGCAGGCGATGCTGCAGCCCAACCCGAAGGACCGGCCCGCCGATATGGCGGCGGTGGCGGCGCTGGCCGCGGCCGAACCGGCCGCCCCCCGGCGCCTGCCCGTCGCGGTGCTGGCCGCGGCGGGCGGGGGCGTGGCCGCCACCGCCGCCCTCGCGGCGCTCGCCTTCGCGGTGCTGCCGGCGCGCCGGGCGGAGGCGCCGCTCACCACCCCGGTGCCGCAGGTGGTCGGCCCGGCCGAGCCGGTGGTGACGCCGAGCGTGCCCGCCCCGCCGACCGAGCCCTCCTCGCGGGCCGATCCCTCCTCGCGGGCCGAGCCCGCGCGGCCGCCCTCGGCCACGAAGCCGCCGATCATCGCCCTGCCCGACCCGGGCGAGGATCCGGACGCGCCGCCCGCATCCCCCCGGGACCCCCGGCGCGAGCCCCCCGCCCCTCCCCCGCCCCCGGCCGTGACCACGACCGCCGAGGAGGTGGAGAGCTTCATCCGCAAGTACGACGGGGGCGACTGCTTCTTCATCACGCCGGTGACGACCCAGCCGCCCGACATCACGGTCGACGCCTTCGGGCGCTCGACGCAGCCCTTCCGGGATTTCGACCAGGCGTTCAAGAACGCGCTCGGGATCGAGTCGCAGATCACCCTGCGGCAGGTGAGCGAGGCGCAGTGCCCCGTCGTCGCCTTCCTGGCGCGCCACTACCCGCAGCGCGACGCGCGCGCGGCGAGCATCACCATCACGCAGGACCTGCTCCACAGCGGGCAGGACCTCGTCGGCACGGTCGAGACCCGCGGCGACCGCGCGGTCGACCTGCTCCTCGTGGCGGATGACGGGCGGGTGACCAATCTCAGCCGCTCCGCCAAGCGGACGGGCGAGACCCTGCGCTTCTCGCTGCGGATGGAGGGGAGCGGCGTGCCGCGGCCGCAGCTCGTGGTGGTCGTGACCAGCCAGAAGCCGCTGACGAGCGTGCGCTCCGGGATCAACGGCCGGGCCGAGCAGCTCTTCCGGCAGATCGGCGACGAACTCGACCGCGATCCCCGTCCGGCGGGGATCGCGGTCGCCTATTTCAAGCTCGGGAGCTGAGATCCTCCGGGCCGTCCGGCCCGGGGGCGCTCACGGCATCCGGGTCATCAGGCGCAGGCCCTCGATGTCGAAGCGCGTGAAGGGCCGCACGCCCGGCGCCAGCGCGCGCCAGCCGGCGGGAGCCGCCGGGGAGGGAGCGAAGACCTCGTCCGCGAAGGCGAGCTGCATCCGGCGCTCCGCGCGGGGATGGACGAAGGCGCATTCCTCGGGCGACAGGCCCCGGCACGGCGAGGCCTCGGCCGGCAGGGCCGCTGCGAGGGGCGCCACCAGGGCGAGGGCCGACAGGACCGGGGCAGCACGCAGCGTCATCAAGTCTCTCCATCCGTCTCGGGTTCGGCGAGGATCGTTCGGTCGTCGTGCCCCGAGATGGGATTCCGAACCCGCCGATGCAAGATAAGGCCCCTCCGTTCTGGACCTACTGCTAGGCTAACACTGTGCGCCCGCGCACCTGAACGCGGGATGATCGCGGTTTCAGCCGAGTTCCGGCGCGACCGGAGGAGCGAGAGAGCCTCGCCGTCTCAGTTGCGGCTCGCGACCTGCGGCGCCGACATGTTGACGGCGGTGACGCGGCGATTGGCGGCCGCGTAGGGGTTGGCGGCCTCCTTCAGGTGGCTCTTGCCGAAGCCGACGCCGATCAGGTTGCCGGCCGCCACGCCGTAATGCCGGACGATGTAGTCCTTCACCGCCCGGGCGCGCCGCTCCGAGAGCCGCTGGTTGCCGCGGTCGCTGCCCTTCCCGTCCGTGTGGCCGACGATGAGGATCGTGCTGTCGCGCAGTTCCGGGCGGGCCAGGCTGGCGCCGAGCGCGCTCACCTGCGCGAGCGCGCCGTGGCCGATCTTCGAGGAATTGTACGCGAAGGGGATGTCGAGGGCGATGCTCTGCTTGTCGGACGAGAGCGCGGCGAGCCGGTCGCGCTCGGCCGCCGACAGGGACGACCGGTTGCGCAGGGAATCCAGGAAGACCTGCTCCTCGCGCCCGCCGCGGTCCGGCACGACCAGGGTGAGGCTGCGGGTCTGGGGCCGCGGCATCAGCGCGCGGACGATGTCGTCCTCGGTCACGGTCTGCGCGCGGGCCCCGCCGGACCCGAGAAGCAGCGCGAGCGCGACGAGCGGACCGAACCCGGAAGGGCTCCGACGAGGGAACGCGACCATGGCTTTGCCTCAAGCAAGAGTGATCTGCGATCACACCCACGGACGCCGAGCACGGTGGCCCCTCCCGGTGCGTCAAGCAGAGCGATGCAGAGCCGATGTTGTCCGATACAGAATCACGGCCAACCTGCCAAGCCCGCAAATGCCCGCACAATCTCTCCGGTCGGACCGCTCCCCAACAACTCCGCGCGAGCCTCCGCAAGTCCCGCATCCCGGTGATGTTCCACGCAGGTCGGGGGACGGCTGTGCGCCAGCGCACGGCCGGGGAGAAGCGGCCGGCGGGCGCGGGACTCGTCCCGGCCGCGGGGCCCCAACGAGAAAGGCCCGGCGGAGCCGGGCCTCTCGTTCGTCGCGCCGCGCGGGCTTGGCATCCCAAAGCCGCTCGATCCCTTCGGGATGGCGGCTTTGGGCTTCGCTCAAGCGCCGCGCGGGCTTGGCGGACGCCATCCGGACGGATCGTCCGGCCGGACGTGATCCTCCGGACGGCGGATCAGAAGGTCGAGAACTGGTAGCGGATGCCGGCGCGGCCGCCGCCGCCGACGAGGTCGCCGCCGATCCGGTAATCGCCCCGGATGAAGCCCGACAGCCCGGTCTTGAGGTTGAAGAAATTGATCGAGGCCTGGACCTCCCCGCGCACCTTCCCCTCTTCCCGCAGGCCGGTCACCCCGGTGATCCCGTTGAACGCGCCCACCGTGCCGGTCTCGGTCAGCACGCTGTAGACGTAGCCCGTGATGCTCGGCTCGATCCGGATGTTGTCCTCGACCATCTCGGTCCCGATCCGCGCCCCGATCCGGCCGCGCAGGGCCTCGCCGTCCCGCAGGGGGACCGCCCCGACCGCCAGCGCCGGCGTGCGGTCGAACACCGTCGAGACGTATTCCAAGCCCGCCGTCGGCTCGACGTAGATGTTGTGCTCCAGCGGCACCCGGTAGCCGACATTGGTGGTGAAGTTGTAGTTCTGCAGGCCCGTGCGCTGCACCACGCCCGGCGCCCGGATGTCGAGGCCGAGCAGGTCGACCTTGAACAGCGCGTCCCAGAACCAGGGGCCGTTCAGGTAGGTGCCGTAGACGCCGACCGTGCCGCCCTCGTAATCCTGCCGCCCGGCATTGCGGTTGAGGTCGACGCCCGCCAGCGTGTAGCCGCCCATCACGCCGAGGATCAGGCCGTCGTCGGGCTTGGTCAGCCCGCTGATGACCACGTCCGTGCCGCCCAGGAAGCCGCCCGAGACCTGGCTGTAGCCGAGGTCGCGGGTGAAGTTGAGACCGCCGAAGGAGAAGTTGCTGAAGCCCGAGCGGCTCTCGATGTCGCCGTAGGCGCGGGCCCAGATGGCGGGCCGGGTGGTGGTCTGCGGCGCGGGCTCGGCGAGCTTGGGGGCGATCGGGTCCTTGGTCACGAGCGCCGAGTAGGCCGACAGGCCGTTATACTGCATCGCCTGCGGGATGGCGGTCTGGCCGGGCGCCGCCTTGAGGCTGTCGCGGACCTGGGTGAGCCGGTCGAGCACCGCCGAGCCGCCCTGGAAGGCGATGGTGCGGGCCGCGATCACGGCCGTGGAGGCCGAGAGGCCGACCGCGGTCGGCACGGTGCCGAGGGCCACGGAGGTGCCGCCCTGGCCGGTGGTCGCGACCAGGATCGCCTCGAGGGTGCCGAAATTCTGCGCCCCCGCGAGCGTGAAGGCGTTGGCGGCGCTGGTGCCGGTGACCGTGACGATCGGCGAGCCCGTGGTGAAGGGGACGGCCCCGGTCAGGTTGGTGACGGTGACGCCGGTCGTGCCGGAGGCGTTGCCGTTGATGATCAGGCGGTCGCCCGTGCTGGTCTGGGTGTTGAACTCCGCCAGCAGGCGCCCGTTCTGCCCGACGTAGTTGCCGTTGATGGTGAGCGTGTCGCCCGCCCGACCGTTCACGAGGCTGATCGTGCCGGCATTGACGAAGCTGGTGCCCTGAGTCTGGCTGCCGATGCTGCTGGTGCCGGTGGCGATGAGCAGGCCCGAGCCCTGGTTCTGGAACCCCGACAGGTTCTGCAGGCTGGTCGAGGCGAGCGAGATCCCGCCCGCGTTGGTGATCGTGCCGCCGCCGAAGCTGCTCGCGCCCGTGACGTTGACGCGGCCGCTCGCCGTGTTGGTGAAGGTCGAGCCGCTCGACAGGGCGAGGGAGCCGGTCAGCGTGCCGGCATTGGTCACCTGGCTGGCCACGGCGCTCGCCGCGGTCGTGATCGCGGCGCCCTGCACGTCGATCGTGCCGAGGTTGGTGATCGTCAGGGGTCCGGTGGCGGCGCCCGTCGCCGGGAGGCCGGGGACCGAGCTGAGCACCGCCGCGTCGATGCCGTTGGCGCCCGCGATGGTGCCGTTCGCCCCGTTCTCGATGCTGATCGCGCCGCCGGCGCGGGCGAAGATCGCCGACGGATTGGCGTTGGTCTGGAGGAAGCCGGCGATCAGGGTCGGCAGGCCGGTGGCGGGCGGGCCCGAGGCGGTGGCGGACTGGGTCAGCGCCCCCGCGTTGGAGATCACGAGCGGCGCGACCGCGCTGCCGCCCAGGATGCCGAACTGGCCGTAATTGACGGTGCCGGTGTTGGTCAGGGTGACGGTGCCGGTGAAGCCCCCGCCGACGAGGCCCGCGTAGGACGCGTTGAGGGTGCCGGAATTCGACAGGCCGGTGGTGGTGCGCGACGAGCCCGAGATGCCGAGCGGCGCGGTGATCGTGCCGGAATTCGCGACCGTGAGGGCGCCCCGGTTGGTGTCGGCCTGGATGCCCGCCGTCGCGGCCGTGATCGTGCCGGCGCTGGTGACGCTGCCCGCGCCCGTGCCGGAGCCGCTGTCGATCTGGATGCCGGCGCCGCCCGGCGCCGTGATCGTCGCCGAGGCGTTGACGTTGATCGCGACGCTGCCGGCCGGGCTCGCGCCGGTGGTCGCGGCGGTCGGCATCACCAGCACGGCGGCCGCGTTCTGCGGGCCGGCGATCGTGGTGTTGTCGAGGACGTTCAGGGTGAACTTGTCGAGCGGGGTGTAGAAGATGCCGCCCGTGTAGGCCCGGTTGGGGCCGCAATTGGCGATCTGCGTGGTCGAGGCGTTGTCCCCGGGCTGGCAGACGTTGGCCAGCATGACGACGCCGTTGCGGACCGGGAACAGGAACTGCCCGGGGACGCCGTTGTTCGAGCCCGCCACCAGCGAGTTGGGCCCGCCATCGATGAGCGCGCCGTTCACGAGGGAGCCGGGGAGCTCGAAGTAGCTGCCCGCCGCGCCGGTGCCGGCGGAGTAGCCGGCCGAGGCCGAGGTGCCGCCGAGCCCGTTCGTGCCGCCGCTGGCGTCGCCGGTCTCGAACTGGATGCGCTGGTAGTTGAAGTAGATGTCGAAATTGCCGCCGCCCGTATCGGCGCGGCTGGCCAGGACCAACTGGAAGGTGTTGGTCTTGTCGGCATGGTTCGAGAAGTAGCCGACCGAGGGCCAGGTCACCCCGAAGGCGGTCTGGCCCGCGTAGGTGCCGGTGCCGTAGGAGGTGATGCCGCTCGCCGGGTTGCGCGTGTCCACGTCGGAGAAGAAGGGCGCGATGATCGGCGCCCCGCGGTAATTGGCGCCGAGGCCGACCGGCGTGAACGTGCTCAGGGGCGTCCCGAACGTCACGTTGCCGTTGTTGTTGACGTAGAGCGACGAGTAGGTCGTGCCGAAGAAGTTGGCCGTGAAGGGCAGCGCCACCTCGCCGGTGGAGCCGTCGTCGTTGCGGGCGAGCTGATTGGCGTCGAAGCCCGGCACCACGCTCTGCGCGTAGGCCGCGCCGGCCAGCACCGGAAGCCCCGCGAAGGAGACGCCGATCATCAGCAGGCGCTTCATCCGCGCAAGGCCGCGCGCGCGGCCCGTTTCGTACCCCAGCGTCACCATCCCGCACCCCCGAACACGTCCCAGCGAGCCGGTCGGCGGGTCGCGCCCGCCCCGGCCCATGCCCGCCCCTCGCGGCGGCCGGCCCGACCCCGATCCCCGTCGGCGGCCGGTCCGGCGCGTGATCTCCGTCCGAAGACGCACATCAGGTCAGGCCTCTCGATCAGCATAACGGTCACGCTCGGCCAGCGTCTATTGCTAGACTGCCCGGCCGAGCACGCGAAACAACTCCGTTGCCGGGATGCCACAGCCGGCTTCCTCGCCACTGATTCGTTTCGAGTACAGCTGGCGATGAGCGTAAAGAGTTTCTTGCGAGATCGGCGCTCGACTCTGACCGGTATTCGTCCGATGCGGCAGATCTCGTTCCGGCCGGCGCCGGTCGAGCGAGGGATCTTGAGCGCATCAGAACCGGAACGGGATCGGTCGCGACGCGGATCGACTGGAGGCTGTTGTGGACCGGAGACGGGCGTTGTGTCGCGTCAGCGACGTCCGGCCCTGGCCAGCACGATTCCTGTCCCGGGTCGATCACGGCCTCTCGCCGGCCAGCGCGCGGCCGAAGGATTGGACGAGGCCGGCTTCGAGCTTGCCATCCATGCTCTGCAGGATGGTCATGGCCTCCCGCATCGGCATCGGCGTCTTGTAGGGACGGCGCTCGGTCAGGGCCGCGTAGATGTCGCAGATCGTCATCAGCCGCACCCCGTCGCTGACCGCCGCGCCCGCGAGCCTGTCCGGGTAGCCGGACCCGTCGAGGAACTCGTGGTGGTGGCGGACCACGTCGAGGGTGAAGGCGTCGCACTCGCCGCCGGCCTTCAGGATGTCGTGGCCGAGCGCCGCGTGGGTGCGCATCACCGCCGCCTCGTCGGGCGAGAGCCGGCCGGGCTTGTTGAGGATCGGGAGCGGGATCCGCGCCTTGCCGACGTCGTGGACGAGGGCGGCGCGCACGAAGCGCTGCTGGTCGTCGCGCCGGAAGCGCAGGTGCAGGGCGAATTGCGCGGCGAGGCCCGCCACCAGCAGGCAATGCTGGTAGGTGGCGTCGTCGTGCGTCCAGACCGTGTCGAGCCAGCGCGCCAGCCCGCCCTCCCGCACGGCGGTCAGGATCGGGGTCAGGCCCGCCTCGACGGTCTGCATGCGGATCCGGCTGCCCGCGCGCGCCTCCGCGAGCAGGCTGGTCAGCGCCTCCCCGGCCCGCGCGACGCCCTGGACCACCGCCGCCTCGCCCACCGGGCCGAACGCCTCGAGCTGGTTGAACAGGGCCGCCACCACCGTGTCGGGCGGCACGTAGGCCGGCAGGCAGACGGTGGCGCCGAGCGTCTTGGCGTGGCGCAGGGATTCCGTCGAGGTGCGGCGCAGGAGCCCGATCACCGGCAGCGCGCGGCCCCGGTAGCGCTTCTCCAGGGCCCGCAGGCAGGTGGACGCCTCGGGCCGGGTCAGGGTCAGGTCCGCGACCACGCCGATCAGCGCGGCGTCGCGGGTCCAGCGCTCGTCGGTCCCCACCACCTCGCAGCGCCCGACCGATCCGAGCGCCCGCGCGAGCGCGGCGCTGCGGTCCGGCCGATCGGTGACGAGGACGATGGTTCCCTCCGGCATGGAGGCACTCCCGACGGAACGGCCGCGACCTTGTCCGGTCGGGTATACTCCGAGTTCCGAAGAAATCGCTTACGGGATCCTCGAAGATCCGGCCCAGTCGGGGCGGGCGGCGCGGATCGATCAGATCACGCCCTGCCCCACGGGAGACGGGCGGCGCGAAGCCGGCTCAGTTCAGGGCCTGGCCCTCCCCGACGCGGATCGGCCGGACGAGGTCGCCCTCGCGCACGAAGGGGGCGGCGCGCACGACCACGAGGTCGTTCTCGGACAGGCCGCTGCGGATCTCGACCTCGTCCTCCGAGAACAGCCCGACCGCGACCGGGCGCGCCTCGATGTGGTTCTGGCTGACGACGTAGACCGTGGTGCCGTCCTGCCCGCTCACCAGCGAGGAGAAGGGCACGGCGATCCCGCAGCTCTCGCCGACCGAGACGGTGCCGCGGGCGTACATGCCGAGCCGCGCCTCGCCGATCGCGCTGAGCAGGATGCGCACCTGCCCGAGCTGGCTCGCCGCATCCGTCGAGGGGGAGACCAGCCGCACCCGGCCGCTGATCGGGCCGAGGCCGAGGGGCTTCACGGTCACGGGCTGGCCCGGGGCGATCTTCCCGAGCGCCGTGATCGGCGCGTCGGCCGCGAGTTCGATCTCGCCCTGCCCGATGATCACGAAGAGCGGATCGGAATGGGCCGGGGCGGGCCCGCCGATCGTGGCGGTGCTGCGGCCGACCACGCCCGCGACGGGGGCGCGGATCGGGATCGGGGTCGGGTTGACCGAGCCGTCGTCGGGGACGAGCTGGGCGAGGACCTGGTTCTGCCGCACCTCGTCGAGGGGCCGGACGGCGACCTGCTGCACGCGCAGCCCGTCCCGCTCGGGGCGGATCTGGACCTCCTGGCGGGCGGCGAGCACGCCGGTCACGTCGACCCGGTCGTCGAAGCAGCGCCGCTTGGCCGGCGCGACGCTGACGGCGAGGCCGGCGCTCGGCGCCGTCTCGGCCGCGACCGGGCCGGCGAGCGCCGCCCACAGCAGGGCCGCGAGCGCGGGCGCCGCGCGACGCGGCAGGCGATGGATGGGACGACGCGACACGACCTCGCTCCTCTCTTCGACGCGGCAACGGCCCGGGGCGGCGCCCGCCGGGCCGGGACGCGGCGGAACCGCCCCGGGCGGTTCCGCCGACACTTCTCGCTCTCGCATCATCCCCACCGGCGCGGGCTGACGCGGCGCCGGACGAGGGCGCGGGCGGGACCGGCCCTCACGGCCGCGCGCCCGGACGGGCGGGACCCGGCCGCAGGGGCGCGCGCGATCCCCCGCCGCCTCCGCCGCCGAACAGCGATTCCAGCATCCCGCCGAGCGGGTTGGCCTTGCCGCCCTCCAGCATCTCCGACCCGAGGGCGCCGAGATTCGACAGGGTCTGCCCGTTCAGCACGGCGCCGAGATCGACGCTGACCTGCGGCGCGTCCCAGGAGCCGCCGATGAGCACGGGCAGGCTCACGTCGAACAGCTTCGGGAGCGCGCGGGCGGCGGTGCGCGTCAGGCGGGGCTCGATGCGGAAGGCCAGGGTGCGGGCGGAGAGGTCGATGGTCCCGGTCCCCCTGGCGGTGACCAGGGGACCGGCGAGGGCGAGGTCCTGGGTCGTCGCCCGCCCGTCCGCGATGCGGAACCGGGACGAGATGCGGTCGAAGGCGGTGGCGTCCTGGCTGCGCAGCCGCGGATCGGGGGAGAGCTGCTGGGCGACCGACTGGACCACGCCCGGGATGTCGATCCCGGTGAGGCGCCCGTTCTCGACCTGGATGGCCGCCTCGCCCGAGAGGGATCTGGCGAGTTCGGCCTGGCTGCTGCCGCTCGCCTTGAGGTCGATGGTGGCGCCCGCCGTCCCGTCGAGGAGCGCGAAGCCCGAGGCGGCGGAGAGGAGCGGCAGGCTGCGGACCTGGGTGAGGTCGAGGTGGAGCGCGTGGCGGGGCGGCGCGCTCCCGCGCGCCTCCCGGGCGATGTCGGACCTGAGCGTGGCGCGCACCTGCCCGCCCGCGAGCCCGCCCTGCGTCAGGGCCGCCTCGATCCCCCCCTCCGTGAGCTTGCCGTCGAGGAGCGCCTCGGTGAGGGAGAGCCCGCCCGCCCGCAGGGCGCCGAGGCGGATCCTGGCGCGGCCGTCGAAGCTGCGCAGCAGGGCGGGATCCAGGGACGCGTCCCCGAGTCCCCCGGCGGCCGGGAGGTCCAGGCTGCCACCGGCGAGGTCGATCCGCACGAAGGGCTTGGCGGTGAGGTCGACCACCACCGCGCCCGTGAAGGGCACGGCGCCGACCTGGGCGGAGAGGCGCGCCAGGGTCAGGGCGGCCCCGTGCAGGGCCGCGTCGGCGCGGCCCTCAAGCGGCTCGGCGCCGAGCCCGGGCACCTGGCAGCTGAAGGTCAGGGGCGCGCTCTCCCCCTCCTCCGGGGGCGCGACGGACACGTCGCAGCGCGCCGCCCCGCCGCCGGTGCGGCCCCCCGCCTTGACCTCGTACCCGCCCGCGCGGGCCAGGGCCTCGGCGGAGAGATCCTCGACGGAGGCCACGACCGTGTCGCCCTTGACGAGGAGGAGCGCGCCCCCCGTCACCCGGACGCGTTCGGGCCGCGGCCCGGCGGGCCCGGCGGGCCCGGCGTGCCCGGCGTGCCCGGCGTGCCCGGCGTGCCCGGCCTGCTCGCGCGCGGGATCGGGTGCGGGATCGGGATCCGGTGCGGCGCCCGCTGCGGCTGCGGCGCCCGCGGGCGCGCCGGCGCGCCACCACTCGGCCGGCCAGCGCAGGACCGGGCGCTCGACCTCGATCGCGGCGAGGTCGCGCCCGGCGAGGAGGTCGAGGGGCGCACCGGTGACCCGCAGGCTGGCGATGTCGAGGCTCGCCGTGCCGACCCCCGGGTAATCCGTGCGGGTCCCGACGTCGCGCAGGACGACCGCAACGCGCGGCCACAGGGACAGGCTGGCCCCGCCCCGGACGGTCCAGGTCCGGCCGGTCTCGGCGGCGAGGCGCTCCTGCGCCGAGCGCACGATCATGGCCGTGCCGGACGAGGCGGCGACGCCGACCGCGAGGCAGCCCGCGGCGGCAAGCAGAAGGGAGAGGTTGCGCAGCTTCATCCTGTCCTCGCAACCCGCGGCACCGCGCGGGAAAGCAGAGCGCACTCTCCGCGCGAAATCAATCGGGCGGAACGACGTCCGCTCGTCTGATCGTTCGCGCGCTCGTCCGCGTCGTTCGCGCGCGCTCGTTCGCGCGCTCGTCCGCGCGTGCAGGCCCGCCGGCCGGGCGGGCCGCCGCGGGCCGATCCGGCGGGCAAGGGGCCGGCAGGAGAGTCCGGGCCCGGCGCGCCACCGTGCCCCGCCGCACGCGGCGGAGCCCCGTCTTCGACCAATCGCCCGCGCTCGCGGCAAGATCCTGTATTTTCTCGACTTTGGGTGAGCGGTAGCCCGTCCCGCCTGATCTCTCGCGGGTGCCCGGGCCCGGGGCCGTCGGACTGGTAAAGACCATGTCGAGACGGGAGACGATGTGTGCCGCGGCACTTGCCCGGGTTGGCCGGTGGCGTGTAGATTTGAGGCTATGAAACGGTCTCTCTCAGGATTTCTCGCTCTGCTGCTCACGCTGTGGGCAGGCATGGCCGTTTCGGCCCCGGCGGAGAAGCGCGTCGCCCTCGTCATCGGCAATGCCGCCTATGACAGTTTCGGCAAGCTGGCCAATCCCGGCAACGACGCCGAGGATCTCGCGGCCCTGCTGCGCAAATCCGGTTTCGACGTGATCGACGGCCGCGACCTCTCGCGCCGCGACATGGACCGGAAGCTCGCGCAGTTCTCGCGGCTCGCGACGGATGCGGACACCGCCCTCGTCTACTATGCCGGGCACGGTCTGCAATATCAGAGCCAGAACTACCTGGTGCCGGTCGACGCGCAGCTGCGGGACGGGTTCGACGTGCCGTTCGAGACGATCTCGGTCGAGTTCGTCATCTCGGCCCTCGACAACGCCAAGGGCGCCCGGATCCTGATCCTCGACGCCTGCCGCGACCTGCCCCTGAAGGACGTCGGCAACAACGCCGCCAGCCACGGCCTCGCGCGGGCGGTCGGCCGCAAGGGCCTGATCCTGGCTTACGCCACCCAGGCCGACAGCGTCGCCTTCGACGGCACCGGCCGCAACAGCTTCTTCGCGGGCGCGCTGCTGAAGGCCATGCAGGAGCCGGGCCTGGAGATCGGCCAGGTCTTCCAGCAGGTCGCCTCGACGGTGTCGGGCCTCACCAACGGCCGCCAGCTGCCCGAAATCACCCGGTCCTACCCGGGCGAGGTCTTCCTCAACCACGAGGAGACGGACATGCAGGCCTGGTCGCGGCTGCGCCGGAGCAACCAGCTCGCGGAGCTGCGCCAGTTCATCGCGAAGTACCCGAACAGCCTGCTGATCGACGACGCGATGACCCGCATCCAGCTGCTCGAGGCCCGGGCGACGCCCGACCGCAACGAGCAGCGCGAGCCCGCCCTGCCGCGCCAGGACATGGCCAGGGACACGGCCCGCCGCGAGGAGGAGGAGCGGCTCGCCGAGGTCGCCCGCCGCAAGCGCGAGGAGGAAGCCAAGCGCCTGGAGCAGGCCCGTCAAGAGACCGCCCGTCAAGAGACGGCCCGGCAAGAGACCGCCCGTCTCGAAGCCGCGCGCGTCGCCGAGCAGGCCCGGCTCGCGGCCGAGGCGGCCCGGGCGCAGCAGGCCGCCAAGCTCGACGCCGAGAAGGCCGCGCCGACCGAGACGGCGCTGGCGACGGTGCCGACGACCTACACGGCGCTGCCGACCGGCGAGACGGCGCCGAAGCCGGCCGCCGCGGGCGAGGCGCCCGCCGCCGCAAGCGAGCCCGCCGCCGCGCCGGTGGTGAAGACCGCGTCCCTGTCCCAGCCCGTGGCCGAAGAGAAGGGCGTTTCCGAGCGGGTCGTGCGCGCGGTGCAGCAGCGCCTCGTCGATCTCGGCTGCTACCAGGGCCGGCCGGAATCGTCGTGGGGCAGGCAATCCTCGGAGGCGCTCGACCAGTTCTACCGCCTGTCGCAGGCGAGCGACCCGGCGAAGACCCGCGCGGTCAAGATCGTCTCGCACATGCCCGATCAGGCGACGCTGGACGTGCTCAACACCTACAACCAGCGGATCTGCCCGGTCTCGTGCCCGACCGGGTCGGAGCCGAAGGGCGAGGTGTGCGTGAAGATCACCTGCCCGACCGGGATGGAGCTCGACGGGAACGAGTGCCACCCCCGCCGCAAGCCGATTCAGGCGACGCTGCCGGCCGAGACGACCAAGAAGGCCCCGGCCGCCGCCGCGAAGGAGACGGCCAAGCCGAAGCTGGCCAAGCGGCCCGAGCCCCAGGACGAGGAGGAGCCCGTCCAGAAGCCCAAGGCCAAGGCCAAGGCGGCGCCCGTGGTGCGGGAGACGCCGAAGGCCGCCAAGCCGGTGGTCCGCGAGGCGGCCCGCCCGGTGGCCCCGAAGGTGAAGGTGGTGGAGCCGATCCGGGTCCGCGCGCCGGTCCCCTCCCTCGCCCGCACCCCGCGCTACGCGCCGGGCCCGGCGGCGGCCTCGGCGGCGCCGAGCTACACCCCGGCGGAGATCGGGGCCTCCCGGATGATGAGCCGGATGCCCTGACCTCCCCGCGATCCGCCAGATCCCCGCGCGGCGCCGGCCTCCCCGGCGCCGCTCTCGTTTGGGGCGACGGCCGACCCGGCGGAGGGGGAGGGATCGGCGGCGCCTCGCGCGGTCCTCGGTGGGTTCGGTAGCGCCGTCCGAAGGCCGGGATCGGCTGCTCGGACCGCGAGATCCCGCCCCCGCTGTCCCGGACGCGGGACAGGCGATGACGGCCCTGGCCGATCTGCGTGCCGAACCGATCACCACCGATCCGCACGGCAGCCATCCGGCGCGGATCAGAACAAGACCGCCGAAATCCAAGGCAATGCCCGGGCGCGAGACGAGTCCGGACGGATCCGGCGGACACCGAAACGGTACGCGCTCGCCGCAATGAGCGAGGGGGCGGGATCGGTGGGCCGGCCGTGTCGGCGCGGAGCGGCCCCGCCCCGGTCGTCGCGGTGGAATCGGGCGTGCGCGGGAGGCCGCGCCGGTGTCGGCCCGCACCGGGAGGCGGGCCGCATGCCCGCCCGCCGCGCTACTCCGCCCCGCCCACCGTCAGGGCGAAATCGAGGGCGCTGGCGCGGTCGAGGCCGACCGAGCGGCCGATGCCGAGGGTGCCGACGTCGCGCAGCACCAGCTCCTCGCGGCGCATGCAGAATTCCTCGGCCCCGAACAAGGTCACGTAGGTCCCGTTCGTGCTGTGATCGACCAGCACCCACTTGTCGCCCCGGCGCTCGATCGTGGCGTGGCGGCGCGAGGCGTAGTCGTTGTCGACGACGATGTCGTTGGCCGATTCCCGCCCCAGCGAGACGCTGGCGTGGCGCTCGTCGAAGAGCCAGCGCCGGCCCCGGTAGGTGATGCGCAGGTCGTTGCCGGCGGGCGGGCGCTCGCCCGCCGCCGGCAGGAGCGAGAAGACCGTCTGGTTCTCGGCGAGGTGCCAGAGCACCTCGGCCACCCGCACGTCGTCGCTCGCCCCCTTCACGTAGACGCCGACGAGGCTGCGGGTCGCCGCCCGCTGCAGCGGCGGCAGGCTGTCGGCCAGGGCGCCGGTCGTGATGATCTGCCCGCCCTTGGCGATCGCCACCATCCGGGCCGCCATGTTCACGGTCGTGCCGAAGTAATCGTCGTTGGCCTGCACCGCCGGCCCGAAATGGAAGCCGATCCGCAGCTGCAGGTGCTGCCCCTCGATCTGCCCGACCCGGTCGTCCTCGAACCGGCGCTGAACCGCCACGGCGGCGTCGCACATGGCGCAGACGTCGGAGAAGACCGCCATGAACTCGTCGCCGATGGTCTTGACGATGCGTCCGCCATTGGCCTGGACCACGTCGGCGGCGCAGCCCAGGCAGCTTTCCACGATGCGCAGGGCCGCGTCATCGCCGAGATCGCGGTAGAGCCGCGTGCTCCCCGCGACGTCGCAGAACAGGACGCCGATGGAGCAGGGTTCGGTCGTGCTCATCTTGAGGAGCGATCCTCGAGGGGATTGCGCGACACAATGGCGCCAGTGCTCTCGTCTATGCAAGCGCCGCGCGCAGCGCGGAAGTCCAAAAACGATCCAGCGGGCGCGCCCGGTGCGCCAGCGCACCGACCTCCCCCGCCGGCGCGCGCCGGCGCGGGCGGTTGGTGGGATGCGAGCGCGGCCCTATGCTGGGCCCGCGCCGGGCGGAGAGGCCGGGCGGGGAGGATGAGGGCGATGCGGAGGAATGTGGCGCTGCTGTTCGGTGGGCGCTCGGCCGAGCACGAGGTGTCGATCGTCTCGGCCGGCAACGTCGCCCGGGCGCTCGATCCGGATCGCTACGCGGTGACGCCGATCGCCATCGACAAGGAGACGGGCGCGTGGCGGCTCTGCCCGCCGCTCGCGCCCGGCGAGGCGCCCGCGATGGTGCGGGAGGGGCCGCGCGTCGCCTTCCTTCCGGGCGGCGGCGGCCGGCTCGCGGTGCTGGGGGAGACGGCGAGCGTGTCGGAGCCCTTCGACGTCGTCGTGCCGGTGCTGCACGGGCCGAACGGCGAGGACGGGACCGTGCAGGGCGCCCTCGACCTCGCGGGCGTGCCCTATGTGGGGTCGGGGGTCATCGGCTCGGCCGCCGCGATGGACAAGGACGTGGCCAAGCGCCTGATGCGCGACGCGGGCCTGCCGATCGTGCCCTACCTGGTGGCGGGGCCGCGGCGCGGGGTCGCCTACACGGAGGCGGTCGAGGCGCTGGAGAGCCGGACGCTGTTCGTGAAGCCCGCCAATATGGGCTCCTCGGTCGGCGTCTCGCGGGTCGCCGATGCGGGCCAGTTCGACCAGGCGCTGGCCCACGCCTTCGCGTACGACGAGAAGATCCTGATCGAGCGGGCCGTGCCGCGGGCGCGGGAGATCGAGTTCGCGGTGCTGGAGACGGCGGAGGGAGAGGTGCGGGTGTCGCCGCCGGGGGAGATCGCCCCGGCCGCCGCGCACGGCTTCTACGGCTACGACGCCAAGTACGTCGATCCGGACGGGGCGGCCCTGCTGATCCCGGCGAGCCTCGCGCCCGCGCTCGCCGAGCGGATGGGCGGGCTGGCGGCCCGGGCCTTCGAGGCCCTCGCCTGCGCGGGGCTCGCCCGGGTCGACCTCTTCCTCGACCCGGACGACCCGGAGGGAATCTTCGTCAACGAGGTCAACACCCTGCCGGGCTTCACGGCGATCAGCATGTACCCGAAATTGTGGGACGCGGCGGGCCTCGCGCCGCCCGCCCTTATGGACGCCCTGATCGCCCACGCCCTCGCCCGCCACGCCCGGGCCGTCGCCACGGGCCGGGCTGCCCCGCGATCGGCGGCGGATGCGGCGTGGGCGCCGATGCGCGAGAGCATTTCCCGCTGACGTGGATGCCGGTTCGGCGTAGGACATGCGGCCAAACCGGAGACCTGGAGCAGGCTTCGGGTTTCGACCCGAGCGAAGCCTGCTCCAGGCACCGTGCGCCGAAGGGGCACCGGTTCGGAAAAAACGACGCGGGAACAAGAACCTGAGCAGAATCGCGGCGGACCGCTCTGCTCGGGCCGGCCCGTCGGATCGGGAGAGGGCGGGAGAGGGCGGAATGACGGGAGCGGCCGGACCGGTGCCGGTGGAGGCGGCGGACGGCCTGCCGCCGGCCGAGCGCCTCTGGGCCATGGGGGCGATCGGCACCGCCATGACCCTCGCGGTGCTGGACGGGGCCATCGTCAACGTCGCCCTGCCGGTGATGGCCCGCGACCTCGGGGTCAGCCCGGGCGCCGCGATCTTCGTGACGAACGGCTACCAGCTCGCCGTCACGGCGGCGCTGCTGCCGCTCGCCTCGCTCGGCGACATCCTCGGCTACAGGCGGATCTACGCGATCGGGCTCGCCCTGTTCACGGCGGCCTCGCTGGCCTGCGCGCTCGCCCCCACGCTGCCCCTGCTCATCGCCGCGCGGATCCTGCAGGGGCTCGGCGCCGCCGGGATCATGAGCGTCAACATCGCCCTGGTGCGGTTCATCTACCCGCACCGCCTGATCGGCCGGGGGGTCGGCACGGTGGCGCTCGTGGTGGCGATCGCCTCGGCGGCCGGGCCGACCGTGGCGGGCGCGATCCTGTCGGTGGCGCGCTGGCCCTGGCTGTTCCTCGTCAACCTGCCGCTCGGGCTGCTGGCGCTCGCGGCGGCGATCCGCACCCTGCCGGTCACACCCCGCAGCGGCGGGCGCTTCGATGCCCTGAGCGCGCTCCTCAACGCGCTCGTCTTCGCGCTCCTGATCACCGGGGTCGACGGGCTCGGCGACCCCGGGGAACGCGGCCTTGCGCTCCTCCTCCTCGGGGGCGCCCTCGTGATCGGCACGGCCTTCGTCTGGTACCAGGCGCGGCTGCCGGCGCCCCTCCTGCCGGTGGACCTCCTGCGCATCCCGGTCTTCGCCCTCTCGATGGCGAGTTCGATCTGCGCCTTCTCGGCCCAGATGATGGCCTACGTCGCCCTCCCCTTCTACTTCCACGACCTGCTGCACCGGACGAGCAGCGAGACGGGCCTCCTGATGACGCCCTGGCCGATCGCCATCGCGGTGATCGCGCCGGTGGCGGGCCGGCTCTCGGACCGGATCGCCCCCGGCCTCCTCGGCGGCGTCGGCATGCTGGGGATGGCGGCGGGCCTCGCCCTGGTGGCGAGCCTGCCGGCCGAGCCCGCCACGGGAGACATCGTCTGGCGGCTCACGCTCTGCGGGCTCGGCTTCGGGCTGTTCCAGTCGCCGAACAACCGGGTGATCATCACCAGCGCCCCGCGGGAGCGCAGCGGGGGCGCGAGCGGCATGCAGGCGACGGCGCGGCTCGTCGGGCAGTCGCTCGGGGCCGCGATGGTCGCGGTGATCTTCGGCCTGATGCACACGGGCGGCACCGTGGCGGTGCTGTGGATCGCCGCCGGCCTGTCGCTGACCGGGGCGGCGACGAGCGCCCTGCGCAATCCGGCGCGGACCTGAGGCGCCGCCTCCGGGCCGGAGGCGCCGCCTCCGGGGCTCCTCCGCGCGGACCGCCAAGCCCTGGACGTCCGGGATCGGGATCACATCTCCCGGGCGGGACGGCTGCGACGGAGGCCAGCATGGACATCGATCTCACCGGGCGGCGCGCCCTCGTGACGGGCTCGACCGCGGGAATCGGCTTCGCCATCGCCAGGGCGCTCGGGGAGCTCGGCGCCACCGTGGCGGTGAACGGGCGCACGGCCGGGCGGGCCGAGGCGGCGGTCGCGGCGCTCGCGCGGGCCGCGCCGAAGGGGCGCTTCCTGGCCGCGCCCGGGGACGTCGCGGACGAAGCGGGCGCGCGGGCCGTGCACGCCGCCGTCCCGGACGCGGACATCCTCGTGAACAATGCGGGGATCTTCGAGCCCAAACCCTTCTTCGAGATCCCGGACGAGGATTGGAGGCGCTTCTTCGAGGTGAACGTGCTGAGCGGCGTGCGCCTGTCGCGGCTCTACGTGCCCGGCATGACGGCGCGGGGCTTCGGCCGGGTCGTGTTCATCTCCAGCGAATCGGCCCTGCAGATCCCGGTGGAGATGGTCCATTACGGGATGACCAAGACCGCCCAGCTCGCGGTCTCCCGCGGCCTCGCCGAGACCGTCGCGGGCAGCGGCGTCACGGTGAACGCGGTCCTGCCGGGCCCGACCCTGTCGGAGGGCGTCGCCACCTTCATGAAGGAGATGGCGGCCGGCATCGCCGACCCGGACCTCGACGCGATGGGCCGCGCCTTCGTCCGGGAGCACCGGCCGACCTCCCTGCTCGGGCGGCTCGCCACGCCGGAGGAGGTGGCGAACCTCGTCGCCTATCTGTGCACCCCCGCCGCCAGCGCCACCAGCGGGGCGGCCCTGCGGGTCGATGGCGGGGTGGTGCGCGCCATCGTGTGACCCCGGCGCGCGCATCCGGCGAGGGCCGCGGAGGAGATTTCGCGGCCTTCGCCGAAGACAATTCAAGCGTGCGATTGAAAATTTACTCGCTTTTTTGAATCGTTCGGCCGCTCCTCTCGGCCATTTGGCCTATATCGAAAGGCATATTGCAGAACGGACACATCCGTTCCCTTACGGCAACTCACTGCCGACGGCTCCATGTACATTCACGGCCCGCTCAAATATTCCATTACCCATCGGAATCGGGGAAAGAAAAGGCGCGCCGTGCGACTCCTTCCCTGGGTAAAGGAGATGGTAAAGTGACGATGCAATCCGGAATGATGTCGGTGTCCGCGCGGTCGCTCCGCGCGGTCAAGGGCGTGCTCCTCGGTTCGGCGGCCGGTCTGGCCGTCGCCGGCGGGGCTCAGGCGGCCGATCTGCCGACCAAGAAGGCGGCTCCGGTCGAGTACGTGCGGATCTGCTCGGCCTACGGCGCCGGCTTCTTCTACATCCCGGGCACCGATACCTGCCTGCGCGTCGGCGGCCGCGCCCGCTTCGAGGCGACCTACGTCCAGCCGCTGATCCGCGGCGACAACATGGGCTATCGCGCCCTCGGCCGCCTGAACATCGACGCCCGCACGCAGACCGGCTACGGCACCCTGCGCGCCTTCGTCCGCTTCGAACTGGCCAGCCGCACCGGCGGCTTCTTGAAGTCCGGTACCCAGGAGCGCGCCGCCAACGCCTTCTCCGCCACCGGCGTCGACACGGCCGGGCGCGTCCAGCAATACGTGAACGCCGACAAGGCCTTCATCCAGTTTGCCGGCCTCACCGCCGGCCGCGCGGCCTCGTTCTACGACTTCTACGCCCACGATTACGAGATCATCGCCGGCACGCTCGGGTCGGACATGTCCTCGACCAACGTCCTCGCCTATACGGCGACGTTCGGCGAGGGCTTCTCGGCCACGATCTCGATGGAAGACCCGAACTTCCGCAAGAACCCGATCTTCGGTGCGCCGACCGCCAGCGTGGGCGTGAACCCCGTCGACGTGGTGCAGCGCTCGCGCATGCCCGACTTCGTCGGCGCCCTGCGCTACGACGCGGCCTGGGGCTCGGCGCAGCTCTCGGCGGCGGTCCACGAGATCAACACCGGCAACTTCACCTCGAATCTCCTCACGATCCCCCACGTGCCGAGCGAGTACGGCTGGGCGGTCCAGGGCGGCGTGAAGATCAACCTGCCCTTCATCGCCGCGGGTGACGGTCTCTACCTGCAGGGCTCGTACGGTGAAGGCGCGACGATCTATACCGGCATCTCCAACTACAACGGCACCTACTCGCTGACCGGCAACCCGATTGGTGGCCTGTTCAACACCTCCTACGCGGACGCGATCCTCGACCCGGTGACCGGCCGGCTGTCGCTCTCGAAGAGCTTCACGGTGGTGGGCTCGTTCCTCCATTACTGGACGCCCGAGTGGCGGTCGGCCATCTTCGGCAGCTACGGCGAGATCGAGTTCAACAAGACCGCCCGGGCCCGCACCGCGGCGGCCGGGATCGGCGGCCTCACCGTCGCCAACGCGGCGACCAGCGCCCTGCTGCGCGACGCGTCCCAGATCGTCGCCGGCGCGAGCCTGATCTGGTCGCCGGTGAAGGATCTCGATATCGGCGTCGAGGGTCTCTACACCCAGGTCGGCGTCAAGAACGGTCGCGTTCTCGACCCGAACCGGCCCGGCAGCACCACGGCGACCGTCAGGGACGGCGACACGTTCCAGGTTCGCATGCGCGTTCAGCGCGACTTCTGATCCCGACGGCGGATCGCGACGGAGGGCCCCGGCGGTGTCGGGGCCCTTTCCATTTTTGAGGACCGATGGGAGGGCGAGCGCCCCGCCCGGCCGGGCGCCTGCATCGGCAGGCGCGGGACGGGGCCGCGGGCAGCTGCCCGGTGGTTCGAGCCGGTCCGATGGCGGGATGGCCCCGAACGGGGCGGCCGATGCCCTCACGGCGTTTCCGGCACCGGCCCCATCCTCGCGTGCGTCGCCGCAACCCCGACCACGACGGCTCAGGACAGGGTTCGGGCCCGCACGCGGCCCGGCGCGATCTCTAGAGCCCCGGCCCATCATCGCCCGGCGAGGGGGCCCCAGCCATGCCGGGACCGTCGCGGAGGGCGGGGTCGAAGAGCGGCGCCGATGCGCCTCGGCGCGACGGGGACCGCGAGGCTCCGGTCCGAGACCGGCCGGCGCCGGACGCCGACGGGCCTCCGGCGGAACCCCGCGCGGGCCTCCGCCCTTACTTCAGGTGCTGGGCGAGATACTTGTTCATCTCGAACATCGTCGCCTTGTCCTTGCCGAAGACCTTCTTCAGCTTGTCGTCGGCGAGGATCTCGCGCTTGTTCTCGGGATTCTGCAGGGAATGGGTGCGGATGTAGTCCCACACCTTGCTGACCACCTCGCCGCGCGGGATCGGCTTGGTGCCGACGATCGCGCCGAGTTCCGGCGAGGGCTGGAGGGGCTTCTGCAGGGCGTTCGGCTTGTCGCCGCCCTTGGGCGCCGCCACCTTCTTGCCCTTGGCGGCGGATTCCTTGCCGGCGGGCTTCTCGGCCTCGGCCGCCTCGGCCTTCGGAGCCTCTTTCTTGGTCGTCTTGGTCGCCATCGCTCTCCTCCGGTGTCCCCTGGGGCCCACGTCGCGGGATATACGGCCCTGCCGGGCGCTTAGCGTCAACAACTAAGCCTTGCCGGCCCCGTTCCAAGCGGAAATTCGCGGCCGGAACGGGATCATCCACACCCGAAGGCGTAAACGAAAGCTCAAGCCCCGATTGATCGGGCATCCGTCCAGGTCTTGCGGCCCTCCAGGGGATAGGCCGGATCGGTGTAGCCGGGGGTCGAGGGATGGCCGGCCGGCACGAGCCGGTCGACCAGGGCTTCGTCCTCCGCCCCGAAGCGGTAGGCGAGCGAGGCCGCGTAGGCCTCCCACTGCGCGAAGGTGCGCGGGCCGGCGATGACCGCGGTGACCGCCCGGTTGTTCAGCACCCAGCCGAGGGCGAAGTCGATCGGCGAGGCGCCGCGGGCGGCCGCGTGGGCGGCGATCTCGCGGGCGATGGCGAGGCTCTCGGGGCGCCACTCGGTCTGCATCATGCGGGCGTCGCCGCGGCCGGCACGGCTGCCCTCGGGCGGCGAGGCGCCGGGATCGTACTTCGCGGTGAGCACGCCGCGGGCGAGCGGCGAGTAGGGCACCACGCCGAGCCCGAAATACGCGCAGGCCGGCAGGTGCTCGACCTCGGGCATGCGGTTGAGGGCATTGTAGTAGGGCTGGCTCGCCGCCGGTCGATCGATGCCGTAGTCGTCGCAGAGGCGGCAGATCTCGGCGACGCGCCAGGACCGGTGGTTCGAGACCGCGAAGTACCGGACCTTGCCGGCGCGGATCAGGTCGCCCACGGCCCGCACGGTCTCGGCCAGCGGCGTGTCGTGGTCCTCGCGGTGGAGGTAGTAGAGGTCGATCCAGTCGGTGCCGAGGCGCCGGAGGCTGTCCTCGCAGGCGCGGATGACGTGGGCGCGGGAGAGGCCGCGGTCGTTGGGGCCGGCCCCGATCGGGTTCCCGACCTTGGTGGCGAGCACGACGGCGCCGCGGTCGCGGGCGATGGCGCGGCCCACCACCTCCTCGGAGACGCCGTCGTTGTAGACGTCGGCCGTGTCGATGAAGTTGATCCCCCGGTCGCGGGCATCCGCGATGATGCGGGCGGCCTCGGCCTCACTGGTCTGGCCGCCGAACATCATGGTGCCGAGGCAGAGGGGGGAGACCTTGAGGCCGGATCGTCCGAGGGTGCGGTACTCCATCGCGTCGCTGTCCTCCGATGATGGCCGATCTTGGGCACTAAGTTCCTGTGGCGCGCACGTCTCGCCGCCGTGTGGATGCCGGGGTTTTCCTCCCATTCACCCTGTTCGGCAATCCCCCGTTAAGCACGCGGCCGCAGAACTCTCCGCATGTTCTTCGCCGCCATCTCCCTCGCCTTCGGCGCCGCCGGCGCCCTCATCCTCGGCCTGCGGGCCGCGGTGTCCTCCGAGATCCCCGGGGAGGGCCCGCATTCGCGGGGCTTCCTCTGAGATCCGGGTGGCCGGAGGGTGCGCCCTGCGGCGGGGAGCCGAGGGGCGGCGCCCCTCGGTCCTGATCCCGGGTCGGCCGGCGCGGGCGCCACGCCGCGAGGCGCCGCGCCGCGAGGCGCCGCGCCGCGAGGCGCCGCGATGCTGAGCCGCTTCCTCGTCGTCGCGGCGGCGCTCTATGCGGGCTACGGCGTCACGTCGCCCTACCTGCCGGCCTTCCTGGCCGAGCGCGGGCTCGGCGCGGACCAGATCGGGCTCGCGCTCGCGGCCGGCCAGGGGGTCCGGCTCGCGGCAGGCCCGCTGGCGGGGCGCCTCGCGGACCGGCGCGACGCCGCCCGCGGCGTGCTGGCGGCCTGCGCCCTCCTCTCCGCCGTCACGGCGCTCGCCTTCCTCGCCGGGCACGGCTTCGCGGCCCTCCTGGTGGTCGGGGTCGCGCACGCGGCCGCGACGGCGCCGCTCGCGCCGCTGGCGGACGCCCTGGCGCTCCCGGCCGCCGCGGCCGGCCGCTTCTCCTACGGGCTCGTGCGGGGTGCGGGCTCGGCGGCCTTCATCGCCGGCACGCTGCTCGCGGGGGCGGTGACGGCGTGGTCGGGCCGGCCGGCCCTGCTCGCCTGCGGGGCGGCGTTCTTCGGGCTCCTGGCGCTCGCCGCCCTGCGGCTCCCGGCCGGGGCGGCGCGGGCCGCGGGGATTGTGGATTCGGCCTCGCCGGGCCTCCTCCTGCGCTCGGCGCCGTTTCGCCGCCTCGTCCTGGTCGCCGCCCTGGTGGTCGGCAGCCATGCCATGCACGACGCCTTCGCGGTGATCCGCTGGCAGGCGGCCGGGATCGGTCCCGGCGCGGCGAGCCTGCTCTGGGCGGAATCGGTCGCCGCGGAGGTGCTGGTCTTCACGCTCGCCGGGCCGCCGCTCCTCGACCGGCTCGGCCCGGCCCGGGCGCTGATGCTGGCGGGCCTCGCCGCGGCGGGGCGCTGGGCCGTGGAGGGCGCGACGGCGGCGCTGCCGGCCCTGGCGCTGATCCAGGCCCTGCATGGGCTGACCTTCGCGCTCCTGCACCTCGCCTGCATGCGGGTGCTGCTGGCGAGCGTGCCGCCGGCGCTGGCGGCCACCGCCCAGACCCTCTACGGCACGCTCGGCCTCGGGCTCGCCACCACGCTGACGACGCTGGCGGCCGGGCCGCTCTACGGCCGGTTCGGGCCGGCAGCCTTCTGGGCCATGGCGCTGATGGCGCTCGCCGCCGTGCCGCTGGCGCGGGGCCTGCGCGCGCCGCCGGGCGATGCCCTGCCGGGCGATGCCCTGCCGGGCGATGCCCTGCCGGGCGATGCCCTGCCGGGCGATGCCCTGCCGGGCGATGCCCTGCCGGGCGATGCCCTGCCGGGCGATGCCCGGGAGGGCACCGCCCGCGGTGGGGCTTGACCCGGGCCCGCGCCGGGCGGAAGGCGGGCCCGCCGACCGGAGCCCCGCATGCCCGTTCCCGCCGACCTCTCGGCCCTCGATTCGACCGCGCACATCATCCAGGTGGCGCTGACGCCGGTCTTCCTGCTCAGCGGCCTCGCGACGCTGCTCAGCGTCCTGTCGACGCGCCACGCGCGGATCGCCGACCAGGTCGAGAGGCTGTCGGGCCGCACGAACGAGGTGGCGCGGCTCGCGGAGTTGCGGCGGCGCAGCCTCGCCCTGGACGCGGCGGTGGTGCTGGCGGCGCTCGCGGGGGTGGCGACCTGCGGGGCGGTGCTGACGCTGTTCGTGGGGGCGCTGCGCGACACGGGCGTGGCGAGCGTGCTCTTCGCCTTGTTCGGCGCCGCGATCGTGTTCACCCTGTGCGCGCTCGGGGTCTTCGCCGTCGAGATGACCCTGGCGAGTCGCGACGTGCGCAGCGCCGCCGCGACTCAGGCGGAGGAAGCCCGGGAGCGCTGAGGGGCCGCGGGCGCCAGAGCGCCCGCAGGCGCGGAAGCGCCCGGAACCGTCCGACGGGGGTCCGGTTCCCCAGGGGTGAGATGGAGAGACGAGAGATGCCGACCGACCTGCCGACCGAACGAAGCCTGCGCGCGCCGGGCTCGATGGAGCTCGACCCGACCGCCGAGGGCGTCGCCCTCGACGAGACCCGCCGGCTGATCGCCTCGAACAAGGTCGAGGGCACCGCGGTCTACAATCGCCAGGGCGAGAGCCTGGGTACGATCTACAACTTCATGGTCGATAAAGTGTCGGGGCAGGTCGCCTACGCGGTCCTGTCCTTCGGCGGCTTCCTCGGCCTCGGCGAGAGCTACCATCCGGTGCCGTGGCGGGCGCTGACCTACGATGTCCGGCTCGGCGGCTACGTGATCGACCTCGACGTGGACGCGCTGGCGGGGGCGCCGAGCCAGGGTCCGGGCGAGGACGCCTTCGCGGATCCGGGCTTCGGGCCGCGGGTCGACGCCCATTGGGGCCGCGGCCGGCCGGACCCGGCCTGAGGCCATGGAGCCGGAGGCGGTCGAGGGGGCGGTCGAGCGCGGCGCCGGCTTCTCAGTCGCGCCGGGGACGGGCAAGCGCCCCGGGGTGCTGGTGGCGATGCCCTTCGACCGCGACCTGATCGCGCGCTTCCGCGAGACCTTCCCGACCGCGAAGTTCCGCCGCGCGACGCGGCGCTGGTTCGTCCCGGGCACCACGGCCGAGCGGCGGGTCGACGCCTGGATCGGGCGGGAGATGTCGGCGCGCGACGCCCACGGCGACGCGAAGGGCCGCGACGCCTACGCCTTCGAGCCGCTGGTGAGCCGCTACCTCGACCCGAGCCCCGAGGGGCTGATCGTGCGCACCCCCTATTCGCGCACCGTGGTGGAGACCCTGCGGGGCATCTCCGCCGCCCATTGGGACCCGGCGGTGCGGGCGTGGCGGGTGCCGTGGCGGGCCTACGAGGCGCTCAAGGCGGTCTGGCCGGTGATCGAGGAGGCGGCCGCCCGCAACGAGCCCGAGGCGAAGCGCGCCCGCCGGGAGGCGGCCCGCGATCCCGCGGCCGAGCGCGAGCGGCGGCGCCAGCGTCACCCGGTGCCGATGGACGACCTGCCGCCCCTCGGGGTCCCGGTCGAGACGGCGGCCTACGGCGTGGTGGTGTTCGAGGCCCTCGACGCGGAGCCGATCGCGCGCGAGGACCTGCCGCACGCGGTGGCGCCCCTGCCGAAGGGCCGGACCTTCGTGTGGGGCTGGTGGCGGATGCCGGATTTCCGCGAACTCGCGGAGGTTCTCTCCGCCGCGCGCCCGGACGACGTGCGCCGCGGCTGGTGGCCGCCGACCCGGGAGGGGCTGGAGATGCGGCGGCGGCGCCTGCGGGAGGCCGAGCGGGCGCGGGCGACCCGGGCCGCCCGGCGCGAGGAGGCCGAGGTGCCGGCCGGCGAGGACGCGCAGGAGTGATCCGGGTCGGCCGGCGCGCCCGCTCCCGTCCTACGCCCCGGCCGCCTCCGGCGCGTAGGCCGCCGGATCGACCCGCTCGGGCCGTCCCGGCAGGGCGAGGGCGGCCGCCCGGGCGGGGGTGCGGGCCACCACCCGGCCGCGGCGGATCACCGCGAGCCGCGTCGCGCGCAGCCGGATCGCCTCGATCGGGTCGCGGGCCTGCAGCAGCACCAGATCCGCGTGGGCGCCGACATGCAGCCCATAATCCTCAAGCCCCATCACGGCGGCGGCCTGGGTCGTCACGGCCGCGAAGCAGGCCCGCATCGCGTCGCGCCCGGTCATCTGCGCCACGTGCAGGCCCATATGGGCAACGTCGAGCATGTCGGCCGCGCCGAGGCTGTACCAGGGGTCCATGCAGCAATCCTGGCCGAAGGCGACGGTGAGCCCCGCCGCCAGCGCCTCGGGCACGCGGGTGAGGCCGCGGCGCTTCGGGTAGCTGTCGTGCCGGCCCTGGAGCACGATGTTGATGAGCGGGTTCGCCACCACCCGCAGCTGCGCCTCCGCCATCAGGGGCAGCAGCTTCGAGACGTAGTAATTGTCCATCGAGTGCATGGAGGTGAGGTGCGAGCCCGCCACCCGCCCCTGCAGCCCGTGCCGCACCGTCTCGGCGGCGAGCGTCTCGACGTGGCGCGACAGGGGATCGTCGGTCTCGTCGCAGTGGATGTCGACGCGCAGCCCCCGCTCCGCCGCGATCCGGCACAGGCGGCGCAGGGATTCGGCCCCCTCCTCCGCGGTGCGCTCGAAATGCGGGATGCCGCCCACCACCTCGACGCCGCGGTCGAGGGCGCGCTCCAGGTTGCGCGCCGCGCCGGGCGCGCGCAGATAGCCGTCCTGCGGGAAGGCGACGAGCTGGAGGTCGAGGTACGGCGCGACCTGCTTCTTGACGGCGAGCAGGGCGTCGACCGCGAGCAGCCGGTCGTCGCAGACGTCGACGTGGGAGCGCACCGCGAGCAGCCCCTGCGCCACCGCGAGGTCGCAGTAGCGCAGCGCCCGCGCGATCACCGCCTCCTCGGTGAGGAGCGGCTTCAGCTCGCCCCAGAGGGCGATGCCTTCGAGGAGCGTGCCGGACAGGTTGAGGCGCGGGTGCCCGAGGGAGAGCGTCGCGTCCATGTGGAAGTGGCAATCGACGAAGGGCGGCGTCACGAGCTGGCCGGCCGCGTCGATCTCCTCGCCGGCCGGGCCCGGGATGCCCGGCGCGATCCCGACGATCCGCCCGCCCGCGACCGCGATGTCGTGGTCCCGGCGCCCGTCCGGCAGGGTCGCGCGGCGCAGGATGAGGTCGATGTCCATGAGGTCAGCGCTCTCCGCGGCGATAGGGGATCATCAGGGCCCGGGGCGCCCGGGCGTGGCGGGCCCCGACCAGGAGCGCCGCGATCGACAGGAGGTAGGGCAGCATCAGGAAGACCTGCCCAGGCACGATCCCGCCCGCGACCTGCTGCAGCCGGACCTGGAAGGCGTCGAAGGCGCCGAACAGCACGGCCCCGAGCAGCGCCTTGCCGGGCCGCCAGCCCGCGAAGACGGTGAGCGCGATGCAGATCCAGCCGCGCCCGGCCACCATCTCGAAGAAGAAGGCGTTGAAGGCCGACAGCGTCAGGAAGGCGCCGCCCACCGCCATCAGGGCCGAGCCCGCCACCACCGCGCCGGTCCGCAGGGCCCGCACGGGGATGCCCTGCGCCTCGACGGCGGCCGGGTTCTCGCCGACCGCCCGCACGGCGAGGCCGAGGGGCGTGCGGGCGAGGAACCACGCCAGCGCCGCCACGAGCGCGAGCGCCAACAGGGTCAGGGCGGTCTGCCGGAACAGGATCGGGCCGACGAGCGGCAGGTCGGACAGGAGCGGCAGGTCGAGGGGCGCGAAGGGCACGATGCGCGGCGGCGTGGCGGCGCCGGGCAGGGCGAGCCGGTAGCCGAACGAGGCGGCGCTGGTGGCGAGCAGGGTCACGGCGAGCCCGCTCACGTGCTGGGAGAGGGAGAGCCCGACCGTGAGCCCGGCGAGGAGGAGCCCGAGGAGCGCGCCCGTGAGCGCCGCGACCAGCACCCCGCCCCAGAGGCCGGCGCCGAGATGCACGGCGAGCCAGCCCGTCATGGCCCCGGCCGTCATGATGCCCTCGATGCCGAGGTTGAGCACGCCCGCCCGCTCGCACAGCACGGCGCCCGCGACCCCGAAGATCAGCGGCGTGGCGATGCGCAGGGCCGCGGCCCAGAAGGTGACGGTGAGCAGGATGTCGAGGAGGCTCTGCACGGGGTCACGCCCTCCCGATCCGCACCCGGTAGCGGGTCACGAGCCCGGCCACCAGCACGGCGATCAGCGCCATGGCGACGATGAGGTTGGCGATGTAGCTCGACACCCCGACCGCCCGGCTCATGGAATCGGCGCCGACGAACACCGCCGCCACGAAGACGGCCGCCGCCACGGTGCCGAGCGGCGAGAGCCCGGCCAGCATGGCGACGACGATGCCCGCGTAGCCGTAGCCGGGCGAGAGGTCGGCGGCGAGGAAGCCCTTCACGCCCGCGACCTCGCCCGCCCCGGCGAGTCCCGCCAGCGCTCCCGAGAGGGCGCCGACGCCGACGAGCGTCGCGCCGACCGGGAGCCCGACGAAGCGCGCCGCCGCGGGCGCGGCGCCGACCGCCCGGATCGCGTAGCCCGCGACCGTGCGGGCGACGAGGAGGTGGATCGCCCCGGCCGCCGCCAGGGCGAGGAGGAGCCCCGCGTGGAGGCGGGTGCGCGCGACGAGCTTGGGCCATTGGGCGGCCTCGACGACGGGCTCGGATTGCGGCCAGCCGAGGCTCATCGGGTCCTTCATCGGCCCCTCGATCATCATCTGGACGAGGAGCAGGACGACGAAGTTGAGGAGGAGCGTGGTGACGACCTCGTCGGCGCCGAGCGCCACCCGGGCGAGGGTGGGGCCGAGCATCATCAGGGCGCCCGCGAGCGCGCCGGCCGCGAGGACGAGGGGGATCATCAGGGCGGGCGGCCCCTCGACGGCCCCGGCCCCCACGGCGACGGCCGCGAGGGCACCGGTATAGAGCTGGCCCTCGGCGCCGATGTTGTAGAGCCGAGCCCGGAAGGCGATCGCGGCGGAGAGCCCCGTGAGGATGAGGGGGGTGGCCCGGGTGAGCACCTCGGCCAGCGCGAAGCGGGAGCCGAGCGCGCCCTCGATCAGGCTCGCATAGGCGCGCGGCAGCGGCGCGCCCGCGGCGGCGATCGGGATCGCCGCGAGCGCCAGGGCGACGAGGCCCGCGGCCACCGGCACGGCGAGGGCGAGGAGCGGCGGCGTCCCGCTGCGCGGCTCGAGGCGGATCACGGGGCGGGGCTCCTCGGCGGGGGATGGAATCAGGAGATCCGGCGCGGATCGGAGATACGCCCGGGAGCTTAGCGAAATCCGGGCCGCGGGACGAAGGGCGGGGATGCGGGCGACGGGCCTGACCCGGGCGACAGCCGCCGCCGCGCGACGTCGGCCGCTTCCGAACCTGCCGGATGCAGGGTCCATCCTGCTCGCAGCTTTTGGAAGGAGAGTACATAAATTAAATAATTCGAACAGGCGAGGCAGAGAAGGTTGAGTTTCACAGTGGGAACGGTGAAATTCCAACGAATTCGATCCATGATTATCTATCCTGGCTGTACAAACGCGAACAGGACCTGACGCATGACGGCACCTGCACGCCCGCCATCCTGAAGAAGAACGCCGCAGCCTCCTGAACCGGTGCGACGGCGAGCGCCCCGCGTCCGCGCGATGAGGGTGCCACCGGCGGCGCGCCGACCGGGAGGCTCACGAAGCGCGCCGCCGCGGGCGCGGCGCCGATCGGTCGGATCGCGTCGCCCGCGACCGTGCGGGCGACGCGGAGGTGGATCGCCCCGGCCGCACCCGCCCGGGCCGGCGCTCGTCCCGGACAGCTCCGTCTTGCAAAATCTCTTCCCTAAGGTCATTGAGCGTGACCGAGGCAACGCCGGACCCCTGCGCTGCCTCGCGGCGACCCTCAAGCGCACGGATCATGGCATCAGCCTGTCTCGGTCAGAGCGCGGCATCGGCACCGCGCCGCGCGGCATTCGCGTGAGATCGACGTATGACCCATCCGCTTTCCGCCGACGCTGCCTCCCGCATCTCCGCCGAACACGCCCAGCCTCGGCCTTCGCTTCCCCTGGTCATCGGCCTCGACGACGCGCTCCAGGGCGGCAGCGCGCTCCTGGAGGGCGCGCTCTCCCTCCTGCGATCCGACACCCCGGGGGTTCTCACGCTCCTGCTCCGGGGGCCAGGCGGGCGCGCCGTCCTGGAAGACCGCGTCGCGCGGGCGGCGGCCCTCGCCGGGGCGGCCCGGCCGCTCAACGAGGAGGCCCTGGCCTTCGCGGAGGCGCGGGCCCGGCGCGGGTGTCCCATCTGGCTCCTTACCGAGGACGATGCCCTGGCGCGGCGGGTCGCGGAGCGCCTCCCCGCCGGCACCCGCGTGCTCGCGCCCGACGCGGCGCTCGCGCTGCCGGGTGAGGCCAGGGCGGCGCGGCTGGCGGACCTGTTCCCGGAGGGGTTCGCGTATGCGGGCGCGGCCGGCGCGGACCAGCCGGTCTTCGCCCGCGCCAGGGAGGCGGCGCTCGTCGGGGCCGCCCCGGGCGTGGTGCGGGCCGTCCGCGCCCTCGGCCGCCCCGTCACCGCGATCGAGGGCCCGTCGCGACCGCGCGCCCTCGCGCGGGCCGCGCGGCTCCATCAATGGGCCAAGAACGGCCTCGTCGTCCTGCCCCTCGTGCTCGGCGGCAAAGCCGGGGACCCGGCCGCCTGGGGCCGTGCCGTCCTCACCTTCCTGGCCCTCGGCCTCGTCGCGTCGGCGAGCTACCTCCTGAACGACCTCTGGGACCTCCCCCACGACCGCGCGCATTGGTCGAAGCGCCGCCGGCCCCTCGCGAGCGGGGACCTGCCCCTCCCCACGGCCTGTTCGCCCTCGCGGCGGGCCTCGCGCTCGGCCTCGGGCTCGCGGCCGGGGCCGGTCCCGGGGTGTTCGCCGCCGTGCTGGCCTACCTCGTCCTCACCCTGGCCTATTCCCTGGCCCTCAAGCGCGCCCCCATCCTCGACGCGCTCGCCCTGGGGGGCCTGTTCACCCTGCGCCTCGCGGTCGGCATCACCGCCGCGGCGGTGATTTGGTCGCCCAGGCTGCTCTCCTTCTCGATGTTCCTGTTCACCTCGCTGGCCCTCGCCAAGCGGCACACCGAGCTGCGCGGCGCGGCCGAGCGCGGGCTGAGCGTCGTCGGCGGGCGGGGCTACCTGCCGGCCGACGAGCCGGTCGTGCTCGCGCTCGGCATCGCGGCCGGCCTCGCCAGCATCGTGATCTTCATCCTCTACCTGGTGCTCGACGCGTTCCAGACCGCCGCGCTGGCGGCGCCCCGGGCGCTCTGGGCCTTCCCGCCCCTCCTCCTGCTGTTCATCGGGCGAATCTGGCTGATCGCGGGGCGGGGCCAGCTGAACGACGATCCCGTGGTGTTCGCGCTCAGGGACCGCCCCAGCCTCCTGCTCGGGCTCGCCGCCGCCCTCGCCTTCGCGGCGGCGGCGCTCGGCCTGCCGGACGGGCCGCCGTGAGGGCCGGCGGCCCGGGACCTCTGCGTCGCGGGCCGGGCGCGGATCCCGGCCCGTCCGCTCCTCACAGGCGGTAGACGCTCGCGAGGAAGGCGAAGGCCGCGTTCGTGACCACGCCCCAGGTCACCAGAAGCGGCAGGGCCGCGAAGGCGGCCGGACGCGGGGCGCGCAGCATCAGGACCAGCAGGATGGGCAGCCAGTCGAGCGTGTAGCGCTGCGTGGCGATCTGCTCGGCGCCGTTCGAGTGGTAGAGCAGGGTGGTGCCGGCGATCAGGCCGATCACCGCCGCCCCCGCGGCGAAGACGCGGTCGATCCTCGCGCAGGCGGCGAGCAGGATCCACGGGCTCGACACTGCCAGCGCGACGCCGGCCTTGTCGAGTCCGATGATCTCGGTCCGGTACGGCCCCCCGAACTCGACATGCACGCCCTGGAGGAGGAGATAGACCGCGTTGAACAGCGCGTATTTGGGCGAGAAGAGCCCGATCTCGCTGAGGCGCCGCCAGATGAATCCCTGGCTGTCCGGGTTGTCGATGAAGGCGTAGCCGGTCTCGAGCGGGTTGCCGAAGCGGGCCGCATCGTAGGCGAGGACCAGGATGAGCGCGGCCGCGAGCGGGACGGCCCCGCGCGCGAGGGGGCCGGCCAGCCCGCGCAGGCCCGCGCGGAGCGGCGCCCCCGGCGGCAGCGCGACGGCCAGCAGGAAGAGCGGATACAGGATCGTCATCTGGCGGCACAGGAAGGCCAGGGCCGCGAACAGGCATGCCAGGGCGAACGAGCCCCGGCAGACGACCGCCCACAGGCTCAGGCTGGTCATCAGGAACCCGACCACCTGCGCGAAGAACCAGACGCCGTCGGCCCGCAGCGTCACCTGGAAGAGCGGGCTCGCGAAGGCGAGCGCCAGGATCAGCCAGGGCGCGTCGCGGCGATCGACGGCGAGCGCCCCGAAGATCCGGCTCCAGATCAGCAGGCTCAGCGTCGAGAGGGCGAGGCCCAGCAGCACGAATCCCTTGAAGCCCGGAAAGCCGAACCACGCCACGAACGGCATGGCGACGAGCGCCGGCAGGGGCGGAAACACGATGTAGGTGCGCCCGTCGAACCGCGCGCAGTCGATCTCCGGACAGGATTCGACCCAGACTCGGCCGTGCAGCAGGGCATCCGCCAGGGCGCCGTAGGAATTCGACCCGGCGTCGTGGAAGAGCCCCCTCCCGATCAGCATCGCGGCCATGCCGAGAGCCGCGAGGCCGGCCAGGATCGCCGGGGCGCGATGCTCCCGGTCACCGAACGGATGGTTCATCTGCCTGTCCCCGAATCCCGCGCATCACCGGAGCGCGGGACTCCGTGAGACTGCGACACGTCCTTCATAACTCTGCGTCACGGCTCGGGACAGCCCCGCGCGGGAGGCCGGGCGACGCCGTCGCGTGCGGGCCGGACGCGTCCACCCGGATCCCGCCTCCCGCGCGCGGCCGCGGCGCCCGGCTCGCCTCCACCTTTGACAACCTGCCCGCGTCCCGGGACAACCGGCAGCGGAGCGGGGCGCGGGACCGGCGGGATGGAGCGCAGACGGCTGCAACGGGTCGTGCGGGCATGGCCCATCCGCTGGCGCATCCTGGGCATCGCCGGGCTCAACTCGGCCCTCGCCCTGGTGCTGATCGGGCTGATCTGGGACGGGGCCACCGTGCTGTCGCGGGCCTGGAACGACCTGCGGCAGGTGCGCCAGTCCGAGCACCTGCTCGGCCAGCTCGACCGCGACACCGAGCGGCTGCAGAGCCTGATCCACCGCTCGATCAGCCAGGACGACCCCGACATGCTGTGGCGGATCGGCGACCTGCGCGACACGCTGATCGGCCGGCTGCGCGTGCAGGCGCGGCTCGACCCGCTCATCGCCCGGCCCTCGGAGACCCTGCGGGAGGTCACCGAGCGCTTCATCGCCGGGTTCTCGGCCCTGCGCGAGACGCGCGCCCGGATCTCGCAGATCTACGAGGGCCGCCTCGCGGGGCCGGCCCGCGAGATGTCGGGGCTCTACGCGCTCATCGAGGGGTCCGACGCGGCCGGTCAGGCGCCGATCGGGCCGCCCCTGTCGAAGTCGCGGGAATCCTTCCACGCCATGATGCTGGCGGCGAACGCCTTCTCGCTCTCGGCCGCGGAGGCCTCGGCCGCGGAGGTGCGCCGGGCCGCCGCCGCGATCCGCGGCACGGTGCCGGTGATGCGCGACCGCGCGGCGACCGACGTGCAGAGCCGCGCCCTCGACGCGCTCGACGCCCGCGCGCAGGCCGTCGAGGCGGGCGTCGCGGCGCTCACCGCCGAGTTCGCCGCCCAAGGTCGCCTGCTCAAGGAGGAGATCGACGGCAATGCCGACCGCATGACCGCCTCGATCGAGGCGATGGGCACCCATGTGCGCGCGGTCGAGCAGGCGGCCCAGGCCCGCTTCGACCGCACCCTGGAGAGCGCGGCGCTCAAGCTCGGGGGCGTGGCGCTCGCCTTCGTGGCCCTGGTGGCCGCGCTCGGCACCCTGGTGGCCCGCAGCATCAGCGACCCGCTGCGGGGCCTGAGCGGCGCCATGCTGGCGATCGCCGGGGGCGACTACGCCCGCAAGGTGCCGGGCGCCGAGGCCCGCGACGAGATCGGCGACATGGCGGCCGCCGTCGCGGTGTTCCGCGAGAACGCGCTGGCGCGGCTGCGGGCCGAGGCGGAGCTGCGCCGCGCCAAGGAGCAGGCCGAGGCCGCCCTCGCGGAGCTGCGCGAGACCCAGGCGAGCCTGATCGAGGCCGAGAAGCTCGCCGCCCTCGGCGGCCTCGTCGCCGGGGTCGCGCACGAGGTCAACAACCCGGTCGGCATCAGCCTCACCGTCGCCTCGACCCTGAGCCAGCGCTGCGAGGCCTTCGCGGCGGACCTCGCCGGCGGGCCCCTGCGCCGCTCGCAGCTCACGGGCTTCATCGAGGCCGTGCAGGAGGCCAGCAAGCAGCTCGTCGCCAACCTGATGCGGGCGGGCGACCTCGTGCAATCCTTCAAGCAGGTCGCCGTCGACCGCAGCCAGGACAACCGCCGCCGCTTCGACCTCGGCGAGACCTGCGCGCAGATCATCGCGAGCCTGCGGCCGGAACTGCGCACCGCCCGCATCGCCCTCGCCCTCGACCTGCCCCCCGGCCTCGTGATGGAGTCCTTCCCCGGCCCCCTCGGCCAGGTGCTGACGAACCTGTTCCTCAACGCCGTGCGGCACGGCTTCCCGGACGGGCGCGCGGGCACGATCCGGCTCGCGGCCGAGCCGCTGGGGTCCGACCGCGTCGTCCTCACCTTCAGCGACGACGGCGTCGGCATGAGCGAGGAGGTGGCGCGGCGGGCCTTCGAGCCCTTCTTCACCACGCGCCGGGACAGCGGCGGCACCGGGCTCGGCCTCCACCTCGCCTTCAACATCGTCACCCACCAGCTCGGCGGGCGGATCACGCTGCATGCGGCGCCCGGCGCGGGCAGCCGCTTCGTGCTGACCCTTCCGCTCGTCGCCCCCGTGCAGGAGCCCGGACGCAAGCGGCAGGCGGCGTGATGCGAACGGCTCGGCGACGATTCGAGAACGGACCCGACGGTCGCGTCGCGTGACCGTCGGGGTGAGCCGCAGGCCCCGGATGTCGGTCCGCCGCCGAGCAACGCTTCGATGAACCGGCAAATTGATTCAGATCACGGCGGCCTCATCCGCGCGATGATCCGGTGAGACCGGATCATCGAGAGGATCACCGCCATGGCGATGCGCTGCCTTCTGGTTCCGACGGGCCCCGATTGCGATGCGCGCCCGCGCCTCGACTTGGCCCTGGCGCTCAGCGACCGGCTGAAGGCGCATATCGGGCTGACCTTCCTGTCCCCGCCGGCCGAGGACGTGCTGGCGGCGATCCCCGAAGTGGCGATCGCCGCCGGGGTGACCCGCGAGCGCCTGGAGGAGGAGACGCGCGAGGCGATCGGGGCCGCGCGCGCCGCCTTCGAGACCTGGTGCACGGGGGCCGACGTGGCGGTGCGCGCCGGCGACGACGTCCGCCCGGGCGTCACCGACGCCTCCTTCACGGTGCGGCTCGGGCCGGTCGATGCCAGCCTCGCCCGGGCGGGACACCTGAGCGACCTGATCGTGATCGACCGGCCCGACTGGCAGGACCCCTTCGCGACGGTGGCCTTCGACGCCGCGGTCTTCGCCACGGGCCGGCCGGCCCTGGTGGTGCCGCCCGGCCCCGCGCCGGCCGACCCGCTGCGCAAGCTGCTGATCGCCTGGAACGGCAGCCTGGAGGGCGCGCGTGCGATCGCCCAGGCGATGCCCCTGATCGAGGCTGCCGGCGCGGTCGCGATCTTCTCCGCCCCGCGCCGGGACGAGGACGCGCAGGACGCCGCCGAACTCGCCGCCTATCTCGCCCGGCACGGCATCGCGGCCGAGCGGCTCGCGCCCCCCGACCCGACCCGCTCCGTCGGCGCCGCCCTCCTGGAAGCCGCGCAGGCGAGCGGCGCCAGCCTCCTCGTCATGGGGGCCTACACCCACAGCCGGGTGCGCCAGTTCTTCCTCGGGGGCGTCACGCGCCACGTCCTCGACCACGCCCCCCTGCCCGTGCTGATGACGCATTGACGGCGCGGGCCCGGACCCGGCCCGCATGCCGGGTCAGAACGCGGTCCGCATGCCGGGTCAGAACCCGGCCCGCACGCCCGCGAAGACGGCGCGGCCGTTGCCCGGGTAGAAGGCCGCCAGGGCCGCCGGCCCGCCCGCGACCTTGCGCGCGTCGGCGACGACCGAGATGTCCGAGACGAAGCGCTCGTCCGTCAGGTTGCGGGCGTCCAGGAACACCGACACGCCGTTCGCGACGTCGATCCCGGCTTGCAGGTTGACCAGCGCGTAGCCCGGCACGCGCAGGGTGTTGGCGTGGTCGGCGAAGGCCCCGCGCGGCACCCAGTCGAGGGAGGGGGCGACGTAGAACCCGCTCGGATGGGTGTAGCGCAGCACCGTGCGCAGCACGTCGTCCGGGATGCCGGCGATGCGCCCGTTGCCGAAGACCGGGTCGTGCAGGAAGCGGAAGTCGTTGTGCGTCCAGACCTGCCGCAGGACGAGCGCGTCGCCCTCCGCGGCGAGGTCGCGGGCGAGGTCGAGGCCGAAGGCCGCCTCGACGCCCTGGTGGCGGGTGCGCGGGGCGTTGAAGGTCGCGGCCGGGATGCCGAGCCCGGGCGCGATCGCGTAGTTGATGAGTTCGTCCCGCACCTCGGCCCGGTAGAGGGTCACGTCCCAGGACAGGCGGTCGATGCGGCCGCGCGTCCCGGCCTCGACGGTCCAGGCGCGCTGCGCGGCGAGGGGCACGAAGGTGGTCCCGAGCGCGTTCGTCTGCACGAGGTCCGAGAAGTCCGGCACGTCGCGCGAGCGGGTGACGTCGCCGAAGACCTGGATCTCCGGCAGCGGTTGCCAGAGCAGGCCGAGCTTCGGGTTGACGCCCTCGAAGGTCTCGTCGGCGAAGGCCGGGACGGCGCTCGGCGGGGCGAGCCCGCCCTTGTTGCTGTAGGTGCGGTTCGAGGAGAACAGCTTCGCCCCCGTCATCAGGGCGAGGTCGGGCAGGATCCAGAAGCGGTTCTCCGCGTAGGCCTCGTAGTTCGAGGCGCTCTGCACGGCGTCGAGCGTCTGCGCCCCGCGCCGGCCGGCCAGGTTCACGAATTGCCGGGCGGCGTTCCGCCCCGCGAAGGCGCGCAGGCCCAGCAGCAGGTCGTTGCGGTGGCCGCCGAGGTCGACGCTGCCGGCCCAGTGCGGCGCGATCCCGTAGGTCCAGCCGTCCTGGTCGATGACCTGGAAGATCGGGTGGTAGAGCGACTTGTGGATCGCCCAGGTGTCGATGTCGAGCTTGCCGACCTCGAGCACGAAGGAGGTGCGGTTGGCGATCCGCTCGGTCTCGACCTTGCGGGACTGGTTGCCGCTGAGCGCCGTCGGGCTCGCGGTCCGCGGATCGGTGAGGGCGCCGGACAGGGTCAGCGTGCCGGGCAGCTTCTGGTCGGTGAGGTAGGTCCCGAAGAAGAACCGGGTCTCGACGCCTGGCGCGAGCCGGTAGCCGAGATTGGCGTTGAGGTTGCGGGTCGCCTGCGCCTCGTGCTGCCGGTACCCGTCCGAATTCGTGACCGTGCCGTTGACCAGGATGTCGACCGGGCCGGAGATCCGCGAGACCTGGACGCTCTCCCGGACCGTGTTGAAGCTGCCGCCCTCGACGCGCAGGAGCGTGGGCGCGAGGGCGGTGTGGGCGGTGGGCGTGACGGCGTTGACGGCGCCCCCCAGGGTGGTGGCGCCGAAGGCGAACGCGTCGCCGCCCTTGTAGATCTCCAGCGAGCGCAGGGCCGGCAGGTCGATCTGGTAGAAGTCGCCGCTCCCGTCCGCGAGGTTGAACGGGATGCCGTCCTGCAGGAGCTCGATCCCGCGCAGGTGGAAGCCGCGGGCGACGCCCGAGCCGCGCACGGACAGGCGCAGCTCCTGGCCGTAGCGCTCCTGCACGGTGACGCCGGGCACGTCCCGAAGCACGTCCCGCAGCGTGTTGGCGTAGGTGTTCTGGTACTCCGCCGCATCCACGAAGCCGACCGAGCCCACGGTGGCGTTCACGGCCGCGCGCTGGGCGGCGACGCTCGGCACCGTGACGGAGCCGGAAGGCGGCGGCCCGCTCCCGGCGACGGTGATCTCGGAGAGGGCGATGGTCGTGTCGGACGTCTGGGCGAGGCCGGGACCGGCGAGCAGGACGAGCGGCAGCACCGCGGCGCGGCGGGCGGCCCGGGAACGGGGGGGCATGAGGGATCATCCGTGTCTGACAGGATCGTGGCGGGCGATCGGTCAGAGGACGGGCGGGGCTCGGGGGCCGGCGCTGATGCCGGGGGGCGCGCGGGGCTGGGCGACGGTGTCGGGCCGGTGCGGGATCGGGACGGCGCGGCGGCGCGGCCAGGCCACGGGGCTCGCCTCGGCGGGCGGCGGAGCCGCTCCGTCGAGCGCCTGGGCCGCCACGCAGCAGGCGCCGTGGTTCGGGACGGGATGGGACTTCCCCGGCCCCGGCGCCTCGGGCGCGGACGCGTCCGGCGCGCAGAGGGCGTGCGCCGCGGAGGGCATCCCGGCCGCGAGCGCTCCCCCCGCCACCGCCTGCAGGACGAGCGCGTAGAGCGCGGCCAGGGCGATGACCGCGCGCAGGATCGGCCGGCGGCGCGGCGGGGCACGCATGCGAGAGGCGTAGGTGGGCCGGCAAGAAGGTGTCAATCGCGCCGCGGCGGTCGCCGGGCGTTTCTCCCCGCCTGCGACCCGGCGGCATCTCATCCGCCATCCGGTTGATGGCTTCGCCATCTCCAATTTCGGCAATGCGGATGTCGGCTCCGCTCACGCGCCGCGCGGGCTCGTGATCCGGGATCCGATTCGATCAAGCCGATCCCGGCTCATTCCAGGCTGCTGAGGTAGCGGATGACGTCCTCGACCTGATCCGGGTCGAGGCGGAATTCCGGCATGGTCGGATGGCCCGTGGTGATGCCCTCGGCGAGGGATTCGGCGAGTTCGGCGACGGGGTAGCGGGTGTGGAGGTCGCGGAAGCGGGGCGCCTCGGGGAGCGGGCTCTCGCCCGTGCGCCCGACCGCGTGGCAGCCGGCGCAGTGGGTCCGCACGAAATTGCGCCCGCGCGTGAGGTGGGGATCCTCGACGGCCCGGGCCGGGCCGGCCGCGAGGGCGAGGCCGAGCGCGACCGCGCCGAGGACGGGGAAACGAGGGTGGACCAGGGGCATCGACCTCTCCGCGGTGAGACCCGAGACTGCGCGAGCCGGCCCGCCCGGACCTTGATTCAACGCAAGCCGCCGAGGCCGTCGGGCGAGGCCGCAGCGCCCCGCCCTCCGCTCCTGCACCGTCGTCGTGTACGAGTTGTTAACCGCTCGCTGCGACCGTGCAAACCGCTTGGGTGAGCGCCCCCGTCGCCATCTGGGGGAGGTTTCCGATCGCCGGGCAGCGGCGGCGAGACCGGCCCCGCGGGGTTCCGGGCGGCCTCCGGGCGGGCGGGCGCGCCTCCGCCTGGGGGATGCCGCGACCGGGTCGCCGGAGGGATGCGATGCGCGACGATGCCGAGACCGGTGCGGAAGCTGCGCGGGACCGGTTCGCCGAGATCGCCCGCGAACTCGCCGCCCTGCGCCCGGCCGCGCCGCCGGATCGTCGCCCGATCGCCGTCGTGGTCCCGATCTACAATGACTGGCCGGCGTTCCGGCACCTCGCGGAGGCCATCGACGCCGTCTGCGAGGCGGCCGATCTCGACGCCGAGGTCATCGTCGTCGACGACGGCTCCTGGCAGAGCGGGGAGGAGACGCTGGCGGCGCTGGCGCGGACCGCGAAGCGCGTCCGCCTGCGCCCGGCAATCCTGGTGACCAATCTCGGCCACCAGCGGGCGATCGCGGTCGGGCTCACGCTCGCGAGCGAGCGGGCCGCGGCCTACGGGGCCGTGATCGTGATGGACGGCGACGGCGAGGACCGGCCCGAGCACATCCCGCTCCTGCTGCGGGAGAGCGCGGCGCATCCGGAGGCGATCGTCTGCGTGCGGCGCGGGCGGCGCTTCGAGGGCCTGCGCTTCGCCATCGGCTACGCGGCCTTCAAGGCGGCGTTCGCCCTCGCCACCGGCAAGACGATCGATTTCGGCCATTACTGCGTGATCCCGCCGCGCGCGCTGACGCGCCTCGTGCACAGCCCGGCCCTGTGGAGCCACTTCGCCGCGGCGCTGCTGCGCGCGGGCGTGCCGCTGCACCGCGTCCGCCTCGACCGGGGGGTGCGCTACGCCGGGCGCTCCAGCATGAACCTGACCTCGCTGATCCGCCACGGGCTCAACGCCATCGCGGTCTTCGAGGACGTCTGCCTGGTGCGCCTGCTGATCGCGCTCGGGGTCTTCTCGGCCGGGATCTGCGCGGCGCTGATCGGCGTCGTGGCGGTCCGCTTCGGCACGGACCTGGCGATCCCGGGCTGGGCGACGAGCGCCGCCGGGCTGCTGCTCGTGGCCCTGCTCCAGGCGGCGCTGCTGGCCATCACCTCGGCGGCCTCGCACCTCAACCGCCGCTCCCTGTCCGAGATGGTGCCCGCCCGGGACGCGGCGCGCTTCCTCGGTCCGGCGGCCCCGCGCGGCGGCGCCCAGCCGCTTCCCCCATCCGGAGAGACGACGTGGAAGGCAGCATCCTGAGCCAGGGCGACTACGTCGGCACCGAACTCGACCTCTTCTCCGCCGCCACGACCTGGAAGGCCTACTGGTCGGGCGAGATCGCCCCCTTCCTGCGCGGGCGCGTGCTCGACGTGGGAGCGGGCCTCGGGGCGACCGCCGAGATCCTCGGCCGGCACCCGGCCGTGACCGAGTGGACCTGCCTCGAACCCGACCGGGGCTTCGCCGCCGCCCTCGCGGCGAAGCTGGCGGAGGGCCGGCTCGCCCCCCACACCCGCATCCGCCGGGGCACGCTCGCCGGCGCGGCGGCCGCGGGCCCCTACGACGCGATCCTCTACGTCGACGTCCTCGAACATATCCGCGAGGATCGGGACGAACTCGCGCGCGCCGCCGCCTGCCTGGCGCCGGGCGGCAGCCTGGTGGTGCTGGCCCCGGCCCACCCGGCGCTGTTCTCGCCCTTCGACGCCGCGATCGGGCACGAGCGGCGCTACACCCGCGCCAGCCTGCGGGCCGCCGGCCCGGACGGGCTCGCCCTGACGCGCCTGCGCTACCTCGACAGCGTCGGCCTCCTCGCCTCCCTGGCCAACCGCGCGCTCCTGCGCCAGGCGATGCCGACGGCCGGGCAGATCGCCGTCTGGGACCGCCTGATGGTGCCGCTCTCGCGGCGGATCGATCCGCTCCTCTTCCACCGGGCGGGCAAGTCCATCCTGGCGGTGTGGGCGCGATGAGGATGCAGGGCAGCCTCCTGGCCGGCGCGCCGCCGGCCGCCATCCCCCTCCCCGCGCGGCGGGCCGGGATCCGGGCGGAGCTCGGCGGCGCCGTGCTCGCCGGCCTGCTGGCGGCCGCGACCGGGGCGCTCCCCCTGCTGCACGATCCGGGCTTCTACTTCACCGACGATTGCCAGACCTACTTCCTCCCGGGCTTCCTCGAGATCGCCCGGCTGATCAAGGCCGGGGAATGGCCGGTCCTGACGCCCCGCCTGTTCCAGGGCGGCTCGCTCCTCGCCGAGTACCAGTACGCGCTCCTCAATCCGGTCTGCCTGCTGCTCTACCTCCTGCTCGACGGCTTCGAGCGCCTCGATCGCGCCGCCGCCTTCTACGCCCTCACGCATCTGGGCCTGCTCGGCGCGGGCCTCTACGCCCTGGCGCGCAGCGTCGGCACCGCGCGCCCCTTCGCGGTGCTGGCCGGCCTGACCGGCGCCACCTGCCTGGGGATGATCTACTGGGGCGCCTCCACCTGGGTCCCGGGCCTCGTCAGCACGGCCTGGCTCGGCTTCGCGGCCGCGCTCCTGATGCGGGCGCGGGAGGAGGCCCGCTTCGTCGCCCCCGCGGCGCTCGCCGTCTTCCTCGTGGTGGCGAGCGGCTGGCCCTTCGCGGACGCGGCCCTGCTCGCCGGGATCGGCACCGGCGTGCTGATCGTGCTGCAGAGCGGCGCGGGGCTCCGCTCCTGCGCCCGGGTCGTGCTGGCGGCCGGCCTCGGCTTCGCCCTCGCCGCCCCGGCCTGGATGCCGCTCGCGGCCGCCATCGGCAGCACCGCGCGGGTCGCCGAGGCCTTCTACCCGCACATGCTGCAGGCGCCCCTGCCGACGCTCCTCGCCATCGGGGCGCCGCTCTTCCCGCAGATCTGGGTCAGCTTCTGGGGACCCGAGATCGTCGCCTCCCCGCCGATGCACTACGTCGGCTGGTGGATCCCGGTCGCGCTGCTCCATGGCAGCTGGAGCCGCCTGAGGACGCCGGCGGGGACCGGCGCCGCCATCCTGCTCGCCGTGACCCTGGCGCTCGGCCTGCTGGCGACGGCCCCGGGCGTCTCGCAGCTGCGCTGGACCTTCCGCTTCCTGCCCTATTTCCAGATCGGCTGCGCGGTGGTCGCCGCGTGGTTCCTGGCCCAGCCCGGTCACCGCTGGTCCTCCAGCCCGACCGTGATCCTGGTCCTGGCGACCGCGGTGATCGCGTCCTTCCAGTCCGTGGCCCTCGCCAAGCTCAATCTCGTCTTCGCGCTCGTGGTCCTGGCGGCGGCGCTGGCGGTGCTGCGGGCGGGCGGCCCGCGGACCCGGGCGGGGCTCCTGGCGATCGGGATCAGCCACGTCGTCCTGTTCGCGCTGCTGACGCGCGTCTTCCCGCATAACGGACTCGTGCCGGAGTGGACTCCGCCCGCGAGCCGGGAGGCCTACCGGGGCGAGCCGCTGCGGAACGGCGACGCGGCGCTGCTGCTGTTCGAGCGGCCGCTCTTCACGCATCGCGAGGTCGGCGGCACCCCGTCCGGCCTGTTCCGGGTCTTCCCGCACGGCAATATGGGCCTGCTCACCGCCTCGGCCTCGATCGCCGGCTACTCGCCGATGCGGGCCAAGGGCTTCGACGACCTCTGCCTCGACTATATCGGGGCGAGCTGTCCGGAGGTGGTCGATCTCTGGACCCGCCCCGATCCGGTGAGCGGGGGCAGCACCCTCGATCTCGCCCGGGTGACCCGCGTGACCGCGCAGGCCGGCGCCCGGGCGGACGCCTTCGCGGCCTTCGCCGGGCCCGGCTGGACGCGGCGGCCGGTCGAGGGAGGCAGCGTGTTCGAGCGGGCCGGCGCGGGGGACCTGCCCGGCACCCTCTCGCGCCTGCCCGCCGGGACGGTGCTCACCGCCGCCTCCGAGGGCGCCCGCGAGGGCCGGTACGAGATGCGGGGCGAGGGCGGGCGCGTGGTCTGGGCGCGGGCCTGGTACCCGGGCTACGAGGCCAGCTGGAACGGGCAGCCCCTCGCCGTCGAGATCGTGAACGGCATCCTGTGCGCGGCGGTGGTCCCGGCCGGGCCGGGCGTGCTGACGCTGCGCTACCGGCCGGCAGGTTTCCTGCCGGGGCTCGCCCTGGCGACGCTCGCCCTCGGCGCGACGGCCGCGTTCGCCCTGCGGTCCCGGCGCGGCGCCTGAGCGACGCCGACAGCCGCATTGCCGACATGGGAGATGGCGAAGCCATCAACCGGATGGCGCAGGCGCGCGCCGGGCCCGGGCTTCCCCGCCGGCCGGCCGCCGACGCCGCCCGCTCAGGCGGCGGCGATCGCCTGGAGGCGGTCGCGGTCCAGCACCCGTACCCCGTCCGGGACGACCAGGATCACCCGGTCGCGGGCGAGCTTCGAGAAGGTCCGGCTCACCGTCTCCAGGGTCAGGCCGAGGTAATCGGCGATGTCCTGGCGGGTCATCGGCAGGGCGAGCGTCACGCCCCTGCGTCCGAGGCGGCAGAGCCGCTCGCGCAGGGCGACCAGGAAGGCCGCCACCTTCTCCTCCGCGGTCCGGCGGCCGAGCAGCACCATGTGGTCCTGGGCCAGGGACAATTCGTGGGTCGCCGCCTCGTGCAGCCGACGCAGCAGGTGCGGCTTGTCGTCGACGAGTTGCGTGAAGGCGGCGCGGTCGAACCGGCAGGCCGCGACCGGCTCCACCGCGTCGGCCGAGAAGGCGTAGCGGTCCGAGAGGGCGAGCCCCATGAAATCGCCCGGCAGGAGGAAGCCGATGATCTGGCGGCGCCCGTCCGCGAGCAGGCGGTAGAGGCGCACCGTGCCCTCGGTGATGTTGTAGACATGCGTCGCCGGGTCGCCCTGCATGGCGATCGCCGCCTTGGCGGCGAAATCGGCGTCGGCGGCCAGCGCTTCGAGGAGGTCGAGTTCTCCCGCGTCCAGGGCGGCGCAGATGCTGACGCTGCGCACCCGGCAGGCGGCGCAGCGCGTGTCGAGGCGGCCCTGCGGACAGGTCGCTCCTTCGGTCCAGCCGGGACATTCGGCAGGCGAGGGCGGAAAGGCGTTCGCCGACATTGAATCTCGCGAGTCGGTGGCACGGATGACGGTCCCGTCGTGGAGTTGTAGATGAGCAAGCCTCACCGCGTCACTCCCCCGACGGCGCGTCGCATGCTCGCGCGGCAGCACTGCCCCAGCGATGCCGGGCTTGATCCTGGTCAAGGACGCGACCGCCTGAACCGCCCGACAATCATGGCCTTCGCGGGTGGCCGGAGTGACCGAGTGGAGATCGACGACCATTTCTCGGCGCGTCTCCTGTGCGACTCGGAGGCGACCGGCGGGCAGGCCCTGCGGCGGGCCTTCGCCCTGGTCCGTCTCTGCGAGCCGGGGGCCGATGCGCGGCGCTGGGCCGCGCTGGTGCGGCACTATCGCCGCCGGGCGCCCGGGCGCGCCGGGCTGATGATGCTGGAGGACGCGCGCGGCTACGCCCACGCGGTATTCTGCTACGCCGTGGACGACGCGCCGCGCCTGCACGGCCTCGGCGCGCCCTCGCCCCAGAAAGTGCTGCGCGTGCGCGACGTCGTCGCCGCCCATCTCGGCGGGCCGCGCGTCGAGACGGCGCTGCGATCCTGCGCGACGCACCTCGCCGGGCGGCTCGGCTGCGCCTCGGTCGCCTTCGACGCGCCGGCCGGCCCCTGAAGCCGGCCGAACCGCCCTGCACTCAAGCCGCCCTGCACCCAAGCCGCCCTGCACCCAAGCCGCCCTGCACTCAAGCCGCCCTGCACTCAAGCCGCCCTGCACTCAAGCCGCCCTGCACTCAAGCCGCCCGGCGGGGCGCGTCGCGCGGGCCGTCCGCCGGCAGGGTCTTGATCTGAATCAGGGCATCCGCCGTCCCGCCCCGTCATCGTGGCGCACCGAGGGAATGCCAGGAAGGGGAGCGGCCATGGACGCGCAGGATGGCACGGGCTGCGAGGGCACGCCGATCGAGCTTCCGCATTGCCGGGCGAAGCCGGACTGCGCCCGGCTCGAGCCGGTTCGCGCGGCGGCCCTCGTCGCGCGCTACGGGCAGCCGGTCCCGCGCTACACCTCCTACCCGACCGCGGCCCAGTTCACGGGCGCGACGGGACCGGCCGAGCACGCCGCCTGGCTCGCCGCCCTCCCGCCGGCCGAGCCGGTCTCGCTCTATCTCCACGTGCCCTTCTGCGACCAGCTCTGCTGGTACTGCGGCTGCCACACCAGCGTGGTCCATCGGCGCGGGCCGATCGAGGATTACGTGGCGACGCTGACCCGGGAGATCGGCCTCGTCGCCGAGGCCCTGCCGGCCCGGCTCGCCGCCGGGGCCGTGCATTTCGGCGGCGGCACGCCCAACCTGCTCGCGCCCGGCGACCTCGCCGCCGTGGTCGAGGCCCTGCGCCGGCATTTCACCCTGTCGCCGGACACGGCCTTCGCGGCGGAACTCGACCCGCGCCTCCTCACCGAGGCCTGGATCACGACCGCCTGCGGCCTCGGCCTCAACCGGGCGAGCCTCGGCGTGCAGGACCTCGACCCGCAGGTACAGGCGGCCATCAACCGCCGCCAGCCCTTCTCGATGGTGGCGTGGTCGGTCGAGCATCTGCGCCGGGCGGGCGTGGGCTCGATCAACCTCGACCTGATGTACGGGCTGCCCCATCAGACCACCAAGGGGCTCCTCTCCACCATCGACCAGGTCGCGGCGCTGCGGCCGGAGCGGATCGCCCTGTTCGGCTACGCGCACGTGCCCTGGATGAAGCCGGCCCAGCGCCTGATCCCCGACCACGCCCTGCCGGGACCGGTGGGGCGGCTGGAGCAGCAGCGGGAGGCCGCCGCCCGCCTGCAGGATCTCGGCTACGTGCGCATCGGCCTCGACCACTTCGCCTGGCCGGACGACGCCCTGGCGGAGGTCGCCGCGGCGGGCCGCCTGCGGCGCAACTTCCAGGGCTATACGGAGGATGCGGCCGAGACCGTGATCGGCTTCGGCGCCTCGGCGATCAGCCATCTTCCGGCCGGCTACGCGCAGAACCACGCGGGCGTGCCCGCGTGGCGCGAGCGGATCCTGGCCGGCGACCTGCCCACCGCCCGCGGGCTCGCGGTCGGCGCCGCCGACCGCCTGCGCGGCGCCGTGATCGAGCGGCTGATGTGCGACTTCGCGGTCGACCTGCGCCGGCTCTGCGCGCTGCACGACACGAGCGTCCCGGCCCTGGTCTCGGGCACGATGCGGGCCCGCCTGGAGGAGTTCGCCCGCGACGGCCTCGTGCGGCTGTTCGCGAGCGGCACCGGGCCCGATTCCCTCGACGGCATCGCCGTGACCGAGACGGGCCGCTCCTTCGTGCGCAGCGTCTGCGCGGTCTTCGACCGGCACCTCGTGCCGGCGCCGGAGCGTCACGCGGCGGCCGTCTGATCCGGGACCCGCTTGATCAAAGCGGGTCCCGGATCACGAGCCTGCGCGGCGCCTGAGCGAAGCCGACATCCGCATTGCCGAAATTGCAGATGGCGAAGCCATCAACCGGATGGCGGATGAGCAGCATTCGCCGAAATTCGCCGAAGCGGTCGCCGGTTCGGCGGCGTCGGGCTCGTCCCGACGCGCGCCCCGGCCAAACCCTCGGCCCGATCCTCGCCCTCTCCGTCGGGCATGGGCGCCTCCGGCGGGGGGACGCGGACGATCCCGGGCGGCCCCCGCTTGCTTCGCCGGGCCTGCCCCGATCCGAGCCAGCCGGACCGCGCCGGCCTTGACCCCGCGTTAACGCCGCTGCGCGCAATCTCCCGGCATGCGTCGTGGCCTCGTTGCGTTCTCAGCCTTCACGCTCTTCAGCCTGGGGCTCACCGGATGCGCGCTCAAACCCTTTGAGCAGCGCGAACCCTGGCGTACGGAGGCCGAGGAGGCCTGCCTCGCCCGCGGCCTCGTCAAGCCGACCGAGGACATCGTCCCCGTGAAGGAGATCGACGGGCCGGGAATCTGCGGGATGGTGCATCCGTTCCGCGTCACCCGGCTCGCGGGCGGCACGGTCGCGCTCAAGCAGCGCATGACGCTCGCCTGCCCGATGATCCCGGAGGTGGAGGCGTGGCTCGCCGCCACGGTTCAGCCGGCCGCGCAGCTGTATTTCGGCCAGCCGGTGGTGGAGATCAATTCCGGCTCCTATTCCTGCCGCGGCCGCAACAATCAGGTCGGTGCGAAGCTCTCGGAGCATTCCTTCGGCAACGCGGTCGACGTGATGTCCTTCCGGCTCGCGGACGGTTCCGTGGTGACGGTGAAGGGCGGCTGGCGCGGCAGCGAGGCCGAGCAGGGCTTCCTGCGCGAGGTCTTCCTGGGGGCCTGCAACCACTTCACCACGGTGCTGGCGCCGGGGTCGAACGTCTACCACTACGACCACCTGCACCTCGACCTCGCCCGCCACGACCCGCGCGGGCTGCGGCGGATCTGCAAGCCCCTGATCAAGTTCCAGTCGCAGCTGCCGCCGCCCGGCTCGCCCCTGTCGCCGATCCGCAAGAAGCCGCCGGCGTGGCAGCCCGCGCCCGATCCGGCGCCGATCGACGTCGAGGAGGACGATCCCTACGGCGTGTCGCCGATGAGCCGGCGCGAGAGCCCGGGCCAGACCCGCGTCGTCCGCGCGCCGGCCCCCCCGCCCGTGCAGGCCTACGCGCCGCGGCCGGCGCCGACCCGCAGCGCCGCCGCGCAGGAGCCGCCCGTGGCGCCGGGCTTCGGCCCGGCGGCGCGGGCGATTTCCGCGCCGCTGCCGCTCAATTCTCCCGCTTGGTCGTCCGGACCGATCTACTGACGGCGGCGCCGCCGAGATCCTCCACCACGGCGCGGCGCTCCGCCTCGCTCTCGGCGAGGCGGTGGACGTGCATCTCGTTCGCGCCCCGGGAGCGCACCCGGGCGACGAAGCCGCGCAGCCGCTCGCGCGGGCTGTCCTCGGTGGTCGCCACGTCGAGGAGCTCCGCCAGCCCCTCCCGGTCCCGGCGCACGGCCAGCACCACGGCCTCGCCGATCTCGGCCGCGTCCGCGTCGAGGTCGTGGATGCCGACCACGTAGCGGCGGCCCGACCGCCCCCGCCACGCGCTCAGGCTCAGGGCCGGGGTGCCCCGCAGGGACGACGCCGCTCTCAACCGCTCCTCGCGCACCTCCGACCTCCTCGACCGATCCGTTTCGATGTCCCGCATCGCCGCCGACCAGGACAGGGCTCGTCTGTTCGCCATTTGTTCTATCCTAACCGTGGCGCGCGACGCGGGTCAAGCGTCGCGCGGTCGCCTCGAGAGATGGGGAGCGGCGGACGGGCGCGCAATGCGGGGGGCGGGGCGACGCCGCCGCGGGGGCGAGGTCGCCGGCCTCGGCGGGCGACGGCCCGGGGCCTCGCGGCCCCGGACCCGCTCAGGTCACCAGCGGTGATGCCAGCCGGCATGGCGCCAGCCGCCGTGCCAGCCCCACGGGCGGTGGTAGAACCCGGCCCCGTGCCAGTAGGGCCGATGCCAGTAGGGCCGATGCCAGCCGCCGTACCACCCTGCCCGGTGCCAGTAGGGCCGGTACCAGCCGACGCGGTGCCAGCGCGGGCCGCCATAGACGACCGGCCCGTAGAAGCGCGGCCCGTAGAAGTTCGGGCGGCAGAAGCCGTAGAAGTCCCGGTGAAAGCCCGGACCGCAGCCGTCGCGGGCCTCGGCCACGGTCCCGGTGCCGACCAGCGTTCCCAAGGCGAGAGCCGCCGCACCTGCCAGTTTCCAGCGCATCGTCTCCTCCTGTCGAGGATCCGAAACCCCGCCGCACCGACGCGGCCGGAGCCGGATCGCGATCAGTCAAGCCGTCTCGCATGATTCCGCCCCTCATGGGGCGAACATGCATGAATGTCGCTGCCGGCCGGGGCGTTCCGACATTACGGAATTGTCATGCGGGGACCTCGCCGCCTCTGCGCGAGGTGTCCGCGAGGAGCGCCGCGGAGGCGGTCTCGATCCGCTCCTGGATCAGCGCGAAGGCGGTCTCGCGCACGATCCCGGGCGGGATCGGCGGCAGGAAGGCGATCACGGCGGTGCCCGGGTGGCGGTGCAGGCTGTTGCGCGGCCAGACCAGCCCGGTGTTGAGGGCGACGGGCAGGCAGGGCACGGCGAGGCGGTCGTAGAGATGCGCCACCCCGAACTTGTAGGCGGGCGGGGCGCCGGGCGGGCGGCGGGTGCCTTCCGGGAAGATGATCAGCTGGCGCCCCTGCGCCATGGCGCCGGCCGCCTCCTCGCTCATCAGGGCGAGCGCCCGCGAGCCCTTCCGGCGGTCGATCGGCACCATCTCGCCGCGGGAGAGGTACCAGCCGAACAGGGGCAGCCAGAGCAATTCGCGCTTCAGGATGTAGGTGAAGTTCGGCAGGACCGTCGTGAGCGCGATGGTCTCCAGCGCCGATTGGTGCTTGGCCGCGACGATGATCCCGCCCGGCGGGATGTGCTCCAGGCCGCGGAACTCGACCCGGATGCCGACGATCCGTTCCAGCAGCCACAGGGTCACCCGGGCCCAGGTCTGGGCGAGGCGCAGCACGAGCCGGCGGGAGACGAGGCAGAAGAGCCCGCCGATCAGCATCGCGGCGGTCAAGGCGTAGAAGGCGACGTTGAACGCCAGCGAGCGGAGGAGGAGCATGGTCGATCCCGGACGCCGCGCGGCGTGGTGCTGGGGCGCGGCGCGGCCTCCCTTATCGCGCCGGCCGGGCGGGGGCCACTCCCGGCGGGCGAGCGGCCGGGCGGGTGTCCTTCCGGCCACACCGGCCAAGAGAATGGGCGGCAAGGCGAGGCGCTCCCAGAGGGGCGGGCCCCGCGGCCGGGCCGGAGGAGACCGGGGACGGGTTTTCGGTGCGGCATCATTCCTTTACCGCAGGATGACTCACATTTCGGGCCGGACCGGCGCGGTCCGGTGCGTTCCTGAGAGCCCCGCGAGTTCGCATGTCCCCTCCCCTCTCCCTGGCGCCCATCGTGGTGTTCGATCTCGACGGCACGCTCGCCGAGACGGCGAGCGACCTCATCGGCACGCTCAACGTGATCCTGGCGCGCGAGGGCCTGCCGCCGGCGGATGTGGGGCGGGCGCGGGACCTGATCGGGGCGGGCGCCAAGGCGATGCTCGCGCGCGGCTTCGCGGCCGCGGGCCGGGAGCTGACGCCGGAGCGGCTGGAGGCGCTGTTCCGGGTCTTCCTGGCCCATTACGGCGCGCATCTCTGCGAGAGCTCCTTCCTGTTCCCGGGCGCGGCGGCGGCGCTCGACCGGCTGGCGGGGGCGGGCTACCGGCTCGCGGTCTGCACCAACAAGGTGGAGGCGCATTCGGTGGAGCTGCTGCGGGCGCTCGGCGTCGCGGACCGCTTCGCGGCGATCTGCGGGCGCGACACCTTCCCGTGGTTCAAGCCGGACCCGCGCCACCTCACCGAGACGATCGCGCGGGCGGGCGGCGACCCGGCCCGGGCGGTGATGGTGGGGGATTCCCGCACCGACATCGTGACCGCGCAGGCGGCCGGCATCCCGGTCGTGGCGGTGCCCTTCGGCTACACGGACGTGCCGGTGGAGGATCTGGGCCCCGACCTCGTCATCGGCCATTTCGACGCGCTGTTCGACGCCGTGCAGCACCTGCGCACCCGCACCCGCTCGGCGGCGTGACCGCCGCTCGGCGGCGTGACCGCCGCTCGGGGCGGCCCCGCCCGGCGGCGCCGGCTCACAGGCCGATGACGGAGAGGGTCACGCTGAGCACGAACAGCGCCACGCCGGCATTGTAGAGCCGGATCTTGCGCCGCAGCAGCCCCCCGACGACGCGCAGATTGGCGATCGCCTCCCGGAACAGGGTGTCGATCGGGGAGGCGACGAAGCGCTCCTGCAGCGCCGCCAGATCGTCCTCCGCGAAGGCGATCCGGCTGAACAGGTCGGCGGAGCGGCGCACCCGCGCGAGTTCCGACCAGAGCAGCACGACCATGCCGGCGACTCCCGCCCACAGGGAGGGGTGGGAGGCCGCGAAGGCGGCCTTCTCCAGGATCGGCGTGGTGCCGCCGCGCATCAGCGGGGAGACGGCGAAGCCGAGGAACGAGGCCAGGAACGCCATCAGCAGCGAGGAGCGGCGGGCGACCGAGTCGAGCCGGCCGCCGAGATACTGGTAGAACGCGGCCAGGAGCGCCGCCCGGTCCTGCCTGGGATGTGAGGGTAAGGGCGTCTCGGTCACGCGACCCGGGTCCGTCTGGCCGGATCCTCGGTCAGGGCGGGGCCCGGCTGCCGGCCGCTGTCCTGGGACGCCATGGGAACCGGTGGAATGGTGGGCGCGACAGGGATTGAACCTGTGACCCTTCGCGTGTGAAGCGAATGCTCTCCCGCTGAGCTACGCGCCCGGTCCGGCGGCTTCTAGGCGGGTCGCGGGCGGGCGTCAAGCGGGTCGGCGCCGCGGATCGCCGCCGCGGGCCGGAAGGGCGCCCCCTCACGGCGCCGAGCGCCGGCGGACCGGCGCATCGGCCGCGGCGAGCGAGGCGGCCGTCCGCGAACTCATCGTACTCGACCGCGACGGTACGGGTCTCGTGAAGCCCGAGATAGGCCAGCGGCACCGTGAGCCCGGCCTCGACGAGGTTCATGGCCGCGAGACGGGCCCCCCTCGTCGTCGCCGTGATCGCCGCGGGCGGTCAGGATGACGAGCCGCTTGCCCGGCTCCAGCATCGGCCAATAGGGCTCGCCGGGCCGGGTCCGATCGAAGCCGAAAGTCGGCCCGACGCGGACCACGTTGTCGATCCAGGCCTTCAGCGGGGACGGGATTCCGAAATTGTACATCGGCACTCCGGCGACCACGAGATCCGCCGCGATCAGTTCCGCCGCGAGGACATCGCTCTCGCGGAGCGTCGCGACCTGCGCGGCGCTCCGGCATTCGGGGCCGTAATCTTGGTACGCGAGATCTTGCGCTTTATCGGCTGAGACCGACTGCTCGCCGCGCATGCTGCCCACGCCCAGGGAAACTGGCTCGGCAAGCTTCTGGACGCCGTCGTGCTCCATCTGACCGCCTCGGCGACCGGTGCGGCCGATTGGTCCGCGACGCTCGATGCGTATGAGTTGCGCACCGGCCTCGCCGTCCCTCAGGAATGAAACCTGGGCGTGCATGCGATCATAGTTTTGCACGCTGGCATAGCGAGCTTCTATTTAGGGCGTGCATGCCGTCCCCCCGCATGACGACCCACAAGAGCAAGGGTCTCGAGTACCACACCGTCGTCTTCGTTGGGCTCGACGACGCCTGGCGCAGGAGTTTCGTCGAGGACCAGGCCGAAGCGACGGCGGGCTTCTTCGTAGCCTTCACCCGCGCCAAGCAGCGTGTCCTCTTCACCTACTGCGCCCAACGCGGCGCTCGGGTCGCGATCGACAGCTTCTACCAACTGCTGCTCGGATGCGGGGTGAAGGTCGCGACAATCGCTTGACCATTTATGCGTTCCGACACGTCGGTTTCGCAAGCAGCCGGAGAAGTGGCGTACAGGTCTTGAGCAGCCGACCGGCGACGGCTGGCGGCGTGGGTGTGGATAGCGTAGCGCGCCCTAGCGGAGAAGCGCTACTGTCCGTTCTCCGATTGTTCTATGATCACGCTATGTCGAAACTGCTGACGCCGAACCAGATCCTCGGAGAGTTGGGCGAGAACGCCGTCCGCGGCCGTTTTCTCACCATGGGCTTTCAGTTCGATACCCGCTCACGACTGGAAGCCGGGATCGACGGCATCGCTGAGGTCATGAAGCAGGGCCGGCCCATGGCCCATATGATCGCGGTCCAGGTGAAGGCGAAGGAGTCGGGCTCCTACGCTTCCGAGACCGATCAGGGCTTCGCCTATCTCCTCCGTAGCGAAGATCTCGAGTACTGGCGCGGTTCGAACCTCCCTGTGATCATCGTCCTCTACCGTCGATCCGACGAGAGCTTCTATTGGCAGGAAATCCCCCGAGGAACAGGCCTGGGCGAGCGCCGCCTCCAGTTCAACAAGGCAAGCGACAAGCTCGACCGCGACGCTGTCGACCGCCTCGCCGCGCTCACTGTGCCTAAGGCTGGCTTCGGCTACTATGTGCCGCCGCTGGGCGGCGGCGAGGAGGCGCTCGTCAACATCTTGCCGATCACGCTCCCGCCTGAGATGTTCGTCGCCACCACGCCCTACAACGGCCGTAAGGCGACGGCCGTGCTGCTCGACGCTGACGAGCCAGCCCGCTTCGACTGGGTGATAAGAGGCAGCGAGTTTTTGGTCGTTTCACGATCTCCGCACATCCGCCTGCAGGGAAATCGTCGATCTCGATCAGATCGAAGCCATCGACACGGACCAGCTTGCCTTCCACGACGACGTCGATGAGCAGAACAATTTCACCTTCCTTCTACGTAATGCTCTGAAGTATCAGGTACGTGCAGATCTGAATTGGTGCAAAGACCGTAAACTATTGTATTTCAGAGCTCTGCGCGCGGACACGCCGCGCAACCTCGCTTATGACGCATCCAAGAAGAAGACGGACGCAGACGTCGTGAACGTCGCTATGAGCAAGAAGGAGGACGGGCGCGTCGACTTCGTGCGCCATCACGCCTTCGTTCCGCGATTCGAGCGTCTCGGGACTCAGTGGTTCCTGATCGTCAACCCCACCTACTATTTCACGACGAACGGATTCATCCCGCACTCTCACCCCGCCGCCCTCCTCGCCGGCAAGAAGCGCATGGACAACAGCGCGTCGCTGCGTGGCCAAATCGTCATGTGGCACCGTTTTCTCACGGCAGCGGACAAGGCGGCGGAACGCGCTGGCAACGGTCTCTTCGACGAGCCGGTCTGCGCCGAACCTCGGCTCCGTTTCGGCCAGCCACCAGCCGTCCAGCTTCGCACCCGCGTGCCGGAAGACGTCTGGGGAACGCCTAAGAAGAGGGCCGCCGAGGCGTCCGAGCAATCACAGGGGCTGCTCGTATGATCACGTTCGAGACCCAAATCTTCGATGAACCCGAGCTCGAGTTCGGCGACCGGCATCACCACCCCGACCCACGTCTGGGGCTCTTCGAAGCCGGACCGCTGCAGCCCTTCGTCGGCGACGTGATCAAGGTCGGGGTGGTGGGAAGCGCCAAGACGGTGGCTGATACACGCAAGTTCCTGGAGCTTGCGGCCAGCGGGTTCGACGGCATGTCGGAGAAGCATCCGAACCTGCACCCCGCCTTTCCCGGTCTCGGCAACCAGAGTCCCTATCGTTGCCGCTTCGACATCGAAGACGGCGCCACCGTGGCCTTGTCGCAGAGCAAGCTCGATCGGATCGGCAAGGAACCTGACCACGAGAGGGCGGTGGAGATGGCCGTCGACGCGATCATCGCCGAACTGCGAAGCCTCGACGAGGGCGGGCACCGGCCGCACGTCGCGATCGTCGCCCTCCCCGTCCGGCTCATCGAACGCGTCTGGAGCGCCAAAGTCGATTCCCGCAGCACAACCGAGAAGGACGACAGCAGCGGCTCGGATGCTCCAAACTTCCGAGGCATGCTGAAGGCCAAGGCGATGAGCCTCAGCTTCCCAATCCAGATCGTCTGGGAGGACGTGATCGACGAGAAGGCTTCAATCCCCCGCAAGGTGAAGGAGAGCAGCGCGCGCCAGATCCAGGATGTGGCGGGTCGAAGCTGGAACCTCCTCACCACCCTATACTACAAAGGCAGCGGTCGGATCCCCTGGCGGCGGCTGCCCAAGGAAGGGGAATATACAGCCTGCTACGTCGGCATCAGCTTCTACCGCGAGGCGGGCGGTCAACAGCTTTTCACCAGCGCCGCCCAGATGTTCGACGAGCGGGGCCGTGGTTTCGTGCTGAAGGGCAAGCGGGCGCATACCGAAAGTCGTGGGCGTCATCCCCACATGACACGCGACGACGCACGCGAACTCATCGAAAACGTCCTTGCCGCCTACAAGACTCATCACAAGACACTTCCCGCACGGGTCATCGTCTTGAAAACTTCTCGGTTCAAGGATGAGGAAGCGGAGGGGATCCGCGAAGCCTTGGACGCCGCCGGGGCGGAGTTGCGCGACCTCGTCTGGGTGCAGGAGTCTTACTCGATCAAATTGCTTCGGGACGGCAACTACCCAGTTCTGCGTGGAACCTTCGTGGATTTGGGCGGCAAAGGTCTGCTCTATACGAATGGCAGCGTCCCCTATTACGGAACCTACCCTGGCCAATATGATCCTCGGCCGCTTTTGCTCTGCCCACACCCGAGCTGCGACAGCACCGTCGCACAGTTGGCGGAGGAAGTCTTTTCTCTGACCAAAATCAATTGGAACTCGACCCAGATGAACCAACGCTCGCCGATTCCAATCCGTGCTGCGCGCATGGTGGGAGAGGTCCTCAAATACATGCAAGAGGGACAGGCGGAGAGCACGGACTATCGAAAGTACATTTAGTGGCCGCGCGTTTCATCTGGCCTGAACGTTCCCGCGCCACGATCGTCAGCCCTGATCACGCTGTCAGCGCAGGACCCGCAGCCACCGTCCGGAGGAAGGATCAGGGCGGAGACGTGAAGCCGACCTCCGGTTGTCGCAGAATCCCTCGCACGGCCTTCCAGTGGACACCACGAGACCATTTCCGACGCATCTCGGAACTCTGGACGGCGACCAGTTTCAGCATCTTCGACGGGGCCCATGGCCCGCCGGGCGAGGGCCGTCTCAAGGCCCATATCGGACCGCCGCTCACCCCCTTGAGGGTGTTGATGGCACGGCGTGTTCCATCGATCATGGCGCCTTCGGCTTGAAGGTAGAAGAACAGGTCGTATCCCGGCGCAGGCTCCTTCACTTCCGGCGTGTCATGCAGAAAGTCGGTCTCCAGGTTCAGCATCGCCTGATGGACCATGTTGTCCCTGAAGGACGCGCGGTCGATCATGAACCCGCTGATCACGAAACGATCGTCGGGTCTGGGGTCGTCGACTTGTCCAATCTTCAGAAAGCCCCAGCCTGAGTTGAGCAATTCAATGGTGACGGGTGCAAGGATCTCGAGCACCACGGCGTCGATCAGAACAGGCGGCTTGAGGCGGTATATGTGAAGATCACCAAGGGTATGAAGCGTGTCCTGCCGCGGTCGATCCGGCACAGCCAGATCGGCCATGTCAATGAGACGACTGGTGGCGTCATCGGGATCCTCGCGGAAAATATGGTCCGCAGTGACGACGAAGCAGCGTCCTTCTTGCGTGAGCAGGGTGCCCGTGCCTAGAGCGTGTTATGAACTTTCTATCATGCGTCCCAGTTTGCTGAGCATGTCACAGACGAAGGCGACCATGTAGATCCCAGCCAGCGTGCTCGCATAACGCTCGTAATCCTTCACCAACCGGCGGCAGCGTGTCGCCCAGGCCAGCGAACGCTCCACCACCCAACGGCGCGGCAGCAGAACGAAGCCGCGCTTGGCCTCTGGCGCCTTGACCACCTCCAACGCGATCCCGTTCGCCTGCGCCGCCGTCGCCGCCTTCTCACCCGTGTAGCCCTGATCGACGAATGCCTTCTCCACGCTCCCGTCCGTCTCCGCTTGCACCGCACACGTCAGGGTGTCGACCTGACTGCGGTCATCGACATCCGCTGGCGTGACGTGCAGCGCCACCCCGTGACCGGGCGTGTCGACCGCCAGATGCACCTTCGACCCGCGCATGCGCTTGGCCCCGTCGTAGCCGGCTCGCTCGCCACTCTCGGGCGAGGAGCGCTGGGTCCGGCTGTCCAGGATCACCGCCGAGGGCTCCGGCTCACGCCCGGCCGCCTGTCGCAGCACAGCACGCAGGTCGCCGGCCACATCCGCGAAGCACTCGGCGGCCCACCAGCGCTGGGTCTGCTGGTAGACCGCTGCCCACGGCGGCAGGTCGTGGGGCATGAACCGCCACGGCGCCCCGGTCTTGACGATGTAACGCAAGCCGTTGAACACCTCGCGCAGGTCGTGGTCGCGCTGGCCCGAGTCCTCGCGCAGCAGCGCCAGGTAAGGCGCCACCAGCGCCCACTCTTCATCGGACACGTCGGACGGGTAGGCGGGGCGATCAGCGCTCATGCCCTTCAACGCCTACGCTACGTCATAGGTTCATAACACGCTCTAGAGGCGCCGTCCGCCGCCGCTTCTACTACCCCTCACTCCCACTCGATCGTCCCGGGCGGCTTCGAGGTGATGTCGTAGGTGACCCGGTTGATGCCCTTGACCTCGTTGATGATCCGGGTCGCGACGCGGCCCAGGAAGCCCATGTCGAAGGGGTAGAAATCCGCCGTCATGCCGTCCACCGAGGTGACGGCGCGCAGCGCGCAGACGTGGTCGTAGGTGCGCCCGTCCCCCATCACGCCGACCGTCTTCACCGGCAGGATCACCGCGAAGGCCTGCCAGATCGTGTCGTAGAGGCCCGCCTTGCGGATCTCCTCCAAGTAGATCGCGTCGGCCCTGCGCAGCGCGTCGAGCTTCTCCGCCGTGATCTCGCCCGGGCAGCGGATGGCGAGGCCGGGACCCGGGAAGGGGTGGCGGCCCACGAAGGCGTCGGGAAGGCCGAGCTCGCGGCCGAGCACCCGCACCTCGTCCTTGAACAATTCGCGCAGGGGCTCCACGAGCGTCATGTTCATGCGCTCGGGCAGGCCGCCGACATTGTGGTGGCTCTTGATCGTCACCGAGGGGCCGCCCGTGAAGGACACGCTCTCGATCACGTCCGGATAGAGCGTGCCCTGCGCCAGGAACGCCGCGCCGCCGCTCTTCCTCGCCTCCGCCTCGAACACGTCGATGAAGAGCCGCCCGATCGTCTTGCGCTTCACCTCCGGGTCGGTGACGCCGGCGAGCGCGCCCAGGAAGAGATCCTGGGCCTGCACGTGCACGAGCGGGATGTTGTAGTGGTCGCGGAACAGCCGCACCACCTCCTCGGCCTCGCCGAGCCGCAGAAGGCCGTGATCCACGAACACGCAGGTGAGCTGCTCGCCGATCGCCTCGTGGATCAGCACCGCCGCCACCGCCGAGTCGACCCCGCCCGAGAGGCCGCACAGCACCTTCTCGCCGCCGACCTGCCGGCGGATGCGCTCGATCGCCTCCTCGCGGAAGGCGCGCATCGACCAGTCGCCCGCGCAGCCCACGATGTCGCGCACGAAGTTGCGCAGCAGCAGCGCGCCGTGCGGCGTGTGCGCCACCTCCGGGTGGAACTGCACCGCGTAGAAGCGGCGCCCCTCGTCGGCCACCGCCGCGAAGGGCGCGTTCGGCGAGATCGCGATGGTGGAGAAGCCGTCCGGCAGCTTGGTCACCCGGTCGCCGTGGCTCATCCAGACCGGGTAGCGCTCGCCCACGTGCCAGACGCCGTGGAACAGGGCCGAGTCGGCGATGACCTCGACCTCGGCCCGGCCGAACTCGGCGTGGTGCCCGCCCTCGACCTCGCCGCCGAGCTGGGCCGCCATGGTCTGCTCGCCGTAGCAGATGCCGAGCACCGGCACCCCGGCCTCGAACACCGCCTGGGGCGCGCGGGGCGAGGTCTCGATCGTCACGGATTCGGGGCCGCCCGAGAGGATCACGCCCTTCGGCTTCAGGGCCGCGAAGGCCGCCTCCGCCGCCTGGTAGGGCACGATCTCGGAATAGACCCCCTCCTCGCGCACCCGGCGCGCGATGAGCTGGGTCACCTGGCTCCCGAAATCGATGATCAGGATCTTGTCGTGGTCGGCCGTCATACCGGTGAGTTAGACGAGGCGGAGGCGGCGCGCAACGCGGGGCCGCGCGATCGGCCGACCCCGTTCCACGGACCCGCGCGCCCGGCGGGCCGTCACCCCCGCACGAAGCCCCGCCGCCGCGCCCAGGCCAGGAACAGGCCGGGCCAGGCCGCCGCCGGGGTGCCGGGCACGCCGAGCGCGAAGCCGTGCCCGCCGCGCTCGAACAGGTGCATCTCCACCGGCACGTCGGCGGCCCGCAGCGCCCCGTACATCAGCAGGCAATTGTCCACCACCGCGACCGGGTCGTCGGCCGCCTGGGCCAGGAAGGTCGGCGGGCATTGCGCGCGCACGTGCAGTTCGATCGAGTAGCTGTTGGTGGCGAAGCGCGTCGGGCTCTCGCCCACCAGCACGCGCCGGCTCGACGTGCGGTCGAAGGGCGGGCGGAGCGTGATCACCGGGTAGATCAGCGCCGCCGCGTCGGGCCGGGCCGAGAGCGCGTCGTCCTCGTCGACCGGCTCGTAGAGCGGCGCCCCGAAGCGCACCGCGGCCGAGCCCATCAGGTGGCCGCCCGCCGAGAAGCCGACCACGCCGATCCGGCCCGGCTCGTAGCCGTAGCGCTTGGCCCGCGCCCGCACGAGGCGCACCGCCCGCTGCACGTCCTGGATCGGCGCGTCCGCCCCCGCCCGCCAGCCCTCGCCGGGCAGGCGGTAGACGAACACGAAGGCCGTGACGCCCTGGCCCGCCAGCCACTGCGCGGTCGGGATCGCCTCGTGCCCGATATCGATGCGCCGGTAGCCGCCCCCCGCCGCGATCACGACCGCGCTGCCGGTCGGTCGGGGCGCGCGCACCACCAGCAGGCAGGGCCGGGCCACGCTCTGGATCACGCCCTCGCGGCTCTCGTCGTAGGCGGGGCCGTCGAGGTCCGGGCCGCCGCCGCCGGGCGGCGTGCCGGGCCAGAGGGCCATGACGTCGAGGTCCGCGCCCGGGCGGATCGGCGATGGGGCCGGCGCGGGCGGTGGCGGGACGACCGGCGCGGCGGTGTCGCCGGCCGCCTGGGCCGCCGTCTCCGTCGGGCGCGCGAACGGGAGCGCGGCCGCTCCCGTGAGCAACGTCCTGCGATGGAGCGGCATGTCCCGTCGATCCGCGATCCCCGAGACTCCCTGAACCACCCCCTCGCGAGCTTGTCCAGTCATCCAAACGATCGCGACCGCGGCATCGGCCCGGGCTCGGTCATTCGGCCGGGGGAAGGGCGCTCCGTCCCTCTTGCCCGTGGGTCAGCAGCGCCACGTAGAACCCGTCCGTGCCGGTGCGGGCCGGCGTCATCTGGATGCCGTGGGCCGTGCGGCGCAGCGCGGGCTCGAGATCCGGCGCGAGCGCGAGGGGGACCGCGCGCAGGGAGGAGCGCCGCGCCAGCAGCCCGGCCACCGCCCCGTCATTCTCCTCCGGCAGGAGCGAGCAGGTGACGTAGACGATGCGGCCGCCGGGCCGGATCAGGCCCGCGGCGCGGTCGAGGACCGCCTCCTGCTCGGCGCGGCGCGCGGCGAGGCTGCCGGGGCGCAGGCGCCACTTGGCGTCGGGGTTGCGCCGCCACGTGCCCGAGCCCGTGCAGGGCGCGTCGACGAGGACGAGGTCGGCCGCGCCGGCGAGATCCGCCAGCGCGTCGGGGGCGCCCCGCCCGCCCCGGGGCGTGCGCACCTCCGCGACCGCGCCCGCCCGGCGCAGGCGCTCGTGGATAGGGGCGAGGCGGCGCGGGTCCCCGTCCGTGGCGACGAGCCGGCCCCTGTTGGCGATCAGGGCGGCGAGGGCCAGCGTCTTGCCGCCGCCGCCGGCGCAGAGGTCGATCACGGTCTCGCCCGGCCGCGCGCCCGTGAGGCGCGCGGCGAGCTGCGAGCCCTCGTCCTGGATCTCGAACAGGCCCTCCAGGAATTCCGGCTCGACGTGGAGCGCCGGCCCGCGCCCGTCATCCGGCACCGGGATGCGCAGGCCGTCCGGCGCGTGCGGGGTCGGGGCGGGGTTCAGGTGCGCCAGCGCCGCGGCCACGCGGTCGCGGTCCGCCTTCAGGGTGTTGACCCGGATGTCGAGGGGCGCCCGGCGGGCGAGGGCCTTCAGCTCCGGCAGGAGATCGTCGCCCAGCGCCGCGACCAACGAGGGCAGCACCCATTCGGGCACGTCGCCGGCGACGTGGAGGGGAGCGTCCGCGAGGGTCGCCGTGTCGAGGCGCGCGCGCTCCGCCTCGGTCAGGGGAGCCGGGGCGAAGCGCTCGCCGCTGCACAGCCCGGCGATCGTGGCGCCCGCGAGGCCGCGCTGCAGGCGCAGCGACCCGATCAGCACGGCGCGCGGCGCGTCCTCGCCCATGATCCAGGCCGCCGAGGCGCGCCGGCGCAGGGCGTCGTAGACGAGGCCGGCGATCGCGGCCCGATCGCCCGAGCCGGCGAAGCGATGGGCGAGGCCCCAATCCTTGAGCGCGTCGGCGGCGGGCCGGCGGCGCGCGCCGATGTCGGCCAGGACCTCGATGGCGGCGGAGAGGCGGGCGGACGGGGTCATCCCGAGACGGCCGCGCTTGTGCCCGCGATCGGGCGGAGAACGGCCAAGCTTTCGTCACCTTCCCTTAGGAGATGGAGGGCCTCGACCCCGATCCGGAGCTTCACCGTCATGTCGCGCCTCGCGTCGCTCACCCTGTCCGGCCTCCTCCTGCTGGTGCTCGCCGCCTGCGCCGCGGCACCCGCCGCGCCCGACCTCACGCCGCCCCCGCGCAAGCCCGCCGACGCCAAGACCACGCTCGAATCCGGCGCCGCGCCGCGGCGGTGATCCCCGCGCCGCGGCTCCGCCTCACGCCCACCGCGCGAGGAGGAGCCGCACCGCGATGGTGATCCCCATCGCCATCGGGATCGGCGCACCCGCCGCGACGAGGCGCAAGCGCAGCCGCACCGGGGTTCGTCGTCGACGGAAGCGCGCCGGCCGTCAGGTCCGGCTCGGGTAGTTCGGGCTCTCGCGGGTGATGGTCACGTCGTGGACGTGGCTCTCGCGCAGGCCCGCATTGGTGATGCGGATGAACTGGGCCCGCTCCCGGAAGGCGGCGAGGTCCTCGGCGCCGACGTAGCCCATCGCGGCGCGCAGGCCCCCGGCGAGCTGGTGCAGCACCGCGGCGACCGGCCCCTTGTAGGGCACCTGCCCCTCGATGCCCTCCGGCACCAGCTTGTGGGTGTCGTTCACCTCCGCCTGGAAGTAGCGGTCGGCCGAGCCGCGCGCCATGGCGCCGACCGAGCCCATGCCCCGGTAGCTCTTGTAGGAGCGGCCCTGGTAGAGGAAGACCTCGCCCGGCGCCTCGTCGGTGCCGGCGAGCAGCGAGCCCAGCATCGCCACCGAGGCGCCCGCCGCGAGCGCCTTGGCGAGGTCGCCCGAATACTTGATGCCGCCGTCGGCGATCACCGGCACGCCGGCCTCGGCCGAGGCCTCGACCGCCTCCATGATGGCGGTGAGCTGGGGCACGCCGACGCCCGCGACGATGCGGGTGGTGCAGATCGAGCCCGGCCCGATCCCGACCTTGATGGCGTCGGCCCCGGCGTCGATCAGGGCCTGGGCGCCCTCGCGGGTCGCGACGTTGCCGGCGATGACCTGCACGGCGTTCGACAGGGTCTTCACCCGGCGCACGCTCTCCAGCACCTTGGCCGAGTGGCCGTGGGCGGTGTCGACCACGATCACGTCGCAGCCCGCATCGATCAGGCGCTCGGCCCGCTCGAAGCCGCTCTCACCCGTCGTGGTCGCGGCCGCGACCCGCAGGCGGCCCTGCTCGTCCTTGACCGCGTGCGGGTAGGCGACCTGCTTCTCGATGTCCTTGACGGTGATGAGGCCGATGCAGCGGTAATGGTCATCGACGACGAGCAGCTTCTCGATGCGGAACTGGTGCAGCAGGCGCTTGGCCTCGTCCTGGGTGACGCCCTCGCGCACGGTGATGAGCCGGTCGCGGGTCATCAGTTCGGAGATCGGCTGGCTCGTGTCGGTGGCGAAGCGGGTGTCGCGGTTCGTCAGGATGCCGACGAGCTTGCCCTTCGAGCCGTTGGGGCCGCGCTCGACCACCGGGATGCCCGAGATGCCGTTCTGGCGCATCAGCTGGTGGGCGTCGGCCAGCGTCTCGTCCGGGTGGATGGTGATCGGGTTGAGCACCATGCCGGATTCGTACTTCTTGACCTGCCGCACCTGCTCGGCCTGCTCGTGCGGCTCCAGGTTGCGGTGGATCACCCCGAGCCCGCCGTTCTGCGCCATGGCGATGGCCATGCGGGCCTCCGTCACGGTGTCCATCGCCGAGGCGATGATCGGCAGGTTGAGCTTGATCGAGCGGGTGAGGCGGGTGTGGATCGCGACCTCGGCGGGCATCACCGCGGAGGCCGCCGGCCGCAGCAGGACGTCGTCGAAGGTCAGGCCCTCGATGATGCGGTCGGCAACGATGGGGGCCATGAACCAACTCCTGGATGCGGCAAGGGGCCGGGCGCGGCAGCATCCCAGCCTCGAACGAGTTGGCACCGGCCGATAGCACGCGTCCATGACAGGCGCAAAGCGGCAACGAGGGCCGCATGCGCCCGCGGCAACCCGCGCCCGAGCGCCGCGCAGAGCGCGGCGCGGGGTGCCTGGGGGCCCCTACTTCTGGCCCTGGCTCGCCTTGTTGGCGTTGTGGTGGCCGATGGCGCAGCCGGCCGCCGCGCCGGCCTTGCCGTGGCCCGCGGCGGCGCCCGCCGCGCCGCCGACCACGGCGCCCTTCAGGCAGCCCTTGGCCTCGGCCCCGCCGGCCGCGAGGAGGCAGGAGCCGGCGAGCGCGGCGGCGAGCAGGAATCTGGTGCGCATGGGATTCTCCCGAGATGGCGTGTCGCCCGAGAACGGCCCGGACCCGCCCGGCGTTCCGGACCGACCGCGGCGCGGCGCCGGGCGGGGGAGACCGACCCGATCCCGGCCCGCCACGATGACGACACCGCTCCCCTCCTCCCGGGGCTCCCGGCGGGTCCCGCGCGACGGCGCGGCGTCGGCGGGGCCGTGGCGGATTGCGGCGGTCGGTCGCGCTTGGCGTTCACGTGGCCTGGCGTCACCGCTCCATCCGATCGGTCCCTGGGCCGTGCTCACCTGCCGCGAGAGATAAGGAGATACTCCCGGAGCGGAGGATGGAGGTGGATCCACCATCATCCGGTGGGCGCTCGCCTCCACGCCCGCCATCGAGCGCCGCCCGCGCCGGTTCCGCGAGCCGCAACGGGGCGCCGTGCGCCTGGACGAGACCTCCACCGGCAGCAAGGGATCGGGAGCGACCATTTCCGGGTGCAGCGGTCTATGCCGCGGGTGAGCGGGTTTCGGTCGTTCGATACGGCCCGGCGCGCGATTCCGGGCTTCGAGGCGATGCCGTGGCTGCGCAACAGCTTCGGATTGGCGGGCGCCTGGACCGTGCGGGAGCAGAACCAACCGCTCGCGCGGTGTTGCGGTTTGCCGTCGCGAAGGCGGGGTGAAAGCGGGACGGCCGAGTCCCCGTGTCTCGGCGCCGGGTCTGCGAGAGGCCCCGGCGTCCCGCCCCCTTCGAAGCCAGCACCACGCTAACCGTGTCTTTCAATGGTTCAGAGCTCAGCCGACCTCGGATGCAGGTGCATTGAGTATTTCAGCCGAAAGTGAAGCTACCATCCGCACCGAAGTTGACCCGCACCCCGGCGATCATGTACGATCCTCCGCGAGCATCAACGACGTCTGAGTTTACAGTACCGCGGGTCCACTTCATTCCACCGTTCACATCATCGAGCTCCTGCTCGGACAGCTGCTGCGGCATGATTTCCTGATCGTCATTCGAGTGGGTCATCGTCGTTTATCCTTCAATATCAGGCTCGAAATAGCGCTATTCGCCGCTTCATGTGCTGTTACTGCACCAAACGGCCGCACTGATCTGTGCTTCAGGGCACGTGTCCGCACGAGAGCGTCGGACGCCAGGACGGTGCGACTGCGGCCTCGCGCTCAAAGCTGATCCGATGGGCGGGGACACGGCGGCGACCGACGCGCGGGCGCGGCGGCCGAGGGAACTCGCGCGCGCCGAAGCTTCATGCCGGGCTGGCACAACCGCGCGCGCCGGATCACCGAGCAGTCCCTGCCGCAGGCGGCCGAGAGCGGCGGGCCTCGGGCGGCGGGCAGGCCGGTTCAGCACCCTCTGCACCGCGGTGGATGTCCCGCGTGGCGACCCCTGCGCGGTCGGGATACCCCGCTCGGTGAGGGCGCGGGCGATGCCGCTGGCAGAGGAGATGCCGGCCGCGCGAAGCTCCGCGATTGACCGGTACGACGCGCGCCGCGTTGCGGTCGCCTCCGGCCTTCCTGCCCACCCCGTGGCCAGGTTCGGCGAAGGTCCGCAGGAAGCCGGGATCGCGGGAGGGGCGATCACGCGTCGCGCCACGGGGACGGCGTGCCTCGATCGCCTTCCCATCAACCTCACGTGCCGGTTGCGTGCCCCCATGCACGCGGCACCAATGGCTGCTTGCCACGTTGATGTTACAGCGATTAACATTCGGAAGGCAGCCATGGCCGACCTTGAGGTGCCTCTTGCCCAGATAGAGGATCTTGCCCAGCAAGCGCGAGAACGCATCGAGGAGAGCATCGCACGGCTTGGCGGTGACAGTGCTGCGTTCTGGTATGCGGTGGCGTTGATCTACCGTCGCGGCCTCGCTGACCCTGCACTCGCAAGAGCTGAGAGCATCGCCGGCACACACTGTGCCTGCCCTTCAAGCGCTGAACTGGTCGCATCGCCTGAGATGGCACCCAAGAACGGCCAGCCCTTGGCCAATTCCTCGGAGTGCTTGGAGTTCATGCTGTGATGATCCGGACCGTGGACGTCATTGCCACGCCCGTGGAGGACGAAAGCACTTGGTGGCTCACCGACCGCTCGGGATATTCCTTGGGTGCGGTTCAGAGAATCATGGATTCGCCCAAGGTCAGCATCGTGGTGAACCCCCAGGGCGCCCTCGAAGGCATCCCCGCGCACCATCCCTCGATCGACGCCGCCTTCGAAGCCATCGCGGAGCATGTGGGCGGCACCTGCGAACGCAATCCCACGATGAAGAGCTGAGGCGGCGCCTTGGCCGCCGGAGAAGCGATCCCTCTGCGGCAGACCTCGCGGACAGCGCGCGGTGCGCAAAACGAAGCCGGCGCGAGGATCAGCCTCGGCCGGCTCCAGTCAGTGTCATCGGGGGCTTCCAATGAGATGCCTCCAAACGGCCGAGGCGGCCCGGGAGTTCCAGCGCGAGGTGGCGGCCGGGCCGGAGATCGCGGGCCGGCTCCGGAGCGGAGGCGGCACGCTGGGCGGGTCTGCCTCACGGCCCGGAGCGGCAGCGCGTTCGTGCTTGCCAGGCCCGGCCTTTGTCGCGTCAGCGCGCGTTCGTCTCGCGGTTCGGGTCGGTGACGGGCGGCTCCCTCGCGTCTCCCCCCGAGAGGATGCGCCCGACCAAGCCCATCGCCCCCATCATGCCGACGGCCAGCCCGCTGCAGACCAGCATCGCGCCCGTCGCGCTGAGCATTCCGAACCCAACCTCCATTGCCGTGCTCCCGTGTTGCAGGCCTCAATACGGGGCAGCGCAGGGCACGGCGGCCGGTTCCTCGCCAGGCCCGCTCAGCCTCCGATCGCGCTGACGACACGCTCGATGTCGTCGATGGCGGCGCGGATCCGTGCCGTCCGCTCCTGCAGGGCCGCGACCTTCTCGGGCCCGGGCTCGGCATCCGTCCACCAGCGGCACCCGTCGACCGTCTGAAGCAGGCGACCGAGGCGCTCGTGCTCTCGCTTGAGGTCGGCGGCAAACTCCTCATTACAGCCCATCTCACTGTCCCTCCGCGGATCACAGATAGAACAACGCGAGTGGATCCTCGGCGGACCCACGTCACGCCGACGTTCGGACGGGAGAGGGGGTCGTCGAGTGTTGCCGGCTCCACGGGGAAACACCGCAACGGGTCTCGTTCGAGGATCTTTTGTGCCGGCTGGTCAGCGTCCCGTGCCACGAGTCCTCGCTCCCCGTTTCGGCACGCCGTCCCGCCGTGTCGCGCCACCTCGCGACACCGGAGGCATCCGGACGCGCGTCCCGCTCGGGCGGTGATCTCCGCGCCGGCGCGCCGGGCGACATTGCCCCGCGCCTCGCAGCGGACGAAGGCCGTCGCCCTCGGCACGAAGCCGGCCGCGCGCGGGCGGCGGGATCTCACGGCCCTGGGTGTCGTCGCCGCGACGGGGATTGCCTCTCACGGCCCAGTGTAGCCGAGCGCCGCCGCGGCCTTGCGCAGCCGCACCATCGACGCCGCGTAGCGCCGCTCCAGACGCTCGGCCTCCTCCGGCTGCGCCCGGTACGGGTCGGCATTGTCCTCGTCGTCCGAGAGCTTGATCAGGATCGCCCCGAGATTGCCACTCGCGATGAGGGCCGCGACCCGCTCGGCGCAGGTCCGGCCATCGTCCGACGGCGTGAGCAGTTGCACCATCTCGATCACGGGCTCGGCAAAGCCGGCCGCTCTCAGGTCCTCCGCGGTAGTGGGGGTGTCCTCGACCACATCGTGCAGCCATGCAGCCTGGACGATCGCATCCACATCCGTGCTCAGCCCGGCCTGCCGGGCGTGCCGAGCCCGGATCTCGGCCGCCGCCGCCACGCGATCCAGGTGCTCGATGAAGGGCTCGCCCGCCTCGTCGACCTGCCCGGCGTGCTGGATGCGGGCCAGGGCTTTCGCGTCGGCGCTCGTCATCATGGGCCGCCCCTCGGATTCGTCACACCATCCGAAGGATTAACTCAGTCCCGGAGGATGCGCTGCGGAGGCAGCGTCGTTGGGCGGGCCGCGCCTGCAGGATCGCGGTCCGGACGGCCATGCGCATCTCGGCCTCGGACGGGTCACGGGCCGGATCTGGACCGACGCCCGGCGCCACGGGATGCCCGTCGGGCATCCTGCCGTGGTTAAGATCTCGTTAACCATTCCGGCCCACACTCTCGCCTGCCGTGCTGAACCCCCGTCCGGCACGGCGGCCCGGGTTCACCTCGTTCTCGCTTGCAGGGATCCCGGGCCGGTGCCCTTCTATCCGAGACCGACCTCGCTCCCCGGCGGGGGCGAAGGCAGCGACCGCCTGACATCCCCGATCCAGCGGTCGGTCGTTGCAGCCAGCGGCCGGGCTCCGCCCCCCACAGCGGGCCCGGCCGCCGCACCTCCACGCAACAGCCCGCCATGGGACCTCGCGGGCATGGCGGCTTGCGCGGACCGGCCCAGGGCCAGCCGTGGAGGCCGTGCCTTCCCCGGTCCGACTGGACCAACGAGAGTGTCACGGCGGCGCGGGGGCGGTGTTGATCTCGCTCAGTGGGTGAGCTTCCCTGCCCGCGCGGGGTCGTGTCCCCAGGCGTGGTGTAGCTGCGGCGTGGCCACCACGGTCACCGGGCGGGGCCGGGACGATCAGGCTGCCAGGGTGGGCAGGCTGACAAGAGGATCATCGCTGATCGGGGCGATGCTTTCCAGGGTCAGGTAGCGGGCNCGCTGGACGGCCCACTCNTCGTTCTGTTCGAGCAGGAGCGCGCCGACCAAGCGGGTGATGGCCGCCTCATTGGGGAAGATGCCGACCACCTCGGTGCGCCGCTTGATCTCGCCGTTGAGGCGCTCCAGCGGGTTCGTGCTGTGAAGCTTGACCCGGTGGGCGGCCGGGAAGCCCATGTAGGCCAGCACGTCGGGTTCCGCCTCATCCATCAGGGCTGCGAGCTTGGGCACCTTGGGTCGGAGTTGGTCGGCCACGCGTCGCCATTGCTGACGGGCCGCCTCGGCGTCGTCCTGGGCGAAGGCGGTGGCGATGAAGGCCGACACGACGCGCCGCCCGCTGCGGCCAGCGTGGGCGAGCACGGTCCTCATGAAGTGGACGCGGCACCGCTGCCAAGTCGCGTTCATCACCTTGGCGACCGACGCCTTGAGGCCCGTGTGGGCGTCCGAAATCACCAGCTTCACGCCGCGCAGGCCGCGGCGCGCCAGCTTGCGCAGGAACCCGGTCCAGAACGTCTCGGCCTCGGAGGGGCCGATATCCATGCCGAGCACTTCCCTGCGGCCGTCGCTGTTCACACCGACCGCCACGATCACCGCGACAGAGACGATGCGCCCGGCCTGGCGCACCTTCACGGAGGTCGCGTCGATCCAGAGAGAGAGGGCCACTCGCCCTCGATCGGCCGGTCGAGGAAGGCCTTCACCCGTTCATCGATCTCCTGGCAGAGCCGGCTGACCTGGCTCTTGGACACGCCCGTGCCACCCGTGGCTTGGACGAGGTCATCCACCGAGCGGGTCGAGATGCCCTGGATGTAGGCCTCCTGGATCACCGCCGTGAGTGCCTTCTCGGCCATCCGGCGCGGCTCCAGGAAAGCCGGGAAGTACGAGCCCTTGCGCAGCTTGGGGATGCGCAGCTCGACCGTGCCGGCCCGCGTCTGCCAATCCCGGTCACGATAGCCGTTGCGCTGGACCAGCCGCTCGGCGCTCTTCTCGCCGTGGGCCGCCCCGGTCAGGCCGCCCACCTCCAGTTCCATCAGCCGCTCGGCCGCAAAGCCGATCATCTCGCGCAGCAGGTCGGCGTCGGCGCTCTTCTCCAGCAGCCCGCGCAGGCTCATCATCTCGTCGGTCATCGGAGGTCTCTCGGGTTCGAGGTTGGTGCTCGCNCCCCGACCCTACCCGGCAACCGCCGATGACCACCCCGCGAGAGATCCCGCCTGCTTCGGCGCTGTGGAGGGCGCGCAGACGGGCTCTCTCGCTCCCGTCGAGCTACACCACCACCAGGGACACGACCCCGCGCGGAGGCAGCGATCACGGGCGCTTTTCCCGCTTCTCCTCAGCGTCGAGGCCGATCTCCACGAGCCGCACCCGCTCCTCAGGCCGCCGCGCTGAAGGACTGACCTGTTCCAGGTCGGGGGAGGCACAGAGGGGCTTGATGCGGACCGCCAACGCGTGCGCCGCCCTAGCCGCAAGACCTTGCCGCTCCGCCTTCCGAGCCTCGATCGGGTCGTTTCCCCCGGCGCACACCGTTCGGCAGACAAGTGCCTCGTCGCGGGCCTCCGCGAGCGAGAATGGCGAGGCTGAGCCGAGCCCCATAGCTCGCGCCCTGCCGCGCAGGGTGAAGCGGAAGATCCAGCTCTTGGCTCCGTTGCCCGTCACCTGTAGCCACGGGCCGCCACCGTCGCCGGACATCCCCGGCGTCCTCAGCGTCGCGACCCTCACGGCGGAAAGCGTCCCGGTCATGCCTGCTGTTCTCACGCTCCTCCCCGCACCGTCATCGCGCGTTTCGGCGAGCTCCTGCGGCGCATCACGGACGACGGGCTGTGCCTTCCTCGGCCATCCAAGGGACTTAGCGGTCACATGCGCACCAGTACGGACGGTCAGCTCGCGGATCTTCTCGCCAATCTGGGGTAAATTAATGAATCTGTAGAACGGCTTAGTAAAAATCACATCTTACACATCCACGATTTTACCCACATCGGATCGGCGGCTTGAGGCGGACGCCTATGGGTGCCCGCGAACGATGGTTGCGGCGGTGGGTCGCGCTTGGGTTCAGGCCGCCTGACGGCACCGCTCGATGCGATCGAGCCTGACGCTGGCCCCGCATGCTACAAACCACACCTGTGGGGGTCTGACCGGCAGAGCGGTGTGCCCTCAAGGACCGCCAGCAAGTCCGAGAGGGGCCTGCGGCTTGCCGGTCAGGCAGCCCTGCCCCTGCGCGCAGCCCTCGACCTCCACGAAGGCGAACTGCGCGGGCGTCTCCACACCCTCGGCCGTCACGGTCATGCTGAGCCGCAGCACCGACTCGCCGAGCGTCACGACCGGACCCGTCTCCTCCACGAGGGGGACGAACACGCCCGGGCCGAGCTGGCCACGGGTCGAGTGGTTCCAGCGCACCAGCGCCTCGACCGCGACAATCGCCCGGGAGGCAACGTCGAGGGCCGGCTGGCAGTGCAGCAAGAACTCGCCGAGTCGCTGGCCGAGGGCATCCGGACCGGTCACCCGAGCATGCCGGAATTCCAGCTTGACCGAGGTCTGGTGGAGGATGTGATCCGCTATCTCGCCAGCCTGGAGCGGTGAGCCGTCCGGCTGCCCTCGACCGAGAATGGGCGAGGATCAGCTGGGCTGAGAGCTCACCGGCGGGACGCCTCCCGCCTGCCCATGCAGGGTGCCTTCGATCCGTGGGGATCTCCTCGGCCTGCCCGGCTCCGACCGCGGCGGGCTCTTTGCTGCTCCGTACACCCCATCACGCCCATGAAGGTTTTGGCGAAGGTGCGCTTGCCAACGGGCTGGAACCCTTTCCGCAAGCACCTTGTTGCGTCCTTCACAAAGCAGAGGGAGGCGACGTCATGCGCCCGTATGCATTGGGCATTGCTGCCGCGGCGGCACTATTTATTGTGCCGGTCACAGCCTTCTCACAGGGGATCGAGATCGGGCCGGGCGGTGTTCGCTTCGGAGATGGAGGTCGCGGGGGCGGTCGATGTGAGCAGCTCAGGCGAGCATGCGAGAACAAGGACGAATTGGGTGAGCGCGGCGAGGGCAACTGCCGGCGCTACCGTGAAGAGTGTGGACGTCGCTCGCGCCGCGATCTCTGCGCGGAACTGCGCCAAGCCTGCCTCAACAAGGATGAGCTAGGCGAGCGTGGACGCGGCAACTGCCGTCAGTATCGCGAGACCTGCCGGTAGTCCACACGAGTTCCCTAGGCTCAATCTGTGGAGCGCCCAAATGCGCAAGGCCCTCATTGCTGCAACCTGCCTTCTTGTACTGCCGCTCCCGGTGATCGCTCAAAGCTCATCACGGGATGAAGACAGAGGCAGGTCATACGACCGCGGCAACAGCAGAAGGGATGATACGCGATACCGCCCCAATGAGGATTGGGATCGGTCCTATTGGCATGGCTATGGAGCCGAAGCGCCGGGGGGAGGCTCTTCGTTTCACATCAGGATGGGTGACGCGAAAATCCATGTCAGGTGCGGCCCTCGCGAAACGCTGAAGGACTGCGTGGACGCCGCCACTACCCTGCTCGACAAAGCGCGGTCGCTGCCAGTGACGGGAAGCGCGAACACGGGATCCGGGAACGCGCCATCGAAGCCATAGTCGGCAGAGCGACCGGGCCCGGTCGCTCTGCCTCCGACCCCCTCATGACTAAGGGACCGTTCGGGGAGCCCTGGCCTCGCCCCCGAGCCCGAGCCGCGGGAGGCCAGACGAGGCCTAGAGCAGCACCCGATCACGTTGCAACCGGGTGCCGCTCTCGATCTTTGGTCTTGCCGCATTTTCTGTGACGAACCGGCATCCACTTCGTCGGAAAATGCTCTCGACGCGCGGCTTGGCGCCCGTGCCGGCCTTCAGGTCGATGAGGAACCCGGCCATCCCGAGTGCTCAGGCGATCAAGTCAGACAAACAGCCGCCGCGACGGGCGACCCGCGGTCGCCGTGCATCGCGATCGGACCCCGCGCCGTCGCTCCCGCCCAGAATTGGTTCGGCTCCGGCCCCGAGTCGGATAGGGACCGCGCCCATGTCATCGCGGAGCCCGTCGGACGGTCGATTGCTGGTCTACGGAGAGCGGAGGTGCTCCGGGCCCTCTGCACCTGCCCTGGTGGCCGCCAGAGCCACGATGGCCGGCGTCCAGGCAGCGGGGCTGGCCGGCATCGTCGACGTGATCCTGACGGTTCGGGACGACGTCACGCTCGAGGTCTCGTTCATCGCGACGCTTCGTGAGCGCCGGAAAGGCCATGCCGGTCAGGCGATCGGGATCATGACCCAGGCAGCCGATGCCGCCGGGGTGCTGCTGATCCTCAAGGCGCAGGGCTGCCCGCCGAAGGGAGCGCGCCGTGTCCTTGGCACGAACGAGCTCGTGCGGTTCTACGAGCGCCGAGGGTTTCGCGTCCTCTCCGCAGCCTACGGCAGAGGCGTCCTGATGGAGCGCCCACCGAAGCGTCAGAAGCCCGTGAGCAGGTGCGCGGCCTGATCCGCTCCTCAGGAGGCCCGGCCGCCACCGTTACGGTTTGGTCGCGGGCGAGGGGTTGGTCGGCGTGGCGGGAGAGGGTGGCGTCGGAGCCGCCGGGCTCCCGGTCGGCGGGCTTGCCGGCGCGGCGGTCGTGGCTGCCGGCGGGTTGGCCGTGTTGGTCGTGTCGGCCTTCTTCTCATCCTTGCACGCGGTGAGCGCGAGCAGCGCGATGAAGGGCAACAGGGTGCGTGCACGCATTGTCGTTCCTCCTCATGGGAACTCTCCCAGGGACCAAGGAACGCGATGTTGCTGAAGTGGTTCGGGATCGAACGCTGGAAGGCCACCCGGCGCGTATCAGCCATCCGGGCCGCCGGCCCGACTTGGCAAGACGGGATCGCCGCGGCGCTGCACGCGCGCGGCATCCTGGCGCCGCGCGGTGGGGCTTGGCGGGACGTACAGATCCACCGTGTGCTGGGTGGCGGGTGGGCGTGGCAGCGGGCCGTAAGGAAACCGGTGACGGAGACCCTCGGCCCGCCGGTGGCCCCTCCGCTCCGAGCGCTCAGGGCGGAGGGTTGGAGTGCCACGCCCAGGAGGTAGCTCGCCTGCGTCTGCGCCCCATGCGCGGTGAATACGGACCTTGGGGCTGATTAGGGGCCATCCCTGCGGTGAGTGCTCGCCCAAAACAGATCGTGCGCATCCGACGTGATCGTGCTGTCGAGGACGGCGAAGCTCACGTCGACCACCAAGAACAGAACGCTGACGCCGATCATGGCGAGCGTCTGGACGGGGCTGAAACCGCGCTCCCGCAGCCGGCAGTAGACGTGCATGTGTCGCTTTGGGCCGGGACCAATCAGGAGGTGAAGGCGGCCGAGCCGACAGGTCGGGTCAGACTCGGGTCGGGTCAGACCCGGCCGCGCACTCGCTTGCCCCGAAACGCAACGCGGGCCAGCGATCTCGCAATCCAAGAGGGGCGACGGCCCTGCGATCTTGCGAGGGGATGGGCCGTCGCTGTCGCCGTGCTGGGGACAACTCGGTGAGCAACAGACTGCCGCAGGATGGTTGAGGAAGTGCTGCCAACAGCAGAGCGCCCGGCTACGGAGTCGGGACCGTGAGCCGGGCGTCGTGTCGTCCTAATCGCTCCTGTTGTCTGCCGGACCAATTCCGGCAGGCTCTGAGCGTTCGAGCAGGGCTTTTCGGGACGGCGTTAAATGCTGTGACTCGCGCTGAGCCGCACGCCGCCCAAAGAAAGAGGCCGCCCTGGTAAGAGCGGCCCGAAGTCTAGGGAGGAAACGCCCACGAAGGGCAATCCTCATGTGGGAAGCGCCCTATCATCGTGACGTGCGCAAGCGATGGAAGTACAGGGGGCGTGAGACCGGCCGAGACAGCCAAACGCAGCCGCACGCCATGAAATTTACGCAAAATTTGGCGGAGATGACGTCATTTCTGGAGGCCGTGGAGGGTACCCTATGGTTGATTACGTTTTGGAAGGTCCTCGATGGGGCGGCGGATCATACGGCTCAAGCGGGGGTATCGTAACTTGGTCAGTTGATAATACTGTACCAGGTTCATTTGCTCCCGTAATACAAGCCGCCTTCTCGAAGTGGTCTCAATACGGAAACATTCGCTTCCAGCAGGTTGACCATATGGCTGGCGCCAACATAGCTATTAGCGACAACTATATAGATGGGCTAGACAGGATTCTTGGACAGACAAATTACACATTTTCCGGGCAGAATTTTCAGTCGGCAACAATTCAATTCGACAGCGGAGAGCACTGGACCGCGTCAAACGGAAGTATATTGAGCAGCGACGGCTTTAACCTTTATGATGTTGCCTTGCACGAAATTGGGCATGCCATTGGCATAGGGCACTACGACGCCTCACCGGCAGTCATGAACACATTTCTAAATTCGTCTGTCACAAATCCTGTGACATCAGATATAGATGCTATCAGGGCGCTATATGGGGCTGCTCTCACGACCACGACCAGACTAGGTGGTGATTTTAACAGCGACGGAACAACCGATGTGCTCTGGCACGATACAGCCGGTCACATTAACGCATGGCTGCTCGGCAGCAATGGCCAGATTATTTCAACTCCAAACATCGGAACCGTTGGTTCTGAGTGGAGCATTAGAGGCAATGGGGATTTCAACGGGGATGATAAAACCGATATTCTGTGGCAGGATACGGCCGGGCACATCAACGAATGGCTGATGGGCAGTAACGGTCAGGTCACGTCCGCGCCCAACATCGGAACCATCGGTTCCGAATGGTCGGTGCAGGGCATCGGTGACCTGAACGGAGATGGCCGGTCCGACATCCTTTGGCGCGATACGGCCGGGCACGTCAACGAATGGCTGCTCGGCAGCGATGGCAAGGTCACCTCGGCTCCCAACATCGGAACTGTTGGCTCTGAGTGGACCGTGAAAGGCGTGGCCGATCTCAACGGGGACGGCATCAGCGACATCCTCTGGCAGGATACGGCCGGGCACGTCAACGAATGGCTGATGGGCAGCAACGGTCAGGTGTCCTCGGCACCCACCATCGGCACGATCGGCGGCGAGTGGACATTGCTGGGAACGGGCGACTTCAACGGCGACGGCACCAGTGATCTGCTCTGGCGAGATGCGGCCGGCCACGTGAATGAGTGGCTGATGGGCAGCAACGGTCGGGCGTCCTCGGCACCTAATATTGGCACGATTGGCTCGGAGTGGTCGCTGATCGGGACGGGCGACTATAACGGTGACAGCCGAACTGACTTGATGTGGCGGGACACAGCCGGGCACGTAAACGAGCGGCAGCTCAACAGCAGTGGTCAGGTCGCATCAGCGCCAAATATCGGGACGATCGCCTCGAATTGGACTGCTGTTGCCTAATTCATCTCACGTGTGACCTGCAGGACCGACTTGGCCCTGCAGGTCACACGAGGTTGCGCTTTACATGCCGGTGACTGCGGCAAGCTGAGTTGCGCTCCACCGGCCCATCACACCCGCCTTCACCAACGATGAGTTGTCTCGCTCGGAACACGGTTGTATTCATCCCCGCGCGAGGCGGCGCGGGACGGGTAAGCGGGTTTATGAAGCCATCCGCTTGGCGATCTCGGCGAGGTGCGCCCGGCTGCACCCGGTCGCCTGGATCTGCGACCACGTCATTCGGCACGGCCGATTGAGGCCTGCAGGGCGCCCTGGAGCGGTTTCGGCGGGGATGCGCGAACCGAGATTGCGCGGAGTGGGATCGGCCCGTGCTGAGAGCGCAACCGCGAGGAGAGCCGCGCGGTCGAGGTAAGGCGCCAGCTCATCCTCACGCTCCCGTCGAGCGCGGGCGCTCAGGCCGGCGAACCGTCGAAGCAATCGCTGGGGTGCATCGTCGAGGAGCAGCCCCGGCGGTGCGGGGTCGGCCGGTGGCGGCACGTGGCGTGTGGTCCGGCGGGCGGAGGTCACGAAAGCCACGCTGCCGCGACACGCGGTCGGGGAAGACAAACGCGGCGGTAAGCGCGCCAATTCGACCCGTTAAACTTTGGTTAAAACACAGATGAGCTACGGTTATACTTAGTGCAGTAGAAGCATGATTATAGCAAGGCTTGCACTCGCGGTGCTGAGAAGGCCGATGCTTGCTATCGTTTCTGCGATCATCTCCGCCCCCTTATGCTTCTTGAGACTGGCCATACCGGTCGTCGGGTGATTTGGCAACTCGGATTGGCGGCCTAATTCATGATCAGGTCGCACACATACATGGTCAGTAATCAGGTTGCACACGGTCCGATCGACGACCTTAAGTGCCTCGGATTATTAACTGCCAAGCTGTCCCGATCACGCACCGTGAGGTGCAGTCGGCTGTGGATCAACCCCGGTCGGTGCGACAAACTCAGCACAGAACGTTGCCCCCAGTGTGTCACTGTGAGCACACTGGCGACATGTCCTGTGGTTGCCCCACGTCGCACTTCGAGCTCTGGCTCCTCTGGCCGCGGCCGGACGGCGCGGGTGTCGTGACCGATCATGAGGATCTGGGTGTCGCCACCAAAGAGGAAGCGTTTGCAGCCGCCGCAGCCCGGGCTCGCGAACTGTTCTCGCAGTCTGACGGGGTGGTCATGCTGCTGGACGGATCGGGTAAGCTGATCTGGTCGAAGCGGTGCGGCATGCCTCGGCCGGGCGACTCCGTCGGCTTCTGAGTGCAGCGGACTGCGCGGTCACCGGGAGCTGACGCAGTAGGTTGCGGCGATCACGGCGGGGCCGCGGGGCGGCGTCGCCCCGCCGCGACCCGCTTGGCGATCTTGGCGATGCGGGCCCGGCTGCACCCGGCCGCCGCCTGAACCTGAGAGACCACGTCAGCCCGGCGGTGAGCATCGCGGCGATGCCTGCGTTGCGCTCCGTGTCCTCGACCCGGCCCCCGGTACAGGCCCTGCGCCTTCGCCCGCGCCTGCCCCTGAGCCTGCCGGCGGCGCCGGTCCTCGTCGTCCTTGCGCGCCACCGCCGCGAGCACGTCCAGCATCATCCCGTTGACCGCCTCGAACATCCGGGCCGTGAACGCGTTGCCGTTGCCCGCCGCCGTCATCCAGCTCGTCGGCGGGTCGAGGGCGACCACGCGGATGCGCCGGTCAGCGATCTCGCGCTCCAGCCGCTCCCAGTCCGCTACCGTGAGGCGGGAGAGCCGGTCGACCTGCTCGGTGAGCAAGCACGTCGCCGGGGTGGGCATCGGCGAGCAGGCGGAACAGGGCCGGGCGCTCGAGGCAGGCGCCGCTCTCGGTCTCGGCGTACCACGCGGCGATCCGGAGCCCCCGCTCGGCGGCGAAGGCTTCGAGCTGCTGACGGGCGCGCTGGGCGTCCTGCTCGTCGGTGGAGGCCCGGAGGAGGTGCACAGGCGGGCCGATCGGTCCGCTATGGATGGTTCACTGAGCGGCGGTTCGCTTTGAATGGTCAAGCGGGCCTTCTTGAACCAGCTCCGGGCTGGTTCTCCGGGGGCAGACCCATCCAGAACCGATGCGGGCATGTCGGGAGCCGGGCAGTCATCCCCGCAATGGCTCCATGATGAGATCGATCGACACACTGCATGGCAAATTTTATCGATCTCGCAGTTATTATTTTGCATTTCTGTCTTGTTTATCTATGGCTTTTCTTATAATTTTTCTAATATGCTCTCGAATTCTCTCGCTTCGCTCTGATGAATTGTCAGTCGCGTCATGTGCTTCAGCCTTGATCGGATCGTGCATCGATAGGGTTCCCGGCGCCAGAGAGCGTGCATACTCAACAAGTAGCCCAGCCTCTTAGGTAGGACGGCATGTCGGTGTGACTACACAACCTACTCTGCCGTAAACCTGCTACATAGTGCAACGCTCCCAAAGTCAGGCAGTCGTTATGGCCATATTTGATCGTGCAGTTAATTTCATGAAACTTCGGTATAAGGATTAAGTTTCCATAAACCAAACATGCGTATTAGCTCGGTGTCGAATACGTAGGCTGCCGGACGGAGCCGCGCACTCCCGACCGCGCAGAAAAGGGCCACCTGATGCAGCCTAACTCAAGGTTTACAGCATAAACACTCTTCTTACACCAAAGATTTCACCAATCGATCGTGTGACGAGTGCAGCAGATTGGTTCCTTAACGAACTTAACGTTTCCGATAATGTCGAAAGGGCATTCCTTGAAACGCCGCCATAACAAATACGCTGACCAAGTGTCGAAGAATTGAGAGGCAGCCTCATGCCGACCGAGCCAGCCTCTAGAGCACCAAGTATAAAATAATTCGCCTTGGATCGTCGTGCCGTGGCGTTTGTAGTTGTGGGTCGTGGTGCCGGCGCGGCCGGGCTTCGTCGGCAGACTGGGCTGGCTGCGGTCGAGGACCTGGATCTGGCTCTTGTCGTCGACCGACAGCACGACCGCATGGGCAGGCGGGTCGACCGAGAGGCCGACCACGGCGCGCAGCTTTGGCACGAAGTCAGGGTCGGGGGAGAGCTTAAACTGCTGCAAGCGGTGCGGCGCGAGCCCGTGCGCTTTCCAGATGCGTTGGACGGACGAGACGCTGATCCCGATCGCCTTGGCCATGGCGGCGGCCGTCCAGTGCGTGGCCTCCTGCGGGGGCTCAGTCGCGGTCACCGCCACCACACGGTTGATGACGTCCTGCCCGCTGGGCGGCACGCGAGAGGGCCGGGTCTTGTCCCGCGGAAAGCGTTCGACCCTTGCCGCGGCGGACCGCTTCTGCCAGCGCCAGACGCAGATCTTTGATGCCCCGGTCCTGCGCATAATCTCGACTAGAGCAGCACCCGATCACGTTGCAATCGGGTACTGCTCTAGGTCTTTGATCTTGCCGCATTTTCTGCGACGAACCGGCATCCACTTCGTCGGAAAATGCTCTAGCTCACGTCGTTTAACGCTCGTCTGAAAAGCCCCGATTGAACGGCTCAAACGGGCGCGGGTTGGGCTACTGTGGTGTCTCATGAGTTGGGTCCGAACAGACGCCCGGCGGCAGGGCGCAGCCGCCGGGCGTTCTGCTGCGGGTAAGACTTCGCTAACCATCCCAGCCAACCCTCTCACCTGCTAGGCTGAACACCCAGCCGGCACGGCGGCGGCCCGATGCTCCGGGATGAGATCTCCGGGCCGCCGCCCCGAATTCCGAGACCGCCCGCTCGCGTCGTCGCAGGTTCGAGCGGGCGAAGACAGCGACCGATTGACCGCCCAAGACCTCAGGCGGGCCGGTTGCTGTAGCTGGCGGCCGAGCTCGCTGTGCAGGCCGGACCCGGCCGCTGAGCTGTTTCAGCACATCCGCAAGCCGTCCTGGCGCGCTACCACTCCGCCCCGGGCCAGCTCGGGCGGGCCTTCGTGGTCGATCGCGTCGCGCTCGCGGCTCTTGAAGCCCCCGGGTTCTTTGAGCGGATCGAGGTCCCCGGCTCGGCCTTCCGGGCCACCGCGCGGGCTACGGTGCCGGCCGGTGCAAGGGCGGTTCGGCCGTGACTCCCTTGCCCGCCTTCGCTACGGCCAACGCAGCCGCTCAGCGGGCCCGCGGCGGACTCTCGTGGGACGGCCCGACACACTCTACTCGGACCGCGGCCGATAATTAGGTCAGAGGCCCTGTCTTGTAACTATGAACATTGCAGAGTTGAATTGAGAGTAGGTCGATTTTTGCGCCGCAGAGAGCGATGAGGGAAGGCTATGGCTAGGATCGAAGGTGGGTGCCTCTGCGGTGCCGTTCGCTACCGGTCCGAGGCTGAACCGGCCATGCAGGTCATATGTCACTGCAAAACCTGCCAGAAGAATTCTGGATCAGCCTTCTCCATGAACGTGGCGATACCTCAAGATAGTCTCACCACACAGGGTGACGCATTGCGGTCCTATATTGACCACAGCGGCGCGAGCGGGCAGCCGTTTTACCGCTACTACTGCAGTAGCTGCGGCTCGCATATCTACAGTCATGGCGCAGCCTATGGACCGGTTGCATTCATCAAGGCAGGAACGCTTGATGACGCGACATGGCTCGCCCCGTCGGTGCACATTTGGGTTGCCGAAAAGCTTCCCTGGGTAGCTATCCCAGACGGTACTACGCAATATCCAGGAAATCCGAGCTGACAGCTGAAAGGTTGGTTACGCGCGGGCCGCCCCGGGCTTCACGTCGAGATCGTGTCCCTTGGAATAACCCAGGAGCGGCGAGGCCGCCGAGACAGACCGAAACGTCGATGCCGCTCCAGTCCGGGACGACGATGACCACGACGCAGCCGGTGATCGGGTCGAGAACGCGGACCTGGGCCACGAGCGCTCCCCGCTGCTGAGCCGTCGGTAAGCGTGGCTGGGATCGTGAGGCTTTCGAGGCGGCTGAGGTCAGAAGCCGCCGTCGTCCCCGCTGGTCTAGGCAGAGGCCCACCGGGTCAAGTGGCGCACACCGCAGCGTGGCAGGACTCTTCGCGATCTCCTCCCCGACCTCAGGCCGCTCCTCAGGAGCGGCCTTCTTTCATCCTACCGGACCTCATGCGCGAGGCGTCCCGTTCGCGTAAGCGCGAGGCTGGAACGCGCTCGGGGGGCTGACCCAGCTCAACGACAGTGCCGTGACGCCTTGTCAGAGTGCTACTCGGTCGAGCCCCGAAGCTGAGCGATGAGAAGCTCTCGGCCTACGGAGCAAAGGCAAACGGCCACGAGCGCCCCGTGAGGAAAAGCGCAGGGCGAAGGCAACCGGGGAGGGTCTGAATGACGACGCTGCACCTGACGCATGCAGCCGCACTGGCTCATCTTGCGCCTCTGGGCCATCCCGAGCGGGCGGATCGCATCCGGGTCGTCGAGCGAACCCTGGAACAGGAGCGCTTCGCGGGCTTGGTCCGAGAGCAGTCGCCGCTCGTCGCGCGCACGGCCCTGATCCGCGCGCATGACGAAGCCTATGTCGCAGCCATGATCGAGGGCCTCAGGCGGGGCGACTGTGTGCTGGCGGATGACGACACGCCTGCCTCGCCGGGCACCTTGGAGGCGGTCCTGCGCAGTGCCGGCGCTGCCGTGCAAGCGGTCGACGAGGTCATGACCGGACAGGTGCGGAACGCCTTCTCGGCCATGCGTCCGCCTGGCCACCATGCCGGGCGCGCGCGCGCCACGGGCTTCTGCTTCTTCAACAACGTCGCCGTCGCAGCCCGCCACGCTCAGGCCGTCCACGGCGCCGCGCGGATCGCCATCGTGGACTGGGATGCCCATCACGGGGACGGAACCCAGGAGATCTTCTGGAGCGACGCGAGCGTCCTCTTCTGCTCGACGCATCAGTGGCCTCTCTACCCGGGTTCGGGGGCTGTGTCCGAGCGCGGCGAACACGACACGGTCGTGAATGTGCCACTCCCTCCCGGTGCTGACGGCACGATGTTCCGCGAGTCCCTCGATGTGGCGGTGCTGCCCAGGATCAGGGCCTTTCGCCCAGACCTTATCCTGATCTCGGCCGGGTTCGACGCGCATTGGCGGGACCCGTTGTCGGACCTGAACCTCACAGAAGCAGATTTCGGCTGGGCGACACAGCGGCTCGTAGACATCGCCGACCAGGTGAGTGGGGGGCGCATGGTATCACTGCTGGAGGGCGGCTATGATCTGATCGGCTTGGCGAGGTCGGCGGAGGCCCACGTCGCGGCCCTGATGGCCCCTCCCTCGCGTTCTATCGGGTACTGGGAAGACTCGCGGGCCCAGGCTTCTGCCTGAGATGGCCGATAATAACGGAAGACGATAAGGCTGCTTCAGTCCACGCGTACAGCACGGGACGAAGCTGCATTCGCGGACGTCCCTTTGTGCTGATGATCACAGCGGCTTTGCTCACCGACGCGTATCGTGTGCATAATTTGATTATGAAACAGATTTCCCCCGAGACAGCGCGGATCGACACCGTTGACGGTATGAACCAGAGCAATGAAAAGATCAAATTGGCCGTGCTTCTCGGTCTTATCGCAGTCGGCGCGACGAATTTCATTGCGTTTAGTATCGCAGCTGCTTTTCTCGGGGGCGACGCTGGAAATGGCAAGATCGTAAACGGACACTATTTTCTGGGAAGTCACGGCACTTACACCGAAGTGAGTGAGGCAGTTTTCACTTACAGCCTGTGGCACGTTCGAAGCCTCTTCATCACCCATCCGCTGGCCGGGTTGGCGGTATTGTCATTGTTCAAGACGAAATGCTCTACCTCTCATGGGTCGACCACGGAAGGGCCTGCGTTTTACGTCCGAATTTATGGGTGCCTTGTGCGCAGCATAGGGCGACGCTTCAGACGTCACCTCTAAGTTTTTCAACAAAATCCAGCCGTAGCGGACCTCGCGCGTGGGTATCGAGCGTCAGACCTGATCCACGAGGAAGCCCGCGAGTCTGCCGATTAAGGGGGCGGCCGGAGGCGAAAAGCCCGTCTCCGGCCAACCTTGAGGTCTGTAGCCGGCGTCCAGCCCGGATCAGGCCAGGGAGCTGATAGGTCCCGGTTCGCGCGATCCCGAGCCGCCGGGCGATCTCGGCTGGGCCGAGCCCTTCCACCTGCAGCGCGCGCGCCCGCGCCGCGTCGATCGCGGGCGCGACCGTTGCTCTAGCTCAACGACGACGTCGCGGCTGCGCGCATGATCGGATCGCAGCGCTGCGTCTTCTGACCTCATCAGGAGCCAGTGCTGCCGGCGGGCCGGGGGTTCTAACGTTCGATGGCAAACCCGGCTCGCTGCCCCTGTTGCGCTGCCGAGAGCTATTTCGCCTGGCTGCTGGTAATTACCCAGGGGGGGTCCGGCCCGGTGTCGGAGCCGGCTGAGCTTGCTTGCGATGTATGGGCCGATGCGGGAGGCGATCAGGCGCCGATGGTCTTGAGGAGGGTGGCGAAGGTGCCGGTCCCCGAGAGGCGGGCGGTGTCGACGACCGTGCGCACGTCTGCCTCACCCTTGGCCGCCCACATCGCGCGCCGGCTCGGGGCGGACAGGATGTCCGACAGCCGCCGCTCCAGCGACCGGCCGCTCCAGCGACCGGCGCTTGGCCGAGAGCGTCGAGGCGGCCAGATCGGTGACGCGCTCGGCCAGGCTGAACACCGACCCGAGCCACAGTTGCAGGCGCAGCGGCACCGGGTCGTCGCTCACCTCGACCGCGTAGGCGACGTCACGAGCCAGATGCGCCAGGCAGGTCTGGTGCCGCACGCCGTGGCCCTGCTGGGCGGTGTAGCGGTCAGAGATCCACACCGCGGGCCGGTGCCCGTCCATCATCGCGTGCACGATGGAGGCAGCCCGCGTCGGGGCGGCCTGATGCACCACCGCTTCGTCCGAGCGGAACACCCGACGGTACGCGTTGCTGCCTTCGATCCGGACGCCAGTCTCGTCCGAGGGTCCACACCTGCATCCGCCGCACCCCGTTCCTGCCCTGGACCGGCCTCGGCTCGAAGGCGCTGCCGGGGCTGCGGGGCCGCGGACTCGCGCTCTATCTCGGGTTCCAGGACCTGAAGCGGCGCCTCACCGGCCGCGGCGCCCCCCTGGCGGCCGGTCGGGCCGGTCGCCGTCGACGCTCCAGCCTACACTTAGACCTGAGAGATACTGCGCGGCCGACGCTCGTCTCCGCCGCGCAGCCCTCTATCGTCCACGCATCCTGCGAGGCTCGATAGGCTGGCCCTGGCCACCAGCATCAACTCAAGCCGGTGGCCAGGGCGCCCGATCGCGGCGGCGCTCTCTCAACGCTTGCCGCGTCAGGGATCCGCGACCGGTTCTTCGCGCCCGGCCTGGGCGGGTTCAGCAAGGCCCCCGGCCTCGGCCTCAGCCCTCCCGCGGTCACTCCGCCAGGACGGGCTTGTTGGCCTCGGCGGCCTCCAAATCCCTGTTGACCCTCAACGTCATCGCGACGATGCCCCCGGCGAGGGTGCAGCCGCCCAGGACAAGCAACCCGGCGGTGAAGTTGCCCGTCAGATCTTTGAGATAGCCCATTACGTAAGGCCCCGCGAAGCCGGACAGATTGCCGATCGAGTTGATTGCCGCTATCCCGGCCGCGGCCGAGGTGCCCGTCAGAAAGGCGCTCGGGATCGGCCACAGAAGCGGTGGCGTCGCTGACACCCCGATCTGGCTCAGGCACAACAAACCAAGCACCAGGACCGGGCTCGAGACCAGCCCTGCGCCCGCGACACCGACAGCGGCGAGGACCATGGCAAAGCACACATGCTCCCGACGCTTCAGCGTGCGATCGGAGTTGCGGCCCAGGAGAACCATCCCGACCGCGCCGAACACGAACGGCAGCGCGGAGAGCAGGCCGGTCTGGAAGTTGCTGACGCCGAAGCCCTTGACGATGGTGGGCAGGAAGAACGCGACCCCGTAGCTGGCCGCGTTCAGGCAAAAGTAGACGAACGAGCACGCCAGCACCCGCGGATCGGAGAGCGCCTTGCCAATGCTGAGGTGCTCGACGGCGGTCTTCTGCTTGCGCTCTGCCTCGAGGCGCGCCTCGAGCCATGCCTTCTCGTCATCCGGCAGCCAAGCCGCGAGGGCCGGCCGATCAGTGAGGTAGAGAATGACCGCGAGCGCCATCACGATCGACGGCAGGGCCTCGAGGATGAACAGCCACTGCCAACCGTCGAGCCCGGCGCCGGTGACGTTCAGCAGGGCCCCCGATACTGGCGCACCGACGATCGAGGAGAAGGGGATGGCCAGCATGAACAGCGCCACCACACGGGCGCGGTAGACGGAGGGAAACCAGAGCGTGAGATAGAAGATGATGCCGGGGAAGAAGCCCGCCTCGGCGATGCCGAGCAAGAAGCGCAGGATGTAGAACACCCACTCGCTTGAGACCCCAGTTGCCTTCGAAATCGGAGCAATGAAGGCAAACATGGCGGAGATGATGCCCCAGCTCAGCATAATGCGAGCGATCCACAACCGCGCTCCGAACTTGTCCAGAGCGAGGTTGGAAGGCACCTCCAGCAGGAAATAGGCAATGAAAAAGAGACCGGCCCCGAAGCCGTAAGCAGACTCCGACAGCCCGATGGCCGCATTCATTTGTAACTTAGCGAAGCCAACATTCACCCGATCTAGATAAGCGACAAAATAGCAGACAAATAGGAACGGCATCAGGCGCCACATGACTCTGCGAATGGCTCTGGTCTCGATCTCTTCCATGACGAACTCCCTCCCTTGCTCTTGTATTGTTGCAGATCTGAGACTCCGTGGTTTCCTACCAGAGATTTGGGCGGAGGCGAGTGCTGAGATCTGCGCCGGACCGCGCACACGGGGAGGACGGAGCCGCAGATCAAACCGGAAGCCGCGACGCCGTTCCAAGGCACCAAGTTGCTCGTCGACATTGGGAGCGTGATGAGCCCCAGGGAGCACTTGCTCCTTGCCGTCTCTCCAGTGCGTGCTCATGCGAGCGGTGGGGCACTCTGCCCTGCTTGGTGGGCCGAGACGCGGGCTGCTCAAGCCACGCTACCCTCCTGCCTGAGCGAGGAGGTGAACGGCATGGCGTCCAAGAAGACGGTGAGCGTTGCCAATCTGACGGCACTCGGCGCCGAGCGCCTCGCGAAGATCCTCATCGAACTCGCAGACGAGAACGCTCAGGTGAAGCGGCGCCTGCGTCTCGAATTTGCAGCAGAAGCCAGGGAGACAGCATCGCTGCCCAGATTGGCAAGCACCTCACTTCACCAATGTTGCTAGAGCATTTTCCGACGAAGTGGATGCCGGTTCGTCGCAGAAAATGCGGCAAGATCAAAGACCTAGAGCAGTACCCGATTGCAACATGATCGGGTACTGCTCTAGTGGTCCAAATCTGACGCTTGATACCTGCCGCGAGGGGCTGCTTCCGACCCCAGGCGGTCCTGAGGAGGTCCGCTTTCAGGCTGCTTGGTGAACCAGAGACGTGAGACCGGAACAGATGGATTTGCGACCGTCCGCTCTACGGATGCAAATTGCTGGGCGAACGTCGCGATCCGGCCTGTGGTAACCGCTTGTGCATCCACCGAAACTCAAGCCACGTGCGCTTGCCCTGGATCGTAAGGGTTCCATTTCGCCGGGGCGGCCCATCGCACGGGTCGCCTCACGACCGGAGAGGAACGGATGTTGGTCTCACGATGCGGGCATGCCCTGGTCGCGGGCGTCATGCTGCCTCTCGTCATGGGCCTCCCGGCCGTGGCACAGGACGCCTCGACAGCCGAGCAGACCATCGACGTGATGAACACCTTGTTCGGCAAGCACCCGGGCAAGCGGGCCAACCACGCCAAGGGCGTGGTCGCCGAGGGCAGCTTCACCCCGTCGGCCGACGCGGCAACGATCAGCAAGGCGTCCCTCTTCAAGGGGACGGCCGTGCCAGTGACCATCCGCTTCTCGGACGCGACCGGCGTCCCAACGATTGCGGATGGCGCGGCTAACGCTAATCCCCATGGCATGGCGCTCAAGTTCAAGCTCGGCGACGGGTCGGACATGGACGTCGTCGCAAACTCCCTTGCCTACTTCCCTGTTGCTACAGGTGAGGAGTTCCGCGACCTGCTGATGGCGGTGTCCGAGAGCGGGCCCGATGCGAAGAAGCCGACCGCGCTGGAGCGCTTCGTCGCCACCCACCCCGCCGCTGCCACGGCCGGCAAGACGGCCAAGACCCCGTCGAGCTTCGCCCGACAGACATACAACGGCGTGAACGCCTTCATCTTCGTGGACAAGCACGGCACGCGGCAGCCGTTCCGCTTCCGGTTCGTGCCCGCCCAGGGCGAGGAGATCCTGTCCGCTGAGGAGGCGGCCAAGCGAGATCCGAACTACCTGATGGCTGAGATTGGCCCTCGCATCGCCAAGGAGCCCGCGAAGTTCCGAGTACTGGCGCAACTTGCCGAGGCAGGCGACCCAACCAACGACGCCACGAAGCCGTGGCCGGAGAGCCGGAAGATGGTCGACCTTGGCACCCTGACGGTCACCAAGGCTGTGCCGGACAGCGCAGAGGCCGAGAAGGCGCTGCTGTTCATGCCGAACGCACTCACCGAGGGTATCGAGGTCTCGGACGATCCCCTCATCGATGCGCGCGTCCAAGCCTACGCAGTGTCGTTCAGCCGACGCTCGCAGTAGGCGCCGGACACCGCGGGTGCCGCTGCGCTTAGCGCGCGGTTCCGGCGGCTGGGGCGGAGGTTCCGGCGGGGCGGTTCGTGTCCGGGGCGCCGGTGCGGGCGCCGTTCTTCGTGGCACCCGAGCCGGACAGGCCGCCCGCACCTACGCTCCCCGTGGGCGTGCCGGCCTCGCTTCGGTCTCGGGCCGGCGACTTGGCGGCTCCCTGGTCCTCCGCCGCTCCAGCGCTTCCTGCCAGACTGGTGAGAAGCGCCGCGCCGAGGAGGACTGCCCGTCCGGTTGCTCTCATGATGCGTCCGCTCCCGATCGTGGTGATCTGCGATTGTTGTCCTGCGTGACCAACAGGAGACGTTCGGCAACGTTCCGGGGGACGCGATGGTTGGGTGTTCTCCAAGGTGCCGACGATCCGCAAGGACGGGCGGGAGGCCACAGCAGATCAGCGCAGGACCGCCAGCCACGCGCCGACGAGGTCTTGGCTTGCGAGAACCATCCCAACGGTCGCGATCAGCACGCCGACCAATACGAGGAGGGCCGAGACGAGTGACAGGCTGCGCTTGCGCGCGGCCTGTCGCGATCGGAACGAGCTCCGCACCTACTCGACTGCGGCCTTGGACCTGCCGGCCTTGGGCCTGCGCGGCCTCCCGCGCTTGGCCGGCTTGCTCCCGCTTGCATCCGAGGTGGCTGCATTCGCGGCGGCCCGATCGCGCCGGATCTGGCCGAGGCCGAGGGCCTTCGCGAGCGCGGAACGCGCCTTGGCGTAGTTTTCCGGCACCATCGGGTACGTCGGCGGCAGCCCGAACTTCTCCCGGTACTCGGCGGGCGTCATTCCGTGGCCGGTCAGGTGCCGCTTCAGCGATTTATAGGGCTTGCCATCGATGAAGCTGATTAGGGCATCTGGCGTGATGGACTTCTTGATCTGAGCAGGAGTCGCCTTCGGCGCCTCCTCAACGGCCGGAGGCGGCGGGTTCAGCACGTTGCCGAGTGCCTCGTATACGCGCGTGAGCAGGGCGGGCAGATCAGTCACCCGCACGCTGTTGTTCGCTACGTACGCAGAGACGATGTCGCTCGTGAGTTCTAGAGAGCTGCTGGAGACGGGGCCGGTCATTTGTTGATCCCTGGCGGACACCAACTCCTGGACTCGACAGAGCATTTGGTCAATGCGGTGAATCTGGGATCGACAGGAAATTCGGCGGCAGATCCTGCGGGTACCGGCCGTGACTTGATGAAGAGCAAAATCCCAAGCCCGAGTGAACTTATGGATCGGGTTCGCCGTTCGTGGGTGGGTCCCAGTCAAGGAGCCGTGCAGATGGGTATCTTGGACAAGGCATGGAGTCCCGGACGGATCGTCGAGATGGGCACGTACGGGCTGGTCCGCTACGCCAAGATGAGCAACGGCGAAACGATCTGGTGGGGGATGGAGGAGACGGTACCCCAGCAGGTGGCGCTGGCGGCCTGGGCAACGGAGGCCGAAGCCAAGCAATCACGCGCCGCTGCGGCGCGGGAGCGAGTAGCCGGCTGAACGCATGGACACAGGAGCGCGGAACGCGCCTGTGGACCGAGCGCTGCTCCTCGGCGTGTGCCTCGACCTGCGCTGCCGGCACGACCTGCATCGCCTGCGCTCGAGCAGCACCCGATCACGTTGCAATCAGGTACTGCTCTCGGTCTTTGATCTTGCCGCATTGTCCGCGACGAACCGGCATCCACTTCGTCGGAAAATGCTCTGGCCGCGATCGTGCCTCTCGGTCCATCACGAATGCGGTCACCTGGTATCAGGACGCGGGCCAAGCCTACGTGCAGGCTGATCTGGACGGCAATGCCGCCAACGGGGCGGAGCTCAAGATCCAGCTCGCGGGCAAGCTCGCGCTGGTCAGCTCGGACTTGCTCCTGGCCTGAGCTGGGCATCGCCGTGAGAAGGTCTTGGGGAGCCTGCTAAGCCCCCTACGCCACCTCTGCTGGCGGGTTCGCTTGGTCGCGGCCCTTACCTTTGTGCAGCGCAGACGATCTGACCAGGTATACTCATGGAGACAGAAACAGCAGGGCTCAAAATGCCGTCCGCGTGAGTTGCCTGCGACGTGCGGACGTGAGTCTATATGAACGCTTTCCTTGTAGACACAAGCAGATAGAGCAGAACTGGAGTGGCGTTCGTCCGTTCTCTCGCTCCGGTTGGCCGAGGTGTGCGCCTCAATCGCTGTTTGACGTCGCACCCGGTCTTCATGCAAATATGGTATGCATGAACATGCGTTGCCAAGTAGCGTAGGCTTGGCGCCAGGCAGACCCGGGCTGCTGAAGAGCGTCGAGCTGGCGCTTCACATACGAGCTGTACGGCCTGTGGGAGTGCGACATGGCGAAAGCTCCATCGTCCGCAGTTGTACTCGGAGCCAGCATAGCGGGGTTGCTCGCCGCACGAGTTCTCAGACAGCATTTCGACCGCGTCACGCTCGTCGAGCGCGATACCCTGCCGGACGAGCCCGCCGTGCGCAAAGGCGTGCCGCAGGGTGCCCACGCGCACGGGCTGCTCGCAGGTGGGTACCGCATCCTGGATGCGTATTTCCCGGACATGATGGACGAGTTGGAGGCGCTCGGCGCGCCTCGCGGCGATGTCGCGGGGGACTTTCTCTGGTTTCAGTACGGCCGCTGGAAGCTGCGCCACGATGCCGGGCTGCCTGGCATGGTCGTGAGCCGTCCCAGTCTGGAGACTGCCATCCGCCGCCGGGTCACGGCGCTGCCGAATGTCGACCTGCTGCACGCGGAAGCGAAGCAGCCGAAGTTCGATCCCGCGACCGGCAGCGTTGTCGGCCTCGTCGTGGAGAGGCACGGGTTTCCTGCCGCTGAGGAGATCCGAGCTGATCTGGTCGTCGATGCGAGTGGGCGAGGCTCTCAATCACCCAAATGGCTTGAGCAGTGGGGCTACGGTCGCCCACAAGAGGCTGCGGTATCGGTCGACGTCGGGTACGCCACGCGCGTCTTCCGGCGGCGACCGGGAGAGTTGTACGGCTCCTTCGGCGCTATCATCGCGTCGACGCCGCCTGCGGGGAAGCGCATGGGCGGCCTCATGGGCGTGGAGGGCGACCGCTGGATCGTCACGCTCGGCGGCAGCGCCGGTGATCACCCCCCGACCGACGAGGAGGGCTGGAACCGCTTCGCCGCGAGCCTGCCGGTGTCGGCGCTCTACGATATCGTCACCTCCGCTTGCCCCCTGACGGGGATCCAACAATTCCGATTCCCAGCCAATCGACGGCGGCTGTACGAGCGAATGCGCCGCTTCCCGGGCGGGTACCTCGTGCTGGGCGATGCACTCTGCAGCTTCAATCCCATCTACGGCCAGGGCATGACCGTCGCGGCCAGCGAGGCACAGGCGCTTGATGACGTTTTGGCGAGCGGTCGCGAGGGTTTGGCGCGGCGCTTCTACGCGCGAACTCGCCGGATCGTCGACATTCCCTGGACCATCGCGACGGCCGAAGATCTCCGGTTTCCGGAGATCGAAGGGAAGCGTCCACCCGGGACCGCGCTGGTGAACAGGTACCTGGAGCGCGTTCATGCGGTAGCTTCCTGCGATCCCCTGGTCTGCCGCAAATTCTTCGAAGTCGTGAACCTCTTGGCGCCTCCAAGTGATTTGTTTTCACCGAAGTTGATCTGGCGGATTCTCAGGCCCTTAGCCGATCAGGGCGGAAACTCGCCACTTCAGGCGCACCGATTAGGCTTAGATCGCGCCCAGATACCTTGATCTGATTGCCGGGTCTGGGAGGACGAAGCACCTGATTACATGCGTGCGAGGGCTCAAGCCGTGATTCTGTACCACTTCAGCGATGCGTGGGGGTTCGACCCGAGCCCCTTCTGCGCCAAGGTCCAGGCCTATCTCCGGCTGGCTGGTCTCCCCTACGAGGGCCGCACCGGTCTGGCCGAGTTCCGCCGTGCACCGCGCAAGCAGTTGCCCTACATCGACGACGACGGTGTGATCGTTGCCGACAGCCAGCGCATCATCGAGCATGTCAAGGCGAAGTACGGTGACAGGCTGGACGGGTGGCTCGGCCCCGAGCAAGCGGCCATCGGTCACGCGGTCAGCCGGATGCTCGAAGGCGGGAATTACTGGATCGGTGTGTACAGCCGCTGGTTCGAAGACGATGTCTGGAGGATCTACAAGCCGGTAGTGCTCGGTGCTCTGCCGGCCCTAATCCGACCAGTTTTCGCCGCTGCGCTACGCCGCGACTACCGCCGGCGGCTTCGCGGCGTTGGCTTATCACTTAGACCTGCTGAGGAGATTTATGAGCTGGGCAGACGGGACATATCAGCGCTTGCTGGAATTCTGGTTGATAAGCCATTTCTTCTCGGAGAGAGAGTCTCTTCGTTCGATGCAACTGTCTACGGTTTTCTCGCGAATGGATTTTACACGCCTCTTCCTGGACCGTTTCGATCCATGATCAGCGAGCATGACAATGTCGTTGCGTACGTGGAGCGGCTGCGCAGAATGACTCAATTGCCGAAACTCTGATCCGAGCGTATCCGGTGTTCTCAGGCCACGGCCTTGGCGGTGGGCATGGCGGGGTAGACCCAGGGCAGCAGCTCGTCGCGGCGGCTGTTGGGATGCCCCTCGACGATGCGGGAGATCACGTCAGCGAGGTAGCCGCGCGGCTCGACGCCGGCGAGCTTGCACGTCTCGACCAGTGAGGCGATCACCGCCCAGTGCTCCGCCCCGCCATCCGAGCCGGCAAACAGGGCATTCTTTCTCGTCAAGGTCGGGGGCCGGATCGTGCGCTCGACCACCTTCGAGTCGATCTCGACTCGCCCGTCAAGCTGCCCCGTCTTCGTGCGACCTCGACCCGGGTCGAGCACCGGCGCGGTGGTCTCGTCCGCGAACAGCTTGCCCGAGGCCCTCAGCTGCTCCAGCAACCGCGCGTGCACCGGCCGCAGCGGGAAGGCGGCGCGCCCGACCCAGTCGGCCAGGGTCGAGCGGTCGAGGTAAACGCCTTGGCGGGCGAGGATCTACGCCTGCCGGTAGAGCGGCAGGTGATCGGCGAACTTGGAGACGAGGACCTGCGCGACGAGGTCGTCGGTGGGCAGCCCGCCCTTGTACCGCCCGCGGATTGTGAGACACCGGTTTGAACCCTATGCGGCGAGAGCCGCAGGTGGAAGCTGCGCGGCCCGAATAGCCGCCGGTGAGCGGAAGCCGTGCCG
>NZ_KB900609.1:4823674-4842601 GCF_000379105.1 Methylobacterium sp. WSM2598 | reverse complement strand
CCGTCCGGTCGTCCCGAAGGGCAGTCTGCGAGAGCAAGCTTCAGGGGGTCAGAATTGGACGCCGATCCCCCGCCTCAGGGGGTCAAAGTTGCACGCCGAAACACACTCGGACAGGTCCTCGCCAATCCGATGCAGGGTACCCGAGCAACAGGGGCAAACGGTGCTCGCGATGTCGATCACGCGCTCGACACGCGGCAGGTGGGCGGGAAGCGCGCCACCTCGGACACCACCGCACCCGGCAGGAGCGTCTCTTCCAGGATGCGCGCCTTGGCCTCCGCCGACCAGGTCCGTCGCCCGCCGGCACCGGTGATCACCTCGAAGCGGCGCACGCGCTCCGGCTCAAGCGTAAGGTCAAGTCCAGACACAAGCGGATCCCGGGTTCGAAGCAGGAACCGCCAGGATCACACCTCAGGCGCAGGCCCGAATGGTGGCCCGGAAACATCGCTTACTCTCCGAAGCGGACATTAGCCGAACAATCCGTTGTGACTGTAGCTGGATGATACGGATGCGCGGAAATTGAAGCGCTGGGCCATTCGCGCCCTCGTGGAGGGGGAACTCAAAGGTTGATGGCAGACAGCTGATCAACGCGCGACTCGAACGGGGCCGTCCGTGGCAGGCATGCGCCGTCGGTCACGCGCGTCCTGCGCGAAAGACCCGAGACTGTGGTCCGCCACAGGTCGACATCTGCGGAGTTGCGCGGTGTGTCAGAGCCGGTCGAGCGCCGGCACATCGCCGCCGAACCAGTTGCTTTTGATCAGCCGTTCCGCCTCGCTCGCGGCGGCTCTATCGCCCCGTGCCTCGGCCACCCTCAGCAGGCCTGCGGACGCCCAACCATTGTTGGGCGAATGCCGGAGCGCCGTGCGAAACGCAGCCTCTGCCTCGTCCAGCCGACCTTGCGCCAACAGCGCGGCACCAAGCGATTGGTGAACGGGGTAGTACCAAAAAGGTGGCTCCATATAGGGCAGCAACTCCTGGATCGCCGCAGCCTCCCTGAACAGGGCAGCCGAGCGGGCATGATCGCGGGCGTTCTGGGCCACCCTGGCCTCTATCAGCTTCTCGGCGATGGCGAGGACGTCCGGCGCCGGAACGCCGGCAGGCACGAGGGCGGCGATCTCCGGCCGCTGGGCCAGCTTTCGGATCTCCGCGGCTTCCGACCGTGCTTGGTCACCCCGGCCGAGCCGCGCCAGGGCGACGCCGCGGGCATAATGCCAATTCGCGCGAACGAGCGGGAAGTTCGCGTCGGGGGCTGGCAAGGCCAAAATGGTGCTTGGGGACGAGAACCGCGCATGAGCGCTGTAGGGCGCAGCAGCGATCGGCTGCGACCAGGGCACTTCACGCTTAGCTCGATCTGAGACCATTCCGGCGAGCTTCTCGGCCGCGGCGAGCGCGGTCTGCCCATCCCCACCCATTGTGGCCGACGCGAGGAGGAAGTGGACGTTGTGGGCGTAGTAGGCCTCCGAATAGAGGAGGCTCGCGCCGCCTCGCCGGATTAGCGCCTCGTCGACGGCGGCGGCCTGCAGGTTCGCGTCGAGGCTCTCACGCCAGCGTCCGACGCGATACCAGATGTGGCTCGGCATATGCACGATGTGTCCGGCGCCCGGCATCAGGTCGGCTAGCCGCTCGGCATGTGGCACGGCTCGTTCGGGTCGGTCCGAAGCCTCTACCGCGTGGATGTAGAGGTGAATGGCCCCAGGGTGATCGGGTGCTGGAACGAGAGCCCCTACCTGGCTCTCACCAAGCACGCCTTCGATCAGCTCGATCATCCGCCTTGCTTCGCCTTTGGGGGTCCGGCCGTTGTCCGTCCAGTAATCCCACGGGCTCAGGTTCATCAGGGCGTCTGCCGTGAGCAGCGCAACCTCCGGGCTCTCTGGAAAGCGGGCCTGCACGCCCTTCATCTCGTCGGCATAGGCGTGGTCGAGTGACCTGCGATCCACATTGTCATCGGGTGAGTAGCGCTTCGCAAGCGCGGTGATGAGCGCCGCGCCAACCGGTCCCGAGGACGGGGCCAAGCGCTTCGCTTCATCGAGGGCAACCAGTGCTCGCGCATTCGCGTCGGCCTCGATCGGGAAGTTGATGTGCGGGCCGAGCACCCAGGCCTCGCCCCAGAAGCACATGGCGCAGCTCGGATCGAGCACTTGCGCCGCCCGGAACGCCCGGGCAGCCTCGGCGTGATTAAATGCCCAGGCAAGCCGATAGGCCTGATCGAAATAGGCGGCGGCCTCGGCGTGTGCAGGGCGGGCCTCCGGCCAAGTGAGCCGACCAAGGTTGTCATAGAGCGGCGGCGGCTCTGACGAGGTCGGCGCGGCCGCCCCTTTCGGGAGGTCGTGGCTATATGTCCCGAGTTCGTTACGGGCGGGCGGGCGGGGATGCGCGTGGTTCTGGGCCGGCGCGATCACAATTTCGGCTGTGGCGCCCGATGGCCTCGGCTGGAGCAGAGTGTGGAGAAGCCGCACGCGCGGGCTGTCGTGACTTCCAAGCGGGCAAGCGATGGCTCCGCTTCCCACTGACAATACGCTGGCCGCTGTGGTCGCGATGAGAGCGCGGCCGAAGGGCCGCCAGGACCATTGGACGACGTCGATCATCGGAACCTCCAGAGTTCACCGACCTTCGCCTGATATTGATACGACGGCGGCTCGGCTGACGCACAGGATCTATGCAGCGGAGGTCTGGCCGTTCGCGGCCGTCGGCCTTCGCGCCGCTCAGGGGACATGAAGATGAAAAGGCCACTCCCTCAGGATGGCCACCCGTGTTTGTCGGTGTCAAGCGACGCGAATGCCTGTCCTCTTTGTGTCACGAGGACCTGACCACGCAATCCGTCTTCCGTTCCTAGAGCGGCACCCGATCACGTTGCAATCGGGTGCCGCTCTCGATCTTTGATCTTGCCGCATTGTCCGCGACGAACCGGCATCCGCTTCGTCGGAAAATGCTCTAGACAGGTGCGGATTGAGGGCGGGCGCCGATCTATGCAGAAGACCGCTGCGCCGCTTCCCGCGCAGCCGGCGCCTCAGATGCGGCGGAGCCTACGGTGCGGACGTGAGCCTGCTGCGCCTCGCTGCAACCCCCGGCTTGGACGTCGTCATTGTGGGTATCTGCGGCGATCCGCTGAACGTCCGCTCGGGGTCGATGCTGTTGAAAAACTCGGTTTGTGGCACAAATTCCGGCGTGATCACACAATATGTGGTCATATCTCATCCGCCATCCTACTATATGTACAGAGGCGTGCAGATGCGGGGGGTTTTTCAACAGCATCGGGCATCCGCTACCGAAAGCGGTTAAGCCATTTCCGGCCAAGACCGGTTGCTCCAAGTCAATCGGGCCGCCAGTAAACAGACCTTCCGAGAGTCCGAGAGGGGTCGGAAGCTGCCCCTCGGCCCGGGCCTACCGTGGTCCGCTCAAGCCGACGCGGGCTCCACGCTTCGCGGTTCGGCAAGCCGGTAGCCAATACCTGGCTCTGTGAGGACAATCCTCGGCTCTGCCCGATTCTGCTCGAGTTTCTGGCGAAAGTGTCCCACATAGACGCGCAGATATTGGGTATTCGCCTTGTGCGACGCCCCCCCAAACCGCGCTCAGAACCTGCGTGTGAGTGACAACCTGTCCGGCGTGCCGAGCCAAAAGCGCAAGTATGTTAAACTCCCTCGGCGAGAGCCTTACCTCGACATCATTTCGGGTTACGCGCCGACGTAGGATATCGATCTCAATCTCGCCGATCCGGACCGCCGCCACCTCCCCAACCTGGTGCAGGCGGTGCCGCAGAGCCGCCCGCAAACGCGCCATCAGTTCGCCGGCCCCGAAAGGCTTAGTCACAAAATCATCGGCCCCAGGTCCAGCGCCGCGATCTTCTCCGCTTCTCGATCCCGGGCTGAGCGCACCACGATCGGCACCTGCGACCAGGCGCGCACGCGACCGATCACTTCTTTTCCATCCATGTCGGGCAGGCCCAGGCCGAGGACAACCGCATCCGGAGCATCGGATGCGATCCGTTGCAGCGCCTGGCCCCCGTCTCGGCTCTCCGCACGTCATAGTCGTTCGCCACCAGTACCGGAGCCAGGAAGCGGTGGATGGCGGGCTCATCATCGACCACCAAAATGCGGAGGAGGACGAACGCGGTGGGGCCGCGACGCAACTTCGTGCGTCTGGTGAGAAGGCTAAGTACTCTAACTGCAAGCACTCTGTGGGGATATGGTCGCGCATTACGAGCTGTATTGATGAATGGGCGTAGTTCTGAGGTAAGCTAGACGCCAGAACGTTCAAGGAGGGGGAATGTCCGAGGCAGAGGGCAGCGCGGCGCGCAACGTCGAACTGGTGGCCGATCTTGTTGCGGCCTTCTTATCTTACAACACCGTGCCGGCGGGCCAGCTGCCGGGATTAATCCGTAGCGTCCACGAGGCGGTCAGCGGACTCGGCAAGCTCGCCGAGGTGGTGCCGGCCAAGCCGGTGCCGCCGATCCCGATCAGGAAAACGGTGACGCCGGACGCGATCATCAGCCTGGAGGACGGCAAGCCCTACAAGTCGCTGAAGCGCCACCTGACTGGGCGTGGGCTCACCCCCGAGCAATATCGGGAGAAGTGGGGCCTGCCGCCGAACTACCCGATGGTGGCGCCGAACTACGCCGCGCAGCGCTCCGAATTTGCCAAGGCGCTCAGCTTCGGCCAACACCGCCGCAAGGGTGCACCTCCTTCCGGCAGCTCGGCATGATCGAGGCGCACTCGCGCGAGGGCGGTCCGTTCACATAAGGGCGGGGTCTAGAGTCGAAAGAAGCCCGCCACGGCGAGGGGGAATACCGGGCGGGCAGAAAGAGAGTGGGATCGATAAGGATCGGCGTCACTTGATCACAGCCGTAGAGAACGCGCCCCAACCTATGATACGTTGGAGGTGTCGGACGGTCTCATCGTGCCCGCATGCTCAGAGCGCAGCTCATCCAACGCGTCGCGGCATTGAACCCGCATCTTCCCTATGGCCAAGCTGACGCGCTCGTGCGCGCAGTCCTGGACCGGATCACCGAGGCCCTGATGGAGGGTGACCGGATCGAGCTGCGCGGCTTCGGGGTGTTGAAGACGACGGCGAGAGAGGCGCGGCAAAGTCGCAACCCTCGGACGGGCGAAGCAGTGGAGGTCCCGGCCAAGCGCGACGTGGCGTTCAGGGCCTCGCGTGAGATGCATGAGCGGTTGAATCCCACGCCCGATCAAACGCTGCGCGCGGCGGAGTGAGGGTTGGGCCAGCTTCCACGCGCGTGAGGACGTCCGGCAGGGTGCCGCGGGCGGGTGTCTCGACTGTGCTCATCTGCGGGCGCCTGCTCCGGGTGCCGATCCCTGGCAGTGGGCAGCGGGTCGGGTTCGATGGACCCCCTGACGGCCCGGCCCGCACGAAGGAACGCTGGCTCGCGAGGGGCCTCTCAGGCCACCCGCTTCGTCACGTGTACCGCTCGCGATTCTCCAGGCCGTTCAGCGCCTCGCAAGACGCGTGAGCCTGGATCTCGACGACGAACGACGCCGCTGGGGCCCCGCTGCCGTCCCGGTCGCATACGTCGAAGATCTGGCCAGCCACGCGGAGGAGCGCCTCCAGCGCGTCCCGGATGTCGACGTCGTCGGCCATGCGCTGCCCCTCTGCCGTGGGCGGCATGGCCGCAAAACGTGACGTCTTGCAGAAGGAAGCCCGCCGCGGCAGAGCCGGGCGGGCTGAAGGCCGCGTAGAGTAGAACCCCGCCAGAGAAGCATGTCGGCGGCCGATTCAGAGCTTGGCAGTTCGTACTACCCGCGCCCCGCGTCGGAGAAAGCCCGCCGCGGCGGAGGGGAGGACGCCGGGCGGGCAGAGGTGCGCTTGCATCGGTGAAGGCCCCCATCCAATCAGATCTGCCGGCCCGACACATTCACCTGAGCTACTGGATCCTGCCCTGCGAGTTCCTCAGGCTGAGCGTAGGAGGGGCTGAGAAGCCGGCCGTTCGCATGAAGCGGGGTATGGATCACCCCTGAACGAGAAAGGGCCTTCAGAAGGGGGCGGGGCCCGTTGTCTGAACGAATGTGCGGAGGAACGCCGGGCAGGATGAACAGGTCCGAGAGCACATCGATCGCATCCGCTGCCTTGAGCTTGCGCGCCACCCGAATGGCGAGGCATTCGCGGGTGAACTCGTCGACCACGTTCAGCAGGAGGACCTTGCGGCCGTCACGCGTGCGCGCCTCGACGACGTCGTAGGACGAGACATGATCGCGATGCTCGGGCCGCAGCCGGACACAGGAGCCATCCCCGTCCCAGAGCCGGCCCTTCTTGGGCTGGAGGGCCGGCACCTTCAGCCCCTCCTGCCGCCACAGCCGCTCCACCCGCTTGTCGTTGACCAGCCAGCCCGCCGCCCGCAGCAGCGCGGCGATCTTGCGGTAGCCGTGACGGCCATACCGGTGCGCCGGCTCGATCAGGTCGGCGAGCAGCGCCGCCTCGTCGTCTCTCCCCCGCGGCCTCTTGCGCTGCGTCGAGCGATGCTGCCCGAGCGCGCGACAGGCACGCCGCTCGGAGACGTGCAGGACGTCCATGACATGCTCGATGCAGGCGCGCCGGCGCGCGGGGCTGGTCAGTGTCCCCGGGCGGCCTCCTGCCGGATCAGCCCATCGAGCGTGAGGTCCGCGATCGCCTTGCGGGCATTCTCGGTCTCCAGCTCCTTCATCCGGCGCACCTGGTCGGACTTCGGCCCACCGAACTCCTCGCGCCAGCGATAGGAGGTGACCTCGGTCACGCTGATCGCGCGGATCGCATCAGCCACGCTCTGACCCTGCGAGACCAGCACGTCCACCTGCCGCAGCTTGGCCACGACCTCTTCCGGCTTGTGTTTCCTCGTTCCCATCGCGTCCGTCCTCCGTCGGCTCAGAGCCATACTTCAGGGCGGACCACTCCGATGGGGGCTGACCACGGGCGCGCTGCTTTCGAGAGGCCGCAAGCGGAAGTTGTTCACCGCCTCTGTCATTGGTGGGCCCGGCAGGACTCGAACCTGCAACCAGACCGTTATGAGCGGCCGGCTCTAACCGTTGAGCTACGGGCCCAGGAGGATGGGGTGGATAGCCGGTTTCCGCCCCTGCCGTCATCACCCACAGGGTCGAGTGGCGCAGCAGGGTGGCTGGCGCTAGAGCATTTTCCGACGAAGTGGATGCCGGTTCGTCGCAGAAAATGCGGCAAGATCAAAGATCTAGAGCAGCACCCGATTGCAACGTGATCGGGTGCTGCTCTAACTCCCAGCCATGCTTTCGCCCGACCTACCTGCCGACCCCACTACCCTTGTTCATGGGTGGAACCGCGGCCTCGCCTCCCTCTCGCTCGGCCAGCCACCGTGCCCCGGCCTCCGCCTTGAGGATTGGGCGACGATCCTGGAGAACTGCCGCCACTTCGTTGGCGAGTTCAGCGCCGAGGCGGCGGAGCTCGGGTGGGACACGCTCACCCTGTTCTCGGTGCGCCGGCAGGCCGGCATGATCCGGGGCGACTGGCGCGGGGTCATGGGCTCGACGATAAGTGCGCCCTGACCAGCCACCGCCTCATCGCGTGGCGCGGGCGACCGAACCTGGAGAGCATCGTCCGACGGGCGCGCGCCCGGCGGTCCTTCACGGCGACGTCGGAGCTCGCCGTCGAGCGTTGCAGCGCATGAGCGGATCTCGTCGCACCCCAACCGCCGTCGTCGCGCCGGTGAATGGCGGCCTGCCGATGATCCGCGGTGCCCCGCCGGGCGAGGGTCAAGGCGAAATCGCGGTCGCCCTGGCCGCCCTCCGGGCCGGCCGGACCGGCGCGCCGCCCGGGGCCGGCGCGTGAGCGCCGCGCCCGGTCGCGCGCCGGACAGGAAACCGGTCCTGATCGTCCTGCACCAGGAACTCTCGACCCCCGGGCGGGTCGGGCGCCTCCTGCAGGAGCGCGGCCATCCCCTCGACGTCCGTCGGCCGCGCTACGGCGATCCGCTGCCCCCCACCCTCGCCGCGCATGCCGGCGCGGTGATCTTCGGCGGCCCGATGAGCGCCAACGACCCCGACGCGTTCCTGCGCCGCGAGATCGACTGGATCGCCGTGCCGCTCGCCGAGCGGAAGCCCTATCTGGGCCTCTGCCTCGGCGCGCGGATGCTGGCGAAGTGCTGCGGCGCCAGCGTCCAAGCCCACCCGGAGGGCCGGGCCGAGATCGGCTACTACCCGCTCGTCCCGACCGAGGCCGGGCGCGGCTTCGCGCGGGAGATCGGGCAGGCGTGGCCCTCCCACGTCTATCACTGGCACCGCGAGGGCTTCACCTGCCCGGCGGGTGCCGAGATGCTGGCGACCGGGGACGACTTCCCCACCCAGGCGATCCGGGTCGGGCCGGCGGCCTTCGGGCTGCAATTCCACCCGGAGGTCACCCACGCCATGCTCTGCCGCTGGACCGTGCGGGCCGCCGAGCGCCTCGCCCTGCCCGGCGCCCAGGATCGCGTCCGCCAGATCGAGGGCCGCTACATGCACGATCCCCAGATGGTCCGCTGGCTCGACGCCTTCCTGGACCATTGGCTCGCCCTCGGCGACGGGGCCTCGTCCGCATGATCGTCAGCCTCAGTCTTCTCCTGCTCTGCCGGCTCTTCGGCGAGATCCGGGTGCGCCGCCTCGCGTCCCTACGGACGGGCAGCTGGACCTGGGCTGCCATCAACTCCCTGGCCGAGCCGATTGCATCACGCAATACTGCGAGTTTTGTGGAGGTAAAGACACACCTCGCGCACAAATCACACGGCATTCTCACTGCGTGCGCTTCGGCCTTGGTGCGGCCTTGAAGTCCTCACCTCTGAGAGACGTACTTCGGACCTTGGACTGGGGGCGGTGCCATGGCTGACGGATGGGCATTTCGCGAGAAGACGCGCGGCCGACTGAGGGTGGTAGCCGTAGCTCGGTCGCTCGCCCGCTCCGGGGAGCATGCCGACCACACCACAATTCTTGAGGCCCTCCGGGCGGACGGCCTTTCCGACATGGCGCCGAGCTGGTTCAGCGACCCCGCCTTCGTCCTGCAACTCGACCGGATGTGCACTTATGCCCACGAAAAGGCGATCGGGGCGCATCGCGCCGATGCCGGGCGGCCGCGGCCCGCGGGACAGGTCACGAACACCGCTGCACTCCGAGGCGCCTCTCCACGCGGCCACGAGGCGACGATCAGCACCGACCGCGTCCCGGCCAACATGCCGTTCCCGGACATCACCTTGCACCTGCGCTGCTCGGCCTGTGGGTCGAAGCAGGTCGGCGTTATGCGCGGCTGAAGGCGCGCACGGGCTGGAGCATGGCCGAAGCGGGAACCGCGCCCGCCGGCTACCGGGTGACGGGGCGGGACACGCCCTGGCCGGATCGGCAGTGAGCTACCGCTTGGACGCACGCGGAGGATCGAGCGGAAGATCAAGTTGAACATCGGCGCCTAAGCTCGCGGCAAGACGCCGAGCCATCGCAGGATCAAGGCCCCACACGAGCGGGCGACCTCCGCTCACTAATGTGTAAGTGCCGTCGCGCTTAGCTTTGATCACGATCAGTTCTTCCACGTACAATCCCCCGGTTTAGCTGAACTGCAAAGCCTGACATGTGCTGGTTCATTGCAGGACAAAACGGGATCTCGAGATTGGTTCACGCGTCTGTGATCGGAATATCGGCTAAGCTCTCCGCCTATTGGTGCAAGACATTGCCGTAGAAGCAGAAAGGTCCGCCGCGGCCGGAGCCGGGCGGGCCGAAGGCATCCCCACATGATCAAGGGCATCGTGCGCCCGCACGCCCGGGCCGATCAAGCGCCGCCCGCCTGCGGGTCCAGGACCAAAATCGGCCCATGGCAGACAGTGCATACAGCACGCAGTTTCGTTCGTCCGACTCGGAGCAACACCCTGTCGTCTCACCCGCACCGTGCGGCGTGAGCCCACTCGCACGGTCAAAGCTTTGCGCATATTCCTACGGGAACAGGGCTTGCGGAAAGTGCCGCCCGGGTGAACGCTTGCCACCGTGGCGTCCTGATGCCACCGTAATACGGGCCGAGCGGGAGGAGGGGGATGGTGGGCTGGGTGCCGACGGCGGCGAGTGGGATGGGGGACGTGGGCGCGGCACCATCCGCGAACGAGCCGCTCTGGCTTGCCGGCCGGAACGGCACGGTGTGGCGGACGGATGACGGCAAGGATTTCGAGCAGCTCACGGGCCATGGGCTGCCGCCGGGAGTGACGCGGATCGCCGGGTCGCACGGGCGGCAGTTCGCCGACACGCGCCAGAACGTCGCCTGGGCGGTCACGGGCGCGGGCGAGTTGTGGCGCTTTAACGGGCAGGGCTGGACCAAGACCAAGGCGAGCGGCATGCTCGACGTCGCCGTGAGTCCGTTCGATCGCGCCTGGGTGCTTGGACAGAACGGGACGGTCTGGATGACCGGGGAGGTCGGGGACCAGTTTGTTCAGGTGCGGCCGCACGACGGCGCGCCCGTGTTCATCCGCATCGCTGTGGTCCCGGACCTCGTCGCGAGAGCCGACACGATCTGGCTCGCCGGAAACGACGGGTCGCTCTGGCGGTTGAACCCGTCGCAAACGGATTGGTGGCGCACCAACGCGAGCGAAGTGGGCGACGTCGCGCTGGGGCCGCATGGACGGCTCTGGCTCGCGGGGACGAACGGCACGGTCTGGCACTCCGATGGCGTGCACTTCACGCGAGTGTCGACCTTGCCGGACCGGCGGCAACTGGCGACCCCGAAGCACGATCAGAGCCTGCCGCCACTGCACATCGAAAGCTTGGCGGGACGGGGCAACACCGTCTGGGGCGTGACCAACACCGGCGAGCTGTGGAAGTTCGACGCCACGAACCTCTGAGCGAGGCGGGAACCGCTGCACCTAGAGCATTGTCCGACGAAGCGGATGCCGGTTCGTCGCGGACAATGCGGCAAGATCAAAGATCGAGAGCGGCACCCGATTGCAACGTGATCGGGTGCCGCTCTAGACCTGCAGCAGGAGAGCGCCGCCCAGGGTAGGCGCGGAGCCGCCGCTACCTTTGCCCCCCGCCGGCCTTCGGAACGCCGCCGATCTTCTCGACGGCCCGGCCGACCTCGGTCCAGTCCCTCCGGAGCGACTCTACGCTGTCGTCCTTCGCGACCCGTTGCAACGCCCCCCTGGAGCTGCGCGAGCGGCGCCGAGAACGGGTCATCAGCGCCTATCCTGAAGCGTAAACTTTCACCGGTCATCGTTTGGCTACTGCCGTAGTGATTACAGACGTATCTAAGGCTAACGTCCTATGCGTGAGCCTACGCAGGTTGTTGACTTGGCATCGTGCAGAAGTATTAATTTTCGCGATCGCGACTTTGGGCGCTGAGTGGATATAATCTAGTATAATATCATGTTCATAGACGTCGGGGATGTTAATAGCGGTGATGCAGATTATTTCAATATAATTGCTAGTACATTAGCTGCTTACGTGTCCACCAACTCGGTTCGAATAACCGTTGAGTTGCCACTGCTCACAACTGACGCTAGTGATGACAGAGAGCCCCGGCGAGAGACGAACGGTGGCGGCATAAGTTCAGGCTTGTCCCGCAAGAAGCTGGAACAACCAGGCTGTGGCGACGCACATTAGGGAGCGGGAGCTCAGAGCCGGAAGGCCGCTCGTCAGGGCGCGACTGCCGCGAGTTCGGCCTGGGATACCTTGCGGAGGTCGCGCAGCGTTCCCAAGGTTGCTGCGACATACTCTCGGACCGCTTGCGCTTCCGACCGAGTGGCATCCTCGTAGGCAGCGATCTCCAAGCTAAGGGCCTGCGTCTCCACCTCGGCGTAGCGCCGGGAAAGCGCCAAGTAATCTAGGGGTTCGATGTTCTCAACAATGCTTCGCAGCTCCCGATCGAGCGTGTTCCGCACCTCGACCCCGGCGTCCCCCGCCAGCCGGGCGAGTTCCGGCAACTGAGCAGTCCGGAAGTCGCGTACACGCTCGGCCAGGGACTTGATGCCGGGCCGTGGCTCCTTGGCCGCAGCGATGCGGGAGATCTGCGCCTGGAACAGGGCAGACGAGTAGGCGGCTTCGATGAACCGTCCCGTAGCGTCGTTCGCGTGCGACTGGGCTACGCCCGCAGCCCAGAAGGCGATCGCCGCGAAAGCCATTCGTCGCCGGCTCATTGCCATCCTGGAACCCCTTGCATGTTGGGAAGCTTGTGCGCGATGCCCTTGTGGCAGTCGATGCACGTCTTCTGGCCTGTGAACAGATCCTTCTCGTGAGCTGCCGCCGCCCGCGGATTCTGCTTCGACACGTCCATCGACTGGGCGCTGTGGCAGTTGCGACATTCCAAGGAGTCGTTGGCCTTCATCCGCGCCCATTCGTGTTCTGCCAAGTGACGGCGCAGATCCAGGAACTTATCACGTGTGTCAATCGAGCCGAAGATGTGCCCCCAGACTTCTTTGGAGGCTTGCATCTTGCGCGCGATCTTGTCGGTCCACTGATGTGGCACGTGGCAATCGGGACAGCTCGCGCGAACGCCCGAGCGGTTGGTGTAGTGGATCGTGCCCTTGAGCTCCTCGAAGACGTTCGTCTTCATCTCGTGGCACGACGTGCAGAATTTCTCCGTGTTGGTGTGCTCCAGGACTGTGTTGAAGCCGCCCCAGAACAGGACTCCTGCAACGAAGCCGCCTAGCGTGAGGAAAGCCAGCGACAGGGTGACGGGAGGACGCGTGGCCGTACGCACCCAAGGGTTCAGCCAGAACCAGGACCACGCCCTAGCAATTGCCGCCATCTCAGCGCCCCCGGGGCTCGCGCTCAACCAGCGCGTCCATGTCGACGAAGGTGTTCGGGACGAGCGGCTTCGCCCCGGTCTGCGGAACGTGGCAGGCGAGACATGAGTAGCGACGTGGGGAGACCCCGCCGAGCGTGTTTCCCTCGCGATCCTGGTAGTGCGTGACGCTGATCATCGGGGCCTGCGATTGCTCGGTGAACTTTCGAGCGTGGCAGGCCAGGCATTTGTTCGCGTTCAGGTCGAGCGCGTAACCCTCGATTGCGTGTGGGATCAGGGGCGGCTGGTCCGGATAGTTGCGCTTGCGGCGCACGTCGTCGGTGACCTGCCGCTGCATCGGCGGGGCCGGCGTTTCCTTGGTGAACGGCTCCGGACCGGTCAACCGAGGAGCATCCTGCGCGAACAGCGCCCCCGCGACGAGGCAGGCCGCACCAGTACAGGCGGAGAGCAGAAGGCGACGCATCATTCCGCCCCACGCTCGGCCGTGGCGACGCCGATCACCTTGACGGCGCACTTCTTGAAGTCGGTCTGCTTCGAGATCGGGTCTGTCGCGTCCAGCGTGGCCTTGTTGATCAGCTGGCTGGCGTCGAAGAATGGAACAAAGACACGCCCGGGCGGCATCTTGTTGCGTCCCCGGGTCTCTACCCGGGAGCGGATCTCACCGCGCCGCGAAATGATCCGCACCTCCTGCCCACGGCGGAGACCGCGCTTCTGCGCGTCGTCGGGATGCATGAACATCACGGCGCCGGTGAAGGCCCGATAGAGCTCTGGCACCCGCATCGTCATCGAGCCCGAATGCCAGTGCTCCAGCACGCGACCTGTGACCAGCCAGAGGTCGTATTCCTGATCCGGAGCCTCGGCCGGCGGCTCGTAGGGCGCCGCCATGACGACCGCTCGGCGGTCGGGATTGCCGTAGAACTGCCAGCCGGCCCCCTTCTCGACGTAGGGGTCGTGTCCCTCGCGATAGCGCCAGCGCGTCTCCTTGCCATCGACGACGGGCCAGCGCAGGCCGCGGACCTCGTGGTAGCGGTCGAAGGGTGCGAGGTCATGGCCGTGACCGCGCCCGAACGAGGCGTACTCCTCAAACAGTCCTTTCTGGACGTAGAAGCCAAACTGCTTCGATTCGAAGTTCTCGTGGTCCGCTGCGATCTCGTCCAATCCGAAGCGGTCAACGCTGCCGTTGCGCCAAAGCACGTCGAAGAGCGATTTGCCCTTGTAATCCGGATGAGCGACGAGGACCTCCTGCGCCCAAACCTCGTCGGTCGTGAAGCGCTTGGAGAACTCCATCAGTTGCCAGAGGTCCGAGCGCGCATCGCCGGGGGCATTGACGAGCTGGCGCCACATGTGCGTCCGGCGCTCGGCATTGCCGTAAGCACCCTCCTTCTCGACCCACATGGCCGTGGGCAGCACGACGTCCGCGGCCATCGCGGTCACGGTCGGGTAGGGGTCCGAGCAGACGACGAAGTTGGCCGGGTTGCGGTAACCCGGATAGGTCTCGGTGTTCGTGTTGGGAGCCGTCTGCAGGTTGTTGTTGCACATGATCCAGTAAGCGTTGAGCTTACCGTCCTTGAGCATGCGGTCCTGCTGCACGGCATGGTAGCCGATCTCGCCGTTCAACAAGCCGGGTGGCAGTTTCCAGATCTCCTCAGCGTGCTTGCGGTGCTCGGGGTTGTTGACCTGCATGTCCGCGGGTAGGCGGTGCGAGAAGGTGCCAACCTCGCGAGCCGTTCCGCAGGCCGATGGCTGACCCGTCAGTGAAAAAGGGCTGTTTCCGGGCTCCGAGATCTTCCCAGTCAGTAAATGGATGTTGTAGACGAGGTGGTTCGCCCAGACACCGCGGACGTGCTGGTTGAAACCCATCGTCCAGAGTGACATCACTCTGGTCTTCGGATCGGCGTACGTCTTTGCGAGGGTCAGGAGCCGCTCCTTCGACACCCCGGTCAGTTCTTCAGTCTTTTCAAGAGTGTACTCTCCCACCATGCGGGCATAGGCGTCGAAGTTCGACGGCTGCGACACGGCGGCCTCGTTGGCATGCGTGGCGCGCTGCTCCAGCACGTGCTCGGGCCGGAGGCCGTAGCCGATATCGGTGTTGGCAACTCGGAAGTTGACGTGGCGCTCCACGAAGTCGCGGTTCACGGCTCCGTTCTGGATGATGTAGTTCGCGACGAAGTTCAGGATGGCGAGGTCGGTCCCAGGCTGGAAGATCAGTGACTGATCCGACAGCTCGGTCGTGCGGTGCTCGTAGGTTGAGAGCGTCGCGATACGGACGTGCGGCGCGCTGAGACGGCGGTCGATGACCCGCGTCCAAAGGATCGGGTGCATCTCCGCCATGTTCGAGCCCCAGAGCACGAAGGCGTCGGCATGCTCGAAGTCGTCGTAGCACCCCATCGGCTCGTCCATGCCAAAGGTGCGGATGAAGCCGACGGCGGCCGATGCCATGCAGTGGCGGGCATTCGGATCGAGGTTGTTAGATCGAAAGCCGGCCCGCATGAGCTTGGTCGCAGCATAGCCCTCGAAGATGGTCCACTGGCCCGAGCCGAACATGCCAACGGCCTTGGGCCCTTTCTCGCGCAGGACGCGCTTCCACTGCCGGGCCATTTCATCGAAGGCTTGGTCCCAGGAGACCGGCTGCAGCTCAGCGTTCTTGTCGAACTTGCCGCCGCGTACCCTCATCAATGGCTGCGTCAGCCGGTCCGCGCCATACATGATCTTCGAGAGGAAGTAGCCCTTCACGCAGTTCAGGCCGCGATTGACCTCGGCCTGCATGTCGCCGTGCGTCGCGACCACGCGACCGTCCTTCACCCCGACCATCACGCCGCAACCCGTGCCGCAAAATCGGCATGGTGCCTTTGACCACTTGAGGGCGATGTCCGCGCCGGCCGCAAGATTTTGCGCCTCGGCCGGCAGGTCGATGCCGGCGACAGCAGCCGCCGCGGCCGCGGCCTGAGCCTTGAGCAGAGTTCGACGAGACATATCCATGGTCGTTTCCTGGGTGCGGCAGGTCGCCGACCGGCGCGCCTAGTCGAAGCGGTGGTAGACAAGCGCTGTAGAGAGGACGCCGGGTAGCTCCCCGATCTCGCCCAGCCGCTGCACAACGTCGTCCTCCGTGGAGGTCTCCAGGGTGGCGACGATCTTCCCAGCGGGACTCTCCCCATGCACGTCGAGGCCCGGCATCGCCCTGAGCGAGGCCAGCACCCCGGCTAGACGCTCGGGCCGGGCATGGACCACCAATCCGCTGACATGATGTCCACCGCCCGCTGCGCGTCCGGCGGCCGGACGGCCGGCCAGCAGGTCCCGTCGTGACAAGGACGCTTGTTCATGCGCCATCGCTCTCTCCTAGACGGGTCCTGGAGGACCAGTGAACGCGTAGTACATCCAGACGAGGAAGCCCCAGCCGGAGACCACTCCGACCGCGATAAAAGGCCATATCAGGACCGCTAAGACCAGAAAAGTCAGCAACTCTCGCGCACGGCCATCTCGTGTTGGCACTTTCTCTTGAGCCTGCTGGCTTTGCACTACCAGCCTCCCCCCGATTAGGCCTGACCCAGGCCGTGATAGCCGGAAACGAAGGTTCCGGTTCTGTTTTCAAGCGCCGCAATGACTGTCTCGCGCTGCGATAGCGAGCCGAAAAGGACACGTAAGCACGGCACCGCCGGACGCGTGTCCTCACCTGGGCGTATTGCGTGACTTAGAGCACCTATCCAAGCCGCCTTCGCTCCTGAAATTTCAACCACTTAGCGGGGGCGAAGGCGGATTGCGTTAGGGGCTTTTAGCCCGACTATCAAACGTAACAGCGGAGGGTTCGGTTCCAGGTGTTATTGATTTAGATTGGTCTCGAACGCAATTGATGGATGCTATAGATACTTGAACGCAACTCGTTTGCGCCACAGCAGACGAACGGGCTGAGTGATGAACCCCTTTGAATGTGCAGTAGTGGAGTCGCCGCGCACCCGCAAAAACTGTGTCCAGTGCAGCGTCGGGGGTCCGCGCAGGATGAACAGGTCCGAGAGCACATCGATAACTTCCGCCTGCATCTCTGTATAATCTTTGCTTACATCTATTTTATTCAATGCTGCAGCGATTTGGTCTCGCAAACGCCGGGCCGGAGAGCGGGACGCGATGTTCCCGGCCGCCCTTCATTCTCTCTGCCGGTACGGTCCACACACCACCTGAGAGGTCGAGTTCGTGCCACCGGGCATCCAGCACCTCGCCCGTGCGCGCGGCAGTCAGGATCGTGTACTCAAAGGCACGGGCGGCAATGCTGCCGCCGGTGCGCAGCGTCGCCAGGAACTGCGGTACATCCTTGTAGCGCAAGGCGGCGTGGTGCTCGACCCGCCGGATTTTGGACCGGGCCGGCAACAGGTTTTCAAGATGGCCGCGCCAAGGTGCGGGGTCATCACCAGTGCGGTACCCGCGGGTGCGAGCCCAATCCAGGATGGCTTCGATCCGCCCTCGCAACCGGTTGGCGGTCTCAGACTTGTTCGTCCAGATCGGCTCCAGCACCCTCATCACCAACCTCGTGTCCACCGCCGCCACGGGCCAATCACCGGGCACAGGATGAAGGTAGGTCTCCAGTGTCGAGCTCCACTGCATGGCGTGCTTGGCATTGCGCCAGCTAGCCCGGTGGGTCGAGATGTAGGTTTCGGCAGACTGGCGGAACGTCATCGCGTGCGCCGCCTTGGCCGCGAGATCTTGCCGCTTCGCCTTTCGCGCCTCAATCGGGTCGATCCCCTCCGCGCATAACTTTCGGCAGACAAGTGCCTCGTCGCGGGCCTCCGCGAGCGAGAATGGCGAGGCTGAGCCGAGCCCCATAGCTCGCGCCCTGCCGCGCAGGGTGAAGCGGAAGATCCAGCTCTTGGCTCCGTTGCCCGTCACCTGTAGCCACGGGCCGCCACCGTCGCCGGACATCCCCGGCGTCCTCAGCGTCGCGACCCTCACGGCGGAAAGCGTCCCGGTCATGCCTGCTGTTCTCACGCTCCTCCCCGCACCGTCATCGCGCGTTTCGGCGAGCTCCTGCGGCGCATCACGGACGACGGGCTGTGCCTTCCTCGGCCATTCAAGGGACTTAGCGGTCACATGCGCACCAGTACGGACGGTCAGCTCGCGGAGGTCTTCTCCGCCGATCTGGCGTAAATTCCTCTTAATATATAAACACTTAGTAGAAGTAGCCTTCTATAAACCCACGATACTACCCACATCGGATTGGCGGCTTGAGGCGGGCGCCTATGGCCGCCCGCGAACGGTGATTGCGGCGGTCGGTCGCGCTTAGCGTTCGGGTGGCTTGACGCCACCGCTCGATTCGATCGAGCCGGACGCCGGCCCCCTGGCGGCACACCTCGGCCGGCCGCTTGAGGCGCTCGCATCGCGCGAGGTCCCGGTATAGCCCGGGCCGGAACCGACGCCGATCGCCCCAGCACGGACCGATTCACGGATGAACCGCGCCCTCTGGGCTGTGAGCTTCAGGACAAATCGGCGAGAGTCGCGCGAGCGGCGCGCAACAGTTGTCTGGTCCGTCGCTCCAGGGCTAATGCCTCTTTGGTGCGCAGACCGTGCCTGTAGCGGCCGTTCGAGCTACCGTTGGGCGCGCCGCTTCCTAACGCCCCGCCGTGCATCCGGCAGCGCGTCCTCCCGCTCACCGCGGGCGCGAGGCAGGCCCATCCCTGCCTCGTCTGAGCGCAGCACCGGCGCGCCATCCGAAAGGGCGAGGGTTGCCGGTCCAGCGCGTGCATGGGGTTGATGCTGGTTTTCAAGGGTCCCCCCTCCTGCTGGAGCGCTGACGGCGCCTACGATGGCCTGACCGCCTTGATGGACATGAACGTGTTCAACCGTGACCTTCTGCTCGCCGCCGCGGCGGAGCTTGGCGAAGGCTTCGAGTTGAGCCAGGAAAGTGCGCTGTAGTTTCGTCGCCAGCGTGCCGTACCGCTCCATCGCAACCGGGTCGACCGCGGCTCTTGCCCTTCCGAGCATCGAGAGTGCGGCCTCGTTCGTTGCCAGCATCTGGACGGCCAACATCGCCTCGGCCTCATTGCGCGGCGCGAGGCCGCCGATTGCCGCGAGGCCGGCGTTGAGCTGCTGCTGTGTAGGGGCGCTCTTGCCTGGCTCGCGCAAGGCCGCGCCGAGCCAGCCGAGTGCGGATTCCGATTGAAGTCGGCCACCGGTTCCGAGGCGAAGCCGGCCAGCGTTCCGATTTGATGTCGGCCAGCGTTCCGAGATGAAGCCGGCCACTCGGTAGCC
>NZ_KB900609.1:4638643-4823574 GCF_000379105.1 Methylobacterium sp. WSM2598 | reverse complement strand
CATGTACCGCCCGCGGATTGTGAGACACCGGTTTGAACCCTATGCGGCGAGAGCCGCAGGTGGAAGCTGCGCGGCCCGAATAGCCGCCGGTGAGCGGAAGCCGTGCCGCTCGATCAGCCACGTCTCGTTGTAAGTCTCACGAAATGCCAGCAGGGCTCGGCGGAGATCCTCGACCGTGTCGAAGCGCTTCACCCACAGCAGGTTCTCTTTGAGTGTGCGTATGAAGCGCTCGGCGCAGCCGTTCCCCTCCGGCGCACGCACAAAGGCAGGCGAACTCGCGATGCCCAGGAACGCCAGTTCTTTCTGGAAGTCGTCCGACATGTACTGACTGCCGTGGTCGTGCCGAACACTCAAGCCGGAGGCGCTCTTGGCCGCGAAGCTGCCGAAGCGCTGCCGCACACCCTGGCGGATCGGCTCCAGCGCCTCGAAGCGCGTGGCCCGCCGCGCTGCATGCAGGCCCACGCACTCGGCCGAGCAGTGGTCGATGGCCACGAACACCGCGGCCTGGCCCTCGCCAGTCCAGATGGTGGTCAGATCGGTGCCCCAGAGCGTGTCCACCGCGTCCGGGATGATGGTGCCGTCGTGGGTGCGCGGGCCGCGCGGCGCGCCGACGCGAGACGGGGCGAGCAGATCATGCTCGCGCATCAGGCGCAGGACGCGGCGCTTGGAGGTGCGCACGCCCGTGTGGCGCAGCCGCGCCCAGACCTTGCGGTGACCCTCGCCGTGGAAGGGGCTGCCGGTGAGGGTGGCGCGGATCGCCTCCAGCAGTGCCGCATCCGGCATCGGCCCGACCGGGCCAGGACGCCGCGCCGGTTCGGACCGAGCAGGAGAGAGGTGGCGGTGAACGGTGGCGCGCGACACGCCCCAGATCCGGCACACGCGGACCAGCCCGTAAGCTGTGCCGCTGGACGGCGAGACGGCCCGGCTCATCGCCGCGACCTCCTGCGGGCCAAAGGGCCGGGGCCGCGCGCCTCCAGGGCGGCGATCTTGGCCTCCAGCAGTTCACGCTCCAACAGCATCTCGCCGAGCTTGGCCTTCAACCGCCCGCTCTCCAGGGCTTCGGGCTCGGTGGGCCGGGTCGCCAGGCTCGCCTCGCCCGCGGCCAGAAAGGCGTCGCGCCAGCCCGACAGGGTCGCGGCGGTCACGCCCAGGCCACGCGAGACGTTCTCCAGGTCCTCGCCGCGCAGCAGTCGAAGCACCGCATCACGCTTGCGCTGCCGGGACATGCGCCCGCCTCGGCCAGGACCAGCCGCCTCTGCACCTGCCTTCACGTCTGTCGTCATCGTTCTCACCCCTGCCGCGGAGACCGTCCGCTTCTGGGGTGTCTCAAGCAACCGGGAGGCGGAGGATGGCTGGCAAAGGCGTCCGACGCCGTGCCGAAGGTGTCGATTAATCGCAGATGCTGCCCAGCTTCATCAGCATGAGGCGCGCCAAGCGACATTCGACCTTCACCGGAGGCGTCCAACTCGTACGCAAGAGGCAAGGCGCGGTCCTGGATCCGTTGCCGGGCACGCTCAGCCGCCTCTCGTTCGCGCTTGGTCGGCGCACGGGCGGAAGGCATTTCGGGCGTCGGCTGAGGCATCAGCGAACCTCCGTCCACATCGCGCTCTCGGACCGCGGCGAGGATGCGGATCATCGTGGTGTTAGCAGGCCCCTTGCCGATGGCGGCCGGGCTGCCTGTCACGCACAGCGGGGCGCGGCAGATCGAATATAGGGCAGAACGCGGCCTTGTGGGCGCGCTGTCGATGCGCAGCATCCAACCGCGACAACAGGAAGGTTGTGCACATCCGTCGGCTGACTGGGCGAGCCACCTGGACGCGCACTCCACAGCCAAGGTGGGTTTTTGGGGGTTTCTGGGGTTAACTCCAACCCAGCCTATAGAACTGTCACTGACAGTTCGCGCGTAGATGAGAAAAAACCCCAAATACCCCCAAAACCCCAGCTTGGCCGCGGCGCGCGTGGCTCGCTGGTCAGGGCGGCAGGCCCGATAAGCGCACCTCCCTGGTCCGTAGCGTGCTGTCCTCCGCGTCTCAGGACTGACCGCCCAACGGCAGCAATGCGCCACTTCCAGACCTTCGCTCAGAGCGGCCGGACTGGCTGCTCGACCTCCGACAACGGACATTCGAAGCCGGCAGTCGCCCTTGGGCTCCTCTCGTCGCTTCCTGGAAGATCCCGTGATCACCGCCGTGGTCAGCCGGCCTCGTGCCCCCGGGTCTCATCATGTTTGCGACGTCAGAGGGCACGCTGGCGAATGACGTTGCGCAGCACCCGCGTGAGGTCCTCGACGGCGTAGGGCTTCTGCAGCAGGTCGAAGCCCTGGCTGCCCTCCTGTGCCAGCACGTGGCTGTAGCCGCTGGCCAGTACCACGGGCAGGTCCGGGTAGCGCCTTCGGATCTCCTTGCCGAGTTCGACGCCGTTCATGCCCGGCATCACTACGTCCGAGAACACGGCCGCGAACCGGTCCGGGTGCTCCCGAAGGAGCCGGAGCGCGGCCTCGGCGTTCGGTGCCCAGGTCGTCTCGAACCCGAGTTCCGACAGTAACTCCGTCGAGAACTGCCCGACCTGCTCGTTGTCCTCCACCACCAGCACGTGGCCGTGCCCCCGCGCCTCGTCCGAGGCCGTGCTCTCGAGTGCCGCCTCGGCCACGGCGACTGGCACTCGCGGCAGGTAGACCGTGAAGGTGCTGCCCTCGCCCAGCGTGCTGCGCACCTCCACCTCGCCGCCCGACTGCTTGGCAAACCCGTAGACTTGGCTCAGCCCGAGCCCCGTCCCCTTCCCGACCTCCTTGGTGGTGAAGAAAGGTTCGAAGATCTGCGCGAGCTTGTCGGACGCGATCCCCGTCCCCGTGTCACTGACGTGCACCGCCACGAACTCGCCTTCCGCCCCGACATGCCCCCTGACCCGCGGGATCACGGCAATCGGCTCGGTGGTGACCGTGAGCTGGCCACCCTCTTCCATCGCATCCCGGGCGTTCGCCGCCAGGTTGACCAGCGCCGTCTCGAACTGGCTCGGATCCGCCTCGACGTAGCACACCTCGCACTCGGTGTTGGTGATGAGAGCGACGCGCGAACCCACGATGGTGCGCAACATGTCGGCGATGGCCTCGATCCGGCGCCCGACGTTGAACACCTCCGGCCTGAGCGCTTGGCGACGGGAGAAGGCGAGGAGCTGGCTCGTGAGCTTGGCGGCGCGACCCGCTGTCTCGGCGATCGCCTCCGCGTAGCGCTGACGCCGCTCCTCCGGCAGAGTCGGCCGGCACAGCATCTGCGCGGCCCCCCGGATCACCGTGAGCAGGTTGTTGAAGTCGTGCGCCACCCCGCCCGTGAGCTGGCCGATAGCCTCGAGCTTCTGGCTCTGGCGCAAGGCGTCCTCGGTCCTCAACCGGGAGGCGACCTCTTGGACGATGCGGTGCTCCAGCGTCTCGTTGAGCTGGCGTAGCATCGCCTGCGCCTGCTTCTGGCTGCTCAGGTCGTGCATGGCGCCGACCATGCGGATCGCGCGACCGTCTCGGTTCCGCAGGACGATGCCGCGATCCAGAACATCGGCGTAAGTGCCGTCCCGGCGCTCGAAGCGGTACTCGGACGTCCACCCTTCCGCTTGGCCGTCGATGGCAGCGGCGGCCTCGGCGAGAGCCCTCTGCAGGTCGTCCGGGTGGACCCTGGCTTTCCACCACGAGCCCGTGGGCTCGACCTCCTCGGAGCTGTAACCGAACAAGGTCTCGACGGCCTCGCTCCAGTGGATCTGGTCGGTGTCCAGGTTCCAGTCCCAGATCACGTCGTTGGTGGCCCGGGCCGCGAGCCGGTAGCGCTCCTCGGCCTCGCGAATTTCCTCCTCCGCCCGGCGCCGGCCGGTCTCGTCGCGCACCACCTTGAGGAAGCCGAGCTGCCGGCCCTCGCGGTCGCGCAGGATGTTGTTCGATCCATTCACGAAAACCCGGCTGCCGTCCTTGCGCTGATGCCAGCGCACATCGGCCGAGTGGCCGTCGCGTACGGCCTTGTCCGCTTCCTCCTTCGGGGCGCTGGCCTGTCGGTCTTCCGGGGTAAAGAGGACGTCGCCCGACCGCCCCAGGATCTCGTCTGCCTCGTAGCCGAAGGTGCGCGCGGCCCCCGGTGACCAGCTCGTCACCCGCCGCTCGGGGTCGAGGGTGAGGATGGCGTAGTCGGTCGCCGAGTCGAGGATGAGCTGGAGCCGCTGCTCGCGCTCGCGCAGGCGCTCCTCGGCCCGCTTGCTCTCGGTGATATCGAGGACGAACTCGATGGCGCCGTCCTCGAAACGCCTCGGAGCGAACAGGCCCCACCAGCGCGAACCATCCTTGCGATAGTACTGCTTCTCGTAGGGCTCCGCCTCGCCCAGGGTGAGCACCTGCTCGACAGCGCGCTCGGAGGCGGGCCAGAATTCCTTCGGGGTCAACTCGCGCCAGGTTCTGCCGAGCGCCTCCTGCTCGGTGAAGCCGGTCATCCTGAGGAAGGCCTCGTTCACCTCCGTGAGGCCGAAGCCCTGGCCCCAGCGGATGATGCCGACTGTCCTCATGGCAAGGCTCTCGCGCAGCCTCGCCTCAACGGCGCGCCGCTCCTTCTCGGCCAGGACCTGCTGCGTCGTCTCAAGGCAGGCACAGAAGAAGCCCTCGATCTGCCCACTGTCGCCCCGGACCGGTGTGTAGGAGAAGGCGAAGTGCGCCTCCTCGGTGACGCCGCGCCGGTGCATGATCAGCGCGATGTCGTCCATCTGAACCGCCTCGCCAGCGTAGGCCCGCTCGACGAGTGGAGTAAGGTCGTGTTTGATCTCGGACCAGACGTCGAGGAATGGGCGCCCGAGTGCGCCCGGATGCTTCTGTGCGAGAATGGGCACGTAGGCTTGATTGTGGATGAGGGTGCGCTCGGGCCCCCAGACGATGAACATCGGCTGAGCGGATCCATCGATGACGTCGCACAGGGTCTTGAGCGCAGCCGGCCAGATATGCGGCGGGCCGAGCGGGGTGGCGCTCCAGTTGCAAGCGAGTGCCACCCGCTCAGTAAAGGCGACGAGAGGGGGTGGAAGGGGCGAACTGGTTCGAGCTGTCATGCGCAGATGAAACGCGGTTGGTCGTCAAAGTTGCCCGACAGGGGTGATGGCCATCGTCGCGGGTGCGTCGGCTTGCCCCGGACCAACCTCAGAAGCTTTCCGAATGATCCCGCCACGGCGAAGCTATTGCTCCTGGCAGTGTCTCCCTGGGAGGCGGGAACTGCCGATCAGGAGATGTTGCGTATCGGGTCGCCAGGATGACGCCTCACGCGCGTGTTGCTCAGCGCCGCAGCTGATGCGCTCACTAGCCACGACACCGTGCTTCGTGGCGGTCCTGGCGTGCTGAGGCAAGGGCGTGCTCGCAGGTGGCGGATCGCGTATCCGTCCGTCACTGTTTCGACGCGCTGGTGAAACCGAGCGCTCGCAACGGCATCGGAGTACCTGGGTTGGCTGATGGCTCCGATGCTCCACTTCCGGGCCTTTGATAGGGCCGCCCGGATTGCCGCTCGACACCCGAAGGCGGCCCTTCGAGATCGGCGATAACCGCTATGGCGGCACTCCCGCTGAGTCGCACAAGGGCGGCGTATGGAACCAGCTGAATAACGGAATTCGCATAAGGTGGATGCTATCGAACCCGGATCGCGTCCTGCCGCCCGCACGTGAGTGGAACCGGCGTTGCCGACAACCTCTGCAGACACTGGTTGGCGTGAGAGGGCTGCTGCCCCGCGCGGGGCAGCAGCCCTCTCTGTGCCTCTCAGCGATGCCTGGCGGAAAGGCAGCGGCCCCGCGGTACCGAGGCAGTTCGGGGCAGCGCCTCGTCCTGCCACATTCCAAGCCCTCCCATTTGCATACGCGCAATCGATCTTAGTGTTGGGTCGCGCTCCTGGCACGTGCGTGGGCCAGGAAGAAGCGCATCATCTCCCGACTGGCATCGGGACCGCGCGGGTCGGTGTACGAGCCATTCGGGCTGCCGCCGGACCAGGCATGGCCGCCGCCGTGCAGCACCCACTGCTCCAGGATCTCCCGCCCAGCCCGATCGGCGTGGACGGTGCGCGTGTAGGCCACCCCTCCCGGCGACTCGCCGCGGGTCACGGCTTCGGTCAGCGCCGCATCGGATCTGACCTGTGCGATGACGTGGTCCCCATTGATGGGACTGACCGTCCGGTCGCCGTCGCCGTGGAAGACGATGGTCGGCACCGGCGGCCCGCCCCGCCTCGCCTGGACCACGCCGTTTCCGCTCATGGCGGCGAAGGCCGACGGCAAGTCCCTGGCGGCGCCGCAGGCCAGCCCCGAATGCACCCCGACGGCCGCGAACAGGTCGGGATAGGTCGCCCCCATGATCGCCGCCGCCGCGCCGCCCGCGGACATCCCGGCCGCGTAGACCCGGGTCGGGTCGGCCGAGAACTCCTCCACGACCGCTCGCGCGATGCCGGCGATCAGGGAGGGCTCGCCCCCGTCGCGCGTCTGCTCGCCGGCGTTGAACCAGTTCCAGCATTTCTGCATGTTCGCCGACTGGGGCTGGCGCGGGTAGGCGACCAGGAAGGTCTGCTCCTCGGCCAGGTCGTTCATCTGCGTGCCGGCGGCGAAATCGTCCGGGTTCTGGGTGCAGCCGTGCAGCATGATCACGACCGGGAGGGCCTGACCGGTGTAGCCGCTCGGGACGAACACCTTGTAGGTCCGGCTGCCCGCCGCATTCGCGAAGGTCCGCTCCTCGAACCGGGCGCCCTCCGGCACGGGGACCGGGGTCGGACGCCCGGACCCGAGACCCTCTCCCAGGCCGGAGAAGGCGCGTGGTTTGGCGAGACGATCGCGCAACGCCCGCATGGTCTCGGAAAGGTCCGGAAAACCTGCCGGCTGATCGGCGGGCGCAGATCCGCGGGCGGATTGTGCCTCCGCTTCGCTCGGTGCCGTCCAGGCACTCTCCGGCCCTGTGGGAGCCACCCATGTCGGTGGTCGGCCAGGAGCGCTTGGGGCTCCAACCGCGCCTCAAGGCCTTCCAGGAGCGCTTGGGGCTCCAACCGCGCCTCGACGCCTTCCTCTCTGGATCATCGTTTGCTGTGCGCGACGCTGTGCGCCCCTGGAGCAGCGCCATGGCCTCCGCGAGCTTGCCCGCCCGGGTGAGACGGGTCACCTCGCCCATGTCGATCTTGGTGAAGCTGTGCATGGTCGTGATCCTTCGAGGCCCGAAGCAGGCGGGAGCGCCGATCCAGGGGCGGAATGGGGTGAAGCGTCAGGCGATCCGGTCGGCGAGCGCGGCTTTCACCGCAGCGCTCGCGTGAAAGGCGCCGAGCACCTGGACCGAAGCGATGGCCGCGCGGGCCAGCTCGGGCGTGACGTCGTCGGCGATGCTGGCGAGGCCGAGGACCTGGATGTGAAGCGGCGTCCTGGCATCCCGTGCCGCTTCCAGATCTTGCCTGGTGAAATGCGCGAGCCCGAGGCTGAGCTGCCGGCGCGCCACGGAGTGGCGGATCGACTCCTCCTGCCGATCGAGCTGGTTGCGCACAGCGGTGCGGATGAAGTCGGTGCGGTTGGCATAGAAGCCGTCGCGCACCATCAGGTCGATGCGCCCGAGATCGACGAAGCCGAGGTTGACGGTGATCTTCTCGCTGTCAGGCGTTCTGGGCCGCAGTTCGTGCAGGTTGCCGGACATGGACGCCATCTCCCTACCATCCATTTGGATGGTAAGGAGATGGCTACGAGTATCATCGTCGGCAAGGGGAGCAAACGAACTCGGTTGCCTGACCATGCAGGTCGACAGGATCGCTCATCGCGAGGTGACGCTGACCTCGACACTCATGCTCAGGAAGGCGTTCGTTGCGCCAAAAAAGCTGCCGGCCACCGGCATGGCCTGCCGTATGTCGCGAGCGACGGCGACCGGGATCAGGTTCGCACTGCCCATGCTGCGGTTGGTTGGGTCGAACGTGATCCAGCCCGCGCCCGGCACGTAGACCTCGGCCCAAGCGTGCGTCGAACCGGCATCCGCGGAGCCTACCAGGGTCCGGCTCGGATCATGCAGGTAGCCGGAGACGATCCGCGCCCCGAAGCCGAGGCTTCGGACGGCTTCGACGAACAGGGTCGCGAGATCCCGGCACGAGCCTTGAGCGGATGACAGAGTTTGGCTCGGCGACTGCGTGCCTTCGTCCTCCCGGGCCCAATAGACGATGTTTTGAGCCACTCCGGTATTCAGATCCTGCAGCAGCGACAGGGTGTCGGTCGGATTGCCCGCGACGAAGCTCCGCGCCCAGGCTCTCAGCCCGCCGTTGTCAGGATATTGCTGAACCGTCAGGAGCCCGAGATCAGCCCACTCGTCATCGGAGTACCGGAAGGGATAGGAGGCCGCCGAGGCGGCGATGTCAAAGACTGGATAGGCCGCGGCGGAAAGCTCGACCTGTGCGATGCTGTCGACCACGAGCGTATCCGACAGTTGGCTGAATGTGGCGATTGCGACAGCATTGCCGAACACATCATTGGCCCAACTCAGCCTGGCGTCGGGCGACAAGGCGACGTTGCTGTTCACCAAGCGCACGTCGCGGTTCTCACGCGGCCGCAGCATCAGCCGATGAGGACCGAGGGACACGGGGTGCCGGTATCGGTAGAGAGTTCGGTGCCAGATGTGCAGGTCGACCATCGCTTGCTCCTCGTGCCGACCGGACCAGCACCGATGCTTCCGGCCGCGATCCTCGTCACCACCCCTCCAGACCGATCGATTGGTTCCGGCGCTCCTCGAAGCTGCGGCTTGCGACGCCTCCGCACTAAGGGACGTGGACGAGGACAGCTGCCATGGTGGTCACGTTAAGAAAGATTGTCTAGATGACGAACTTCTCGATTGAACTGAGCGTTGTTCCGGGCCGAACGTGCGGCCAATGCACAGTCTGTTGCCGAGTTTTGGAGATCAAGGCACTCAGCAAACCCGTGGGTATCCTGTGTCGTCATAACACTGGCACGGCATGCGGGATCTATTACGAGCGCCCAGAGGCATGCGCCCGGTGGCACTGCCTCTGGCGCAAGATCGGCGCCTTGCCGAATGAGCTACGGCCCGATCGGGCGGGAGTGGTGTTCTCGTTAGAAACTCAGCCACCGGTCGCAGATGCTCCTGAGGGGGCCTGTATCGTAGGTCGCGCCGTGGACGAGGTGCGAGCGTTTGATCAATGGGAGGCGGTCGAAGCGTTCGCCATGTTCATCCGAGAGGGATCATTGCCGGTGTGGAGGGTGTTTGACCAATCTGCGACCTTGCTGCACTCAGGCCAGCATAGCTTGACCCGGTGACACACCACCCCAGCCCTTCCTGGGAACGCAGGGACCTGCTTTCGGTCCAGGTACCGGGGCCGTTCGCATAAGAGCGGCGTATGGAACGAGAGAAGCCCGCCCCGGATAAGAGGCGGGCTGAAGGTCGCGATTGGTGCAGCGATCGTCTCTCCGCTGTTGAGCGCTTCCGCGACGGCGACATCAAGCACATCCCAATCGTAGCCGCGACCTTAGCACTGTCACGTCTAAAATATCTTCGCCGGTCTCCCGACCAGATGCTGATCGGGTTTGCACTGGGACGTAACCGAACCGGCGCGTGCAGATGAGCTGACCGCGGTATGATCAAGCTGTGGTACGCTTGCCTTCAAGGAGGCCGGGGATGCGGGACGAACTCCGTCGCTTGATCAGCGTGATCCTGGAGGGCATCGTTCTGGATGAAGGGTTCGCGCGCGAGCTGGCCGAGATCGCGCACCAGTGTCAGCAGGACGGCAATCCGTCTGTCGCGCGCGGGATGCAAGCTCTCAGCCGCATGCACCGGGTCAAGGGCATAGAAGGGCGCGCCAAGCTTGCAGGGCTCTGCGCGCAGTACGCTCACATCCTGGACGAGAGCGCCTAGTACACAGACGCCGATGAACGCAGCACGCCCTCGCTCACCAACTAGTTGCGACCGCGCGAAAAATCACGCTGAGCTATGTACGTTTTGAAGGCGTCAGTGCACTGTGCATCCCGGCCTTGGCGAAGGATCGCCCTAGTCGGGATCCAGCCTGAGCGTTGCCCTCGACACGTGCCGAGCCTGGGGCCGCGGGCCACGCGAACGGGGCGGACGAGCCCTTCGCGTGGGTGGCGAGCCAGAGGACGTGCCGGCGGCCGCTCGTCCCGTTCGAGCGCAGTCGGATCTCGTCCACCTCGAAGCCCGTGTTCTGCAAGCGCGCCTTGAACTTGCGGTCCGGGCTGCCCGACCACACAGCCAGGATGCCGTTCGGGCGCAGCGCGTAGCGGGCGCGCTTCAGGCCCCAGACATCGTAGAGACGGTCGTTCTCCGGGCGCGTCAGCCCCTCGGGCCCATTGTCGACATCGAGCAGGATAGCATCGTAGTCGGCCGGCACCTGCTGGATCACGCGCTTGACGTCGTCCTCGCGCACTTCGACCCGCGGATCGTCGAGGCTGCCCTCGAATACGTGGCTCAGCGGACCACGCGCCCACGCCACGACGGCCGGCACCAACTCTGCCACGACGATCCGTGCGTCCGGTCCCATGGCCGTGAGGGCGGCGCGCAACGTGAAACCCATCCCAAGCCCGCCGATCAGGATCTTGGCCCGCGGGCGATCCTGCAGACGAGTACAAGTCAGGGTCGCCAGTGCGGCCTCGGATGTGCATTCACGATTGCTCATCAACTCGATGGAGCCGACGCAAATCTTGAACTCATGACCACGCTGCATCAGGCGCATCGGTTCGCGTTCGCCCGGAATGGCGACGCTATCCAGTTGAACCCATTCGATCACAGGAGGGAGCCTCGGATTGGCTTGAGGAGGAGTGCTGTCCAGCAGGGAGCCGTTGATGGCCACGAGAGCCTGATCGTGCCAAGCTGTCAGCGATGACCGACAGCAGCCTGTACCCCTTCGCGATCGAGGTTTCACCGCTCACCAAGCCTAAGGGCCACTTCGGCTGGGCGATCCGCAAGCACGGCAAGCTCCTGGAACGGTCTGACCGGCCGCATGAGAGTGAGGCCAAGGCGCACGCTCAGGCGCTCGCGGCGGTGGAGCGGGCAATCCGGGGCGGAGATACCCGCCGGCGCTGAGCGTGCCTGCTACCCACCAGGGATAGGCTTCCATGACCGCGCCCACTGAGCCGAGCAAGAAGGTCCTGTTCGGCATCGCCGGCCTCGACGACATCCTGGGCGGTGGCCTCACCCGCGACCGCCTCTACCTGCTCGAGGGCGAGCCCGGGACAGGCAAGACCACGATCGCGCTGCAGTTCCTGCTCGAAGGCGCCAAGGCCGGCGAGGCGGGCCTCTACATCACCCTGTCGGAAACCAAGCAGGAGCTGTGCGACAACGCCGCCGCCCACGGCTGGAACCTCGACGAGCAGATCACGATCTTTGAACTCGCGCCGCCCGAGAGCCTGTTCGAGGAGGGCCAGCAGCAAAGCCTCCTGTACACCTCCGACCTCGAACTCGGCGAGAGCACGCGCGCCATCCTGCAGGCGGTCGAGGCGCGGAAACCCGCCCGCATCGTGCTCGACAGCCTGTCGGAGATCCGGCTGCTCGCGGGCAGCTCCCTGCGCTACCGCCGGCAGATCCTGGCGCTCAAGCACTACTTCGCCGGCCAGGGCGCCACCGTGCTGATGCTCGACGACCTCACCGCTGACGTCCTGGACAAGAGCGTCCACAGCGTCGCCCAAGGAGTCATTCGCCTGGAGGAGATGGCACCCGAGTACGGGGCCGAGCGGCGGCGCCTGCGCGTCGCCAAGTACCGCGGCCAGCGCTACAGCGGCGGCTACCACGACTTCACCATCGCGACGGGCGGCGTGCAGGTCTTCCCCCGCCTGATCTCGCTGGAGCACAAGACCGGCTTCGCGCGCACCAAGCTGGCGAGCGGCGTCGGCGAACTCGACGCGCTCCTGGGCGGCGGCATCGAGCAGGGGTCGAGCACCCTGATCCTGGGACCGGCCGGGACCGGCAAGTCGCTGCTGGCCATCCAGTACGTGCTCGCGGCGATCGCCCGCGGCGAGAAGGCGGCGATGTTCGTGTTCGACGAGGAGCTGGGCATCCTGTTCGAGCGGACGCGGCAGATGGGGATCGACCTCGAGGCGCTGCGCGACCAGGGACGGCTCTTCGTCGCGCAGGTCGACGCCGCCGAACTGTCGCCGGGCGAGTTCGCGCATCAGGTGCGCGCCTGCGTCGACACCTACGCGGTGAAGACGGTGGTGATCGACAGCCTCAACGGCTACCAGGCCGCGATGCCGCAGGAGAACGCGCTGATCCTGCACATCCACGAATTGCTGCAGTACCTCAACCGCCAGGGGGCCGCGACCTTCCTGACCATCGCGCAGCACGGGCTGGTCGGCGACATGGCGGCGCCGGTCGACATTACCTACCTCGCCGACACGGTCGTGCTGTTGCGCTACTTCGAGGCGCGCGGGCAGGTCCGGCGGGCGATCTCGGTGGTGAAGAAGCGGACCGGGACGCACGAGGACACGATCCGCGAATACCGCATCGGTTCCTCCGGCCTGACGATCGGCGCACCGCTGACGGGCTTCCAGGGCGTGCTGCGCGGCGTGCCGGTCTTTGTCGGCCAGGAGAGGGACCTCGACCTGCTGCCAAGCGAAGGCGCCTCGTGACGATCGCACAGGACCTGCTCTCCGAGCGGGCGCTGATCCTGACGCCGTTCGGTCGTGACGCCGCTCTCGCCCAAGCCCTCCTGGCGGAGGCGGGGATCCACTCCGCCTGCTGCAGCCACCTCCACCAGCTGCCCGAGATGATTTCGGAGGGCGTCGGGCTGGTGATCATCGCCGAGGAAGCACTCCGGGATGGCGATCTCTCGCCGATCAGCCGCTTCGTCGCCGGTCAGCCACCCTGGTCGGATCTCACCTTCGTGCTGCACACGCAGCACGGCGGCGGCGCTGAGCGCACCGCGAGGGCGCTGTGGCTATCGGAGGTGCTTGGCAACGTCATCTTCCTGGAGCGCCCGTTTCATCCAACGACGCTGGTGAGCGTGGTGCGGACGGCACTGCGTGGGCGGCGGCGGCAGTACGAGGCTCGGGCCCGCCTGGAGGAGCTGCGCGAGAGCGCGGGCAAGCTGGAGGAGGCTTTGGCAGCTGAGAGGCGCAGCGCGCAGCATCAGCGATTGCTCCTCAACGAACTGAACCACCGGGTGAAGAACACGCTGGCGACGGTGCAGTCGATCGGGAGCCAGACGCTTCGCAATGCCACCACGACGATGGAGGCGCAGGAGGCACTAGAGACGCGGCTGCTGGCACTGTCACGGGCACACGACGTGCTGATGCGGGAGAGCTGGGAGGGCGCTGACCTGTCGGAGATCGTGACCCAGGCGATCGCACCCTACGATCAGGGTGGCGGCCGTTTCCGAGCGACGGGGCCGGAAGTGCGCCTATCGCCGCGCATGGCCTTGGCTCTGTCGATGGCGTTCCAAGAATTGTCCACTAATGCGGTCAAGTACGGCGCCCTCTCGAACGGCGTGGGGGGCGTCACGATCGCGTGGTCGGTGACCGTCGACGCCGTGCCACCGCGCCTCGTGCTCCGTTGGGTTGAGTACGGTGGACCTGAGGTACGGGTGCCGAAGCGGCGCGGGTTCGGTTCGCGGCTGATCGAACGCAACTTGGCCCGTGATCTCGATGGCTCAGTCGAGATCGCGTTCATCACGTCCGGAGTGACCTGCACGGTTGATGCACCGCTGGCGTGAGCGGGGCGACCCGCCCGCGATGTGACATGTCTTTGAGAGGTATACCTAAACGGGCATGCAGCGAACGCACAGCTGCTCATAAGCGTGGGCTTCGGCTATGCCTAAAAGTGAGCGCAGCCCATAGATCTGGCCAAGCTTGCGCGCGGCATGGCACCCTGCTCAACATGTGCCATGTCCAGTGATGCAGAACGCGTCGAGCGCAGGCTGGCAGCGATCTTCGCTGCTGATGTGGCAGGCTACTGCCGGCTGATGAGCCAGGATGAAGTCGGGACGCTTCGCGCCTTGACCTCCCATCGCGAGGTCATGGACCGGCTCATCGCCGAGCACAGAGGCAGGATCGCCAACACGGCGGGCGACAGCGTCTTGGCCGAGTTCCCCAGCGCAGTGGACGCGGTGAAATGCGCCGTTCGGGTGCAGGAGGCCCTTCACAAAGGGAACAGGCCAACACCCGAGGACCCCGTTCTCAAGTTCCGCATCGGGGTCCACGCGGGCGACGTCCTCGTCCGGGGTGATGACCTCCTGGGTGATGCAGTCAATATCGCGGCTCGGCTTCAGGCGCTTGCAGAACCCGGCGCGGTCTGCATCTCCGGGGTCATGCACGAGTATGTGCGAAAAACCCTCCCGCTGATGTACGACGACCTGGGGCTCCAAACGGTCAAGAACATCGACGAGCCGGTCCGGGTTTTCGCGATCCGCCTTGATGGACGGTCCACGAGCGCTGGGCCGAGCCCCAGGCCGGTGCGGGAGGTCCTCTCGCTTCCAAGCAGACCATCCATTGCTGTCCTGCCTTTTGCCACGACAAGCCCGGAGGACGAGTACCTCGGGGATGGTATCTCGGACGACGTGACCACCGCCCTGTCCAAGATGCGATGGCTGTTCGTGATTGCGCGCAATTCGGCCTTCTCGTTCAAGGGCCGTGCGGTGGAGATCGGGCAAATCGCCCGCCAACTTGGCGTCGCCTACATCCTCACGGGTAGCGTGCGCCGAGGCGGTAATCGCGTTCGGATCTCTGTGCAGCTTGTCGAGGGTGAGACAGGCATGTCGCTCTGGGCTGAACGCTATGAGCGCGACTTCGGCGACATGTTCGCTCTCCAGGACGAAATCGCTGAGTCCGTGGCGGGATCAATTGAGCCGGAGTTGCTGAGGAAGGAGAGCGAGCGAGCCACTGTGCAACCCGCCCAAAACCCAACCGCCTGGGACCTTGTGCGGCGGGCCATGTGGGAGTTCCACAAGGTTCAGCGAAACAGCCATCTTACGGCGCGCGATCTCCTCGTGAAAGCCATAAGCACTGCTCGGGATAATGTTGACAGCCACATCTGGCTGGCTCGGGTCGATGCAGGGATCGTGGCCTACGGCTGGACCGATGATCCAGAGGCGATCTCCTCGGAGGGAAAGGCAGCGGCGCTCCGGGCCGTGCAACTGGACGAGAAGAATCCCTATTCGCACTACGCCGTAGCTATTACGCACAGCTTCGGCGGAGAACTGGACCGCGCTCGCAAAGCAGGCGAGCAGGCCATCACTTTAAGTCCAAGCTTTGCGCTCGGTCACCTTGTGCTCGGCATTGCCCTGCTGCTCTTAGGCCAGCCGCACGAGGCCATTCCCAAGTTCGAGCGCGGCCTTCGTCTGAACCCCTTTGACCCGCATAGCTTCACGTGGCACTTGGAATTGGGGTTGGCCCACTACTTCGTCGGTCAACCTCGCAGAGCTTTAGACGAGGCGAACCGCTCGCTCGACATCCGGCCGTACTGGTCTCCGGCTCTCAAGCTGGCTGCTGCGTGTGAGGCGGCGCTGGGGGACCGGCTCGCCGCGCAGCATTACACAGCCGCGCTTCGGGAGAAAGGAGACCCGAGCGCCGATATCCTCGTGAAGCATCGGCCGGAGTGGGTGGCTCAGATTGAAGCTGTGGTTCAGTCCCTAGCTGCCGACCTGTATAAGCTGCCAGCAGGCTTCTAATCGGCTTTGTGAGCCGACCGCTAGGACGGTGCAGGGTCGGACGATGCGACCGCAGGGGGCCTGGGGCACCTCGCGCCCAAGCCGCTGGGCGGCGACCAGCGCTCCCGTCACATCGAGGCCCATGCCGATCTCATCCTGCAGACCTATCAGGCTCGCCCGCAGATCCTCCTGCGCGAGTTGCGCGAGGCTCTTCAGGTGCACGGCGGTGCGGTCAGCACCAGCAGCCTATCGGGGCGTGTCGCAAGCTCGGGTTCAGGCCGCAGGAGGGGGCTACCCTCCCCGTTTTCACGCTTTGTTCGCGACGGGAAGGCCAAAGCAGGTGGCGAGCAGCTGGTTCTGCTCCTGCACGGTCCATGCCCCCGAGAACCCGAAGCCCTTGCGCAGCCACAGCATGGCCTCGAAGCTCTGGATCGTGCGTCGGGCCGTGTGGAACGACCGGAACCCACCGACCCGCGGCATCGGCCGTTTCACCCGGAAGTGGTCGCTCTCGATCCCCTGCTGCAGGTGCTTGGTGACGTGGTGGATGGGCGTGCGCGGCAGCAGGCCCTCGTTGCGGCTCTCGGCGATCGCCGGCGGATATGGGCCGGCACCATCGGTGCCAATGCGGTCGGGCGCGAGGAGCGGCTGATCCTGCAGCATCTTGCGGAAGAAGCGCTTGGCCGCGTCGAGGTCGCGGTTGGCGGTGAGCGGGGAGTCGACCGCCTGCCCGTGCTGGTCGATGGCCCGGTACAGGTATCGCCACTGGCCCCGCACCTTGATGTCGGTCTCGTCGACGCGCACGGAGCCGGAGTGCGGTTTGCGGAACCGGCGCAGGCGGCGCTTGATGGCCGGCGCGGAGGCGAGCACCCGGCGATTGATGGTGGAGTGGTCGACCGTGAGGCCCCTCTCCAGGAGCATCTCCTCGATATCGCGGTAGCCGAGCGCGTAGCGCAGCTACCAAGAAACGGCCTGCACGCTCAGGGTGGCCTCGAAATGCCGGCCCCGGAAGTCGCCACGCGCCGGGTGCTTAAGCTTGAGGGCGAGGGAATTCAGGATCATGGGCCGGCTCCGGGGCGGAGGCGGCAAGCTGGGCGGGTATGCCTAACGACCCGTGAATGGAGGCCCATTCGCGTTTGCGACACGCCCTCCGAAGCTGCTTGAGGCCGCTGAGCGTCCCTGAGCCATGCAGGAACTATATGGTATGCGAGCTGTCGCATGCGCCTCTCTTCTTCAGCGTGAGGCAGCTCCTAATTCGGACGCGACAACGCCAAGATCGCCAAGCGTGTGGCGCGGTGACCTTTATCGTGAGCGACCTCTGGAACGTGATCCGCTAACCCCGCACGGCGTCGAGCAGGACGGGGACGACGTACGCGAGTTCGAGCACCGTCACGGTGGCGACAGTCTCCAGGAGGGTGGCGGTAACGGTCTGGCCATGAACGGCTCCCGCTACACCCACCGCGGCGGTGAGCACGCTCGCGAGCAGCCCCAGCCCTACCCAGCGCAGGCTTAGTCCGGCCATACAGCCCAGCGCGGCGACACAGGCGTATAGCATCGGTGCGTCCTGACTACCTACGTACTTTGCATATATGGTGTTGCTGTCCCTGCTCCAAGAGTTAGTGCGGCGGGCTAACCCGCGCGCTGCATATCTGTGCAGCCGCTATGATCTTGCTGCAACATGCAGTTGAATGGATCTTGCTGTACTGTGCAGTGCACAAACAGTCTACATCATGCTCAATGCCGTGCTTAACAGGTATGCTGCGCACTTGTAGGCTTCCCAACACACGAAGATGCTCCATGCAAGTGTAAGCAAACCTCCAATTGCCAGCCCCACAATCATGGAATATCTTTCAGAATTGCCTCTTGGCAATACAGTTATCGATTTTTGATCCGAAGCGCCTTTTTCGTCGCCCTCAGGAACTGTCAGCTGAAACGACGAATTTCGACTCATCTTTTTGATTCCCTGAAATCGATCGGCAGTTCATGTCCGGCAACGAAAAGTGAAGACTCAGAACTAAAGCCAAACTAAATTGCATTGCATCTCGGTTTATGGTTCGGCATATTTGAACGATCGCCGGCCCCGCTTGGTTCCATTCTTGAGTGCGCAACCTGCCGTTGCCTGAACGCGACCGCGCCGGAAGCCTACCCTGATTGCCGCGATCTGCGGCGTCACCTCCCGCGTGGTCGCGCACCTTGCCGCGTTCGTTGTTCACAGAAGCCGGCGAGGTCCGCCGCGCAGCTGCGGTCTCAGCACGGACCGATCCCGCTTTGCTCAATCCCGGCTCGCCCATGCCCACTGGAACCGCTCCAGGGCGGCCTCCAGGCCCCGTTCCGCCTCGCCGGCTAGAGCGGGGGGTCGCCCGGAGCCGCATCGACCGCTCGCAGAGCCGCCGAGCGCCGCCCTAGCAGCGGCGCAGTCAGGCGTACCTCGCCAAGATCGCCAAGCGCGTGATGCCGTAGTCGAGGGTCCGAAGTCAGGGTCGAAAAACGGGCGCCGGTCCTAATCGGTCGCGCTCCATCTGCTGCCCCCGCATCTGCCCCGTGAAGCATGCCTCTAACCACGTGTAGGGGGTGGGCTGCCTTTCAGCAGCTTTCGCGCAGTAATCAGCTGCTTTCTCGTTCAATCTATGCCATACTATCCGCAGGTAATCATACGCAGTTTGCTCCCTCTGTACGCAATGCACATAGCCAATCGAGCCTGTTGTTATTTTCCTGCACGCAGCCTCAGTATCAAATCGCGGCACAGTAACCGCATCGCCCTGAGCCTGACAGAATATCTCACAGTTCACATCCGAAACAATGAGATCTGTTAGCTCCTCGCCGGTTGTCGTCACCCGCATCTGTGCTTCGTTCTTGCGCCATACAAAGATACAATATGCCATCCCCGTGCCGGAACAAGCCTCTGCCTCAGGGTAGTGCTCACAGACGTCCTCTCTGCCGGGTGCACACCCTTGCTGATCTTTGGGGATCGGCACGGGTTGCCATCCGCTCTCCATCATCATGGGGCGCACCCTGTCATAGAACGCGCCTTTGGAGATGCGGGGCATCCGCTCCAATGCTGCGGCCATCCTTGCGCTGGCTAAGATGACCGCGAGGGCAGTCACGAGTACGCGCATCGAACCCTCCGCGGGCCGGAACAAACTTCGAGCCTTCCCCACTGCAAGCACCTAATCTTAGGCTTTGCATCCCAGTGGCGCCAAGTGCCTCAGCCTGCCGAACCGAATTTGTGCGAGCTGAGCCGATTACCGCCACCCTGCCGTTCCGGCAGCCCTTGCGACGGTTCCGCTCGACGCTCCGCTTTATGCACCGACCTCCCGGCGCAGCCGCTCCAGAGCCTCTTCGAGGGGCGACAGCGGTTCGGACGATCCGTATCGCCGCGGTCGCAAGGACTACGGGGATCTGCGCCGCCGGCAGGCTCAGGGGGCAGGCACGTGCGAAGGCGCAGAGCCTCTACCGGGGCCGGATCGAGAACGTCGAGCGCAACGCCGGGATCACCGCGATGCTGGCAGCCGGGTGCAGTCGGGCGCACATCGCCATGATCGCCAAGCGGGTCCCTCGATAATTGGGGCTTAGGCGAATAAGCCGCCCTTGTGCGCACGAGGGTAATCCCGTTCGTGAACGGCCCGCTCGACTGAGAAGCGGGTGGGACGGGCGCCTTCAGGGCGAGGAACAAGGCGCCAGCCATGGTGGCTGGACGGCTGTTGTCATCACGAGTCCCTGTGACCGCACGCCCGGCAAGGTCCTAGCATTACAGTTGCGTTTTTGTGCGTGCTGGCTGACGGCTGGCCCGGCTTGGCGTCCGGCGCTGCCGCCGCCGTTTGGCGTCTGACGCGCGCTGTTTGAGATGTGCCTGGCGGGCGGCCGCCTGATGCGCCCGTCGCCAGAGCGACCAGGCGATGACGTGAGCGGGTTGAATGCGCCGCTGTGCCATCCGCACCGCGATGCGGCGGATCTCCTGGACCGACCAGCGGATCAGCGGGCGCGCGGTCTCGGCCGGGCTCGGCTTTTTGGGGGCGGCGCGTTGGCGTGATGGCGGATCACCGTCAGCAGGGCGAAGGCCATCATCACCAGGCTGACGTGCCGATGCCAGCCGTGCCAAGAGCGGGTCTCATTGTGTGTCAGCCCGAGGTCGGTCTTGGCCGTCTCGAACGCGTCCTCGATGCTCCAACGCCGTCCCTCGACGCTGACCAGGATCTGGATCGGCGTGCCGGCCGGGCACCAGGTCGTGAAGTAGGCCCGCTCGCCATCGCTCAGGCTGCGGCGGATCAGGAGCCCCCCGCGTCCACAGGCCGGTCTGGTCGTAGGCGGCACCAGCGAGGTCGGCCAGTTCGCAGTAGGCCCAGTCGTACAGCCGCGCGCCCTTCGTCCCGTCGCCCGCCGACAGGCGCGTCCAGGCCGACGGAGCAAGGCCATCCGCGATCGTCTCGGCGGTGCCGGCCACCAGCGGCTTGCCGGCCCAGGAGTTGAACGCGTGATCGCTCTTCNCCCCGAGCACGTANCCCTTGCCCGCCCGCCGCAGGGCCATCTCGATCTCGCCGACCCCGTAGACGGTGTCGGCCGCTACCCAGGAAAACGGCACGCCGGCAGCCCTCGCCCGCTCGATCATCGCCAGAGCCAATCCCGGCTTGGTCGCGAAGGTCGTCCCCTTCGGCACGTGGGCGGCGGCCAGCCGGGCTGGATCCGAGGTCCAGGTCTGGGGTAGGTACAAGGCTCGATCGATGAAGGCATGACCGTGCCGTGAGACATAGGCCGCGAACACGCCGATCTGACAGTTCGTGATCTTGCCGGCCGAGCCGGTGTACTGGCGATGCACGCCGCACGAGGCCTTGCCCTGCTTTAGAAAGCCGGTCTCGTCGAGAACCAGAACCGCGTCCGGGTCGGCCAGCGTCTCCAGAGCATAGTCACGCACCACGTCGCGCAGAGCGTCGGCGTCCCAACGTCCGCGCCCCAGCACCGCCTGCTGGCGCCAGGGCCCGGGATCGCCCGCGGCTTCCGCCCGCATCCAACCCGTCTTGCGCCGCTCTGCACCGAGCAGTCCATCCAAGAACGCTCCGGCCGAGGCGGCGACCCGGCGCTGGGTGAACAGAGGCCGCATGCGCCCCTTCACCTCCCGGAGCGACGAGGCCCACAACTCCAGCGTCGCCTTGACCGAAGTCTCCGACGTCCATGATGCGCGAATCATGGCGACGCAAAGAGTCAGAACCTCGCCGAAAACGCAACTGTAATGCTAGGGTGTGAACCGATCCAAAGCGTTGCAGGGTTTGTCGTTTTGTGATTCCAGGCCGCAAAGCGGCGACCTGGAGGTAGCGATGGCAGACCTGTTCTGGCTCTCGGATGAGCAATGGACGGTGATCGAACCGTTCATGCCCAGGGACCAGCCCGGACCCGAGCGGAAGGACGACCGGCAGATCATCTCCGGCATCCTGCACGTGCTCACTTCTGGCTGCCGCTGGCGCGACTGCCCAGCGGCCTACGGCCCGCGGACCACGGTCTACAACCGCTTCAATCGCTGGTCCCGGCGCGGCTTCTGGAAAGCCATGCTCGCCGCGCTGGCCAAGGCTGGATGGGCCGGCGATGCAGCCGCCCTCGACAGCAGCTACGTCCGGGCCCACCGCTCGGCCCATGGCGGCAAAGGGGGGCGAGGGCGCAGGCTATCGGCCCGTCGCGCGGCGGCCAGACGACCAAGATCCATGCGCTCACCGATGTCCTCGGCCGCCCCGGCGTCCTCCTGCTGACACCCGGCAACGCCAGCGACGTGACGACCGCCCCGGCGGTGCTGGCCGAAGCGCCGGGGCGGATACGGCGTCTGGCCGCCGACAAGGGCTACGACGCAGACTGGCTGCGCGCTGACCTACGCGAGAACGGCATCACGCCGGTCATCCCGGGCAAGCGCGGCCGTAAGCGGAAGCTCCGCCATGACAGACCCCGCTATCGGGAACGCTGGCGGATCGAGGCGACTTTCAACCGCCTCAAGGACTTCCGCAGGATCGCCACCCGATACGACAAGCTCGCCCGCAACTACGCATCAGCCCTCGCGCTCGCCGCCGTCATCGCCTTCTGGTGCTGATCGAGTCCAAACCCTAACCCTCCGCCGGGCGTTCGTGCGTCTGGTTCTCAGTGGATCGTGTAACGCCCTTTGACCGGCAGATCCGTGACGTCGGCCCCAGCCAGCGCCAGCCTCTTCAGCAAGGTGACGAGTTGGACGGCAACCCTGCGAGAGAGCCCGGTCTGCTCGCGCCCGTTCAACAAGACCGGCTTGCCCGTGTGCTCGGCGTAGATGTCCCAGCCCTGGCGTCCTTTGCGTAGGGCGTACCCGCGGCTCGGCATGGCGTTCCTCCGGTCGTGCTTTGCTACTGGCCTGAGGCACGCCCGCATCCGGGACAAGGGCTGGCACGGTCCACTCGGCGGCGACCGCAACAACATCGAGAGCCGGCGGTCTCAGGATGACGAGGGCGCGCGGCCGGCGCCTAACTTCCCTGACCCGCCGCCAGTCTTGGGAGGGTTGAAGGCGTTCACTCAGCCCGGCACTTATTGGCCGCAGCGAGCGGTGCCTAAATGTTGACCACCTCTGGAACGTCCCTTGTATTTGCGAACACTACTCCAATTTCCTGGTTCGTGGCCCAAACTACTTTTGCCTCATAGCGTATGCCCTGGGGCGTGACCGCGAGGGTGAAGCAGTCCGCTACTGTTCGGGCGCTCGTGAGGACAATGCGCGCTCCTCCTGGGGAGAGATTACGGACCAAGCCCTCAACAGGATGGTAATAGCGCCTCATCTCGATGCTAGCGCCAAGATAAGTGCTGGCACGGTGGAATTTGCGGCGTTCGATCATTAGGCGGCGTGTCCTAAAATACGAAACCAAGTTCCTCTTGCCTGCATTGAGCAAGGATCGCGCCGCGTTTGTAATCGACCTGCGTATGCCGCTGTCCTGTTTTGACACATTTTCAGGGCACACCGAGTGTTTCGTAACGAATTCTTACCTGAATCGAGACAGGCTGTCCGTTTCTCCCATGAGGGGAACCACATGGCGCAGATCCGCATCCTCGACCCGCTGAGCGGTCGCGTGGTCTTGGTTGATCTCCCACTGCCTGCGGTTACGCGTCCCGCTCCACGCCCTGCCGAAGGCGTTCGAGAGCCGCGTCCAGGGCCGGTGCAGGGCGCGACGGCGCCGGAGAAGCCGCTGGCGGTGCTGCCGGGCGTCGTCCCGGCAGCTTGAAGAGGCTCCAGAGCCGGATCGAGGGGCGACAACGGTGCGGCCGATCTGGAGGGCCGTGGACGGGCGGCGGTGCAGATGGGATGGCCGGCGAGCGGCAGAACAGGCGCCACAGGCTGCCTAAGCCGCCCTGCTGGGCTTCGCGAACGCGATGCCGTGACGCTCATCATTCGGGGCGCACTTCTGGATGCAACGGCCGGGCCGTCAGGCCGGATCCGAGTTCGGCTGATCGGCCGCGAGCGAAGTCGAGAAATCCGCCAGCCGCATCGGCTCCCCGCCCGGCGGAGTGATGAAAACCTCGCCGACGCCCTCGCGCTCCAGGACGCGCCCGCTCTCAACCGCCGCTTCCGCGGTCTCGCGTCGAACCGAGAGCGGGCCGACCGGGGTCTGGATCGTGACCGTGAACGTGCTCATCGAACCTCGGACGCAGGAGCGCCGTCGTGACGGCAGGAACGGCGGATCGAGTGCCCCGTTCCGCGCGACACGAGGTGGTGTGCGACGGCCGGGCTGACAGGTCCGGATCAGCCCGGCCGCGCCTTCGCCCACACCGATACGCAACGCGGGTAAGCGGTCTCAGATTTCGGAGGCGGCGGCCCGACAGACTCTGGGAACGGCTTATTGTCGGGCCGCCGCTATGGCCGAGCAGGATGGGGGACATCGGCTCGGCTACGGTCAGCCTGCCGCAGGATGGTTGACGAAGTGCTGCCGACCGGGGTCATGCGGAGGCGAGTGCTCGCAGAGCCTGCAGGCGGGCCAGCCTCGGCGCTGCCCTACCGGCTGCCCAGCGGCCAACAGTATGGCGGGTAACATTTAGGCGCCGAGCGATCTCGCAGAGGTTGTAGCTCTCTGCTGCCGCGACAAGCTCCGACGGAGCAGATATGGCGATCCTCGCCATCTATCTTCCAGCTCGATCGTGGCCACTATGCACTGGCACGTCAGTCCAACCTCATACGATGGACGCCTGGTTGCTGCTATACATCGAATAAATAAAATATATGGGCATTCAACCCAGGGTTACATCAAGCAACACCGCTGAGCATAAGCATCGTGAGTACAAGGCCTGTTGTTGAGGTTGCAAAACCGAAGAGGGCTCTGCCGATCGACGGCAGCGGCAATACGCTGCCCGCCGCTCGCTCATCAAGCTGCGACATGCTATGCTCCGTGGGATGTGATACGATCCTTCAACGAGCCGAAACCTCGGCGGTTCCGCCGGGGGCGAGCAATCAGCTTATCTGTCTGGGCTGCCACACTCCTCAGTGGCCGGTGGCCACCGATCGTAGAAGCTGGCCAGCAGGCTCCGGGCTGGTCGATCCGCATTGACGGCCCGCGGCGGCGCCCAAGATTGCCTAGGGGGCGGCATGGAGGTAGCCATGACGCGGTTCGATCACATCCTGAATTGGACGCTCAAGGCCGGATCCCACCAGTTCCCAGGACCGGACGGCGGCACCTGCATCAACGAAGCCGCCGTCGTCGCGGCCGGGTTTCCTTATCAGCCGGTGTGGCGGGTTGAGGTCATGCCGCGCTGTTTTTCACGACCCATCTGCCGCCTCGCGATGCTGCTCAACGACGAATCGGACGACGTGCAGCGCCAACGGTTGCTGCCGTTCGTCACCCGGCTGGCCTGCGCGGACACACCCGAGGTGGAACGCCTGCGCCAGAACTACATTAGCGCGCGCACGTACACGACGCCGTTGAGCTTCGAGGAAGGGCTGACGGTGCTCGAAGGGGCCCTGGCCATTGGCCGTCAGGCCAGCCTGCTGAGCGAGGACGAGGCGGGTGAAAGGCTGGATCAGATCAAACGCATGCCTGAACAGGTAGCGCCAGATCGGACCATGGTGGGCAAGATCAAGGAATGGCTCGGGATCAAAGCTGAAGTCGTCTGACTTTTTGTAAAAGTACCGTATCGCGGGCGGCAGGAACAATGGCGGTCGTTGAACCGCCTGACAGCCAACGAGCCATCAGCTATCATGCGGTCGGGTCCCGATCATTCTCGTGATGGAAGGGGCGTGCTCATGGTGAAATGCCGAATTGCCCTCGCGGTGGCGCTCCTGCTCCCCGGCGTACCCGGCTTGGCCGCGCAGACCCCCTGGACCGATCCGCCGACCCGCACCGAGGTCCCGTCTGAGACGAACGCGCCTGCCCAGCCGGCGGTCGAGCAGCCGAAAGCACCGGCATCGAAGGCGGTCCAGCGGCAGGCGAAGCGCCCGCCCGCCCGCAGCCGCGCCATCGCCACTTTCCGACGGCCTTCGCGGGCGGTCGCGCAGCGTCCGTCGCCGCCGACCCTCCGCTTGCGTGAGGCAGAACGCGTCTCCAGACCGATGCTGCACCGGCAGAGGATCTTGGCCCGAAGAACCCATCCCGTCGTGGCCTCCAAACTGGTGCTGCACCACCAGCCTGTCCTGGTCCGACGAACCCATCCTGTCATGGCCTCCAGACCGGTCCCGCCCCGGTGGGTCGCTCTGGCCCGAAGAACCCATTCCGCTGTCGGAGGAGACGACGTCGATCCGTGGACGATCCGGATACATCCTTGGGCCGGCGACCTCCACTACTCTGGCCCCTATGGAGGCAGGCGCGGGCTGTGCCCCTGGAAACCCGGCCGAGATCCCAGCGACGACGAGGAGTAATGCGGCCTCCTGAGCGTGTTCCATGTCGTGTTCGGGATGATCCTCACCGTCCTGATCGCGCTGGAGTTCAACCACTCGATCCTGAGCGTGCTGCACCGGCAGGAGAGCATCATCCAGCAGCGCAGGGTCATCCTGACCGCGCTGCTGGTCCTCGCGCGCAAGTTCATCATTCTGGACGCAACCAGGACCGCGCCGCTCACCATCATCGAGCTCGCCGCGGCCGTGCTGGCGCTCGGAGCCGTGCACTGGCTGGTGCGCGACCAGGATCGCAAGGACACCCAACTCGCGGCCCAGAGCCGGCCACCCTCGCAGAACTGAGCGGCCGGCCCCCGCTGACGGGGCCGGCCTCGGTGTAGTGCCAGCCCTCAGTCGTACGGGTCAAAGGCTGGGCCGTAGCCAACCGGCCGTGGTCCGAACCGGCGCGGCCCATAGAAGCCGTCCCGCTCGACCACGACCTCCCGCACGACGCGCCGGGGCCGGTACACGACCGGGCGCTCCACCACGACCTCACGGACAACATGGCGGGGGCGGATCACTGGCCGCTCTACGACGACCTCCCGCACGACACGCCGAGGTGGGGCAACAACCTGCCGCTCGACGACGGTCTCGGGCGCGTCGAAGTCGCCATAGCCATACCCCATGGCCTGAGCAGACGTGATGCCCAGGAGCACCCCGCTTCCGAGCACGGCGGCACTCAGTGTAGCCGTAAACACTTGTTCATTGTCCTACCTCACGCATGGACGCAGCTGCCAGGTGCGGTCCGCGCGAGAAACTCCGGACCCGTCCGTTTGGACGAGGCTTGCGGTGATTTTGCGCAAGTGCGTTCCCCCTTGCTGAAAGCGGGAGCTAAAGCCAAGACCGCCTATTAGGCCGAACTCGGTGGCAAGCTTGAGCGGCGCGTCCTCGCCGAGATCGCGATGGAGCCCCTAATCCGATCGAATAGGCTCTAGGGCTACAATCTACCACATATGTTAGGCAACGAACTGTACGGACCGTGATATATGTTAATTTCGATCTACATAGGATGTGGTCAGTTGCAAACCTGAAGCATCATATTGCTAGTACGTTCATGGAGCCTTCACGCCATTATTATGCCGCTCTAAGCGCTCAAGCCTGCCACTGGGCAACTTTCGTGACGAACATGGCTGCTACAGTTTCGCGCCTCCTCCTGGCTCCGATCCACGCCATCCAGGTCCTGACCGGAGCAAAATCCTTCCGAAGCAATCCGATCCTCGGCAGTGCTTCCTTGAACCGCTGCGGGCTGCACGTCTGGCGCGTCAAGACGGCCATTGCCCTCACAGCCTGGAGACGGCGGCGCCTGGCCCCGCTCGTGAGCGCGGAGGACCAGCGGCAGCTCGATGAGCAGGGCTATATCGAGGTGCGCGACTTCCTCCAACCGGAGCACTTCGCCGACCTCGTGCGGGAGGTCACCTCGGTCGCGCTCCCCACCAGACAGTTTCGCGAGGGAAACGCCGTCACGCGACGCGTCCCGCTGACCCCGGCAACCCTGCGCCACCTGCCGGCCTGCCGGCGGCTCCTCGAAATGCCCGGCTTCCAGGGTCGGCTGCGCTACGTGGCGAGCTTCGACGTCGAGCCGGAGGTCTACATCCAGACGATCTTCTCCCATCTCGACGGCTCACAAGCCGATCCACAGCTCGACCTCCACATGGACACGTTTCATCCAACCATGAAGGCGTGGCTGTTCCTGCACGATGTGCCGGAGGATGAGGGCCCCTTCACCTACGTGCGCGGCTCGGCCACCCGCTCGAAGCGGCGCCTTGCCTGGGAGCGGCGCAGGAGCGTGGAGGCCTGTGATCGAACCAAGGCGGGAGGGGGCGGGGCATTCCGGATCCGTCCGGAGGAGCTGCCCCGTCTCGGCCTCTCGGCTCCCGTCAAGTTCGCGGTCCCGGGCAACACCCTGGTGGTGGGCGACACGTGCGGCTTCCACGCCCGGGGCGCGACGGTCCGTCCGGGCGTCCGCATCGAGATCTACGCCGCCAACCGCCGCAACCCGTTCCTGCCCTTCGTCGGGCTCGATCCGTGGTCTCTACCCCTTCTCCGGCGCCGCAAGATCCCCCTGTTCTGGAGCTTGCTGGTGCTGGGGGAGCGGCTCGGCATCACGCGGAGCCAATGGCGGAACGGCGGTCGAGTTCGCGCTGGCGACCCAGTTCTGCCAGTGAGCAAGGTGCAAGAGGGGTTTCTGTGATGATGTAAGCAAAACGACGATTTTTCAGCCACTTAAACCTGTAAGGTTTGCTTGTCAGGTAATTAAATGGGCACTCCTGACCGATCGGAACGCGTCGCTTGAACCAGCACCGCAATAAGGCGGCCTGCGGGGCGGACCACGACGGGCATGGGCCGAGGGTCTGCTTGCGACCCTTCTGAGACGTTCTATAGATATACCACGGGGCGGTGATGTGGTGCGCCAGTCTGGGCCGACACACCGGCTCAGACCGGCCGCAGTGAATGAGGCTCGGAACGAGACATGGCAATTGAAATTATTAGCGTTGGCATTATCGGTGCTGGTCAGATGGGAACTGGAATTGCCCAGGCCTGCGCGACCGCAGGATTTGCTGTGCGTCTAAATGATCGCGAAGAAAATCGCATCAATGTAGCCTTTCAAAATATTGGCGCTAATCTAGTTAAATTAGTATCGAAAAACAAAATTGAAGAAACCAGAAGTCAGGAGACCATCAGCAGGCTTGCTCCGGCATACAGTTTAGCTGATTTGAAAGATTGCGATCTAGTAATTGAAGCGGCGACTGAAAACGAGACGATTAAGCGCGATATACTAAGCGCACTTTGTGGATCACTAAAACAGAATACAATAATCGCAACTAACACTTCGTCCATCTCGGTTACCCGGCTTGCGGCGGCAACCGACCGGCCCGAGCGATTTATCGGCATCCACTTCATGAACCCAGTGCCGATGATGCAGCTCGTCGAGCTCATCCGCGGTATCGCCACCGACGAGGCAACTTATGCCTCGGCCAAGGCGTTCGTCGCCAAGCTCGGCAAGATCTCCACCATGTCGGAGGATTTCCCGGCCTTCATCGTCAACCGCATCCTGCTGCCGATGATCAACGAGGCGGTCTATATTCTCTACGAGGGCGTCGGTTCGGTGGAGTCGATTGATGCGGCGATGCGGCTCGGGGCCAACCATCCGATGGGCCCGCTGCAACTCGCCGACTTCATCGGGCTCGACACCTGCTTGTCGATCATGCAGGTGCTCTACGAGGGGCTGGCCGACTCGAAGTATCGACCCTGCCCGCTGTTGGTGAAGTACGTTGAGGCTGGCTGGCTCGGCCGCAAGTCGAAGCGGGGCTTCTACGACTACCGTGGGCCGGAGCCGGTCCCGACACGCTGACCTTATTGTGGATTGCACTATCGGCAGCCCCATCAGGCCCTCATCCGGATGCAAGCGCGACACCCTACTTGCGCCTCGTTACGGAGTGGCGTGTCAATAAGACGACGGTTTTTCAGCCACTTGAAGCTGTAAGTTTTGGGTGTCAGGAAATCAAAGCTGGACGTCAGCGGTCTCCCGCACGCCTGTTACGCCCGCGCCGGTCGCGTAAGCGCGGTGTATGGAACCAGACCACGCAAGCAGCACCTGCACGGCCAAGGCGTAACCTGAACGACAGCAGGGGCAGCGGCCAAGCCACAGCTCCAGTTCCGCGTGCGGAGCCCGACGACCTCTCCGCCGATGCTCTCGATCCTGCCGACCGCCATGAACACGGTGGCAGTGATCGAGAACCCCGAACGAGGTGCAGGCCTCGGAGCCCGTTGCCGACTGGCGTGTGTCAGTGCGCCGGCAACTGGCCCTCGGGCGTGTAGCGGTCCACCGCTGAGGGCAACTCGCGCGAGAGCCGGGCCAGCAACTCGTCGTGCGAAAGCCCCGTCTGGCGCGCCAGGGTGTCGAGCACCTCCGGCCCGATCGCCTGCTGGAGCTGGTGAGGCGCCATCTCCTGGTTGGGGCCCTGCCGCACCCACGAGTCCGCAGCCTCGCCATGACCGTTCTGCCTGAAGCGGTCGACGAGCTCACTTAGCCCGCCGCTGAGCAGCCCACCGGCACTGGCCCCACCCAGGGAGCCCGTGAGATTGCCCAGGAGGCCTCCGAGGCCGGTCTGACCCGATCCAGTACCCGCGCCGCTGCCGGCGCTGCCTTGCCCGGCCCCGCCGAGCATCTCGGCGATCTTGTCCCGGTTCTGGTAGCCCGCGAGGGCGAGCAGGCCGAGAAGCGCCGTCATAGATGGATAGCCGCGGCTCATGGTCGTTCTCCTGTTCCGCGCCCGAGATCACCACCGAGCGCGTTCGAATGAGGGTGTGGGATCAGAGTGTCGTCCTGCGCCGCCCGGTGACCAGGCCCCAGATCGCGAGCACGATCACCGCGCCCCATCACGGGTCCGGCCCAGCTCCGTTCAGCGCCGAGCCGTCGCGAGCCGTGTCCTACTGGCCCTTCAACCGCTGTGCGTCCTTCACCGCGTCGGCACAGGCCCGGTCACCCTTCGCGTTCAGGTCGACCGCACGCTGCAAGGCCGTCTTGGCCTGAGACACGCGGTCCTCAGAGGACGGCTGCGCGCCGGCCGACGCCTCGCCACCCCGCGCCGCCTGCGCTGCTGTCGTCGGGCGGTTCTCGGACTGGCGGCGCACATCCTCGGGTGAGGTGGCGATCCGTCCGCTGGCGACCGCATCGGCCTGGGTTCCGCCGGTCGCACTGCCAACCGTGCCCGACACGCCGCCGACCGTGCCCGGGCTGCCGCCCTGCTCGCGCGACGCGCCACCCGGCTGGCTGCGGTCCGTCTCCCGCGTGCCCACAGTGCCGGTTACGCCGCCCTTCTCAGTCGCGGCGCTGCTTTGGCTCTTCTCGTCGTTTGGTCCTTTTCGCTGGCCGTAGCCGGGCTCCGACACGGGTGCGCCGAGGCCGGCCTGCGTGCCCAACTCCCGAGTGAGCTTGGCAATGTCATCGCTGCACGGACCGCTCTGCGCGAGCGTTGCGCCCGGTGCGAGCGCGGCAGCCATGAGGGAAGCTCGAAAGAGCAAACTCAGCCGTGGCATGGCCGTCTCTCCTGTGCCGAATGGCCTCTCTCCATCAGCAACAGCGGACTCCGCGCACGGTTCGAGGCGAAACTTCTGGCCATCATGGCTGAACGGCGAAGGGCGGAGCGCGGTCCCGCGAGGGCCGAGCCAACCCGCTCGACGCCCATCCCGCTACGACGAAGTCGCTCGAATTCTCCTCACGCCAAGCATGGAATGAGGGGCCGCTTGCGACCGAGACTGTGTGAGAACGCGGTTGGGTGTGTCGCGATGCAGCGGTGATGGCGCGCGGTGCCGCGTGCCCTCACGCCCGCAGGGCGGTGAGGAGTGGGCCGGTGCCGAGGATCGCGATCACCGCTGCATCGCGACACACCCAACCGCGTTCTCACACAGCCTCCACCCGTTGCGGACTCGCCATACGCGCGTGAGGGCAGCCCGTTCGCCCCTCAGAAGCGATCACGCGGTGAGACGGGTCGCCCAACCGACCCGCAGCCGCCCTGGAACCCAGGTCGCGTGTCACCCGTTCCCGTTGTGCGACGCAGCATGACCGCCCAGGAGCGCTTGTGATCGGACCCGCGGACATCGAAGACATGATGCTGGATGATGCGGACGCGGAGGCCGCAGCCGGCAAGCGCAGCCTGCCCGAGGCCCAGCCGTGGCCGCCGACGAACTGGTCGTGGGGCAGCGAGCCGGCACGGGGCCGAAGCCAAATACCCCTTCTCCGTGCACCGCGGCTTTATGAGGTCGCTTGGTGGTTTCGGCCTTGGCCCCAAACCTCGACGCGGTAGAAATCTGATTACGTGGCGAAAGCAGATGCTTAAACCTCGGGTGTGACGTTCAATGAAATCCGACACATATTTTTTCGAACTCAAAATGCTTTCCTGAGCCTTGAAAGCAGCAAACCCATCACGACATAGGCGCGGCGCACCAAGATAGCCTGTTTAGTTCGCTATCTAGGCGTGACGTGTTTGTTGTATTCAGCAAGCACGTCATGCGCACATACGCAAAAAGGTAGGAAACACGCATGACTTTCAATCCAAACACTGCGCCGAACAAGCAAGCCGAGCCGAATGAGCGGATCGCCGAGGCTGTCAGGGCGACCATCAAAGAGACCTCCGAGCAGCGTACCCAGTTCGCTGATGCCATCCGTGACGGAATGAGCAAGACGGCCGATCTCGGCGAAAAATCTGCCCAGAGCGCCGAGCAAGGCCTGCAGAAGAACGTCGAGGCAGCTTCTCAGCAGGCCTGCGAAGCCGCCGATCACTTCACCCGCACACTCGGCTTCACCGGACAGGACGGCGAGCGCCTCGCCCGCCAGTCCAAGCAGAACCTCGAAGTCGTCATGCGCTGCGGCACGGTCCTGACCCAGGCCATCCAGGATGCCTCGCGGGGCTGGTTCGAGCTGGGCCAGAAGCAGTGGCGGCGCAACCTCGACGGGCTGACCAAGCTGACGCGCGCCACCTCGGTGCAGGAGTTCACCGCGATCCAGAGCGAGCTGGTCCGCGAGGGGCTGCAGCACATGGTGCAGGACAGCAAGGCCATCGCCGAGGGCTCGGTCCGCGCGGTCGAGGAGGCCAGCAAGGCATTCTCCGGCGTCGCCCAGCAGAGCCCCACACTCCCCCGCTGAGGCGCGTAGCGCCCGAGTCAGACACCTCGGGGCGCAGCAACACCTGCGCGGAGCGGCTGCGTCAGCCGCTCCTTCATCCTGCCTCAGTCGCACGGGCTTCCGCGCGGCGCGGAGTACCCCATGTACAACCCCTTCTACTCCCTCAGCTCGAAGATGCTGGCCCTCAAGGCCCAGAAGGTGATTGAGCTCCGGCTCGTCAGGCTGGCCTGGGGCGGACGGGACGGCCGCGAGGAGGCGACCGTGATGGTCACCGAGAAGATCGGGGCCGCCAACGAGGCGGCCGGGACGCTGTGACCGGTGGTTCGCCCGAGGCGGTCGTGTCCCGCTACCGGGAGCACGTGGCCGCGAACACGAGGCGCCTGATGGCCCGGTAGTTCGCAGAGCTCTCCGTCCGTGAAACGTCGCGGCCTCGCGCCGGATCGATCCTGTCGATCAAGCCGAATGCCCCGAGCAGATAGGACTCTACCATGACGAAGCCATCCAACACGCGGGGCTGGCTCGCCCCGACCCTGCTGGGAGCGGCTGCCGCGCTCGGTGCTTCAGCTCTCTACGCGGTTGCCAAAACGCGCGAGGCGGAACACCGTCACCCGCCGATCGGCCGCTTCATGACCGTCGACGGCGTGCGCCTGCACTACCTCGAGCGTGGCCGCGGCGAGCCGCTGGTGCTCATTCACGGCAACGGCACCATGATCCAGGACTTCCTGGTCAGCGGCATCGTCGAGGACCTCGCCACGCGCTACCGCGTCATCCTCATCGACCGGCCCGGCTACGGCTACAGCGAGCGGCCGCGCGCCCTGTGGACGCCGCGGGCCCACGCGACGCTGTTCGAGAAGGCGCTGCGACGGCTCGGCGTCACGCAGGCAGTGGTGCTCGGCCACTCGTGGGGCAGCCTGGTCGCGGTCGCCCTCGCCCTGCAGGCGCCGCAGTTGGTGCGCAGCCTGGTGCTGGCTTCCGGCTACTACTACCCGACGCTGCGCGCCGACGTGATGCTGTTCTCGCCACCGGCGATCCCGGTGCTCGGGGACGTGATGCGCTACACGGTGTCACCGGCGATCTCCCGGCTGATCCTGCCGGGCTTGATCAAGGCGATGTTCGCCCCGGCCCCGGTGCCGGAACGCTTCGACGAGGAGTTCCCGAAGGACCTCATGCTGCGCCCGTCTCAGCTGCGGGCCTCGGCAGAGGACGCGGCCCTGATGACGCCGGTTACGGTGGAGCTTCAGGAGCACTACCGCGACCTGAAGCTGCCGGTCGTGATTATCGCGGGGGCGGACGATCAGGTAGCCGACGTCGGCCGCCAATCGGAGCGGCTCCACCGCGAGTTGCCGCAGAGCGCGTTGATCGTCGTTCCGGGCCTGGGGCACATGATCCACCACCTTGCACCTGAGCAGGTGGTCAGAGCCGTTGATCAGGCGTCGGAGCGTCCCCGCGCCAGAGCCGCCTGAGCTGGTCCGAGGGGCAGGGAGACTGCCTATTCCGGCTCTCCATCTCCCGATCAGTGAGCTGCGCCCGCGTGGCCGCAGCTCACGCCAGTGCATACATCCGAACGGCACAGACCGCACTGGGATCGGGATCGCGACAGGCTCCCTACTACCGCTGTGCGGCCACGCGAAGGTGCCAAGCCTCTGACAAACATCACGACCGTGAGCAGTGCGGAGTAGCTGACATAGCTCAGTCGTGTCCGGCGACAGGTGGAGGGCCAGCCAGTGCGCCCCTCGAACACCGAGGCTGAGCAGATCTGCCGGAGAACCAGTAACGTGGTGCGGTTTCCGGGACCGCGTTTGCGGTTACCGCCGCCCGCGATAGCCGCCAGCGCGGCCCCGACATATGAGCGCTCGGCGCGCAGCAGCAGGCGCTTAAGCACATTCTGTGTCTAACTAGGCAAACCTGCTGCACGTCTACGTCACATCTTGAAATGCGGAATCATATTCCAATCAAAACAAGAGCATGCATCCAAGATGGGCCATAGAAAAGGCAGAATTAGGCGCAAATGATCTGACGCAAAATGAGGAGACGCAGTCGAAGGCGGTGACTGCGTCTCCTCACATTGAAGCGTCAGCGGCTTACTTGCGGCTATAAGCCAATTCAGTGCGCTTGTTGCTCGAGCGCTCTCTCGTATTCGAGATATCTACCTCGTCGCGCCGCACCGTGTCACGCACCGTCTCGACGCGCCGCGTACGCTCCCGCCGGACCACGACCTCCTCTCGCACCTTGACGCCTTTTCCGACGATGGGCACTTCGGATGTCTCGATCATCTCGACCGTGAGTTCGGTCAACGCCTCACCCGTCACGGCGTCGGTCGCTGGCCTGCGCCGCTCAACCACCACCTTTTCGTCATACAGCGCCACCTTCTGCTCGACCGGGGTCTCCACGACGTAGCGGCGGACCGTAGTGGTGCCGCTGTTCACCGTGTGCTTGCCCACGATCAGCGTCTCCTCCGCCAGAGGAATGACCTCCTCCTCGTGGGTGGACTGCCGCGTCGAGGAGGCGGGGACAGTTGACGACCGAGCCACGGAACGGCTCTGCGGGAAGCCCCACATCCCGAACATCGCGTCCCAGAACAGGGAGCCCGAGCTGATCGGCGCAGTGGCTATACGCTCAACGCTCTCCGCAGCACTCCGGATTACCTGCCGGGAATTTTCGTTTATGACTTCCGCCGTTTGCGCTACCTGCTCTGCAGTCTCATGCGCCACTTCCCTGGAACGCCGCTCGCGCTCCGCGGCTTCTTCCTCCCTCGCGAGCGCCTCATCAGCGCGATCACGCTCACGCCTCTGCTCGGCGCGACGCTGTTCAGCCTCAGCGCGCCTTGTTTCTTCGATTTCGGCCTTGCCCTCCTCGATCCTCTCGACGACGGCCTGAGCCTCCTCGTCGCTCAGCACCTTGATGACTGCCGGGAGCAGCTCCTTGCGCTCGTCACGCACACTCTGCTGGAAGACCTTTCTCAGCTCGGCAACCTTCGGTGCGAACTCCTCACTACCCTTCGGCATCTGCTCGAGCTCAGCCAGGAGCTTGAGGGCTTGCTTGTTGTCGTTGAGGGCCTGCGCCACGAGGTCCCTGGTTTCTTTGTGCTTCCGCAGGACTGGAAAGAGATGCTCCTCCTCGAGTTGTGCGGAGAGCTCCAGCTCGGACTTGAGATCCACCAGCAAGCGCTCACGCGTCTTCACAGCGTTGTCAGAGGTCTCTGCCAGCTTGGCGAGAAGCTCGTTTGCTCGGGTCGGGCTGGTTTGGATCAGTTGACGGATGGTCGTCATTCTTACCCCGTGGGATGCGAGTGAATTACTAACGGACAATTCAAATGGAGTTCGACGCCTCCGGACCCCATGACGACCAGGGCCACGAGAGGCGGAGTGCAGGAGTCCCGTCGTCCGTCGTCCCACCTACTTGAGGGTGGGTTGATAGTGACAGACGAGGGGTGGCCAACCAGGAGGCCTCTCACAGCATGGGTTCCATGCTGCACCGCACCGTGAACTGCCCGAGGCGCCAAACGGTTCCGAAGACCTGTTCGTGTGCTTCTGCTGGAATCGTTTGTAGCTAGGTGGCGAGCGCGTCGAGCTTGGAGGCCTGTTTTAATTGAGTGCTATTCTCTTGGAGCCTTCGGAGTAGACGCTACGCCGAGCGGAAGCTTTGCTATTGCTTTGATGAGGCCCGATCTGAAGCGGCTTCCGGCGTGCACTCGCGCCTTTCACGCATGTCTGAAAAACGACCCTTTCCAGACAGGCTGACGGACCGTCGGAGCTGAGGCGCGTGACGCGAGAGCCCCGCGAGCCGGCCAGTGGCAGGGAACCGCGTCAGGAAATCAAATGTCGGGAAAACCCTCGCAGCCGGACAATCCTGACATCCACCGCGAGGGGCCGCTTCGGGTCATGAGTATTCGTGGACAACTCGTCAACGCGGCTACGTGATCCAGCTGAAGTTGGAGTTTACCCGGGTGGCTTCCGTGGCATGCTGCAGCCCACGTGCCCGGTTCGAGTAAGCCGCAGCCAGCGTTGCGGCACAGCCGGCCTCGGCGGCGCGGTACACGTCGGGGAGGCGGCGCGTCAGAGAAGGACGGCCGGACGCTTCCGTTCCGGCGGGCACGCCCGGCCGCCTGCCGTGCCCCGGCAATCGAGGACACATGGGGCACCGCGCCCCTGAACAGCGAGGACGCCGGTACTGTTCCGTAGATGTGGTGTCTTTCGCGAAGGGCGATACCGGCGAAGCGGCTGGGCCGATGAGCCCTCGCGCGGCCCGGCCGTCCATCGCATCCTCCTCAGTCCCATGATCGCGAGCGCGACATGCGCAGCATCACCCACGTGCAGCATCACCACCGCTACGGAGACGTACGATGGATTTTTCCGGGGAACGGGGCACGCGTGGCGGTGAGTTCTTCGGCCTTCCAGCGCGCCTTCAGTCGCCGAGCCCTCCACCTTCTTCCGCGAGCCATCTTCGTGCTTTGGCGCCGGCTGTGTCGGACGTAGATCGCCGCGATCGGCGCCTCGCGGGCGGTCTCAGACCCGTTGCGCGCTGCTTGGCGGGCCATGGATTCGCGTGGGAGTCGAACAGCCGAACAATCCCAAACGTCCTAACCTGTTGATCGGGTTAGCATGTTCTGCTGTTCTACTTGTTCTATCTATAAGGGAAGAGAGAGGGAAACGATGCAGAAAGACGGTGGTGCGCCGTACCCATGGTACGATACCCGCGCAAAAATTCTGGGAGAACTGCGTCCAAAAAAGCCGAACGGTCGAACGTTCGGAACATACCAATAAAGGCAATGGCTTAGAGCGCTAAAAATGTTCGATGTTCGACATGTCAGTCTAGAATATGGTCTGCACAGCTTCCGGTTTGGCCTTGTTCGGGCGTTCGTCCTCGTCGTCCGTCGCTGCTCCACTCTGCCACTCCGTGACGGCTGTGCCCCACTGCCAGCCAGCATACGCTGCCTCCCACTGTGTCCTGAGCTGCGCCAGCGGCGGGAAGGTCCAGCCCTGCCGCCGCATCACCTTGAGCGTGTTCGTGCAGCCCTTCGACCGGAGAAAGCGGCCGAGCTGGTGGTCGCTCACCAGCTTGAGCTTCGGCGAGATATCTCGCGCCTGATCGAACAGGCCGCGCCGCCGTTCGGTGCGGGTGCTGAGGCCGACTGGCACCTTCTCATCCCAACCAGCCGAGACGGCTCGGTTGGGATGGCGGGGGTCTGCGCCTTCAAGGACGCCGGCTTCCAGTAGAGAAACCCACCACGCCTCGAGGGGACTTAGACTCTGCTCTTGCTGCTCCAACAGGGCTTCTGTCCGCACGACCTGACGCGGGTGCCACCCGGCGAGATCTATTGCCAGAAGGTCGTGCAACATGGCCTCGGCTCCGCCGTTTCGGATCTCGGCGTGTAGGGGCCCAAAGTAGGCCTGATCCTGCTTAACGTGCTCTGATACCCGGAACACCGCGAACCGTCGCTCGTCGGCGCCGGCCGGAGCGACCCAACTTTCGTTGCTCGCCATCATCACGTGGAGCCGGTTCGGGACAATCGTACCATCACGTCCCTTGGCTTCGACAAACAGGCTCGGCTCAGTCAGGAGCCGTTTCAGCGAACCTTCGGCAGATTTGTCTCCAGGCCAATAGGCTTCATCAGCAAATATGAAGCAAGTATCGCGCAAATGATTATTGAATTTACCTGACAAATGATCGGAAGATGAGATGTGAACTGCATGTCGCCCGAAAATATAACACATAATATTGCCAAGCGTCCCCTTGCCGGCACCCTTGGTGCCGAGAAGAACGAGGGCTACCTCAGCCGGAGCATCCGGGTTCTGGACCGCCCAGGCCAGCCACCTAATGATGTACTGTGTGTGCTCAGCGTTGCCGCTCGCGACGACATCGTCGATATGGCGGCGGATCAGTGCCCAGGACCCGGGCTCCGGCTTGATCGCGAACCCGCGCCACAGGTTCAGGTGACCGTCGACCTCTGGCGCGGCGCTGGGGTCGAAGGTCAGGCCGATATACTGCCGCCGCTGCGGGTGCCTCAGCCACCACGCTCCCAGCGACATCCGCTTGTCCTCGCCGACGCTGACCGAGCGGTTCGCGAAGAAGGTCTTGAAGTCCTCGATGCCCAGGAAGGTCGGCACCTCGCGGGAGCGGCCGTTGACGCGCTCCCGCCGGAACGTCAGCACCCGCGTCCGGCCGCCATCGATCACCACAGCGTACTTCTCGTTCATCTCGTCGAGCAGCGTGCCGTGGTCGTCGCCTGCGGGCGGCGGCACCGGGCGCGGGCTCTCGGCGCCCTTCGTCACCCCGCTCTCAATGGTGGCGAGCGCCGCCGCCTCGCCGTCGTCGGCTACGAGCCCAGAAACGCGGGCAGCACTGAGGAGTCGATCACGCACGTCGGTATCGTCCAGGGCGCCCGCGCCGACAAGCTGGCCGAGGGAATACGCAGCGCGGTTCAGGGCGTCGTTGCGGTCGCCTTTGGCTGCGCTCGCGGCGGCCTCGATTTCGGCCGCGAGCGCCTTCGACAAATACGCCGCGCTGAACCCTGCCCGCGCCGGCACGATTTCGCCCTTCCGGCGCCCCATCGCGTCGGCCGCGAGCGTGAAGACGTTGGCGCCGGTCTCGGCGGGTTTGGCTTCGCCCCTCCCGCGGCGCTGCCCACGCGTCGACGCCTCCCTGGGTGCGATCTCGTCCAACAGCCAAGCCGGCGCCTCGGCGACCTGAAAGGCGAGGGCGGGGTCCTCGAAGGTATATGCGCGCCCGTCTGCGAGGATGGAGGGCGGTGCGATGACGTAGCCGCCGTCGCCCCTCACGTCGATGCCGGGCGGCAAACTGCCCGAGCTGCACGCGATGCGGCGGTCCGTCGGATATTTAAACAGGAAGTGCGCGCCGCCATGCGGCGTGCGGTGAGCGTGTGTCGGCGGCAATCCGCCGTTGCGCTCCACCAGCTTCTGCCACGCCGCAAACCCGTCGGGATCCCCTGGCCTCTTGGGCCGGTCGGGGTCAACCGCGAACGCCCCGCACCCTGGTCCGAGCCGTACTCCAATGAGCGCGTTCGGCCATTTCTCCCACCACGCCCTGATTGTGTCAGGATTAATCGAAGCCCTATAAAGTCCTCCACTGTTTAATATCCAATTACCGTCTTTATCTTTGTCTCGCGATAGATAGGGATTCTTTGTATTTGGGTTGCATGGCAGTACGGGAAACCCATTTTGTGCCCATTTGACAGCCTCTTCGGCCATATTTACGATGGGAATATTTGCGCCGGCATTCATCAACGGGCCTCCCCGTATACCACCGCCGCAAGCATGGCTGTGACGGCGGCGCTCGCACCGGCCCGCATCAGGCGCTCGCGGCGCAACTCTCCGATGTCGAAGGTGTCGGTTGGCATTGGAACCGGGCGCACCGCCGGCCGCGTCGAGGTGCGGGCGAGCACCCGGCCGGGGGCTCGTTCGAGGGATTGCTGGGGCGCTTCGTTAACCAGATATCTCTCGACGCAGTCCGCCACATGTGCAGGATTTTTCATGGCTCAGGCGGCCCCCTGCGCAGCCGCCGCCAGGAAGTTGTGCACGCTCTCGCTCAGTATCAGACGACGATTTCCAACCTTGATCCCCTTGAGCTTTCCTGAAGCGAGCAAGTCATAGATGGTCGTTCGACCAAGCCCGAGGGCGTAGCATGCTTGTTCTATCGTAAAGGCGAGCTTGGGGGTTGACGCTCGCAGGTCTCTCTGCGGCGCCGGAACTCTGTCGCAATTCATGGCTGCTGTCCTTGCGTGTCCGCCACGGTGTCGGCGGATGAGGAAGACCTAGCCGGCGATCAGCCGGGCCGCAAAAGGAGTTAAGAGGGGTATTTGCCCCCCCTTTTTCCCCATAGCGGCACTTGTGCCGCACTACCCCTCGCGGTGCTGCTTGCGTCGCTCTATCGCTTGCCTGGCACAGTTCTCCGGACTTGCCTTGACACCAGCGATAGCAAAAATATCCCTTACAAGGTTGTAAAATTTCCCGTACGGCTTGCCGTCGCTGGTTCTTGTCGATATCGTCGGCTCTCTATCTGTTATCATGGCATAAGTATCTGCCAATAAATCTGCTAAAGCCTGATCTAAAGATTTCGCTTTACCTCTTCCGACCTTAATCGGAACGTGAGAAGTATCTATAGATCGGCATACTTCTATGCATTCTTCTAATATGACTAGAAGCGTGTCCGGTATTAATCCTGATTCTCGCAACAGCCGGCTTGTAGGCTCGTGTATGTTTTTTATCGTGTCTCTAAGTTTAGTGAAATTATCATCCAAATCACGCAACTCATCATCAACACCGCTGCGGCCTTGCGGCTTGAACCAGTTATGATCAGCCTTTTGCCTTGAAATGAAGAACGCTAAAACTTCCGCCTGCATCTCTGTATAGTCTTTTACTACATCCAGTTTATTCAATGCTGCAGCGACTTGATCTCGCAAATCGTGGCTAAAAGTTTCATTCCATGGTTTACTCATGGTCTCAAGCTGCTATTTGGGGCATGCAGTACCTCGCCCACGCATCCATCAGCTCGCGCCGTTTCTGAAACAGATCGCTGCGGCGATAGGCGCGCACTACCTTGGATTCGACTGTGTGTGCCAATGCAGCTTCGACAACTTCGGATGGGAAGTCTGTTATCTCCGCCGCCCAGTCGCGGAACGAGGACCGGAAGCCGTGAACAGTGACGTTTGCGTAATTGATGGTTCGGAGCAGCCTCCGCAGAGCACTGGCGCCTAACGGCCCACCGCTCCGGACGCTCGGAAATACGAAGTCGCCGGTCCTGAGCTCAGCCATGGCCATCAGTATCGCAAGCGCCGGGCCGGAGAGCGGGACGCGATGTTCCCGGCCGCCCTTCATTCTCTGTGCCGGTACGGTCCACACACCACCCACGAGGTCGATCTCGCCCCACCGGGCATCCAGCACCTCGCCCGTGCGTGCGGCAGTCAGGATTGTGTACTTAAGGGCGTGGGCGGCAATGCTGTCGCCGGTGCGCAGCGTTGTCAGGAATTGCGGTATGTCGGTGAAGGGCAACGCGGCGTGATGCTCCACCCGCCGGATTTTGGACCGGGCCGGCAATAGATTTTCAAGATGGCCGCGCCAACGTGCGGGGTTCTCACCAGTGTGATACCCGCGGGTGCGAGCCCAATCCAGGATGGCTTCGATCCGCCCTCGCAACCGGTTGGCGGTCTCAGACTTGTTCGTCCAGATCGGCTCCAGCACCCTCATCACCAACCCGGTGTCCACCGCCACCACGGGCAAGTCACCGAACACAGGATGAACGTAGGTCTCCAGTGTCGTGCTCCACTGCGTGGTGTGCTTGGCGTTTCGCCAGCCAGCCTGGTGCGTCGCGATGTAGGTTTCGGCAGACTGGCGGAACGTCATCGCGTGCGCCGCCTTAGCCGCGAGACCTTGCCGTTCCGCCTTTCGCGCCTCAATCGGGTCGACTCCCTCGGCGCATAACTTTCGGCAGACAAGTGCCTTGTCGCGGGCCTCCACGAGCGAGAATGTCGAGGCTGAGCCGAGCCCCATAGCCCGCGCCTTGCCGCGCAGGGTGAAGCGGAAGATCCAGCTCTTGGCGCCGTTGCCTGTCACCTGTAGCCACAGGCCGCCACCGTCGCCGTACATCCCCGGCGTCTTCAGCTTCGCGACCCTCACGGCGGAAAGCTTCCCGGTCATACTTGCTGTTCTCACGTTCCTACCCACACCGTAATCGCGAATTTGGGCGAGTTCCAGCGGCCCATTACGGACGACGGGCTGTGCCTTCCTCAGGCATGCAAGGGGCTTAGCGGTCACATGCGCACTAGTACGGACGGTAAGCTGGCGGAGGTCTTCTCCGCCTTCCTCAAGCTCGGCCTAACCTCCTTCGGCGGCCCGATCGCGCATCTCGGCTATTTCCGCGACGAACTCGTCCTGCGCCGCCGCTGGATCGACGAGGCGGCCTACGCGGACCTGGTGGCCCTGTGCCAGTTCCTGCCGGGGCCGGCGTCGAGCCAGGTCGGGTTCTCCCTCGGCATCCTGCGCGGCGGGGGGCTGGCGGGCGGGCTCGCGGCCTTCGCGGGCTTCACCCTCCCCTCCGCCCTCCTCCTCGTCGCGGTCGCCCTGGGGGCGGGGGCGGCCCCCGGCCCCCTGGCGGCGGGGGTGCTGCACGGGCTGAAGCTCGTCGCGGTGGCGGTGGTGGCGCAGGCGGTCTGGGGCATGGCGCGGACCCTCGCGCCCGACCGGCCCCGCGCCGGCCTCGGCCTCGCCGCGCTCTGGCTCGTCGTGCTGCTGCCCGGCGCCGCGGGCCAGCTCGGCGCCATCGCGCTCGGCGCCGCGGGCGGGCTCCTCCTCTGCCGGGGGCCGGGCGCGGGCTCCGGGCACGCCGCCGCCTTCCCGGTCTCGCGGCGGACCGGCCTCGCCTCCCTCGCCCTCTTCGCCGCGCTCCTGGTCCTGCCGGGGTTCCTGGCCGCGCTGACCGGCTCCGGGGCGCTCGCCGCCTTCGACGCCTTCTACCGGGCGGGCGCCCTGGTCTTCGGCGGCGGCCACGTGGTGCTGCCGCTGCTGCAGGCCTCCCTGGTCGGGCCGGGCTTCGTCACCACCGACGCGTTCCTGGCCGGCTACGGCGCCGCCCAGGCCGTGCCGGGGCCGCTCTTCACGGTCGCGGCCTATCTGGGCGCCGTGCTGCAGGGGGCTCCGGGGGGAGTTCCCGGGGCGGCGCTCGCGCTGGCGGCGATCTTCCTGCCGGGCCTGCTGCTGGTGCTCGGCACCCTGCCCTTCTGGGATGCCCTGCGGGCGCGGCCCGGTGCCCAGGCCGCCATGCGCGGGACCAACGCCGCCGTGGTCGGGATCCTCGCCGCGGCCCTGCACGACCCGGTCTGGACCAGCTCCGTCCACTCCCCCCGCGACATGGCGGTCGCCGCGACCGGCTTCGTGCTCCTGACCGTCGGACGCGCCCCGCCCTGGCTCGTGGTGCTGCTGAGCGCGGCTGCGGGGGCGCGGCTCGGCCCCTGATTCGACATCCGACGGATTGCGTCCGCCATGCGGATGTCGGCTTCGCTCAGGCGCCGCGCGGGCTTGGCATACCCAATCCGCTCGATCCCTTCGGGATGGCGGATTGGGGCCTCGCTCAGGCGCCGCGCGGGCTTGGCATACCCAATCCGCTCGATCCCTTCGGGATGGCGGATTGGGGCTTCGCTCACGCGCCGCGCGGGCTTGGCAGACGCTGTCCGGACGTGATCGTCCGGACAGCGTGTGAGTCAGGCGGCCCGCACGCTCGCCAGGAAGCGGGCGACCTCGGCCCCGAGCCGCTCCGACTGGTGCGAGAGCTCGCCGGCCGAGGCGAGCACCTGCGCGGCCGCGCCGCCGGTCCGCTCGGCCGTGCCCGCCACGCCCGCGATGGTGCAGGTGACGGTGCTGGTGCCGGTGGAGGCCTGGGACACGTTGCGCACGATCTCCTGGGTCGCCGCCGCCTGCTCCTCCACGGCCGCCGCGATGGTGGTCGACACGCTGCTGATCTCGCGGATGCGGGCCGAGATCGAGCCGATCGCCGAGACGGCTTGGCCGGTCGCGTCCTGGATCTGGCCGATCTGGGCCGAGATGTCGCTCGTCGCCCGGGCGGTCTGGCTGGCGAGCTCCTTGACCTCGGCGGCCACCACCGCGAAGCCGCGCCCGGCCTCGCCGGCCCGCGCCGCCTCGATCGTGGCGTTCAGCGCGAGGAGATTGGTCTGGCTCGCGATCGAGGAGATGAGCCCGACCACGTCGCCGATCCGGGTCGCCGCTTGGCTGAGCTGCTGCACCAGCCGCCCCGTCTCCTCCGCCTCGCCCACCGCGACCTGGGCGAGGCCGGCCGAGCCCGAGACCTGCCGGCCGATCTCCTGCACGGAGGTGCCGAGTTCCTCCGCGGCCGCCGCCACCGTGCCGACATTCGTCGACGCCTCCTCGGCCGCCGCCGCGACGCTGGAGGATTGCAGCGCGGTCTCGCTCGCCGCCGCCGCCATGGTCTCGGCCGTGGCCCGCAGCCCCGTGGCGGAGGAGGAGACGAGGCCCACGATGCCGCCGACCGCCCGCTCGAACTCCACCGCGAGGCTCGTCATGGCCTCCCGGCGGGCCGCCGCGGCCGCCACCTCGGCGACGCGCCGCCGCTCGGCCTCGTCGGCGGCCGCCCGCGCCACCATCGTCTTGATCCGCTCCACGGCCCGGCCGATGGCGCCGATCTCGTCGCCGCGCCGGGCCTCGGCGATCTCGGCGTCGATCTCGCCGGCGGCCATCCGCTCGAGCACCCCGACGAGCCGCCCGATCGGCCGCGTGATCCCGATCACCCCGACCACGATCGCCGCGAGGATGCCGACGAGCAGGGCGAGTGCGCTGACGACGATCAGGCTGCGGCGGGTCGCGTTGGTCTCCTCCGTGAGCTCCTCGTCGCGCCGGCTCGCCACGGCCGACATCTCGCCCGCGAGGGCCTCGCCGCCCGCCACGAGCGCGTCGAAGATCGGATCGACCGCGCGGTGAACGACGGCGAGCGCCTCGGCGTTGCGGTTCGCCATCCCGAGCCGGCGCACCTCCTTCACCTCGCTCACGAAGCGCTGGATCAGGCTCCGCTGCTCGTCGGCCCAGGCCACGTAGCGGGGAGCCTGCCGGCGCAGGGCCTCGAGCGCCTTCTCGATCTCCGGCAGCGCCGCCTGGAACCCGGCATCGGCGTGCGCCATCTGCGCCTCCTCGGTCTCGGCGATCACCCGGTAGGCCCAGTAGTTCAGCTCGAAGATCATCCGGTTGAGCCGATGCGTCGTCGCCGTGGCGTTCTCCTCCTCGCCGATCAGCCGCGTATAGGCATCGTCGATGTAGCTCATTCGGCCCTGGGCGTACCACACGACGCTGCCCACGATGGCGCCGATCAGCAGGATGACGCTGATGAGCTTACCCAGAACCTTGATGTTGCGGAGTTTCATAACGGTTTTCCCAAGGGCGCGTGACCCATGGTTAGAAATTGGATTAGCACGCTTAAATAAGTGTAAATTCCGGGGCACCCCCCGATTCGACCAGCATAATCTCGTTCTCGCACGGGTGGACTATGCTGAACGGCGTACATCCTCCTGAGGAACCGAGGAACAGGCCGGGGCCGTGCGCCGAGTTGATGCGGCGGCTCCTCACGCCCGACCGGCAGCGGCCCGGTTCGACGACGCGCGGGGACGTGGCGCCCGCGGCCAAGCACCCTATCTTAGCCGCCGGCCCCTCGGGCCCCCTCGCGGCACAGGATGTCCTGATGGAAGACGTCCCTCCCCTCCCCTCGGCCGATCCGCGGTTCGCCCATCTGCCGATTCACGACCGCCACGCCTACGCGGACACGCTCGACCTCGTCGGCGAGGCCGGCGCGGCGCGGCTGCTCGACCGGCTGATCGCGCAGCTCGACGCCGCCTTCCAGGATGGGGCGGACCGGGAGCGCGTGGCGCGGGAGGCCCACGCCCTGATCTCGACCTCCGGCCTCCTCGGTTGCCCGCGCCTCTCGGAGACCTGCCGGGATCTGGAGGAGGCCGCGAAGGCGGGCATCCCGCTGGAGGAGCGGCTCGCCGGGATCCGCCGCATCCGCGACCTCACGGCCGCGGCCCTGCGCACCGTGCGGCAGGGCGGGGCGGGAGACCCGGCCGGTTGAGGCCCGCCGGGGGCCTCGGGCCCGCCGGCCCCTACGGCCCGCGCGGCTCGGTCCCAAGGGTGCGGTCGAAGAAGGCCGCGATCTCGCCGAAGACCTCGCGGGTCTCGGGCGCGTCCGGGTTGAACAGGTACTGCGCGTGGCTCAGGCCCTCGAAGACCTGGAGGGAGGCCTCGACGCCAGCTTGGCGCAGCTTGCGGTGGGTGCGCACCGTGTTCGACAGGAAGAGGTCGCGGGTGCCGGTGGTGAGGATGGCGGGCGGCAGGCCGCGGAAATCGCCGTAGATCGGCGAGAGGAGCGGGTCCTTGAGGTCGTGCCCGGCGGCGTAGAGGCGGGCGACGTGGGTGAGCGTGCCCTCGTAGGAGACCAGCACGTTGTCGAGCCACTCGTTGGCCTTGTAGCTGTCGCCGGTCTCGGTGAGGTCCGACCAGGGCGTGCCGGGGGCGATGGCGGCGGGCAGCGCCACCCCCTCCTGCTTGGCCCGCAGCATCAGGGCGAGCGTCATGGCGCCCCCGGTCGAGGTGCCGAACACCGCCATGTTCTCGGGGCGCTGCAGGGTGAGCGCGGCCTTCCACACCGCCATCGCGTCGTCGAGGGCGGCCGGGAAGGGCGCGTCCGGCGGCATGCGGTAGTCGAAGGAGATCACCGTGAAGCCGCCGAACGCCGCCATCAGCACCGCCTCGACGGTGCCGGCCTCGCCCGGGTTGTGGACGTAGCCGCCCCCGTGGATGTGGACGAGGAGGCGGTTGCGGTTGCGCTCGGGCAGGTCCCGGGGGGCGATGATCCAGGCCTTCACGCCCCCGATCACCTCCGGGGTCGCGATCACGCCGAGGCGCTCGCGCAGGGCCGGCAGGGAGGCGGCCGCCTGGGCAGCGAGCCGCGCGACCAGGGCCTTCCACTCGGCCACGCCGTCCGGGTTGGCGTTCCAGGCCGGAGACCGGTACGGGGCCGCGATGGCCGCCTGGAATTCCGGGCTGACCGTGCCGGGCACCGGGATGCGCCGGCCCGGCACCGTCCGCGGGCCGGGCTTGCCGTTGGCGGCGCTCTGCTCGGCTTCGAGCCGGGCGAAATCCGGTGCGCTCGCCGTCGGCGCCTGCGGACCGGCCGCCGGCGCGTTGGCCGCGGGCGACGGGATGCTGGCCGCGGGCGACGGGATGCTGGCCGCGGGCGACGGGATGCTGGCCGCGGGCGCTTGCGCGCCGGCCGAAGGCGCCTGGGGAGCCGCCGGGGTCTGGGCCCGCACTGCCGGCACGGCCCCGACGAGGAGCAGGGCCGTGGACAGCGTCACGGCAGGCCGACGGATCATGGGCGGAGCCTCTTCGTCCGGGAGCGTCTTCGCGGGCGGCGCGCAGCGAGCACGAATGCACGCACCGGGCCAGGTGGGCAAGGGCGCGGGCAAGGGCGCGGGCAAGGGCGCTTGCGCGCGCGGCACGGCGCGGATCGGGAGCCGGCGGCGTGTCGCCGTCACCACGGCCGGCGGGGATCGGGCCCCGGCCCGGGTTGCCGTCTGGCCTTTGCCGCAACCGGCCGTTAGGAGGAGCCGAATGGGGTTGACCCGGTTGCGCTGACCGGGACCCTGACGAGACCAGCGGGGAGACCGATGTTCGTCCGCACCAGAGCCCGGCTCGCCGGAATCAGCCTCGCCGCCGCGGCGGCGCTCCTCGGCGGCTGCGTCAACAACCCGCTCTCCCAGACCGGCGGCGTCCTCCCGGCGGGGGAGATCGGCCCGCCCCCCTCCGCCCGCGCGGATCTGCGCACGCCGGCCCGGAGCGCGGCGGCGACGGATCCCGACCAGGTGGTGGCCAGCGAGCCGACGCGGCGCCTCAACATCCCGACCGCGGCCCGCGGGGCCGGCGGCGCGGACTCCCAGGCCCGCCGCATCCGCCGCGAGGACCTGGAGGATTACAAGCCGTCGGGCGGCGGGGGCGGCGGATTGCAGCCCTCCCTCGGCTCCGGCGGCGCGGTCGGGGTCGGCGGGCGCTTCTGAGCCTCGCCGGATCTCGTCCTATTGTCTGGCGGACAATGGAGTTCTCCCGGCCCGGGAATGCTCTAGTTTGAGCCCCCGCGGGAGGGGCCCGCCACCGAGGCCCCTCCGCCGGAGGAACCCCGCATGATCAAGACCGTCGCATCCGCCGCCGCGCTCCTGGCGCTGTCGGCGCTTCCCGCGCTCGCCCTCGAAGCCTCCAAGACCCAGGACATCGCCGCCCCGCCCGCCAAGGTCTGGGCCACGATCGGCGATTTCTGCGGCATCGGGCAGTGGCACCCCGCCGTCGAGACATGCGTCCTCTCCGAGAAGGGCGGCAAGCCGATCCGGACGCTCAGCCTCAAGGGCGGCGGCACCATCGTCGAGGAGCAGGTGCGCCGCGACGACAAGGCGATGAGCTACACCTACACGATCCTGGAGAGCCCGCTGCCGGTATCCGGCTATGAATCGACCATCGCGGTCAAGCCCGCGGGGGGCGGCTCGACCGTGAGCTGGTCCGGCTCCTTCAAGGCCAAGGGCGCCGACGACGCCACCGCCAAGGGCGCCATCCAGGGCATCTACGATTCCGGCTTGGCCGCCCTGGCCGCGAAGGCGAAGTAGGACGGCCCGGGCAGGGCCGAGGGACGTCGGGTCGCCGACCCGCCTCCCGCCCGCGGGCGGGAGGCGGGCGGCTCGCCTCAGGTCCCTCCGGCCGCCTCCGCCTGACCGCGGCGGCGGCGCTGCTGGCCGAGGCCGAGCGTCCGGGCGAGCTGCGAGCGCTGCTCGGAATAGCTCGCCGAGGTCATCGGGTAGTCGGGGGGCAGGCCCCACTTCCGGCGATAGCTCTCCGGCGTCAGCCCCCGCATCGTCAGGTGGCGCCGGAGCGTCTTGTACGGCTTCCCATCCTCGAAGCTGATGAGGAAGTCGTGGTTGATCGAGCGGCGGATCTCCGCCGCCGTCGCCTTCTGGGGCGGCTCGGCCGGCCTGACCCCCTCGGCGATTCCGACGAGGGCGCTGTGCACCTCCCGGATCAGCCGGACGAGCTCCCCTGTCTGCACGTGGTTGTTGGAGACATAAGCGGAGATCACGTCGGCCGTGAGCGTGATCGCCGATTCCCGTTTGTCGCTTGTGCCGTCCATGCGCCCATGACCTTAAGGCTTGGTGAACCAAAGAACGATTCTGGCCTTAGGTAATCGCGGAGAAAAAGACAAGGCCGTGAGTCCGTTTTCCCAGTCTAGATTGAACCCCATTGTATACAGGGGTAGGGCATACGGATGTCCAAGGAACCGCCCGCCGCGGGGGCGAGGTTCCAGACGGCCGATTCTGGGGCATCAGACCGGCCGGCCGACCTCTCTTCGGGCGGTTTATTCCGGCCCTCCGGGCGCGGCCGACAGGATGTTTTAACAAAGGATAACGACGAGGGCCGCAGCGAGCCGATCTTCGGCCTGGTGCCGCCGACGCGCCCCGGGGAGCGGGCGGGATTGCCTGACGGCGCGGCAGGGGGGCTAGAGCACGGGACGGCGGGGCGCGCAGCGGTCCCGCCCCGGAAAGCCGTCGGACGCGACGGGAGGCGGGCGCCGCTCTCACCGCCGGCGATCGGCCCGGATCGAACCAAGTCGAGGAACGCCCGATGAGTTCGACGCAGACGCGTGCCCCCGCGGGCGAGCCCGACGCCCTCAATGTGCCGGTGGAGGATGCCAGCCTCGCGGCGTTCTACCGGGACATGACCGTGCCGGAGCGCCGCACCTTCTGGGCCTGCGCGTCGGGCTGGGCGCTCGACGGCATGGACTTCATGATCTACCCCCTCGTCATCGGCACCATCATCAAGCTGTGGGGCGTCGATGCCGGCACGGCGGGGCTCGCCGCCACCGTGACGCTGCTCGCCTCGGCGCTGGGGGGCTGGCTCGCCGGCTACCTCGCCGACCGGATCGGCCGGGTCCTGACGCTGCAGATCACCATCCTGTGGTTCTCGGTCTTCTCGCTCGTCTGCGCCGTCACGCAGGACTTCACGCAGCTGCTCGTCGCGCGCGCCCTCCTCGGCCTCGGCTTCGGCGGCGAGTGGGCGGCGGGCGCCGTGCTGATGGGCGAGACGATCCGGGCGCAGTATCGCGGCCGGGCCGTCGGCTCCGTGCAGTCGGGCTGGGCGGTCGGCTGGGGCCTCGCCGTGCTGGCCCAGGCGGTGCTGTTCTCCGCGCTGCCGCCGGAGACGGCGTGGCGCTGGATGTTCGTGATCGGCGCGGCGCCGGCCCTGCTGGTCTTCTACCTGCGGGCCTACGTGCAGGAGCCGCAGGTCGCGGCCGAGACGCGGGCGCGGGCCGCGGCGGCGGGCGACCGCCCCTCCCTCTGGGAAATCTTCTCGGGACCGATGCTGCGCACCACGCTGCTCGCCTCCCTGATGGCGGCGGGCTGCCAGGGCGGCTACTACGCGATCACCACCTGGCTGCCGCGCTTCCTCACCACGGAGCGCCACCTCTCGATCGTCTCCTCGACGGGCTACCTCGCGGCGCTGATCGTCGGTTCCTTCGCGGGCTACCTCGTGGGGGCGTGGCTCGCCGACCGGCTCGGGCGCCGGCCCCTCTTCCTGATCTTCTCGCTCGGCGCCATCGCGGTGATCCTGGCCTACACCCAGCTGCCGCTCTCGAACGCCGTGCTGTGGGTGCTGGGCTTCCCCCTCGGCTTCTTCGCCTCGGGCTACTTTTCGGGGATGGGGGCCTTCCTGACCGAGCTCTACCCGACGCGGCTGCGCGGGTCGGGCCAGGGCTTCTGCTACAATTTCGGCCGCGGCATCGGGGCCCTGTTCCCGGCCCTCGTCGGCTACCTCTCGGCCGGGATGTCCCTCGCCTCGGCGATCGCGATCTTCGCCGCCGCGGCCTACGGGGTGTTCTTCCTGGCGGCCTTCGCGCTGCCCGAGACGCGCGGGAAGGTGCTGCACGCCGATGCCTGAGATCCGCGACTGCCCCGGCCCCGACCCGCATCCCCGCGCGGCCCGCCGCTTCGCGGTGCCGGCCGGCGCGACGGACACCCACGCCCACGTGATCGGGCTGCCCCCCGCCTACCCCTTCGTGGCCGCCCGCAGCTACACGCCGCCCACCGCGACCCCGCAGGCCTACCTCGCCATGCTGGACGCCACCGGCATGACCTACGGCGTGCTGGTGCAGGTGAGCGTCCACGGCACCGACAACCGGCTGATGGTCGAGACCCTGCGCGCCCATCCGGGCCGGCTGCGCGGCATCGCGGTGATCCCCCTCGGCCTGCCCGATCGCGACCTCGCGGCCCTCAAGGAGGCGGGCGTGGTGGGCCTGCGCCTCAACGTCCTGTACGGCGGCGGCATCGGCTTCGATCAGGTCGAGGCCTACGGGGCGCTCGCCCGCGAGATGGGATGGCACCTGCAATTCCTGATCGACGCCCGCCAGCTGCCGCCGCTCGCCGACCGGCTGTCGCGGCTGCCGGTGCCCTTCTGCGTCGACCATATGGGGCACATGCCGACGGGCTGCGGCACGCAGGATCCGGGCTTCCGGACCCTCGTGGGGCTGGTGCGGGACGGGGCCTTCGTGAAGCTCTCGGGGGCCTACCGGATGAGCGCGCAGCCCCTGCCCTATTCCGACACGGTGCCCTTCGCCCGCGCCCTGATGGCGGCGGCGCCCGAGCGCTGCGTCTGGGGCTCGGACTGGCCGCACGTGGCGCAGTGGGATCCGATGCCGAATGTCGGCGACCTCCTCGACCTCCTGGCCGAGTGGGTGCCGGACGAGGCCGCCCGCCACCGCGTCCTGGTGGAGAACCCGGCCCGGCTCTACGGCTTCCCGGCCGTCAGCCCCGGGGGCTGAAGCCCATCGCGTAGATCACCAGGGCGACCGCGATCACCAGCAGGACGAGCCCGAACAGGGCCGGGCGCACCCGATTGGTGGTTCTCTCGGGCTTGTCGCTGGGCAGGGCCATCGGCTCGCGTCTCTCTCCGGGGTCTCGACCCCGGCCCAACGTCCCGCCCGGGCGCGGGTTCGCGCCCCGGCCAAAATACCCACCCTGAGTTTATCCGGCGGTGTCCTCGCCGATGTAGTCGCGCCAGATCGCGCCGCCGCCGAGGCCGGCCGTGAAGGCGGCGTGGGCCTCGCGCTCGGCCTGCGTCAGGCGGCTGCGCACGGCGCGGGGCACGTGGGCGGCGGGTCCGCCCAGGGTCGCCACCCGGACGGTGCTCGCCACGTCGAGCGTCAGGCCGAGGCTGGTCTGCTTGCCGCCGAGGAGCTCGATGTAGACTTCGGCCAGGATCTGGGCGTCGAGGAGCGCCCCGTGCTTGGTGCGGCGGGAATTGTCGATCCCGTAGCGGGCGCACAGCGCGTCGAGATTGTTGGCGGCGTTCGGATGCTTGCGCCGGGCGAGCGCCAGGGTGTCGACCACGCCCGCGAGGTCGATGGCCGGCGGGGCCGCGTCGCCGAGGCGGGCGTACTCGGCGTTGAGGAAGCCGACGTCGAAGGCGGCGTTGTGGATGACGAAGGTGGCGTCGCCGCAGAAATCGAGGAAGGCCGGCAGGATCGCGGCGAAGGGCGGCTTGTCGGCCAGGAACGCGTCCGCGAGGCCGTGCACCGCGAGCGCGCCCTGCGAGACCGGGCGCTGCGGGTTGATGTAGCGGTGGAATTCCCGTCCGGTCGGAATGTGGTTGAGGAGCTCGATGCCGCCGATCTCGACGAGGCGGTCGGTCTTCGCGTCGGTCCCGGTGGTCTCGGTGTCGAGGACGATCTCGCGCAGCATGCCGGCTCCCCGTGGTGGTCCGCTCCGGATAACCGGAAATCCTTTCCCCGGCCCTGCGCCCGATGCCCGTCCGCCGAGGCCTCGGCCGCGTTCGCCGCAGGGGTCGCCGGTTCGGCTCAAGGCCGCCGCGCGAGGGCCCCGGCCCGCACCGCCGCGATCAGCGCGTCGACCTGGGCCTGCGCGCGCGGGAAGCCCTCGCCGGTCTCGATGAGGGCGTCGGCGCGCCGCCGCTTCTCGGCATCCGGCATCTGCTTGCCCAGGATCGCCGCGAAGGTCGCCTCGGTCATGCCGGGGCGGGCCAGGACGCGGGCGCGCTGCACCTCGGCCGGTGCGGTCACCACCGCGACCGCGTCGCAGCGCGCCTCGCCCCCGGTCTCGAAGAGCAGCGGCACGTCGAGGACGACGAGGTCCGCCCCCGCATGGGCGGCCAGGAAGGCGGCCTCCGCCTCGCGGACCAGCGGGTGGACGAGGCGCTCCAGCCGCCCCAGGCGGTCGGGGCGGTCGAGCACCGCGGCGCGCAGGCGCGCGCGGTCGACCGCGCCGTCCGCCGCCAGCGTGCCGGGAAAGGCCTCGCCGATCCGCGCCGCCGCCTCGCCGCCCGGCCCGTAGAGGGCGTGCACGCAGGCATCCGCGTCGTGGACCGGGACGCCGCGGGCGCGGAACATCGCCGCCGTGGCGCTCTTGCCCATGCCGATCGAGCCGGTCAGGCCGAGGATGAAGGGCCGGGTCACCGGCGCCCCTCGAGATCCGCCACGACGAGGGCCCGCAGCTCCGGGGTGACGTGCGGCGTCACCCCGAACCAGCGCGCGAAGCCCGGCACCGCCTGGTGCAGCAGCATGCCGAGCCCGTCGACCGCGCGCAGCCCCCGCGCCCGCGCGGCGGCGAGGAGCGGGGTTTCCAGCGGCACGTAGACGATGTCGGCGACCGCCGCTTCCGGCGGCAGGCCCGACAGGTCGAGGTCGAGGGCGCCCGCCCCCGCCATGCCGAGCGAGGTGGTGTTGACGAGGAGCCCCGTCCCGCCCGTCAGCGCCGGGAGATGCGCCCAGGCGACCGCCTCGATCCGGGCCGGGTCGAGGGCGCGCAGGGCCTCGGCGCGCGCGGCCGTGCGGTTGGCGACGCGCAGATGCGGCAGGCCGCGCTCCAGGAGCCCGACCAGGATGGCGCGGGCCGCGCCCCCGGCCCCGAGCACCAGGACGGCCCGGCCCGCGTCGGTCCCGGTGGTCCGCGGCCAATCCGCGCCGAGGCTCGCGTCGAGATGGGCGAGGAAGCCCGGCGCGTCGGTGTTGTCCCCGTGCAGCCGGCCCGCGGCGTCGAGGCTCAGGGTGTTGACGGCCCCGATGCGCTCGGCCCGCGGGGTCAGCAGAGCGGCGCCCCGGAAGGCCGCCTCCTTGTGCGGGATGGTCACGTTGCCCCCGACGAAGCCCCGCTCCGGGAAGTCCCGCAGGAAGGCCGGGAAGGCCTCGGGCGCCACGTCGACCCGCTCGTAGCGTCCGGGGAGGCCGTGCGCCGCGAGCCAGTGGCCGTGGATCAGGGGGGAGCGGGAATGGGCGATCGGGTGGCCGACCACGAAGGCCTTCGGCAGGGAGGTCATGGGAGGGAGGTCATGGGAGGGGGGTCATGGGAGGGGGGTCATGGGAGGGGGGTCATGGGAGGGAGGTCATGGGAGGGAGGTCATGGGAGGGAGGTCATGGGTCAGAAGCTCAGGAGACCCCGCGCCCGCAGGCGCGCGAGGAGGGGCAGGAGCGGCAGGCCGAGGATGGTCGCGTGGTCGCCCTCGATCCGCTCGAACAGGTGGATGCCGAGCCCTTCGAGCTGGTAGGCGCCCACGCTCGCGGCGACGGCCGGCCCGGCGGCCGCCAGGTAGGCGTCGATCGCCGCCCCGTCGAGCGGGCGCAGGGTCAGGCGGGCGCTCACCACGAAGCGCTCCGCCACAGCCCCGTCGAGGGCGAGCGCCACGGCGGAATGGAGCGCGTGGCTGCGGCCCTGCAGCGCCGCGAGATGGGCCCGCGCCGCCCCGAGATCGGCCGGCTTGTGGAGGAGCGTGCCGTCGAGATCGAGCACCTGGTCGGCCCCGACCACCGCCCGCCCGGGCGCGTCCCGGGCGACAGCGGCGCATTTCGCCTCCGCCAGGGCGAGGGCGAGGTCGGCGGGCGGCAGGCCGCCGCAGGCCGCCTCGACGGCGCGCTCGTCGATGCCGGACGCGCGCGTCTCGACCGGCAGCCCGGCGGCTTCGAGGAGGGCGCGGCGGGTCGCGCTGGCCGAGGCGAGGAGGAGCGGGGCCGAGCCCCGCCAGGGCGAGAGCGCCGGGGCGGGCGGGGCGGTCATGGGCCGGAACCGGAGAGAACCATGCGGCACTCTCTGCCGGTTCCGGACGAAACCGCAAGCGCCCGGGCCCCGCGTCGCGCAGCGCAGCGGCCGCCGGTTCGGGGGCGACCGCGCGGCGCACCCGCCCTGGTCAGGCCGCCAGCGTGAGCCGGCCGCCGGCGTCGCGCCGGAGGGCCTCCGCCAGGGCGGCGCGGGCGGCCTCCACGTCGGCCTCCCGCCGGGTCGCCTGCGCGAGGAGGAGGCGCTTGTGCACGTCGAGCCAGTGGATGCCCGAGCGCACCACCGGAAGGCGCTCGCGCTCCACGAAGCGGCGCGCCTCCTCGACGGTGGCGAGGTCGAGGACCGGACCCGAGGCGGGCACGACGCGCAGGCCCGGCGCGAACGGGAGGGGAGGAAGGGAGGTCATCGGCGAGCGCCCCTTGCGGTGGAGAGCCGCGATTGATGGCCCCGAAGATGGCCGCGCGAAGGCACCTTGGCCGTGAGGCCAAGGCACCTTGGCCGTGAGGCCGAGGCACCTTGGCCGAGGCCCTTCGGCCGCCGCGGCGCTACTCGGCGATGAACCTGAGCCGGTGCTCCCGGTGCAACTCGACGATGGCGGCGGCCGTCTCCTCGATCGAGCGGCGGGTCACGTCGATCACCGGCCAGCGGTGCTTGGCGAAGAGCCGGCGCGAGGCCGCCACCTCGTTCGCGACCGCCTCGCGGTCGACATAGGCGGTGGAATCGTCGGCCTTGAGGCTGAGCAGCCGGTTCTGCCGGATCTGGACGATCCGCTCGGGCGAGGCGAGGAGGCCGACGACCAGGGGCTTGCGCGCCGCCTCCAGGCCCGGCGGCAGGGGCACGCCGGGCACGAGCGGAATGTTGGCGGTCTTCAGGCCGCGATTGGCGAGGTAGATCGAGGTCGGCGTCTTCGAGGAGCGGCTGACGCCGAGCAGGATCACGTCCGCCTCGTCGAGGTCGAGCGGCAGGTTGCCGTCGTCGTGCGCGAGCGTGAAGTTCATCGCGTCGATGCGCTTGAAGTACTCGGCGTTCAGCATGTGCTGGGCGCCGGGCCGCGCCGTCGAATGCGCCCCGAGATAGGATTGCAGCAGGCCGTGCACCGGCTGGAGCACGGAGAGGTAGGGCGAGCTCGTGGCCCGGCAGGCCTCCTCCAGGCGCTCGGTGAGGTCCTGGCCGACCAGCGTGTAGAGCACGATCCCCGGCGCCTGCTCGATCTCGTTGATCACCCGCTCGAGCTGCGCGGCGGAGCGCACCAGGGGATAGACGTGCTCGATGGCCGAGACGCCCTCGTACTGGGCGGCGGCGGCGCGCCCGACATTGATCAGGGTCTCACCGGTGGAGTCGGAGACGAGATGGAGATGGAAGTAGCTGCGGACCACGATCGCTCCCCGGGGCCGACGTCCCGCCGCGTGTTCGTCCACATTCGGCCTTCAGGGAGTCGATCAGTGTGGATAATCCGGCCGATCAGCCAGGTCCAGGCGAGGAGGCGCGCGGTTTGTCGACTCCGCCGTCAACAGGCGCGCGGCGGCGCTGAGGCAGGACGGGCCGCGTGGGAGAATCCGGGACGCGCCCGGCGATTCCGCGCCGCTCCCCCGGGCAAGCTCCTCGCGAGCCTCGCGATCCCTGAAACCTAGAGCCAATCCGTTAAAGGCCTCTTAACGGCGCCGCGGTGGGGATGGGGTGTGGACGCCGCGCACCCCCCGGGATTCGGGGGTCCAGAAGAAGAATCAGACTCAAGAGTCTTTCTTTCCTTCTTTTTTTCTCGTCCGAGAGGGTCGCGCCGGGACCGGCTTGCGGAGGGCCGGCGGGCGGGCGACGACGCGTCGGGCTGGTATCCTGGCCGCTCTCCGGTCATAGGGGGAAGCCGAGGGGCTTTGGGGGAGGCGCGGGGGAGATGGGCGAGAGCGAGCGCGAGGCGCGGCCGGTCCTGCGGGTTCTGAGCGGCGAGAGCCTGTCCCCTCCTCCGGCCTGGATGATGCGGCAGGCGGGCCGCTACCTGCCGGAATACCGGGAGCTGCGGGCGAAGGCCGGCTCGTTCCTCGACCTCTGCTACACGCCGGATTTCGCCACCGAGGTCACGCTGCAGCCGATCCGCCGCTTCGGCTTCGAGGCGGCGATCCTGTTCTCCGACATCCTGGTGGTGCCCCACGCCCTCGGCCAGGGCGTGCGCTTCGTCGAGGGCGAGGGGCCGCGCCTCGACGCGCTCGAGGACCCGGCGGCGTTCGGGACCCTGCGCGGGGCCGGCGACGCGCGGGTGATGGACCACCTCGCCCCGGTCTTCGAGACGGTGAGCCGCCTGCGCGCGGCGCTGCCCCGCGAGACCACCCTGCTCGGCTTCTGCGGCGCGCCCTGGACGGTGGCGAGCTACATGATCGGCGGGCGCGGCACCCCCGACCTCGCCCCGGCCCGCGCCCTGGCGGCCCGGGATCCGGCGCTCCTCGACGGGCTGATCGAGCGGCTCGTCGCGGTCTCGACCGAGTACCTCGCCCGCCAGATCGAGGCGGGGGCGGACGCCGTGCAGATCTTCGAGAGCCACGGCGGCACCCTGCCGGGGATGCCGGAGGGCGAGGCCGGCGACGCGCTCACCCGCTGGAGCCTCGGGCCGATCGCCCGGATCGTCGCCGGCCTGCGGGCGCGGGTGCCGGGGGCGCGCGTCATCGTCTTCCCGCGCGGCACCGGCCTCGACGGCCATGCCCGGACGCTCGCCGCGACCGGCGCCGACGCGGTCGGGGTCGACTGGGACGTGGACCTCGCCGCCCTGCGCGGGCGGCTGCCGGGGCGCGCCGTCACCCAGGGCAACCTGCATCCCCACACGCTGATCGCGGGCGGGGCGGCGCTCGACGCGGCGGTCGACGCGATCCTCGCCGCGACCGCGGGCCTGCCCCACATCTTCAATCTCGGCCACGGCATCACGCCGGAGACGCCGATCGCCCATGTCGAGCGCATGCTCGCGCGGCTGCGGCGCTGAGCAGGATGGCGCGTTTCGATTCTGCTTGGATCGGTGGGCCGCATCGTTGCCGGCGCCGCACCGGCCACCGCTTCGGCGCGTGATCCCTGGATCTCTGTCCTGCCGGGAGACCGATGCTCTATCTCTGGATCAAGGCCGCGCACGTCGTCGCGCTGATCGCCTGGATGGCCGCCATGCTCTACCTGCCGCGGCTCTTCGTCTACCACGCGGGCCTGCCGGCGGGCTCGCCGCAGGGCGAGACCTTCAAGGTGATGGAGCGGCGCCTCGCCAAGGCGATCATGACTCCGGCCATGATCGCGACCTGGGTGCTCGGCCTGACCCTCGCCTGGATGAGCGGCGCCTACGCGCAGGGCTGGCTCCAGGCCAAGTTCGCGCTGGTGCTCGCGATGAGCGGCCTGCACGGCTGGTTCGCGCGCATGGTCAAGGACTTCGCGGCCGACCGGAACACCCGGGCGCCGACCTTCTACCGGGTGGTCAACGAGGTGCCGACGCTGCTGATGATCGGTATCGTGATCCTGGCGATCGTGAAGCCGTTCTGAGGAGGGCGACCGCATGGAGACGCGCCGTCTCACCCTGACGCTGCCGGACCGCACCGTCTCGGTCGGCTGCGACGTGATCGGCTCCGGCCCGGACGCCCTGCTGCTGCCGGCCCTGTCCTCGATCGCGACCCGGGAGGAGATGCGGCCCCTGGCCGAGCGCCTCTCCGGCCGCTTCCGCTGCCTGATCCCCGACTGGCCGGGCTTCGGCGCCGAGCCGCGGGCGCGGCTGCCGCTCTCGCCGGCCGCGCTGCACGGCGTGCTCGACGCGCTGCTCGCCGCCCTTCCGGGCCCCTTCGCGATCGGGGTCGCGGCGGGCCACGCGGCGCCCTACCTCGCGGCCGCGGCGCGGCGCCATCCCGGCCGCTTCGCGCGGCTCGTCCTGGTGGCGCCGACCTGGCGCGGCCCGCTCCCCACCGCCATGGGACCGGAGCGGCGCCCGCTCTACGCCCGCCTGCGCCGGGCCGTCGAGGCGCCGGTTCTCGGCCACCTCCTCTACCGGGTGAACCTGAGCACGCCGGTCGTCGCCCGGATGATGCGCGCCCACGTCTACGCGGACCCGGCCCGGGTCACGCCGGCGGTGCTGGCCGCCAAGCGGCGGGTGACGCACCAGCCCGGCGCCCGCTTCGGGACGGCCGCCTTCGTCACCGGCGCCCTCGACCCTGCGGCGACCCGCGAGGAATTCCTGAGCTTGTTCGGCCCAGGCCTGCCGCCCGTGCGCGTGCTGAGGCCGGAGGCCGCGCCGCGGCGCTCCGGCGCCGAGATGGACGCGCTGCTGGCGACGGGCCTCGTCGCCCGGGCGACCGTCCCGGGAGCGCTCGCCCCGCACGAGGAGCACCCGGAGGCGGTGGCGGCCGCCATCCTGGCCCCCTGATCCGCTGTCCGGACGATCACGTCCGGAATGCGGATAACAAGCCCGCGCGGCGCTTGAGCGAAGCCGACATCCGCATGGCGAAGCAATCCGTCGGATGTCGTATGACAAGCCCGCGCGGCGCTTGAGCGAAGCCGACATCCGCATGGCCGAAAGGGGAGATGGCGAAGCAATCCCTCGGATGTCGGATGCCCCGTCCGAGGCCGGGCGCGGGGCGGACGAATTCGGGCGCAAGCGCCGGGATGCGGGCCGGGGCGGGTCCGCGCCAGAGTGGCGGCATCGCGGCGGGCGGGCGCGGATCGTCCGCCGCCGCCCGCAGGACCATCCCCATGAGCGTCCCCCATGAGCGTCCCCATGAGCGTCTCCCCATGACCCTCCCCGACCTCGATCCGATGCGCGCGCGCCCGGCGGGCGATCCGCGCTACGCGGCGCTCGTCCGGCGCGATGCCGCCGCGGACGGCACCTTCGTGTACGCCGTGCGCACCACGGGCGTGTATTGCCGGCCGAGCTGCCCGGCCCGCACGCCGCGCCCCGAGAACGTCGCCTTCTACGCCAGCGGCCGGGAGGCCGCGGGGGCGGGCTTCCGGCCCTGCCGGCGCTGCCGGCCGGACGAGGCGGCCCCCGCCGCGCGCCAGGCCGAGGCCGTCGCCCGGGCCTGCCGGATGATCGACGAGGCCGAGACCCCGCCCTCCCTCGACGCGCTCGCCCGCGCGGCGGGCCAGAGCCCATTCCACTTCCACCGGGTCTTCAAGCGGGTGACGGGCGTCACGCCGAGGGCCTACGCGGCCGCGCGCCGCAGCGCGCGGCTCACCGAGGGGCTCCTGCGCGAGGCCGACAGCGTCACGGCGGCCATCTTCGAGGCGGGCTACGCCGCGTCGAGCCGCTTCTACGCCGCCGCCCCCTCCCGCCTCGGCATGACGCCCACGGCCTATCGCCGGGGCGGCGAGGGCGCGACGATCCGCTTCGCCGTCGGCCCCTGCTCGCTCGGCAGCGTGCTGGTGGCGGCGACCGGCAAGGGCCTCTGCGCGATCCTGCTCGGGGACGATCCGGAGGCGCTGGTGCGGGATCTCCAGAACCGCTTCCCGAAGGCCGACCTCATCGGCGGCGATCCCGGCTTCGAGGCGCTGGTGGCGCAGGTCGTCGGCCTCGTCGAGGCGCCGGAAGCGGGCCGCGTCGACCTGCCGCTTGACATCATCGGCACCGCCTTCCAGCAGCGGGTCTGGCAGGCGCTGCGGGCGATCCCCGCGGGCGAGACCGCCACCTACACGCAGATCGCCCGCGCGATCGGCGAGCCCAGGGCCGTGCGGGCGGTCGCGCAGGCCTGCGGGGCGAACCCGCTCGCGGTGGCGATCCCCTGCCACCGGGTGGTGCGCCACGACGGCGCGCTCTCAGGCTACCGCTGGGGCGTCGAGCGCAAGCGCACCCTCCTGGCCCGCGAAGCGGGCCCCCGCGAGCCGACCGCGCCGGAGGGCGAGCGGTGAGCCCGGACGCCGTCGGGGCCCTCGACTGGCCGCGCATCGCGGCGGATCTCGACGCCCACGGCTGCGCCGCCGCGGGCCGCCTCCTCGATGGGCCGACCTGCGCGCGGCTGCGGGCGCTCTACGACGACGAGGCTCCTTTCCGCAGCCGGATCGTGATGGCCCGTCACGGCTTCGGCCGGGGCGAGTACAAGTACTTCGCCTATCCGCTCCCCGAGCCCCTCGCCGCCCTGCGCGGTGCGCTCTACTCCCGCCTCGCGCCGCTCGCCAACCGGTGGAGCGCGACGCTGGGCTCGGCCCTGCGCTACCCGCCGGACCACGCCGCCTTCCTCGACCAGTGCCGCGCCGCCGGGCAGACCCGCCCGACGCCGCTCCTGCTGCGCTACGGCCCGGGCGACTACAATTGCCTGCACCAGGACCTCTACGGCCCACAGATCTTCCCGCTCCAGGTCGCGATCCTGCTCTCGGTCCCGGGGCGGGACTTCACGGGCGGCGAGTTCGTGCTGACCGAGCAGCGGCCGCGCATGCAGTCGCGGGCCGAGGTGGTGCCCCTCGCGCAGGGCGAGGCGGTGATCTTCGCGGTCCATCACCGCCCGGTGCAGGGCGGCCGCGGGGCCTACCGGGTCGCCCTCCGGCACGGGGTGAGCCGGGTGCGCACCGGCGAGCGCTGCGCGACCGGCCTCATCTTCCACGACGCGGCGTGACCTCAGCGCCGCTTCGGGGCGGGCGGCGGGGGCGCGGCCGGCTGCTCGTCCCCGCCGCCGAGCGAGGCCTTGATCGCGAAGGCGACCAGGGGACCGGCCACGTCCACGATCTCGGCCTTGGTCAGGCCGGCCTTGGGATCGTAGGTGCCGACCATCATCACGACCTTGCCGTCGTTCGTGGCGAGGTCGGGCGCGTTCGGCCCCTCGCCCGCGACGGCGAGCGCCCGGCCGGAGATCTCCGCGCCCTTCGGGTCGTTGGTGAAGAGAACCGTGAGCTTGCCGTCCTTGGGCACGCCGACGTAGCAGATCTCCTTCTCACTCCGGCAGGGGAAGAGCAGGCCCGCCGAGGCGTCGGGCGGCGGGGCCGCCTCCTTCGGCGGCGGGGGCGGCGCCTTCGGCTTCGGCTGGGCCGCCGCCGGCGCGGCGAGGGCGACGAGGACGGTCACGGCAAGGAACGGGCGAAAGCTCACGATCGGTCTCCTCCCTGGCGCGCCCGAGACTGCCGCGAAACCCGCCGCCGTCAAGGCGCGGTCGCCCGCGCCGGTCAGAGCGCGCGCGCGTCGGAACGCAATCGCGAGCTTGGCGTTGTGGACGCGTCCGTCATTCCCGCGACCCGGAGGTGTGCGTGCGCGCCCGTCACCTGATGCTGGCCTTCGGCCTCCTCGTGGCCCTGTGCGGCTGGGCGAGCGCCTCGCCGCTCATTCCCCGGGCCGCCGTGACCGTGGCCCTCGACCAGCCCTCGACCGTCGAGACGGTGCGCTGGCGCCGCCACCGCCACTGGCGGCATCACCGGCACTGGCGCCGCCACCATTATCACCGGCGGCACTGGCACCATCGCCGCCACTGGCATCATCGGCGGCATTGGCACCACCGGCGCCACTGGCACCATCGGCGGCATTGGCATCATCGGGCGCACGGGCACCACCGGCGCCTCCACGGCCGCGCCCTGCATTTCAGCCGCCCGGCCGGCCATTCCTGGATCGAGCCGCGCCAGGCGGCGGGCCGCTGAGCCGCGATGCCGGAGGGGCCGCGGGGAGCGCCCGGGCGGGGGCGCGACTGGCTCGACCTCGGCGCCGCCCCGGCTCCCGACGCGCCCGCGGGCGGCACGGGGCCCGCGCCGCGCGCGAGGACCGGGAGGATCCGCGCCGCCTTGTCCCGCCTGCGCGAGCGCCTCGCGGGGATCCGGGGGCGGGCCGCCCGCGCCGCCTCGCATCCGGCGGCGCGCCGGGCCGCGGCGGGTGCGACGGCGGGTTTCCGGGCGGCTTGGCACCCGCTCCGGCGCGCCGCCGCCCGCGTGCCGTGGCTGCGCGTGCTCGCCGGCAGCCTCGCCCTCGGCCTCGCCCTCCTCGGCGTCATCCTGGTCTACGCGCTGGCGACGCTGCCGGTGAATGGCGGCCTCGTGGTCGAGCCGACCGCCTCGGCCCTGGTGGTGCGCGCCGAGGGCGGCGAGGCCTTCGCGACCCGCGGCGTCATCAAGGGGGCCAAGCTCGCGCCGCGCGACGTGCCGCAGGTGCTGGCCCAGGCCATCGTGGCGATCGAGGACCGGCGCTTCTTCACGCATCGGGGCGTCGACCTGCGCGGGCTCCTCCGGGCGGCCCTGCGCAACGCGGCCGCGGGCGGCACCCGCGAGGGCGGCAGCACCCTGACCCAGCAGCTCGTGCGGATGAGCTACCTGTCGCAGGACCGCACCCTGAAGCGCAAGGTGCAGGAGGCGATCCTGGCCCTCTGGCTCGAATCGCAGCTGCCCAAGGACGAGATCCTCACCCGCTACCTCAACACCGCCTATTTCGGGGCCGGCGTCTACGGGGCCGACGCGGCCTCCCAGCGCTACTTCGGCAAATCCGCCCGCGAGCTGACCCTGAGCGAGGCCGCCATGCTGGCCGGCCTCGTGCGCGCGCCCTCGCAGCTCGCCCCCCACCGCAACCTCGACGGCGCCCGCGGCCGGGCCGCCCAGGTGCTGGAGGCGATGGTCGAGACCGGGGCGATCACGCCCGAGCAGGCGGAGGAGGCCCGCCGGCACCCGGCGACCGTGCAGGTGCCGACCGAGACGCCGGTGGGCACGAACTACTTCGTCGACATGGTGGCGGACCAGGCCAAGGCCCTGATCGGAGCCGGCCCGGCCGACGCCGCGCTGCGCACCACCCTCGACCTCACCCTGCAGAACATCGCCGAGAGCGTGCTCGCCCGCCACCTCGACGAGGCGGGCGAGCGCCGCAAGGTCTCGCAGGGGGCGATCCTGGCGATGAGCCCGGACGGGGCGATCCTCGCCCTGGTGGGCGGGCGCGACTACGCCGAGAGCCAGTTCAACCGGGTGACGCAGGCCCGGCGCCAGCCCGGCTCCCTGTTCAAGCTCTTCGTCTACCTGACGGCCCTGAAGAACGGCTACCGGCCCGATTCGGTGATGGTCGACCGCCCGACCCAGATCGGCGAGTGGGAGCCGGAGAATTACGGCGGACGCTACCGCGGCGCGGTCACGCTGCGCACGGCCTTCGCCCACTCGATCAACACGGTGGCGGTGCAGCTCGCCGAGGCGGTCGGGATCCCGGCGGTGATCGAGACCGCGCGGGGGCTCGGCATCCAGTCCGACCTGCCGAACCTGCCGAGCCTCGCGCTCGGCTCCGCCGAGACCACGCTCCTCGACCTCACCCGCGCCTACGCGGCGCTCGCCGCCGGCGCCGAGAGCGTCGAGCCCTACGCCATCCGGCAGATCGCGGCCCGCGACCAGGTGCTCTACACCCGCCCGGCCGCCGCGCCGACCCCCGCCCGCGACCAGGCCGCCCGGGCCGGGATGCTCGACCTCCTCGCCGCCGTGGTGCGGGAGGGGACCGGCAAGGGCGCCCGCGTCGCCGTGCCCGCGGGCGGCAAGACCGGGACCACCCAGGACAATCGCGACGCGTGGTTCATCGGCTTCACTCAGGACATCGTGGTCGGGGTCTGGCTCGGCAACGACGACAACGCGCCGATGGCGGGGGTGACGGGCGGCGACATGCCGGCGGCGATCTGGCGCGACTTCGTCACCCAGGCCATCGCGGTGCGCGGCCGCGCCGCCAAGGCCCGGGCGCCCAAGCCCGAGCGGCCGCAGGCCCGGCCCGAGGCGGCGGCGGCCGATCCCGACGCGGAGGCGCGGCCGGAGCGCGGCCTCCTGCGCGGCACGCCCTCGGTCGTCGATACCGGCACCCTCGACCTCGGCGGCCAGACCGTGCGGCTCCTCGGCGTGGAGGGATTGTCCGGCCGCAACGCCCGCGAGCTCGGCCGCTACCTGCGCCGCCGCGACGTGTCCTGCACGCCCGCGGAGGCCGGCGCCTACCGCTGCAGCCTCGACGGGCAGGATCTCTCGGAGCTGGTCCTGTTCAACGGCGGCGGCCGGGCCGGCGCCGACGCGACGCCGGACCTGCTCGCCGCCGAGGAGCAGGCGCGCTCGAACCGGATCGGCATCTGGCGGCGGTAGCCCATCCCCGCCGGAACACATACTCCTAGGGAGCATTGAACCGGGTCCCTTCTGGCGAGGTCCCGGCATGGCGCAGCAGATCCCGATCTCCCCCGAGGCGCGAGCCGACGGGCCGGCCGGTCCGGACGGCACCCACGCCATCGCCCCGGACGTCGCCTACCAGCGCCACACCCTGGTCAACGTGGTCTATCTCGGCCCGCCCGGCGCGGGCGACCGCGGCTGGGTGCTGGTCGACGCGGGCATCCCGGGCTCGCGCGGCACCATCGAGAAGACCGCCGCGGCCCGGTTCGGCGCGGGGGCGCGGCCGGCCGCGATCCTGATGACCCACGGCCACTTCGACCATGTCGGGGCGCTGGAGGATCTGGCGGAGGCCTGGGACGCGCCCGTCTACGCGCATGGGCTGGAGACGCCCTATCTCGACGGCAGCGCCGCCTATCCGCCGCCGGATCCACGGGTGGGCGGCGGGCTGTTCGCGCTGATCTCGCCGCTCTTCCCGACCAAGCCCGTGGATGTCGGCGCGCGCCTCCGCCTGCTGCCGGAGGACGGCAGCGTCCCGCCCCTGCCGGGCTGGCGCTGGCTGCACACGCCGGGCCACTCGCCGGGCCACGTCTCGTTCTGGCGCCCGGACGACCGCATGCTGGTGGCGGGGGACGCCTTCGTGACCACCGCCCAGGAATCGATCTACGCCGTCGCCGTGCAGGAAACCGAGCTGCACGGGCCGCCCCGCTACCTGACGATCGACTGGGAGGCGGCGCGGGCCTCGGTCGAGGCCCTGGCGCGGCTGCGGCCCGAGACCGCCGTCACCGGCCACGGCCGTCCGCTCAAGGGCTCGGCCCTGCGCGAGGGGCTCGACGCGCTGGTGCGCGACTTCGCCATCGTGGCGGTGCCGCGCGACGGGCGCTACGTCGCCGAGCCGGCGCGGGCCGCGGACGGGTCGGCCTACCGACCGACCTGACGGGTGCGGTGCGGGCCCCGGGCGGGGCCGCGACAACGCGCAGTCCCGGTCGCGGCGGCCCGGCCGGGGCGGCCGAGGCGGGACGATGTCCCGGCGGCGGTCCGAGCGGCTTCGCGGCGCCATCCCCGGCGGGTATGCTGCGTCCCGGTGAGCGACATCCGGGGAGGCGCCCCATGCCAGGGCCGTTCGCGCCGGCGATCCCGGCCGCGGCGCGCGCGCCCGTGAGGCGGGCGATCCGGCGGCGCGACCTGATCCCGCTCTGCGCCGCGGCGGCGTGGCCCCTCGGCGCGCGCGCGGAGCGCGGTCCGCGCCGGATCGGAATCCTCGTCACGGGGTCGCCGGACTCGCACGGCGCCTTCGTGGCGGCGTTCCGGCGGCGGCTGGCGGAACTCGGCCACGCCGAGGGACGGGACGTCGCCTTCGACCTGCGCTGGAGCGAAGGCCGGATCGAGCGCCTGGGGCCCCTCGCGGAGGATCTCGCGCAGCTCGCCCCGGACCTCGTGGTGACCTCGACGACCGCCGCGGCCCTGGCCGCCAAGCGCGTCATGCCGGAGCGCCCGATCGTGTCCGCGACCCTGATCGACCCGATCGGCGCCGGGCTGGTGACCAGCCTCGCCCGCCCGGGCGGCACCGTCACGGGCATGCTGATCAGCTTCGAGACCCTCCTCGGCAAGCAGCTCGAAGTGGCCCGCGAGATGCTGCCGGGCGTCACGCGGATCGGGATGCTGGTCAACCCGGCCAATCCGGTGATCCCGTTCCAGCGCGAGAACACGCAGGCCTATGCGGACCGGCTGCGGGCGCGGCTGATCCCGGTCGAGGCCCGCTCCCCGGCGGACCTCGATGCCGCCTTCGCGACCTTCGCGCGGGACTCCGCCGGCTTCGTGATCGTGCTGCTGGACGCGCTGTTCATCACCCACCGCGCGCGGATCGCCGAACTCGCCCTCGCGTCGCGCGTCCCGACCGTCGCGGGCGCGCGCGAGTTGGCGGAGGCGGGCGGCCTCGTGAGCTACGGGATCGACCTGAGCGCGACCTGGCGCCAGGCGGCCGCCTTCGCGGACCGCGTCCTGCGCGGCGCCAGGCCGGGGGACCTGCCTGTCGAGCTTCCGACCAAGTACGAACTCGTGCTCAATCTCGGGGCCGCTTCGCGCTTCGGGATCACGGTCTCGACCATGCTGCTCGCCCGCGCCGACACGGTCATCGAGTGATCCGGGATCCGCTTGATCGAAGCGAATCCCGGCTCACGAGCCTGCGCGGCGCCTGAGCGCGGCGCCTGAGCGAAGCCGACATCCGCATGGCCGAAATGGAAGATGGCGAAGCCATCAACCGGATGGCGTACGAGGCCGCGGCGCCGGCTGCATCCCGCGACCGGCGGTCGCCGTTAACGCCTCGCTTACTGCGATCCCCGACGCTGCCGGGCGACCCCACCGGAGGAGAACCCATGGGCGACACGGCCGGCATTCCGGGCGACCGCATCCGCACCATCATCGAGCGGATCGAGAAGCTCGAAGAGGAGATCAAGGACCTCAACGAGGCCAAGAAGGAGGTCTTCCTGGAGGCCAAGAGCGATGGCCTCGACGTGAAGATCCTCAAGGAGATCATCAAGCTGCGCAAACAGGACCAGGACGAGCGCGACGAGCACGAGACGCTGCTCGACGTCTACCTGCGGGCCATGGACGCGCCCGCGCCGGTTCCGAGCGCGCGGGCGGCCTGAGCCCCCGTGGAGGCCCCGCCGGGCGGGGCCTCCTCACGCGCGGCGGGCCCCGTCCGGTCCGGCACCGCGTGCGGGCGGCCGCGTCCGGTCGGGGGCACGCGGACGGTCCGAGCCGCGCCCCCTCCCCGCATCGCCGACGGTCCGGGCGAACCCGCCGGCTGCGTCGGCGAACGCGGCGACGGCCCGCAGATCTCCGCGTCGCCCATGATTTTTCCCGCCGACGCGATTACCATCGCGGGCGACACCGCTCCGGGACCGGAGAAGCTCCATGGTCAAGCCCTCGGTTGCGAAGGAACTGCCCTCTCGCGAGGCTGGGCAGTCCCACGATGCGCAAGAGCATCAGAAGTCTGAGATGAACGACGCCGAGCTCGAGCATGTCTCTGCCGGTGCGTACGAATTCTACGTTCAAACTGAAGGTGTAAAGCAGGGCAAGGCGAAAGAGGGCGTAAAGTAGGAATTCATCATCGCGAGGATCGCGTCCGCTGGACGGCCAAGATCGTTCGTCGGTATTCTTGCTTTTCCAAGGGAGTGGTGCCGCCGCGCCGTGTCGTCCGTCGGCGGGAGCCGGATGGGGGCGTGCCGCTCCTCCCGGGCCACCGCGAGGTCGTGAGCGGCCCGATCATCCGCTCGGCCTGCGGGCCGTGCGCATCGTGCCGGGCCTCCGCCGGTTCCGCCCTGCCCGGGCGCAAGGCTGATCCCCGGCGAAGGGCCGCCGCCGAGCCGCGCGAGGGTGGCCACGGTCGGCGAGGTCTGCGAGAGACGCGTCGGACCTCGTGAAGGAGTCGAGCTGTGAGCGGAAGCGAACGAGCCCCGGCCGAGGACCGCGAGGCGCCCTCGCCCGACGCGGTGGCGCGCGCGGTGCTGGCCGCCCTGGACGAGCGGCGGCAGATCGCGCCCCTCGGCGCGGAGGGCCACGGCCTGCGGCTCGACGAGGCGTACCGGGTGACCGCGTCCGTGCGCCGGATCCGCGAGTCGCGCGGCGAGCGCGCGGTCGGGCGCAAGATCGGCTTCACCAACACCACGATCTGGGACGAGTACGGCGTCCGCGCGCCGATCTGGGGCTACGTCTACGACACGACCCTGCACCGCCCGGAGGGGCGGGCGGGCACCTTCTCCCTGGCGCGGACCGTCGAGCCGCGCATCGAGCCCGAGATCGTCCTCGGCCTCGCGCGCGCGCCGGAGCCGGACATGGACGAGGCGGCCCTCCTCGGCTGCCTGGATTTCGTCGCGCACGGTTTCGAGGTCGTGCAGTCGCTGTTTCCCGGCTGGCGCTTCACCGCCGCCGACACGGTCGCGGCCTTCGGCCTGCACGGCGCCCTGCTGATGGGGCCGCCGGCCGCGGTCACCCCGGCGAACGCCGCCGCGTGGGGCGCGTCCCTCGCGGGCTTCCGGATCACGCTCCTGCGCGACGGCGCCGAGGCGGATCGGGGCCGGGCCGAGAACGTGCTCGGCGGCGGACCCCTGGCGGCCCTGCGCCACCTCGTCCGGGTGCTGGCCGAGGATCCGGAGAGCCCGCCGCTCGCCGCCGGCGAGGTGGTCACCACCGGCACCCTGACGCGGGCGCTGCCGGTCGCCCCGGGCGAGACCTGGAGCACCCGGCTCGACGGCCTGCCGCTGGCGGGCGTCACGGTCGCCTTCGCGTGAGCGATCCGGCCGGAGACGCGATGCGGTGGCGCCCGATGCGGGCCGACGACCTCCCGGCCGTGCACCGGATCGGGAACGAGGTCTATCCGCCCCCGCTCCACGAGAGCCTGGAGGCGGTGCGCTCCCGCCTCGCCTTCGGGGCGGACTTCTCCTTCGTCCTCGCCGCCGGGGCGCAGGTGCGGGGCTACCTCGCCGGCCATCCCTGGGACGAGTCGATCCCGCCGCTGAACCGGGTGCTGGCGCCCCCGGCGCGGGGCAGCCGGGCCTTCCTGCACGACCTCGCCCTGCTTCCCGCCGCGCGGGGGAGCGGCGCGGCGCGGGAGGGGGTCGCCCGCTTCCTCGCCCGCGCCCGGCGCCACAGCGGCCGCGCCGCGCTCGTCGCGGTGAACGCGAGCCTGCCCTTCTGGACGCGCCGGGGTTTTCGCGCGGCCGAGGCGGGCGCGGATCTCGCCGCCTATGGCGGGGACGCCGTCCTCATGACCTGGAAGGCTCATCACCTGCCAGATCACGACGTGGCAGGCTCACGACCTGCCAGGTGATGACCTGGCAGGTGATGACTTGGCAGGTGATGACTTGGCAGCTCATGCCTTGGCAGGCGCCGGAGCGCTTGGCCGCGGATCCTCCGCGCTCCGTCCGACGGTGAGCGATCACCGGCTCGAAGCCGGCGCAAGATCTGATAAGGTGCCGATCCAGCATCGAGCTTCCTCGGGCGTTCCGGGATGGCGACGTCACGGCCTTGCAATCAGGGTCCGCGCTCCGGACCATCCTCCGGCCCGCCGCGATCCCCCGACGGCGCCGCTTGCCTGCCGCGGCGCGCGCTGCTCGGCGGCCTCGGGGCCGCGGCGTTCCTGCCGCGCCCGGCCCGCGCCCAGTCCTCCCCGATGCCGGTGGTCGGCTATCTCGGGCCCGAATCGCCCGGCCCCTATGCCAGCCGCCTCGCGGCGTTCCGCGAGGGCCTCGCCCGGGCGGGCTACGGCGAGGGCCGAAACCTCGCGATCGAGTTCCGCTGGGCCGAGGGCCAGTACGATCGGCTCTCCGCCCTCGCGCGGGACCTGGTCCAGCGCCGGATCGCCGTCCTGGCGGCACCGGGCGGCGCACCGATCGCGCTCGCGGCCAAGGAGGCGACCGCGACCGTCCCGATCGTCTTCGAGATGGGAGGCGATCCCGTGGCGCTCGGCGTCGTGGACGACCTCGCGCAGCCGCGCGGGAACATCACGGGCGTCTCCAGCCTGAGCGTCGAATTGTCCCGCAAGCGACTGGAATTCATGCACGAATGCCTGCCGCAGGCCGGTTCCTTCCCGGTGATCGTCAACCCGACCAGCCCCACCGTCCGCTCCCAGCTGGCCTCCCTGCACGACGCGGCGCAGCGCTTCGGCGTGCAGCTGCAGGTCTACGACGCCGATCGCGAGCGGGATTTTCCCGACCTGTTCGCGACCCTGTCCGCCCGGAAGGCGAGCGGCGTGGTCTTCACCTCGGATCCCTACTTCGCGAACCGCAGCCAGCCCCTCGCCGACCTGGCGTTGCGCCACGGCCTGCCGGCCATCACCCAGTCGCGGGACTTCGCGCTGGCGGGCGGCCTCATGAGCTACGGCGGCGACTTCATGCAGTCGCACCGTCAGGCGGGCTTCTATGTCGGGCGGATCCTCCGGGGCGAGCGGCCCGCCGACCTCCCCGTCCAGCTGGTCACCAAGGTCGAGCTGTTCGTCAATCTGAGGGCGGCCCACCGCCTCGGCGTGACCGTTCCGACGGCGCTGCTCAGCGGCGCCGACACGGTGATCGAGTGATCCGGGATCCGGTCGATCGAAGCGGATCCCGTCTCATCCGCTGTCCGCACGATCACGTCCGGTTTGGCATGAGCCGGGACGGGCCCCGGGGCCCGGGGCTCACGGCGGCGGCACCGGCCCCTCGTGCGGCGGGCGCGCCGTGACTTGGCGCAGGAGGCGCCCGAGCTGCTCGGCCGAGTAGGGCTTGTGCAGCAGCTTGAACCCGTGCTGGCCGTCCTGGGCGAGCACGTGGCTGTAGCCGGAGGCCAGCAGCACCGGGAGGTGCGGCAGCCGCTGCCGCAACTGCTGGGCGAGGGCGAGGCCGCCCATGCCCGGCATCACCACGTCCGAGAACACCACGTCGAAGCCCGACCCGTCCGGCCCGAGCCTGTCGAGCGCCTCCTCGGCATTCACCGCCCAGGTCGTCTCGTAGCCGAGATCCTCCAGGATCTGGGTCGCGAAGCTGCCGACCTCGACGTTGTCCTCCACCACGAGCACGCGCTGGCCCGTGCCGACCGGCGAGGCCGCCGCGGCGGCACCCGCGTCCCGCGCGCCGGGGGCCTGCGCGGCGACCTCGGGCAGGTAGAGCGTGAAGGTCGTGCCGCGGCCGAGCACGCTCGCCACGTCGACGTCGCCGCCCGACTGCTTGGCGAAGCCGAAGACCTGGGAGAGGCCGAGCCCCGTCCCCTTGCCGACCTCCTTCGTGGTGAAGAACGGCTCGAAGATGCGCTCCTGCACCTCCGGGGCGATGCCCGTCCCGGTGTCGGAGAGCGAGACGGCCGCGAAGGGCTGGGTGCTCCCGGCATGGCCGCGGATCGGCGGGAGCCTGCCCGCGCAGGTCAGCCGCAGGGTGAGCGTGCCCTCGCCCTCCATCGCGTCGCGGGCGTTGACGGCCATGTTCACGAGCGCGGTCTCGAATTGGCTGAGGTCCGCCCGCACGAAGCAGGGCGTCTCGGGGATCTCGGTCACGACGCGGATGCGCGCGCCGGTGACCGTCTCGAGCAGGTCCGCCACCGCCCGCAGCCGCTCGCCGAGGGAGAAGACCTGCGGGTCCAGCGTCTGCCGGCGCGCGAAGGCGAGGAGCTGGCTCGTCAGCTTGGCGGCGCGGTCGACCGTGTCGGAGACCGCGTCGAGGTAGCGGGCCTTGCGCGCCTCGGGCAGGTCCGGCCGGCGCAGGAAATCGACCGAGGAGCGGATGATGGTGAGCAGGTTGTTGAAGTCGTGCGCCACGCCCCCGGTGAGCTGCCCGACCGCCTCCATCTTCTGCGACTGGCGCAGCGCCTCCTCGGCCTTGAGCAGCTCCGCCGTGCGCTCGGCGACGCGGCTCTCCAGGGTCTCGTTCAGCTCGCGCAGGCCGGCCTCCGCGAGCTTGCGGTCGTGGATGTCGGTCGAGGTGCCGAACCACGTCGTCACGCGCCCGCTCGCGTCCCGCAGGGGCTCGGCCCGGGCCACGTACCAGCGGTAGGCCCCGTCGTGCCGGCGGTAGCGCAGCTCGACCTCGTAGGAGACGCCGCCGGCCCGCGCCTCGGCCCAGATCGCGGCGGTCTGCGCCTGATCGTCCGGGTGGACGGCCGCGATCCAGCCGTCGGGCAGCACCTCCTCGGGAGTCTGGCCCGTATACTCGCACCAGCGGCTGTTCATGAAGTGCAGCCGCCCGTCCGGGGCGGCGAACCAGACGAAGGCCGGCACGACGTCCGTCAGCGTCCGCAGCCGCGCCTCGGCCTCCCGGCGCTCGTCGATGTCGACGACCGAGCCGAAATAGCCGAGAAAGGTCCCGTCCGGGTCGAGGCGCGGCGAGGCCGAGTCGAGCGCCCAGCGGTAGCTGCCGTCATGGCGCCGCAGCCGGTACTCGACCCGGATCGGCTCCCGCCGCGCGTTGGCGGCCAGGAAGGCCTGCTCGGACCGGCCGCGGTCGTCCGGATGGACCGCGTCGAGCCAGCCGAGGCCGAGCCCCTCCTCCGGCGTCTGCCCGGTGAACTCGAACCAGCGGCGGTTCAGGTAGATGCAGGTGCCGGAGGCCTCGGTGATCCAGGTCATCACCGGCGCGTCGTCCGCCATGGTGCGGAAGCGCGCCTCGCTCTCGCGCAGGCGCGCCTCCGCCTCGTGGCGGAAGGTGACGTCGCTCGCGGTCCCGAACCACTCGATCACCTCGCCCGCCCCGTCGAGGAGCGGCACCGCGCGCGACAGCGTCCAGCCGATGCCGCCGTCGGCGCGCCGCACCCGGTGCTCCAGCGCGAACAGGCCGCGGCGCCGGATCGCATCCGCGATCGCCGCCTCGACCTCGGGCCGATCCTCCGGCTCCAGGTACAGGTCGCGCCAGCGCGGGCTCGGCTCCGCCATGTCGGCGAGGAAGCCGCGGCCGTCGAGCCGGCGCATCTCCTCCCAGTCCGGACTCATCCGGTAGACGGCGTCCGCGGTCGCGTCGACCAGGGCGCGCAGGCGCCCCTCGCTCATGCGCAGGTTGGCCTCGGCGCCGACGCGCTCGATATGGGCCCAGCAGCGCTCGGTCACCTCGCTGATGAGCGCGAGCTCGGCCTGCGACCAGCGGTGCGGGGCGGCGTGGTGGATGGCCATCAGCGCGGTGAGCCGCCCGCGCTTGACCAGCGGCATGCAGATGGTCGCGGCGATGCCGATGTCCTGGAAGGTCTTCGCCTCGCGCGGCGCGATCTCGGCGAGGGTGTCGTTGATGATGAGCGGCCGGCCCGCATTGAGTTCCCGGACCGCGAGCGCGCCGAAATCCGCGAGGCGGTAATGCCCCAGGATGGAGGGCGAGCCCGGGGCGTGCCAGTTGCCGCGGATGGTGAAGCCGTCGCCGTCCGGGTCCATGTCCGCGTAGGCGCAGTTGGACAGGCCCAGATGCTCGCCGACGAGCCGCGTGGTGACGGCCAGCACCGCGTCGGCGTCGCGGGCCTCCGCGGTCGCCTGGGCGAGGCGGTCGAGGAAGCGGAAGCGGCTCTCGCTCCCGGCCACCCGGCGCTCGCCGAGCACGCGCGCGGTGCCGAGCACGCGCGCGGTGATGTCCAGCACGGTGGCGAGCACGCCGAGGGGCGCGCCGTCCTCGCCGAGGAGCGGGGTGTAGTCCAGGTCCATCCAGACCGTCTCGGGCCGGCCGCTCCGCCGCAATTCGAATTCCCGGGCCCGGAAGCTGAGGGCGCGGCCGGCGCGCCCGCTCTCGATCACGCGGGCGTTGAAGGCGCGGGCCTCCGGCCAGACCTCCAGCAGCCGGCCGCCCAGCGCCTGCGGGTGGCGCGGTCCGCAGACCTCAGCGTAGCCCTGGTTGTAGACGAGGATGCCCTCGGGACCCCAGATCGCCACCATCGGGACCGGCGAGAGCAGCAGCGTCTGGACGACGGTGCGCACCGGCATGGGCCACTCGGCCATGGCGCCGAGCGGCGTGGCGGCCCAGTCGTGCCGCCGGACGAGGTCCCCGAGAGGGCCGCCCCCGACCGGGGACCACGCGGACGCTGAACCTGCCTGTGTCATCAACTCATGGGTGAAAGCCGCTGTCCCGGGCGCTTGTCGGGGCGCGGGCGGTTCCCGTCAACGGCCGCCCGGGAGGGCCCAGGGTCGCGGCGCCCAGGGTCGCGGCGCCCAGGGTCGCGGCGCCCAGGGTCGCGGCGCCCAGGGTCGCGGCGCCCAGGGTCGCGGCACCCCGGCCCCGAGCGCCGACCCGGCGACCGATCCGGCGGCGAGGCCGATGGGCTCAGCGGCGCCTGCTCCCCATCGCCCAGGCGGCGGAGGCCACCGCGAGGCCCAGGCCGGCCGCGGCCGTGGCGAGCGGGTGCAGGCTGGCCCTCGTGTACGCGCTGGTCCGCTGCACGTATCCGGGCTGGTCGCCGCGGACCCGGCCGGCCTCCCGCGGGCGGAACAGGGCGCCCTCCGGGTGGCGCGGCGGCGACCCCCGCTTCTGGAGCGCGATGATGGCGGGCGCGAGTTGGTCGTAGAGCCCCGGCGCGAATTCCTTGCCCATCACGAAGAGCTTGCCGGCGCCGCCGACGAAGATGTCGCGCGGCGCATGGACGGCCGCGTGCAGGATCGCGTGGGCCACCTCCTCGGGCCTGTAGACCGGGGGCGGCAGCATCGGCTCCCTGTCCATGGTGTTGCGCGCCCGTTGCGGCAGCGGCGTGTCGATGGAGGCGGGCTTGATCAGCGTGACCGACACCGGCGCGCCCTCCGCGATCAGCTCCATGCGCAGCGTGTCGGTGAAGCCCTTCACCGCGTGCTTGGAGGCCGCGTAGAGGCCCTGGAACGGGAAGGCGAGGTCGGAGGCGATGCTGGCGACGTTGATCAGCGCGCCGCCGCCCCGGCGCAGGTGCGCCACCGCCGCCATCGACCCGTGCACGGTGCCCCAGAAATTCGTCCGGACCAAGCGCTCGTGATCCTCCAGGGGGATGTCCCGCAACGCGCCGTAGGTGGTCAGGCCGGCGACGTTGACCCAGGTGTCGAAGCCGCCGAACGTCGCGACCGCCCTGTCGGCGAGGGCCTCCACGTCCTCCTGGCGCCCGACGTCGCAGGCGACCGCGAGGGCTCGCCCGCCCGCTCCGCCGAGTTCGGCCGCGAGCTCCTCCAGCACGTCCCCGCTCCTCGCGGCGAGCACCACCCGGGCGCCCCGCCGCGCGGCCATGCGCGCCGTGGCGAGGCCGATGCCGCTCGACGCACCCGTGATCACGATGACTTGGTCGCGCACCCGCTTGTGTCTCATGCTCGCTCCTCCCTCAGCCCCGGCCCCCCTGCCGCCCGCGGCCCCTTGCCGCCCGCGGTTGCCCGCCGCGCGGTTCGCGCGCCGGGCGACCGCGGGCCGGGCCGCCGGAAGCCGGACATTCAAGTAATCAAGGACTCAGGCGGTCCTCGTCGGATCGTGGCCCCAGTTTATCAGCGAGAGGCGCCAGGGCGAATCCTTCACGGCGGCCGCGTCCTTGGGGCCGCCCTGCGCCAAGTGCCGGTGCACGTAGCCGACGACTTTGCGCATGTGCTGATAGTCGTCGTCGGACAGGTCGGACTTCTTGGTGCGCAGGATCTCGACGATGCGTCGACCCTCCCGGTGCCCGGTCGCCTCGGAGGCGCCGTCCCTCCTCTGGCCGACCGACCGGCTCGCCTCGCCCGCGAGGTGCTTCTCCAGGGTGGACGCCGTCATGTTCACGGCCTTCCTGAACCCCCGGACGATCTCCTCGCGGTCCTGGTCCGTCTCGTGCCCCATCATCCCTCTCCCGCTCGCGAGGCCGCCCGCGGCGCGCTCCGGCCCGCGCAGGTGCTCTTCCCAAGCTCGCATCCTCGAGGCCCGCGCGATGCGGCGGATCCGCGTCGATCCCGCCGAGGCCGGCGCCCGCCGGGGGCCGCCGCCTCGTCCCGCTCGTCTCGAACCGGGCGGCCAACGTCGGCCGGAATGCGTCGTTCCGGGGCTTGGTCTGCGGCGATTGCGCCGCGCCAAGCCGGGGCGCGGCCCCCGCTCCCGGGGCCACCGCCCGGCCGCGACCTCCTGCCCGCGCTCCCGGCTCGGCCTGGAGCGACAGTTTTGATCAACACCGGCCGCGTACCGGAACCCGGGATCACGCGTTGTGGCGATTGCGCGCGCAGTCGAGCCCCGCGGCATGACTGCGCTGATCGGGAGGACGTTCCGCAGACATGGGGAGCACGAGTGTCATCGTCGGCATTCACGGCCTGGCGAACAAGCCGCCGGTCGACGAGAAGACGCGGTGGTGGCGGGCGGCCATCGCCGAGGGACTGATCCGCAACGAGGGACTGAGCGACCCGCACTTCGCGTTCGAGTTCGTCTACTGGGCCGACCTTCGCTACGACGCGCCGCTGCGGGAGGAGTCCAACCGGGAACCCTACCGCCGCCACGGCGGGGCCGGGCCGCTGCCGGGGGAGGACGAGGCGCCCGCGCTCACCGAAAAGGTGGTGCTGGCGCCCCTCTATGCGGGGATCGACCGCCTGGAGGAGACGACCGGCGTCACCCTGGTGGACGATGCCATCCTGGAATACCGGTTCGACGACCTCTGGTACTACCATGCCGAGCGGGACTTCGCCCGCGACGTGCGCGCGCGGCTGGCCGCGCGGCTCCGGGCCTGCCGGCACCGGCGCATCCTGCTGGTCGCCCACTCGATGGGGTCGGTCATCGCCTACGACGTGCTCCGCCTGTTGGAGCGCGAGGATCCCGCCCTGCGGGTCGAGCACCTCGTCACGGTCGGCTCGCCCCTGGGCCTGGCCAAGGTGAAGCTCAAGATCGAGGCCGAGCACGGCGCCGCGCGCGTGCCCGCCAACGTGGCGCGCTGGACCAACCTGGCCGACGGCCACGACGTCGTCGCCATCATGGGCACGCTGGACGAGGCGTTCGCGCCGAGCGACGCGGGGCTGCGGGTGGTCGACCGGCGGGTCGTGAACACCTACAGCCGTCCCGACGGCGGGCGGAACCACCACAAGTCCTACGGCTACCTGCGCACGCCCGAATTGTCCCGCATCGCCCGCGCGTACGCGACCTCCTCCGGCGGCGCCTGATCCTGGCGCCGGGCCGGCCGGGGCTCGCGCGCGGCGGGCGCCCCGGACGCGCGGGGAAATGGACGCGCGGGGACATGGACGCGCGGGGACATGGCCGGGCGGGACATGGCCGGGCGGGACATGGCCGGGCGGGGACGCCATCTTCGCCTCGACATCCGCCCCCGGAGGTCCGAGACGATGGCTAACCGCGTTGGCGTGCTCGCCGCGCCGGCGCGGGTCGTGATCGCGCCGCCAATCTTGCAGGAGTGCCCAGGTGACCCAAGCCGAGGTGAAAACGCTGGTCCGCGTGCTGGCCGCCGAGAGCGGCTCCGGGTACCGGCTCGTGATCGAGACCGCCGACGGCAGCGTCGTGGAGCTGCGCGCGACCCGCGATCAGGTGGAGAGCCTTGCCCGGCAGCTCGCGCGCCTGACCGAGGACGAGGAGCAGGCCGGCGGCTGACGGGCCGCGCGGGCGCGACGCGACGGATGCGGCGCGCGGCGCGTTAGCGGACACCCGGCGGCCACCCCGCCGGCCGCGCCCGCCGCCCGGAGTCCCGCATGCCCGCTGCCGTCACGCCGCCCTCCCTCCCGCCGGCCCGCGTCCCCCCGCCCTCCACGCCCGGCCCGTCCGGGCTCGCGACCCTGGCCGTCGCCGTGGTCGTGGTCGCCGCGCTCTACCTCGCGCGCGAGGTCTTCATCCCCCTGGTCCTCGCCATCCTGCTGAGCTTCGTGCTCGCGCCGGTGGTGAATCTGCTGCGCCGCCTGCGCCTCGGGCGCGTGCCCTCGGTGATCGCGGCGGTGCTCCTCGCCCTCGGGGTCATCCTGGCCATCGGCGGCGTCATCGGCCTGCAGGTCGCCGACCTCGCCAAGAACATCCCCGCCTACCAGAGCACGGTCCAGCGCAAGGTCTCGGCCCTGCAGGAGGGCGTGCTCGGCCGCGCCAACGACCTCATCCGCCGCTTCAACCGGCAGGTCAGCGAGGTCTCCAGCCAGGCGGCCGCGCCCGACGCCGCCGGCGCCGCGGCGGGCGCGCAGGCGCCCCGGGCCGTGCTGGTGAAGGTGCAGGAGCCGGACACCTCACCCCTGGTCCTGGCCGAGAAGGTCCTGGGCCCGGTCGTCTCGCCGCTCACCATGGTCGGCATCGTCCTGGTGGTCGTGATCTTCATCCTGATGCAGCGCGAGGACCTGCGCGACCGCCTGATCCGCCTGTTCGGGGCGAGCGACCTGCACCGCACGACCATGGCCATGGACGACGCGGCGGGCCGGCTCGGCACCTTCTTCCTGGCCCAGCTCGGCATGAACGCCGCCTTCGGGGTCATCGTGGGCGTCGGCCTCTGGTTCATCGGGGTGCCGAGCCCGATCCTGTGGGGCGTGTTCTCGGCCCTGATGCGCTTCGTGCCCTATATCGGCGCGCTCATCTCGGGCGTGTTCCCGGTGGCGCTCGCGGCCGCCGTCGATCCCGGCTGGTCGATGGCGCTCTGGACCGCCGCCCTCTTCCTGGTGGCCGAGCCGGTGTTCGGGCAGGTCATCGAGCCGCTGCTCTACGGCCACTCGACGGGCCTGTCGCCCTTCTCGGTGATCGTCTCGACCCTGTTCTGGGGCTTCCTCTGGGGGCCGATCGGCCTGATCCTGGCCACGCCCTTCACGGTCTGCCTCGTGGTGCTCGGCCGCCACGTGGAGCGGCTCGAATTCCTCGACGTGCTGCTCGGCGACCGGCCGCCGCTGACGCCGGTCGAGAATTTCTACCAGCGCATGCTCGCGGGCGATCCCGACGAGGCGCAGGAGCAGGCGGAACTGCTGCTGAAGGAGCGCTCGCTGTCCTCCTACTACGACGAGGTGGCCCTCAAGGCGCTGCAGCTCGCCGCCAACGACTACCAGCGCGGGGTTCTCGGGCCCGCTCAGCTCGACGCGATCCGGCAGCTGACGCAGGCGCTGGTGATGGAATTCGCCAAGCGCCCGGACGAGGTGCCGCAGGAGGCGCCGGAGGCGCCGGCCGGGCAGCCGGGCGCCGAGGCCTCGCTGGCCGAGAAGGAGCACCCGAAGAACGAGGCCGTGCCGGGCCGCGCGCCGCCGCCCGAGGCGCGGCCGCAGAGGTGGCGCGGCGAGGCCCCCGTCCTCTGCATCGCGGGCCGCGGCCCGCTCGACGAGGCGGCCTCGTCCATGCTCGCCCAGCTGCTCGGCAAGCACGGGCTCGGCGCCCGCGTCGTCCCGCACGAGGCGGTCAGCCGCGAGAAGGTGCGCAACCTCGACGTGAGCGGGGTGGCGATGGTGTGCATCTCCTACCTCGACATCAGCGGGAACCCGGCCCATCTGCGCTACCTGCTGCAGCGGCTGCGGGAGAAGGTGCCGGGCCAGCCGATCCTGGTCGGCCTCTGGCCCGCCGAGGACGCGATCCTGACCGACGCTGCGCTGCGCCGGCAGGTCGGGGCGGATTACTACGTCGTCTCGCTGCGCGAGGCGGTCGAGGCGTGCCTGGAGGCCCTGCGGCAGGCCTGATCCGGGCTCCGCATCGAGCGAGCGGGTCCCGAATCCGGGGCCCGCCCGTCCGGACCTCCGGACCGCGTGCGCCTGACCAGCGCTCCCGAACCCCTTCCGGGCCCTCGCGGCGCCTGTGGAGATGTCCGGTTGCAAGCGTGTCGCGGACATCTCTTACGACATTCGACGGATTGCGTCGCCATCTTCCATTTCGGCAATGCGGATTTGGGCTTCGCTCAGGCGCCGCGCGGGCTTGTCATCACGGTGTCCGGACGTGATCGTCCGGTTCACCTCCACGCGCAAACCTTCGCGGTCGCGTTGGCCCAACATGCGCTTCCTTGTGGCTTCAAGGTTCCGAGGCTGTCATGGGCGTGACTTCCTCCCCGCGCTCCATTCCAACTGCCTTCGGCGGTACCGTCTTCGTTTTTATTGACGTACGCGAAGAATTTTGAAGAACGACGATCGCCGGTTCCCACGGAAAAATTGCCGTCCGCATCAGACTCGATGTTGCATCTGCCGTCCAGGTAGCGTTTCCCGCCGACTTCGATGAGACACCGTCCTTGTCCCGATTCGCTGAGGCATTTTCCCTCGGAGCGCAGCGTGCAGGTTGCGCCCGCCGGCGAGGCAGCGACGAGCCAGAGAACGGAAAGGAGTTTGACGGCACGCATCGGTCATTCCTCCGGGCTGCAAGCGGTGAGTCCGATCTCGTTTTACTGCGACGAACCGGCAACAAAAATCGATACGGAAATGCGCCGCTCACAATGGAAAGCGATAAATATTCCTGCAGAGACTATCCGGTTCGATCTCTCAGTCCCAGTGCGCGGCGGAGTCCCTGACCTCGGTCGGATCTCACGTCGTAGATGCGCCAGCCGTCGGGAGCGCGCTTCAGGCGATAAGTGATGCGCACCGCTTTGCGCGCGTTCCGGAATCTTGCTTGCGTAACGGCATAGTCACCCGTCATCGTGGCCGGGCTGATCACCAGGTTTGCGATGGTGGGATCCTGCGATTCCGTGAATGGATCAACATCGATTGTGTTGTCGCCGTTCGCGGCCTTTGCGAGGTCTCGAAGCCATGCCGCCGCGATCTCTTTCTCAAAAAAATGGTTGGCCGTTGACTTGTCCAGCTGAAGTGAAAGCAGTTTCGGGCTTTTGCGTGAGCCCTCGTACTGGGCGTAGACGGCTTGAACGGCAGCTTCCGGCGTCGCGAACTGGGCTTCGGAAACTGTCAACCCGGTGAGCAGCATAGCCCCTGTTGCACATGCGAAGAGCGATGAGCGTATCAGAGCACACATCGCAAGCTCCTCCTGCCCGTCCCTTGCCGAGATCGCGGAAGCACCGCTGATCGAGATCTGGACTCTTGAAATCAGCGGGAGTCCCTGCGGGGAGATCAGGTCATGCTTCCTCAGAAATGATGTCTCGTCGCGGATCGTGCTCCCGAGCGTGGCGCCAGAGGCGGCCGCCGCTGCGGTGGCCATCGCCGGCCTTCGGCGAGGGTTCGATTGCGGGCTGAACTCCGACCGGACACGGCGGTGACCGAGGACAGGATGATCCTGATCGCGCAGATCGAGAAGGGGGCGGGCGGCGATCTCGTGCGCGACCTGCTGGTCCTCCCGCGGTCGAGCCGGCCGGCTCGGGCCCCTCACCGCGCCGGCCCTGCCGCTTCGCTGCGCACGGGGCGGACCCGGCGGCCGCCCCGTGCGACACCCTCCGCACGGCCGAGCCATCGACGGGCCGCGGCCGGCTCCGTAAGGTGAGGGGGATCGGGAGAGGCGCGCGCGTGTCCGACAGTCGAAACCGCTGGCACGTGATCACGGGCCCGCCCTGCTGCGGCAAGTCGACGACGATCGACCTCCTGGCAGCGCGCGGCTTCCGGGTGAGGACCGAGGTGGCGCGCGCGCACCTGGACGAGGCGCTGCGAGCCGGGCGCAGCGTCCACGAGGTGCGCGCGAGGCCCGAGGAGTTCCAGGTCTCCGTGCTGATGCGCGCGCTCGCCGTCGAGCGGAGCCTGCCGCCGGAGGAGCTGATCTTCTTCGACCGCGGGGTTCCCGACAGCCTCGCGTATTTCAGGCTGCACGGCCTGCCCGAGGCCGATTACATGTCCCGCATCGCCGCCGCGCGCTACCGGACGGTCTTCTACCTCGAACCGCTGAGCGACTACGTCACGGACTACGCCCGCGTCGAGAGCCGCCACGAGCGGGACAGGCTCGCGGACCTCCTCTGGCGCGCCTACGCGGACCTCGCCTTCGACGTCGTGCGCGTGCCGGTCCTGCCCGCGCAGGAGCGGATCGACTTCATCCTGCGGCGGATCGCCGGAGCGGGCGACGGCGCGCCCCGGGCGGAGTGACCGCGCGGGCGGCCGCAGGGCCCCGCCCCACCCAGGCTTGAGCGCACGCAAACCGCAGAACAGGCCGGCCGAAACCAAACACCTCTCGCCCGCGTTGGGGGCCTACCTGTCATCACGGGCCGGGAAGCCTCAGCGTCGGAAAGGTGTCTGCGGATGATGTACCTCATGCGTGAGTCGTGTGAACTGATGCTCACGCCCGCCCGGATCGCCGCCGACCTCACGAAGCTTGCTTGCGAGAACCCGCTCAACCCTTTCACCTATACGGTCGCGGGCCGCTCGATCGCCGCCTCCTGCGAGATCTTCGAGCGCGCCACCCGCTCCTATCCCAAACCCGCCTTCGGCCTGCCGGCCGCGGAGCGGATCGTGTGGGAGCAGCCCTTCTGCCGGGTCATCGCCTTCGGGGAGCCGTCCGACAAGCCGAAGCTCCTCCTCGTCGCCCCGATGTCGGGCCACTACGCCACGCTGCTGCGCGGCACGGTGGCAGCCTTCCTCGACACCCATCAGGTCTTCATCACCGACTGGGCCGACGCCCGGCAGGTGCCGCGCGCGGCCGGGCGCTTCGGCCTCGACGAGTACATCGACGCCTGCGCGGCGATGTTCGCGGCGCTCGGGCCGGACCTGCACGTGATGGCCGTCTGCCAGCCCTCGGTGCCCGTCCTGGCCGCCATCGCCCGGATGGAGGCCGAGGACCACCCGGCCGTGCCGCGCGCGGCGATCCTGGTGGGCGGGCCGATCGACACGCGGCGCTCCCCCACGGCGGTCGACCTCCTGGCCCAGGAGCGCGGCATCGGGTGGTTCCGGCAGCACTGCATCCACCTCGTGCCGCCGGGCTATCCCGGCCACGGGCGCGCGGTCTATCCGGGCTTCCTGCAGCTCTCCGGCTTCATGGGGATGAACCTCGACCGGCACCTGACCGCCCACTGGGACATGTTCAACCACTTGGTCGAGGGCGACGGCGATTCGGCGTCCAAGCACCGGGCCTTCTACGACGAGTACCTCGCCGTGATGGACCTGACCGCCGAATTCTACCTGGAGACCGTGGAGCAGGTCTTCATCACCCACAGCCTGCCGAACGGCACCATGCGCCACCGCGGCGCGCCGGTCGATCTCGGGGCGATCCGCCGCTGCGCCCTGATGGCGATCGAGGGCGAGAAGGACGACATCACGGGCGTCGGCCAGACCCGCGCCGCCCTCGACCTCACCCCCAACCTCCCGGACGACAGGAAGGCCTACCACCTGCAGGCCGGGGCAGGGCATTACGGCATCTTCAACGGCTCGCGCTTCCGGGCCGAGATCGCGCCCGAGATCTGCCGCTTCATGGCGGATCAGGCGGCGCCGCGCCCGGCCCCCGTCCCGGAGCGGGCGGACTGGATCGACCGCTCCGTGGCCCTCTTCGTGGTCAAGGCCCCGCCCGGCCGCGCCGCGGTCCCGCTCCGGCCCGTCTGAGCCGGGGTCCTCAATGCAGCAGGGCGCGCCCCGGCACGGCGGCGCCCTGCGCGCCGGCGGGCGCGGTCAGGCCGGCCGCGCGGGCCTGCAGGTCTCCGAGCCGCCGCCGCAGCGCGCTCCGCCCCCGCTCCCGCTTGGCGCGCAGCTGCGCCAGGATCCGCTCCCGCTCCGCGCCCGGCCCGATCCGGGCCTCCAGGTGCTCGCACTCGATCTCGTGCGCGACCTCGACGTCCGCCAGCGCCGCCAGGACGGCCTGCAGCGCGCCGGTGAGGCCGTCCAGGTCCGTCCCGGGGGCGCGGCGCGCCGGGCGGACCGACACCGTGGCCGCCTCGGACAGGTCCAGCCGGAGCGGCGGCCGCGTCGCCACCAGGATGGACGCGCCGGCGACGATCGCCCCGGAGCGGGCGCGAATCGGGGTCGCGCAGGGCATGAACGGGATCCGCGTGCCGTCCGGGCGCTCCAGCACCGCCCCGGCGTCGCGGACGGGGCGCCCCTCCCGCAGGGCCACCGCCATCGGGCAGAGCGCGAGGGGCAGGTCCGACCCGTCGGGCGCCAGGAGGCGCCACGCGCCGCACCAGCGCGCGCGGCCGATCTCCGGACGGTAGCCCCAGAGCGCCGCGGCGGCCGGGTTGTAGTAGGTCAGCCAGCCCTCGGCGTCGGTGGTGTAGACCGCCGTCCCGGCCCCGTCGAACACCTGAGCGATCGGCGGCTCGTCGTTCCAGTCGGACGTCATGCCCGCGTGTCCTCCCTGCCCCCCGACACCTGATCGGCGCCTCCGGCCGAGGAGCGGCTCCGCTTATCGTTGATCTTGACGGATCGGCTTGACTTGCGACGCGCCGCGCACGGGCCGCATTCACCCATGATCGTCCCGGACAGGCAACGGGACGAAAACGATCGGCCGCCGAGCCGCTCCCGCCGCCGTCGCCCGGTCCGGCCGGACTTGTCCCGGATCCGAGAACGTTCTCGGGCGCCGTCACCTTGCAATCGATCGCCCCCGTACGGGCAGGTCTATGCCGACATCCGGATTTTCTCTCGCGTAGAGCTCATCGGGAGACCCAATCGACTGAGTTCCCGCCGCGCGGGAATCGCGGCGTCCCGCTGCCGAATGCCCGGGTCAGATTGCTGACATCATGGCATTCACCGGTCGCATGTGATAAAAGAGTTGTGATCATGATGACGGCTAGGCCTCCCAGGATGGCGGTGCTCGAGGAATTGCCATTTGGTGTAGATGTGAGCGAGAGCGAGGATTACCTCGTGATCGAAAAATCCGGCATCGAGCATGATAATCATAACTATATTGTGTCTGGGAAAGTGAAAAAGAAGAATAGAAGCGTGCTGGTCACGACCCATGTGGCGTCGTTCGAGGAAGCACTCGTCCTTGCCAAGCATCTCGCCGACAGGTTGGAGGCATCGCTGATCTACATACGGGACGACGCCCAGCCCTCGCTCTAGCTCGGATCCGCGCACGGCCGGATCTCCTCGGGCGCCGGCGGGGCGGCGCTTGGGCGCCGGCGGGGCGGCGCTTCGGCGCCGACGGGGCCCGGACGGAGGCCGGCCGCGAACGGTGCGGCACCTCCGTACTCGGTCGCGCGCTTTGCCGGCGCGCCCACTCGGTCCCAATAATCCGCGCCGCGCGCCCTCGTCGGACCCCGCACCGGAGCCCGCCTGTCACCATCGATCCTCACGGCAGCTGTCGACTAAATTGATACACTGCATCCTTTCTGTGCCGCTATGTCGTCGCGGATCTGGGTCCGTTAAGGATAAATTTAACACAGGATACCCAGATTAGGGCCTGAGATACAGATCACGGGCTCTTCGATGTCAGTCGGCTACGGCAATTCCCTGGTGCTCCGGGTGGCGGAGGACGCCTATCGGGGCGACGCGCTGGTCGCGGTGCTGGTGGACGGCGTGCAGGTCGGCGGGCCCCAGGCCGTCACGGCCCGCCACGGGGCCGGCGAGTGGCAGGACATCACCTTCACGGGCGCCTTCGCGCCGGATCCGCGCAGGGTCGAGGTGCGGTTCCTCAATGATGCCTGGGGCGGTACCGCCGGCGCCGACCGCAACCTCTACGTCGACCACCTAGTCCTGGACGGCCGGACCTATCGGGGCGCGGCGGCGAGCAACGGCGCCGGCGCGACGGTCGACGGCGCCGCGGCGCTGATGGCGGAGGGGGGCCTCGTCTTCGACACCAGCGCGCCCCCGCCCCTGCGCAGCCTGACGATCCGGGTGGCGGAGGACGCCTATCGGGGCGACGCGCTGGTCGCGGTGCTGGTGGACGGCGTGCAGATCGGCGGGCCCCAGGCCGTCACGGCCCGCCGCGCGGCCGGCGAGTGGCAGGACATCACGCTCACGGGCGATTTCGGCGACGACCCGCGCAGGGTCGAGGTGCGGTTCCTCAACGATGCCTGGGGCGGCACGGCGGACGCGGACCGCAACCTCTACGTCGATCACCTGATCCTGGGCGGGCGCACCTACGAGGGCGAGGCGGCGCGCAACGCGGCCGGCCCGATGCTCGGCGACGCCGCGGCCCTCTACTCGGCCGGAACCCTGACCTTCGACACCGGCGTGCCGCCCGCGGCGCCGGTGCGCAGCCTGACGATCCGGGTGGCGGAGGACGCCTATCAGGGCGACGCGCTGGTCGCGGTGCTGGTGGACGGCGTGCAGGTCGGCGGGCCCCAGGCCGTCACGGCCCGCCACGGGGCCGGCGAGTGGCAGGACATCACCTTCACGGGCGCCTTCGCGCCGGATCCGCGCAGGGTCGAGGTGCGGTTCCTCAACGATGCCTGGGGCGGCACGGCGGACGCGGACCGCAACCTCTACGTCGATCACCTGATCCTGGGCGGGCGCACCTACGAGGGCGAGGCGGCGAGCAACGCGGCCGGCCCGATGCTCGGCGACGCCGCGGCCCTCTACTCGGCCGGAACCCTGACCTTCGCTACCGGCGTGCCGCCCGCGGCGTCGATGCCGGTCCTCACGCCGGCCCCCCCGCCCGGCGGGACGGGCCCCGGCCTCTCCCTGCTCGGGGTGAACCTCGCCGGGGCCGATTTCGCCGCCGGCGCGCTGCCCGGCCGGCTCGGCACCGACTACACCTACCCGACCGCGCAGGAGATCGACTACTACGCGTCCAAGAACCTGAACGTCATCCGCCTGCCCTTCCTGTGGGAGCGCCTGCAGCCGGTCCAGGGCGGTCCCCTGAGCGCCGCCGAACTCGCCCAGATCGACGCGGTGGTGTCCGCCGCCACCGCCAAGGGCATGAAGGTGATCCTGGACCCGCACGATTACGGCGCGGGCTACGGCCACCTGATCGGCAGTCCGGAGACGCCCGACAGCGCCTTCGCGGATTTCTGGGGCAAGCTGGCCGGGCATTTCAGCGCCAACCCGAACCTGATCTTCGGCCTGATGAACGAGCCCTACGCCCAGAGCGCGACGCAGTGGCTCGGCTCGGCCAACGCGGCCATCGCGGCGATCCGCGCGGCCGGGGCGACGAGCCAGGAGATCCTGGTCCCGGGCAGCTACTGGGACGGGGCCCATAGCTGGGTGAGCAGCGACAACGACACGGTGATCGGGACCGGCATCGTCGATCCGGCCGGCAACTACGCCTTCGAGGTGCACCAGTACCTCGACGCCGACAGTTCCGGCACGCAGGCGGGCGTCGCCTCGCCGACGGTCGGCGTCGAGCGCCTGACGGCGATCACCCAGTGGGCGACGCAGACCAACAGCCGCCTCTTCCTCGGCGAGTTCGGCGTGGCGTCGGACCCGACCAGCCTGCAGGCGCTCGACAGCATGCTGGCCTACATGGACCGGCACGCCGTCTGGCAGGGGGCCACCTACTGGGCGGCGGGGCCCTGGTGGGGCGACTACATGTTCTCGATCGAGCCGACCGGCCTGGGCACCGCGCAGGTCGCCGACCGGCCGCAGATGGACGTCTTGGAGAAGTACGCCCCGTGACGTAGGCTGCCCACCGGGCGGCGCCGCCGCCCGCGGCGCGCCCCCCCCTCCGCGCCCGGCCGAACTCGACCCCGCGATGCCCGTCTCCCTTCCCCAGCACTTCTGGCAGGCCGTGCGGCCCGGCCTGTCGCCCCTTGGTCTCGCCCGGCTCCTCGCCGCCTCGTGGCGGCTGCGCCGGCTCGCCGGGGCGATCGGGCGGGCGCGGGAGGCGGGGGACGGGGCCGCCCTCGCGGCCCTCACCGCGCGCTGGGTGGCGCTGCACGAGGAGGCGGCGCGCCGCTTCGGGATCCCGGTCCCGGCGGAGGTCTACGCCGCCGAGGCGGCGCTGCGGACCTTCGCGGTCCGCGACCTGCCCCGCCTCGACCGCGAGATGCGCCGCCTCGCCTGGGCGGAGGCCCGGGCCGCGCGCGCCCGGGCAGCCGGGGACGAGCGGGCCGCGGCGGCCGCGCACCGGCTCGGCCAAGCCGCCTGCGACCGCATCTCGGCCCTCTCGCGCGAGATCGACGGCCGCTGATGCAACACTGCATCACCGGTTCGGTCCTGCCCACGCAGCGTGAATGGAAGCATAGGCTGGATTTCAGCGCTTCCGCACAACGCCCTTGACTGTGGTAGAACTGTGTTCTGAACTGGATGATGGCCACAATTCAGCCATTCTGAAAGCCGTTGCCGGAGGGACGGCCGCGTGCTAGGCCTGAATAATACCCGTACAGGGCGAGACCGGCGCGCTGCGGGCTGCTTCGCCGCGTGGTTTTCGCGATGATCATGGTGGTATCTCTGGCAGGTGTCGCGGCGATCGGGGCCGTCATGGCGCGGTTCTGCCCGTGGTTGCCGATGCTCCTGGCGAGCGTGCTGCTGTTCCTCGGGGCCGCGATCGGCCTCGTGGCCTGGGGCGAGCCGCTCCCGACCGCGCTCGGCCTGGCCTGCCTGCCGGTCCTCGTGCTGCAGACCAGCTACGTGATCGCCGGACAGGTTCTGGAGGGCGCGCGGGCCGCCCTGCTCAAGGCCAACCCGGCGCAGAAGACCCTCGTCTCCCCGCACGGCTCGGCGGACGAGCCCCCCGGCCTGCACTGATCCGACGTCCGCCCGATCGGTTCATACGCCATCCGGTTGATGGCTTCGCCATCTCCGATTTCGGCCATGCGGATGTCGGCGTCGCTCAGGCGCCGCGCTCGCGCACGATCCCGGCTCCCGGCGTCCTGCTCCGACGGGCGCGGGATGGGCGTCGGACGGAGTCCCCGTGATCGGTCCGGCAGCGCCTGTCCGCGGTCACGGCTCCGCTTCCGGACCCGTTCGGGCCTGCCCGACCGGGGCGGAGACGGCGGAGTCCGGGCAGCCGGCGACCGGATGCTCAGAGCGGCGCAGCGTCCGGGCCCGGGCCCGCGGGCAGCAGCTCGCCGCCGAGCGGCGTGTCGATGGTGCAGACGAGGCCCTCGGGGCGGAAGTCCATCCGCACCCGACCGTTGAGCTCACCGGCGAGGGCCCTCTCCAGCATGCGCGTGCCGAATCCCCGGCGCGCGGGCGGGTGAACCGGCGGACCGCCGCGCTCCTCCCAGCGCCAGAGCAGCCGCCGGGGCGGATCCTCGGTCACGCTCCAGGCGACCAGGATCTCGCCCCCGTCGCGCGCGAGCGCGCCGTACTTGATGGCGTTCGTGACCAGCTCGTGCAGGGCCATCGCCATGGTAACGGCGGTGCGCGGCTGCAGGGCCACCGGCGGGCCGCTCGCCGAGACGCGGCCCTCGACGCCGCACGCCGTCGCCGCGGTCGCGACGATCTCGCCGAGGTCGGCGGCCCTCCAATGCACGCGCGTCAGCACGTCGTGAGCGTGCGACAGGGCTTGCAGGCGGCCCTCGAACGCCGATCGGGCGGCGCCGGCCCCCTCCACTTCCCGGAAGGTCTGCAGGGCGAGCGACTGAACGATCGCCAGGGTGTTCTTGACGCGGTGGTTGAGCTCCTCGACCATCAGCCGAAGCCGCCTCTGGTCGTCCGCGATCTGCTGCTGGGCCCGGCGCAGCTCGGTTGAATCGTAGTAGTAGCAGATCACGCCGAACCGGCCGTCGGGCAACCGCGTCCGCTGCAGCTCCCACTCGTAGCCTTCGGTGCCCGGCACGTCCTGGCGGGGCCGGTAGAAGGCGCGCGAGTAGAAGGGAACGCCGGTGTCGAGCGTGTCCCGGAAATGGCCGATGATCTCCTGCGCCACCTCCTCCGGCCAGAGGATCCGCATGGCCTCGGCGAAGGGGCGGCCGATCAGCGGGCGCACGTTGCGGAAGGCGCCGTCCTGCGAACGGTGGTTCATCGAGGCGATCGTGAAATCCGCGTCGACGATGTAGATCCCGAAGGGGCAGCGCTCGATGAGCTCGTGAAACAGCTCCTCCTGGCGCGCGGCGCGCGCCGTGGCCCGCGCCAGGCGCTGCTCCAGGCTCGGGCCGTGATCCGCCGGCGGCGGCTCTCGCCGATCCGGGGCCTCGGGTGCCCGCTTCGCCGGATCCCGCGCTTCGGGCTCGTCACTGCTCAAAGGTCACACCGGCCGGGCTGAGAACCGCACCGGAGGCTCCCTACCTCAAGTCGAGGCGGGGGAGAAACCGGATCCGCGCGGCGTGCTCGGCGGCCCCCGCACGGCCGATTCCGGCTCAGCGGGCGGGATCGCGGGCGTCCGCCTCCCCGCCTCGGCCCCCCGCGAGCGCCGCGAGCCGGCGCCCGAGGAAGTCCACCACGGCCTCCCGGTCTCCCGCCGCCTGCCGGTTCCAGCGCGCGAGGTTGTGCCGGGCCGCCTCGCGCGCCTCGCGCCGCCAGTCCGGACGGGCCAGGGCCGCGGCCACGGCCGCCGCCGCCGCCTCCGGATCGCCGATCGGAACCCGCAGCCCCGAGGCTCCGAGCACCTCGTGGAAGACCGGCTTGTCCGGCGCCACCACCAGGAGCCCGGCGAACTGCATCTCGAGCAGCGGCAGCCCCAGCCCCTCGTCGTGCGAACTCATCAGGAACAGGTCGAAGGCGCCGATTGCCCGGCGCGCCTCGTCGTCGTCGAGGAAGCCGAGCGGCCTGACATGGGGCAGGCGCGCCAGCGTCTCGGCCTCGCCGCCCCAGCCCGGCCGGCCGATGATCCGCAGCTCGACCGGGCGGCCGAGCCGGCGCGAGAGGGCCGCGCAGAGGGCGGCGGCGCCGGAGTAGTTCTTGCGCGGCTCGATCGTGCCCATGGCGCCGACCACGAGCGGCCGGTTCGGGTCCTCCCGGTCCCCCGCCCCGGCCTCCTCCGGGAGCGCGTCCGAGAGGGAGAAGACGTTGCGGATCGGCGGGCGGTAGAGCAGCACGGTCGCGTCCGGCCGGATCCAGGGCCGCAGGGTCGCGCCCGTCGTCTCCGAAAGGACCAGGAAGTTGCGGAGCCGTCGCAGCGCAAGCCGGAAGGGCGGCACCATGTAGAGCCGCGCGGCCCGGTTGAGCTCGTGGCGCCGCGTGAGCAGGAACAGGTCGTTGACGTAGAGCACGCTGCGCTCCGGCAGCGCCGCGAAAACCGGCGAGGGCGGGTAGCCGGAGAACAGCCACAGGCTGCGCGGATGGGCCAGGGCGGCGGCCGGCATCCGCAGCATCTGCTCCCGGATCATCGCGGGCCGGCTCCCCCGCGAGGTCCAGCCGGTCACCGGCAAGGGTGCCAGGGCCTCCTCGCTGAACAGCTCGCGGGTGATCCGCTCGATCCCCGAGGCGCGCCGGCTCAGATGGGTGCGGTCGACGACGAGGGTGGGGCGGGGGCCGAGCGGCAGGGTCGGGCCGCTCATGGGCGCATCCCGCCGCTCTCCGCCTCGCCCTCGCTCTCCAGCATGCCCTTGAGCATCCACAGCAGGGAGGCGGTCTTGATGCTGAGGAAGCCGTAGCTCACCAGTGAGTTGAAGGCCACGTAGAGGCAGAGCGCGTGCGCGTAGCGGATCTGTGCCCGGGTCCGGTAGGCGGTGGAGAAGGTGCAGTAGAGCCAGAACAGGGCGAGGCCGAGGAGCGACTGCGTCGTGATGATGTAGCTGACGCCGCTGTCGACCGCCTTGTAGATCAGCTTGTCCGAGAGGCCGAGGAACTCGGGCACGTCGTAGACGTGCAGGAGGTCGACCGTCCAGGCGACGCGGCCCGGGAAGTCGTCGCTGCCGCCCGCGATCCCGGTCACGCCGACGAACAGGAAGGAGGCGACCAGCGCGCCCGGCAGGTAGAGGAGAGGCACCACCCGCGGCAGGAACCGCCACACCACGCTCACCAGCAGGATCGCGAAGAACGAGACCAGGGCGAGGCGCCCGTCGCAGGCCACCATCAGGAAGAAGTTCGTCGCCAGGAGGTAGGTGCGGCAGGATGGGCTCAACCGCTCCCAGCGCGAGAAGATGTAGGCCGCGATGATCACGCAATAGGCGCCGAGCGAGACCGGCTCGAGGAAGACCGACGAGACCCGGTGCGCGTCCATGATCTGGTCGGCGATGCTGAGGAAGCGCGCATCGGGCCGGGTCGCGCTCACGAACAGGTCGGAATCCGTGTTCCAGAAATTCTCCTCGGTCAGCCCGCGGGTCGCGATGAAGTAGTCCTTCACCCGGAACAGCGCCGAGTAGGCCTCGACGTTGAAGGCCTCGATCACCCCGAAGACGAACACGACGCTGTGGATGGCGAGGAGGTAGCGGTTCAGGTAGCGCGTGCGCGTGCACAGGCCGAGCATCATGAAGACCGGCGCGATCAGGATGTCGCGGAAGTACTTCACGCTCGTGGCCGGATCGACGGCCACCGCCCGCAGCGTCATGAACACGAAGAGCCAGGCGATCAGCGCGACCGAGAGCGTCATGCTCGGCCGGTAATGCGCCACGGCGACGAGCAGGGCGGCGCCGATCAGCACGATCTCGGCCCCGATGACGATGCCGGGCGAGAGCCCGGTGACGTTGCCGTTCACGTAGGCGAGCGCGGCGTTGAACAGCATCCCCCCGGCGAGGATCCCGAAGGGGACGTGCTCCAGCACGGCGCCCCGCGCCGCCGCCGGGGCCGGGACGGGCCTGAGGAAGGAGGGCAGCGCGACCGCGTGGGTCGGGACGGGCGGCATGGCGGGGCTCCGGCGGGTGGGGCGGCGAGGGACCCGCGCGTCGGCGGGCCGGCACCCGCGTCAGCGGGTCGGCACCCGCGTCAGCGGGTCGGCACCTCGGGCGGCTCCTCGGCCTGCAAGGCGACCTCGACCACGTCGCCGGGCTGCAGCTCGGTGTCGTGATCCGCCGGGATCCGGGCCGTCTTGCCGCCGGACCTGCGGAAGATCGAGATCTGCGGCTGGCTGTCGAAGCCGCGCACCAGCTGGGACTTGACCATTCCGGTGTAGCGCAGCTTCTCGCTGACCGCCTGGAGCCGGCTGCGGATCGCCGCCAGCTTGGCGGTCGAGTCCTGGATCTCGCGCAGCACCTCGAGGCGCCGGGTGTCGTCGACCCGCTGGAGCTTGCGGCCGAGATCGCCCTTCTCGCGCTCGACCGAGGCGAGGACCGCCATGGTCTGGAGGGCGCGGGTGGCCGAGAGCAGGACCGTGCGGCGCGCCTCGACGAGGCGCGGCATCGGCACGTTGCCGCGATCGAACAATTCCTGGTAGCGCTTGAGATCGTCAGTGTCCGACTGGACGCCTTCCTTCTCGCGCCGCTCCTGCTCGCTGAGCACCGAGGCCCGCTCGTTCTCCTTGGCGGCGGCCTCGGTCAGGTAGCGCTTCTCCTTGGCGATGTCCTCGTTGCGCGTCGTCAGGATCGCGCGCTCGCCCTCCGAGAGCTCCTTCGCCACGGAGGGCGCGACGGGCGTCTCGATCACCGCCTTGCGGTCGAGCTCCCCCTTGCCGTCGAGCTCGGCCCGCAGGCGCGAGAGCCGCTGCTGCTCCTTGGCGTAGTCGATCCAGGCCGTGTTGTAGGCGTCGCGCAGGTCCGACAGCTGCAGGAACGGGTTGTCCATCTTGAAGCGGAGGATGTCGAAGCCCCCGGCCAGCGCCACGGTCTGGCGCACGGTCATGCCCGGCCGGTAGGGCTGCTCGCCCGGCTTGGCCACGTCGCCGTTCAGGTAGACCGGTCGATATTCCAGGATCGCGACGTTGATCTCGGAGGCCGAGAGGATCAGCGGAAATTCCCGGCCGTCGTCGGTGCGGCGGCGGATCTCCTTCGACGGCAGGAGCGACTGGATCTTCGCCCGCGCCTCGGCGAGGCTCAGCCCGGCGACCGGGACCTGGCCGACCAGCGGCACCGTGACCTCGCCGTCGCCGTTGACGACGCTCTTGGCCTTCAGTTCGGGCACCGCGACCGCCTCGATCGAGAGCGTGTCGCCCGGCGCGATCAGGTAGGCCGCCGCGGCGGGATGCGCCGCGAGGGCGAGGACCGCCCCCAGGACGAGGCCCGCCCTCGTGCGGGACGGGCGGCGCGGGGCCTGGTTCACCATGCGGGGTACTCCCTTTCGCGGCGCGTGGCGGGCTTCCTGCGGTCGTGCGACCGGCCTCGTCGCATTCCGGATCCCTCGTTCGGACGGGTCCCGCGTCGGGCGACCCTGATGCTGGACGGGTCCGGGCGGCCCGCGGGGAGCGACCGGACGCGGCGGCTGTCACAACTTCGATTGTGCAGTGCACAACCGAAGGGCGAGAGACGGCGAAGCCATCCCCCGCCGCGAACCGGGGCTAGAAGTCCCTTTCCCCCCGAACCGTTCCAAGAAATGCCGCGCGACACAAGAGGTATGCGGCTTCCCCTGCCCCCGCTGGACCAGTTCAAGAAGACGCAGCACCGAGGATGCGGCGGCCCGGCCTTTCGCCTATGCGAGACAGCACCCGTACTTCTCAGAGAATGCAAGAAACGGGCCTGTTCCACGAAATGTCGGGTCGCCGCCACCGACATCGGCGCGCATTATGCTTGCAAAGCAGAGCAGACATGCGAAAAATGCAAAGAGGCCGCGAGGCTGCGCCCCGTGGGGCAAGGCGGGGCCCGCTTCGCCCTCTGATAAGGCTTGCGAATCCAATCGTCGCGGATCCGGGGCGGTGCGACCGGCCCGGCGGGTCGGCCGCGCCGAGCGCCGCCTTCGGCCGCTCCCGTCATGCTGAAATCACAACCCTGGTCATCGTTTTGAGCATGTCTTAACCGGCAACGAGAGGGTCGATCCGGGTCCCGGCTGGACTGTCCGCCCGATACGGGCCGCACAACCTCCCGAACGCCCTGGCCGGGAACCCTCTCGCGTTGCAACAAAAACCCCAACGGCCGGGCCGGGCCGCTTCGCCATGCACCGAGACGGCGTTTGGTTCCCGGAAAAAATCCGCCGGCTCGCCTGGAACGTGCATTCGGAACGGCAACGCTTCGCCAATCCGGCGCGGCGGGTTGTGAAACCCGTTCGACCGGTGTTAACCCTTTCGAGGCAGCAAGCGGCCGGCATTGCGACCTGTACGCCAAGCAGATCTGCTCGAATCGACACCTCGCCAGCAAGTCGGCGCAGATCAGCCGCCGAGTTGCGCAGGGCTTCAGCCCGATACGCCGTATCGCCGGCAAAATTCCCGCTGTTGTGCAGGGCCGGTCGGCCGCGTCCTGCGAGTACCGAGCGCGCAAGGGTGGCCATGAACATAAAGCCGAACCAGCTGCGTCTGCACGTCGACTCGGCCTCACCCCGGCTGGAGCGCGATGAGCGCTGGGACGTGGCGGCGATCCTGGACGTTCTGCGCCGGCGCCGCATCCTGGCGGCTTGCGTGTTCGTGGCCTGCCTCACCGCCGCGCTCGCCTACCTGGCGACCGCGACGCCGCTGTTCATGGCGACCGGCATCCTGGTGCTCGACACCAAGCTGACGCCCCCCTCCCCCGCCCAGGTCAGCGCCGAGCCGACCATCGATCCGGCCGTGGTGGACAGCCAGATCGAGATCCTCAAGTCCCGGAAGATCGCGACCGACGTGGTCGACAAGCTCGGCCTCCAGGGCGACCCCGAATTCGTCGGCAGCGGTCCCTCGCTCCTCGACGCGCTCAAGGGCCGGCTCCTGTCCCTGGTGGAGGCCAGCAGCGGATCCGCGGAGCCGCCCGACCTGCGCCAGGTCGCGGCGGGGACGCTCGAGCGCACGCTCAAGATCACCCGCACCGGCCGCAGCTTCCTCGCCGAGATCAACGCGACCACGCGGGACCCGAAGAAGTCGGCCGCGATCGCCAACGCCGTGGCGGAGGCCTACATCCAGGACCAGCTCAGCAGCCGGATGGAATCGAGCCAGCGCACCACCGACTGGATGCAGCGGCGCCTGAAGGAAGTGCGGGACGAGGCCGAGGCGGCCGAGCGCGCCCTCAAGGAGTTCCGGGCCCATGCCGGCGCGTCGAGCCCCGGGGCCGAGCCCGTGAGCGCGGCGGACATCGCCTGGGAGCGCGCCTCGATCGAGGCGATGCGGCGCGCCGCGGCCGAGAGCCTGGAGCGGGGCCGCGCGGGCCTCGCCGCCGCCCAGGCGACGCTGGCCGCCCTGGAGGGCGGGGACACCGCCGCCGCCACCCGCAAGCGCCTCGACGAGGTCGACGACCCCGAGGTCTCGCACCTCGCGGCGGCGATGGCCGGCCCGGGGCCGAGCCCGGCCGAGGCCGAGGCCCTGCGCGCGCGGCTGCGCCGGCTCGTGGACGACCGCCAGGCCGCGATCGGTCTCGCCCAGCGCCGCGACGGGCTGCTGGCGCGGCGCCTCGGCGACCTCGCGGCGGGCACGGATCCCGGCCCGAACGGCCGCGAGCAGCAGCTCGCCCGCGCGGCCGAGGCCGCCCGCTCCACCTTCGAGGCGCTGCAGAACCGGGTCTCGCGCGTCAGCTCCTTCCTGCAGCAGCAGGCGCTGCCGGTCACGGAGGCGCGGCTGGTGAGTGCGGCGGTGCCGCCGCTCGCCAAGTCCTCGCCCCGGACGACCCTGGTCCTGCTCCTGGCCAGCGCCGGCGGGCTCGCCGCGGGCATCGCGGCGGCCTTCCTGCGGGAGATGTTCGACCGGCGCATCCGCTGGCCGACGCAGATCGCCGGCCTCGGTCAGCCCTTCCTCGGTCCCCTGCCGCCCACCGAGGGGCGCCGCCTGCCTCTGCCGGGCCGACGGGCGCGGCCTTCCGCCGGGATCCCGCTGCTCATCGCAGGCCCGGACGCCTCGCCCGCGGCGCTCGAGACCCTGCGCGCGGCCAAGATCGCCGTCGACCACGCCCTCGGCCGCGAGAGCTGCCGGGTGGTCGGGGTCGTCTCTCCCTGCGACCGCGACGGGAAATCGACGGTGGCGGCCAATTTCGCGGCCCTGGCGGCCGAGATGCGGGCCCGCGTGCTCCTGATCGACGCCGACCTGCACGGCGGCGGCCTCTCGGCGCAATTCGCGGGCGAGGGGGCGATCGGCCTCGACGAGGCGGTGGGCCGGCAGCACCCGCTCGCCCGCTGCGTGGTGCCGACCCCGCTCGGCTTCGACCTCCTGCCCGGGAGCGTCGGCGCGCCGCCCGCCCACCCGGTCGAGATCCTGGCCTCGGTCGGGCTGCGGCGCCTGCTGACCGAGGCGCGCGGGCGCTACGACTACGTGGTGATCGACATCCCGGCGGTCCTCTGCGCGGTCGACGCGAGGGCGATCGCCGAGGTCATCGACGGCTTCATCCTCACGCTGGCCTCCGGCCGCACCAGCCTCGATGCGGTCGAGCGGGTCTTCGCCACCTGCCCGGGCATCGCCGACCGGTCCGTGGGCGTGGTCCTCAACCGCTCCAGGGTCGCGGTCGGCCCGCTGCGGGCGCGGCGGGCCCCGCGGTCCGGCATGCTGGAGATCGCCCGATGAGCGCCCATCCCGTCCTGCGCACGGCGCGGCGGGCCGTGCGGCCGGTGGCCCGCGCGGTCCGGCGCCACCTGCTGCCGCGGCTGATGCCGGTCGCTCGCCACGCCTTTCCGGAGGCCGCCGCGCGGGTGCGGGTCGTGGGCCTGCTGTCCTCGTCCTCCGGGCTCGGGGAATCGGCGCGGCTCTGCCTCGGCAGCCTGGCCGGGGCCGGCTACCGGCTCTCGACGGCCGACGTCGCGGGCCTGTTCGACAGCAACGACGGCATCGCCTACCCGGCGGGCGAGTCCGACCCGCAAGCGGACCTCGCCATCTACCATCTCAACCCGCCCATGCTCCTCCCGAGCGTGGTGCGGACGGGCCTGCGCCGGCACGCCGGCACCTACAGCATCGCCTACTGGGCCTGGGAGCTGGAGACCCTGCCGGCCGAGTGGATCGCGGCGATCCGGTTCGTCGACGCCATCCTGGTGCCGAGCCGCTTCTGCCAGGCCGCCCTGCGGGCCCACACCGACAAGCCGGTGATCGTGGTGCCGCATCCGGTCGACGCCGCCGTCCCGGTGCGGGAGGCCGCCGCGCCGCCGCCGGGGGACCGCTTCCGGGTGGCGAGCATCTTCAATTTCGGCTCGTCCTACGCGCGCAAGAACCCGACCGCGCTGGTGCGCGCCTTCCGGGCCGCCTTCGGCGAGGATCCGGGGGCCGAGCTGGTGCTGAAGGTCAGCGACGGGGCCCGCTACCCCCGCGAGCGCGCCCAGATCCTGGCCGAGATGGCGGGGGCGCCGAACGTCCGCCTGATCGACGAGGTCTGGGAGCGCCCGCGCCTGCAGGCCTTCCTGGCCTCGGCGGACGCCTACCTGTCGCTCCACCGCTCGGAGGGCTTCGGCCTGACCCTCGCGGAGGCGATCCTCGCCCGCGTGCCGGTCGTGGCCACCCACTGGTCGGGCAACACCGATTTCTGCGACCCGGCCCTGTCCTACCCGGTCGACTACGCCCTGGTGCCGTTCAGCGACCCGCATCCCGCCTATGCGGGGGTCGGCGCGGCGCGCTGGGCCGAGCCGGACATCGCCCACGCGGCCCACCAGCTGCGACAGGTGCGGGGCGAGCCCGAGGCGGCGCGGGCCAAGGCCCGGGCCCTGCGGAGCGCCTTCGTCACCTACCTGCGCCGCCACGGCTACGAGGAGGCGCTCGCCTCCCTCGCCCGCCCCGCGCAAGCCGCCTGATCGGGACGCCCGCGCCCCGACCCTGCTGCCCCGAGAGGAACGAGCCTTGACTGATCCGATTGCCCAGAAGGGCGACGAGACGGACCTGACCGTGTCGCTCGTCGTCTGCACGGTGGGCCGGCTGGAACCCCTGGAGAGGCTGCTCGCCTCCCTGCGCCGCCAGACGCGCCGGCCCCTCGAGATCCTCCTCGTCGACCAGAACCCGGCCGGCACGCTCAGCGCCCTGCTCACCCGCTTCCGCGACCTGCCCCTCGTGCACCTCGTCGACCTCGCCGATGCGCGGGGCCTGTCGCGGGCCCGCAACCTCGGCCTGGCCTGCGCCCGCGGCAGCGTGGTGGGCTTTCCGGACGACGATTGCTGGTACGACCCCGAGGTCGTCGCGCGGGTCGCCGACCTGTTCTCCGTCCCGGGAAGCCCGGACCTGATCTGCGGGCGCACGGTCGATGCCGGGGGCGCCGAATCCGTCAGCGCGCATCTGCCGGTCCCGGCCGAGATCGCGCGCGACACCGTCTTCCTGGCGGGCAATTCCAACGGCCTGTTCGTGCGTCGGGGCCTCGCCAAGCGCGTCGGCGGATTCGACGAGACGCTGGGAGTGGGCGCCGCGACGCCGTTCCAGTCCGGCGAGGAGACGGACTTCATCCTGCGCGCCCTCGCTCTCGGCGCGTCCTGCCGCTTCGAGCCCGGCCTGGTCGTCCGCCACGACCAGCCCGAGGCGAATCCGGCCGCCGCGGCCGCGCGGGCCGCCCGCTACGCGCCGGGCTTCGGGCGGGTGCTGCGCCTGCACGGTTTCGGACCCGGCTACGTCGGCAACCGCGTGCTGCGGGCCTTCGGGCGCGGGGCGCTCCTCCTCCTCGGCGGCCGCCGGGACGACGCGCGCCACCGCTTCGCCTGGGCGCTCGGCACCCTGCGGGGCTACGCCGCCCCGGCCCGCGCCCGCGCGGCGGCCCCGCCGCGCGGGGCCGCCGCGCGGGAGCCGGGCGCGCAGCCCAGGCCCTTCGGCCTCTCCTTCGCGCCGCTCGACGACGGGCAACTCGCCCGGCAGCTGGCCGGCCCGCTGGTTCCGGCCGGCGCGGGCCCGCGGATCGTCGCCACCGCCAACCTCGACCACATCGTCCAGCTCTCGCGCAACACCGTCTTCCGGGAAGCCTATCGCCGCGCCTGGATCGTCACCGCCGACGGGATGCCGGTCTACCTCTACGCGAGGCTGCGCGGGGCGAAGCTGCCCGGCCGGCTCACCGGCGCGGACCTGTTCGCGCGGCTGATGACGATGCTCTCCCCGGCCCGGCACCGCTGCTTCTTCGTGGCCTCCTCGGAGGAGACCGCCGCGCGGATCGAGGCCCTGCTCCTCGCCCGCGGCTTCTCGCGCGAGCAGCTCGCCTTCCGGGTGCCGCCCTTCGGTTTCGAGACCGACGCGGCCTATTCGGACGCCCTCGCGGGGGCGATCCGGGCCCACCGCGCCACCCACCTGTTCCTCGGCCTCGGCTCGCCGAAATGCGAGATCTGGAGCCACCGCTACCGCGGCGCCCTCGGCGACTGCTACGTGCTCAACGTCGGCGCCGGCCTCGACTTCTACAGCGGGACCAAGCGGCGCGCCCCGGTCGTCCTCCAGCGGACCGGCCTCGAATGGGCGTGGCGCGTGGCCCAGGAGCCGCGTCGGCTGTTCCACCGCTACTTCGTCGCCTCCTGGCGCTTCCTCTGGATCGCCGCCGCCGACTTCGCCCGGTCGGACCGCACCCTGCCCCCCTCACGCGCCATCGAGGTGGAACGCCATCGATGAGCCCCGCCACGCGAGGCGCGCTCGCGCCGCCGGAGCGGTCCGCCCGCCCGGCCGCGCCGCTCCGCCCCGAAGTCCACGGCCGCTGACCGATCGCCCGGCGAGACCGATGCCGCTCCGGAACGCCACACCTCCCGCATCAACCCAGAAGCCGGTGCGCAGCACCGCGCCGCAGGCGCCCCAAGGCGCCTGGACGCGCCGTCCGCCGCGCCACGAGGAGAGACGATCAATGCCAAGGGGGATTGCAGTCGAGTTCCAATATCGGGAGCAGCGCCTCGAGGACGGTGCCGCGGGGCTCCCACGGCGCGCGATCGACCCGGCCCGGCCCCTCTGCCGGCGCGCCGGCCTCATCAACGTGGCGCTGGCCAAGCGCGCGACCGACATCGCCGTCGCGCTCGCCGCGCTGGTGTTCCTCCTGCCGGTCTTCGTCGCCGTGGCCATCCTGATCAAGGCGGAGACGCCCGGCCCGGTCTTCTTCCGCCAGCGCCGCTACGGCGTGCAGCGGCGGCCGTTCCTGATCTTCAAGTTCCGCACCATGACGGTGCTCGAAGCGAGCGGGGCCTTCCGGCAGGCCGCCGCGAACGACGCTCGGGTGACGCGGATCGGGCGCTTCCTGCGGCGCTCCAGCCTCGACGAGGCGCCCCAGCTCATCAACGTGCTCGTCGGCGACATGTCGCTCGTCGGGCCGCGGCCGCACGCCGTCGCCATGGACGACGCCTACGCGCCGGTCGTCTCGCACTACGAGGACCGTTTCCTGGTGCGCCCGGGCCTCACCGGCCTGGCCCAGATCAGCGGCTACCGCGGCCCGACCGACACCCACGACAAGATCGCCCGGCGCATCGCCCACGACCGGGCCTATATCCGGCGCTGGTCCCTGCTCCTCGACTTCGCGATCATGCTGCGCACGCCGATCGCGCTCGTGAGGGATCCCAATGCCCTCTGAGGCGACGAGGCGGGCGCGACCGCTTCCCGCCGCGATCACCCGCGGCGCCTTCCTGGCCGCCCTCGCCGGCGGCGTCGCCGCGGCGGCCGGGATGGGGGCGGGCCCGGCGCGGGCCGGCGGGGCGGTCCGCTACCCCGGCGTCAACCTGTCGGGCGGGGAGTTCGGCGACATCGGCCGCCCCCTCGGCCAGGGCTACATCTACCCGCCGAACGAGAGTTTCGCCTACTACGCCGGGCGCGGCATGAAGCTCGTGCGGATCCCGTTCAAGATCGAGCGGGTGCAGCCGGAGCCCCTCGGCGCCCTCTCGGTCCGGGACGCGGACGAACTCGCGCGCTGCGTGCGCGCGGCCAAGGCCGCCGGGCTCCTGGTGGTCCTCGACGCGCACAATTTCGGCAAGCGCGACGGAAAGCCGATCGAGGCGCGGGACCTCACCAATCTCTGGTCGCGGCTCGCCGCGCGGTTCCGGGACGAGCCGTCGGTGGCCTACGGCCTCATGAACGAGCCGGTGGCCTTCGCGCCGCCCGCCTGGCGCCCGGTCGTCGACGCCCTCGTCAAGGCCATCCGCGACGGCGGCTCGCGGCAGCTCCTGATGGTCCCCGGCGCCGGCTGGAGCGGCGCCCATTCCTGGGTGTCGGACGGCAACGCCGCGGCCTTCGAGGATTTCCAGGACCCGCACTTCCTCTTCGAGGTCCACCAGTACCTCGACCGGGACAATTCGGGCTCGAACCCGCAGGATTACGCCCCGGGCGCCGGCGCGACCCGGCTCGCTGCCTTCACGGACTGGGCCCGGCGGCGCGGCGCCAAGGCCTTCCTGGGCGAGTTCGGCTTCGCCCTGCCCGCGGGCGAGGCCGAGGCGCGGGCGCTCCTCTCCTTCGTGGCCGCCCACACGGATGTCTGGCAGGCCTACGCCTACTGGGCCGGCGGACCGTGGTGGGGCGATTACGCGTTCAGCATCGAGCCCGGCAAAGAGGGCGACAAGCCGCAGATGGCCCTGCTCAGGGCCTACATGTAGGGGACCATGGCGAGTCTCGCACGACAATCCGTGACCAACGCGGTCGCGACCGGCTCGATCGTGATCGGCGGGACGCTGAGCACGATCATCGTGGCGCGCGTCCTCGGGCGCGAGGGCCTCGGCGTCTTCACGTACGGCATGTGGCTGGTCGGCCTCTCGGTCCTGGTCGCGGATCTGGGCATCCCCGGCGCCCTCGCCCGCTACCTGCCGGACCTGCGGCGGCAGGAGAACGGCGCGGCAGCGGACGGACTGGCGCGCTATCTCTTCGGCCGCTACGCCCTGCTGATGGCCGCCGGGGTGGCGGTCCTGCTCAGCGCCTCGGCGCCGCTCTGGAAGGACCACCTGCACGTCGGACCGATCGGGACCGTCGGCTACCTCGCCAACCCGCTCTTCTGGCTGCTCGTCGCCGCCGCCTTCGTGGGCCAGGGCGCCGGCAACTTCGTGGTCGGGCTCCTGCGCGGGCGCCAGGAATTCGGCCGGATGGCGCGCATCATGCTCGCCACCGCCGTCATCCAGGTCGCCGCCGCGGGCATCGGTTCATGGCTCTTCGGCGTGGCCGGCGCCCTCGCCGGGAGCGTCCTGATCGGTCTGTGCCCGGCGGTCTTCCTCGCCTCCGGCCTGCGCCGGGGCGCCCCGGTCGCCCCGGCCCTGCGCGCCAGGATCGCCCGCTATTGCGGTTCGACCTGGACCAGCTATCTCCTCGCCTCGGTGGTCTCGACGCGGACCGAGATCTTCTTCCTCGAGCGCAGCTGGGGCAGCAGCGAGGTCGCGCTGTTCTCGATCTGCGTGACCCTCTCCAACCTCGCCGTCCAGGCGCCGCTCCTGCTGACCGGCACGCTGCTGCCGCATCTCTCGCAGCAGATCGCCATGGGGGAGCACGAGCGGGCCGCCGCCCTCTACCGCAGCGGCATGCGCTTCCTCGCCATGATGGTGGTCCCGGCCTGTTTCGGCACCGCCGCCATCGCCCCCGCCTTCATCCCCCTGGTCTACGGCTCTCAATTCGCCGACGCGGCCCTCCCGGCCGCGATCCTGGTGGGCGCCTCCGCCATCGGGGCCGTGACCTCGGTGGCGCAGATCTACATGAATGCCAGCGAGCGCAACGGCTTCAACCTCGGCGTCGGGGCCGCCGGTGCCCTCAGCATCGTCCTGTCGGGGCTCCTCGTCGTGCCGGTCTATGGGGTGATCGGCGCGGCGCTGACGCGCGCCGCCGTCCAGCTCTGCGGCGCCGCCCTGCTGCTCCTCTACGCCCATCGGGTGCTGAAGGCTCCGGCCCCGATGGCGGATCTGGCGCGCATCGTGGCGTCCTCGCTGCTCTGCGCGGCCGTGGCGCACGCCGTCATCCGCGCCGTCCCGGGCCCGGCCTCCGTCGGGCTCGCCATCGTGGCCGGCATCGTCTCGTACGGCTTCGCCCTCAAGCTCTTCGGCTGCATCACCAAGGCCGATCTCGCGATGCTGCGGGCGGAGATTGGAATCCTGCCGCGGCCCTTCGGCCGCGTGCTGTCGAAGGCGGTCAGCTTCTACGCCTGATCGGGCGGGGGCGCGGGGGAGGATTGACGCGAGGGCCGGCGCACATTGCCATCGTGCCCCGGCATGGAGGAGAAGGCATGCAAGATCTCTACGACCGCTCTTTCTACGGCGAGCAACGTTCGGGCTCCTTGAATTCCGCCCTGATCGTCGCCCCGATGGTCTGCGCGATATTCGCGCCGCGCTCGGTCCTCGACCTCGGATGCGGGGTCGGGACCTGGCTGAAGGCGTTCTCGCAGGCCGGCGTCGCCGACGTGGCCGGCATCGACGGGGATTACGTGTCGCGCGACGACCTCGAGATCGCCCAGGAGCACTTCACTCCCCGGGACCTCACCACCGAGATCACCTTCGATCGCCGGTTCGACCTCGCCATGAGCCTCGAGGTCGGGGAGCATCTGCCCACCGACAAGGCTCCGGTCCTGGTGCGTTCGCTCTCGAACGCGGCCGACGTGGTCCTATTCTCCGCGGCGATCCCATACCAGGGCGGCATCGGCCACATCAACTGCCAGTGGCAGAGCTGGTGGGCCGACCTCTTCGCGCGGGAGGGATACGAGGCGTTCGACCTGTTCCGCCCGGCCCTCTGGAACGACGGCCGCGTCGAGGCCTGGTACCGGCAGAACATGCTCGTCTACGCGCGGCACGCCGGGGCCGAGACGGCCCGCGCCCATCTGCGGGGCGGCGGCCTTCCCCTCGACGTCGTGCATCCCGCCGAACTCGAGCGGGGCATGCTGGGCGTGCCGCGGGTCAGCCACGTCATCGAGGATCTGAAGCTCGCGCTCGGCCGGCGCATCCGGTCGAGCTTCGGGGCGGGCGGGCCGGTGCAGCGCAGCCGCAGCCGCTACGGCCTGTCGTGAGCCGGACCGCCGTGATCGGTGGTCCTCCCGGCCCGGCCTCCGGCCGGGAGCGCCACCGGGAGCCGCACCGCTCTCGTTCGCAGCACGAGGATCAGCGAATGTCGCCCACGCGTCGCGTGTTCATCACCGGGGCGGATGACCCCAAGAACTTCTCGGGCTCGTCCTACTACTTCGGCGAGAGCCTCAGGGCCGTGCTGGGTGCGGAACGCGTCGTCGCGCTGCCGATCCGCAGCTACCGCGACCTCTACCTGCCCACCCTGGTCTTCGGCGCGCGGATGGGGGTCGATCCGCGCAAGTACTTTTTCATGGCGCGGGAGTTTCAAGAGGCCAACTTCCTGGCCGCCAACGACCGGCCGAACCAGGGCGACGTGCTGGTCTCCTTCCCGCCAATCACGCCCCGCAGGGACAAGTATCTGCGCGCGTTCAGTCACGTCTCACTGCTCATCGACATGACGCTGACGCAATACTTCGAGTACAGCCAGTTCAAGGATGCCCCCGATCGGGTGAAGAGCCGTATCATCGGGCAGGAGACCCGGTCCTACCAGGAGTGCGACTCGATCTTCGTGTTCAACGACTGGGTGGCCGATCAGCTCGTCGAGCGCTACCGGGTCGATGCCGGGAAGATCCACGTGATCGGCCGGGGCCTGAACATGCCGCGCAGGCTCGCCGAGGAGCGCCGGCCGTCCCGCGCGCCAATCCCGGGCAGCCCCCTGCGGGTCGGGTTCGTGGGCGCGGATGCCGAGCGCAAGGGGCTGTTCGACCTGATCGAGGCGATCGACGGCGACCCGCTCCTGTCCGAACGGGTGCATGTCCACGCGATCGGGCCGGACGCGGCGACCCTTCCGGCGCGGCCCTTCCTGACGGCACACGGCTACATCGACAAGGCTGGGGAGATCGACAGGATCGTCGCGATCATGTCGGATTGCGCCCTGGGCTACCTGTTCTCGCGGGCCGAGGGCATCCCGGGCTCCGTGCTCGAATTCCTGAGCCTCGGCGTCCCCTGCCTGGTGTCGGACATCCCGGCCATGGACAGCGTCCGGGCGCTGCCCGGCGTGGCGGAGATCCCGCTCGCGGGCGGGGCCGCGGCCGTGCGTGCGGCCCTTCGCGGCCTCGTCTCCGAGCCCGAGCGCTTGGCGGCTCTGCGGGCCGACGCCGCCGCGGTCGACCTCGACGGCTGGATCCCTCAGGCGCAGGCCGTCGCGAACCGCATCTGCGCCTGATCCGGCCGCCCCACGATCCCCGGCGCCGCGGACCCCCGCGGCGCCGGGGATCACGCGGTCAGAGACGCGCCTCCTCGAAGGCCCGCACCCATTCGGCGCAGATCCCCGAGCGGACGATGTCCTCCAGCCCGAACTCCACGATCGGGATCGGCATCAGCCGGCTCTTCACGAGGTGGATCACGGTCCGCAAGCCCGACGTCTCCCGCAGGTCGGTCTGGGAGACGTCGCCGTTGATGATGACCTGGCAATCGTCGCCGATGCGTGTCAGGAACATCTTGATCTCGGCCGGGGTGGTGTTCTGGGCCTCGTCCAGGATCACGAGGCAGTTCTTGAAAGTGCGGCCGCGCATGACCTCGAAGGGCACGATCTCGATGTCGCCGGACTTGAGCGCGATGTCGAAGGCGCCCGCGCCCATCCGCTCCTTCATCGTCTCCGTGAGCGGAGCGACCCAGGGCGCGATCTTCTCTTCGAGACTGCCGGGAAAGTAGCCGAGGGAGCGTCCCGAGGGGACGTTGGGCCGGGTGATCACCACCTTGGCGATGCGGCGCTGGCGGAGGAGGTCCGCGGCGCGGGTGCCGGCGATGTAGGTCTTGCCGGTGCCGGCCGGCCCGAGAACGATGACTTGTGCGTGGGAACCGAGGGCTTCGAGATACTCGGCCTGGCGGGCCGTCATGGGTTGAATCGGCGGCGCATTGCGCTCCTCCTCGAACCGGGTGCGCGGCATCCGGATCGGGCGGTCATCGACCAGTTCAAGTCGTGCGCGTCGTCTCTTCATAGATCAACACTCCCACTGGACTTGCGGTGCCGCGATGTGATCTGCCCTCTCGTGTCCCTCGACCTCCTCGTTGCGCCAACAGCACGTCAAATCCGCGGGTCCGGACGGGTTCCACGTCCGATCGACGCAGGCGGTGGACAAGTCCGCCTGGATCTCCCGCAACGGTATGCCGACAGAGGTTGACCAGCAATTCCCGCGCCGCGCCGCACAGGACGGTTTTCGCGGGCGCGAAGATTAGGGTTCGGTCTGTGTCTCAAACCACACAGCGACGGGGCTCGCGGCCGGCTCCGCGGCGGGGTCGCGCACGCTGTCGCGTGCGCCGTCCCGGATGTCGGCTCCTGCGAGATCGCACCCTCCGCCGGCGTGACGCGGGGACAGCGGCCCGCCGAGTCAGGTCGGCTGGACGAAACTGTCGAGGACCATCTTCCGGCCGGCCTTGTCGAAGTCAACCGTGAGCTTGTTGCCGTCGACCGCCGCGACCGAGCCGGGGCCGAACTTCGTGTGGAAGACGCGCGCGCCCGCTACGTAGTCTGACGCAGTGCCGGTCGACTTCGCCACCAGCGTTCCCTCGATCTGCCTGGGGGCGCCGCGCGCGCCGCGGCCCTCGCCGAAGCGGGGCTCGCCCGGGCGGCCCTGGCCGCCGAAGCGCTCCTGTCCGGCCGTGGCGGCCTGGGCGCGCTGCCAGCCGGGGGTCGCGTAGGAGGAGCCGAAGGGCGTCGCCTGCCGGTCGAAGCGCGAGGGGCCGTGGGAGAAGTTCGCCGGCGCCTCGATCACGCTCACGCTCGCCTCGGGCAATTCGTCGATGAAGCGGCTCGGCATGGTCGAGGACCACAGGCCGTGGATGCGGCGGTTGACCGCGAAGGAGATCTTGGCGCGCTTGCGGGCCCGGGTGAGCCCGACATGGGCGAGGCGCCGCTCCTCCTCCAGCCCGGCCCGGCCGCTCTCGTCGAGGGCGCGCTGGTTGGGAAACAGCCCGTCCTCCCAGCCCGGCAGGAAGACCGTGTCGAATTCGAGCCCCTTGGCGGCGTGCAGCGTCATCAGGCTGACGCGGTCGCCGCCCTCCGCCTCGTTGGCGTCCATCACCAGCGCGATGTGCTCCAGGAAGGCCGGCAGGTCGGGGAACTCCTCCAGCGAGCGCACCAGTTCCTTGAGGTTCTCCAGCCGGCCGGCGGCGTCGGCGGTGCGCTCCTTCTGCCACATCTCGGTGTAGCCGGATTCCTCCAGGATGGTCTGGGCCACCTCGGCGTGGGGCCGCCCCTCCAGGAGCTTCGCCCAGCGGTCGAAGCACTGCACCAGGGCCCGCAGGGTCGAGCGGGGCTTGGGCTTCAGCTCCTCCGTCTCGACGATCAGCCGGGCCGCGTGCAGGAGCGGCACCGCGCGCCGCCGCGCGACACCGTGGAGGGCCTGCAGGGTGGCGTCGCCGAGCCCGCGCTTGGGCGTATTGACGATGCGCTCGAAGGCGAGGTCGTCCGCCCCGTTGGCGGTCAGGCGCAGGTAGCCGAGCGCGTCGCGCACCTCGGCCCGCTCGTAGAAGCGCGGGCCGCCGATCACCCGGTAGGGCAGGCCGAGCTGGACGAAGCGGTCCTCGACCTCGCGCATCTGGGCGGAGGTGCGCACCAGCACGGCGATCTGCGCCAGGGGATGCTCCTGCCGCTGCAGGCCCTCGATGGTCTCCCCGATGAGGCGCGCCTCCTCCTCGGAATCCCAGGCGCCCGTCACCGTGACGGGCTCGCCCGCGCCGGCCTCCGTGCGCAGGGTCTTGCCGAGCCGCCCCTCGTTGTGGGCGATCAGCGTCGCCGCCGCGGCCAGGATGTGGCCCGTCGAGCGGTAGTTGCGCTCCAGCCGCACCACCACGGCGCCCGGGAAATCGTGCTCGAAGCGCAGGATGTTGTCGACCTCGGCGCCGCGCCAGCCGTAGATCGACTGGTCGTCGTCGCCCACGCAGCAGACGTTGCGGCGGCCCTGGGCCAGGAGCCGCAGCCAGAGATACTGCGCCACGTTGGTGTCCTGGTACTCGTCGACCAGGATGTAGCGGAAGCGGTCCTGGTAGCTCGCCAGGATGTCGGGATTCTCGCGCCAGAGCTTGAGGCAGAGCAGGAGCAGGTCGCCGAAATCGACCGCGTTGAGGGTGGCGAGGCGCTCCTGATAGGCGGCGTAGAGCGGCCCGCCCTTGCCGAAGCCGAAGGCGCCGGCCTCGCCGGCCGGCACCTGGTCGGGGGCGAGGCCGCGGTTCTTCCAGCCGTCGATCGCCTGGGCGAGGCCGCGGGCGGGCCAGCGCTTCTCGTCGATGCCCGCCGCCTCGATCACCTGCTTGAGCAGGCGCAGCTGGTCGTCGGTGCCCAGGATGGTGAAGTCGGATCGCAGCCCGACCAGCTCCGCGTGGCGGCGCAGGATCTTGGTGCCGATCGCGTGGAACGTGCCGAGCCAGGGCATGCCCTCGCCGGCCGCGCCGATCAGGCCGCCGATGCGCTCCTTCATCTCCCGCGCGGCCTTGTTGGTGAAGGTCACGGCCAGGATGTCGAAGGGCCGGGCGCGGCCGATGGCGATCAGGTGGGCGATGCGCGTGGTCAGCACCCGCGTCTTGCCGGTGCCCGCGCCGGCCAGGACCAGGACGGGCCCCTCCGTCGCCTCGACGGCGCGGCGCTGCTCCGGATTGAGCCCGTCGAGATAGGCCGCCCCGGGAGGCGCCACGGCGGCCCTCGCGCGGGCTGCGATCGAGGTGGGGGCGGGCGCCTCGGCCCCGGCGGCATCGCGAGTCATGGATTCTTCACTGGACCAAAACGCGAACGGCGTCGAGGGTGGGCCGGCGAGGGGGCCGGCGAGGGGGCCGGCGAGGGGGCCGGACGGTGGCGCAGCGCCGCAGGGTCGCGGGGAACCCGAGACCGTCCCGGCGCGTCCCCCCATCGCCTATATCCGTGACCGTTCACAGCCTCGGGGTGTTCCCATGCGCGTCCATACCCTGCTGATCCTCGCGGCCGCCCTGGCGGCGAGCCCCGCCCTGGCCCAGAACCAGCGCGGCACCACCCGTGCCGAGCGCACGGTCGAGGGTCTCAACAACTCGATGAACTATCGCAGCGAATCGCGCGACATCCAGCAGCAGAACCGGTTCGAGACGAACCAGCTGCAGGGCCAGATCCGCCGCGAGCAGACGCTGCCGCCGCCGCCGGTGACCCCCGGCATCATCGCCCCGGCCCGGTGAGGGAGCCGGGCGGGGCGCGCGGGACGTGCCTCGGTCCGGCGCCGTCGCGGCACCGGGTCGCCCGCCGGAGCCTCTCCGGCGGGTGACCGGGCGTTCCTATTCGAGGCTCAGCGCCACGAACCGCACCTCGCCCTGGGCGTTCGAGACCAGCAGCAGGGCGGATTTGCGGCCCTCCTTCTTGATCTGATCCAGGCGGCGGGTGACGTCCGAGGGTGAGTTCACCGGCTCCTGGCCGACCTCGACGATGAGGTCGCCGGCCTGGATGCGCTTGTCGGCCGCGTTCGAGTTCGGGTCGACGCGGGTGACCACCACCCCCTTCAGCCCGTCCTTGATGTTGAAGCGCCGCCGCGCCTCCTCGGAGAGGCCGGTCAGGTTGAGGCCGAGGGCCTGGCGCGTCACGTCGGCCTCGGGCTGGGGCCGGTTGAGGGCGGCGGGCTGGGGCTTGTCGTTGTCCTCCAGCCGCCCGAGGGTGACCGGCCGCGTCTGCTCCGCGCCCTTGCGGATCGTGAGCACGTCCACGGTCTTGCCGACCGGCGTCGTCGCCACGATGCGGGGCAGGTCGCTCGACGACTTCACCTCGACGCCGTTGAACTTCACGATCACGTCGCCGACCTCGAAGCCGGCGGTCTTGGCCGGGCCCTTCTCGTCGATGCCGGCGATCAGCGCGCCGCGGGCGCCGCCCTTGAGGCCGAGCGCCTCGGCGGTGGTGTCGTCGACGTTCTGGATCCGCACGCCGAGCCAGCCGCGGCGGGTCTCGCCGTACTGGCGCAGCTGCTCGATCACCGGGGCCGCCGTCGCGGTCGGGACCGCGAAGCCGATGCCGACCGAGCCGCCGGTCGGCGACAGGATCGCCGTGTTGATGCCGATCACCTCGCCGCTCATGTTGAACAGCGGACCGCCCGAATTGCCCTTGTTGATGGCCGCGTCGGTCTGGATGTAGTTGTCGTAGGGCCCCGAATCGATGTTGCGGCCGCGCGCCGAGACGATGCCGGCCGAGACCGAGCCGCCGAGGCCGAACGGGTTGCCGATCGCGATCACCCAGTCGCCCGGCCGCATCTTCTCGGAATCGCCGAGCGGCACCGCCTTGAGCGGCCGGTCCGCCTCCGGCTTGACCCGCAGCACCGCGATGTCGGTCTTGGAATCCTTGCCGACGATCTCCGCCTTCAGCTTGCGGCCGTCGTGCAGGATGACCTGGATGTCGTTGGCGTCGCCGATCACGTGGTTGTTCGTCACCACGATGCCGGAGGCGTCGATGATGAAGCCGGAGCCGAGCGAGTTCGACTTGCGCGGCTGGCGCGGCTGATCGCCGCCGCCCCGCCGGTTGAAGAAATCCTCGAACAGGTCCTCGAAGGGGGTGCCGGGGGGCAGCTGCGGCAGGGTGCGGCCGCGGGTCTCCACCGTCGTCGAGGCCGAGATGTTCACCACCGCGTCGGTGACCTGCTCGGTGAGGTCGGCGAGGGATTCGGGGGCCCTGGCGAGGGCCGCGGAGGGGAGCGCGGCGGTCCCGACCGAGAGCGCCAGGAGGGCGCCCGCGAGCGCCGGCAGCCGCCGTTTCGCGAAGGCTTCGGATCGGCGCGCGGGCGCGGACTCGGCAGCGGGCATCGGGAACCTCGTCTGAACGGCTGTGTCGGGCCATGCTGCCAGATCGGGCGGCCTCCGGGAAGCGGAGGGCCGACCGCCCGGCGGATCCCTTAGATCGTGGTCGCGCCCGAAGGATCAAGGGCGGCCCGGGCGTCTCCGGCCCGCCCCGGCGCGGTTTCGCCTAGCGGAGCAGGAGGCGCACCACCCCGACCACGATCACCCCCGCCACCGCGGAGACGACCCCGACGAGGCGCATCCGCTCCGCCGGGGTCTGGGCCGCCTCCAGCATGGCCCGCCGCATCGCCCCCGGGAAGGCCGCGCAGAGCAGGCCCTCGATCGCGAGCGCGAGCCCGAGCGCGGCGACGAGGTCGCGCACGGCCCTGCGCTACTGGCCGGGCGCCGGGGTACCCGGCGCCGGAGCCGGGCCGCTCGGCGCCGGGGCGCCGGACTGGCCCGGGGCGGGCGAGGCGGCGGCGGGACGCGACCGGCCCTGCGGGTCGTTGAAGTAGCGGAAGAAGTCCGAGCCGGGGCCGATCACCAGGCGGGTGTCGGGGCCCGTGAGCCCCTTCTCGTAGGCCTGCATCGAGCGGTAGAAGGCGAAGAAGTCCGGATCCTGCCCGAAGGCCTGGGCCAGGATGCGGTTGCGGTCCGCGTCGCCCTCGCCGCGCAGCTGGTCGGCCTTCTGGCTCGCCTCGGCGACCAGCACCGTCACCTCGCGGTCGGCCCGCGCCCGGATCGTGGCCGCGTCGCGCTCGCCGTTCGCCCGCAGGTCGGCGGCCTCGCGCTGGCGCTCGGTCTGCATCCGGCCGTAGACCGCCTGGCTGTTGGCGGCCGGCAGGTCGACGCGGGTCAGGCGCAGGTCGATGATCTCGATGCCGAGATTCTTGGCCTGCCGGTTCACGTCCTCCTGGATGCGGTTCATCAGCGCCTCGCGCTGGGTCCGCACGATGGCGTCGCGCGAGGCGCTGGCGAGCACGTTGCGCATCGCCGCGTTGGTGAAGCTCGACAGGCGCTGATTGGCGACCTGCACGTTGTTCACCGCCTGATAGAAGCGCAGCGGGTCCGAGACCTTGTAGCGGGCGAAGGCGTCGACCTCGAGGTTCTGCCGGTCGGCCGAGAGCACGGTCTGCACCGGCAGGTCGAGGTCGAGCAGGCGCTTCTCGAACAGCACGACGGTCTCGAAGAACGGGATCTTGAAGTAGAGGCCGGGCCGGTCGGTGCCGGCCTGGTTCAGCACGGTGCGCACGCGGCCGAATTGCAGCACGAGGGCTTGCTGGGTCTGGCTCACCGTGAAGGCCGAGGCGTAGAGCAGGAGGGCCACGACGGCGATCAGGCCGATCGCGGCGGTCCGCAGGGCGTTGCTGCCGTTCATCGCGTCGTCCCCTGCGCCTGGCCGGCGCCGCGGGGCGCGGCGAGTTCGTTGAGCGGCAGGACCGGGATCACGCCCGGGGCGGCGGACCCGCCGGTTCCGGGCTGGTCGAGGATCACCTTGTTCACGCTGCCCAGCACCTTCTCCATCGTGTCGAGGAACATGCGCTCGCGGCTCACCGCGGGCGCGAGCTTGTAGGATTCGTAGACCTCGCGGAAGCGGCCCGCCTGGCCGGTCGCCTCGGCGGTGGCCTGCGACTTGTAGCCCTCGGCCTGCTGGATCATCTGCGAGGCGCGGCCCTCCGCCTGCGGCACGACGCGGCTCGCGTAGGTGCGGGCCTCGTTGCGGGCGCGCTCGGCGTCCTGCTGGGCGGCGTTCACGTCGACGAAGGCCTGGCGCACCTCCTGCGGCGGGCTCACGCCCTGGAGCTGCACCACGTTGATCAGCACGCCGGCCCCGTAGGAATCGAGCGCCCGCTGGATGATCTCCTGCACCTCCTGCGCGACGCTGGTCTGCTCGGTGGTGAGGATCGCCTGGATCTTGCGCCGGCCCACCACCTCGCGCATGGCGCTCTCGGCCACGGACTTGATGGTGCCCTCCGGGTTCTGGAGGTTGAACACGAATTCCTCGGCCTTGGCCGGGTTGACGCGCCACTGCACGTCGAAGTCGATGTCCACGATGTTGTCGTCGCCGGTGAGCATCAGGCTCTCCTCCGGCACGTCGCGCATCCGCTGCGGGCCGACGCCGGAGCGGTAGCCGATCTGGATGCTGTTCACCTGCCCGACATTCGGCTTCACCACGGCGCCGATCGGGTAGGGGAAATTGTAGCGCAGGCCCTCGCCGACCTGGCCGGTGTAGCGCCCGAACACCGTGTTGATGCCGACCTGGTTCGGCGCCACGGTGTAGAAGCCGGTCAGCAGCCAGACCGCGGCCACGATCAGCACCGCGAGCGCGATGCCGCGCCCTCCCACCGGGCCGCCGCCCGGCATCAGGGTCCGCAGCCGGTCCTGGCCGCGGCGCAGCAGATCCTCGAGATCGGGCGGCTGGTTGCCGCCGCCGCCGCTGCCCCAGGGCCCGCCGCCGTTGCCGCCGGGCCGGCCCCAGGGTCCGCCCCCGTTGCCGCCGGCGCCGCCGCCGCCACTCTGATTACTCCATGGCATGCTCGCCCACTTCCTTTCCCGGCCGGCACGCCTCTCGCTGTCGCGACCCGCGCGGCATCTTGAGTTGCTGTCAACGCTGTCCCCGCAGCGATATCGGCTGCGCTTGGCGGGAAAGCAACCTCCCGGGACCGGGCGAGGCCCCGGGCGGCGCCCCGGCGCCGGGGGTTCATCGCCGCACCCGGCGCCCGGATGGCCCGGACGGGCTCAAACGTGGCGGTCGAGGGTGACGAACCGGTAGGGATGCTCGTCCTCCGGGCCGGCCGGGTGCGCCTCGCTCGCGACCTCCCGGAAGCGGCCCGCCGGGATCTCGGGGAAGCGCGCGTCGCCCTCGGGCGCCGCCGCCACCTCGGTGAGCTCGATCCGGTCGGCGAGCGGCAGGGTCAGGGCGTAGATCTGCGCGCCGCCCGCCACCATCACCTCCTCGGCCTCCCCGACGAGGGCGAGCACCGCGTCCCAGCCGGCGGCCGTCTCGACGCCGGGCGCCGACCAGCCGGGATCGCGGGTCATCACGATGACCCGCCGGCCGGGAAGCGGCCGGCCGATCGAGTCCCAGGTCCGGCGGCCCATCACCACCGGCTTGCCCATCGTGAGGGCGCGGAAGCGCCGCAGGTCGCCGCGCAGGCGCCAGGCGAGGTCGTTGTCGCGGCCGATGACGCCGTTGCGCGCGACCGCGGCGATCAGGGTGACGCGGGGCACGGGGTCAGACCGCCACGGGCGCGCGGATCGCCGGATGCGGGTCGTAGCCCTCCAGGACCACGTCGTCGTGGCGGAAATCGAAGAGCGAGCGCACCTGCGGGTTGAGGCGCAGCCGCGGCAGCGGCCGGTGGTCGCGGGCGAGCTGCTGGCGGGCCTGGGCGACGTGGTTCACGTAGAGGTGCGCGTCGCCGAGCGTGTGCACGAAGTCGCCCGGGACGAGGTCGAGCACCTGCGCCATCATGGCGGTGAGCAGCGCGTAGGAGGCGATGTTGAAGGGCACGCCCAGGAAGGCGTCCGCCGAGCGCTGGTAGAGCTGGCAGGAGAGGCGGCCCTGCGCGACGTAGAACTGGAACAGGCAGTGGCAGGGGGCCAGCGCCATGCGGTCGAGGTCGGCCGGGTTCCAGGCCGAGACCACGAGGCGGCGGGAATCCGGGTTGCGGCGGATCTCGTCGAGCACCCAGGCGATCTGGTCGAGGCTGCCGCCGTCGGGCTTGGCCCAGGAGCGCCACTGCTTGCCGTAGACCGGCCCGAGATCGCCGTGCTCGTCGGCCCACTCGTCCCAGATCGTCACCCCGTTCGACTGCAGGTAGGCGACGTTGGTGTCCCCGGCCAGGAACCAGAGCAGCTCGTGGATGATCGACTTCAGGTGCAGGCGCTTGGTGGTGACGAGCGGGAATCCCTCGGCGAGGTCGAAGCGCATCTGGTGGCCGAACACCGAGAGGGTGCCGGTCCCGGTGCGGTCGTGCTTCTCGACGCCGTCGTCGAGGATGCGCCGCAGGAGGTCGTGATAGGCGCGCATGGGCTGTGCTCCGAGGCCCTCCAGGATAGCGCAATCCGCGTCCGCGGGTGAGCGGGCGGCGCCGCTTTTTCAGGGGACCGCGAGGGCCAGCATGGCGAGCACGATCGCGCCGTTGTTCACCGCGTGCAGGGCGATGCAGGCGGGCAGGCTGCCGGTGCGCAGCCGCACGAACCCGAGCACGAGGCCGAGGGGGAGCACGCTCAGCGGGCGGGCGGCGTGGCCGATCCCGTGGCTGAGCGCGAACAGGCCGGCGCTCAGGAGCACGACCGCGACCGGGCCGAGCCGTCCGGCCGCGCGGGCGAACAGGTCGCCCCGGAACAGCAACTCCTCGGCCACCGGCGCCAGGAGCACGAGCCACGCCACCCAGACCGCGAAGGCCGGGCCGGCGAGCGCCGCGGGCAGCCGGAACGCCGCCGCGGCGGGCTGGCCGGCGAGGAGCGCGAGGGCCGAGACCCAGCCGATCTGGAAGCCGGGCCAGAGCAGCAGCAGCAGGGGCAGGAGCGGTCCGCGGGGCGGCGCGGCGAGGCCGAGCGCCCCGGTCCAGCCCCGCCCGAAGCGCGCCCGCGCCCGCCAGACCACCAGGGCGGCGAGGATCGGCAGCGGCACGACCGCGAAGGTCAGGGCGTAGCGCTCGGCCTCGTCGAAGCCCGCGTACGGGAAGCCCCAGACCGAGAGGCCGACGCGGCGCAGCAGGCGGGCGGCCCCCGCCACCAGCGCGAAGGCCAGGAGCCCGGCCGCCACCAGGAAGAGCGGGGGGCGCAGGCCGAGGAGCGCCGCGGCGCCCAGCTCCCGCCAGGCGTTGCGGTCCCGCCAGGCGTTGCGGTCCTGCCAGGCGCCGCCGCGGGGCCCCGCCGCGGGGCCGCCGGGCCCCTCGGCGGGGCGTTCGCGCCCCGGCGCGGGAGGGGAGAAGGGCGGATCCGCCACAGGGGAGCGGGAAGGGTGATCGACGGGCTTCAAAACCGGCGCGCCTGCCTCTATATTCGGTAGGCCGGCCGCGAGGTCGGCTATGGCGATAAACGTTCTTCGCAATAAACCTATCGGACCCGGGGGCGGTACCCGGCGCCTCCACCCAAGCCCAGCCCGTTCCGGCGGGCTGGGCTTCGGCGGGGGCGAAATAGGATCGACGAGGGCGTAAAGGTTGGACTTTCGCTCGGCATGGTTCCGCCGTTATCGGGCCAATGCAATAGTTGCCAACGACAACTATGCTCCGGTGGCGGTCGCCGCGTAAGCGGTGCCCAAGACCAAACAAAGTCCTAGCGGTTAGCATCGCATAGGCGGGGTTCGGAGGCACCTGGCAACAGAAGCCTCCACTTTCCCTTCCACGACTCGCCGATGGATGCGGCACCGGGTAAGCGACCGCCGATGGCAGACGATCTGATTCGCTACGATCTCCTGGTGCAGGACGCCCTGCGCAGCGTTGTGCGCAAGGTTCTCGGCGACGCGGCCCGCGACGGGCTCGCGGGCGAGCATCACTTCTACGTGTCGTTCCGGACCGACTACCCGGGCGTGCGCATCTCCCAGCGCCTGCGCGAGAAGTACCCGCAGGACATGACGATCGTCCTGCAGCACCAGTTCTGGGACCTGGGGGTGACCGAGCACGCCTTCGAGGTGGGGCTGTCCTTCTCCGGCATCCCCGAGCGGCTTCTGGTGCCGTTCGAGGCGGTGACGGGCTTCTTCGACCCCTCGGTGCAGTTCGGCCTGAAATTCGAACTGGGCGAGGGGCAGGCGGGCGAGGAGAGTGCGGCGCCGGCCGCGAGCCCGGGAGCGGGCCTGCGGGCGATCCGCGGCGCGGGGTCCGAGCCGAGCGAGGCGGCCCCGAAGGTGCCGGCCCTCGCGGCGGCGCCGAAGATGCTGGGCGCCGACAAGCCGGAGGCGAAGCCCGCCGGCAAGGAGGCCGCCAAGGCCCCGGCCAAGCCGGCCGAGGAGCCCGCCGCCCCCGAGGGCGGGGCCTCCGTGGTGAGCCTCGACGCGTTCCGCAAGAAGAGCTGAGGCAGGGGCGCAGGGGTCCCCGGGGCGCAGGTCCCCGCTTCCCTCGGCCAAGCCGAATCGCATGGGGCCATTCGGCTTGGTCTCCTGGTGCCGCGTCATGTTTCGCTGACGCGGTCCTTCGGTTCGGTGGCGAACCGCCGACCATTTCGGCGCATGGTGCTTTATACCAACGGCTCAGGATGCGGACGCATCGAGCCGTTGATGCGCCTCGTATTTTCGATTTCAAGCCAAAGGCTTGGCGAACCGAAGGCTTGGCGAACATTCGAGAGCAGCACCACCGGTCATGAGAAATGACCGGTGGTCTTGGAACCCCCCGGGCGGCTCTGCGGCCCCCGCGGCTCGGCGCCCCCTACCGGCCGGATTCCCGCCGCGTCACCCGCATCCGCATGCCGTCCCGCGGCCGCAGCGTGACCCGGTGCAGGGGCACCACCGGCCCGGCCTCCGGCGAGCGGTCGAGGCGCACGGCGCGCAGGAGATGCGCCAGCACCAGCGTCGCCTCCATCAGCGAGAAGCTCATCCCGATGCAGACCCGCGGCCCCGCCCCGAACGGCAGGTAGGCGTAGCGGTCGATCCGGCCGCGGAACTCGGGCAGGAACCGCTCCGGCCGGTAGGCGTCCGGATCGTCCCACAGGCGGCGGTGGCGGTGCAGCACGTAGGGCGCCACCGTCACCAGCGAGCCGCGCGGGATCTTGATCCGCCCGAGTCGGTCGTCGGCGATCGCCTGCCGGCTCATGAAGGGCACCGGCGGGAAGAGCCGGATCGCCTCCTCCAGGGCCGCCCGCGTGAACGGGAAGGCGTCGGCGCGCGGCTGCGCCTCGGCCGCGAAGGCCGCGTCGATCTCGGCCTCGGCCCGGGCGCGGGAGGCCTCGTCCTGCGACAGGCAGTAGAGCGTCCAGGTCAGCGCGTTGGCGGTGGTCTCGTGGCCGGCCCCGATGAAGGTCACGATGTTGGCCTTCACCTCCAGGTCCGAGAGGCCCTGCCCCGTCTCGGGGTCCTGCGCCCGCAGGAGCAGCGTCATCAGGTCGTGCGGCGCCTCGCCCGCCGCGAGCAGCGCCCGGCGCCGCGCGATCAGCTCGTCCACCACCTCGGCGAAGAAGCGCAGGGCCGGCCGCGCCCGCAGCCGCCCGATCCGCGGCACCCAGTCGGGCATCCCGAACACGTCGAGGGGGTCGATCGGCCCGAGCGCCTCGAAGTAGCGGGTGATCGCCCGCCCGAGCGCGTCGGGGTCGCGCGGCAGCCCGTGCGTGAAGATCGTCCGCTCCAGCACGTCGAGGGTGACCCGGGTCATCTCCAGGGCCACGTCCACCGCCTGCCCGTCGCGCCGCGCGAGGCGCCGGGCGAGCACCGCCGCCGCCTCGCTCATCGGCGCCTGGAAGCCCGCCACGTGGCGGGCGGAGAAGATCGGCGCCAGCGTGCGCCGCTGCAGGCGCCACTCCTCGCCCTCGGCGGTGAGCAGCCCGTTGCCCAGGCCCGGCGCCAGGACGCGGCGCTGGAGGTCGTCCTTGCGGTAATTGGCGGCGTTGTCGACCAGGATGTGCCGGATCGCGGCCGGGTCGCTCACCACGGTGATCCGCCCGAGCGCCCCCTCCCCCGTCACGATCAGGTGCTCGAAATGCTCCCGGAACCACGTGGTGAGGGGATTCGCCCGCGCGGCGCGCAGGAAGGCGAACAGGTCCATCGGCTCCGTGCGCGGGCGGGGCACCGCCGGACGGAAGGGAGCCTGGGGAGGGCGGGCCTCGATCACGGCGTCTGACAGATCCTGTCTCCTGTCATGCTGGGGGCGGCCTCGCGCGGATCCGGCATCGCGCAAGGCGGATCTTTGGCTTAAGTAGGCGCCGTTTCGCTCTGCCAAAGAGGGCCACGATGTCGCCGACCGAGAAAGCCACCCGCACGGAATCCGACACGTTCGGGCCGATCGAAGTCCCGGCCGACCGCTACTGGGGGGCGCAGACCCAGCGCTCGATCCAGAATTTCCGCATCGGCACGGAGCGCATGCCCGCCCCGCTTGTGCACGCCCTCGGCCTCGTGAAGCAGGCGGCGGCGCTCGTGAACCGCGACCTCGGCGTGCTGGAGCCGCGGCTCGCCGAGGCCATCGCGGCCGCCTCCGCCGAGGTGGTCGAGGGGCGCCACGACGGCGAGTTCCCGCTGGTGGTCTGGCAGACCGGCTCGGGCACGCAGTCGAACATGAACGCCAACGAGGTGATCGCGAGCCTCGCCAACGAGCGGCTCGGCGGGCAGCGCGGCGGCAAGTCGCCGGTGCACCCGAACGACCACGTCAACCGCGGCCAATCCTCGAACGACACGTTCCCGACCGCGATGCACATCGCGGTGGCCCGCGAGATCAGCGACCGGCTGATGCCGGCGCTCCACCACCTGCACGCGGCCCTCGACGCCAAGGCGCAGGACTTCGCCGGGATCGTCAAGATCGGCCGCACCCACCTGCAGGACGCGACCCCGGTCACGCTCGGCCAGGAATTCTCCGGCTACGCCGCCCAGGTGGCCCTCGGCGGCGCGCGCGTCGGGGCGGCGCTGCCCGGCGTGCTGGCCCTCGCCCAGGGCGGCACCGCGGTCGGCACCGGCCTCAACGCCCATCCGGACTTCGCCGAGCGTTTCGCCGCCAAGGTGGCGGAGCTGACCGGCCTGCCCTTCACCTCGGCGCAGAACAAGTTCGAGGCCCTCGCCACCCACGACGCGCTCGTCTTCGCCCAGGGGGCGCTCACCAGCCTGGCGAGCGGCCTGTTCAAGATCGCCAACGACATCCGCCTGATGGGCTCCGGCCCGCGCTCCGGCCTCGGCGAGATCTCGCTGCCCGAGAACGAGCCCGGCTCCTCGATCATGCCCGGCAAGGTCAACCCGACCCAGGCCGAGGCGATGACCATGGTCTGCGCCCAGGTGATCGGCAACGGCACCACCGTCTCGGTGGCGGGCAGCCAGGGCCATTTCGAGCTCAACGTGTTCAAGCCGGTCATCGCCAACGCGGTGCTGCAATCGGTGCGCCTCCTGGCCGACGCGGCGGTGAGCTTCGCGGACAATTGCGTCGTCGGGATCAAGCCGAACCACGACCGCATCGCCGACCTGATGAGCCGCTCGCTGATGCTGGTGACCGCGCTCGCGCCGACGATCGGCTACGACAAGGCCGCCGAGATCGCCAAGACCGCCCACAAGAACGGCACTACGCTCAAGGAGGAGGCGCTGCGCCTCGGCTACGTCACGGCCGAGCAGTTCGACGCCGTGGTGCGGCCCGAGACGATGCTGGCGCCGAGCGCGGAGTAGCCGATGGCCGAGATCATCAACCTGCGCCGGGCCCGCAAGGCCCGGGCCCGGCAGACCGAGGAGGCGAGGGCGGAGGAGAACCGCGTCGCCTTCGGGCGGCCGAAGGCCGCGCGGACGCTCGCCGAGTCCCGCCGCGCGATCGAGACCGCCCGCCACGAGGGCCACCGGCTCGAGGGCCCGCCCGAGGACCGGCCCGGGGTGACCGATCCGTCGGAATGACGGGATCGGCGGCCGGCCTGCGCAAGCGCTCGGTGATGATCGCCGGGCACCGCACCAGCGTGTCGCTGGAGGACCCGTTCTGGGAGGCGCTCCAGCGGCTCGCGCGGGCGCGCGGCCTCTCCGTCCCGGCGCTGATCGGGCGCATCGACGCCGGGCGCGCGGGGCAGAACCTCTCCTCGGCGATCCGGGTCTTCGTGCTGCGCGCCTTGCAGGAGGAGGCGGGCGGGCCGGAGGCGCCGACCTGACCGCGACGGGATCGGCGCCTCACGCGGCGATGCACAGGGCGCGCCGCATCATGTCGAGATGGGCCGCGTAGTAGCCCTGAAGCTCGAGCGGGTGCGCCTCCCCGAACAGGCTGAGCCAGGTCGAGGCCATCATCACCGGCGAGAACAGCAGGTGCGGATAGGCCTCCTCGACGCCCGGGCGGAACTCGCCGCGCGCGACGCCGTAGCGCATCACCGCCCGCATCCGCTCCACCGCCGGGCCGATCACCTCGTCGTGCCAGCGCTCCGCCAGGCTCGGGAAGCGGCCGGCCTCCGCCATCAGCAGGCGCAGCAATTCCCGGCCCCGCCGGTCCGCCACCATGTGATCGTAGACGAAGCGGAAATGCGCGCGCAGGATGTCCATCGCGGTGCCCTGCGGCGCGTGCGTCAGGGCCGCGATGTTCTCCATCGTCGGGCGCACCATCTCCTTGAAGGTGGCGACGAACAGGTCCTCCTTGCTCGGGAAGTAGACGTAGATCGTGCCCTTGGTGATGCCGGCGCGGGCCGCCACGTCGTCGAGGCGCGTCGCCGCGTAGCCCCTGCGGGCGAATTCCTCGAAGGCCGCGTCCAGGATCTCCCCCGGACGGGCCTCCTTGCGCCGCTGCCGCGGCCCGTGCCGTGCCGCCTCCATCGCTCCCCCTATTGACCAACCAGTCAGTCACTAGTAGCAAGGCGCCGCGAAGAGCAAGAGCCGTCCCCCGTTCGAGGAGCGCGGCGCCGCTTCGCCACGAACATCCTTGCCCCGCGCGGGGCTCGCGACAGGTCTCCGGTTGACGTAAGGTCGCCCGGGGGCCTGGAAGGAGCGGCCGCTCCGCCCCCTCGCGGCCGCTCCTTCACGGTTCTCCGCCTCGGCATCATGCGCCGACGCGGTCCCGGGCTCGCCGGAAAAACCATGCACCGACAAGACTCTCAAACGAATCGCCGCATGCCGTTCCGGTGGGCCGCCACCCATGGAGCCTTCGTTCCCATGCCGCTCCTCCCCATGCTTCGCCTGATTCGCGCGGCGCTCCTCGCGGGCGCGGCGCTCGGCCCCGCCGCGGCGGCCGGCGCCCCGGCCGACGCGACGCCGCCGCCCTCGCTCGCCGCCGTCAAGACCGTCACGGCCGCCCGCACCGACGTGGCGGGCGAGGTCGTGCTGTCCGGCGACGTCCAGGCCAAGTTCCTCAGCACCGTCGCGTTCCGCGTGACCGGCAAGATCGCCGAGCGCCTCGCCGAGGTCGGCGACCACGTGGGGGCCGACCAGGTGCTGGCCCGGCTCGAACCGCAGGAGCAGCGGGTCAACGTCGAGACCGCCGAGGCGGCCCTGTCCTCGGCGGAGGCGCTGCTGACCCAGGCCAAGGTGAATTTCGAGCGCCAGCAGGCGCTCATGCGCAGCGGCTACACGACCCGCAGCAGCTACGACCAGGCCGAGCAGCAGCTGCGCACCAGCCAAGCCTCGGTCGATTCGGCCCGCGCCGCCCTCGGCTCGGCCCGGGAGCAATTCACCTACACGGAGCTGCGGGCCGGGGTCGCCGGCATCATCACGGCCCGCAACGCCGAGGCCGGGCAGGTCGTCTCCTCGGGCCAGACCGTGTTCACCCTGGCGCATGACGGCCCCCGCGACGCGGTCTTCATCGTGCCCGAGACCCTGCTGACCACCCCGCCGGCGGGCGGCAGGATCGAGATCAGCCTGCAGGCCGATCCGCGCATCCGCACCACCGGCGCGGTGCGGGAGATCTCGCCGACCATCGACCCCGGCACCGGCGGCGTGCGGGTGAGGATCGGCCTCGATTCCGTGCCGCCCGAGATGAGCCTGGGCGCGGTCGTGCTCGGGCGCGGGCGCTTCCGGCCGCGGCAGGCCGTGACCCTGCCCTGGAGCGCGCTCTTCCGCTGGAAGGACGCGCCCGCCGTCTGGGTGCTCGATCCGGGCTCCGGCACGGTGACGCCGAGGCCGGTCGAGATCGCCCGCTACGCCGGCTCCGCCATCGTGCTGGCCGGGGGCGTCGAGGCGGGCGAGCAGGTCGTCACCGCGGGGATCCAGTTCCTGCGCCCGGGCCAGCGCGTCGCCGCCGCCGGGGAGGGCGCGCCGTGAGGCCCCTCCTCCTCACCGCCGCGCTCCTCACCGCCGCGCTCCTGGCGCTCGCCGGCTGCCAGCAGGAGAAGGCCGAGGCGCCCCCGCCCGTGCGCCCCGTCCTCGCCGTGGCGGCGGAGCGCCAGGCGAGCGAGACCTTCGGCCCCTTCGCGGGCACGGTGGAGCCGCGCTACCAGACCCAGATGGGCTTCCGCATCGGCGGCCGCATCGTCGCCCGCGACGTCTATGTCGGGGACCTCGTCGCCAAGGGCACGCGGCTCGCCGCCCTCGATCCCACGGTGCAGCAATTCGCCCTGCTGCGGGCCCGGGCCGACGTGGCGGATGCGCAGGCCCAGGTCCAGAACACCACCGCGGCCGAGAGCCGCCAGCGCACCCTGTTCGAGAACGGCAGCGCGGTGACGCAGGCGCAGCTCGACGCCGCGGTCGCCGCCCGCGACACCGCCACCGCGCGCCTCGCCCAGGTCAGGGCGGCCCTCCAGAAGGCGGAGGACGAACTCGGCTACGCGACGCTCACCGCCGATTTCGACGGCGTCGTCACCGCCTGGAGCGCCGAGGTCGGGCAGGTCGTGCCGGCCGGGCAGGCGGTGGTCACGGTGGCGCGGCCCGACATCCGCGAGGCCGTCGTCGACATCCCGGACGCGCTGATGGGCGAGGTGCCGCGCGAGGCGGTCTTCACGGTGACGCTGCTCTCCGCGCCCGGCCTCACGGCGCGGGGCCGGGTGCGGGAGATCGGGCCGCTCGCCGAGGCGTCCACCCGCACCCGGCGCGTACGCATGACGCTGGTCGACCCCTCCCCCGCCTTCCGCCTCGGCACCACCGTGACGGTCGCGCTGGAGCGGCGGATCGCCCCCCGCATCCCCCTCCCCTCCACGGCCCTCCTCGACCCGGAGGGCCGCCCCGCGGTCTGGGTCGTGGCGGCGGACGGCAAGTCGGTCCGGCGCCGGGACGTGACGCTGGTCGGGCGGGCCGGGGACCGGGTCTTCGTGGGCGAGGGGCTCGCGGCCGGCGAGCGGGTCGTCGTCGCGGGCGTGCACAGCCTGAAGGAGGGCCAGGCCGTGCGGCTGCCCGAGGCCGGGCTGTGATCCGCTTTCCGGACGATCACGTCCGGACAGCGTCTGCCAAGCCCGCGCGGCGCGTGAGCGAAGCCCCAATCCGCCATCCCGAAGGGATCGAGCGGATTGGGTATGACACGCCCGCGCGGCGCGTGAGCGACGCCGACATCCGCATGGCGACGCAATCCGTCGGATGTCGGATGACGCCGCGCGGCGCGGCCGCGCGGCCATCCGGCATCAGGCGCGCGGGGCCCGGGGCCCGGCGCGCCGAACCTCATCCCCTCCCCGCGCCGCGCGGCCTCCCGCCCCTGGGCGGGCCGCGGCGGCCCCGATCCAGGACGCGCCGATGACCTCCTTCAACCTCTCCGAATGGGCGCTCGCGCACCGCTCCTTCGTCTGGTTCCTGATGGCGATCTCCATCGTGGCCGGGGCCATGGCCTACGAGCGCCTCGGCCGCGAGGAGGATCCCGCCTTCGCCATCAAGACCATGGTGGTGCAGGCGCGCTGGCCCGGCGCCACCATCGGCGAGACCCTCGAGCAGATCACCGACCGCATCGAGAAGGAGGTCCAGCAGATCAACGCGGTGGACTACACCCGCAGCTACACGACGCCGGGCCAGACCACCGTCTTCGTGCAGCTGCGCGAGACCACGCCGCCCAAGACCATCCCGTGGCTGTTCTACCAGGTCCGCAAGCGGATCGGCGACATCAAGGCTCAGTTCCCGCAGGGCGTGCAGGGGCCGTTCTACAATGACGAGTTCGGCGACGTGTTCGGCAACGTCTACGCCTTCACGGCGGACGGCCTCTCGATGCGCCAGCTGCGCGACTACGTCGAATCCGCCCGCACCAGCATCCTCAAGGTGAGGAACATCGGCAAGATCGAGATCGTGGGCGCGCAGGACGAGGTCATCTTCCTCGACTTCTCGACCCGCAAGCTCGCCGCCCTCGGGATCGACATGCAGAGCGTGATCAACACGCTGCAGGCGCAGAACGCCGTCGAGCCCTCGGGCGTGATCCAGGCCGATCCCGAGCGGGTGTCGGTGCGGGTCGGCGGCCAGTTCGCGGACGAGAACAGCCTGAGGGCGATCAACCTGCGCCTCAACGACCGCTTCTTCCGCCTCTCCGACGTGGCGGAGATCCACCGCGGCTACACCGACCCGCCCGAGACGCTCTTCCGCTACAACGGGCAGCCCGCCATCGCCCTCGCGATCGCCATGCAGCCGAGCGGCAACATCCTCGAATTCGGCGAGGCGCTGAAGGCGCAGATGCGCCGGATCGAGGGCGAATTGCCGGTCGGCGTCGGCATCCACCTCGTCTCGGACCAGCCGAAGATCGTCGAGGAGGCGGTCGGCGGCTTCACCAAGGCGCTGGTCGAGGCCGTGGTGATCGTGCTCGTCGTCTCCTTCCTGAGCCTCGGCCTGCGGGCCGGCCTCGTCGTCTCGCTCTCGATCCCGCTGGTCCTCGCCATCGTGTTCGTGATCATGGACGCGATGGGGGTGACGCTGCAGCGCATCTCGCTCGGTGCCCTGATCATCGCGCTCGGGCTGCTCGTCGACGACGCGATGATCACCGTGGAGATGATGGTGGCGCGGCTGGAGGCCGGCGACAGCCTGACCAAGGCGGCGACCTTCGCCTACACCTCGACCGCCTTCCCGATGCTCACCGGCACGCTCGTCACGGTGGCGGGCTTCCTGCCGATCGGCTTCAACGGCTCGGCGGCGGGCGAGTACACCTACTCGCTCTTCGTGGTGCTGGCGACCTCGCTCCTGGTCTCCTGGGTGGTGGCGGTTCTGTTCGCGCCCCTCATCGGCGTGAAAATCCTGCCGAAGACCATGAAGTCCCACCACGACCGGCCCAGCCGGCTGCTCACCGTGTTCCGGGCCCTGCTCGTCCCGGCGATGCGCTTGCGCTGGATCACGGTGGCGGCCACGATCGGTCTGCTCGCCGCCTCGGTCGTCGGCCTGGGCCACGTGCAGCAGCAGTTCTTCCCCTCCTCGGACCGCAACGAGGTGCTGGTCGACCTCACCCTGCCGCAGAACGCGAGCATCGGCGAGACCAGGGCGCAGATGGACCGCTTCGAGGCCGCCCTGAAGGACGATCCCGACATCCGGCACTGGAGCTCCTATGTCGGCCAGGGGGCGATCCGCTTCTACCTTCCCCTCGACCAGCAGCTCGGCAACGCCTTCTTCGGGCAGATCGTGATCGAGACGACGTCCCTGGAGGCGCGCGACCGCACCATGGCGCGGCTCGCCGCGCTCGGCCGCCGCGACTTCGTGGGCACCGACGTCTTCGTGCACCCCCTCGATCTCGGGCCGCCGGTCGGCCGCCCGATCCAGTACCGGATCGGCGGCCCCGACCTCCAGGTCGTGCGCCAGCAGGCCCTCGCCCTCGCGGCCATTCTGGGCGGCCATCCGAGCCTCGGCGTGCCGACCTTCGACTGGAACGAGCCCGGCAAGGTGCTCAAGGCCGAGATCCTGCAGGACAAGGCCCGCCAGCTCGGCGTGACCTCGAAGGACATCGCCACGATCCTGAACGGCATCGTCGGGGGCACGGCCATCACGCAGGTGCGCGACGCGATCTACCTCGTCGACGTGGTCGGCCGCGCGCTCGCCGCCGAGCGGCGCTCGATCGACACGCTCCAGAGCCTGCAGGTCCCTCTCGCCAACGGCGCCACCGTGCCGCTGCTCGCCTTCGCGCGCATCGGCTACGACCTGGAGCAGCCGATCGTCTGGCGGCGCGACCGCCAGCCCACCATCACGGTGCGCGCCGCGATCACGGACGACACCCAGCCCCCCACGGTCGTCAAGGCGCTCCAGCCGGCGATCGACCGGTTCAAGGCCGGTCTGCCCGACGGCTACGACCTGGAGATCGGCGGGGCGGTCGAGGAGAGCGCCAAGGGCCAGGGGCCGATCGCGGCCGTGGTGCCGGTGATGCTCCTGGTCATGGCCTTCCTGCTGATGGTGCAGCTCCAGAGCGTGCAGAAGACGCTGCTGGTGGCGAGCGTGGCCCCGCTCGGCCTCATCGGCGTCGTGGCGGCGCTGCTGCCCTCCGGCGCGCCGCTCGGCTTCGTGGCGATCCTCGGCGTGCTGGCGCTGATCGGCATCATCATCCGCAACTCGGTGATCCTGGTCACCCAGATCGACGCGTACGAGGCGCAGGGCATGGCGCCCTGGGACGCCGTCGTGGAGGCGACCTGCCACCGGATGCGGCCGATCCTGCTCACCGCGGCGGCGGCGAGCCTCGGCATGATCCCGATCGCCCGCGAGGTGTTCTGGGGGCCGATGGCCTACGCGATGATCGGCGGCATCGTGGCGGCGACCTTCCTGACCCTGTTCTTCCTGCCCGCCCTCTACGTCGGCTGGTACCGCATCAAGGCCCCGCCCCGGGGCGGGGCCTTGCCCGGCGCGGTCGCGCGGGAGGCCGGGGACGGCCGGCGCGGCGAGGCCGCGCCGGCGGGTGCCGGCGCGCCGATCGGGGCCTGAACGGCGGGGCCATACTTAGAATTGTTCTAAGAAAGTGTCTTGGCTGTTCGCCCGCGGCGTGCCATGTGGGGGGAGCCGTCGATCGGCCGGGCGGGTTTCCGGAGAGGCAGCGTCGGCGCGAGTCTGAGGAGGGATGGGATGAAGGGCGATCCGAAGGTCATCGAGTACCTGAACCGCGGCCTGCGCAGCGAGCTGACCGCCGTGAGCCAGTACTGGCTGCATTTCCGCATGCTGAACGACTGGGGTTACATCGAGCTCGCCAAGTACTGGCGCAAAGAGTCGATCGAAGAGATGAACCATGCTGACCGGTTCATCGATCGTATCCTGTTCCTTGAGGGCTTCCCGAACCTGCAGGAGCTCGATCCGCTGAAGATCGGGCAGAACGTGCAGGAGATCATCGAGTGCGACCTCGCGGCCGAGAACGAGGCCCGGGCGCTCTACCTCGAAGCGGCGCAGTACGCCGAGTCGATCAATGATCGCGTCTCGAAGGTGCTGTTCGAGGACCTCGCCGAGGATGAGGAGGGCCACATCGACTTCCTGGAGACGCAGCTGGAGCTGATCCAGCAGATCGGCCTGCCGCTCTACGCCCAGAAGCACATCGGCGGCCTCGACAAGATCGAGCCCGAGGTGGAGTGACGCGGGGCCCGGACCATCGGTTCGGAGATCGCCCGGCGCGGCGCCCCCCTCCGTGCGGGCGCCGCACCGAGCGCGGCCCGCCCCGGCGGATCGGGCCTGACGGGCGAGCCCGATCCCCGGGCCGTCCCACCCGGTGCGGGGCCGGACGAGGTCGACGCCCCGCGGCGTGAGCGGCCCCCGGCCCGGAGGCCGGCACAGCGTTCGAGCGCGTCGGAACGCGCTCGCCCCGGGCGCCGCCCGTCCGGCCGGCGGACGCAACGACGGGAGAGATCCCGAGCTCAGGCAGGGCTGCCGGGCGCCGGCCAGGAGCCGTGATCCGACATCCGCATTGCCGACATGGGAGATGGCGAAGCCATCAACCGGATGGCGTGTGACCCGACGCCCTCGTCGGTTCCCCTCGCCTCACGCGAGGCCGCGGTTGCGCTCCAAACCGCCGCGCGGAGCGGGTGCTGTTCGAGAAATTCCCGCGTCGCTGCCGGGCGCCCCAGGGGAAGGCTTGGACGTCTGCTTCGGGCAATCTGCCGAATCGATGCTGCGCCGATCCTCGATAGGAAAGATTCCGTCAACAACATGGTACTATTTTCTGCGATGAGCCCGGACCGTCCGCCCCCGACGAGTTGCCCAGCCTGCCGACACCGAAAGATGTAAAATCTCAGGTTGTATATAGCTCATCCGATAAAATTGCGTCTAGGCCGTTCGTCTCTCGGGCAGGTCGGCCCGGTAAGATGCTGCGGAATACATCGGCGATCTCGGTCGTGACCAGGCGAGGATGAACATGACGAGCCCAGCGATCGACACCGTGTCGCACCCCCGTCCGGGTCGGCTTCGCGCCATGGGCCGCTGGCTCGGACGTCGAGAGGTCTGGGCCGGCCTCGGCGTGCTCGCCCTGACGGCGCTCGCCGCCACGGCCGGCCCGCCGGCCTGGGTCTCCGCCGCCCGCGCCCTCGGCGTGCCCTACTGCCTGAAGTATTCCGACGTCTACCTGTACGCGGGCGGCGCCTTCCAGCGCCGGGGCAGCGATTGGTTCGATCTCCCCGTTTACAGCAACCTCACCGTCTCCCGCTACGAGGAGATCGAGCGCGACGCGGAGTTCATCTATCTCCTGAATTCCGCCTCCCGCAACAACGACAAGGTCAACCAGATCGTCGTCCGGCTCCCGGTCTGCGGCGGCGTCTCGCAGGTGACGCTGTCGAAGAATGCCCGCAACTGGATCGACTCGCAGCCGATCTGGCGCTGACGGGCGGCCGGGGGGCGCGGCGCGATCGGTCGCCGCGATCGGTCGCCGCGATCGGTCGCCTTGTGCGGCGGCCCCGGATGAGTACATCCGGGGAAGGGTTACCTGCCGGGCGGCGGGCCCCGACGGCCTCCTCCCCTCGAAGCCCCTCCGAGCGCCCCTTGAGCAATCCCAGACCTCTCCTCACCCCCGAGCGCCGCGAGGACGACATCGACGCGTCGATCCGCCCACTGAGCCTGTCGGATTTCACGGGCCAGCGCGCGGCGCGGGCGAATCTGGGGGTGTTCATCGAGGCGGCGCGGCGCACCGGTCAGGCGCTGGACCACGTGCTGTTCGTGGGCCCGCCGGGGCTGGGCAAGACCACGCTGGCGCAGATCGTGGCCCGGGAGCTGGGGGTGAATTTCCGCTCGACCTCGGGTCCGGTGATCGCCAAGGCGGGGGACCTGGCCGCGCAGCTCACCAACCTGGAGGAGCGCGACGTCCTGTTCATCGACGAGATCCACCGGCTGAGCCCGGCGGTGGAGGAGATCCTCTACCCGGCCATGGAGGATTACCAGCTCGACCTGATCATCGGCGAGGGCCCGGCGGCGCGCTCGGTCAAGATCGAGCTGCCGCGCTTCACCCTGGTGGCGGCCACGACCCGGGCGGGTCTGCTGACCACGCCGCTGCGCGACCGCTTCGGCATCCCGATCCGGCTGGAATTCTACGCGGTGGACGAGCTGGAGGCGATCGTGGCCCGGGGGGCGCGGGTGCTGGGGATCGGCATGGCGGCGGACGGGGCCAACGAGATCGCCCGGCGGGCGCGGGGCACGCCGCGGATCGCCGGGCGGCTGCTGCGGCGGGTGCGGGACTTCGCGATCGTGGAGGAGGCCGGGACGGTGACGCGGGCGATCGCCGACCGGGCGCTGCGTCTGCTGGACGTGGACGCGGCGGGTCTGGACACCATGGACCGCAAGTATCTGGGGCTGATCGCGCGCTCCTACGGGGGCGGTCCGGTCGGGGTGGAGACGATCGCGGCGGCGTTGTCGGAGCCGCGCGACGCCATCGAGGAGATCATCGAGCCCTACCTGCTCCAGCAGGGCTTCGTGCAGCGCACCCCGCGCGGCCGCCTCCTCACCCCGCACGCCTTCCGACACCTCGGATTGCCGGAGCCGAGCCGCGACCCCGCCGCGCAATTCGGCCTGTTCGGCGGGGACGAGGATGTCTGAGCCCTCGCGGCGCCGCTGGCCCACCCGCCGCCAAGTGATCGGGGGATTGGGCGCGCTCGGGGCCTCGGGCTTCGCCACGGCGGCCTACGGCACCGGGATCGAGCCGTTCTGGTCGGTGGTCACGCACTACGCGGTCCGGCCCCGGGCGGCCTGGCCCGCGGGCCTGCGCCTGCGCATCGTCGCCTTGGCGGACATCCACGCCTGCGAGCCCTGGATGACGGTCGAGCGCGTCGCCGGCCTCGTCGCGGCCGCGAACGCGCTCGGGCCCGACCTGATCGTGCTCCTCGGCGACTACGTGGCCGGGCAGCGCTTCATCACCCGCCGCCTGCGGGCCGAGGAATGGGCCGCCCCCCTGGCGGGCCTCGCGGCGCCCCTCGGCGTCCACGCGGTGCTCGGCAACCACGATTGGTGGGAGGATGCCCGGGCCCAGGCCCGGGGCGGCGGCCCGGTCGAGGCGGCCGTCGCCCTGGCGGGGGTCGGGATCCGGGTGCTGGAGAACGCGGCCGTCCCCCTCGCGGTGCCGGGCGGCCCGGTCTGGCTCGCGGGCCTGCAGGACCAGCTCGCGCTGCTGCCCCATCACCACCGCCTGCGCCGGGAGACCGGCGCGGCGCCCGGACGGGTCGGCCTCGACGACCTCGCCGCCACCCTGGCGGCGGTGCCGCCGGAGGCGCCCGTGATCCTGCTCGCCCACGAGCCCGACATCTTCCCGCGCGTTCCGGCCCGGGTGGCGCTGACCCTGTCGGGCCACACCCATGGCGGTCAGGTCAGGTTCTTCGGCTACGCGCCGGTCGTGCCCTCGCGCTACGGCCGCCGCTACGCCTACGGGCACATCCGCGAGCACACGGACCTGATCGTCTCGGGCGGGCTCGGCATGAGCATCGCGCCGATCCGGATCGGCGTCCCGCCCGAGATCGTGGTCGTGGAGATCGGGACGGAGGCCGCCGCGTGACCGGGCACCGCCTGACCCTGCGCGTCTACTACGAGGACACGGATTTCTCCGGCCTCGTCTACCACGCGAGCTACCTGCGCTTCCTGGAGCGCGGGCGCACCGAGATGCTGCGCGCGGCGGGGATCGACCAGTCGACCCTGCATGCGGGGGGCGAGGGCCTGTTCTTCGCCGTGCGGCGGATGCTGATCGACTGGCTGGTCCCGGCCCGGATGGACGACGTGCTCACCGTCGAGACGCGCACGAAAGAGGTCCGCGGCGCCTCGATCCTCGTGGCGCAGCGCATCCTGCGGGGCGATCAGGTGCTGATGACGGCGGAGGTCCGCGTCGCGGCCCTGATCGGCGGGCGCCCGGCGCGGCTGCCGGACGGGTTGCGGGCGATCCTGGAGGGCGGGCCGGAGGCGTGATGCGACATCCGCCATCCCGAAGGGATCAAGCGGATGTGGGATGAGGCCGCCGGGCTCCGCCCGGGGTGCCGCGGGCCGCAGGGCCTCGCGGAGGCGGGCTCAGGCGCGCGTTCCCTCGACCCGGAACCGGGCCGCGTGGCTCCCCACCTCGTCGAGGCGGGCGGGCGGCGCGCCGCAGGCCGCCAGGGCGTTCCGCAGGGTCTCGGGATCGACCGCGCCCGGCAGCGCGAGGAGCTGGCCGAGGCCGCCGCGCAGGCCGGCGCTCGCCACCACCTCGGCCCCGAGCTCCGCCAGCACCGCCTCGGCGCCCTCCCGCCAGCGCTCGAAGCGGGCGGCGTAGAGCACCCAGTCGCGCTGGGCCGCGCTCGGATCGTCGAGGGGACGGGCGATCACGAAGACCGGGGTGCCGGCCGGATGGCCCGGCCGCTCGATGAAGGGCAGGCGCGCGATCACCTTCGGGCGCCCCTCTCCGGCGAGACCCTCCCACCAGGGCCCGGCAGTGACGCCCTGGTCGAGGCGGAAGATCCCGAGGTCGCCGCGGGAATCCGCCACCGCGGCGATCACCGCCTTGGCGCTCGGATGCGGCCGGTAGGGCACCGTGAAGCCGAAGTGGAAGCGGGCCGAATCGCGCATCGGCGCGTCGCCGCCCGAGACGTCCGCGTGCACCGCGAAGGGCGCCTGCACGTACGTGAAGGTGGCGATGATGACCCGCCAGATCCCCTCGACCGTGTCGAGGGGCAGGAGCCCCGCGTGGCGCTCGGCGATGGCCCGCATCATCGAGGCCTCCCGGCCCGGCCGGAAGGCCGAGCCCGAGGCGCCGGTGCGCTTGACCGCGATCAGCCGGTCGATGATGCGCCCGCGCTCCATCAGCAGATCGTGCATGGCCGCGTCGATGCGGTCGATCTCGGCGCGCAACGCCGCGAGATCGGCGGTGGGGGCGGGGGAGGTCATGTGGGATCGGGCATCCGGGGAGACATCGCGCCGTCTTACGACCGCCCCGCCCCGCCCGTCACCCTCGATTGACGGACGGCCGCGAAGGTCCTAACTCAAGCGTCCGGCGAAACGAATTTTCTGGCCGCTTTATCGTCCGCAACCGGCGGATGCTGCTTGGAAGGCCCTTCGCGATCATGGCCATCTCCGCCCTGAGACCCGGCGCCGAGACCGCCTCGCAGGCCGTGGAGCCCGCGAGTCCCGTGGCCCAGTTCGGGCTCGACGCGCCGCTGGCGATGGATGCGGGCGTGGCCCTCGCCCCCTGGCAGATCGCCTACCAGACCGTCGGCCGGCTGAACGCCGCGCGCAGCAACGCGGTGCTGGTCTGCCATGCCCTGACCGGCGACCAGCACGTGGCGAGCCGCCACCCGCTCACCGGCAAGCCCGGCTGGTGGGAGACCGTGGTGGGGCCGGGCAAGCCCGTCGACACCGACCGCTACTTCGTGATCTGCGCCAACGTGGTCGGCTCCTGCATGGGCACGACCGGGCCGGCCTCGATCAACCCGGCGACCGGCCACCCCTACGGGCTCGACTTCCCCCTGGTCACCATCCGCGACATGGTGCGGGGCCAGGCGATGCTCCTCGACCGGCTCGGCATCCCCGACCTGTTCCTGTGCATCGGCGGCTCGATGGGCGGCATGCAGGTGCTGCAATGGGCGGCGAGCTACCCCGAGCGGGTCTTCGCCGCCATGCCGATCGCGACGGGCGCGCGCCACTCGGCCCAGAACATCGCCTTCCACGAGGTCGGCCGCCAGGCGGTGATGGCGGATCCCGCCTGGCACGGCGGGCGCTACCTCGACGTCGGCACGCGGCCCGCCAAGGGGCTCGCGGTGGCGCGGATGGGCGCGCACATCACCTACCTGTCGGAGCCGGCCCTGCACCGCAAGTTCGGCCGCCGCTTCCAGGACCGCGACGCGCCGACCTTCTCGTTCGACGCCGATTTCCAGATCGAGAGCTACCTGCGCCACCAGGGCATCAGCTTCGTCGAGCGCTTCGACGCCAACGCCTACCTGTATCTCACCCGCGCGATGGACTATTTCGACCTCGCCGCCGACCATGGCGGGGTGCTGGCGAACGCCTTCCGGGGCAGCCGCACGCGCTTCTGCGTGATGTCCTTCACCTCCGACTGGCTGTTCCCGACGCCCGACTCGCGGGCGATCGTGCACGCGCTCAACGCGGCGGCGGCGCGGGTCGCCTTCGTGGAGGTGGAGAGCGACAAGGGGCACGACGCCTTCCTGCTCGACGAGCCGGCGATGTTCGCGGCCGCCCGCGGCTTCATCGCCGCCGCCGCCCGGGAGCGCGGCCTGTGAGCGCCGCCGCCGCGCCGCTCGCCCCCGCGGGCCTGCCCGAGGAGCCCGGCCTCGCCGCCGCCCGGGCCGACCACCGCGTCGTGCTCGGCCTCGTCGAGGCCGGGGTGCGGGTGCTCGACGTCGGCTGCGGGGACGGCTCGCTGCTGGCGCTGCTGCGCGACCGCCGCGGCGTCGACGGGCGGGGCATCGAGCTCTCCCGCGAGGGGGTGAATGCCTGCCTCGCCCGCGGCCTCCCGGTGATCCAGGGCGACGCCGATACCGACCTCGCCGACTACCCGGACGACGCCTTCGACTACGTCATCCTCTCGCAGACGATCCAGGCGACGCGCCAGCCCAAGGTCGTGCTGGAGCACCTGCTGCGCATCGGCCGGCGGGCCATCGTCTCCTTCCCGAATTTCGGGCATTGGCGCATCCGGGCCGAGCTGCTGATGCGCGGGCGCATGCCCGTCAACGACTACCTGCCGGACGCGTGGTACGAGACGCCCAACATCCATCACTGCACGATCCGCGACTTCGTGGGCCTGTGCCACCTGGTCGGTGCCCGGATCGAGCGCGCCTCGGCCCTCGACGCCGAGGGGGAGCCGATGCGCTTCTCCCTGCCCTGGTGGATCTGGAACCTCGTCGGCGCGCAGGGCATCTTCCTGCTGCGGCGGGGCTGAGGCGGCCCTTCGGCGCGCTCGGCAGAATTGCGTGCGCCGACGTCATCGTCACCGCAGGACCGGTGATCCGGGATCCGCTTGGTCGAAGCGGATCCCGGATCCCAAGCCCGCGCGGCGCCTGAGCGAAGACGACATCCGCGTTGCCGAAACGGGAGATGGCGAAGCCACCAACCGGATGTCGGACGACCCTCGCGGCGAACGATGCCGGGACGGGCGTCGCGCCTCATCCCCCCGCGTCGGCACCGCCTCGCGCGAAGGCCGGCGCGGCGAGCCCGCGGGCGTGGTCGCGGAGCGCCTCCGGCCAGCTCTCCGTCAGCGCCCGGAAGCGCGCCCCGTCGCCCGCGTAGAGCGCCCGCGACGCCTCCTCGTAGCCCGGGGCGTCGCCCAGCATCGCGCCCATGAAGCGGTCGGCGGCCTCCCGGGCCTGCCGCACCCGCTCGCGCCCGCCCCCCTCCGCCCGGGCCGCGTCGACGAGCCGGCGCAGGGCCGCCGAGGCGCCCCCCGGCTGGGCGGCCAGCCAGTCCCAGTGCCGGGGCAGCAGCGTGACCTCCCGGGCCACGACCCCGAGCTTCGGCCGCCCGGCCTGCCGCGGCGGCGGCGCGGGTGCGAGCCGGGCCAGGATCTCCGCGTCGCTGCCGCGCAGGTCGAGGTCGATCACCCGCCCGGTCCGGTCGTCGAAGACGTGAACCGGCGCGCCGCCCTCCCGTTGGTGAGCGGCCTTGACGGCGAGCGCAACCTCACGGATTGCGCCCGACGCCAGCCGGCGCTCCCCCTGGAACGCCGTGCAGTCCGACCCTGATTCCATCGCCGGATCCTCCTCGGCGGGGAGATATCACCCGGATGATATCCGCCGTCAATATCATCCGGGTCAAATTCGCGAGGCTCCGAGCCCGATGCGCCCTGCCCGGATCGTCCCCCTGGTCGTCGCCACGGCCCTGTTCATGGAGAACACGGATTCGACCGTGATCGCGACCTCGCTCCCGGCGATCGCGGCGGATCTGGGCGAGGACCCGATCGCCCTGAAGCTCGCCCTCACCTCCTACCTGGTGAGCCTCGCGATCTTCATCCCGGTCAGCGGCTGGATGGCGGACCGGTTCGGGGCGCGCACGGTCTTCCGCCTCGCGCTCGCCGTGTTCATGGGCGGCTCGCTCGCCTGCGCGGCGGCCGATTCCCTCGGCTGGTTCGTGGGCGCGCGCTTCCTGCAGGGCATGGGCGGGGCCATGATGGTGCCGGTGGGGCGGCTCGTGCTCCTGCGCAGCGTGCCGAAGGCGGAACTCGTCCAGGCGCTCGCCACCCTGACGATCCCGGCCCTGGTCGGCCCGGTGATCGGCCCGCCGCTCGGCGGCCTCATCACCACGACCCTGAACTGGCGCTGGATCTTCTTCATCAACCTGCCGATCGGCCTCGCCGGCATCCTGCTGGCGACCCGCTACTTCGCCGACCTGCGCGAGGCCGAGCGCCCGCCCCTCGACGGGGTCGGCTTCGTGCTCTCGGGGGCCGGGCTCGCCAGCCTGATGCTCGGCCTGGCCTCGGGCGGGCGCCACCTCCTGCCCGCTTCCGTGTCGTGGGGCTGCGTCGGGGCCGGGCTCGCGCTGCTCGCGCTCTATTGCGGCCATGCGCGCCGCACCGCCCACCCGCTGATCCGCCTCGACCTGATGGGCTACCCGACCTTCCGGGCGGCGATCACCGGCGGCAGCCTGTTCCGCATCGGCACCGGGGCGATCCCCTTCCTGCTGCCGCTGATGCTGCAGCTCGGGTTCGGGCTCGACCCGCTGCATTCGGGCCTGCTCACCTTCGCGGCGGCCGCGGGGGCGCTGTTCATGAAGACCCTGGCGGCCCGCATCCTGCGGTCCCTCGGCTTCCGCACGGTGCTGACAGTGAACGCCGTTCTGGCCGCCTGCCTGCTCGCCGCGAACGGCCTGTTCACCCCCTCGACCCCGCACGCGCTGATCGTGGCGGTGCTGCTGATCGGCGGCTGCTTCCGCTCGCTGCAATTCACCGCCGTCAACGCCATCGCGTACGCGGACGTGGATTCGCGCGACATGAGCGCGGCGACGAGCCTCGCCAGCGTGGCCCAGCAGCTCTCCCTCAGCATCGGGGTGGCGTTCGGGGCCTTCGCGCTCGAGAGCGCCGCGCAGTGGCACGGGCGCGCCTCCGTGCGGTCGGAGGATTTCTGGCCGGCCTTCCTGGCGGTGGCGCTCGTCTCGGGCCTGTCGGCCTTCGCCTTCGCGCGCCTCGCCCCGACCGCCGGGGCCGAGGTCTCGGGCCACCGCCGCGTCACCGCGCGGCCGGCCGCGGACGCGACCTGAGCTGCGCGGCCGACGCAGGGTCGCACCGGCCCTCGCCGCCCACTTTCAGCACCCATTCAGTCGCGCTTCCCTACAAGGATCGTCGTCGCGACGGCGGGAGATCTCTCCCGGGCAAACGCCGCGATTTCCATTCTCAATCATGCGAGATCGAGGGGATCGGCCATGAAGCGCATCGTCTCCGCCTGTGTGGCTGCCGCAACCCTGGCCGGCATGGTGACGGCGGGCGCGTCTCCGGCGCAGGCCGGCGGCTGGCGGGCGGGCCCGGCGATCGCGCTCGGCGCCATCGGCGGCCTCGCCCTCGGCAGCGCGATCGCGGCGGGCTCGCGTCCCGCCTACGGCTACGCCCCGGCCTACGGCTACGCGCCGGCCTACGGGCCGGCACCGGTCTACGTGGAGCCCGACTGCTACGTCGTGCGCCGCCGCGTCGTGGACGAGTTCGGCGACGTCTACCTCCGCCGCGTGCGCGTCTGCGAGTGAGCGGGGCGCGGGTCCGGGGCGGCGTGCCGCCCCTCAGCCCCCGCCCGCCGCCCGCTTCGCCTCGATCGCGTCCCACACCGCCACCGCGAGGTCGGGGCCGCCGAGGCGCTTGATGGCCCGGATGCCGGTGGGAGAGGTCACGTTGATCTCGGTCAGGTGGCCGTCGATCACGTCGATCCCGACCAGGATCAGGCCCCGCCGCCGCAATTCGGGGCCGATCGCCGCGCAGATCTCGCGCTCGCGGGCGGTCAGCGCGGTCGCCCCGCCGGTTCCGCCCCGCACCATGTTCGAGCGGATGTCGTTGCGCGCCGGCACCCGGTTCACGGCGCCGAGGGGCTCGCCGTCGACCAGGATGATGCGCTTGTCCCCCTCCGAGATCCGGGGCAGGAAGCGCTGGATCACCCAGGCCTCGCGGAAGGTCTGGGAGAAGAGGTCGAAGATCGAGCCGAAATTCGGGTCGTCCGGCGTCACCCGCAGCACCGCCGCGCCGCCGTGCCCGTGCAGGGGCTTCATCACCACGCTGCCGTGCTCGGCCCGGAACTCCTCGATCTCCTGCCTGTCGCGGGAGATCAGGGTCGGGGGCATCAGGTCCGGGAAATGCGTGACGAAGAGCTTCTCGGGGGCGTTGCGCACCTCGAAGGGGTTGTTCACCACGAGCGTCGCCGGGTGGACGCGCTCCAGGAGATGCGTCGCCGTGATGTAGGCGAGGTCGAAGGGCGGGTCCTGGCGCATCAGCACCACGTCGAGATCCGCGAGGTCGACGCGCTCCGGGCTGCCGAGCGCGGCGTGCGCGCCCTCGACATCCTGCACCCGCAGCGCCTCGGCGCGGGCCGTGACCCGCCCGTCGCGCATCGAGAGCCGGTCGGGCGTGTAGTGCAGCAGGGTGTGGCCGCGCGCCTGCGCTTCGAGGAGAAGCGCGAAGGTGGTGTCGCCCGCGATGCGGATGCTCTGGATCGGGTCCATCTGGACCGCGACGGTCAAGGCCATGGGAAGGCGCCTCCGGTCGGCGGCGTTATCGGGCGCGCCCGTCCTCCTGGCAACGGGGCGCGAAAAAAGGCCCCGCTCCGGGAGGAGCGGGGCGTGAGATCAGGGAGGAAACGTCATGGTGACCCGATCGGCCATGCAAACCGCGTGCCGAAATCCCGTCAGGCCTGCGGATCCTCGGCCGGCCAGCCGACGATCCGGTCGAGGAGTTCGTCCGTCTCGAACTCCTCCTCGGTGCCGCTGACGCGCCCGCGCACCGAGATCCCGGCCTCGTGCACGGTGGCCCGGCTGCCGGAGACCAGAGGGTGCCACCAGGGCAGGTCGCGGCCCTCCCGGACGAGGCGGTAGGCGCAGGTCGGCGGCAGCCAGGGCAGGCGGCGCACCGCCTCCGGCGTCAGGCGCACGCAATCCGGCACCCGGCTCTGGCGCCGCGCATAGTCGCGGCAGCGGCAGGCGCCGATGTCGAGGAGCGTGCAGGCCACGTCCGTGTGGTGGATCTCGCCGGTATCCTCGTCCTCGAGCTTGAGCAGGCAGCAGCGCCCGCATCCGTCGCAGAGGCTCTCCCATTCCGGCGCGGTCATCGCTTCCAGGCTCTTCGTGCGCCAGAACGGCGCGGCGGGGTCGCTCCCGGGCGGCGCGGAAAGCGGCGGGACGGCCTCGCGTTTGGCGGCCTTGAGGTTGGCGGCCTTGGGTTTGGCGGCCTTGGGTTTGGCGGCCAAGGGCAGATCCTTCGTCGGGGGCGGGGCTTCCCTCTGCCGCAGCCGGGCCTCCCGCACAAGCGCGGCCGCCCCTGCGCAGTCCTGCGACCTCGCGCCCCGGCGCGTCCGGGCGCAGGATCCGCGAGGGATCCGGGGCGCCGCCGCGGCGTTGCCGCAGGGCGCCAGCGCGGCCGTTTCCGAAACCCGGCCTCGCGATCCGCGTCGAGTTTGGGTACACCTCACCGTCCGGCCCGCTGACCGGCCGGGCCGCCAAGGACATCCACCGTGCCGCTGAACCGGCTTGCCTCGCTCTGGACGCGCCTCAATCGCGCCGCCCTCGGATTCGACGCCTGGGTGAATGCGAGCCTCTACGAGGGCGGCGCCGGGCTCGGCGAATCCTATTCCCGCTTCTCCGACGCGATGCGGCGGCGCTTCACCGTGCGGGGCGTCAAGCGCCTGATCCTCGACCTGTCGAGCGAGGCGGTGACCCTCACCCTCGGCGGCGCCGTCGTCATGGTCACCCTGGCCCAGCCCGCCTTCAACCAGACCAGCGAGAACTGGCTGAAGGCCCAGGACCTCGCCGTCACCTTCCTCGACCGCTACGGGACCGAGGTCGGCCGGCGCGGCATCAAGCACGACGATTCCCTGCGCATCGACGAGTTCCCGGACATCCTGGTCAAGGCCCTGATCTCGACCGAGGACCGCCGCTTCTACGACCATCTCGGCATCGACCCGATCGGCACCCTGCGGGCGCTCACGGTGAATGCCCGCGGCGGCGGCCACGTCCAGGGCGGCTCCTCGCTGACCCAGCAGCTCGCCAAGAACCTCTTCCTGACCAACGAGCGCACCCTCCAGCGCAAGATCAACGAGGCCTTCCTGGCCCTCTGGCTGGAATGGCACCTCACCAAGAACGAGATCCTGAAGCTCTACCTCGACCGGGCCTATATGGGGGGCGGCACGTTCGGGGCGGCGGCCGCCGCCGACTATTATTTCGGCAAGAACCTCAAGGACATCTCGCTGGCCGAGGCGGCCATGCTGGCGGGCCTGTTCAAGGCGCCGACCAAGTACGCGCCGCACGTGAACCTGCCGGCCGCCCGCGCCCGCGCCGCGGACGTGCTGCACAACATGGTCGAGGCCGGCTACCTCAGCGAGGGCCAGATCCAGTCCGCCCTGCGCAACCCGGCGACGCCGGTGACGCGCTCGCGCGACATCAGCGCCGACTACTACCTCGACTGGGCCTTCAACGAGGTGAAGCGCCTCGCCGACGAGGGCAAGCTCAAGCGGGAGCGGGTGCTCGTCGTCAAGACGCCCCTCGACCTGTCGATCCAGCGGCGGGCCGATCAGGCCGTCGAGAACATCCTGCGCCAGTTCGGCGACGCCTTCGACGTCGAGCAGGCCGCCCTCGTCACCATGGACCCGGACGGGGGCGTGCGGGCGATGGTGGGCGGCGCCGATTACGGCCAGAGCCAGTTCAACCGCGCCACCGACGCGCTGCGCCAGCCGGGCTCGTCCTTCAAGCCCTACGTCTACGCGGCGGGGCTCTCCACCGGCCTGTGGCGGCCCGACAGCAAGGTGGTGGATTCCCCGGTCTGCATCGGCAATTGGTGCCCGGCCAATTACGGCCGCTCCTTCGCCGGCACGGTGCCGCTCTGGGTCGCGGTCGCGAAGTCGATCAACACGATCCCGGTCAAGTTCTCGATCGCCATGGGCAAGGCGACGGGCGAGACGCACGAGGCGCGGGCCGCCAAGCTCGGCCGGGCCAAGATCATCGACACCGCCCACCGGATGGGCATCACCAGCAACCTCGTCGATTCGGTCTCCCTGCCGATCGGCTCGGCCGAGGTGACGGTGATCGACCAGGCGGCCGGCTACGCGGTCTTCGCCAACGGCGGCAAGCGCGCCAAGCCCTACGCCGCCGTGGAGATCCGCACCTCCGCCGGCGAGGTGATCTATCGCCACGACACGAGCGAGCCGCCCCCCGAGCAGGTGCTCTCGACCCGCGTCGTGGCCGACATGAACTTCATGCTCAACAAGGTCGTGGAGGAGGGCACCGGCCGCAAGGCGCAGGTCGAGGGCGTGAAGACCGCCGGCAAGTCCGGCACCACGAACGCCTACCGGGACGCGTGGTTCGTCGGCTACACGGGCAACCTCGTGACCGCGGTCTGGTACGGGAACGACGACCATTCCTCGAGCAAGAACATGACCGGCGGCTCGCTGCCCGCCATGACCTTCCACGAGGTGATGGCGCCGGCCCACCAGGGGATCGAACTCAAGCCGCTGCCCGGCTTCGAGGGCGACAAGCCGGGCGCGGTCGCCGCGAAGGCGCCGGCCCCGGCCCCGCCGCCCGGCGCGCCTCCCGGCACGATCTCGCGGCGCTCCTTCGAGGTGCTCGGCGGCATCGGCAGCCTGTTCCGCGCCGTCGAGCCCGCGCCCGGCCGCTCCGCCATGCGGGAGGTGACCGCACCCGGCAGCGTCGCCGAGGGCGGCCGCCCGGCCGGACGGCTCGCCACGCGCTGACCGGGTGCTGACCTCGCCCCCGCACCTGCGCTACACGCAGCCGATGCAGCCGTCGCGAACAGCCCGGGTGCCGGCGGAGTGGTCCGCCCGCGCCGCCCCGCTCCGCCCCGCCCTCGCCCGGGCGCGCAGCGCCCTGCGGCGCTCGGGCCTCGATCCCCGCCGGACCGGGACCGTGGGACTCGTGGTCTACGCCCTCGCGCTCGGCGGCGGCCTGGGGCTCGCCAGCGCCAATTGGGCGACGCGCGGGCGCTACCCCTTCGGCGGCGTCGCGCTGAACGCCTGGACGGCGTGGCCGCGCATCGGCTCGCGCGACGCGGACCCCTACGTGCGGGCGATCCACGCCCGCACCGGCGAGATCCCGATCGCGCTCGGCGAGGGGCTGCTGCTCACCGCCCGGGAGGACGATGCGGGCCAGCGCCTCTCGCCCGGCTGCAGCTACCGGATCGCCGGGGCGACGCCGCCGGCCCGGGCCTGGACGCTCACCGCCGAGCGCCGCCGGCCCGCCGCCGCGCCCGCGGCGGAGGGGCCCGTGCCGCGGCGCGGCTTCACCTCGACGGAGGTGCTGCGCGACCAATCCGGGCGCTTCGCCATCACCCTGTCGCCCTCGGTCCAGCCCGGCAACTGGCTGCCGACCCCGCCCGGGGAGGGCGCCCTGCGCCTGGTCCTGCGGCTCTACGACACGCCGGTCGCGGCGAGCACCGGCGTGCTCGAGCGCGAGGGCGTCCCCTCGATCACGCGCCTGGGCTGCGACGGATGACCCCCTTCGGCCGCTTCCTCATCGCGACGCTGTCCGGGCTGGTGCTGGCGGGCATCGTCCACATCGCGGTGGTGCTGGCGATCCCCGCCCTGTCGGCCCGGGACGCCCTCTCGCGCACCCGCGCCACGCTCAGCAACGACACCTCGGTGCTGATCCACGCCGCCGAACTGAGCGGCCCGCCCGAGGCGGCGGAGGGATGGCTGCCGCCGCAGGACCCGGCGGTGGCGGTGGGCGTCTGCGCCTACGACCTCGACGACGGGCCGGTGCGGATCTCGGCCGAGACCGGCCCGCTCTTCGAATCCCTCTCGGTGCACGGCCGCGGCAGCGCCTTCTACGCCATCACCGACCAGGCCGCCGTGAAGGGCAACATCGAACTCGTGGTGATGACCCAGCGCCAGTTCGACGAGGCGCTGGCCAACGCGGACGAGGACGAGCGCAACCGCGACGTCCGGATCGTGGCGCCGAGCCGCCAGGGCTTCGTGGTGGTGCGGGTGCTCGCCGCCCTGCCGAGCCAGCAGGCGCTGGCCAACGCGGCCGCGCGCTCGGTCTCCTGCACCATCGACGGGCCGGACGAGTGATCCGCCGGCCCGGGGCGCCGCGTCGGGGCGCCGCGGCCTCCGTCAGCCCTTGGTCACCAGCACCGCCTCGGTCCCCTCCCCGGGCGCGAGGCCGCAGCGCGCCTCGGCGTCCACCGGCAGGAGCGGGTCGAGCAGCCGGCGGCGGGCGGCCAGGAAGGCGAGCACGCGCTCGGCGCCGACCGCCTCCTCGTCCGGCACCGCTACCAGCAGGTGCTCCAGGGCGTAGCGGTAGCCCTCCTCGCGCAGGCGCGCCTCGCGGCGGACCCAGGCGACGAGGCAGCGATTCTCCGCCACCCGCAGGGCCGCGCTGCGCACGTCCGCGTCGTTGAGGGTGCGGATGAAGGGCAGGCTGCGCAGGCGCGTGAGATCGGCCCGCATCACCCGCGACGCCGTCTCGGCGAAGGCCGGGAGCAGGCGCCCGTCCGCCGCGGCGTCGTCCGAGAGGCGGCGGTAGCGGGAGACGGGCGAGCGCGCCTCCTCCGCCATCAGCGCGTCGAAATACGCCGAGGGCGCGGCGGGGCGCCACTCCGCCGGAAGCAGCCGGGCGCGGGTGAGGTCGGCGAGCGCCGCCTCGAAGGCGAAGGGATCGCGGGCCGGCATCAGGTAGCGCCACGCCCGGTCGCGCAGGACCTTCTCGTCCTCCGTGAAGGGAAACGGCGAGGCCGGCGCGCTGCGGTCGCGGGCCGCGAGCGCGCCGGCCGCGTCGACGAGGCTGTTCCAGGCCGTGGGAGCCGGGCGGCCGAGATCGCCCTGCTGCACGCAGGAGGCGATGAGCGGCAGGGCGGCGAGCAGGATCGGGCGGCGCAGGAGGCCGCGCGGCCCCATCCGCGCGTCAGCCCCGCTTGCGGGCGTCGCCGCCCGCGGGCGGGCAGGCGAGCGGGGCGGGATCGGGCATCCGTTCATAGCGCACCCCGGTGAAGAGCAGGACGGTGGCGCCCGGGTGCTCGGCGGCGTCCGGCCGGCGGGCGGGCCGGGCCGAGGCCCTCAGGGGCACGATCTTCCCCGTGACGCGATGCTCCGGACCGCTCATTGCCGCCTCCCAAACCCGACGACCCTCCGAGAACCGCCGTGCGGGACGGCGGCGCGCTGATCGCTTCCTCATGACGCGGCGTGGTTAACGAGAGGTTTCGGGACGGGGTCCGGACCCCCCTCGCCCGTAAACCGTCCGTCACTGCGTCCCGGCGGCATCCCCGCTTTCCCCAGCCCCGGCGCCCGCCCCTCCCGACAGGCTTAAGCGTCGCTTTACAGGGCCGGCCCTAGGGTCGGGGCCTTCGTATTGCGTAGCCGATCCGCCCGATGTCACGTCCCGCCGTCGACGCCCTGCCGGACCTCTCCGGCCTCCTCGAACTGGCGCAGGACCGCCGGCTCGACATGAAGCCCGTGCTGCTGCGGGTCCAGACGGACCTCTTCCGGGCCGCGCCCGTCCGGGATCCGGGCACGATCCGGGCCTTCGAGGCCCTGGCCTGCGGGCTGATCCCGACCGTGGATGCCGCTACGGCGGCGCTGGTCGCCGAGAGGCTCGCGCCGCTCGCGGACACGCCCGAGAGCGTGCTGCGGCTCCTCGCCGCCCACGGGGGCGAGGCGCGGGACGCCGTGCTGCGGCTGAGCCCGGTCCTGTCGACCGACCTCCTCGACGCCGCCGAGAACGGACCGGCCCTCGACGCGGTGATCGCCCGGCGCGGCGACCTCAGCCGCGCGCTGATCGAGGACCTCACCCTGCGGGAGGATCCGGCCGTCGACCTCGCCCTGGCGGGCAACCGGGGGGCGCGGCTCGACGGGCCGGCCCTGGCGCGCCTCGTCGCCCGCGCCCGGACGCGGCCGGACCTCGCGGCCGCCCTCGTCGCCCGCGACGACCTGCCGGCGGTCGACCTCGCCCCGCTCTACCTCGACGCGCCGACCGGCCTGCGGGCGCGGATCCGCGAGGGGGTGGCGGCCCGCGCCGCCCTGCGGCCCCTCGCCAGGCCGGCGCCGCGCGGCCTCGGGGAGGCCCTCAAGACCTTCGCGCTGCGCGGCGCGCGGGAGCGGGCGGAGGCGGAGCTCTCCGCCGCCCTCGGCTTCGCGGGCGTCGCCTGGGACTTCGCCGCGCCGCGCCGCCACGACCTCCTCGCCCTCGCGCTCAGGGCCGCCGGGCTGAGCGAGGAGGAGGCCGTGTTCCTGTTCCTGCGGCTCGATCCCGAGATCGGCCGCTCGGTCGAGGCGGTCTTCGCCCTGGCGAACCTGTTCCGCACGACGCTTCCCGCCACCGCCCGCGACCTCCTCGCGGCCATCCTCGGCGAGGAGCCGGCCGAGCGCGTCGCGGGCCCCGAGCAGCACCGGCCCCATCACGGCCCGGCCTCGCCGCGGCTGCGCCCGGCCGCGCCGGCCCTGCGCCCGGCCCTGCCCGAGCGCGTCCGGCGCTCGCAGACGAGGAGCGAGTAGGCGGGGGGCGCCACGCGGGCGGCGGGCCGCCCCTCAGCCCTTGGCGAGGTCGAGGAAGTGGCGGCCCTGCGGGTCGTCGATCTCGATGATCCAGAGGTCGGGGTCGAAGCGCATCTCCTTGGTGAGGCGGGTCTCGACGTCGGGGGGCATCGCCTCGGTCATCAGCGCCTCGAAGCGCCGCACGCCGTCGTCGTCCGCGGCGAACAGGGCCTGGGGCGCCGGGCCGTAGAGGTCGGCGCGGCCGTCGAGCCGATCCACCTTGACGAAGATCGCCCCGGCCTCCGGCGCGCCCCGCCGCCGCTGCACCGCGCTCACGCCCTCGACCGCGCAGCGGCGCAGGTGGGCGGCGACGAAGAAATCGGAGCGAAGGCGTGCCATCCGCGAGTCTCCCGGCCGGACCGCCCCTGCTACACAGGCCGGACCGCCGGGCCAACCGGGTCCGGGCGGCGCGGCGCCCCGCCGCCGCTCAGTCCGGCTTGAGGCCCGAGCGGCTCGCGAGTTCCTTTAGGGTGCGGGAGGCCACCTCCGGCGAGCCGGGCAGGCGGCGCTCGCGCTCAAACCGGGCGATGGCCGCCCGGGTGGCCGGGCCGGCGCGGCCGTCGACGGCGAGCGGGCCGTAGCCGAGCTTCACCAGGGCCTTCTGGGCGAAGGCGACCTGCGGGTCGGGGTGCGGCGCCTCGCCCCGGTCCGGGCCGGCCGGCCTCCGCGCCGCCGGCTTGGCCTCGGCCGCCCGGGTTTCCGGGGCGCGGAGAGCCGCGAGCTTGGCGGAGGCGGCCGGCGCCGCCTCTCCCCTCGGTCGCGGCGGGGGCGGCGGCAGGGAGGCGAGGGATTTCTGGCTGCCGGAGGCGGGCCGCGGCGGCGCGTCGTGCGGGGCGACCGAGGCGGTGACCTGCGCGTCGCCGCGGAGGATCTCGCCGATGCCGTCCTGCGGCGCCTCGGCGGGGTGCGGGGCGGGGCGGGGCGGGCGGGCGTCGGGCTTGGCCGCGGACTTGGTCGGGGCGTTGGCCGGGGATTTGGCCGGAGCCTGGGCGAAGAGGGGCGCAGGATGCCGGCCGTTCTGGAAGCTGAGGGCGTTCACCGCCACGGCGGCCGTGGCGGCGAGGGTCAGCAGCCCGCCGGCGATGGCGGCCGGATGGCGCAGCAGCGCCTCGAACCGGCCGCGCGGGCCCCCGGCCTCCGGCAGCGCCGCGGGCGCGGCGGCGGGCCGCCGGACCCGCGGCGCCGCGCCAGGCGGGCGCGGCACCGGCCGCGCCTCGGGCACGATCGTCAGGTCCGGGTCGCGGGGCCGGGCGGGCGCCTCGGGCATCGCCTCTCCTGCGCTGGAGCAATCCGGGCAGGAGGGTACGCGCGCACCCGTCTCGAATGTCCTAATCCCAAAAGCCCGGGATGCTGACGCACCGGGCCGTCGGCCCTCTCGAACCGTCGACACCGCGCCGAAGGCTTGGCGCGAAGGATGGCTTGGCGCGAGAAATGGCTTGGCGCGAGAAATGGCTTGGCGCGAGAAATGGCTTGGCGGCGATGCGAGAACGGAACCAGCGGTCATGAGAGATGACCGCTGGGATGACCCGCGGGCTCCGGGGTGGAGGCTCAGAACCGGTAGGTGAAGCCGCCCTTCACGGCGTGGTCCTGCGCCCGCGGCCCGACCTGCCCCGTGTAGGACACGTCGAGCGTCGCCCGCTCCGAGAGCCGCAGCGAGAGGCCGGCCCGCGCCACGAGGGCGTCGCGGTCGATCGGGATGCCCACCGTGACGAAGCCCGGCGCCGCCCCGAATGCGAGCAGCGCGGTCGGCACCACGTCCCCGAAGGCCCGGCGATAGCCGAGCAGCCCGTGCAGGATCACCGGCGCGCCGAAGCCCAGGTCGAGGCCCGTCTGCGCCCGCACGCCCGCCGTCAGCGTCGGGATCTCCGCCGTCCGGGCGGCGCCGGTGAGGGCCCCCACCCCGCCGGTCTCCGCGAAGCGGTCGCGGTCGATGCTCACGGAGGCGCCGCCCACGAAGGGCTCGATGAAGGCCGGGATGGGCGCGAGCGGATCCTTGCCCGCGACGGACGGCGCGCCGCCCAGCACGATCCTGTAGCCGATCTCGCCGAAGCCCTGCACCGTCGCGCCGCCGTAGCGCGCCGCCTCGGTCTCGGCCACGCCCGGGAAGGTCACGCTGCGGCGCGTGCGCAGGCTGTCCCCGGCATAGACCGCCCCGAGCCGCAGCGCGAACGGACCCGCCTCGTAGCCGCCGTACACGCCCCCGAAGCCGCTCTCGATCGTGCCCGACTGCACCCGGCCGGGCGTGTCGAGGCTCGTCGTCGTGTAGCCGCCCGCGACGCCGAGCGTGAGGCCGTTCCCCAGCCGCAGGTCGGCGCCGAGCACGAAGCCGGCCGTGTCGCGGCTCACCGCCACGGCGTTCCCGTCGCTGCGCGCCTCGCCGAAGGAGCCGAAGCCCTGGCCCCAGAGGCCGAACACCCGCGGGTCGAGCACCCGGACCGGCACGGGCGCCGCCGGGGCGGCCCGCCCGGGCAGGTCGGCCGTGTAACTGGCCGGCAGGCTGCCGTAGTCGCGCACGCCCGCCTCGCCCCGGCGCAGGCGGTCGAGGATCGCCTCCCGCACGAAGAAGGCGGTCTCGGAGGCGGCGGAGACGCTGCTCGCGTGGATGTCGCCGCTGAGGGCCTGGAAGGCGCCGACCGCCTCCGGCGTGGTCAGCCCGACGGTGCGGGCCGTGACGGCGCTCGCCCCGCCGCTCGCCTGGATGCCGTTCGCCGCGGCGGCCTGGTTGCGGGTCCGGGCCACCGCCGCGAAGGGAACGTCGTTGCGGGTGAGCGTCAGGTCGACCTCGTTCGCCTGGTAGCGCAGGGTCGGGGTGAGGAAGGCGAAGTTGGCGGTGACGCCCGCGAAGCTGCCGCTCACCCCGCCGCCCGCCGTCAGGATCGGGTAGAGGGTGCGCGGGGCGTAGGTGCCGGCCTGGGCCAGAACCGCGACGGTGCCCCCGGCGAGGGCGGCGGTGCCGGTGGCGGCGAGGCGGTCGGCCTGCCCGGCCGCGTTGGCCTCGACCCGGTAGGTCGAGCCGGCCGCGAAGGCGACGGTCCCGGCGACGGTCAGGGTGCCGATCGAGGTGCCGGGCGCCACGGTGCCGCCGGACTGGGCCACGATCCCGCCGACCGTGCCGGTGCCGCCGAGGAGGCCGCCGGCTCCGACCGTGACCGGCCCGCCGATCACGCCGTTCGCGTAGAGGGCGCCGGTATCGCCGATCGTCACCGCGGTGGTGAGGCGGTCGGCCGGGTCCATGCGCAGCGTGCCGACCACGTTGTCGAAGTATCCGGCGGCCGCGTAGAGGTCGAGGCGCGCCCAGTAGCTGAGCGGCTGCCCGTAGAAGGCTGCGAGCGCGGTGGTCTCGGTGTTGACCAGGATCTGGTTGATCGTGGCGGTGGCGAGTTTCCCGGAGAGGCCGCGATTCGGCGCGAGCGTCGCGGCCGCGCCGGTGCCGCCGTAGAGGGGCGCGAGGAGGATCGAGGCGTCCGGCCCGCCCGCCGGGGCCTGCTCGCGGGGCGCTTGGTCGAACGGGAGGGTGGGCAGGCCGTAGGTCAGGCGGGACTGGTAGAGCGCCTGATTGGCGGCCGAGGGCAGGTAGGGGGTGTTGGTCGTGTTGGCGGCGCCGGCGGCGCAGGCCGCCACGGAGGCGCCGCACTGGGCCGCGAGGTAGCCCTGGAGCTCGCCCTGGGCGCGCGTGAACAGGCCCGGCAGGTTCATCGCCAAGCCGGTGGTCGCGGCGTTGGCGATGTAGGCCGGGTTGGTGAAGGCCTGGGCGAGGTCGTAGGCCGAGAAGGCCCGCGACGCGACGATGTCGAGCGGGTAGTGGACGCCCAGCACGATGCGGCTGTCCGCGTATTCGGCGGCCCGGGACAGCATGCTGCGGTATTGCTGTGGCACCAGCATGGCGAGCAGGATTCCGTCCGTAAAGGCGTACTGCGTGTGCCCGCTCGGGAAGGACGGGTTGGTGGCGATGCCGTTGAGCGCCGTCGGGTCGAAGATCGCGTAGCGGCCGGGCGCGACCTGGATCGGCCGCGAACTGCCGTAGACGTCCTGGCCGGCCTGGGTGTTCGTCACCCCGTAGGCGAGGTCGTAGACGCTGTCGCGGGCGTTCGGCAGGCCGTTCAGGGTGGGCAGGGTGGAGCCCGCCGGCGCGACGGCCGGGACCGGCACGTAGTTCGCGGGCGTCGTGCCCGGGTTCGTGGCGGCGCCGTTCGCGAAGTAGTTCTTGGCGACGCCGAGATCGGTGCCCATCACCGAGTAGGCCGTGTTGAGCAGGGCGAAGGTCGCGGCGAGCGGACCCGTCGTGGCGGTGCTCGCCCGGATGCCGGCCTGGTAGAGGCTGCCGAGCTGCGGGCCGAGACCGCCGACCGGCTGGAGCGGGTTCAGCGTGCCCGCGCCCTGGACCGCCTGGAGCGGCAGGCCGCCCGCGAGATTGTCGGCCGGCCCGAGAGTGACCGTCGTGCCGTTGGCGAGGGTGATGGCGGTGACGAAAGCCGCGCTGCCCGGCAGCGCCTTGTCGCTGATCGCGAGCTGCCTCTGCACCGTCGTCGCATTCTGGTTCTGCGCGATCGCCTGCGAGAGGTTGAGCTGAAGCGTCTGCCGGCCGACCGGGGTGCTGGCGAGCGACAGGAAGGGCGCCAGCAGGTTCAGCACGTTGACGTTGGCCGGCGTCGTGTTGACGGCCTGGGCCCGCGCCGCCCCGACTCCCATGATGGCCGTGATCACGGCCGCAAGCGAGACACCCGACAGGAACCTCATCCGGCTTCCCCGAAGTCATTCTGAGCGATGCTCTCGGCCGGGATGGTTAAGGTGCGGCAACGCGCGGGTCGCCGTCATAATCCGTCATAATTTCTGCCGCATCCGGACCGTGTCCGAACTGCCACGACTCGCGATGAGCCGGCGAAATATCTTTGTTTCGAATTGGTATCTCGGCATCCGCGGCGCTCGCCCGCGCGTTCTCCGCCCCGTGCGGTCGAGCAAGGCTGGCGCGATCGGGACCCCTGGGTCAGGGTTCCGCCCCGGGCGGGAGCAGGCGCGCCCGCGCGGCCCGGTGGGCCCGCCCCTTGCCGTGGAGGGGCCAGTAGCGCTCCATGGCCAGGTAGGTGAAGGAGGCCGACCAGCCGATCAGCAGGAGCCCGTTCAGGGCCTCGACCCCGGCGAGCAGCCGCGTGTGCGAGGCCGGAATATGGTCTCCGAAGCCGAGCGACGTGTAGGTGACCACCGAGAAGTAGAGGCAATCCTCGAACGAGGTGACCGGGACGCCCGCGAAGGCCCCGTGGCCGAGCCGCAGGACGAGCAGCCAGTACATCCCGGCGTAGATCCAGACCGCGATGGTGTGGCCCACGAAGGCGGCCAGCACCACGACCAGGATGCGGGCGCGCGGCGGCACCGGGAGGTCGGACAGGTGCTCGGAGGTGAGCCGCAGCACCTCGTAGAGCACCAGGATCGTGGCGACCACGAGGACGATGCTGGCGGTGATGGCGACGAGCATCCGGCAAGAATGCGGGCATCTTGGGCTGCCCGTCATTGACCTTGCTCAACCCGGCCGCATCATTGGCGGGCGGGTTGCGGCCCCTGCCCCGACCGCGCCTCCGCCGGGGCGGTCCCGTCGGCTCCCCCGGGTCCGGCCTCCTCCAGCAGCAGGGTTCGGACGTCGTTCAGGACGAGGGCCGGCTCGAAGAAGTCGAGGCTGTAGATGTTGCGGATGCGCCCCCGCCGGTCGATCAGGAAGGCGCGGAGGAGGTGGCCGAGCGCGCCGCCGGGGCGGCGGTCGAGCCGCTGGTCGTAGGCAGCGAGGATCGGCGCGAGGGCGTCCCGGTCGGGCGCCGTGAGGAAGGCCCAGGCGGGCGCCGCCGGGTCCGAGGAGCGCCACGCGGCCGCGAAGGCGCGCATCACCTCCGGCGTGTCGTGCTCCGGGTCGAAGCTCAGCGTGACGAGGCGCATCCGCCGCGACAGGTCCGCGTCCGCCGCGGCGAGGTCCTGCAGCCGGGCCATGTCGGCGCTGGCCAGGGGGCAGAGGTCGCCGCAGCGCGTGTAGATCAGGGCGAGCACGGTCGCGCGGCCGCGCAGCGCGTCCCGCAGCAGGTCCAGGCGGCGGCCGGTCTCGTCCAGCACGACGCCCCCGGCCGCCGGCCGGATCGGGGGCAGGCGGTAGCTCCCGGCCGGCGGCACCGGGAAGGAGGGGCCGGCCGCGGCGCCGGGCGCGGGCGGGTGGCCCTCGTGGGCCGCCGCGCCGAAGGCGGGCACCGCGACGGCGAGCGCCGCGGCGAGGAGCGGGAGCGCCGCCGGTCGCATCCGGGCTCAGTTCGTGGAGGGCGAGGCCGCCCCGAACGCCATCATGTGCGGGCGCCCGAGACGCTCGGCCGTGAAGTCGATCGCGAAGCGCGGCGTCAGCGCGGCGCCGTCCCAGGTATACGCCTTCAGGAACTGCTCGTTCTCGGCCCCCGTCTTGTCCCAGTTCGCCAGGAGCGAACTCGTGTAGTAGAGGCGTTTGCCGTCCCAGCTCTGCGAGACCATGTTGAGCTGCGCGCCGATCTTCTTCTCGTAGATCTGCCGCGGCCGGTGCGGGTCGGAGACGTCGAAGACGCGCGTGGTGCCGTCCATGAAGGTGTCCACGAACAGGGTGCGGTCGTCCGCCGAGAGGCTGATGTCGACCGGGAGCGGCAGCTTGGAGGGATCGCCGATATCGGCCACCGCCTCGGCCTTCCAGGTGCCGCGCTCATCCTCGTGGACGAGCCAGATCTTCGCCGTGAGGGCGGTCGAGGTGAAGGCGTAGGAGTGGTGCGGCCCCCAGGCCCAGCGGATCTCCAGGGGCACGCCCGGCACGTGCAGCACCGACCGGGGCTGCCGGGCGTGGAAATCCCACACGACCATGGTCTGGCCGAAGCGCTTCATGGCCTCGGCATCCGCCACGACCTCGGCGAGCGGGCGCATGTAGTTCTCGAGGCCCGTGAAGGACGAGGTCAGCATCACGTTGCGGCGCGGCAGCACGCGCGCGTCGTAGCCGTAGCCGTCGGCCCGGGCCTCGATCCGGGCGCCGTTCGGGGCCGCGTCGGTCGGCAGCCAGTGGGTCGCGATGTAGTCGCCGCCGTTGGAATACTCGACGAGGGCCGCCCGCCCGGTGCCGTCCCGGTTCGAGAGGCTCGGGATGAGCATGCGGCCCGGCAGCGCGTAGGCGCCGTGCGGGCCGGCCGCCCCGCCGCTCCTCTCGACGAAATCCTCGATCACCTTGACGAGGCGCGGCGTCCCGGGATCCGACGCGACGTCGAAGATGAAGATCTTGCTGTCGGACAGCCCGGCCGCCCAGAACTGGCGGCGGTCGTCGGTGAAGCCGCCGTGATGGGCCTCGTGCCGGCCGCCCACCGAGGCCGCGTGGATCGGCTTGCCGAAGGTCGGCGAGCCCTCGCGCGCGTCGACCGTGACGAGCTTGTCCGAGCCGTCGCCGAGCCCCTCGACGCCGAGCGTCCAGACGTAGACGAAATCCTCGACGCCGGTGATCTTGGCCATGTAGGGCGACTGGCAGGTCTCGTCGGCGAGGGCCGGCCCCGTCGCCAGCAGAAGGGCGGCGGCGCCCGCGCGCCACGCCGCGCGCACGCCGGACGGTCCCGAGTGGATCCTGCTCATGGATCTCTCCTCCCCGCCCCCTGCCCGCGCCGACGTCCTCCCGCCTCGACCGGCCCGGACGGGGCGGCGGGGAGCGGGATCGTGGCGACACCTGTTGCGATCATGCTTCGCCAATTCGGCGGGGGTGTCAATCACGCGACCCGGGCCGCCGGGATCTCCCCCGGCCCGGGCCCGCGGACCGCTCACGGGTCCTCCTTGACGAAGACCACGACGGCGTTGGCCGGCAGGACCACCGCCGCCGAGTGCGGCAGTCCGTGCAACGGCGGGCCGCCCGCCTCGATCGCGCCGGAATTGCCGGCGACCGCCGGATTGACCCAGCCGTCGTAGACGTCGCTGTTGAAGGCCTCGCGCCACGTCCCGCCCCGCGGGAACCCGAGGGCGTAGCCGTGCCGCGTGGCCTCCGCCAAGCTCGCGGCGACGACCACGTCCCGCCCCTGGCCCGGCAGCCAGCGATGATACGCGATGACGCGGTTGAGATTGTGGACGTGGAAGACGTTGATCTCGCCGCGGGTCAGCGCCGGCTGCGCCCGGCGCAGGCCGATCAGCTCGCGCGTGAAGCGCAGGAAATCCGCCATCGCCCGGTCCTGCCGCAGGCCGTCCCACCAGATGCGGTGGTCGGGATCGTCGGGGGAATCGCTCCAGAGCTTGTCCTCCAGGAACTCCTGACCCATGAACAGGAGCGGGATGCCGGGGCCGGTGAGGAGCAGGCCCGTCGCGACCCGCGAGCGGCTGCGCGCGTACCACGAGCGCGCGTTCGACGGATCGGCGGCGGCCGGGACGCGCGGGCGCCGGTCCTTCGCCTCGTGGGCGACGAGCAGGACGTCGTGGTTCTCCAGCATCTGGACCGCGCGCCAGCGCTGCGGGAGGCCGTTCCACGCCGCCAGGGCCTGCGCGACCGGGTCGAGGTTCACGTCCGCGTCGCGCCCGCCCGCCGCCTGGGCGAGCGCCTGCCGCACGCTCTCGCGCAGGCCCGCGTGCCAGACGAGGTCGAAGCCCGCGCCGCCCTCCGCCGCCGGGCGCACGCAGGCGGCCTGATCGGGCGCCCAGTACTCCGCGACCTGCACGGCCGAGGGCTTGGCGCCGCGCAGGGCCGCCGTCAGGTCCTGGCAGAAGGACCAGCCGCCGAACGCGTCGATGACGCTCACCTCGTCGTAGCGCAGCCCGTCGACGTGGAATTCCCGGGCCAGGAACACGGCATTGTCGATCAGGAACCGGCGCACCGGGGCGTTCCAGTACTCGAAGACGAGGCCGCCCGCCCAGCCCCGGTCCGTGAAGTAGAGGCTGTCGTTGTTGTTGCCCTGCGGGACCCGGTCGAAGAAGTACAGGCTCTCGTCGCCGAAATCACCGCCCGCGTGATTGTAGACGACGTCGAACAGCACCGCGATGCCGTGGACGTGCAGCAGGTCGACGAACAGGCGCAGCTGCCCGGCGGCGTCCCGGATGTCGGCCGCCGCCACGGGGGCGTGGCCGCGCGCGGCCAGGAGGGCGTTGGCGCGCCGCAGGGAGGGGCCGAGTTCGGCCTCCGGCACCGCATAGGTAAATTCCGGCGAGAAATAGTCGGTGCCGTTGTAGCCGAGGCTGAAGGCGGTCGGGAATTCCACGATCGGCAGCGGCTGCACGGCCGTGACGCCGAGCTCGGCGAGGTAGGGGATCCGGTCGATCGCGTCCAGGAAGGTGGCGACCCGGCCCTGGCGCCGGTCCGCCCCCGCCGCGTCGACGGCGAAGAAGGTCCCGACATGGAGCTGGTAGATGATCAGGTCCTCGTAGGCCGGCGGGCGGAACCCCGCATCGTGCCAGGGATAGGCCGCCGGATCGGTCACCACGCAGTTCCAGTCCGGGGCGACGATCTCGCGCGCGTGAGGGTCGCGCTTGTATCCCCGCGAGCCCGGCCCCTCGACGTAGAACTTGTACTGCGCGCCCGCGCCGACGCCCGGTACGAAGCCGGCCCAGCAGCCGGAGGGATCGCGCACCAGCCGCTGCGCCTCCGCGCGAGGAGACCAGCCGTTGAACGAGCCGGTCACCCACACGCCGAGGGCGCGCGGGGCCCAGCACCGGAAAGTGCAGCCGCCGGGCCTCGCCGTGGCGCCCATCGGCGTGTCGGGACCGATGTGAGTCTGGCTGGCGGGCATGGGACCGTCCTCGCTTCGCTCGCCTCCCCCGATTCGGTCGCGTGCCGCCGTGTTCGGCGGTCATGCCGAATTCCTCTCACGCACACGCTCAGTGTCTCGCCCCGCTCGGGGCCGGAAGATCGCGCACGCCGCACGACAACCCGCATTCGACAGGCGGATGCGGCGAAGCGGATGGACTACGCAAGACAAGGATGTCTGTAACTCCCTTATAGGCGAAGCGCCTCGATTGAGAAGGCCGATGATCCGGCCGCGTCGGAAATTTCGGTCGGCGTTCCGGCCGGACAAATCCGGGCGGATCTGGCGCCGCGACGGTCTCTGCCGGTCCGATCGCGGGCGGGCGGCGACCTTCCTCAGCTTTCGACCGGCCGAATGTCCGCGTCGCGCTCGCCCTCGTCCCGCCTCGCCCGACGGGCGTTCCCCCTCCGCCCGGCCGGGAACCGGCCGCGGGGCGGCGCCCGGCCCGGGCGGAAGCCAAGAGCGGCTGCCAAGAGCGACTGCCAAGAGCGGCTGCCAAGAGTAGCAGCCAAGAGCAGCGGCAGACGAGTCGCGGGAATGCCGCGTCACCGGAGCTGCGACGCCCTCGCTCACCCTGATTTATTCTCATTCAAATCTGTGCGGCGGCGCGAGATGGGGGTTTCATCTTGCGCGACCGGCCCGGCTCCCGGTAGCTGGGCCGGAACAGGGGCTGCCCCGCCCCGGTGCGCGGGAGCGCCCCCGGGGCGCCCGGCCACGGGGTCCGCGCCGGAGCGCCGGCCCCTCGCGCGAGGATGCCACGGATGGACGAACTGAACGGACGGATGCTCGGCGTGCAGATCCTTCTCACCGGCGTCATCGCCCGGATGGCCGGCGAGACGCGCGACCCGGTGGGGTTCCTCAGCGAATTCCGCGACGAGATCCGGGCGGTGGTCGGGGGCGTGCGCATCGCGGGCGCCGCCGACGAGGGGCGGGTGCGGGCGAGCGCCCTGGCGGCCGTCGACGAGCTGTTCGCCCTGATGAAGCCCCCGAGCCGGGAATGAGGGCGCTCGACCGGAGTGCGGGCCGTCATCCCGCCCGTTTCCGGAAAGGTTCGGGTTGTTGCTGCCTTGCAACAATACAACCTTAAATGGCAATCTTTCAACGGATCCGGCCCCGGCGCCCTCCCGGCGACGCAGCAAGGCCCTGATCGCACAAGGGGAAATCTCGACGCCAGCGAGATCCGCAGATCATTCTTGGAAAAAGTCTAATCAGGGACTCTACCTCTGCGTTAGATAACTGCGATTGCTGTGATATTCCTTATTATAATTCCAAACTACGGCGATTGACTGGAAAATTATCCTGCCTTTTTTAGCTTTCATGTCCGGCCCGAGGCGTGGCGCGGCATCCATACAGGGGGCACCATCCGTGAAGCGGCCGAAGCCAGTTCCGCATCTCCGGCGTCGGGCCGGTCACAGCCATCCGACGATGCTGGCGGATCCGAAGGGCGCGGTCGGCATGGCCTGCGCGGTCGCCGTGGGGTCGGTCGGGACCGCCCAGGCCCAGCAGGCTCCGGCCGCGGCGCTGCCCCCGCTCAACGTCGATGCCCCGATCGTCCGGCCGCGCCCGCCGGCCCCGCAGCCGACCAAGGCGCAGGTGAAGGCCCGCACGGCCCTGCGCCAGGTCGTGCGCGCCCGGCAGGTGGCGGCGCCGCCCGTCGCGGCGCCCGCGCCCAGCCCCGCCGCGGGCGGCGCCGCGGCCCTGGCGCAGCTCGACGTGGGCGGCAGCCCCTACGCGGACCCGGCCGCGCCCTACAAGGCGGACCGCCTCGCCTCCAACCGCTTCACGCAGCCGATCCTGAACACGCCGAAATCGATCACCGTGGTGACGCGGGAGGTCCTCAACGACAAGAACGCGACGAGCTTCCGCGACCTCGCGCGCACCACCGCGGGCGTGACGCTCGGCACCGGCGAGGGCGGCAACGCCTTCGGGGACCGGTTCTTCATCCGCGGCTTCGACGCGCGCAACGACGTCTTCATCGACGGCATCCGCGACCCGTCGGTCAGCGTGCGCGAGAACTTCTTCACCGAGCAGATCGAGATCCTGCGGGGGCCCGCCTCGACCTTCGCGGGCCGCGGCACCGCGGGCGGCGCCGTCAACATCGTCACCAAGCAGGCGGGCTTCGCGGATTTCGTCAGGGGCGAGGGGCAGCTCGGCACTGACGCGACCCGGCGCGTCACCCTCGACGTCAACCAGGTGATCAGCCCGGCCCTGGCCGTGCGGGTGAACGGCCTCTACCAGGAGGCCGGCGTCGCGGGCCGCAACTCCGTCTACGACGACCGCGCCGGCGCCGCCGTGGCCGTGACCCTGAAGCCGGCCGACGGCTGGACCTTCACGGCGAACTACTTCCACACGGACCTGGACAGCCTCCCGGATTTCGGCGTGCCCTTCAACGTGCGGGTGCGCCGGCCCTTCACCGAGAGCATCGTCCCGCGGGACACCTATTACGGCTTCGTCAACCGCGACTTCTACCGCGTCCAGCAGGATACCGGCACCCTGACGGCCGAGTACGCGCCGTCCGACGGCATCAAGCTGAGCAACCGCTTCCGCGCCGCGCATTCCGTGCTCGACTACGTCGGCACCTTGCCCCAGGCGCCGGTGATCCCGGCCAACGGCAACCTCGCCGGCACGACCCTGACCTTGAGCCCGCAGAGCCGCTACCAGACCGTCGACGTCGTGGCGGACGTCGCCGACGCGACCTTCAAGTTCGCGACCGGGCCGATCCTGCACACGGCCGTGATCGGCAGCGAGATCAGCCGCGAGAATGTCGGCCGCGACACCTATGCGGGGCTGCGCTCGGAACTGTCGAGCGCCGGAACCGGCGGCACCTTCACGGGCACCGGCAGCCTGACCGGCGTCAACATCCTGGCGCCGCCCAACCTCCTGCCCTTCGCCCGCAAGCCTTACCGGGCCGGCAACCCGACCACCATCCCGGTCGACACCAAGGCGGCCTACCTGATCGAGACCGCCAATTACGAGGACGTCGTCCTCCTGAACGGCGGCGTCCGCTACGACGATTACAACGTCTCCTCGACGAGCGGCAACAGCACGGTGCGGGCGCATTCGGGCCTGCTGAACTACAATGTCGGCCTGACGGTGAAGCCGCAGCCGTTCCTGAGCCTCTACGGGGCCTACGCGACCTCGTCGAACCCGGTCGGGGCCGAGCTCGACGCGTCGAGCTCGGCCTATGGCGGCCTCAGCCCGACCGCGACCGTCAACCAAGTGTTCGGGCCGGAGCTGAACACCGCCGAGGAGGTGGGCGTCAAGGCGGAGCTGTTCGACCGCCACCTGCTCGCGACCGCGGCCCTGTTCCGCACCACGAAGGAGAATGCCCGCGAGACCGTCGGCACGGGCGCGGCCGCCACCATAGTGGCGGACGCGGCCTACCGCGTGGAGGGCGTCGACCTCGAACTCGCCGGCAAGATCACCGACCGCTGGAGCGTCTTCGGCGGCTACGTGATCATGGACACCAAGGTCACCAAGAGCGCCAACCCGGCCACCATCGGCTACCGGCTCGCCAACATCGCCCACCGCTCCTTCAGCATGCTGACCAAGTACAAGGTCACGAACTGGCTCGAATTCGGCCTGCAGGCGGTCAACAATTCCCGCATCTCCGGCGGCACGCTCGCCTCCAACAACAACGTGCTGCCCTCCTACTGGCGCTTCGACGCCTTCCTGGAGGCGAAGGTCAGCGAGAACCTGACCGTGAAGCTGTACGGTCAGAACCTGTTCGACCGGAAGTACTACGACGCCTTCTATCGCAGCGACGCGCCCTTCACCTTCATCGCCCCGGGCCGCAGCGTCTACCTCATCGCGCAGGCGAAGTTCTGAATCATGCTGGTCTGCATCCCGGAGGTCCTGAGCAAGGACGAGGTCGCCGAGTTCCGCCGCATCATGGACGCGGCGGAGTGGGAGGACGGCCGCGCCACGGCCGGCGCGCAATCGGCGCTCGTGAAGCGCAACGAGCAATTGCCGCCCGACGGCGAGGTGGCGCGCCAGCTCGGCGCGCGGGTCGTGCGGGCCCTGCTCGCCAACCCGCACTTCGTCTCGGCGGCGATCCCGCTCCAGATCTTCCCGCCGCTCTTCAACCGCTACGGCGAGGGGCACCATTTCGGGATGCACGTCGACAACGCCGTGCGGGGCGATCCCCTGACGGGGCTGCGCATCCGGACCGACCTGTCCGTGACGCTGTTCCTGGCCGAGCCCGACGAGTACGACGGCGGCGAATTGGTGGCCGAGGACTATTACGGCACGCAGGAGGTGAAGCTGCCGGCCGGGGACCTCGTCCTCTACCCGTCCTCCAGCCTGCACCGGGTCACCCCGGTGACCCGCGGCACCCGGGTGGCCTCGTTCTTCTGGCTGCAGAGCATGGTCCGCAGCCCTCAGGCGCGCAGCCTGATCTACGACCTCGACGGCGCCATCCAGGGTCTCGCGGCGGAGCTGGGCCAGGATCACGCCGAAGTCGTCAGGCTGGCGGGGATCTACCACAACCTGATCCGCACATGGGCCGAGGTATGAGGGCGAGGGACCAGAGGATGAGGGGCAGAGATCCGAGGGAGCGCGCCGCGCCGCGCCGGCGGCGGGCGTCCGCGGCCTTCCGCGCCGGGCTCGGCGCGTGGCTGATCCTGGCCCTGCTCGGCCTCGCCGGCGCCCCGGGGCGGGCGCAGCCGCAGGGCGCCGCCGCGCCGCCCGACGCGGCCGCGCCCGCTCCGGCGGCCGCGCCCGCTTCGGTGGCCGCGCCCGCTTCGGTGGCCGCGCCCGCTTCGGCGGCCGCGCCCGCTTCGGCGGCGCCGGCCGAGGCGCCGCCCGCGGCCGCCGAACCGGCCCGCGCGCCGCAGGCGGACCGGGCGGAGCCCGCCGCCCGGCCGGCCGCCGCGGCGCCGCAGATCCACGACCTGTCGCCCTGGGCGATGTTCCTGAATGCCGACATCCTGGTGAAGATCGTGATGTCCGGGCTCGCCCTCGCCTCGGTGGTGACCTGGACGATCCTGGCCGCCAAGACGGTCGAGCTCGGCCTGGCGCGGCGCGGCCTCGGCCGGGCCCTCGGCCGCGTCGCCGGCGCGGGCAGCCTCGCCGAGGCCGAGCGGGAGCTCGGCGGGCGCGACACCGTGCTCGACCGGCTCGTGGCGGCCATCCTCGACGAGGTGCGGATCTCGCGCGGCCTCGGCGAGGGCATCAAGGAGCGCGCCGCCTCCCGCTGCGCGGAGATCGTGAAGGCGGAGGGCCGCACCGCCCGCCGCGGCATGGGCGCGCTGGCGACGATCGGCGCCATCTCGCCCTTCGTCGGGCTGTTCGGCACCGTCTGGGGCATCATGAACAGCTTCATCGGGATCGCGAGGGCCCAGACCACCAACCTCGCCGTGGTGGCGCCCGGGATCGCCGAGGCGCTGCTCGCCACCGCCATCGGCCTCGCCGCGGCGATCCCGGCGGTGATCGTCTACAACCACTTCGCGCGGGCGACGCGCGGCTACGGCGAGCTCGTCCAGCGGGCCTCCGGGGCCGCCCAGCGCCTGCTGTCGCGGGATCTCGACCGCGACGGCGAGGCCGGGCGGCGCCTGTCGCTCGCCCGCGCGGCCGAGTAGCCGGGAGGCCCCGATGGCGGTCGCACTGGGCGGCGACGAGGACGACGGCGACGATTTCGGCGAGGCGCACGAGATCAACGTCACCCCGTTCATCGACGTGATGCTCGTCCTCCTGATCATCTTCATGGTGGCCGCGCCGCTCTCGACGGTCGACCTGCCGATCGACCTGCCCTCGTCGAGCGCCCTGCCGCAGAAGAAGCCCGACAAGCCGACCTACGTGACGATCAAGGCGGATCTCGCGGTGGCGATCGGCGAGACGCCGGTCAAGCGGGTCGACCTCGCGCGCACCCTCGACGGGCAGGGCGACGGGCGAAAGGACCGGCGCATCTTCCTGCGCGCCGACCGCGCCGTGCCCTACGGCGAGATGATGGACGTGCTGGAGATCCTGCGCGCCGGCGGCTACCTCAAGGTGGCCCTCGTCGCGCTGGAGGGAGCGCCCGGCGCGGATGCGAGGGGGGCCGGCGGCGCGCCTCCCGCGCCGCGATGACCGGACCGGCTCGCGGCGAGGCCGCGATCGGGCGGGTGGGGCGGACGGCCTGGCCGATCTGGCTCGCGGCCGGCGCCTTCGTGCTGGCGCTGCACGCGAGCGGCCTCGTCCTCGCCCTCGGCGCGGCGGTGCCCGACGAGTCCGACGACCTCGGCGCGAGCGCGCTGGAGATCGGCCTGGAGATGGCCGCGCCGCGCCGCGAGCCCTCCGACCTGCCGCCGGGCCCCGAGGCGGAGGAGGCCGCGGCCGCGCAGGCCATGGTCCAGCAGCAGGCGACCGAGACCCCGACCGAGCTGCCGAAGGCCGTGCCGACCGAGGCGGAGGATCCCGACCGGATCGTCTCGCCCGACGCGACGCGCAAGCCGCAGGAGGACAAGCCCGAGGTCAAGCGGACGGAGACGAGCGCCTCGCAGGAATCCGTCGCCTCGGAGGCGGCCGCCGTCCCGACCTCCGAGACGATGCGGGAGGCGCCGCGCTCGACCGCCCCGGTGCTGGGAACGGGCGAGAGCGCGCGGCGCGCCCGGGTGACGTGGCAGAAGCAGCTCCTCGCCCATCTCGACCGGCACAAGCGCTACCCGAGCGGCGCCGCCCAGGCGACCGGCCAGGTGACGGTGACCTTCGTGCTCGACCGCCTCGGCCGCGTCGCCTCGGCCTCCGTCAGCGCGGGATCGGGCGACGCGGCGCTCGACCGCGCGGCCCTGGCGATGATGCAGCGCGCCGATCCGGTCCCGCCGCCGCCGCCCCTCGTGGCCGACGAGGGCCTCACCTTCGCGATCCCGGTCGTGTTCCGGGCGAAGAAGGGCAAGTGAGGAGAAGGGCACCTGAGGGCGGGACCGCGCGCCCCGCGCCCGTGCGGGCCCGCGCGGCCGCACCGCAGGGGGAGATCCGGGAAGGAGGGCCCCTCACAGCCCCAGTCGCTCGAGGGTGCGCGGATCCTCCCGGCCGCCGTAATAGAGGTCGAGGGCCGCGCGGAACCCCGGCTCGGTCGGCGCCGCGCGGGAGAACAGCGTCATGCTGGAGCGGAACTTCATGTCGTCCGGGGAGCCGAACAGGTCCTGCGCCGTGCAGCCGGTCAGCGCGGTCGCGGCCGCGGTGCAGCGGCGCAGCCGCTCGCCCAGCAGGGGATGGGCGAGGTAGGCCCGGGCCTCCGGCAGACCGCCGATGGCGTAGCGCTGCGCCATGGCGCTGGATCCGAGCCCCGCGACCTGCGGGAAGATGAACCACATCCAGTGGCTCCGCTTGCGCCCGGCCGTCAGCTCGCGCAGGGCCTGATCGTAGGTGCCGCGCTGCGCGGCGACGAACCGCGCGAGATCGTAGGGATCGTCCATGCCGGGCCTCCGGTGCGGATCGGCGCCGCGATCCCGCGCGCCGCGACACCCCGGGCCAACCCGCGAGGGCCCCCCGGCGATCCGCCGCCCGCCCGGCCGGACGCGGTCTCCGGTTCGCGCGCCCCGCCGGGAGGGGCCGGACAGCCGCGCGGCGAGGTCCCCGCCGATCCCCTTGCCACCAGTTTCGCCACGACCCGCAGGATCAGTGTCACGACATTTCTCGTTACCCAAGATGTCGTTCCCTGCAAGGACGCCCGCTCGGCCGCGATGTCCCGCAATTGCGACCCCGATCGACTCGCACGGTTGCGGTCCTGTTCGTGCCTCGACGGTGCGGACCGGGCCGGGCGGCTGCTCCCCAGCGGTGACCGACTATGGTAAGGAGCGGCGATTGCCCGCGATGCACTGCTCCATCGGGATCGCTCGTTTCGAATGGCCAATGGGGAGCCACGGATGGCCGACACGGGGGATCCGGCTGGGCCGGCCGAGGGGATCGCCCGCAGCACGCTCGCGATCCTGGCGGCCGACGTGGTGGGCTACTCGCGGTTGGCCGAGATCGCCGAGGAGGACACCCACACCCGGCTGCGCGCGCTCCGGGTCCGCACCATCGATCCCTGCGTCGTCTCCTTCCGGGGCCGCATCGTCAAGAACACCGGCGACGGCCTGATCGCGTCCTTCGACTCGCCGCTCGACGCGGTCGCCTGCGCGATCCAGCTGCAGGACGAGGTCGCCGCCACCGAGCGCGCCCAGCCGGGCGAGCGCAGGATCCGGTTCCGGATCGGCGTCAACGTCGCCTCCACGATCGTCGATTCCGGCGACGTGTTCGGCCGCGGCGTCAACATCGCGGCGCGCCTGCAGGAGATGGCGCCGCCGGGCGGCATCATCATCTCCAAGCCCGTCTTCGACGCGGTCGCGCCGCGCGCGCGGATCAAGGCGGTCGATCTCGGCCCGACCCACCTCAAGAACATGGCGACGCCGGTGCGCGCCTATTCGGTGCTGGGGCACCAGCCCGACACCGACCCGGCGGCGCGGCCGCTGCGCCGGCTGAAGGCCAAGGTTCCGTCGATCGCCGTGCTGCCCTTCCGCACCGAGGGGCGCGAGGCCGGCTCCGACTACATCGGCATGGGACTGGCCAACGACCTGATCGTGGCGCTGCAGAGCGTGCGCGGGCTGCTGGTCATCTCGCGCAGCTCCACCCTGCCCTACCAGGGCCGGGGCGTCGACCGCAGGCGGGTCAGCCGGGAACTCGGCGTGCGCTACGTGCTCAGCGGGTCCGTGGCGGTCAACGGGGCGAGGCTGCGGATCAACGCCAGCCTCGCCGACCAGGAGACCGGCGTCGTGATCTGGGCCGACCGCTACGACGGGTCGACGGCCGACATCTTCGCGCTGCAGAGCCGCATCGCCACCCGCATCCTGTGGAGCATCGCCCCCCACGTCCGCGAGGCCGAATTGAAGCGCGCGCTGCGCAAGCGCTCCGAGAACCGGAACGCCTACGAACTCGTGCTGCAGGCGGTCGACGCCATGTACCTCATGCGCAGTCCCGAATTCCCGAAGGCCCGCGAACTCCTGCAGGACGCGATGCGGGCGGACGAGACCTACGCCACCTCCTTCGCGTACGCGGCCCTCTGGCACATCCACAACGTGGCGCAGGGCTGGGCCGCCGACGTCGGCTCCGAGGCCGAGGAGGCCACGCGCCTCGCGGTCGCCGCCATCGAGCGCGACCCGGCGGACGGCTTCGCGCTCGCGGTCTACGGCCACACCAAGGCGCTCTTCTTCCGCGAATACGCCAACGCGATGCTGATCTTCGAGCGTGCCCTCGAAGCCTCGCCCGGCAACGCGATGGCCTGGACGCTCAGCAGCGGCGTCTACGGCTATGTCGGACAAGGGGAGGCTGCCGTCACCCGTGCGGAGCAGGGGCTGCGTATTTCCCCAGTCGACGTGCAATCATACTTCTATCTCATGTTTCTTGGTCAGGCTCATTATCTCAGCAGAAACTACGAGGAGGCGCTGATCTGGGCGCAAAAAACCTTTCTGCTCAATCCGAGGCTCTGCGCAAATTTGAGAATTCTTGCGGCAACACTGGTTGCTCTGGAAAGAATTCCGGAAGCCAATCTTGCCGCCCGGGCGATCCTCTCGGTGCAGCCGGCTTTTCGCCTGAGAGCTTACGCGGCAAGGTGTCCTTTTTCAGGAATTCTGTTAGAAGAATTCATCGACAGGCTGGAGCGGGCCGGGCTGCCGCACGCATGACCGGAGCCGGCCCCCCGGGCGGATCGGAGGGGGTAATGGGAGGCAACTGGTTCGACGCGCTGGGCGGCAACTGGATCAGCCCGATGGGCGGCAACTGGGTCGACGCGGCGGCCTCGCCCGGCCCGCAGGTCTTCGCCATGCGGGCCGACCGGCCGCTGGCGGAGATCCCGGTTCAGGCCGACCTCACCGCCACCTTCCGGGCCTCCGAATGGGATCCCGACCTGATCGCGCTCGCCATCCTGCCGCAATTCATGAAGGCGAAGGTCGGCACCAAGACCTGGGACGCCGCGATCGCGCTGCCGGCGCCGGCCGCCATCACCCAGCCGATGATCGACGACCTCCTGCTCCTGGCGATCACCGAGCGGCCGGACGCGCTCCCGGAGATCGTCCAGCAGCACCAGAACTTCCAGACCTGCTGGCTGCAGCTGCTGAACATCAGCAGGGCCTCCCATCCGCAGACCTACCTGCTGATGAAGCTGATCGCGCGGTGCGGCGAACTGGCCATGATGGTGCTGAAGCTGCGCCACCCGGCGCGGCCGCGGCCGTCCCAGGTCTGCCCGACGCTCTACCCCCCGGTGCCGGTCCCGGGCCACTCCTCCTACCCGGCCGGCCACGCCCTGATCGGGAGCTTCACCTCCGCCTGCCTGGCGGAACTCTTCCCGCCCCCAGCCCAGGCCCAGGCCCAGGCCCTGACCGCGCTGGCCGCGCGGGTCGGCTTCAACCGCGTCATCGCGGGCCTGCACTTCCGCCAGGACGTGGATGTCGGCCTCGACGTCGGCCTGCAGCTGAAGCCCTTCATCAAGCAGTGCCAGCTCTACAAGGACACGCTGGCGGCGGCGCAGGCGGAATGGGCCTGAGCCCGCAGCGCCGAAGCGGTCGCCGCTTCGGCGCAGGAGGCTCTCGCGGCGAAGAGGGGAGGCGTCCGTGGCGCGCAATGTCCCGCATTCCGGGTTCCGTCGCGTTCTCTGGGAGAGGCCGAGCGATCCGGCCCTGGTGCGGGCCGCCGAGAGCGTGGCGGCGCGCGAGCCGCCCGACCGCTGGCTGGACGCCTACCGGGTTCCGGACGGGGTGAGGCTCGACCGCGCGTTCGGGGCGATCCCGATCGGCCCGGGAGCGGGGGCGCGGGAGATCTCCCCCCTGTCCCTCGACCCGCGCCGGTCGGAGCGGTTCCTGGTGCGCGCCATCATCCCGGTGCCCGGCTCCGGCGAGATCCCCGCCACGCTCGACGGCGGCGCGGTCTCTTCCGACGCCGAGGTCGGCACCACCCTGACCTGCGGCAGCAGCCGGGCGGTCGGGACCGAGGCGGACGTGCGGACGCGGCTCGACACCGCCCTGCTCGCCCAGAACGGGCTCGACGGCAGCGGCGTCGCGATCGCCATCGTGGATGGCGGCATCTCCCTGGCGCGGCTCGCCGCGCGGCTCGGCACGCCGCCGCTCCTCGACGCCGGCCAGTCCTGGTCGCCCACCACCATCGTCTCCGTGCCGGGCAGGCACCGGGTCGGGCACGGCACGATGTGCGCCTTCGACGCGCTGATCGCGGCGCCGAAGGCCACCCTGCTCGACGTGCCCGCCCTCGCCGCCCGCTCGGCCGGCGATCACTCGGCGGCCGGGACGGTCGGGGCGGCGATCCAGGCCTACTGGTTCCTGATCACCCGCTGGCTGCTCACCGGGCCGCCGGCCGGCCTCGCGGCGCTCGTGGTGAGCAACAGCTGGGGCATCTACCACCCGAGCCTCGACTTCCCCCAGGGCCATCCGGGCCGCTACGTCGACAACCCGAACCATCCGTTCCGGTTCTACGTCCGCGCCCTGACGCAGAGCGGCACCGACGTCGTGTTCGCGGGCTCGAATTGCGGGCCCGAATGCCCGGCGGCGCCGTGCCTGCAGCGGGTGCAGGGCGCGATCATGGGCGCCAACGCCTATCCGGAGGTGCTCACGCTGGCCGCCTGCACGACCGCCGGGGACCGGCTGGGCTACTCCGCCAAGGGTCCGTCGATCGCCGGGATGACGCCGCAGAAGCCGGACGTGACGGCCTACAGCCACTTCCTCGGCTCGCTCAGCCGGAGCCGGTTCACGCCCGACGGCGGGACCTCGGCGGCCTGCGCGGTCGCCGCCGGCTGCGTCGCGGCGCTCCGCACCCGGGCGAAGCCGGCCACCACCTCCGCCGCCGCGATGGCGCAGGTCCTGCGCGCGACCGCCCTCCAGACCGGGCCCCCGGGGTGGAACGCCGAGCGCGGCCACGGCGTCCTGCGGCCCGTCGAGGCGGGCCGCAGCCTGGGGCTGATCCCCTGACCCGGCCGCGGGCCGGGCGACCCCGGCCCCGCCTGATTCCAGCGGTCATGGGACATGACCGGCGGGTCCGTTCTCGACTCGTCGCCGAGCTGCCGGCTTGGGGCGCGCATTCGAGAGGGTCGACGGCCCGGTGCGTCGGCATCCCGGGCCGGTGGGATCACTGCATGGTGGGCATCACGAAGTCGGCCCCCGCCCGGATGCCGGTCGGCCAGCGGGTCGTGATCGTCTTGAGGCGGGTGTAGAACCGGACGCCCTCCGGCCCGTGCATGTGGTGGTCGCCGAACAGCGACGCCTTCCAGCCGCCGAAGGAGTGGAAGGCCATCGGGACCGGGATCGGCACGTTGATGCCGACCATCCCGACCTCGATCTGGTGGGCGAATTCCCGCGCGGCGTCGCCGTCCCGGGTGAAGATCGCCGTGCCGTTGCCGAATTCGTGCGCGTTGATGAGCTCCGCCGCCGTGGCGTAATCGGGGACGCGGGCCACGGCGAGCACCGGCCCGAAGATCTCCTCCTTGTAGATCCGCATCTCGGGCGTGACGCGGTCGAACAGCGTGCCGCCGACGAAGAAGCCGTTCTCGTAGCCCTGCAGGGTCAGGCCGCGTCCGTCCACCAGGAGCTCCGCCCCCTCGGCCACGCCCGCATCGATGTAGCCGCGCACCTTGTCGAGGTGCTGGCGCGTGACGAGCGGCCCCATCTCGGCCTCCGGATCGGTGCCGGGGCCGACCTTCAGCGCGCGCACCTTCGGGACCAGCCGCGCGATCAGCGCGTCGGCGGTCTTCTCGCCCACCGGCATCGCCACCGAGACCGCCATGCAGCGCTCGCCCGCCGAGCCGTAGGCGGCGCCCATCAGCGCGTCGACCGCCTGGTCGAGGTCGGCGTCCGGCATGATGATCATGTGGTTCTTGGCGCCGCCGAGCGCCTGGGCGCGCTTCCCCTGGCTCGTCGCGGTCGCGTAGATGTGGCGGGCGATCGGGGTCGAGCCGACGAAGCTCACCGCGTTCACGCCGGGGCTGAGCAGGAGCGCGTCGACCGCCTCCTTGTCGCCCTGCACCACCGAGAAGACGCCGTCGGGCAGGCCCGCCTCCCGCAGCCACTCGGCGAGCAGCAGGGCGGCGGAGGGATCGCGCTCGGAGGGCTTCAGGATGAAGCAGTTCCCGCAGGCCAGGGCGACCGGGAACATCCACATCGGCACCATGGCCGGGAAGTTGAAGGGGGTGATGCCGGCCACCACGCCGAGCGGCTGGCGCAGGGAGTGGGAATCGACCCGGGTGCCGACATTCTCGGTCACCTCGCCCTTGAGGAGCTGCGGCGCGCCGGTGGCGAATTCAACCACCTCCATGCCGCGCAGGATCTCGCCCTTGGCGTCGGAGAGCACCTTGCCGTGCTCGGCGGTGATCACGGCGGCGAGCGCGTCGGCGCGCGCCTCCAGGAGGCCGAGGAACCGGTTGAGGATGCGGGCGCGGCGCAGGGGCGGGGTGGCCGCCCAGGCCGGGAAGGCCGCCCGGGCGCTCGCCACCGCCGCCTCGACCTCGTCGCGGCTCGCGAGCGCCACCGCGCCGGTCTGCTCGCCGGTGGCCGGGTTGAAGACGGGCGCCGTCCGGCCCGAGCGGCCCGGCACGCGGGCGCCGTTCACGAAGTGGTCGATCGGGGAGATCATGGCGGGGGTGCCTTCCTGTCCGGCCCGCTCCGGGCCGCCTGTTGACGGGCTGTTCTGGGCCGACAAAAATCGCGGCTCAATGGCAGATCCCGCCCAACCGTTGTGCGGAGTTTCGCGCCCCTGGGGGTCACGCCCGTGCGGGTCGCGCCCGGACGGGTGGTGCCCGTGAGCCGGGGGCGCCGATGAACTGGGACCACCTGCAGGTCTTCCTGGCGGTCGCCCGCTCCGGCCAGATGCTGGAGGCGGGCCGCCGGCTCGGCCTCAACCACGCCACGGTGGCGCGCCGGATCGAGGGGCTGGAGGCGGCGCTCGGCGCCACGCTGTTCCACCGCCGGCCGCACGGCTCCGTGCTGACCGAGGCGGGCGAGGGCCTCGTGCCGGTGGCCGAGCGGATCGAGGCCGAGGTGCTCGCCGCGACCGCGCGGCTGCGGGCGCAGGAGGCCGAGCCGACCGGCACGGTGCGGATCGGGGCGCCGGACGGGCTCGGCAACCTCTTCCTCGCCCGGGAGCTCGGCCGGCTCGCCCGCCGCCACGCGGGGCTGATCATCGAGCTCGTGCCGCTGCCGCGCTCCTTCTCGCTGTCGCGGCGGGAGGCGGACCTCGCCATCGGCCTCGACCGGCCCAGCCACGGGCGGCTGATCCTGTCGAAGCTCTCCGATTACAGCCTCGGCCTCTACGCGGCGCGCGACTACCTCGACCAGGCGGGCGCGCCGGCCGGCGAGGCGGACCTGGCCGCCCACCCGGCGGTGATCGGCCTCGACGACTACGCCTACGCCTCGGCCCTCGACTACGCGGCCTTCCTGCAGGACCGGGCGCGGCGGGTCTTCCGCTGCGCCGGGGCGGTCGGGCAGCTCGAAGCGGTGCGGGCCGGGGCGGGCATCGGCATCCTGCACGATTTCGCGGCCGCCGGCTGCCCGGACCTCGTGCGGGTCCTGCCCGGGATCCAGTTCCGGCGGACCTACTGGCTGATGTCGCATCCCGACAGCCACGAGGCGCGCCGGGTCGCCGCCTGCCGGGACTTCATCACCCGGCGCTTCCGGGAGGAGCGCGACCGCTTCCTGCCGCGCCGGTCCGCCGGCCCGGTCCCGCCGGACGCAACCTGACCAGGCGCAGCGCTGCCGAGGCCGGTCTCCGCCGCTCGGGTTCTCCGCCGCTCGGGTTCTCCGCCTTTCGGGTTTTCCGCCTTTCGCCGCCGAGCCCATCCGGCAGGCGCGCGCGGCCCAGCGCCGGCCCGAGGGAGGTCGGCCCACCCCAATCCTGCCCGTCGCGGCCCTACGAGCAAACCGGGCCCGGCGAGGTCATGGCCTTCACCCGTGATCATTTCCTACAACAACCACTTGCGGAGGCGGCCTTTCGCAGGCATCCTGTGCAACCACAGATGGCCAGTAATGATGCCGCTTTTCTCAAATCCTCGATGACGGAGGGCGTGGTGGCTGGCGATATGGATTTTCAAGAGTCGGTAGTATTTCACGCGGTGCGAGGACCCGACGCGCAACCACATCTTTCTCCGCAAGCGCGCGCCTTGCCGGTGCTCCAACAATATGGACGTATTGCGATTACGTTGGGCGATGTCGGCGTGATGTCGCCGATCAACGAGGAGAATCTGTCTGAAACTGAGAGGCTGGGGCTCGATGCGTTTCGCCTTCGGAGCGAGCAATCCTACAGGAAGGCCAAGGCGAACCGGCCCGCGAACGCGCTGACCTGGGGCGGGGATGGCCCGCGCGCGCCGCTCGACAAGGGCGACCTCGAACGTTCGTTCGATCCGCCGCCCGGAGCCCCGGCGGCTTACAGGCTGGTCGGCCGCGTGGCGGCCGGTCTCGTCATCGTCTCCGGCCCCGGAGCACTCGCGTTCACGCAAGCCGAACGGACCAAGATCGTCGCCGAAGTCCAGAACGCCCATGCTTGGCTAAGCTCGCAAAGTCCTGCGAAGGACGTCACGTTCGTACCGATCATCAATCAGGTTGACGTGACCGCCGCCGACAATCCGCAAGGTGGCGGCTATGAGAGCCAGGAGCAGTTTTGGCGGGATGAGGCGCTCTCCCAGCTTGGTCACGACGCGGGGACGGCCGGTATCGCACAATTTTTGCAAAGCATGCGCCAGAGCGTGGCGGCGGATTATTATTACTGCGCGTTCTTTACAAAGTATACGACTTTTCATTTTGCCTATGCGCATCCTGAGAGCGCTTACCTTGTTCTCAACTACTACAACGACAGCTGGGGGCCCGACAATATCGACCGTGTTTTTGCACACGAGTCCTGCCACATCTTTGGTGCGCCGGATGAGTATGCGTTGGCGCGGTGCGAGTGCGGCGGCTCCTGGGGCGTCTTCGGGCGCCCCAACATCAATTGTGAAAGCTGTGCTCCGAGCGGCGGCGAGCCCTGCTTGATGAAGGCAAACACTTGGTCGATGTGCGCCATGACACCATATCACGTTGGCTACAACGGGTTGCCGGCCGTGTAAGCGGCCGCGCCGCGGAGGGCTGAACGATGAATGAGCTGCTTCTCATCAAGGCGCCCGATCCATCGGAGACTTTCGAAAAGCTGAACTCGAAAGTCACGATCCTGCAATCATTCTCGCCGCGTCTCCATGAGGTCGAGGGCTCTGCGGAGGATGTGGCGGGAGCCGCGAAGCTGCCGGGTGTGGTCGCCGGGGCGGCCGTCCAGCATTCGGACCTGTCACAATCGGAAAAGCTTGCGGTCGATGCGTGGCACTTGCGCCTGAAGGAAAAAGCGCGGCCTTACGAAGGAATGAATTGGGGCTCGGACGGTTTCGACCCGCCGTAGGTGGAGAGCCATTTGCGGCAGGTGGCACAATGCGGGGCGGCCATGAATCGCTTGGTTGTCGTGACATCGGTTTGGCTTGCGTGGATCAGCTTCGCCAGCTTTGTCCTTGGCTCCATCACGACGTATTATGTACAATGGAAGGCGGCCGACGCCGCAAAGAAGGCCAGCGAAGCCGCGAACGGGGCGGTTCAGCGCGCCGCGCCGGCGGGCGGCCCACCGGGCGCGCTGCCGGCCAACGCTCCCACGATCGGCGATCTTTCGGAGCTCTTCAAAGCGATCACGGGGGCGCTCGACGTCGTGGTCAAGGCGGGTCCGGGCTTGGCCGGGCTCATCGCATCGATCCTGTTCCTTGGGGTGGGCTGCTGGGCCTCGACCGAGCCGGACCCGCGAACATGCACCATCAACAAAGACACCGTGATCAGCATCAAAGACAATAAACTGACTGAACCAGTGATCGTTGCATGCAAATCTGATTCCGCAAAGAGATAACTGTTCGATGTGCGATCTAGTTCGCACAGGTGTGAAAAATTGCACTATGAGAGCTTACGGTCCGAGCTAAGATATAGTCTGTAGTCAAATCGCCATATATTTCCGGTAGAACTGTAAAGTCGGTCTCACTCAGGCCTCGTTGATATCCTCTAAAACTTGGAGACTTCCGATGCGCAGGCTCGAAGGCCGATCGATGTACATCGTGCGCCTGATGAACGTCATGGCTGCGAGTGGAGGCGTGGATCCATTCGTGCAGCGTTGCACCGACGCGCATCTCGCCTCCATCTGGATCCGGATGGGCTATGGAAGGCGGATCGATCCCAATCTCCGGCATCCTGACTTTTCGCAGCTTCATAAGAAACTGACCGGTGCCGGCATCCAGATCTGGGGCTGGCACGTGCCGCGCTGCCCGAATGTGGAGATTGCCCAGCAGGAAGCCGAACTCGTCGTCGGCTGGTCGCGGGACTTCACCTTGGCTGGCGTTCTCCTGGATGCGGAGCACGCGCATCCAGTCGACGTCGAAGACCGCGATCGTCTCGCGCAGGGCTTGGATCTGGGCGCGGTCGCCGGAGACGATGAGCAGGTTGCGGGTGCGGTCGGCCCGCAGGACGAGGTCGCGGGGCGCCACCGCCGCGAGGATGGATTGCATCTCGCCCGCCGAGATCCAGCGCAGGGGGATGACCTGCGCCCCGGGCTCGCCCGCGGCATCGGGCGTGCCGCGCACCCCGGAGGGCGGCGGCGGGGCGCCCGCGGGGAGGATCTGCACGTGGCTGCCCCGGCGGCGCAGGGTGACGCCGCGCGCCGCGAGCGCGCTCTCGAACAGGCCGAGCAGGGCCGCGCGGCTGACCGGCCCCGCCGTCTGCAGGGTGACGGTGCCGGCGACGCGCTCGTCGAGGCTGTAGCTCCAGCCGAGCGCGTCCACGAGCACCGCCCGCGCCGCCACCGCCACCGGGGCGTTGACGAGGTTGAGCGTGACGTTGCCCTCCGGGAGCGGCGCGGCCGCCTCCCTCGCGCCGCGCACGAAGACGTCGGTGCCCCGCCGCACCAGCGCCGGGGCCGGGCCGGCGGGCGGGCCGCTCTCGATCGCGCCGCGCAGGCCGTAGTCGGAGGCGCCCGCCGGCGGAGTCCCGCCGCTCCCGAGGGCGAGCGCCATCGCGAGGACGGCGCGCCAAGCCTTCGCCCTCCCCCGCATCGCCCTCTCCTGCGCCAACTCAGCGTAAAGAGATCCTTACGATCCGCATGCTTAACCAAGAGTAAAGCGCGCGCAGGCGCCGGGATCTGCACTTTCTGCGCGCAATCGCCCTTCACGACAACTCTCCCCTTGCGGCACGGCGGCGGGGGCGGACCGGCCCGGCGCGGTCGCCGCGGGTGCGGCGCGGCGTGCCTTTCGGGGCCCGACGCGCTAGATGCGGGCCGTTGCCCCCGCGGTGTTGAGGAGTGGCCGCCCGATGTTTCCCGATGTTCAACTGCATATCGCCGGTGAGTGGCGCCGCGGCGGCGCCGGCCAGACGCTTCCGATCCTGAATCCGGCGACCGGCGAGACGCTGGGCCAGCTCGCGGTGGCGACGCGGGAGGATCTCGACGCCGCGCTCGCCGCCGCCGAGCGGGGCTTCTCGGCGTGGCGCAAGGTCTCGGCCTTCGAGCGCAGCAAGGTGCTGCGCAAGGCCGCCGACCTGCTGCGGAGCCGCGCCGACGCCATCGCCCGGATCATGACCCAGGAGCAGGGCAAGCCGCTGGCGGAATCCCGCGTCGAGGTGATGGCGGGCGCCGACACGATGGACTGGTTCGCGGAGGAGGGCCGGCGGGCCTACGGCCGCGTGATCCCGCCCCGGGCCGAGGGCGTGATGCAGATCGTGCTGCGCGAGCCGGTGGGGCCGGTGGCGGCCTTCACGCCCTGGAATTTCCCGATCAACCAGGCGGTGCGCAAGGTCGCGGCCTCCCTCTGCACCGGCTGCTCGGTGATCCTGAAGGGGCCGGAGGACACGCCGGCGAGCTGCGCCGAGCTGATCCGGGCGCTCCTCGACGCGGGCGTGCCGGGGGACGTGCTGGGCCTGGTCTTCGGCGACCCGGCGACGATCTCGTCCTACCTGATCCCGCATCCGGTGATCCGGAAGATGTCGTTCACGGGCTCGACGGCGGTGGGCAAGCAGCTGGCGGCCCTGGCCGGCCAGCACATGAAGCGGGCGACGATGGAGCTCGGCGGCCACGCGCCGGCGATCGTCTTCCGCGACGCGGATGTCGACAAGGCCGTGAAGGTGCTCGGCGCCAACAAGTTCCGCAACGCCGGCCAGGTCTGCGTGGCGCCGACGCGCTTCCTGGTGCACGACTCGGTCTTCGACCGCTTCGTGGACGATTTCGTCGGCTACGCCCGGGCCCTGACCGTGGGCAACGGCCTGGAGGAGGGGGTGACGATGGGCCCCCTCGCCCATGGCCGGCGGATCGAGGCGATGGAGGGCTTCGTGGCCGACGCGGAGGCGAAGGGCGCGCGCCTGCGCACGGGCGGCAAGCGCCTCGGCAACCGCGGCCACTTCTTCGAGCCGACGGTGTTCACGGACGTGCCGCTCGACGCGCGGATCATGAACGAGGAGCCGTTCGGGCCGATCGCGGCGATCCAGCGCTTCTCGGAGGACGAGGAGGCCTTCGGCGAGGCGAACCGCCTGCCCTACGGGCTGGCGGCCTACGCCTATACGGGCTCGACCGAGACGGCGCAGAAGCTCGCCACCCGCATCGAGAGCGGCATGCTGTCGATCAACCACCACGGCATCGCGCTGCCGGAGACGCCCTTCGGCGGCGTGAAGGATTCGGGCTACGGCAGCGAGGGCGGCTCGGAGGCGATCGAGGGCTACCTCAACACCCGCTTCGTCACCCAGGCCGGCTTCTGAGCGGCTCCCGGCCGGCGCCCCACGGCGCCGGTCCCTTGCCGGCGATTTAGGGGTTGCCAAGCCGATCCGGACCCTCTAGATCACCCCCCACCGACGGAGGCCGCTGCCTCCCGGCCAGGCGCCCGTAGCTCAGCTGGATAGAGCACCAGACTACGAATCTGGGGGTCAGAGGTTCGAATCCTTTCGGGCGCGCCATCTAACTTCTTGCTACGCATCAGCTTTTCCTTTCGGGCTCCGCGGCTCGGGAGGGCTGGTTTGCAGTCGGTTTGCAAATTCTGTTCGTGGCGAGTTCTCCCAGTTGAGGATTGCTTGGTCCGCTAATGCTCGCGTTCGAGCGAGGTAGCGGTCGAGGATCACGGTCACCGTCTTGAGCGAGTGACCAGTGATTGTCGCGATCTGCTGTGGCTGGCAGCCGGCCTCGGACAGCATCGTCACAGCCGTGCCGCGCAGGTCGTGGAAGTGCAGGCTGACCGGCTCGGCGAGGCCGGGCAGCGTGATGCGGTTGAGCCCGGCGTCGGCGGTCGCCTGTTCCCACAGCCGGGCGAAGTACCGCTTCTGCAGCGCCCTCCCCGTCTTGGTGGTCAGGATCAGCGGTGAGACCCGCTGCATGCCGTCCAGCATGCGCCGGAGCGCCTTGGTGCACGGGATGGTGACGAGGGGCGCCACGCGCCCGCCGCGGGCGCTCTTGCCCTGTCTGAGCGTGATGGCGGTGCCATCGTAGGCAGACCACGGCAGCACCAGCAGGTCGCCCTGCCGCTGGCCGGTGTGGAGCGCCATGATCAGCGCGCGCTGCAGCTCGATCGGCGCGACGCGCATGAAGGCGTCGATGTGCTCGGGCAGCCAGACGATCTCGGACCGGTCGGCGTGGTAGAGGCGCTTGAAGCCCTGGATGTGGTTGACGTGGAGCCGGCCATTCTCCCGCGCCCAGGTCAGCATGGCCGAGATGACGGAGAGCCGGTTGTCCGCCTCGCGCTCGCCTGAGGCGCGGGCCACCTTCGCGCGCCAGTCCAGAAAGTCGCCGCGCACGGCCGGGTCGTTCAGGACCTCGCGCGGCATGTCGCCGAACTCTGGCTCGGCCTTCGCCAGCATGCGCCGGTACTCGCGCTGCGTGGAGGTGGAGAGCTTGTCGGTAAACTCCAGCGAGGCCGTGTACTCGCGGATGAGGCCGTTGAAAGTGTCGCCCGAGTGCCGGGCCTTGAGCATCTTCTCCGCCTCGGCGTAGCTCAACAGGAACTCGCGGGAGCCCGGTTCACCAGCGAGGCGCATGCCTGTCGCACGGTGGTACCAATAGGTACGGCGCGTGCCATCCTTCCGCGGCTTGTAGGTCGGGAATACGCCCGGGTACTCAGCGCGAACCACGGCTGGCCCTCCACTGCTCCCTTGCCGTCATCTCGGGCGCGGCATTCCCCTCCCCTACCGTGACGATGAGGCGGCCGGTCGCGGGATCAACCTCGAACCGGCCGACCTTGAGGCCGGCCTCCGCGGCACCCTTCAGGATGCGTTTGACTTCGGTTTGCGTGATGGTCTGGCGGCGGGGCATCTCAGCTCGCGGCATTCTGAATGAAGTCGAGTTGCGGCATCAGTTCAGAGTCCGGCACTCCTGCAGCCCTACCAGCCTCTGCAATCCAAAATTCAAACGCGCGGCGACGAAAAGCATTGTCCGAGCTGATATAGCTAGTTAGCAGGTAGAGACGCGCGAAGCCTTCAATGATCGCCGCTGCTGGGTCTAGAACAACGCAACAAGAACCGGGGATTCCGCCGATTTTCGAGTGCATTCGAAATTCGACACGAGCATCATCACCGCGGCCGGTGATCAGCACGAGGGTTCCGTAGCTCTGATTTATAGCCAGTATGGGGTCGATCTCATCAGTGCCGAACAGCTCGTTTGTGATCCGGTTCGCAGCCGACAGCGTGAAGCCATAGGCGATCGGTTTCCGGTTCACGACGTACCGGGTGAAGTCACCCTCGGAGAACTCGCGCCAGCCGCCCGTAGCATCGGCCCCAATGCTCAAGGGAGTGCCTTTGCTCAGGTTCAGACGGACCCGATTGCGTGGCTCGTTCGCTCCGATGGCGAAATCTCCGATCCGGATCTTACGGCCAGGAGCCTTGGACATAAACAGTCTCCGCGTAGCACATTCTGTACATGTGCTACGCGGAGACTGTTTGTCAAGCGTGCTGCCTACTCGCCAGATGCGCTCCGCCAGTCGCACCGCACCGCGCTCAGCACGACGACGGCCCTGCCTGAAGGCTGGGGCAGCGAGCGCCAATCCATGCCACCGGTTGAGAAATGGAACTCCGCAGCGCCCGCGCACGGAACGACATGCTCCGCATCCGGTGACCCGTACGCCTCGATGCAGAGGAGCCGGCGCTCGTAAAACAGCCACTCATTGTAGGCGTTGAGCAGGGCCGGCGTGACGGGCTCTGCGGCGGCCGTGGGGTTGCCGATGAGGGTGACGCCTCCCCCGATGAGGGGAAGCCTGGTGAGGCCGCGCAGGAAGCCACGGCGAGAAGCAAGAGACATCAGAACGCCTCCTCGGCCGGAATGTGAGCATCGAGATCAACGGTCTGGCCGAGAGTCGCGAAGTAGCGCTCGATGGCCTCGCGCAATTCGGTGAGCGGGTCGGGCTCCGCGTTTCGCATGGCGCGGATCGCAGCGGTGACAGGGCCGACATGTGAGGAGGGCGTGCGGGGGCGTTCGCCGGCAAGAGCCGACGTGGTAGCTTTGTAGATAGCCATAACTGGTCCTTGCAGCAGTTGTGGTCAGGGCCGGGCAAGAGGTGGTGCTCTTGTTCGGCCCGGCAGTTTCTGACATTATCAACCTAGTGGGGGTTGTCAATGTCAGAAACCGAGAAGAACAAGGGTGGCCGTCCTCGCGTCGATGCCACTCCAGTCACGGTCCGCATTCCACCCACGCAACTCGCTAGCCTAGACGCATGGATTGAGAAGCAAGCTGATCCGCGGCCGTCGCGGCCGGATGCAATTAGAAAACTCTTAGATAAGGTACTGAGGAAAGATCGCAAAAAAGAAACCCCTCTTTCGGATGCGGAGCTAATAATATATGGCGAGAGGTTGTTAAAGAACGCCGATGCATTTTATTATGCTGCCCTTCTGGCTGGCGTGCCATTTGATCCCGGCAATGTCCGGGCACAGCAACATCGCGACCCAACGGACGCCGGGATTGCGGCAATTAGTGGACCTAGATTAGACTGCAAAGTCAACGGCCCGCCTATAGTTACAATGGCCTTGGCAACAGAGCTATACCTTAAGCTCCTCAAAGTGTTGGGAGATAAAGTTCCGACTCGTGGCCACAGATTATTAGAGCTTTTTTTAACGGTCGAGACTCTTTCGCCGCGGGCGGCGCAACTGATTATCAACAGAGCAATGTTTTCTCGGGGAAAAAGAGAGCATTTCCTGAGTGTTTTGGGAACTCTGTCGTCAGCATTCGAGGAGTGGAGATATGCACATGAACACGAATTCCTAATCACATCTCCAAGCTTTCTGTTTGACTTAGCGGGCTGCACGCGGGCTGCGATTAGTGAGATATACCCGCATCTTCGCAGCCCGTTCGATCTGCCGCGATCTGCTGACTTCTGAAAAATGATGTCAAGAGCGCGCCCATGGCGCGGTGCTCGAAAGGGTACAGCGACCTGTGCCGGTGATCAAACACGCATTTCTGGCTCGCAAATGAAATACATGCTAGTAAACATCATATACGCAGTGAGTGATGGTGTAGAAATATCCGAAGAACGGTTTATAAAACTGCTTGAAGCGTGTATTTTTATCGCTACCGTCACAGAAGTAGAGGAGATATTTGATTTCTGTATGGAGAACTACTACGAGATTGAGTTAGAGATGCTCTCTATGGTACAGCGCGACCTGCTATTTTCGAGTGATGACCGTGAATATAGCAGAATGCGCGGTCAGATAAATAGAAAGATTATGAATTTTTTGTCTTCAGCTAAATCTTATCTTGATCAAGCTCCGCTTAGAATGGTGGACATATTCGGAAAAACCTCCAAGGAATTCAAGTCTTTTAAGATCGAAACCAACAGATCCTACGATCAGAAAATTGGCTATAGAGTTCTTGAGGCACTAAGAAATCACAGTCAGCATTACGGTTATCCGGTTGGAGCCATAAATTTCGAAGCGGTCTGGCAGACAGATCGAGAACAGCCCCGTCATGTGTTCACGGTAGACCCAATCATATCAATTGAAAACCTTAAGAAAAACAAAAGGTTCAAAAAATCTGTGCTAGATGAACTCGTCTCCCTGAAAAGCCCCGTGTATTTCAAATCATTGTTGCGCGAGTACATTGACGGATTGGGTGAAATTCATGAAACTTTCCGCGAACAAATTTGCGAGAAACTAAGCAGCTCAATCGCGAAAATCGAAACTGCAATTCAGATGTATGTAGACAGACCCGGGAATAAACAACGTAGTGGTAACGAGCCGATTGTCGTAATAAAATACAAATCAGACAACGAAGTTGCGGTGGAAAGGATCATCAATACTGAATTTCTGGATTTCTTGCGCTATCTGCGATTCAAAAATAGAAATTTGACAAACGTATCAACCAGATTTGTGAGTAGTGAATATTCCTAGGGCTTCTACCGGCGATTGGCTGGCCGCCGTCCCGGCTGTCGGAGGGCGGTAGCGGCTCTGCTGCGTGATCCGCATGCGGACCGCGAGCGCCGACATCGCGCGACTCTCCCGCTCGGCCATGGCCGTAAGCTTGTCGAGGCGCCGCACGCCTTCCTCTGTGTCCAGCCATTCCGGTCGGAACTCGTCGACACGCTGCGCCAGCATGCGCGTTCACGACGTGCCGGCAGTACGCCTCCAGCAAGCCGTGCATCTCCCGCCCGAACCAGCCGGCCGGCATTCGTCCGACCACGGCCCGCCACTCCTCACCCTGCTCCGGCGTGAGGTGAGCAGGCGGCCGGCTAATCTGCCTTCGCCTTGCGTCGCTTCGGCATCCGCGCCCCGGCGGCCAGCAGCTCGCGCTGCAGCTCCTGCGCCTGTGTCCAGCTCGCGCTGAAGGCATTGCCCCAGGGCGGCGGCGGGCCGTCACCAACGCCCAGGCCGTCAACCGCCTCGGGCAGCGGCGACGCCTCATGCGGCCCAAGCCCGAGGGCAGCGTGAAGGCGCAGATAGTCGCCCGCCTCGAACGCCTCGACGGCCTCGGCCGTGATGCGATGGTCCCGCACCTTCGATGATCGACGCTTCACCGGCATGTCAGCGCCGCCGGTTCGACAGCAAGGCCGGCGGCCGGGACCGACCCTCGCCGGGCGGTTCGACGTCGAGGTCGAGCTCGCGCACGAGCCGGGCGAAGGCAAGCCGGCTATCCCGCTCGATCGCCACCTCGGGGCGCGCGCGCGGCGAGCCGAAGCGGTCGTCGAAGGTCATCCCGCGCTCGGCGATCGCGGTGCGGGCGGTCTGGCACTGATCCCACGCCTCGGCGGCCAGTTGCAGGAGCCGGAGGTGGTGGCCCTCGAGGTCGTAATCCTCGACGACCGCCCGCCACCAGCGCTGCGTTGCCTCGGACAGGTGCTCGGGCGGCGTCGGCCGGCGCTTCACGCTCATGCGGCAAATCTCGATTGAACGGGGGCAGCGGCCGTCATCGTGCGGGTTCGGGACCGGTCACGAGGGGGGAGGCGCTAGAGTTTGGACGCCCCCCCTGGGGGTAGCGCCGGAGCAGGTGGCGACCCGCTACTGCTCCGGCGCTAAGGCCCGGCGGGGGAACATCCGGGCCATTCACGGGACGGTTAGGCGTTGCCGAAGTCACCGTAGACCAGCGCCGCAGGCCGCTTGACTGCGAGCCCAATCCGCTCCTCGGCCAACACGGCGACGAGGTTGCGCGTGAAGAAGTCCGCGTGCTCGGTCGAGACTTCGACGCGCGGCGCCCAACGGTCGTACAGCGTGGCGGCCTGCTGGAAGGCACCGACGAGGAACTTGTCAGCGGCAATGCTCGTGGTCGTCACGACCGGCAGCCCCCACAAGGTCTTGGGCGTGTTGCTGCCTGGCGCTCCGATCAGGTACAGGCCGCCCGCATCCTTGATGAGGCAGATGCGCATCCAATCGCTCGGGTGCATCACGATCCCGTCAGGCGGGAAATCGGCCAAGCTGCACTGGAGGACGGCCAACGCGACCTGATCCAGCATGGTCGGCGCGGTCATCGTGAACGGCGCCGAGTAGGCCGTTGCCTGCGGGATCAGGCCCAGGATGTTCGAGCCAGTGCCGTCGCCCGACAGGAGTTGGGCATCTTCCCTAACGGCGAGGCCATAGCGCAACTCGCTGTCGATGATGCCGGCGAGTTGCGGAGCATCCTCGAGGATCTGGCGCGAGGCCGGGACCCAATGCGCGATGGTGCGGATCGGCGTCGTCGCGATGTCGAACGCGTAGGCGCTCTCGGCCTTGGCATCGCCCTCGGCCGCCTGGATGGCGGCATTGTTCGTGCGGGTAGTCTGCTTCGGATACTCGACCGATCCGCTCGACACCGGAATGACTGGCAGGAGGTCCCGCACCACGAGCGGGCGCTTCGGGAGCGTTACCACATCGTCACGGGTCGGCGTCGTAAGCCGCCCGCCGGAGTTTGTGGCCGAGGTAATGGTGGTCTTCATCTCCAGGCGCAGCCGGCCCGGGCGGGAGGTCTCCTGAGCAAACGCCTTCAGTTCGGGCGACGCGGTGAACTCCTCGCCCCAACTGAGCGGAGCTGCGGTGGTGCCGAGGCCGCGAGGACGGGCCATCTTCTGCTCCAACTCGGTGAGCTGATCGGAGATGCCGGCGACGCCTGAGGTCAACTGCTCGACGGACTTCAGCCGAGCGTCGACAGCGCGGTTGTTGTCCTCGATGGCGCGGATCACCGCGTCGAGGCCGGTCGCATCCTTCTGCCGAAGCAGGTTGCCGGCGGCACGCGCCGCGCGGATGCCGGGGGTGACGTGCGTGTTCATCGTCCAGTCCTCATCTTCTCGGCGAGCCGCGCGATGCGGTCCGCGGCGATCTGAAAGTGTCGGGCTTCCTCGTCGGGATCGGTCCCGGCGAGGGCAGACCAGCCGCCGGCGGCGAGGCGGTTCGCGGCCTCGCGAGGGAGGCCAGACTTGTGCAGGAGGTCGACCAGCTCGGCCTTGCTGGTGAGGTTGAGCCGGGCCCGGCGGTTGGCCGGCAGGGCCACCACGCTGATCTCGGCCAGGTCCAAATCCGTCAGGATGGTGGTGCCGCGCTCGCCCGACTTTCGACCGCCCTCGGCGACGAAGAAGCCGATCGAAAGGCCGTTCACGTCGCCGTTCTTGATGTGCGCGTGAGCGTCCCGCCCGCGACTGCTGTCGAGGTTGAGTTCGCCGCGCGCGAACAGGCCGTGGCCGTCCTCGCGCAACTCAGTCCATCGGCCGATCGGCTGGCTCTGATCGTGCGACCACAACATGACCGGAGCGCTGCCGCTCGCCTTGTGCTCTGCGAGCGTCCGGCGAAATGCGCCGACTGCTATGACGTCTCCATGGGCGTCGGGGGGGCCCCCGTATACGCTCGCATACCCGGATACAGACCCGGCCACCTTGGCGCCCGGATCGAGCTTAACTTCCAACGGCGGCGCGAGGCGCACCGTGGGTACGTTGCGGAATTCGAGTGTGGGAGGCATGGCCACCATTCACGCGACAAAGCGACGGCTCGGATGAGAGCCCGTTGAGCTTCGCGACCCGGCCTGCCGGTGTCCTGAAGGTGGCGTGTCGATCCTGTCCCGGCCTGCCGGTGACAATCAGCGATCAGCCACAGGCAAAATGCGCGAGGCTCATGGTTCGTTCAAGGCTCAGTGCTGCGTAGCCCGGTGATTTGTAGTGGATGAGGCCGCGGCCTCTTCAGCGTCCGCCTGCTTCGCCGCGAAGACCGACAGCGCGAACAGGAGGCGCGATAGTTCGCGGTTGCCGCTGATCTTCGCCACCGTGCCGCACCCAAAGGCGAGAAGCGCTTCGGCTGCCGCCTTGGCGTCGGTGTCGGGGCCAGCGCCCTCAATCAGGGCTTGCTCGAAACAACGGTGCATTCTCTTGACGACGTGCGCGGGAAGGACGGCGGCGTTCATGTGCTGGCTCATCACGAGAGGTCTCCTGCAATGGGTTGAGGCGGGCGAGATCCTGCGCGCGAGCGCGCGGGAGGCGGTCGTCGTTCGAAACCTGGTTTGCGTTGAGGTGAGGGGGCGGGATCGGCACGCGATCCGCCAGGTTCCCAACTCCTGACCGGCCCTGGGACATGCTGCCGGCATGACGGATGACGCTTCTTGACGCGTCAGCGCTAGTAATCGCCAACACGCGCGTCCGCGTATTAGTGTGGAACGGGAATGACACGTCATAATGCGTCATCCGTCATGCTCCTGAGGCCGTTTAGCCGAAGCTCTCATCTCGCTTCAGCCGGATGCCTCGAAAGCCGCGACCGCGTTCGGTCCGGTGAGGCGCTAGCCCCTTGCGCCGCATCGCCGGGTTGAAGCTCTTGAGGGTGCCGGGCAGGTCGCCTGCGGCCTTGGCGTAGGCAGACCAGCTCTCGAACAACTCAGCGCTGAACTCGAAGGCGACCGGCTGCCCTGGCCGAAGCTCGCACTTCTCACTGAGCCACTGCCCCAACAGATCCTGCTCAGTGAAGTACGCTTCGGTTGCTTCAGCGACGCTTGTGGGCCGCACCAGGCCGTTTCTCTGCCAGTCAAGGCAGCCTTCGATCATCCAACGCAGGATTGCCGGCCACTCGGTCTTCAGCGTCTCCTCAAGCCGCGGGTCGGGCCGCTCGGGCCTCCGGGTGAAGGGGACGATGTTGAACCGGCGCCGTGCCGCATCATCGACGTTCCGCAGCAGCGGTTGGTGATTGCCGACGACGGTCAGCTTGAAGGCCGGTAGGAACGTGAAGTTATCCTGCCGCATGAACCGTGCGGTGATTGGGTCGCCGCCGGTCATCTGCTTGATCCGAGCCTCGGCCCACGCCCGGTCCTCCTCGGTCTCAGACGCGGTCACGAGGCGCGCACCGCAGAGCATGGCCATGTCGGTGCTGTGCTTGTCGCCCTTTGACGCCGTGAACGTGTCCATGGCGGCCGTCTTGGCGTACTCGGCCAGGATGCCCGTGAGCACGTTCAGGAACACGCTCTTGCCGTTTCCGCCCGGCCCGTAGACGAACACGAGGGCATGCTCTCGCGTGACACCGGTCAGCGCGTAGCCGCACCACTGGCGTAGGAACCGGATCAACTTGGACTTGCTTCGGGAAAGTGGAGAGCTCTTTCCGTGAGGGAGGAGGTTCCCGATGCGAGAACCGAAGAAGCGCTTCACCCCTGAGTTTCGCGCCGAAGCCGTGCGCCTTGCTCACACGAGCGGGCGCAGCCGCCGAGAGGTCGCCGAGGATCTCGGCATCGGCCTCTCGACGTTGCGCCACTGGATCGACGGACAGCGCGATCGCGAGATGGAGGCGCCGCCCTCCGACCGCCAGGAGGACATGGCCGCCGAGCTGAAGCGGCTGCGGCGGGAGAACGAGGTGTTGCGCCAGGAACGCGAGATCCTGAAGCGGGCCACGGCTTTTTTCGCCAAGGAGGGAAGTCGATGAGGTTCCAGCTCATCGATGCGGCGAAGAAGGACTTCCCGGTCGC
>NZ_KB900609.1:4307030-4638543 GCF_000379105.1 Methylobacterium sp. WSM2598 | reverse complement strand
CGCGTCGCGCCGTCAGCGCGAGGACCTCGTGCTGCTCGCCCACGTCCGCTCGGCCTTCGCGCTCTCACACGAGACCTATGGCAGCCCGCGCATGACGCACGAGCTGCGCGAGCAAGGGCTTGGCGTGGGCCGGCGCCGCACGGCGCGGCTGATGCGGGAGAGCGGGCTCAAGGCTCGCCAGCCGCGCCGCTTTCGGCGCACCACCGACAGCCAGCATGCCTTCCCGGTCGCGCCCAACCGGCTCGACCAGGATTTCACCGCCGCAGAGCCCGACGAGAAGTGGGGGGCTGACATCTCCTACATCTGGACACGGGAGGGCTGGCTTTATCTGGCGGTGGTGATCGATCTTTATGCCCGGCGGGTCGTCGGCTGGGCAGCTGGCGACCGGCTGCACAAGGAATTGGCCCTGACTGCCTTGCGTCGCGCTTTGGTTGTGCGACGGCCGGCAGCTGGTCTGGTGCATCATTCGGATCGAGGTAGTCAGTATTGCTCGAACGAGTACCAGGCTGAACTACGAAGCCGCGGGATCACCATTTCGATGTCTGGCAAGGGCAACTGTTATGACAATGCGATGGTCGAGACGTTCTTCAAGACGCTGAAAAGCGAGATGGTCTGGCGCACCGTCTTCTACACGCGTGCCGAGGCGACCGAAGCCCTGGCCCGCTACATCGATGGCTTCTACAATCCCTGCCGGCGCCATTCCGCGCTCGGCTTCGTCAGCCCTGTCCGGTTCGAGAGGCGGGGCACCTGTTCAACCGCTCTCTACTAAACCGAAGCAAGTCCAACTCGGCGTCTCCGCCAGTGGCTTGCTCGAGGAAAGCGAGCCAGAGCGGGCAATCCGGCAACCGGGCTGGCGCGACGGCGGCGAGCTTTGTGATCCGCTCGTCCGGCCTCGCAGGCCGCAACTGGCCAGTGCGCAGATCGACCGTGCCTCCGGGCGTGCCGAGCAGCCACGGATCAGCGTCCCAAGCGTCGGCAGTGACGGCGAAGGCCGGATCCGAGCGGGCGAACCGCTCCACGCCAAGCGCGAAGCTGGTCTTGGACGCCACAAAGCGGGCCTTGTCGCGCTCGTCTGAGACGAGCCGCCGGATCATCTCCCTGGCCCACTGGAATGCCTTGCCGGTGCGGTCCGGCCGCCATGCCGAGCCGTTCCACTCGAACCACGAGCCGGAGCTGTGGCAGTAGAGCAGGCGGCCCTCATAGAGGGCCGTGAACTCGCACGCCGCGCTGTCTTCCGTCACGATGTCGTTGCGGGGTGGAGGCGCGTTGCGCGCCTCCGTCTCGGGTTCGTCACGGCCCAAGTCATAGCTGGCTTCAGCGGCTTTCCTGGCCGCGCGCACGCGTTCGGAGAAGTCGTGCATCATGCGAACTCCTCCGCAATTTGCGCGGCCTTCCTGGCCTCGTTCAGCATGGCGAGAAGGCCGAGGACCTGCTCGAACACGATCGCGGTTTGGCGAGCGTGGTAGTTCAGGCCAGCGCGATCGTTGATGGCGGCACAGTCGGCTGCGAGGCCCGCCTTGAACATTGTTAGATCAAGAGCCTCGACGATGCAGGCGAACAACATCTCGGACGTGCCGTGGCTGATGTGGTTGGTGTCGGGGCGAGGCGCGGTCATGCTGCGTCGCCTCCATCGTCGAGGAGGTCACGGGGAAGGTCGCCAAACACATTGTCCAGGGAGCCGTCGCTCAGATCGCCGTAGGCGACTGAGGTCCAGTGCGGCCGAGCATCCGGCAGCCGCTGCAGGCCGTTCGCCTGGATCCGCTCCACTTCGGCGCGGGCATGCCGCAGGGTGCCGTAGCCGATCCGGCGCAGGAACTGCCCGCGCCGGTACAGCTCGGCGCACCAGTCACCGCAGTCGTAGCCAAGCCGCACTGCGTCGGCCTCAAGTCGGCGTATGCGGTGACGTGGGAAGGTGAGGACGTCGGCCATCATGCGACGCCCCCATGCAGGTAGGCGCGCACCGCGCTAGGGCGGGCGAAGACCCCCGCCACTGACCCGCTCTTGTCGACCAGAGCGAAGAGACGGCTTGCGCCGGCCGGCTGGCCGTGGCTATGGGATGAGCGCTGACGAGACGTTTCCTTTGCGCCGTTCCGGGCTCCTACCCCCGGGGCGGCGTTTCTCGTTTCGGGGCTCGGCACCAACCCTTCGTGGTTTGCAACTTGGGTCGTAACCCCTTGATCGTTCAGGATCAGATTTGTGTTTGGTTTGCAGAAAAACTGAGTATTTCCAGCACCCTGCCCCAATCTACGAATCTGGGGGTCAGAGGTTCGAATCCTTTCGGGCGCGCCATCAAACTCAAGCATTTAGTGAAAACTAAGCGACCGGGCGCTTACCAGGATGAGACGCTGGTAAGCGCGTGGTAAGCAGCCGGCGATTTTCGCCAATCAGGCGTGACAACGCCGCTCCCGGTCGAGGGCCTTTCCTGCGGTAGGCGGGGCTTCGGTTCAGCCGCCCTGATTGCGGCTGGTAGAAGGCCGCAAAATAATGCATCTCGGTCGCCGGCGTCTTGCGGGGCTTGGTCTCGGCGTACTCGCTGAAGGAGGCCGACACGAGGCAGCGGAACGCGCGCTTGAACCATGGCCGCCAGTAGGACGAGATCACGTTGCGGACGTTTGTGACGGGCTGGGTGCCGAGCTTCGGGGGCGGCGGGAAGCCCCAGCGCATAATCCGCCAACTCGCGCTCGCCCTCCGCCTCACGCACCACGGGCGCCATTCGCGCGCCGGCTGTACGTGACGCACCGCGAGATTGGTCTAGCGGATCGCGTCCGTGAGCGCCTATCTGGTGGTGCCACACAGGACAGAGCGAAGAAGGGCGGAGATCATCTCGCCCACCTGAACTCAGTCCATCAATCCCTCGCAGAAAGGCTTCTCGCCCGACCGCAAGCGTGCCACTTCGGTGGATCAGCGACGCCTGCGGGCACAGGCCGGCAGGGCACGATGGAGCGGGCCCACTTCCTGGGGCTCCAGGCGTTTCTCAGCATCGCGAACTGGGGAAGCTTCAACCGGGCGGCTGGGCACCGCGATGAGTACCTGTGCCCTGTGCGCCGGTGGCATCGCCTTCTGCGCGGCGCTGCTCCCCTCGCAGACCGCCGGCGCCGACCTACACGGCGATCCAGGTCCCACCGACGGCCGCCAGGTCGAGCCTGGCCGGATGCCGGCAGAGCGGTACCGCCCCATCTCGTACACACCGACGTGTAGGAGCCGCCCACCACACGACAGAACTCGGGGAGGAGCAGGAGATGTCCCAGACCGCTTCAGGACATGGCACGGATCGACGCAAGTTCCTGCAAGTGACGGGCAGCCTCCTAGCCGCAGCCGCCAGTCCCGTGCGGGTGGCCGCGGCCGGTGGCGAGGTCACCGGACAGCTCGCCCGCTACATGGTCGAGGCGCGGGACCGGCCTTTGCCGCCCGAGGTCGTGCAGGCCTGCAAGCACCGCATCCTTGACACCTTCGGCGCCATGATCTCCGGCGCTCGCATGCGGCCTGGCGAGTTGGCGACGGCCTATGTGCGCGGCCTCGGCGGCACCGATCAGGCCACCGTCGTCGCCTCCGACCTGCGCACGACCGCGATCAACGCGGCGCTCGCCAACGCCATGTGTGCCCACGCGGACGAGACGGACGACTTCGAGCCGGTCACCAAGGCGCATCCGGGCTCCGCGACCGTGCCCGCAGCTCTCGCGATGGCCGAGAAGGAGGGCCGCTCCGGCCTGGAGATGATCCGCGCCGTGGCGCTCGGCTACGATCTCTGCTGCCGGCTGCTGCTGGCGCTCGGGCCAGACCTTGTGCGCGGCTCCCACCGTAGCGCAGAGGGCACGAGCTCGACCTTCGGTGCGCTCGGGGCGGCCGCCATACTCGCCCGCCTCGACGAGCGGAGCACGCGCTTCGCGCTGTCCTACGCGGCCCAGCAGGTCTCGGGCCTGTGGAGCTGGGTGAAGGACGAGGACCACATCGAGAAGGCGTTCGACTTCGCCGGCATGGGCGCCCGCAACGGCGTCACTGCCGTCTCCATGGTTCAAGCCGGCCTGACCGGTGTCGCTGACGTCCTCGACGGGACGCACAACCTGTTCATCGCGCTCTCAAGCGACCCAAAGCCCGAGGCGATGCTGGAGGGGCTCGGGAGCCGCTTCTTCGTCACCGAGACCGCGATCAAGACCTTCTCGGTCGGGTACCCGATCCAGTCGCCGCTCGACGCGGTTTTGACCTTGCGCGAGCGCCACGGCCTGCGGGCCACCGATGTGCGACAGGTCGTGGTGCATCTGCCGACCGACGCGGTCGGCATCGTCGGGCACAGCGCCATGCCAGACGTGAACTGTCAGCACCTCGTCGCGTTGGCGCTCGTGAAGGGGGCCGTCTCCTTCGCCGACAGCCATGATCCGAGGCTGATGCAGGAGCCATCCATCCAGTCCGTGCGGGAGAAGGTCGAGGTGGTGGGCGATCCCGGCCTGATGACACGGGAGGCTCCGCGCAGCGCGCGGGTCGAGGTGATCCTTGCCGACGGGCGCAGGCTCGAGCACTTCACGAAGTTTCCGCCGGGAACGAAGGAGAACCCCCTGAGCACGGAGCGGGTTAACGCGAAGGTTCGCGACCTGATCGTGCCGGTGCTTGGGGTATCGCGCGCGGACGACCTGATTGCGCGTATCAACGACCTCGAAAATCTTGAGGACGTCCGAGCACTACGGCAATTGTTCGCGCCCTGACCCGACTGCAACCTAAGCCTAGGCGTAGTGTGGGCTAGGGCCGCTGCGCGCCAGGAGCCGACATTGAGCTGCCGAGATCTGAAGGGCCGCTTCCGACCCTTCTCGGGCGTTCGGAAGGTCTGCTTACCGGCGGTCTGATCGGCCCTGAACGACCGGGGCTGGCCGAGGACGGCCATGTTCCAGCATGGCTGTTCCATTCATCAAGCCCTATTGGAACGGGCTTGGACCCAGCCCTGGCTCGCGCGTACACCAGTTATTGAGGTGCTGCGCAGGGTCCGAGCCACGGTTCTTCGCTGACAAGCGCCTGATCGCTCAGCGCCGGGGAACTCCAATGCCCAGCCAAGAGCAGATGATGAAGAGCCAGCAGGTGCTGGCCGATTTCGGCGAGTTCGTCCTGCGCAGCGAGAACCTCGACGAGGTGCTGGCTGAAGCCTGCCGTCTCGTCGCCGAGGCTTGCGGCATCACCCGCGCCAAGATCCTAGAGATCCAAGGGGACGGGCAAAGCTTGCTCGTGCGGGCTGGCGTCGGCTGGGAGCCGGGCATCGTTGGTCGGCTGCGCCTACCCGTGAGAGAGCGCTCCTCCGAGACCTTCGCGATCAAGGAAGGCAGGCCCACCATCACGCAGGACATCCGCAAGGAGGAGCGCTTTGATGTCCCCGCGTTCATGAAGGAGGCCGGAGTCATCGCATTCGCCAACGTGCCGATCTTCGTGCCCGGCTGGAAGGCTTACGGCCTGCTGCAGGTGGACGCGACCGAACCGCGCGACTTCGGCAAAGAGGATACCGAGTTCCTGCGCACCTACGCCATCATCCTGGGGCCGGTGATCGACCGCCTGCAGAAGGTGAGTGCCTTGCGCTTGACCGAGGAGCGCTTCCAGCGCTTCGCCGAGCATTCGGCGAACGTTCTCTGGCTCGCCGACCTGGAGAGCGGACAACTCAATTATCTCAGCCCGGCCTTCGCGCAGGTCTGGGGCATGTCCGCCGAGGACATGCCGGACCTCGCGAGTTGGCTCGCCAGCCTTCACCCGGAGGACCGCGACGCCGCCGCGCAGGCGCTGGAGCGGGTCGGCGGCGGCGAGACAGTCGTGTTGGAGTATCGCATCCAGCGCGCCTCAGACCACGCGGTGCGCCGCATCCGGGACACCTTCTTCCCGATCCCGGGCATTGACGGACGGAGCCGGTCAGCGGGCGGGATCGCGCAGGACATCACCACCGACACCGGCCTGCGCGCCTACGTGGTCGCGGTTGGGGACGACGCCCGGAGTAGCCTTGTTGGTGCCCTGCAAGCCGCCGGGTACGAGGTGCAGACCTTTGCGAGCGGTCAGGCCCTCCTCAAGATTGCTGGCTCGCTGATGCCGGGCTGCGTCGTGCTCGACCTCGAGGAGGCGAGCGGCCTGGTGACCACAAGCGCGCTGAAGGCGGCACGTGCGCACCTGCCCGTGCTGGCGGTCGGCGCGAGCGGGGGCGACGTCGGCTTCGGGGTCCGCGCCATGAAGGCGGGAGCGGTCGATTTCCTCGAAGCCCCCTGGACACCGGAGGTGCTGCTGTTCGCGGTTAGAACGGCGCTCGCCGAGATCCACGCCGAGGCTGATCGGGCGCGCCAGGGCGAGGAGGCCCGTGCCCGGACTGCGGCGCTTTCCGCGCGCGAGCGCGCGGTGCTGGAGGGTTTGCTCGCGGGCGGGACCAACAAGACCATCGCCCGCACGCTGGGCCTGAGCCCGCGCACGGTGGAGATCCACCGGGCTCGGGTCATGGAGGCGCTCGGCGCCCACACCCTACCCGAGGCCGTTCTCATCGCGACCGCAGCTGGCGTGCGTCCCACCGTTCAGGACGGCGACTAGGTCGCAGCCCAGCGCCCGCGTAGGAAGCGGGCCGTTATGGGCCTCGAGACAGCCGGCGTTCGCTAGAGATACCCGGCCTCGAACTCCGCGAGCTGACGCAGCCGCTGCGGCGCGAGTATCTGCAGGCGCGGTCCCCGCAGCGAGATCAGCCCGTCGCGTCGTAGGGCTTGCAGCACGCGGTTGACGTGCACGTACGACAGGCCAAGTGTGTCGGCCAGATCCACCTGGGTCAACGGCAGATCATACTGACCATCCGAGACCTGGCCGATTGATCCCAGGCGCTCCAGCAGTTCGCACAGGAGATGCGCCATTCGCTCAGTGCCCGAGCGGCTGACATTGGCCACCCACTCGTGCGCCGTCGCCTCTTCGGCGAGCCTCGCGTACTGGAGCGCGAGCGCGATGCGGGGATGCCGGCCGAGCAGGTCGAAGTAAGCCACGCGCGGAACCTTGGCGACGAGGCAGTGCGTGAGGGTCTCGATCGTGTGGTCGAGCGGGTAGTTGTGGAGGACACCGCGGTCGCACAGATCGCCGGGGACGAGATAAGCCACAATCTGGCGGCGGCCGGACGCACGTCGCTTGTCACGGCTCGCGAACCCGGCGAAGACGATGAGCGCGTGATTGGCCACGCTGTCCTGCTCCACAATGACGGTGTGCCGCTCGACCGGCCGGACATAGCCGGTCAGGCCTTCAAGCGCCGCTCGATCCTGCACCGAGAGCGGGGCAAAGCCATCGAGCTTACGCGCCAGCGCACAGACGGGGCTGTCCGCTTCCGGCGCCGGAGACACCTGCGGTGGTACCTGAGCGACTCCGGATCCGGCGGGATCCATCACGGTTATTGTGGCAAGTGTCTCCATCGAACTTCCTCTGGAATGGTTGCCCCATTCTTCCGGCGGCGCAGCGCGAGTACATCCGGTCCATTCCTTAGGAGCCCGCCGAGCCGCGAGCTTCGATCTCCTCGCTCCGGTAGGCCATCGCAGAGGCAGGACGAGATCCTTGAGGCGCTGGACCGCCGCATCGTGGAGGCCGAGACACAGGTCACGGCGCTGACTGCGATCATCATCGGCCTCAGCAAGGCCGGGTGTGACACCGCCGAGGCAGCGGCCCTGTTGCGCGACTACGAGACCTCGCTGCCGAACCTGCGTGGCCAGCGATGGGCGATCCCAGCCAAGGGAGGGCAGGATCCATAATGTCCAGTCGGCGAATGGCCGATTTGGAGATGCCGCTTGGGTCAGCTGGATGGCAGGAATGGGAGAAAAGCCGAATGTCGGCTTTCGGGCAACGGGCCAATGGCGGCTCTCCACCGAGGCCGTGTGAAAACTCAGGCGCGCTCCGAAATCGGAGAATAATCTTCTACACAGCCGTTATCCGAGCATCCTGGATGGCGGCCGAGATGCCAACTGGGTGCCTATTCCGGCGCTGCCCAGGGTTATCGAGGGAAGATCCTCCTGCCGCCTTTGCGTTATCACACAGCCTCCACCCCATCCAGACCTTGGTCGCCAGCGGTTCAAATGTCCGCTTGGGGTCAGCAGCGGCGGTTATGAGAGTGCATTCCGGGGGTCTGGTAGGGTCGAGAGCAGCCCCTTGCATGGCTAAGCTGATTGGTTTTGACCCTAGCCTTAGTCGTCGCTGGCCAGCTTCCGCCTTTGCCGATCAGTCGCAGCGGTCGAACGGGGCCGCCCGCCCTCACTAACGACGAACCCTGCGCGCCACCGGATAGCAGCCACGAGGCACCCGGCGCGATCGTCCCCTGGCCCAGATTGCGCCGCCTCGCCGGTGCGGGCGACGAGGCCGCAGGTTGAGCTCTGGGCGTCTTGGGGGCGGTGCGCAGACGGGCCTCGCATCCGGCGGTTGGTCGAGGCCGGATGCGGCCCGGATAATCGTCCCGAACCGTCGCGAGGCGCGCGATCACGCCGGCCTCGTCACGGTCGATATCCGCGCCGTCGCGGTAACGTCGGGGACATCGGCCGCGAGCGGAACAGTCGTGAGGGTCACCCCGCAGCCGGAAGGGCGGGAGCGCGGATGTCGGCCAAAGCTCAGGGTGCAGTCTCGGCGGAGGAGCAGCGCTGGGCGACGCGCCAGACCGCGCTGTCGAGGGGCGCGCCACGCCACTGCGCGAGGTGGCGGTCACTCGCCAGGAGGGCCGCCTGGTCGATCCCGGTGCGGACGCCCATCGCCTCCAGCATGGACACGACGTCCTCGGTCGCGGCGTTGCCGGTCGCGCCGGGCGCGTAGGGACAGCCGCCGAGCCCGCCGATGGCGGTATCGAAGTGGACGATGCCGGCCTGCAGCCCGGCCAGGACGTTGGCCAGCGCGCAGCCGCGCGTGTTGTGCAGGTGAAGCTCGAACACGATGCCGGGGAAGCGCGCGATCAGCCCCCGCGACAGCCGGTCGACCTGCACCGGATCGGCGATGCCGATCGTGTCGCACAGGCCGATCCGCTCGCACCCGCCCGCGACCAGCCGGGCCACGATGGCGTGGATGCGCTCATCCGGCACCGCGCCCTCGAAGGGGCACCCGAACACCGTCGACAGCGAGATCCGCCGCCGCAGCCCGTCCGCTCCCGCGGCCGCGTGCAGGTCGAGGATCTCGACGAGCGATTCCTCGGTCGAACGGTTGAGGTTGCATCTGTTGTGGCTGTCCGTCGCCGAGAAGACGAAGGTCATGCCCTTGATGCCGGCGCGCTGCGCCCGCTCCACGCCGCGCGCGTTGGGGATGAGCGCGAAGGCGCCGACCGGCAGGTGACGGGTCGCCCGCACGACCTCCTCGGCGTCGGCGAGGTTCGGGATCCACGACGGATGGGTGAACGAGGTCACCTCGATCTCGCCGAGGCCGGACGCCGCCAGCTGCTCGATCAGCCTGACCTTGTCCTCGGTCGGCATGAAGCGGGCTTCGTTCTGGAGGCCGTCGCGGGGGCCGACCTCAGTGATGTGGGCGAAGGCAGGCAGCCGCATCGTCGTCAGGCCTCCGGCCGGAAGGCGCGGCCGAGGATGTCCATCAGCCCCTCGTAGGTGACGTCGCGCGGGTTCGGACGGACCTGGCGGACATTCGTCATGCCATCGCGGGCGAGCGCCTCCATGGCGCTGCGCGGCACGGCGAGATCGTCGAGATGCGCCGGGATGCCGACGTCGCGCGACAGGGCCTCAACCGTCGCGACCGCCCGCTCGGCGCCCTCGCGGACCGGGAGGTGGGCGACCGTCTCGCCGAGGGCCGCCGCGACGTCGCAATAGCGCGGCAGGGCCGCGACGAGGTTCCAGCGCATCACGTGGGGCAGCAGCACGGCGTTGGCGATGCCGTGCGGGATGTTGAACTGCCCGCCGAGCGGCATCGCTAGGCCGTGCACCATCCCGGTCGCGGCGCTGCCGAAGGCGTAGCCGGCGTAGAGGCTCGCCGTCAGCATCGCCTCGCGCGCCCGGATGTTCTGGCCGTTGTGAACGGCCGTCCGCAGGTTCTCGCCGATCAAGCGGATCGCCCTGAGTGCGAAGTCGTCGGTCATCGGCTGGGCGAAGCGCGAGACGTAGGCTTCGATCGCGTGGGTCAGGGCATCCATGCCGGTCGCGGCCGTCACCGCGGCCGGGAGCCCGAGCGTCAGCTCAGGATCGAGCAGGGCCGTGTCGGCGAGCAGGTAGCGGCTGACGATGCCCTTCTTGGTGTGCTGCGCCTTCAGGCTGAGCACGGCGACGTTCGTCACCTCGCTGCCCGTGCCGGCGGTTGTCGGGACGATGATCTTCGGGACGCCCGGCGACGTGACCTTGTCGATGCCGAGGTAATCCTCGACGGCGCCCGGGTTGGTGGCCATGACCGATGCACACTTGGCGGTGTCGATGGCGCTGCCGCCGCCCAGGCCAACGATCAGGTCGCATTTCTGCGTGCGCACGCGGTCGGCGCAGGCGACCACCGTCTCAATGCTGGGATCCGGCTCGACGTCCGAGAAGACCTCGACGTCGCGTCCCTGCAGCAGGTCGAGCGCGCGTCCGGCGATGCCTGCCTTCACCAAGCCCGGATCCGTGACCAGCAGGATCCTGCGCCGGCCGAAGCGGTCGACCTCGTCAGCGAGCTGGTTCAGGGCGCCGCAGCCATGCACCAGCCTCTGGATGGCAGTGAAGATCGCGATGTCTGACACGGGCGTGCTTCCGTCTGGATGGGGCTGGCGGTGGCAGCGCGGCGGGATCAGATCACGCCGTCGGCTTTGAGTTGGGCGATGTCGGCGGCACTCAGGCCGAGCCGTTCGGACAGGACCTCGCGCGTGTGGTGCCCGAGCGGCGGACCAGCCCACTGCACGGCACCCGGTGTCTCGGAGAGCCGCGGGGTCACGCCCTGCATCGTGAGGCGCCCATACTCCTCGGACTCGACCTCCACGACGGCGCCACGCTCGCGGAAGTGGGCGTCCTGCACGATGCCGGCGGCGTCGTTGAGCGGGCCAGCCGGCACGGCGGCGCGCTTGAGGACGGCGAGGAGTTCCGCGAGCGGCAGCGTCCGCGTCCAGACCGCGACGCGGTCGTCCAACTCCTGCTGGTGGGTGCCACGGGCGCGGTGCGTCGCGTAGCGCGGGTCGGCGGCCAGTTCGGACGCGCCCATGGCCTGCGCGAGACGCTTGAAGATCGCGTCCCCGTTCGCCCCGATGATCGCCCACTGCCCGTCACGCGTCGGGTAGAGGTTGGAGGGTGCGATGCCCGGCAGCCGCGTCCCGGTCCGCTCGCGCAGCGCGCCCGTCGCGCTGTACTCCGACAGGACGCTCTCCTGGACCGCCAGCACGGCGTCGGTGATGCCGACATCCACCACCTGCCCCTTGCCGGTCCGCCGGCGGGCTTCGAGCGCGGCCAGCGTGCCGAGGGCCGCGAAGGCGCCCGCCAGCGAGTCGCCGATCGATAGGCCGGCGCGGGGCGGGGGCCGGTCTGGGAAGCCGGCGAGCGTGCGCAGCCCGCCCATCGCCTCGGCGATCGCGCCGAAGCCGGCGTCGCGGCTGTAGGGGCCCGTCTGCCCGAAGCCGGAGACCCGGGCGACGATCAGGCCGGGATTGGTCGTCCACAGATCGTCCGGGCCGAGCCCCCACTTCTCCAGCGTGCCGGGGCGGAAGTTCTCGACCAGGATGTCGGCTTCCGCGATCAGCGCGCGCGCGATCTCCTGACCCCGCCCGGTGCGCAGGTCGAGCGTCAGGCTGCGCTTGTTGCGGGCGATGACCGGCCACCACAGCGACTTGCCGTCGAGCTGGACCGCACCCCACTGGCGCATCACGTCGCCGGATTGCGGCGGCTCGACCTTCACGACGTCGGCACCGAGATCAGCGAGCAGCTGCCCGCAGAAGGGGCCGGCGATGAACGAGCCCACCTCGACGACGCGGATCCCGGCCAGGGCGCCGGGGTTCGGGGTCTGGGTCATGATGCCTTTCCGACCACTGCAAAGCCGCGGACCTGATGAGAGGGCCCGTCCGTGAGCCGGCTGCCGATGTTGCGCGACCGCACGCCCTCGATGTGGTTCGTGATCGCGGCGACCGCCTGCTCGACGCGGCCCTCCCGGATGAAGTGCAGGATGGCGTGGTGCTCGTCCCACGACCGATCGCGGCCCTCCACCGTCCAGACCTCGAGCCACCGCGCCCGCGACAGGCGGATCATCAGGTCCTCGACGGCGCGGATGTAGAAGCCGTTGTTCGTCAGCCGCGCCAGCTCGACGTGGAAGTCGGAGCCGACGCGGTGCCACGCCGCACGGGACTCGTCCTCCCGGCAGGACGCGAGGATCTCCTCGATGACCGCGATGTCGGCCTGCTGCGCACGACGGCAGGCGAGCTTCACCACCTCGACCTCGATCACCTGCCGGAACTCGATGGCCTGTTCGAGCTCATCGAGCGAGATCGGCGTCACGATCCAGCTCCGGTCCTCCCGGGCGACGAGCCCGTCGGTCTCCAGGCGCGCCAGGGCGGCGCGGATGGGGGTGCGCGAACCGCTGAACCGGGTCTCCAGGGACCGTTCGCTGAACCGCTGCCCCGGGGCCATCTCCAGCGAGAGGATGGCATCCCGGAGTTGTTCGTAGACCGCCATCATCTGCGACATGCGCCGATCTCCTTGTCCGCGGCAGATCGCGCCGTAAGACGCCGCATCAGAGAGGACCGACGACGTCCTGCAGCTTATTCCACAGTTCGTCCCCGAACTTGGCCTGCCAGTTCTTGTAGAAGCCGCTCTTGCGCAACGTGTCGCGGAAGGCCGCGCGATCGACGTCAACGAACGTGATGCCCTTGGCTCGAAGGTCGCCGCGCAGGCTGTCGCTGAGCTTCACGACGTCCTGCCGTTGCTCGATCGCCGATTTGTTGATCTCGTTGACGACAATGTCGCGCAGGTCCGCGGGCATGCCCGCGAAGGCGCGGCGGTTGCCGACGACCCAGAATCCGTCCCAGACGTGATCCGTCATCGAGATGCTGGTCTGCACCTCGTAGAGCTTCGTCGTATAGATCAGCGGAAGCGCGTTCTCCTGTCCCTCGACGATCTTCGTCTGCAGGGCGGAATAAACCTCGTTGAAATTGATCGGCGTCGGGCTGGCGCCGAGCGATTGGAACAGCGAGGTCAGCATCGGCGCGACCGGCACCCGGATCTTGAAGCCCTTGATGCTGTCCGGGCTGTCGATCTTGCGGGTCGAGGAGCTGATCTGCCTGAACCCGTTGTTCCAGATCTTCTCCGTGACGAACAGGCCGGATTTCGCAATCTGCGCGCGGACGAGATCGCCGAAGGCGCCGTCCATCGCCTTCCAGACGTGGTCGTAGTCGGGAAACGCGAAGCCCGTGTTGAGCATCCCGCACGATGGGACCAGCGTCGCCAGGACCGACGCCGAGATGTTGAGGATCTCGACGCTGCCGTTACGGACCTGCGAGATCAGGTCGGTGTCCGAGCCGAGCTGGTTGGCCGGGAAGAGGCTGATCTCGACGCGGCCGCCCGTCGCCTCGCGGATCCGCGCGATCGCCTCGGCGGCGCGCAGGTTGACCGGATGCGTCGGATCCTGGCCGGTCGCGTATTTCCAGACGAACTCGGCGGCCCTGCCGCGCGTCGCGCCGATCGATACCAGCGGAACCGCGGCCATCCCGGACAGCACCCGGCGCCTGGACAGCGCGGTCATGGACTCCTTCGTCACGGGCATTCCTCCGGCTCGACTTATTTTTCTAAGGCAGCCGCCCGTGGATGGGGCGGATCGCCGCCATGCTTGTCTCAGCTTGGACGACGGGGTCGGCGCATGTCGGGCTCCGGCCGCAGCCCCTTCGTCGGCGGGGGCGAGGAGTTCTCAGACCGGAATCAAACGCGGTATACCAATCGGTATTCCGGACTTGGGAGGCCCGTCAAGCACGAAGTGACGGCGTCTCGCGTGGCTTCAATCCGCGGTCCGGGCCGGCCGGAACGCTAGCGCGTTCATCGCAGGTGACGGCTGCGAACCTGGGGGCGTCCTCTGCTTTGCAAACTGCGGCCGGTTGGGCCGCTGGACATGTCCGAGCCGATGCGAAGGCGGCGCGGCTCGCACCCGTGATCGCAATCTGTTTGGCGCCAGGGTTCCGAGATGCGCCACTTCCAGACCTTCGACCGGTACCGCCGGAATGGTCGCTCGGCACCCGACAGCGGACTTTTCGAAATCGGCGATTGCCCCTTTGGCGCTCCCACCAATTCGCGTAAGGCCGAGTATGCAACCTAGAAGTCCTGATCCTCGCGACGGCTTCGCTGCAAATCGCCCGGCATCCAGCGCGGCCGGGCTCGTCTCACCGAGGAGCACCCCCGTGCCAGAACAGGATCAGACGTGATCCCAGTGAGTGAGCGGCGCAGCTGCGGCGCGCTCGGCAGCGGCCGGTCGGGCATCCGCTGCCGCTCGACCAAGCTTGATCAGGCACCGCTGCGGATGCGCATCTGCAATCTGGCCAAGAGCTGGGTGCGCTACGGCTCCTTCTGGATCCACATCCTCCTGCGCCGGGAGAGCTGGCGGATAAGCCACAAGAGGGTTTGCCGGCTCTATGGGAGTAAAGATCTGAGCCTGCGCTTCAAGCGACTGGGGAAGGTCGGCGCGAAGGTGATCGCCCACTCGCGCCACACGGTGTTCCATTTGGCCGAAGTGGCGGTGCCGCGTGACCTGTTCCGCCGCATGCTGAACTTGATCGATGGTCTTCGACCAAAGCAGGTTGCGCGATGTTGAATTGGCAAGTGGAGGCGGTCGTGCTGGAACCTAAGGCGGTGGTGCGCATGACTCCCCGTTCAGCAGGCGGGACCGACGCGGTTTGGCTGTCGCCGGCGTTAACCAAATTCGGCCAAGCGGCTCGATCAGCTGCCTGGCACCGTTTAGAGGACGAGCATGGCGTTCCTCTATCCACGAACATTCCATTTGCGTTCTTATTGTGAGGTAGTCCTATGCTCCGTGCAACGGCGCTGGCGCTCATCGCCGGATACGCAGATACCGTTGGGTATTTGCATCTGAATGCTTTTGCGGGACTAATGACGGGCAATACGATTTTTATGGGAATGGAAATTGCGACGGGCAAATATAGGGAAGCTGCATTTCATGCTGCCATTATAGCCATGTTCTTGTTTGGAGTTGTATTCGGCCGAATCATAGTACGAGCAGGTCTGGAAGTTTTTCGAGCGCTATTGGTCACAAGTGGCTTGCTGATTTTTAGCAGTCTTACCGATAAATTCTGGGGAGCATTGCTTCTTGCAATCGGAATGGGGATTCAGAACTCGGCTGCTAACCGTTTTGGAGGCGTCACCCTGAATCATGTGTTTATTACGGGAAATCTCCAAAAGATTGGCGAAGAACTTGTGTCTTGGATGTGGCCCTCTCCGGGCAAGCAAGTGAAACGCGAAAGCGCCATATTCGCTCTAGCGTGGTTTGGGTACTTATTGGGGGCCATAGCGGGTGCTTTGGCAGTTAATTTCATCGACAAGCCTCTCATTTTAGCAGCATGTGTCCTACCATTTACTATGCTTTTCCATGAGTACAAGGGAAATGCTAACTTGCGCTGATCGGCGCCTGCGGGCACAGTCGCGGAGGCCGATAAGGCTCTTCGAAGTCCTGCCCATTCCAGCGGGATCAGCGCAAATGCTTGTCTGCCCCTCTCTTTGCGATTGAGTCTAGAGCCGGATCCCAGTGATAAATACATGGATGCTTGCTGCCGTTTTTGCTTTTGCTTGGGGGCGTGAAAGAGACCTCGGCTTGACTGACTGGTTGAGCCGCCGCGCGGAAGTCAGAACCGGGGCTCACCCTGAGAGTTGAACGGCTCGCATGCGGGTTCTGCCGATCGACTGCCATCCCCTTCCGGGTAGTTATGCCGCCGCGCTGCGCGGCTCGGCCGTCCAAGGCCTTCGTGCTGCCGGACATGATGTCGAAGTCTGCGACGGGGTATCATCGACCTTGGCGGGCATGGTCTCCGCGAGCGGCTGGATTCGAGTGTCGCAGCCGAAATCTATGGCCTATCAGCGGCTTGCACCATGCCCGTCACCCCACATGAATGATCCGGGTTAGCAACCGGCCAGTAAGCCACCCAGGCCGGCAGGGCTGTCCCGCACTGTCTGAAAGTCCAGCCAAAATCCGGAGCCAAATTCTGGATTTTCGCACTCAACTCCTGCCGGCGCACAGATCCACATCCGTTTAAGTGTCTCAGCGCGCAATCTTATTTTTATGCGAGCCTACTTGGCACGACACCTGCTGAAATAGCCACACAATAAGCGCGCCTCACGCCTTACCGGGGCAGCGCCAGGGAGGTGACATTGGATTCCACCAGGGATCCCGATCCGATCGAGGCCCGGGAGTGGCTCGACCCTCTGGACGGCCTCCTGGAGGTCGAGGGTCCCGACCGGGCGCGCTTGCTCATCGAGCAGATGATCGAGGAGGCCCGCGAGAAGGGCGCCCCCGTCCCCTGCTCGGCCAACACCGCCTGCCTGAACTCCAGATCGACACAATCAATATGTCGGGATTTCTGTGGCGTCCTTAAATGCGAGTTTTTTTAGATATCGAACTCACCGCCTCTGCAGCAAATTTGAGATTTTCTATCTCGGCGCAAATCCTCGGAGTCTAGCGAAGACAGTCTTTAGCTTTGCGAGGTGCTTCGTGCCCTCCTCACCGGAACTAAAGCTAAGCTCCTTACCCGCAAGCTGACCTGTTGAGAAGCTAGAACAGGGTATATGAGGAAAAGACCATGGCTGAGCAGAACTACGATCCTAAGGCCGAACCAACCTCTACTTTTGCTTCTCCGGGAGAAGATGCACTGCCGAACAGTCCGGATCAGATTCTGGGTGTGTGGGCGAGCTGGATGGAGCGTATATCCGCGACCCCGCAAACGCTTCGGCCTCCGGTTTCGCCGACTACCGTACCGTCGGCCGTGGTGACTGGCGAGGATCTCGCCAAGCGCTTGTCCGAAGATCCGCTGCTTCGTTCGATTGATCAAATCTGGAATGCTAACCCTCTGCGCGAGGTCGTGCCGATTGATTGGTCCGGGATCGCTTGGGCCCTACGGACGGTGTGGCTGCGCACAATGAACAAGTCGGCGGCAGCTACGTCGCTCGTGGAGCTCGGGCAAGGCGCGCTGCAGCCGGTAGTGAACGCTTGGGGCGAAGCGAGTCGAAACTGGCTCGGTGCGTTCGGTATGCCTTCGCATTTGACCCCGGCGGCGGGGCGAGCCGACAAGCGGTTCTCCGCGCCCGAGTGGCAGTCGAATCCCGCCTACGTCGCCCTCAAGGATCTCTACCTCCTCGCCTCCGACTGGCTCCTGAAGCGCGGCGACCTCGACGACCTCGATCCGGCCGAGCAGCAGCGGCTGACCTTTCACCTGCGCCAGTTCGTCGATGCGATGAGCCCGGCCCTCGTCCTGACGTCGAACCCCGTCGCCCTGCGCAAGGCGATGGAGACGGGCGGCACGAGCCTCGCCGACGGCGCCCGCAACCTCATGGCCGACCTCGCGGCCGGGCGCCTCAGCATGGTCGACGCCGATGCCTTCGCGCCGGGGCGCAACCTCGCCCTCACCTCCGGCAAGGTCGTCCACCGCAATGCCCTGATGGAACTGATCCAGTACGCCCCCGCGACCGAGCAGGTCCGGGCGGTCCCGCTCCTCATCGTCCCGCCCTGGATCAACAAGTACTACATCCTCGACATGCGCCCGAAGAACAGCATGGTGAACTACCTGGTGTCCCAGGGCTTCACGGTGTTCCTGATCTCGTGGCGCAATCCCGACGAGTCGATGGACAGCATCGGGATCGAGGACTACATCGACATGGGCCCGCTCGAAGCCACCGAGGTGATCCGGGAGATTACCGGGGCCGAGCGCGTGAACGCGATGGGCTACTGCATCGGCGGCGTGCTGCTGACCCTGACGCTCGCGGTCATGGCCGCCAAGGGCGATCAGCGGTTCGGCGCGGCGAGCTTCATGGTGTCGCCACAGGATTTCTCGCGCATCGGCGACACCGCGGTGTTCATGGACGAGCCGAGCCTCCACCTCGTCGAGCAGCAGATGATGGAGCGCGGCTACCTCGACAGCCGCGCCATGAGCAACATGTTCAACCTGCTGCGCTCCAACGACCTGATCTGGTCGAACGTCGTCAACAACTACCTGCTCGGCAATCAGCCACCCGCCCTCGACCTCCTGTACTGGAACAGTGACGGCACCCGGATGACGCGCGCGGCCCACAGCTGGTACCTGCGCAACACCTACGTGGAGAACAACCTGATCGAGCCGGGCAAGGTCCAGCTCAAGGGCGAGGCCGTCGATCTCGGCAGGATCAAGGTCGATACCTACGCGGTCGGCTGCGAGAAGGACCACATCGTGCCGTGGGACTCGGCGTGGCGCATCACGCAGCTCTTCGGCGGCGCCGTGCGCTACGTCCTGGCGTCGAGCGGCCACGTCGCGGGCGTCATCAACCCGCCGGGCGGCAAGGGCGAGTACCGCACGTTCGAGGCCGGCGGGTCGGCCGCGACGCCGGAGGAGTGGCTGGCGGGCGCGCAGCAGCACAGAGGCAGCTGGTGGCCGAACTGGTCGGCGTGGCTCGCGGCCCGGTCGGGCGATCTCGGCGCTCCCCCGCCGCTCGGCAGCGCTGCGCATCCGCCCCTGGAGGATGCGCCCGGCACCTACGTTCTTCAAACTTACTTGTAAGCCAGCGACTATAGCTTCCACGGTGTGGACGTACTCTAACGAAGGGGTTCAGTGATGAATTCTCCATCGCAGTTCGAGGTCCCGGCTCAAATGCGGGAGTTGGCCGAGAAAAGTGTCGCTCAGGCGCGGCAGGCGTTCGACAGCTTCATCAACGGGGCACGAAAGGCGGCTGCGGCAACTCAGGAACCGGCCCAAGCTGCACACGGCAGAGCAAATGAGATGTCGGTTCAGGGCTTCGAGGCTGCTGAGCAGAGCGTCAACGCTGCGCTCGAGTTTGCTCAGAAGCTCACTCGAGCCAAGAGCGTGGAAGAGGCTATGCAGCTACAGTCGGAGTACGCGAAAAGCCAGCTGGCAGCGATGCAACAGCGCGCGCAAGAATTCGGCGGCAAGGCACAAGATGCATTTAAGCATAATTCTGATCTTGCAAAGAGCGCGATGAAAGACGCCGTTGATCAGTCTCGCGCGTCCAAGGAATAGGGAGACGAAACTCTGCAACCGAATCCGAGTGACAACACTGAAGTCCAGGCTGTCGCTTGGCGCTTGCCGGGGTTTGTACGCTGGATCGAGATCGCGTCGGATCTGGTGAAAGCAGCCCCCACCTTATTCACGTGCTCATGCCGCTCGATCGGCCAAAGTCGAGCTGAAGTGTCGGCGTCGTGCCGGCCTAAGCGGGACCCGAGCCAGGGCAGGCCTGGAACACGAAATTCGAGATGCGCAGGCGGCGCTACATAGCACAGCTTGCGGAGTTACCAACCGCGGACACGTAGTCCCGCAGCTGCTGCCGAACGAGGAGACTGGCCATCATGGACGAGACGAAGGTTGCATCCGCAGCAGAGCCGCGCGGCACCCTCACGGTGCGGACCAGCGCGATGCCGGCCGACACCAACGCCAACGGCGACATCTTCGGTGGTTGGGTGCTCTCGCAGATGGACCAGGCCGGCGGCATTGCGGGCCGCGAGCGAGCACGGGGACGCGTCGTGACCGTGGCCCTCAACGAAATGGCCTTCCACCGTCCGGTGCGGGTGGGCGATGTGCTCTGCGTCTACACAAAGGTGACGAGCGTCGGGCGCACCTCGATGAAGATCGAGGTGGAGGCGTGGGCACGCCGCTTCTGCACGGAAGTGCGCGAGAAGGTAACGGAGGCGACTTTCGCCTTCGTGGCCATCGATGACGGTGGCCGCCCGCGCCCCATCCCGAGCCTGGATGCGGACGGGACCGACGCCTGACACGAGGAGGATGCGACGAAGCTGGCCCTATGCTGCGTCGGCCCAGGAGGTTGCGTATGATGTACCTGTTGCGTGAGTCCTGCGGCCCGATGCTCGCGCCCGTGCGCGTCGCGGCTGGAGCCATGAAGCTCGCCTGCGAGACCCCCTTCAACCCACTTTCGCGTACTTCGGCCAGCCGCGCTCTCGCCGCGTCTTGCGAAATGTTCGAGCGAGCGACCCGCGCCTACTGCAAGCCCGCCTTCAACTTGCACGCCTCAGAGCGGATCGTCTGGGAGCGTCCGTTCTGCCGCGTGATCGCGTGCGGTGAGCCGTCCGATAGGCCCAAGCTGCTGCTCGCCGCACCCATGTCGGGCCACTACGCGACCTTGCTGCGTGGGACTGCGGCGGCCTTCCTCGACACGCATCAGGTGTACATTACCGACTGGACCGACGCCAAGCAGGTGCCGCTTGAGGCTGGGCGCTTTGGCCTCGACGAGTACATCGACTACTGCAAGGCCATGTTCGAGGTGCTGGGGCCAGACCTGCACGTCGTGGCCGTGTGTCAGCCCTCCGTGCCGGCGCTGGCGGCCATCGCCCGCATGGAAGCAGAGGACCACCCGCTGGTGCCGCGCTCGGCCGCCCTGCTGGGTGGGCCGATCGACACGCGGTCTGCGCCGACCGCCGTCAACACGCTCGCTCAGGAGCGGGGTCTGGCGTGGTTCAAGCGGCACTGCATCCACGAGGTGCCCTGGAATGCGCCCGGCCGGGGACGGCTGGTCTACCCCGGCTTCTACCAGTTGACCGGCTTCATGAGCATGAACCTCGACCGGCACCTGACGGCGCATTGGGACATGTTCAACCACCTCGTCGAGGGCGACGGAGACTCCGCCGCCAAGCACCGGGAGTTCTATGACGAGTACCTTGCCGTGATGGACCTCGCCGCCGAGTTCTACCTTGAGACGGTCGAGACCGTGTTCATCGAGCACGCGCTGCCGCGCGGAGCGATGCGGCATCGAGGCGAGGTGGTTGACCTCACCGCGATCCACCGCTGCGCCCTGATGGCGGTCGAGGGCGAGAAGGACGATATCACGGGGGCGGGGCAGACCCGCGCTGCACTCGATCTCACCACGAACCTTCCGGCGGACAAGAAGGCGTACCATCTCCAGGCCGGTGCTGGTCATTACGGCGTATTCAACGGCTCGCGCTTCCGCGGAGAGATTGCGCCCAGGATCAAGGCGTTCATGCAGCGGAATGCCGGTGAGCCGGCCCGGAGGCAGCCGCGCTTTGTCCCTCGGTCCGCCGCGGGTGCACAGGACATCCCGTCGCCTGCAAGCGCGTCGCGGGCGGTCTTGACCTAAGGGCGCGGACGCGAATTCGCGCAAGCGGAGGCACGGCATATCCGCCCAGTTCTCGCCTTGGCGACGACAGCAATCCGTTTCAGTCGCTCGCGATGAGTCATTTACGGCTTAATGAACTCTCAATGAACATGGAAGCAACTACAAATACAACTTGTGTCCGTTCGTCGGTGGCGACTTCCCCGTGCACACATCAATTCTCCTTGCGGCGCACAGAACCTAGCTTAGATTTGACTGAAAAGCAGAGAGAAGATGAAATGTGCTGTCTGACAAAACTGTATAAGGGAGGCCCGCAATGGCTGAGGATCAAGGCGGCGTTCAGGCCGCGAACGCGATCAGCATCGACATTGTCACGGACATTGTCTCGGCCTACTTATCCAACAATCCTGTTCGGCCGGGCGACCTGCCAGCCCTGATCGCCTCAGTGCATGCGGCGCTCGACAGTCTGGGCAAGCCTGCGGAGTCCCCAGCTCAGGACCACCGTGTCAGCCCAGCCGAGATCCGTAAGTCAATCACTCCGGACCACCTTACCTCATTCATCGACGGCAAGCCCTACAAGGCCCTGAAGCGGCACCTCACGAAGCACGGCATCTCGCCCGCGGAGTATTGCACCAAGTTCGGCCTCCCGGCGGATTACCCGATGGTGGCCCCCAACTATGCGGCCCAGCGCTCCGAACTCGCCAAGAGCATTGGCCTTGGAGAGCGGCGCCGTAAAGCGGTGGCCGAGAAGCGAGCCGCCGCGGACGCCAAGGTGACTGAGCCCTAGCAGGCTGCTGAAGAACTCCCAGGGGCGGCCGGTAGGCCCTATATCTCGGGGCTGACCTCAGGCTTCCCCGCTCTCGCTCATCGCCATTGCCGTACACCTACCACCGCTTTGCCCCAGGAGCGCGGCGCGTGACCAGAGAAGCCCGCCACGGCGGGCAGGTCGCAGGCGGGCCAGTGAGTGGGGTGATCGATGAGGGCGCCACCCAAGCACGCCCAGCCAGGCAGTACATCCACCAGGGCTACTTCAGCGCCGTCGAGGTCGTGATCGGCCTTCGCGCGAGGGCGAGCCGGGCGCGTAAGCGCCTGTATGGAACCTGGAACGCCCCTACCGGAAGTCCTTGGAAGGTCTCACGCCGGCCTTGACGGCGCCCATAGTCAAGCGCTGGTTGATCGACCTCCCGCCGAGCCTCGTAGCGGCCTGCCTCTACTGTCCTAATCTGCGAGTGACTGCTCCGCACTCACCCCGTACGGCAGCAGGCGGCGGGCCAGGTCCTGGAGACGCTTCCGAGGTCCGTTCCCCTCAGCCTGCTGTCCAGGGCGCTCACGCTGCCCGACACCCGCACCATCGGCGAGCGCTTCCGGGCCGGCGAGGTCACAGCCGAGCAGGTGACGACGGCCGTCTCGGCCTACCACGTCGCCGCGGCCGTCCTGGCGAACGCCTGCGCGCGAGAAGTGATGGCGCTCGCAGATGCTGTCGAGGGGCACAGGCTTTGCTGTCTGGACAGCGATCCTTCTGGCGAGGCCCGAGTGACCGAACGCAGGATCGTCTACGCCTTCCTGAACGATCCTTCGGGTGCCCGCTCGTGGTCGTTGCCCTATGCGGGCGAGATCGAGCATGTGGAAGGCGATGCGGTCGAGGTGACGCTCAACCCAAAAGCCCGCTCCTCCCGCTGGATCGTCGCCGTCGTACAAGGCTCCACGGTCGTTCGCTTCCTCACCGACGAGGAGTTCCGGCAACTGGCGTCCGGCTTCGAGCTGCGTGACGCGAGCGACAAGCGGTTCCTATAGACCCGTGGGCAGAGGAGAGCCCCGGCGCCTCTGAGGACGGCCGGGGCTCTCTCGTTCAGGCCCCTGACGCCGTGCCCGCATGCGTCCGCCCGATGGAAGACGCCGCCCACGCTGGTCCGTGCCGACGCGCAGGGCGAGTTGACGGCCATGGGGCGCGGGATGCACGCGCTCAACTCCGGCATGGACGGACGCGCGGATGCGGCCGGCGTCGGCCAGGCGCTGCGGACCGTGCAGGACGACAGCTTCCGAGGGTGAGAACGAATGGCCTCATCCTGGCATAGCGACGCCGTAGCCGTGGCCGTCCACACCATCAGGCCAATATGCCACCCAGGCCGGCAGAGCTGTCCCGCACTGTCTGAAAGTCCAGCCAAAATCCGGAGCCAAATTCTGGATTTTCGCACTCAGCTCCTGCCGGCGCACAGATCCACACCCGTTTAAGTGTCTCAGCGCGCAATCTTATTTCTACGCGAGCCTACTTGGCACGGCACCTGCTGAAATAGCCACACAATAAGCGCGCCTCACGCCTTACCGGGGCAGCGCCAGGGAGGTGACGTTGGATTCCACACGCGATCCCGATCCGATCGAAACCCGCGAATGGCTCGACTCCCTGGACGGCGTCCTGGAGGTCGAGGGTCCTGACCGGGCGCACTTCCTGATCGAGCAGGTGATCGAGGAGGCCCGCAAGAAGGGCGCTCCCGTCCCCTACTCCGCCAACACCGCCTACCTGAACACGATTCCCCTCGAGGCGCAGGCCAAGCACCCGGGCGACCGCGCCATCGAGCACCGCATCCGCTCGGCGATCCGCTGGAACGCCATCGCGATCATCCTGCGCAACAACAAGGATTCCTCGGAGCTGGGCGGCCACATCGCGAGCTTCCAGTCCGCCGCGACGCTCTACGACACCGGCTTCATGCATTTCTGGCGCGGGGCGAGCGACGGCCACGGCGGCGACCTGATCTACGTCCAGGGTCATTGCTCGCCGGGCATCTACGCCCGCGCCTTCCTGGAGGGCCGGATCACGGAGGAGCAGTTGCTCTCCTTCCGCCAGGAGGTCTCCGGCAAGGGCCTGTCCTCCTATCCGCATCCCTGGCTGATGCCGGATTTCTGGCAATTCCCGACCGTCTCGATGGGCCTCGGGCCGCTGATGGCGATCTACCAGGCGCGGTATCTCCGCTACCTGCACCATCGCGGCCTCGCCGACACCGACCGTCGCAAGGTCTGGGCCTTCATGGGCGACGGCGAGATGGACGAGCCCGAGTCGCTCGGCGCGATCTCGCTTGCCGCCCGCGAGAAGCTCGACAACCTCGTCTTCGTGATTAACTGCAACCTGCAGCGCCTCGACGGGCCGGTGCGCGGCAACGGCAAGATCGTCCAGGAACTCGAGGCCAACTTCCGCGGCGCGGGCTGGAACGTCATCAAGGTGCTGTGGGGCTCAGGGTGGGACGCGCTGCTCGCCCGCGACACATCGGGCATGCTGGCCCGCGTGATGGCCGAGTGCGTCGACGGCGAGTACCAGGACTTCAAGTCGAAGAACGGCGCCTACATCCGCGAGCACTTCTTCGGCCGCTATCCGGAGACCAAGGCGCTGGTCGCCGACTGGAGCGACGACGACATCTGGCGGCTGACCCGCGGCGGCCACGACCCGAGCAAGGTCTACGCGGCCTACCACGCCGCGGTGAACCACAAGGGCCAGCCCACCGTCATCCTCGCCAAGACCGTCAAGGGCTACGGCATGGGCGAGGCCGGCGAGGGCCAGAACATCACCCACCAGCAGAAGAAGATGGGCGAGGCGGTCCTCCGGCAGTTCCGCGATCGCTTCCAGATCGACCTCACCGACGACAAGCTCACCGAGATCCCGTTCATCCGCTTCCCCGACGGGAGCCCCGAGCACCGCTACCTGATGGCGCGGCGCCAAGCCCTCGGCGGGCCGCTGCCGGCGCGGCGGCAGAAGTCGCAGAGCCTGGAGGTGCCTCCGCTCTCGGCCTTCTCGGCCCAGCTCAAGGAGACGGCGGGCCGGGAGATCTCCACCACCATGGCCTTCGTGCGGGTGCTCAACACGCTCCTGCGCGACAAGGAGATCGGCAAGCGCATCGTGCCGATCGTGCCCGACGAGAGCCGCACCTTCGGCATGGAGGGCATGTTCCGCCAGTTCGGCATCTTCAGCCAGGTCGGCCAGCTCTACCGGCCCGAGGATGCCAACCAGCTGATGTACTACAAGGAGGACAAGAACGGGCAGATGCTGCAGGAGGGCATCAACGAGGCCGGGGCGATGTCGTCCTGGATCGCGGCGGCGACCTCCTACTCGCACTCGAACGCGCCGACGATCCCATTCTACATCTACTACTCGATGTTCGGCTTCCAGCGGGTCGGCGACCTGGCCTGGGCGGCGGGGGATCTGCGGGCGCGCGGCTTCCTGATCGGCGGCACGGCCGGGCGCACCACGCTCAACGGCGAGGGGCTGCAGCACGAGGACGGCCACAGCCACCTGTTCTCGGCCACGATCCCGAACTGCGTCTCCTACGACCCGACCTTCTCGTACGAGGTGGCGGTGATCGTGCAGGACGGTCTGCGCCGGATGTACGGCGAGCAGGAGGACGTCTTCTACTACATCACCGTGATGAACGAGAACTACGCCCATCCGGGCATGCCGGACGGAGCGCAGGAGGGCATCATCAAGGGGATGTACCTGTTCCGCGAGGGCAAGGGGAAGGGCCCGCGGGTGCAGCTCCTGGGTTCGGGCACGATCCTGCGCGAGGTCATCGCCGGGGCCGAACTCCTGGAGAAGGATTTCGGCATCGTGGCCGACATCTGGTCCTGCCCGAGCTTCACGGAGCTGGCGCGCGACGCCATGGCGGTGGAGCGCTGGAACATGCTCCACCCGGACGAGACCCCGCGCAAATCCTACGTCGAGACCTGCCTGTCGGGCCGCTCCGGCCCGGTGATCGCGGCGAGCGACTACATGCGGCTGTTCGCCGACCAGATCCGCCCCTTCGTGCCCGCCCGCTACAAGGTGCTCGGCACGGACGGGTTCGGGCGCTCGGACTACCGGGTACGCCTGCGCGACTTCTTCGAGGTCGACCGGCGCTGGGTCGCCGTGGCGGCGCTCAAGAGCCTCGCGGAGGACAAACGGGTCCCGACCGCGAAGGTGGTGGAGGCCATCGCCAAGTACGGCATCGACCCCGGCAAGCCCGCGCCCTGGACGGTCTAGGACCCGGCGGGAAGCCTCTCCGGTGTGGGAGGGGGCGGGGCGAGGCTCCGGGGTGGAGCGCCCCGTGCCGGTCAGGATGTGGCGCTTGGCGCCATCCCGGCAGCGGGGCGGTTCCGGGTTCCTGCCGAACTCTCGGGTTGGTGCCGACCGGCTGGTTCCTCGCGCGGGATCGACGATGCCCTGCCCCTCTCCCGCCCGGGAGAGGGATCCCACCCTCACCTTCAAATCCAACTTCTAGCCAAGCGACATGACGGAACGGGAGAAACGCCGTGGCGACTGAGGTCAAGATCCCGGACATCGGGGATTTCAAGGACGTGCCGATCATCGAGGTGCACGTGAAGGAGGGCGACACGATCGGACCTGACGACCCGCTGATCTCGCTCGAGTCCGACAAGGCGACGATGGAGGTGCCCGCGCCCTCCGCCGGCGTCGTCGAGAAGCTCTTGATCAAGATCGGCGACAAGGTCTCGGAGGGGCACCCGATCCTGCTGCTCAGGGGCGGAGATGAGGCCTCGGCTGCGCCGCGCAGTGAGCCGAAGGGCAACGGCGCCGCGCCGGCGGCCGATACGGCCGCACTGATGCCCAAGCAGGAGCCGGCCCTCGCGCCCGCCTCCGCCCGCGCCCCGCGGGCGGCCTCGGCGATCCCGGACTTCTCGCAGGTCCATGCCAGCCCCGCCGTACGCCGCCTCGCGCGCGAACTCGGGGTCGACCTCAACACCATCAAGGGCACCGGCGAGAAGGGCCGCATCACCAAGGAGGACGTGAAGGGCCACCTCACCGGCGCGGCGGCGCCCGCCGCGGGCGGCGCCGTGATGGCCTCGGGCGGCATGGGCATCCCGGAGATCCCGGCCGTCGACTTCTCGAAGTTCGGCCCCACCGAGACCAAGCCGCTCGCCCGGATCAAGAAGATCTCGGGGCCGCACCTGCACCGGGCCTGGCTCAACGTGCCCCTCGTCACCCACCAGGACGAGGCCGACATCACCGAGACCGAAGCCTACCGCAAGGACCTCGACAAGGCCGCCAAGGACAAGGGCTACCGCGTCACGCTGCTGGCCTTCCTGATCAAGGCCTCGGTCTCGGCCCTGCGCCAGCACCCCGAGTTCAACGCCTCGCTGTCGCCCGACAAGGAGGCGCTGATCCTCAAGCGCTACTACAACGTCGGGGTGGCGGTCGACACGCCGGACGGGCTCGTGGTGCCCGTCGTCAAGGATGCCGACCGCAAGGGCATCCAGGAGATCAGCCAGGAACTCGGCGCCCTGTCGAAGAAGGCCCGCGACGGCAAGCTCGGCAGCGGCGACATGCAGGGGGCGAGCTTCACGATCTCGTCGCTCGGCGGCATCGGCGGCACCGCCTTCACGCCGCTCGTCAACGCGCCCGAGGTGGCGATCCTCGGCGTCGTGCGCTCCAGGATGGCGCCGGTCTGGGACGGGTCGGAGTTCAAGCCGCGCCTGATGCTGCCGCTCTCGGTCTCCTACGACCACCGCGTCATCGACGGGGCGCTCGCGGCCCGCTTCACCCGCCACCTCGCCCACGTCCTGGAAGACGTGCGGCGGCTCGCGATCTGAGGAGACGCGGCGCATGAGCAGCAACGAGGTCCGCCTGCCCGACATCGGGGACTTCAAGGACGTCCCGGTCATCGAGGTGGTGGTGAAGCCGGGCGACACGATCGGGGTGGACGACACCCTGATCGTGCTCGAATCCGACAAGGCGACGATGGACGTGCCCTCGCCGGTCTCCGGTACGGTGGCGGAGATCAAGGTCAAGCCGGGCGACAAGGTCTCGCAGGGCGACCTGATCCTGCTGATGACCGAGGCGGCCGGGGCGGGCGCGGCGGCGCCCGCGGGCGGGCCGCCCGCCCACGCGCCCGGCGAGGGGCAAGCCGGCTATGGCTCCTCGGCGAGGGGCGGCGGCAACGGCGCGACGCCCCCCGCGCCCCAGGCCGCCGCGCCCGTCTCGGGCGAGGAGATGCGCGCCGAGGTGCTGGTGCTCGGCGCCGGACCGGGCGGCTACACGGCGGCCTTCCGGGCCGCCGACCTCGGCAAGAAGGTGGTGCTGGTCGAGCGCTGGGCCTCGCTGGGCGGCGTGTGCCTCAACGTCGGCTGCATCCCCTCGAAGGCCCTGCTCCACGCCGCCAAGGTGATCGACGAGAGCCACGGCATGGCGGCGCACGGCATCAGCTTCGCGAGCCCGCAGATCGACATCGACAAGCTCCGGGGCTGGAAGGACGGCGTCGTCAAGCGCCTCACCGGCGGCCTCGGGGGCCTCGCCAAGCAGCGCAAGGTCACGGTCGTCACCGGCACCGCCCGCTTCGTCAGCCCGCACCAGATCGCGGTCGAGCATGAGGGCCAGACCCGGGTGATCGGCTTCGAGCAGGCGATCATCGCGGCGGGCTCCGAGCCGGTGAAGCTGCCCTTCATCCCGCATGACGACCCGCGCGTGATCGACTCGACCGGGGCGCTCGAACTCGACGGCATCCCCCAGCGCCTGCTCGTCATCGGGGGCGGCATCATCGGGCTGGAGATGGCCACCGTCTACCACGCGCTCGGTTCCAAGGTGACCATCGTCGAGCTGATGGACCAGATCATCCCGGGGGCCGACAAGGACATCGTCACGCCGCTGATGAAGCGGATCAGCAAGCAGTACGAGGCGATCCACCTCAAGGCCAAGGTCACGGCCGTCGAGGCCCTGCCCGAGGGCCTGAAGGTCTCCTTCGAGGGCGGCTCGGCGCCGGCCCACGACACCTTCGACAAGATCCTGGTGGCGGTGGGGCGCCGGCCCAACGGCAAACTCATCGGCGCGGAGGCCGCGGGCGTGATCGTGGACGAGCGGGGCTTCGTCCCGGCCGACAAGCAGATGCGCACCAACGTGCCGCACATCTTCGCCATCGGCGACGTGGTCGGCCAGCCGATGCTGGCCCACAAGGCGACGCACGAGGGCAAGGTCGCGGCCGAGACGGCGGCGGGCAAGAACTCGTTCTTCGACGCGAAGGTGATCCCGTCGGTGGCCTACACCGACCCGGAGGTGGCCTGGGTCGGGCTGACCGAGAACGAGGCCAAGGCCAAGGGGCTCAAGGTCGGCAAGGGCGTGTTCCCGTGGGCGGCGAGCGGGCGCTCGCTGTCGCTGGGGCGCGACGAGGGCCTGACCAAGGTGCTGTTCGACGAGGCGACCGACCGCATCGTCGGCTGCGGCATCGTCGGGCCGTCCGCGGGCGACCTGATCGCGGAAGCCGCGCTCGCCATCGAGATGGGGGCGGATGCGAGCGACATCGGGCTGACCATCCACCCGCACCCGACCCTGTCCGAGACGGTCGGCATGGCGGCGGAGGCCTTCGAGGGCAGCATCACCGACCTCTACATGCCAAAAAAGAAGACTCACTAAGCTCGACTTTGGCTGATTTCCGACTGGCATCTCGGCGCGGAACGGGAGCGGCCGTGCAGGCGGCCGGTTCTCGAATAAAGGCCCGGCGCTGCATGGCAGGTTACCGTAATGAAGCGTGTAGGGTGACACCTCCGGCTACGGCGTGGGAGATGGCCAAAGTCAAGCTAAGAGGCAGCCGGAATAAAGCCCTGTCCAGATAAACTTCGGCCCGCTCCTTGGAAAAAGAAGGAGAGATTTTAGTGAGTGCGGAGCATGATCTAGGACCCTCAGTTGGCTCTTATGTCGAGACCGCTAGCAGCGGCTACAGTCTCCTCAACGATCCACTGCTAAACAAGGGTACCGCCTTTACGGAGGAGGAACGCGATCTTTTCGAGCTGCACGGGCTTCTCCCGCCGACGGTTGCGACCCTCGGCGAGCAGGTTGCGCGACGCTATCAGGCAATGCGTCAGCTGCCGAACGACTTCGAGCGCTACGTCTTCCTGCGCGGTTTGCAGGACACCAACGAGGTGCTGTTCTACGCTCTCCTGGTGCGCCACTTCGAAGAGCTGTTGCCCATCGTTTATACGCCCACAGTCGGCCTCGGCTGCCAGCACTTCAGCCAGGCGTTCCGCAAGCCGCGAGGCCTGTTCCTGAGCATCCCCCACCAGCAGCGTATCGCCCGCATCCTAGCTCATCCGCGGTTCGACAGTGTTGAGGCGATCGTGGTCACGGACGGAGAGCGCATCCTCGGTCTCGGTGACCAAGGCGCGGGTGGCATGGGGATCTCGATCGGGAAGCTGTCGCTCTACACTGGTTGCGGCGGCCTCCACCCTGCAACCACACTGCCAATCTTCCTCGACGTTGGCACCAACAACCCTGAGCGCCTGTCCGATCCGCTCTACATCGGCTGGCGTCACGAGCGCCTGCGCGGCCAGCCGTACGACGACTTCATCGAAGCATTCGTCTCAGCGGTGACGGAGCGCTGGCCACACGTCCTGCTGCAGTGGGAGGACTTTGCACGCGACAACGCGACCCGGCTGTTGGAGCGCTACCGCGACCGGCTCTGCACTTTCAATGATGATATCCAGGGCACGGCGGTTGTTGCCGCCGGCGCTCTGCTGGCGGCCGTGAACGTCACGGGCCTGCCAATGCGGGAGCAGCGGGTCGCCGTCGTAGGCGCGGGCGGGGCTGGGACCGGCATCAGTTCGCTGCTTTTACGCGCTATGATCGAGGACGGCCTCACAGAGGTGGAGGCGCGCCGGCGCTTCTACCTGATCGACCGCGACGGTCTCTTGGTCGAGGGCATGCCGGACCTCCTGCCGTTCCAGGAGCGCTTCATACAACCTCGCGACGCGGTGGCGGATTGGGTCCTGGAGAACGAGAGCCGGATCGGGCTTAGCGACGTGGTACACAACGCCAAGCCCACTGTGCTGATCGGCGTGTCGGGCCAGCCAGGGGCCTTCCCCGAGAACGTGGTGCGAGCCATGGCGGCGTCAGTGAAACGGCCGGTTATCTTCCCGTTGTCCAATCCGACATCGCGGGCCGAGGCGACGCCCGCCGACCTCATGGCCTGGACTGAGGGCCGAGCGGTGATCGGCACGGGCAGCCCGTTCCCAGCGCTTCTTAAAAACGGAATGTACGTCCGGGTGGATCAGACCAACAACTCCTATGTCTTCCCTGGCATCGGACTCGGCGCCATCGCCGTCCGGGCGCGGCGAGTCTCGGACGCCATGCTGATGGCCGCCGCACGTGCTCTGGCGGACATCTCGCCAGCGCGACTCAATCCTAACGCCAATTTACTGCCAAATGTCTCGGACTTGCGGGACGTGTCGCTGCGGGTAGCACAAGCAGTCGCCCTGCAGGCGCGGAATGACGGCCTGACCGAAGCGATGGACGCTGGCGATATGTATCAGAAAATCCGAAACAAAATGTGGGCGCCACTCTATCGACCGTACCGACGCATTAATTGACTGCGGAAAACTAGATAGACCAATCTGCAGATATCGTGTGACCGTCGATCTAGACAGATTTCCAGTAGAGCTCCAGCCGCCCGCAACCCGATCGCCTGGAGCTAGACAGAACAGGCGCAAAAGCGCCCAGTCGCGAGGAGACGCCAGTGAGCGAAGAGATGAACCTCAGAACGCCCGGCGAGGCTAACGACGAGGCAGGCACCGACGATGTCCTGACCCGTGCCGCCCTGGATTACCATCGATTCCCGACACCTGGAAAAATCTCGGTCCTGCCCACGAAAGACATGACCACCCAGCGCGACCTGGCGTTGGCCTACTCGCCCGGCGTCGCGGCCGCCTGCATGGCGATCAAGCGCGACCCAGCCGAGGCGTCGAGCCTAACCTCGCGCGGCAACCTGGTGGCGGTCATCTCCAACGGCACCGCGGTGCTCGGTCTCGGCAACATCGGGGCGCTCGCCGGCAAGCCGGTGATGGAAGGCAAGGGCTGCCTTTTCAAAAAATTCGCCGGCATTGACGTCTTCGACATCGAGATCGACGAAACCGACGTCGACAGGCTTGTCGATATTATCGCCAGCCTGGAGCCAACGTTCGGCGGTATTAATCTCGAGGATATCAAGGCGCCTGAGTGCTTCGTGATCGAGACTCGGCTGCGCGAGCGCATGAAGATCCCGGTTTTCCACGACGACCAACATGGCACCGCGATCGTTGCTGCCGCGGCCGTGCTCAACGGCCTGAAGGTGGTCGGCAAACGGATCGAGGATGTGAAGGTTGTCTGTTCCGGCGCGGGCGCGGCAGCGATCGCCTGCCTCAATCTCCTGGTCGGGCTGGGCGCAAGGAAAGAGAATATTCTGGTCACGGACAGCCGGGGAGTTCTGACGAACGAGCGGCTGGGGTCGCTCGACGAACAAAAGGCGGCTTACGCGCGTGAGACCTCGGCCCGCACCCTCGCGGATGCGGTCGAAGCGGCCGATATTTTTCTTGGCGTCTCCATGGCTGGTGTACTCAAGCCAGACATGGTCAAGACGATGGCGAGCCGTCCGCTCATCCTGGCGCTCGCCAATCCGGATCCGGAGATCCGGCCCGAAGCTGCCAAGGCGGTAAGGTCCGACGCCATCATCGCGACCGGACGATCCGATTACCCGAACCAAGTCAATAACGTTCTCTGCTTCCCGTTCATCTTCCGCGGTGCGCTCGATGTCGGTGCGACCGCAATCAGCGAGGAGATGAAGCTGGCCGCCGTGCGTGCCATCGCGGAACTGGCGCAAGCCGAGCAGTCGGACATGGTCAGCGCAGCCTATGGCACACAGGATCTACGCTTCGGGCCCGACTATCTGATCCCGCGGCCGTTCGATCCCCGGTTAATTCTGCGCGTCGCCCCGGCGGTGGCGCAGGCAGCGATCGATAGCGGCGTGGCCACGCGGCCTTTCGCGGACATCGAACGTTACCGGCGCTCGCTCCAGAGCTTCGTCTATACGTCTGGCACGGTCATGCAGCCCGTCTTCGCGGCAGCGGCGGAGGGCGATCCGCGGCGCATCGTCTACGCCGAGGGCGAGGACGACCGCGTGCTGCGGGCCGTGCAAGTGGTGGTCGACGAACGATTGGGTAAACCAATCCTGGTCGGACGCCCGGAGACGATCAGTGCCAAGCTGCAAGACCTCGGTTTGCGGGTCCAGATCGGCCGGGACCTCGAGGTCGCCAGTATCGACGACGAAGGTTTCGTCGCTGAGGCCGCCGAAGCCTACTATAAACTAGGTCGGCGGCGCGGCCTGTCACACGCTACCGCCGCTGCCGAGATGCGCCGCAACGGCTCGCTCATAGGCGCGATGCTGGTGAGGATGGGTAAGGCTGATGGTCTGCTCTGCGGGCTGTCCGGGTCTTACGCTGCGCATCTGAGCGTCGTGGAACGCGTCATCGGCTTGAGAGAGGGCGCTCAGGGCTTTGCTGCCATGGGCCTCCTCCAACTGCCGCGGCACACGGTCTTCATCTGCGATCCGTACATCCATCTCGATCCGACGGCAGAAGAAATCGCCGCGATGACGGTGCTCGCGGCCGCCGAGATGCGCCGCTTCGGGCAAACGCCGCGCGCGGCGCTGCTCTCGCACTCCAGTTTCGGCACCGCCGATGATCCCTCGGCCCGCAAAATGCGGGATGCGCTCGAGCTCATTGCCGAGCGTGCGCCTGACCTCGAGGTTGAGGGCGAAATGCACGCGGACGCCGCCCTGAGCCTCCCGATCCTCAGGCGCACCTTCCCGGACGCGGGCCTGACGGCACAAGCGAACCTGCTCATCATGCCGAACCTGGACGCCGCGAACATCACGTTCAACGCCCTCAAGGTGGTGGCTGGGCAGGGCATCTCGGTCGGGCCGATCCTGCTGGGGGCCGCCAAGCCGGTCCATATTCTCACGCCAACAGTCACCGTGCGCGGTATCGTGAACATGACCGCGGTGACAGCAGTCGCTGCCGCATAGCTTGGCAAAAAGAATTGAGGAGGAGCTCATGGCGACCATTGCAGCGGGTGCGACCGCCCCGACCAGAGTGAGCCAAAAACCCTGGTACAAACTGCTCTATGTCCAAGTGCTGATCGCGATTGTTCTTGGCATCCTGTTCGGATGGCTCTCGCCCGACTACGCCAAGAGCGACTGGATCAAAGGAATGGGTGACGGCTTCATCAAACTGATCAAAATGGTCATTGCGCCGATCATCTTCTGTACTATCGTCTCAGGCATCTCCCACATTCAGGATGCCAAGAAGGTGGGGCGTGTCGGCCTTAAGGCACTCATCTACTTTGAAGTTGTTTCAACCTTCGCCCTCATCGTGGGTTTGATCGTCGGCAATGTCGCCAAGCCGGGGGCCGGGTTCTCCGGCGGAGCAGCTGACGCCGCTGCCGTCGCCGTCTACGCCAAGAAAGCCGGCGAGCAGAAGCCCGTCGATTTCATCTTGCACATCATCCCCGACAGCGTGGTCGGGGCCTTTGCTGCGGGCGACATCCTGCAGGTTCTGCTGTTTTCCATCCTGTTCGGCTTCTCACTGCTGATCCTCGGCGAGCGCGGCGCCACGATTCGCAGCTTCATCGATGATGCTGCTCACGCTATTTTCGGGGTGATCGCGATCGTGATGAAGGCTGCGCCGATCGGGGCTTTCGGCGCCATGGCCTACACAATCGGACGGTTCGGGCCCCAAGCGCTCGGTAATCTGTTCGGTCTGATCGCCGTCTTCTACATCACGTCCGCTATATTCGTCTTCGGGGTGCTCGGCATCATTGCACGGCTCGCAGGATTCAACATCTTCAAATTTATCGGATATCTTAAGGACGAACTTCTACTCGTGCTGGGAACAAGTTCGTCCGAGAGTGCATTGCCTGCTCTCATGGAAAAGCTTGAACGGCTCGGTTGCTCGAAGTCGGTTGTCGGCCTTGTGGTTCCGACAGGCTATTCGTTCAACCTCGACGGCACCAACATCTACATGACCCTAGCCTCGCTCTTTATAGCGCAAGCGATGGGCTTCGACCTCACCTGGGGCCAACAGGGAACCATTCTGCTGGTCGCTCTTCTGACCTCGAAAGGTGCCAGCGGCATCTCGGGCGCGGGTTTCATCACGCTCGCGGCGACGCTGGCGACCGTCAACCCGGCGTTGGTGCCGGGCATGGCCATCCTTCTCGGCATCGACAAGTTCATGAGCGAGTGCCGCGCTCTGGTGAACTTCACTGGCAATGGCGTGGCCACCGTTGTGGTGGCTTGGTGGGAGGGCGAGCTCGACCGCAACAAACTCGCCGCGGCACTGAGCCGAGACGTCGACCCATCCGACGTCGAGGTGGCGGTAACAACCGGTTGAGTGGACGAGGTCCACCGAGACCATCGTGGCCGGGCACATCCCGGCCGCTTAGCAACCCAGGACGGGCGGAGGTCGACTGATGTCACCTTCAGAGAGCGGTCCATCACTCGGGACCACTACGATGGGCGGACCCGCTGAACAGGTTACCCCTGACACACTCGCCAACCGGGAGACCGTGGCAGGGCCCCTGGATGCGGATCGGAACGGTGGCGCTGAGGGTAGCCAACAGAGCTTGGCGACTCCGGACCTGCCAATCTCCTCGTCCACAGCCAGGGAGCCTACCGGCACAAGCAGGCCCGCCCGGATCTGGATTCCTGACCCGTCTCTCCATCACATCGTGATTGCAGGGGGAGGGGCGGCAGGTCTCGAGTTGGCCACTAAGCTGGGCGACACCTTAGGAAGAGGCAAGCAGGCGCAGATTACCCTCGTCGAGCGCAACCGGACCCATATCTGGAAGCCTCACCTGCATGAGGTGGCAGCTGGCACAATGGACGTCGGTCGTGACGCGGTCGACTATTTGGCGCAAGCTTCTGATCATCATTTTCGCTACCGTATCGGCGAGATGACTGGCCTCAATCGGGCGGACCGTGAGATTTATCTGGCGGCCAGCTACGATGCAGAGGGCCAGGAAGTCACGCCGGCGCGCGCTGTTCCGTACGATACTCTCGTGATTGCCGTCGGCAGCACCGGCAATGATTTCGGCACGCCCGGCGTCAATGAGTTCGCGATCTCGCTCGATACGCAGGAGCAGGCCGTCCGCTTCCACCAGAGGCTCGTGAACCGCTTCATCCGGGCTCATGCACAGCCCGAGCCAGTGCGGCCCGGGCAGTTGCACGTCACCATCATCGGAGCGGGAGCGACGGGCACGGAACTCGCCGCAGAACTGCACCGCACGACCCGCCACGTTGTGGCCTACGGTCTCGACCGCATCGATCCCGACAGAGATCTCAAGATCACGCTCGTCGAAGCGGCCGAGCGTATTCTGCCCGCTGTACCGGCCCGGGTCGCCAAGGGGGCGGCTCAGCTCTTGGAGGGCCTCGGTATCGACGTGCGCACGAGCGCGCGGGTCGTTCAGGTCCGACCCGACGGGGTCGCCTTGGCGGATGGCGACTTCATCCCCTCCGAACTTGTGGTCTGGGCGGCCGGGGTCAAGGCCCCGGACTTCCTGAAGAATATCGACGGCCTCGAGACGAGTCGAAACAATCAACTCGTGGTGACGCCGACCCTGCAGACCACGAGCGATCAAAACATCTTTGCCATTGGAGACTGCGCCTTCCTGATCAATCCGAGCGATAACAAGCCGGTTCCCCCTCGTGCTCAAGCCGCGCATCAGCAAGCAAGTCATGTCGTCGCGCAGATACGCCGTCGGCTCACCGGAAGGCCGCTTGATCCGTTCCGCTATCGGGACTTCGGGTCGCTTGTATCGCTCGGCGAGTACAGCACGGTGGGGAACCTGATGGGCTTCGTCAGAGGTCGAGGATTGTTCATTGAAGGCTACTTCGCCCGCCTGATGTATCGATCGTTGTACAAGATGCACCAGACGGCCCTGCACGGCTGGTGGCGAGTTATGCTCGACACCGTTGCTCGTAGACTGACGCGCCGCACCGAACCTCGCGTGAAACTGCATTAGCAAGGGGAGTTTCTGATGCCCGGGCCAAGCCCTCCGCCCGATCCGCGTCTCGGCGGTCACCGCTTCGGTGCAGCTGTTGCTGTCCGCCACGGTCACGTCGTCTACGAGCGAGTGCCCGTGCGCGACGTCAGAATTGGAACTGTGTGAGGCACGGGGACAGGCAAACCAGAGGAGACACTCATGAGCGATGTCGTTATCGTTTCAGCCGTGCGCACGCCCGTTGGCGCTTTCAACGGCTCCTTCGCGAGCCTGCCGGCGCACGAACTCGGCGCCATTGCGATCAAGGCGGCGCTGGAGCGCGCCAAGGTGTCGCCCGAGGACGTGGACGAGGTCATCTTCGGGCAGGTGCTCACCGCGGGCGCGGGCCAGAACCCGGCCCGCCAGGCGGCGATGGCCGCCGGCATCCCGCAGGAGGCGACGGCCTGGGGTCTCAACCAGCTCTGCGGATCGGGCCTGCGCACCGTCGCGGTCGGCCTGCAGCAGATCGCCAACGGCGACGCCACCGTCATCGTGGCGGGCGGCCAGGAATCGATGTCGATGGCCCCGCACGCCCAGCACCTGCGCGGCGGCCAGAAGATGGGCGACCTCGCCCTCGTCGACACGATGCTGAAGGACGGCCTGCTGGACGCCTTCAACGGCTACCACATGGGCAACACCGCCGAGAACGTCGCCCAGCGCTGGCAGCTCACCCGCGAGGAGCAGGACGCCTTCGCGACCCGCTCGCAGAACAAGGCCGAGGCCGCCAGGAAGGCGGGCCGCTTCAAGGACGAGATCGTCCCGGTGACCATCAAGACCCGCAAGGGCGAGGTGGTCGTCGATGCCGACGAGTACATCCGCGAGGGCGCGACCGTCGAGGCGATGGCCAAGCTGCGCCCGGCCTTCTCCAAGGAGGGCACGGTCACGGCCGGCAACGCCTCGGGCATCAACGACGGCGCCGCCGCCATCGTGCTGATGTCGGCCGCCGAGGCCGCGAAGCGGGGCCTGAAGCCGCTGGCCCGCATCGCCTCCTGGGCGACGGCCGGCGTCGATCCCGCCGTCATGGGCACCGGGCCGATCCCGGCCTCCCGCAAGGCCCTGGAGAAGGCCGGCTGGAAGCCGCAGGACGTCGACCTGATCGAGGCGAACGAGGCCTTCGCGGCCCAGGCGCTGGCGGTGAACAAGGAACTCGGCTTCGACGATTCCAAGGTCAACGTGAACGGCGGCGCCATCGCGATCGGCCACCCGATCGGCGCCTCGGGCGCCCGCGTGCTGGTGACCCTGCTGCACGAGATGCAGAAGCGCGACGCCAAGAAGGGGTTCGCCACCCTCTGCATCGGCGGCGGCATGGGCGTCGCCATGTGCGTGGAACGCTGATCATCGGACGACCAGCGGATGATCGGCGGCTCGCCCTGTCTAAGCCGCCGATCGGCACTGACCGACGAAGCACATTGGGAACAAAGGAGGAAACGCTATGGCGCGGGTCGCATTGGTGACGGGCGGGAGCCGTGCGATCGGGGCAGCGATCTCAAAGGCGCTGAAAGAGAATGGCTTCACGGTGGCGGCCAGCTACGCCGGAAATGACGAAGCCGCTCAGCGCTTCAAGTCCGAAACCGGCATCCCGGTGTTCAAGTGGGACGTGGGCGACTACGATGCTTGCTCAGCCGGCGTGAAGCAGGTCGAAAGCGAGGCTGGCCCAGTGGACGTCCTGGTGAACAACGCCGGCATCACGCGGGACGGCTTCTTCCACAAGATGAGCCGCGAGCAGTGGTCGGCGGTCATGCGCACCAACCTGGACTCCTTGTTCAACATGACCCGGCCGGTGATCGAGGGCATGCGCACGCGCGGCTGGGGGCGGGTGATCGTGATCTCGTCCATTAACGGGCAGAAGGGCCAAGCGGGGCAGGTAAACTATTCGGCTGCAAAGGCAGGGGACATCGGCTTCGTGAAGGCGCTGGCGCAGGAGAACGCGAGCAAGGGAATCACGGTGAATGCCATCTGCCCGGGCTACATTGGAACGGAAATGGTGCAGGCGATCGATCCGGAGATCCTGAAGAGCAAGATCATCCCGCAGATCCCCGTAGGACGGCTGGGCCAGCCGGAGGAGATCGCGCGGGCGGTGGTGTTTCTGGCTGGCGAGGACGGCGGCTTCATCACCGGATCCACGCTGGCCATCAATGGTGGCCAGTACATGACGTAACAAAAGACTCCGGGGCGGTTCGCGGCATTTGCTAGGGCTTGCGAAACTGGGGTTTCAATTTCCTATGGCGTTTGAGATAGGCTGCGTCACATTGAACGGAAATCCAGCCGGCGACGTCCTCCCTCGCCGGCTGGTACTCGTCGCCCTACAGCCTCCCGAGGAGGCTTTATGAGATCACGTCTTGCCAAAGGCTTGTACACGAGAGTTCTCGCGTGGGCCGCAATCTGTATTCTCTCAGCGACAATTGTATTTGGCGTTAAGGACGGAGTCGAGCGCTCCGCTATTCGGCAATTGCAGGCAGAGGGAGAGCGAAGGCTAGATATTTACGTTCAGAGTCTCAACGGTGAGCTGGGGCGCTACGATTATCTCCCGACAGTAATTGCGCTGAACGCCAATGTGACCGCAATGTTGCAAAATCCAGACGACCAAGAACTTCGCAAGAAAGTGAACGAGTATCTTCAGGATGTGAATGAAAGTGCTCGCTCATCGGCCGTCTACATATTAGATCATCAGGGAGTCACTCTCGCATCGAGCAATTGGAATGACGATATCAGTTTCGTTGGTGTAAAATTGGATTATAGACCGTATTTTCTGGAAGCTCTGAAGTCCGCCCACGGCCGTTTCTATGGAATAGGGACCACCAGCGGCATTCCTGGCTATTTTAGGTCCAGCCCGATTATCCACGACGGCCGTCTACTTGGTGTGATGGCGCTCAAGGTCAGCCTAGAACAGCTTGAGGGCGCGTGGGAGGAGGGTCGTACGAAGAGTCGCGAGATTGTAGCGGTTGCCGACAAGAACGGCATCATCTTTCTCTCGTCACGAAACTCTTGGAAGTATAAAACCACTAAATCTCTCGATCCTCCGGCCCTGGAGCAAATTCGCGCTTCCCGGCAGTACGACAGTGCAGCTTTGAAGCCGCTTGAATTGGTTGTAGTTCGGTCTACCGGATCCGCTCCTATCATAAGATTCAATGAAGATATGCCGGATCGGTACTCCGGATCGTCCAGCAGGAAGTTTCTGGAACAGATACGGTCGGTTGATTCTGCGGGTTGGCGCATCTTGTTGTTCTCCGACCTTGAGCCTCAAAGGCGGTTTGCCCTTAGCGTTGCCATCGCATGTGGTCTTGCAATCGGAGCGGCGATCTTTCTAACACTTTATCTTCATCAACGCTGGCGCGCGCTCAATGCGGCTGCCACTGCGAAGGAAGCGCTGCAGGTCGCGCACGACAGACTCGAGCAGGATGTGGCGGATCGTACTGCCGATCTCGTCCAAACCAATCAGCAGCTCCACCGAGAGATCGTGGAGCGCAACAGAACCGAAGTTGTACTCCGCGAAGCGCGGGCTGGACTTGTGCATGCTGAGAAGCTGGCCGCTCTCGGGCAGATGTCCGCCGGCATTGCGCATGAGTTGAACCAGCCGCTCACGGCTGTACGGACCCTGTCCGACAACGCGAAGGTACTCCTTGAGCGAAACCGACTTCAGGCGGCGACAGCCAATCTTTCGAAGATATCCGAGCTGTCTGAGCATATGGGGCAAATTGTTGCGCACTAGAAAAGAGTCGCGCGGAAATCGGAGCCGATTACAGGCATTGTTTCTGCCAGACAGTCGATTTCGAATGCTTTATTGATTGTCGATCGCTCGATGAAATTGAAAGAAATCAATATTGTGACGAAAATTCCGCCTGAAGATGTCATCTTAAAGTGCGACCCTAACCGCCTAGAACAGGTAATCATCAATCTTTTCAGCAACGCCGTCGACGCCGTTGCGAACGTCCATCATCCCGAGATCATTGTAAGCGTAAGCCGTCATCAAGATCGAGGTACTATTTGCGTCCACGACAACGGACCGGGACTATCCGACTCCGTGATGCCTCACCTGTTCGAGCCCTTTTTTACCACAAAAGAAGCTGGATCCGGCCTTGGGCTCGGACTCGCTATTTCAGCCGATATCGTGGCTGCAATGGGTGGAACCATTCATGCCCATGATCGGCCAGAGGGCGGAGCCGAGTTCATTCTTGATCTGCCCCTTGCACCTCCGGAGGCGCATCATGGCTGACGCCATCAAGGTGATTGTTATCGAGGACGACCCCGCGGTCCGCGCTGGGATCGAACAGGCGCTCGATCTGGCTGGCTTCGATGTGCGATCCTTCGGATCGGCAGAATGGGTTCGAAGCCATCTTCCCGGCGGTTTCGCTGGGGTCGTGGTTACGGATGTCAAGCTTCCCGGAATGGATGGTCTGCAACTCCTGAAACACCTCCGTGACTTGGATCCCAAGCTGCCGGTGATCGTGATCACCGGCCATGGTGATATCTCCATGGCGGTCCAGGCGATGCGGGACGGCGCTTACGATTTTATCACGAAACCGTTCGCTTCGGAGCAACTCGTCGGCGTTGTGCGGCGTGCGGTTGAGAATCGCAACCTGACTCTGCAAGTTGCCCACCTTCAGAAAAAGCTCGTTCGGCAAGCGGTCGAGGCCGTTCTGATCGGCCAGTCCCCAGGGATCGAGAAGGTTCGGCGGATCATCAGTGACGTCGCAGCCACTCAGGCGAGCGTGCTTATCATTGGTGAGACCGGAACCGGAAAAGAACTGGTCGCCCGCTGCCTGCATGAACAGGGTAGCAGCAGCAGCGGCCATTTTGTTGCGCTGAATTGTGGAGGGTTGCCGGAGCAGCTGTTTGAAAGCGAAATGTTTGGGCACGAAGCTGGGGCATTTACCGGGGCTGCGAAGCGTCGGGTAGGTAAAATTGAGCACGCGCACAACGGCACTCTTTTTCTCGACGAGATAGAAAGCATGCCGTGCAATTTGCAAGTAAAACTTCTTCGTGTTTTACAAGAACAGACCCTTGAGCGCCTTGGATCAAACGCACAAGTGCCTGTCAATTGCCGTGTCGTAGCGGCCACAAAAAATGACCTTCTTTCTCTCAGCGAGCAAAATCGGTTCCGTTCGGATTTGTACTACCGACTCAACGTTGTCCCGATTGATCTTCCGCCTCTTCGAGAACGACGTGAAGATATACCGCTTCTATTTGAGCATTTGACGCTACTCTCTGCCCTTCGTTTCGGCCGTGAAGCACCTGTGCCATCGGCCGGATTTGTGCGGCAGCTTCTAGCCCATTCCTGGCCTGGCAATGTTCGCGAGCTTTCCAATGTCGCTAGCCGCTTTGTACTAGGCATGAATGGAGCCGAAAGAGTCGGAAGTCTGGGAAGTCCAAACATAAAGAACTCGTTAACGGACCACGTTGACCAATTTGAGAGAAGTCTTATCCAAGACGAACTCAAAAGGCAAAATGGCTGTGTCGCCACGGCAAGTCAAGCACTTGGTATTCCAAAGAAGACGCTTTATGATAAGTTGCGCAGGTATCAGCTGAACCTTGGTCATAAAGTATGGTGCGGGTCAGACCGCTGACGCCGAGGATCAATTTTGTACCGTTCGCATTTGCGCGCGAGCTGCTCTTGCCAAGAGGAAGGCCAGCTGACGATCTGATATCACCGCGCTTACAAGCTAATCTATTGCAGGTGAGGGGTTAGGCGCTGAGGGACTTGATGCGGCCGGACTCCGCCGCGAGCGCATTCCAGGCGCTTGAATGTGCGGAGTGATCGACGTGTGAAGACGAATGAGCCTAGCTGCCGAGGAGAGAAGAGTGAGCCATGCTTCCAAGGTAGGCAGCGATGTCGGCGCCCAGACGCCAAGGGGGTCAACGATGAAACCAGGTGACGATACGAACCCGGGAGCCCCTGGGTCGGGTGAGCGGTGATGGCGGAGGTAGAAAATGATCATGAACTTCGACGCGCTCGTCCTCTCACGCATCCAGTTCGCGTTCACCATCTCCTTTCACATCATCTTCCCGGCTTTCACCATCGGTCTCGCAAGCTGGCTCGCCCGGCTGGAGTTCGAGTGGCTGCGCACCGGCAACCCTCAGTACAAAAATCTCTACAAGTTCTGGGTGAAGGTCTTCGCGGTCTCCTTCGGTCTCGGCGTCGTCTCCGGCATCGTGATGAGCTACCAGCTTGGCACCAACTGGTCGCGCTATTCCGAGTTCACCGGCAACATCTTAGGTCCCTTGATCGCCTACGAGGTGATCACCGCCTTCTGCCTGGAGGCGGGTTTTCTAGGCATCATGCTGTTCGGCTGGGATCGCGTCGGCGACCGGCTGCACTTCTTCGCAACCTGCATGGTGGCCCTCGGAACTCTGATCTCGGCCTTCTGGATCCTGTCGGCAAACTCCTGGATGCAGACGCCCGACGGCTTTCGCGTCGAGAACGGCCTCGCCCTGCCGGTTGACTGGTGGAAGATTATCTTCAACCCATCGTTCCCGCTGCGCTACGCCCATATGGTCATGGGGTGCTATCTCACCACGGCGTTCGCAGTTGCGGGCATGTCGGCTTGGATGCTGTTGCGCCACCCGCATGATGCGCCCGAGGCCAAGCTCGCGGGCGCGCGCCGCGCGCTCTCGATGGCGCTTTGGTTTGCCACGATCGTGACGCCGATCCAGATCTTCGTCGGCGATATGCACGGCCTGGGTGTCCTCAAGTATCAACCGACCAAGCTGGCAGCGATCGAGGGCAACTGGGAGCGGCGGGCCAACATGCCGCTGCGATTGTTCGCGATCCCCGACCAGAACGCCGAGACTAACCATTACGAGATCAGCATCCCGAAGATCGGCAGCTACATCCTGACCCATGAGTTCGGCGGCGAGGTACCCGGCCTGAAAGACGTGCCGCCGGATCAGCGCCCACCCGTGCTGCCGGTATTTTTTGTCTTCCGGGGCATGCTTGCCATCGGATTTGCCATGCTGGGCCTGAGCCTGTGGCATCTCTACCTGCGCTGGAAAGGGGGGCTCTTCACCGACCGGCTGTTCCTCAACGCAGCAATGATGATGACGCCCTCGGGCTTCGGCGCCGTTCTGCTCGGCTGGTTCACCGCCGAGATCGGCCGGCAGCCCTACCTCGTGTATGGGCAATTGCGCACGGCCGATGCCGTATCGCCGGTTACGACGGGTGCGGTCACCATCTCGCTTATGACTTTCCTCATCGTCTACTCGATCGTGTTCGGCTGCGGGAGCTACTACCTCGCCAAGCTCCTGCGGAAAGGACCTGATCCAGTCGAGGAGATCCCGGGAGCCGAGAGCCTGGCCAAGAAGCCGAAGCGGCCGTTGTCGCTACCCGACGAGAGACTCGACGGAGGACCAAGGCGCAAAGCTCCCCAACCCGCCGAATAAGGAGAGCCCACATGTTCGGCTTCGGAACGGAATATGTCGGCTGGGCCTTTTGGCTGCCCCTGCTCTGGGCGGCGATCCTTGGGAACGCGATCACCATGTACGTGGTGGTCGACGGCTTCGATCTCGGCATCGGTATCATATTCACCAGGGCCGAGAACGACAATTGGCGCGACCGGATGATGTTCTCGGTCGCGCCGATCTGGGATGGCAATGAAACTTGGCTGATCCTTGGCGGCGCCGGCCTGTTCTGCGTCTTCTCGGTCGCCTATGCGATCCTGATGCCAGCGCTCTACATTCCGATGCTGATTATGCTGATCGCTTTGGTCTTCCGGGGCATCGCCTTCGAGTTCCGCTTCAAGGCGGATACATCCAAGCGTATCTGGGACTACGCCTTCCACTACGGCTCCCTGCTGGCGACCTTTGCGCAAGGGATCGTGCTCGGCGCATTCGTGCAGGGCTTCGAGGTAGGCGGACGGCAGTTCGCTGGCGGCACCTGGGACTGGCTGACCCCGTTCAGTCTAGTGACCGGAGTCGGCCTCGTCTGCGGTTATGGCCTCTTGGGCGCGACGTGGTGTGTGATGAAGACCACGGGTGCCTTGGAGATCTGGGCCCGGCGTAAATCTGAGCAATTCCTCGTCGCCACAATCGTCATGATGGCGATCGTGAGCGCCTGGGTGCCCTTTCTTGGCCGGCAGATCGAAGCACGCTGGTTCTCTTGGCCCAGCATCCTCGCTCTGGTCCCGGTTCCACTGTTGACGGCGTTCGTCGCATATAGAATTTATCGGTCGGTCAACGACGGTCATCATACCGCGCCGTTCTTACTCTCCATTGTGATGTTCCTGCTCGGGTTCCTGGGGTTGGTCATCAGCTTGTTCCCCTACATCGTGCCGCCTTCCATAACGATCTGGCAGGCTGCGAATACGGTGGACTCGCAAATGTTCGCCCTGGTCGGCTATGCCTTCGCTTTGCCGATCACCTTCGCATACACGGCTTATGCATACTACGTGTTCCGTGGCAAAGTCGCAAAGGAGATCGCGGGCGGTGGGTACGGATAGCGGGAGACAGCCGCACCGCCGGCCCGCATCGAACCGCAGCCTCACTCGCGCGGAGGGTGGGTCAGTGTCTTAGACGCGGTACGGCAAAATTCAAAAGCATCAGCTTGTTCTTGAAGGTTACAACAAGTAGATCGTCAGGAACAAGGCCGCGGTTGCTTCAGAGCACGCAAGGAGTCTCATGGCCGTCGTTCTCGATCTCCTCAACACGGACATCCGCCCGCGCCACCCTGAGAAGGCGCATCGGCCCGACCAGCCCGTCCAGCGTAAGCCCGACTGGATCCGGGTGCGGGCGCCGGGTTCGCCCAAATGGGCCGAGACGAACCGCATCGTGCGCGAGAACAAGCTCGTGACGGTATGCGAGGAGGCGGGCTGTCCCAATATCGGCGAGTGCTGGGAGAAGAAGCACGCCACCTTGATGATCATGGGCGACACCTGCACCCGTGCGTGCGCCTTCTGCAACGTCAAGAACGGCCTGCCCGGCGCGCTTGATCCGCACGAGGCTGACAGCGTCGCCCAAGCGGTGGAAAAGCTCGGGCTCGCCCACGTCGTCATCACGTCGGTGGACCGGGACGATCTGCCGGACGGCGGCGCGGGGCACTTCGCCCAAGTCATCCGGGCGATCCGTGCCCGCTCGCCTGAGACCACGATCGAGGTGCTGACGCCGGACTTCCTGCGAAAAACAGAAGCCCTGGAGGTCGTGGCCGCGGCCCGGCCCGAGGTGTTCAATCACAACCTCGAAACGGTGCCGTCCAAATATCTGACCGTGCGGCCCGGGGCGCGCTACTTCCACTCCATCCGCCTGCTCCAGCGCGTGAAGGAACTCGACCCGACGATCTTCACCAAGTCTGGCATAATGGTCGGCCTCGGCGAAGAGCGCAACGAGGTGCTTCAGCTCATGGATGACCTGCGCTCGGCCGATGTCGATTTCCTGACCATCGGCCAGTACCTGCAGCCGACGAAGAAGCACCATCCGGTGATGCGCTTCGTGCCGCCCGACGAGTTCCGGGCCCACGAGACCACGGCCTACGCCAAGGGCTTCCTGCTTGTTTCGGCGACGCCGCTGACCCGCTCGTCGCACCACGCCGGAGAATATTTTGCGCGACTCAACGCAGCGCGCATCACACGTCTATCGGTGACCGCAAAACAAAGCCAACTGTCAGAGTAGAGGTAGCGGAGGATCTTATGCGACACATATGCCGGCTCGTCTCTGTTCTGGCTGCTATGCTCCTTTCTACGGGGGTAGCTTTTCCTGCTGATCCCAATTGGCCTGCCACTCTGGTCATTGGGACGGCATCGCCGGGCGGAACGTACTTTACTTATGGCGAGGGTTTGGCAAAGATCCTGACCCGCGAACTTGGCATACCTGTTTCCGCACGGGCGACAGAGGGCCCTGTTCAGAACATTGCTCTTCTGGAGAAGGGCGAGATCCAGTTGGCTTTCGCGACGCTCGGGGTCGCCTTGCAGGCTTGGAACGGAACAGGCGCGGGGAGCCAAGGCAAGCCGTTCCGCGAGATGCGCGCGTTGTTTCCTATGTATGACACTCCGTTCCAGTTGGTCGTGATGCACGGGTCAATCATTCAGTCGGTTGCTGATCTCGCTGGAAAGCGCATTGGTTCCGGCCCGCAAGGGGGCACTACGGCCACCTACATGCCCGAGATGTTGAAGGCGCTTAAGATCGAGGCTCCCTTGATCTATGGAGACTGGGCCGATCTCGCTCAGCAACTTCGCACAGGAGCGCTTGATGCTCTCGCGGTCGCGGCCGGTGTTCCGTTCCCGTCCTTTCTCGATCTTGAAACAAACGGCAAGCTGCGTTTCCTTAACGTCACGGCTCAGCAAATCGCTGTCCTCCGCTTGACGCACCCCGAGCTGCAACTGTCGACTGTACCGCCGGGGATCTATGCCTCGCTTCCGACCCCATATCAGACCGTTGGGCTTTTCAATTTTGCCGTGGGTCGGATGGATCTGCCCGACAATCTTGTATATGCGATCTTGGATGCCGTGTTTTCACATCAGGATGAGCTGATCGGCACGCATCCCGCTGCGACCGAAACCGTTCCGGCCAACTTCACACGCAACATGTTCCTTCCGTTTCACAACGGCGCGGATCGCTGGTACCGCAATCATGCCGCTGGCGGGACTGAGCAGGGCGATTAACGATTGTTGTCGAGCAGATACACCGGCACGTATCCGGGGCTGCCGACAGGTCCAGGCACAAGAGCTCGAGATGTTGAACGAACATTCGCCTGGCTTGGCCGTGGCCAGGGTCTCGCCAAGGGTTGGGAGAGAACCACCGCGAGCTGCGCCGCCAGGGCTCTCATTGCCAGCATCACGCCGATGTCACGACGGCTCGCAAGGTACTGCTACCTGACGTGAACTTTCGAGTCCGGCTCTGAGACACGCCTCGACAGGCCGATCCTGCGACCGCGCGTTCCAGTTCCCGTGACACTGCCGCGGGAAACCCCACCAGCCCATCCCTCACGCCCGCTTTCTCGAGGCACCCCTGACGAGCGCCCATTGGATTGGCCGCGGCCGAGCTTAGACTGATTCAACGCCCACATGAAAAGAATTTTTATGATCCTGCGGCCATGATTGCCACGCCGTAGCCATAAAAGTGGCAGCAGTCATGATTAAAACTGCAAACAGATGGAACACGACAGGAATCACGGCCTGAATTGTAGACATAAATCGTACTCCCAAGTTTGAAGGCCGAAACGTCGGCGGCGTGTCATGCCCTAAGATCGAGCGCGGCAGTGGAGCGCGAGATGGGCGTGGACAGGTAAAATGGGGTTCACCTTATCACGGGTGAGTTCGCCGGCAGCCAAGCTGCAAACAGCTCTTACCCGGCCAGGGCAATGCCGACGATCGCGATCGCCGCCGCAATCAGCATCAGGAGCGTCGAGACGAGCGACAGGCGGAGTGTGAGCGCCTCCTTCCGACGAGGTGAGAACGGGTTGTGCAGGTTACTCCGCAGGTGCCTCCTAGAAAGCTGGCGCTTAGTCAGACCCGTGTTGAGTTCGTGTGATGCCAGCGCCTTTTGGAAGCCCGGGCTCCGATGCAGCTGGCCGAGTCTCGCCGGGGAGTAGCCGCTCATCGGTGAGGTCAAGACGGACCGTTTCCCAGCTGAGTGTGCCGCGATCATGCAGCGCTCAGTGTGCGCGTCGTACGAACCGCTCGAGAATCTGAGCGTACCGGCAACTCTCACGAACGGCTTGCCACTCGATCAGCTAACGTCGGCCTACCCAGCTTGTGTGGTGAGCCACTATGCTGCAGCGGAGCCGTACTCATCGAGCCAGAGTTGACGTCCAAGCAAGATCGCCACTCTCTCTAGATTGCGGTAGGTCAGCGCGCAATCCAGATCGCGCAGCACGCGACACTTGATGAGCGCTCTAACGGACGGCTTCATGATATGCCTCTTTTGCAGTAGCTTGACGCCACGATTCCGTAATCAGCCTAACGGCACATGTCGCTCAAGAAGCCCTTAAGCTTTCCAATATGAACGCAGTCATCAGATTGTTTGCCGCAACAAATGAACGACTGCACTCAGCGTTCGTCACCAGCATTATATCAACGGGCGTCTGAGACTTCGCGAGAACGCGGCCGTACGCGAGCTTAGCTCCCAGCTCGTCCTGTACGTACGACACCCAGATGCTATGCTGCGCGCTGATCTTCTCTAGCAATCGAGCAGCCGTCGAATATGTGCTCGCCCGAGCAGTTGATGGTTCAGCAAAAGCGCTGGCATCAGCACCAGCGTGCTCGCTCGCTGCCGATCCTGATGTGGTGAGCTCATCCGAAATCTCTGGCGCGCTTACTGCAGCCGCGTAAACCGCGACCGGTTCCGGCTCAGGTGTGGCACTCTCAAGCGTACTTGCAGGTTCATCACCATCAAGTCGGGCGTCATCCGGCACGAGGTCCTCATTGGCCCCTTCCAGTGGGGACAACGGCTCGGGCTCATTGGCAGGGACAGACTCAAGCAACGTCTGATCGCCACTCTGGTCGCCATTGCCCTGCGGGAGGACAGCCTGCCCGTCCCCAGCATTGAGGATCGGCGCGTCAGCGGCCATGACCTCGTTCATGGGGCTTCTCCGTTGCACTTCCGGTGAACGCCTCCCGCGTCGCGCTGCCATATTACCGCTCCCTCTCGTCAGGGCCGGCCCGCGCGTCTGAAATAGCGCGGGCTCCGGCTAATCAAATCAGGTTACGCAGCCTTAGCGACGGAATAGAGTTCCTTGGCCTGGACCTGGAAAGCCTCGAGCTGAGCGCGGACGTACTCCGCCTGGATCTTGCCGGCCTCTTGCAGACCGCGGGCGCGGACGACCTTTTGGGTGGCCTCGAAGGCAGCGTTGGCGTTCTGCTCAGCGAAATCGAGGCTGCGGGTGTAAGCCACGCTGACCGGGAGCTGGGCGCTCTTGAACGAGGACTGGACGGTCTCGTTCGCCTTGCGGGTGTTCTGGAAGAAGGCGGTGACGGCCTGCTGGACCTGCGACACGCTCTTCTCGGCGAAGTCGCGCAGCTGGGCAGGGATCTCGATGGGGTTCTGGTTTGCCATGACGCTTCTCCACGGTGGTACTCACCGCCTTCTTGTACGGTGCAATAAAAATGGTGCAGTGCACAATGACGCGCAACTCGACCTTTCGGATTAGTCCAAAAGAGATAAGGGCAGAGGCGACGATGCGCTCAGGACGACGGGACGGTGGGTTATGACATGCTGGCCGACCAGTGCATGGACGTGCCAACCTGGCTCGGTACATGCTGTAACAATCTGATAAATAAGCAAAATCGGATTTTGAGCGCGTTCCTGCCGAGCGAGTCAAAAAGGGCCGCCCTCGCGGACAGCCCGAAATCTAGGGAGGACACGCCCATGGAGGGTATGCACCGCCGCGACGCCATCGCGGCTGTGCACGAGTTTTGTGCGATGGTGCGGCGCACAATGCAATCAACCATGTGCTCCAGGTATGAGGTGCGTGCTTACGGTTGTTCGGCTGCTGGTCACGAGAGGGATTGCCACCTCAGTCGCACATGTGCCGCACATCTTTGTTCCGGAACTGGCGTCCGCCGTGGGGCATACGCACAGCCGCTGACGGTCGTCCGACGCTGACGCGCTTGACGCCAGAGCCCCCGCAGCGGTCAGTCGCGGGGAACCTCGTCAGGAAATCGAATGTCGGGAAAACCTTCGTAACCGGACACTCCGGATATTGGCCGCGAGGGGCCGCTTCGGGTCAGAAGTTTGCGCTCGGCTGGTTCGGCTATGCGCCACGAGAAGTCAGTTCTGCGTGCTCACCGAGGGCCGAGCGGGGCAGCACGATCCATGCTCACCACGACCTTGCCGTTCGAGGCACCCGTCGCGACCGCGCGGTACGCCGCGTCGATCATGTCAAATTCGAAGACATGGGCGTCGAGACGAGGGGAAATCCGGCCGGCCTCGACGAACTGTGTCACCGCGCGCAAGATCTCACCGTGCTGCGCTCGGCCCTCCCCCGTGAGCAGCGGCAGAAGCGTGAAAACCCCCGAGTAGGTGCCGGCTTTGAAGGAAAGGGGCGCCAGGGCGTGTTTGCCCCAGCCCAGCGCGCTGACCACGTGGCCGAAGCGCCGGACCGCCTCGAAGGATGCGTCGAGCGTCGCGCCACCCACGGTGTCGTAAACCAGATCGAACCCTCTTCCGGCCGTGTGTCGTTCGACGTAGTCGGCAACGGTCTCGCTTCGGTAATCGATGAAGGTCGCGCCCAGCCGCGTGATCACGGACCGATTCACGCCGGATCCGGTCGCGAACACCTCCGCCCCGAACGCCCGCGCGATCTGCACGGCGGCCTGCCCGACCCCGCCGGCACCCCCGTGCACCAAGACAAGCTGACCGGAGCCGACACGGGCCCGATCGACGAGACCTTCCCAGGCCGTGATCGCGACGAGCGGCAGGGACGCGGCCTCGCGCATGCTCAGGTTCGCGGGCTTTGGGGCGAGAAGGTTCGCATCCGCCACCTGGTACTCGGCCAGCGAGCCCTGGTGGCCACCGACGCCGCCCGTCATGCCGTAGACCTCGTCCCCGACCCGCATGCCGGACACACCCGGCCCGACCGCCTCGACCGTCCCCGCCATGTCGAGGCCGAGGATGGCCGGCAGGGGATGACGCGCATGCGCGGCCGTCCCCGCGTGGATCTTGAGGTCCAGCGGGTTCACGCCACTGGCCGCGACACGCACCAGGACTTGGCCCGGGCCGGGCTCGGGCCGGCTGATCGTGGCGATGCGGAACGGCGCCCCGTGGCTCTCGACCACGGCTGCTCTCATGGTGGCGGGTGAGCTCATGGCGATCTCCTGTGATGAGTCGACGATCGAGCATTCACAGGCGAATGGGAACGAACGATACTGCACGCTGCTCAGACGCAATTGTATGGCTGATCGCGACCGTGATCGAGTGGAGCGACTTGCGGATCTTCCTCGCGATCGCCCGGGCCGGCACGCTCGGTGCGGGCGCCCGCGCGGTCGGGAGCACTCAGCCCACCATGGGCCGGCGCCTTCGCGCGCTCGAAGCCGCGATCGGTCATGCCTTGTTCCAGCGCACGGCGGACGGGTTCGTGCTGACCGACGAGGGCGAGGTTCTGCTCGCCCATGCCGAGCGCATGGAGGAGGAGGCGCTCGCCATCGAGCGGCAACTCGCCGGTCGGCCCGGGACGCTCGCGGGTTCGCTTCGCTTGTCATCGTCGGATTGGTTCGGCAGAACCTTGCTGGCACCGGCCCTGGCCACGTTCGGGCACCACCACCCGGACGTGGAGATCGAGTTGCTGACGGATGCGCGGCTCTACAGCCTCCCGCGGCGGGAAGCTGACCTCGTGTTCCGAATCACCCGGTTCGACGAGCCCGAGGTGATCTCGCGCCGCCTGCTGACGGTCCGCTACGGGGTCTACGGAGCACGCGGCACGACACTGCCGGTTGCGGGGGACGGCTCCGGCACGCGGACCATCACGATGGACGCGGCGTTCGCTGAGATGCCCGACGCGGTGTGGCTCCGGCGAATGCTGCCGAATGCGCGAGTCGCGTTCCGCAGCAACAACCGCGAGGTCCAGGCGCAGCTGTGCCGAGAAGGAGCGGGCGTCGCTGTCCTGCCGCGCCCGCTCGGTGACGCCACTCCCGGTCTCGTCGCGCTCGACTTGGGCGAGGCGCCGCCGTGCCGCGACACGTTCGTGGGCTACCACCGCGATCTGAGGCGGCTCGGGCGCCTGCGAGCGCTGCTCGATCACCTGCTCGACCGGCTGGCGGGCTGACCGCTCGTACGGCCAGGACATCGACGAGGCACCCGCGCATCCTCTCCGCAACGCGCCACGATCTTCCGGGTAGAGGCGATGCGGTCACGCAGCGCCGTGGGACGCACGTGATGTCGACACTCATCGGCGAGAGTGCATCGGGGATGGGCGCACCAAGAGGCGGGCGTGCGCACCGCGGCCGCGAGACCTCCTCGCACCCTGGAACCGCGCGCCCTGAGAGGGCCGCCTCCGGTGCAGGCACGGCGCTCGGTGCGGTTCACCGCCCTCTCGTCGCGCCTGATGCCGCTCCAGTCGGGAAGACCTCCCAGGCGAGACCGGAAGCGCGTGACGGCCCTTCAATCGCATGTGGTCGACGTCGCGATCTCCTCCAGCGCGCTCGACATCGCGCCAACGACCGCGTCCACGGAAGCGCCAAGCCCGTGGCGGCGGGCCAAGTACGCAGGTTCATTGTACGTGAGGAACGTCGTCCCGGTCTCGTCCTGCCAGACCAGAGCCTTGAGCGGAAGGTCTATCCCGATCGTCTGCACGGACTGCATCAGCGGCGTGCCTCCCTTGGCCGCGCCGAAGATCAACAGATCGGTGGGACGAAGAGCCATGCCAGCGCCGGTCGCGGCGGCCGCGTGGTCGATATGGGCGAAGACGATCATCCCCCTGGCCTTCACCGCTGCCTCAAGTCGGGCCATCGTCTCGGCCGGTCCGAAGGCACTCCTCAGCGTGACAAGTCCATCCTCGGCCATTGCGCGCGCTCCAGTCAGGAAGGATATGAAGGTCACCGCGACGGCAGTGCTCCGCATTGACATAGCCATCATCCCCCTCCCGGACAGCCGTCCCAAACCGCCTCGCGATCCCGGTTCGCCAATGATGCGACGGCGGAGTGTAGACGCAGGGCGCTCTGCTCCGTGCATCGCAGGTGCCGACCGATGCCTGACCGCTATTTCGGCGCTGCGATCCCGTTCAGGAAAAGAAGCACCTTGGTGAAAGGAAAGCGGAACGGAAGAGCGAGGTCGAAGCGCTGGCCGTCCGGCAGCACGGCGCCAATGGGCCCGGGGGAGTCAAGACACGTGAGATCGCCATCCGCGTACGCTAAGCCGCAGCCAGCATTCCCGAGGGTGCCACCCGCCGGAATTGCGACGCGGTCCCGATCGATCGCATCAAGCTCTGGACCAGGCGCGCGGTTGTAGGCGTTGAAACGCATCAGGTGCCAGAAGTGCCGATCGGGCCGTCCTTCAACCGCAAAGCACTTGGCGAAAATGGACTGACCATCGCGCGTCCACACGTCTTGTCCGGCACAGGACGGGTCGTCGTAGTCCGCCTGCCGGCATGCGCGAGGGCCGTTCGCTCCGCACCCGATGAATTCGACCAGATTGTTGTAGCTCGTGATCGGCGGCCCCGGGCTCCCGCGGAAGAGGGGACTTCTGGTTCTCACGCTGTTGTTGAAGAAGAAGAGGCGGTCCAGGACGGGTCCGTCCGGCAGATCGTCATACGTCCCCATCTTGATGACGGTACCCAGCATGTGCGTCGAGCAGCTCGCATCGTCACCTTCGGCCATGTCGGCACTCCAGCGCCCCCGTGCCCCCAGGATGGGCCGGAACTGCCTGCTGCCCACCCAACCATCGTTCGTGCATTTTGATCCAGGCGCATCATCAAGGGCGAAGACGTTTCCAAAGACAAAGACATCGTGGCCTGCAACCCCGTCCGTCGAGATCGGGGCGTAATTGTTTATGATGGTGTTGTGCTTGACGATCCAATACGTAGCTTGGCTCTCCGGCTCGACGGCATTGTCCCTGATGTTCTCGAACCTGTTGCCGGTGATCTCGAAACCGGCATTCGCGATTTCCCGGCAGTTCGGGTTCTCGAGGCACACCTCACTGAGCCTGACGCGAACGCCATTATAGGCGTCGGTCACCCGGTTGTCGGCGATTCGCACATTGCCCAGGATGTCCTTGGCGACGAAGAGTGCTCCGTTCAGCGGGCTCCAGAAGTAGTGGTGAACCACGGCCCAGGGTATGTCGGACCAGGCGCTGACCGGACAGGACCAATCGTTGCGGATGTCGCAGGCGCGTTTGGACGGACGATAGCTCGCCGGACTCTGCCGCCATACGTTCCCAGTGATCTCGAAAGTGTGTGCGGTCTCCGGGTGGCCTTTCCTTGCGATGGCAGCAAAGGCGTAGGACCCTCCATCAATCAGCGATCCATGTAGGCCGATATTCGATGAGGCATAGGCAGCGACGGCCGCGAGCCAGCATTCGCGGAACCCGAGGTCCCGGAGGTCGACGAAGGCGGCCTCCCAGAGGAGAACGCAGTCCAGCCGAAGGCGGATGTCAGGCATCGTTACTCCGGCCTCCGGCTCCAGCTCCCGAGACAGGTATTCGAGGAGGTCCTGCCGCTTCCCTGTCGGCCCGTCCGGCTTCGGACCATCCGGCGGTGGGCCGGAGCACAGGTCGACATCGTGCGGCTTGCAGAGAATCTCTCGGAGCGAGCGCTGCCCGACGATTGTTGTGAGCGCGCGGGGAGTGCCTCCTGACCTATCGACCTGACCTCGAATGGTAAGTCTGTTGGCTTCGGTGCCGCGCCACCGGATAGCCAAGCCTGTTTTTCCAAGATTGAGCGAGTATTGCGTCTCTTCGAGGCCGGAGCGGCGAAGGAGACGGATCTCGAGCGGCCGAGAACCTGCCGCTGCCCTTGCCGCGGCGACGGCGTCCTGTAGGGGAACACTGTCCGTAATAATCTCGCCCGCCCAGAGATATCCGGAGGTGGACTGATCTCCGTCAGGACGCGCGTAGAGGATCTCGGACCCAGCGGGGCCTAACATGAATACCAGCCAGAGCAGAACGGAGCTGAGAAGCCACATTGAGTGTCCCTCCGCGATTTCTCCTATTCCCACACCGACATCATGAACACGAGCACGGACCCCTAGGCGGTTGGGAGCGTCTGCCGTCCGCACCCGTGAGACGGCTTGAGGGCCTTCACGAGTGAAGATGGCGGCGACACTGTATCCGCCAGAGGCGAAGATGAAATACATCCGGACCAGCGCGGAAGCCGGCAGGGACGGTGATCAAGGACATCCGCCGCGCCACGCGCCGGCAGTTCTCGGCCGAGCAGAAGGTCCGCCTCGTGCTGGAGGGCCTGCGCGGTACACGGGGGGGTACTCCGGATTTGAGGCCGGGGTCGGAGCATCCTCAAGGGCAGCGTGACAGGGCCCGAGACCGGCGGCGTTGAGATGGATCAAGGTGCCCCCAGGCCGGCCCGGCAGGATGCTTCACTCGTCCAAGACTGTGGCACCTATTGATGCGGCAGCGCCTATCCAGACGAAGCGTGGGCCCTTCAAGAAGCGGGACGGAGGGCAACAAGAATGGTGTTTTTGCTAAAAATCGCTCTCTCAGTAGCTTCGTTTGCCGCGTCCGGAATGATGATAGATTTTTTCGCGCCGGGAGTGATGAAAGAACTTAGCTCAAACACCGTGTTTTTTTTATCTGTTCCCCTGCTTATCGCAATATGGCGCAGGAGCGGCCTTCTGTTAACGAAATTGGCGTCCGGTCTCGCGGGTATAATTATCGGGTTGATCTTCGTGGTGGCCCGGCGTGACATTCCGATAGCGCTTTATCGATCTGGCGTATCAAGATCGGTCGTAGTGGCTTCGGACGCGGCTTTGCAGCTTGGAGGCTACCTCGTTCCTGGTTTCGTCGCGTTGTTAGCTTTATCGGTCGCGCGCCGTCACGAGCCGCGCAAAAGTTTAAACTGAGACGCTGTTCAGCAAGCATTGCCTCCCTACCCCGCCTCGACGAGCACCGAGGCGGTCACACCATCGCCAATCGCCTCTCCCAAGCAACGGGCCTGGATCATGGTGCAACCGGTTGCCACGCTGCCGCCTCGCGCTACGGCCGACCTCGCCCGCATCCGGCAGGATGTTGAAGCCGCACGGGTCGCCGATCTGGCGCAGCAGTTTACGTTGCTGGTGCGCGCCTGCGGTCTTGGCAACGACCGGCCAGCGGATGCCGCCGGCGAACTCGACAGATGGTTGCTGGAAACGCGCAACTGCGGCGTCGCTGCGCTAGAGCATTTTCCGACGAAGTGGATGCCGGTTCGTCGCAGAACATGCGGCAAGATCAAAGATCGAGAGCGGCACCCGGTTGCAACGTGATCGGGTGCCGCTCTAGAGACCTTCGCGGCTGGTTTGGCGCAGGATGGGGCGGCCGTTCGAGCGGCGCTGATGGCGTCATGGAGTAACGCCCAGGCGGAAGGGCAGATCAGTCGGCTGAAGATGCTCAAGCGCACCATGTACGGTCGCGCCAGCTTCGCACTCCTCCGTCGCCGCACCCTCATCGCTGCTTGATCCACGCAAAGCGCGGAAGAACCACCGAAACGGTGGAGGATCAACTTCCGCTTCCTGCGTTGAAGCGGATGTTTGATGCGGCAGAGGCGAGGGTCCGCAAGGGGTCACTCGGAGCCCGTCATGGTTCAGACCACTCAAGCCTTTTCCATGGTGAAGCCGACCTTCAGCGTGACCTGGTAGTGCTGCACCTTACCGCCTTCGATCTGGCCACGGGTCTCCAGCACTTCAAACCATCGCAAGTTGCGCACCGTCTGGCTTGCGCGCTCGATGGCCTGCTGGATCGCGTCTTCAATCGATACCTTGGACGACCCCACGAGCTCGATGACCTTGTAGATGTGCTCAGACATCACGGCCTCCTCATCGCCATCGTTCAAAGATTGTGGAGGCGAAAGGGTTAGGATCAAGGGGTCAGTAGGGCTGGAGCACGACAAGGCCCAACTTGGCCATACGAGCGCATCAAATCAGCCGTCCTGCCATTGAACCTCGCGCTTTCATTGAATTGTGAGCAGTGAAGCTGAAGCCCAGGCAGGAAGGCTCCCGAGTGGGCGGTTTAGCCAACAACGTAGTTGCGCCATTTGCCGACATCCAGCGGGTGCGGCTTGAACCGCCGCTTCCGACCCGGCCGGACGCGCAACCATCCTGGACCGCGGCTCCCCGCGACGGGCCGCCAAGCCCTGCCGCGAGACCCCGCCGACCGGCGACGGCGACGTTCGGGGCCCGGCGAGGCGCCCCGGGGGGCGGCCGCTCAGGCCGCCCGGACGGTCGCGAGGAAGCCGGCGACCTCGGTCCGGAGATGCTCGGACTGGCGCGACAGCTCGGAGGCCGAGGCGAGAACCTGGGCGGCGGCGGCGCCCGTCTCCTCGGAGGCCTGGGCCACGCCCGCGATGGTGCGCGTCACCTCGGCCGTGCCGGTCGAGGCCTGGGCCACGTTGCGCACGATCTCCTGCGTGGCCGCACCCTGCTGCTCGACCGCCGCCGCGATGCTCGCCGAGACCGCGTTCACCTCCCGGATCCGGCCGGTGATCGACCCGATGGCGCCGACCGCCTGCCCGGTCACGCCCTGCACCTCGCCGATCTGACGCGCAATCTCCTCCGTCACCTTGGCGGTCTGCTCGGCCAGCGCCTTCACCTCGGCGGCGACCACCGCGAAGCCGCGGCCCGCCGCGCCGGCCCGCGCCGCCTCGATCGTCGCGTTGAGCGCCAGCAGGTTGGTCTGGCCGGCGATGCCCGAGATCAGGCCCACCATGTCGCCGATCCTGCCCGAGGTGGCTTGCAGCGCCTGGACGAGCGCGGTGGTCTTGTCCGCCTCCGCCACCGCGTGCTGCGCCAGGGTGGCCGAGCCGCTGACCCGGCGGCCGATCTCCTGCACGGAGGCGCCGAGCTCCTCGGCCGCGCTCGCCACCGTGCCGACGTTGGAGGCGGCCTCCTCCGCCGCGGCCGCCACCGTGCTGGACTGGCTCGCCGTCTCCGTCGCGGTGGCCGTCATCTGCTGAGCGGTCGCCTGCAGCTCGGTCGCCGAGGACGAGACCAGGCCCACGATGCCGCCCACCGCCCGCTCGAAGCGGTCGGCCAGCTCGATCATCGTGCGCCGGCGTTCGGCCGCCGCAGCCGCGTCGGCGCGCCGCTTGACCTCGGCCTCCTCGGCGGCCTTGCGGGCGACCATGGCCCTGATGCCCTCGACCGCCCTGCCGACCGCGCCGATCTCGTCGCCGCGGCCGGCCTCCGGGATCGCCGCGTTCACCTCACCCGCGGCGATCCGCTGCAGCACCGCGACGAGGCGGCCCAGCGGACGCGTGATGCCGAACACCGCCATCAGCATCGCCGCCACGATGCCGACCACCACGCCGAGCGCGCTGAACGCCATCAGGCTGTGGCGCGTGGCGTTGGTCTGCGCGGTGAGGTCGTTCGAGCCCCTCTCCATGTAATCGGCGATGTCCTGCCTCAGCTTGACGGCATCCCGCACCACGCCGGAGAAGGTCGGGTCGATGGCGCTGTGCACCATGCCCAGGGCATCCGCGTTCCGATTATGCGCGCCGAGGCGGCGCACCTCCTCGACGGCCGTCACGAACGTCTCGACGCGGGCAGCCTGCGCCTGGACGCGCTCGGCGAAGCTCGGCGCCTCCTCACGCAGATCCGCGAGGGCCTTCCGCAGCCGGGGCAGCACGGCGTCGAAGCCCCGGTCGGCGGCCTTGATCTGCGGCTCCTCGGTCTCCGCGATGAGGCGATAGACCCAGTAATTGAGTTCGAACAACTGTTGGTTGATAAGTCGCGCCGTCGCCGCCGCGCGCGCCTCGCGCACGATGAACAGGCTGTAGGCGTCATCGATCCGGGTCATGCGCGATTGCGCGTACCAGACGCAGCCACCGACGATCAGACCGATGAGCGCGATGACGCTGGAGAGCTTGGGCAGGATCTTGATGTCGGATAGGTGCGGCATAGGAAATCAATCCAAATCGTGTTTCCCATGCCCCCCTTATCCCAGGGGAATGCTTAACAAATACGTCAGGTTTTGTCTGAACATACAGTCGCGATGCGCGCGACGCCGACCATGGCGGCGCTCGGGACGAGGCCGGCGCGGCCGATCCAGCCAGAGCTGCGCGCGATCAGCCCGCGCCGCGGCCGCGCCGCGACACCCCGTCCGGCCGCCCTCGGGCCCTGCGACCGCGACGGGGCGGCCGTGCCGACCCGCTCGCCCGGGCCGGCGGAACGGTGCGGGTCGAGCGGCCGCGCGGGGGCGCGCCGCCGCGCCCCTCATTCCGGCAGCCGCGGGAGGGGCGTCCCATCCGGCGGCAGGCCGTAGCGGGCGGCGTTCAGCTCCATGGCCAGGAAGGTGTAGTAGCCGCTGATCGCCGCGAGATCGACCACGCCCGCCTTGCCGAAGCGGCTCTCCGCCCGCGCGAAGGTCGCGTCCGACACCCGCTTGTTCTGCTGGAGCTCGGTGGTGAAGTCGTAGACGATCGCCTCGTCGGCGCTCAGGCCCTCCGGGCGGCGCCCGTCGCGGATCGCCTCGATGATCTCCGGCGCGATGCCGACCTTCCGGGCGATCGGGGCGTGGACGTACCACTCGTAGTCCTGCGACCAGTGCCGCGCGTTGATCAGGATCACCAGTTCGGACAGCGTGGTCCCGATCTTCGGCTTGTAGCGCAGGTAGTCGCCCATCTGGCGCGCGAGCGTCATCACCTCGGGCGAGTGCATGAGCGGCTCGAAGGGACCGAAGACCTTGACCTTGCGGGCCGCCTCGAACTCCTCGGCGGCCTTCCTCTGCTCGGGCGTGTACTGGTCGGGCGGGATGGTCGGCAGGCGGTCCGCCGCGAAGGCCAGGGCCGGGGCGAGGGCGAGAGCGAGGGCGGGGAGACGGCGGATCATCGGCGAGGCTCCGGAACGGACGCGGCGAGGCCCGGCCCGGATGCGATGCCCCGCGGCGGGCCCCCGATCAGGGTGCGCCGCACGGGAACGCGTCGGGCCGTCCGGGCGACACTGCCCCGCGCGGCGCCGCGCCGATAGGGGGCGCCGCGCGACACCGCGCCGGCCCGCCGCGCGGGCCGGCGGCGCGGATCCCGCCCCTCCGCCCGGCCCTATCCGGGCCTGGGCGCGCGCGACCGCTCCCAGGCCTCCGCGACGGCCTGCGCGAGGGCCAGGGAGGTCGGGGCGCCGTCCGCCTCGCCCTTCTCGAAGTCGCCCGCCTGGCCCATCCGGTTGGTCACGTGCGCGAAGCAGAGCACGGCGCGGCGGCGCGCCGCGGCGAAGGCGTAGAGCGCGGCCGCCTCCATCTCGACCGCCAGGAGGCCCGCCGCCCGGGCCGCCGCGATGGCCTCGGCGGTCTCGCGGTAGGGCGCATCGGTCGTCCAGGTGGCGCCGCGCTCGATCGGCTCGCCCACCTCCGCCAGCCCCGCCCCGACCGACGCCACCAGGGCCGGGTCGGCCTGCGCGAAGTCGCCGGCCGGCAGGTAGTGGTAGCTCGTGCCCTCGTCGCGCAGCGCGCGCTCGATCAGGATGAAGTACGGCGGCGGCCGCAGCGCCGTGATCTGACCCGACGAGGTGATGCTGATGAGCAGGCGGCAGCCGGAGGCGAACATCTGCTCGGCCACCAGCACGGCGTAGGGCGCGCCCACCGCGCAGCCGACGATGCCGAACGCGCGACCGCCCTGCTCGAAGCGGTCCATCGCCGAGTGGTAGCAGGCCCAGCCCTCGACGGGCCGGGCCCTGCCGGCGGCGCGCAGGTGGCGGACGACGTCGCCGTCCGGGTCCAGGATGCAGACCTCCGGCACGGGCGCGTCGGGGATGCGCCGCTGCCGGCGCGCCTCGCGCAGCAGGCTCTGCGGCGTGAACGCGGACGCCGCCTCCGGGTGCTTGTCGCGCAGGATCGGCGGCAGGGGGCGAGGGGGCGGAGCACTCATGCGGCCACTCTCGGCGCGCGGCACGGTCGCGGCAACCGGGCCGGCGACGGGCGTGGCGAGGGGGCGTCGCGCGCCAGGCGGCGCGCGGGCGGGCGGCTCCCGCGCGGCCTAACCCACATGGCTCGGTTGTCGAAGCTGAGCCCGCTATTTACTGGCGCCCGCCGAGCACGCAGCGAAATGGGGCCGCAGGCCCGGGCGTGCAATCCAGGATGGTAGGATTCACGCCCATGGTCATCGCCCTCGTGGGGTCCGCCATCCTCGGCGGGACGATCACGCTCGCCTCGCTCGCGCCCGTCCTGGGATTGAAGGCCCTCCTGGTGGCGCCGTTCGGCGGCAGCCTCGCGGCCGGGCTGGTGGTCGCGGTCTCCTGCGCGAGAGCGGCGAAGCGCGTCGCCGCGCCGACCACCCTGAGCGAGGTCTGATCCGGGAACCGGTTGATCACAGCGGAGCCCGGATCCCGAGCCCGCGCGGCGCCTGAGCGCGGCGCCTGAGCGAAGCCCACATCCGCATGGGCGAAACGGGAGATGGCGAAGCCATCGACCGGATGTCGGATGACGCCTCCCGGCCGCCCTCGCCCGTTCGTCCCGCGGTGGGATCGGGGCCGCGCCTTGCGCGCCGCGGCGGCCCCGCGCGTCCACGGGCCGCGCCCTTTCGGCTTGCCTCAAGCCGCGCCGCGTGGCCCAGGGAGCGCTCACCGCGGTGAGCCGGGATGCCCCGTCCGGGGCCGCTCGCGCCGCCCATCGCAGCCCGCCGCGAGCGAGAGCCCCCGCCCCGACGCGATGTCAGCCGATCCCCCTCCCCTGTTCGTGCCCCGCCCGCACCAGCGCGAGGGGCGCGACGCGATCCTGGCCCACCGCGCCGCGGGCCGCCCGGGCTTCCTCCTCGGCGACATGACCGGCCTCGGCAAGACGCTGACCGCGTGGTCCGCCCTGGCCGCCATGCCCGAGCGCGAGATCCTGATCGTCTGCCCCAAGGGCGGCCTGCCGCAATGGCGCCGCACCATCGCGGGCAGCGGCCTGCCCGCCAAGAGCGTGACGCTGATCAACTACGAGCGCACCAAGTCGCTGTTCCTGCCGCCGCCGGACAGCACCCGGCGCTCGACCCGCGCCCGCAACAACGAACTCGCCCGCGAGGGGCGCCCCAAGCGGGCCTGGCCGCTGGTGGTGTTCGACGAGGCCCACCGGCTGCGCAACCCCTACGCCCAGCAGAGCATGGCCTGCCGCCAGCTCGCCGACCAGGCGGCGTTCGCGATCTACATGAGCGCCACGGCCGGGCAGGCGCCGCACGAGCTGTTCTATCTCGGGCGCCTGCTCGGGCGGGCGGCGGGCCGGGAGGTGGCGTCCCTGGCCGATTTCCGCGCCCTGATGCGCGCGCTCGGGATCGGGCGCGCCAGGGGGCGCTGGACGAACTGGAGCTGGACGCCGAACCCGCGCGACCGCGCCGTGATGGCCGACCTGCTCTACCGGGGCCGCGACGCGATCGGCCTGCGCCGCCGCCCGGCGGACATCGCGGGCTGGCCGGAGGCGCAGCGCGAACTCGCCCCGACTGCGCTCGGCCCGGAGGAGCGCCGCCTCTACGACGCGTCCTGGCGCGAGTTCCGGCGCGCGTTCGGGCTGCTCGGCGGCGCGACGCGGCGCCCGGCGGGCTGGGCGGCGGACCTGCGCTTCCGCCAGAAGGCGAGCCTGCTGCGGGTCGCGGGCACCGCCGCCTTCGCGGGCGACCTGCTGGAGGCCGGCGAGCAGGTCGCCCTCTCGGTCGCCTTCCTGGAGACGTCGGCCCTGCTCGCCGAGACCCTGCGCGGGCAGCGCTGGCGGGTCGGCGAGATCAACGGGGAGCGCCCGGCCGAGGCGAACGAGGCGACCCGGCTCGACTTCCAGCGCGGCCTGCTCGACGCTCTCGTGTTCACGGTCACGGAATCGATCTCGCTGCACCGGCACGAACTGCCCAGCGGCGAGCGCCCGCGCGCGCTCGTGGTGCACGACATGCGCCACAGCGCGATCCAGCTGCAGCAGATCGAGGGACGCTGCCACCGCGACGGCCAGCACGCGGTGATCTACTACGCCTACGCCGAGGACACGGTCGAGGAGCGGATCGCCGCGACGGCGGTCGCCCGCATGGCGGCGATGGACGGGATGGCCGGCGACGACACCGCCATGGCGGACGCGCTCGCGGCGGTCCTGGCGGAGGCGGCCGCGCGCGCGGAGCGCTGACCCCGGCCGGCTCCCCCGACGGCCGCGGCCGCCTCAGGGCCGCGGCGCCTCCGCCCCGAACAGGATGTCGTGCGTCATCGGGTCGTAGAACCGCATCAAGGACCGCACGAAGTGCCGGACGTCGACCTCCAGCGCCTCGGCCCAGGCCCGGTAGCGGTCCGGGGGGATGCGGCCCCGGCCGGTCTCCAGCTGGGAGATGAAGGTGTAGTACTCGGCACCGACCAGCGCCGCGAGCTGCCGCTGCGAGAGGCCGCGCGCCTCCCTCAGCTCCTTGAGGTAGCGGCCGCCTTCCCGGCGCAGTTCCTGGACCTCCTCGGAGTCCAGACGCTGATGGTGAGCATACACGGTGGATGCCTTCCTGCGGGCCTCACCTGCGAGCGCCCCGCCTGTACAGTGACATTCATATACCCCTGTCCGGCCGGCGGTGTCCAGGGCGATCCCGCCCGGGCGCCTTGACGGTCCTTGCGGCGGTCCGTCCGGCGGTCCTCCGGGCGGCGCCGCGCCGGCCCGGAGGGGTACCCGCGTCCCGCGCACTTGGAATAAATACAACTTGCCCTATCATCGCGTGATCGGGGCGCGACGCACGCCGTCGGCCAGCGACCTGGGGGGGGCGCCACGAGACCTGGACACGAGACCTGGACAAGAGACCCGGACGCGAGACCTGCACGCGAGACCCGGACCCGAAACAAACCCCCCGGCCGATCGTTGGCTCCCGAGTCCCGGGTCGGCTGCCGCGGACCGGGTCGGACCGACCGCGGCCGCTCCGCTGATGCCCATCGTTCCGCGCCTCGGCGCCTCCTTGGCGGGATTTCGGTATGACGAGTGACCGGGCGACGTCCGTCCTGCAGAGCGGCCTGCGCTCCCTGCGTCCGGTCCTGGCGACCGCGTTCGTCTTCAGTTTCTTCATCAACATCCTGCTGTTCGTCACACCCCTGTACATGCTGCAGATCTACGACAGGGTGTTGTCGAGCCGCAGCGAGGCGACGCTGGTCGGCGTCAGCCTGATCGCCGCCTTCGCGCTCGCGGTCTATTCGTGCCTCGAGATGCTCCGCGCGCGCATCCTGGTGCGCGGCGGGGTGATCTTCGATCAGGCGATCGCGACCCCGATCTACGACGCGGTGCATCGCAGCATCCTGCGCAGGCCCGGGAGCGGGCAGGACGCGGCCCTGCGCGACCTCGACGTCCTGCGCGAATTCCTCACCGGCAGCGGCCTCCTGGCGTTCTGCGACGCGCCCTGGACCCCGATCTTCCTGCTCGCCTGCTTCGCCCTGCATCCCTGGTTCGGATGGATGGCCCTGGCGGGCGGCTCGGCGATCCTGGCTCTGACGCTCGTCAACGAGGTCGCCACCCGCCGGCTGCTCGACGCGGCGAACCGGGCCTCGCACGCGGCCGCGCAGCAGGCCCGCGCCAGCGCCCGCAACGCCGAGGTGCTGCACGCCATGGGCATGGTCGCGGCCGTGCGCGAACTCTGGCGCGCGCCCCACCAGGACGTGCTGATGCTGCAGGCCCGCGCCAGCGACCGGGCCGGCCTCATCGTCGCCGCGACGAAGTACGTCCGCATGCTGCTGCAGACGATGGTGCTCGGCCTCGGCGCCTACCTCGCCATCCGCCGGGAGATCTCGGCCGGGTCGATGATCGCCGCCTCGATCATCATCGGCCGCGCCCTGGCCCCGATCGAGGCGATCGTCGCCCACTGGAAGGGCGTCACCGCGGCCCGGGCGAGCTACCGCCGGCTGGCGGACCTGGTCTCGGCGGCCGGGGCGGAGCCGCGGCGGATGAGCCTGCCGCGGCCCCGCGGCGAGGTCGAGATCGAGAACGCCTCGGTGGCGGCGCCCGGCGGGGCGGCGCCGATCCTGCGCGGCGTCAGCGTGCGGATCGAGGCCGGGAGCGTCGTCGGGATCGTCGGACCCAGCGCCTCGGGGAAATCGACGCTCGCCCGCGCCCTGACCGGGGTGTGGCCGCTTCTCGGCGGCACGGTGCGGATCGATGGCGCCGAGATCGGGCACTGGGACCCGCAGGCCCTCGGCCGCTACCTCGGCTACCTGCCCCAGGACGTCGAGCTCCTCGACGGCACCGTGGCCGAGACCATCGCGCGCTTCGCCGTCGAGGACGAGGGGGCGATCGTCGAGGTGGCGCGCAGGGCCGGCTGCCACGCGCTGATCCAGGCGCTCCCGGACGGCTACAACACCCGGATCGGCCCGGGAGGGCACGGGCTGTCGGGCGGGCAGCGCCAGCGCATCGCCCTCGCCCGGGCCATGTACGGCGCGCCCAGCCTCGTCGTGCTCGACGAGCCGAATGCGAGCCTCGATCAGGCCGGCGAGGCGGCCCTGATCCAGGCCGTGGCGGACCTCAAGCGCCACGGCGCCACGGTGATCCTGATCACCCACAAGCTCGGCATCCTGGCCGGTGCCGATCAGGTGCTGGTGATGAACGAGGGCCGCGTCCAGGCCTTCGGCGCGGCGGAGCCGATCCTGGCGCAGCTCACGGGCGGGCGGCCGCTTCCCGCCTCCGCGCCGGCGGCGATCGGGGACGGCGTCGTCGACCGCCGGTTGCAGGAGCGGCCCCGCGCCGCGACGGGCTGAGCGATGACCACCGGGACCGCCCGCTTCCTGCCCGTCCCCGGATCGCCCCGGCCCGTCGCCCCGCGCCCCGAGGCGGGGGCCGGGCCGGCGCGGCCGGCCGAGATGACGAATTGGCGGCTCTACGCCGTCGCGGGCTACGCCCTGATCGCGCTGACCTTCGGGGTCGTCGGCGGCTGGGCCGCGCGGGTCCGGCTGGACCGCGCGGTCATCAGCCCGGGCGTCGTCGTGGCGGAGACGAGCCGCAAGGTGGTCCAGCATTTCGAGGGCGGCATGGTCCTCGACGTGCTGGTGAAGGACGGCCAGAGCGTGCGGGAGGGCGACGTCCTCCTGCGCCTCGACCCGCTGCAGTCGCGGGCGAGCGCCGACTTGTTCCGCACCCAGCTCGACGCCGCCCTGATCCTCGAGGCCCGCCTGCGGGCCGAGCAGGACGCGGCGGCCGACCTCGACCTGCCGCCCGACATCGTCGCGCGGCGCGACGAGGCGCCGATCGCCCGGGCGATCGGCGACCAGCGCAACCAGCTCGCGGAGCGCCGCAAGTCGATGCGCGCCCAGCTCGACCTCATCGCGGCGCGCGTGCGGCAGCTGAGGGTCGAGATGGAGGGGCTGGCGGCCGAGAGGGCCTCGGTCGAGGCGCAGGTCCGCTACATCGACGAGGAGCTCGGCGGCCTGCGCAGCCTGCGCGACAAGAACCTCATCCCGCTCTCGCGGCTCCTGATGATGGAGCGGGAACGCACCCGGCTCCAGGGCGTGATCGGGCGCTCGGTGGCGGAGACGGCCAAGGCCGAGAACGCCATCGGCGAGGCCGGCATGCAGGTCACCCAGATCGAGCAGAGGCGCCAGGAATCCGTCACCGCCCAGCTCCTGGAGACCCGCCAGAAGATCTCCGAACTGCGCGAGAAGCTGCTCGTCGCCCAGGACGTGCTGCGGCGGCACGAGGTGCGCGCCCCGCACGGCGGCGTCATCCAGGGCCTCAAGGTCTACACGATCGGGCAGGTCGTCCGCCCCGGCGAGCCGCTGATGGAGATCGTCCCGACGCGCGACCGGCTGGTGATCAGCGTGCAGTTCTCGCCGCAGGATCTGGAGGCCGTCCATGCCGGGATGCGGGCCGAGGTCAAGCTGCCCACCTTCCAGACGCGCCGGACCCCGGCGATCTTCGGGACGCTCAGGACGGTGTCGCGCGACCGGCTGATCGACGAGGCGACCAAGCAGCCCTACTTCGCCGGGATCGTCGAGATCGACGAGCACGACGTGCCGGGCGACGTCAGGGACCGCCTCCTGGCCGGACTTCCCGCGGAGATCGTCCTCTCGGCCGGGGAGCGGACGGCCCTCGACTACATGGTCTCACCCCTCTTCGACGCGATGGGACGTGCCTTCCATGAGCGCTGAGCATCACTCGCCGAGACGGTCGCCGGTGCGGTGGCGGACCATGATGCGGGAACGAGAGAGTCGGCAGGATCGCGCGGGCCATGCTGCGTAGGTCCGGACGGGACGGGTGCGCGCGCCGGGGGCCTCGGGGATGCCCCGCTCCGGCCCCGCGCTTCTGTGCGGAGTGAGGGCGAAATGGGTGCTGTCATCTCCTTCTTCCGGCCCGCGCCGACGACGCGCGGGGATTGGTCCCAGCAGGAGCTGGCCGAGTTCTACCGGGTCGAGGCCGCCCTGGTCCGGGCCGGGATGCGGATCACCAGCGATCAGGGCCTGAGCGACGAGGCCGACCCGTGGTTCGTCTTCTGCCGGGCGGACGGCGACGTGATCATGCACTTCGCCCGCATCGACGGGCGCTACGTGGTCGGAAGCGCGGTGCTGGACCAGCCGATGCAGGGTCCCGACTTCCGCGCCCTGCTCAACCAGATCGCGGTCCGCTACCCGGCGCTGCTGCCCATCCCGCAGGGCCAGGGCGGCACGACGCTCGTGGTTCACCCGGCCGCCCTGCTGGCGGCCATCGTCGCGGCCGCGGCCTTCCTGCTGTCCGAGGACGACGCCGCCGCCTCCGAACTCGCCCCGGTCGAGCCGCTGCCCGGGCCGGCGGCCGCCGGCCGGCCGGGACCGGTCGCGCCGCCCCGCTCGGCGGAGGCGGGAGGCGCGGGCGAGGCCCAATCGCAGCACGACGATCACCGCCGGCACGTCGCCGCGATCGTGACCACCGCGATGCTGTTCGCCGTGGACGCCGCGCCCGACGAGGCCGGCCCGCGGCCGGAGACGGACCTCGCGCCGACGAGCGCCGCGAGCGCGGCGGACGGCGCCTCCTGGCACGGGGACGCGGCGCTGCCGGCGGTTCCCTCCTCGGGCAGCCCGCGCGCCACGGACGCCTCCGCGCCGGCCGCGCCCCCGCTCTCCCGCGGCGGCAATGCTCAGGACCTCGACGGGGCCGGGCGCGGCGGGGCGGCGCCGGCCGGCCCGGTCCATCCGGCCCGGCCCGATCCCGGCGAGGGACCCGACCTCTCGCGGACGCCGCTCACCGAGAAGGCGGCCGGCGCCCGGCCCAACGAGGCGGGGCAGCAGGCGGGCGCCCAGGCGGCCGGCTCTCCCGCCACGGCCGAATCCGCGTCCGGCGGCCACCCGTCCGGGACGGCGCCGGGCGCCGCGGACCACGCGAGCGAGACGGTGCAGGCCGACGCCTCGGCCGCCACCTCGGCTGCTCCTGGCGCCGATCCGGGCGCCAAGGCCGCTCACGCCGCGGCGCCCGTCCCGGCCGCGACCGAGGCCGCCCCGGAGGCGGGCCGGGGCGAAACCGGCGCCGCGAGGGCGCTCGCGCCGCCGTCGCGCCAGGAGGGCGCCGCCGAGGCCGGCCCGGCCGCGAGCCGCGCGGGGGCGGACCATGCCGCGCCGGGCGAGAGCGAGGGCCGGGGCGCCGCACACGGCGCGGGCGAGGGCGGCGCCACCGGCAGCCGGGCCTCGGAGGCGTCCGGCCCGAAGGCGGATGACGCGCCGGGCGACGGGGCGGGCCACGGCGCCGCCGAGCGCGCCGGCGCCCACGCCGGCCCCGTCCGCGAGGCGGCGAGCGACGCCGCCCGCGGCCCGGGCCGGGGCGATGATGCGCAGGCCGAGCGCGCGGAGGTCCGGCCCGACCGGTCCGGCCCGGATGCGGCCGGCACCGACCGGGCTCCCGGGGCCGACGCGCCGCACGGCGCGCGCGCCGACGCCCCGGCCGCGCAGGATTCGGATCACGGGAGCGGTCACGCGGCCCGGGTGCCGGTCACGGCGGGAGAAGGACTCGGGGCCGGCCCCGCCTCGGCGGCCGGTGCGATCGCGGGCACGGCCATCGACCCGGACCACCCGGGGACGCCGCGCGGGCCGGGCGCGGCGGCCGCGTCCCCGGAGATCGGCGCGGCCCGGGCCGAGCCCTCGGGACACGGCGACGGCGCGGTGGCCGCGGTGCCGGGAGGCAGCAGCGACGCTTCCCGCATCGTCCCGGCGGTTCCGACGGCGGCAGGTTACGCGCCGACGGACGATGCCGCCTCCGGGCAGGATCGGGATGGGATCCGCCCCGATCACGCGGGCCCGGCCGGTCCCGGCACCGCTCCGGTCACCGCGCCGGCCGTGCCGCCCGCGGCGAGCGGCGAGATCTGGGCGGCGGGCGCGAGCGACGCGGCCGGCCCCGCTGTCCCGGCCGCCGAGCCGACCGAGAGCGCCGGCCAGGGCGGCGGGCTTCCGGGCGGTCACCCCGCGGCGCCGGATGCGCCCCCGGTCCCGGCGGGAACCGGGCCCGCGGGCGCCGAGGCGCATCCCGCGCCGGGGGCGACCGTCGCTCCCGGCCATCCGGGCCCGCAGGCGCGCGATCCGGGGGCCGCCCCGGGCGGGGCGGGCGCCGAGGCCGGGTCGACGGCGGCGAGCCATTCGGGCGCGGAGAATGCCGTCTCGGATCGTGGCCACGCCGAGGGCGCACCGGAGCAGGTCATCGATCCGCTCGGCCACGGCCGGGCCGCTCCCGGGACCGGCGCGGAGACCCCGTCGGCCCCGAGCGCCGCGAGACCCGACGCCGCGACGCCGCTGGCGGGCCACGAAGCGGCCGGCAGCGCCGCGTCGGATCGGAGCCCGGTCGACGGCGCCGCGGGAGGAGAGGCCCCCGCCGCGGACCGCCACGCCGCGCACGCCCCCGGGGCCGATGCGGCCTCGCCCCCCGCCGGTGCGGCGCAGGCCGCGCCGGATCCCGGGCATCCCGCCGTCGCGCCCGAACCCGCGGGCTCGCCCCCGCCGCCGGCTGCCGGCGCGGCGAGCCCGGCGGTGGGGTCCGCGGCCGCGCAGGCGGGGCATGCCCCGGCGCCGAGCGCGCCCTCCGGCCCCGTGCAGGCCGAGATCGGGGCGGATGGCACCCTCGTCTTCGCTCCGGGCAATCCGCACCCGGTCCCGGCGGCGCCGGCCGGGCCGGCCCACGACGGGGCCGCGCACGCGGAGGTCGGGCTCGTGGGCATCGCTCATCACGACGCGGTGCCGGTCCACCCGAATTTCCACTGACGCGGCCGCGGGAGCCCGGGGCCGGCCGCGACGGGTTGACCCTCCGGGCCCCGGGGTTGTACAGTGAAATTGTAACTTTCCTTCGCTGTATGCTCCCGGCGGGCGGGGTCGTCCGCCGGGGAGGCGGCGCGGGGACGGGCGCGGGCGCCGAGGGGCGGCCATGGTTGCAGGCGGATCCCCGCGCGTTCGGGGCTCTGCCCCGCCCGGGAGGCCCGCGCGGCGTTCGTCCGGCCGTGTTCCGAGACCGCGGGCAAGACCGTGAATGAACTCTCGAAGGCGGGTGTCGCAGCGTGTTGCACAGAACATCGAGACTGGTCCGAACCACGGCGAGCGCGCGGCACGCGCCGACGCCCGTCCTCGCGTGCGCGCCGCTCTCGCATCGGGAGCCGGCGGCCCGGGAGCCCGCGGCGGCCGATCGCCGGCCGCAGCTCGCGCCCTTCCTGCGCGACCATCTCGGCCGGCAGCTGCGAACCGCCTACGCGGCCTTCGTCAGCGCGCCGCACCCCTCGGAGGTGCGCGAGGCGATCGCGCGCCTGGAGGCGGCCCTGGCGGGGCAGCCGGCCGTCGTCTCCCGCTTCCGCGACGATCTGCTGGCGGCGCTGCCGGCCTTGCGCGGCTTCGCCCTGTCGCTGACGGCCAACGTGATCCAGGCCGACGACCTTGTGCAGGAGACGATGCTGCGCGCCTGGCAGAACCAGCACCGCTTCGAGGTCGGGACGAACCTCAAGGCGTGGCTGTTCACGATCCTGCGCAACCAGTTCTACACGAACGGCCGGCGGCGGCGCCGCGAGGTCGAGGATGCGGACGGCGCCGCCGCCGCGCAGCTGGTCTCCCTCCCGGCCCAGGAGGACGGTGTCGAGCTGCGCGAGGTCTGGGCGGAGCTCGGCAGGCTGCCGGCCGCGCAGCGCGAGGCCCTGCTGCTGGTCGCCATGCACGGCATGACCTACGAGGCCGCCGCGGAGCTGATGAACTGCCAGGTCGGGACGGCGAAGAGCCGGGTCAATCGCGCGCGCGCCGCCCTCGCGCAGGCGCTGGGCTACGAGGCGGGACGGCCCGGTCGCGCGGCCGGGCCGTGAGGCGCGCCGCGCCGGGCCGCGCCTCCCCTCGCCGCCTCCCGAAATCCGCCGAGCACGGAAGCATCGTCATCGCGTCCTCGTCCGACACCACCGACAAGCGGCGGCTCGGCCGCCTGCGGACCCGTGCGCGCCGCATCGGGATCAGCGTCGCGAAGCTGCGGGGCGCCAAGCCCGATGCGTTCGTGCTCTCCTACACGCACCTGGACCTGCCGCTGGGCGGGTGCGACCCGCGCGGCATGTCGCTCGACCGGGCCGAGCAGATGATCCGCGTGGCGGAGCAGGGCCGGGGGACCCGGTCGGCGCGCCGGCGGCCTGCGCAGCGCGACGCGGGCTCCGTCCGGCGGGGCTGATGGAACGGTCCGCCCGGCACCGGCATTTCCGGGACCGCACGCGCTCACCCCGTCCGCCGGCCCCTTCGCAGCCGGCGTGGCCTTCCGTGCGCCCCAGGAGAACCTGCCCCGCCTCACAGTGCAGGAGGGACTATTGCTCAGGGCATGCGTGTCCGACAGCTCATTCCCGCCGAACCTGGGCCAGGCAAGCCAGATTAAATAGATCATTCCTCAACTTAAGTCGCGGTTAAACGAGATACCGCGGGCGAGATGCCGGAACCTGTGCGCTGAAACGGGCGTTTATGGCGCAGTTCTGAACTGAGGAGCATGACGCATGCGCACCGTCTTCGTCGCGACCCTGGCGGCCACTGTCCTGGCGGGCCTCTCCGGCTCGGCCATGGCCGAGGAGACCACCGTGATCCATCGCGACCGGGCCCCGGGCGTCGCCGTCGAGCACCGCGAGGGCGTGGTCGAGCACCGCGAGGTCACCACCGGCAGCGTCGATTGCGGCTCCAAGACCGTCCACAAGGAGGACGGTATGGGCAACTCCAAGACCGTCCACAAGGAAGGCTGCTGATCGCGCCGCGCTGAACTGCCGGATTTGTCGAGAGGACGCATCATGACCAGCAAACTGCTTCTGGCCGCCGTCGCGGCGGCCACCCTCGGGCTGCCGCTGGCGGCCCAGGCTCAGGGAACCCTGCGCGGGGCGCAGGAGGGTGCCGAGGCGGGCGCGGCCGCGGCCGGCCCGGTGGGCGGCATCGTCGGCGGGGCGGTGGGGGCCGCGACCGGCACGGTCGGCGGCATCCTCGGCGTGGACGACCGTCCGCGCTTCCGCTCCTACGTGCGCGAGCGGCACCTGCCCTCGTACCGGTACAGGGAGGACGTCCGCGTCGGGGCCGTGCTGCCCTCCTCGGGCGTGACCTACTACGACGTGCCGGCCGAGTACCATGTGCGGCCCGGCTACCGCTACACGGTCGTCAACGACCAGCCGGTCCTGGTGGACCCGCACACCCACCGGATCGTCGAGGTGATCGAGTAGGGACCATCCTGGGCGAGCCCGGCAGGGCTCGCCTGCGTGAGCCCGGCAGGGTTCCCGCGCGGGCTTCCGTCAGGCGCCCGCGCGGGCGGCCGACGCCGTCGCCGCCGACGCGCAGACCCGGGGGAGCCAGGCCCCGCCCGTCCCGGCCGGCGCCCTCGGGGCGCATGCGGGTTCCTCCGCGTTGGGGGCCGGCCGCAGCGGCGGCCCGGGACGGCGCTCGCCGAGAATCTCGCCGTAGAGACGCAGCAGGTCGTCGCCCTGATCGGCCGCCGTGCGGACGGCCCGGCCCTCAGGAGGCGGAACCTGGAAGCGCGCCGGGTCCTGATCGATCTCCGCCAGGATCGCCCGCAGGTCGCGGGGTGACGCCACGTCGATGACGAATCCGTCGACGCCCGGCACGATGTCCTTGCCCACCGCGCCCCGGTCGCTCGCCACCACCCAGAGTCCGAAGGCCTGCGCCTCGCGCGCCACGAGGCCGAAGCTCTCCGGCCAGAGCGAGGGCACCAGCAGGACGTCGAGTTCGCCGTAGAGCGCCGCGATCTCCTCCTGCGGCACCGGACCCACGATCCGGACCGGCGTCGTGCCCCACACGTCGTGCCGCACGTGGTCCCGCTCCTGGGCGAGATCGACCAGGGTGAGGCTCAGGTTGCGGAACGCCTTGGTGCGCAGGACCGCCTCGATCAGCCACGCGCCCTTGTGCGCCTCGCGGCCCCCCACGTGGCCGAGGCGCACGCGCGGCCCCTTCCCCGCCGCGCGCCGCCGGACCGTGCCGGGCGACAGGCCGTTCGGCACGCTGATCGTCCGCGCGAAGCCCGCGTCCCGGTAGATCTGCGCGAAGCTCTCCGACACGGCCAGGATCCGGTCGGCCCCCTGGAGGAGGCGGGCGAGGCGGCGGCGCCGCACGATCCGCGCCGCCGCGTCGCGGGGCCCCTCCGCCGAGGCCTGCAAGGTGTCCGCGCGCGTCCGCACCACCCTCCCGTCGCGGTCGAGCAGGAACTGGTGGTCCGAGATCCACCAGCCGTCATGCACGGTCACGAGGTGCGGCAGGCCGCGCGCCTGGACCGCCTCGACGGCCGAGGCGGTCAGCCGCTGCACGCAGTGGAAGTGGACGAGGTCCGGCTGCAACCGGTCGAGGGCGGCCGCGAAGACGCTCCCGACCGTCGGATTGAACGGCCGCCCATCCATGTCGGCCTCGATCGGCGTCGAGATGCGGACGACCGGCATGCCCCGGTAGGCGTCGATGCGCATCCGGCCCTCCGGCGCGACGCCCTCGTCGCTCGCCACGACCGCGAAGTCGAAGCGGTCGCCCGCGCGATCCAGGAAGTGGTCGAGATTGTCGCGCACCACCCGGGTGGCGCCGCCGATCGTCTGGGGCGGGAAGAACACGTTGGAGACGAGGATGAGCGGCTTCCTCACCGCGGCCGGAACCGGGGCGGAGGGGCGGGGCGGGGGCAGGATGTCCGCGAGCGCCCGCGCCGACGCGTCGAGCGCGTAGAGCTGCCGCGCCTTCTCCCGCGCCGCGAGCCCGATCCGGCGGCGGAGCCCCGGATCCCCGACCAGGCGCTCCAGCGCGCGCGTCCACTCCTCCGGGGTGGAGGCGAGGAGCGCGTCCTCCCCGTCGACGAGGATCTCCCGGTAGGTGCGCGTGCCGCTCACCACGGACGGGATGCCGCAGGTCGCGGCCTCCAGCCACTTGATCTCGCTCTTGGCGTCCGCCACCCGGCCCGGTTGCAGGACCGCGACGTTTATGTCGACGCCCGAGAGGATCTCCCAGTAATCGCCCACCTCGGCCGTGAAGCCCATCGTCTGGATCTGGTGCGCGCAGGCTCTCAGCGCCGGGCCGAGCTTCAGGTGGCCGGCGATCAGGAGGCGGACCTGCGGGTGGCGTTGCAGGATCGCGAGCAGGGCCGGTCCGATCAGGTCGTTGAAGTCGCGGTTGTGCGCCTTGGTGCCGGAGCCGTAGAAGATCGTCACGGTGTCGCCGGGCTCCGCGAGCGGCGGGTCCGGCTGATCGAGGAAGTGGTCGTTGCGCGCGTCCAGGCCGTTGCGCATCAGGTGGCAGCGCTGCTGGCGCAGGATCGGGGCCATCGCCTCCGCCAGGGCGGGCGTCGCGGCGAGGCCCTCGTCGCACTGGGACATGGCGAACCGGAACAGCGGCACGCCGGCCTGCAGCTCGGCGTAGTCCTCCCGGGTGATCTGCCCCTCGAAGCTCTCGAAGGGATCCGGATAGCTCGCCGCGTCGAAGATCAGGTCGTCCACGTCGTAGAAGGTGCGCAGGCCGAGGGCCCGCGCGGTGAGGATCGCGTGGAGGATGTCGGGAAAGGCGGCCACCCGGTAGAAGATCGCGGCACTCGCCCCGGGCAGGGCCTGGCGGAAGGCCTCGGTCTCGTTCTGCCCGAAGACCCGGACGGTCCAGCCCCCGCGCTCCAGCTGCTGCCGGCGCTGCTCGACGCGGTAATGGACGCATTGCGGCAGGTCGAGATTGGCCAGCATGACGATCGCGCCGCCGGGGACCGGGGGGAGCGGGGCCGGGAGCGGCAGCACGAGGGGCAGGTCGAGGGCGAGCTGGTTCAGGGCGTCGTCGAGGATCGCGTCGCCCTGCGCCCGCAGGCCCTGGCGGTAGGCCGCGCGGGCGACCTCGCGATGGGCGGTGAAGCTCTGGTCGAGGAGTTTCCTGGCGGTGTCGCGCCAGCGCGCGTCGCGGCTCCACCGGGGCGAGGAGGCGCGGATCTGGGCAAGGGCCGCCGGCAGGTCGCCGGCGGCGAGTCCCTCGGCGGCGTGGATGTGGCTCCACAGGCTGCTGGCGGGCTCCCTCGCGGCGGCGACGTAGTCGCCCGTGGCGGCCGCGTCCTGGCCGAGCGCGCGGGCCGCCTCGGCGCGGCCGTGCAGGCGGGCGGAGCTCGGACCGCCGCGGGCGATGGCCTCGTCGTAGGCGCGAAGCGCGACGCTGCCCTGGTGGCGCAGGAGTGCGCGAAAGCCGACCTGGGCCAGGAAGGACGGCGCGTCGGGCCCGCGGATCACGTCGAGGCACCCTCCCGGGAGCCCGTGGTCGAGCCAGTGGGCGAGAAGCTGGGTGCGGGTCAGGTCGGCCAGGCCGGCCTGGGTCGCGCGGTAGGCCTCGGCATCGAAGCACGACGGGAACGCGCCCTGGCCGATCAGGGCGGCGGTGCAGGCGCGCTCGTTCGGGGCGAAGCCCAGCTCGACCCCCTCGCGCAGCCAGTGACGGTAGAGGTCGGCATCGCCGAGGCTGGCCGCCACCGGATGGTTCGCCCGGTAGAAGGCCGGGTCGAACGCGTCCTCGATGTTGAGGGGGGCGAGCCGGTCGACGCCCTGCTCGGCGAAGAGCAGCATGCCCTGGATGCGGGTCGCCGGAGCGGCCCCGATCCAGTCCGCGTTCAGGAAGGTGAACTGCGCGAGATCGAAGCGCTGCTGCCAGCGCCCGGGCATCAGGTCGTGCCGGCGCAGATGCGCCGCGACGAGCGCGTCGTCGACCTCGGCGCAGACCAGGGAGGGCCAGGCGGCCTCGTCGCCGCGCTCGGATTCCCGCCGGAACCGGCGCCGCTCCACGCGCCCGAACTGGACGTAATGCGCCGCGTATTCCCAATCCTCCTGGAGCAGGGCCGCGAGGTCCTGGTTCAGGTCGCGGTAGATCGTCGGGTCGAAGCCCTCAGGCAGGTCCCCGTGCTTGGTGAAAAGATGGGCGAGATAGGCGGTCCGGGTCGGGAAGCGCCGCTCCTTGCGCCCGTGCACGAGGTAGTGCGACAGCAGCGCCTTGGCGTCCCGGAGATGGCGCAGGTCCGGATAGAGCCGGCTGTAGAAGTCCGGATCGAATTCCACGCTCTGCCCGAGCCAACGGGATCCTCCGGCCTTCCTGGCGAGCAGGCCCAGGAGACGGGCGCAGAAGTCGGACATCCGTTCGAGGCTGAGCGCGTCGCGACGGTACAGAGCGTTCGTCATGGCCAGTACGACTCCGGAAGGCACTCAGCGGGCGGCGTGGGCGAAGACCGCGTCGGGGCGCCGGCGCTCGGCCTCGACGGCCGGCCGCGGGTCGTGCGCGTCCAGTTCCACGTGCCGGTCGGTGACGTGCGCCGCCGACTCGCGCACGGTCGCGGCGATGACGCCGGCGCGGTCGACGCCGGTCATGAAGGTGAGTTCGTCGTCCTGCTCCGCCGTGAGACCTGTCATCTCGTGCCCCCGTCCGGACCCCTGCGGGATCTGCCGTTGCGTCACCCTGCGTGTCCAACGAGAGGCGAAAATTCGCAGCGACATGCGGACGCGGCGTGCCGGGCTCCGGGCTCCGCGCCGCGCGCCGGCAATGCGCCGAAAAAAATGCGCGGCATCGGGATGTGAGACTCGGCGCCTCGTCCCACAGACTTGACGAGCGGCAGAAGCGAGGTGCGCGACGATGCCCGGGGGTGAGCGACGACGCGGCGCGAGGCGAATGGCGGCGCCTCCCGGCCGCCGGGGCCGATCGCCGGTGCGGGACGGAGCGGGCGGCTCCAGCACCTCCGGCCTGAGCGAATCGCGGGCGCGCGAACCCCCGGCCCCTCGGGCGTGACGGCCCGGCATCCCGGCCGTGGCACGCCAGGTCCATCACACCATCCCCTTCCTCAACCAGGGTTGTCGCTATGTCTTCCGATCCGAGCCCGGCACAATACTTCTCGCACTGCTATTTCATCTACAAGACCGCGACATCCGATCAATTCACCGTCGGGCGGTACGGAGGAATTACCAAGAACTTCGTCGTCAGGGACACGCCGGATGCCGGCAAGACGGACGACACCACGCAGATCGGCGATGTGCAGAACGACGTCTTCACGGCCGGCGTCGTCGACGGCAGCTCGGCGCCGAGAACCTATTTCGGACAGACCAGCCAGCAGGGCCTGATCGGAACCGCCAAGGGCAAGAAGGGGACGATCTACTTCCTCTACACGAACAACACCTACGACCCCGGCGCCACCGTCCAGGTCGACCACGCCGCCTACCCGCTCTGCTTCGTGACCGGGACGAGGATCCGGACGGCGCGGGGCGACGTCCCGGTGGAGATGTTGGCGGTCGGCGACCGGGCCGTGACCGCCTCGGGGGCGCTGCGCCCCGTCATCTGGATCGGGAAGCGCACCCTCGACGGCCCCGCCCTCTCCCGCGATCAGGCGCCGGTGCGGGTGCGGGCGGGGGCGTTCGGGGCGGGTCTGCCCGCGCGCGACCTCCTGCTCTCGCCCGGCCACCCGGTGCTGGTCGGCGCCGGGGCGGACGGCGAGGGCGGCGTGCTGGTTCCGGTGATGTGCCTGATCAACGGCACCAGCATCGCGCGCGAGCCGGCGGCGCGCGTCACCTACTGGCACGTGGAACTGGACGCGCACGACCTGCTGCTGGCCGAGGGGCTGGCCGCGGAGAGCTACCTCGACCTCGGCAGCCGGCCCTGGTTCGAGGAGGGCTCCGCCAGCGCCCTGCACGATCCGGACCTGGTGCCGGCGGGCGTGCCGGGCCGCTGCCGGCCGGTGGCGACGCGGGGGCCGGCCGTCGAGGCCGAGCGGCGGCGCCTCGACGCGGTCTTCGCCGCCCGCCTCGCCGCCCAGTGCGCCTGGCCGGAGGCCGACGCGGTCGCCCGTCCCGCGGCCTGACGGGAGATCCCATGCGTCCCGGCCTCCTGTCCTTCGACGCCTTCCTGACGCAGCGGGCCGCCGACAGGCGGCTCGCCCGGCTCACCCACGACGTCCCGCTGCCCGAGGCGCGCGGCCTCGAATTCGGCCCCGCGGCCAATCCGATCCCGCTGCCCGCGGGTCTGCGCGTGTCCTACGTCGACCACGCCCTCGACGCCCATGCGGGGCTCCCGGGCCGTGCGCCGATCGACCACGCCTGGGCGGGCTCGGGATCCCTGGCGGAGGTGATCGGGGACGGGGGGTTCGATTTCGCGATCGCCGCGCAGGTGGCGCAGTACGTGCCGAACCTGCTCGGCTGGTTCCGCGGCATCCACGGCGTGCTGCGGCCGGGGGGCGTCCTCAACCTGTCGCTGCCCGACCGGCGCTTCATGTTCGACGCCGGCCGGGCGGACAGCACCCTGGCGGAACTCGTGGAGGCGGACCTCCTCGCCTATACGAGGCCGAGCCCGCGGCAGGTCTTCGCGCATACCTACGAGGCGCGCGCCGCCGAGCCCGCCCGGATCTGGGCGGGCGAGGATCCGGCGCGGGCGCCCCGGCTCTGCGGCGAGGCGGCGCTCGCCCTCGCGCAGGCCAGGGCGGCCGAGGCCCTCGCCGCCGACGCCTACCTGCCGTGCCATTGCTGGGTGTTCGCCCCGCTCTCCTTCCTCGACGCCGTCGAGGGGGCGACGCGGCTCGGCCTGTTCCCGTTCGTGCTGAACCGCCTGGCGATGACCGAGCCGGACGGGTTCGAGTTCTTCGTCTCGATGCGCCGCGACCGGGAAGAGGCGCCGGAGGCGCTGCGCGCCCTGCAGCACGGCGCGATCGACCATCTCCGCCAGATCCTGGAGCGCCAGCGGCGGACGGCGGCGCTCCTGTCCGGCTCCTGATCCCGCCCCGCGCGTCCCGAGAGGCCGAGCCATGAACGCGATGATCCAGGTGCTGTGCGAGTGCGGGAGCGGCCTGACCCCCGGCCGCTGCTGCGCGCTCGAACCCGCGGCCGGGGCGGAGGATCCGCTCGATCCCGGCCTCCGGGAGGAGGCGGACGGGGCCGCCGAGGCGCTCCGGAGCGGCGACCGCGCCGAGGCGGAGCGGGCGAGCCTCGCCGTGCTGGAGCGGGCGCCGCGCCTGCCGGTCGCCCTCGCGACGCTCGGGGAGATCCGGTTCGACGAGGGCAGGAGCCGCGCCGCGACGGCCCTGATGGAGCGGCTCACGGCCGTCGAGCCCTTCTCGGTCTGGCCGATCAACAAGCTGGGGCTGCTGGCGCTGCAGCGCGGCGATGCCGACGCCGCCGAGCGGCACGCCCGCCAGGCGGTCCGCCTCGCGCCCGAGGACCCGCAGGCCCACAACCTGATGGGCATGGCGATGACCGAGGCGCAGCGCCCGGTGATCGGCGAATACCATTGCCGCCGGGCCCTGGACCTGGCCGGCCGGCGGATCCCGCTGGTTCTCGCCAACCTCGCCACCTGCCTCAAGAGCCAGGGCCGCATCCGGGAGGCGCGCGACCTCTACCGCGAGGCGGCCGAGCTTCGGCCCGACAACCGGCAGACCCTGCTGGCCTGGGCGCGCCTGGAGGAGGCCGACCGACGGTTCGACGCCGCCCTCGACCTGCTCGACGCGTTCGAGCGCCTCGGGCCGCCGACCCCCGGCAGCACGCTGGCGCGGGCGATGGTGCTCGGGCGGCAGAACCGGCGCGAGGAGGCGCTGGCGCTGCTCGACGGTGCCGCGCGGACGCGCCCGCTGACGGCGCTCGAACGCCTGGAGCGGGGGCGCCTGCTCGACCGGCTCGGGCGCCACGACGAGGCCTGGGCCGATTTCGAGGCCGGCAAGCGCAGGATGCGCGAGGTCTCCGGGCAGCGCTACCTCGCCGAGGAGGCGGGCGACGAGGCTGCGCGGCTGAAGGCGTTCTTCACGCGCACGCGCCTCGCCCAGCTGCCGCGGGCGGGCGTGCGGGACGACATGCCCCAGCCCCTCTTCATCCTGGGCTTTCCGCGCTCCGGGACGACGCTCGTGGAGCAGACGCTCACCAAGAGCCCGCTGGTGTCGGGCGGCGACGAACTCCCGCTGATCCACGAGATCGCCTGGGCGATGCCGCGCCTCCTCAACAGCCCCTTCGACTATCCGGGCGCCCTGGCGGAATTGTGGATGGCCGATCAGCGCGACGGGCTCGACCGCCTGCGCGACCATTACCTGCAGCGGGCGCGCCAGCTCGGCGCGGTGCGCGAGGGCGCGCGGTTCTTCACCAACAAGATGCCCCTGAACGAGGTCCATCTCGGCCTGATCGCCCTGCTGTTCCCGCGCGCCCCCCTCTTGCACCTGGTCCGGCACCCGCTCGACATCATGGTCTCGGCGATGTCGAACCTGTTCACGCACGGCGCGTTCTGCGGCGCGGAACTCGAAAGCGCGGCCCGGCACCTCGTGCTCTCGGCGGACCTCGTCGCGCATTACCGGGCCGAGATGGACCTGCATTACCTGCCGGTCCGCTACGAGGACATGGTGGACGACCAGGAGGGGACGCTGCGGCGGGTCCTCGACTTCGTCGGGGTTCCGTTCGAGGCCGACATGCTGCGTCAGGAGACCAATCCGCGCTACGCCCGCACCGCGAGCTACGCGCAGGTGACCGAGCCCCTCTATGACCGGTCGCGGTACCGCTACCGGCACTACCTGCGCCAGCTGCAGCCCGTCCTGCCGATCCTCCGGCCCCTGATCGAGCGGCTCGGCTACACGGTCGAGGACGCGGCCCGCTGAGCCGGAATGCCGGGCGGGGGGAGGAGGCCGCGCCGGGTCCGGCGGGGCCCCCGCGCGGCGGTGCGCACGGGCGACCGGGCGGCGCGAAGAAAATTCGCGGCGCGGTGTCGGTTTTCGCGTCTCGCCACACAGACCTTGCGAGGCACCCGTTGATCGACCGAGCGAGGATCGAGCGCGATGACGAGATCGAGAGCCATGGATTCGTCTTCCTCATTGCGGCGCGCGGCGAGGATGTGGGCGCCCGCCATCCTGGTGGCGGCGCTCTGCGGTGCCGGTCCGGTCTTTGGGCAGGACCGGGAACCGGCCCCGTCCGCCGTTGCGGCCCAGCCCGCCGTTGCGGCCCAGCCCGCCCCGGCACCCGCGGCTCCGGAGCCTTCGGCGCCGCGGGCCGTCCCGGAGGCGGTCGCCGCGGCCGTCCCGGAGGTCCCCGCGACCGCGCCGGCGGCGCCCGAGAAGAAGCACCACGACCTCTCCCCCCTGGGCATGTTCCGCAACGCCGACCCGGTCGTGCAGGGGGTGATGGCGCTCCTGGCCGCGGCCTCGGTGGTGACCTGGGCCGTGCTCCTCGTGCGGGGCATCGCCCTCGCCCTCGCCAAGCGTCGCCTGCGCGGCGCCCTCGACATCCTGCGCGACTCCACCAGCCTGGACCAGGCGGCCGAGCGGGTGCGCCGCGGCACCGCCGCCTGGCTCCTGGTCGAGGCCGAGGAGGAGGTCAGCCTCTCGCACGGCCTGCCCGGCGAGGGCATCCGGGAGCGGGTCGTGCTCGCCCTCGAGCGCAGCGAGGCGGCGGCCGCCAAGCGCATGGCGGTCGGCATCGGGCTGCTGGCGACGATCGGCTCGGTCGGCCCCTTCGTCGGCCTGTTCGGCACGGTCTGGGGCATCATGCGCAGCTTCATCGGGATCGCGAATTCCAACACCACGAACCTCGCGGTGGTCGCCCCCGGCATCGCGGAGGCGCTGCTCGCCACCGGGATCGGCCTGGTCGCGGCGATCCCCGCCGTGGTCTTCTACAACGCGCTGACGCGCTCGATCGCCGGCTACCGGGCGCTGACCGCCGATGCCGCCTCGCTCATCCTGCGCCACGTCTCGCGCGACCTCGACCGGCGCGCGGCGGCCGGCTTCGGGGCCAAGCCCGCCATGCGCGTCGCGGCGGAGTAGCGCCGTGGCTGTCCGTCTCGGGTCCCATGACGGCGGCGAGCCCGCCGAGAACGCCGACATCAACATCACGCCGTTCATCGACGTGATCCTCGTCCTGCTCATCATCTTCATGGTGGCGGCCCCGCTCTCGACCGTGGACGTCAAGGTCGACCTCCCGACCTCCGCCGCCCCCCAGCAGCCGCGCCCGGACAAGCCGGTCTTCGTGACCCTGAAGGCCGACCTGACGGTGACCCTCGGCGAGGAGGCCGTGGCCCGGCCGGCGCTCGGCGGCGCCCTCGACGCCGCGACGAAGGCCAACAAGGAGGAGCGCATCTTCCTGCGCGCCGACAAGGGCGTGTCCTACGGCGACGTCATGCAGGTGATGAACCTGCTGCGGGCCGCCGGCTACCTCAAGGTCGGCCTCGTCGGGCTCGAGGACACGGCCGGGGGGCGGCCATGATGCACCTGCCGCCGGATGCCTTCGCGCACGCGGCGCAGGCCCCGCGGCTGCGCCGGGCGGACCTGCGCGAGACCCCGCGTCTCGTCCGGTTCCTCACCTGGGCGACGGCGATCTCCGCCACGCTCGCGCTCCATGTCGGGGCCTACCTGCTGGCCACGGCGCGGGACGCGCCGCCGCCTCCCCCCGCGCAGGCCCCGGCGGCCGTGATGATCAACCTCGCGCCGATCGCCGTCACGGCGCGCTCGGAGGTCGACAACGCGGCCGAGGGGCCTCCGGCCGACGCTCAGAGCGCCTCGGAACCGCCTGCGCCCGAGATGGAACCGCCCCCGCCTCCCCCGGCGCCCGAGCCGATCCTCTCCGTTCCCCCGCCCCCGCCGGAGGTGAAGCCGCAGGCCGTGCTCCCCGAGAAGCCGCCCGAGCCGGTCAAGGCCGAGACGCCGCCCGAGCCGGCCAAGCCCCGGAAGCCGCCCGAGAAGGAGCGGCCGCGCAAGCCCGTCGAGAAGCCGAAACCGGTGGTCCGCAAGGAGAAGCCGGCCGAGACGAGGGAGAAGCCGCGGGCGGCCTCGCGGGCCGGCGGCGGCCCGCGCTCGGACCGGCACACCGCCGAGGTCACGGCGGCGCCCAGCGCCGGCAGCGCGGCCGGCGAGGCGTCGCGGGCGAGCTGGCAGGCCGAGGTGCGGGCGAAGATCGTGCGCGCCAAGCGCTTCCCGGCCGAGGCGCGCGGCCAGACCGGCGTCGCCGTCGTCAGCGTCACTTTCGGACCGGGCGGAAGCGCCTCGGGCGTCCGGCTGGTGGCGTCCTCGGGCAGTGCGGCGCTCGACGCGGAGGCCGTCGCGGTGATGTACCGGGCCGCGCCCTATCCGCCGCCGCCGGGGGGCCGGACCACCACGCTCACCGTGCCGCTCAACTTCCGACGGTGAGCGGGCCGGCTGCGCGCCCGCGGCGCCGCGCGCCGGGGCGGGGATCCACCAGAGAGGGGAGAAGCATGAGACGGAGCATCCTGACGGGCCTGGCGGCGCTCCTGGCGCTGTCGGGCGCCGCGCCGGCCCAGGACGGGCGCGCGCCGGGCGCCGCGGCGAGGACGGCGGCGAGCGGTTCCGCCCGGCTGGGGCTCGGCGGTGCGGCGGCGGCGCAGCGCGACGCGCTCCTGCAATCCGCGCCGGCCGACCCGTCCCAGAGGCCGCCGCGGCCCGCGACCGCGCTCGGGCCGGACATCGTCGCGCCCCTCTTCGCCCCGATTGGGCTGATCGTGTCCCCGGTCACGGAGGGCCTGCACCTCTTCGACGAGGCGGTGGCGCCGCTCGGCGAGGTGCTGAGGCCCGTCACGGGTCCGTCGAATCCCGCGCCCGCCGAGGCGCCCGCCCCGGGCGCGCAGGCGCCCGCCGTGAGCCCGCGCAAGTAAGGCCCGGCGCTCGCCCCGCCTGATCCGGGACCCGCGTGATCAAAGCGGGTCCCGGATCACGAGCCCGCGCGGCGCCTGAGCGCGGCGCCTCAGCGAAGCCGACATCCGCATGGCCGAAATGGGAGATGGCGACGCCATCGACCGGATGTCCGATGACGGCGCGCCGCGGCGGTGCGCTCCCGTTCCCTCCCGCATCGCAGAGACCATGACCATGAACCAGACGGAACTTCTCGTCGGCGATTCGGCGCCGGAGATTCGGGTGACGACCTTCCTGAAGGGCGAGCCGATCACCGCCTTCGCACCCGGCACCGTGCACGTCGTCGAGTTCTGGGCCACCTGGTGCGGTCCGTGCCGGGCGAGCATCCCCCATCTCACCGCCGTCCAGGCGCGCCACCCGGAGGTCGCGGTGCTCGGCGTCGCCGTGGCCTGGACCGAGATCGACCAGGTGGCGTCCTTCGTGCGCGAGCAGGGCGACGGGATCGGCTATCGCATCGCCGTGGATCTGCCCCCCGACGCCGAGGCCCGCCGCGGCTGGATGCGCGCGCGCTGGTGCGACGCCTCCTACCAGCCGGGCATCCCGGCGGCCTTCATCGTCGATCGGGACGGCCGGGTCGCCTGGATCGGGCATCCCCTCGAGATCGACGGGCCGCTCGCCGCCGTGCTGGACGGCAGCTGGGACCTCCCGGCCCGGGCCGCGGAGCACCGGGACTGGCTGCGCCGCGGCAAGGTGCGCGAGCGCCGGGCCCTGGAGGCGGCGGTCTCCGCCCACCTCGCCGCGAAGGATCGGGAGAGCGCCCTCGCGTCCTACGACGCGACCTTCGCGGCCCAGCCCGACCTGGAGCGGAGCCACGGCGTGGGCAAGCTCAAGCTCCTGCTGGCGTCGGGGCATGGCGCCGCGCTCGCTTACGCGCGGCGCCTCGTCGGTGAGGTCTGCGCCGACGACGTCAACAGGCTGTTCGAGATCGGGATGGGCGTGGCGGCGCGGCCGGGCCCGGCCGCGGCGGCCGTCGCCATCGAGGCCCTCGAGGCGGCCGAGCGCAACCTCGGCGAAGCGTCCTCGCCGTCGATCCGGGCGCGGCTGTCGCGCGCCCTCGCCGAGGCGCTGCTGACGGCGGGCCGCCCCGGCGAGGCCGCGGCGCGCGCCCGCCTCGCCGGCGCGGCGGCCCGCGAGGCCGGGGCGGCGGAAGCCGACCTCGCGGCGATCGACGCGCTGGTGTCGCGCTGCGGGGAGATGCCGGCGGAGGTCTGCGCCGACGGGCAGTGCGCGCTGCCGGCGCGGGCCTGAGCGTCCTTCGCCGAAGCGGTCACCGGTTCGGCGGAGACGATGGGGCACAATCAACGACCGAGGGCAGCGTCCGACGGCAACGGGATCGGGCGCTGCTCTCGCACCGCGCGGCCCGGTGCCCGGGCCGAGGGCAGCCGGAACTCAGCGAAGGGGAGACCGCATTGCGCGCGAGCGAAGGAGTAGGGGGCGAGAGGGGCTGGGTCGCGCGGGCCGTGGAGGCGATCGAGGCGGATTTCAACCGCTCCGCCGACACGCATCTCCTGCGCGTGCCGCTGCCGGCCCTCCCGGGCATCAGCCTCTACGTCAAGGACGAATCGACCCACCCGACCGGGAGCCTGAAGCACCGCCTCGCCCGCTCGCTGTTCCTCTACGGCCTGTGCAGCGGCTGGATCGGCCCCGGCACCACGATCGTGGAGGCGTCGAGCGGCTCGACCGCGGTGAGCGAGGCCTATTTCGCGCAACTGATCGGGTTGCCCTTCGTGGCCGTGATCCCGCGCGGCACCTCGGCCGAGAAGGTCGCGCAGATCGCCCGCTACGGCGGGAGCTGCCGCTTCGTCGAGACCCCGGCCGCCGTCTACGCCGAGGCGGAGCGGCTCGCGGCCGAGCTCGGCGGTCACTACATGGACCAGTTCACCTTCGCCGAGCGGGCCACCGACTGGCGGGGCAACAACAACATCGCCGAGGCGGTGTTCGCCCAGATGGCGCGGGAGCCGCAGCCGGTGCCGGCCTGGATCGTCGTCGGGGCCGGCACCGGCGGCACCTCGGCGACGATCGGGCGCTTCATCCGCTACCGGCAGTTCCCGACCCGGATCTGCCTCGCCGATCCCGAGGCCTCGGTGTTCCACCGCCACGTCGCGGATCGGGCCGTGCGGCGGGCGGAGGGCCCGCCCTCCGTGATCGAAGGCATCGGCCGCGGGCGCTGCGAGCCGTCCTTCCTGCCCGACCTGATCGACCGGGCCGAGGCGGTGCCCGACGCCGCCAGCCTCGCCGCCGCGCAGGTGCTCTCGGAGCGGATCGGCCGCTCCTGCGGCGGCTCGACCGGCACCAACCTCTGGGCGGCCGCCCGGATCATCGCCGGCATGGCGCGGGCCGGGGAGACGGGCTCGGTGGTGACGCTGCTCTGCGATTCGGGCGAGCGCTACCGCAGCACCCATCTCGACCCGGCCTGGCGCGCCGCGCGCGGCCTCTCGCTCGAAAGCCATCGGGCGGCCATCGAGGCCTTCTTCGCCCGCGGCGTCGCGCCCGACGCGGCGCTGGCGGCCTGAGCCGGTTCCCTCTCCGGCCCGCGCGCGGCCGCCCGCGCGATCCTGCGGCCGCCGCGCCACATCACGAACAATCGGCCCGTCGCCGTAGGCATTCTTCCCCAGAGTTAGACAGGGGAATGAAAGCTGATTTCGGGGGCCTTCATGGTGAGAATGCGGGGCGGATCGGCCCATCTCGCGGGTGCGGCGGCGGTTCTGGCTCTGATCATGGCCGCCGCGCCGGCGCGGGCCGGGCTGGATACGCCGATCGAGGTCGATCTGCCGGCGGGCGCTCTCGCCACGACGCTGCTCGCGATCTCGCGACAGGGTCAGGTGGTGATCACCTTCGCGCCCGAACTCGTCTCGGGGCGGCGGGCCGGCCTGCTCCGGGGCCAGGTCACGGTCCGCGAGGCGCTGCAGCGCGCCCTCGCCGGCACCGGCCTGCGCCTCGCCCAAGCCGCGGACGGGAGCGTCAGCCTGGTGCGCGACGTCTCCAGCACCTCCGCCACCGCGCCGGCCGGCGACCTCGCGACGATCGACGTGACCGACGAGGGCGGGGCGTCGCGCTTCGGCGATGCCGGGTTCCAGGCGGGCGACGCGGGCACCGCGGCGAGGCTCCCCGGCGCCACGGCCCGGGAGATCCCCCTCGCGATCTCCACCGTGACGCAGGACGTGATCCGCTCGCAGGTGATCACCAGCGCGACCGATGCGGTGCAGAACGTCGCCGGCGTCACGATCGGGACCGGCGACTCGAACCTGCCGACCTTCACGATCCGCGGCTTCAAGACGACCGGCACCTCGGTGAACGGCCAGCGCGCCACCGGCTTCGGCAATGACGGCTTCGGCCACAGGCTGTGTGAAAACTCGGACGCACCTCCGAATTTTAGAACAATCTTCTGCGCAGCCACCGTTCAGGTGCCATGAGCGGCAGCAGAGATGCCGTCAGGATGCCTATACTGGCGCTCCCCAGGGTGGGCGAGGGAAAATCCTTCTACAGCCCCTGCGTTTTCACACAGGCTCGCCAGATTCCGATCGCGGATATCGAGCGCGTGGAGGTGCTGAAGGGGCCCAGCGCGATCCTGTCGGGCGTGAGCACGCTCGGAGGCGGGACCGTCAACCTGACGACGAAGCAGCCGACCAGCACGGTGATCCGCGACCTGACCGCCCGCTACGGCTCCTTCGGCGACAAGATGCTCGCCGTCGATCTCGGCGGACCGCTGGCCGGGACCGAGGGCCTGACCTACCGCTTCAACCTCGCGGGGACGCTCACGGACGAGAACTACGCGGGGTACCGCAATGCGAGCGAGTACCTCGTCTCCCCGGTCGTGAAGTGGGAGGGAGAGGGCACCAGCCTCCTGGCCGGCCTGCGCTTCTTCGATCAGACCCGTCTGCCCGTCCAGTACACCTTCGCTGCGCGAAACCCGAGCGATTTCAACCCGCTGCATCCGCTCCTGCGGATCCCGCGCGGGGTGATGCAGGTCAACCCGAACCTGCATTACCACGACACGACCACGACGCTCTACTCCGAGCAATCTCACGATTTCGGAGACATACTGGGCCTGAACGTCGTTCTGAACAACAAGGTGCGCTACGAGATCTCGTACGACGACATCAACGGCTATTCCTGGCTCGGGACGACGAGGCGCGGCGCACCGGCCGGAAGCTGGCAGGCCCGGCAGACGATGCTTCGGTACGACTACGCGCGGTTGATCGACCAGGCGGACCTGACGCTCACCTACGATGCCGGCTTTGCCCGGCAAGTGTCGAAATTCGGCATCGACTACACGTCCTTCGCCATGAACGCGAGCACGAACTACAGCTCGCCCTTCAGCATCAATCCGCTGACCGGGCTGCCGACCCAGCCGCTCTACCGGGTTCCGAACGGTCCGGCCACCAACTACGACGGCACCCGCGGCACCGGTATCGGCTATTACTACACCGAGAAGTTCGACACGCTCGACAACCGCCTCCACATCTTCGGGCAGGTGAGGTACGACGATCTCGATTCGATCGCCCGCAGCGGCATCGGGCGCATCAAGCCGTCCGTCGATTACCCGACGGACGGCCTGTCGTGGACGGCCGGAGCCGCCTTCGACGTGACGCCGTACTTCACGGCCTACGGGAACCGCTCGGTCGGCATCGTTCCGCAGAACAGCATCAACAGCCTGACCGGGAAGCCGACCCCGCCGATGGGAGTGGACCAGTTCGAGTTCGGCGGCCGCTTCTACCTGTTCGACAAGAAGCTCACGGTCACGGCGGATTACTTCGACCTCGCCGCGACCAACGTCGCGGTCTGCGACGCCATCCGCGGCTGCAACTTCGTCGAACTCGTGGGCGGCCAGAACAGCAAGGGCTTCGAGTTCGAGATGCAGGGCGAGGTGCTGCCCGGCCTGAACCTGATCGGGGCCTTCTCGTCGATCAAGGCGAAGAACGTGAGCACGCAGGTCGCCAGCGCGATGAATGCGATCCCGCAATACACGGCCAGTCTCTGGGTCGCCTACACCGTCCAGGACGGCCCCTTGCGGGGGCTCACGGTCGGGCTCGGCGCGCGCGGCACTTCCGACAGCCTGACGTCCGCCTCCCTCAACGACCCCACGAAGCTGAAGATTCCCGGCTACGTCGTCGCCGATGCGATGATCGGATACACCATGGATCGCTTCTCCGTACAGTTGAAGGTCAACAACATCTTCAACAAATACGCATATATGCCGAGTTATGCGACAAGCTACGTCGGTATCGTGCAGGGAAGGGCATTCCTGCTGCAGGCGAAATACTCGTTCGATTGAGGAGTCGAGGGCGGTGCGGGGCCCGGTCTCACGAATGCGCTTTCCCTTCTGCCTCAGAGCCGGGCCCGGGACGGACCGGCGCGACGACCGGATCGACGGCCAGCTGCTGCGGCGGATCGTGCGGCTGACCGTTCCGTACTGGCGCCGCCGCCGCGCCTGGCCGGCCTGGCTTGGCCTGGGGCTGCTCCTGGCGCACGGCGTCGTGTTCTCGGTCCTGGCCGTGCGCGCGGCCGGCGCGCTGAAGGCGCTCACCGACGCGCTCGTCGCGAGGAACTCGCGGCCTTCGAGGCGGCGCTCGCCGCGCTCCTGCTCCTCAGCGCCGGCAAGGTCCTGCTTCCCCAGATCCGCTTCGTCGTCGACGGCCTCGTCGAGGCGGATTGGCGCCGCTGGCTGACGGGCCACATCGTCGGCCAGTACCTCGCCCGGCGCACCTATTACGAGATCGGCCTGCGCGGCGACCTCGACGCGCCCGACCAGCGCATCGCCGAGAGCATCGCCCCCTTCATCGAACTCGTGATCCAGATCGCCCAGTGGGTGGTCGGGGTGGCCTCCCGGCTGGCCGCGGCCTTCGTCGTGCTGGTCGCCCTGGACGAGCGCTTCCTCCTGGCGGTGCCGCTGCTCGGGTTCGCGCAGCTGGCCGCCGCGTACGGGGTGGCCCCGCTCCTCATCCGCCGGCACGTGGCCTGGCAGACCGCCGAGGGAGCCCTGCGCGGCGACCTGATGCGGATCCGCGACTGCGCCGAGGAGATCGCCTTCTACGGGGGCGAGGCCGCCGAGGGGCGCACCGTCCTGGCGCGGACGGGCGAGGCGGCCGCGCGGCACTTCCGCCAGGAGCGCGCGGGGGCCCTGGTCTCCCTCGGCGTGGACGGTGCCTTCACGCTCGCCTGGACCCTGCTGCCCTACCTCCTCCTCGGCGAGCGCGTGGCGGCGGGCGCGATGAGCTACGGCGCCCTCGCGCAGGCCGCCGCCGTCACCGTGATGATGCGGGACGTCGTCCAGACCCTGGCGCTGATCCTGTCGAGCCTGGGCACCCTGGCGACCCGGGTGGTGCGGCTCGCGCCGCTCCAGGAGCGGTTCGACGCCCTGGGCCGCGAGCCCGACGACCGCCCGCGCATCGCCGCGGCCCGGTACGGGGACGCGCTGAGGATCGAGGCGCTGTCGCTCTCGACGCCGGACGGGGCCCGGCAGCTCGTGCGCGACCTCGACGTCGCGCTGCAAGCCGGCGACAGCCTCGTGGTCGTGGGCGAGACCGGGATCGGCAAGAGTTCGCTGCTGCGCGCCGTGGCGGGGCTTTGGACCCGCGGCGGGGGCCGCGTCGTGCTGCCGGCATCGGGCGCGATCCTGTTCCTGCCCCAGCGGCCCTACCTCACCCGGGAGACCCTGCGCGCGCAACTGCTCTATCCGGGCTCGGCCGATCCGGGCGACGCGGCGCTGCTGGCGATCCTGGACGCGGTGCGCCTGCCCCAGCTCGGGGCGCTCGGCCTCGCCGCGGTGCGGGACTGGCCGCAAGTCCTCTCCGGCGGCGAGCAGCAGCGCCTCGCCTTCGCGCGCGTCCTGGTCGCGCGGCCCGTGCTGGTCTTCCTCGACGAGGCGACGAGCGCCCGCGACGCGCCGACCGAGCGCCACCTCTACGACCTCCTCGGCCGGAGCGGCGCCACCTACGTGATCGTCGCCCACCGCCCCGCCCTCGTCGCGCACCACGCGCGGGTGCTCACCCTGCTGGCCGGGGGCCGCTGGACGCTCGAAACCGTGGCGCCGCGCATGATCCTCGCGGACCGCGCCGGGGCGGCGACATGAGCGCCGGAATCGAGGAGGCCGCCTCCCTGCGCAGGTCGGATTTCCGGATCGACCTGCGCCTCGCCCGGCGCCTCGCGCGCCTCTTCGTCCCGTTCTGGACCCGCGCGGCGGCGTGGCCCTACTGGATCGGCATGGCCTTGATCCTCGCGGAGACGGCCCTGACGACCGCCCTCGCCCTCCGATCCTCCTTCGCCCTGAAGGACATGACCAACGGGCTCGTCAACCGCGACGGCGCGCTGTTCCGGGACGGCTTCCTCGCCTACGCGCTCCTCTTCGCCGTCGCGCACGCGCTGCCCGGCCTCGCCGGGATCCTCGGCGCCTGGATCACCCGGGCGTGGCGGATCTGGCTGACGACGCGGGTCCTCGGCCGCTACCTCGGCGGGCGCGTCTACTACGACATCGCCCGGGGCGGGGCGCTCGACAATCCCGACCAGCGCATCCAGGACAGCCTGTCGACGGTCGTCGCCCAGTTCCTCCGCCTGCCCGCGGTCGTGCTGGGGGCGCTCGGCGGCGTGGCGGCGGGAAGCGCCGTGCTGGGAGGGATCGACGGGTCGCTGGCGGCGGCCGTGGCGGCGCTGAGCCTCGCGCAGGCCGTCGCCACCTATCTCGGCTACGTGCCCCTGGTGCGCCTGCGCTACCTCGCGGCCGCGGCCGCCGGCGACCTGCGCCACGGGCTCGCGCGGATCGGCGCCCACGCGGAGGCGATCGCCTTCCACGGCGGGGAGGCGGCCGAACGGGTCCGGATCGCCGCCGCCGTGGACGCGGCGGTGCGCCGCGACCTCGCCGTCACGCTGTTCCGGCGCCTCGTCACCGACGTGCCGCCGCTCGCCTTCGGCCTGGTCTGGCTGGTCCTCCCCTACCTGATCCTCGCCCCGCGGCTGTTTGCCGGGGAGATCGACGTCGGCACCCTGACCCAGGGCATGGCGGTCGCGACCTCGGTCGCCGGCGCCACCGGCGCCCTGCTCGGCGTGCTGGCCCCGCTGTCCGGCGTCGCCCCCCACGCCGTCCGCGTCGCCCAGCTCGTCGAGCACGCCGACGCGCTCGCCGCCCGGGCGGAAGGCCCGGAGGGGCGGATCGCGCGGGAGCACGACCCCGACCGCGTCGCGTTCGACGACCTCCGCCTGGAGACGCCGGGCGGCGAGCGGCGCCTCGTGCAGCACCTGACGCTGACGCTCGGTCCCGGCGAGTCGCTGCTGATCGCCGGCGAGACCGGCATCGGCAAGAGTTCGCTCCTGCGCGCCATGGCGGGTCTGTGGACGCGCGGCGGCGGCCGCGTCACCCTGCCGAGCGCCGAGGAATGCCTCTTCCTTCCGCAGCGTCCCTACGTGACGGCGGCGGATCTGCGCGCGCAGCTCCTCTACCCGCGCGGGCGCGACGTGCCGGACGCGGACCTGCTCGCCGCCCTCGCCGCCGTCCGGCTGCCCGACCTCGCGGCGGATCACGGCGGCCTTGGCGCCGAGAAGGATTGGGGGCGGATCCTCTCGCTCGGGGAGCAGCAGCGGCTGGCCTTCGCCCGGATCCTGATCACCCGGCCGCGGCTCGTGCTCCTCGACGAGGCGACGAGCGCCGTCGACCTCGCGACGGAGGAGCACCTCTACCGCCTGCTCGCCGCGACGGGGGTGCGATTCGTCAGCGTCGGCCACCGCGCCGGCCTCGCGGCGCATCACGGCCGGGTGCTCACCCTCCTGGCCGGCGGCGGCTGGACCTTGTCCACGCCCGGACCGTGCTGACCGCCATGCGCTCTTACGCCGCAGCGCCGAGCGCATCCCCGGACGGGGTCGGAAGCCGCCTTCCGAAAAGGCATTTCCATCCCCGGGCGGAGCCCGCCAGGGAAGCAGATTGCCCAAACGGCAGCCCAATGCACGCAAGGCGGGTTGGGCTCCGTCAGATTCATTCGAAAGTTTACATTCCCGAGAGGAAGGAGAACTATAGACTCTATTGGCATGCCTGCTGCATGTTAGTCGCCACCAGAAGCACTGCAATCGGGTGGGTCGCATCAACTCCACAATGGGGCGGACCACCTCGTATTGACAGAGATGAAGCGCGGGGCATCGGGATGGCGGGCGTTGTGAGCGGGCAGAATACCCGTTTGGTCGAAGTATTGTTCAGGGAGCATTCGCCCTGGCTGACCTCCTGGCTATCGCGGCAATCCTGGACGGTGCAGGCACCGGAGGACATCGTCTCCGACGTCTTCGTGTCCCTGATGGCGCTGCCGAACGTGGCGAGCGTGCGCGAGCCGCGCGCCATGATGACCACGATCGCCAAGCGCATCATCTTCGAGGCGCGGCGGCGCAAGCGGCTTCAGATCGCCTACGAGGACGCGCTCGCCGCCATGCCCGAGGCGCTGGACGTCTCGCCCGAGGAGAGGCTCATCCTCGTGCAGGCCTTGCAGAAGATCGACGCAGTGCTGGCGAAATTGTCGCCGCGGGCGCGCACGGCGTTCCTTCTGAGCCAGATCGATGGTATGTCGAACCGTGAGATCGCCAAGGAACTCAACGTCTCGATGAGTGCGGTCAGCAAGTACATGACGCAGGGTTTCTCGGCTGTCTACAGCGCCAGGATGGAAAGTTGAGGCGATGAATCCTGCTCGCTCACGACAACCGGACGACGACGAGAATGGGATAGACGAGAGCGGCCGGGCCGCGATCAAATGGATGGTCGCCATGACCTCCGGTGGCTTGAGCGAGCGCCAGCGGCGGGATTTCGAGGTCTGGTACGGCGCCAGCCCGGCCAATGCCGAGGCCTGGGGACGCATGGCCGGGAATCTGCAACCCTTCGGGATCGTCGCGCGCTCCGGGCTGCCGCGGGGCACGGTGGCGCGGATGGGGGCGCCGCCGCGGCGCGACCGTCGGAACGTCGTGGCGGGGCTGACGGCCCTCGCCGCCGGCGGCGCGGTCGCCCTGGAACGCTTCGTGCCCCTGGAAGACCTGCTCACCGACCGCTTCACCCGGACGGCGGCCCACGCGCGCTTCCGTCTCGGGCAGGATGCCGAGGTCGTGATGGCGCCCCGCTCGGCGCTCAACCTGGGAGCCGCTGCCGAGACGCGGGCGCTGAGCTTCCTGCGGGGCAAGATCCTGCTCGACATCCAGCCGCGCGACGCGCGGCCCTTCGTGGTGGAGGCCGGCCCGTTCCGGATCGAGGCGCTCGCCGGCGCCTTCGTGATCGAGCGGGCCGCCGGGGCGTTCCGCTTCGCGAGCCTGCGCGGCGACGGCACGCTGTGGGGCGAGGACCACCGGAGATTCTCCGTCGCGTCGGGCGAGCGCATCACCGTCGCCGAGGGCGAGGTGCGCCGGAGCGCGGTCGACGCCGATGCGGCCTCGTCCTGGACGTCCGGCTTCGCGGTCCTGCGCGAGGAGACCGTCGCGGCCATCGTCGACGAGATCCGGCCCTACTTCGCCGGGATCATCCGGCTTCACCCGGACGCGGCGTTGCGGCGCGCGACGGGCGTGTTCAACCTGTTCGAGCCGGTCGCCTCGCTGGGCAATCTCGCCCGCGCGGTGAACCTGACCCTGACCCGCACCGCCGGCTTCTGGATCGCGCTCGAGCCGCGCCGCGCCTGAGGCCGGCGAGACTTGGCCGCGGGGATGCGCCGCCGGCCGCGGAGCGGCCTCGAATCACTTGGTGTGCGGGTCGGCGTCCGAGGTCGCGGCGCGGGCGGCATTCTGCTCCGCGAGGCGACGGTCCAGTTCGCGCAGGACGCGGCACCGGGCGACGGCTTCGACTGAGCGCTTCATGACAGCCTCCTCCTCTCGTCTGCCTCCCGTAGCACCTTGCAGCCCCTTCGCGTGTGTCACGCAACACCGGGCCGCCCGCGGGGTTCCAAGCCGCGGGTTCCAAGCCGCGGGGTTCCAAGCGCACCGACGCGGCCCCGGCGAGGGGCGACCCGCCCGACCCGCGAAGCGGCTCGCAGAGGCCGAAGCGACATGCGCGAGCCGCCGGACGTCGAAGAACGCGACGGCGAATTACTGGGTGTGCTGCTTCAAATAGGCAATCACGTCATCGACCTTCTTGTCGTCCGGGTAGCCGGCGAAGATCATCTTCGTTCCAGGGACTTTCGCCTTGGGGTTCTTCAGCCATTCGTGCAGATTGGCCTCATCCCAGGTAATGCCTGAGCCTTTCAAAGCCGCCGAGTAACTGTATCCCTCGACGGATGCCGACTTGCGCCCGACGACGCTGGTCAGGTTGGGGCCGACACCGTTTTTTCCGAATGCGTGGCAGGCTTTGCATGTTGCGAATGCCTTCTCGCCGGCAGCCGGGTCGCCGCTCCCCTGCGCGTGTCCCGATGTGCACAGCGCCGCGAGCACGGCTGCACTTGCCAATACAATTCGCATGGCGTTCCTCCTGCTTCAGGCCCCGGTCCAGAAGCTGTGGCGGCCGCGGCCCAGGTCCAGGCGTGGCGGCGGGATGCGACGATTTGGCCAGGGATTAATTTTGGGCGTCCGGTTTCGGAGGGCCTCCCCGAGGATGACGGGGCCGGCCGTCCTCCGGCGGCGCCCCGCCCGGTTCCTCCCGCCCACGCCGCGCTCCGCACCGGCGCTCGGCGCCTGACCGCGTCGCGCGCGGGATCCGGCCCCGCGCCGGGCCGTTATCGGCCCGCCCGCGCAGGGTGCGGTCCGATCCCGCGCGGGGCGGCGCTCACCGTGCGGCCAGGGGAAGCGCCAGGGGAAGCGAGGGAATCCGAGGTGACGGAGGACGAACTCGTCCGGATCTACCCGCGATTGTGGCACATGGCGGAGGACGGGGCCTGGCCCTCGATCCGGGCGCAGGGCCTCCTCAGCACATCCGCGCTGCTCGACCGCTACGGCCTGTCGGGGCCTGCGCGCGACGCGCTCGAGGCCCGCCGTCGCCCGCAGGGGACGAGGATCGCGCGCGCGGGCCTGCCCGACGCGGTCGTGCGCGACCAGAAGCCGATGTCGGATGCGGCCCTGCGGCGCTGCCTGGACGACGGCCTCGGTCCCGCGGACTGGTACCGCATCCTCAACGACAAGGCGTTCTTCTGGCTCTCACGCAGGCGTCTGCGCCACCTGCTCGATGCGAGGGCCTATCGGGGACGGCCGCAGACGGTCCTGACGCTCTGCACGCGCAGCCTCGTCGCGGCCCACCGGGACCGGATCCTGCTCAGCCCCATCAACAGCGGCGCGGCCTTCATGAGGCCCGTGCGGCGCGGGCGGGGCACGTTCATGCGGATCGCCGCCTACCCCTACGCCGAGCGGCGGGCGACCCGCTCCCGGGACGACGCGCTGGTCGAACTGACCGTCGCCGGAGGGGTTCCGGACGTCGCGGACCACGTGCTGGCCGTCCACCGCCTCGCGGACGGCGCGGCCGCCGAGATCTGGCGCTCGCCGCGCGCGGCGCCCGACGACGGGCCGTGACGGGGCGGCCGGCGCCGCGCGCCCTCCCCCCCGGCAGGCCCCGCGCCCGTCCGCTTCCGGCGAGGCGCTCAGGATGCGCGGGGGCGCGTCGCGCCGCTCCGGCGGCCCGCATCGGGGCTGCGGTCACGGGGCGGGCCTCGCCCTCCGTCCGCCCGTGCCGCCGCCACACGAACCGGCACAGCACCGCGACCGGTGCGCCGATCCAGGATGTCCCCACGAAGGACCACGTGAAATCCAGGGACTCGATGACGCAGCCGGACATCCCGGCCAGCCGAACGTGTCGGCGAGGGAGAGGGCGCCCGCCCCGGCCGCGAAGGGTCCGAGGCGCCAGCCGATCTCGGCCCAGGACGACATCAGAGGACGACATCAGAGGACGACATCAGAGGACGACATCAGGGAGTGCCGCGCGGCGGGCGCGACGGTGATGCGCCACCCGCCGATGACGACGTCCTGCCGGGCCCCGCGAAGCCGGGCGCCAGGGGGAAGACCGCCGTCCAGGCCAGGCCATGCGCCGGGTCGCCGAACGCGACGCCGGCGAGCGTGAGCATGACGCCGCTCTGCGAGGCGATGATCCGGCCGCGCCGCCGCCCCGGCCAGCGGCCGAGCAGCGGCGCGTCGCACTGATCGAGGAAGGGCGCCCAGACGAACTTGACCTTGTCGGCCAGGGTCGGCTCGCTCATCAGCCCGGGCGTGCCGAGGGGAACCTCGCCTCGGACAGCCACGCCGGCTGAGCAGAATTGCATGGCGCAATTCTGCTTAGACTCTTGTTTTCGCATCATTTCTGCCGCCAAACCGGTGACCGCTTCGGCGAATGATGCTGAGGTCCCGTAGACCAGCAGGAAGGGGATGCCGGAGCCGAAGCCGAGGCCCGGCATGGCCGCGACGCCGCGGTCCGTGAGCAGGTGGCGACGAGAGGGGCGCGTCCGGGCGCCGCCCGATCCGGAACCGCCGTGCATTCTGGTGCCGAGCCTCGCCCTGCCTCCGCCTGCGCGGGCGGTGCCGGCTCCAGCCGGCGGGGCCCGGACCTGCGCCGCGCCCTCCCCCGGGCCGTCCGCGGGTCAGCGGCAGGTGCGGTCGAGCGTGAAGCCGCGCGGACCGCTGAACCCGGCGAAGCGGCAGCCGCCGAAGCTGCCCTCGAAGCCGTAATCGTTCTTCCCGGCCTTCCAGGTCGCGCCGCGGCCGCCGTTCCAGCTGGCGGTCCGGTAGCCGGCGGGGCGGCCCTCCGGCGCCGCGCGCTCCGCCCGCCGCGGCGGCGCGATTTGGGCGGGCTCCGGCCGGACGGCCGGCGCCTCGGTCGCGGCGGGGGCCTGCACGGCCGAGGCCGGGCTGATCCGCGCCACGCGCTCGGGTTGGGGCGCGCCGGCCGGAGCCGCGACGTAGCCGCCCTGGCTCGGCGCGTCGGACCGGGGCAGGTCGATGACGCGCGGCGCGGGCCTGCCGCTCTCCGGCTGCGGGTCCGCATCCGTCTGCGTCACGGGGGAGAAGGTCCTCACCTCGGCGTGGCGGATCGCGGGACGCACCGGCTTCTCCGCGGCGGGCGCGGCCTGGCTTCCGGGCGACGGGGGAAACTCGGTGGACGGCTGCGTGGACAGGCCGGCATGGGCGACGGTGGCCAGCCCGAGGGTCAGGGCCGCGGCGGCTGCAAGCTTGATCATCGTGAACTCCTCGATCCGCGACGGGCGCCTCGCCCTCCAGGTCGGGGGTGTCGTCGCATGCGCGGCAGCGGAGCGGCGTGCTCGGACGCACCCGCCGCGGAGGCGCGCGGCCCCTCGGGACGCCGCGGCGGCGGGCGGCCGGGTCGGGCGCGGGCGGGCCGGCCCGCCTCGGACCCGCGGCGCCCCTTGCCCGGGGCCGGTCGGCCCTCGCGGGCAAGGGTCACGAGGTCGCCCGCCCCGCCAGCCACAGGACCAGCGCGGCGACGAGGCCGGTCACCGCCGCCTGGACGATGATCCGGGTCTCCGCGTCCCATCCGAGATCCGGCCCGAGCCACCGGTTGAGGACGATGCCGGCGAGCGCGCCGAGTCCGCCCGCGGCGGCCCCGACCAGGGGTCTGCGGTGCAGCGGGCGAGGGTCCTGCGGCCGAGGCCGGGCGGGCGGCGCGCCTCCCGAAGGGGCGGGCCGCCGGCCGGCGCGGACCGGCTCGTCCGCGACGCTCCGGGCGGAGTGGCCGCCCAGCGGAAGCGCGCCGCCGCGGCGCGGGGCCTCGTCGTGCGGTGCGGTCTCGGTCCGATCCGCGCCGCCGGCGCGGGTCTCGGGGGCCCGCCGGATCGCCATCATCGTCGTCCTCGAAAGGCTGATGCGGGAGCCCGCGCCGCGCGCGAGCCCGCCGGACCGAATGATGCCGTCATGGCACGGGTCGGCGGTGCTCGGACGCACCGGGAGCGGCCGCCCGGCCGGGCGGCGCCGGCCGCATCCTCCCCCGCGCGGCTCGTCCTTTTGTCACAACCTGCGCGGCGCGTTCGGACGTGACGGTCACCGCCACGGTGGGGTACTCCCTCTTAGTAAATTCGACCGTGGGGAGCGCCGCACGTGCGCCGGGGTCTCGTCCTACTCGCCCTCGCCGCGCTCCTGCCGCTGATCCTGCTCGCGGGCGGCCTGTCGTTCCTCCTCCTGCGTCAGCAGCAGACGCTGATGCGCACCGGCGCGGTCCACCACGTCGCGCAGATGCTCGGGGCCGTGGAGCGGGAGCTGCTCACGCAGGTCGAACTCCTCAAGGTTCTCGCGCAATCCCCGCTGCTCGACGGCGACCGGCCCGATCTCGCCGCGTTCCACGCCCTCGCCGAGCGCTTCAAGGCGCAGCTGCCGCTCTGGCACCGGGTCATCCTGGCCGATACCGGGGGGCAGATGGTGGTCCGCACCGGCGCGGCGTTCGGGACGCCCCTGCGGGCGGTCGTGGACGAGACGAGCTACCGGCGGGTGCTCGAGACCGGCGAGCCCACCATCGGCGACGTCGCCGGGCCGGGTCAGCCGGGCAGCGGGCCGCCCCGCGCCAGCTTCCGGGTTCCCGTGCTGCGGGAGGGCAGGATCCGCTTCGTGCTCACGGGCGTCGTGTCCGTCGAGCGGCTCGCGGCCCTGCTCGCCGGCCCCGGCCTCGATCCCGCCTGGCGCCCCTACCTCGTCGACGGCGCCAACCGAATCGCCGCGAGCGCGCGCGTGCCGGAGCTGGTGGGGGCCCTGGCGATGCAGCCCACCATCGAGGCGCGCCGGACGCGCTCGGCCGGGCTCTACGAGGGGACCGCCCCCGACGGCGAAGCGCTGGTCACGGCCTTCCGCAAGTCGGAGCGGACCGGCTGGTCCGTCCACCTCGCCATTCCGCTCGCGCTCTACGCCGCGCCGCAGCGGCACGCCGCCTGGATCCTCGGCACGGCGGCCGCGGCCGCCCTCCTGCTGAGCGGCCTCTTCATCCTGCTCCTGCGCCGAGAGCTGCGGGCGCAGCGCCAGGAGGCGCTCCTCCACGCGCGGGCCCTGCGCATGGAGGCGCTCGGGCGCATGACGGGCGGGGTCGCGCACGATTTCAACAACCTGCTCATGGTCATCCTGGGCAACCTGGAGATGCTCGGCCGCCGCCTCCCGGAGCCCCGCCTGGAGCGCTACGTGACGGCGATCCGCAAGGCGGCCGAGCGCGGCACGCACCTCACCCGCGAATTGCTCGCCTTCTCGCGCGGCCAGGGCACCCGGACCGAGGTCGTCGACCTCAACGAGCGGCTGGGCGCCACCCTCACGATGATCCGCCAATCGGTCAGCGGGCCCATCGCGGTCGAGACCGACCTCGCGCCCGGACGGCACGCGGTGAGGCTCGATCCGCTGCAATTCGACCTGGCGCTGCTCAACGTCGCGGCCAATGCGCGCGACGCCATGCCGGACGGGGGACGCCTGGAGATCACGACCCGGCGCGTCCCGCTGCCGGACCGCTCCGGGCGCGACGGGGTGGCGCTCGCGATCAGGGACACGGGCAGCGGCATCACCGAGGAGGCCCTGCCGCACGTGTTCGAGCCGTTCTTCACCACCAAGGAGGTCGGCAAGGGCACGGGGCTCGGCCTCTCCCAGGTCTACGGCTTCGCCAAGTCCTGCGGCGGGCTCGCCGATGTGGAGAGCCGGGCCGGCCAGGGAACCACCATCACCCTGCACCTGCCCCTGGCGCGGGAGCCCGTGTCCGAGGCGACGCCGACGCTCGCGACGCCGGCGGCGCGGCTCGTCGGCTCCCCGGACCGGGTCGTCCTGGTCGACGACAACGACGAGGTGCGCGGGGTGACGGCCGCCTTCCTCGAGGAGGCGGGTTTCCGCGTCGCTCAGGCGAGCGGGGCGCAGGCGGGCCTGGACCTGCTGGAGCAGGGCGGCGCCGACATCCTGGTGAGCGACCTCGTGATGCCGGGCGGGATGGACGGGCTCGCCCTCGCCAACGAGGTGCGCCGGCGCTGGCCGGCGCTGCCGGTCATCCTGGTCTCCGGCTACAGCGCCTCGGCGGCGGCCGCGACGGAGCAGGGCTACACGCTCTACATGAAGCCGTTCGACATGGCCGAGCTCGCCCGGGGCATCCGGGCCCGGATCGGCCGGGGCGAGGCGCCGCCCGCGGCGGCCGCGCCGCGCTGATCCCCGCCGGCGCCGCGCCGGCGGCGCGGGCCGTCGGGCCTCACCCGGCCGTGACCGACCCGCGGGGCGCGACACGTCAGAAACAAACTACGTATTAACTACGTAGGCGCTGACTCGCGCGTATGCCGAAGCCCCCCGGACTGCCCGCATCCACCTTGGCCCAACAGCTTCTGAGGAGCGTCCTGCACCCGAGCACGCCGCTCGCGCAGCCCACCCTGGTGGAGGTGTGGAAGCGCAGGACCCTGTCCTCGGCGGCCGGAGACGTCGCGGCTCAGCGACTCCTGGACCTGCGCGACAAGGGCAAGCTGTGATCCGGGATCCGGTTGATCACAGCGCAGCCCGGATCCCGCGCCCGCGCGGCGCCTGAGCGAAGCCCCAATCCGCCATCCCGAAGGGATCGAGCGGATCATGAGCCCGCGCGGCGCCTGAGCGAAGCCCCAATCCGCCATCCCGAAGGGATCGAGCGGATTGGGTGTGAGACCCGCGCCGATCGGAAGGTGATCCTCTCCCCGGAGCGGATCGGCGCCCGCCTCAGCCGGCGGGCGCCGGGCGCGGCTGCGCGCCCTCCTCGGTGACGATGACGTCCATGGGCACGTCGTGCGGCTGAGGGTGGATCGTGTCGAGGCGGGCGAGCGCGAAGCCGACGCCGATCACCCGGGGCCTGACCGGCATGGCCGCGATCGTGCGGTCGTAGAAGCCGCCCCCGTAGCCGAGGCGGTAGCCGGCCGGATCGTAGCCGACGAGCGGCGCGATCAGCACGTCGGGATGCACCGCCTCGCCCTCGGCCGGGATCGGGATGTCCCAGACGCCGCGGGTCATCGCGATCCCGGGCCGCCACTCCCGGAACTGCAGCGGCTGCGCCTTCTCGACGACGACCGGCAGCGCGAGGCGGGTGCCCCTCTCCCGCAGCGCCGTCAGGACGGGCCGGGCATCGAACTCGCCCCGGAAGGGCCAGTAGAAGCCGATCAGCCCGCCGGGCGCCCCGGCGAGCGCGGCCTCGAGCCCGCGGCCGATGCGCGCGCTCCACGTCTCCCGCTCCTGGGCCGAGATCTGCATGCGCCGCGCGATCAGGGCGGCCCGGGTCTCCTTCCGCCACCGCCTCACCGTCGGCCAGTCCGGCGCGCCGCCTTCGGCGGACGCTCCCGGGTCGCCGGCCGCCCCGAGGCCGAGGGAGGCCGGGTCGAGTTCGTGCATGAAGCAGGGCGGCGAACTGTACTCGCCGAACGCGCTCGCCTCGCGGTGTTCCGGCTCGGAAGCCTTCTCGGACGGCTTGGATGAACCTCCGGCCATGGTGTCCCCCATGATCGCGCCAGGGCGGCGGCGCGGGCCGCCTCCGATACCGACGGTCATCTCTCGTGACCGTCGGTTCCCTTCTCGCACCTTCGCCACGCCATGAGCTCGTGTCGAAGGTGCGAGATGGTCCAACGCGTGATGGCCCGAAGCGGTCCCCGGTTCGGCGGCGCCGCGGCCGGGAGACCCCGCGCGGAGGCGCCCGCGCCGGTCAGCGCCCGAGGCTTGCGGAGAGGCGGGACACGGCCTCGCGGGCCAGCCCCGGGCTGATCGCGAAGCAGAGACGGATGAATCCCTCGCCCTCCGGGCCGAAGGCGGTGCCCGGCGCGACCCCGACCTTCGCCTCGCGCAGGAGCCGGAAGGCGAGGTCGAGGCTGGACTCGCCGCCCGCCACGTGGGCCATCAGGTAGAACGCGCCTTCGGGCATCGCCACCGTGACGCCGGGCAGGCGCGACAGGCCGGAGACCAGGATCTCCCGGCTCTCGGCGCAGCGATTGACCATCGTGCGGATGAAGCCGTCGCCCTCGTCGAGCGCCGCCACGGCGGCGTGCTGGATGAAGGTCGGGATCGAGGTCGTGTTGTACTGGCCGAGCTTGGCGAAGGTGGGGCCGAGGCCGCGCGGGTGGACCAGCCAGCCCGCCCGCCAGCCCGTCATGGCCCAGTTCTTGGAGAAGGTGTTGGTGACGATCAGCCGGTCGTCCTCCGTGCAGATCTGCAGGAAGGACGGCGCGATCGCGTTGCCGTAGGTGAAGTGCGCGTAGACCTCGTCCGAGAGGATCCAGAGGCCGCGGGCCCGGGCGAGGTCGCGCAGGGCCTTCATCTCCGCCAGCGGCATCGTCCAGCCGGTCGGGTTCGAGGGCGAGTTCACCACCAGCACCCGGGTGCGCGGGGTCAGGGCCGCCTCGATCGCGGCGAGCGGCAGCGCGAAGCGGCCGTCGGCCAGGACCCGGTAGGGCACCGTGACCGGCACCCCGCCGGCGATGCGCACGGCCTCCGCCAGGTTCGGCCAGGCGGGGGACGGGACGATGATCTCGTCGCCGGGTTCGAGGAGCGCCTGCGCCGCCTGCATGATCGCGTTCATGCCGCCCGCCGTGACGGCGAAGCGGTCGGGTGGGACGTCCACGCCCCAGTGCCGGGCGTGATAGGCGGCGAGCGCCTCGCGCAGGCGCGGCAGGCCGAGCGACGTGGCGTAGCGCGTGTGCCCGGCCTGCATGGCCCGGTGCGCCGCCTCCACGATGAAGGGCGGCGTCGGCAGGTCGCCCTCCCCGATCCACAGCTTCACCACCTCGGGATCGTCCCGGCCGCGGTCGGCCACGAGCCCGATCTGGCTCGTGCCGATCCCGCGCATGCGCGGGGAGAGGTCGCCGGTGAGGTCGGCCGGGGGCGTGGGGGGCACCGCGTGATGCATCGTGGGGTCGAAGCTCGGTCGGGATGGGACGGGCCGGGCGCGAGGTTCGTTCGGGTTGAACCGGGTCCTGCGCGCGCGCCGCTTTTGCCGCGTTTTCCGACGCGCCGCCATCCGCCGCGTCGCGGCGCGCGCGGCGCGCCCGCGCTCACGCCGGCGAGAGCACGTGGATCGCCCGCGAGGCGACGAGGTCCCTCGTGCGCGCCCCGAAGGCCAGCATGTGCGGCGCGGCCGCGTGGGCCCGCAGCGCGTCGAGGCTGGCCCATTTCTCGATCACCACGAAAGTGTCCGCGCCGAGCGGCGCCTGGGAGGGGCCGGCGCCCTCGGCATCGATCGCGGCCCCGTACTCGATGCAGCCGTCCTCGGCGTGGACGGCGGGCAGGTTCGCCCGGAAGGCCTCCAGCACCTCGTCCCGCTTGCCGGGCTTGGCCGTGATGATGGCGAGGACGTGGATCACGGTGAACTCCCCCGGTCGGAGCGGCCGCCTCCCCGGGCCGGAGGGCCGCGGCGGCCCGCTCGATCCCGCGCGTTGTGGCACGCGCGGCGGCGCCGGAACACCCCCGCGCCTCCCCGGGGCCCGGCTCAGATCCCGCCCGCGAGGTAGCCGCCGTCCACGGTCAGCACCCGGCGAGGCTCGGCGCGGCGCCGGGCTCGGTCACGTCGGCCGCGGAGGCGCGCGCCGCGGGGCTGAGCGCCCGGAGTTGGTCCAGCGCCGCGTCGAGCGTCTCCGGGCGGCGCGCCGCGATGGCGATGCGGGCGCCGGCCCGGGCGAAGCCGTGGGCGGCGGCCTCGCCGATGCCGCTGGAGCCGCCGATCACCAGGGCGGTCATTCCGGTCAGGGACGGGGCGGTCGAGCCGATGGGGAGCATGGCCAAGCCTTCACTGCGCAACCGGCGAAGCCGGCGCGGGGCAACGCGGCCGGGACGGTCGCGGACGCGGCGGGATCGCGGCCCGTCCGGCACCGCCCGCCCGGGCGGGGCGAGCCGCCGACATCATGGCGGCTGATCGGCGAGATCAGTTTTCTCTATTTGCTGAAGAGTTTCTCCGCACGCACGATCGGGTCCGACGCGAGCGCATCCGACGCAAGTCTCCACGCGCGACCGCCCCTAGAAGAACCGGGAGGAACCATGATCACGTCTCGCGCCCCGCGCCGCGCCGCGGCCGGCTGACGGACCGGGCCGCCATGCAGCCGAACTGGATCGTGCTGTCGCTCACGCTGGCCTACATGGCCGCGATGGGCGTGATCAGCCTCGTCGCGCGCCGCCACGCCAGGAGCGCCGGCAGCTTCACCTCGGGGGGCGCGCGCTACCCCGCGGTGCTGATCGGCTTCCTGCTGATGTCCGAGTTCATCGGCACCGCGGCGAGCGTCGGCACCACCCAGACGGCCGTGAAGGTCGGCCTCTCGGCGGCCTGGAACATCGCGGCGCTCGGCATCGGCTTCATGCTCTACGCGTTCTTCCTCGCGGACCGGTTCAAGACGCTCGGCGAGAACACGATCTCGGGCGCCCTGGCGCGGGCCTACGGCCGGCCGACCAAGCTCGCCACCTCGGTGATCATGATCTTCGCCCTGCAGATCGTGGCGATCTCGACCTATGCGGGGGGCGGCACCGTCCTGTCGGGGCTGCTGCGGGTCGACCGCAGCACCGCGATCGTCCTCACCGGGGTGGTGGCGACGCTCTACGTCGGCGTCGGCGGCATGCACTCGGTGATCTACACCAACGTCCTGCACGCCCTCGTCAAGTACATCGGCATCCTGGTCGCCGCCGTCTTCGCGCTCTCGCAGGTCGGCGGCCTCGGCACCCTGCAGGCGCAGGTCCCGGCCCGGATGTTCGCGGCCGACACGGTCGGGTGGGCGCAGATCTTCGCGTGGCTCGTGGCGGGGATCGGGGCGGTCTTCTCCACGCAGTACGTGATCCAGGCGATCAACACGGTGGAGGACGGGCGCACGGCCCGGGCGGCGAGCTTCTGGTGCGCGGTCCTCCTCGTGCCCTTCGGCCTCCTCGCCGCCCTCGTCGGGGTCTGCGGCGGGGTGCTGATGCCGGCCCTGCCGCCGATCCAGGTGCTGCCCGCCCTGATCGGCCGGATGGACGACCTCCTCGCCGCGATCGTGGTCGCGGGGCTCGCCGGCTCGCTGTTCGGCACGATCTCGGCCCTCAGCATCGGGGCGGCGACGCTCCTCTACAAGGACTTCTACCTGCCCCTGCGCGGCGAGGAGGGGCGCGGCGCGCTCGCCTTCGTGCGCGTCGCCACGGTCGTCGTCGGCCTCGTCCCGATCCCGCTGGCGATCTACGCGCCGGACATCCTGAAGGTCACCTTCCTGGCCAAGTCCCTGCGCACCACGCTGGCGGTCCTGGTGCTGTTCGCCTTCTACGCGCCCCAGTTCGCCCGGCCGCGCGCCGCCGTCGTCAGCATCCTGTCCTCCCTCGTGCTCACGATCGGCTGGTTCCTGGCGGGCGATCCCTTCGGAATCGACAACGCCTACGTGGCCCTCGTCATCCCGCTCGTCGTGATGGGGGCCGACCGCCTGCTGGCCCGGCCGAGCCCCGGCGCGCCGGCCCCGTTGCCGGTATCCGGGCCGGCCGCGACGCTGCCGCGAAAGTAGAGGCCGCGAATGAGCCCGTCCGCGGCTGGCAGCGGCCGTGGCCGGGTGCTAGATTCCGACGATGTCTGAGGCTCTCGAGATCGCGTACGGAGATTTCGGCCGCGTCGCCCTGCTCGACATGGATCGCGGGCTGGTCCGGCACGCCCATCCGCATTGTCACGTGCTGCTCAAGGTGGAGGGCGACGACACGCAGTTCCTGGTCGGGGAGCGGGTGGTCAGCCTGACGGACATGCAGGCGGTGCTCGTCAACGCCTGGGAGACCCACGCCTACCTGCACGATCCGCGCCGCGAGCCGGCGATGATCCTCGCCCTCTACATCGAGCCGGCGTGGCTCGGCGCCTTCCGGCACAATTGGTCGGCGAGCGGCGCCCCGGGCTTCTTCCACGAGCCCGCCGGGCAGGTGACGGCGCCGATCCGCGCGCTGGTGCGCGACCTCGCCGCCGAGATGGTCTACGCGCCCGGGTCGCGGCGCGTGCGCGACGAATTGCTGCCGGGGCTGATGATCGCCCTGATCGAGCGCTTCACGAAATGGCGCGAGATCGGCACCTCCCTGCGCGAGGCGAGCCGGTCCGCGCGGGGGGATTGGCGCGTGCGGCGCGCCATCGCGCGGATGCGCGGGGAGGAGGGGCTCGGCCTCGGCGCCGACGCCCTGGCGCGGGAGGCCGGCCTGTCGCGGGCCCATTTCTACCGCCTGTTCGAGCGGACCACCGGCGCCTCGCCGCACGTCTTCCTGAACGCGATCCGCGTCGAGCGAGCCGTGGAGGCGATCGTCGGCGGCGACGAGAGCCTCGCGGATCTCGGCACCAAGCTCGGCTTCTCGGCGCCCGCGCATTTCTCGCGCTTCTTCCGCGACCATGTCAGCGTGCCGCCGAGCGTCTTCCGCACGATCGTGCGCCGGACCGCCGCCTGCGCGGCCTGACCCGCGGCGGCGCGTCCCGGGAGCGCTGCCCGCCGCGTCGAGGACCCCCTCAGGGATCGCCGCTCCGCGCCTGGCTCACGAGGCTCGTGAGATCGGACCCGCCCGAGCAGTAATTCTCGGTCCCGGTCAGAAAGACGTTCCCGACGGCCGACACGACCGCGACCACGAAGGGACCGTCGGACCAGAACCCGAACATCGGCCCGCCGGACTGGCCCGGCATCAGGTCGGCCGCGGTCGTCATCGCCCGGCCGGAGCCGTAATCCCACGCGTCCTCGTCGAGCTTCTTGTTGCGCTGGTAGATCGGGAACAGGCCCGCCGACACGTCGTCCGGATAGCCGATGTTCCACCACCAATCCTCCTCGTCCCAGGCGCTGTCGTAGGTCCGCACGCCCATCCAGCCGAAGCGGTCGCCCAGGCGCTGATCGACCACCAGGACCGCGTAATCCTCGTCGACCGTGCTGGCGCCGGGATCGCCGGTGATCTTGGTGAAGGTCCACCGCCGGACGGTCCTGGCGGTCGCCGCGGCGGTCGCGCCGGCCCGGTGCACCTCGATCGTCTCGGCGGTGCCGCCCCAATTCACCACGTGGCTCGCCGTCAGGACGTGGCGCGGGCCGACGAGCACGCCCGACCCGGTCTTCCCGGAACTCAGGATCTTGCACACGCAGCCCCACGGGTACCGGGTGTCGTCGTAGCTCCGCCGGTCGTCCTCCCCCCAGACGACGAGCGGGTCGACCGGGATCCCGCGATGGACCAGGCGGGGCGGCAGCCTTCGGGGTGCCTGCACCGGCCTCAGGGCGGACGAGACCCAGGCCGGGCGATGCGGCGCGATCCGCTCGCGCGGGCTGCCCATCCCCTTGCGCGTCGTCTGGTCCGGGACCGCCCTGGCGACGGAGAGGTCGGACCAGAGGTGGCGCAGGGTCTCCGGCACCGGCTCGCTCGCCTCGATGCACGGATCCCGGTCGCGCAACTCGTCCCAGGTCAGCGGCCTCTCCTCGCGCCGCGCCCGGGCGGGCTGCGGCGGGCCCGAATTGTCCAGATTCATGTCCGACCCCTCGATCCGGCGCTCTGCGGAGGGGAGGATCGGACCATAGTTGAGGATCGGCAGCATCCCCGGATCGAAGGACAGATCTGATCGGGCCTCCGGCGAGGACGCGGCCGCGGATCGGCCCGCGCGGCCGCCCCGCTCGGATTTTGAGACGTTTCGGTAAGTCGTGAGACGGGCGCGCCTCACGGCCCGCCGGCGCCCGGAGGCAGATTGTCCGCGACGAGGCCTGCCAAGAGGCTCGGGTCAAAGAGACTCGGGTCAAGAGCCTCGGGCGAGGAAGCGAGCATTGGGCATCGAGCAACGCCGCTCCGTCGGGCAGTCGGTCGAGCGCGTCGAGGACGCGGCTCTCCTGTCCGGACGCGGCCGCTACATCGACGATCTCGGGCACAGGCCGGGCACGCTGCACGCGGCAATCCTGCGCTCGCCGCACGCGCACGCGGACATTCTCGCCATCGACGCCGCGGCCGCCCGGGCGCTCCCGGGCGTGGCGGCGGTGCTCACCGGGAGCGACCTCCTCGACCTCGCCGGGCCCCTCGTGCCGGCCCTGCGCGCCGCCGTCGACGCGCGCGCGATCGCGGTCGACCGGGTCCGCTACGTCGGCGAGCCGGTCGCCGTCGTGCTGGCGCAGGACCGCTACCTCGCCGAGGACGGCTGCGACCTGATCGAGGTCGCCTACCGGGCCCGTCCCGCCGTCGTCGACCCGCTGGCGGCGCTGGAGCCGGACGCCCCGGTGCTGCACGAGGGCGTGGGCCGCAACCTCGTCAGCGACCGCTCCTTCCGGTACGGCGACCCGGAGACCGCCTTCGCGCAGGCCCCCCGCACCCTCTCGGTGACGGTCCGCTACCCGCGCAACACCGGCTCGCCGATGGAGACCTACGGGGTCCTCGCCGAGTACGACCCGGGCGACGGGTCCTACGACATCCTCGCCAACTTCCAGGGGCCCTTCAGCATCCACGCGGTGATGGCCCGCGCGCTCAAGGTCCCGGGCAACCGCCTGCGCCTGCGCACGCCGCCGGATTCCGGCGGCAGCTTCGGGGTCAAGCAGGGGGTCGCGCCCTACGCGGTCCTGATCGCCGCCGCCGCCCGGGCGGTCGGGCGGCCGGTCAAGTGGATCGAGGACCGGATGGAGCACCTCGCCGCCTCGGTCTCGGCGACGAACCGCGTCACCACCCTGACGGCGGGGTTCGACGGGGAGGGCCGCATCGCCGTCCTCGACTGGGACCAGGTGGAGGATTGCGGCGCCACCCTGCGCGCGCCGGAGCCGGCGACCCTCTACCGGATGCACGGCAACATGACGGGCGCCTACGCGATCCGGCACGTGCGCATCCGCAACCGGGTGGTGCTCACCAACAAGACGCCGACCGGCCTCGTGCGCGGCTTCGGCGGCCCGCAGGTCTACTACCCGCTCGAGCGCCTCGTGCAGCGCATCGCCGCGACGCTCGGCCTCGACCCGCTCGACGTGATCCGCCGCAACCTGATCCCGGCCGACGCCTTCCCGTACCGGACCGCGACCGGGGCGCTCTACGATTCGGGCGACTACCCGCGCGCCCTCGACGAGGCGGTCCGGGACGGCGACCTCGCGGCCCTGCGCCGCCGCCGCGACGAGGCCCGGGCGGCGGGCCGGCTCTACGGCATCGGCTTCACGGCCGCGGTCGAGCCCAGCGTCTCGAACATGGGCTACATCACCACGGTGCTGAGCGCCGCCGAGCGGGCCAAGGCCGGCCCGAAGAACGGCGCCCAGGCCACCGCGACCCTCACCCTCGACCCGGTCGGCTCGGTGACCGTGCAGGTCGCCTCCGTGCCCCAGGGCCAGGGCCACCGCACCGTGCTCGCCCAGGTGGTGGCGGACGTCCTCGGCATCCCGATGGATCAGGTGCGGGTGACGGCCGACCTCGACACCGCCAAGGACGCGTGGTCGATCGCCTCGGGCAACTATTCCAGCCGCTTCGCCGCCGCGGTCGCCGGGGTGGCGCACCAGGCCGCCACGCGCCTGCGCGCGCGCCTCGCCCAGGTCGCGGCGGCCCAGCTCAACGTGCGGGCCGAGGACCTCGTCTTCGCGGGCGGCCGCGTCGCCTCGCGCACGAACCCGGACGCCGCCCTCCCCTTCGCGCGCGTCGCCGCGACGAGCCACTGGTCGCCCGGCCTCGTGCCGGACGAGGTCGGCGCGGTCATCCGCGAGACCGCCTTCTGGTCGCCGCCTGAACTGACCGCGCCGGACCCGGCCGACGCGGTCAATTCCTCCCTCTGCCACGGCTTCATCTTCGATTTCTGCGGCGTCGAGGTCGATCCGGTGACCGGCAAGCTCGCCGTCGACCGCTACGTCTCGATGCACGATTGCGGCCGGATCCTGCATCCCGGGATGGTCGAGGGGCAGGTGCGCGGCGGCTTCGCGCAGGCCCTGGGCGCGGCCGTCTACGAGGAATTGTCCTACGGCGAGGACGGGGCCTTCCTGGCCGGGACCTTCGCCGACTACCTCCTGCCGACCGCGACCGAGATCCCGGACCTCACCGTCCTGCACCTCGAGAGCCCCTCGCCCTTCACGCCGCTCGGCGCCAAGGGGGTCGGGGAGGGCAATTGCATGTCGACGCCGGTCTGCCTCGCCAACGCGGTCGCGGACGCGCTCGGCGTCGAGACCATCGACCTGCCCCTGACCCCGGCCAAGCTCGCGGCCCTGGCCGCGGGCGGCGACGAGCCCGCCCCGCCGGAGGGCCGCGCCGCGGCGGCCGCCCGGCCCGGCGACCGCACCATGCGGGGCGAGGGCGCCGCCGCGGTCGCGGCCTCTCCCGAGGCGGTCTGGGCGATGCTCCTCGATCCCGCCGTGCTGACCTCGGTCATCCCCGGCGCGCACGGGGTGCGCAAGCTGTCGGACACGCATTTCCGCGCCGACGTCACCCTCGGCGTCGGCCCCGTGAAGGGGCGCTACAAGGCCGACATCACGCTCTCCGACCTCGATCCGCCCCGCGCCGCCACCCTCGCCGGCGCGGTGACGGGGGCGCTCGGCAATGGCGGCGGGCGCGGGCGGATCACCCTGGAGCCGGACGGCCGGGGCGGCACCCGGATCGGCTACACCTACGAGGCCTCGGTCGGCGGCAAAGTCGCGGCGGTGGGCGGGCGGCTCCTCGACGGGGCGGCCCGGGTGATCATCGGCGGGTTCTTCGCGGCGCTCGCCCGCCGGGCCGGCGGGGGCGCGGCCGCGGGCGGCGCGCCCGGCCTCCTGCGCCGCCTCCTCGCGATGCTCGGGATCTCGGCATGAAGCCCGCCCGCTTCGACTACCTGCGCGCCGAGAGCCTCGACGAGGCCCTGCAGGCGCTGGCCCGCCACGGCGACGAGGCCCGGATCATCGCCGGGGGCCAGTCCCTCGTGCCGATGCTGAACATGCGGCTGACCAAGCCCGCCCTCCTCGTCGACGTGATGCGGATCGAGGCCCTGCGCGCGCCCCGGCGCGCCGACGGCGCCCTCGTGGTGCCGGCGGGCGTGAGGCAGGCCGCCCTCCTCGACCGGCCGGGCTTCGCCGAGGCGCAGCCCCTCCTCGCCGCCGCGATGCCCTGGGTAGGCCACGTCCAGACCCGGGCCCGCGGCACGCTCTGCGGCTCCGTCGCCCACGCGGATCCGAGCGCCGAGATCCCGCTCTGCCTCGTCGCCCTCGGGGGCGAGGTGCACCTGCGCTCGGCCAAGCGGGCGCGGCGCGTGCCCGCGGAGACGTTCTTCGCCGGCATGATGGTGACCGACCGGGCCGACGACGAACTCGTCGAGGCGGTCGGCCTGCCCGCGCGCGCCCCGGGCACGGGCTACGCCTTCGCGGAGGTGGGCCGGCGCCACGGCGACTTCGCCATCGTGGCCTGCGCGGCCGTCGTGGACGGCGCGCGCATGCGCCTCGCGGTCGGCGGCGTCGCCGACCGGCCGACCGCCCGCGACTGGCCCGCGCTCGACGGGGCGGCCCTCGACGACGCGCTCAACGCCTTCGCGTGGGACCTCGGCGCGGGCGACGACGTCCACGCCACGGCCCGCTACCGCCGCGACCTCGTGCGCCGCCTCGGCCGCCGGGTTCTGGACCACGCCGCAGAGGAGGCGCGCCGATGCCGAAGCTAGGGGCGGGAGCCCGCCACGCGGTCGCCTTCACGCTGAACGGCAGCCCGGTTCGGGTCGAGGTCGAGCCGCGCACGCTGCTGACCGATGCCCTGCGCCACGGGCTCGGGATGACCGGCACCCATGTCGGCTGCGAGCACGGCGTCTGCGGCGCCTGCACGGTGACGATCGACGGCGCGTCGGCCCGGGCCTGCCTGACCCTCGCGGTCGCGGTCGAGGGCTGCGACCTCACCACCGTCGAGGGGCTGGCGCCGGAGCCCGGACGGCTCGGCCTGCTCCAGGCGGCCTTCCGGCGCCACCACGCCCTGCAATGCGGCTTCTGCACGGCCGGCATCCTGATGTCGCTCGACGCCTATCTGCGCCGGCACCCGCGCGCGTCGCGGGCGGACCTCACCGAGGTGATCGGCGGCCATCTCTGCCGCTGCACCGGCTACGCCCCGATCATCGAGGCCGCCTGCGAAGCCGCCGCCGCCCTGCGCGGCGACGCGATCGAGGAGACCCCATCCCATGCTTGACCTCGGCACCAGCTTCCTGGCGAGCGTCTCCCGCGACCCGCGGGGCCTCGCCATCGTGGACGGCGAGACCCGCCTCACCTACGCCGAATGGTACCGGATCATCTCCGGCGTGGTCGCGGGGCTCGACGCGCTCGGCCTTGAGCCCGGAGATCACCTGGTCACGGTGCTGCAGAACCGCCTGGAGGCGGCGACGCTCCACTGGGCCTGCCAGTTCGCCGGCCTCGTCCTGACGCCGATCAACTGGCGCGCCAGCCCCGAGGAGATCGACTTCGCGGTCGGGAACGCGGGCGCGAAGGCGCTCGCCTACGAGGAGGTGTCGGCGCCGAGCGTGCGGGCGAGCGGGGGCGCGCGCGCCTGCCCGCGCATCGCGGTCGGCCTGCCGCCCGAGCCCGGCGAGACCGCCTTCGCGGCCCTCGCGGCCCGGGACGCCGCGCCGGCCGCGCCGCGGGCGGATGCCGAGGCGATCTCGCTGATGCTCTACACCTCGGGCACCACGGCCAAGCCCAAGGGCGTGCCGCGCCGCCACCGGGCGGAGCGGGCCGCCGCCCTCGCCCACGTGGCCCAGAACCTCTACGGGCGCGGCGAGCGCACGCTCGGCGTGATGCCGCTCTACCACACGATGGGGGTGCGCTCGCTCCTCGCCATGTCGTTGATCGGCGGCGCCTTCGTGTGCCTGCCGCGCTTCGACGTGGCGGCGGCTCTGCGCCTGATCGCGGCCGAGCGGGTGACGAACCTCTACCTCGTGCCGACCCTCTACCACGACCTCGTCCACCATCCGGACTTCGCGGCCACCGACACGTCCTCGGTGCGCAAGCTCGGCTTCGCGGGCGCGCCCATGACGGACGGGCTCCTGCGCCGGCTCACCGAGGCCTTCCGGCCGGACCTGTTCGTCAACCATTACGGCTCGTCGGAGGTCTACACCTTCACGATCAACCAGGACGCCGCGGGCAAGCCCGGATCGGCCGGGCGCGCCGGCCTCAACACGATGGTGCGGATCGTGCCGCTCGGCGCCACCGATCCGGAGGCGGCGGCGCCCGGCGAGGAGGGCGAGATCGCCGTCATCGCGCGCGGCGACGAGGCCTTCGAGGGCTACTGGCACCGCCCCGAGGCCGACGCCAAGGCCTTCCGGAACGGCTGGTACTTCACGGGCGACACCGGCTTCATGGACGCGGACGGCGACGTCTTCGTCACCGGCCGGGTCGACGACATGATCATCACGGGCGGCGAGAACGTCTCCCCGGTCGAGATCGAGAGCTGCCTGTCCCTGCACCCGGCCGTCTCGGAGGTCGCGGTGGTCGGCCTGCCCGACGAGCGCTGGGGCAAGGTCGTCACCGCCTTCGTGAAGCGCCGCGGCCCGGCCGACGAGGCCGCCCTCGACGCCCATTGCCGCGCCGCCGGCCTCCCGAGCCACAAGCGCCCGCGCGCCTACGTCTTCGTTGCCGAGATCCCGAAATCCCCCGTCGGCAAGCTCCTGCGCCGCCAGCTCGTCGCCGGCGCCTACGAGGCCGAGGGCGACCCCTCCGCCGCCGCCTGACGCGGCCCCTCCCCCGACGACCAACCAGAGAGTTCCGCCATGACCAGCGATCCCCGCCTGTCCGACCTCGACGGCTTCCGGGTCGAGATCGACCCCGCGCGCGAGCGCGCCGACGTGATCCTCGCCCGTCCGCCCATGAACGTGATCGCGATGCCCCAGCGCGACCAGATCCGCCGGGTGTTCGAGGCCCTCGACGAGGACGACCGCGTGCGGGTGATCGTGCTGCGGGCCGAGGGCGAGCACTTCTCCTCGGGCGGCTACATCAAGGGCTTCCTCGACGCCTCGCCCGAGCACGTCTCCAAGCTCGCCTGGAACATCGCGGCGCCCGCCCGCTGCACGAAGCCGGTCATTGCGGCCAATCGCGGCTACACGTTCGGGGTCGGGTTCGAGATCTCCCTCGCCTGCGACTTCCGCATCGTCTCGGAGACCTGCCAGTACGCCCTGCCCGAGCAGAAGCTCGGCCAGATCCCGGGCTCCGGCGGCTCGGCCCGCCTGCAGAAGATCGTCGGCATCACCCGCACCAAGGACATCGTGATGCGCTCGAAGCGCATCCCGGGCCGGCAGGCGCTCGACTGGGGCATCGCCACGGAATGCGTGCCGGACGGCGAACTGGAGGCGACGGTCGACGCCCTCGTGGAGGAGCTGCGCGCCTTCTCGCCGATCGCCCAGCGCACGGCCAAGAAGCTCCTCAACGACACCGAGGATTCGACGCTCGCGATCGCCATCGAGCTCGAGGGCCATTGCTACAGCCGCCTGCGCCAGTCGGACGATTTCCGCGAGGGCGTCGAGGCCTTCCACGCCAAGCGCAAGCCGAATTTCCGCGGCTCGTAGGCCGCCCCCCGCCCGGCGCCCTCCGCCCGGCGGTCCCCGCCCAGATTCCCGCCCCCGAGCCGGCCGCAAGACCGGCGGGGCGGACCCGCCCGCGCGGCCGACCCGGCCGCGTGATCCACGACGCCTGCCCGGCGCAGCGAGGCTGCCCGGAGCCTCGCGCGTTCCCAGAGGAGGAACCCCGTGACTGCCGCCACGACGATCCCGGCGCCGGACGCCGCGCTGACCAAACCCACGACCCGCCAGACGGCCACCGCCGTGATGGCCTCGCTGTTCGGGTGGGGGCTCGACCTGTTCGACCTCTTCATCCTGCTCTACGTGGCGCCGGTCGTCGGGGCGCTGTTCTTCCCCGCCGACAAGCCGATGCTGTCGCTGGCGGGCGCCTACGCGTCCTTCGCGGTGACGCTGCTGATCCGGCCGCTCGGCTCGGCCCTGTTCGGCTCCTACGCCGACCGCCTCGGCCGGCGCCGCGCCCTCATGGTGGCGGTGATGGGCGTCGGCCTCTCGACGGCGGCCTTCGGGCTGCTGCCGACCGTCGGGCAGATCGGCTGGCTCGCCACCGCGGTCTTCCTGGCCTTCCGGCTGATCCAGGGCATCTTCGTGGGCGGCGTGGTCGCGGCCTCGCACACGATCGGGACCGAATCCGTGCCGGAGCGCTGGCGCGGCCTGATGTCGGGCGCGGTCGGCGGCGGCGGCGCCGCCATCGGCGGCCTGCTCGCCTCGATGATCTTCTACGTCGTCTCCCTGATGGCGCCGGGCGAGGCCTTCGCGTCCTGGGGGTGGCGCGCGATGTTCTTCTCGGGCCTGCTGACCTCGGTGGTCGGGCTGATGCTGTTCCGCAACCTGGAGGAATCGCCGATCTTCCGGCAGCTCCAGGCCGACAAGGCGGCCCGCCGCGCCGGGGCGCCCGTCGTGGCCTCGCCGGTCCGCGCGCTGTTCTCCGCCGAGCACCGGCGCGCCTTCCTGGTCGCGATCCTGGTCTCCTTCGGCGGCGGCGCGGCCTATTACCTGACCTCGGGCTACCTGCCGACCTTCCTCAAGCTCGTGAACGGGGTGCCGAACGCGACCGCCTCGATCATGCTGGTCGGCGCCAACGTCGCGGCCGCCCTCGGCGCCTGCGCCCTCGGCGAGCTGAGCCAGCGCATCGGGCGCAAGCCCACCTTCCTGCTGATGGGCGTCCTGCGGCTCGTCGCCTTCCCGGCCCTGTTCCTCGCCATGGCGAAGACCTCGGACACGACCCTGCTCGCGGTCTACGTCCTCGTCCTCTCCTTCGTCGCCAATGCGAGCTACGGCCCGCTGCTGATCTTCCTCAACGAGAAGTTTCCGACCGCCCTGCGGGCGACCGGCACCGGCCTGACCTGGAACGTCGGCTTCGCGCTCGGCGGGATGCTGCCGACGCTAGTCTCGCTGGCGGTCGACGGGCCGAGCCAGATCCCCATGATGCTGGCGATCTTCACCACCGTCGTGACGGCCGTCTACCTGATCGGCGCCGCGCTGACGGAGGAGACCCGGGGCAACCTCGACCGCGTCTGAGCGGGCGGCCGCGCGGGCCCGGACCCGTCGCGGCGTTCGCGGGCCGGCGGGGCGCGTCCCCGGCACCATTCGCCGAAGCGGTCACCGGTTCGGCGGCACGCACGATGCGGGAATGCGACACTCAGCGGAATCGCGTCGGGCCGGTCTGCTTGGCCGGTCTGCTTGGCCCGTCTGCCTGGCCATTCTGCCTGGACGGGCCGCTCCCATGGAGGTGTGGATGCCCGAGGAGCCGCTCTGGACCTTCGCCCTCGCCCTCTACGGCCGGCCGGGCGCCGCGCCGGCCTGCCTCGCCCTTCAGGACGAGGCCGGCGCCGACGTCCCGCTCGTCCTCCATCTCCTCTGGTGCGCCGCGACGGGCCGCACCCTCGACGCGGCCGCGATCGCCGCGACGGACGCGGCCCTGGCGCCCTGGCGCGACGCCGTCGTGGCGCCGCTGCGGCGGGTGCGCCGCGCCATGAAGGCGCCGCTCCTCCCCGCGCCGGGGGCGGAGGCGCTGCGGGAGCGGGTCAAGGCCGCGGAGATCGAGGCGGAGCGCCTCGCGCTCCGCGCGCTCGCCGCCCTGGCGCCCCCGCCCGGCGCACGAACGGACGCGACCGCCGCGGCCTGGCGCCACCTCGATCTCTATGCCGCGCATCTCGGCCGGCCGCTGCCGCGGGCACCCTGCGCGGCGCTGGTGCACGCCCTCGCGGGCGGCTGACCTTCCGCGAGACGCCCCGCGTGCGGGGGCCGCGGCGCCTGAGCGACGCCCACATCCGCCATTCCGAAGGGATCTGGCGGATCACGAGCCCGCGCGGCGCCTGAGCGAAGCCCCAATCCGCCATCCCGAAGGGATCTGGCGGATGTGGCATGGGACGGCCGAGGCCGCCGCATGACGGCCCTAACCCTCCGCCTCGCGCCAGCGCCGCACCCCGCCCGAGTCGATGTCGAACAGGTCGAGGACGCGGCCCACCGTGTGGTCGATCATCGCGGCGAGGCTCTCCGGCCTCGCGTAGAAGGCCGGCACCGGCGGCGCCACGATCGCCCCCATCTCGGAGAGGGCCGTCATGGTCCGCAGGTGGCCCGTGTGCAGGGGCGTCTCGCGCACCATCAGCACGAGGCGGCGGCGCTCCTTCAGCGTGACGTCCGCGGCCCGGGTCAGGAGGCCGGAGGTCGCCCCGGTGGCGATCTCCGCCATGCTGCGCATCGAGCAGGGGGCCACGATCATGCCGCGGGTCCGGAAGGAGCCCGAGGAGATCGCCGCCCCGATATCGGCCTGCGCGTAGGTCCGGGCGGCGAGCGCCCGCACCTCCGCCACCTTCAGGTCCGTCTCGTGCGCGAGCGTCACCTCGGCCGAGCGCGACATCACCAAGTGGGCGGGGATCGCGAGGTCGCGCAGGATCTGGAGCAGGCGGATGCCGTAGATCACGCCCGAGGCGCCCGAGATGCCGACGACCAGGGGCAGGTCCGTCACGCCGCGGGGCCCCCGCCGCGCGCCCCGCCCCTCCCGTGGCGTGTCGCCCCCATGCCGTCCCCCCGCCTCGTCCCGCGCCCGCGCGCCGGGTCGGGGGCGATCCTAGGAGCGGGCGCGGCCGGCTGTCGAATAAGGATGGCTGATGGCCGCGATCAGCGGGACCTCGCTGCCGGGTCAGGGGCCCGCCACGATGTGGGTCTGGAGCGCCGCCGCCGCCGCCGAGAGCTCCTCGGCGAGGATCTCGACGAAGCGCGTCGCGGCCTGCGTCAGCGGGGTCTTCGGGTGATGGATGATGACGAGCTGGCGGGTGATGCGCGGCGCGACGATCCGGTAGGCCTTGAGCGAGCCCTCCGCGAGCTGCCGGCTCACCGCGATGCTGGGCAGCACCGTGAACCGCGCCGAGCGCGCGACGAAGTCGGCGATGGCCGAGGGAAGGTCGAGCTCGATCTGCGGGCTCAGGCTGACATCCTGCGCGCCGACCCTCCGGTCGAGTTCGAGACGCAGGCCGTGCCGGGCCGAGGGCAGGACGAGGTCGAGCTCCACGAGGTCGCGCATGCGCACCGGAACCGGGATCGGCAGCGGCGTCGCGCTCGCCCCGACCACCACCATCTCCTCGTCGAGGAGCGGCTCCATCATCAGGCCGAGGCGCCGGTTCGGCTTGTTGATCACCGCGAGGTCGAGGCTGCCGTCGCCGACCCCGTCGATGAAGGTGCTGGAATAGCCGTCCGCCAGCGAGAGCTCGACCTGCGGGTAGGCGGCGGAGAAGCGCGCGAGCACGCTCGGCACCACGCTCATCGAGAGCGACGACAGGATCCCCGCCGTGACCCGGCCGGACACGCTTTGGGCGAGCCGCGCCATGGCGGCCCGGGCCTCGGCCACGTCCCGCAGGATCGGCTGCACCAGCCGGTGCAGCATCCGGCCGGCCGCGGTCGGCACCATGGCCTTGGGCTGGCGCTCGAACAGGCGCTGGTCGAGTTCCCGCTCCAGCTTGGCGATCTGCATGCTCAGCGCGGGCTGCACCACGTTCATGCGCTGGGCGGCGCGCGTCACGCTGCCCTCCTCGAACAGGGCGACGAAGTAGGAGATCTGACGCAAATCCACCGACGGGAATCCAGACTTCCGGACGCGCGGGCCCGGCCTCGCGCCGGGCAAAAAACACGTCCGGCGACAAGATCATACCGGCGCGGCCGGGGCAATTCAGACGGCCTGATCCGCCCCATCAGCAATCCTTATTTCAGTCCCCGACGCGGAGCGCCTAACCAGGCGGGACGAGGCGCCCGGGAGCGCCCGACCGGGAGGCGACGATGATTCTGCAGGCCCCTGCCCGATCCCTGCGCGACTGGCTCGGCCGCCTCGCCGAGAGCGGCCGGCTCAGCGTGGCGCGGCCCGGAATCGGCCTGAGGCACGAGGCCGCCGCGGTGGCGAACCGCCTGGACGGGCGGAGCGCCACCCTGTTTCCCCGCCCCGGCGGGCAGGACGGCACCATCGTGTCGGGGCTGGTGTCGAGCCGGGCCTGGATGGCCGAGGCGCTCGGGACGAGCGAGGACCGCCTCGTCTCGCATTTCCAGCAGGCCTGCGCGGCGCCGCTACCCTGGCGCGAGCAGGAGACGGGACCGGCCCAGGAGGTGGTCCACCGCGCCGGCATCGACCTGCTGCGCCTCCTGCCCGTGCCGACGCTCAACGAGCACGACGGGGGGCCCTACATCTCGGCCGGGCTGATGATCTCGCGCGATCCCGAGACCGGCGCGCAGAACGTCGCCATCCTGCGCTGCCAGATCAACGGGCCGGACCGCATCGGCGTGCTGGTCCTGCCCCGCCACACCGACCACTTCTACCGGCGGGCGGAGGCCGCGGGCCGCGGGCTCGACGTGGCGCTGGTCGTGGGGGTCGACCCGGCCTGCCTCCTCGCCTCGCAGGCGATCGTGCCGCTCGGGCAGGACGAGCTGGAGATCGCGGGCGCCCTCACGGGGGCGCCCCTGCCGGTGGTGAGGTGCCTCACCAATCCGGTGCGCGTGCCGGCCGAGGCCGAGATCGTCATCGAGGGGCGGATCCTGCCGGAGGTGCGCGAGCCCGAGGGCCCGTTCGGCGAGTTCCCGCAATATTACGGCGAGCGGGCGAGGCGCCACGTCATGCAGGTCGACGCGGTCACCCATCGCGCCCGGCCGATCTTCCACATGATCGTGGGCGGCGGCCTGGAGCACCTCCTGCTCGGCGCGATCCCGCGCGAGGCTACGATCCTGGCCACCCTGCGCCGCAGCTTCCCGGGCGTCGAGGACGTCCACCTCTCCCTCGGCGGGGTCGGGCGCTATCACCTCTACGTCAAGCTGCGCAAGACCCAGGAGGGCGAGGCCAAGAACGTGCTGCTCGGCGCCTTCGCGGCCCATTACGACATCAAGCACGCGGTGGTGGTCGACACGGATGTCGACATCCACGATCCCGGGGAGGTCGAGTGGGCCGTCGCCACGCGCTTCCAGGCCGACCGCGACCTCGTGGTGGTGGCGCAGGCGCAGGGCTCGAAGCTCGACCCCTCGGCGCGCGACGGCGTCGGCGCCAAGATGGGGCTCGACGCGACGGTCCCCCTGGACGCGCCCCCCATGAAGTTCACGCGCATCCGCGTGCCGGGCGAGGCCGAGGTCGACCTCGCGGCCGTGATTGCGCCGGGCGCGGATTGGCGCGACGCGGTCGCCGATCGGCGCGACGCGGTCGCGGGCTGAGCGCCGTGCCCGACCTTCCCGCATCCGTCGACGTCCTGATCGTCGGCGGCGGCTCGGCCGGCTGCGTCATGGCCAACCGGCTCTCGGCCGATCCCGGCCGCCGCGTCCTGCTCGTCGAGGCGGGGCGCGACACGCCGCCCGGGCGCGTGCCGGCCGAGATCCTCGACAGCTACCCGATGCCGCTGTTCTTCGGCGACACCTACATCTGGCCGGGCCTCGACGCCGCCGTGACGCGCGGGGCGGACGGGCGGGTCCGGCGCCGCGCCTACGAGCAGGGCCGGGTGATGGGCGGCTCGTCGAGCATCAACGTGCAGGCCGCCAATCGCGGCCTGCCCCGCGACTACGAGGCCTGGGTGGAGGCGGGCGCGGCGGGCTGGGGCTGGGACGACGTCCTGCCCTATTTCCGCCGGCTCGAGACCGACCTCGACTGCGACGGCCCGCTGCACGGCCGGGACGGCCCGGTGCCGATCCGGCGCATCCTGGAACCCGCCTGGCCGCCGTTCGCGCGGGCGGTGGCGCGGGCCTTCGACGCCACCGGCCTGCCGCGGCGCCTTGACCAGAACGGCGAGTTCGAGGACGGCCTCTTCCCGCCCGCCTTCTCCAACCGCGACGACGCCCGGGTCTCCGCCGCGGCGGCCTACCTGGACGCCGAGACCCGGGCGCGGGACAACCTCGTCATCGCGGCGCAGACCCGGGTGACCGCCCTCACGCGCGACGGGCGCCGGGTCACGGGGGCGCAGCTGCGCGGACCCGGCGGGCGCCCGCACCGGGTCGCGGCGCGGCGGGTCGTGGTCTGCGCCGGGGCGCTGCAATCGCCGGCGCTGCTCCTGCGGGCGGGGATCGGGCCGGCCGAGCACCTGCGCGCCTGCGGGATCGCCGTCGTCGCCGACCGGCCCGGGGTGGGCGAGAACCTGCGCGACCATCCGGCCCTGACGGTGGCCCAGTACCTGCCCCGCCCGCTCCGGCTGCCGCCGAGCCAGCGCCGGGCGAGCTTCCTGGCGGTGCGCTCCTCCTCCGGCCTGCCGGGCGGCAGCGCCTCCGACATGTACCTCACCGCCTCCGCCCGCGGCGGCTGGCACGCGCTCGGGGCCCGCCTCGCCCTCTACTTCCTGTGGGTGAACCAGCCGCACTCGGTCGGGCGGCTGCGGCTCGACCCGGCCGACCCGTCCGGCCATCCCGACATCGACCTCAACCTCCTCTCCGACCCGCGCGACCTCGACCGGCTGGCGGCCGGCCTGCGCGACCTCGTCGCGCGCGTGGTCTCGCCCCACCTCAACCCCGACCCGGCGGCGCTCGTCCCGGCGAGCTTCACGCCGGCGATCAAGCGGCTCAGCCGGTTCAGCCCGGGCAACCGGCGCGTCACGGCGCTCCTGGCGGCCCTCCTCGACGGCCCGGCCCCGCTGCGGCGGCGGATGCTGCGCCTCGTCTCCGGCGGGGTCGCGCTCGGCGAGGTCGTGGGGGACGATGCGGCCCTGCGGGACCTCGTGCGCGACCTCGTCTTCGGCGTCTGGCACGCGAGCGGCACCTGCCGCATGGGCGATCCGCAGGATCCGGGGGCGGTGGTCGACCCCGCCGGCGGCGTGATCGGCGTCGCCGGCCTGACGGTCGCCGACGCCTCCGTGATGCCCAGCCTGCCGAGCGCCAACACCAACGTCCCGACCATGATGGTCGCCGAGAAGATCGCCGACCACCTCGCGGGCCGCCCGCCCCCGGCCTGACGGACCGGGGCCGGGCCCGCCGAGGGCGCGCGGCCGAAAGGTCCAGCGCATGGCCTGCCACGACACCGACGCGGCGGCGCGCGAGGACCTGATCGGCGCCCCGACGCTCTCGCTCGCGCATCGCCGCCGGGACCGGCACGCCGCGTCGATGCTGCGGCCGATGGACCACCGCGTCCGCCGGGCCCTTCGGCTGCTCCGGCAATCGGGCGCGGCGGCCGACTCGGGGCCGGAGCGGGACCTACGCCGAAGGGCCGCGCGCGATCCGGCTGAGGTAGTCGAGCTTGCTCGACCGCATGTGGTCGACGCACAATTGCGCGAAGGCCCAGCGGTCGCGGCCGCGCAGCAGCTCGATCATCGTCTCGTGCTGGCTCAGCGACAGGCGCAGACCCTCCGCATCCGCGAGGTTCTTGGCGCGCATCGGCAGGGTCAGAGCCATGTAATCCTGCAGGGTGCGCACCAGGTAGGCGTTGCCGCAGGCCGAGAACAGCGCGAGGTGGAAGGCGTCGTTGGCCCCGTGGATGGCGAGGAGGTCCCCTCTCTCGGCCTCGCGCCGATAGGCGTCCTGCAGGCGGCGCAGCTCGGCGAGCAGCCCGGGCGGCGCCGGCAATCCGATCAGCAGCGCGGCCTCGCGGGTGAGGAACTCGCGCACGTCGTAGATCTGGCGCACCTCCTCGGCCGCGTAGGAGCGCACCGTCGCGCCGACGTTCCTCTCCCGCCGCACGATGCCGCGCCGCTCCACCGCCACCAGGGCCTGCCGCACGAAGTGGCGCGAGGCGCCGTAGCGCGCCATCAGGGCATCCTCGGTCAGGCGCGCTCCGGGGGCGAGGCGCCCGAAGATGATGTCCTCCTCCAGGCGCGCCGCGACCGCCTCGGCGCCCGCGCGCGGCGGGGCGAGGAGATCCGCCAGCGCGCCGCTCACCGGGCCGCCCCGCGGCCGGCCAGGCGGTAGCATTCCTCGACGAGGCGGAGCGTGGCGAGGTTGTCCTCCGGCGCGGTCTCGAACGGGCCGCCATCCGCGAGCCGCTCGACGAAGTGCGCGATCGCCGCGTCGTAGGAGCCCTGGTAGGTGGCGGCCGGATCGAAGTGCCACGCGCGCCCCTCGCCGGGCGCCTCGCGCGCCTCGGGCGCCGTGAGGGTCAGGTCGCCGCCGGCGAGGTGCAGGGCCCCGTCCGGCCCGTAGATCTCGAGCCGGTCCGCCGCGCCGGGCGGCGCGCCGTGCGCCGCGAAGCTCGCGAAGAGCTGCACGGCGAGGCCCCCCTCCCCCGCGAGCTGGACGAGCGCGCTGTCCTCGCCCCGCAGGGCCGCGCAGGTGCGGCTCATCGCGCAGGCCGCGACGGTGAGGGGGCCGAGCAGCATGCGCAGGGTGTCGAGGTGGTGGATCAGCACCTCGGCGGTGAGCATGCGCGCCTCGTCGCGCATGAAGGGCTGGCGCTCGAGGGCGGGGTAGCGCCCGTCGGCATCGGGCAGCGTGCCGCTGGTCAGCACGGTGAGCCGCGCCGCGAAGGGACGGCCGACCGCGCCCGCGCGCAGCAGCGCGGCCGCCTGCCGGTAGGTGTCGCGGAAGCGCCAGTTCTCGTGCACCATCAGGCGGCAGCGCCCGCCGACCTCCGCCGCCAGCGCCTCGGCCTCGGGCAGCGTCGGCGCGAGCGGCTTCTGGCACAGGACCGGCAGCCCGCGGGCGGCCGCGAGGCGCACGAGGTCGGCATGCGCGGCCCGCGGCGCCGCGACGTCCACCGCGTCGATCCCGCCCTCCGCCAGCATCCGGGCGGCGTCCGCGTAGGTGCGGGGGATCCCGAACTCCGCGGCCCGGGCGGCGCGACGGGCCTCGCTCGGGTCGGCGACGGCGACGACGCGCGCGCGGCCCTGCAGGGCCGCCCAGGCGCGCAGGTGATACTGGGTGACGAAGCCCGCCCCGACCAGCCCGACCCGCAGCCCGCTCACTGCAGCGCCTCCGGGCGGCGGGCCACGTCGGCGGGGATCGCCCGGCGGGTCGCGGCGTCGAACAGGTAGGCGGCGTCGGCCGCGAAGTGGAGCTCGACCGCCTCGTCGACCCGCGCCCGGGTGCCCCGCGGCAGGCGGGCGGTGCACTCGGCCCCGCCCTCCCCCTCGACGACGAGCAGCGTCTCGGCCCCGAGGGGCTCGACCGCGACGACCCGGCCGCGCACGCTCCCGCCCGCCTCGCCGGCCGCGGCGCGGTCGAGGTGCAGGTCCTCGGCCCGCACCCCGAGCACGATCTCGCGCCCGGCGGGCCCCAGCGTGCCGCTCCGCCAGCGCGCCAGCGGGGCGGTCACCGCCGCCTCGGCCACGCCCGCCTCCGCCAGCCGGGCCGGAAACAGGTTCATGGGCGGCGCGCCCAGGAATCGCGCCACGAAGGTGTCGGCGGGGTTCCAGTACACGTCGAGGGGCGCGCCGATCTGCGCCACGCGCCCGCCATTCATCACGCAGATGCGGGTGCCCATGGTCATGGCCTCGACCTGGTCGTGGGTGACGTAGATCATCGTGGCGCCGAGGCGGTGGTGCTGCTTGATCAATTCGTTGCGGGTGTTGACCCGCAGGGCGGCGTCCAGGTTGGAGAGCGGCTCGTCGAACAGGAACACCATCGGCTCGCGCACCATCGCGCGCCCGAGGGCGACGCGCTGGCGCTGCCCCCCGGAGAGCGCGTGGGGCTTGCGCGCGAGGAGCGGCACGAGGCCCAGGATCTCGGCGGCCTGCCGCACCCGCCGCTCGATCTCGGGGCCGGGCGTGCGCCGCCGCCGCAGGCCGAAGGCCATGTTCTCGTAGACGCTCATGTGCGGGTAGAGGGCGTAGGACTGGAACACCATCGCCATGTCGCGGTCCTTGGCCGGCACGTCGTTGACGACCCGCCCGTCCACAGAGAGGGTGCCCGACGAGATCGTCTCCAGGCCGGCGATCATCCGCAGCGTCGTCGACTTGCCGCAGCCCGAGGGGCCGAGCAGGACCATGAACTCGCCGTCGCCCACCGTGAGGTCCACCTCGTCGACGGCGACGACGCCCGCGCCGTAGCGCTTGCTGATCCGGTCGAGGCGGACGACGGCCATGCGGGGCTCCTACTTGACCGCGCCCGCGGTCATGCCGCGGATCAGCTTTTCCGAGAAGAACGCGTAGGCGAGGATCACCGGCACCACCGAGATCATCACGCCGGCCGCGATCATGCCGATGTCCTGGAAGTGGTCGCCCATGAAGGCGCGGATGCCGACCGGCAGCGTGCGCTTGTCGGGGTCGGTGATCAGCACCACGGCGAACAGGAACTCGTTCCAGAGCTGGATGACGTTGAGGATCACCGTGGTGGCGATGGCCGGCATGCCGACCGGCAGCACGATGCGCCGGAAGATCTCGACCTCGCCGTAGCCGTCCATCCGCGCCGCGTCGAACAGGTCCTGCGGGATGCGCGCGAAGAAGCCTTCGAGCAGGTACACGGTGAGCGGCAGCTGCAGCGAGACGTACACGACGGTGAGCCCGGCGAGGCTGTTGTAGAGGCCGTAATCGACCAGGATCTGGTAGAGCGAGATCAGGGTGATCTGGGGCGGGAAGATGATCGACGAGAACAGGATGCCGTAGATGAGGCGGTTGCCGGGGAAGCGGTAGCGCGCGAGCGCGTGCGCCGCCGCCGCCCCGATCAGCGTCACGGCCGCAACCGCCGTGACCACGACCGCGGACGAGTTCCAGAAATAGGTGGCGAAGTCGGAATCGACCCAGGCGATCCGGAACTGCTCCCAGTGCACCGGGCTCGGCCAGGCGTAGTGGTCGGCCGAGATCTCGCCGGTGGTGCGCACCGACATGGTGGCGAGCCACAGGAAGGGGCCGAACGTGTAGAGCGAGTAGAGGGCGATGACGAGGCCGAGCGCCCCGCGCCCGAACAGCCGAGCGGACGCCACGTCAGTACTCCAGCCTCTCCGAGGATCTGAACAGCCGGTTGAGCACCAGCACGCAGGCGCAGACGACGCCGAACCACACCGCCGCGATGGCGGACGGGTAGCCGAGATCGAAGGTGTTCCAGTTGAACGCGCGCTTGTAGACGTAGGTCGAGACCGTCTCGGTCGCCCAGAGCGGGCCGCCTCCGGTCATGATCCAGACGAGGTCGAACACCTTCATCTTGCCGATGAAGGCGAGGACGTAGAGGTTGAGCAGCGTCGGGCGCAGCATCGGTACGATGATGTGGCGCAATTTGGCGCCCCAGCCGCAATTGTCGAGCTCGCTCGCCTCCAGCACCTCGGAGGGCAGCGCGTGGATGGCGGCGAGGCAGACCACCATGTTGAACCCCGCCCATTTCCACGCATGCGTGACGATGAGCGCGGCGAGCGCGGTGGCGGGGTCGCCGAGCCAGGAGCGGGTGAGCGCGTCGAGGCCGAGCGCCCGCAGCGCCACGTTCACCACCCCCCAATCGTAGTTGTAGATCCACATCCACAGGATCGCGACGACCACGTAGGAGAGCAGCACGGGGGCGAACCACGCCACCCGCAGGAATCTCCCGAAGGGCACGCCCGCGTAGAGGGCGAGCGCGAGGAGCAGCCCGGTGGCGACGTCGAGGACCGGCGCCGCGAAGGCCCACACGAAGGTGTTGCGCACCGCGACCCAGAAGGTCTCGTCGGCGAGGAGGTCGCGGTAATTCGCGAGGCCGACCGCTTGGCGCTCCATCCCCTCGATGGTGAAGAAGCTGTCGTAGAAGGTCCGGATGGCCGGGTAGGCGGTGAGCCCGGCATAGACCGCCAGCGCCGGCCCCACGAAGAGCGCCACCACCGGCAGGCTCGCCCGGCGGGGATCGAAGGCGCGCGCGCGCGCCGCCGCGGGCGGGGCGGCCGGCGCCGCCGCGTCCACGCCCGCCGTGCCCGACATCGCCTCAGCTTCCCTTGTGGCAGGCGGCGTCCATCCGCTCGGCCGCGTCCTTCACGGAGATCAGCCCGGCCGGCAGCGCGTTATTGATCACCTGGGTGTAGGTCTCGGCGCACTTCGCCCGGTAGTGGAACAGCGGCGTGCCGAAGAAGTACGTCACGCCCTGGTTGCGGGCCTGCAGCTGGCGGAAATAATCCTCGTGGGCGGACTTGATCCGGCTCGGGTCGGACTTGAGGCCGGTCTGGAGCGAGACCTGCTCCATCCACTTGGTGCCGTTCTCGACGCTGCCGATGGACCTGAGCAGCGCACCGGCGCAGTCCTTGTTGCGGCTGCGCGCGTAGACCACGAAGCTGCCCGCGACCGAGAGCGTCTTGCAGGTCGGGCACCGGCCCTCGTCCATGGCCGGGAACTGCATGATGCCGAGGGGAAAATCCGCCGGCATGCCGCCGCTCTCCGGCGGCGCGAAGGCGCGGCCGGTGAACCAGCTCGGGTCGGGGAAGACCAGCGCGCCGGGCTTCTGGTAGAAGTAGTAGTGCGACTCCCCGAGCTTCAGGGTCGAGAAGCTCTTCGGATAGGCCCCGGCATCGACCAGGTCCTTGAACCACGTCATCACCGCGAGGACCCGGGGATCGCGGAAGGACAGGTCCCCGCTGAGGAGCTTGCCGTAATCCTCGGTCCCGAGCTTGCGCAGCAGCGACTCGAACAGCAGCAGGCCGCCCGGGAAGGGCCGGTCGCCGACGCCCTGCGCCACGGGCGTCACGCCCGCGGCCACGCCCTTCCTGACGAGGTCGGCGAAGGCGCCCTGCGTCAGCTGGCCGGATTCCGGCACCGCGACGCCGACCTTCCTGACGAGATCCCGGTTGTAGTAGAGTTCGACCGTGTAGGCCTCGACCGGCAGGCCGTAGAGGTGGCCCTTCGCGGTCCAGGCGGGCTTCGCCCATTCCTCGATTGCCCCCGTGTCGACGCGGGTCTCGAGCGGTTCGAGGAAGCCGCCCTGCAGGAATTCGGGCTGGTCCGGCTCCATGTAGAAGACGTCCGGCGCCTGACCGGTGCGCACGGCGGACTTGGCCTGCGTGTAGATGTCGGCCTTGGGGATGAAGCTCAGCTTCACCCGGCACTGGGCATTCGCGGCCTCGAACTCCTTGACCCGGGCGCTCACCCACTCGCGCTTGGCGGGCTCGTCGGGCCAGTTCGACCACATGGTGATCTGCGTCGGCTCCGCGGCCCGCGCGCCGCCGGCCGCCAGCGCGGCCCCGAGGACCAGCGCGGCCACCCTCCCTCGTCCCATGCGGCGCTCCTCACGGCCACCTTGTCGTTGCGCGGCAAGGGATCAGGTTGCCGGGACATTGTCAATAACGAACCGCCTGATTGGCCGTGAAGACCGGTAGATCGCCGTTGACGCGGCGGTTTTATTGACAATGCACCGGGCCGTCGTAGAAGCGGACGGGCGACGGAGCGGGGAGGAGCGGGATGGCCGGCGACGCGGGCAAGGGGTTGCGCAAGGGGCTCACCAGCTACGGCGACGCGGGCTTCTCGCTGTTCCTGCGCAAGGCCTTCATCAAGGCCATGGGCTATTCCGACGACGCGCTGAACCGGCCGATCGTCGGCATCACCAACACCTTCAGCGACTACAATCCCTGCCACGGCAACGCCCCGGCCCTGATCGAGGCGGCCAAGCGCGGCGTGATGCTGGCGGGCGCCATGCCGATGGTGTTCCCGACCATCTCGATCCACGAGAGCTTCGCCCACCCGACCTCGATGTTCCTGCGCAACCTGATGGCGATGGACACCGAGGAGATGATCCGCGCCCAGCCGATGGACGCCGTCATCGTGATCGGCGGCTGCGACAAGACCCTGCCGGCCCAGATCATGGCCGCGGCGAGCGTCGACCTGCCGACCGTGGTGATCCCGGTCGGCCCGATGGTGGTCGGGCACCACAAGGGCGAGGTGCTGGGCGCCTGCACGGATTGCCGCCGGCTCTGGGCCGCGCACCGGGCCGGCGAGATCGACGAGGCCGAGATCGAGGTGGTGAACGGGCGGCTCGCCCCCTCGGTCGGCACCTGCATGGTGATGGGCACGGCCTCCACCATGGCCTGCATGATCGAGGCGATGGGCCTCGCCCTGCCCTACGCGGGCACGATCCCGGCGCCGCATGCCGAGCGGGTGCGCCTCGCCGAGGCGAGCGGCCGCCGCGCCGCCGCGATGGCGGTGGCGGGCGGGCCCCGCCCGCGCGCGCTCCTGACGCCCGCGAGCCTGCGCAACGCGCAGGTGGTGCTGCAGGCGATCGGCGGCTCGACGAACGGGCTCATCCACCTCACCGCGATGGCGAACCGGGTCGGGGCGAGGATCGACCTCGACGCCTTCGACGCGGTCGGGCGCGAGGTGCCGGTGCTGGTCGACCTCAAGCCCTCCGGCGCGCACTACATGGAGCATTTCCACCACGCCGGCGGCGTGCCGAAGCTCCTGCGCGAACTCGGCGACCTCATCGACCTCGACGCCCCGACCGTGGCGGGCGGCTGCCTGCGCGACGTGGTGGCGGCGGCCGAGGAGGTGCCGGGCCAGACCGTCATCCGCTCGCCCGCCGACCCGATCAAGGCGGCGGGCGGTCTCGCGGTGCTGCGCGGCAACCTCGCGCCGCGCGGGGCGCTGATCAAGCACGCGGCGGCGAGCCCGCGGCTCCTGCAGCATACCGGCCGGGCCGTGGTGTTCGAGTCGATCCCCGACATGGCGGCGCGGATCGACGCGCCGGACCTCGACGTCGGGGCCGACGACGTGCTGGTCCTGCGCAATGCCGGCCCGAAGGGCGCGCCCGGGATGCCGGAGGCCGGCTACCTGCCGATCCCGAAGAAGCTCGCCCGGCAGGGCGTCAAGGACATGGTGCGGATCTCCGACGCCCGGATGAGCGGCACCGCCTTCGGCACGATCGTGCTCCACGTCACGCCGGAATCGGCGGTGGGCGGCCCGCTCGCGCTGGTGCGCACGGGCGACGCGATCCGCCTCGACGTGGCCGGGCGGCGCATCGACCTCCTGGTGGACGAGGCGGAATTGGCGCGCCGGCAGGCCGCCCTGCCCGAAGCCCCGCGCCCGGCCTGGGCGCGGCGCGGCTACGCCCGCCTGTTCCACGACACGGTCACGCAGGCCGACGAGGGCTGCGACTTCGCCTTCATGGCCCCGGACGGCGGCGCGACGGAGGGGTGATCCGGGATCCGCTTGATCAAGCGGATTTGGTATGACAAGCCCGCGCGGCGCCTGAGCGACGCCCAAATCCGCATGGCCGAAAGGGGAGATGGCGAAGCCATCAACCGGATGGCGGATGATGCGATTGCGCCCGATCCGCCGAGATTTGCGCCGAGCGTGAGGGCGATCCCGGCTTCCGGCGTCCCGTACCGATGCGCGGGATGGCGTCGGACGGCGTCCCGGTGATCGCGCGCCCGGGGTCACGGCTCCCGTTTCCCCGGACGACGGGAGCGGGAACTCGGCGTCGGGGCGGCCGGTCTCGGCGGCACGGCGGTGCTGAACCCGGCGATCGGGAACCGTCTCGGCCCGAGCGAGGCCTGCTCTAGAGCATTTTCCGACGAAGTGGATGCCGGTTCGTCGCAGACAATGCGGCAAGATCAAAGATCGAGAGCGGCACCCGGTTGCAACGTGATCGGGTGCCGCTCTAGACGCCGAACGCCAATCCCTCGCGCGCGTAGTCCTCGCGGACGCATTGCAGGATGAGGGGGATCTCCGGTGAGGGATCGTCCTTGCGGTAGCTCATGATGACGGGGATGAGGGCCCGCTCCTCGTTCAGCGGCCGGTAGGCGACGCCGTCGCGGCGGAGGCGCTCGACGGAGGCGGGGACGACGCACACCCCCGCCTCGGCGGCCACGAGGCCCAGCGCCGTCTGCAATTCGCGCACCTCGTGGATCACCGGAGGGCGCACCGCGTGGTCGCGGAACAGCGCCAGGATGCGGTCGGCGTTGTTGGGGCGCGCGCTCTTCGGGTAGATGATCAGCGGCGTGTCGGCGAGGTCGCGCAGCCGCAGCGGCCCCGGCGGGCGGGCGGCGTCCCAGGCTGTCGGCACGGCGACGATCATCGTCTCGTTGCGCAGCAGCACGCGCGCGATCGCCGGGTCCTCGATCTCGATGCGGCCGAACCCGACGTCGATGCGGCCCTCCTTGAGCGCCGCGATCTGCTCCAGCGTCAGGAGTTCGAGCAGCGTCAGGTCCACGTCCGGGCGCTTCAGCCGGTAGCCGCGCAGGATCTCCGGCAGGCGGCCGTACAGGGTCGAGGCCACGAACCCGACCCGGAAGCGGTTGCGCTCGGTCAGGCGCAGGCGCCGGCCCGTCTCGCGCAGGTCGTCCATTCGCTCAAGGATCTGCAGCGCCTGCTCGAAGATCAGCCGGCCCGGCTCGGTCAGGCGCAAGGGCCGCGCCCCGCGCTCGATCAGGGACAACCCGAGTTCGTCCTCGAATTGCTGGATCTGCTTGCTCAGCGCGGGCTGGGCGACGTGCATCGTCTCGGCAGCCCGCGTGAAGCTCTGCTCGCGGGCGACGGCCACAAAGTAGCGCAAGTGCCGGAGCTCCACTTATTCCTCCCAGGAATGTTTTCGTTCCCAATCGGTCTTGGACGCCGCAATGCCCCCTGTCTAGAACGTGAAGAAGAGGAAACGCCCAGGAGCGAGCGAGGCCCGGCCGATCCGGCCCATCGAGCGCCACGCCCTTCCTGCGCAGGTGAGAGGACGATCCGAGCCGGCCGCGCCCCGCGTGGACCCGCAACGATCCCGCTCGCTCCCGAGCCACGCCCGTGAGGCCAGGAGGACGTCGTGCTGGAAGATCTGCATCAGATTGTCGAGACCGCGGTTGAGGATAATCCCGAGACGGGCACCTATCGCTGCCGGCGCGACATCTTCACGGATCCCGACATCTTCGAGTTGGAGATGCGGCATATATTCGAGGGGAACTGGATCTACATGGCCCACGAGAGCCAGATCCCGAACCCGAACGATTATTTCACGACCTATATGGGCCGCCAGCCGGTGGTCATCACCCGCAACCGCAAGGGCGAGCTCCAGGCCTTCGTCAACGCGTGCAGCCATCGCGGCGCGATGATCTGCCGGCACAGGCGCGGCAACAAGGCGACCTTCACCTGCCCGTTCCACGGCTGGACCTTCAGCAACGGCGGCAGGCTGCTCAAGGTCAAGGACCCGGAGGGCGCGGGCTATCCCGACAGCTTCAACCGCGACGGCTCGCACGACCTGACGCCCGTGGCCCGGTTCGAGAGCTACCGCGGTTTCCTGTTCGGCAGCCTCAACCCGGACGTGAAGCCGCTCACCGAGCACCTCGGCGAGGCGACGAGGATCATCGACATGATCGTCGACCAGTCGCCGGACGGGCTCGAAGTGCTGCGCGGCGCCTCGACCTACGTCTTCGACGGCAACTGGAAGCTCCAGACCGAGAACGGCGCCGACGGCTATCACGTCAGCGCGACGCACTGGAACTACGCCGCCACGACGAGCCGCCGCAAGGAGACCCACGTCATCGACAAGACCCGCGCGATGGATGCGGGCGGCTGGGCGAAGCAGGGCGGCGGCTTCTACTCCTTCGCGCACGGGCACCTGCTGCTCTGGACCACCTGGGCCAACCCGGAGGACCGCCCGAACTGGGACCGGCGCGAGGAGCTGGCGGCGGCTCACGGGCAGGCGATGGCGGACTGGATGATCAGCCGCTCGCGCAACCTCTGCCTCTACCCGAACGTCTACCTGATGGACCAGTTCTCGTCGCAGATCCGCACCTACCGGCCGATCGCGGTCGATAAGACCGAGGTGACGATCTACTGCATCGCCCCGAAGGGCGAGGCCCCCGAGGCGCGGGCCCGGCGCATCCGCCAGTACGAGGATTTCTTCAACGCGAGCGGCATGGCGACCCCGGACGACCTCGAGGAGTTCCGGGCCTGCCAGCTCGGCTACCAGGGCCGGGCGGCGCGCTGGAACGACCTCTGCCGGGGCGCCACCCACTGGATCGAGGGCGCCGACGAGGGCGCGCGGGCGATCGGCCTCGAGCCGCTGCTCAGCGGCGTCAGGACCGAGGACGAGGGCCTGTTCGCGATCCAGCACCGCTACTGGATGGAGACGATGCGCCGGCACCTGCCGTAGCGCGACGCGCCCGAACCCTCCCGGTCCGCGCGGGAGGGGTCCGCAAGCCAACGCCATCGACGACGGACCGGCCCCTCCCGGGCGCCGAACGCCCCGTCACGCCCGCAGGAGACCCCGATGACCCTGACCCTGGAAGAGGTGCAGCAGTTCCTCTACCGCGAGGCCCGCTACCTCGACGACCGCGACTTCGACGCCTGGCTCGCGCTCTACGCCCCCGACGTCGAGTTCTGGATGCCGTCCTGGGACGACGACGACCAGCTCGTCACCGACCCGCAGCGCGAGGTCTCGCTGATCTACTACGACAGCCGCGGCGGCCTGGAGGACCGGGTCTTCCGCATCCGCACCGAGCGCTCCAGCGCCACCAGCCTGCCGGAGCCGCGCACCTCGCACCACATCTCGAACGTCGAGATCCTCGCGCAGGACGAGCTCTCCTGCCGGCTGCGCTTCAACTGGCTCACCTTCAACTACCGCTACAAGACCGTCGACACCCATTTCGGCACGTCGTTCTACACGCTCGACACGAGCGGCGGCACCCCGCTGATCAAGAAGAAGAAGGTCGTTCTGAAGAACGACTACATCCACCACGTCATCGACGTCTACCATATCTGAGGAGGGCGCCGTCATGTACACTGTCGCGCTCAACTTCGAGGACGGGGTCACCCGGTTCGTCGGCTGCCGGCCGGGCGAGACGGTGGCCGACGCCTCCTACCGGATCGGCATCAACATCCCGCTCGACTGCCGGGACGGCGCCTGCGGCACCTGCCGGGTGCACTGCGAGTCCGGCCGCTTCGATCCGGGCAGCTACATCGAGGACGCGCTGTCCGACGAGGAGGCCGCCCAAGGCTACGGCCTCGCCTGCCAGATGCGCCCGCGGACCGACCTCGTGCTCGCGGTCGCGGCCTCCTCGCACCTCTGCAAGACCGGCGGCGCCGCGCACAAGGGCACGATCGGGGCGGTGCGGCGGCTGTCCGACACCACCTTCGGGCTCACGGTCGAGACGCCCGAGCCGATCGGCTTCCTGCCGGGGCAGTACGTCAACATCGCGCTGCCGGGCAGCGGCCAGCAGCGCTCCTACTCGTTCAGTTCGGCCCCGGGCGGCACGCGGGCGGAGTTCCTGATCCGCAACATCCCGGGCGGGCTGATGAGCACCTACCTGGCGGAGGCTGCCAAGCCCGGCGCGAGCCTCGACCTGACCGGCCCGGCGGGCAGCTTCTACCTGCGCGAGATCCGCCGGCCGGTGCTGATGCTCGCCGGCGGCACCGGGCTCGCACCCTTCCTGTCCATGCTGGGCAGGATCGCCGAGGGCGGCAGCCCGCACCCGGTCCACCTCGTCTACGGGGTGACGCACGACGCCGACCTCGTGGAGGTCGAGGCGCTGGAGAAGGCCGCCGCCGCCATCCCGGGCTTCAGCTTCGCCACCTGCGTCGCCTCCCCCGACAGCGCGCATCCGAGGAAGGGCTACGTCACCGAGCACCTCGCGCCCGAGCACCTCAACGGGGGCGACGTCGACACCTACCTGTGCGGCCCGCCCGCCATGGTCGACGCGGTGCGCCGCAGCCTGTCCGAGCGGGGCGTGACGCCCGCGAGCTTCCACTACGAGAAGTTCGCGGCGAGCGGAGCGGGAGGCGCGGCATGAGCCGGGACATCCACACGCCCGGGCGCTTCGCGGGCAAGGCCGCGGTGGTCACGGGCGCCGCGCAGGGCATCGGCCGCGAGGTGGCGCTGCGGCTCGCCCGCGAGGGCGCCGCCCTCCTCCTCACCGACCGCTCGGAGATCGTCGAGGAGACCGCCGCGGAGTGCCGCGACCTCGGCGCGACGGCGGCGGTCCGTCTCGCCGACGTCGAGGCGTCCGAGCCCTGCGAGGCCGTGATGGCGGCGGCGGTCGAGGCGTTCGGGCGGCTCGACGTGCTCGTCAACAATGTGGGCGGCTCGATCTGGTTCAAGCCCTTCGCCCATTACGCGGCCCACGAGGTCGAGGCCGAGATCCGGCGCTCGCTCTTCCCGACCCTGTGGTGCTGCCGGGCGGCGCTGCCGCACCTGCTCGCCGCCGGGGGCGGCAGCATCGTCAACGTCTCGTCGGTCGCGACGCGGGGCGTGAACCGCGTGCCCTACGCGGCCGCCAAGGGCGGGGTGAACGCGCTCACCGCCTGCCTCGCCTGGGAATACGCCGCCCACGGCATCCGGGTGAACGCGGTCGCGCCCGGCGGCACCGAGGCGCCGCCCCGGCGCATCCCGCGCAATCCCGCGCCGCCGGGCGAGCAGGAGCGCGCCTGGATCGCCGAGGTGGTGGCCCAGACCAAGGCGTCGAGCCTGATGGGCCGCTACGGCACCGCGGCCGAGCAGGCCGCCGCCATCCTGTTCCTCGCCTCCGACGAGGCCTCCTACGTCACCGGCGTCACCCTGCCGGTGGCGGGGGGCGACCTCGGCTGAACCGACCCCCCGAGAAGACCAACCCTCAAGAGAGGAGACGCCCCATGTCCACGATCACCGAGTCCACGATCACCGATTCCCCCGAGGCGCAAGCCCTGTTCGACAAGGTCGCGGGCCTCGACACCGCCGCCGGCAACCCGCGCCTCAAGCGGATCGTGCGCCGCGTCGTCGCGGATGCGTGCCGGATCATCGAGGACCTCGACGTCACCCCGAGCGAGTTCTGGACCGCGATGAGCTACCTGACCGAGACCGGCCGGAAGAACGAGTTCGGGCTGCTCATGCCCGGCCTCGGCATCGAGCACTTCATCGACCTGTGCGTCGACGCCAAGGAGCGCGCGGCCGGGATCGCGGGCGGCACGCCGCGCACCATCGAGGGACCGCTCTACGTCGCGGGCGCGCCGCTCGCCAAGGGCGAGGCGCGGCTCGACGACGACCCGGAGGACGGCGAGGTGCTGATCGTCGAGGGCCGGGTCACGGGCCGGGACGGCGCGCCCCTGCCGGGGGCGGTGGTGGATGTCTGGCACGCCAACACGCTCGGCAACTACTCGGTCTTCGACACGAGCCAGAGCCCCTGGAACCTGCGCCGCCGCATCGAGACGGACGGGAACGGTTGCTACCGCTTCCGCAGCATCCTGCCGAGGGGCTACGGCTGCCCGCCTCAGGGCCAGACCCAGAAGCTCCTCGACCAGCTCGGCCGGCACGGCCGGCGCCCGGCCCACATCCACTTCTTCGTCTCGGGGCCCGGGCACCGGCAGCTCACGACGCAGATCAACCTCGCGGACGACCCCTACGTCCACGACGACTTCGCCTTCGGCACGCGCGACGGGCTGGTGGTCGAGGTCGCGCCGGTCACCGATCCGGCGGCGCTCGCCGCTTCGGGGATGACCGCCCCCTTCTCGCGGATCCGCTTCGATTTCGCGCTCAACCCCGAGGTCGCGCACGCGCCCGACCCGGTCGTGGCGCGCCCCCGCGCCGAGGCCGCCTGACGCCTCCCGGGCCTCTCCCGCCCGAGAGGCCCGACCCCCCTCCCGTGCGAACCGGCGGGCACCAAGCCCCGCCGGCACCAAGTCCCGCCGGCACCAAGTCCCGCCGGCACCAAGTCCCGCGCCCTGCTTCCGAAGGCTCCGTCATGCTCGCGAAGACCCAGATCCACGACGCCGCGAGTCCGGCGCCCGCCCGCGACCTCGCGGTCGCGGAGATCCGCTCCACCGTCGTGGACGTCCCCACCGTGCGCAAGCACAAGCTTTCCCAGACCTCCGTCACGGCGCAGAGCTACGTCGTCGTGCAGCTGCGGCTCGCCAACGGCGTCGAGGGCATCGGCGAGGCGGCGACGCTCGGCGGGCCGCGCTGGAGCGAGGAGAGCGTCGAGGGCATCAAGGCCACCATCGATCGCTACCTCGCCCCGTCCCTGCTCGGGCATCCGGCCGACCGCTTCGTGGCGGCGGGCGAGCGCCTCGACGCGGCGGCCAAGCGCAACAACGCCGCCAAGGCGGCGATCGAGACCGCCCTGTTCGACGCGGTCGGCCGAACGCTGGGCCTGCCGGTCGCGGCGCTGCTCGGCGGCGCGGTCCGGGCGAGCCTGCCGGTGCTGTGGACGCTCGCCTCCGGCGACCCCGACCAGGAGATCGCGGAGGCCGAAGCCAAGCTCGACGCGCGCCTGCACCGCACCTTCAAGGTCAAGATCGGCGCCCAGGCGCCGGAGGCCGACCTCGCGCGGCTGGCGCGGCTGGCCCGGGCGCTCGCCGACCGCGCCACGCTCATCGTCGACGCCAACCAGGCCTGGGACGAGACCACCGCCCGGCGCGTCCTGCCGCGGCTCGCCGATCTCGGCATCGCCCTCGTGGAGCAGCCGCTGCCGGCCTGGAACGTCGCCGGGATGGGCCGGCTGCGGGCGCGCGACGATGTCCCGCCGCTCCTCGCGGACGAGTGCGTCTTCACCTCCCACGACATGCTGGCGGTGGCGCAGGCCGCCGCCGCCGACGCGGTCTCGCTGAAGCTCGTGAAGCACGGCGGGCTCGTGGGCCTGCGCAAGGTCGCGGCGGTGGCGGAGGCCGCCGGGATCGCGCTCTACGGCGGCTGCCTGCTGGAGAGCTCGATCGGCGCCGCCGCCCATCTCCAGGCCTTCGCGGGCCTGCGCGACCTGGCCTGGGGCTGCGAGCATTTCGGCCCGCAGATCCTCACCGACGACCTCGTCACCGAACCCCTGCGCTTCCACGATTTCGCGGTGCATCTGCCGGACGGCCCCGGCCTCGGCGTCGCCCTCGATCCCGACAAGCTGCGCCACTACGCCCGGAGCTGATCCCATGCTGTACTGCGTCGAGATGGACGTCGCGATCCCGCACGGCCTCGATCCCGCCCTCGTCGCCGCGCTGAAGTCCGACGAGAAGGCCCGCGCCCAGGACCTGCAGCGGCAGGGGAAGTGGGTTCACCTGTGGCGCGTGGCCGGACGCTACGCGAACGTCAGCATCTTCGACGTCGCGAGCCACGACGAGCTGCACGACATCCTGTCCGGCCTGCCGCTCTTCCCGTTCATGACCATGCGGGTGACGCCGCTCGCGCGCCATCCCTCGGCGATCGCCTGAGCCCGTCGCACCCCCGGGCCCCCGATCGGGCCGGCGCGCGACCGAGACCGCCTCCTCCAGAAGGGACAACGATCATGTCCGCGACACGCAGCATCGACGTCCAGGACGTCATCAACCGCCACGGCGTTTCCGGCTTCCAGGTCCGGATCGTGCTCCTGTGCTTCCTCGTGGTCGCCATCGACGGCTTCGACACCGCCGCGATCGGCTACATCGCCCCGGCCTTGCGCGCGCAGTGGCAGCTCGGCCAGGCGCAGCTCGCGCCGCTGTTCGGGGCCGGGCTGTTCGGCCTGATGGTCGGCGCCTTCCTGTTCGGCCCGCTCGCCGACCGGATCGGCCGCAAGGCGATGCTGGTCGCCACCACGGCGTTCTTCGGGCTCGCCAGCCTCGCCTCGGCCTGGTCGACCTCGATCGAGATGCTGACGGTGCTGCGCTTCGTCACCGGGCTCGGGCTCGGGGGCGCGATGCCGAACGCGATCACGCTCACCTCCGAGTATTGCCCGGAGCAGCGCCGCTCGTTCCTGACCATGGCGATGTTCTGCGGCTTCACGGTCGGCTCGGCGCTGGGCGGCTTCGCGGCCGCGCACCTGATCGCCGATCACGGCTGGACCTCAGTCCTGGTGCTCGGCGGAATCCTGCCGCTCGCCCTGACCCCGCTGCTGGCACTCGGCCTGCCCGAATCGGTGCGCTTCCTCGTCCTCAGGCAGGCTCCGGCGGACCGGGTGGCCGCGCTGCTGCGGCGCATCGCGCCGGGCGAGGACCTGTCCGGCGCCCGCTTCACGGGCATCGCGGCCGCGAAGGGTTCGCCGATCGGCCAGTTGTTCCAGCCCGGCCTCGTCGCCGGCACGCTCTGCCTGTGGCTGACCTTCTTCATGAGCCTGCTGATCTTCTACCTCCTGTCGAGCTGGCTGCCGACGATCATCAGCAGCGCGGGCCTCTCGCTCAAGGAGGCGTCCCTGATCACCGTGATGCTGGCGACCGGCGGCACGGTCGGCGGCCTCGTGCTCGGGGCGCTGATGGACCGGGCCAACCCGCACGCGGTGCTCGGCCTGTCCTATCTCTGCGCGGCGGGGTTCGTGGCCCTGATCGGCAGCGCCACCGGCTCGGTCGCGCTGCTCGCCGTCGCGGTGTTCGGCGCGGGCTTCTGCGTCGCGGGCTCGCAGATCGGCATCAACGCGCTCGCGGCGAGCTACTACCCGACCGCGAGCCGGGCGACGGGCGTGTCCTGGGCGAACGCGGTCGGCCGGGTCGGCTCGGTCGCGGGCTCGATGATCGGCGCCTCGCTCCTCGGCCTCGGGCTCGGCCTGCCGGCCACCTTCGGCCTCGTGGCGGTGCCGGCCCTGATCGCGGCGCTGAGCATCGGGCTCAAGGGCCGGCTCGTCCGCCCTCTCCTGCCCCTCGCGGCCGCCGCGCCGGCGGTGCAGCGGTCCTGACGGCCGGCGCCGCCGCCCCGTCGTCGCGCATCCCTCGCAAAGGACTTGGACCCATGAGTCTCCCACCCGTCGTGATCGCGGTCGCGATCACCGGCTCGGTGCCGCGCAAGGCGGACAACCCCGCCGTCCCGACCCGCGTCTGCGAGCAGATCGAGTCCACCCACGAGGCCTACGAGGCCGGTGCCAGCCTCGTGCACATCCACGTGCGCAACGACGACGAGAGCCCCTCCTCCGACCCGGACCGGTTCGCCGCCGTCCAGGAGGGCGTGCGCAAGCACTGCCCGGGCATGATCGTGCAGTTCTCCACCGGCGGGCGCGGCCGCGACCCGGCCGCGCGCGGCCTCTCGCTGGTCCACCGCCCCGACATGGCCTCGCTCTCCACCGGCTCGGTCAACTTCCCGAGCATTGTGTACGAGAACCCCGCCGCGCTCGTCACCGAGCTCGCCGGGCAGATGCGCCGCTACGGCATCCGGCCCGAGATCGAGATCTTCGACCTCTCGCACCTGCACGGGGCGAGGCGGCTGATCGAGGCGGGGCTGATGGACGAGGCGCCCCACGTGCAGTTCGTGCTGGGGGTGAAGAACGCCATGCCGGCCGACGAGCACCTGCTCGACATCCTGCTTTCCGAGACGCGGCGGATCCTGCCCCAGGCGACCTGGACGGCGGCGGGGATCGGGCGCGAGCAGGCGCGGGTGATGGACTGGGCGCTGGCGCGGGGGGCGGAGGCGGTGCGCACGGGGCTTGAGGACAACATCCGGGTGACCAAGGACCGGCTGGCGGCGAGCAACGCCGAGCTGGTCTGGCTGGCGGCCGAGGCCGTGCGCCGGCGCGGGCGCCGGGTGGCGACCCCGGCCGAGGCCCGCGCCATCCTGCACCTGCGCCCGGCGGCGTAGGCGGGCCCGCCCGCCGACGGGGGCGCGGTCGACGCGGTCCCGCTTCGCGCGGAGGCCTGCCGCCCGGGCCCGGTTCTGCCGGAAGGCCACCTGATCCGACATCCGACCGATTGCTTCGCCATCTCGGATTTCGGCCTGCGGATGTCGGCTTCGCTCAGGCGCCGCGCTCAGGCGCCGCGCAGGCGCGTGATCCGGGATCCGCGTCGATCACGCGGGTCCCGGATCAGTCCCCGTCACGCCAGCTGATCGGGCACGAGCCCGCCGAGGAACCGGAACATCCCGAGCGACATCGCCGCGTCCGCGCCCTGCGCCGTCGCGGGGCCGAGCGCCCGCAGGCACGCGTCGAGCGCGGCGGCCGGATCGATCCAGGCGCCCTCGACGAGCCAGAGCCAGCGCCCGGTCCCGGTTCGCACCTCCCGGTAGGAGGCGACGCCGAGGCCCGCCCGCGTCGCGGCCTCGTCGCTCTCGCACAGGTGCACCGCGAGCACGCCGGACAGCGCCATCATGCGGGGGCTCGCCCGCGTCGCGAGCCACGCGCGCAGGCGCTCCGCCTCCCCGGGCAGCGGGCCGAGTTCCGCCACGAACAGGCCGCCCCCGGTCCCGCGGGCGACCGTGTGGGTCACCGCGCAGCCCATCCGGCCCATGCCGCGAAACAGCGGCAGGGCGGCGAGCGTGCGCGGCGTCGGGGTCTCGAGGGCCCGCAGATAGGCCGGGGAGCGCAGGGTGCCGGCGGCCTCGACCTCGTAGAGCGTGAAGTAGCGCCAGCCCGCCAGCCGCGGGTCGCGCAGGGCCTCGACGTAGCGGCGCGCCCGCAGGAAGCCCGGGATGGCGACGCGCTCGGGCAGGTGCTCGTGCGTGTACCAGTCGTTGAACTCGTCCTCGCGCGCGGGATCGATGCCGCCCCACAGGGCCAGCGCGGCCTCCCCCAGGAGCCCGGGCGGGAGGGGTGAGGCGGGGTCGCTCGGCATCGGCGGCGTCCTGCTATTCGAGGATGATCTTGCGCGTGAAGGCGACCGCGTAATCCGTCATCGCGTCGCACCGCGCGGAGGCGGCCGCCTCGTCGCCGCGGCCGATCGCTTCGGCGAGATCGGCGTGGACCCGCGCCACCTCCATCAGGTCCCCGAACCGGTCGTGATGGACGTAGAAGAAGCGGCGCGAGAGCGCGTGCAGCGGCGACAGCGCGCGGGCCGCGTAGGGGTTGCGGGCGCATTCGCAGGTGAAGCGCTTGAGTGCGAAATGAACCCGCAGGTAGAGGAGCGGGTCGCGCTTCGCGCCGGCCTCGCGGAGTTCGACCGCGCTGCCCAGGTGCGCCTCCCGCTCGGCCCGGGTGGAACGCCGGGCGGCCCAGACCGAGACCAGCCGCTCGAGCTCGCGACGGGCGTCGAGCACCAGGAGCTGCTCGGAGACCTGCACCTCGGTGATCTTGATGCCGTGCCGCCGCAGCAGCACCACCAGGTGGTCGGCCGCCAGCCGCTGCAGCGCCTCGCGCACCGGGGTGCGCCCGATGCCCGTGCGCTCGCTCAGGGCCGCCTCCGACCACAGGCTGCCCGGCGGGAGCGCCGCCGTGACGATCAGCTCCTCCAGGGCGGCATAGGCCTGATCGCCGAGGCGCAGCGCGGCATTGCCGGCGGGGGATTCGGCGGGCGCGTCGCGGGAGAGCGGCAAGGGACCTCGGGGCGGCAGGGAGGCGGGTCCTCCCTGGTAGGCCGAATCCGCCCCGGGCGACAATCGTCGCGCGGCCGGGTGGCGCGCGGCGCTCAATCCAGCCGCGCCCCGTCGCGGTTCAGCCGCGCGCGCAGGTCCGCCCCCGCGATGGCGCGGGGCGCGACCCGGTCGAGCGCGGCGATGGCGGCCGCGTGCCCGATCGCGTGGCCGTAGCTGAAGCACTGGGCGGTCACCCGGGCGGAGGCGACCGCCTCGTGCTCCGCCGACAGGCAGCGGCCGGCGAACAGCAGCCCCTCGCCGCGCTCCGGCACGAAGCAGCCGTAGGGCACCTCGTAGACGTCGTCGATGAGCCACTCGACCCGCGGCTTGGCCCCGGAATGCAGCTCGATCGGCCAGGGCGAGCGGGCGATCCCGTCGGCGAACTTGGTGCCCGCCACCACGTCGGCGTTGCGCAGGAGCGCGACGCCCCTGGCCTGCCTGGTCTGGCGCACGCCCACCTGCACGCCGGTGTCGTTCACGAAGCTCGCCTCGCACCCCGCGAGGTGGTCGCGGAAGAAGCGGGCGTATTCCCGCACCTGGCGCCGCCCCTCGATCTCGGCCTCGGTGAAGTCGCGCGCGAACAGCGTGTTCAGTTCGCGCCCGTCCGCCCCGATCACGCGGGTGCAGTTGCAGAGGAGTTCGCCCGGGCGCGTGGTCGTGAACAGCCAGATCTTCGCGCGCGGGAGCGTGTAGCCGTTCCCGGCCGCCTTCTCGCGGATGAGGGCCGAGACCTCCTCGCCCATGATCGTGTCGGTCCCGTAGCGGCTCACGAAGCGGGCGGTGTCGACGCCCATCAGCCGGAAGATCATGGTCGGATTCTGCACGCGCCCGTCCTGCCCGACGAACGAGGGCAGCCCGGCCATCGCCACGACGTCGGCGTCGCCGCTCGCGTCGACCGTGACCTTGGCGCGGATGCGGGCCCTGCCCTCCTTGGTGAAGGCGACGACGCCCTCGACGCGCTCGGCCCCCTCCACCAGGGCGCCGGTGACGACGGCGTGGTAGATGATCCGCACGCCGGCCTCCGCCAGCAGCGCGTCGGCCGCCTCGCGCCAGACCAGCGGGTCGTGCACGCGGGTGTAGGTCTTGCCGTAGCGCACCGGCTCGGCGAGCCCGCCGCGCGCCTCCAGGGCCGCCACGAACTCGTCGAGGAAGCCGTGGACCACCTGGCGCGGCGGCGCGGCGCGGTCCTCCGTCGCCGCGTACATGCCGCAGATGGTCCCGGAGAGACCCGCGACGGCCCCTCCGCCGCAGAACCCGTAGCGCTCCAGGAGCGTGACCCGGGCGCCCTGCCGGGCCGCGGTGACCGCCGCGGCGACCCCCGCCGCCCCGCCGCCGACCACGAGCACGTCGGTCTCCAGGGAGAACCCGGTGCGATCGTCGATCCCCTCACTCACGTCCCACTCCCGGTTCGTCCGTCGAAGCCCGCGACCCCGCGCGGGCCGGTCCCGCATCCCGATCCGGGATGCCGCGCATCGTTTCCTCGGCCGCCCGGATCAGTTCACGAGCGAGCAGCCGCCCGCCTCGAGGGGCCGGAACGCCTCGGCGGCCGGCACCTTGCGCAGGAGCTTGTAGTAATCGTAAGGCCCGCCGCTCTCCGCCGGAGCCTTGACCTCGAACAGGTAGAGGTCGTGCGTGGCCCGGCCGTCGCTGCGCACCGCGCCGTGCCCGAAGAGCGGGTCGTCGGTCTCCAGGCGCTTCATCTCCTGCACCACCGCCCGGCCGTCGTCGCGCCCCGCGGCGGCCCGGGCCTTCAGGTAATGCGTGACGGCCCCGTACACGCCGGCATGGACCATGTTCGGGTAGACGCCCCCGCTGCGGGCCGCGAAGCGCTTGGCGAAGGCGCGCGTGCCCTCGTTCAGGTCCCAGTAGAAGGCCTCGGTCAGCACCAGCCCCTGCGCGGCCTTCAGCCCGAGGGAGTGGATGTCGCTCAGGGTGATCAGCATGCTGGCGAGCTTCTGCCCGCCCTGGACCAGGCCGAACTCCGCCGCCTGCTTGACGCCGTTGATCGTGTCGGCGCCGGCATTGCCGAAGGCCACCACCTTGGCCCCCGAGGCCTGCGCCTGGACCAGGAACGACGAGAAGTCGCCGGTCCCGACCGGGTGGCGGACCTTGCCGAGGATGCGGCCGCCCGCGGCCGTCAGCGCCTCGCTCGCGTCGCGCTCCAGCGCGTAGCCGAACGAGTAATCGACCGTGATGAAGTACCAGGTGTCGAAGCCCGCCTTGGTCAGGGCGCCCCCGGTGGAATTGGCCAGCGCCCAGGTGTCGTAGGTCCAGTGCACCGTGTTGGGCGAGCAGTTCTTGCCCGTGAGGTCCGAGGTCCCGGCGCCCGAGACCAGCAGCACCCGGTTCTTCTCGCGGGCCACCTCCGCGACGGCGAGGGCCACCGACGAGGTCGGCACGTCCGCGATGGCGTCGACGCCCTCCTGGTCGAACCAGCGCCGGGCCAGCGCCGAGCCGATATCGGCCTTGTTCTGGTGGTCGGCCGAGACCACCTCGATCGGGAGGTCGCCGACCCGGCCGCCGAAATCCTCGGCGGCCATCTGGGCCGCCAGCGCCGAGCCGCGCCCGCCGAAATCCGCGTAGATCCCGCTCATGTCGGTGAGCACGCCGATCCGCACGGCCTTCTCGCCCGCCCGGGCGCCCCCGGCCGAGAGGGCGACCGCCAGCAGGGCCGCCCCGACCATCCGCACCGTCATGATTTCCCTCCCTCGTTGGTCCCGTTCGGTCTCGCCGGGGCGGTCGGGAGCGCCGCGCCGCCCGCTGGGCCGGGGCGCCGGCTCACGCGGCGAACAGCCCCGCATCCATGAAGGGCAGCGGATCGGCGATCCGGTGCGGCGCGAACTCCATCTGGTCGAGGATGTCGCGCCGCACGTCGATCCCGCGCGCGACCTCGACCAGCGCGAGACCCTCGGGCTCGACCCGGAACACCGCGCGCTCGGTGATGACGAGGGCCGATTGGCCGCGCTCCGCGACGCCCCGGCGGACCGGATAGGTCACCTGCTCGGCGCGGGCGACGAGCTTGCGCACCGTGCCCTCGCGCCGGATCGACAGCCCGCCCTCCCCGATGGCGCAGTCGAGCCCGCCCGTCGTGAAGGTGCCGGTGAAGAGGAGGTCCCGGGCATTCTGGGCGATGTCGATGAAGCCCCCGGCGCCCGGGTTGCTGGAGCCGAACCAGCTGACGTTGACGTTGCCGCCGGCGTCGAATTGCGCGAAGGCCAGCGCCGCGAACGGGCAATTGCCGCCGTCGATGAAGTCGAATTGCTGCAGGCCGTCGAGCAGGGCCTCGGGGCCCATATTGGCCGAGAACTGCCAGCCGCTCATCACGACGCCCCCGAAGGGACCGTGCTCGGTGGTGAACTGGTAATCGTCGATGCGGCCGTGGTCGAACAGCCCGGCCTCCGCCATGACGAGGGGCGCGTCCGAGGAGGCGCCGAAGCCGAAGATGCTGGTCCGGCCTGGCCTGACCTCGGCGGCGGCGCGCCGGGCGATGACCTTGTCCGGCCCGAGGGCGAGCCGCGGCAGGTCCGACGGGGCCGCGCGCCGGCCGCCGAGATAGACCGGGTCGAACAGCGTGTCGGTGCCCGACATCTGGTCGGGCTCGACGACGTAGTGGTCGACGAGCGTGCCGGGCACGCGCACGTGGTGGGCCGGGCGCGAGTGCCGCTCCACCTCGCGCCGCACCTGCGCCACCACGATGCCGCCGGACGCCTTCACGGCGAGGGCGAGGGCCGTGTTGGACGACATCAGGGCCTCGTCCTCGTAGGAGAGGTTGCCGAAGGCGTCCGCCGAGGAGGCGCGGATGAAGCCGACGTTCAGCGGGAAGGTCGGGTAGAACAGGTACTCCTTGCCCCTGAACTCGATCAGCTCGATCAGGTCCTCGGTCGCGCAGGGCGTGAATTTGCCGCCCTGCTGGCGCGGATCGGCGTAGGTGCCGAGGCCGATCTCGGTCATGTAGCCGGGGCTGCGGCGCGCGACCTCGCGCAGCCAGTGCATGCTGGCGCCGATCGGCCAGCTATAGGCCTCGACGCGGTTCTCGCGGATGAGCCGCATCAGTTCGGGCCGGGTCCGCTTCACCGGGTGCAGCGGGTTCACGTAGGAGCCGGAGATGATCCGCCTCATCAACCCCTCGATCGCGACGTGGTCCATGCCGCGGATGTCGATCGAGTCCCCGGTCCCGCACGGGAAGTAGAAGGTGAGGTCGCGCGGGTCGCCCTCCTCCTGGAAGCGCGCGCCGAGCGCCTTCAGCAGGGCATCGGGCGTGATCCAGCCGATCACGCCGACGCTCGCGACCGTGTCCCCCGAGCGGACGAGGCCGGCGGCCTCGGCGGCGGTGATGCGCTTGCTCATGCCGTGACTCATGCCGTGACTCCGAAGCGCCGCAGCGTCCCTTGCGCGACGGGGTGGCCGCAATCGGCCGCGAACAGGCGGTTCGCCCAGGCATCCGCGGCCTCCGCCGTGCCGGCGATCGCGGGGGCGTAGAAGTGCTTGGTGGAGGCGACGGCCGGCGGCGGCAGCGCCGCCAGGGCCTCGGCCTCGCGCAGCGCCGCCTCCAGGACGCTCGCGCCGGGGGCGACGAGCGCGTCGGCGAGGCCGAGGCGGTGGGCCTCGCGCCCGTCGAACGGCGCCGCGCCCCAGGTCAGGCGGCGGGCCGCCACGGGCCCGACGCGGGCGACCACGGCCTGCAGGCCCCAGGGCGGGATCCAGCCGATCGAGACCTCCGGCAGGTGCCAGCGCGCCTCGCTCGCCGTGACGACGACGTCGCAGGAGATCGCCAGCACGAAGCCGCCGCCGAGCGCGAATCCGTCGACGGCCGCGATCACGGGCGTGCCCAGGAAGGCGATCGAGCGGGCAAGCGCCGCGGTCCGGGCCTCGTGCGCGCACATCCCGGCGAGGTCGGTCTCGGCGAGTTCCTTGAGGTCGCTCCCCGCGCAGAAGCCCGGCGCCGCGCCGGTCAGCACGATGGCGCGGGTGTCGGCCTCCCGGTCCAGCCGCGCGAATTCCCGCGTCAGGTCCTCCACCAGCTGGACGCCGATCGCGTTCCGGCGGCGCGGGCGGTCGATCGTCAGGATCGCCACGCTGCCTTTTCTCTCGACGATGAGGTCCGACACGCCTTGCCTCCATTGGATATCGGTACCATGGTACAAATGTGCACGCCGCGTCAACGGGCGGGCGACAACGAGACGACCAGGGAGGATGGAGGAATGGGCATCAGGAGATTGCTGCGCGCGCTCGGCGCGTGCGCGGCCGCCGTCGCGGCCGGCCCGGCGCTCGCGCAGCCGGGGCCCTTGCCGGAGCCCTTGGCGGTTCGGATCGGGGTGCTGACGGATCTCTCGAGTCTCTACGCGGACACCAACGGCAGTGGCGCCGTGACGGCGGCCCGCATGGCGGTCGAGGATTACCAGGCGGCGGGCGGCACGGTGAGGGCCGAGGTCGTGTCCGCCGACCACCAGAACAAGGCCGATATCGGCTCGACGATCACGCGGGAATGGTTCGACCGGGGCGGCGTGGACGTCGTCGTGGACGTGCCGAACTCGGCCGTGGCCCTCAGCGTGACGGAGCTGGCGCGTCAGAAGAACAAGGTCTTCATGAATTCGGGTGCGTCCTCGTCCGATTTCACGGGCAAGAACTGCACCCCCAACAGCATTCACTGGACCTACGACACCTACGCGCTCGCGACCGGCACCAGCCGGGCCGTGGTGGCCTCGGGCGGGGATTCCTGGTACCTGCTGACGGCGGATTACGCGTTCGGCCACACGATGGAGGCCGACATCCGCAAGATCCTCTCGGCCTCGGGCGCCACGGTGGTGGGCAGCGCCCGCACGCCCCTCAACACCCCCGACTTCTCGTCCTTCCTGCTGCAGGCGCAGGCCTCGAAGGCCAAGGTGGTCGGGCTGGTCAACGCGGGCGGCGACACGATCAACGCGATCAAGCAGGCGTCCGAGTTCGGCATCGTGCAGGGCGGGCAGAAGATCGCCGCCATGGTGCTCTACATCACGGACGTGCACTCCCTCGGCCTCGGCGTCGCCCAGGGGCTGCAGTTCACGGCCGCCTATTACTGGGATCTCAACGACGGCACCCGGGCCTTCGCCAAGCGGTTCTCCGCGCGCATGGGCGGGCGCATGCCGACGCAGCTCCAGGCCGGCGCCTACTCGGCGACGCTGCACTACCTCAAGGCCGTCGAGAAGGCCGGGACCAAGACCGACGGCAAGCGGGTCGTCGAGGTCGCCAAGAGCCTGCCGACCGATGATCCGGCCTTCGGCAAGGGGACGATCCGGGCCGACGGGCGCAAGATGCACAACATGTACCTGTTCGAGACGAAGACGCCGTCCGAATCGAAGGGGCCCTGGGATTATTACAAGCTGATCAGGACCATCCCGGCCGAGGAGGCGTTCCGGCCGATGGGAGAGGGCGACTGCCCGATCGTCACCGGCTCGCGCTGAGGGCCCGCGGCGCGCGGCGACCGCGACGGCGGCCGCCTCGCGCCCTCATGAGGGCCCCGATCTCCTCGAAGACGAGATCGGCGCCCCGAACGGGCGGCGCAGCGTCGTGGTCCAGACCCGTCGTGGTCGAAAGCCCCTGAAGTCCGGCGGAGGGATCGTGCCGAACCTCGACGGATCGTCACGCGCTCACCGGGGCCCCGCGCCGTCCAGGATCGCGACCGCCTCCTCCGGCACCTTCCGCGCCCAGGCGCGGATCGGCCCCGCGGCGCCCGCGCGGAGCGAGGCGAGGAGCGCCGGAGGGGCCGGCTCGGCGATCGCCACGCCGTTCGCGCGCATCCGGGCGTAATTGTCGGCCGTGCGGGTCGCGAGCAGCGCGAACTGGCTCTGCTCGGTCTCCGCGGCCGCCGCCAGCACCGCCTCGCGCTGCGCAGGCGGCAGCGCCTCGACCGCGTCGGTCCGCACGACGGCCAGCGAGATCGGGATCGCGTAGTTGATCGCCGTGAAGTAGCGCAGGTCGTCCCACAATCTGCGTCCGGCGCCGCCGTCCCCGGAGGTGAGGATCCCGTCCAGGTCGCGGCTCCTCACCTTCGCGACGGCCTCGCTGAAGGGCATGAACTCCGCCTTCGCGCCGGCGGCCCGCATCACCTCGGCCGAGGTGGGGTCGTAGGCGCGGATCGCCATCGCGCGGAGGTCGTCCGGGCCGGCCAGGGGCCGCGCCGTCCAGAGGCCGGTCGGCGGCCAGATCGTCATGTAGAGGAGCGTGAGGCCCCGCGCCGCGAGGGCCCGCGCGTAGAGCGGTCGCGCGCGCGCGTTCAGGTCCCTGGCGGCCTCGACGGACTGGACGACGAAGGGCAGGGAGGCCAGCCCGAAGATCGGATCGGTGGCCTCGAGCGGCCCGGCGAAGGCGTCGCCGCCCGAGATCCGGCCGTCCTGTGCCGCGCGGATCATCTCGCCCGAACTGATCTTCAGCGCGTTGTCGAGGGCGTTCGCCACCTCGACGGCGCCCTGCGTCCGCTCGGACACCCGCCGCGCGAAGGTCGTCAGCCCGACGCCCGAGACGGTGCTGGCCGGGTACTCGGTCGCCATCACCCACCGGACCTGCGCCGCGGCCGGGCCGGCGACGAGCGCGGGCAGGAGCCCGAGGAGCACCCCGATCAGCCGCCGCCGCGTCCAACCCGCTCGCTGGGGCAAGCCCCGCCGCCCTCGCCTCATGGTGAGCCCCCTCCCGCCCGCGCGCTCGCCGCTGCGGGAGCGCCATGGTTATCCCAGCAGGGCCGGGAGCGGAACGACCGCGATCCCGGCGGCATCGAGGGCCGCGCGCACGGCCCGCATCACCGGGACGGCGGTCGGCTCGTCGCCGTGGACGCAGAACGTGTCGATCCTCGCGGGAATCTTCCGCCCGGACTGGGAGATGATCGCCTTCTCGGCAATGAAGCGGAGCACCTGGTCGGCCGCCTGCCGCGGATCGTGGATCACCGCGTCGGGCCTCTCGCGCGATCTCATCTGACCGTCATCGTCGTAGACGCGGTCCACGTAGGATTCGGACGCCACCCGGAGGCCGAGGCGCTCCGCGGCCTTCGCCATCTCCGAGCCGACATTGGCGACGTAGATCAGGTCGCGGTCCGCCGTCCGAATGCCGCGCCCGATCGCCATGGCGTAATCCTCGTCGACGTGCGCCATGTTGTTCAGCGCCCCGTGGGGCTTGACGTGGGTGACCGTCGCGCCCGGGCCGCGCGCCAGGGCCTGCAGGGCGCCGATCTGGTAGGTGACGAGGTATTCGAGGTCGAGCGGGCGCATCCGGATCTGCCGGCGGCCGAAGCCCCAGACGTCGTTGAAGCCCGGATGGGCTCCGATCGAGACGCCGTTCGCGAGCGCGGCGCGGATCGTGTCGACCATGATGCCGGGGTCGCCCGCGTGCATGCCGCAGGCGACGTTGGCGGAGCCGATCAGCGGCATCAGCGCCTCGTCGTGGCCGATCTTGAACCGTCCGTAGCTCTCGCCGATGTCGGCGTTGATGTTGATCCTCATGGGGGCCTCCACGGCGGCGATCGCGGATGATGCGCGGGTGATCCAGGCGGCGCGCCCGCCCCGTCACTCGGCGGGTTCCTCCGGCGGGCCCGACAGGCGCCGGACCACGTCGAGCAGCACGGTCGCGCCCGCCACGAGCTCCGCCTCCGACGTGTGCTCGTGCGGGCTGTGGCTGATGCCGCCGGCGCTGGGCACGAAGATCATCGCCGCCGGGCAGAGGCGCGCCATCATCTGGGCGTCGTGCCCGGCGCCCGAGATCATGCGCCGCACCGACAGGCCGCGCCGCGTCGCGGCGGCCTCGATCGCCCGGACCAGGCCCGGGTCGAAGGCCACCGGGTCGAAGCGGGCGAGGCGCCGGACCGTCACGGCGACGTCCTCCGCGCGCGCCACCTGATCGAGCCGCTCGGCCAGGTCGGCCTCGAGCGCCGCCAGCCGGCCCGCATCCGGGTCGCGCAGGTCGACGGTGAACACGGCGCGGGCCGGGATGACGTTGATCGCCTCCGGCTCCAGGCGCAGGCGGCCGACCGTGGCGACGCTGCGCCCGTTCCCGGCCCTGGCGCGCGCGCGCAGCCACGTCACGACCCGCGCGGCGGCCACGCCCGCATCCCGGCGCAGCGCCATCGGCGTCGTTCCGGCATGGTTGGCCGCGCCCTCAATCGTGACCTCCTGCCAGGAAATGCCCTGCACTGCCGCCACGGCGCCGATCGCGGTGCCCTCGCGCTCCAGCACCGGCCCCTGCTCGACATGCAGCTCGACATAGGCGCGCGGCCGCAGGAAGCCCGGCGCGTGCGGCCCCGCGTAGCCGATGCGCGACAATTCCTCGCCCAGCACCGTCCCGTCCACGCCGACCGTCGCCAGCGCCGCCTCCGCCGCGAGGCCGCCCGCGTAGACGAGCGAGCCCAGCATGTCGGGCGCGTAGCGCACCCCTTCCTCGTTGGTGAAGGCGGCGACGGCGAGCGGATGCGCCGGCCGGCCGCCCGCCTCCCGCAGCGCCTCGACCACCGCGAGGCCCGCGAGAACGCCGACGCAGCCGTCATAGGTGCCCGCATCGACGACGGTGTCGATGTGCGACCCGATCATCACCGGGTCGCCCTGCGCGCCTTCGGGCCGCCAGAGCCCGAGCAGGTTGCCGATCCGGTCCACCCTCACCTCCAGGCCCGCCTCGCGCATCCAGCCCGCGACGGCGTCGCGCCCGGCCCTGTCCGCGTCCGAGGCGGCCAGCCGGGTCAGCCGGCCCTGGGCGTCGCGGCCGACCCCCGCGAGCGCCCGCAGGCGGTCGAGGAAGCGCGCGGCGTCGATGGTGGGGGGTGAAGTCATGGGACGGGTCCGGATGTCCGACGGCGTCGGGCGCGCCTAGAGCAGCACCCGATCACGTTGCAATCGGGTGCTGCTCTAGGTCTCTGATCTTGCCGCATTTTCTGCGACGAACCGGCATCCACTTCGTCGGAAAATGCTCTAGTCCTCGAGCGCGCCCTCGGTGACCAGGATCAGGAGCCGGCTCGCGCGGTCGAGGCCGAGATCGGCTCGCCTCCCCGGCTGCCGGAGGGCGGCGACGGCGCCCGCGAGGCCCGCGGCGCCCGACGGGGTCGTCGCGGGGCCGCCCTGCGCGGCGAGGAGCTGCGGGGCCGCCGCCAGGTCCGGCTCGGACACGGTCACGACGCGCACGCCGCGGCGCCGAAGCACGGCGAGGGCCGGGGCGCTCGCCTCGCCGCAGGACAGCATCTCGGCCCGCGTGTGCAGGTCGCCCGGCACGCGCACCGGCCGGTTCGCCGCCAGCGCCGCCGGGAGGCAGGACGCCGTCTCGGGCTCGACCGCCACCACCGATCCGGGCGGGGCCAGCCAGCCGGCGAGCCCCTCGGCCATCGCGGCGGCGAGGCCGCCGACGCCGGCCTGGACGAAGAGGTGCGTCGGCCGGGCCTCGCCCGCATCCTCGACCTGCCGCCGGATCTCCGCGGCCATGACGCCGTAGCCGGCCATGACGTCGCCGACGACGGGGTCGCGGGGATCGTCCGTGGTGTCGGCCACCAGGATGCCGAGGCCTTCCCGCGCCGCGGCCGCCGCGGCATCGACCGCGTCGTCGTAGGTGCCCGCGACCCTGACGATCTCGGCTCCCCATGCGGCGATGCGCCGGGCGCGGGGCGCGGGCACGCCCGCGTGCAGGTAGATGCGGGCGGCGGCCCCGGCGAGGCGCGCCGCGGCCGCGACCGCGAGGCCGTGATTGCCGTCGCTGGCGCAGAGGAGGGTCGGCTGGCCGGTCGGCCGCGCCGCGACGAGGCCGGAGAGGTCGGTCCCGGCGGCCCGGGCCAGGACCCTGAGGCCCGCATAGGTGCCCCCGAGGGACTTGAAGCTGCCGAGCATGCGGCGCCCCTCGTCCTTGGCGAGCACCTGCGCGACGCCGAGATGCGAGGCCAAACCGGGAAGCGGCCGGAGCGGCGTGGGCGCGTAGGCCGGATCGAGGCCGCGCAGGTCCGCGGCGATCGCATCGATCGCGGCAATCATGTCGATCGCGGCGGGGTCGGCGATCGCGGCGGTGGGCGCGAGGGCGGGGTCGGTCATGTCCGCAATGATGCCGGTCCGCGGCGGCGGAAGGCGCCGAAATCATGCTAAGGCTCGCCTGTTTCCGCCGAGAATCCGCCGCCCATGCCGGAAAACGTCGATCTCGACGCCTTCGATCGCGCCCTGCTGGCCGAGGTCCAGCGCGACAACCAAGTGCCGGCCCGTCTCCTGGCGGAGCGGGTCGGCCTGTCCGAGAGCGCGGTGCTGCGCCGGCTGCGGCGCCTGCGCGCCGAGGGGATCATCGTCGCCGACGTGGCCCTGGTGCACCCGGCCGTGCTCGGCGCGCCGCTCACCATCCACGTCCTGGTGTCGCTGGAGCGCGAATCTCCCGATCTCCTCGACGCCTTCGTGCGCCGGCTGCGCGCCCGGCCCGAGGTGAGGGCGGCGTGGTACGTCACGGGCGAGGTCGACTTCGTCGTGCACCTGCAGCTCTCGGGCATGGAGGCCTACGAGGCCTTCGCCCGCGAGGTCTTCCACGCCGATCCGAACGTGCGGGCGTTCCGCACCATCATCGCCATGCGGCAGGTCGCCGGCACGCCGCTGGCGGCCGGCCGCTCGGCCCCGTGATCGCGCGGCCGCGCGGGCCGCTCAGGTCGGCAGAGGAATCGCGCGCAGCCGCGCCACGGCGAAATCGACGAAGGTCCTGACCTTGGCCGGCGCGCGCCGTCCCCCGGGGTGCAGCACGTGGATCGGCAGCGGCGGCTCCTCGTAATCGGCGAGCACGATCCGCAGGCGCCCGTCGCGCAGGGCGGGACCGACCTGGTAGTGCAGCGCCCGCGTCAGCCCCCAGCCCGAGAGGGCCGCGGAGATCGGCGCCTCGTTGCTGTTGCTCTGAAGGGCGGAATGGACGGTCACGCGCTCGTCGCGCCCGAACCGCCATTCCGGCGAGGCCCAGGCGCCGGTCGAGACCGCGATGCGGTGATCCTTCAGGTCCGCGGGCGTCGCCGGGACGCCGTGCCGCTCGAAATAGGCGGGCGACCCGCAGACGACGCGGCGCATCGCCCCGACCCGGATGGCCGTGAAGCCGGAATCCGGCAGGTGGCCGATGCGGATCGCGACGTCGACGCCCTCCTCGACGATGTTCACCACGCGGTCGACGAAGAGCGTCCGCGCGGACATGGTCGGGTAGGCGTCGAGGTAGTCGGTGACGATGGGCAGCACGTGCATCTGCCCGAACAGGACCGAGGCCGTGACCGTGAGCGTCCCGGACGGCGTCGCGTAGGAGCCGGCGGCGGCGGCCTCGGCCTCGGCGAGGTCGGCCAGGATGCGGCGGCAATCCTCGACGTAGCGCCCGCCCGCCTCCGTCAGCTTCACGGAGCGCGTGGTGCGCACGAAGAGGCGGGCGCCGATGACCTCTTCGAGCCCCGCCACCGCGCGCGTCACGGCCGGCGGGCTCATGTGCAGGTGGCGCGCGGCCTCCGCGAAGCTCGCCGTCTCGGCGACTTTCACGACGATGCGCATGGCCTGCCAGCGATCCATCGCCCTCGCTCCCGCCTGCCGGACGCTCCCGCCGGGCGCGCGCCGCCCGCGTCCCCGCCCGCGCCGCGGGATCGCGCCGGGATGGTAGGATACGCGGGAGGACGGCGTCACCTCACCCGCCGGGGGCGGTCGGCTCCGGCGGTCCGCCCCGGCGATCGTCGGCGGATCGGGGGAGGGAGGGCGGAAGGGCCGCGCGGGGCGCGCCTCGTCAGAGCGCGAGCCGGATCCGCTCCGCGCCCTCGGCCGGCACCGCCGAGCAGATCAGCACCTCGTCCCGCGCGACGGGCGCGCCCGGCTCCCTGAGATGGGTCACCGTTCCGGCCAGGAGCTTGGTCCGGCAGGTGCCGCAGCTCCCCTGCCGGCAGCCGAAGGCGGGACTGAGACCTCGGGCCTCCGCCAGGTCGAGCAGGCTGCCCGAATCCGGGGTCCAGCGCGCCTCCTTGGCGGACTCGGCGAAGATCACCGGAACGGGCGCGGCCGAGGCGGGCGGGCGCGGCGGAGCGGCGGGCGCGGCCGGTGCCGTCCGGACCAGCGAGGAGGGACCGAACGCCTCCGCGTGGATCCGCGCGTCGGCGACGCGGGCGGCGCGCAACCCGTCGTAGAGCGCCTGGACGAAGCCCGGCGGCCCGCAGAGGAAGAAATCGGCGTCGCCGAAGGCGAGGAAGCGCCGCAGGAGGGCGATGTCGATCCGGCCCGCGGCCTCGTAGTCGACGCCCTCCCGGGCCCCGTCGGGGTCGCCGAGCACGCGCACGATCGGCACGGCGCCCCGCGCTGCCTCGGCGAGGTCGGCCAGCTCCCGGTCGAAGGGGCGGTCGGCCTTCGTGCGGGCGGCGTGGACGAGCGTGGTCGGGCGGGTGCTCCGGGTGCGCAGCCCCTCGTAGACGACGTGCCGCAGCATCGCCAGGAGCGGCGTGATCCCGATGCCGCCGGCCAGCATGACCGCCGGCCGCGGCGCGCGGGCGTCGATGGTGAAGCCGCCGCGCGGCGCGCCCGCCTCGATGGCGTCGCCGACCCGGATCGCGTCGTGCAGGTGGCGCGACACCGCGCCGTCCCGCTTGACGCTGATGCGGTAGACCGCGTCCGAGGGCGCGACCGACAGCGTGTAGGTCCGCAGGCTCGCCCGGTCCGACCCGGGCAGCGTCACGCGGATCGGCAGGTGCTGCCCCGCGCGATGCGGGATGAGCCCGGCCCCGTCGCCCGGAACCAAGTGGAACGAGCGGATCGCGCGGCTCTCCTCGACGATCCTCGTCACCCTGAACGGGCGCCAGCGGGCCGCGCGCTCGGCCGCGCGGAGGCGGTCGGCGGCCTCGCGCCAGTCGCCGGTCATCAGGGAGTTGGGCGACCAGCCCTCCGGCCGGAAGGACCAGCGCAGCGGGAGAGCCTCCCGCCTGCGCACGACCCGGCGGGGCCGGAAGGTCCACAGGCGCTCGGCGCCCTGAAAGGCCGCGATCTCGGGCGAGTCCAGGATCACCTCGGCCTCGCCGGTCATCTGCAGCAGGTCGCCCGTCTCGAAATCGGCGAAGACCAGCCCCGCCCTGCCGTTGAGGAGGATGTTGCCGAGCGTGGCGAAGAACAGGTTGCCGGCGAAGTCAGGCACCGTGAGCGTGCCGTCCGCGGCGACGCGGACGAAGCCGGCCTTGCCGCCGCGATGCGAGACGTCGACCTGGCGGCCGGCCTCGCGCTCCGCGTAGGATGCCACGAAGAACGTGTCCGCCGCCGCGATCAGGCGGCGCGCCGGGGCGTCGAGCGCGGCGCTCTCCTCGACGATGCCGGGGGACGGCGCGCGCGGGTCGCGCACGAAGGCGGCGTCGCGCAGCTGGATGTACTGGGGGCAGTTGCCGAAGCTCTGGTCGACCGCGACGCTTAGGCCGCCCGCCGAGGCGCGCAGGACGCCGTTCGCGCGGTTGCGGCGGCGGGTGTGGAGCTCGATGCCGAGCAGGCCGACCGGCTCGCCCTCCCGCATCCCCGCGCTCGCCGGATCGGCGGCATCGCCCCCCGCATCGATGGTGAGGAGGCGGGGCGTGGGCGAGGCGATGAAGCCGGGCCGTCCGGCCAGGAGCGTGGCCCATGCCTCCCCCCGCCCGTCGACGCTGCCCAGGACCACGAAGGGGATCTGGGCGAAGAAGGCGCGGTGCTGGTCGGGCATGGCGTCCCGCACCACGCGCCGGCCCACCTCCTCCATGTGCGCGGCGACGCCGACCCGCTCCTGGATCGCCTTCTCGCCGGGGTGCCAGGTCGGCACCTGCGTCACGGCTCGAACCCCAGCCATGGCCTCGTCCTCCGATCCGGTTCCGCCGGGCGCCCTCGGGCGCGCCCGCACCCGCGGGTCACGCCGCCGCGGAGGTGCCGACGGGCGTCTCGGCGAAGGGGACGAAGCCCGGCAGGGCCTCGACCCGGCGCAGGAAGGCCGCGACGGCGGGGTAGCCGGACAGGTCGACATTCCCCTCGGGGGCGCGGGCCACGTAGCTGTAGAGCGCGACGTCCGCGATGGTCGGGCCCGCGCCGACGAGCCAGTCGCGGCCGGCCAGATGGGTGTCGAGCCGGCGCAGGAGCGTGTGGGCCCGGCCGATCACCTCCTCGGGATCGCGCTTCGCCCCGAAGACCGTGATGAGCCGCGCTGCCGCGGGGCCGTAGGCCAGCTCGCCCGCCGCCACCGACAGCCAGCGCTGGACGGCGGCCTCGCCGCGCGGGTCCGCGGGCAGCCAGTCGGTCCGGCCGAGCTTGCGCGCGACGTAGACCAGGATCGCGTTGGAATCGGCCACGACCACGCCGTCATCCACCAGCACCGGCACCTGCCCGAACGGGTTGAGCGCCAGGAATTCCGGGGTCTTGTGGGCGCCGGCCCTCAGGTCGACCTCGATCAACTCGTGCGGCGCGCCCACGAGCGAGAGGAACAGGCGCGCCCGGTGCGCGTGGCCCGACAGGGGATGGTGGTAGAGCTTCATGATCGTCCTCGCCGCGGCGGCCGGGCCGTCCCCGGGCCGCCCGCGGAGGATGGCGAGGTCCCCGCGCGGCGAGAATGAGCGCTCTCGACAGTTCATCGTTCCGGATGCCGGAACAATCCGCGCGGCCGGTGCGGCGCGCCGGTCCTCGCGGGCGCGACGGTCAGCGGCGGGGCGTCGGTTGCTCCGCGGCGTCGCTCGCCGGGCCGGCCGCCGGCGCGGCGAGCGTATCCCGCGCGAAGGCCCCGAGCGAGACGCGCGCGACCTGCCGCAGCGCCTCGCGGTCGGCGCCCGACGACGCCAGGACGCCCATGCCCGAGGCCACCGTCGAGAGGAAGCGCGCCAGCGCCGCCGGGTCGGCCTCCCGCGGCAGGTCGCCGTCCTGCCTCGCCCGCACGAACCGCTCGCGAAGCTCCGCCTCGGTCTGGGCGCGCCGCGACGCCAGTTCGAACGGGATGTTCTCCGACCCGGCCCCGCAGGCGAGCCCGCCCTGGACCAGCAGGCAGCCGGGGGGATTGGCCGGGTCCGTGTGGCTCTCGGCGATGCTGCCCAGGAAGCGCTCGGCCACGTCGCGCGCCGTCGGGGCGGCCAGGACGTACCGCATGTGCTCGGAGCGTCTCTGCGCGTAGCGGTCGAGGGCGGCCTTCAGCAGGCCCTCCTTGCTGCCGAAGGCCGCGTAGAGGCTCGGCGGCTTGATGCCCATCGCCCTGGTCAGCATGGCGAGGCTCGCGCCGTCGTAGCCGTGGCGCCAGAACACCTCCATCGCCTCGTCCAGGGCCTTGTCCGTGTCGAAGGACCGGGGCCGCCCCATCGCCATCGTCCGCCATCTCCGCGTTTTTGTAACGAGTGGTAAATAAGTCGCTTGACGCCCGGCGTCCACGCCGACATGTGTAGCGAACCATACAGATGTCGGAGTCGGTCGTGACCCCTCAGCGTGACGCCTCCCCTTCCGCTTCCCCTGCCCGCTCCTCCCGCTCTCGTCTCCGCCCCGGCCTCGCGGCCGGCCTCCTGCTCGCGCTGCTGGCGGGCGCATCCTACCACGTCGCGTCGCCGGCGCTGCTGCGCGGGACCCGGGCCGTCGCGGCGACGCCGCCCGCCGAGCAGGCCGCGCCGGCCGCCGTCGCCGCCGTCGAACCGCGCGAGATCCGCCTCTGGGACGAGTTCTCGGGGCGCCTGGAGGCCGTCGACCGCATCGACGTGAGGGCGCGGGTCGGCGGCGCGGTCCAGGCCACCCACTTCGTCGAGGGCGAGATGGTCAAGGCCGGGGACCTCCTGGTGACGATCGACCCCGCGCCCTACGCGGCCGAGGTGCAGCGCCTGGAGGCTCAAGCGGCCGGCGCCGAGGCGCGCCTCGCCCTGACGGCGAGCGACTTCGCGCGCGGGCAGCGCCTGTCGGACCAGCGCATCGTCACGGCGCGCGACCTCGACGTCCGGGCCAACGCGTTCAAGGAGGCGAAGGCGAGCCTGGAGGCCGCGAGGGCGGCGCTTCAGGCGGCGCGCCTCAATCTCGACTACACGGAGGTCCGGGCGGCCGTGGCCGGCCGCGTCGGGCGCCGCGAGATCACGCCCGGCAACCTCGTGGCGACCGGGGCGGGCGCCGCCGTGCTGACGACCCTCGTCTCGGTCGATCCGATCGACGCGAGCTTCGACGCGGACGAGGCCACCGTCCTGCGGGCGCTGGCCTCGATCGCCGAGCCGTCGAGCGGGCGCGGCAAGCTCGCGCGCGTTCCGGTCGAGATGGTCACGGCCGATGGCGGCCGCGCCAGGGGCCACCTCCAGTTCATCGACAACAGGGTCGACGCGCGCAGCGGGACGATCCGCGTCCGCGCGCGCTTCGCCAACCGGGACGGCCGCCTGATGCCCGGGCAGTTCGCGCGCATCCGGCTCGGGCAGGCCGTGCCCGAGACGCTCCTGCTCGTGGACGAGCGGGCGGTCGGCACCGACCAGGACAAGAAGTTCGTCCTGGTGGTGGGCGCGGATGGCCGGGCCGCTCTCCGGGCGATCACCCTCGGCCGGGCCGTCGACGGCCTGCGGGTCGTGACCTCCGGCCTCGCCGCCGGCGAGCGCATCGTGGTCAATGGGCTGCAGCGCATCCGGCCCGGCACGCTCGTCAGCGCCACTCCGGTGACCATGGGCGCGCGGTCGCCCTCGCAGGACGGACCGTCCGCTCCGGGCAAGCTCGCGCAGCGCTGAGCAGGTTCGCGCAGCGCTGAGCAGGTTCGCGCAGCGCTGAGCAGGTTCGCGCAGCGCTGAGCAGGTTCGCGCAGCGCTGAGCAGGCGCGCGGCGCAGGCGCCTCCCCGGTCCCCGCCCGGCCCAATCCCCGACAAGGCCCTCACGGCGGCCGTCCGCGGCCGCGTCTTCCCGCGATCGTCCTCGCCCCCGGAGGGCGCCATGAACCTCTCCAAGTTCTTCATCGACCGCCCGATCTTCGCGGGCGTGCTCTCCGTGCTCATCTTCATCGCGGGCCTGCTCTCGCTCCTCGCGATGCCGATTTCCGAGTATCCGGACGTGGTACCCCCCTCCGTGGTGGTCCGCGCGACCTTCCCGGGCGCCAATCCGAAGGTCATCGCCGAGACCGTCGCGACGCCGATCGAGGAGCAGATCAACGGCGTCGAGGGCATGCTCTACATGTCGAGCCAAGCCACGACGGACGGCATCATGACGCTGACCGTCACCTTCCGGCTCGGCACCGACCCCGACAAGGCCCAGCAGCTGGTCCAGAACCGCGTCGCGCAGGCCGAGCCGCGCCTGCCGGCCGTCGTGCGCCAGCTCGGCATCGTCACGGTGAAGAGTTCGCCCGACCTAACCATGGTCGTGCACCTCCTGTCGCCGGACGGCCGCTACGACATGACCTACCTGCGCAACTACGCCGTCCTGAACATCAGGGACCGCCTGGCCCGCCTCGACGGCGTCGGGCAGGTGCAGCTGTTCGGGTCCGGCGACTACGCGATGCGCATCTGGCTCGACCCCCAGAAGGTCGCCGAGCACGGCCTCTCGGCCGGCGACGTCGTGCGCGAGATCCAGGCCCAGAACGTGGAGGCGGCGGCCGGCGTGATCGGCGCGTCGCCGGCCGTTCCCGGCCTGGACCTGCAGCTCTCGCTGAACGCGCAGGGCCGCCTGACCAGCGAGGAGCAGTTCGGCGACATCGTCGTCAAGACCGGGCCGGACGGCGAGATCACGCGCCTGCGCGACCTCGCGCGGATCGAACTCGGCGCCGCCGACTACGCCCTGCGCTCGCTCCTCGACAACAAGTCCGCGGTCGCGATCCCGATCTCCCAATCGCCGGGCTCGAACGCGATCCGGATTTCGGACGAGGTCCGCCGCACCATGGCGGAGATCAAGACGACCATGCCGGAGGGCGTCGATTACCGGATCGTCTACGACCCGACGCAGTTCGTGCGCGCCTCGATCGAGGCGGTCATCCACACGCTGCTGGAGGCGGTCGCCCTCGTGGTGCTCGTCGTGATCCTGTTCCTGCAGACCTGGCGGGCCTCGATCATCCCGCTGCTGGCCGTGCCGGTCTCCATCGTCGGCACCTTCGCGGTGATGCACGCCTTCGGCTTCTCGATCAACGCGCTGAGCCTGTTCGGCCTGGTCCTCGCCATCGGCATCGTCGTCGACGACGCCATCGTGGTGGTCGAGAACGTCGAGCGGAACATCGAGAGCGGGCTGGCGCCGCGGGAGGCCAGCCACCGCGCCATGCGCGAGGTCTCGGGCCCGATCATCGCCATCGCCCTCGTCCTCGTCGCGGTGTTCGTGCCGCTGGCCTTCATCAGCGGCCTGACGGGCCAGTTCTACAAGCAGTTCGCCCTGACCATCGCGATCTCGACGGTGATCTCGGCGGTGAATTCCCTGACCCTCTCGCCGGCCCTCTCGGCGCTCCTGCTGAAGGATCACGGCGCGCCCAAGGACCGGCTGACCCGGATCCTGGACGGGCTGCTCGGCTGGTTCTTCCGGCGGTTCAACCGAGCCTTCGGGACGGCGTCCGCCGGCTACGGGCGCGGGGTCGGCCTCGTCGTCTCGCGCAAGGCGGCGATGATGGTCCTCTACCTCGTGCTCGTCGGCGCGACCGCGCTCCTGTTCCGCCAGATCCCCGGCGGCTTCGTGCCGGCCCAGGACAAGCAGTACCTCGTCGGCTTCGCGCAACTGCCCGACGGCGCGACCCTCGACCGGACCGAGGAGGTGATCCGCCGCATGAGCGAGATCGCCCTCAGGGAGCCCGGCGTCGAGAGCGCCGTCGCGTTCCCGGGCCTCTCGATCAACGGCTTCACCAACAGCGCGAATTCCGGGATCGTGTTCTCGACCCTGACCCCGTTCGAGCAGCGCCGGGACCCCGCGCTGAGCGGGGCGGCCATCGCGCGATCGCTGAATGCGAAGTACGCCGCGATCCCCGAGGCGTTCATCGCGATGTTCCCGCCGCCGCCCGTCAACGGGCTCGGCACGATCGGCGGGTTCAAGCTCCAGATCGAGGATCGGGCCGGCCTCGGCTACGAGGCCCTCAACGAGGCCACCCAGGCCTTCATGGCCAGGGCCGCCCAGGCTCCGGAACTCGCCGGCCTGTTCTCGAGCTTCCAGATGAACGTGCCGCAGCTCTTCGCGGACATCGACCGCACGAAGGCGCGTCAGCTCGGCATCCCGGTGACGGACGTGTTCGACACGCTGCAGATCTATCTCGGATCGCTCTACGTGAACGACTTCAACAGGTTCGGCCGGACCTACTCGGTCCGCGTGCAGGCCGACGCGCCCTTCCGCGCTCGCCAGGACGATGTCGGCCTGCTGAAGGTGCGCGCCGCCTCGGGCGAGATGGTGCCGCTCTCGGCCCTGCTCCGCGTCCGGCAGACCGCCGGCCCGGAGCGGGCCATGCGCTACAACGGCTTCCTGTCCGCCGACATCAACGCGGGCGCGGCCCCCGGCTCCTCGTCGGGGCAGGCCCAGGCGGCGGCGGCGCGCATCGCGGCCGAGACCCTGCCGCGGGGCTTCGCCTTCGAGTGGACCGACCTCACCTACCAGGAATTCATCGCCGGCAATTCGGGAGTCTGGGTGTTCCCGCTCGCGCTGCTCCTGGTGTTCCTGGTGCTGGCCGCGCAGTACGAGAGCCTCGCCCTGCCGCTGGCGATCCTCCTGATCGTGCCGATGGGCCTGCTCGCGGCCATGGTCGGCGTGTGGCTCTCGGCGGGGGACAACAACGTCTTCACGCAGATCGGCCTGATCGTGCTGGTCGGCCTCTCGGCCAAGAACGCCATCCTGATCGTGGAATTCGCCCGCGAGCTGGAACTCGCCGGTCGCTCCCCGCGCCGGGCGGCGATCGAGGCGAGCCGCCTGCGGCTGCGCCCGATCCTGATGACCTCGATGGCCTTCATCATGGGCGTCCTGCCCCTCGTCACCGCGACCGGGGCCGGCTCGGAGATGCGCAGCGCCATGGGCGTCGCGGTCTTCTCCGGGATGATCGGCGTGACGGCGTTCGGGCTCTTCCTGACGCCCGTGTTCTACGTGCTGTTGCGCGGCCTCGGCGGCAACAGGCCGCTCAGGCACCATGGCGGCGCGTCCGTCGCGCCGCGCGACGACCTCGTCGAGGCCGCCTGAGCGGAATTGCCCCATGCGATTCTGCTCAGGCTCTTGGTCCCGGATCATTCGCCGCAGCGGTCACCGCTGCGGCGAATGATGGGCAGCCGACGCCCGGCTCCCCGGGCCGGATCCGGCCACGTCACCGTCGGAATCGCGCGCGTCCGTCCCGATGCGCGGCCCTCCGCTCGCCCGGAGGGTGTCCGGGGAGCCCTGCAACGACGGGCCCCCACGATCGCTTCGCAGCATCACCAGGCCCGAATGCTGCGGATTCCTCCCCGGTGCGCCGACACGCCCCGTCCGGAGCGGTCACGCCGAGGTCGATTTCTCCGATTCCCCCCTCAGGCTGTTGAGCCTGCGAAGCATGTTCCTGATATGCTGGCGGATCTTATCGGCCCTCTCGGCCACGGCCCCGCCCTCACTCTGCGTGGCAGACGCGAACGTGCTTGGCATTTGCTTCGTCCTTGAAGAAGAGGAGCACACCCGCCGCGTGGGCACGAAACCGCCAAGCCTCGATGCAGCGCGCCCGCCCGCCGAGGGATCCGCGGCGGCCCGAGGGATCCGCGGCGGCGCGTCGATCCATTGCCGAGTCCGTCCCACCACCCCTCTCGGCCGACCTCCCGCCACCCGCGGGGACCTGTCCAAGCGGAGATCGCGGGACCGAGCCGGCTCCCGGATCCTCCGCGCCGGTGCGTCCGCCTCGGCGCGGCCACCGGGTTTGCCGCCCTTCCCGCCGGGCAGGGCGTCCTGACACTTGGCATGCCCTGACGCTTGGCATGCAGTATTCCTGGCACGCGGTCTTACGGTGTACCGAGTCATCGATCGGGCACATACGTTGGGGTAGTGAACTGATTCAGTTCGATATTTCTAGATCGTGTGTTGGTCGCACGAGAGGCAGTGCCGACTTGCTGACTGCGGACGTTCCATGGGACCCGATCCCGAACCTCCCAGGCAAGTCACAATCGCTTCAGATTGCCCGAATGTGTCGCACCACGACTATACAGCAAACCATATACACCACGAATCCGGGTTGGACAACACCCCATCATGTCGCCCCGCCCAACACACGGCCGTTGCTTTACTGCTTGGCTGTGCCTTGCAGGCGGCGCGACGGACCCGATCGCGAGCGCATCGCGCCGGCAGCGCACCATTCGGCCGATGGCGTCCTGGGGCACGGTGCCGCGGGTGGTGCCGATGGACCGCGGCGACGGCGCATCGCGCCCAGGCTCGGCTTCGCGCACCCGCACCCTCTCACCGCGATCGCGGTAACAGCCGCCGAACCGGTTCGGCGGGCTCCGAGGCGGGCTCGCGCCCGGGCGTGCGCGGCCGCACACGGGCGGGTCTCGCCACCGGCACTCAGGGTCACGGCGCGCGGGACGCGCCGCGACACCGGAGACGATCGATGACCGAGACCCGCCCCCTCGCCGCCCTGGCGCCCGTGATCGGCACGCTGGCGGCCTTCTTCGGCCTCATGGCCGTCGCGTTCGGCGCCTGACCCCCCGACCCGGAGAAGCCCCATGCGCCGCCTCGCCGCCCTCGCCCTCGCCCTGTCCCTCGGGACGCCCGCCCTGGCCGAGATCGACCCGGGCTCCCGGCCGGCCTCACGCCCGCCCGCGCTCAGCCGGCCGGTGGTCCGGCACGTGACCTCGCTCGACACGACCAAGCCGGACGGTGCGGCCCTCGACGCGCGGCGCCGGCACGCGGCCCGATCTCGACCGCCGCAGCCGGGACCTCGCCCGCCTGATCGCCACCGCGATCTGCCGCGGCTGCTGAGCCGCCCGGGTCAGGGCCTCGCGTCGAGAACCTGCCGGTCCGCGGGGCCCGTCCGGTCGATCATGCGCGGGGAGGATTCCGTGATGTCATCCATCACGAGCTGGCTCATCGCGCAGATGAAGGAGGACAGCCGGTAGCCGTCGTGGCGCGACAGGGCGTTGTCGAAGGCGCGCACGTTCCAGAACGGGTCGTTGGCAAGCGTGATCGGCGCGATGCCGGTCAGGGGCAGGCCGTGCAGGAAGCGCGCCGCCGGACGGCCCGCGGCGCGCTCGGGTGCGTCGGGCGGGCCGGGATCCTCGCTGTCCCAGAATGCCCCGTGCCGGTCCCGCCGCCGGGCGCGCGCCCGCGTCAGCCAGCCGTCGCTGCGCGGGCAGTCGATCGCCGCGTCGGCGAGCGTGGCGTAGGGATGGTGGCGCTCGACGCCCGCCTCCTGCAGGCCGAGCAGCTCGTGGGTGGTGCCGAAGGGCGCGGCCGAGGGCTGCGCGTCCGCGAGCACGCCGGCCGCCGGCCGCGGCGGATCGAGGTTGCCGATCGTGTGGGATTCCTCCCTCAGGCTCACCTGGAACGGGAAGGTCTCGGCCAGGACCGAGAGGGCTCGCAGCGGCAGCGTGAGGAGCCGGTCGAGGATCCCGGCGGGCCTGGGCGGGGCGCAGCTCATCCCCCGCGGCGGGCGGCCCTCGAAGCGGGCGGCGAGGCGGTCGAGGAACCCGGCGCCCGGGCGGAAATCGAGCTTGAAGACCGGGAAGAGGTCGTGCGTCGCCCAGTCGTAGTCGACGCCGGACTGGAACATCGTGTCGGTACTCGCCAGCCTCTGGCGGATGCGCCGCCGCGCGGCCTCGAACCCGTCCTCAAGGTCGAGGCCGATCCAGGCGCAGTCCCCCGGCCGCAAGCCGCCCGCCGGGAAGGCGAGGGCGGCGGTGACGGACACCATCACGGGGCGCTGCTCGGGCGGGAAGAAGCCGGTGTCGCGGGCGACCTCGGCCGCCGGCGTGTGCTCGTCGGGGTGGAGCGCGATGCGCTGCCAGACCGCGCGCTGGATCGCCGTCCACTTGCTCGCTTCCGAGGCCGGGTTGATCAGCAGGACGAGGTTGCCGAGGACCGGCGGCATCACCTCGCCGAAGCGGTGCCGCGCCACCGCCTTCAGCACGTCGTCCCGGAGACCGGTCGCCAGCATGTTGCCGCCGAGGCTGTGCCCCGCGACGACGAGGCGGTTGTCGCGCTCGCGGCCGTCCGGGCGCGGCGCGGCGAGCACCGATTCGATCGCGCGCAGGGCCGAGATCGCCGCCGGGGCAATCGCCTCGCTGACGGGCTTGCGGTCGAACAGGGTGGCGCCGGCCGAGAGGCCGCCGAAGGCGCCGCCGAGTGCGTCCCCGAACAGGCGCCGCAGGCCCCGCTCGTCCACGCGCGCGCCGCGCCAGCCGACGTAGATGCCGGTGACCTTGGTCTCGCACGCCCTCGGATCGCTCGGGCAGCGCTGCTGCAGGAAGCGGGCGGCGTGCGCGGCGTAGAGCCGGAGGTCGGCCACGTTCCGGTCGCCGATGCGCGCGTCGTGCCGCCAGCCGTGCACGAAGACCAGGACGTAGTGCGACCCGGTCGAGAGGTGGCGCACGAGCGCGTCGAGCTGGGTGATCACCGGCCGGATGCCGGCGGCGCGCCCGCCGCGCGCGATCATCTGGGCCTCCACGGCCCGGCTGAGCATGGCGGTCGTGCTCTCGACATCGTCGTCGCCGGCGCCCCCCGACACGAGCGCGTAGGGCTCGCCGTCCTCCTGGAATTCCAGGAAGCCCAGCGTGTAGTCGATCGCCGCGGCGCCCGGCCGCTCGGCCGGGATGACGTGGCGCTGCAGGGCGCAGCGGAAGCGGGTGCCCCAGCGCGGGTCGGCGGCGATCGCGGCGTCCTCGTCGTTGCTGGCGTCGCGCCACCCGCCGTCGTCGATGGCGGCCGGCCCGATCAGCCCCCGCCCGGTCTCCGCCAGGATGGTCCAGCCCTGGCCGAGCCCCTCGCGGCACTCGGGGACGGACGGGTCGAGGTTGCGGTAGGCCGCGGCCTTCGGCGTCGAGAGGACGACGTAGTTCACGAAGAACAGGCCGAGGACCAGGAGGATCGCGGTGGCCAGGGCCGCCAGGGCGGCCCGCAGGAGCCGCAGGTAGCCGCGCCAGAGCGGGGCGAGGCGGGAGCGGACCGCCGCGCCCGGTCCCGGCGGAGGGTTCGGCGATCGGCGCGTCACCGCCTGGATCTCCGGTCCGAGGGAGCGCGGGCGGGCGCGGCGAGCGCCGGACGGAGAGCTGCCGGGACGGGCATGTCGTTCCCCCTTCGTGATGGTGCGCCGACGGCCCAGGATGCGGACGCACCGGGCCGGCGATCAATCGCGACGCTTCGGCGCTGCGCCGGCAGGGTCCCGGAGCCCGCGCCCTCCCCCTCTCCCTCCCGCTCCCCCTCCCCGTCCCCCGACAGCATCGCCCGCAGGGTCCGGAGGGCGCGGTGGAGGTTGACCTTCAGCGAGCCCTTGCTGCGCCCCGTCCCGGCCGCCGCCTCGGCGAGGGAGCGCTCCCGCACCACGAGCTGCTCGACCGCCAGCCTCTGCGCGCCGGGCAGCGCCTCGATCGCCCGGGCGAGGCGGGAGTGCCGCTCGCGCCCCGCGAGCCGGTCGAGGGCGAGCGGCGCGGGGTCGGCGGCGCCCTCGAGGGCCAGGGGCGCGTGCACCTCCGCGACCCGGCGGGCGGAGCGTCGCAGGTGGTCGACGCTCCGGCGCTGGGCGAGGGCGCGCAGCCACGGCAGGAACGGGCGGTCCGGGTCGTAGGTGGCGCGGGCCCGGTGCAGCGTGAGGAGCGTCTCCTGCACGATGTCGTCCACCGCGGAGGCAGGGACGCCCTGGGCCCGCGCCACGGCCGCGATGACCGGCACGCAGTCGCGCAGCAGGGTTCGATAGGCGCGGGCGTCGCCGCCCTGCGCGGCGGCCATCGCGGCCGCGAGCCGGGTTTCCTCCGGCAGGGGGGAGGCCGTGCGCGACATGGGCGCCTCACCGGGTCACGGCGGCGTGGCCCGCATCGGCCTCGTGCAGCACGAAGCCTTCGAGGGCGTCGACCTCGCGGGTCCAGGGCGCCTCGGCGAGCACCTGCCGCGCGTGCAGGTAGCCCGCCTCCTCGCGCAGGCGGATCCCGGTCGGGCTGAAGTCGATGTCGCGCAGGTGGTCCTCCGCCTCCAGCCGCGGGGCGAGGAGGCGCACCACGTGCATGCGGGTGAGGCAGCCATGGGCGGCGAGGGCCGCGATCTCCGGATCGGCCGCCAAGTCCCCGGGCAGGCGCCGGGCGAGTTCCGAGATCACGTGGCGGAGCCGGTGCATCTGCTTCTGGCGCGCGATGTGGCTGTGGGCGCGGCTCGCGTATTGCAGGTCCTTCTGGCGGTTGACGACCTCCCAGAGGGTTCGCGGTTCCGGCCCGGACGGGTTCCACATGTGGACCGCGAACACGACCGCGTCGCGCCGCGGGTTGTCGTCGAACACTGCCTCCACGGGCGTGTTCGAGAGGATGCCGCCGTCCCAGTAGAGGTCGTCGCCGATGCGCACCGGCGGGAAGGCCGGCGGCAGCGCCCCGGAGGCCGCGACGTGGCGCAGGTCGAGGGCCTCCTCGCGGCTGTCGAAGTAGCGCATCTGGCCGGTGCGCACGTTCGCCGCCCCGACCGTCAGCCGGCAGGGGCCGCCGTTGAGCTGCGCGAGGTCCACGAGCCCGGCCAGCGTCTCCCGCAGCGGCGCGGTCGTGTAGTAGCCGGCCGCCTCGGGGCCGAGCGGCCAGTGGGGATTGGCGAGCGCGAAGGGGTTGGGCGCGAAGAAGCCCGCCACGCCCCGCATCAGCGTCGCCCAGTGGGCGCTGGCCGGGCCGAGGCCGGGCCAGGCGGAGAGGTGGGCGCGCACGGCATCGTGCGCGACGCGGCGCCAGAAGGCGGAGAGGCGCTCCAGGCGCCGCTCGGGCGGGTTGCCGGCGATGAGGCCGCCGTTGATCGCGCCGATCGAGGTGCCGATCACCCAGTCGGGCTCGATCCCGGCCTCGTGCAGGGCGCGGTAGACGCCGACCTGGTAGGCGCCGAGGGCGCCGCCGCCCTGGAGCACGAGGACGACCTGGCCGAGGTCCCGCGGGATGCGCCGGTCGGCGGCCGGCGCATGGATCGGATTCATCGCGTTCATGACCGGCTCCCTGGGGTGATGGGTCATCCGACATCCTGTTGATGGCGTCGCCATCTCCGATTTCGGCCATGCGGATGTCGGCTTCGCTCAGGCGCCGCGCTCAGGCGCCGCGCGGGCTCGTGATCCGGGATCCGCTTCGATCAAGCGGATCCCGGATCAGCGGTTGAGCGGGCCGCCCGCGCGCGACCCGGAGCCGTCCCGGCGCGGGCCGGGCTGGCGCGCGGCCACCGGGACCGCGCCGCCCGGCCCGGTCGCGGACAGGCGGTTGTTGAGCGGCCCGCCGGCATGGCTGCCGGAGCCGAGCCGCCTCGGGTCGGGCGCGGTCGCGGGCCTCGGCGGGCCGCCGGTCGCGCTGATGCGGTCCCGGGCGGGCCCGCCCGTCTGCTGGCCGCTGCCGGTGTTCCGGGCGAGGGCGGGACCCGCGAGGCAGAGCGCGAGCCCGGCGATGAGGAGGCGGTTCATGGCAATCTCCGGCGCGCCGCCATCCGGCGGCAGCCCCATCAGAGCACCGAGGGCGCCCGGGCAGAATTCGCGAGTGGCTATGATTTCGATACCCGCCGCGGCCCGCGGCCGCCTCGGCGCGCCCGATATCCCGCGCGAGGTGACCGGCCATGGAGTTCGCCGCAAGCTCTCGAAGGGGTCCCTCGCGGCGCCCGCGGCCTCGCGGAAGTTCAGCCCGTGCGCTCGCCTTCCCCGAAGCGATGCATTACGGTCCGCTGGACCGCGCGCGGGGCGACGATATCCGCCGCTCGACTGGCCCACAGCGTCGAGGCCGGCCCGCGACCCATCCGGAGAGCGGTGGAGATCGCGTTCGGCTCCGGCCGACGGCGCTCCTGCCCCCGGCGCCTCGCCGCGGTCGGCGCGGGTCGCACCGGGTGGGGTGAGCGCATGGAAATGCATCAGGTCCGCTACTTCCTCGCGGTGGCCGAGCACCTGAACTTCACCCGCGCGGCCGAGCGCCTGCACGTGGCGCAGCCCTCGCTCACCCGCGCGATCCAGAAGCTGGAGGACGAGCTCGGCGGCCCGCTCTTCCGCCGCGAGCGCGCCCACACGCACCTGACCGAACTCGGCCGCCTGATGCAGCCCCACCTGCGGGCCGCCCTGGAGGCGGCCGAGACCGCCAAGCGGCAGGCGCAGAGCTTCCGCAAGCGCGAGACCGGGCAGCTCACGATCGGGGCCTGCTCCACCATCGCGGCCGAGACGGGCGCGCCCCTGCTCTCGGCCGTCTCGGCGGAGATCGCGGGCCTGACCCTCCAGGTCGAGATCGGCCCGTCCGCCGCCATCGAGGAGCGGCTGATCGCGGGCGAGGTCGACGCCGCCCTGCTCGCGCCCCTCGGCGAGGCCGGGGGCCGCCACGAGCGCTTCGACCTGCGGCCGATCGCCGAGGACATGTTCTGCGTCGCCTTCGCGCCCGGCCACCGGTTCGAGGCGCAGGGCGAGCTGGTGCTGGAGGATCTCGACGGGGAGCCGCTGATCGTGCGGCTCGGCTGCCGCCACGAGGAGGCGATCGCCGCCGCCATGGAGGCGCGGGGCATCAACCGGGTCGCCCGCCACGCCAGCGCGGACGAGCGCTGGCTCGCCGGGCTCGTCCGCGAGGGCCTCGGCTGCATCCTGTGGCCGGAGAGCATCGCCCGCGCCCGGCAGCTTCCCTTCCGCCCGCTCGCCGACCTTCCCCTGTGCCACCGGGTCGTCCTCCCCACGGTGGCGGGCCGGCGCCACTCGCCGGCGCTCGCCGTCCTGGTGCGGCGGGCGGCCGCGCGCGCCTCGCCCGAAAGGCGCCGGGCGACGGACCGGGTCGCCTGATCCGGGATCCGCTTGATCGAAGCGGATCCCGGATCACGAGCCCGCGCGGCGCCTGAGCGCGGCGCCTGAGCGAAGCCGACACCCGCACGGCCGAAATGGGAGATGGCGACGCCATCGACCGGATGTCGGATGAGCGGTCCGGCGGCGACAATGCTCGGCAGTCGACGGTCTCGGCAGCCTTGCCTCGCGCGGGTCCGCTTGGCCGGGCGCGGCTCAGGCGGACAGGGCGCGCAGGGCCGCCAGGATGTCGTCCGGGTCGAGGCGCCGGGTGAAGTCCGGGTCCGTGTGGGCGAGCGCGATGGTCCCGTCCCGGCGGATCAGGTAGGTGGCCGGGATCGGGAGCAGCCACGCATCCGTGCCGTAGACGTGCGAGAGGTCGACCCCGAGCGCGAGCAGGGCCTCGCGCAGGACGTCCGGCATGCGGAAGATCAGCCCGTATTGCAGCCCGACGCCGTTCATCGGGTCCTTCAGCACGGTCAGGCCCGGGACGCCGCGGCTGCGCGCCAGCAGGGTCTCGGAGGAGCCCTGCGGCGAGACCATGACGAGGCTCGCCCCCGCGGCGGTGAAGTCCGGCAGCGCCGCCAGCAGGGCGTCCATCTCGATGCGGCAGAAGGAGCACCACTCGCCGCGGAAGAAGCTGAGGATGACGGGACCCGCCCGCAGCCGCTCGGCGAGGGACAGGGTCGCGCCGTCCGGATCGGGCAGGGCGAAGTCGGGGGCGCGATCCCCGGCCAGCTTGGCGCGGGCCGCCATCCCGCTGCTGCGCAGATGGGCGACGGCCGCCTCCATGCTCGCCCTGTAGGCGCCGTCGAGCTGGTCCAGGCGGGCGCCCAGGCGCGCCCGCAGCGGCGTGACCGTTCCGGTCTCTCCCATTCCGGCCTCCCGATCACCGATGACGGCCCCGCGCGGCGTCCGCTCGCCAGGGTAGAGGAGATCCCGCGGCGACCCGAGCGGATTCGGGCGCGCGGGCCTCCCGCGCCCTCCCGCGGCGCGGCCCGACCCTCCGCGAGACTATGCCCGCGGCCCGCCCGGTTCCCATAGCGTTTGGCTATGGAGACGAGACCGGATCGGCATTTCACCCCGGTCCCGGGCGCGCCCATCGTCGGTCCAAGGCAGCCGGAGCGAACCGGCTGCGGGTCACGCATGGAGATCGATGATGATGCGCGCGCAAAAGTGCCCCCGTCCGTCGCTGCTGGCGCTGCTCGCGGCCGCTTGGGTCGGTTTCGCCTCAGCCGGCCTCACCTTGGCCGGCCTCACCTTGGCCGGCCTTGCCTGGGCCGGTCCCGCCTGGGCCGGCGCCTGCCCCGCCGGTCAGGGCCGGTCCGGCGCCGGCCCGGGCGGCCCGGGCGCGCCGGTGGGCGTCACCGACACGGTGCTCGGCGCCCTCGACCTCGCCAAGGAGAGCGGCGTCGCGGTGCCGGGCCGCAGCTTCCGCATCCGCAGGCTGGTCGTGCAGCCCGGCGGGATCGTGCCGTTCCACAGCCACGAGAACCGGCCCGCCCTGATCTACGTCGTGCAGGGCACGATCGTGGAGCACGCCTCGACCTGCGCGGTGCCTATCGTCCACCGCGCGGGCGACGTCTCGCGAGAGACCCGGGACGTGGCCCATTGGTGGAAGAACGAGTCGAGCAAGCCCGTCACCCTGATCTCGGCCGACCTGTTCCCCGAGAAGGAGGATCCGCACGTGATGTGAGCCCGTCCCGGGCGGGCGGCGGACGCCCCCGCCCGGGCCCCTCCGCGGGAGCCCCGACCCATGACCGCCTCCCCCGCCCTCGGCCCCGCCGAGCGGCCCGCCGGCCTGTCGCCGCAGCGCGTCCGCTCCCTGCTGATCGGCCTCATCGCCTTCCTGACTCTCGCCGACCTCTTCGCCGCCCAGGCGATCCTGCCGGCCCTCGCCCGGGCCTACGCGGTCGCTCCGGCCGCGATGGGCCTCGCGGTGAACGCCTGCACCTGCGGCATGGCCGCGGCGAGCCTCGGCGTCGCCGTGGCGGGGCGCCGCCTCGACCGGCGCCGCGGCATCGTGGCGAGCCTCGTGCTCCTGACCCTGCCGACCGCTCTCCTGTGCGCCGCGCCCGACCTCACCGCCTTCGCGCTCCTGCGCGTCGCCCAGGGCCTGTGCATGGCGAGCGCCTTCACGCTCACCCTGGCCTATCTCGGCGAGCATTGCGGCCCCTCCCTGGCGGCGAGCGCCTTCGCGGCCTACGTCACCGGCAACGTCGCCTCGAATCTGGGCGGGCGCCTCCTCGCGGCGGGCGCGGCCGAGCATCTCGGGCTCGGCCCCACCTTCCTGGTGCTGGCCGGCCTCAACCTCGCGGGGGCCGGGCTGGTCGCGGTCGGGCTCACCCACGCCACCGCCCTGGTGCCGATGCCGCCCGTGCGGCGCGCGGCCCTGGCCACGCTCGCGCGCCACGCCGGCAATCCGAGGCTGCTCGCCGCCTTCGCGGTCGGGTTCTGCATCCTGTTCGCCTTCATCGGGACCTTCACCTTCGTCGCCTTCGTCCTGGCGAGGGCACCTTTCGGCCTCGACCAGATGGCGCTCGGGCTCGTCTGCCTCGTCTTCCTGCCCGCCCTGGCGACGACGCCGCTCGCCGGCCGGGTCGTGCCGCGGCTCGGGCCGCGCCGGGCGCTCCGGCTCGGCCTCGTCGTGGCGGGGGCCGGGCTGCCGCTCCTGCTCGCCTCCCACCTCGTCCCCCTCCTCGCCGGGCTGACCCTGGTGGCGGCCGGCACCTTCTTCGCGCAGGCCGTGGCGACGGGCTCCGTCGGGCAGGCCGCCGAGGGCGACCGGGGCGCCGCGAGCGGGCTCTACCTCGCGGCCTACTTCGCCGGCGGCCTCGTCGGCAGCATCGTGCTCGGGGCGGTCTTCGACCGCTTCGGCTGGCCCGCCTGCGCGGCGGGCATCGGCGCCGCGCTCCTCGCCGCGGGCTGCGTCGGCGCCCGCTTCGACGGGCGCGACTGATCCGGAATCGGGTTGATCCAAGCGGATCCCGGATCCCGGATCACGCGCCCGCGCGGCGCTCGAGCGAAGCCGACATCCGCATGGCGACGCAATCCGTCGGATTCGGGAGATGCGGTTGCGGGCGATCCGTTCGGGCCGGTCGGCGCGGCGCGGGGCTCCCGCGGCGCCCGGCGGCCATCCCGTTCGAGGACGTGCCGGCGTTCCTCGCGGCCCTGGCGCTGGAGCTCTGCATTCCGAACGCGCCGCGGTCGGGCGAGGTGCTCGGCGGGCTGGAGCGAGATCGACCGGACCGCGAATGTCTGGGCCGTTCCTGCGGAGCGGATGAACCCATTCAGGGTTGGAGCAGCGCCGCTCAGCCGATGTACGGCCACGCCCGCAGCGGGCAGGTCATCTCCGCCGCGAACGGCGCGTCAGTCGCCGGCTCGGTCCGCGGGGCAGCGGCATCGGTCGCGGCGAGTGTGGGAGCCGCGTGGCTCCAGACGACGAGAACGGCCGCCGCCGCGATGATCCGGATGATGTCCAGCATGAGCAGGTCCCCCTTGCGCGGTCATCGACGACCGTCCGTGACGTGGACCTCTAAAGCTCAGCCGTTGCGGGGCGATTGCGTCGATTATTGCTCCGCTTGCGACGCTTCAGGATGCGGATCCGGGGCGCAGGCCGTCCTGCGCGCCGTCGCACGCGCCCGAGCGTGGTGACGCCGTCGACTTGCCCCCGCTCGCAACCATCATTATTGACAGTAATAAGCCACGGCGAGAGCCGCATGGCCGTGGCGGCCCGGCCTCAACCCGTTCGCAGAGTCGTCGGGCCGCCACCCTCGACCTCCCGTCGCACGAGCACCCGCTGGACGTCGGCTGCCGTCCATCCCGCCGAGCCACGGGCCTTCGGGACGCCGCGTCCGCTCAAGGCGCGGGCTCGGCAGTTTCGCGAAGCCTGACAGGGCGGCCCAGCCGCGCGGGCCCGACCTCTCAACCCAGACCCGGCCCGCTCTTCGGATCCATCGGCGGCAGCAAGCCACCTCCTCCGCGCAACTTCCCGCGACCAGCCTGCTGTGCCGTATCGCACAGCAGAATGCCGGACCGTGTTGATCTTCTCTCCCCCGCTTCCCGATGCCGACTGACCTCATTCACGGCACGGGTGCGGAGGACCCCCACCATGACGTTTCGCACGGCCGCCATGACAAGCATCGCCCCGCTCCTGCTGGCCATCTGCGGGGTGACGTCGTCTTCCGCCGAGCCAGCGTCCATCGGCGGCCCGAAGATCCTCGTGCACGGCAACTATTGCGGGCCCGGCAACAACGCTCCCCTGCCGCCGATCGATGCCCTCGACGCGGCCTGCGCGCGCCATGACGCGTGCACGCCCAGCAGGGGACTTCCCGCGAAAGCCTGCAACGTTCGGCTTGAGCGGGAAGCGACGGCCATCGCGCGTGATCCGCGCCAGCCCGACAATCTGCGCGCGATGGCCGGCGCGGTCGCCGCATTCGCGGCCGCCAACCCGTCGCAGTCGGCTCCCAACGGGACGCCTGAGCGCGTGGGAGCCGCCGTGGCCAACATCGTCTTGTCGGGCCTGAGATAAGGGTGAGCTCGACGCACGCTCGGAGCCGGGATGCGGGAGAGGCTTGGCTAGGAGGGGATTGGCCTGGAGGGGATTGGCCAGGAGGGGATTGGCCAGGAGGGGCTTGGCCAGGAGGGGTTTGGCCGTTCATTCCGCTCCCGCACGGCGCGATGCCGCCACGGACCCGACATCCTGACGTGGGAGCAGGACTCCGACGACCAAGACCGATCCCGCGCCGATTCGGGCCGCGGACATGCGGCTCGTAGGCGTCGTCATCCCTGTGTCGGATGTCGACCGTGCCCAGCCGTTCTACCCCGGCCTGGGCTGGCGGCCGGATGCAGACTTCGCCTCCGGCGACGGCTGGTACGCGGTCCCGTTCACGCCGCCCGGCTCCGGCGCCTCGGTCATCCTCGGCGCGAACCTCACGGCCGCCGCACCCGGCTCCGCCAGGGGATCGTACCGCGTCGTCTCCGACGTCGAGGCGGCTCGCCAGGATCTGCGCCGTCGCGGTGTCGAGGTCAGCCAGAGGTTTCACGGTGCGGACAACGCGCGCACGGGCACGGACGAGCCCTGCCTGTTCGGGCGCGGCCGGGTCGGCGGCGGACCCCGGGCAACGCAGCGACCGCGCGCACGCCTCGTTCAGTCACACGCTGTCCGGACGATCACGTCCGGACAGCGTGTGACAGGTCCGCGCGGCGCTTGAGCGAAGCCGACATCCGCATTGCGGAGCAATCCGTCGGATGTCGGATGATCCGGACGGCAACGGCCGGCTGCTCCAGGACGTCACCGAGCGACTCCCGGGCCGGGTGGAGGCCGGCACGACCTTCTCCTCGGGCGCCGATCCCGCGGCGGCGCTCCGCCGCGCGGCTGCGGCGCACGGCGCGCACGAGACGCGGACCGGCGCGCACGATGAGGATTGGCCCGACCGGTACGCCCGGTCCATTGCCGGCGGGCAAGCCGGCAGGCCGTTGCCGCACGAGGCGCCGCATGCTGGAGTTTCATCATCAGCGACGGATCGTCGGCGGCCGACGACCCGCACGCTGCCGGAAGCCGGCCGCCGAGTGACTGGGATGAGCAACCGAATTCTTGTCTTCTACGGCTCCTACCGGTCCGACCGGACGGGGATCCGACTGGCGGAGTTCCTGGTCGAGCGGCTGCGCCGCCGCGGGGACGAGGTCGAGCTGATCGACGCCAAGGCCATCAATCTCCCGATGCTCGACCGGATGTACAAGGAGTACCCGAAGGGCGAAGCTCCCGACGGCCTCGAGCAGCTGGCGCAGAAGATTCGCGGCGCCGACGGGTTCGTGTTCGTGACCGGCGAGTACAACTGGGGCGTCCAGCCCGGATTGAAGAACCTGACCGACCACTTCCTGGAGGAGTGGTTCTGGCGTCCTGCAGCGATCGCGAGCTACTCGGCCGGCCGTCTGTCCGGCGCGCGGGCGGCGACCGCCTGGCACGGCACGCTCTCCGAGATGGGGATGATCGTCATATCGAGCACGATCGCGGTCGGTCCCATCGGATCAACCTTGTCGCCCGAGGGCGAACCGACCGGCGAGGGCGGCCGGGCCCTCGACGCTGCGTTCCCGCGCTTCGCCGACGATCTCACGTGGTGGGTCGAAGCGGCCAAGATGCAGCGGCAACGCAAGCAGCCGCCGTACTGAGCACGAAGACGTCGATCCTGGCGGCGGAGACGATCCGGGCGATCTCGGCGCAGAGGAGTTCCGTCATGCGACCCGACATGGTTCCCGGAGCGAGCTTCCCCGACGATGAACCGGCGGACCATACCGGCAAGCGTCGGAAGCTGTCCGACCTGCAAGGGCAGCACCCGATGATCCCGGTTCTCAGCCGCGGCGGTTTCTGCCCCGAGGACCGCCGGCGGCACGAGGGCTTGGTTCAGCGTCGTCGTGAGCGCGAAGTCGGTTACTGCCGCCTCGTTACGTTCAGGGAACGCGCCGGCCCGATCGGGATATCGGTACGCCCGAGCTGAAAGCTGCATGGAAGGAAGGGAGAAAGGAGGGCTTCAATCCTTACGGAATGAGCTATGCGCACACCATCGGCGAACAGGATCAGGATCTGGGTTGTTTCCGCCGCTCCGGCGTCCTCCTTCCGGTGCCGGATGTGACAAGGTGCGCGCCCCCCGGCGGTGCTGGCTGGTGCTCCCGGCCGGGTCCGACCTGCGCCGCTGACCAGGACCAAGCCGCCGACGGGCTGAGAACCGCTCGCACGGAATAGAGTCACCGCTGCCCATCATTCTGGCCCGCGTGCTCGCAAGCGAAAGATCCGTGGCGCTTGCGCAATTGCCGTGTGCGTGTGCATCGAGGCGGCTCCCTGCGCCCCCGCGCACTCCGTTGCCGGGATAGGTGATTCGGGTTACGTTCAGGTAACCTGGGCGTTCTGGGCAGTGCTTGCGATGGAGCTTCAGGGACACACCGCGTTCAAGTACGTGACGGGCAGACGGTTGGGGACGTCGTCCGGTCGCGGCTGGACGAGCGTCCTGGCCGAGCGCTGGGATCATGAGGCTGGTGCCCTGCCCTCGCTGCTTCCCCGGGAAACCGAGGTCGCGGTTCTGCTCAGCGGCCGTTCCCTCGTGTACCGCGAGGGGGCTGGGTTGCGGCAGAGGACTCCCGGTCATTCCGGGACCGTCTGGCTCTGCCCGGCCGGTATCCGGGAAGAACGCATCGACTTCGAGCAGCCGCTCCACGATTGTCTGCACATCTTCCTGCCGCCCGATCCGTTCGCGGAGTGCGTGCTGCAGGATCTCAATATCGATCCTGCTCGTGCGGGGCTTCGCTATGAAGCAATCGCCTACGATCCGTTCATCGAGCAGATTGCATTCGCGATCAACCGCGAGCTGCAGGCAGAAACCTCCGCCGGACGCCTGCTGGTCGAGTCGCTCGCCCGGTCACTTTCGGCATATCTCGTTAACCGCTATTCGGAACTTTCGACGCGGGCGATAGGATTTTCGTCCGAGGCTAAGCCGATCGACAGCCGGCGAATGTCGCGCGTTTTAGAGTTCATCGGAGCCCGCCTTGATCAGAACTTCACCGTAGCGGAATTGTCATCAGTCGCCTGCATGAGTCAGGCCCATTTCGCGCGCGCATTCAAGGCAACGACCGGGCACGCGCCGCACGCGTTCGTAAGCCGGATGCGGCTCGAATCAGCGAAGCGGATGCTGGCCGATGGCCTCCGGCCGATCGGCGAGATCGCCCTGGCTGCCGGCTTCTCTTCGCAATCCAACTTCTCGAGGGCGTTCCGCAGCGCCGTGGGCCTGCCGCCCGGTGACTATCGCCGCAGCCAAGCCCGATCGCGAGCCGCATCGGGAGAGCTCACGCAGGCAGGGCAGCGATCGTCAGTCGCGGAATAGCGACGCGCAGGCCGTGAATAGCGGAGCCGCTTCACGGCTGGCACTCTCTCACGGATGCCGCGACCACGCCGTAGCGGTGGCAGGCCGAACCGCGATGAGAACACCAAATCACCTGAATGCGCTGCGCACCTTCGAGGCTGCCGCCCGGCATCTCAGCTACGTCGCCGCTGGGGACGAGTTGGGTGTGACGCCCGCTGCCGTCAGTCAGCTCGTCCGCGGCCTGGAGGAGACGCTCGGTGTAAAGCTGTTCCGCCGTTCGCGGTCAGGTCCGGCTAGGCTCGAACTCACCGACCTTGCCCAGTCCGCTATTCCGGATCTGCAGGCCGGCTTCTACCACCTGGCAGTCGTCATCGAGCGGCTGAGGACGGGTAGCGCTTCCGCTGCCATTCGCGTCGCCGTGCCGTCAGCGTTCGCAGACAAGTGGCTGCTGCCCCGGGTACAGCGCTTCCGCCACGATCATCCGGACTACGATCTGCACATCGGTACGAACTGCCGGTTCGGGGAACTGGCTGCCGGCAGGCTCGACATCTGCGTCTGGTTCGGCGCAGAGCCCTCGCCCGGGTTCCAGTCGACTCTTCTGCTGCGGGAGGGGTGCTTTCCCGTCTGCAATCCCAATCAGGTTGCCGGTTACCGGCCGCCACGATGTGCCGATGAGTTAAACCGCTTTCCGCTCATCCACGACGTCTCGGCAGCGGCGAGAGGCACGTCCTTGACGTGGCGCGCCTGGCTCCAGCGCGCAGGCATCGGCGGTATCGATACGGGGCGCGGGCTGCATCTCGATGATCCCGGTGCAGCGATCCAGGCCGCCGTCGCGGGCTGCGGCGTCGCGCTCGCCCGGAGCGCCCTTGTCCGAGCCGAGCTTGAGGAGAGGCGCTTGTTTCGCCCGTTCGGCGCGCGCCTCGGATCGGAACTCGGCTACTACGCCCTCCGTCGGCGCGAGGACGCGGACAGGGAGCCCGTCGCGTTATTCCACGACTGGCTAATCGCAGAAGCCCGGCGAGATCGCGAGGCGTGAGCACGCTCAATATTTTCTTTCTCCCGCATGCAGAACATCTTGTTTGCATCTGAGGGCAGCAATCCTCATGGTGAGATCACCGTGGCATGCAGATGCGGACGACGAGCGCGAGGGGTGACTCTCATGGCTGGCGTTGCGTACGGTATGCGTCATACGACATCCGGTTGATTGCTTCGCCATCTCGCATTTCGGCCATGCGGATGTCGGCTTCGCTCGGGCGCCGCGCGGGCTTGGGATACGGGATCCGCTTGGATCAAGCGGATCCCGGATCAGTCAGCAACCCAGCTATTCCGCCACGACGAAGCACGCCTCGTAACCGTTGGCGTGCTTCGTGATCAGCTTGATCCAGCCCGAAATCAAATCAATGATCGCGTGTTTTGGATCACGATTCGTAGCGTGCGGATCTTTGTAAGTCGGTCTACGGTCATTCTTGCCGCGGGCGAGTGATAATCCTGTTTGCGACACCTCTGCGAGGAGGAAGCGATGCTCAAGTGGAATTTGCTTTCTTGCGTCAGCCTTCGATTGGCTTCAATCGTCGTGTTTGGCTCGGCGATCGCTGCCTTGGGCGGCCTGGCCCTTGCCCAGCAGGACAAGTACGGCGTGAGCGTCCCGGGCGGGCTCTCGTTCTCCGAGTTCAGGGGATACGAGGGCTGGCAGGTCGTCTCAACCAGCCACAGCGACAAACTGGTCGCGGTGATCCTCGCCAATCCCGTGATGATCGACGCCTACCGGACCGGCATCCCAGGAAACGGGAAGCCCTTCCCGGACGGTTCCAAGATGGCGAAGGTTCATTGGAACCCAGCGAGGCAGCAGTACTTTCCGGACACGACGGTGCCGGGCACCCAGCACGATGTGGATTTCATGGTGAAGGACAGCAAGCGGTTCGCGGATAGCGGCGGGTGGGGATACGCCGTGTTCGAATACGACGCTGCGAGCGAGACCTTCTCGCCCGGCACCCTGGAGAACCAGCCGCCGCAGGCGAACGACGCCAAGTGCGGGTTCGCGTGCCACACCATCGTGGAGAAGAGAGACTACGTCTTCACGGAATTCGCGAAGAGGTGATGGTGAGCTCCAGCTTGAGGCGAAAGGAACCGGCGTCCTCGTGCCCGGCCGTGCCGAAGCCCGTGATACGAAATCCGAATGATTGCTTCGCAATGCGGATTTCGTATGGGTTCCTCACCGGCTTCGCCGTCCGTCACGGATGAAGCCTGAGCGTGCATGCGGTCAGAGTTTGGCACGCTGGCATAGCGACTTTCTGTTGAGCGGATCACGTCGAAGGCGCGCCGGTATGAATTAGATCGTGTCAATCTCTCACACTTTGCTCCCTTCATGAGTTGGGCTCGGGGGACCTAAGGGCGGAATATGTCATGGCCGGCATCATATGCCGAGACCGCTTCTGGCGAAGAGACCATCCTCCTCCGTCAGCGAGGCTCCACGGCATCCCGCCTGCGCGCCAGCGTCTCCTGCCGCTGCCCGAGCCAGAGTCCGGCACCGAGCCAGATCAGGGAGAGCGGAACCGCGATGAGCGGCAGCGCTGCGGGGCTGAGGCCGGCGAGACCTGTCAGGTCGTACGACCACGCGCCGACCTGGTCGCCGAGCCGGTAGACCACCGTGTCGATGAAGCTCTTGGCCTTGTAGCGGTCCTCCCGGTCGAGGACGGTGAACAGCACCTCGCGCGTGGGCTTGGCGACCGCGAAGTTCGCGGCGCGCCGCAGCACGTTGAAGACCACCACGGCGGCGATCGTGGGGGCCAGCGCCAGCACCGCGAAGCCGATGAGCGTCACGGTCGGCAGGATGGCGAGCGTCGGACCAACCCCGATCCGGCGCACGATGCGCCCGGTGAGGAAGAACTGGATGCCCAGCGTCAGCGCATTCGCCGCCAAGTCGACGCTGGCGAAGAAGGCGGTCTGCGCCCCGCGGTCGGGAAAGCTGCGCTTGGCGATCCCCGCCTGCTCGAAGTACAGGAAGGTCGAGGTGATGGAGTAGAGCAGCAGGATCAGGCTGATCGCCAGGAGGTAGGGCGAGCGCAGCGCGCGGGTCATGCCCGCCGTCACGCTGCCGCCGATGGCCTGCGTGCCGGCGCCCGACCGCCGGTGCAGCGCGTCCGAGAGCCGCGCGAGCCCGCGCATGCTGAACACCGCGACCTCCAGGAGGAGGGCCGCAGCCAGGAGGAGCACGGCGGTCGGCACGTCCCGCGCCAGCACCGCCGTGAACGCCGAGCCCGCGATGGCCCCGAGCGTCGCGCCCGCCGCGATGAAGCCGAACAGCCGCTTGCCCTGCTCGGTGTCGAACACGTCCACGATCGTCGCCCAGAAGATCGAGACGACGAACAGGTTGAAGACCGACAGCCAGACGAAGAAGGCCCGCCCGATCCACACCACCTGCTCGCCCTCCGCGCGCGCGATGGCGCCCGCGAACAGGAGGATGTTGAGGGCGAAGAAGCGGTAGGTGAGGGGCACGAAGCGCGCGCGCGGCAGGGTGCGCACCAGCCACGCGAAGGGCACGTTGAGCGTCAGCATGCCGAGCAGCGTCGCGGTGAACAGCCAGGGCAGGTTCTCCAGCCCGCCTGCGAGGCCCATCTGGTCGCGGATCGGCCGCATCACGTAGTACGAGGACAGGATCGAGAAGATGTAGAGCCAGGACCAGGCCAGGGCCGACGTCTCCCCGGGGCGCACGTCGATCAGCCGCCGCAGCCAGCCCGGCGCCTGCGCGCCGAGGCCGCTCGTCGCGGGTGTCGCGTCCCTCCTCACGGGACGAGTCCGAAGGCCTTGCGCGCCTCGGCGGCGGTGACGTCGAGGCCGAAGCCCGGGCTCCCCATCGCGAAGCGCTTGGCCGCGTCGAGCGGGCCGACCACCACGGGGTCGAAGCCGGCATCGCGCACGAGACCCTCGGCCACCGCCACGGCCTCGGCGTCGTCGCCGGCGAGCGGCACAGCCATGAGTCCGCCGGAGCGGTGGGCGTTCGTTCGAAAGACCTTGGAGTTCGCCGCGTTGAACGCCCGCACGATCCGCGCCCCGGGGAGGTACTTCGCCGAGGTCGCCCCGATGCCCCGCTCCTCGGCCTCCGCCGCGAGATCGCCGTCGCGCGCCCGCGTGGCATCGCCGGCGTCGAGCACGATCTTGCCCGCGAGGGCCCGCGCGTAGTCCCGCCCGAGGTCCGGATAGGCCTTGTAGGGCACGGCGAGCAGCACCGCCCCGCCGAAGGCGAGCGCCTCCGCGACGGTGCCGGCCTTGGCCTGCGGCCCCTGCTCCTTCACGAGATCCGCCAGTTCCTCCGGGTGGCGCGAGGCGAAGAGCACCGGGTGCCCCGCCTTGATCCACAATCCTCCGATGGTGCTGCCGATGTTGCCCGCCCCGATCACCCCGACCGGCATCTTCTGCGGCTGGCCGCGGGCCGGCAGCGCGCCCGCGAGCGCGCCGACCGCGGCAAGCGTGAGCACGGCGCGACGGTTCGGGTCAGAGGCCATCGATGAACTCCTCCATCGTGCGGCGTTGCGCTGCGTCAGGAAGGCGGCCGCGCGCGGCCCCGAGGTTGTCCTCGACGTAGCGGGCCTGCGCCATGCCCGGCACCGGGCAGGTCACCGCCTCGTGCGAGAGGACGTATTTGAGGAAGAACTGCGCCCAGGACGCGCAGTCGCACTCGGCCGCGAAGGCGGGCAGCTCACGGCCGCGCACCAGGGAGAAGAGCCGCTCGCGGCCGAAGGGCACGTTGACCATCACGGCGACGCCCCGGTCGCGCGCGAGCGGCAGGATGCGCTCGGCGGCCTGGCGCGCGTCGATGGCGTAGTTGACCTGGATCACGTCGAGGCGCTCGCGCCGCATCAGGGCCTCCAGGTCGCCGTACTGGCGCTCGACCCAGGTCGTCGCGCCGAGGTAGCGGATGCGCCCGGCGTCCTTGAGCCGCCGCAGCTCCGCGAGCTGCGTGTCCGCGTCGATGAGGTTGTGCACCGCGATCAGATCCATGGTCTCGGTGCGCATCCGCCGGAACGAGCGCGCGATCTGGGCGCGCCCCGCCTCGGTTCCCTCCGCCGCCACCTTGCTGCAGAGGAACACCTTGTCGCGAAGCGTCTCCTCCGAGAGGATGACGCCCAGCACCTCCTCCGCCCGGCCGTAATCCGGCGCGGTGTCGATCACCCGCCCACCGAGATCGACGAAGCGGCTCACGGCCTCGCGCAAGGGGGCCACGGCGTCGGGCAACGGTGCGACGTCGTAGCGGCGCGACGTGCCGATCCCGATCACCGGCACCGCTTCGCCCGTCGCGGGGATCGGCCGCCGCAGCAGCGGCGCGGCCTCGGCGCGGCCCACCGCCGGCGCGAGGCAGGCGGCCGCTCCGGCGAGCACGGCACGGCGGGTCGGCATCATGCGGAGCATTCCTCTCGGCATGGTTGCATGGCGCCGAGCATCTAGAGCGGGAGCGCGCGGCGCCGACCCGGGCGGCCGAACACGCTTCGGTGAACCGACGGCCGACCGGCCGCGGCGGCTCGGCCGCGCGCTTTGGATCTCGGTGCAGCATGGCGGAGGCCGATGCCGCGATCTGTGCGAGGTGGCTTTCTGCCGGCGGGGCACGGGCGCGCCCTGCGGAGGGCTGGGGCGCGGGGCGTTCAGGTCCGGGCCGCTGCGATCAGCGGCCCGGCCCCGAGGGTGTGGAACATCCGCTTCCTTGAGAGGTGGTCAGCGAGCCGCGTCGCCGCGCAGCGGCTTGGTTCGACGGTGGCTATTCCGACGGCGTGCCAGGAGGCCGCGGTCCAGGGCGCTGGCAGGCGGGAGCGTCGGCACCGTGCCGTTGATTCAGGTGACAATTCGGGTCAGCGCACCGAAAAACACCTTCGTTCAAAGCCTTGCGCTTGAGGCTTGGCGGAGACGGAGTCCGCCATACTATGGTTCATCGACGTCCAGCATCGTTCACGAGAGCCTGAAAAATCAGTGGCTTGTCTCCCAGCTTGTCTTCCAACGTCCGCCCCTGTTCGCTACAATCCGTGTCACGCGTTGGGGTGAATGTTGGGGTGAGTTGGGGTGGCCCGTCCAGTGAAAAGGCTGAGCGCCCGCTCAGTCGCAACCATCACCAAGCCCGGCCGCCACGCAGACGGTGACGGGCTCTACCTCATCGTTGACCCCAGCGGCGCCAAGCGCTGGCTCTTCCTGTTTCGCTGGCAAGGCAAGCTGAAGGAGATGGGCCTGGGTGGCGTCTCAACCGTGTCACTCGCCGAGGCGCGTGAAGCTGCATCTGAGGCGCGCCGGCTCGTCAAGTCAGGACGCAACCCGATAGAGCAGCGGCGGGCTGCTAAATCGGATGAGGCGGCCCTCGTCACCTTCGGCGCCTTCGCCGACAAGGTCGTGGCGGACCTGTCGCCTGGCTTCCGGAATGAGAAGCATCGGGCACAGTGGGCCATGACGCTCACCAACTACGCCGCGCCGCTGCGCTCCATGCCGGTCGAGGCGATTGGCACCGACGATTTGCTCGCGGTGCTGGAGCCGATCTGGCAGGCTAAGAGCGAGACTGCCTCGCGGCTGCGGGGACGGATCGAGCGCGTTCTGGACGCCGCCAAGGCGAAGGGCCTGCGCACGGGCGAGAACCCGGCGCGCTGGCGCGGCCACCTCGACAAACTGTTGCCCGCTCGCCGCAAGCTCATGCGCGGGCACCACGCGGCCATGCCGTTCGAGGACGTGCCGGCGTTCCTCGGGGCCCTGCGAGAGCGCGAGGCTGTCGCAGCACTCGCCCTTGAGTTCTGCATCCTGAACGCGTCGCGGTCAGGAGAGGTGCTGGGGGCCTGCTGGGGCGAGATCGATCGCAAAGCGAAGGTCTGGATCGTTCCGGCAGAGCGGATGAAGGCAGGTCGGGAGCACCGGGTTCCCCTCACCTCTCGCGCGCTGGAGATCCTGGACCACGTGGAGGCGGTGCGGACAGGCGAGTACGTCTTCCCCGGCCAGAAGCGGGACCGTCCTCTCTCGGTGATGGCGATGGAGATGCTGCTGCGGCGAATGCAGGTGCCGTACACCGTCCATGGCTTCCGCTCTTCGTTCCGGGACTGGGCGGGTGAGCGCACGTCGTACCCGCGCGAGATCGCCGAAACGGCGCTGGCACACGTGGTTGGGGATGCGACCGAACGAGCCTACAGGCGCGGTGATGCGCTGGAAAAGCGCCGCAAGCTGATGGAGGAGTGGGAGCTCTACTGTGGTGGAGGGGTGTGACATGGGCCATGGCGGCAGAAGAGAGGGCGCGGGTCGCAAAGAGATTTTGGATATTGATCAAAGATTTACGCTTTTTACCCGCTACGAGCGCCGCGTATTTGATCTGAAAAACCAAAAGACAAACGACAAACTGTACGGTGAGGGCGGAGTACTTGAAAAGGTCCACGAATGTTCAGAGACAATCGATAGCTATGTCATGGCAAAAAAGGGCTCCGCTAAATATCAAACTTATCTCAAGAGGAGAATCGAGGGGGTGGGTATTGGCGACGGTGATCATACCATAGATGAGGCTTATCTGGATTTGCAGGACCAAATTCACAATGTGTTTGGAGGCGCAAGAAGGGTTGGGCTCATCCCTAAACGCCCTTATCGCTTTCGGAACGATGTACTTAAGGCCCTTGCTGAGGAGGCATCCAAGGAGTTCGGAGTTCGTGTCACCCCACGGCGGGTTCGCGCGTGTGTGGAAGAGTTTCGTGCTGTTCTGAGAGCCGACGAGCCCGACCACACCAACGAGCTCGACGAGGAAACTTGATTTCTGGGCGCGTCCTCACAGGTGTGCTGAGGCAGTCCACTACCGTGCTCCTGAACGCCGGATTGCCCGGCCACGTTCAGGAGCACTCACATGTCCGAGAAGCGCGCGCACACCATCGCGGAGGTCGTCCAGATCTCTGGGGCCGGCCGCACCACCATCTACGCCGAGATCGCTGCCCAGCGCCTCAAGGCCAAGAAGCTCGGTCGGCGCACCCTCATCACCGCGGATGACCTGCATAACTGGCTCGACCGCCTCCCCGCCCTCGAGCGGCGGGGAGCGTAACTGGCCGTGCCCCAAAACATCGAAACCCCCGCCGAGGCAACGGCGGGGGCTCTGGAAAGTGTCTGTAGATCAGCTGACCTCTCCAACATAAAGCAAGTACCGGCCGAAATCCAGATCCAGGGCAGCGTGCAGCGCCAGAACATCAGCCGGGAGCTCGCCCAAGCTCTTCAGGATCTGGAGTTCCTCATGAACGCGAGACGCGCATGAGTGCGCGTCTCAACTTCAAGTCCATCGCCGCCGCGGCGCTCACCAATGCCGAAGCCATCTGCCGCCGAATCCTGCCCGGCGGCAAGGTGGTCGGCACGGAGTACGTCGTCTTGAACCCGAGGCGGGCCGACACCCGGCCCGGCTCGTTCAAGGTGAACCTGCGCACCGGCCGCTGGGCCGACTTCGCCACCGGGGACCGTGGTGGCGACCTGATCTCGCTCGTCGCGTGGCGCTACGGCGTCCGGCAGATCGATGCCGCCCGGCACCTCGCGACCTTCCTCTCCCTGAACTTGGAGCCACTCTAATGGCCTCCCTCGACGACCTCGCGCGCGATCTCGCGCTCCCGCCGGACCTGGAGCAGAGCGACAGCGACGACAGCAACCGGCAGCACGAAGCCGGTCAGATCGTCATGCCCGTGCCGGGCGGCACCCCAACACCATCGCTCCGGCACCCCAGCTTCGGCGCGCCGTCGAGCACCTGGGCCTACCATGATGCCGGGGGCCGGCTAATCGGCCACGTGCTGCGCTTCGACCGCGAGGGCGGCCGTAAGGAGTTCTGCCCGCTGACACTCTGGCGCGAGAATGGCGGCCCGCGCTGGCGCTGGAAGTCCTGGCCCAAGCCGCGACCGCTCTACGGCTTGGATCTGCTCGCGGCCAAGCCGCACGCCAGCGTGGTCGTGGTCGAGGGCGAGAAGGCCGCCGACGCTGCCCGCAAGGTGTTCGAGCACTCGGTCGTGATCACCTCCAGCGGCGGCGCCATGGCGGCGCGCACGGCCGACTGGCGCCCGCTCGCGGGCCGGCCGGTGCTAGTCTGGCCGGATTGCGACAAGCCGGGTGACGGATACGCCCGCGAGGTCATGGCGGAGCTGGACGCGATTGGCGCCGGCACCATTACGCTCGTGGATGCACGAGCGCTTGCGGCTCGTGTTCCTGCCGGCGGCGCGCGCGAAGTTCCCGAAGGGTGGGATGTGGCAGATGCTCTGGCCGAGGGCTGGGAGCCGCAGCGCTTGCACGAGACAGTCCTCTCCCACGTCGGGCAGATCGAACCGGCGCCGGCCTACATCTCGTTCGACAACTTCCACATGAACTCGGACGGGCTGACCGTCGAAGTCCCAAAAGGCCGGGGTGAGAAACGCACCATCGAGGAGATCTGGTGCGCAGGGTCCTTCGAGGTGATCGGGCGTGCCCGGGACCCGCAGGGACACGGCTGGGCGCGCTGGTTGCGCTGGCGGGATCCGGACGGGCGCCGCCACGAGTACCCCGTCTCCGACGCGGCGCTCCACGCCGAGCCGGGCGCGCTCGCAGCCGAGCTCGCTATCCGCGGTCTGACCGTGGCCCGCAACGGGCGACAGCACCTCGCCGACTATCTCAACCGGGTGAGGGTGGACGCCAGGGTCACCACCGTGACCCGCACGGGTTGGCACACAGTCGCGGACCAGAACGTCTTCGTGCTGCCCGAGCAGGTCATCGGGCAGCCAGCGCGCGAGACGGTGGTGCTGGCCGGCGGCGCCGCCGCGCCGTACTCCTCGCGTGGCACGCTCGATGACTGGCGGGGTGGTGTCGGTCAGCTCTCGGCCGGGCACAGCCGGCTGATGCTGGCGATCTCCACGGCCCTGGCCGGTCCGCTCGTGCACCTCGTTGGCGGCGAAGGCGGCGGCATCAACCTCTATGGCCAGTCGAGCAAGGGTAAGACGACAGCGCTGCGAGCGGCCGCGAGCGTCTGGGGGCGTGGCTCGACCGACCCGGGCTTCGTTCGATCCTGGCGCGCCACGGCGAACGCGCAGGAAGCCACCGCCGCGATCGTGACAGACACCTTGCTGTGCTTGGACGAGATCGGTGTGGCCGAGGGGCGCGACGCGGCAGCCGCCGTGTACCAGCTCGCCTCCGGCGTGGGGAAAGGCCGCTCCGCACGGGACGGCTCGATCCGCAGCCCGATGACGTGGCGGGTGTTGACGCTCTCGACGGGCGAGATCCCGATGCCCGCCAAGATCAGCGAGGACCGCCATCGCCGGGCCTATGCGGGTCAGGCGGTACGCCTCCTCGACATCCCGGCCGATGCGGGACAGGGCTTCGGCACCTTCGATCACGCGGGTGAGGAAGGAGATCCAGCCCGCCTCGCCGACGCAATCAAGGACGCGGCTGTCGGTGCTTATGGCACCGCGGGTCCCGCCTTCGTGCGGGCACTCTTCGCGGAAGGCCACGAGAAGATGGCGCGCGACGTCAGAAAGATCGTCGACCAGTTCGTGGCTGAGCAACTCCCGCCCGATGCCGACGGTCAGGTCAGGCGCGCCGCGTCCCGCCTCGGCCTCATCGCTGCAGCCGGCGAGTTGGCATCAATGTTCGGCATCGTGCCCTGGGAGAAGGGCGAGGCCGCCGCAGCCGCCGCGAAGGCGCTCGCCAACTGGATCGCTGCTCGTGGTGGGTCCGAGCCCGCGGAGGTGCGCGAGGCGATCGCGCAAGTGCGGCGCTGCATGGAGGCGCACGGCGAGAGCCGGTTCGAACCGATGGACGACCACGATGATGACGATGACGATGACGATGACGATAGGCCGGTCTCCAACCGCATGGGCTGGCGGCGCGGAAAGGGCAGCGAACGGGAGTGGCTCGTCCTGCCCGAGTCTTGGAAGGCCGAGGTGTGCGCCGGCCTCGATCCGGTAGCGACTGCTCGGTTTCTGGCGGATCGCGGCATGCTCAAGCGCGATCCGCAGGGCAAGATGCAGCGCTCCGAACGCACGCCCTACAAGGCGGGCCAGCGGGTCTACGTCATCACCGCGGACCTGTTCGAGGGAGGCGATGATGGGCGCTGACCTCCTCGACCTGCTGGGCGAAATCGGCGCTTCCCTCTCAAGCGCTAAATCAGGTGTGGCAGGTGTGGCGGGCGCCGCCACCCTGGCCGGCAACACCGCGCCACACCTTACGCCACACGGTCGGCCAGGGCGAAAAACCCTTACATATCAACGTGCCACACCAGCCACACCTTGCCACACCCAGACTTCTGAAAGTGGAGACTGGCGCCACACCTCGTCGGGTGTGGCGACGCGTGTGGCGGGGGTGCTGCAGGCAGGGAGAGGCGAGCCGACCGCCCCTGCTGACTGGCTTGCGACGTCCAAGGCGGCCGCCGTTATCGCGGATTACAATGGCGATCTCTCCCAAAGGGAGGCGCTGGCCTGGGCCGAGGTCAGGCCGGGAGGTTTTCTGCCAGCTGGTGACGGGCTCGCGCTCTGGCGGGCGGGCTTCGCCCTCCTCAGCCCCGACCACGCGCCCTGTCCGGGCTATGAGCGCGGCGACAGCCAGATTGGATTTGCTCATCGCAAGCCTGACCCCTGCCAAGACTACGGGCTCGGTGACTGGCCACGGGCCTATGACCGTGCTGCCGACTTCCTCGACAGGTTCGGCGAGCAGGCCGAAGAACTGGGCTGGACCACGCCCGAATTGTTCGGCGTGCACCCCCGTGTCGGCATCATCCGCGCCGACCACTGTGGCGGCCTCGTGCTCACGACGGGAGGTCGGGCTGTCGAGCTCACGGCGACGGAGGTCCGCTTCGGGCATTTGATCTATCGCCGCAACCCGCATCGGCCGCGCGGCGTGCCGATCTGGAGCTTCGGACAGTGATCGTGCCCGCCCACGCCCGACAGGCGGCAGGGCGCCCCTCCCGCGCGCCTGAGGCGGCCGAATGACCGTCGCACCTCTCACGGAGCCCCTGCCATGACGCCGCTCGACCTGCGCGCCCGCATTCTCGCAACGCCCGTCTTGCCCCTACATCCCGACGCGCCCTGGCGCGACCCGAACAGGGCCCCATTGATGTCGTCGACGTCGTCAGGCGGGGCGCTGGCCGCAGGAGAAGCTGGCGCGCGAGCGGGAGGCGATGACAGTGTCCTGCCACGTCGACGCGTTCGTCCGCTCGGCCCACTTCTTGAGCTACCTGTGCAGCTATTGCCTCGCCCGGCCCTCGCGCCATCGCAGCAGCTACGAGTGGAAGCACGAGGTCGAGCGCGTATTGGGCGGCTACGTCGGGAACGGCATGTTCATCGCGGCCGCCCTGGCGCTCGGCTTCCCCGTCGCCCGCATCCGCGGCACCCCGAACGCGTGGATCGGGCTCAGTCACCGAGCCTGGGGCGTCGACCGGCAGCGGCTCGGCTCTCGAGGAGACGGACATGGCTGAATCATGAAGCTACGAAGATCAAGCCGACGCCGCCGCGCGACTGTCCTCGCCGCCGTGGCGGCCTCCTTCCGGGGGAGCTTCCCGGGGCAGACAGCGCTTCACTGTGCGACTCGACGGCCGAAGAGACGGTATTTTATGCGAGCCTGAGCCACCACTTGCCCCGCACTCACCGATCAACGATTTTGCATATTCAACAACATGTTTAACCTTGGGCAGAATGTTGGAATTGGAGGGGTGCCATGAAAGAAGAAAGAAAAAAACTTGCTGAGCAGATATTAGATGTATTGCTGGATCTGTTTCCAATTTCCAGCATATCCAAGAAGCTCATAAAATTACCAGCAGGAACTCTAATTGGAAAATTAGTTCACGAGGAGGCTATAAGCATTGTTGATATAGCAAATAAAGTATGTGATCAGATTTACTTTATAAAAGACGAACATACTGATAATTATGGATCTGCCAGAGCAGCCGCGTGGTCGATTGAAAAAATTATAAGAAATTCTGAGCTAGACGCGAAGCGCTTAGTAGAACTTAAACTAGACAAGGAGCTTATACTTGAGTTTCTTCTTAGATACGCGAGTTCTGAGTTGCAGAATGCGTCCGCAGAGCGACAAGCATTTGTAAATCGTGGCTTAGAAACTTTATCATCTGAATTAGCTAGTAATGCTGACAAACCTCCAGGCGTGAATTTAGCGTTCATGCGTGAGGTGTTGCGCCGAATATGAATAGGAGCGACGCCGGCCAGAACGGTGAGAGCGAGCATAGCCGTCGCCCTTCGAGAGCAGGGCCGCTCAGCCGATGTACGGCCACGCCCGTAGGGGGCAGGTCATCTCCGCCGCGAACGGCACGTCAGTTGCTGGCTCGGTCCGCGGGGCAGCGGTATGGGTCGTGGCGAGAGCGGGGGCAACGTGGCTCCAGACGACGAGAACGGCAGCCGCCGCGATGATCCTGATGACGTCCAGCATGAGCAGATCCCCCTTTCGCGGTCGTCGACGACCGTTCATGACGCGGACCTCTAAAGCTGAGCCGTTACAGCGCGATTGCGTCGATTATTGCTCCGCTCGTGACGCTTCAGCATGCGAACCCGCAGCGCCGGCCGTCCTGCGGGCCATCGAACTCGCCGAGCTTGAGGCCGCGGCTCGCGGTGGAAACGCTGCATGACGGACCTGTCAGTCGATGGCTGCAGACGGAACGATGTAGCCGTTTGCGTCGACGGCGATGATGCGCGGTTCGCGCGCGGGCGCCGTGAAAGCCACCCCGGCCTCGTCGCGCCGTCGCCATGTCAGGCGGACGCGCCGCGTCCGCTTCTCTCGCTTGAACGTCAGATCGAACTCGCGCGGGAGAAAGACCGTCTCATTCACGATCAGCTTTGCACCATCGCGAGACCTGTTCGGGATCAGGCAGTCGAAGGTAAGATCGTTGAAGGCGATACTCCCCCACAGGAAGGTCCGATCGCGCGGAGCATTTCGGCGCTCTTGCATGTGTTTCTACCTCGTTTCGAGACAGGGGCGTCGGCCTCCTCACCGTTGCGCAATCGCGGTGCCACCGGAGCAACTCAGCCGCTACCTGAGAAGGCTGCTGTTCCTCGGCTACCAAGCCGAGGGTCTCACCGAGTCCGGTTCGTCGAAACCGCCGGGTCGTTCTCCATGCAGGCGGCCACCGTTCCCGGCTGGCGAGAGGAGCCCCTATGAGCAGTACCGGCACCATCCCAGATGCTGGATCTCTCTCGACGGCGCGGTCGAGTTGCTCCTGCTCGTAGTCGTCACTATTGATAGTACCAGGCCACGGCGAGAGCCGAATGGCTGCGGCGGCCCGGCCTCAACCCGTTCGCAGAGTTGCCGGGTCGCCCACCTCAACATCTAGTCGCGCGAGGATCCGCTGGACATCGGATGTCCTCCATACTGTTGAGCCACGGGCCTTCGGGATGCCGCGTTCGGTTAAAGCGCGGGCGATGCCGCCGGCCGATGTGATGCCGGACGCACGGATCTCAGCGATGACGGCGCTTACCTGAGCGGCGCGGGCATTGGCCTTGGCGGTCCGGGTCGCCCTGCCAGCAGCACGGTCGTCGTCGGTGAGCGGCATGGTCCGATTTCACACGGCAGGGGTCGATGGGCAGCGGGTACGGCAACGCCGGGGCTGGCCCGCCTGCAGGCTCTGCGAGCACTCGTCTCCGAGTGGCCCCGTCGGCAGCACTTCGTCAACCATCCTGCGGCAGGCTGACCGTAGCCGAGCCGATGCCCCCATCCTGCTCGGCCATAGCGGCGGCCCGACAATAACCCGTTCGCAGAGTCTGTCGGGTCGCCGCCTCCGAAATCTGAGACCGCTCACCCGCGTTGCGTATCGGTGTGGGCGAAGGCGCGGCCGGGCTGATCCTGACCTGTCAGCCCGGCCGTCGCACGCCCCCCTCAGGTCGCGCGGGACGGACGCTCGATCCGCCGTTTATGCCGTCACGACAGCCCTTCTGCGTCCGAGGTTCGATGAGCACGTTCACGGTCACGATCCAGACCCCGACCGGCCGGCTCTCGGTTCGACGCGAAACCGCGGAAGCGGCGGTTGAGAGCGGGCGCGTCCTGGAGCGTGAGGGTGTGGCGAGGTTTTTATCACCCCGCCGGGCGGCGAGCCGATGCGGCTGGCGGACTTCTCGACTTCCCTGTCCGCTGATCAGCCGAACTGGGATCCGGCCTGACGGCCCGGCCGCAGCGTCCAGACGCACGAACGCCCGGCGGAAGGTTAGGCCCTTGCCGGGCTTACCGTCCCACGATCCCGTCCCGGCCTTTAGGGGGGCGCCAGCGCCCTTCGGGATGCTGCCGAGTCCTTCCCTACCTCTGGACCCGCTAACGCCGCCTACGAGGCTGCTATTCGCCGCCAGGGCCAACCCCTCGCCCAAGCGGGCGGTCCTGAAGCCTGCAACTGCGATCCTCGACGGGATCTGCACTCTCGACCCCAGCAAGGCCGACACGGCGCGGCCGTCCTCGCAGAAGCATGGGCCGGCCTCGCCGGCCTGCCGGGGGGAGCGACGATGAACGCCACCGCCATCCCGGCCGCTACATCCCGTGCGGCCTTCTTTGCCCCAAAAGGCCAAAGCTTTGCAGATGTCGAGCATGCATCCAGATCGGACGCGCGTCGTTCCTCACGATCGCGTGAAGTGGGGACGCCACGTGCCAACCTTCTTTTTCAACATAATTTCTCAGGATGGTCGTGACATCGATCAGATCGGGCTTGATTTTCCAGATCTCGGCACGGCTTGCCGGGAGGCGCGCAGATCGGTTGTTAGTATATTCTGTGATCTTATGAGAAGCGGCAAAAATCCGCTGCTGTATTTTTTCGAGATATGCGGCATAAGCGGACACATTCTAACAACAGTATATTTTGCAGATGTTATTAGTAAGGGGAGCGGTCGTGCGTGCTCTGCACTTCAAAGTGATCTCAGTCGGATTGAGGGAACCCGCGTTCTCTTCACGAAACTGCTCGGCGACAAGAACGCACTTTTCGCGAATATCCAGGCGCTGAAGGATATGGCGACCCTGGCCCGCCAGGCGTACCCGGACGCTGGAAGGTGGATCCCGTAGTGCGACCAGCACCGGCCGGTGCAGTCACGGTTGATGCCATGTCACGCTGCAACGGCGCCAAGCCCGCTCCGACTCCTCAATCGAACATCGCCAGGACGGCTCGCGCATCCCGCAGCCGTGCCCTGAGCTCCTTCATCTCGGCCGTGCGAAGGCCATGGACGTAGCGGCCGTTCCGCTCACCTCGCGGGGCGCCGCTTCTGGCCGCGCCGCCGTGGATCCGGCACCGCCGCTTCCCCCTCACAGCGGGCGACTGGCACTCCGTCCCACGGCGGGTCCTCGCGCAGCATCGGGGCGCCATCCGAAAGGGCGAGGGCTGCCGGTCCAGCGAGTGCATGAGCTTGACGTCCATTTTCGAGAGACCCCCCACCCCCGGGGCGGCGACGGCGCCGACGATGGCTTGGCCGCCGGGATAGACGTGCACGTGCTCGACCCGCACCATCTGCTCCCCGCCGCGCCGCAGCTTGGACAGCGTCTCCATCTGGGCGGTGTAGGTCCGCAGGAGCTTCACGGCGAGGTTGCCGCACGCCTCCATCACCCGGGGGTTCGTGCTCTGCGCCGCCCGTGCGAGCATCGACATGGCGGCATCGTGGGTGCCGGCCATCTGCACGGCCAACATCGCCTCCGTCTCGTTCTCGGGGTCGACCCCGGACACGACCGCGAGGCCGGCGTTGAGGGCCTGCTCGGCCGTGCCATCTTCCCGCTTCAGGACGCCGACGAGCTGGTTCATGCAGCGGGTCGCGAAGGTGGGCGAGGTGGTGCCGAAGGCGTCGGCGGTCTGGGCCGCGAACAGGATCCCGATGTCGGTCTGCGGCTCCACGACGCCGTCGCGCACCCGGGCTTGGACCCGCCTGCGCCGTCCGAAGTAGCCCTGCATCGAGGCGGCGAGTTCGTCCCGCTCCGGGGTAGTCCGGATGACGGGCTGAGACTTGTCGGACGTCTCAGCGGGCTCGTTGCCAGAAACAGGCTCTTCGGACTGAGGAGGTGCACTGCCGGCGTTGTGCGGCTGATCCATGAAGGTGTTTCCTCCGGCTTGCGGGTAGTCAAGATAACTTCTGAGACGGGATCAAGTCTCCCCTAGGTGCTCATTCCGGTCGAAGATCTGTGGGTATCTCAGCCCCACGGTGGGACGGAGCGCGTAATGTCCGGGCCAGGTTGGCTTCCTGGAGCGGGAGGAGCTCTTCCCGGCCAACCGCTCCCAGCACACGAGCAGAACCTACACCGCCGGCCGGGGGCTTTCCGGTTCAGGCCCGAGTACGGCACGCGTTCGCGAAGCCCAACAGGGTGCCTCAGGCGGCCCGTGGCGCCCATTCTGCCCCTCGCCGGCCGTGTATCCCCTCCGTCTGCACTGCCGCGCCCGTCTATAGCCCTCCAAATCGGCCGCACCCGCTGTCGCCCCTCGATCCGACTCTGGGGCCCCTTCAAGCTGCCGGGACGGCGGTCGGCAGCACCGTCTGCGGCTTCTCCGGCGCCGTCGCGCCCTGTACCGGGCCCGGACGCGGCTCTCGAACGGCTTCGGCGGGACGTGGAGCTGGACGCGTAGCAGCGGGCAGCGGGAGATCAACCAAGACCACGCGACCGCTCAGCGGGTCGAGGATGCGGATTTGCGCCATGCGGCTCCCCTCATGGGAGAAACAGACAGCCTGCCTCGAGTCAGGTAAGACTTCGTTAATGGCTGTCCCGTGCGGCCGATCACACCCGTGCGTCGACGGATAAGAACATCTAGCATCTATGTGCACCTTGTGTGACCACAAAGCTACACAGGAAAACCGGTCTAATCGGTACATCATTTGGATGATGCCAAGCTCATCTATCGAAGGTACGCACGACTGATCGGTATATACACGGGTCTAATAGAGTGATTCTGAGTGGAATCGACCTTCCTATCCTTTGCGCGCTGTTCTGCGGCGGGGTAGTATCGGGCCTGACCGGATTTGCCTTTTCAGCGATAGCGGGTGTCATTCTGCTTCATTTATATCCATCTAGTGTCGCAGTTCCTTTGATGATGTTTTGCCCGTTGTTTTCGCAGGCGGTAAGCTACTTTAAGCTGAGATTAGATTTCGACATGAGAGCGAGTGTGGGTTTGATATCCGGTGGGTGTTTTGGTTTGCCGATAGGGTATGTTGCCTACTCTGCCCTTGATCAGCATCTGTTCCGTATTATATTCGGCGTTTTCGTATCCGCGTATAGCGCTTATATGCTGTGTAAACCATCGTCGCTTAGCTATCGGTGGCTAAGCCACAGATCTATGGCGACATACGTCGGATTACTGGGCGGATTTGTTGGTGCTATAACTGCGATGCCGGGAGCACTGCCGACCATTTGGTGCGATATGCAGGGCTTTTCTAAAGAAAAAAGAAGAGCTTTGACGCAACCGTTTATTATATTCATGCAGATCGCCGCTTTGATAATGTATTTTGTGGGGGGTAAATTTTCTCACGAGTTGATGAAATTTGCGGTCGAGGGAGCTCCAGCGGCGGCGGCCGGTGCAGTTGTGGGTATATCTCTATTCAAAAGAATTAGTGAAAATAAGGCAAGAAAAACTTCTTTGTCGCTTCTTCTGATTTCCGGCGCGATGCTTGTGGGCTAATTAGCGAGAGAAGGCCGCCCTGCCCCGGACCTGCTGGCAGATCCAAGCGCCCTGGGCCTTTCACCGCGTCGAACGAATTCCCCGCGTTGCGCCCTGGGGCGGTCGAGCCAGAATAGCTGTCCCGTTCGGAGCGTCGTCGGTCATGCAGATCCGGGTCGATGATCACTGGCACTACGAGGGCGACCCGGTCGCGCGCGACAAGCGGGTCTACCGCGAGGGGGTGCTGATCGGACGCGTGCGGCGCTGGCAGTTCACCGTGCCGGGGGAACTCACCCGCGAGTGCTTCACGGTCGAGTGCTGGACCGGCAAGGCTTTCGAGGTGACTGGCGAGGCAGAAGCTACCTTCGAAGCAGCTCTTGAGGTGCTCGTGTCCGCGGTGTCGGGGTGAGCCGTCCGGCCGCTTCGGGTGCCTTGTACCTTCCTCGACCGCGACACCGACCGGAACACGGGCCCTGAGGCGATGCCGGCCGCTCCCAGCCGGCCGCCGGCGAGGGCAACCGGCCGAGCGAGTATGGGGTGCTCTTTGCCAAAGCCAACGCCCGCGCTCGGGCGGTCCGTGGAGCTCATCCGCCCGCCCGTCGGTCCCGTACGCCGTCCGCCCCGCCGCGCCCGTCTACGGCCCTGCAACGCGCCCGAACCTCTAGAGCGGCTGCGCCGAGGGGTCGGTGCATGAAGCGGAGTGGCGAGCGGAACCGTCGTAAAGGCTGCCGAGAACGGCAGGGCAACAGCAGTCGGTGCGGCCCACGAGCTTCGAGCAGGTTGTTGCTATCAGGCGTGCAAGGTCCGTGGCAGTAGGACCAGAAAGTCTTGGCATTCCGTGAGGACAGATAATCTGGGTAAGCGACGGGTTATGGGCACAGCGGCACATTAAAGCCGTGGCGCACCCCTCTGATCGACGCCAGAGGTCGTTACCGCCACCAGCGGGCCGGGTGTGAGACGAAGGCCGCCTAGCCCGCTGCTCTGGTCGGCACGATTGTGCGAGGTCCCATGATTGCCACTTGTGAGCGACTGACCATCGGTGATCTGTGCAGGCTTGAAATCGTGACGCGGGAGGAGCTTCACGCGCTGGCTGACAGCTACCTCACGGGCCCGACATCTGGCCTCTGGGAGATTTCAGACGGGATCTATATCGACGTCACTGCAGCGGTCGAGGCAGATTTTCATACTAAGCAAGTCTTAGCTAGGAGCGATGTCTCTCCGCTAGTTCGTGAAATACTTCTTTGTACCGCGATCCTGATGGCAAGGCCGAAATAGCATCCCAGGAGAACATCATGCCGAACCGCAATTACACGACTCGCAAGGATCGTGGCGGCTGGGGCGTCTACTGCCCTCAGACGGGCGCGCCGGTCCGGGTGAACGGACGCGCGCAGACGGGGCTGCCGCTTGAGACCGCCACCGAGCTGGCCGAGTCCCTGAGGCAGTTGGCGGCGGTTGGGACCGAGCCAATCCAGCGGCCAACAGTGGATCGGCGGTCAGCCCACTGAGGGCCAGACGCACGAACACCCGCCGGGACCTCTCGGCCAAAGGTCAATCGCGTGGCTACCGCCGAGCTGCGAGGATCGATGGGCTTGCTCCGGGTGCGCACCGCTCGGAGCGGGCGGGCGGGTCGGGCGTCCTGCAGGCGTTGTGAAAGTCCGACCCGCTACCCCTTGGTGGGCTGAGCAGGCTCGACGTCGGCTGGGTCAGGAACGTAGGCGCACCAAGCGCACCGACCGTTCTGCTCAGCTGCCGGCGCGTTGCGCTGCGAGCAGATGGGACAGACGTGCAGGATGATCCGGCCCCGCAAGAGCGAGGCTTGGCCACGGCCCCTGAACGTCACTTCTTGACTGGCAGAGATTTCCAGTGGCGCTGCCATTGAAGATAGACCGTATTCTTTCTCGCATAAGCTAAAAAAGGGCCGCCCTCAGCAGCGGCCCCAAGTTTAGGGAGGAAACGCCCATGAGGGCTGCGAAACCGCGACTGCGTCGCAATCTCGCAATTACTCTCTATATTGCACTGCAACAAAGTGAAAGGTCAAATTGTGGTCAGCTTGCATGCGGTTTTGGCATAGCTTGCGGGCTTGGCCCCAACACACCTGCGGTGCTCGCATGGGTCGCGAAGGCGCCGAAGCGCCAGGTTGATGCTGCCAAGGTGTAGGTTGTGCTCGCCCTCGCGCGTGACGGCGGCCCGTTCGTATAAATTGGTACTCTGGAACGAATTATGGTGCCTCCGGGCAGTGTTCCGAAGTCCTCGCGCGGGCCTTGAGCCGGCCGCCAGTTGGAGCCCAGTTGATCGGCCTCTGGCGGGGCTTTGAGGGTGGGCGTCTCGACTGTGCTAATCTGCGGGCACCTGCTCCGGGTCCTGATCACCCGGCGGCGGGCGGCGGGCCGGCTCCGATGGTCGCCCTGACAGCCCGGCCCGCACTCGCCTCCGCCTTGGTGGCGTCACCCGCGGGCCGCGGCATCTTCCTACCCTACTTGAAGCGCGGCCCCTACCTGAAGCGCGGCCCGCGGCTCTCTTCGCGCGCAAAGGAACGTCGGCTCCGGAGGGAAAACCTGGCCGGCTCGCACTAAACTGGGTCCGAAGCGATTGGGGGCCCATATGCCGGACACGAACGAGATCGATCCATCCTTGGCCCTGATCGCCGGCCTGGCGGAGGAACTGGCATTTGCCCTCTCGGCCGAGCTCCTCGCCGAGGACTACAAGCAGCCGAGTGCCGCCCTCACGTATCTGGCGCAGGCCAAGGCCCTTCTTGATCAGCGCGGGCATCCAGTTGGACCGATGTTGGCCGAAACGCTCGAGATCGCCATGGCACAGGGCGGCTTGCTGCCGCGCGGGGCAACACCGTGAGCCATGGACTGCCCCTGCACGGCTGACCTGACCCGTATTTTGGACAGGGTTGGGTGAGAGCCGAGGGATGTCTGCTGGACCGCGTTATCACGCCGCAGTCGGGCCGTTCTGTTGCGCCCTAACTAGTCGCTCGCGCTTCACCTAGGATGCAACTGCCCGGTTCGGAACTGGTGCGGCGCGGCCAGGTTCGGCCCGATCACCACGATCCGGCCGCGTGGCGCTCATCCCGAATAAGGAGAACAGAATGCAGGCTATAGATGCCTACAATGTGTTTTCTCGTAAGGAGAAGCCAGCACTCCGTTGCGCTGTTCGGCAAGACCGTCCTGTTCCATATTTTATTCATGCTGCAAATTGGGAGTACACGGAGACGATCTGTGCTGCTGGTTCCCCTCCGAATGGTTTCCAGCCTAAAGCCGCAAGAGAGGCGACGACGACGATCGGCTACTATCTCTTCCATGCTCTCGGAGCCTGATCTGGACGATAATCATCAGGCTCCCCTGTCTTTGGGGGCGCGGTACCCTTATGGATCCATGAGGCGCCTCAGCCCTTCGGCTTTCTCGTTCGCGAACCGAGCCCGCGCGGCGCCATCGGCTCGCAATCCGCGTTCGTTGCACCAGGCGGCGAACTCATCGGGCTCAACGACGACGCGGACCACGGCCACGCCGCTGCGCGTCACCTCGCCCTCCACCTGCTCCGCCGAGACGCGCCAAGCTTCGTGGCTGGTGGGTAGCCGGTCCGCGTCCTGCATGAGGGCTCGCAGTCGCGCGTAATCCTCGGCCCGGTACCAAGGCATGCCGATGCGGCGTGGACGCTCCATCACAGAAACTCCGCCCCCGAGTGCCCCTTGAAGGCATTCGCACGCCGGATGTCCTCGACCATCGTCCGCAAGTCGCGATGGCCCAACCGGTCCATGATCCGGGCCATGTCGGCACCCCGCTCCGCGGCCGTGGTGATGTAGCCAGCCCTCCTTCCTGATCCTGTCCGAGCAGACCGAGATCTGAGATGGGCGCCGCGGTCGCAGCCACCACGGCACCTCCGAAGCGTGGCGGCTACACGGCTCCGATTGACCCCTTGCGGACCTTCTGCCCTGCCTGTTCGAATGTCCGGTCGGAGGGCAGAAGCGGACCTGAAAGCGGCGGCCATGACATGAGCATGTCGTGTCCCATTAGGCAGGTTCCGCGTTCGATGGAGCACCCTCCTCGCCCCCCACGGGCGCGGCAGCCAACATGTCCCACGGAGCTGGCGTCGGGAACACCTCCCCGAGGAAGGCCAGGAACGCCTTCACGTTTGGGTTTCCGCGCCGGCTCTCGGGCCACAGCGCAGTGATGACGGACCGCTCGACCGCGAAGTCCTGCAGGACCGGTACGAGCGCGCCGCGCTCGACATAGGAGGCGGCGATGTAGGTCGGCGAGATGCCGATGCCGCCCCCCGCCGCCAGGATCTTCGCCACCGCGTCGCTGAAGTCCGTGACGATGCCGGCGTCCGGCGTGATCTCCACCACGCGCCCCCCGATCCTGAAGGGCCAGCGCAGGGCCTGACCCGTGCTCTGGAATCGGAAGTTCACGCAGTCGTGGCGGACGAGCTCGTCCGGGTGGGCCGGGGTGCCACGGCGCGCGAGATAACCCGGAGAAGCGAAGGCGCAGAGTCGGTGGGGCGCAAGGCGGCGGGAGATCAGGCGCGAATCGGCGAGCTCGCCCACCCGGATGGCGACGTCGATGCCCTCCTCGATCAGGTCCGAGAAGCGGTCGCCAAGGCGCAGGTCAACTGCAAGCCTCGGATAGCGTTCGCGGAACCGCGGCAAGGCCGGGGCGAGCAGGTGCGCGCCGACCGGGAACGGCGCCGTCACCTTCAGGGTGCCGGCCGGCTCGGATCGCGCCGCCACGGCGGCCTGCTCGATCTCCTCCGCCTCGCGCAGGAGCCGCAGTGCCCGCTCATGCAGATCGCGGCCCTCCGGCGTCAGCGTCAGCGAGCGGGTAGTCCGCGTGAACAGGCTCAGGCCCAGCCGCTCCTCCAGCCGCTGCACGCTCTTGCTGACCGCCGACGGCGAGATGCCGAGAGAGCGGGCCGCCGCGGTATAGCTACCGAGCGAAGCGGAGCGGGCGAAGGCGATAATGCCCGTGAGGCGGTCGAGGCCGATCTGTTCCATGACGGCATCACTGAAGCGAAGATTGGCTCGATTATCAAGCGAGCGGCGACGGACCATTCTCCTTCCCACAGGCGCCGGAACGGCGCCACCGAGAAGGACCATCGTCATGAGCAGCAACCTCCAGGACCGCACCGTCGTCATCTTCGGCGGCACCTCGGGCATCGGCCTCGCAGCAGCCCGACAGGCCAAGGTTGCGGGGGCTCAGGTCATCGTGGTCGGCTTCAACGCCGAGGGCGCCGAGCGCGTCGCGGCGGAGAACGGCTTCGCCGGCTGGCGGGCCGCCGACGTGACCAGATCCGAGACCATCGCGGCGGCACTCGTCGACATCCCCCAGGTCGACCACCTCGTGCTGCTGGCGGGCAGTTTCGTGGCCGGCAAGGTCATGGAGGCCGAGGTCGATTATTTGAAGCGTGCCTTCGACGAGCGGATCTGGGCGGCGGTGCACACTCTGCGCGCCCTGGGCGACCGGATGGCCCGGGACGGCTCCGTCACCTTCATCTCCGGCGCGCTGGCCGACCGCCCGAGCGCTCAGGGCACCGCGGTGCTGGCCGCCGCCTCAGCCGCGATGGAGGCTCTCGCCCGCGGCCTCGCGCTGGAGTTGGCGCCGGTGCGGGTCAACACCCTGTCGCCGGGGACGATCGACACGCCGCTGCTCGCCCGTACGCTCGGCGCTCACCGCGACGCTTACGTCGCCGCGCTGACAGAGAAGCTGCCGCAGCGTCGCCTCGGCACGGCCAAGGAGGCGGGCGCGGCAATCGTCTTCCTGATGAGCAACGGCTTCATGAACGGCGAGACCCTGCACGTCGACGGCGGCGCTCGCCTCGTCTGACCGCGCCGGTCTACCCCGTCTCGCTCGTTCGGCGAGCTTTCAAGGAGATCTCCCATGACACAGTCCCTCGCCGGCAAGGCCGCCCTCGTCACGGGCGGGTCCCGAGGCATCGGCGCGGCCATCGTGCGACGCCTAAGCCAGGACGGCGCCGCCGTCGCTTTCACCTACGCGAACTCGCCAGATCGCGCGGAAGCGCTCGCGGCGGAGCTCACCGCGTCCGGCGCCTCCGTGGCCGCCCTCAGCGCCGACAGCGCCGACCCGGACGCGGTCCGCGAGGCGGTGCAGGCCACCGTCGAGCGCTTCGGCCGCCTCGACATCCTCGTCAACAACGCCGGCATCCTCGTTCCCAGCACGGTCGAGGACGTCTCGCTCGCCGATTTCGACCGGCAGGTCGCGGTCAACGTCCGAGCGCCGTTTGTCGCCGCGCAGGAAGCCGCTCGCCATATGCGAGAGGGAGGGCGGATCATCTCGGTCGGCAGCGTTGGGGCGGACCGCAGCGGGTTTCCGGGCACCACGGTCTACAGCATGACCAAGGCGGCCGTGGCCTCGCTGACCCGTGGCCTCGCGCGCGACCTCGGGCCCCGGGGCATTACGGTCAACACGATCCAGCCGGGGCCGGTGGTGAGCGAGATGTCGGCCGGCATGGAGGCGATGCTCACGCCGCTGATCGCGCTCGGGCGCATGGGGCAGGACACCGAGATCGCGGCCCTGGCGGCCTTCTTGAGTGGGCCGGAGGCCGGCTTCATCACGGGCGCAGCCCTGACCGCGGACGGCGGCTACCTTGCCTGAACGGGCCAAAGCCCCGGCCGACACCATCCAGCCGATGCGGCCTCACCATGCGAAGGAGGACACCGATGCCTAACACTGAAACCCCGATTGGGGCGGAGCCGGACTACGACCGGCTTCTGCGCGCCAACCTGGAGCGCGTGTTCAACGAGCGGGACGCCGGCAAACGCGCCACGGCCTTGGCGGACCTCTTCGTGGACGAGCCGGTCATGTACGAGCCGAGCGATGTCGTGCGCGGACGCGAAGCCATCTCGACGGTCGCCGGCAACCTACTGGACCGGTTCGGTCCGATGTTTCGATTCACGCCCGTCGGCGGTGCTGTCGGCCATCACGGGCTGGGCTCCCTACGGTGGCAGGCGGGTCCCGAAGGTGGCCCGGTCACTGTCACAGGCTCGGACGTGGCGGAGGTCGTCGGCGGCAGGATCGCGCGCCTATGGGTGCTGATAACCCCGCCGGAAGGCTGAAACCGAGTGACGAACAGCCATTCCGGCGTTGCGGAGCGGAGGTGTGGAAGCGGCGCATAGCTGAACAAGGCGGACGCGAAGTCCTGACCCCTTGCAGACCTTCAAGCCTGCCGGCTGAGATGTCCGCTTGGTAAGAAGAAGCGGACCTTTGTGCGGCGGTTACGACATCAGCATATCGTGACCCATTACGCGCCTGCCGTTCCAAACAGACGGCTCACTTTTGCAATCACTTCTCGCTCGGCGGTGCAGGCTCGTCCCTCGGTGGATGGCCAAACATCGCCTTGTAAGCACGGCTGAACGCTGCTTCGGACTCATAGCCGACGCGTAGCGCGACCTCGCCGACACGTGCCTCGCTGGCGACCAGCATGTCCCGAGCAAGCGTGAGCCGCCACTCGTTCTGGTAGCGCAGGGGCGAGCGTCCGACGAGAGCGGTGAACCGCTCGCAGAAGCTCGACCGGGACATGCCGGCTGCGTCGGCCAGGGCCTCGACGCCCCAGCGCGGCAGCGGTCGTTCGTGCATGACCTTCAGCGCTCGGGCGATGCGGGCGTCGGACAGCCCTCCCAGCCATCCGGTGGTGTGCCCAAGCTGCACCCAGGTCCGCAGGGTGCGAATGACGATGACATCGATGATCCGTGAGATCATCAGGGCCGAGCCGGGCTCGTCGTCGGTCACCTCGACCATCAGGAAGGGTACGATGCCGTCCAGCCACCCAGCTCCTTCGGCGCGCCGGATGCGGATGCGCCCGGGCAGGGCCGAGATCATGCCGCGAAGACTATGGGGATCGAACCAGAACCGGCAAACGATCACCGATGCATGCGAGGCGGACGCCACCAGCCTGGATCCTCCGAGCCCGTGGGGCAGAAGCACGAGATCGCCCGTGTCCATTAAGTTACGCTTCCCGGCATCATCCTCGACGTCGAGCGAGCCGTCGGCGACCACCAGGACGTAGGCGGCCCCGGCTTCCAGGTCCAAGCCCTCCGACCACGCGACTTCGTGTAATCGGACATGGTCCCCGGTGAGCCGGATCTGCGCCAGCACGTGCGAGAGCAGGTCGCCGGGGACCAACCCCGGTCCGCCGTCCGGAAGAACGGTCAAGTTTTCCAGTGATCCGGTCATGGGTGCCATCGGCGTCCGATTGTAAACGTACCTTCCGAAGCGACGCGTATGTCTCTGAAAAGACGCCGCTTTCACGAAGCACGGCGTTCGAGTTGCCGAGTCCGCCGCGTGATTGCCCGTCGCCCCGATCCTCCGCCGCGCCGCGCACCCGAAGGGAACGTCGATGACGACCATCCAACAACCTGGCCGTGACACTTCGCGCTGGCTGAGCTCCTACTACTTCCTCAGTGCCGGGGTGTCAGTCGGCTGGGTCGCGGCGGCCTTTACCAGCGGAAAGGCCATGTCGCCGGCCGCGGCGGCGCTTCTCGTCGCCTATCCCGCCTGGGACGCCGTCGCTAACGTCATTGACGCGCGGCGCAGCGGCGGCTTGGCCGCCAATCCCAGCCAGGCCCTCAACGTGGCTGCCAGCTCCGTCGTCGCCATCGCGGTGGCGGTCGCGCTCGGATGGGGCCTGCACGCGGTGCTAACGGTGTTCGGGGTCTGGGCCATCCTCTCCGGCCTGCTGCAGCTTGCGACCGGCCTGCGGCGCTGGCAGGCGCGCGCCCAATGGGCGATGGTGCTGAGCGGAGCTCAGTCGGCCCTCGCGGGCGCCCATTTCATCCTCAGGGCGAACGGGGCCGCGACACCCGGGATCACCGACATCGCACCCTACGCGGCGTTCGGCGCCTTCTACTTCCTGGTCTCGGCCGTGTGGTTGACCGTTGTGCAGGCGCGAAAGGCAGCGACGGAACGGACCGCATGATCCTGCGCGGCGCCGGCGGAACGCTCGAACCCGCGTCGTCCCATATCGGCATTACGCGGTCGCGTTCTCGAGATGGTCCGATACGGTCGAGATGAACGCGCGAAGACGCTGAAGCCGCCGTAGGTCCCGGTGATATCCCATCCAGATGTCTCGCGCCGGCGGCGGCGTCGGCAGTTCCAGGCTGCGGATGCCGGGGATCTGATTGCCGACCACGCGGGGCAGGACGGCGATGCCGACGCCTTGCCTGCACATGCGCCCCTGGACATTGCGGTTGTTCGATCGCAGGACCGGTCTCGCGTTGGGGAAACTCTCGATGAGCCAAGTGATGTCAGGGAAATGGCCCGTCGATGTGTCATGGGTGATCAACCGGAAACCGGTCCCATCGCCATATTTGGGATCAGTCGCCTCTTCTGCGATGTAAACGCCGTATTCGAGCCTGAAGAGCCGCCGTTGAACGACATCGGCAGTGTTGAACGGAACGATGCGAAAAGCGACATCCGCCTCCCGTTGGGCAAGGTTGAACAGGCGCGTGCCGGTTAGGATTTCGAGGTCGACATTGGGGTAGGATTTCGAGAAATCTGCGAGAATAGGAGGAAGGACATAGGCTCCAAACCAGTCCGCTGACGAAATACGCAGGCTGCCTTTGAGATTCTGCTCCTGCCCCGCGAGCCGGCGCTCCATGGCCAGCGCGCCTTCTTCCATTTGCTCGGCCAGCGCGATGATGCCGTGGCCCTCGTCGGTCAGAACAAGACCATCCGCTGTGCGCTGGAAGAGCGTGTGGCCGATCGCCTGCTCGAGTGCGCGCAGGCGCCTGCCGACGGTCGGATGGCTCGTCTTAAGAGCGCGCGCGGCGCCGCCGAGCGTGCCGGATCGCGCGATAGCGAGGAAGATTCTGATGTCGCTCCATTCCATCGCGCCACCCGCACAAAACTGAACGCCGAGAGTACAGCGATGTCAGTTTCGGTACAAATATAAATACCTAGATTGCTGCCAACGTCTGGAGAAGCGTCCTTCCGTCGGCTCCCGCAACGCATGAGGGCGGCCGCTTGGGTCTCCATCTGAACAACAGGAGATAGGCCGTGCAGATCGGCTTTATCGGGCTTGGCAGCATGGGCTCAGCAATGGCCCTTCACCTAGTGAAGGCCGGCCATGACGTGCGGGCCTGGAACCGGAGCAAGGCTGCCCAGGACAGCGTTCCCCGGGTAACTCTCGTCGAACGCGCGGCGGATGCATTCGAGGCTGACGCGGTCTTCACGATGCTGTCCGACGATCAGGCCATTCGGGAGGTGATCCTTGATGCCGGCTTGCTCGCGAGCGCGCAACCAGGGCTGACCCATGTCGTCACATCGACGATCTCAGTCGCATTCGCGCGGGAACTGGAACTCCTGCACGAAGAGGCGGGCCTTGGCTATGTGTCCGCACCGGTCCTCGGTCGACCGAACGTAGCGGCGAGTGGCCAGCTCAACATCCTGGCGGCCGGGAAGGCTGATGCAGTCGCCGCGGTCGCGCCGCTGTTCGCCCCTCTCAGCAAAAAGGTCTGGAAGTTAGGGGAGAACCCCACTCGGGCGAACGCGGCAAAGCTCGCCTGCAACATGATGATCGCCATGGCTATTGAGGCGATGGCTGAGGGTGCCGTGCTGACCGAAAGCGTCGGCCTCGACCGTGCGGACTTCTTTGAACTCATCCTGGGCACTCTGTTCTCGGGCCGCGCCTATGAGAGCTACAGCGCGCAGATCACGGACCGATCATTCGAGCCGGGTTTTAAAGCCAAGCTCGCCCTCAAGGACATGCGCCTGGCTACTGAGGCCAGCAACGAGATCGGACGCACGCTCCCAATGCTTGAAGCTGTCCGCGAGAGACTCAGCAACGCTGTCTCGGCGGGCTTCGGGGAGAAGGACTGGTCGATCATGGCCGATATGACGGTTCGCGGCGGCGACGGCTTGGCGTAATCTGACAACAATTCGGAGAAGAAATAATGAAAACCTGGTTTATTACTGGCTGCTCGCGCGGCTTCGGGCAGCGCCTTGCCCTGGCCGCGGCACAGCGCGGCGATCATGTCATCGCGACCGCTCGCAATGTTAAATCAACCGAAAAGATGGCGACCCCCTTCGCCAGCCGCATGATCACGTTGCCGCTCGACGTGACGGATGCGGCGGCCGCCAAATCAGCGGTCAGCAAGGCAGTCGAGACATTCGGCGGGTTTGATGTGCTCGTGAACAATGCCGGCTACGGACTGTACGGCGCGATAGAGGAAGGCACGCCCGAGGAATATCGGCCGATGTTCGAGGTGAGCGCCTTCGGCCTCATCGAGACGATCAGAGCCGCTCTGCCCGTCCTGCGGCGCAAGGGCGGAACGATCGTCAACATGTCCTCCGGTGCCGGCATCGCGGGCAGTGGCGGAGGGGGCTACTACAATGCCGCCAAGTTCGCGGTGGAAGGCGTTTCCGAGGCGCTCGCGGGGGAGTTGGAACCCTTCGATATCCGCGTGCTGATCGTCGAGCCTGAGCCGTTTCGCACCGCCTTCCTCGGCCGCTCGATCACCATGGTTGCAAAGGAGATGCCGGAATATGCGGCGAGTTCGCGAAAGCACTATCGCGAGACGAACGATGGCAACCAGGCCGGCGATCCCGATAAGGCCATTGCCGTGATCTGCAGGCAGTCGACGCCGATGACGCTCCGCTTCATTTGCCACTTGGCCCGATCGCGCACTCGATCGCCGAGCGGAAGCTGGCGGCGTTTCGCAGCGACATCGATGCCTGGCGCGATATCTCGATCGCCACGGATTTCGATCAGCCCTGAGCGACGGCCGCCAGCGGTGTTCTCACGCCAACATCTGACTGGAGTTCGATCATGATCGCAGCTTTGAAGGGATTTACCCAGCGACTCGTGCCAGTGAACGGCATCAAGCTCAACGCCGTCACCGGGGGCGCTGGCCCGTCGATTCTTCTGCTTCACGGCTGGCCTGAAACCTGGTGGGAATGGCACCATGTGATGCCGCTGCTGGCCGAGCATTTCAGCGTGGTGGCCATCGATCTGCGCGGCGCGGGCTTCTCCGATTGTCCGCTCGACGGCTATGACAAGGCAACGATGGCGCGCGATGCGCATGAGGTCATGGTCGCCCTCGGGCATGAGCGCTACGCGGTGTGTGGGCACGACATCGGCGGCATGGTGGCGCTGCCGCAGGCAGCGATCTATCGGGAGGCTGTCACGCATCTCGCCGTCCTCGACGTTCCGCTTCCCGGCTGGACCGGGTGGGAGGCGACGACCGCGAGACTCTGGCACTTTGGTTTTCATATGAACCGGGATCTGCCCGAGCGTCTGATCCACGGCCGCGAATATGACTATGTTTCGACCTTCATGGCTGAGCGGTTCTACGATCACACCACCTTCAATCCCGCGGACATAGAGATCTACGCGAAGGCGATGGCGCTTCCTGGCCGCACGCGCGGCGGCATGGAATGGTATCGCACCCTCGCCGCCGATCATGCGGCTGCCCTAGAGTACAAGAAGCAACCGCTCGAGATACCTGTGCTTGGCTTAGGGGGAGACCAGCGATTCGGAGCGCAGATGGTGCCGATGCTGCAAGAGTTCGCCAGCAATGCGACGGGCGGGTCGATTGCACGGTGCAGCCACTATGTCGCCGATGAGCGGCCGCACGAAGTCGCGGCCGCCCTGATCGATTTCCTCAAGGCCAACTGAAAACCGGTGCCCGCGAGACATTGCGGGCGAAGCCGGTCGCGACCCTGCTGGCAAAGCCCGTTCGAGGGGTCGCGATTGATCGACCCAGTCAAGAAAGGAGACTGTCATGTCCGCACCCGTTATTCGCGGCGTCAATCATATCGGCATTACGGTGCCCGACATCGAAGCGGCAAAATTGTTCCTCGTGGAAGCCTTCGGCGGCCAGGTGATCTACCAGTCCTTCGGACCGCAGGATCCGCCGCGGCATGGACCCGAATTCGAGCGGGCGGTCGGCGCATTCCCCGGAACGGTCGTTCGTGCTCAGGCGATAGTCAAGATTGGAACCGGACCCGACATCGAGCTGTTCGAGATGCACGGGCCTGAACAGTCCCAGCCGATCCGGGCCAGCGACTTCGGCATCACGCATTTCGGGCTTTACACCGATGACATCGATGCGTCGGTCGCGCGCTTCGAGAGGGCTGGCGGCACGCCCCTAACCGCGCCGCGCGCCATCCCTTACGAGACTGAAAAAGGTCCGGGAAACAGGGTCTGCTACTGCCGGATGCCCTGGGGCACGACAATGGAGTTCATCACCACACCCGACCGCATGGCCTATCATGACCAGACTCATCTGCGGAGGTGGCAGGACGAGGACTGAGCAGGGTGCGAAAAGGGATCCGCATCAGTTAAGTCGCGGCGATGCTGACGTTGTCGGACGGTCCGCCGAGCGCGCACCCGGGACGGCTGTTGTGCTGTATCAACCACCCCGACCGTCGTCCAGCTGGCAAGTAAGTATCGAATAGGAATAACACTTAAACGCAGAAAACGCGCTCTTTGATGGCAAGACCAAGGCATGGCAGCACTGCAATCTTAGCAAGGCAGCTAGCTAGAAAACAGTCTATCTGCCCCAATTATTCAGCGCGTAACACTCATGATGCCCCGATGCGGCCTGAGTTTGATCCTCAGCAGGATGTTCTATGTCCATACCCTATTTCATCAGACCCGAGACTCGGGAGCGAAGCGGATTGTCACGCTGCATCCGGGTCATCGCCACAGCCACTCTCATGCCGTTGCTGGCAGCAGCCTGCGTGGCCACCGGACCAAAGGTCCAGGTGGCCGCGCCAGCCCCTGCTCCTCATCCTAGCTACGTCGCTATGTACGGTGCACGGCCAAGCGAACGGTTTTCGCTTCCTGCGACCGACATCGCCGGCGTTGATCCCCGGTACTTCCGTTAGGAAGTCGCCTATGGGCGCAACGAACCACCGGGAACGCTGGTGGTCGATCCGGGCAACAAGTTTCTCTATCTCGTGCGGGAGAACGGCAGAGCGCTGCGCTACGGTGTGGGTGTTGGCAAGGCGGGTCTGGCATGGAGCGGCAAGGCTCATGTCGGCCGCAAGGCGGAGTGGCCGCGCTGGACCCCTACGGCTGACATGATCCGGCGTGAGCCGGAGCGGAATGGTCCATGGCGCAACGGGATGGAGCCTGGCCTAACCAATCCGCTTGGACCGCGCGCGCTCTACCTTTTCGAGGGCGACCGCGATACGCTCTATCGTATTCATGGTACGACCGAGCCGAGTACAATCGGCACGAATGTATCTTCTGGCTGCATTCGGATGTTTAATCAGGATATCATAGACCTGTACGGGCGTGTTCCGACAGATACGAGGGTTGTTGTCCTGCCTGCCAACGAGCACGTCGAACCTGAGATTTTGCCCTCTGTGGCTAGCGCAGAAATCTAATACCAGTAGCCTTGAGTGCGATGTCGAAGTTGCGCAAGGCTGCCTCGGCATCAGGCTCCTGCGAGTGTTTCCGCCGCACGCCGGACGGCTGCCACGATGCTGTCGTAGCCCGTGCACCGACACAAGTTGCCGCTGATCGCGCGGCGGATTTCGGCCTCGCTCGGTCGAGGGTTGTCGCGCAGCAATTCGGCGGCCGTCAGAACCATCCCGGTCGTGCAGAACCCGCATTGGAAGCCGTTCTCGGCCACGAAGGCGTGCTGGATCTCCGCGAGATCTTCCGCGCCTTCGATCGTCGTGATCGTGCGGTCCTCCGCCGACAGGGCGAGGACGAGACAGGACTTCACGATGGCTCCGTCGGCCCGGACTGTGCAGGCGCCGCAGTCGCCGGTGAGACAGCCGATCCGCGTGCCCTTCAGTCCCGCAACGTCCCGGACGACCTCGACGAGCAGGAGGCGTGGATCAACCTCCTGGTCGAACTCGGTACCATTGATCGTGCAGCGCAGGCGGGCCGGGCGGCTCATCAGGGCATCTCCAGGACAGAACGCAGGGCACGAGCCGCCATCGTGACCGCGACGGATCGTCGGTAGCCGGGGCCGGCAAGTTCGTCCGTCCACTCGGTCCCGATCAGCTCGCATGCCTCGGCCGCTAGGCGTCCAACGTCGTCCGTCCCAAAGTTGCAGAGCGGCCACTCGGCGAGGACGGGGACGGGTGCGGCACCGCCGAGGCAGAGGCGCAGCCGCGGCCCGTCCGGTGCATCGGCGACGAGGCACGAGGCGGTGACGATCGGCCAGGAACTCGCTGCGTGTTTGAGCTTGAGGTAGCAGCATCGGTCTGGATGCCCCGACGCGGGGAGTGCGATCGCCGTCAGGATCTCGTTAGGTCGGCGGGCCGTCACGAAGGGGCCGCGGAAGAAGTCGGCTGCGGGCACGAGCCGGGACCCGTTCGCACATACGAGGTGAAACTGCGCCTCGAGCGCCGTCAGGCAGCCAGGGGCGTCGGAGGCGGGATTGGCGTAACAGGCCGCCCCACCGAGCGTGGCGAGGTTCCACAGACCCGGCCCGCCCGTCACCTGCGCCACCATGGCGGCGAGGAGCGGCACGCGGGTCCGGATCGCCTCGCTCGCGCCGAGCGCGGCGTAGGTCGCACCAGCGCCGATCGTGACGGACAGGTCCGTGGCCTCAACACGGCTCAGGCCGAGCCGGCCGGGGTCCAGCACGAGGCGCGGATCCTCAAGGCCGGCCGAGAGCGCCGGGACGAGGACTGACCCACCGCCGAGCACGTGCCCGCCGCCTTCGGCGGCGAGAAGCGCCGTCGCCTCGTCGAGCGTCGCCGGGCGTACGAACCGGTAGCGACTGCGGATCATCTCACACTCTCCCCGCCAGGAGCGCCATCAGGCGCGGCGGCGTCGCCGGGATCGTCGCGAGACGCCCCGACGCAGGGCCGAGGGCATCACAGACCGCATTGGTCATCGCCGCGAGTGCCCCACCGAGGCCGGACTCGCCGCCGCCCTTCATGCCGAGTGGATGAAAGGGGCTCGGCGTGGACATGTGGCCGACCCGGATGGGCGGGAGATCGGTCGATCGGGGCAGGAGGTAGCTCTTGAAGCGGTCGCTCGTCAGGCGCCCGTCATCGGCGTAGGTCACCTCCTCCCAAAGCGCGGCCCCGATCCCCATCGCGATCGCACCTCTGAGCTGCCCCGTGACGAGCGCCGGATTGACCATCACGCCGCAGTCATGGACCGCCGCCACGTCGAGCACGGCGACCCGGCCCGTCCCGCAATCAAGCTCGATCGCGGCCGCGTGCACCGAGTACGGAAAGGACGAGTAGGTCGCGATGCGGCCATTCTCGTCCGGCTTGACGCGCACGTTGCGGGCTCGGTAACTGCGCGTCGCCTCAAGTGGCAACTCGATCCCGTCACCCACGGTGAACGGATGGGTGTGGGCGCCGAGCGCGAGTTCAGCGAGGCTGACGCTCCCGCCACTCGGAGCATGCGCACGACCATTCGAGAAGCGGATGTCCTCTGCGCGCGCCTGAAGGACGTTGCCGGCACAAACCGCGAGCTTCGCGCGCAGGTCGCTCGCGGCAAGGTGCGCTGCCGCCCCGCCGTACAGGAGGGCGCGGCTGCTCGCATTCCCGGTCCCGACCGGAACCGTGTCGGTGTCGCCCTGAATGACGCGGATTGCCTCGGGCCGCAGCCCGAGGACGCCGGCGACGATCTGCGCGATGCCGGTCTCATTGCCGCTGCCGGGCGAGGTCACGCCGATCGCGACCTGCACGTCGCCCGTCGGCGACATGCGGATGCTGGCCGTCTCGAACCCGCTCGGGAAGGCACCAGGCCGCGCGCCGCCCTCCGGGGTCAACTCGAAGCCGATACCGATGCCGATGCGGCACTCGTGCGACTGCGTCTGTGCTTGGCGCGCGCGCCAGCGATCGTAGCCGAACAGGTCCTTCAGGCGGGAGAGCGCCTCTGGGTAGTCGCCGCTGTCGACGTTCAGGCCCGACGGCAGCCGTCGCGGCAGCGCCCGCGACGGGATGAGGTTGCGGGCACGCACCGCTGCGGGATCAAGACCAAGTTCGCCCGCCAGAAGGTCGACCGCGCGCTCCATGACGAGGTTGGCGATCTCCTTGCCGTAGCCGCGAATGGGCTGCCAGGGCGCCTTGTTCGTTGCCACCAGGGTTCCGTCGACCTCGACGTTGGGCACCTCGTAGACGGTGGGGAACACCGTCGCGGTGATGAGCGGCATGGTCCAGCCGTTACCCGGACCGATCGTGCCGACGTCGGCCACGAAAGAGTTGCAGAAGGCGGTAATCCGGCCGTCGGCATCGCCGGCGATCGCGAAGCGGTGCGTCTGCTCGCGGCAGTGCCCGCGCATCGTGTCGCGCCGGTTCTCCAGGTAGGCGACCGGCCGGCCGAAAAGCCGACTGAGGAGCCCGACCAAGACCTCCTCGGTGTGACCTGCCATCTTGAAGCCAAAGGCCCCGCCGGCCGGGGGAGCCACGACCCTGACATCGGTCTCACGCAGTTCGAGCGAGGCCGCGACTTGCCAGCGGGTGGTGTGAGGGTTCTGCAGCGTACCCGTGAGCGTCAAGCGGCCCAGTCGTTCGTCCCAGGCGCCGACGTAACACAAGGGCTCCGTCGGCGCGGCCGTCGAGGGGCGCACCGCGATCTCGCCGCGCACTACACAAGCGGCGCCACGGAAGGCCGCCTCCGGATCGCCGGCCTTGACGCGGTCCGAGGCGACGACGTTCGAGTCCCAGCCGGGATGGACGATCGGCGCGCCCTCGCCGAGGGCCTCCTCCGTGGTACGGACGGCGTGCAGCACCTCATAGTGCACCGTAAGTCGGTCGGCAGCCGCCTCGGCTTCGTGTTGGCTCTCGGCGACGACGGCAGCCACCGGCTGGCCCGCGAAGCGCGCGGTACCATCCGCGAGGCAGCGGCCGAGGATCGCGCGGTCGGCATGCGGCGCCCGGAACGGCAGGGCCATCGGCATCGGTGCGCAGAGGCGCCCCGCCTCGGCTCCATCGACGACCGCGACGACACCCGGCATTCCGCGCACTGCGTCGGCGTCGATCGAGACGATGCGGGCGCAGGGGTGCGGCGAACGGGCGAGTGCCACGTAGAGGGCGTCGGCCGGGATCAGGTCGGCGGTGTAACGCACCCGTCCCGCCGCGTAGTCGAGCCCGTCGAGGCGCGCGACCGAGCGTCCGATCCATGTTTCGGTCGCATCGTCCGCCCGCTCAGCGAATGTCTCTGCGCTCATCTCAGGTCCGTTCCCGTCCGATGCACCGACGCCGATCGGCTTCCTGCGCCAGCGATGGCTCCCACCCGGTTATCGCTCAGCTCTTCATCCTGGCCATGCCCTCGAGAGCAAGGCCATAGGCGAGGAGACCTTGCATGCGCGACCGCAGCTCCTCGGTGAGTGCGATCCGCGTGTAGCGCCGCACGAGCTTCGGCTGCTGCAGCAGCAGGCGGGCGAGTTCCCGCGCCCGGCCGAGCAGCCTATCCGATGGCAGCACCTCGGCCACGAGCCCCATGGCTCGCGCCTCTTCGGCCGACACCTTCTGGCCGGTGAGCAGGAAATAGCGCCCGCGGTTGAGGCCCATCAGGAGCGGCATGACGATGTGCATGCCGTCGCCCGGGACCATGCCGCCAGGAAAATGCGCCGTATCCTGGAAGTAGGTCGTCTCGGAGGCCAGTACTATGTCGGCGACGAGCGGGATCTCGGCGTGCCGCACCGCAGGGCCGTTGATCGCCGAGATTACGGGCGCCTCGATCGACAGCAGGTGCGGCAGGATCTGCTTGCTCTCCCAGAAGATCGGATCGTAGGTCTCCGGCGTCATGATCTTGCGGTTGGGATGCTGGCCGGGCGCGATGGCCGGACCGCAGAACTCGTCGCCGGTCCCGGTCATGATCACGACCTCGTTGCCGCGGTCGCGCCCGACTTCGAGGAAGGCGGCCTCGAACTCGTTGTGGGCGAGCAGGCTCCAGCGGAGCGGGCCGCCGTCGGAGTGGAAATGCATCTCCAGGATGCCGTCCTGCCGCTCCATCCGTATCGTCTGGAAGCGATCCTTGTAGGTGTCGAAGGTGGTCTCGACACGATCCAGCGTCGTCATGCTCATGGGTTGGCCCGACCTCTAAGCTCGATTATTCTTCGAAGATGGCTACGGCGCGTGTCCATCCTGCCGACGCGGCGTGGATCTTCACGGGAAAGCAGGCGATGCGGAAGCCGTGAGACGGCAGCTGATCGAGGTGGCGCAGCTTCTCGATCTGGCAGTACTCGACCTCGAGCCCCGCCTTGTGCCCCTCCCAGATGATGGAGGCGTCCCGGTCGCGCGCGTAGCGCTCGGCGACGTACTTGAACGGCGCGTCCCAGCTCCAGGCATCGGTGCCGACGACCCGCACCCCCATCGCGGTGAGGTGCAGAGTTGCGTCGCGGCCCATGCCGCACCCGCTCTGCGGGAAGGCAGGGGTGCCGAAGCGCGCGCCCGCCGAGGTGTTCACGACGACGATGTCGTAGGGCTGCACGGCGTAGCCGATCCGGCTCAGCTCTCGGTCGATGTCGTCGGGGGTGACGATGTAGCCGTCGGGAAAGGACCGAAGGTCGAGCTTCACGCCGGGGCGGAAGAACCAGTCAAGCGGCATCTGATCGATGGTCCGGCTCGGCGTTCCGTCCGCCATGCGCGATCCGTAGTGCCAGGGCGCATCGACGTGCGTGCCGTTGTGGGTGGAAAGCCGAACACTCTCGAGTGCGAAGGCCTCGCCTCCGATGAGATCCTCGGACCTCAGCCCATCGTAGCGCTTCTGCAACATCGGGACCGTATCGGCATGGCCGATGTAGTCGACCTGGAACTCGTAGCCCGGTGGATCGGACGGCACCCCGTTCTCGATCGACATGGAGATGTCGACGAAGCGTTGCATTATTGCCTCCTTGTTCTCTATTGCGCAGCCTGCGGCCGGAACCAATCGGCCGATCCAACTCGTTGATGATGAGCCCGCCGGGCTGCCCGTGCAGGGCGACTCCCGCGTCCTAGACTTGAGTAACCGGAATCAGAGTCGGGTTTCCCGGAGCAGGCCGGGCCGTACGGTGACGAGGATGACGGCGCCGCCGAGCGCGAGGATGCCGGCCATCAGCCAGTTTCCGAGAATGAGGCTGCCCGTCGTGGTCTTGATCCAGCCGAGCACGAAGGGGCTCACGAAGCCTCCGGTCAGGCCGAGGCTGTTGATGAAGGCGATGCCGCCCGCTGTCGCCGAGCCCTTCAGGTAACTGGTCGGGATGGCCCAGAACTGCGGCATCGTGGTGATGATGCCCAAGGCGCCGATCGACAGCAGGACGAAGGACATGACCATGTTGCCCTGCACGTAGACGAGCCCGATCAGCGACAAGGATCCCACGAAGGCAGGCACAGCACAGTGCCAGCGACGCTCGAGCCGGCGATCCGAGTGGATACCGATGAGGATCATGCCGACGACGCTCACGCTGTAGGGAATGGCCGTAAGCAGGCCGACATGCAGCGGGTGGGAAACGCCCATCTCCTTGACCAGGGTCGGCAGCCAGAAGCTGATCATGTAGACGCCGCAGATGAAGCAGAAATAGCTCAGCGAGAGCGCGTAGATCTTGGGGTCGCGCATCGCCGCAAGGTAGTCTCCGAGCCCGTGTCGCCCTGCGTCCGGGGAGTCGGCATGCTCGATCGCCAGATTGCGCCGGACCAGAGCCTTCTCCTCCTGGCTCAACCAGCGAGCTTGATCAGGCTTGTCGTCGAGGTAGGTGAACACGAACAGGCCCATGAGGCAGGTCGGCAATCCCTCGAGAATGAACATCCACTGCCAGCCCTTGAGACCCCAGGTGCCGGCCATGTCGTTCATGACCCAGCCCGAGAGAGGACCGCCGAGGAGACCGGCAACCGCGAAGGCGCTTGAGAAGATCGCGATGACCCGCGCTCGGTATGCGCCCGGGTACCAGTAGGTCAGATACAGGATGATGCCCGGGAAAAATCCTGCTTCGAACACGCCCAGTAGAAAGCGGAGCAGGTAGAACAACCAAGGCTGGTGGACGCTGGCCATGGCGGCAGAGATGAGACCCCACACCACCATGATGCGTGTGATCGTCTTGCGGGCGCCGATGCGCTCCAGGAGCAGATTGCTCGGCACCTCGAAGATGAAGTAGCCGACGAAGAAAATTCCTGCCCCGAGGCCGTAGATGGCGTCGCTGAAACCGAGATCGGACTTCATCTGCAGCTGGGCGAAGCCGACGTTGATGCGGTCGAGGTAGGCCAGCACGTAGCAGAGGAAGAGCACCGGGATCAGCCGCCAGGTGATCTTTGCGTAGACCTCACGCGGGTGATCCGCGGCGGCGACCGGCGCATCCGTGCGGCCAGCCTCGATGTTCGTGGCGCTCATGGTCCTCCCCACCTGCTGTTTCGCGAACCTTGATATTGATTGATCGATCAGTCAATAGGAAAGTTAGCGTGGCAGTGCGCTTTGTCGTGTTGGGCTGGATCGCGGAAGGCGGCTTGCGCTGTCACCCTGCGCATCCCATGAACAGGCGGTTCTCGGCGCGCAAACGGAGGGTGCCTTGCAGAAGGCGACAGGAAGACCGGTCGGTCGTCCCGCGAGCGCGGAGCCGAACGGGTTGGCTCGCACAGCGATCCTTGATGCCGCCGAGCAGGTGTTCGGCACACAAGGCTTCGATGGGGGCAGCATGCGGGAGATCGCGCAGCTCGCGGGCATCGCGCAGTCACTGCTGCATTATCACTACGATAATAAGCTTTCGCTCTATGAGGCTGTTTTCGAGCGTCGTGCGAAAGTCATCTTGCAGGTTCGAAAGGACAAACTTGATGGCCTGTTCGACAGTCGATCGGATGTCTCGCTCGAGCAGGTGCTCGACATTCTCTTTATGCCGTTGGAGAGACTGATCGACGAGGATCGTGATAAGCTTCGCTATTACGTACAGATGCTGGCAGGCGTGACGATCTCTGGCCATGAACGCTCGATCGAGATCGTGAGGCGGTTCTACGATCCATCGGCAGAAGAGTTTATTGCGGCGTTCGAGAAAGTGCTTCCGCGTCTTACGCGGGAACGTGCGGTGTGGGCTTACCTGTTCGCGATCGGGGCTCGCATGCAGGCACATGCCCCCAACAATCGTGCTCTTCGTCTCGGGGCCAATCCAGATACGCGCCGCCCCTACAAACTGCTCGTTGATTTTGTTGCCGCAGGGATTCGCGCCATCTGCACAGAATAGCCATCACGATGGCGCAAGAGGCGTCGAAAGCGCGCATTTTATCAGATGCCCGATATGCGAACTCTTGCCATGTCCGCTGTCAGGTGACGAGCGGCCATTCTGGCGCACCGGTTGAAGGTCCGGAAGTGGCGCATAGCCGAACAGCATGAATGCGAACTCCTGACCCCTTCCGGACCTTCCACCTGGCCGCTTTGAAGGTCCGCTATGAAGGTGTGAGCAGACTTGATAGTCGCACGGCTTACGACCAGTTCCGGCCGGTCAGAACGGTCACGGTTCGGAGGTCCCCCTCAAGACGAACAGCGCTTCTGCAGCCTGCGGAACCGGGACGGCCTCTTGTCGGCCTTCAGGATTGAGGTGTGGACTGCCCAACCGCATCCGCAACGCCCCGACTGGCACGAAACAGGACTTCCCGCAGCCACCCATGGGCGGGATCCTGCCCCCAACGCTCGTGCCAGACCATCTGCACGGCCATCGGGCGCGGCTCCCAAGGCGGGATGGACACGCGCGCCACGCCGGCCGCCTCGAAGGCGTGCGCCAGCGACGCGGGTACGATCGCCACACGTCGCGATCCCGCGAGCAGGCTCGGCACCGCCAGGAAGTGTGGCTGGAGCACGCCGAGGCGGGGCACCAGGCCGGCCGTCCTGAAGGCACGGTTGAGGGCGTCGCGATCGAACATCTCGGTCTGCCGTGTCAGGCCGCGCTCGGACAGGCGTCCGTCCGGCAAACCGTCCTCGGTCCCGCCCACAGTGACAACCATCAGCGGGTTGCGCGCCAGCGTGCGGATGTCGACTGCGCCTCCCGCCTCCGGATGATCAGGCGCGGTGACGAGGACGTCGCGATCCTCGAACAGGGTTCGCGCGTGCAGGCGGTGCGGGATCTGCGAGAAGATGCCCACCGCGATGTCGATCTGGCCGAGATCGACCTGCATGGTCAGGTCGATCCGCGTCGCGGGTCGGATCAGAACCGACGCGAGGGGCGCCTCCGTCTCGAAGGTCCGCACGAGGGCAGGAGCGACGACCGCAGTGATGTGGTCCGTGGCGGCAAGCCGGAACTGCCGCGTCGAACTGGCCGAATCGAAGCGCTGCGGCCCAATCGCGCCTTCGATCGCGGTCAGGGCATCGCGCACCTGCACGGCCATGGCTAGCGCCCGTGGGGTCGGCTCCATGCCCTGCACGGTCCGCACGAACAGGTCGTCCCCGATCAGCGTCCGCAGGCGACGCAGGCCGTGGCTGACCGCCGACTGACTCAGCCCGAGGGACTGGCCGGCTCGCGCGACGTGACGCTCCCTCATCACCGCATCGAAGAGCCGGATCAGGTTCAGATCGAGCCGGTTCAGGATGCCTGCGCGCGTGCCTCCCCTCGTCATGGCCACCCTTCTCCGCGCGATGAATGCCGCTCATAATGAGATTGGCGAACTTGCACTTCCGCAAGTGGGACCCGGCCAGGCATCGTTCCTCGTCCTCAAAGGGAACGCGCCATGCCGCTCTCGCCTACTCTCGCCCGACGCCTCTTCAGGCGAGGGTCATTGGCTCTGGTTGGCCTCTGGCTTGCCGTCTCGCCGGCTGCTGCGCAGGGCGGACCGCCCGTGAGGATCGGCGTGCTCACGGATCTCTCCTCGCTCTACGCCGACAACGGCGGCCATGGTTCGGTCGCCGCCGCGCGCATGGCGGTCGAGGATTTCGGAGGCCGCATCCTCGGACGCCCGATCGAGGTGATCGCCGCCGACCACCAGAACAAGACGGATGTCGGCGCTGCCTTGACGCGCCGCTGGCTTGACGTGGAGGACGTCAAGGCGATCGTCGACGTGCCGAACTCCGCCATCGCGCTGGCGGTGCAGGACATCACCCGCGAGCGCGGCCGGATCTTCCTCGCCTCGGGGGCGGCGACCTCCCAGCTGACTGGGGACGCCTGCTCGCCGACCGGTTTCCACTGGACCTACGACACCTACGCTCTCGCGCAAGGCACGGCGCGCGCCGTAACCCGGCGCGGCGGCAAGTCCTGGTACTTCGTCACGGCGGATTACGCCCTGGGCACTCAGCTCGAAGAGGACGGCCGGCGCGTGATCCAGGCGGCGGGCGGCCGCGTGATCGGCTCGGTGCGCCATCCCCTCGGCAGCCCGGACTTCTCCTCGTACCTTCTCCAGGCGCAAGGCTCAGGGGCGCAGGTCGTCGGGCTGGCGGACGCGGGCGGCGATCTCATCCTCGCGCTGAAGCAGGCCGCCGAGTTCGGGATCGTGCAGTTGGGCCAGACGCTGGCGGGCCTGCTCGTCTTCATTGCCGACATCCACGGCCTCGGCCTGCCGGCGACCCAGGGCCTGATCCTAAGCACCGCCTTCTACTGGGACCTGAACGACGAGACCCGGGCTTGGTCGCAGCGCTTCGTCGCGCGCACCAAAAAGGTGCCGACGATGATCCATGCGGGCACCTACGGCGCGGTCACGCACTACCTCAAGGCGATGGCCGCCGCGAACACGGACGACGGCCCGACCGTCGCCGCGCAGATGCGCAAGATGCCGGTCAACGACTTCATGACGCGCAACGGCCGCATCCGCGAGGACGGACGGCTCGTCCGCGACATCTACCTGATGCAGGTGAAGTCCCCCGCCGAGAGCAAGGGTCGCTTCGACTACTACAAGCTTCTGGAGACGATCCCGGGCGAGGAGGCGTTCCGGCCGCTCTCGACCGGCAATTGTCCGCTGGTCAAGCGGGGGTGAGCATGTCGAACCTCGATCTCGTTCAGGCCCTCGACGGCGTGATGAAGGGACGCTTCGCCACCCGCTTCTACGCCGACCGGCCCGTCCCCTACGCCACGGTCCGCGACATCCTTGAGGCCGCGCGCTACGCGCCGAGCGGCGCCAACATCCAGCCCTGGCGGGTGCAAGTGTTGGCCGGCGCGGCGAAGACCGAGATCTGTCGCGACATTTTGGTAACGCACGCGACCGAAGCCGCGCATCACGTCTCCGAGTACACCTACTACGCGCCGAACCTTCCCGACCTGTACCACAGCCGCAAGCAAGCCTTCGGCCGGGTCTTCTACGGCTCGCTCGGCATCGCCCAGGACAATGCGCCCGGGCGGGCCGCGCAGACGGCCAAGAACTACGAGTTCTTCGGTGCGCCGGTCGGCTTGATCTTCACGATCGACCGTCGGCTGGAGAAGGGCAGCTGGCTCGACCTCGGCATGTTCCTGCAGAACGTCATGCTGGCCGCCAAGGTTCGTGGGCTCGACACCTGCCCGCAAGAGACGCTGGCGAAGTACCACCGCGTGCTGCGCCGCCACCTCCCCATCGCCCCCGAGGACATCGTGGTGTGCGGCATGGCGCTCGGTGTCTGCGACGCCGCCGCGGCCGCGAGACGCCGGGTCATGGAGCGCGCGCCGATCGAGGCGTTCGCGAGCTTCCACGGTTTCGATGCGCCGCGGGCGCAGGAGGCAGGAGAGTAAGATGGACGGACGCGAGCAGCTGATCGAGCGGAGCATTCCCTTCCTCGAGGAGGTCAAGAACATGACCGCCGGACCCGAGGTCGAGCGCTGGCTCAACGAGACCTACGGGCCAGGCAGCGCCCTGTACGAGGACCTGTCGCGCCTAATCAAGCAGGGGGTGGAGGAGGGCTGGGCGGCCACCATCGAGGTGAGTGGCCGGCGTTACCGCCGCAGCCGGCTGTGCGACCCGACGGAGCGGACGCTGAACTTCAGCATCACCGCCGTCTACATGGACAGCCAGGACGGCCGGATGGCCATCGACAACCACGATGGTGAACCGGACGATCTGGAGGCCAGTTTCCGTGGCGACTACCACGCGCATCCCTACGGCGAACTGAACATGGTGGTGCCCCTCGACGAGAAGGCCGTGCTCGCCGGGCCGAGCGGTTGGTGCCATGCGGGCTGGACGGCGCCGGCGCCGGGCAGCCACCACTACCCGGAGGTCAAGGGCGGGGCGCTAATAGCGCTGTTCTTCCTCCCGGCGGGCCGCATCTCCTACGACGTGACACCGCCGGCCTGAGCCCGGCCAGGGCCAGAGAAGGAACCGTCCTCTCGACGGTTTGCTCGCATCGCCCGAAGCATCTTCGGATGAGGCGGGTCTCACGTCGATGGGCGTTACGCGGTGCCATACGAGACGCCTGAACCGACGCGAGACGCCCTCACAATGGCGCTGGTCCACAGGCGGATGGGTCACATCCGTGTCTGCCAACCCCTGCTCAGGCGCACGAAGCCGGAAAGCAAGGTGCGGGATCTCGGTATCGAAGTGGATGATGCCCTGTCCTGTCTGAGCAAAACCAGATCCGAGATGGGCGCCGCGGTTACAACCGCCGCGGCGCTTACGAAGCGTGGCGGCTATACGGCTGCGATTGTCCCTAGGTGGCCCCTCGCAACGGATGTCGGGAACGTCGGGTCGCGAGGGTTTTCCGGATATGTGACTTGGTGACACGTCTTCCAGATCCGACGCTACGTGAGCCCTTGCGCCATGCGCGTCAGCCAAAACTGCCCACCGGCCTGTGAGATTTCAGTCATTTCGCTGGCGAGCGGAAGTGAGCAGCGGACCCTGCTCAGGGTGGAGGTCGTGCGAGACGTCGCCGTCCTGGCTGTCCCTGCGTGACGGAGCAAACTTATATGGTGCGGTTCGCTCGAGGTGCGAATCATCACCACATTACGCCGCTGCCAGACCGCTTGGACGGCCACGTTGTGAGTCGAACATGCAGATGTCAGCTTAAATTGCTTCCAGCAATTTTATCATTTTTTCAGCAACGCCTTTTGCAGAAGCAGGATTTTGCCCAGTAACAAGATTACCGTCTGATATACTGTACGGCTGCCACGGACTTGTTTTATGGAAAGTCGCACCCTGATTCGTCAACGCCGTCTCAAGTTCGAATGGGACGTCAGCCTTGGCGTAATTTTCCTCCTCTTCGTTCGTAAACGAGCTGACGTTTTTACCTTTGAGAAGATAAGCCCCGTCGCTAAGTCTGACGTTCAGTAGTGATGCCGGGCCATGACAGACGGCACCGACAACCGCTTTTCTCTCGTAGGTATCCTTGATGACGTCTTTGAGCAGTGGATGATCGGGCATGTCTACCATCGGTGCAAGACCGCCTGGCATAAAGATGGCGTCGTAAGGACTGACATCGACCTCCGACAGCTTCTTGGCTTTTTGCATAGAGGCCCATCCCTTGCCAACCAAGAAGGCCAGGTTGTCCGGATCGTCAGCGAGGTGGAGTGCATCCAAAAACGGAGTATCGCCTGTGAGGCTGGCGAAATCTATCTCGTATTGTGCCCTGTCGAACTCCGCAAATGGATGCGCAACCTCAGGCAGGAAGTTCCCTGTTCTGCGGCCATGAGGCCCGATGGCATACGCGTTAGACACAATGATGAGAACCCGCTTCGTCATGATACCCTCCAGACTGCGTCGTGGATCGACGCAGAACTATACGAAGAATACATCTGGGCGACACGAGCGCCACCAGATCACGATGGGCAGCGCGATCGTAACGACACACGATTATTCACCTCGGGCGAATGCATGCAGATTGTATTGGTGCTTGATTTGTGTCGAGGCGAATTGATTTTGGCCAGTGGACCGTCGTTCGGATCGGTGGATGAGTGGGTCGGCTTGCGTCCGGGACGGCCCTGGCGACGTCCTTGTCGTGGTCCGCCCTACGGAGCGCTTGCTTTCGACATCGCATCGGGCGACGCATATCGACCGCGCAGACCGCCCGTTCGGTTTTTCATCACGCAAGCCTCGCAGTCTTGAGTGGCTGAAAGACCGTCGGACTCCGCTGGCGATGCAGGCCAGTGCCGGACCATCGATTTAGTTGCTTTTTTCTATCATTGCACAGCCACTTTCTTTCATCGGACGAAATGCTTGATCGCCAGCAATTTTGGCTACATGTTTGTAGTAGTCATACGGCCGCTGGCTCTCGGACGGCGCCTTCACTTCGTAAAGGTACATGTCATGGACTGCGCGTCCGTCCGGACGAATCGTGACGGTGCCGAAGAGGGGGTCCTCGATGGGTTCCGTCCGCATCGTCGCCACAACGCGGTCGCCCTCGACCGTGCCGGTGGCGCGCACGGCACGAAGATAGGCGAGCGTCGCCGAGTACACCCCCGCATGATCCTCCGTCGGACGCCGGCCGTTCATGACGGCGGCGAAGCGATCGCCGAACGCGCGCGTGGCCTCATCGCGATCCCAGTAGAAGGCCGAGACCAGCTGCAGCCCCTGTGCCGTGGCCAGTCCGAGAGAGTGAACATCGGACAGCTGGATGAAGAGTGCCGCAGCCTTCATTTTCGGCGTGAGTCCGAACTCACCGGCCTGCTTGATCGCATTGATCATGTCGGCACCGGTATTCGCGAGGGCGAGGACCTGCGCCCCCGAGCTCTGCGCGGTCAGGAGCGCCGAGGAGAAGTCGCTGGTGCCGAGAGGAAGCCGCGATCCGCCGGTCGATCGGCCGTTCATCTCGCCGAGCGCCCTCGTGGCGTCGCGCTCCAGGGCGTGCCCGAGCGCATAGTCGACGGTGAGGAAGTACCACTGGCGTGACCCGCGCTCGGCCAGCGCCCGTGCCGTGGCGGAGCCTTGAGCCCACGTATCCGACACCCATTGGACGGTCGTCGGCGCACAGAACTTGCCCGTCAGATCGGACGTCATCGCGCTTGACGCGAGGGCGACGCGGTTGCGCTCACGCATCAGGTTGGCGACCGCGAGGGCGACCCCGGAATTCGGCAGGTCCACGATCGCGGAGACATTCTCCTGGTCGAGCCAGCGCCGCGCGATGCCGAGGCCGATGTCGGGCTTGTTCTGGTGGTCGGCGGCGAGCAGCTCGACCTTCAGGCCGCCGCTCTCCCGGGCGAAGTCGTCGAGCGCGAGGCGCGCGGCGGCGACGGAGCCGGCGCCGACCTGGTCCGAGAATGGTCCGCTCATATCACTCAGGACCCCGATGCGGACCGGCTGATCGAGCGCGCGGCCCTCAGTGGAAAACCCCGCACAGGCCAGGGCAACGGCGAAACGGACCATACGACCAAGCTTCATCTCTGCAGCTCCGCGCCAGCCATTCGTTAGAAGATTTCAAAATACTCACGCTGCTCCCACTCGGTGATTTCCGATTGGAAGCGCTCGATCTCGGCGTTCTTGATATGCGTGTAATAGTCGACGAACGACCCGCCGAGCGCGCCGCGGAAGAATGGATCCTCGCGCAGGGCGAAGACCGCCTCCCGGAGCGACGTGGGCAGGAGGTCCGCCTCAGCCTCGTAGGGCGTGTCGGCACTCGGCCCGGGATCGAGGTCCCGGTCGACCCCGTCGAGCCCGGCGAGCACCTGGGCAGCCATGTAGAGGTAGGGGTTCGCCGCCGGCTCCCCGACCCGGTTCTCCAGCCGCGTGGCCGGATCGCCCGGTCCGCCGAGCACGCGGATCATGACCCCGCGGTTGTCGCGTCCCCAGACCGCGCGGTCGGGCGCGAGCGAGTAGGAGCGGTAGCGCTTGTAGCCATTGATGGTCGGCGTCGTGAAAACGGTCGCAGCGCGCGCATGGGCGAGCAGTCCGCCCAGGAACCCCATGCCGAAACCTGAGAGCGGGCCCGGGCCCTCGGCGGCCAAGGCGTTCGCACCCGTCCGAGCGTCGCGAAGCGATTGGTGCAAGTGCCAGCCCGACGACACCACGTTCGGGATGCGGGGCCGGCACATGAACGTGGCGTGATAGCCGTGCCGGCGGCAGATCTGCTTCACGGCGCTGCGAAAGAGCACCATCAGATCCGCCGGCACAGCGCCGACGGTGGGCTGGAAAGTGAACTCGCACTGGCTCGGCCCGTACTCGACCTCGATCGAGCGCAGCGGCAAGCCGAGGGCTAGGAGGTCCTTGCGAAGAATCTCCAAAATCGGCTCGACCTGATCGTAGCGTTGTTCCGTGAGGTACTGGTAACCGTGCGAGATCAGACTGACGCTCGGTGGCTCTCCGGGCTGCCCGGCATCGGCGGGCGCCATGCGCGGGTCGTCGAGCTTGAAGACGTGGAACTCGACTTCGAGTCCAGCGACGTATTCGAGGGACCTTTCAGACAAACGGTCCAGGGCCGAGCGGTAGATGCCTCGCGTGGCGAAAGGCACCGGCCGGCCTTCCTGGAAGTAGAGGTCGCAGAGCAGCCACCCCGTCCGCGGCGCCCAGGGCAGCGTCCTGAACGTCGTGGGGTCGGGCACCATGACCACGTCGGCGGCGCCCTCCATCTCGCGCATTCCGAAGCCGCCGCCGGCGCTGAAGACCGGAAACACGGTGCGATGCGAGGTGTCCTTAGCGAGCAACGTCGTGGTGATCGCGCATCCGCCGGTGAGCGCCTTCACGGCCTCGGAGGCGACGAGGGTCTTGCCCCGCAGGATCCCGTGCTGGTCAGGGAAGGACAGGCGGATCGTGTCGATCCTCTCCGGGTCGCATCGCTCCCGCACGTCACGCGCCGCGTCGGCCTGCGCGTCGGTCCACAATCCATGGTCCTGTACGAATGTCATCGCCGTCGTCCTCCCGGCAATCAGGCGATTGATGCTTCGGCCTACTCGGCCGCGTTCAGGCTTGCGGCGTCAGGGGAGACGTCGGCAGGGACGGCGGGCATCCACGGGGCTCCGCGGCGGCGGCGCACGTCCACCTCCATCCAGTAGGTCTCCCATCCTTTCGAGGGGCCGATCCCGTCCATCGTCGCGGGACCCTGGATGCTTTTTGCGTGCCGCCCGTCGAGCACCATCAGCGGAACGTCGCCCTTTACGGCCTTGTCGATCTGCTCTCGAAGGATGCGGCGGTAGAGAACGATGGCCTTGTCGGACTGCCCGAGATGCTCACGCGTCCGGTCCTGGATCGGCCCCATCGACTCGACGGCCCACTGGTCGTGGACGTTGATGTCGAGCCCCATCCCCGTGTAGGTCGCGTGGGCCTGCTCGTGCGGATCGAAACCGTAGTCGTTGGTTCTGTTCTTGCGCGAGCGGTATTCCGGAAGCTCGTACAGTTCCAGGCGCTGCTCCCGCATCCGCTTCTTGTCCACCGGTGACGTATAGCTGGTGAAGATTGCGTACCAGTAACAGCGCTCGTCATCGACAGGAACGTGCCACTGCGTGATGGTCATGTCCGCTGACATCGGAATGACGAAGGCGTGCGGGAACACTTGGTTCGTGACACGCACATGCGTGCGCTCATCGTCGATCTCACGCAGGGCGATCAGCCGCATGCCGTACTCCGTGCGCTCGACGTTGATGAGCGGCCGGTCGTACTCGCGCAGGATCTTCGTCATCGGCAATTCGCTGTCGGCCGACGCGGCGCGGAATTGCTTCCCGTAGGAGGCGGAGGTGTCCTCGTCCTCGAAGAACCGGTGCAGGAATGAGGCATGCGCCGGATCGATCCCGACCTCGAGCGCCTGCAGCCAGTTGCACTCGAACAGTCCCTTGAACGCGAAGGTGTAGGCGTCGGGCGCGAGGAAGCAGTCGAGTTCCGGGAAGGCCGGGGGCTCGCCCTCACCCAGGTAGGCGAACAGGATGCCGCTGCGCTCGATCACCGGGTAGGCACGCTGCCGGACGTTCTGGCAGAGCTTGCTGCCGGCCGGCTCGGCGGGCGTCTCCAGGCATCGCCCCTCCGCGTCGAACAACCAGCCGTGAAAGGCGCACCGCAATCCGCCGTGCTCAAGCCGGCCGAAGGCGAGGTCGGCACCACGATGCGGGCAGTCGCGGTCGAGGAGCCCATATCGCCCGGCCTCGTCGCGGAACAGCACGAACTTCTCGCCGAGAAGCTGCACCGGCACCACCGGGCGCTCTCCCTGGAGTTCATCCACGAGGGCAGCCGGTTGCCAGTAGCGGCGCATCAGCGTGCCCAGCGGCGTCCCGGGCCCACTGCGGGTGATACGGTCGTTCTGCTCCTGGCTCATCATGGCGTCTGCCTCCGCTGAGCGTCTGCCCGCACCTCTCCGCGACAGACAATTTCGTTCAATCAACGAACATATGTTCATTATAGACCGGTTCAGGGGCTTTGCAAGCGCCTACCGGCCACGGACGCCCTTGCCGACCGATCCCGCATCTGCATAATAGACGAACTATAGTTCGTTAGATGGACATTTTCATGCCACGCATCGTTTTCGTGGGCTGTGACGGAGACGAGCACGCCGTCGAGGTGCCAGTCGGGGTCAGCGCCATGGCAGGCGCCATCAGGAACAATGTTCGCGGCATCGAGGCCGAGTGCGGCGGTTCGCTCGACTGCGCCACCTGCCACGTCTACGTCGATGACCGTTTCATCGCCCGGCTGCCCGAGCCGTCGGACATCGAGCGCGACATGCTCGCCTGCGTCGCTGCCGACCGTCGCGAGACCTCGCGGCTCAGCTGCCAGATAGTGCTGACGCCGGAACTTGAGGGCCTCACGCTCCACCTGCCGGAGGTGCAGTCATGAGGCACGGCAGCCCACTCGTGATCGTCGGCGCGTCCTATGCGGGCCTCCAAGTGGCAGCCTCGGCGCGAGAGGCGGGCTACGACGGCAGGATCATCCTCGTGGGTGCGGAGGATCGCCTGCCCTACCAGCGCCCGCCGCTCTCGAAGGGATTTCTCTCCGGTAAAGTCGGCGAAGCCGACCTTGCGCTACGGCCGGAGAGCTTCTTCGACGCGGCCCGGATCGAACTCGAACTCGGTGCCAGGGCCACCGCGCTCGATCCGGCATCGCGGTCGGTGTCGCTGTCGAACGGCCGCCACCTCACGTTCGGCTCTCTCGTCGTGGCGACGGGATCGCGGGCCAAGCGCCACCCCGCCCTCGACGGCCGGGCAGACAACATCTGCTCTCTCCGCTCACTGAACGATGCGAAGGTGCTCAGGGAGCATCTCTCGGCGGCGCGGGAGGTCGTCATCGTCGGAGGCGGCTTCATCGGGCTGGAGGTCGCATCGGCCATCCGTGGGCTGGGCAAGGAGGTCACGCTCCTCGCCGCGGGTTCACGCCTGCTGCCCCGCGCTGTCTGCGGCGAAATTGCCGGATTCCTGCTCCGGCTGCATCGCGCGCACGGCGTGAGGGTGGAACTCGACGCGGCGGTCGTGGGCGTGGAGGTTGCGGGGGATTACGTCCGGCAGGTCCGCGTGAGTAGTGGTCGGAGTTTTCCCTGCGACCTCGTCCTGGTCGGGGTCGGCGCAGATCCCGACGTCGCGCTCCTCGCGTCGGCCGGCATCTGCGGTCCCGACGGCGTTCCCGTCGATCCTTACGGCCGTACTGATCACCCAGGTATCTTTGCGGCCGGCGACTGCACGCTGCACTTCGATCGCTATGCGGGAACGATCCTGCGTCTCGAATCGGTGCAACACGCCATCGATCAGGCGAAGGTGGTGGCCGACGCCCTGGTGGGGGGCGATCGATCCTACGACGCCGTCCCCCGGTTCTGGTCCGACCAGTACGACGCGAAGCTCCAGATGGTGGGCCTCCCGCACGGGGCGGACCGACGCGTCCTGCGCGGGGCGCCCGAAGAGGGCCGCTTCTCCGTCCTGCATTTCTCACAAGGGCGCCTCGTCTGCGTCCAGGGCATCAACCGTCCCGCCGACGTGGCGGCGGGACGTCGACTCCTCGCTGCGGGACGCTCGCCGCCGCCGGCTCTCGCCGGCGACCGGTCCCGCGACCTCGCCGATTTCCTCGCGGACGAGGCGCCGCGCGCGAGCGCGTGACGATCCGGCACGGGAGACCGGACGCGGCTCTTGCCAGGTCAGGCGGGGCCGCGCACAGGGGGCCAGCCCGTCGATCCGGGTGCTGCATCAGAGACGGTACCATGCCGCGTGTCAGACGTTCCGAGACAGACCAGCAACTCGTCGACGAGCACGGGCCGGACTTCTCCGAGGCGTTGGCGCGGGGATTGCGCGTGATCTCGGCGTTCGGCCCGGAGCGCCGATTGATGACGCTGGCCGATGTCGCGCGGGTCGTGGACCTGCCGAGGGCCACGGTCCGGCGGGCGCTCTACACCCTCGATTGCCTCGGCTACGTCAGGTCGGATGGGCGGCTGTTCCAGCTCACGCCCAAGGTCCTGTCCCTCGCCACCGCATACCTGGCATCCAATAGCCCGTCCGCGACGCTGCAGCAGGCTGTCGAGCAGCTCTCGGCCCAGCTTAACGAAGCCTGCTCCGCCGCGATCCTGGACGGCGACGACATCGTGTTCATCGCGCGCGCCGGGCCGACCCGGATGCTCGGCGTCGGCGTGGATGTGGGCTACCGGATCCCAGCCTATTGCAGCTCCATGGGTCGGGTTCTCCTCGGGGGCCTCGATGACAAGGATCTTGCCGCGTTCCTGGACCGCATCCGGCCCGAGCCGCTGACGCCGCACACCCTGGTTGATCGCGCGGCCCTCCTGGCCGCCATCCACCGCGACCGGGAGCGGGGCTACTCCCTTGTCGATCAGGAGGCTGAGGTCGGGTATCGATCCCTCGCGGTGCCGGTGAAACGATACGACGGGCGGATTGTCTGTGCCCTGAATGCCGGGGCGAACGCAGACCGGGTCGCGGTAGATCGCATGGTAGAGAGTTTCTTTCCTGTCCTGCGCGATGCGGCCACAATTCTTGGACCACAGATGATCTGAGGGAATGCGCGTCGAGAAGCGAGGTCTGCTGTCGGGTGGGGAGCGGCCATTCCGGCAGCATCAGCTGAAGGTCTGGAAGTGGCGCATAGCCGAACAAGGCCGACGCGAACTCCTGACCGCGATCGGGTGAGAAGGTGGCTTCCCTGACGGTGGGATATAGGCACGCTCTGCAGAGGGCTGGGGCGCGTGGCGTTCAGGTCCGGACCGTTGTGATCAGCGGCCCGGCCCCGACGATCTGGATCATCCGCTTCCTTGAGAAGTGGTCAGCACGCAGCGTCGTCGCGCAGCTGCTTAGCTCGATGTTGGCCATTCAGGCGGCGTGGCAGAGGACGGTGGTCCAGGGCGCTGGTAGGTGGGAGCGGAGTTTCGTTGGGAGGCTTCGGTAACGTGATGTTGCCGAAGCCGGCTCGCGCCAGATTGCGCCTTGCGCGGCGGCCAATGCACGCGCGAAGGTCGGACGCGGTTTGAAGTACCGAGCTGCGGTTGCGGCGCATCGCCGCCTGTGAGCCGGCGGCCGGGTGGCCAGCAGCGTGACGATCGAGGACAGGGCGAGCCGGCAGGGCCCCGCGCGGGCCGTCACCTTGTCCGACCATCGCCGAGGGTAGCGACGCCAAGACGGGCACGGACCTCCTGGAAGGTGATGCAGCCGCTCCAACAGCGCATGGACCACGCTACGCGATCTGCAGATCTGCACTGGAGCCTGGATCGGGTCGGTGCAGAACACGTCTCGGTCAAGCGCCCCTTGCCGCGGATCCACGCCGTCGCGCTGGAGCGCGCTGTGGCTTGCGTCGCCCGCCTGCGTGTCGTGCGGCGAGCCAATGTACCGCCTTGAAGGCGGCACCTGATTGTCCGTCAGGCGACGTGGGGTGCCCCGGCCCGTGCTCGACGAGGTTCGCGCCGGTTCGCTGGGATCCGTGCACCGCATTGGGGTAATAGTTGGGGCAAGCGCAACAAGCGCCCCTAAAAAACACCTTCCTTCAAAGGCTTACGCTCAAGGCTTGGCGGAGACGGAGGGATTCGAACCCTCGAAGCCCCTTTCGGGGCTTGCTCATTTAGCAAACGAGTGCCTTCAGCCGCTCGGCCACGTCTCCCTGCCGGATCGCTCTAGGAAATCGGCGGGATCCGGTCAACCCGGATTCGCCGGCCGGCGGGACGGATCTGAGGAGCCGAGCGCCCCGGGACCGCCGGCCCGCCGCGTCAGGCCATCCTTAACGAAACCTGTCTAAACCCCGGCGGGTCGATAGGGGATCGGGAGGGATGCCGGTGAGCGCCTGGGTGCCGAAGGAACTCGCCGCACGGTTGAGCGAACTGCCGCGTCGCCCCTGCGCCCTCAGCGAGGCGGGGCACGAACCCCATCGTCCGGTCTTCGCCGAGATCCTCGACCGGACCGGCCACGGGACCGGTCACTTCGTGCGCCTGCCGCAGAGCATGGTCGAGATGATCGCCCGCGAGGCCCGCACCGCGCCGGACGCCAAGGCGCCGCCCCGGGCGGAGGGCCCGCCCGAGGCTCACGGGCCTTCGGAGGGCGTCGGGGCCGGGGAGCCGGCCGCGGCGAAGCCGGCCGGGGCCAAGCAGAAGAAGCGCCGCGTGCGCGGCGGCGCGTGACCTCGCGCACCGACGCGGCGCGGCCGCGATCCGCGGCGGTGTTCCAAGATCCGCCGCGGCGCGTCGGCGCCCGACGCGGTCCCGGCGGGCGAGGAGACCCGCCCCTCCGCCGGGCTTCCCCGGGCGCGCCCCGGTCCGCCGTCCCGCCAGTCCGGTCAGACCAGCGGCTGGCCGGCCTGCGCCTGCGCCTCGGCGGCCTTCTGGCGGTAGAGGCCCACGAAGTCGATCGGGTCGATGTAGAGCGGCGGGAAGCCGCCGTTGCGCACCGCATCGGCGATGATCTGCCGCGCGAAGGGGAACAGCAGGCGCGGGCACTCGATCATCACGGCCGGATGGATCTGGTCCTGCGGAATGTTGCGCAGGCGGAAGATCCCCGCATAGGTGAGTTCGAAGGCGAACAGAACGTCCGTGCCGATCTTGGCGTCGCCCTCGAGATGCAGGTCCACCTCGAAATCCGCCTCCGCGAGCTGGCGGGCGTTGACGTTCACCTGAATGTTGATCTGCGGCCCCTGGCCGGCCGGCGGCTGCAGCGAGCGCGGCGCGTTCGGGTTCTCGAAGGAGAGATCCTTGGCATATTGCGCGAGCGCGTTCAGGGCAGGCGTGAGGTCGTCGGGCTGCGCCGCGGCGCCACCGTTGCCGTTCGGGAACGGAGAATCGGCCATGGTGGATGTATCCTTCGAGAATCGTGTGGGCGGAACCGGACTGGGGCCGCGCTGGCGCGAAAAGCCGCGCGCGCTCCGGCCGCGAAGCCGCTATCATGCCCGCCTTGCTCGAACAAGCGCGGGGGGCGCGTCATCCCGGCAGCCTGTCTTCCCCTGCGTCACGCGGGCGGTCCCGCGCGAGAGCCCCCCGCCCGCGCCTGGAAGCCGCGGGCCGCCCCTCCCATATGGAGGAGGGGCCTGGTGCGGGATGCCGCGCCGGCCTCGGCCCGGCGTGCGGCTTGCCTTCGACGGGGGCCGATGCCAAAGCCGCCAGGCAGGCCCTGAGGCCCGGGCGGAGCGCGAGCCGCCGCCACGATCGGATCGATGATGCAGGACTCCCTCGACCTTACGACCCTCATCTTCCTCGGGCTTGCGGTCTTCGTGATCTGGAAGCTGCGCGCGGTCCTCGGCCAGAAGACCGGCCACGAGCGGCCGCCGTTCAACCCCCTGGTGCGCCGGCGGGAGGAGCCGCCGCCCGCCGCCCGCGAGGACAACGTGGTGCGGCTGCCGGCCGGCGGGGACCGGACCGCGGCCGCCCCCGTCGCCACCGTGCCGCGCAACTGGAAGGGGGTGGTCGAGCCGAACTCGGCCGCGGCGCGGGGCCTCGACCTCGTGCTGCAGCAGGAGCCCGGCTTCGACCCCCGCGCCTTCACGGACGGGGCGAAGATCGCCTACGAGACCATCGTGATGGCCTTCGCCAAGGGCGACCGGCGCACGCTCAAGAGCCTGCTCTCGCGGGAGGTGGCCGAGGGCTTCGAGCGGGCGATCCAGGCCCGCGAGCGCGCTGGCCAGAGCGTCGAGACGACCTTCGTGTCGATCGACCGGGCCGAGATCGTCGGCGTCGACCTGCGCAACCGCGTCGCCCAGATCACCGTGCGCTATCTCTCGAAGCTGATCACCGCCACCCGCAACGCGCAGGGGGCGGTGGTCGACGGCAGCCCGGACACGGTCGTGGACGTGACCGACGTCTGGACCTTCGCCCGGACGCTGGGCAGCCGCGACCCCAACTGGCAGCTCGTCGCCACCGAAGCCGGGCAGTGAGGGCGGGGCGGGGCCTCTCGGCATGCCACCGCGACCGGCCCTGCCCGCCCTCCTCCCGGGCCTCGTCCTGGCGGCGTGCCTCGCCGCGCCCGGGGCGCGGGGGCAGGCTCTGCGCGTCGGCGAGGCCGTGCTCGAACCGGTGGCGCTCGCGAGCCTGCCGGGCTTCGGCGCCGACGATCTCGGGCAGGCGCTCGCCGCCTTCCGCGCCTCCTGCGCGCAGGAGAGCCGCGCCGTCCCGGCCGAGGGCGGGCCGGGGAGCCCGAGCCAGGACCTCGCGGCTTCCTGCGCGGCCGCGCCGCGGGAGGCCGCCGCGGCGCGGGCCTTCTTCGAGAGCCGCTTCACCGCCTACCGCGTCACCCGGCCGGGCCGCGAGGATCCGGCCGAGCGGCGGGCGGGCTTCCTCACCGCCTATTTCGAGCCGGAACTGCCGGGCTCCCCGGTCCCGACCGCCGAGTTCCCCGTCCCGGCCCTCGCCCGGCCGGACGACCTCGTCTCCTTCGCGCCCGGCGAGACGGCGCCCGGCCTCGACCCGGCGCTGCGGGCCGCCCGGCGCCTCGACGGCGGCTACGGGCCCTATCCCGACCGGGCCGCGATCGCCGACGGGGCGCTCGGCGACCGGGCCCGCCCGCTCCTCTACCTGCGCGACGAGGTCGACCTCCTGCTGCTCCAGGTCCAGGGCTCGGGCCGGGTGCGCCTGCCGGACGGGCGCGCTCTGCGCCTCGCCTATGACGGGCGCAACGGCCAGCCCTACACCTCGGTCGCCCGGCTCCTCGTCGCGGAGGGGCACCTGCCCCTCGAAGGGCTGACCCTGGAGCGCTGGACCGGCTGGATGCGCGCGCATCCGGAGACGGCCCGGCGCCTGATCCGCCGCAACGCCGCCTACGTGTTCTTCCGCCTGGAGGAGGTGCCCCCGGACGCGCCGGGCCCCCGCGGCGGGGGCGGGGTGCCGCTCACGCCCGGGCGCAGCCTCGCCGTCGACGCCGCGCTCTGGCGCTACGGCCTGCCCTTCTGGCTCGAGGGGAGCCTGCCGCGGCCCGAGGGCGGGCGCGAGCCCCTCGGCCGGATGGTGATCGCCCAGGATACCGGCACCGCCATCGTCGGCCCCGCCCGCGGCGACCTCTATCTCGGCACCGGCGCGGAGGCGGGCCGCGCGGCGGGCCTGGTGCGGGAGGCGGTCGGCTTCGTCGTGCTGCTGCCGCGGCTCCCGGGCGGGGCGATGCCGGAGCCGGTCCGGTGACCGGCCCGCGACGCCCGCGCGAGCGGCGCCTCACCGCGGACGAGCGCCGGCTCTGGGCGGAGATCGCCCGGCAGGTCACGCCGCTCCAGGGCCGCGCGCTGCCGCCCGAGCCGCCGCCCCTCGCCGCGGCGCCCTCCCCTCCCCCGCCCGCCGCCCCGGAGCCGCCGCCCCCCGCGCCGCCGCGGCCCAGGCCCGCCCTGCCGCCCCTCGCGCCGATCGAGCGGCGGGTGCGAACCGCCCTGCGGCGCGGCGCGCGGCCGGTCGACGCGGTGATCGACCTGCACGGGCTGCGTCAGGGCGAGGCGCACGCGGCACTCGTCGCCTTCCTGCACCGCTGCCGCGGGGCGGGGCACAGCCTCGTCCTCGTGGTGACCGGCAAGGGAGCCCTCGGCGACGATCCCTTCGCGGAGCGCGGTGTCCTGCGGCGCAGCGTGCCCCATTGGCTGCGCCTGCCGGACCTGCGCGGCCTCGTCCTCGGCTTCGAGGAGGCGGCCCACCACCACGGCGGCAGCGGCGCGCTCTACGTGCGCCTGCGCCGCCGCGGCGCGCTCTGAGGCCGAATCCCCAGCCGAAGCGAGGCGAAACCGACCGATGTGAATGCGCCCGACGCGCCCCGCGCGCGTGATGGCGCCGGCGGGCCGGCCCCGCCGCCCTTTTCCCGGACAGGGTCTTGAGTCCAGCACCAGAAACCGCTACATAAAGGCACTCCCTCCTAAAAGTCAGGTCACGTCGCTCGCGAGCCACAGGCTCACCCATCGTGACCTTCCGGGACAACGGGCAAAGCTCCGCGGCCGGTCTTCCGGTCCAGGCACAAGCCCCGCTCGGGCCGCTCCGGCCGAGACGATCCTGAGATGACACCTCCCCGCACTGCTCTCACACCCCGATAGCCGATGATCGAAGACACCATCGCCCCCGTCGAGACCTTCACGCCCCCCATGCGGGAGGTGAAGCTCCAGGACCTGAAGTCGAAGACGCCGACCGAGCTGATCGCCTTCGCCGAAGAGGTCGAGGTCGAGAACGCCTCGACCATGCGCAAGCAGGAACTGATGTTCGCGATCCTGAAGCAGCTCGCTGCCAAGGACGTCGAGATCATCGGGGCCGGAACCGTCGAGGTGCTGCAGGACGGATTCGGCTTCCTGCGCTCCTCGGATTCCAACTACCTGCCGGGGCCGGACGACATCTACGTGTCGCCGACCCAGATCCGCCGCTTCGGCCTGCGCACCGGCGACACCGTCGAGGGGCCGATCCGGGGTCCCAAGGACGGCGAGCGCTACTTCGCGCTCCTGAAGGTGAACACCATCAATTTCGAGAACCCGGACAAGATCAAGCACAAGGTCCATTTCGACAACCTGACGCCGCTGTTCCCGACCCAGCGCTTCAAGCTCGAGCTCAGCGAGCCCACCCGCAAGGACTTCTCGCCGCGGGTGATCGACATCGTCTCGCCGATCGGCAAGGGCCAGCGCGCGCTGATCGTGGCGCCGCCGCGCACCGGCAAGACGGTGCTGATGCAGAACATCGCCCAGTCGATCACTATCAACCACCCGGAATGCTACCTGATCGTGCTGCTCATCGACGAGCGGCCCGAGGAGGTCACCGACATGCAGCGCTCGGTGAAGGGCGAGGTGATCGCCTCCACCTTCGACGAGCCGGCGACCCGCCACGTGCAGGTGGCCGAGATGGTGATCGAGAAGGCCAAGCGCCTCGTCGAGCACGGCCGCGACGTGGTGATCCTGCTCGACTCGATCACCCGCCTGGGGCGGGCCTACAACACGGTGGTGCCGTCCTCCGGCAAGGTGCTCACCGGCGGCGTCGACGCCAACGCCCTGCAGCGGCCCAAGCGCTTCTTCGGCGCGGCCCGCAACATCGAGGAGGGCGGGTCCCTCAGCATCATCGCGACCGCGCTGATCGACACCGGCTCGCGCATGGACGAGGTGATCTTCGAGGAGTTCAAGGGCACCGGCAATTCCGAGATCATCCTCGACCGCAAGGTCGCGGACAAGCGCACCTTCCCGGCCATCGACATCACCCGCTCGGGCACCCGCAAGGAGGAGCTGCTGGTGCCGCCCGACACCCTCAAGAAGACCTACGTGCTCCGCCGCATCCTCAACCCGATGGGCGTGACCGACGCGATCGAGTTCCTGCTCGACAAGCTGCGGCAGACGAAGAGCAATCAGGACTTCTTCGACTCGATGAACACCTGATCGGGGCCGCCCCGGCCTCCGGTCGGGGAGCGGAGGCGAGCCGTCGGGCCGCCCGCGAGGCGGGCCGTCAGGCGGCCCGCGAGGCGGGCGGTCAGGCCGCCCGCGGCACGAAGATCGCGCCGGCTTGCTCCAGCATCGCCCCGACCTCGGCGGCGGGGCGGGGCCGGCTGATCAGGAATCCCTGCACCTCGGTGCAGCCCTCCGCCCGCAGCTTCTCGAGCTGGCGGTGCGTCTCCACGCCCTCGGCCGCCGTGGTCATCCCGAGGGCGTGGCTGAGGCCCGTCACCGCCCGCACGATCGCGGCGGAATCCGCCTTGGTCTCCAGGTCCTGCACGAAGAAGCGGTCGATCTTGATCTTGTCGAACGGGAACCTGCGCAGGTAGCTCAGGCTCGAATAGCCGGTCCCGAAATCGTCCATCGAGATGCGCAGGCCGCTCTCGCGCAGGGCGTGCAGCGTCGCCAGGGTCTCGTCGGTGTCCTGGAGCAGGACCGTCTCGGTGATCTCCAGTTCCAGCCGCCCGGGCGGCAGGCCCGACGCCTCCAGCGCGGCGGCGGCGTCCCGCACGACGGCCCGCTCCCGGAACTGCAGGGCCGAGAGGTTCACCGCGACCTTGACGTCCGTCGGCCAGCCGGCGGCGTCCCGGCAGGCCGTCTCCAGCACCCACGCCCCGACCTCGCGGATGAGGCCGAGTTCCTCCAGGAGCGGCACGAACCCGTCGGGCGGCACGGGGCCGCGGTGCGGGTGCGTCCAGCGCAGCAGCGCCTCGAAGCCGCTCACCCGGTTCGTCCGCAGGTTCAGGAGCGGCTGGTAGTGGAGGTGGAACGCCCGCTCCCGCACGGCCTGGCGCAGGTCGATCTCCAGCGCGCGCCGCTCCTCCATCTGCGCGCCCATCGCGGGCTCGAAGAACCGGTAGGCCCCGCGCCCGTCGCCCTTGGCCCGGTACAGGGCCATGTCCGCGCACTTCATCAGCCGGTCGGGGGCGGTGCCGTCGGCCGGGGCCAGGGCGATGCCCACGCTGGTGCCGACCACCACGTGGTGGCCCATGAGCGCGTAGGGCCTGCCGACCTCGGCGATGAGCCGGCCGGCGAGGTCGCTCGCGCCCGCCGGCTGGTCCGGCCCCACCTGCACGATGGCGAATTCGTCGCCGCCGAGCCGCGCGACGAGGTCCTGGGGCCGGAGGCAGGACTGGATGCGCCCGGCCACGGCCTGCAGGAGCGCGTCGCCGACCGGGTGGCCGAGCGTGTCGTTGACGGCCTTGAAGTGGTCGAGGTCGAGGTAGAGCACCGCGATCGCGGCCTGCGCGCCGCGGCCGTCGAGGGCGGCGACCAGGGCGGCGGTGAAGCGGGCCCGGTTGGGAAGGCCGGTCAGCACGTCGTGGTAGGCCAGGAAGGCGATCCGCTCCTCGGCCCTGCGCCGTTCCGTGATGTCCTCGTGGGTCACCACGCAGCCGCCGTCCGGCAGGGGCTGGAGGCTGACCGCGATGGCGCGCCCGTCCGCGAGCTCGTCGATGCGGACGTGGGCCTGCCCGGTGCGGTGGGCGGCGAGCCATTCCGCCGCGTCCAGCTGGCCCGCCTTGAGCTGGCACCCGCGCGCGATCCGCGCCGTCAGGAGCGCCGTCAGGCTGGTTCCGGGCCGCACCTCGTCGGGGGCGTGGCCGTACATCGCGCGGTAGCGCTCGTTGGCGATGATGAGCCGCCCGTCGGGGTCGAACATGCACAGGCCCTGCGACATGTTCGCGACCGCCGCGTCCAGGCGTTCGAACTGCAGCCGGATCTCGGCCTCCGAGGCCGCGAGCAGCTGCTGGCGGGCCTGCCGCACCTCGCGCAGCATCGTGTCGAAGGAACGGGCGAGGATGCCGAACTCGTCCGCGCGGGCACCCAGGGCCGGGTCCACGGCGACGTCCATGCTCTCGGGCCGGACGTCGAGGACGCCCTGCGTCAGCCGCGCCAGCGGCCCGGTCACGGCGGCGGCGAGGCGAAGCGCCAGCACCGTGCTGGCCAGGACGGCGAAGCCGGTGAGCGCCAGGATGATCAGCTTCGCCCGGTGCACGCTCGCGCCCGCCTCGGTGCGGGCGGCCTCGTTGCGGCTCCTCACCGCCCGGTCGATCCGGGCGATCAGGCCGTAGAAGTCCCGCTCCAGCGCTTCCAGCCTGCCGCGCCCATCGGCGAGCCCGGCATCGAGCGCCAGCCTCCAGCCGTGGGAGGCGAGCGCCCCGTCCTCGCGCAGCAGGGACGCCTCGAGGGCGACGAAGGTCTGGCTCAGGGCGGCGAGCTCGGCCTCCTCCTGGCCGAGGACGCGGACCCGTCCCGCGAGCTGGCGGAGGCTCACGCCGGCGCCGCGCAGCCCGGACTCGATCCGGCGCCGCTCGGCGGCCAGCCGCTCGGGATCGGTCTGGGCCAGCGCGGTCGCGGCGGCGTTGCGGATCTCGCTGCTGAGGCGGACCAGCCGGTAGACCGTCTGCAGCGTCGGGAAGGTGCCGGTCATCGTGGCCGTGAAGCGCTCGCCCAGGCTCTCGACCGTCGCCCGTCCCGTCTGGGCCTCGACCTTGGCCTCGTCCTCGCTGCGGGCCATCGCGATCTCGGCCAGGGCGGCCATGCGCACGAGCTTGGCGTCGATCTGCTGCTGCTGCGCGAGGGCCTCCCGCGCCCGCGCCTCGGTCGCCGCCAAGACCTCCTCGCGGCGGCGGTGCGCGGCGATCAGGTCGAGCGACAGGCGCGTGAAATCCTGCGCGTTGCGGGTTCCGCGCGCGATCAGCTCCGGCTCCAGCCACTCGCGCCCGAGCGAACCGATGCGCCCGAGGCGCCGACCCGCATCCTCGCCCATGGCGCGCAGGATCGGGCTGCCGTCCGGCTCGCGCCGGCCGTGGCCGATCTCCGCCAGGAACACGCCGCTCATGCGCTGCACCTCCTCGACCAGGGCGGTGCTCTCGGCGAGGAGCGGGGTGGCCACCTCCGAGAAGCGCGACACGCTGGCATCGACCCGGCCGAGGAAGAGCAGCCCCACCGCCCCGCAGCCGCCGCAGAGGGCCGCCATGGCGAGCAGGCTGACGAGAAGCTTGGTCCTGACGTTCATCTGCCGCCCCGGCGGTCCATCACAGCCTCTCGGGAAGGGACCTCAGTGGCTCGGCGCGCCGACGCGCCTGAAGACCTGGATGCGGAAGTTGCCGGTATCGGCCACGTAGACGAGGCCGGTGTCGCGGTCGACCAGAACCCCGTGAAGGTTGGAGAAGGCCCCGGGAGCCGAGCCCGGCACGCCCCACATCCCGAGGAAACGGCCGTCCGGGCCGAGCACCTGGACGCGGCTGTTGCCGATCTCGCTGACGTAGACGTTCCCGTCGCGGTCGAAGCCGAGGCCGGCTGGGGAGCGGAACTCGCCCGGCCCCGTGCCGGTCCGTCCCCAGACCGCGAGCAGCCGGCCCTCCGGGTCGAACACCTGGAGCCGGTCGTTGCGCAGGTCCGTGACGAAGAGGCGGCCGTCGGGCGAGACCTTGGCGGCCTCCGGGGAGTCGAACTCGCCCGGCCCCGCGCCCCGGCGGCCGAACGCGCGGACATGCGCGCCGTCGAGGTCGAAGACGCTGACGCGGTGCGTGCCGGCCTCCGGCACGAACAGCCGGCCGCCATGGATGTCCATGAACTCCGAGCGCATCGTCTGTCCCGCGCCGGCCCCGTAGCCGCCGAAGGTGACCAGCCAGCGGAAGGCCGGATCGTACTTCTTGATGAACCCCGACGCGTGATCGGCGACGAAGACGTTGCCGGCCTCGTCGACCGCGATGCCTTCCGGCCGTTCGAGATGGTGATCCTCGTCGCCCCTGCCGCCGAACCGGCCGAGGAATCGGCCGGTCGTCTTGTCGAAGGCCTGGACCCAGGCATGGGCGGCGTCGGTGGCCAGGATCCTGCCGTCCCGCGTGAGGGCGAGATCCTCGACATACTCGAATTGGCCCGCCTCCGTGCCGCGCGTGCCGATGCTCGCGATCGGCTCGAATTGCCAGGGGGTCCCGGACGACCGCGCGGGCCCGCCACCGCACGCGATCAGGGCGGCTGCGGCAAGCGTGCGGGCGAGGCGAGTCACGTTCATCGAGGGCGAACTCCGGCGTCGGTCGCGGCGGGGATGCGTGGATCACGCGGATCGTGGCAAGTTCAGCGTCGCGGACCGAGCGTCACTCCAGAACAATCGACGCCGAGAGCGGGCGTGGAGCGATGAGGCGGCACGAGAACGGCCAGCCTCGCTCTTGGAGGCGCTCATTCGTCTGGCCTGGAGCCGATCAATCCGCATTTCATTACAGCATCCGAACATATGCCGCAAGGGCACGCGGGTGCGAGGACAGTTCAGGCGCGTCACCCGCCGGTCCCGGATGCCTGACGGGGTGGGACGCGGGGCGGCCTCATCCCGCCTTGAGGAATTTCTCAACGCTGCCGCTGAGGTCGGCCGAGTGCTCCGCGAGGTCGCCGGCGATCGCGCGGACCGACCCGGCCAGCTCCCCGGTCGAACTCGCGGCCGCCGAGACGCCCCCGATATTGCCCGACATCTCCTCGGTCGCGGCCGACTGCTCCTCGACGGCGCTCGCCATCGCCAGGGTGAGCTTCGACAGCTCGGCCACGGCCGTGGCGATGGTCTGGATCGCCTCGACGGCGTGGCCCGTCGAGGATTGGATGTCGGCGATCTGCCGGGTGATGTCGTCGGTCGCCTTGGCGGTCTGGCCGGCGAGCTCCTTCACCTCGCTCGCCACCACCGCGAAGCCGCGCCCGGCCGCCCCGGCGCGGGCCGCCTCGATCGTGGCGTTGAGCGCGAGCAGGTTGGTCTGGCTGGCGATCGACTTGATCATCCCCACCACCGCGTCGACCTTGCGGGCGTCCTCGGCCAGCTGGCGGACGGTGCTGTCGGTCGCCTCGGCCTGCTGGGCGATCTGCTGGGCGCGCTCGGAGACGCGGCCGACCTGGCCGGAGATCTCGCGGATCGAGTCGTTCATCTGCGACGAGGCGGTGGCCACCGAGCTCGCGCGGTCGCGGGCATTCTCGGCCGAGCGGCCGAGCCCCTCGGAGGTGTGCTGCATGCGCTCCACGGCGTCGCGCAGGGCGCCGACGACCCGCGCGACGTCGTCCGCCATGCGCGCCTGGGCGGTGACGATCGACCAGGTCAGCATCGGCCCCACATAGCTGCCGTCCGGGCCGTGGATCGCCGAGACGCGCAGCTCCAGCGTCTCCGGCCCCACCCGGATCTTGGTCCGGTACGGCAGGTGACGCGCGTCCTTCAGCATCTCGCGCTGATGGCGCGGATTCTTGTGGAACACGTCGATCGAGGAGCCGATCATGTCCGCGATCTTCACCGGCAGGTACTGCTCGATGGCGCCGAGCGTGCGCCGGGAGGTCTGGTTGAGGTAGTTGATCCGGAACTCGTTCTTGGGATCGGCAGTCATCACCGCGACCGGCATGTCGTCGATCATGGTCATCAGGCGGCTGACCTCGTCCTTCTTGGCGGTGATGTCGGAACCCACCTTGAGGACCCGCTCGATCCGGCCGTCCGGCCCGAGCACCGGGTTGTAGCTCGCCTCCAGCCAGACGCGGTGGCCGGCCTTGTTGACCCGCTGGAACTCGCCGGAGTGGAACTCGCCGGCCTTCAGCCGCGCCCAGAACCCCGCATAGGCGGGGCTCCCCGCGTAGGCCGGCTCGCAGAAGATGCGGTGATGCTTGCCCCTGACCTCGTCCAGGCCGTAGCCGACCACCGACAGGAAGTTCGGGTTGGCGTCGAGGATGGTGCCGTCCAGGTCGAACTCGATGCTGGCGAGGGAGCGATTCAGGGCGTCGAGCCGGGCCTGGGCGGGGTTGTAGGTCTTCTGGCGGAACATGGTCGTATCCTTCGGGCCGTCCGCTCCGGGCGGACCGTCTCGCGCAGCCGTGGTGAGCCGGGGCCGGCCGGGCCGGTCCCCGACGGGCGGTCCGCGGGCCCGGCGCGGCGCGGCCCCGAAGCATGGGGTGCCCTGCCGGCGCAGGTCCCAGCCCGGGCTCGCCCGCCGCTCACCCTGCAGACGCTAGTGAGAAACCGTTAATTTCACCTTTCCGCGACCGGGATATACCTGTCTAGCAACGCACTCATGCGGCTTAGACCTTGCGGTAGAGGTCTCGACCAATTTGACAGGATGCAACTTTTAGCAGCGTAAGGGTCTGGCCAATTGGCCGTCCGGGGGCTCGAGCAGCAGGGTCAGGAGCGGGTTGGACAGCGGCGGGCCTGAACGATGGCGTGGACGCGCTCGGTCACTCCGGGACGCCGCAGCGCGCCACGAGGAGACCCGCCGGGAACTCGTCCTGGACCACGGGTCGGCGGCACCAGGGCGACGCCCGCGCCCAACCGCGCGCAGCCGCAGCATGGCCATGGCGTCGACCTCGGCGCGGATGACCGGCGCGCGCCAGGACGTGGCCGAATACGGGACCCGCTTGATCATTCGGCGTCGCCACACAGATCTTTTACAAAACAGAACGAAACCGCTCAATATTTGAATTTCCTGAACGCCGTGATCCGGCATACCTGAAGGGTCGTCCGCGCCCGGGATGACCCCGATGTTCCGGCTCCTCGCTTGGATCCTCGCCGCCGCGCCGCTGCTGCTGCTGGCGGCCGTCGGTCGCCTGCCGGCCTCCCTCGCCAGTCCCTGCCCCGCGCGCCTGCTCCGTCTCGCGCGCGACCTGATCCTGCACGAGGCCTGCGAGCGCGCCGTGCGGCGGGAAATGATGAGCCGGCTCCTGGGATCCGCTCCCGGCGGCGGCCCCGCCCGGCACGCAGCCCGCAGCGACCTCGTCGAGAACCGCTGGATCCACCTCGTGCGGATCACGCCCGAGGGCCGCCTCATCCGCTACCGGGGCGGCGGCCTCTGGGAGCCGGACGCCGCCGCAGTCAGCGGCGTCCCCGAATCGGACGCCGCCGCGGCCGGGCGCGCGATCGAGGAGGCCCTGTCGTGAGCGCCCCCCCGATGCCGGCCATCCAGATCCTGTGGCGGGACCCCGACGGGCCGCCCGGCGGCGAGACGCTCCTCGACCTCTTCGCCCGCCACGAGATCGTCGAGGCGGATCTCGACGAGGCGATCGACCTGATCCTCGCCGATCCGGCGGTCGAGCGGATCGCGATCGGGGGCGCCTACCGGCTCGACATCCGCGCCGCGGTCGCCGGGAGCGTGCTCGCCCGCGCCGTGTTGTCGCGGCCGGACGCGTCCCGGGATTCCAGGCGGCAGGCCCTCCTCATCGCGCTGCTGCTGCATCGTCCCGAGCGGCTGCGGCCGGGCGAGGGCGCGCCGCCCGCCTCGCGAACACGTGTTGTCTTGGACTGGGGTCGGGATTGACGCGTGAGGGAAGACGCGGCCTCAATCCCCGCGAGAGCGGGCCGAGCGACAAGGCCCGCCCGAGGAGGCGGCCGGATGGTGGGGTGCGCGGGGCCACGAGCGATGCGCGGGCGCGGAACCCGATGAGGAACGCGGACCTCCCCGGGCCCGGAAGCCCGGTGCCGCCCGACGAGGGGCAGGCCGCGGGACGGGCCGAGGGACGGGCGCTGCGCGAGCGCGTCCTCACCCTCCGGGCCGGGCTCGAGGAGGGGCTGATCGGCTGCAGCGGGCTCGTCGAGCGCCTGCTGATCGGGCTCCTCACCGGCGGCCACCTGCTGATCGAGGGGGCCCCCGGCCTCGCCAAGACCCGGGCGGTGAAGCGCCTCGCGGACGGGCTGCATACCGGCTTCGCGCGCGTGCAATGCACTCCGGACCTGATGCCGGCCGACCTCACCGGCACCACGGTGTGGCGGCCCGATGGCGGGCGCTTCGAGTTCCTGGCAGGCCCGCTCTTCCACTCCCTGGTGCTGGTCGACGAGATCAACCGCGCCCCGCCCAAGGTGCAGTCGGCGCTCCTCGAAGCCATGGCCGAGCACCAGGTGACGGTGGCCGGCACCACCCATCCCCTGCCCGATCCCTTCATGGTCGTGGCGACCCAGAACCCGATCGAGCACGCGGGCACCTACCCGCTGCCCGAGGCGCAGCTCGACCGCTTCCTGCTGCACGTCGTCGTCGAGATGCCGGACGAGGCCTCCGAGCGGCGCATCCTCGACTTGGTCGAGGGGGAGATGAGCGCGGAGGTGGCGCCGATGCCCCTGCGCCTCACCGCCGAGGACCTGCGCGCCGCCCGCGCCGCCGCCCTCCGGACCTACGTCTCCCCGGCCCTCAAGGACTACCTGGTGCGGCTCGTGGCCGGGACCCGTAGCGAGAGCGCGGCGCCCGACCTGCGCGCCGCGATCGAGCACCCGGTCTCCCCCCGCGGCACCCTCGCCCTGATGATCGCCGGCAAGGCGCGCGCCTACCTGCACGGCCGCGACCACGTGGTGCCGGAGGACGTGGCGGCGCTGGCCGCCGACGCCCTCTCGCACCGCCTCGCGCTGACCTGGCGCGCCGCCGCCGAGGGCCAGACCGCCCGCGCCCTGGTGGCCGGGCTGCTCGACCGGGTGCGGCCCCTCTGAGGCCTCCCGCCGTGGCCCGCCCCTCCCCGCCCGACGATCCCCTGGCGCAGCCCGGCGTCGCGGTCGACGCGGCCGCCCTGATGGGCCTTCGCCACCTCGCCCGCCGGGGCGGCGGCCTCGCCACGCGCAGCCTCGTCGGCCTGCCGGGCGGGATCGTGACCCGGCGCCGCGGTCGCGGCTCCGAGCCCGACGACGTGCGCCCCTACGCGGAGGGGGACGATGTCCGCCACATCGACCGCAACGCCACGGCGCGGACGGGCGTCCTGCACACGCGCACCCACCATGAGGAGCGCGACCGGGCGGTGGTGCTGCTGGCCGATTTCCGGCCCTCCATGCTGTTCGGCACGCGGCGGGCCCTGCGCTCCGTGGCGGCGGCGGAGGCGCTCGCCCTCCTGGGCTGGCGCATCGTGGAGGATGGCGGGCGGATCGGCCTCGTGGTCGCCTCGACGGAGGCGGAGCCGGTGGTCCTGCGCCCGACCGGCGGCGGGCGCGGCATGGGGGCGCTCGCCGGCGCCCTCGCCCGGGCGCACGCGCTGGCGCTCGCCGCGCCCCCGGCGCGGGACCCGCCCCTGCTCGCCACCCTCGCCCGCGCCCAGACCCTGCTGCCGGCGGGGGGACACCTCGTGATCGCGAGCTCCCTGGATGAGCCCGGAGAGGGATTCGCGGCGGCCCTGACCGCGCTCGCCGAGCGGGTCTCGCTCAGCCTGATCCTGGTGAGCGACGCCTTCGAGCGCGCCCCGCCCCCCGGCCTCTACCCCTTCGCCACGCCGGACGGGCGCCGGGGCACCGCCGCGGCCGGGCGCGCCGCGCCGCCGCCCGACGACCGCCTCTCCCGCTGGGCGCGGGCCGGGCTCGAAGGCGTGCGGCTCGACAGCGAGGGCGGCCCGGAATCCTTCGCCCCGCTGATGGAGCGCCTCGATGCCGTGCTGTGACGACGGCGCCGCGCCGGCGCTGCGCGCGGCGCTCGCCGACCTGCGCGGCCTGCACGCGCCTCCCGACACGGGCGGCCTCGACCTCGCCGTCCTGGCGGCGATCGCGCTCGGCCTCGCGCTCGCCGCCCTGGCGGTCGCGGCGCGGCGCTTGATGAGCCGGCAAAGCACCCCCGTGCGGCGCGCCGCTCTGGCCGACCTCGCCGCCGCGCGCGGCCTCGACCCGCCCGCGCGGCTCTTCGCGCAGGCGCGCCTCGTGGCACGCCTCGCCCGGGCGCTCGGAGCGGAGGACGGGATGGGCGGGCGGTCGCCCGAGGACCGGGCCGTCGCCCTCGACCGCCTGTTGCGCACCGATTTCTTCACCGCGGGGCCCGGCCGGGCGCTGACCCGCGACCTCTACGCCCCCGCCGCGCCGGACCTCGACGCGGTCGATGCGGGGCTGACGCAGCTCCTTTCGCGGATCCGGGCCTGACCATGGCCTCCCTCCTCGGCGCCCTCCTGCCCGGCGGCTTCGACTTCGCGGCGCCCCTCGCCCTGCTCCTCCTGCCGCTGCCCCTCCTGGTCGCCCGCCTCGCGCCGCCGGAGCGGGCGGGCGGCGCGGGCGCGCTCCTGGTGCCGGACTCGATCATCGGCCGGATCGGCCGGGCCGAGGATCTGCGCGCGGCGGCCCGGCGGCGCCGGCTCCTCGCGGGACTTCTCTGGACCTGCCTCGTGGTCGCGCTCGCCGGGCCCCGGCTGGTGCTGCCGGCGACGGCCCTCCCGGCCTCGGGCCGCGAGATCATGCTGGCCCTCGACCTCTCGGGCAGCATGGAGCGGGTCGATTTCTCGATCGACGGGCGCAACGTCTCCCGCCTCGCGGCCGTCAAGCAGGTCGGGGCGGACTTCATCCGCCGCCGGGCCGGCGACCGGATCGGGCTCGTGATCTTCGCCGACCAGGCCGACGTGGCGGCCTCGCTCTCCTTCGACACCGCCGCGGTGGTGCACGCCCTGGAGGAGGCCCAGATCGGCCTCGTCGGCCGCTCGACCGGCATCGGCGACGGGCTCGGCCTCGCGCTCAAGCGCCTCGACGCCGCCACGGCGCGGGAGAAGGTGGTGATCCTGCTCTCGGACGGCGCCAACAATGCCGGCCAGACCACGCCGCACGACGTGGCGGGCCTCGCCCGCGACCTCGGCATCCGGGTCCACACCATCGCGCTCGGGCCGCGCGACCTCTCGGACGCGGACGGCGACCCCGACGTGGTCGATACCGAGGCCCTGCGGGACGTCTCGGCGACGAGCGGCGGGCGCTTCTTCCGCGTGCGCACCACCGACGACCTCGCGGCCGTGGCCGATGCCATCGACGAGGTCGAGGGCGGCCGCGCCAAGGCGCCGCCGGTGCCGCTGCGCCGCGACCTCTGGCCCTGGCCGGGCGGCCTCGCCCTCCTCACCGCCCTCTCGCTGCTGCTCGCGAGGCGCACGGCATGAGCGACGCCCTCACCCTCCTGCGCCCCTGGTGGCTCCTCGCCCTGCCGCTCCTCGGCCTCCTCGCGTGGCGCGCGGCGTTCCGGGCCGCCCCCCTGGGGGATTGGGTGCGGGCGATCGAGCCGCGCCTGCTCGCGGGCCTGACGGCGCGGGGCGCCGTCCTGCCCGGGCGGCGGCGGGCGGGCCAGGCCGCCCTCCTGGCCACCGCCGCCCTCCTCGCCCTCGCCCTCGCCGGCCCGGCCGTGCAGCGCGGCGACGCGGCGGGATTCCGCAACCTCGACGCCACGATCCTGGTGATGGACCTGTCCCGCTCCGTGGCCGAGGGCGGGCGGCTCGACGAGGTGCGGGGCGTCGCCCAGAGCCTCGCCGAGGCGGCCGGCACCCGGCAGGTCGCCCTCGTCGTCTACGCGGGCGACGCTTACCTGGCCGCGACGCCCACCACCGACCGGGAGGCCCTCGGCACCATCCTGTTCGCCCTCGACGGCGCCACGGTGCCGGACCGCGGCAGCCGCCCGGCCCGGGGCCTCGCGCTCGCCCGCCGCACCCTCGCGGAGATGGGCGCGGTCGGGGCGGACGTGGTGCTGGTCTCCGACGGGGGCGGCGTGGACGAGGCGGCCCGGCGCGAGGCGAGCGGCCTGTCGGGCGACGGCCACCGCCTGCACGCGCTGTTCGTGCCGACGCCGGCCCTGCCGCCGGAGGCGCCCCGGCCCGACCGGCCCGCCCTCGACCGCCTCGCCGCGGCGGGGGGTGGCGTCGCGGCCGACCTCGACGCGCCCGCCCCGGTCCTCGGCGCGGTCGGCGAGACCGCGGCCCGGCACCTCGCGGACGGGGGCCTCGCCGTGCTGGCCTGGCAGGATCTCGGGCGCTGGCTGCTCCTCGGGGCGCTGGCGCCCGCCCTGCTGCTGTTCCGGAGGGGGGCCTGATGGAGGCGGTCCTGCCCGCGATCCGGCCGCGCCGCCGCCCGCGCCCCGGGAGCGCGGCCCGCGCCCTGGCGGTCGCCGGGGCCCTCGCTGCGCTCGGCCTCCTCGCGGTGCCGCGGGCGAGCCTCGGGCGCGCGCTCCTCGCCGCCGGCCTGCCCGGCCTCGCCGTGCGGGTCGCCGACGATCCGGGCTGGCGCGGCACGGCGCTCTACGCGGCCGGACGCTACCGGGAGGCCGCGGAGGCCTTCGGGCAGGCGCGGGGCCGCGCCGCCGCCTACAATCGCGGCAACGCGCTCGCCATGGCGGGCGACCTCGACGGGGCGCTCAAGGCCTACGAGGCCCTGCTCGCGCGCGACCCCGGCAACGAGGATGCCCGCGCCAATCGCGACCTCGTCGCCCGCCTCCTCGACGAGCACCTCACCCTCGGCCAGCAGGCGGCGGGCGAGGCCAATGCCCGCGCCGACCAGACCACGCGCTACGACGCGAAGGCCACCAGCGACGAGAACGACCCGGGCAACGCCTCCTTCGGCGAGGGGCTGGCCGGCAACCGCGAGGCCTCGGCGGCCGCCGACGCGCCCGGCACCTCGAAGGCCTCGCGCACCGGCAAGGCCGAGCAGCGCGCCGTCGATCCCGGACGCGGGCGCGCGCGGGGATCGGCGAGCGACGCGGAGGGGGGCGGGCGCAGCGGCGCGGGCCTCGCCAGCGTCTCGCAGGTGGTCGAGCGGGAGGTCCGCCGCGTCTCGAAGAGCTTCGAGGCCAAGGAGATCCGCGCGGACCGGCACTGGCTCGCGACCATGACGGACGATCCGGGCCGCTTCCTCAAGCGCCGGCTCGAGGCCGAGCACCTGCGCCGCCAGGAGGCGGGCAGCGCCGTCCAGCCCGGGAGCAACCCGTGGTGAAAATGGTTAGCCGCGAAACTTATCTCGCGCAGGACGCGCTCGCCGGTCGGGGAACGCCGCGCCGCGCCGCAGGGGACCGGCGCCGGAGAGCGAGTTTGAGCCGGCTAATAAACGCGGCTGAGCGCGCGGCCGGCCTCGTGCTCGCGCTGCTGCTCGCCGGCCCGGCCCTGGCCCTCGACCCGGGCGACCTCACCCTCACGGTGACGCCCGAGACCGGCGGGAACGCCGCGCCTTTTCCGCGCGAGATGGTGCTCCTGCACATCCGCGGCACCTACCGCGCCCAGATCACCCTGGAGGATCTGCGCCAGCCCCCGCTGCAGAATTTCAGCTGGACCCAGCTCGGCCGCGACCGCTGGTTCAAGACCAGCATCGACGGCCAGGAGGCGCGCGGCTTCGAGCGGGTCGTGGCGGTGTTCCCCCAGCGCCCGGGCCTCTTCACCATCGAGCCCTTCGTGCATCACCTCACCCTCGTGGACGGCGGCGGGCGGCGGGTGGTCGACGTGCCCTCGGCGCCGGTCCCGATCGAGGTGAAGCCCTGGACGGGGCCGGGCGGACCCGACCAGAAGGACCCCTGGTGGCTGCCCGCCTCGGCGGTGGCGGTGACGGACGTGTGGAACCCCGAGCCCGAGACCCTCCGGGTGGGCGAATCCGCCCGCCGCACCGTGATCATCGAGGCGCGGGGCATGACCGGCGACGGGCTCCCGCCGCGCCCGATCATGCGCAGCCGGGGCGTGCTGACCTTCGCGGGCCCGACCGAGCGCCAGACCTTCATCACGCCCACCGGGCCGGTGAGCCGCGCCACCTACCAGTGGGACGTGCGCCCCGGCGTGGCCGAGCCGGTCACGCTCGCGGAGATCCGCGTTCCCTGGTTCAACACCGCGTCGCGCACCATGCGCGAGGCCGAGATTCCCGCCCGCATCGTCGGGAGCCGCGCCCGGGCGGAGCCCGACGAGGCCGACCTGCCGCCGCCCCGCTCCGCCTGGACGGCCGCGCTCGCCGGCACCCTCGCCTTCGGTCTCGGCGCGCTGTTGTTTGCCGGCTTCTTTTCGCGATCGGATCCCCGCGCCGCGACGCTGCGGGGCCTGAGGCGGGCCGCGCGGCGCGGCGACGCGCCGGCGTTCCGGGCATGCCTCGCCCGGGCCGACGCGGCGCTCGCCGCGCATTGGCGGCGCGATCCCGCCACGGCCGGCCTCCTCGCTTCCCTCGACCGGGCCCTGTTCGGGCCGGGGGCGGAGCCGCCGCCCGACCTGCGGGCGCTGGTGCGGGCGCTCGGGCGCAGCCGACCCCCGCCGCCGGCGTCGCCCGATCCCCTCGCCCGCCTCGACGGCGCCCGCTGACGGCCCCGGTTCGGCCACCGCGCCTGCACGGAACGGCCAAGGTTGCGCGGCAGCCTGTCGCCGTAACGGCCAGACGGAGCACCCGCATGCCCTGCCTCACCCGCCGCGCCGCCCTGATCGGCTTTCTCCTCCTGCCCCGGGCGCTGCGGGCCGCCGAGGGCCCCGGCGAGGCCGTGGCGCGCCTCGCGGCGCTCGAACGCCACGATGGCGGGCGGCTCGGCGTCACCGTCCGGGACACCGGGACGGGCCGGATCCTGTCCTACCGGGCCGACGAGCGCTTCCCCCTCTGCAGCACCTTCAAGGCCGTCGCCGCCGCGGCGGTGCTGGCCCGGGTCGACCGGGGCGAGGAGAGCCTGGACCGGCGCATGGCCTACGGTCCCGGGGACCTCGACGCCTACGCGCCGGAGACCCGCCGGCGCGTCGGCGAGGGCGGCATCGACCTGCGGGCGGCCTGCGCGGCGGCGGTGATCTGGAGCGACAACACGGCCGCCAACCTGATGCTGCGGGCCCTCGGCGGCCCGGAGGCCGTCACGGCCTTCGCCCGCGCGCAGGGCGACGCGGTCACCCGCCTCGACCGCACGGAGCCGAGCCTCAACACGGCGATCCCGGGCGATCCGCGCGACACGACCAGCCCCGCTGCCATGGCGGCGCTGATGGAGCGCATCCTGGTCGGGCCGGTGCTCTCGGCCGAGAGCCGCGCGCTCCTCCTCGGCTGGATGACGCAGAGCCCGACCGGCGCCGAGCGCCTGCGCGCCGGGCTCAGCCCCGGCTGGCAGGTCGCCGACAAGACCGGCACCGGCGCGAACGGCACCGCCAACGTGGTGGCGCTGGTGCGCCGGCCCGGCGGCGCACCGCTCGTGGCGAGCGTCTACCTCACCCAATCCCCCGCCCCGGCGGAGGCGCGCAACGGGCTCCACGCCGAGGTCGGCCGGCTCGTCGCGCGCACCTTCGCCTGATCCCGCCGCGCGATCGCCACGATCACGAGCGGATGTTCAGGACCGACACCCTCCAAGACCACCCGCCTCCAAGACCACCCGCCTCCAAGACCCACCCGCCTCCAAGACCCACCAGCCTCCAAGACCGCCGATGTCGAAGACCACCCGCGCCACCCTGGCCCTCGCGAGGGCGTCCGTGCCGCACGGCCTCCGCGCCTACGCCTACGATCCCGACGCGCCGCGCATCGGCCTGCAGGCGGCGGAGGCGCTCGGCGTCGCGCCCGAGCGGGTGCTGAAGACGCTGATGGCCCAGGTCGACGGCAAGCCGGTCTGCGTGCTGGTGCCCTCGGACCGCGAGGTCTCCCTGAAGAAGCTCGCCGCGGCCTGCGCCGGCAAGACGGCCGCCATGATGCGCCCGGCCGAGGCGGAGCGCCTGACCGGGTACCATGTCGGGGGCATCTCGCCCCTCGGCCAGAAGCGCCCCGTTCCGACCCTGGTGGAGGAGCAGGCCCTGCGCCACGAGCGGGTCTTCGTGAATGGCGGCCAGCGCGGCCTGCAGATCGAGATCGCCCCCGGCGACCTCGTGGCGGTGCTCGGCGCGCGCTCGGCCGCGCTCGTCGCCGCGGCCGAGGAGCCGGCGACGAAACGTTAACCCTGCGCGCGCAGGCTGCCGCCTCCCGGGCGGAGGAGGAATCGGTGAACGAACGGGGCGGATCCGCGAAGGCGGGCCACGCGGTCGCGCTCGGGCTCCTGGTCGGCCTCGCCCTGCCGGCGGGGGCGGCCGATCTCGCCGAACCAGCCTATCAGGCCGAGATCCGGTATTTTCCCTACGGCGACGACGGGGTGGTGCGGCGCGCCGCTCCGCCCCGGGTCGTGCTGGCCTGCCCGCCGGGGGCGGGCGTCACGCCGACGAACGGGCCGCTCGATCCGAGCTACGTCGGCTCGTCCCTCGGCCTCGGCAAGCCGAGCTATTACGGCCTGACCCCGCCGCCGGGGGTGGACGACCCGTACGGGCGGCGCCTCCGCGCCTGCCCGTGAGGGCCGGCGGGGTCACGGTCCTGCCGTGCGGTCACGGTCCGGCCTTGGCGAGCACGCGGGCGAGGCGGGCGGCGAGGGCCTCCGGCTCCGTCCCGACCGCGACCCGGTCGACGATCAGGCCGTTCTCGTCCACCAGCAGCACGGCGGCGCTGTGCGCGTAGGTGAAGTCGCCCCCGGGCAGGGCGACGCGCTCGGCCGTGATGCCGAAGCCCTCGATGGCCTCGTCGATCGCCGGACGCTCGCCGGTGAGCGCGACGATGCGCGGATCGAACCCGGCCATGTAGGCGGCGAGCGCGGCCGGCGTGTCGCGCTCCGGATCGACGGTGACGAAGTAGATCCGCAGCTCGGGGTCGGGGACGGCCCGCAGCGCGAGGCTGAGCTGGGCCAGCGTCGTCGGGCAGATGTCGGGGCAGTGGGTGAAGCCGAAGAACAGCCCGTAGGGCCGTCCCGTCAGGGCCTCCGACTCCACGCTCCGGCCGGACGGGTCCCGCAGCGCGAAGTGGCCGGCGAGCGGGCTGGCCGGAGGCGCGGCGCGGAGCGCCGGGCGGGCCGGGATCTCGGTCGCGGAGCCGGGCGCCGCCATCGCGCCGAGGAGCAGCGCGAGGGCCGCGACGCGGCGGGCGCGGCGCCGGATGGGGTGGGGTTGCGCGCCGGTCAGGGGCATTCGTCGCCGCTCCAGGTGTAGCCGCCCTTCGCCTCCCGGGCGATCGCCGCGCAGACGCTCTCCGGGACGGAATCCGTGCAGGTGCGCCCGCCGACCTGGTCCCTGACGCGGCAGGCTCCGGCGGCCGGCGCGGGCGGCTGCGCCGCCGTCCCGGTCTCGGCCCGATCCGGCCGGGCCTGCTGCGCGCGGGCGGCGCCCGCGGGAGCCAGCGCGAGCAGGGCTGCCGCGGCGATCCTGGCGATTTTCGACATGGTGCGCTCTCCGCTTCGGAGCCGGCGGTTACCGGATCCACACGACCTTCGCGACGCTCGGCACGCCGTTGGCGTCCAGCGCGAACAGCATCCAGGTGCCCGGCAGCAGGATTCCGGGATCGCCCGGCAGGGTCAGCTGGTAGGAGGTGCCGCTCGCGGCGGCGATGGCGAGGGGCACCCGGCGCTGGTCGTTGTTGGTCGAGTGCGTGACGCTGCCCAGCCGGACCAGGGAGAAGGCGGCCACGGCGCGGTCGGTCGCGACGGCGATCGTGCTGCCGAGGCCGGCGCTGGCCGGCGCCCGGGTGAGGACGGGCCGGCTCGCCGGGTTGCCCCGAGCGTCGAAGAGGTAGGGCGGGGACAGGATCTCGAAGTTGAGATGGTCGGCGCCGCCGCAACCGCCGCACAGCCCGCCGCCGCCGAACAGCACCCGTCCGTCGAGGAGCAGCATGCCGATGCTGTGGTAGTTGCGCGGCACGGCCATGGGGGCGAGCCGCCGGACCTTGCCGGTCCGCGGCGACCAGATCTCCGGCATCATCACCGGCAGGTTGTCGGTGAACTGGGCCGCCACGTTCTGGCCGCCCGCGGTCACCACGTCGCCGTCGGGCAGGACGACGCTGTTCGCGTAGGCCCGCGCGAACAGCATCGGGGCCGCCTCGGCGAGGCCGACGGCGCCGTTCGGTCCGGCGCTGATGTCGATCGTGAAGGCGCTGTCGAGGGCGGGCGCGCCCGTATAGGCGGGGGCGCCGCCGGCCTTGTAGATCTTGCCGACGTCGTAGAGCGTGGCGGTGCCGTTCACCGCGAAGAGATCGTTGCCGCGCCGGCCGGCGAACCGGATGGTGCCGTCCCCGGCGGTGTCGATCCAGTGCATGTCCGTGCTCGGACCGGCATGGAAGACCGCCCCGTTGGAACTGGCGAACAGCCAGAAATGCGTGTCGCCGGGATAGATCGCGACGCTCGGATCGGCCGCCGCGTTGCCCTTCACGTTGCGCAGGACCCGCCAGCGATTCGCCGCGGCCGACCAGATCTCGCCGTCCTTGCCGCCCGCGCCGCCGGACCACGAGCCGCCGAACGTGAAGGATTCGCCGGTCGAGAGCGTGGTGCTCGCGTTGTAGCCGCGGGTGATGGTCATGTCGGCCACGCGGGTCCAGGAATTGGCGGCCGGATCGTAGATCGTCGCGAGGCCGGCCGAGATGCCGCCGGTGATCAGGATGCGGCCGTCCGGCAGCACGTTGGTGCCGGGACAGAACATGTCGTGGCCGGTCTGGGCGATGTAGGTGTCGGTCGCGCGGTCGGTGGCCGGGTCGTAGAGCGTCGTCCAGGTTCCGTTGCCGGAGCCGAAGCTGGTGCGCTGCTCGGCGGCCCAGAACAGGAGCTTGCCGTTGGGCAGCACCGCGCCGGCGACCGGGACGATGCCGATCTCGCGCGGGGCGGTCCAGGCGGAGGGCGCGCGGCCCTCCGGCCCGAGGATCGCCCAGCGCTGCGGATCGTTCGCGTCGCAATCCCACTGGAGGATGGCGCTGCCGGAAGTGCGGTTGCCGTTCGGCCCCGTCGGGGTCAGGCAGCGGCCCGAATGCATCGCGACGATCTCGGTCCAGCGGTCGATCCGGCGCAGGCGGAACAGGGCGTTCGGCGCCGCGGAGCAGCCCTGCGGCACGACGCGGGCGCCGTTGCCCATGCCGGCATTCTCGACGGCGAGGCACTGGCCGGTCAGGTCGCTCCTGATCTGGTAGCCGCCCGAGGTCGGCACGAAGGTCCAGGTCTGGCTCGCCTGATCCCGGCAGATCTGCTGGGCCACGCCGCCGCCGCCGGCATCGACGCAATTGCCCGAGCGGCGGTTGATGAGGATCGAGGCGCCGGTCGGCGCGGGTTCTCCGGGCGGCGGGCCGCCGCCCGTCTGCCCGCCCCCGGTCCCCGGACCGGTTCCGGGATCGGCATCGCCGCCCGGCACGCTGCAGCGCAGGGTGTAGACGACGTTGCGGCCGGGCGCGCCGGCATCGCCCCAGACGTCCTGCCGGCCGCCGGCGCTGGCGCAATCGCCCGCGATCTGGACCGCCCGCTCGCCCGGCGTGTCGCTGTAGACCAGGACGGGCGCGCCGTTGCGCGACTTGTCGCCGTTGGCCCAGATGCGCAGGCCCACGCCCCAGCGCCCGCCCGCCGGCACGCCGAACGGCTGCGAGGGCAGGTTCAGGCCCGGCGTTCCGATGCCGAAATTGTAGCTGGCGACCGTCGTCTGCGCGCCGACAGTGCCGTCGGGGTTGCGGATGAACAGGAACACGTCCTTGGCGTACCAGCCGTTGATCTCGGTCGGCGTCAGCGTCACCGCGAGGGCTTGCGGCGTCCCGGGATCCGCCCCGGGCGATGCGGCGGTGCAGCTGACGGAATAGACGATGTTCTGCCCCGGAGCGGCGGCGTCACCCCAGAGGTCCTGGCGATTCCCGAACCGGCAATCGCCCGAACTCTGGAAGGGGCGCTGGCCGGGCGCGTCGCTGAAGTACAGGACCGGCGGCCCGTTGCGCGACTTGTCGCCATTGGGCCAGACCCGCAGGCCGAAGCCCCAGCTCGCCGTCGCGACCGGCAGCGCGATCGGCCGCGACGGCAGGTTCATCCCGGCCGTCTGTCGCCCGAAATCGTAGGTGACGAGGTCGGTCTGGGCGATGACGGCGCCCGCGGCGTCGCGGGCGAACAGGAAAAGGTCCTTGGCGTACCAGCCATTCGCCGCCGTGAGCGTGATCGACACCCGCGTGCCCGGCGCGCCGGTGCCGCCCCCCTCGGCGCTCGCCCCGGCGGCGAAGGTCTGGTGGGTGCCGCCCGAGCAATCCCACTGGATCAGCTTCGTCCCGGCCGTCGCGAAGCCGCCGTAGACGTCGAGGCATTTGCCCGAATAGGCCGCCACGAGGCGCACCCCGCCGCCCTGGGCCTGGGCGGACCAGATCTGCTGCGTGACCGGGAGGCAGCGGATCTGCCAGACCGCGCTGCCGCCGCTGCGCGACATCTGCGAATCCAGGCACAGGCCCGTCGCCTGGTTGACGAGGTTGAACCCGCCGCCCGCCGGCCGGATCTGCCACGTCTGATCGGCGCCCCCGGTGCAGGGCTGCTGCTCGATCTGCACCGCCTCGGCCGGGTTGCCGCCCGGAACCGTCAGGCACATCCCGGAATGCAGGGCCCTGATCGGCCCCGACCCGGTGCGGGCGGCGAAGCTGATCTCCGCGGCCGCGGGCGAGGCCGCGAGCGCGAGGAGCACCAGGATCATCGCCCGGGGCACGGAGCGTTCTCGGCGGGACGGACGTCTCATGGCCGGCGGCATTCCCATCAGCGAGGAGGATCGGCTCATCGAACCTCGGGACAGACGCGCCGCGAGGCGCCCCGTGGCCAGGTGAGAAACGGCATTCCGGCGACGATTCGAGAGCATGGCGGCGTGATACGACGTCATCGGTGAATTTTTCCCCAAGGTCAATCGGCGCTGATCGGTCCGCATGGGGTCGCCGCGCCGCCTCATCCGGTCCCGTCATTCCGTCAATATTTCTCAGGCCGACTCAGTCGTACCGAAACATCCGGCCGCAACGGCTTTTGCAAAGCGCCTCATGGCGCCGCGCCGCGGCCCGACCGCCCAGTCCATCCCCGATCGGAGAGCCGGATCACCTCTCACGGGCTGGGCTCCCGACTTCCGGACGGGCCGGGCGGGCGCGATCTCTGCCGTTTCATCAGGATGAATGGCGCGGCGCCGATCGCGACCGGCGCGGACGGCACGCGACGCCCCCTCGCCGCGCGGCCGGCGGCCGGGGCGGGTGCGGGGCGGGACCCGAGGCCGGGGGCTGCCGCGCGTTTCGTCCGGAAATGCTCTAGGGTCCCAGCCGAATCGACCCCGGAGCCCCGCGATGCCCCTCCCCTCTCCCTCCCCCGCCGCGGTCGCGCGGCTCGCCGACGTGCCGGCGCTGCGGGCCCAGGTGCGGGCGTGGCGGGAGGCGGGCGAGGCCGTCGCGCTGGTGCCGACGATGGGAGCCCTGCACGAGGGTCACCTCGCCCTGGTGCGGCAGGGGCGCGAGACCTGCCGGCGGGTCGTGGTCAGCATCTTCGTCAACCCGACGCAGTTCGGCCCGAGCGAGGATTTCTCCCGCTACCCGCGCGACCCGGAGCGCGACCTCGCGCTGCTCGCGGGGGCCGGGGCGGACGCGGCCTACCTGCCGGACGTCGCCACCATGTACCCGCCGTGCTTCTCCACCACGGTCAGCGTGGCCGGCCTCACCGAGGTGCTGTGCGGTCCGCTGCGGCCCGGCCACTTCGCGGGCGTCGCCACCGTGGTGACCAAGCTCCTGCTCCAGGCCCTGCCCGACCGGGCCCTGTTCGGCGAGAAAGATTATCAGCAATTGCAGGTGATCCGCCGCTTCGTGCGCGACCTCGACCTGCCGGTGACGATCGAGGGCGTGCCGACCGTGCGCGAGCCGGACGGGCTCGCCCTCTCGTCGCGCAACCTCTACCTGACCGCGGCCGAGCGCGAGGTGGCGCCGCGCCTGCACGCGGTGCTTCGGGACGTGGCCGAGGCGGTGCGGGGCGGCGGCGCGACGGGGCCCGCCCTCGCCGAGGGAAGCGTCGCCCTCGCGGCGGCCGGGTTCGCGCCCGTGCAGTATCTCTCGGTGAACGATGCCGACTCGCTGGCGCCGCTGGAGCGCGTGGACGGCCCCGCCCGCGTGCTCGCGGCGGCCTATCTCGGCCGCACCCGGCTCATCGACAACGTGCCCGTCTGATCCCAGCAATCATGTCTCATGACCGCCGGTTCCGTTCCCGGATCGTCGCCAGGCCTTTTCTTGGTGTCGACGATCCGGGAGGGTCAGCGGCCCGATGCGTCGGCGTCCCGGGCCGTCGCGGTCAGTCCCGCAGCAGCTCGTTGATGCCGGTCTTCGCCCGCGTGCCGGCATCGACCCGCTTGACGATCACCGCGCAGTAGAGCGCCGGGCCGGGCGCGCCGTCCGGCAGCGCCTTGCCGGGCAGCGAGCCCGAGACCACCACCGAGTAGGGCGGCACGCGGCCGTAGACGACCTCCCCGGTGGCACGGTCGACGATCTTGGTCGAGGCGCCGAGATAGACGCCCATCGAGAGCACGCTGCCCTCGCCGACGATCACCCCCTCGGCCACCTCGGCGCGGGCGCCGATGAAGCAATTGTCCTCGATGATGACCGGGTTGGCCTGCAGCGGCTCCAGCACCCCGCCGATGCCGGCGCCGCCGGAGATGTGGCAGTTCTTCCCGATCTGCGCGCAGGAGCCGACCGTCGCCCAGGTGTCGACCATCGTGCCCTCGCCCACGTGGGCGCCGAGATTGACGAAGGAGGGCATCAGCACCGCGCCCGGAGCGATGAAGGCGCTGCGGCGCACGATGGCGCCCGGCACCGCGCGGAAGCCCGCCTGCCGGAAGCGCTCCGCGTCCCAGCCGTCGAACTTCGACGGCACCTTGTCCCACCACGCCGCGCCGCCCGGCGCGCCGGAGATCAGCTCCATGTCGGTGAGGCGGAAGGACAGCAGCACCGCCTTCTTCAGCCACTGATTCACCTGCCAGTCGGCGTTGCCGGACTTCTCGGCGACCCGGACCTGCCCGGAATCCAGGAGGGCGAGCGCCGCCTCGACGGCCTCGCGCACGGGGCCCTGGGTGGCGGCCGTCACGTCCGCGCGGTCCTCCCAGGCGGCTTCGATGGTCCGGGCGAGATCGGCGTGCGACATGGGCGGGAGTCCTGGCAGGGAGTCTTGCGAGGGGGTCCGGAGAGGGAGCCCCGCGAGGGGAGCGGTCGGGCGCCTGCTTAGCAAAGCCCCGCCGCCGCTGTCATCCCGGATCCCTTCTGGCCGGATCCCTTCCGGCCGGATCCCTCGCCGCCGGATCCTCCCCGGGCGCGGCGGCCCGCAGCCCGCTCAGCGCCCGCGTCAGGGCGGTCAGCTCCTCCGCGATGGCGTCGTGGATCGCCGCGGCGGTCTCGGGGAAGACTTCGAGCACCCGGCGCATCAGGGCGCGGGGGATCACCATCACCGCCGCCTCGGTGGCGGCCCGCGCCGTGGTCGGGCGCTCCTGGACCAGGAACAGGGCGGTCTGGCCGATCAGCGCCGAGGGGCCGGCCTCGACCGGGGGCGTGCCCGCGGGGCGCGGGTCGAGCCGGATCGTGCCGCGCAGCACCACGAAGCCGCCATCGGCCGGCTCGCCGCGCCGGAACAGGACGCTCTCCGGGGCCAGCGTCCGATGCTCGGCGGCGAAGGAGATCAGCCTCAGCGCGTCCCGGGGCATCAATCCGAAGAGCGGGCTCGCGGCCAGGATCGCGATGTCGTCGTCGAGCGCCAACGGCCCCCTTCTCCCCCTGCCGCCCGGGGGCGGTCGAGAAACTGCTTAGCCGATCGGGCGTCGCCGTACCACGGCCGATCAGGGCAGCAGCTTGTAGCCGCCGCCCTCCGTCACCAGGATCGAGGCGGCGGCGGGGTTCGGCTCGATCTTCTGGCGCAGGCGGTAGATGTGGGTCTCCAGGGTGTGGGTCGTGACCTGGGCGTTGTAGCCCCAGACCTCGGCCAGCAGGGTGTCGCGCCCGACGACCTGCCGGCCCGCCCGGTAGAGGAAGCGCAGGATAGCGGTCTCCTTCTCGGTGAGCTTCAGCTTCGAGCCGCGCTCGCCGACGAGGAGCTTGGCGCCCGGCCGGAACGTGTAGGGGCCGATCTGGAAGATCGCGTCCTCGCTCGCCTCGTACTGGCGCAGCTGCGCCCGGATGCGGGCGAGCAGCACCGCGAACTTGAACGGCTTGGTGACGTAGTCGTTGGCGCCCGCGTCGAGGCCCATCACGGTGTCGGCCTCCGAGGTCTGGGCCGTCAGCATGATCACCGGGCTGCGGAAGCCGCTCTGGCGCATCTGCCGGACCGCCTCGCGCCCGTCGAGGTCGGGCAGCCCGACATCCATCACGACGAGGTCGACGCGCTCGGCCGCGACCCGGGCGAGCGCCCCCTGGGCGGTCTCCTCCGTCGCCACGGCGAATTCGGCGTGCAGTTCGAGCTGCTCGGTGAGGGTCTCGCGGAGCGAGGGATCGTCGTCGACGACGAGCAGGCGGTGGGCGTTCGACATCGGAACGACACTCTTGATGAACGCGACCCGGCCGAACCGCCGGCTTCCCTCACGATCGACGCCCCGGGCTCACCCCGGCCGGCCCTGCGCGTGCGGCACGGGACCGCTGCTTAGCAGCATGCGTGGCCGAGAGTAGCGGAGCGCGATGTCGCGGCAAGGCCCGCCCTTGCCGTGTCCACCCCCGCGCGCGACGGAGCGTTTCCGGCATGTTACGCAGGAGTCCGGGGCGGCAGCGTCCCGTCGGGCCGCTTCGGGGCCGGGCGCAGATTGCTGGGCGCCGCTAGGGCCGGGCGCTCCACCCGCACCGGACAGCCCTGCAGCCAGAGATAGACGCGCAGGGCCAGCCACGCATCCTCCAGCGCCCCGTGCCGCGCCCCCGCCCGCGCCAGCTTCACGCGCCGGCAGACCGCGTCGAGGGCGGACGAGCCGGGCTCGCCCCGGCGGCGATAGGCCTCCATCGTGCAGTAGGTCGGGCGCGCGGGATCGGGCCGGCCCGCGGCCCGGAACTCGCGCGCCAGGAAGCCGAGGTCGAAGGCGGCGTTGTGCGCGACCACGAGGTCGGCCCCGGCGAGGAGCGCCGCGACGGCGTCGAGGTGGCCGCGGGCCGGGTCCTGGTGGCGCAGGAGCCAGTCGTCGTAGCCGTGCACCGCCTCCGCCCTCGGGTGGCTGGGCCGTCCGGGATCGAAGATCAGGTGGTGGCAGGCGAGGACGGGGCTCCCGCCGAGGAGCGTGGCGGTGTCGAGGAGGACGGCGCCGAAGCTGACGACCCGGTCCTCCGCGCCGAGGCCCGTGGTCTCGACGTCGACCGCGAGGAGCCGCCCCGGCAGGTGCCCGAGCCAGTCGGGCACCGCCGCACCCTGCGCCATCCCGTGCGCCATCGCCGCCTCCTGGAGACTCCCGCCCGAACGTCCTAAACCGGCAGCCATGAAGCGCACCACCCTCTCGGCCCTGCGCCTGCGCGCGAGCGTCCGCGACCGCTCCCGGGGCACGCTCCTCGCGGGCCCCGTGCAGATCCCCTGCGCCCTCGGCAAGGGCGGGCGCAGCCACGCCAAGCGCGAGGGCGACGGCGCCTCGCCGCGGGGCGCCTTCCGCCTGCGCGGCGGCTACTTCCGGCCCGACCGGTGCGGGATCCGCCCGGCCTGCGGCCTCGGGCTGCGCCCGATCCGCCCGCGGGACGGCTGGTGCGACGACCCGCGCGACCGGCGCTACAACCGCCCCATCCCCCTCCCCTCCCCGGGCGTGAGCGCCGAGACCCTGTGGCGGGAGGACGGCCTCTACGACATCGTGATCGACCTCGACTACAATCGCGGCCCGATCCGGCGGGGGCGCGGCAGCGCCATCTTCCTGCACTGCGCCCGGCCCGGCTTCCTGCCCACGGAGGGCTGCGTCGCCCTGCGCCGCCGCGACCTCGCCCGGCTGCTCGCCCGGATCGGGCCGCGGACGCGCCTCGTCATCTGATCCCTCGGCCGCCTCGCGCGGAGCCGGCGCGGCCCTCCGCAGGGTCATGCTGCGTCGCAGCATCGATCGGGCCGGTTTCACCAATATTGGTAACGCTGCCATGCTCGCCTGCCCCGCAAACATCCGGTATGGTCCGCCGCAATCCGCAATTCGGCCATAAATCAGCAGGGAGACGCGCATGCCGCTTGAGGCTTATTCCGCGACCGAAATCGTGCGCGCCCGGCAGATCCACGCTGCGGAAGGACCGAAGGGCACCCTCTGGGACGAGCGCGTGCGCCACCGGCAGGATCTCGACGCGCTGGTGCTGCTGTCCGACGACGACCGGTTGCGCTTCCTCGAACAGGCCCGCGAGGAGATCCGCCGCCTGCACGCGAATTGAGCCGCGGCGGGCCGAGGGGGCGGTCCGCCTGCCTCGCACGGGTGCCCCGGCATCCGCCCTAGCCCTTCGCCGGCCGCGCCCCGAAAATCGCGCTGCCCACCCGGACATGGGTGGCGCCCATCTGGATCGCCGCCGGGTAGTCGGCGCTCATGCCCATCGACAGCACCGCGAGCCCGTGGCGGGCGGCGATCCGGGCGAGCAGCGCGAAATGCGCCGAGGGCGGGTCCTCGGCGGGCGGGATGCACATCAGCCCCTCGATCGTCAGCCCGTGCGCGTCGCGGCACTCGGCCAGGAAGGCGTCGGCCGCGGCCGGCGAGACGCCGCCCTTCTGCGGCTCGTCCCCCGTGTTCACCTGAACGAGGAGGCGCGGGCGCCGACCGGTGCGGGCGATCTCCCTCGACAGGGACGCTGCCAGGGAGGACCGGTCGAGGGAGTGGATCACGTCGAACAGCTCCACGGCCTCCCGGGCCTTGTTCGACTGGAGCGGGCCGATCATATGCAGCTCCACGTCCGGGTAGCGGGCCCGGAGCGCCGGCCACTTGGCCCTGGCCTCCTGCACGTAGTTCTCCCCGAACAGCCGCTGACCCGCCTCCAGGGCCGGGACGATCCCCTCCGCCGGCACGGTCTTCGACACGGCGACGAGGGCGACCGCGTTCGGGTCGCGCTCGTGGTCCCGCGCCGCGCGGGCGATCTCGGCCCGCACCGTCGCCAGATTCGCCGCGACTGCCGCCGCCTCGATCATCGATCCCCTCCCTCGCGCTCCCCGCGGCTCGACCGTTGACCCCGGGGACCAAACCGTGTCCTAGAGGCTGTCATGGACCGGAGACAGGTGTTGTGTCGCGTCAGCGACGTCCAGCCCGCGGCGTCGGCCGGCGACGCACCCGGCGCCCGACCCTGGCCGGCACAACGCCTGTCCCCGGTCCATCACAGCCTCTAGTCCGCCGGCGCCGCGCCGGGCAAGCTCAACCGCTTGCGGTCGCGGCGCTCTCCCGTCCCGCCTCCAGGCCCGGTCCCGCCGGCCGGCGCCGCCCCGTCCCACGAAGACGCTCCCCATGGCCGAACGCTACAACCCGAAAGAATCCGAGCCCCACTGGCAGGCGGTCTGGGCCGAGCGCGACCTCTTCCGCACCCGCAACGAGGATCCCCGGCCCACCTACTACGTGCTGGAGATGTTCCCCTACCCGTCGGGCCGCATCCACATGGGCCACGTGCGCAACTACGCGATGGGCGACGTGGTGGCGCGCTACAAGCGCGCCAAGGGCTTCAACGTGCTCCACCCGATGGGCTGGGACGCCTTCGGCCTGCCGGCCGAGAACGCCGCCATGGAGCGCAAGATCAATCCGCGCGAGTGGACCTACGCCAACATCGCCACGATGAAGGGCCAGCTCAAGGCGATGGGCCTGTCGCTGGACTGGAGCCGCGAGGTCGCGACCTGCGACCCGTCCTACTACAAGCACCAGCAGCGCATGTTCCTGGACTTCCTGAAGGCCGGGCTGGTGACGCGGCGCACCGCCAAGGTGAACTGGGACCCGGTCGACCACACCGTGCTGGCCAACGAGCAGGTGATCGACGGGCGCGGCTGGCGCTCGGGAGCCCTGGTCGAGCAGCGCGAACTGACCCAGTGGTTCTTCAGGATCACCGACTACGCGCAGGACCTGAGCGACCGGCTCGACACGCTGGAGCGCTGGCCGGAGAAGGTCCGGTTGATGCAGAAGAACTGGATCGGCCGCTCGGAGGGGCTGGAGCTGCGCTTCGCCCTGGCGGCGCCGGACGGCGCGGCGCCGGACGGCGCGCCCGATGGCGTCCCCTCCGAGGTGAAGGTCTACACGACGCGGCCCGATACCCTGTTCGGGGCGAAGTTTCTGGCCGTCGCGGCGGATCACCCCCTGGCCGCCGCCGTGGCGGCCACCTCCCCCGCCCTGCGGGACTTCATCGCCGAGTGCCGCCGGATCGGCACCGCGCAGGAGGCGATCGACACGGCGGAGAAGCTCGGCTTCGACACCGGGCTGAAGGTTCGCCACCCCCTCGACCCGACTTGGCTGCTGCCGGTCTACGTCGCCAATTTCGTGCTGATGGAGTACGGCACCGGCGCCGTGTTCGGCTGCCCGGCCCACGACCAGCGCGACCTCGACTTCGCCAACAAGTACGGGCTCGGCAACGTCCCGGTCGTCTGTCCGCCCGGGACCGACCCGGCCGGTTTCGTGATCACCGACGTCGCCTATGAAGGTGACGGCCGCATGATCAACTCGCGCTTCCTCGACGGCATGACCACCGAGGCGGCGTTCGAGGCCGTGGCGGCGCGCCTCGAAGCGGAGCGGCTCGGCGAGGCGCCGGTCGCGCAGCGCCGGGTGCAGTTCCGCCTGCGCGACTGGGGCGTCTCCCGCCAGCGCTACTGGGGCTGCCCGATCCCCGTCATCCACTGCGAGTCCTGCGGCGTGGTGCCGGTGCCGGTCGAGGACCTGCCGGTGACGCTGCCCGAGGAGGTGTCCTTCGACCAGCCGGGCAACCCGCTGGAGCGGGACGCGGCGTGGCGCAACGTGCCCTGCCCGGCCTGCGGCGCTCCCGCCCGGCGCGAGACCGACACCATGGACACGTTCGTGGACTCGTCCTGGTACTTCGCGCGCTTCACGGCGCCCTGGCTGACCGACGCCCCGACCGACCCGGCGACGGCCGACCGCTGGCTCCCCGTCGACCAATATATCGGCGGCATCGAGCACGCGATCCTGCACCTGCTCTACTCGCGCTTCTTCGCCCGGGCGATGCGCAAGGTCGGCTGGGGCGGGGCGGACGAGCCTTTCGCCGGCCTGTTCACCCAGGGCATGGTGGTCCACGAAACCTACAAGGACGCGTCCGGGGCCTGGGTGCAGCCGGTGGACGTGCGGATCGCCGTCGAGGACGGGGAGCGCCGGGCGTTTCACGTGAAAACCGGCGCGCCGATCATGATCGGCTTGATCGAGAAGATGTCGAAGTCGAAGCGCAACGTGGTCGACCCGGACGACATCATCGCCTCCTACGGGGCGGATACCGCGCGCTGGTTCATGCTGTCGGACTCGCCGCCCGAGCGCGACGTGATCTGGACGGAGGACGGCGTGCAGGGCGCCTCGCGCTTCGTCCAGCGGGTCTGGCGCCTCGTCAACGAGATCGCCGAGCGGCCCGAGCAGGCCGGCGACGCGGCCGCCGACCTCGCCCTGCGCAAGGCGGCGCACCGGGCCCTGGCCGCGCTCGGCGAGGATATCGAGCGCCTGCGCTTCAACCGCTGCGTCGCCCACCTGTACGAGCTGGCGAACACGCTCCAGGACGCGCTCGCCGGCCCGGCTCCGCTCGGGCGGCCCGCGCTGATCGAGGTCGGCCGCATCCTGGTGCAGCTGCTCGCCCCGATGATGCCGCACCTCGCGGAATCCTCATGGGCGGTGCTCGGACAGCCGGGCCTAGTCGCGGAGGCCCCCTGGCCGGAGGCCGACCCAGCCCTGCTCGTCGAGGCCAGCATCACGCTGCCTGTGCAGGTGAACGGCCGGAAGCGCGCCGACGTGACGGTGCCGCGCGAGGCCGACGCCGCCGCGGTCGAGGCCGCCGTGCTCGCCCTGGAGGCGGTGCAGCGCGCCCTCGACGGCAAGGCGCCGCGCAAGGTGATCGTGGTGCCCCAGCGCATCGTCAACGTCGTGGCCTGAGGCGGGGACGATTCGCGGCGGGGATCCGTGAGGAAAGCGGGGACGGCGCGCCCCGCCTCCACGCTCCCGCCGCAGAGCTTTCCTATATCCTGCGGGTCCGGGTCGGTGTCGCGCCGACCCGGCGACCGAATCAGGATCCGCTCGCGGCGGAGGACGGGACCGGCATGGCACGCAGCACGGTAGGCACGGCGCGACGCTTCGCACTCGCCGGGATGGTGATGCTCGGCCTGTCCGGGTGTTTCCGGCCGCTCTACGGCCCGACCGCCTCCGGCGCGCCGCTGAGCGCGGTGCTGGCCTCGATCCAGGTCGACCCGGCGACGACGGCCCAGGGCCAGGAGCGCCTCGGCCACTACCTGCGCAGCGAGCTGGTCTTCGACCTCGACGGGGCCGGCCAGGCGCCGGAGAAGCGCTATCGGCTCACGCTCGCGGTGAGCGAGACGGTGCAGACCCCGATCGTGAGCTCGGTCACGGCCCGGGCCGAGTCCGCCACGCTGTACGGCAGCGCCGCCTACAAGGTGGTGAGCCTCGACGGCAGCCGCACCCTCACGGAGGGCACCGCCACCGGCCTCGCGAGCTACGACCGCTCGGTGCAGCGCTTCGCCAGCCTGCGCGCGGCCCGCGACGCGGAGATCCGCCTCGCCAAGCTCCTGGCGGACCAGATCAAGACGCGCGTCGCCGCGATCCTCGCCACGCAGCCGTGACGGCGATCCGCCCGGGCGACGTCGAGGGCCTGCTGCGCCGCGGGCCCGACCCGCGCGTCGCCGTGATCCTGGTCTACGGCCCCGACACGGGGCTGGTGGCCGAGCGCGCCCGCAGCCTCGCGGAGGGCGCGGTGGCGGACCCGTCCGACCCCTTCGCCCTGGTCAAGATCGACGGGGACGTGCTGGCGGGCGATCCCGGCCGGCTCCTCGACGAGGCCGGGACGGTCGGGCTGTTCGGGGGCCAGCGGGCGATCTGGGTGCGGCCCGGCAGCCGCCCCATCGCGCCGGCCGTCGAGGCCCTGCTCAAGGCGGAGCTGCCGGCGGCCCGCGTCGTGGTGGAGGCGGGCGACCTCGCCAAGTCGGCGCCGCTGCGGGTCCTCTGCGAGCGCTCGCCGCGGGCCCTCGCCCTCCCCTGCTACCCGGATGACGCGCGGACCCTCGCCGACCTGATCGACGCGCGGCTCCAGGCCGAGGGCCTGCGCATCGCGCGCGACGCCCGCGAGACCCTGGCGGCGAGCCTCGGGGGCGACCGCCGCGCCAGCCTCGGCGAGATCGAGAAGCTCGCCCTCTACGCGCGCGGGCAGCGCGAGATCAGCCTCGAGGACGTGGAGGCGGTGGCGAGCGACGTCTCGGGATCCGTCCTCAACGCCCTGATTGACGCCGCCTTCGCGGGTCAGGCCGGCGAGGCCGAGCGGAGCTACCGGCGCTTCCGGGTCGAGGGCATGGACGCCTCGGTGATGCTGGGGGCGGCCCTGCGCCACGCCCTCGCGCTGCTCGCCGCGCGCCTCGACGGCCAGGGCCAGTCGCCGGGCCAGATCGTGGCGAGCTGGCGCGGCCTGCACTTCCGGCGCCAGAGGATCGTCGAGGTCCAGCTGGCGCGCTGGTCGCCGGAGGCGCTCCGGCGCGCCGTCGCCCGCCTGCAGGAGGGCGTGCTCGCCTGCCGGCGCGCCGAGGCGGAATTCGCGCACGCCCTGGCGAGCGACGTCCTGGTCCGGATCGCCCTGGAGGCCGGGCGCCGCGCCTGAGCGAAGCCGACATCCGCATGGCCGAAATCGGAGATGGCGAAGCCATCAACCGGATGTCGTTGGAGCGCGATGCGGGCCCCCTCCCCTCGCCGCTCAGCCCTGCATCTCGAGCCGGCGGCAGATCGCGTCCAGCTGATCGAGGCTGGCGTAGCGCAGGCGCAGTTCCCCGCCGCCGCCGCGATGCTCGATCGAGACGGTCACCCCGAGCGCGTCCTCCAGGCGCCGCTCCAGGGCGCGGGTGTCGGCATCCTTCTCCGGCGGCGCCCGGCGCGGGCGGCCGGGACGCGGGCCGGACTCGGCGGGCTGCTCGGCGGCGGCCAGGGCCTCGACCTCGCGCACCGTCAGCCCCTCGGCGACGACCCGGCGGGCCACCGCCTCCGGGTCCCTGACGGCGAGCAGGGCGCGGGCGTGGCCCGCGGTGAGCGCGCCCGCCACCACCTGCTCCTGCACCGATGGCGGCAGGTTCAGCAGGCGCAGCGTGTTGGCGAGGTGGCTGCGGCTCTTGCCGATGATCTCGGCCAGCTCGGTCTGGCTGTAGCCGAACTCGCTCATCAGCCGCTCGTAGCCGGCGGCCTCCTCGATCGGGTTGAGGTCGGCGCGCTGGACGTTCTCCAGGATGGCGTATTCGAGGGAGGTGCGGTCGTCGATCTCGACCACGACCACCGGGACTTCGTGCAGGCCGGCGCGCTGGGCGGCCCGCCAGCGGCGCTCGCCGGCGACGATCTCGAACGTGTCCGGCACCGCGGCGACGCCGCGCACCACGATCGGCTGGATCACGCCGCGGGTGCGGATCGAGGCCGAGAGCTCCTCCAGCTCGGCCTCGGCGAAGTGGCGGCGGGGATTGCGCGGATTGGGGCGCAGGAACTCGATCGGCACCCGGCGCTGACCGCGGCGGTCGATCGGCGCCGGAGGCGCGTCCTCGCCGACATCGCCGATCAGCGCCGCGAGCCCGCGTCCGAGCCGCGGGCGGGCCACCTCTTCCGCCATATCCTGGTGTCCTCGTGTCTCGTGACCCCGGCGCTCACGCGGCGGCGGGGAGGCGTCCTTCGCGCTGGATGATCTCGGAGGCCAGGCGCAGGTAGGCCTGCGAGCCGGCGCATTTCAGGTCGTAGAGCAGGACCGGCTTGCCGTGCGAGGGCGCCTCGGAGACGCGCACGTTGCGGGGGATCATCGTCTCGTAGACCTTGTCGCCCATGAAGGCCCGCACATCCGCCACGACCTGGGTCGAGAGGTTGTTGCGCGGGTCGAACATGGTGAGCACGATGCCCTGGATCGCGAGCCGCGGGTTGAGCGCGCCCCTCACCTGCTCCACCGTCCGCAGCAGCTGGCTCAACCCCTCCAGCGCGAAGAACTCGCATTGCAGCGGCACCAGCACCGCGTCGGCCGCCGCGAGGGCGTTGATGGTGAGGAGGTTGAGGGAGGGTGGGCAGTCGATCAGCACGTAGGTGAAGCGCTCCTCCTCGGCCATCTCGCCGCGGGTCAGCGGTTCGAGGACGCGGCGCAGGCGGTGGGCGCGGTCCTGCGCGCTCGCCATCTCCATCTCGAGGCCGAGCAGGTCCATGGTCGAGGGGGCGATCGCGACGCGCGGCACGGCGGTCGCCTGGACGGCCTCTTTCAGGGCGGCCTCGCCCGCGAGAACGTCGTAGGTCGAGAGGCGGCGCTGGCGGCGGTCGATCCCGAGCCCCGTCGAGGCGTTGCCCTGCGGATCGAGGTCGATGATCAGCACCTGCTCGCCGATCGCCGCCAGGGCGGTGCCGAGATTGATGGCCGTCGTGGTCTTGCCGACGCCGCCCTTCTGGTTGGCGAGCGCGATGATGCGAAGGGGCCGCGCGGAGCGGGCCGGCGCCTCGGAAGGTTCCACTGTCATGGAAGCGGGTCGCTCAAGCTGGAGATGCGGACGATCCCCGCGGAGGAATCGGTCCGGCTCGGGATCACATCCGCCACGAATGTCCACTTTTCGCGGGCGGCGGTCAATTCGGATTGGGCCTCCCGGCCCTTCGGAAACAGCCCGATGGTGCCGCTTTTCAACAGCGGGGCCGTCCAGGCGATGAGCTGCGGCAGGGGCGCGAGGGCGCGGGCACAGACCACGTCGACGCCGCGGAAGTCGGCGACGACGCGCTCGATCCGGGCGACGTGGATCCGGGCCGGGGCGCCGGTGAGGCGGGTGGTTTCCTGCAGGAAGGCGCCCTTGCGGGCATTGCTCTCGACGAGGTCGACGCGCAGGTCGGGGCGGTTCTGCACCCCGGCGATCGCCAGGATCAGGCCCGGGATGCCGGCGCCGCTGCCGAGGTCGAGCCAGGTCCGCGCCTGCGGGGCGGCGTCGAGGAGCTGCAGGGAATCGGCGATGTGCCGCGTCCAGACATCCGGCAGGGTGGCCGGGCCGACGAGATTCTTGATCGCCTGCCAGCGCGTGAGCTGGGCGACGTAGAGGTCGAGGGCGGCGGCTGTTTCACGTGAAACACCCGCCTCCGCCAGCACCCTGTCGCGGTCGGAGGGCACCATCACGCCTCCACCGGAGCGGCCGCGTCGGCCCGCCTAGCATGGGCGGCCAGCAGGGTCAGAGCCGCGGGGGTCACACCCTCGATCCGTGCCGCCTGGCCCAGCGTGTGCGGCCGCACGCAATCCAGCTTCAGCCGCAACTCGTTCGACAGGCCGGCGATGCGCCCGTAATCGAGGGAGGCCGGAAGTCGCACCGCCTCGTCGCGCCGGAAGGCGGCGATGTCGGATCGCTGCCGGTCGAGATAGACCGCGTAGGCCGCGTCGGTGCGCAGCCGCTCGGCGACGCGGGGCGGGACGGCCGCGAGTTCAGGCCAGATCGCCGCGAGGCGCGGCCAGTCGATCTCCGGATAGGAGAGGAGCTGGAAGGCGCTGCGCCGGATCCCGTCCCGGTTCAGGGCGAGGCCGTGCCGGGCCGCCTCGCTCGGCGTGATCGCGAGCGCGTCGAGCCGCGCGCGGGCCGCGGCGAGGGCCTGCTGGCTCTCGGCGAAGTGGCGGGCCCGCGCGGCCCCGACGCAGCCGAGCGCGATGCCCCGCCCGGTGAGCCGCTCATCCGCGTTGTCGACCCGCAGGCTGAGCCGGTACTCGGAGCGCGAGGTGAACATCCGGTAGGGCTCGCTCACGCCATGCGTGACGAGGTCGTCGATCATGACGCCGATGTAGGACTCGGCTCGGTCGAGGACGGCGAGGGCCGATCCGGCGGCGAGGCGCGCGGCGTTGATCCCCGCCAGGATGCCCTGGCCGGCCGCCTCCTCGTAGCCAGTGGTGCCGTTGATCTGGCCGGCCAGGAACAGGCCGGCGACCCGGCGGGTCTGGAGCGTCGGGTCGAGCTCGCGCGGGTCGACGTAGTCGTACTCGATCGCGTAGCCCGGCCGCAGCATCGCGGCCCGCTCGCAGCCCGGGATCAGGCGCAGGACCGCGCGCTGGACCTCCTCGGGCAGGGCGGTCGAGATGCCATTCGGGTAGATCGTGGGATCGTCCAGCCCCTCCGGCTCCAGGAAGATCTGGTGCCCGTCACGGTCCCCGAAGCGCACCACCTTGTCCTCGATCGAGGGGCAGTAGCGCGGACCGCGGCTGGTGATCCCGCCCGAGTACATCGGCGAGCGGTGCAGGTTGGCGCGGATCAGGTCGTGCACCGCCTGCGTGGTGCGGGTGACGCCGCACTCGATCTGCGGCGTGGTGATCCGGTCGGTCAGGCTGGAGAAGGGCACCGGCTCGTCGTCGGCGGCCTGCTTCTCGATCCCGGCCCAGTCGATGGTGCGTCCGTCGAGGCGGGCCGGGGTGCCGGTCTTGAGCCGGCCGAGCCCGAAGCCGTGCCGGTCGAGGGTGGCGGCGAGGCCGAGGGCCGGCGCCTCGCCAACCCGTCCGGCCGGCATGGTCCGCTCACCGATATGGATCAGACCGCGCAGGAAGGTCCCGGTCGTCAGCACCACGGCCGCGCAGGGGAGGGCGCGCCCGTCCGCCAGCACGATGCCCGTGACGCGCCCCTCCACCACGGCCAGGTCGTGCGCCTCGCCCTCGATCAGCGAGAGGTTGGGCGTGGCTGCCAGCTCCTCCTGCATCGCCCGGGCGTAGAGCTTGCGGTCGGCCTGGCTGCGGGGCCCGCGCACCGCCGGTCCCTTGCGGCGGTTCAGCAGACGGAACTGGATCCCGGCGCGGTCGGCGACGCGGCCCATCAGCCCGTCGAGGGCGTCGACCTCGCGCACGAGGTGGCCCTTGCCGAGGCCGCCGATGGCGGGGTTGCACGACATGGCGCCGAGCGTGGCGCGGCGGTGGGTGACGAGCGCCGTGGCGGCGCCCAGGCGCGCGGCGGCCGCGGCGGCTTCCACGCCGGCATGGCCGCCGCCGACGACGATCACGTCGAAGCGGGTGCGGTCGATTCGCTGCATGCGAGATCTCTGGGCGGGCAGCCCGAGATCGTCAACCGGGAAGTCGGGGAGGGCGCGTGTTTCACGTGAAACGGGGAAAGCGGTTGGAGAAGCGTGGCTGTTTCACGTGAAACAGCCACGCTTTCTCGCAGCGCGGGCGCGCCCGCGCGAGCGGGTCCTCCTCGCGGCCCCGCCTCACTTCCCGATGCAGAAGCTGGAAAACAGCCGGTCCAGCATCTCCTCGACGCCGACCCGGCCCGCCACTGCCCCGAGGGCCCGCACCGCGAGGCGCAGGTCCTCGGCGACCAGTTCCGCCGGCATCGTCTCGGCCCCGCCGATCGCCCGCCCGAGATGGGCCGCGCATTCCTCGAGCGCGCGGCGCTGCCGCTCGCGCGTCACCACGGCGTCGCCACGGCCGAGCGCGGCCCCCGCCGCGGCCGCGACGCGGTCGAGAAGCATCGCGAGCCCCTCGCCGGTCAGGGCCGAGATCGCGAGCGCCCCGTCCGCGCCGCCCAGATCCCGCCCGAGATCCCGCTTGGTGTGCACGACCAGGGCTCCCGTCGGCGCCGCGGCGCCGCCCTCGGGCGGCACCAGCCACAGCACGAGATCCGCCTCCTCGATCCGCCGCCGGCTGCGCGCCATGCCCTCGGCCTCGATCGGGTCCGCCCCTTCGTCCCGCAGCCCGGCCGTGTCGACGAGGAGCACCGGCAGGCCGTCGAGGTCGCAGCGGACCTCGATCGCATCCCGCGTGGTGCCGGGGATCGGCGAGACGATCGCCGCCTCCCGCCGGGCGAGGGCGTTGAGCAGCGTCGATTTGCCGGCATTGGGCGGACCGGCCAGGACCACCACGAACCCCTCCCGCAGCCGCTCGCCCCGCCGTCCCTCCGCCAGCGCCGCCAGGATCGCGTCCCGCACCCGCGCGGCCGCGGCGAGACCCGACGCCGACAGGGCCGATTCGTCCACGTCGCCCTCGTCCGAGAAGTCGAGCGCGGCCTCGGCCCCGGCGAGCACGCCGAGCAGGGTGTCCCGCCAAGCCTCCACGAGCCGGCCGAGCGCCCCGTCGAGCTGCCGCATCGCCTGCCGGCGCTGCGCTTCCGTCTCGGCATCGATCAGGTCGGCGAGACCCTCGACCGCGGTCAGGTCCATGCGCCCGTTGAGGAAGGCCCGCCGCGTGAAGGCGCCGGGCTCGGCCGGGGCGAGGCCCGGCAGGCGGCCGAGCACCCGAAGCACGGCCGCGCGGACGGCCGCCCCGCCGTGAAGGTGCAACTCGGCGCTGTCCTCGCCCGTGAAGGTCGCGGGACCGGGCAGCCAGACCACCAGGGCACGGTCGAGCACCTCGCCCGTCCCCGGGTCGCGCAGCTGCCGCAGCGACAGGCGCCGCGGCAGGGGAGGGGGGCCGCCCGTCAGCGCCGTGAGGCATGAGGCCGCTCCCGGTCCGCTGATCCGGATCACCGCCACCGCGGCCCGCCCGAATCCCGAGGCCGGCGCGAAGATCGTGTCGGTCAAGACGTCGCTCCTCCGGGGGCTCCGCCCCGCACCCCGCGCGGGCGCCGCCCGCGCCCCGCCGGGAACTCGCCCCCGGAGCCCGGGATTGACAGCGCCGGTCCGTCCTGTCGAGCATCGCGGCGCCGCAGCGTCATCGTTCCGGCACCATTCAGGCCAATCCCCCTAGGGCTGGCCATCCTCCCGTCTCCGTCGAGTCCTCCATGCCGCCTGCCTCCCCGCCCGATGCGGCGCTGATCGTGCGCCGCCTCGCCCTCGCGCTCCCGACGCTCGCGACGGCCGCCGCGCTGGCCGGGCTCGCGGCCGCGGCGAGCCCGGCCGACGGTCTCCTCGACGGCGCCGTCCTGGTGCTGTTCTGCCTCGTGATGACGTGGCAGGCCTACGTGGCGTGGCAATACGTCTACGGCGCCGCCGCCGCCTGGCTCAGGCGGCGCGTCGTCTCCGCCGTCGAGGCGGCGGCCCCGACGGTGCCGCTGGCGCCGTCCGGGCGGAGCCGCACGGTGCTGGCGGTGGCGATCCACGCCGAGGACCCCGTCGCGGTCTTCGCGGCGATCCGGGTGATGGCCCGCTCCATCGCCCGGGCGGGCGGCGGCGGCGACATCGACATCTTCGTCCTCAGCGACACGCGGGACGCCGCCATCGCCGCCGCCGAGGAGCGCGAACTCGCCCGCGCCCGGGCGTGGTGCGAGGCCGCCGGTCCCGGGCTGCCGCGCCTGCGCTATCGCCGCCGGGCCGAGAATACGGGCCGCAAGGCCGGCAACATCGCGGAGTTCTGCCGCCGCCACGGCGACGCCTACGAGTTCATGGTCGTGCTCGACGCCGACAGCCTGATGAGCGGCGCCACGATCCGCCGGTTGATCCGGCTGATGGAGGCGCATCCGCGCGTCGGGCTGATCCAGACGGTGAGCTACGCGGCCGGGCGCGACACGCTCTTCGCCCGCATCCAGCAATTCGCCGTGCGCCTCTACGCGCCGCTCTCGATCCGCGCCCTCGACACCTGGCAGGGCCCGGACGGCAGCTACTGGGGCCACAACGCCATCCTGCGCCTGCGCGCCTTCGCGGCGCATGCCGACCTGCCGGTTCTGCCCGGACGGCCGCCGCTCGGCGGCGAGATCCTCTGCCACGACACCGTCGAGGGGGCGCTGCTGCGCCGCGCCGGCTGGGAATTGCGCCTGCTGCCGGAGGAGGGGGGCACCTGGGAGGAGATGCCGACGAACCTCGTCGACCTCCTCGGGCGCGAGCGCCGCTGGTGCCAGGGAAACCTGCAGCATCTCGGCCTCGTCGGCACGCCCGGCCTCACGGCCGGGAGCCGCTGGCACCTCCTGGTCGGGATCCTGTCCTACCTCGCCTCGCCGCTCTGGCTCGCCTTCCTGGCCCTCGGCACGGCCCGGGCTGTCCTGCGCGGCGATCTCGGCCTGCTCGCCTACGGGCTCACCGGCGAGGGGGAGGCGGCCGGCGCGCTCGCGGCGCTCACCCTGGCGGTCCTGGCGGCGCCCAAGCTGCTCAGCCTCGGCCACGTCCTCCTCAGCCGCGAGCGGCGGAGCGCCTTCGGCGGAACCCGCCGGCTCCTCCTCAGCGCCGCCCTCGAACAGGTGGTCTGGGTGCTGCTCTGGCCGGTGCTGATGCTGTTCAACGCCGGGGCGGTGGCCTCGACCCTGGCCGGCAAGGTCGTGCGCTGGGACGCGCAGGTGCGCGACGACCGGCAGGTCCCCTGGTCGGAGGCGGCCCGGCTGCAGGCCGACGCGCTGATCGCGGGGGGCGTCCTGGCCATACTCCTCGCCGTCGCGGGCGATCCGTGGCTGGCCGCCTGGATGGGGCCCGTCGCCGCCAGCCTCCTGCTCAGCCCCGCCCTGAGTGTGCTGACGAGCCGCGCCGATCTCGGCCAGGGCGCGCGGCGGCGCGGGCTGTTCCTGACCGTGGACGACACCGCGCAGGCGCCGGAGCTGCGCGACCTCGCGGCGGCCCGGGCCGGCCGGCCGCCGGAGCCGGAGCGCCCGCGCGCCCAGCCCGTCGCTGGGGAGGGGCCGGTCTGGCTCGCCACCGTCACGGACGACGCCGCAGCCTCGCCCCCGCGCTGAGCCGGCCCGCGGACCCGCCGGGACGGGCGCCGGACGGCTCCTCAGCGGAATCGCCGCGCGCGATCCTGCCGTGACCGTCGCGTGCGGACCATCGTCGCCGCCGAATCGGTCGCGCGGCTCAGCGCGCCGGCTTGCCCAGCACCCGGAGGGGATCGGTGCGCTGCTGCGGCGAGGGCGCGGTGGTGAGCGCCGTGCCCTCCTCGCCCCGCCGGGTGCTGCCGGTGGTCGCGGGTCCGGCGCCGCCCTGGCCGGCGGTGGCGCCGTTCTCCGGCCCGTGCACCGGCACGTTGCCGCTGGCGAGTTCGAGGCAGGTCAGCATCTCGACATAGCTCGGGAAGCCGCCGGCCCGCGATTGCTGCGAGCACTGGCGCTTCGCCGTGGCCGAGAAATCACCCCAGCGCTTGCGCAGGTCGTCCCCCGCGGCGCGCTCCGAGCGCAGGCAGCCATCCGCCCCGGCATCGGTCGAGACGGAGGCACGTCCCGGTGACTTGCAGGTGGCCTCGATGTTGAAGCGCGGCGGCCCGTCGGCCGCGGCGAGGAGGACGTGCGCGCCGAGAAGCGCGGCGGGCAGGGCGGCAGGCATGGGACACTCCTCGGCAGGCGAGCTTTGCGGGAGAACGCGCCGGGATGCGATCGGTTCGACAGGCGGGCCCGTGCGAACCGAAGGAGCGGCGCGTCGACCGAAAGTTCACCATGATCCGAAATCCGACGGATTGCTTCGCAATACGGATTTCGGCCTCGCTCAAGCGCCGCGCGGGCTTGGCATACGACATCCGACGGATTGCTTCGCCGTCTCCAATTTCGGCAATACGGATGTCGGCCTCGCTCAAGCGACGCGCGGGCTTATCTCACGCTCTCCGGACGTGGTCGTCCGGAGAGCGTCTGATTCCCTGCCCGCCGGGCCGCGGCGGCTCAGGCCGCGCCGCGCAGGGCCGCGTCGAGATCCGCGAACAGGTCCTCGGGGTCCTCGATGCCGATCGAGAGGCGCAGCAGGTCGGCGGGGCAGGGGGTCCCGGGCCCCTCCACCGAGGCGCGGTGCTCGATCAGGCTCTCGACCCCGCCGAGGGAGGTGGCGCGCTTCCACAGGGAGACGCGGGCGGCGGTGGCGATCGCCGCCGCCTCGCCGCCGGCGACGCGGATCGACAGCATCGTGCCGAAGCCGCCCTCCATCTGCCGCGCCGCGACCGCGTGGCCGGGATGATCGGCCAAGCCGGGATAGAGCACGGCATGGACCCGCGGGTGGGCCGCGAAGCGCTCGGCCAGCGCGGTGGCGCCCCTCATCTGCGCGGCGATGCGCAGGTGCAGGGTGCGCAGGCCGCGCAGCAGCAGGAAGGCCTCGAAGGGGCCGAGGATGGCGCCCTGGCTCGCGCGGATGCCCTTGATCCGGCCCCAGAACGCGTCCTCCCGCGCCCCCGCCAGCACGCCCGCGATCACGTCCGAGTGGCCGTTCAGCACCTTGGTGGCCGAGTGCATGACCACGTCGGCCCCGAGCGCGAGAGGGCGGGTGACCACCGGCGAGGCGGCGGTGGAATCGACGGCCAGCCGCGCGCCGGCCGCGTGCGCGATCTCGGCCGCGGCCGCGATGTCGGTGATGGTCCAGAGCGGGTTCGAGGGCGTCTCGAGCCAGACCAGCTTGGTGCGGCCCGGCACCACCGCCGCCCGCAGGGCGTCGAGGTCGTCGGTGGCGACGAAGTCGACCTTGAGGCCCCAGCGGGTCGCCTCCTGCAGCAGCCAGCGGCGCAGGGCCCAGTACATCACGCTCGGCGCCACCACGTGGTCGCCGGGATCGAGCGCCCCGAACACCGCCGTCGCCGCCGCCATGCCGGAGCCGAACAGCAGCGCGCCCGCCGGCGCCTCCTCCAGCATGGCGAGGACGGCCTCGGCCTCGCGCACCGTGGCATTGTCCGGCCGGCCGTAGCAGTAGCCGGAACTGTACTGGTTGTCGGGGTCGCGCAGATAGGTCGAGGCGAGGTGGATGGGCGGCACCACCGCCTTGGTCACCGGATCGACGTGGCCCATCGCCTGAACGGCGAGGCTGCGCTTGGACCAGGGGGAGGGGGGGGCGCGGCTCATCTGCAACTCCTGCGGCACCGCTTCGCCCTTGCAGAACGGGGGCCCGAGCGCAAGTCAGGGCGGTCATCCCCTGGAACTGCCATGACGCTCGCCGCCACCCGCCTCGCCGTCCCGTCCCCCGCCCTGCGCCTCGCCCTCGCCGTGCTGCCGGTGCTCGCCACGGCGCTCACCGGCCCGCTCTTCACCACGCCCAACATCCCGACCTGGTACGCGGGCCTCGCCAAGCCGGGTTTCACGCCGCCGAACTGGATGTTCCCGGTCGCGTGGTCGATGCTCTACGCGATGATCGCGCTCGCCTGCTGGCGCGTCCTCGGCAAGGCCCCGGCGAGCGCGGACCTGCGCCGGGGCCGGAGCGTGGCGCTCGCCGCCTACGCGGTCCAGCTCGCCCTCAACGCGATCTGGACGCCGGTCTTCTTCGCCGCCCATTCCCTGCTCGGCGGGCTGGTGGTGATCGTCGCGCTCCTCGTGATGATCCTCTGGACGATCCGGCTGTTCTGGCCCCTCGACCGCGCCGCGGCCCTGCTGCTGGTGCCCTATGCGGGCTGGGTCGCCTTCGCGACGGCCGTGAACGCGGCGGTGTGGCGGATGAACTGATCGGCCGGCGCCTCGGCCGGCCCCGCGGGTCTCGCCCCGCCCCGCCGGGGGGACCGGAACCGGCCGGGTGCGGCGGGTCCCCGCGCAAACTGTCACATCCCGGCTGCAGAATGGGCCGGGCCCGCCCGTTCCCGGCGGGCCGGACGGAGAGGCGCGATGGAAGACGATCTGAAGGCCGCCCGGGTCGGGGCCGTGCGCGAGGAGGTGGCGGACAGCCTCGACGAGGAGATGGAACTCGAACTCGACGAGGCGTTCCTCGAACGCGTCGCCGACGGCGTCGAGCCCCCGAACCGCGCCCCGACCCTTCCGCGGGCGGTGTATTTCCGCGAATTGCTGCGCCTGCAGCAGGAACTGGTGCGGCTGCAGGATTACGTGCAGGTCCACAGGAAGCGGGTCGTGGTGCTCTTCGAGGGGCGCGACGCGGCCGGCAAGGGCGGGGTGATCAAGCGCATCACCCAGCGGCTGAACCCGCGCGTCTGCCGCATCGCCGCGCTGCCGGCCCCGAGCGAGCGCGAGCGCACGCAATGGTACTTCCAGCGCTACGTCGCCCACCTGCCGGCCGGCGGCGAGATCGTGCTGTTCGACCGCTCCTGGTACAACCGCGCCGGCGTCGAGCGCGTGATGGGCTTCTGCACCGACGACGAGTACGAGGAGTTCTTCCGCTCGGTGCCGGAATTCGAGCGGATGCTGGTGCGCTCGGGCATCATCCTGGTGAAGTACTGGTTCTCGATCACCGACGAGGAGCAGGAATTCCGCTTCCGGATGCGGATCAACGACCCGCTCAAGCAGTGGAAGCTGAGCCCGATGGACGTGCAGTCGCGGGCCCGCTGGGAACTCTACACGAGGGCCAAGGAGACGATGCTGGAGCGCACCCACATCCCCGAAGCGCCCTGGTGGGTGGTCGAGGCGGTCGACAAGAAGCGGGCGCGCCTCAACTGCATCGCCCACCTCCTGGAGCAGGTGCCCTACGGCGCCGTCGAGCGCCCCCCCGTGGACCTGCCCGAGCGGGTGCGCCACCCGGATTACGAGCGCCACCCGGTTCCCGCCGAGATGCACGTCCCGGCCCGCTACTGAGCGGGTGCCCGCTCCTCGTAGCCCGGCGGGCCAGCGCCGCCGCGGAGGCGGCGTCGATCCCCGGCGAGGCGCCGGTGACGAGCGCCGTGCCGTGCTGCGGATCCACCGGGGGCCCCCGACATCCGGGTGATGGCTTCGCCATCTCCCATTTCGGCCATGCGGATGTCGGCGTCGCTCGGGCGCCGCGCGGGCTCGTGATCCGGGCTCCGCTTGGATCAAGCGGAGCCCGGATCAGACGCCGGAGAGCCTGACGTTGGAGAGCGGCAGCGCGCGGACGCGCTGGCCGGTGAGCGCCGCCACCGCGTTGGTGACCGCGGGCGGCACGCCGGGCAGGCCCGGCTCGCCGACCCCACCCATCGGGGCGCCGCTCTCGACGATGCGCACGTGGACCGCCGGCATGTGCTCGCGCCGCAGGATCGGATAGGCGTCGAAGTTGCGCGCCTGCCGCTGCCCGTCCCGATAGAGCATCTGCTCGACGAGCGTCGCCGAGAGGCCGAGCGCCGCGGCCGATTCGACCTGGGCCTTCACGATCGCCGGGTTGACCACGCTGCCCGGGTCGAACGCGATCCAGAGAGTGTGCACCTGCGCCTCGCCGCCCTCGACCGAGACTTCCGCCACGGTCGCGGTCTCGGAGCCGAAGGGCGAGGCCATGGCGAGGCCGCGGGCGCGCCGCCCGCCCTCGGCCTCGTAGGGGCCCCGCTTCCAGCCGCCGGAGAGGTCCGCGACCTCCTCCAGCAGCCGCCGGTGGCGCGGGCTGCCCGCCACCAGCGCCATCCGCAGGGCGAAGGGGTCCTGCCCGCCCGCCTGCGCGATCTCGTCGAGGAAGCTCTCGTAGAAATAGTCGTTCATCGAGTGCCCGACCGAGCGCCAGAACGCGATCGTGACCGGGTGCGCCCGCTTCACGAAGGTCATGCGGCGGTTCGGGATGGCGTAGGGCTTCCGGACCAGCCCCTCGACGGCGGAGGGGTCGACCGGCCCCTGGACCATCGCCCCGAACCAGCGGCCGATCGGCCCCTCGCCGACCGTGCGCACCTCGAGCGCGATCGGCCGGCCCGCCGCGTCGAGGGCGGCGCGGAAGCGGCTCGCCGAGAGGGGCCGCAGGGCGTCGCTGCCGAACTCCTCCTCCCGCGACCACAGCACCCGCACGGGCCGGCCCGTCGCCCTGGCGAGCAGGATCGCCTGCGGGTAGGGGTTCGCCGGCCCGTAGGCGAAGTGGCGCCCGAAGAAGCCGCCGAGCATCGGCGAGTGGATGCGCACCCTGTCCGGGGCGAGGCCCGCCGCCTGCGCGGAGAGGGCCTGGAACAGCTCCGGCATCTGGTTGGGCGTCCAGACGTCGAGCGTGCCGTCCGGGTTGAAGCGGGCGATGGCGGAGGGCGGCTCCAGCTGGGCGTGGGCGAGGTAGGGCGCCTCGTAGGCGGCCTCGATCACCCTGGCGGCGCTCGCGAAGGCGCCGCCCGCGTCGCCCTCCGCCTCCGCCACCTGCGCCTCCGCCACCTGAGCCTCTCCGGGCGCGTCCGCGAGCGCGGCCCGCATCGCCTCCGACGAGAAGGTCGCCGAGACGGTCGCGATGCCCTCCGGCTCGGGCGCCGACCAGCGCACGCGGAGCGCCTCCACGGCCTTGCGGGCGCGCCACCAGCTGTCCGCCGCCACCGCGACGGCGCCGGGGAGTCGGTGGACCGAGTGGACGCCCGGCATCCGCCGGACCTCGTCCTCGTTGGCGAGGGACAGGGGCTCGGTGCCGAGATGCGGCGCGTGCTGGACCGCCGCGTGGAGCATCCCCTCGACCGTCTGGTCGATCGCGTAGACCGCCCGGCCCGTCGCCTTGTCCCGCACGTCGAGGCGGGGCACCGGCCGGCGGATGTAGCGGAACGAGGCCGGGTCGCGCAGGGGCACGCCGTCGCGGGGCTTGAGGGCGAGCGCCTCCCCGGCGAGGTCGCCGTACGGGAGGGTGCGGCCGGAGGCGGGGTGCACCACGGCGCCGTCGCGGGTGGCGAGGCTTCCCGCCTCCACCTTGAGCCGGGCGGCGGCGGCGCGGATCAGCATGTCGCGGGCGGTGGCGCCGAGCTGGCGCATCAGCGCGTAGCTGGAGCGGGTGGAGAAGCTGCCGCCGGTCATCCGCAGGCCGTTGACCACGGCGTAGTCCGGGCCGGGCGGGGCGCACTCGACCAGGAAGCGGGCGGGATCGACGTCGAGTTCCTCGCCGACGATCTGGGCCATGCCGGTGGCGATGCCCTGGCCGCCCTCCACGAAGGGGCTGAGCAGGCGGACGCGCCCGTCCGGGCGGATCTCCAGGAAGGCCGGAACGCGGGTGCCGGGCTGGGGCGCGATGGCGCCGGCGCCCTCGGCCGGGCCCTGCGCCTCGGCGCGGCCCCGGGCCGGGAGCGCGATGCCGAGCACCAGCGCGCCCGCGGCGCGGCCGAGGAAGCGGCGGCGGGAGAGGTTGGCGACGCCCTCCGGCGCGACGGCCGGCAGGGAGGGGAGGGGGGACCGCGCGGGCCGCGTCATCGCCACCTCCCTCAGGCCGCGGCCTGCCGCACGGCGGCGGCGATGCGGTTGTAGGTGCCGCAGCGGCACAGGTTGGTCATCGCGGCGGCGATGTCCTCGTCGGTGGGCTTCGGGTTCTGCGTGAGGAGGGCGGTGGCCGCCATGACCTGCCCGGACTGGCAGTAGCCGCATTGCGGCACCTGCTCGGCCACCCAGGCCTCCACGACCCTGCGGCCGACCGGATCCTGCTCGATCGCCTCGATGGTCCGGACGCGGGCGGCGCCGACGCTCTCGATCGGCACCTGGCAGGAGCGCGTGGCCTGCCCGTCGATCAGCACCGTGCAGGCGCCGCACTGGGCGATGCCGCAGCCGTACTTCGTGCCCGTCATGCCGAGCGTGTCGCGCAGGACGAAGAGGAGCGGGGTGTCGGGCTCGACCTCGACCTGATGGTCGCGGCCGTTGATCGTGAGGTGGAACATCGCGGGTCCTCGGGGGGCGGACGCTGAGCCAGGACCCTATGACCGCCATGCTTCCCGAGAAATGTCGTAAATCCGACTTTTTCGGACATCGGCTCCGCGCGATCGATCAGGTCTCGCCCGCAAAGCGGCGCAGGGCGTTGCGCGATTGCTGATCGATCTCGGACGGGGGCATCACGGAGGCAGCGGGGGCCGTCACCTCCGGCCGCACGGGCCGCACCGCGAGGCGGGACCGAGCCGGGCCGGTCGGTCGCGGATGGCGCGCGTCCCGGATTCCGCCCCGGTCACGCGGATCCCCGCTCAGCGATCGACCCAGCGCCGCACCGCGTAGGGGAAGCAGCGCCCGTGCTCGTCGGTCAGGTCGCCGTCCGGGCCGGCGCACCACACCACCTCGTCGGCGGCGGCCGGGAAGGCGGTCAGCGTCAGGCCCCGCACCACCCGCACCTCGCCCGGATCGATCTCGGCGCAGCCGACGCAGGCCTCCTCCTCGATCACCCGGTCGATGTCGGCCCCGTCGGGCAGGCAGGCGTAGAGCACGTCGGCGAAGGCGAGCGTGTAGGTGCGCATGAATCCCCTCCCGTCATCGATGCGGTGAGGGGCAGGAACGCCCCGAGGTGCCGGCCGGTTGCGGATTCAGCCGAACGTCTCCGGGTCGGGGCCGATGCGCCCGTCCGCCGCGTCGAGCGCGGCGATCGCCGCCTGGTCCTCGGGATCGAGCGCGAAGCCGAAGATGTCGGCATTCTCGCGGATGCGCGCCGGCGTCTCCGATTTCGGGATGACCGCGCTGCCGCTCTCGATGTGCCAGCGCAGGATCACCTGGGCGGGGGTGCGCCCGTGCTTCTCGGCGATGCCCCGGATCACCGGATCCGCCAGGGCCGCGCCCCGGCCGAGCGGGCTCCAGGCCTGCGTGACGATCCCGGCCCGCGCGTGGAAGTCCCGCAGCGCCCGCTGCTGGAAGCGCGGATGCAGCTCGATCTGGTTGACCGAGGGCGTCGAGCCGGTCTCGTCGATGACCCGCTTCAGCTGCGCGACCGTGAAGTTCGACACGCCGATCGAGCGCGCCCGTCCGTCCTCGCGCAGGCGCATCATCGCCCGCCAGGTCTGCACGTAGAGGTCGCGCTGCGGCAGCGGCCAGTGCACGAGGTAGAGGTCGACGTGGTCGAGGCCGAGCCGCTCCAGGGAGGCGTCGCAGGCCCGCAGCACCTCGTCGCTGCCGTGGGAATCGTTCCAGAGCTTCGTGGTGACGAAGATCTCCTCGCGCGCGAGGCCCGAGGCCGCGATGGCCCGGCCGACCCCGGCCTCGTTGCCGTAGACCGCCGCCGTGTCGATCGCCCGGTAGCCGGCCTCGAGGGCGAGGCCGACGATCTCGGGCGCCTTCTCGTCGGCGAGCTTCCAGACGCCGAAGCCGAGCTGCGGCACGCGCTTCCCGTCGTTGAGCGTCAGGGTCGGCTGCGTCATGGAAGGCTCCTCCGCGGGGGCGGTGCCGGGGCGGCACCCTCCTCGAAGTGGAGCCCGCGCGCCGTCTGTCGAGGCGGCGCCTACTTCGCGAGCGGGCAGCCGCCCTCGCTCATGGGCCGGAAGGCCTTGTCGCCCGGCACCGTCGCGAGGAGCTTGTAGTAGTCGTACGGCCCCTTCGACTCGGCGGGGGTCTTGACCTCGAACAGGAAGAGGTCGTGGACCGCCCGCCCGTCCTGCCGGATCGTGACCGGGCCGAAGAGCGGGTCGTCGATCGGCGTCTCGCGCAGGGCCGCCAGCACCTTCTCGCCCTCGACGGTGGCGGCGGCGCGCACGCCGCGCAGGTAGGCCAGCGTCGCCGAGTAGACCCCGGCGTGGTTCTCGGTCGGCATGCGGCCGTTCATGCGCTCGGCGAAGCGCTTGGCGAAGGCGCGGGTGCCGTCCGTGCGGTCCCAGTAGAAGGCGCTGGCGAATTGCAGGCCCTGGGCCGCCTTGAGGCCGAGCGCGTGGACGTCCGAGATCTGGATGAACAGGGCCGCGACCCGCATGTCGGGCATCAGGCCGAATTCCGCCGCCTGCTTGACCACGTTGATCATGTCGGCGCCGGTATTGGCGAGCGCCAGCACCTGTGCGCCCGAGCCCTGGGCGGCCAGCAGCGGCGAGGCGAAGTCGCCGGCATTGAGCGGGTGCTTGGTCGAGCCCTTGACGCTGCCGCCCATGCCCTTGAGGGCCGCCGTGGCGTCGCGCTCCAGCGCTTGGCCGAGGGCGTAATCGACCGTGAGGAAGTACCAGGACTTGAAGCCGCGCTCGGCGATGGCGCGCGCGGTGGCGGAGCCCTGCGCCCAGGTGTCGGAGACCCACTGCACGGTTGTCGGCGCGCAGGCCTTGCCGGTGAGGTCGGAGGTCATCGCGCTCGACGCCAGGGCGACGCGGTGGCGCTCGCGCATCAGGTTGGCGACGGCGAGCGCCACGGCGGAGTTCGGCAGGTCGACGATGGTCGAGACGCTCTCCTGGTCGAGCCACTTGCGGGCGATGGCGAGGCCGATATCGGGCTTGTTCTGGTGGTCGGCCGAGACGACCTCGACCCTGATGTCGGGGGTCTCCTTGGCGAAATCCTCGGCCGCGAGCTGGGCGGCGACGACCGAGCCGGTGCCGGCCTGATCCGCGAAGGGGCCGCTCATGTCGCTGAGCACGCCGACCTTCACGGGGGGAACCGCCTCCTGCGCGGCGGCCGAGACGGAGAGCAGGGCTGCGAAGCCGGCCGCGAGGACCTGGCGCAACGAACGGGGCGACATCGCGAAACTCCAGAGGCGGAACCGCGCGGGGCGGTGGTGCACCGTATGTCAGGATGGCGGGGCCGAGTCGATGGATGCGCGCGGTCGCGCGCCGATCCGGCCACCCCGCGCCGGGGCGGCCCGCCGGCGCCGCTACGGGCTCCCTCTCCGGGTCGGCTCGGCGTTCGGCACCTTCGCCGGCTCGTCCGCGGCGCGTGGCTTCAGCCGGTCGACCAGTTCCCGCACCCTGAAATCCCCGACAGGCTGCAGAGCGGCGATGATCTCATTGAAATTTCCGCGAAGATTGTGCTTCGCGACAAGGTTCTTCGGGAGGTCGTTGCTGGCGATCAGGCCCTGCAAGGTCAGAAGCGATTTCTCGAGCGCGCCCACCACCGCACCGAAATCCTGCTGTGCCGGCGCGGCTTCCGTGCGGGAATCCGGCAGGTCCTGGCGGTCGCGCGGCGCGTCGGGAGGACCGGATTGCCGGGCGGCCGGATCCGCGCTCGATCGCAGGGGAGGGCTCCCCGAGGCCGGCCGGCCGGGGGAGGAGGTGAGGGCCGGCGGAGGCGACGACGCGATCCCCCACCACGACACGGCGCCCAGGCCGATCGCGCTCGCGCCCGCGAGGGCGAGCAGGCCGGCCTGATTGCGCCGGGTGGCGAGCCGCAGCGCGGCGTCGAGCGCGTCGATCCGCCTCTCCACGGCGCCGAACTGACGCTGCCAGGCCTGCTGCACCTCCGCGAGGCCGCTCGGCGCACGCCCGGCCTCCGCTCGCGGCGGGGGCAGGGCCTGCGGCGGGGGCAGCCTGGCGAGGTCCGGCGGCGGGGCGGACGGGCTTCGCCAGCCGGACCAGATCGAGCCGCGCTCGCGCTCCTCGCCGGCGGCCCCGCGGGCGCGCGCGTCGAGGCGCGGTCCCGGTGCCCGGACGCCGCGCATGGCGGCGGCGTCGCGCGCGATCAGGACCTTGGCGTAGGGCTCGAACAGGCCGTCCCGCTGGGCCCGCGTCAGCGCGTCGGGCAGCGCCGCGGAATCCGCCTCCCGCGAGAGGTCGATGACGGCGGGCGTGCCCAGGAGGGTGAAGGAGAGCCCCTGCCGTGGCCGGTTGCTCCGCTGCGCCCGCTCGGCGTCGTGGAGCTTGGAGACGTCGCCCTCGAGATCCTCCAGGCGCAACGCGCCCGTGTCCCTGATCAGCCCCGAGGATAGCAGGGACTCGATCCTGCCGATGATCGCTTCCAGCAGCGCGACCGCCTCGCCGCCGTCCAGGTGCGTCCCGAACAGCCAGAGGCCGCAGCCGAAATACCCGCCGGAACGCCCGACGACGCCCTGCGGCAGCGGCTTGTAGCAACCGATCCAGGTGGCCTCGATCTCCGGGTTGCGCCGGGCGACGACATAGTACCCGGCCGTGTCGTGACGCATGATCGCGTCGTCGTTCGACAGGACCATGATCGCCTGAAGCGCGTCGACGTGGTGGCTGACCTCACCTTTCACGTCGATGTAATGCGCCGAGAAGCCCCCGATCGTGTCGAACACCGCCACGGCAGCCAGCATGTCTGCGCTCTCGGAACAGCTTCGAGAAGACCGAGAGGATCATCACCCTCGTCAGCGTCTCGTAGGGCCCGGCCTCCTCGACCGGGCTCGGGACGACGTCCGCGTAGAGGATCTCCCGCGCGCCGCCGCCATGCGGCAGAGCGGCCGTCGCGTTGCCGTAGAGCCAGTTCCACAGCGTCCGATTGAATCTCCTGAACACCGGCGCGTAGATCGGACTGTGGGTGATGCGCCGATCCGGCTGCACCCAGGCCGCGCTGTACGGCATCAGCGCCTTGGAATGCGCGGGAAACCCGGTCATCGCGGCGAATTTCGGCCAAGCGACCCGCCATCTCGCGATCCTGTCGAGCACGGTCGACGCCGTCGCGTCCGAGAAGCCGCTGCCGTTCACGCCCGGAGGGCAGCACGCGTCCCACTTCGAGATCAGGAGGAGCAGGTTGTCGCGGTTCTTGTTGCCCCGCAGCCGGTCGACCTGATGCATGGCGTTGCTCAGGCACTCGTGCGAGCTCGCGGCCGATTCCCCATCCGGCCCCGCGACTGTCGGAGCGACGAAGATGAGCGACATGCCGAGTTCGTAGTGCTGCAGGATCTCCTTGAGGAGGTTCCTGAATGGCAGGAAGGGCGGCATCCGCGAGGCGTCGGCGGCCTGGCCGGCCGCCGGTTTCTGCTGCTCGAACCATTCTCCCATGCCCTCCAGGAAGGCGAACTTCACAGTTCGTCTTTCGTGAACGATGTTGACCGGGATGAAGTACGGCGTTTCTCTCTGCGTCCGCGGCGCCGCGTAGCCTCGCCCGAAGGCCGCCACCTGGTTCTCGAAGAAGGCGCGCGCCGCCTCCTCGATGGGCGCGAAGTAACCGTGCCGACGCGGCCAGATCGGCGCCCCGAGCTGGACATCGACGACGGCGTCATCTGACGATTTGATATAGTCGATCAGCGAGAGAAGCATCATGGTTTTCCCGGATGAATTCGTACCGAAAATCATGACCGGGTGAATGTGGTTGTTTCTCAGATGACTCATGATCTCGCGAGCCAGCAGAGGCGACTCGAAATCCGCGTGCTCGATGTCGTCGTCGTCGAAAGCCCGATCGCTGGAGAAATTGTGTCCGTTCGCATCGTTCATAATGCTGAGCCCCACTTTCCTTGACGTCTCGCCTTCCGGGACGAGGGCCGGCTCCGGTCGTCGCCTCAGCCCAACTCGATGGGAGACCAGATGTAGGTGACGCCGCTCTCTCGGAGCGTGCGGTCCCTGTTCAGGCGCCGCCGCCTCGCCTCGCGCTCCCGATCCACCCGCACCGCGTTGACGACCAGGAACACCGCCAGGAAATCGATCGCGAATGGAACCATGATGTAGATGTAAGTCGTCGGCCTGTTCGATCGTTCGATCAAAACGTTAACGAGCTGCACCAGGGAGGTGACGGACTCGTAGGCATTGTTTGCGAGATAGCTTTTCAACTTGAATTTCTCAAGATTTGAAAAACCCGACAATTTGTTGTAAAGCTTGATGTACTCGGCATTCGCCTGAGTGATGGTCGGGACGATCGCTTCGAAGAGAGTTTGGTCAAAAAGGAAATTGTTAACGCCAATCAGCGCTTTCTCCTTCTCGTTGAGCCGCGCGACCTCCTGGTCGACGGTCAGCCTGATCTCGCGGCTCAGGGATGCCCTCTCGGCCATCTGTCGCGAGGGCTGCGCGAGGTACTCGCCGAGGGCCTTGTCGATCATGCTGCCGTAGGCCCTCGCCACGGCCTCGACCGTCGCGCGATCCTTGCAGTCGAGACCCCGTCCGGTTCCGGTGAGGATCTCGACGCCGGGCAGGACGGCCTTGATCCCGTCGATGGCCCTGCGCGCGCCCGGCCCGATCCCGCACGCGACGGGGTTCCTGATCTCGGTGTCGAGGTTCTTCGCGAGGCTTCTCACCCGCGAGGCGAGGGCGTCGACCTCGGGGCGCGCCAGGATCGCCGCCGATTCCGCCTGGATCCGAAGCAGGGCCTCCCGCGTGGTCGCGATGCTCTCGCGCAGGATCGTCGGCCCTTCCAGCAGGAGCATGCAGGCGGCCAACACCCCGTACCCGCTCGTGAGGAGGAGGATCAGGAGGGACCCGCCCTTCAGGAGCCGTCGCCGCCACGGGCTCGCCCCGGAGACCTCGACCAGGGCGCGCCCCGCGATCACCAAGAAGCCGTAGATCAGCAACGCGACGACGGCGACGATCCCTCTGATCTGCCAGACCCCCCAATCCGGGTAGGAGGTTTTGAAGCTGAAATAATAGCCCTGACCAACATAAAACATGAATGCGACGATCAACGGCGGAAACAAGAAATAGATCACTATCTTCCAGAAATGGAAAAATGGCGACATTGCTATCTCCGCAGACTCGGAGGCAGCATACATGTTAATGGAACCTTAACAAGTGATTTCTTGAAGAATTTTCGACGACATCAATCAGACGACGCCTCGGCGCGCCACATCATCTCGTGCGTATTTGATGAACTTCGGTTCGAGCAATCATGGCCACCCGCGGCCGCATCGATCATGCCGCAGAGACATCGACAGGATGTCGACGGCCCTCTTATGCTGAAGAATTTCTAAGTTGAGCGTCGCTTCCGGCCCGGGCGCAGGCCGGTCCTCGTGGTTTTGCGGCATTGTCCGCCGCGCTCATCCGCATGTCTCCGCGAGGGCGCCGCGAAGCCCTCGCGCCCGCGGGCTTCCTTCCACGGGAGGGAAACCGTTCGGACCGCCCGGATTCAGCCCGCCCCCGCGCCGGGCCGCATCCGGCGCATCGTCAGGGGCGGGGCGCCCCGTCCGAGATCCGGCCGATCATCGGGCGCCCGGGCCGCGCGCCGGGAGACCGGATCACTCCTTCGGCTCGAAGCGCAGCGCGGCGCCGTTCATGCAGAAGCGCAGGCCGGTCGGGGCCGGGCCGTCCTCGAAGACGTGGCCGAGATGGCCCTTGCAGCGCTGGCAATGCACCTCGGTGCGGGTCATGAAGAAGGAGCGGTCCGCCTGCGTCTCCACCGCGCCCTCGATCGGCGCGAAGAAGCTCGGCCAGCCGGAGCCCGATTCGTACTTGGTGTCGCTCTCGAAGAGCGGCTGGCCGCAGCCGGCGCACTGGAAGGTGCCGGCCCGCTTCTCGTGGTTGAGGGGACTGGTGCCCGCCCGCTCGGTGCCGTGGCCGCGCAGCACCCGGTACTGCTCCGGCGTCAGGCGCTGGCGCCACTCCTCCTCGCTGAGAGCCGCCTCGTCGCGCACCCCGTCGACCACGCCCATCGGTTCCTCCCTCGGCCGTCCCGTCATCCGGCCCCTAGATAGGGGCCGGCGCGGGGCGCGGGGAGGGCGTCACGCCGGCGCGCCCACCGTGTCGGCCATGCGGGCGCGGCGGGTGCCGAGCGGGGCGGGCGCGCCCTCGGTCGTGTCGCGGATCGTCTGGTGCTCCAGTTCGGCGTTGATCTCGCCGCCGAGCAGCACGATCGTCGCCGAGATCCAGATCCAGGTCATGAAGCCGACGGCGGCCCCGAGCGACCCGTACGTCTCGTTGTAGCTGCCGAAATGGGCGACGTACCAGGAGAAGGCGATCGAGCCGATGATCCAGACCACCCCGGCGATCAGGCTGCCGGGCGTCACCCAGCGCCATTGCGGCTTGTCCCGGCTCGGGCCGTAGCGGTAGAGCACCGCCAGCGCCAGGAGCAGCACCGCGAGCAGGATCGGCCAGCGCAGCAGCGCGATGTACCACGCCTTCGGGCTGATCGAGATGCCGAACGTCCCCACGAAGTTCAGGATCACCGGCAGCACCACGATCCCGGTCAGGGCGAACACCACGAAGAGCAGGCCGCCCAGGGTGAAGGCCAGCGATTGCAGGTTCAGCCGGATGAAGCTGCGCTTCTCCTCCTCCTCGTAGACGATGTTGAGCGCGTCGAAGATCGCCTTGACGCCCGCATTCGCGCTCCAGAGCGAGATCGCGAGGCTGGTGAAGAAGGTGAGTCCGAGGGTGGTGCCGCCCTTGGCGGTGATGCGCTTGACCTGGTCGCCGATGATGTCGAGGGCCCCCGAGGGCAGCACGCCCTGCAGCAGCGACAGGTGGTCGTTGATCGTCGCCGGATCGGTGAACAGGCCGTAGAGGGAGACCAGCGCCGCGATGGCCGGGAATATCGCCAGCAGCGTGTAGAAGGTCACGCCCGCCGCGACCGACAGCACCCGGTCCTTCTGGAATTCGACGTAGACCCGGTAGAGAATGTCCTTCCAGCCCTTGGCCGGGATCTCGGTCGGGGTCTCGGCGTGGCGGCCGCGATCCGGCTCGGTGTCGGCCACCCGCTGGGCGGGACGGCCCGAATAGGATTTCGCGCCCGGGCCGAGATGCCGGGTCGGGTCGGCGGGCTCGGCGATGTCGGGCGCGCGCCGGGCCGTCACGAGGCGCACCAGCGCGAGGCCGAGGAAGACGGTCCAGAGGGTCGAGGTCACGCCGCCGGGCGAGGCGGGACCGGGTTCGGGATTCGGCGTCATCGGGCGACCGTTCGCGAGCAGAAACCCGCCGGGGCGGGCAGTTCCGTCACAACGTGACGCCGCGGCCGGGTGTTCCGCCACGCCTCGGGGTGAGCTTGGATCATCGCGCGCTCTACGCGCGATTCATTGGCCGCCCGCCGCCGCTCCACTTGCGGGCCCGGACGGTGCGCCTCGCGGCGTTCCCCCGCCCGTCAGGTGACCCTGCCCGTCACTTGACCCTGCCGCTGCGCCGGGCGGCCACGCGGGCGAGGGCGGCGAGGTCCTTGTCGCCGTCGCCGTGCGCGATCGCCTCGATCAGCCCGTCGCGCAGGAGGCTCGCGAGCGGCATCGGCACGCGCGCGGCCTCCCCGGCGGCGAGGGCGAGGCGGATGTCCTTGGCGCCCAGCGACAGGCCGAAGCCCGGCGGCTCGTAGCGGCCCGCCGCGATCGAGGCGCCGTAACCCTTGTAGACCGGGCTCGCGAAGATCGTGTTCGTCATCAGGTCGAGGAGGTCGGCGCCCGGCACCCCGTGGGCCTCCACCAGCGCCGCCGCCTCGCCCATCGCCGCGACCGCATTGACGACGAGGAAGTTGCCGGCGAGCTTGACCGCGTTGGCGCGGGCCGGCTCCGTCCCGAAGGGCCACGTCCTCGCCCCCATCGCGTCGAGCAGCGGTTGCGCGCGGGCGATCGCCTCCTCCGGCCCCGCCGCCACGATGGTGAGCTTGCCCGCCTCCGCCACGTCCGGCCGGCCGAAGACCGGGGCGGACAGGTAGGCGACCCCCGCCCGCGCGTGCAGGGCGGCGAGGTCGCGGGCGAGCGCGACCGAGATCGTGCTCATGCCGACGTGGATGGCGGGCCGCTGGCCCTGGTCGAGCACGCCACCCTCGACGATGACGCTGCGCAGGGCCGCGTCGTCGGCCAGCATGGTGACGGCGACGTCGCCCCGGAACGCCTCGGCCGGGCTCTCCACCGGCTCGGCGCCCGCCTCGCGCAGCGAGGCCGCGGCCTCGCGGGTGCGGTTCCAGACCCGGACCCGGTGCCCGGCCCGGACGAGGTTGAGCGCCATCGGCCGGCCCATCCGGCCGAGCCCGAGAAATCCCACATCCATGGCCGGCGGCTCCCGCATCGCCGGGGCTCGCGCGGCCCCGGCCCGCCTCCACCTATGGCGCGGGCCCGCCCCGCCCAGAGGAGCGGCGAGGGAGCGGCTCAGGCGGAGAGGAGCGCCGCCTTGTCGACGCCGAGCGCCTCGGCGACCTCGTCCAGCACCTTGTGCTCCAGTTCGCTGATCCCGCCCTGATCGGCGACGTCGGCGGCGATCAGGAAGACGTCCTGGCGCTGGTCGAGGGGCCGGTCGGCGATGGCCGAGAGGAAGCGCAGGTTCTCGATCCGGCCGGCCCGGCTCTTCGCGCGGGCGATCGCCTCGTGCAGTTCCTGCTCCAGCTTCAGGACGCCGTAGGATTTCTGCAGGATCGGGTTGGCGGCGAGATTCGTGAGGGCGGTCTCGATCTCCTCCTCGTCGATCTCCCGGTCGGCCAGGATGACGTTGGCCGCGCCCGAAGCCGCCGCGTGCAGGAAGGCGGTATCGCCCGCATACGACATGACCACCCGGCCGATCCGGGTGAAAGCATCCTGAAACAGCCCCATCGTCTCATCCTCGGCGCGGCCATCGGCGGCGCGGGTCAACCCGCTTGTTCGCCAGCCTGCGCGAATCGATGCACAGCCTTGCGCGTACAGGCAAGCACATCCGCACCACAGCGGCGTGCCGAACGCACGCGCATCGCCGCGATGCCAGTGTGCATCGCCGCGATGCGGGCGCGCATCGCCGCGATCACACCGCCTCGACCGGGAAGACCCGGCTCGGCGCCACGAACTCGTCCTGCGCGGCCACGGTCAGGATCTCGCGCGCGCCCTCCTCGGCGGTGCGCCGCAGGAGGCCGAAGACCGAGGCCGCCATGGCGCCGAGCGCCTCGGCCGCCGAGCCGGAGCGGGCGTAGTGGACGAAGAACAGGGCGGCGCTCGCGTCCCCGGCCCCGTTGACCGAGATGGCGAGCTTCGGGGTGCGCAGGCGCCAGACCTCCCCGGCCTCGCCGGCCAGCAGGTCGATCGAATCCTCGGGCGTCTCGGCGGTGTGCAGCGAGGTGACGAGGACGACCCGCGGGCCGCGCGCCTGCACGGCCGCCACCGCGCGCTTGGCCTCGGCCAGGGTGCGGCTCGGCAGGCCCGAGAGGTGATCGAGTTCGAACTGGTTCGGCGTGACGATGTCGGCGGCCGGCACCGCGTGGTCGCGCATGAAGTCGGGCACGCCCGGGCGCACGAAGACGCCGCGGCCGACATCGCCGATCACCGGGTCGCAGCAATAGAGCGCCCTGGGATTGGCGGCCCGCACCCGCGCCACGGCCCCGAGGATCGCCGCGCCGATCTCGGCCGAGCCCATGTAGCCGGAGAGCACCCCGTCGCAGGCGCCGAGCACCCCGCGCTCGGCGATGCCCTCGACGAGCTCGCCGATCGAGGGCCCGTCGTAGACCCGGCCCCGCCACGCCCCGTAGCCGGTGTGGTTGGAGAACTGCACCGTGTGGATCGGCCAGACCTCGACCCCGAGCCGCTGCATCGGGAAGACTGCCGAGGCGTTGCCGACATGCCCGTAGGCGACGTGGGACTGGATCGACAGGATGTTCATGCAGGACCCTCGGGCCTCGAACCCCGGTGGTAGCCCGCCGCCCGGGGCGGCTCAACACGCGCGATCGCCCCGGATTGCATTCCGGCGGGGAAGCCCCACCATCGCCCCGGGCAGAGACGGTCAAGGTTCATGGATTTCGAGACGATCCGCATCGCCACGCTCGACTTCGTGCGCGCGCACCATGCCTGGGCGCCGCTCATCGCCGGCCTCGTCGCCTTCTGCGAGTCGCTCGCGGTGCTCTCGCTGCTGGTGCCCGCCACCGTGATCCTGCTCGGCATGGGGGCCCTGCTCGGGGCGGGCGGCATCCCGTTCCTGCCGGTGATGGTCGGGGCCGGGATCGGGGCGATCCTGGGCGATTGGGCCTCCTACGAGTTCGGCCGCTACTACAAGGAGGGGGCGAAGCGGATCTGGCCGCTCACCCGCTATCCCGAGATGATGGAGACGGGCGAGACCTTCTGCCGGCGCTGGGGCGCCTGGGGAATCTTCCTCGGCCGCTTCATCGGGCCGGCGCGGGCGGTGGTGCCGCTCATCGCCGGGATCTTCGTGGTCGGGCGCATCCCGTTCCAGATCGCCAACGTCACCTCGGGCTTCGTCTGGGCCTTCGTCTGGCTCGCGCCGGGGGCGGGGCTGTTCGGCTGGATGGAGGGGTGAGGGGCAGGCCGATCCCCCGGCTCCCCCGAAACCGCCTTGCGCGAGGCAGGCCTGCTTCGCCGCCGAACCGGTGATCCGGGATCCGCTCGATCGAAGCCGATCCCGTATCCCAAGCCCGTGCGGCGCCTGAGCGACGCCGCCATCCGCATGGCCGACATGGGAGATGGCGACGCCATCAACCGGATGGCGGATGACCCGTCCGGCGAAGGACGCTCAGCCCATCGCCTTGCGGATGAAGCGGTCCTCCAGCGTCGCCGCGAGGTCGATCTTGGCGCCCTGCAGCTCCGGATCGAGGGTGCGCACGAGGTCGAGCACGCTCGCCATGCCTTCCTGCGAGGGGATGCCGGTGCGGGAATAGCTCTCGAGCGAGTTCTTCACCGCCTGCACGTAGAGCGGCCGGTCGCCGAAATGGTAGGCGGGCGGCACCGTGTCGGCGACCTCCTCGGGAGTGGCGGCGGCGAGCCACTTCAGCGATTTCGCGAAGGCGTTGACCACCTTCTGGGTCGCGGCGGCGTGGCGCTCGATCCAGTCCTGCTTGGTGTAGACCACCGCCGCCGGGTTCGGCCCGCCGAACAGCGCCCGGGTCCCGGCCTCCGTGCGGGTGTCGATCATCACGGCGATGTCGCCGTCCGCCTCCAGCTTGGCGATGACCGGGTCGAGGTGGGAGATCGCGTCGATCTCGCCCTTCTTCATCGCCGCGATGGCGCCCGCCCCGCCGCCGACGCCGATGAGCGGCGCGTCCGTGGCCTTCAGCCCCGCCTTGATCATCGCGTACTGCACCGCGAGCGCCGTCGAGGAGCCGGGCGCCGTCACGCCGATCTTGCGGCCCTTGAGATCGCCCGGGCCCCGCACCGTCCCGGCGAGGTCCTTGCGCACCGCGATCACGATCGCCGGGTAGCGGCCGAGTTCGCACACCGCCCGCACGTCCTGTCCCTTGGCCTGCATGCGGATCGTGTGCTCGTAGGCCCCCGTCACCACGTCGACCGAGCCGCCGATCAGCGCCTGGAGCGAGCGGGCGCCGCCGCCGAAATCGTTGATCTCGGCCTCCACCCCCTCCTCGACGAAGTAGCCCTTCTTCTCGGCGATGGTGAGCGGCAGGTAGTACAGGAGCGGCTTGCCGCCGACGCCGATGCGGACCTTGACGGTCTCGGCGCGGGCGGGCGCGGCGAGGCCGAGCGCGGCGGCGCCGGCCAGGAAGCTGCGGCGGTCCATGAGATGTCCTCCGGTGAGATCAGGCCCGAGCATCATGCGCCGAAGAGGTCCCCGGTTCGGCGGCACACATGATGCGGCACCAGGAATCCAAGCAGACGTGCGTGGGGCAGTTCCGCTTGAGGTATTGTCCGACGACGCGGATGCCGGTTCGTCGAGGACGATGCGGCACCATCCAAGGCCGGGAGCAGCGTCCGACCGCCCCATGATCGGGCGCCGCTCTAGCCGCCGGCCGGGCCGGGGCGCCAGACCAGCAGCCGCCGCTCGATCAGCGTGACGGCGGCGTCGATGACGATGACGAAGACGGTCAGGATCAGCATCCCGGCGAAGACGCCGGTGACGTCGAACACGCTCTCGGCCTCGTGGATCTTGTAGCCGAGCCCGGCCGAGGAGCCGAGATACTCCCCCACCACCGCGCCGACGAGCGCGAAGCCCACCGCCGTGTGCAGCGAGGAGAACATCCAGGTCAAGGCCGAGGGCCAGTAGACGTGCCGCAGCAGGCCGCGCTCGTTGAGACCGAGCATGCGGGCGTTGGCGAGCACGACCGGGCTGACCTCACGCACGCCCTGGTAGACGTTGAAGAACACGATGAAGAACACGAGGGTGAAGCCGAGCGCCACCTTCGACCAGATGCCGAGCCCGAACCAGAGGGCGAAGATCGGCGCCAGCACCACGCGCGGCAGCGCGTTCGCGGCCTTGATGTAGGGGTCGAAGACCGCGGCCAGGAGCGCGTTGCGGGCGAACAGGAAGCCGAAGGCGATGCCCCCCAGCGCCCCGAAGGCGAAGGCCAGCACCGTCTCCTGCAGAGTGATCCAGAGATGGCCCCAGATCTCGGGATTGCTCATCTCCGCCCAGGTCCGCTTCAGCACGTCGACCGGCGTCGAGAAGAAGAACTGCAGCTGCCTGGGCTGGCCCAGCAGCGGATACACAGTGAGCACGTGCCAGACCGCCAGGATGGCGAGGCCGACGAGGATCTGGAGGGCGAGGAGGCCGAGACGGTTCACGGGGCGGAGGCTCCGGGGCGAATGGCGAAAGGCGAAAGGCGAATGGTTCTGGCGGGTCCCGGCGGCGTCAAACCGCTCTCCGTGCCGGCCTCATGCCGGCCCGCCCGCATAGGCGCGCGACACCTCGACCCGCAGCCGCGCCCAGATCTCCTTGTAGAGGGCGTGGAATTGCGGTTCGAGGCGGATCTCGCTGGTGTCGCGCGGCCGCGGCAGGGCGACGGGGAAGTCGCCGACGATGCGGGCGGCGGGGCCGGCCGAGAGCACCACGACCCGGTCCGAGAGGGCGATCGCCTCCTCCAGGTCGTGGGTGACGAAGATCACGGCCTTGCGGTTGGCGGCCCAGAGGTCGAGCAGGAGGTTGCCCATGATCTGCCGGGTCTGCGCGTCGAGCGGCCCGAACGGCTCGTCCATCAGCAGGATCTCGGGGTCGCGGATCAGCATCTGGGCGAGCGCCACGCGCTTGCGCTGGCCGCCCGAGAGCATGTGCGGGTAGCGGTCCGTGAAGCCGGCGAGGCCCACCCGCCCGAGCCAGTCGCGCGCCCGCGCGAGCGCCTCGGCCCGCGGCACCTTCTGCGGCTCCAGCGCCACCGCGACGTTGTCGAGGGCGGTCTTCCAGGGCATCAGGGCATCGGCCTGGAAGAGGTAGCCGGCCCGGGCGTTGAGGCCGGTGAGCGGGCCGTCGAAGATGCTGACGAGGCCGGCCACCGGCTTGAGCAGGCCCGCCGCGGCGTTGAGGAGGGTCGACTTGCCCGATCCGGTCGGGCCGACCACCGCCACGAACTCGCCGGGGGAGACGGTGAGGTCGATCCCGTCCACGGCCACGTAGCGCTTGCCGCCCTTCAACGTGAAGGCGATCGAGACGGCGTCGAGGCGCACCGCGCTGGCGCTGCGGGCGACCGCCGTGCCGCCCACCAGCCGCACGCCCGCCCGGCCGCTCCGTCGTCCCTCGGCCACGCCGTTCTGGCTCATGCCGTTCCCTCCCGCGGCGATGCCTCCCGCCGTCGCGGGCGACATTCGGCGAGCGGCGGCGCGAGATCAACCGCTTCGTGCACGCCCGAGCGCCCGCGCGCCATGCCACAGGATCAGGACGAGCGGCAGGGACAGGCCGAGCCAGGCCAGGACCGGGCCGATCCCCTCGATCAGCAGCGCGCCGAGGAGTCCCGCGGCCGAGGCCCCGCCGACGAGGAGCGGGATGCGGAAGACCGGGCGGGGCGGCCTCACGCGCGGCCGCTCCGGGCCGGGACGGGGGCGGGAGGCGGAGCCGCCCCGCCCGCGCGCCGCTTGGCGAGCCACAGGGCGAGCCCGCTGCCCAGGACCGCGACGCTGACGAGGTCGAGCAGCGCCCAGATCAGCTTCAGCGGCAGGCCGCCGTAATCGCCGAAATGCAGCGGCTGCGAGACCAGGAGGGCGGTCAGGTACCAGGGCAGCCGCCGCGTCGCGGCCACCGCGCCGGTCTCGGCGTCGAGGAGCACCGGCCGCAGCAGCCGCGAGGTCAGGACCGTGTCCCCGCGCAGGAACACGCCGAAGTGCCGGCCGGTGCTGAAGGCCGTGCCGGGAAACGCGATGAAGGAGGGCGTCATGCCCGGCGCCGCCGCGACCGCCCGCGCCACCACCGCGTCGAGCGACAGGCGCGGCGTCGCCGGGGCTCCGCCCCGGCCCGCATGCATGGCGGCGAGGTCCGTCGCCTTCCAGCGGCCGATCATCGGTTCGGACAGGGTGTTGATCACGCCGGTCGCCCCCACGGTCGTCAGCCACGCCACCGTGACGATGCCCATCAGGTTGTGCAGGTCGAGCCAGAGAATGCGCCGCGCCCGCCCGGCCCGGATCGTCCCGAAGGCCATGCGCCGCATGAGCGGGCCGTAGAGCACGACCCCCGAGACGATCGCCGCCACCAGGAGCGCGCCCATCGCCCCGAGGAAGAGCTTGCCCGGCAGCCCCGCGTAGAGGTCGACGTGGAGCCGCAGCATCACCTGCATGAAGGCGCTGCGCGGCGGGCCGAGGCGGGCGCCCGTCGCCGCGTCGTAGAGCGTCGTCACGGACGCGTTCGGATGGGCGTCGGCCGCCTTGTTCAGGATCGCGAAGACCGCCCGCGGCGCGTCCTCGTCGTGGCCGAGATATTGCAGCACCTGCCCCGGATGGTCGGCGAGGGCGATCTGCGCCACGCGGTCGAGGGAGAGCGGCGCCTGCCCGCTGGCGAGCGGCGCCGGCCCCGCGCCGAACCAGCCGTCGATCTCCCGGTGGAAGATCAGCGGCAATCCGGTCAGGCAGAGGAGCAGGAGGAACAGGGTGGCGATCAGGCTCGTCCAGGTGTGGACGCGCCGCCACGCGCGCAGCCGCGCCGCGTTCATGGCGGACCTCCTCACCAGCGGTAGCTGACGCTGGCGACGATCCGGCGCTGCTCGCCGTAGAAGCAGGCGGTCGCGCTGGAGCAGGAGGAGACGAAGCGCCGGTCGGCGGCGTTCTGGATGTTCACGGCGGCCCGCCAGCCGTCGCGCTCGTAGTGGATTGCGGCGTCGAGGAGCACGGAAGCCGGCACCCGCAGGGTGTTGGCCACGTCCGCGTAGGAGCGCCCGACGGAGCGCAGGCCGCCGCCGAACCCGAAGCCCTTCCAGTCGCCCGAGGGGATCGTGTAGTCGAGCCAGAGCGACCCGAAGGTCTCCGGGATGCCGACCGGCACCCTGCCGAGGTCGAGCACGGTGCCCTTGACCGTGCGCAGGTCGTAGGTCGTGAAGGCGCCGACGAGGTTCAGGCCCTCGGCGAGGCTCGCCACCACCGAGGCCTCGATGCCGCGCGAGCGCACCGCGCCGATCTGCAGGTTGTTGAAGGGATTGCTCGGGTCCGGCGTCAGCACGTTGGCGCGCTGGAGGTCGAAGGCCGCCAGCGTGAACAGGGTGTTCCAGCCCGGCGGCTCGAACTTGGCGCCGACCTCGATCTGGTCGCCGCGGTCCGGCCGGTAGGGCGCACCGGTCTGGCCGTTGGCGCCCGGCGTCGGATTGAAGGATGTGCCCCAGGTCACGTAGGGCGCGAAGCCGTTGTCGAAATTGTAGATCAGGCCGAGCCGGCCGGTGAAGGCCCGGTCGTCGCCGCGCACCGAGGCGGAGGGCGTGAGCCGGTTCGTCAGGTCGCTCGTCACGACGTCCTGCCGCCCGCCGACCAGGAAGGTCAGGCGCTCGGTGAGCCGGATCTGGTCCTGCGCGTAGAGGCCGACCTGCTGCAGCAGCTGGTTCGCGACCAGGTAGGGCACCGGCTGGCCGGCGAGCTGGCCGTAGCGCGGCGCCAGGATGGCGAGCGTGGGCGCCGGGAAGGCGGAGGCCTGGTAATCCTTGAGGTCGTAGCGCTTGTAGTCGATGCCGAGCAGCAGGTCGTGGGCGAAGAGCCCGTCCGCGAAACGGGCCTCGGCCTGCGTGTCCACCGTGACGAGGCCGGCCTTCGGCGTCGTCAGGAAGCCGTAGCGGGACAGCTGCGTCTGCGTGGCGTCGCCGGCCTCGTAGCCGTTGCCGACGTAGCGCTGGTCGCGGACGTCGGTGAGCGAGTAGCGGAAATTCTGCCGCACGGTCCAGACGTCGTCGATCCGGTGCTCGAACAGGTAGCCGAGATTGGCCTGATTGCGGGTGTAGCCGTCGATCAGCGGGTCGCTGACATTGAGCGAGCGGGGGATGCGCAGGCCCAGAGCCTGGGGGCGCACGGTGCCCAGATAGGGCAGGAACTGGCCCGCCCCGCCGGTCACGTCGCGCTGGACGCTCGTCAGCAGCGTGAAGGTCGTGGCCCCGTCCGGTTTGTAGGTGAGGGCGGGCGCGAGGAAGACCCGGTCCTCCGGCGCGAAGCGGACGGGCGCGTCGCTGTTCTGCAGGCGCCCGGTGAGCCGGTAGAACCAGTGCCCCTCCGCATCGGCCGGCCCGCCGAGGTCGAAGGCCGCGTAGGCCTGGTTGAAGGAGCCCCCGCCGAGTTCGAGTGAGTGCAGCGGGTCGAGCGGCGGGCGCTTCGACACGACGTTGATGAGGCCGCCCACCGGACTGCCGCCGAACAGGGTCGCGGCCGGCCCGCGCAGCACCTCGATCCGCTCGGCGCCGAAGGGGTCGATGCGGTAATTGGCGAAGGAGGTCTGGAAGAGCTGGAGCCCGTCGCGGAACAGGCCGCTCTCGGTGGCCGAGAAGCCCCGCAGGATGAACCAGTCGAGGCGGGTATCCGGCCCGAACGGGTTGGCGAAGACGCCCGGCGCGTAGCGCACGGCCTCCGACAGGGTCTGGGCCTTCTGGGCCTGGAGCTGCGCGGCGCCGATCACCGAGATCGATTGCGGCGTGCGGATGAGCGGCGTGTCCGTCTTGGTGGCGGTGGCGCTGCGGGTCGCCACGTAGCCCTCGACCGGGCCGGTGGCGGTCTCGGGCCGGCGCGCCCCCGGGAGGCCCGCCCCGGCCGCCCCCTGTCCCTCCACGCTGATCGTGTCGAGCGCGATCGTGCCCTCCTGCGCCCGCGCCGCCCCGGCGAGCAGGAGCGTCGAGGCCCCTGCCAGGACCGTCGAGGCCCCTGCCAGGACCACCTTGCCGATCAGACTCGCGCCGACGCTCCGCCGCATCACCCGGACCCTCTCACGCGCGCAGCACGACGGGCTCGCCGAAGCGGCGAGTCGCGCGGGGCGGCGCTGTTTTGAATTGTAATAAACTACTGATTTTTCAGAGTTTTTCCATGCGGCGGTGCTACCCGCTGAGCAACCTGCTGGCAAGCTCGCCGGCAACGACACCTTGAGCGTGTGGCTCGCGCGTCACCGGGCGTGATCCGCGCCGCGCCACGGCGGCGCCGCGCGGGGGAGCTGCGACACAGGCGGCGGTGACAACCAGCGCGCGACCTGCTGGGATGCGTCCTCCGATTCGCCAGGATCCCGGTTCCCCTCTCGTGTCCGCCGCCCTCTCGCTCCCCGTCGACCGCCGCCAGTCGCCGATCGCGCTGGAGGTGCGACGCGGGGTGCGCCGGCTCTTCGCCGAACTCGGCCACGTCACGATCCCGGAATTCACCCTGGCGAACGGCCGGCGGGCGGACCTGATCGCGCTCGGGCCTTCGGGCCAGCTCACCATCATCGAGATCAAGTCGGGCCTGCCCGACTTCCGCGCCGACCGGAAATGGCCGGACTACCGGGATTTCTGCGACCGCTTCTACTTCGCGGTGCCGGAGGAGATGCCGATTGCCGTGCTGCCGGAGGAGACCGGCCTCATCGTGGCGGATGCGTTCGGGGCCGCGATCCTGCGCGAGCCGCCCGACCATCCCCTGGCGGGCGCCCGCCGGAAGGCCGTGACCCTGCGCTTCGCCCGCGCGGCGGCGGGCCTGCTCCACGCGCTCGCCGATCCGGGCGCGGTGCGCGAGGGGAGCCTCTGAAGGAGCGCATCCCGGCGCAACCCTGGCCGGCGCCGGCGGCGTTGGACAGCCGCGCCAGCCCCGCGCCATGATCCGGCCCGACCGACGCGCCGCGCAGCGCGTCCGGCAGGGAGGATCGAGCATGAGGCTTCGGGGCAAGGTCGCGATCGTCACGGGCGCGGGCGGCGGGTTCGGCGAGGGCATCGCCCGGCGCTTCGCGCAGGAGGGTGCGCGGGTCGCGGTGGTCGACCTGCGCGGGGAGGAGGCCGAGCGGGTCGCCGCCGCGATCGGCCGGGACGCGATCGCGGTCACGGCCGATGTCGGGGCGAAGGAGGACGTGGCGCGCGCCGTGGCCCGCACCGCCGAGGCCTTCGGCACGCCCCACATCCTCGTCAACAATGCCGGCATGACCCACCGCAACCAGCCGCTGATGGAGGTCGACGAGGACACGTTCGACCGCGTGTTCCGGGTCAACGTGAAGTCGATCTTCCACTTCGTGCGGGCGGTGGCGCCGGCCATGCGCGACAACGGCGGCGGGGTGATCCTCAACGTCGGCTCGACGGCGGGGATCCGGCCGCGGCCGGGCCTGACCTGGTACAACGCCTCGAAGGGCGCCGTGAACCTGATGTCGAAGTCGCTGGCGGTCGAACTCGCGCCCTGGAAGATCCGGGTCAACGCGCTCTGCCCGGTGATGGGCGAGACCGGGCTGCTCGAAGCCTTCATGGGCGTGCCGGACACGCCCGAGAACCGCGCCAAGTTCATCGCCACCATCCCCCTCGGCCGCCTGTCGCGCCCGGAGGACATCGCCGCCACCGCGCTGTTCCTCGCCTCCGACGAGGCGGAATTCCTGACCGGGATCGAGATGCCGATCGACGGCGGGCGGACCGTCTAGCTTTCGGACGGCTCCTCGGCGGCCAGGGCCGCCTCGACGAACAGCTCCGGATCGTCGCAGAACTCGCGGTAGAGGCGGAAATGCGCCGTGTCCCCGAGCCGCACCGGCGCGAGGCCGGCGCGCGTGACCGCCATCAGGGCGGCGCCCGGATAGGCCATCAGGATCGGCGAGTGGGTCGCGATGATGACCTGGGCGGCCCGCATCCGCTCCATCTCCCGCAGCAGCGCCAGGAAGGTGACCTGGCGCCGCGGCGACAGGGCCGCCTCCGGCTCGTCGAACAGGAAGACGCCCTGGCGCAGGCAGCGCTCGCGGAAGACCCGCAGGACGCCCTCGCCGTGGGACCGCGACAGGTAATCGGGCGCCTGCGCGCCGTTCACCGCGTCGAGGGAGCGCGCCACCGAGAAGACGCTCTCGGCCCGGAAGAACCAGCCGCCCGCGACCTTCGGCAGCCAGGCGGCCCGCAGGGCGGGCGCGAGCGCGTCGCCGTCCGCGGCGAGCGCCTCCGCGTGGTCGAGCGGGCGGTGGTCGCGGCTGCCGCCCGCCACGTCGAAGCCGCACAGGGCCGCGATCCCTTCGAGCAGGGTCGATTTGCCCGCACCGTTCTCGCCGACGACGATCGTGATCGGCCGCTCGAACAGGATCTCGAAATCCCCGCCCCGGAAGACGGGCAGGCAGAACGGATAGGCCTCCGGCCGCGCGACCCTGGCGGGGTCGAGCCAGACCCGCTTGAGGAAGGGCGGCGGCAGGCGCGTCGTGAGGCTGCGTCGGGCCATGCGGTCGCCTTCCCTCGCGGTTCTCTTCCCTTGCGGCATGCCATCCTGCCCCGAGCCGCCCCGCAGGTCACGCCACCATTCTCGGCGGAGCGGTCCTGCGCTACACCGGCGGGCCTGCTGCGCCGCAGCGGGGTTTGGGAGAATGCCGCGATGACCGCACGCCGCTTCGTGACCCTCGACGTCTTCACCGAGCGGCCGTTCGCCGGCAACCCGCTCGCGGTGGTGCTCGACGCGGAGGGGCTCGACGGCGCCGCCATGCAGGCCATCGCCCGCGAGTTCAACCTCTCCGAGACGGTGTTCGTGCTGCCGCCCGAGGAGGCCCGCCACCGCGCGCGGCTGCGCATCTTCACGCCCGTCCACGAACTGCCCTTCGCCGGTCACCCGACCGTGGGCACCGCCGTACTCCTCGGCCTGCAGGACCGCCGCGCCGGCCGCGCCGACGCGCTCGCCTTCGGGCTGGAGGAGACGGTCGGGGTGGTGCCCTGCGTGGTCGAGCCGGGGGAGGGGAGGGGCCGCGCGCGCTTCCGGCTGCCGAAGCTCCCGGAGATCTGGGGCGAGGCCGAGGGGCTCGGGCCCGACGCCGCGACCGTGGCGGCCGGCCTCGGCCTCGCCGCCCAGGACATCGGCTTCGCCCGCCACCGGCCGAGCCGGCACGGCGCCGGCACGCCCTTCGAGCTGGTGCCCCTGCGCTCCCTCGACGCGCTCGGCCGCGCCCGACCGAGCGCCGAGGCGCTGGAGCGGGCCTTCGGCCCCGGCGCCAAGGTCTTCCTCTACACGGCCGAGACCGAGGATCCCGCCCACCGCTTCCGGGCCCGGATGTTCGCCCCGGGCCTCGGCATCGCGGAGGATCCGGCGACCGGCGCCGCCGTCGCCGCCTTCGCGGGCGCGCTGATGCAGTTCGAGCCCCTCGGCGAGGGCACGCACGACATCCCGATCGGGCAGGGCTACGAGATGGGCCGCCCGAGCGAGATCGCCCTGCAGCTGGTGATCGAGGCGGGCGCGCTGCGCGCGGCCGAGATCGGCGGCAGCGCCGTCGTGGTCAGCGAGGGCACCCTGCGGGCATGAGCGCGAAGGCGAGCCTGTCGCGCGCCGCGCACCTGACCGCGGCCCTCGCCCCCTACGATTGGGCCTGGGCGCGGGAGAACGCCGCCGGGATCGCGGCGCATTGGCGGCGGCGCCTCGCCGAGCGCCCGGCGCTGTTCAACGGCCGCGTGCTGCTGGCGAACCACGTCGAGATCCGTGGCCGGACCGTCGCGATGCGGCTGTTCGAGACCGATTTCGCGACCTTCACGGCCTTCCGCGATCTCGGCTTCCCGGATCCCGCCGTCGTCAACGTCTTCGCCGCGGTGGCGCCGCTGAGCCGCGACGGGGCCTACCTGCTCGGCCGCATGAACGCGCACACGGCCAGCGCCGGTCAGGTCTACTTCGCCTGCGGCACGCCCGACCCCTCCGACGTGCGCCCGGACGGCAGCGTCGACCTCGCGGCCAGCGCCGTGCGCGAGCTCGCGGAGGAGACCGGGCTCGCGCCGCCGGAGGGCGCCGCGGAGGAGTGGGTGCTCGTGCGGCACGGCGGCCACCTCGCGCTCCTGCGGCCGGTCGCGATGGGCGAGCGGGCCGCGGACCTGCTGGCGCGCGCCGAGGCCCACCTCGCCGCCGAGGAGGTGCCGGAACTCGCCGGCCTCGTGGTGGTGCGCGGCCCGGGGGACATCGACCCGTCCGTCATGCCGGCCTTCGTGCAGGCCTTCCTGCACGACGCCTTTCTGTTGGCCTGAGGGCCAAGGGCCGGCCCCACCGCCAAGGTCCGGCCCCACCGCCAAGGGCCGGCCCGACGGCCGCCTCAGATCTCGCAGATCAGGCCGGTCTCGGCGGGGCGGCGCGCGAACAGGTCGGGCCGGTGGGCGGGCCCGGACGGGCAGCGGACGCAGCGCCGGGTCATGCGCGCGTGCAGGCGGGCCACGGTGCGGCTCGCCGTGGTGGTGAAGAGGAACGGCAGCCCCGCATGCACGAAGGCCGCCAGCGCCGCGCCGAGGAGCGGCACCGCGTAGCTGAGCGAGGCGCGCATATGCTGCGCGTAGGTCTCGCCGTGGGAGGCGGGATGGGCCGTGAAGGGGTTCTGCAGGCGCATGGCGACCACTCCGGATCGGGCGGGCGGAGACTGCCGGGGGCGCCGGCCGGTCGGCCGGGCCAGCTTATCAAGAGTCGGGCCAGCAGGGTTAACGGATCGTGAAGGCCGCACCCTCACGGATAGCCGTAGCGGGCGCGGGCGGCGGCGTGGAGGCGCAGCGCCTCGGCCTCGTGGCCGGCCGCGCAGGCCTCGGCGGCCCGGCCGAGATCGGCCGAGAAGCGCTTGCCGACCGGCTCGTTGAGGTTGCCGGTGGCGACGTCGCTGTTCACGATGGTCTGGGTGCGGGCGATGGCCGGGCCGCAGCCGGAGCCGCCGGGCGGGATCGCCGGGGCGGCGACCGGTGCCGCCGCGACCGCGGGGGGCGGCACGCTCGGCTTGCAGGCGGCGAGGCCGAGGGCGGCGAGCAGGGCGGCGGCGAGGCCGGAACGAGGCAGCATGGACGCTCTCCTAGCGGATCGACTCCCGGGGGAGGATCTGCGGCCGAGCTTGTGGCAAGGGCGGTCGGGCGGGTCAATCCGGCGCGCGGCCCCCAGGCGCGTGGCCCCCAGGCACCCGGTCCATCGGGGCGGCGCGCCCCGTCAGGGCGGCGCGGCCCGTCAGGGCCGCCGGCTTGTCATCGCGGCCCGCCGCCGGTAGAGAGGGCGACGTCAGGCGTTCCGCCTTGAGGAGACCCGAGCCGTGGCGCATGCCGGCTCCCTGCCGCTGACGACCCGGACCGCCCTGCGGGCGGCGCGGTCGCGCGCGCTCCTCCTTCCCGGCCTTCTCCTTAGCCGCCCCTGAGGGCCGTCCGGGCGCGCGCCTGGGCCTTCAGGGGAGCGCGACCATCCTCGTCCCAGCTCGCGATCGCGATCCGCGCCGCCCCGAGCGCCGCGCCGGGCGATCTCCCAGAACGGATTTTCCCATGACCCAAGCTGCTTCCTCCGCCGAGCGCGTCCTGATCTTCGACACTACCCTGCGCGACGGCGAGCAATGCCCCGGCGCCACCATGACCTTCGAGGAGAAGCTCGCGGTGGCCGAGATGCTCGACGGGATGGGCGTCGACATCATCGAGGCGGGTTTCCCGATCGCCTCGAACGGCGATTTCGAGGCGGTGGCCGAGATCGCGCGGCGCACCAAGCGCGCCGTGGTGGCGGGCCTCGCCCGGGCGATCCCCGCCGACATCGCGCGGGCCGGGGAGGCGGTGCGGCCCGCCGCGCGCGGGCGCATCCACACCTTCGTGTCGACGTCGCCGATCCACCTCGCCCACCAGATGCGCAAGAGCGAGGAGGAGGTGCTGGAGATCATCCAGCGGACGGTGGCCCAGGCCCGCGACCTCGTCGAGGACGTGGAATGGTCGGCCATGGACGCGACGCGCACGCCGCTCGACTACCTGTGCCGCTGCGTCGAGACGGCGATCCGGATGGGGGCGACCACGATCAACCTGCCGGACACGGTCGGCTACGCGACGCCCGACGAGTACCGGGCGATGTTCCGCGCGGTGCGCGAGCGGGTGCCCAACGCCGACAAGGCGGTCTTCTCGGTGCATTGCCACAACGACCTGGGACTGGCGATCGCGAACTCCCTCGCGGGCGTGGAGGGCGGCGCGCGCCAGATCGAGTGCACGATCAACGGCATCGGCGAGCGGGCGGGCAACGCGGCGCTCGAAGAGGTGGTGATGGCGATCCGCACCCGCGGCGACGTGCTGCCCTACGCCACCGGCATCGACACGACGCAGATCATGCGGGCCTCGAAGCTGGTGGCGGCCGCGACGCATTTCCCGGTCCAGTACAACAAGGCGATCGTCGGCCGGAACGCCTTCGCGCATGAGAGCGGCATCCACCAGGACGGGATGCTCAAGAACCAGTCCACCTACGAGATCATGACCCCGGAATCGGTCGGGGTTCAGAAGACCTCGCTGGTAATGGGCAAGCACTCGGGCCGCGCGGCCTTCCGCTCGAAGCTGGAGGAGATGGGCTACCGCCTGTCGGACAACCAGTTCCAGGACGCGTTCGAGCGGTTCAAGGCGCTCGCCGACCGCAAGAAGAACGTCTACGACGAGGACATCGAGGCGCTGGTCGACGAGAACCTCGCGACCGCGCACGACCGCATCCGGCTGGTGTCGCTGACGGTGATCGCGGGCACGCGCGGCCCCCAGCGGGCGACGATGCGCCTCGACATCGAGGGGCGCCTCGCGACGGAGGAGGCGGACGGCAACGGACCGGTCGACGCGGTCTTCAACGCGATCCACGCCCTGGTGCCGCACGAGGCGAAGCTCGAGCTCTACGACGTCCACGCGGTGACGGAGGGCACGGACGCGCAGGCCGAGGTGTCGGTGCGCCTGCGCCAGGGCGAGCGCAGCGTGACGGCGCGCGGCGCCGACCCGGACACGCTGGTCGCCTCCGCGAAGGCCTACCTGGCGGCGCTGAACAAGCTGCTGGCGGGCGCCAACCGCCTGCATGCCCAGCATGCGGCGGCCGAATAGCCGCCGAAAAAGCGCGAGGCGGGTCGGATTCGGGACTGGACAGCCCGGATCCGACCCGCTACATCCCGCCTCGCGATCGGGACGGTTGGTGGCCGCCCGGTCTCGCTCCCTGAGAGCGACGGGTGCATAGCTCAGTTGGTAGAGCAGCTGACTCTTAATCAGCGGGTCCTAGGTTCGAGCCCTAGTGCACCCACCAATTCGATCAGACACTTAGCTGGAATGGTGCTGCATCCGGGGGCGTTCTAGGTAACGCCTTAGGTAACAAATCGCCGCGTTATGAGCTGATATACGCGCCGCCATGGAGGCCGACGCTCCGGAGACGTCTGCCCTTCCGCTCAGGCTGACCGCCTCTGGCCAAGCCACGCTGTGGCGTTCGACACGGTCAAGCAGGCAAGCACGCCCCCCGGATCATCATGCCTTAGAGCATGTCCGGCAGCCGCCAGCTTGCTTCTCGTCGTCAGTCCGACGCGTGAGTTGCCGGGCAAGGCTCTCCAACTGATCACGGGTAGTACGCCCTCCCCAGCATCGCGCCATGATAGGGCTCAATCACGAGCTGGTACTCGGAGCCGCTCTCGGCGGCCAGCTCGCGGGCCGGCGTTTTCACCTCGGCTTGAGCCAATTTGGCAACTTCGGCAAGGACGTCGGCGCGATCATGTCCTGCCTGCGCGTGGGCATAAAGGGCCTGATCGCGTCCGCCAACGTGCGATCACATGCAACTCTCGACCGGCGTTCCGGCCGTGGTTCATGGAGCAGCTAGAGGTCCGAGATGCGCCACTGCGGATTCCGATTGAAGTCGGCCACCGGTTCCGAGGCGAAGCCGGCCAGCGTTCCGATTTGATGTCGGCCAGCGTTCCGAGATGAAGCCGGCCACTCGGTAGCCGGCATCGGCCACGGCGCATCCCCGCGGGTCAGCAACCGCGGCATCCCAGTCCTCGAGCACGAGGAGAGCGGGATGCCGGCCAGGAGACAGCTGACCATGCGACAAATCAAACAGATGCTGCGGCTCGCCCACGATGGGGTGAGTTCGCGCGAGATCGGACGAACGCTGGGCGTGGCCCGCTCGACCGTGCAGGACAACCTCGCCCGGGCAACCGCCGCCGGCCTAACCTGGCCGCTTGGCCCCGGGGTCAGCGACGCGGTGCTGGAACAGCGCCTGTTCGCCCGGGCTGGGGTGAAGCAGGGCATGCGGCGACTGCCCGAGCCGAACTGGCCCTCGCTGGTCAGGGAGATGCCGCGCCCGGGGTCAACCTCACGGTGCTCTGGGAAGAGTACCGGGAGGCCCATCCGGAGGGCTACGGCTACTCCCGGTTCTGCGATCTCTATCGCGAGTTCGAGCGCCGGCTCACCCCGGTGATGCGCCAGCATCATGCCGCCGGTGACAAGGTCTTCGTCGACTACTCCGGCAAGAAGGTCGGGATCGTCGACTCCACCACCGGCATCGTACGCGAGGCCGAGATCTTCGTGGCGGTGCTCGGCGCGTCGAGCCTGACCTACGCCGAGGCGACCTGGACCCAGACGCTGCCCGACTGGATCGGCGCGCATGTCCGCCTGTTCCGCTTCCTCGGCGGTGTCCCCCGCCTCGTCGTGCCCGACAACCTCAAGAGCGGGGTGCACAAGGCCTCGTTCTACGATCCCGAACTCAACCGCTCCTACGGGATGATGGCCGAGCATTACGGCGTCGGCGTCCTGCCGGCGCGGCCTCGTAAGCCGCGCGACAAGGCCAAGGTCGAGGCCGGGGTTCGCTTCGCCCAGAGCTACATCCTGGGACGGCTGCGCCAGCAGACGTTCTTCTCGCTGGCCGAGTGCAATGCCGCCATCGCCGCGATGGTGGAGCGCATCAACGCCCACCTGATGCGCCGGCTCGGCACCACGCGCCGCGCCCTGTTCGAGGCGATCGAGCGCGCGGCGCTCCGGCCCCTGCCGGCGGAGGACTACAGCTTCGCCGAATGGCGGCTGGCCCGGGTCAACCTCGACTACCACGTCGAGGCGGGCGGCTTCCTGTACTCGGTGCCCCACGCCCTGATCCGCGAGCAGGTCGACGTGCGCCTTACGGCGCGCACCGTCGAGGTGTTCCATCGCGGTCAGCGCGTCGCCGCCCACGAACGCCGCTACACCGGCCGGCGGCACGGCACCAATCCCGACCACATGCCCAGCGCCCATCGCCGCTACGCCGAGTGGAGTCCCGAGCGCTTCCGGCGCTGGGCGCGGAGCATTGGGCCGGAGACGGAGGGGCTGGTGATCGCCATCCTCCACGACCGGCCTCATCCCGAGCAGGGCTTCCGTACCTGCTTGGGTCTCCTGCGCCTCTATCGCGGGCTCGATCCGAGCCGGGGGGAGGCCGCCTCGGCCGGCCGTGGCCGTCGGGGCGCTCACCTACACCAGCATCGCCGCAATCCTGGCCAAGGGCCTCGATCGCGCAGCCCCGCCTGCCGAGGCCGTCCCGGTGATGCTCCACCCCAACCTGCGCGGCCCGCGCTACTTCCACTGACGGAGACGACGATGCTTAGCCATCCCACCCTCGATCTCCTGCACGAGCTCGGCCTGAGAGGCATGGCCTCGGGCTTCAAGGCGCTCGACGCTAACCCGAAGGCCCGCCCCTCGGCCATGCCGAGTGGCTCGGACTGCTCCTCGACCACGAGGCCACGGCTCGGCGACAGAAGCGCTTCGAGACCCGCGCTCGCGCCGCGCGGCTGCGCGCATCCCGCCAGCATCGAGGACGTCGACTACCGCAGCCATCGCGGCCTGGACCGGGCGCTGTTCCTCAAGCTCGCCACCAGCGACTGGATCCGGACCCGGCGCAACCTCGTGATCACCGGCCCATGTGGCGGTGGCAAGAGCTGGCTGGCCTGCGCGCTGGGGCACAAGGCCTGCCGGGACGACCTCTCGGTCGTGTACTACCGGGTCCCGCGCCTGTTCACCGCGCTGGCCCTCGCCCCGCCGATGGCCGCTACGGCCGGTTGCTGCGCCAGATCGCCAAGGTGAACCTGCTGATCCTCGACGATTGGGGCCCGAGCCGCTCCTGCCCGAACAGGCTCGCGACCTCCTCGAGATCGTCGAGGACCGCTACGATGCCGGCTCGACCCTGATCACCAGCCAGGTGCCGGTGGATCGCTGGTACGAGATCATCGGCATCCCCACGCTCGCCGATGCCGTCCTCGACCGGCTGCTGCACAATGCCCACCGCATCGAACTCGCCGGCGAGAGCCTGCGCAAACGCAAGGCGACCGAGCCCGCCGCTTGACCCGCCGATCCGACCTCGTGATCTTCACCCCAGACCCGCGGGAGCGCCCCGTCGCCGGTCGGCTTCAGATCGGAACGGTGGCCGGCTTCGCCTCGGAATGACGGCCGGCTTCAACTTGGAACCCCCGGCCGGCTTCGTCGGAATACGCACGCCACTTCCGGACCTTCGACCGATGCTGGCGGAATGGCCGCTCGACACGCGAAAGCTGCCATTCGAAGTCGGCGGTTGCCCCTCCGGCCTCCTGAACCCGTTTCAGAATGCCCTCTCGAAGCGTGTGCCGAGGATAATGGCAGCGGCGAGGGCGAAGTAGGCGAGCGCAGGGATTGAGGCGGACCCGTAGTCCAGAGCGTGCGTGCGGCAGTGTGCTCCACGGTCAACGCGATGATCAACCTGCCGTTCGCTTTGAATTCCTTCGGAGAGGTGCGAGCTGACGTGCTGCAGCCGGCCGGAGGACAAAACCTAGCAGGTGCCTCCGCGCTGACAAGCTGGACCGCCAAGGCTCAGGCGAAGTGGCTCCCTTTCACTTCTCCCGACCCAACCTCAGCCGTCGGTTCGCCCGCACACATCCCGATGGCGAGACGATATTCGGCCGACTGCGGCCTCTAACCAGACCGATGCAATTCGACCGTGAACAAGCTTGACGGGCAGACTGCTTGAGCCAAGGCCGAGGCCCTTAGGTCAACAGCGCGCAAGGTTATCAAACCATCGGATCCAATCAACACAAGCTCAGCTATTTCTCGTGAGCATGCGCACGTTCCGAGCTTTTTTAAGCAAGCTGCTGCATAGATTAAATCCGTATCTCGCGAAACCAGGGAGCGGATCGTCACGACGCCAAAACCCGTCATACACCACCGCCTGATGAGGTATTTTGGCTTTTACTCCTCTAAGCGGCTCCAACCATGACGACCTCCAGACAACGCCCGAACTAACTGCTCCGCGAACGTGTGCAGCTTCCCCACGCTCATACCTATATGCGATCAGAGGAATGTTAACGCCACTTAGCGTCGCGATTTCTTCCTGCATGTCGGTACGACCGACAGTCGGCTCAACGATGAGAAATTTGCTCCTTGACCTGTCCCATTTGTACTCAACGCTACCTAACCCCACATACTTCGCGCATTCGATGAAATTTCGCGTTAATGGCTCCAAGAGCCCAGCCGCTTCTGGAGCCGCTTGGCAATACGCCGTCAACCCGAAACGGGGAGTACTGGCGAGTTTCCGCCCCGTAAACATAGCAGTCGCATCGCCAGGACTACCGCAATAAAAAAGGCAAAAGAATATCTCGTCTACCGCGCCATCGATCCATTCCTGAACTACCAAGCCCTCCGAGTCTTCCAAATATCTGCCGCATACGGACGCAGCTTCTGCTTCGCAGGCGCAGCCAATCAGGCCGGGCATTTTGCCTGCATGGACTGCGCCTTTGTTTGCAGCCTTGACGACAACCGGATAGCGGAGGCGTCCCAGTTCTCGGATCTCGGCCTCGCGTCGAATCAGTGCCGTGCCAGGGACAGGAAGCCCTCGCGACACCGCGAATTCGTGGAAGCGCGCCTTATCCTGGAGCGTGCATAGGATCTCGTGATCAGGTAACCGGAACTTGAATGCGCTGGCAAGCCTGTCGCGGCTGCGCGAGATCGGCAGAACAGACATCTCGTCCGTGTTAAAAAGCACTGGCGGCTCGCTGAAGCTTTTCCCGAGGCCAAGAAGGGTCTCGACAAAACCTTCGCCCGACATGTTGCCGCTCACAATAGGCAGTGCATGACGCGACCAAAGTGCAGGCGCCATTCGGCTGCGATCGACAACGCAGCTCTTGACCCCAGCTTCACCGAGACTGCGGACAACGCCGAGCCCATTAAGCTGACCAAGTACAACGAGAGCCGAACCGACGAACATCGTAGCACCCGAATTCTATGACGCCGCGATCGCACATCTCACGTTCCGCCGAAGCGATGCTGCGCGTCCCGCGCGCGATGACAGTCTCGTGCGGGCCGAAGTTCTTTGACGGAACTTAGCGTCGTGCACGGGATCACTGCCGCGAGTGCGCTCACTCATCTGCTACACCACCCAGCAGGCGCTTCCGCGGCGGACGACCTCATCGGCCAGCCGCACCTGCTTCCCGCAAGAACGCTTTGACACTTCGCTTCCCCAGACGAGCCCTCGCGCAGTCGACGCCCCGTCCAACGTCTGAGATACGCTCCGGCCTTGTACGATCTGGACGATCCATCGATGAACTCAAGCTTACCAGCGCGGTTAAGAGTGTGAAGCCGAGTGCCTCGCCAGGAGGGGCCAGGCTTGATCGATGCGACAACCGACTGTTCGAAGGCCGCCTCGTCGAGCCGCGTGATCTTCGCCAGAGCGAGTGCAGCTCCATATCCGAGGCGGCAATCTTGGACCGGCCGTATGAGGCTGCCCCCGCGCGACACTACGCGGCCGGCCGGTCGCGCAGCTGCCGCATCGACCAGTACAGGGTTCTTCCGATGCGCAATCCAAGGCCCCGTGATTTTCTCTGCTGACCAGAGGCATAGGGCGTCCGAATAAGAGCCGCCCTCAAAGCGTACGGTCGCCATCATCCACCATTGCCCATCCACCCGGATGAGTGTCGCATCGCTTGCCTCGACATCGTTCAGAAGCACCGCCTCGTGCTCCCAAACATCAGGAAATCTCTTCGCCCTGTAGAGCTCCACTCGCCGCGCCGACGCACTCTCTGGAACCATCCAGATCTCCCCATCGTGCTGGAAGACGAACGGGTATGAGAAATGAGCAGAGGACGACAAAACCGGAACCGGTCTGCTCACCGGACCTGAAGAGTTGAACTCCACAGCCGATATCACTCCGCGGCCGACCCGGTGGTCAAAATCCTCGACGAAAAGCACGATTCTGCCATTCACCTCAATTGGAAACGGATCCGCATAGAAGTGAAAGCCATCGTCCGGTAACTCGTTCCAGGCAGTACAGGGCATTTCCTTAAGGTCCACGATGTCCGCACCGTCCACGATCCGCCAGCCAACCCGCCAATGTGGTGCGTAGCAGAGAGTACGGTAGGCACCCTTCACGACGTCACGGGTTAGGCGCGATCGCGCGTAACGGGCCAGATCTCCCAAGCCTAGCTCGTCTGCCACTCTCGGCGGCCGGTCACCGACCGATGTCCGACAGCCCGCGATCGCCCCACAGACCAGCCGCTGAGCAACTTGCATGTATTCTTCGAATACCTGATAAATATTACCATTCGCTTCCGTGTGCGGCCGAGCCGACGCAATCACATCGCCGGCCGATCTGTCGAAAATGTAGATGACTGGTGCGCGTCCCCGCACTATGGAGCTCAGTACGCCGCTTTCAACGTCCTCGCCATCAGCCATCAGCGACCATGTCGGACAATAGCCCTCCGCAACGCCGCCACATAGATCCAGTAGAATGTCGGGCTTGGGCGAATCCGCTTCGGACGAACTCGCTTGCTCGACCATACTTGAACGTTCCGAGGCGGCTGCTTCGTAGGTCGATCTTTCGCGGCTCGGATCGAAAACACACCTGAGAGCGAAGGGAAGCGGTTTCTGCCTCCCCCCCCATGTGACCTGCGCCGTGACCATGGGAACGGCGTTTATCCTCTTGAGGAGATCGCAGTGCCAGCTTCTGTCTGAGGATTCGGGAACTCGAACGGCGACGAGCAACTTCACCTCCTCCACCACCGACGAGATCACGCAGCAATACGGCAACCACAGCGGGCTCCGACCGCGGGGCGGCGGGGAGATGCGCCTGTGATCCGGCAGGCGTCTTCCTCGTTGCACATGATCGTACCCTTTTCTGATCTGCGCCGTGAAGCGTCGCTTCGCGCTGCACGCCGGACTGGTCATCGGCGGCCGTACATAATAGGCCTCAAATTCGTTAGAACAGCGGTCATTACGGCGTATTTAGCAAGTAAGCTTCCTTTCGTGCCGATACTTTCGAAAGTCGATATTACTGCTAAGAAATAAATTAGCGGAGCCACATGGATATTGCAAGTTGACCGTGCAATCTGGACCAGAAAACACGCGACACCGACGATCATCATCATCGTAATAACCGCACCTTGGTACAAGATAAATCGGACAACAGGATTTTCAATCCCGAGTTCAAGCCCCTCGCGGCGCCGAACGTAGTCGACGGTTTGCAAATCGGGTCCCAACATGATCTGTTCAAAGGGAATATATGTGAACATGCGGAACATCTTCGCGCGTGTCATCGCACTGCCGCTGTCCTCATTAAATCTATCAAGCAAGATTCCGAATACACCTTGATGTACGAGTACGACGACCAAGAGCAGGACAAGAGGAATAACTGTCAAATGGAGTGCTGCTTCAGCCCTCGAGAAACGCCGTCCGGCAAGAACGCGCGCGCACCCTTGCAAGCCGCGCAGGAGCAGGAAGCATGAAACGATCACAGTTGCTGCACGGCCGCCGGTCAAAATGAGAGCGGCCAGCTGAAGTACGATGAACGTCGCACGCACACCGGTCCGCAAGCGCAACGGGGCTCCATACGCGAGTATCGTGATGTATGTTCCTATAACGACCGCATTGGACAAAGCGTGATTCTGTAGTCCTGCCGGCCGCAGCTCGACGGGGATCTGCCCCTCGTACCGATAGGGAAAAATGTGGTGATTTGTTACAGCCTCGTAGATAGTCAATATCGCGTTGCACGTAAGAATGCAATGCAAAAGATACTCTCCACGTCTGCGTGTTGCTTCCGACACCTCCTCCACCGTGATGGCGAGCAGTGCGGGAACGCAAAATGTATCGATCAAACCCGCAAGGCCTGGTCGCCTGCTGATCGCCGCAAAACCTAAAGCTGCAATCGTAAAAGTAAAGAGCAGAACGGAACCTCCATACTTCTCAAGCAGGCGGCGGCACGGTGACGCTGAACTCGGCTTCAGCGCCATGACAATTACGACATTAACGGCAGCCAAGTAGGACGAGGGATGAATTTTCGACATTATCGAGCCGGTGATGCCGTCGTAATTGAGTCCAAGCTCCCACAGGAGTCCTCCTGGAACGGCGAAAAGTACGCCGACCGTGAGGAGGAAGAGGGGCCCGCCTGGATCCAGCGAGGCGCGGTCGGACCGCGCGCGATGGCTCATCAGCGCCGCGGGCGAGGGTGTTGAGGTCACGGCAGCAACCTCGACTTCCGCCGAGTGCGGTTAAGTACCACACCAGCGATTCGCTTGCGTCCCAATCCAAGTGTTTCGGAGATCGAAGCAATGTCGCCGACCCGAGTTTGACCGGCTTTCGCCACAATGATGATCGAGTGTGCGATGTGGCTCATGTCACGGAGAACGCAGTCGTCGTTGGCCGCGCTTCGCTCCAAGATGATGAGATCGAATTTTCGCGTCGACGAATTCAGCAAAAATTCGATTTGGTCTCGTAGGCTAGTTCTTCGTGCGGAGTCGCCTTGTAGCACGAGTGGGTGATGCGCCGCCTGACGATGCGCCGCCTCTCCGTTCTGACTCGTGGCCTTGATCCCGGCACTCGACGGCAAGAGCGCCGCTCGCACGATGAAGGGCGAGTCGACGAACCAGATGTGCTCCCCCGCCACCGACGTCGCCGCCGTGGCGAACGGCGAGTCAACGAGCAGGACGCTATCTCCGAGTTTATCAGCAATCATCGCCAGGTTTATAGCTATTGTACTTTTACCCTCCCCCAGTTCGGACGAAGTAAGAAGTATAATTCTGGTGCCTTTTCTCTCTGAATGCTCGCGTACAGAGTCCAAGATACGCAGGAACGCACCCTGATTGCAACGCGCGATGTCGGGTGAATTTGGCCGAGCTTCTGGTATGTCGGCGAGGACCGGAAACTCCGTTTCCGACTCGGTTTGTTCCTTCGTAAAGAGGCGAGTGTCCAAATGATCGCGCAGCAACGCGACGCCCGCGGCCACGCTCATGCCACCAAAGAGACCAGCAACGAGCAACACTCCCGTCGGCGGCCAGCTGCGGCGCGCTGGCGGGATTGCGGGGGAAATAAAGCGTGCGTCAGCAACGTAGAAATTCGCTTGTTCGAACGCCTTCCTCGAACGTGCCAGTTGCGAGACATACAGGGCGCGACTCGTCTCTGCTTCCCGCTCGAGTTCCCTCAGCCCGACAAGGGCCTCATTTCCGCCGAGCGTGGCCGGGCCGCCGGAGGGAACGACCGTACTGTGCTGAAACTTGTAAGTCTCAATCGCCTGTTCGGCTCGTTGCAATTCCCCTCGCAACTCCGGTAGACGCGCCTCATACGACGCCGCAAGACGGCGATTCGCGGCCACTTTCGCCTCAACCTGGTCGGCGATAAAGGCGCGCGCGGTGGCGTTCGCGAGCCGCGCAGATTTTTGCCGATCATGCGATTCAAAGCTGATCTCGAGAACGAAAGTTTTATCAAGCCTTCGTGCTGAGATCGCGTTGCGAACATTTTGGTGTACGCGCGCTTCTGGATCTTCTTCCTCGTACGCCGCTGTGCCGATCATGCCCAAAGCGGAATGCAATATTTGCAATACAAGTCCCCGCGAAGCAAATTCCGGATCGCTGGTTAGATGCTCGCTTGCGATAAGACGCCTTACAATTTCGTGGGACGCCACTGTCTGAACTTGGCTCTCGACGATCGCGCTTACAGTTTCTGACGGTAGCTGCTCCCTGGGAACATCGTCGGCGATTCTCTGCTGCTGGTCGAGAAGGATCTGCGCTGTTGCGGTAAACGTAGGACGTGCGATGAACAGGTAGGCTATCACGGAAAATAGAACGATCGAGGTAACAACCAGGAAAATAGCCCGACGGCGTTTCAACACGCTCAGTATTTCGCGGAGATTAACTCCGCGATCTCGCAATATCGGCAGCTGCGTGGTCAGGCGGCTGGCTTGTAGCGACATCCGCGTGCTCCGGGTTTGATCGACCGTCACGGGCACCGCTCGCGTAAGATTTTACGCAGCTGCGAATCGATGAGGGGAGCTGCGAAATGGGTGTCGAAACGCCGTCGCGCGGCCCGGCCGAACTGCCGCAGCTGGTCGGGCGACGCTGCCGCGACCTGGATAACCTCAGCCAAGGCGGCTGGGTCGTTCGGCGTGAATAGCCAACCCGTCTTTTCATGCTCGACGATCTCGGTGAGGCCGCCATGGTTGGCCGCGATGACCGCTCGTCCGTGTGCCATTGCCTCGGTTGCGACGCGTCCGAAGCCTTCGCGGACCCGAGATGGAACGATCACGAGGTCGCACCACTCGTATAGCTTCGCCGGATCTGCGGTGAAAGGCTCGAACGAGAAAACATCTGGAGGCACAATCTTCCTCGCACGTGCGATGAGAAGCTGTTCCAACTGTCGTCGTCTCCCGAAAGAGCTGCCGACGATTTTCACTTCGATCTTTGCTATGACGGAGGCAGGCAGCCGCTCACATGCATCAAGAAGGAGATCCTGCGCCTTCCCGCGACTAATTCGCCCGATCATCAAGATGCGCAATCGCCGCGAGCCGTCGTAGCGGCAAGGATCGGCGACGTCCGGCGCGTCGACGCCATTGTAGAGGACGTACGACGGTGCTTTTCGTGACGGACGATAGGCGGAGCGCGTCGCTTCCGAATTGAAAATCGTTGCAGCCCTGAGGCTGCGCACGAGGGCACCGAATCCAACGCCCGCCAATCCCCCCGGAGCTTCGTGAATGTGCAGGAGCGCTTTGCTGCGAAAAAAAGCCGCCGCCAGCAAATAATCTAACACGGTCACCGTGTTGATGTACACGAGGTCGGCGCTCCGAAAGGCCGTAACCGCCCGTGCGACGGCCACTGGAAGTGAAATTGGGCCGTGCAGCAAAGACTTCCAAAGTCCATGCTTGCGAAGTACCCAGATTTTTCCGAACGTCACGTGATCAACGAGGCTTGATAGCGGCGCAGTGATGGGACCCGGGCGCGGTATGACGGCGGCGACGTGGGCATGTGGAAATGACGCCCGTATCACGCGCACGGAATCTAGAAAGCAACGATCGGATCCATACAACTCGAAACCCTGATGAACACAGAGGATGCGCATGACATGACGCTCCGATTTGCTCACCGGCGGTTAGTTGCGGTCGACGTGATCACCGGACTAGGTTCCGCAGTCGCCGCCATACCAAGAAGGCGACCGGGTCGCACATTCACGGACACCACGTCGTCCGGCTCGATCTTCGAGTCGCTCGATGCCGTGAGGCGTTCGGAGCCTGCGGCATTCTGCCGGTAGACAGTGACTTCGAGGTCGTTACCGGCGCTTGTGTAAAGAGCTGCTCTAATTCCTCCGATAACGGCGAATTTCTCGGCAAGAGCTTTGGTCTGAGCCTCAAGCTTCTGTAGAGCAATATCTGTCTCTTGTGCTTCTGCCAGCCGAGCGCCTCGGCGGACCTCAACGACGCGCGCCAGCTGGCGTCGATGCTCGGAGAGCGCCCGCGCTGCCGCCCACACCTGGGCTTGCGTGGCGTGGTAGCGACTTTTTGCGCTGGCCAAGTCGCGGCGGACCTCAGCGAGTCGTGTTTCCGGGGAGGTACCCCGGGTGACGTACGACCGTGTGGAGGCGACTGCCGCCTCTTCGTCTCGCGTCGCTTGGCTTTCGACGGACAATTCCGCGTTCAGCGAATTCAGGTTCTCCTGCGACTCATTTATGACGTTTGTGAGCGCCGCAATCTCCGCTTCTTGGGCGATTTTGTTGTGTCGCAGCTGCGCAAGTTCCAGCGCCGCCAACTGCCTGATTTGCGAAGGCGGAATACCGGGGTTTGCAAGATCATCAATTCGCAGTTCTTGTGTGCCCTCCAGTTCGGCGTTGATGCGGTTCTTTCGAAGAAGTAGACGTGCGCGTTCAATGGCGATCGATTCATATTCACTGCGGAGGTCGGCGGCCCTCACGAAAGGGTTCTCGCCGATGCGAAACCGCACCATGTCGAGTCCTCCCGCCGAGGCTATTGCCTGACGGACCGTCATGCGTGGCTGGTACGGATAGGAGCCGGGTTTCGCAACGTCGCCGTCGATGTAAAACGGACGATACTCCGTGACTTCCACCTGAACGTCGGCATCTTGAAAAATTCGCTTCGCGCGGTATTCTTCTCGGAGGCGAGCCTGGGCCGCTTGGACGGATATGCCTGCAAGCGGAACCGTGCCGATCTGCGGCATCGCGATCGCCCCGTCGGCGTTGACCGTTGTACGCCAGGCGGTCGTCAGTGATACTGTTATTTGCAGCTTATCGCCCGGCCCAAGCAGATAGTCAGCTCGGGCGTTCGGGCAGAAGGGGCTCGTGGCCAGGGCGAGCACCGCGAGGGCTGCACGCATTACGTGCTGCCACGTGTCCAGGCAGAGATCTTCGTATTTGGCGAGCACATCGTCCCAGAGGAACGTAGCGCGATGTCGCCGCTTCGCGGCCCGACGGGCGTTCTTGAGTGCGGTCTGGTCGTCGAACGCCCGTTCGATCTGGGCGTCGCACTGGTCCTCGTCAGAAAAGTAGAACTGCTCAGGTCCGGCGGTCCAAGTGTTAAAGATGTTGCGCTTGGCGATGATCGCACTCCCGGCACCCAAAGCCTCAACGAGCGATGGGTTCGTTCCGCCGACGGTGTGCCCGTGGAGGTAAGCCAGCGCATGCCGCCGGAGAGCTGAAACCGTGGGCTTATCGTATACGGCGCCGGGGAAATGCACTTGCGGCGACGCTTCCGCGCAAATGAGCTGATGATATGGAGAGCGGCTTGGATCAATATTGCCGATGCAGACCAGTGGCACTCGGCGAGGGCGCCGGGAAAACGCGCGGACAATCTCGAGAATCGAATTTTCGGGCTCAATTCTTGCGATCAGGAGCAGGTATTTGTCTGGTTGGAGATTGTAAGGAGAGAGGAGCTCAGGAGGAGCATTGACGATTTCGTCGGCTCCGTACGGTATCATTGTTATTTTGTTTGCATCTGCTCGTGCTAGAAGATGGTCTTTGATTTGTGGATGATCAGCAATCAATCGGGATCCAAGTTGGCAGGCAACCCTCTCGTTTATAATGAACCATAATTTCGCTAAATTTGACCATTTTTCGCGTTTCCACTCAATTCCATCCATGTTGACCAAGACCGGACGACGTTGAGCGCGCAGCATTGGGAGAAAGCAGGCGGTATTATACCCTAAAACCAATGGTATTCCTGGAAGGCGGCGCGCTTCAATCATGGAGCGCCAGTCAAAATAAATCGTACCTGCTGGGCCAGTTCGTTCGACTGATATGATCAAGCGTCGCACGCCGCGCCAAATGTCGTGAGCGATCTGACCATGCAGACCGGAGCTCGGAGCAACGTCTTGCTGGCAGAATACCGTAACGTCCCAGCCGCGCGCCGCCATATAGAGTGCGAGACGTTCGGCGAAAGTCTCGAACCCGCCATGCGCCGCCGGGATGCCGCGCGTGCCAAGTATGAGTAAAGCCGGCCGGTTCCGGCCATGGGCAGCGGTTTGTATCGAGGCAGCTGGCTCTTTATGTTGAACGGGTAAAAGGTTGAAAAAGCTGACTGGCATCTTGTAGCCCTCTGGGCCAGTGCAGGGCGAGAGTGCGCTTTTTCCGTCCCGCTGACTCGGGCGGAGGCACTCAGATCGGATATACTAATCACTGGGTCTGGCAGAGAGCAAGCGAAATTGTAAGACTATGTTCCGACAACCGCATCGCTCCTGATTATCCTGAACCGGAGTGAGTTTTATGTTCGCGAGATTACCAATTTTCGGTGCGAATGATTACGTAGGTGCGTGGTGCACGGGGAGATACAGTCGAGCCTCGGTATGGTCAGCCCGTGTCAGAGTGGTCCGCCCTGAAGTGTGGCTTTGAGCCGACGGAGGACGGACGCAATGGGAGCGAAGAAGCGCAAGCCGGAAGAGGGATGGCCAATCTGCGGCAGGTCGACGTGCTGGTCTCGCGGGGGCAGAGCGTGGCGGACGCGAGCCGCGCCATCGGCGTGACCGGGGTCACCTCCTATCGTTGGGGCCGCGGGTACGGTGGGCTCAAGTCCGACCAGGTGCGCCGGATGAAGGAGCTGGAGACCGAGAACCAGCGGCTGCGCAAGGCGATCGCGGACCTCACACTCGGCAAGCTGATCCTGCAGGAGGCCGCCCGGGGAAACTTCTTGTCTATTCGGGGGTTTGGGATTGCCCGGTTTTGTGTGGACGGTCACTGGGCATGGCTGACCAGGGTCCCGGTTGCAGGCTCGGGACGATGCTGTTGGTCGCAGATGCTGGGTGAGCGGTCGCCCAGGGCGGAGTGGCGCCGCACCGGGTTGGCGAAGCCCTCCAGGTCGCTGAAAGGGGCCATGCGGGCCTCTGGCCGGGAGCGGGAGCGCCGGCGGGCGAGCAGTTCGCATTCCAAGCTCGAGAAGACGCTTTCGGCCATGGCGTTGTCGTGAGCATCTCCGACCGAGCCCATCGAGGGCCGCACGCCCGCCTCGCGGCAGCGGCCGCCGATGGCCAGCGAAGTCGAGGGCGAGCCCTGATCCGAGCGGTGGATCACGTCTCGCGGCTTTCTCTGGCTGGCGGCCATCGCAAGCGCGTCCAGCACCAACTCATCCGACATCCGGTTGATGGCTTCGCCATCTCCGATTTCGGCCATGCGGATGTCGGCTTCGCTCAGGCGCCGCGCGGGCTCGCGATCCGGGATCCGCTTGGGTCAAGCGGATCCCGGATCAGTGCGAAGATGATCGGCCGTCGCGGCGGGCCGCGATGGGAGCCCCACCAGCCGGCGGTCCGGCGGCTGAACGCGTCGAGCACAATGGCCAGGTACAGGAACCCTGCGCTGGTCGGGACGGAGGTGATGTCCGCGACCCACGGCCGGTCGGGTTCGTCGGCCGCGAAGCTGCGCTCGACCAAGTCCGGAGCCGGCCGGGCCTCCTGATCGCGCCGCGTCGTGATCGGCCCGCTGCGGCGATGACACGCCCCGACGAGACCGGCCCCGCGCATCGGCCGGGCGATCCGCTTGCGACGGTGGGCGTCGCCCTGGTCGCGCCGCTCCGCCTGGACGCGCGGCGAGCCGTAGGTCTGGCGCGAGCCCAGGGCGCAACCGGGGCGGCAGCAGAAGCGGGGCGATCTCGCGCCAGAGATCATCGGGTTGAAGCGGTCGAGCCATACACACCAACATCCGCCCAGGCGGTTCATGCCCGTTCTGTTAGGCGCTCAAACGCTCCAACCGGCCCACCGCGTGGGGGCTGATCAGGTCGCTGCCGCGAGCGAGCCAGATGAGATACTGACCGTAGCTGGTTTTCGCGGACAACTCGCCGCGCGCCGCCACCTGCTCGCGGGAGATCCAGCCCTGCAGGTAGGCGATCTCCTCCAGGCAGGCCACCTGCATCCCCTGCCGGCTCTGGATCACCCGCACGAACTCCCCCGCCTCCAGCAGGCTGTCATGCGTTCCCGTGTCCAGCCACGCGTAGCCGCGCGACATGCATTCCACCTCGAGCTGCCCGCGCTCCAGGTAGGCCTGGTTCACGTCCGTGATCTCCAGCTCGCCCCGCGGCGAGGGTTTCACGGCCGCCGCGATGTCGAGCACTTGGTTGTCGTAGAAGTACAGGCCGGTCACCGCCCAGGTCGATTCCGGCAGTTTCGGCTTCTCGACCAGCTTGGTCGGGCGGCCCGAGCCGTCGAGGTTCACCACCCCGTAGGCCTCCGGGTGGTCGACGTGGTAGGCGAACACCGTCGCCCCCCGCGCCCGCGCCCGCGCCCGCTGCAGCAGGGCCCGCAGGCCCGCCCCGAAGAACAGGTTGTCGCCCAGGATCAGCGAGACCGGGTCCGCGCCGACGAAGTCCCGCCCGATCAGGAAGGCCTGCGCCAGCCCCTCCGGCCGCGGCTGCAGCGCGTACGAGAAGGTCACCCCGAACTGCTCGCCCGTCCCGAACAGCCGCTTGTAATTGTCCAGGTGCTCGGGGCTCGAGATGATCAGGATCTCGCGGATCCCGGCCAGCATCAGCACCGAGACCGGATAGTAGATCATCGGCTTGTCGTAGACCGGCAGCAGCTGCTTGTTGATCGCGAGCGTCGCCGGGTGGAGTCGGGTGCCGGAGCCGCCGGCGAGCACGATGCCCTTCATCATGGCCTCCTTCAGGCCGGCGTCACCGGGCCGATCAGCCGGTCCAGGATGTCGGCGAGCGCCGCCTCCCAGGGCCGCGGCACGATCCCGAAATCCCGGCTCAGCGTCGCGGTCGAGAGTTCGCTATTGGCCGGGCGCCGCGCCGGCGTCGGGTAGGACGAGGTCGCGATCGGCTCGACCGGGACCGCCCGCGCCCCGCGCGCCCGGGCGCCCGCCATGATCGCCCGCGCGAAGCCGCACCAGGTCGTCGCGCCGGCATTCACGCAATGGTAGGTGCCGCCCGGGGCCGCGGGATCCTCGGCGAGCCGCAGGGCGATCGCGGCGAGCGCCGCCGCGAGGTCGTCGGCGGAGGTCGGGCAGCCGCGCTGGTCGGCCGTCACGTCGGGCCCGGAGCGCTCGCCGACCGGCCGTCGCACCGCCTCGGCGGAAGGGCCCTGGTGCGGATTGGCCGCCCGTGTCGGGCGCACTTCCGCGCGGCGCCGGCGGGCCGTGCGCACCGCCGTCTCGCTCGTCTCGCCGCTGGCCCCGCAGCCGCTTGTCAGGTCCGCCCGCGCGGCGGCCGCCAGGCGCCCGGTCCGGCGACCATCGCACACGCAGTCGGTCGAGAACTGGACCAGCGATCCCCACCCGCGCGGTCGCGACGTCGGGGAGGACGGGCGGCAGGGCGTCGAGCTGCCAGGCTCCCCAGCCTCGCGGCTGGCCCGGTCCACCGCCGCACGCGCCGCCGCGGCGATCGCCGGCACACGAGGACGCTCCACGGCGGCGCTCGTTGCGGAGCCTTCCCCAGTCATGTCGACGACCTCGCGCGATCACGCACGCGGCGCGACGTCCCGTGGCCGGGTGACGTCCTGAAGCGCACGGCCGACTTGGCCGCCACCGAGGATCGGGACCGGCCGCATGCCCGCCTCACGCTGCGGTCAGCCCGGGGCGCCCGCCCGCGTAGCGGTCCACGCGGATCGGTCACCCGTTAGTCTCTCTGATTGACCGGTTCTGCCGAGTTCGAGAGTCCAAACTTGCGAGCTGGATCGATAACGCGACAGTCCCGCTCTCGCCGGGCCCGCCTGATGCTCTCTGCAGACCGCAATATCTGTTCGAAGCGCTGCTGAAGCGTGTGATAACACTCACAGGCTGAATTCTCCAATCCATGCGCATCAACGACGGCGATAGCTCCGCGGCGCTGCTGAATGAGGCCCGCGTTCTGCAGGCGACGCGCTATTACGCTCACAGTAGGCCGCTGTACACCAATCGCTGAAGCTAAGATATCGTGCGTTATATCTAGTTCTTTGCAGTGAAGCCGCTCGTGCAAGGTGAGGATCCAGCGGCAGCAGCGAGCCTCAACATGATGTGCAGCATTGCAAGCGGCGGTCTGCATGACCTGATTTAGAATCCATTGCAGATACAAGTTCATAGTCGCTCGCAGGTGAGGACGTTGTGCGAGCACTGTTTCGAGATGGTCGAGGCGAATGCGTGAGGCCCGCCCGGACATTTGCACCAGGTAGCGACCGAAGGCCTTCCGATGTCCGAGAAGAGCGAGTGCGCCCGCAACGCCTTCGGGGCCAAAGTTCGCCATTTCTGGCGTTCCATCTTCGAGGAGAGCGACCACTGAGATGGCACAGGTTTTTGGAAAGTAAACGAACTCGATCTCGTGGCCAGCCTCGCAGAGAATCTGCCCCTGTCTGACGTCGAGATCCTTCATTTTGGGCAATAATGCCTCAAAATCCTCCTCACCGAGGGCAGATAGGAAAACATTGCGTTCAGGTGCTGTCATGACGCACATCCTCTAAAACCCAGGAGTTCACATGTCCCCCGTACTTCCACGGTGCTGATGCCGCCGCGGCGATTTCGCCAGAGATGAAACAGCTGCGACTGCCATTTAGGGAATAATTTTGGCTATAGATAATTCTTACAGAATCAGCAACGAGAATAGTATTGGGAACAGCTGGTTAGTTGCAGTGCGCGAACGAACATCTTTGGAATGTTCGTGAATGCGAAGCTCGAATGCGCTGCAGATACGGAACATGCAGCGGCGCGCGGACCGGCCAACGTTACGGGCCCGGTTTTCTGCACGGGCAATGTTCGATGTTTCCAGACTTGGAACGGTTGGCCATTCAGCCCTGTGCGGGTCCGGCGGAACAGGACAGGCCCCTGGTGGTCCAGGATGATCCCTTGAGCGATCACGCCCAGCGCAGGCGCGAGGCAGAGTGCCACGGCCGTGACCACCCGAGCAAACGCCGTATCGTCGCTCGGGGGCGGCAGGATAAGCTCAAACTCACGATTACCAGCAAGCGCCCGTGTTGGGCACGCGCTTAAAAGCAGCAAGCACCTAGTCATCGGCATAATCGTCCTCCCTCGGGGTTCGAATTCCGAGATTTTCACTTGTTGACTCAATATTAGACATTTAAAGTCATATCCCGAAGCCGTAACGCGCAAGAATCCGCAAGCTGGTTCGTATTCAACTCGGCGCCACAACAACCGATCGCCGGGATCGCTGGAACTTAAGATTGCATCGCAGGCTTTAGCAATCTTAGATTGCAACAACCGCCACGTCCAACCGAGCATGTACCCCATAGAGGTGAGATCACGCGCTTACGCATATACCTAAACTGGATGAGCGAACCGATATTGTCAATTATCAGTTTTTCCCTCTACAGTGAGCCAACCGGCTGCTTTTTTGGACCGCCCAGCTTGAATAGCTAAGGCGTTCGAGGGAACCTGCGTTGATAATAGCCGCGAGCCTCTGACAGCCGAGGGCAACTGGATTTTTCGATGTGTCACATTCCAGTGCTGCCGTCAGACGCCACCGGTAACAGGCCGATGAGAGGAGGAGTGCGAACTGGCTGTCCGTCTCGCGCCTCGACACCCACTCTGCGGCGGCCTGACGCACCGCATGGGTGGACTTGCTTCGGGAGAGTGGAGCGCGCGTTCCGCGAGGGATGAACCGCCCCGAATTTCGCGGAGGCTCCAACTCTTGAGAGGATGGAGCCGTGACGAAGCACACCCCACCTTTCTCCCTCGGGTCCGCGAGCGGGCGGTCCGGATGGTCCGCGAGCACCAAGGGGAGCACAGCTCGCAATGGGCCGCGATCCAGTCGATCGCCGCCAGGATCGGCTGCTCAGGCAAGATCGGCTTCTCGGGCGAGACCCTCAGGAACTGGGTGCGCCAGGCCGAGCGCGACCAGGGCCTGCGGGCCGGCCCGACCACGGACGAGTGCGAGCGCATCGAAGCGCTGGAGCGCGAGAACCCGCGAACTTCGGCAGGCCAACGAGATCCTCAGGAAGGCTTCGGCCGAGTTTGCGATGGCGGAGCTCGACCGCCGGTCGCGGACACGATCGCCTTCATCGACGACCATCGAGAGGCCTACGGGGTCGAGCCGATCTGCAGGGTGCTGCCGATCGCCCCGTCGACCGACTACGCTCATGCAACACGCCGCGCTGATCCTGGCAGAATGCCGGCCCGGGCGCGGAGTGACGCGACGCCGATGCGCGAGATCCGGCGCGTGCGCGAGGCGGGTGTCGCGCACTGCGCAGGCCAGCTTCGTGCTGGACGCGCTGGAGCAGGCGCTGCACGAGCGCCGCCCTGCTCACGGGGCGGGCTCGTGCATCACTCGGATCGCGGGTGGCAAGGTGGATTCAAGTGGTCGTCGCAACGGCTTGGCGGAGGGCGGTTGTGATGGCAGGTCGGCGGCGTTCGGATCGGGCACTTCGCGAGAAGCTGCGGTCACCGGGTCG
>NZ_KB900609.1:4293262-4306930 GCF_000379105.1 Methylobacterium sp. WSM2598 | reverse complement strand
AGATGGCCGAGCACGCGCGCTTGCGGATCGACGCGGGTCTGCAGGTCTACTTCTGCGATCCACGCTCACCCTGGCAGCGGGGGACGAACGAGAATACGAACGGGTTACTGCGACCGTACTTCCCGAAAGGAACGGATCTGAGCGCCCACAGCGCGAACGATCTTGCTGCTGTGGCCGCAGCCCTCAACAGCAGACCGCGCAAGACGCTGAACTGGAAGACGCCGGCAGAGGCGCTCGACGCTGTGCTGGCTGCCGTGCAAGATGGTGTTGCGACGACCGCTTGAACCCAAGAAGTACGGCGCCATCGGTCAGAGCTGGCGGCGGGTGTGGGGCGAGGTCATCCCGTTCTATGCCTTCCCGGCCGAGGGGCGCCGAATGGTCTACACGCCGAACGCCATCGAGGCTTTGAACGCCAAGCTGCGCCGGGCGGTGCGGGCCAGAGGTCGTTTTCCCTCGGACGAGGCCGCGCTGAAGCTGCTGTTCCCGGTCTTGAACCGCTCCGAAGGAGTGGAGGATGGTGCCGCGCGAGTGGGCCATGGCCGAGGCGGGGCTCGCTATTCTGGTCGGCGAGCGCTTCACACGGGCCATGGCCTGAGCAGGTTCAACCGCTCGCGCGAATGCGATCTTCCCGCCAGTCCCGCGCCCCCGGCGTTAAGCTGCCGGCAGATCCGCGCGGGCCACCTGACCAGGCTCGTGGCATGTTGCGTCCAGCGCCAGTCGACGGGCCAACGCGAAACTCGATCGAACTTCACTGATTTTACAATGCGCAGACTACACCGGGCGGTACAATCCGCAATATGTTGCTGGTTATGGCGTATTTTGCAGAAATTTTTGCAGTATCATTCGATAAATGTTCGTTTCGACTCTCACTTTCGACTGATCGGCCGTCTCAAAGCCTTGCGGCTTTGCGTCCTTGTATGGAAAGCGCCGAAACCAACTTTCTGGAAGTTCCAGGTCCCAGCCCTGGTACTCACGCCAGGCGTGATAACTCCACGACCATTTCTCAGCCTCAAATATTGATATGGCGTCAGAAACGTATCTCTCCGCCGAACAGCCCGGAGCCCAACGGACTGCGCTGAATTCCCCAATGTATATACTGACGTCATGCCGTTTCGCGAAATCCTTCACTGGGGCAAGAAGAGCGAACAGATCTGACTTGTTCCAAATTCCTGGATAGGAATAAGGCATCTTGTACGAGTATAAACCTTGATGTGTGAGCTGGTGCGGCTGGTACACATGCGCACTGTACACAATATTGCTGAATGGTATGAGCCGATGCACCGCAGAGAACCCAAACGGCAATCCGCCCGGCGAGGGCTCAAATACGACTACCCGCTTGGGATCTATCTCGCGAATGGCCGCAACTATCTTCGTCGCAAAATTCAGCCACTCCTCCTGGCCGCCGTCGTCCCAGGGACGTTTGGTGATCGGCTCATTGATGAGGTCGTACGCGGCAATCGCGGGACTGTGCTCGTAGCGCTTCGCTATCTGTCGCCAAGCATCAACGATGCTATCCTTCAAAGACGAATTATCCCAAAACTCCTGAGCAAATTGGTTGGGTAACGGCTCGAAAGTAACAACAACTTTGAATTTGTGATTCAAGGCAAACGTGACCAATCGGTCCAACTCAACCAGTTGCTGCGCGTCCACGACGTACTCATCGGATTTCACGGCCCGATGCAAATTGAGAAACTTTCTCACAACATTTGCGCCGGTGCCCGCCAGATCGTATAAGTCCGTGTCAGAGAGACGGCCGACGCCGAATCCCCGTACGGTTCCAGACCCGAACTTCGCGGCGTCCCACATTTGACCGGCACGCCTCAGTTCATACTCCCTGCCGTCAGCCTGGCCCGGTGGACTGTTTGCAAAGCTGTGCTGGTCAGTCCGATCGCCGCAGAGCCAACCGGCGATGAGAACGACGAACGCAGCAACGGACCTCGCCCTTCTCGTTCGAGAAGCAACGAACCGGCCGCCGCTATATTGCGCGTCGCGCTTGCCGGCGCTCGCTCCGTACATGTTTATCCCATTACCACGGAAGCGCATCGACAAGCTCGCGCAAGCCGAGAGATCGCATGTGCAGTGATATTGTTTCGCGCGATGTCCCAGGAGTCAATCCCGGAGAGATATCGTCGCTGTGAGAATTTGGTTGTTCCTGCATCTCGTGTGCGGCGAGCGCGATGACGGAATCAGGTGATTGCTCTTGTCGTGGTGCGCGACATGCCGGGGATGGTCTTGGCTCGCGCGGTGATCTCTTGGCTCGCGCGCTGATCCAGTCGGCTCAAGGTTCACCACGTATTGTAACGCGGTGAAGGAGGGGCGACGTTCCGCGGATCTTGCCACCGCTGCCGCCGATTGCCGTTGCCCGGTCACGTCAGAATGCAGCCGACCGGCTCGCAGCGGACGTTGCAGGTAAGGTGGCCCTTCGAACCAGCTGCGCTCCGCGGCGCCCGGACCGGTAGCACGGCCAAGTCGTCACAACTCCATGAAAGTAAATTCTTGCGACCCGCTCGAAAACAGCGTGAGTCGGCTACCTGGAATTCCAGTCCCGTTGTAGGTCGCTCCGTTGAGATACAGATTTCGGTCGGCTGCCGGCGTGCCACCGTAATTGTCATTCAGGAAGTCAATGCTAACTTTATGGACGCCGGCGCTCCAGTCACCATTTATTAGCAGTACATCAGACTGCCCGGTGCCGTGCGAAGCTGTAGCTGTCATTTTGCCACCGATCTGCTGGCCATCAACGGCGATCGTGTACTGAGCACTGCCCAGCCAGGCATCTTCGGAAATCTCAAGAAGCAAGGTGTCATCACCAGGCCTGATGTCGGTGTAAGACGCTGCTGAGACGGTCGGGAATGGAACCTCCTCGCGGTGTTCTTCCTCGCGGTGTTCTTGGAGGATATCAATTTGCGGCTGATCGTATCCGGTCACGGGAACGCTATCGTAACTGGCGTAATTAATGAAGAGATTGCGATCTACGGTCGACGCACCACCATAAAGATCGTTCAGAAAATTGACGGTCACCGCGTGCTGCCCGATACCCCAATCGCCAACAAACGAGAATGTCTCGCTCTGCAAGCTCGAGTGAGACGCGTGTGCGGTTAGAATGCCACCCATCTGCACACCGTCGACTGACACGCTGAACACCGCATCGCCCTGATATTCATCTTCAGAGATATCCAGTGTGAGTATATTGCGCTGGCCCAGCGCTGACGAGTCATTTACCATGAACGTGAAGCTGCCATTCTCGGCCAACATATGTGCGGCTGGGTTCGGCGGCTCGACGGAGTAAAATGGGTGGGGCAGCTGCGGACCGGCGACCCAGTACGTACCGCCCTGCCAAACATGTGCGTGCTGCTCCATGTAGGAAAGCGCATTGTCAAGCGCCGCCAGACTCGTCTGATCTGTTCCAACACCGAACTCGCCAAGGAACAGCTGCGCGTTGTTCGCCTCCGCCCACGCGGTGACGGCCGCGAGGCGCTCGGACCCAATCGTCGCAGAGATCGCGCCAGGTTCCGTGCCCCAGCTGTTCGTGTCGAAATACATGTGGACTTCGAAAGCGAAATTGTGTAATGGGTCATTCACTCCTGTCCCAACTACGGTGGCGTTGTCCGTAGAACTCCAGGACAGTGCGCTGTCACCGTAGGCGCCCGGAACCAGGATCTCCTGCGTCGCACCAGCGCTCCGGATTGCCTGAATCGCTGAATTCACGGACCGGATCCAGTCTGATGCTGGCTGAGCTTGCGGCTCATTCATAAGTCCAAATATAATCCCTGAGTTTGACACGTAACGCTTCGCGATCCTGCCCCAAAAATCAGCCAAGGTGCTGTCCGTTGTGATGGGCCCGCCCACGGGGTAGCCATAGCCGAACCCGAAATTGTGAAGGTCGAAGACGACGGAAATCCCTTTGGATGTCGCATAGCTGACGAGGTCATCGATATGTGCCATCTCCGCTTCGTCCAGGGCGCCGAACGGGACGTGTTGAAGGCGTTCCCAGAAAACGGGCAGTCGTATGACATTCAGTCCTTTTGAGGATATATAGTCGATATCCCACCGAGTCGGGTAAACGTAGTCCACGCCTGCCACTCCGGGCAGACGGCCGGTGTCGCCGCTGGTGACATTGACGCCGAGGAGCTGCATTGCAGCCATGATACCTCTCCACGCATCGCAAAAATCTCTGACGCGGGCCTCAGATATCTGGAACGGACAACTAACTACAGCAATTCCGCGGCCGGCATTCAGGTTGTGCTGGTTGTAGGAAGAGCAGATCCACTTTGGCCCCCGCCGGCAGCCTCGATTGACGTGACTCCTGGCTCGTTCCAGCGCTGCAGGGATTGAGACGAATGGGGGGCGCTCCCGACGCAGCATGGCAGCTCGTATGTGCCATGGTCGCTCGCTTCCGCCCCGCCATCGTTTAAGCTGTCTCCGGGCGAGATTGCCTCGGGGCGATCAGAACGGTCAGTGCCGAGGTATGGCCTCGCGTCGAGGTGGCTCTGCCTCGGCCTACGATCCGGAGAGGACCGAACAGCGGAACTGTCCGGGTCGCGAGCGAGGGTGGGCGCGGCACCACCGGGGGCGATCCTCGCCGCGAGGCGGCCCGAGGCGATGACGTCCGTCAGCCTCGGATGGGTCGGACCGGGTGACGTCGTCGCCCGCGCGGTGGCACCCACGGCGAAGTTACGTTCCAAGCCGCGGAACGCGCCAGTGAGGCGACGCGCGGTGAATTCAGTTCCACAGACGAAGCGCAGCAACGGCCCGAAGGTCACAGCTGCGGGTGTTCCGACGATAAACAGTCCTGGCACACTCGTTTCGAAACGAGCGGAGAGCACGGGAGATCCCTCCAGGCAGCGGATTTCAGAACGCAGGCATGAATCAAGGTAGTTGAGGCGATCGAGGCTCACGCGATAACCTGTTGCTGCGATGACGTGGTCAGCTTCGATGAGCTGGCGCTCAGCGTTCGCGACGACCGTCAGCTGGACACAGTTGCGCTCAGCTCGGACCTGCTCGACCCGGGCGCCGCTGATCACGCGGACATGCGCATCGATAATTTCCTTGACGGACCAGGCCGGTGTTGGACCAAGGTGACGACGGACGAGATCAATGCGCAGGCGGGAGGGCAGCTGCCTGAACAGCAGCGGGGCGTACGAGCACAGGAATTTTTTCCATCCCGGGCCCAACGGTGTAGGAGGCGCGCGCAACCAATCGAAGTGGCGCTGCGCACGAGGCGGATAGAAGCGCAGCGAGTTGCGTCGCGCGATGATGGTGGCGCGCGCTCCAGCTCGGTGCAGGCTCGCGGCGACGTCCACGGCGGAAGCTCCGCCGCCAATCACGGCGACGTGTCGACCCGCGAAGTGTGTTAGGTTCGCGGCGTCGCAGCTGTGGCTTACGAGGCCTTCCGGCAGAGTGGCGAACTCGGGTGGAAGATGGGCGAAAGGCTGAAGGCCCGTCGCCAGGACGATGTGGGTGGCGAACACCGGCCGCGAATCGGCGAGCGTGATGTCAAATCCGGAGCTGGCGCGCCTGACACTGCGGACGGTCACCTGTTCGAGATGAGGAACGAGACGTTCGTGGAAAGCCTCGCCGTACGCGGCGAAAACCTCGACCGGCACGCTCCATTCGTGATCGTCGTAGTAAATACCTTGTTCCCGGCAGTAAGCCGAAAGCGAGTAGGCGCGGCCCGGGTCCGACAAGTTGGAGGCGAGGCCATGAGACTTCAGCAACATGCCTGTTGGCATACCGCTTCGCCACGTGCTCATCGGCGCGCCGAAGATGCGATGTGGGATCCTGGCCTCGGTCAGATGAGCAGATATCGAAAGGCCATACGGCCCGGCGCCGACGATCACGACTGAGGAATCGCGCTCTACGGGCATACGTCCTGCTCCCGCGGCTTGCCTTCAGGCACTCAAGCCAGCTGCATTCGCATGCATTACGCATGATAATTATGCAAAAAGCTGGCTTCAGGAGCCCGGTTCTCGCTTGAGACTCCACACCGAAACTTGGTTACAGATTTCTCCTGCGCCATGCCATCGGGCTAAGATCTCCGCGGAGGCAGCCACGCCGACCCGGCTCGACCCGTCACGAGATGAACTGCAAGTGCGCTGGTTGAAGGTCTTGAAGTCGCACGCAACGGTGTTACGCCGCGGATGCCCAATGGACAAAAGCTGGCCGGTCCTGGCAGCAGGCATTGGTTCGTGGCAGGGCGTCGACGTCCCTACGCCCCGCGTCGGAGAGTCCTCACGACCGATCAGCAATCATGCGGCCCTCCTCCGGTCAGGAAAAGTGCGCGCATCAGCTCGTCGAGTCTCACATATTCGAAAGGCACCCACTGACATTTATAGACCCCGTACCTGCTCTGTGCAAGCGCCTTTCATATTTCGCCGGTGGTGCGAGTGCGGAGCTCCCGATTGTGTTTGGTTTCTTACAAATATTCCGTTCGATCGCTTACAAGACAGCGACCCAGCGGGTTGTTTTCGAAATGGACCTACCGAGCGGATGAGGTGTATGATCCCGCAGTGTGGTGGTACGGTTGACTACCATGCTGCAAGGGATTCGCTATGGGCCAAGCTCTCCACGGCCGCGCCCGCACGACGGAGGCGGTCCGTCGCGCAATCCAGCTACGTCAAGAGAGTGTGAGAGCGGCGGCCAAGCGCTACGGCGTCAGCCCGACGACAGTGCAGAAGTGGCGCGCTCGGCAGACGACGGCGGACGCCGCCATGGGCCCCAAGGCGCCGCGCTCCACCGTCCTCACGCCAGAGGAAGAGGCCATGGTCGTCGCCTTCCGGCGGCATACTCTGTTGCCGCTGGACGACTGCCTCCACGGGCTGCAGCCGACTATCCCACACCTGACCCGTAGCAGCCTGCACCGATGTCTGGGGCGCCACGGCATCAGCCGCCTACCAGACGTGGAAGGCGGCAAGCCCAAGAAGAAGCGCTTTGCCGATTCCGCCATCGGCTACTTCCACATCGATATCGCCGAAGTCAGGACCGAAGAAGGCAAGCTCTACCTCGTCGTCGCCATCGACCGAACGTCGAAGCTGGCCTTTGCCAAGCGAGCAGGGCCATTCAGTTCTGCCGTAGCAGGCTGGACGTGAGTGGCGGCAGGGCAACGTAGCGGCTGTATGGAGGCGACCTTCCAGCTTCGTGAGGTCGCCCTGTGCCGTTCGCCTTCCCGCTTGCCGCCCTCGCCGAAGTGCCCGTCGGGCCAATCTCGTTACAGCCCTGAGGACAGGAATGCCAGGTTGGATTCACACCGCACCTGAGCCGACTTTGCGATCGGCTCTCTCGATCGCCCGCAAGGGCCGCCTGCGACTCGACGTGCAGGCCGCTCAGCCCTGGATGCGTTTTGGAGACAAGCCCATCTGGCTATCACGCAGTTCCTGGGGAATGGCGGCGCTGGTCGACGCGCTTACCGAAGCGAACGAACGCCCGGTCACCGCTTGGCTGCCGGAATACTTCTGCGATCAAGCGCTTTGGCCGATGCGCCAGCGCCAAGTGGAATTGCGGTTCTATCCGGTAGACTCCTGGGCTCGTCCGGAATGGAACCGCATCGACATCGCAGGCCCGGGACCGAAGCTTTTCTTTCTGGTTCATTTTTTTGGACATCCCTCAGACGGTGAGCAGGCGCGGTCTGTCTGCGACGCCACGGGAGCCCTTCTGGTCGAAGACGCGGCCCACGCCCTCGGCCCCGCGAGAGGCATTGGCGAGGTCGGCGACTTCGTCTTCTACAGTCCCTGGAAGTTTTTCGAGGCGCCGAACGGCGCAATCTTTGTGATCCGCCCCCGCGCCGTCGGGTGGGCCGCTGCGATCCAGAGGAGTGTCGACAAGCTGGGGTCCGCGCATTCGCCTGGTCTGGGCTGGGCAAAAGACATCGCCATGCGAAAAGTCGCGCACGTTGATCCCAAAGGGTTCTGCCGAGGACGTCCGGGCGATTTCTTCCTCGATGTGAGCTCGCGGCCGATGCCGTCGCGTCCGAAGGCTTCGCCTATCGCAAGCATGACGCTTCCGTGTGTCAACATGCTGGAAGCGCGCCGCATGCGGCAGGAAAACGACGCAGCGATCCGGGACTTTTTCAAAGGCCGTCCAGGGTGGCAGCCGCTGATTGCGACGCCGGCGCCAGGGCCTCTCCGATCGGTCTTCCGACTCGACTCACCGGAGCGGGCGTCCGCTGCGTACGATGCGCTCCGCGCCGTCGGGGTCCGCGCAGAGGGCTGGACCGCCTTGCCACCCGAAGTGGTCGACCCCACCTCGCAGGCGAGGCTGTTGCGGCGCACACTCCTGAATATCCCCTGCCATCAGGGCCTGAAGACGTTAGGCTTAATCGAGGCTTTGAGGAGGGCCAAGCTCGACTGAGTGCGAACCAACGCTGAAACATCCGACGGGGACGGAAATGGCGACGGCGTGATCTGGCCTCCTTTGCGCATACACACGCCGCTAAGTTATCGCTGCCCGCAGCCTTTATTTGTTTTCTCTTCGTCGTTTTTGCCGTCCAGCAGCAGGACAGCCTTTTCCGATCAAAATCGGTTCGAGAATCGAGGTTTACTTCTATGTCCAAGAGCACTAAGGAAGGCGGGACGACGGAGAGGCGTGGCAAAACCCTGCCAGATCGTGTGCCGCGTGCCTACGCTCTGACGGCCTTGGGTGAGGGCGCACAGAGCGCATTTCATTTCATTTTGAATATTGCGCTCATTCGAGCCCTCTCCGCGTATAACTACGGCGTGTTCGCAATCATATTCACAGTCGGTGCTATTGCGATCACCGGCATCAATGCCGTGTTCGCGGTTCCGGTGACCGTCTTCCTCCCGCGCGCCAGACGCAACGCCGCGATTTCCCTCGAGGTCACAATGGGATCGCTGGCCCTTCTGGCCTCCACGGTGATTGCGGCGGCGGTTGCGGTCGGCGCCGGATTCTCCATACACGATATGGAAGCCGCCGCACTTGCAGGTTGCCTCGTCGGCCTTTGGCCGCTCCGCGTATATACCAAGGCTGCTAATTTTGCCCGGTTCGGCCAACACGCCGCCCTGAGCGGGGTCGTCTCGGACGTATCCTACGCGGCGGTGGGTCTCGGCTCGCTGGCTTTTTTGTATCAGTTGCATGGAGAGAAACTAACCCTTGCAATAACTCTGGCTTTGGTTTGCGCCGCGAATGGCGTCGGCATCGTCATCAATCTGGTCGGACGCCGCAAGAGAATCCGTGTGCGTCTTCATCGGCGCACTTTCGCCCGCTTCTTGAAACTGTGGCCGCATGTCCGCTGGTCGCTTGCTGGAATTGCTGCTTCGACTGTCATACAACAAGGACAGATGACGTTCGTGACCATGCTGGCCGGGCCGGCCGCGTTCGCGCCATTGGCGGCCGGTTTCGTGTTGATGAGCCCCATACGCACCTTCGGTATGGCCATCGCCAATGTCATGAGGCCCGAGCTGTCGCGGTCCAACGCGCTTGGCGAACACAGATCCGCCGGTAAGTTATTAGCCAAGGCCGTCGGCATTTTGGTTTTCGTGTTCATGGCGTACGGCTTTGCTCTTTTCTTTGGCTGGCAGACGCTGCGCTCGCTCCTGTTCGAGCGGCGCTTTCCCGACCAGGCCATGGGTCTGATCGTGACATTGGCGTGGCTCACGACTTCCGTGTCGAACGTCAATTTGTTCATGCAAACTGGCACGCAGGCCAAGTCAAGATTTGTCGACGCGGCCTGGCCGGCAATCGTCGGCGGGACAATCATTGTCTTTTTCGTTCCCCTGCTGGTTCTCACGTTGGGGCCGCCGCTTTCCACGCTTGGTGTACTTGTCGCGGAAATCGTGACCGTCGGCCTTTTGGTCGGCCTGCACGCCAGAGATCGAAGCATTTGGCGTCCCAATGCGATCGATGAAAGCCGGCCTGCGTGATCGATCAAACGTGATCCGCATTTTCGCCGGGGCGATCACTGGATCCTGCGTTGTTTTTGTGCTACTATTCGCGGGAAGGCTGGCGGCATCTGTGTTAGGGATGGCTGCTGGCGAGCTCGTCACATTAGTTTTCCTATGGGCCAGTCACGTCCGATTTGCAGAACCTAACAGAAGCCATTCATGGAAGCGGCTCCAGGCAAGGCGGGATTGACAACCCGTGCGGAATATTGGTTCTCAGTATAACACTTGACGTAGCAGGATGGGCTCGTTGGAAGTACCCGGCACTCGGACCTTGGCGTTAGTTGTCAGCCGAGATTTGCAGGACTGCAGGCTCGCGAGCCATACTCCAAGAGGAGCCACTCCAGCAGCTCCTCGGCGGCATTCCGGTGGGGGCTGACGTGATCGCATGCGCCGACCGCATTGGCCAGCATGGGTGACCCGACCAGTATGCTCCGCTGGCGCATCATTCCGCCTCCCGCGGTTGGGCCGTTGGGCTACATGGTCTGCCAATTTACGACGATAGTGAACGCGCGATGAAATTGCTGGATAAAATCTTGGAGTGGCTCGCCTACCGCCCTGAGTACCGTCCCAGGGCAAAGCGCTCGTTGTCCAAACACGACCTTAAGGTTCGATCGCCCGGTTCGGACTCCGAGAAGGGGAGCTCCAAAGCGTCTCGTCGATCAAAGGCCTAGCTGTCCGGGTAAGTGTCTCGACGGCGCGGCGTTTGGGTATGGGATCGTCCCGTTTCCGTGGCTCTTGCTCGCTTTGCGTGGACGGCGGTGGATTGACTCGGCCCGGTGATGGCCTGCCCCGCCCACCCCATCGTGGGTGGTATGCCCATCCCCTTCGCCATCCCCGAATGCCGCTTCGAGCGCGTCGTCGAACGCCACCGGGACCGCCTCGTCATCCCGGTGCGCCTGAACGCGGCGAGCCGGCGCGGCCCGGATTGCGGCCGTACCAGCCGGTCCGTCCACAGCCGCTGCCATCGCCGTCCCGCCGACCTGCCGCTGCCGGCATCCCGGACGGCTCTGCGCATCGAGGTGAGACGGTTCTGCTGCCTCGACCCAGCCTGCCACCGCCCCCAGCGATCGCGACGGTCGCCTCAGGCCTGGACCGAGACGGCGCGGCGGTCCGGGCTGCCCCGATCGAGCCGTGGAGCAGCGGACAGGCCGAGGGCCAGATCACTCGGCTCAAGCTGATCAAGCGTCAGAGCTACGGACGAGCGGGTCTGGATCTCCTCAAACGCCGCATGATCCTCGCCGCCTCATCCACGCAAAGTGAGCAACAGCCACGGAAACGGGGCAATCCCACATTCAGCCGGCTGTCTGAGGCGCCCGTGCGCCCAGGCGCGCCTCAAGCTCGGCGATGCGCGCGTGCAACGGTGCCACGGCGGCCTCGATCTCGGCGGCGGTGAAGCGCGGGGTGATGTGCTGCGGGCAGTTCCAGTCGAACGCCTCGACCGCGACGGTGACCAGACGCTCCACCCGCGCCCGATAGCCCGGAACCGCGAGCCGCTCCGCCAGGTCCGGGCGCTCATCGGGCTCGTGGGCGCGCAGGTGCCCGAGCAGCTTCAGACGCCGCCGATGGGGGTAGTCCATGAAGAACAGCGACACCCGGTCGTCGGCAGCGGTGTTGCCGGCCGAAACGTACTGGCGGTTGCCCGCGAACTCCGCCCAGCCGATCGTCCGCGCGTCGAGCCGGCGCACGAACCCGGCCGGCCCACCGCGGTGCTGAACGCAGGGCCAGCCGGTCTCAGAGACGCTGGCGAGGTAGAAGCTGTCGCGCTCGGCGATGAAGGCGGCTTCCAAGTCGGTGAGCACGTCCGCCTCGGCCCGCGCGCCGCCGGCCGCCGACGCGTGGGCTGCGCGCGAACCGCGGCGGGTTTGCTCCGCCTGCACGGACGGGGTGAAGGCGAGATCGAAGAAGCGGCGTCTCATGATCGTCTCCTGAGGAGACGGCCGGGACTGCGCGGCCCCGGGCCGGACATGGATAGGGGGCGGGGGGCGCCTCAGCGCTGCGCCAGGGTGCGATCGAGGAAGCCGCGGATCAGCGGACCCATCTCGTCGAGCTTGTCCTCCAGCGCGAAGTGGCCGGTGTCGAAGAGGTGCATCTCGGCGTCCGGCAGGTCGCGCCGGTAGGGGTGAGCGCCCTCGGCCGGGAAGATCTTGTCGTTCTTGCCCCAGACGATCAGCGTCGGGGGCCTGCGCTCCCGGAAGAAAGCCTGAAAGGCCGGGTAGAGCGGCACGTTGCTGCCGTAGTCGCGGAACAGGTCGAGCTGGATGTCCTTGTTCCCGGGGCGGTCGAGCAGGGCCTGGTCGTGGACCCAGTTGTCCGGGTCGATGCGCGAGACATCCGCGACGCCGTCGACATACTGGAACTTCGTCGTCTCCGGCCGGACGAGGACGGCGAGCGCCTCGCGGTTCCCGTCCGACGGCTCCGCCCAGTAGGCCTTGATCGGATCCCAGAACTCCTTCAGCCCCTCCTCGTAGGCGTTGCCATTCTGCACGACCAGCGCGCTGACCCGCTCGGGATGCTTGAGCGCGAGGCGGTAGCCGACCGGCGCGCCGTAATCCATCACGTACATCGCGTAGCGCGTCGCGCCGAGCTGACCGAGCAGGCCATCCACGATCTCGGCATAGTGCGCGAAGGTGTAGGCGAAAGCCTCGTGACCCGGCGCGTCGCTCTGGCCGAAACCCGGGTAATCCGGCGCGATCACGCGGTAGCGGTCGGCCAGGAGCGGGATCAGGTTGCGGAACATGTGCGAGGAGGTCGGGAAGCCGTGCAGCAGGAGCACGACCGGCGCGTCCTGCGGCCCGGCCTCGCGGTAGAACACGGTCACGCCGTCCACGGTGGCGGTGCGGTAGTGGGTGATGCTCGCCCGTGAGACGGACGAAACCGGGGCGTGAGCGGGCTCGGCGGCCCGGGCCGCAGAGACGAGCGCGGTTGCGGCGAGCAGGGCGGGGGCGATCAGGCGTCTCATCGGGTCTCTCCTCCTGGCCCGGTCACGGCGACGTCGGGCTGTGCCGAGGTCGTGTGCTGCGTGTTCCGGCCTCGCGGTCTGAGGTAGACCCGCCCTGATCTCGGAAGAAGGCGGCTTGCCCGGGAAGCTTTCTCCCGGAAAATGGAAGGATGCCGGCTCAGGCTACAGCGCAGCCATGCGGGCCCGCATGCGTGGGACCGCCCAGTCGAGGAAGGCACGGACCTTGAGCGGCAGCTGACCGCGCTCCGGATGCACGAAGCTGACCGGCAGCGGTGCGGGCTCGTAGGCTTCCAGCAGCACCCGCAGCGCCCCGGACCGGATCTCGTCGGCCGCTTGGTAGGAGAGCACCCGGGTGACCCCGAGGCCGGCGCGCGCGGCGTCGACGGCGGCCTCCGCCGCGTTCACCGCCAGACGGGGGCGGATCGGGATCGAGAGTGGCGTGGCCCCGCGCCGGAACCGCCAGTCGGTCGTGGCCGGGAAACCCTCGAAGGTGACGAGGTCGTGGGCCGCGAGATCCTCCGGAGCAGCGGGCGTGCCGCGCCGCGCCAGGTACTCGGGGCTGGCGCAGACGACGCGGCGGACCAAGCCGACCCGGGTCGCCACCAAGGCGCTGTCGGCGAGCGGGCCGATGCGCAGCGCGACGTCGATATGGTCCTCGACGAGGTTCACGCTGCGGTCGATCAGCAGCAGCCGGACCGCGATCTCCGGATGGGACTGTCAGGAATTTCGTGTGGGGCGGCCATAGTGAACCCGAAGGAGGTTCCCGATGGCACGACGCAAAGCGCCCCGCATCCCTGATGCGATCTTGGACCAGTT
>NZ_KB900609.1:4075556-4293162 GCF_000379105.1 Methylobacterium sp. WSM2598 | reverse complement strand
GTTCGCCGTCATCTTCGGCGAGCGCTTCACCCGGGCCATGGCGGCCTGACGGTCAACCCGCCGCCCTCACACGAAATTCCTGACAGTCCCTCTCCGGATACGCGACGAGGAAGTCGGTGACGATCGGGACCAGGTGACGCCGGCCGAAGACCACGGGTGCGGTGGCCGACAGGTCGCCGCGCGGCACGCTGTACTCCCCCGTGGCGGCGCGCTCGGCCTCCCGCACCTGCTCGAGGATGCGCCGGGCGGCTGCCACGTAGGCGTGTCCTGCCTCCGTGAGGTCGACGCGCCGGCTGGTGCGGGTCAGCAGGCGCGCGCGCAGGTGCCGCTCGAGGTCCGAGACCTTCCGGCTGACGGTGGTGAGCGGCAGGCGCAGGCGGCGCGCGCCCGCCGAGAGGCTGCCCTCCTCCACGACGGCGAGCAGCACGGCCATCGCGTCGAACCGGTCCATCGCGCCTTCCGTGATCCGGGCATCGGCGTCCCGACGGTGCTGGATAGCCTCATCATCCGGAAGCTTCCACGCCGCGATCCTGTGCTCTCACACGTCGTGTGCCCGAGCAGCAGCTGGCAGGCGCCGATGGTGTTGCCCGCGACGCGGATCGCCGACGTTGCCCGGACATTCTGCGAGACGAAGCGGCAGGCCGCACGAGGCCACGCCCAGGTGTCGGCCCGAGCGCGTCAGAGCCCGACGCCCTCCAGGTCTCCGCGAGGTCCTCTGCCCGCCGCATGCGCGCCTCGTCTTCCGCCGTGACCGGAACGGGACGCGCGTCGAGCCTCAGGCGGCGAGCAGGGGGAACGTGACCCCGAGGGCCCAGGCGAAGGCGACCGCGTTGGTGAGCCCGCCGACCGCGGGGTGCCCCGTCCGGCGGTAGGCCCAGGTGCCGAGCACCCCGTAGATCAGGAACAGGACCACGATCGCCGGCACGATGATGACGAGGAAGAACAGCCGCCCGGGCTCGAGGGCGACGGCCAGCGCGAGCGACAGGAGGAAGGCCAGCTTCGAGGCCGGGTAGGCCCAGCGCGCGCCGCCCGCCCCGCGCGTCAGCCACTCATCGGCGAGGAAGTAGGGCAGCGTGCCCGCGAGCATGGCCAGGATGATCGGCGCCCGCCCGGCTGCCGGCACGAGGGAGGCGACCCAGGCATCGACGACGCCCCCGAGCCCCAGGACCGCGTAGAGGAACGAGGCCAGCACCGCGCCGATCAGGGCAGCCCGCCGCGGCGGCGCGGGCGCGGCTCCAGCCCGCCGCGAGCGGGCGAGCAGCAGCCCGCCGGCCGTCAGCAACCCGTAGAGCGCGAAGTGGGCCGCGACGTAGTCGGCGACCAGCACGGGCAGGAAATGGGTCGGCGCGACGCGCAGGATCAGCGGCGTCAGCACGGCCGGGCCGACGAGCAGCGCCCACAGCCGACGCCCCGCCAGTCCGGCGCCCGCGGGAGGGTCGGCGACCACCGGCAGGAGCCGCGACAGCGGCCAGGCCAGCAGCACGAACCCTAAGAGCAGGAGCGCGATCCACGGGCCGCGACGATCGAGGACGCGCGCGGCGCGCGCCGGCCGATCGAAGGCGGCGTCGAGCCAGCCCTGGGCCTCGTCCATGGAGCGCGGGCTGAACAGGACGCCGATGTGCTCGACGCCCGGGCTGAAGGCGGCGCGCCGGGCGGTGCCGAGGGCCGGGTCGCCGTAGGTCACGCCCGCCCGCGGCGGCCGCGGGGCGCTGGCGAGCCCGACCACGCGCAGCGCCTCCGCCTTCAGCCGCCCCTCCCAGTCGCCGGCGATCACGAGGAGGTTGCGCGGGCTCGTGGCCGTGGCGGTGCGCGAGAACATCGAGACGGCGATGGTGGCGCCGACATCGGGCACCTGCTGCGCGGCACGGATCACGATGTCGGAGGCCATGGAATGGCCGAGCAGGGCGACGCGCCCGTCGCCCAGGCCGCGCGCGACGGCGAGGACGCGCAGTGTCTCGTCGACCAGCGCCCGGGTCGCACCGCCCTCGCGGGTGACGTCGCCCGGGAGCGGCCGCGGGTTGCGGCCGTGGCCGGGGAAGTCGAAGGTGATCGCGACGAGGCCGTTGCGGGCGAAGGTGGTGGCGAAGGCGGCCATGAGCGGCTGCGAGCCGGCGAAGCCGTGCGCCACGACGACGACGGGCGCCGGTCCGCCGCCCTCGGGGCGATACACCGTCGCGGGGGTCGTGCCGATCACGACGCGTTCGATGCCGAGCCCCGCCTGGTGGCGAAGGAGCATGAGGAGACCGAGCCCGATCGAAGCGGCCGCGACGAGGGCGGATGCGGCGCGAACGAGGCGCCCGGACGGTCGGCTCATCGGTTCCCTCGCGCGTCGGCGTCGGCTTTGGCCTATCACGCCTCGGAACGATCGGCCCTCAGCCGCATGACGTTCCCATGGACGTTATCGTGACGGAGGAAGGTGTCTGGCCGCAGACGGCTTGGCCATATCAGTTGGGGTAGGGTCGGATCCATGTCACACAGTGTCCGGACTGATGGCGCCTCGGCGGGCTCGGAAGCAAGTTTGCGCGATCTCGTCTACAAGGCTTTGATGAGCGCAATCAGCGAGATGGGCATCTATGATCATCCAGGCGAGCCGCAACTTCATGAGCATGAATTATCACATATTCTCGGTGTCAGCCGCACACCTGTTCGAGAGGCCCTGGCGATCTTGGAGCACCAAGGATTCGTGCGGTGCAAGCCGCGACGGGGCGTGTTCGTCATCAAGAAGAACAAGCTCGAAATTGTCGAGATGGTCTACGCCTGTGCTGGGTTGGAGAGCATGGCGGTCCGTTTAGCATGCGCGAAAGCGACGGAGGCGCAGCTCGGAGCTCTTTGTGCAAGCTTCGGCGCCTTCTACGAGGCAGATCCTTCCAGCGGATATGACCGGTACTTTGAGGCGCGTTGGCGGTTCTGTCGCCATGCCGCCACCCTCGCGCAATGCCAAGAGATTCAATCCATGCTTGATCATCTCCTGCTGCATCTGCGGAGCGTTCACGAGGTCATATTTCGCGGAAACGTTGATCTCAGTTATTTGAGGTCTGCTTACGTGGCCATCATCGCTGCGATTGAGCAGCGGGACGCTGAGCGTGCGTGCCAACTCGTTCTGGAAAGAGGTTTCAGGTTCGCTCGAGACATCGAGGGCTGCGCCGACTTTCCGCAGTCGCTCACGAAGATCGATTAGGTCTTGGCAGATGCCATCGCCGGGCCGGAGAGGGCGGGTCACCTCTCCGCGGATGGGAGGCAGCGATCTTCGTGTTCGGGGATCTCTCCGCTCTCGCCGTCGACGGTGAAGCGTCTTGTCTCAACACGGCGCCACCGCCAAGCTATGGCGCGAACTTTGCGGCGAGCGCGTCTTTCTTCGAACCGTCGACTTCGTGTCGGCCATCGACAACGCGGCGGCCGAGGGCGCATGGAATCGCAATTGGTATATTGCATGCCAACGGAAAATGAGACATCGTTCGCCCCTGGTCGTTCGGGAGGGATCCTGGGATGCCATGTGGAGGAGTGCGGCCGATCGGGCGAGGGTGCGGCGTTCGCCGAGGTGCCCTCGCGTGCGGGTGACGATCCCGATGGCGGTCCGCCGGATCGCGTCGTCCCGCGGCAAGCGTCTGACCGCGGGCAATGCCATCCGGCTCGCGGCGCGCTCAAGCGACGTCAAGCGGTCGCCCCTGCTCGGCGAGATCGCCCGTTCCGCCGCCATCGGAGCGCCTGCTCCGGCTGCGGCGGAGAGGATCAGCCCCGTACGGCTCCGCAGACCTGACCGTACAAGCACAGCCGCACGACTTCGCGGCGAATGATGAGTAGAGGTTCCGTGACCCTGACCCAACATCTGATCTTTGTCAGGGAAGCATCACGGCCGAAAATCGGGAGGAACGACGATGGCCCAATCGGCCCAACAACGCTCGGTCCACGACACGCCTGCTGACAGCAGGATTGCAGTCCGTCAGATCCTGGATCGTGTCAAAGCGGACGGGCGCGACGCGCTGACCGCTCCTGAAGGCCGCATCGTCTGTGACGCCTACGGCATTCCGGTGCCGAAAGAGGCCGTGGCGACCTCAGCGCAGGATGCTGTGCGGGCGGCAGAGAGCATGGGATTTCCCGTCGTCCTCAAAATCGTCTCCCCTGACATCCTGCATAAGACGGAAGCGGGCGGCGTCATGGTCGGCCTCTCCTCCGCGCAGGCCGTGGCGCAGGGCTATGAGACGATCCTGGCGAACGCGAAGCGCTACAAGGCCGATGCCCGCATCGACGGCGTGCAAATCCAGCAGATGCTCGCAGGGGGCACCGAGGTCATCGTCGGTGCGGTCACCGATGGCTCCTTCGGCAAGCTCGTGGCCTTCGGTCTCGGCGGAGTCCTGGTGGAGGTGCTGAAGGACATCACGTTCCGGTTGGCCCCTGCGACCCGCGACGATGCGCTCTCGATGCTCGATGGCATTCAAGCGGCCGAGATGCTGAGAGGCGTGCGAGGAGCAGACCCGGTCAGCCGCGAGGCGCTGGCCGACATCATCGTCAAGGTCTCGCAACTCGTCACCGACTTCCCGGAAATCGCGGAACTCGATCTCAACCCAGTCTTCGCGACGGCGCGCGACGCGACTGCCGCGGACGTGCGGATCGTGGTGGATTTCGCGCAGCGGCCCGAGCTGCGGACGCGGTCGCATGACGAGATCGTGGCCAGCATGAACCGCATCATGCGTCCCGATACGGTGGCGGTCATCGGCGCGTCCGCAGAGGAGGGCAAGATCGGCAATTCCGTTATGAAGAATCTCATCAACGGAGGCTACAAGGGTAAAATCTATCCAATCCACCCGAAAGCGGACACGGTTCTGGGTCTCAAGGCCTACAGGTCGGTGAAAGACGTGCCCGGGCCAGTGGACGTCGCCGTGTTCGCGATTCCTGCCCAATTCGTCGCCGCGGCGCTCACCGAGTGCGGTGAAAAAGGTGTAGCAGGGGCAGTTCTGATTCCGTCCGGGTTTGCCGAGACCGGAAATGAGGCGGGGCAGCGCGAGCTCCAGGAGATCGGCCGCCGATATAATATTCGCCTCATGGGCCCGAACATCTATGGCTTCTATTACATGGCCAAGAGCCTGTGCGCGACCTTCTGCACGCCGTTCGACGTGCAAGGCCAGGCCGCCTTGTCGTCCCAGTCCGGTGGTATCGGCATGGCCATCATCGGCTTTTCGCGTTCGACCAAGATGGGCGTCTCGGCCATCGTCGGGCTCGGCAACAAGTCCGACATCGACGAGGACGATCTGCTCACGTTCTTCGAGCAGGACGACTCAACCCAGGTGATCGCGCAGCACTGCGAGGATCTGAAGGACGGCCGCAGCTTCGCGGAGGCGGCCCGCCGCGTCTCGAAAAAGAAGCCCGTCATCGTGCTGAAGGCCGGCCGCACCTCGGCGGGCGCTCGGGCCGCAAGCTCCCATACGGGGGCGCTTGCCGGAAACGATAAGATCTACGAGGACGTGTTCAAGCAGTGCGGTGTCATCCGGGCGCGCTCGCTGCGCCAGCTCCTCGAATTCGCCCGCGGTGTGCCGGTTCTGCCGACGCCGAAAGGCGAGAACGTGGTCATCATCACGGGTGCGGGCGGGTCCGGCGTGCTCCTGTCCGACGCGGTCGTCGACAACGGCCTGTCGCTCATGGCCATGCCGGACGATCTCGATGCAGCGTTCCGCAAGTTCATCCCGCCCTTCGGAGCAGCCGGCAACCCTGTCGACATCACGGGCGGCGAGCCCCCGGTCACCTATCAGAACACCATTCGTCTGGGACTCGAGGACGAGCGCATCCACGCGCTCATCCTGGGCTACTGGCACACCATCATCACGCCGCCGATGGTCTTTGCGAGGAATGTGGTGGAGGTCCGCGACGAGATGCGCGCCAGGGGCATCGAGAAGCCGATCGTTGCCTCGCTCGCGGGCGACGTGCAGGTCGAGGAGGCCTCGCAGTACCTCTACGATCACGGCATTCCAGCCTACGCCTACTCGACCGAACTGCCCGTCGAGGTGCTGGGCGCGAAGTACAAGTGGGCGCGCGGCGCGGGTATCCTCTAGAGCAACGCCCGAGCACGGCGCAATCGGACGCTGCTCCCGGTCGTTGATCGGGCCGCATCGTCTTCGACGAACCGGCATTCGTGTCGTCGGAGAATGCTCTGAGCAAGAGTGGGGCGCCGCCGTGCTTGGAGCACGGCGTGCCGCCCCGCCCGCTCACGGCGGGATCGGCGCGGCGAGATGAACGAGGGTTCGGCCGGACCGAGGTGGCATCCTCACCAAGTCCTTCGCAGAAATCTCGCGCGCTCGTGAACGGGCGAGATGCGCCAGTACCGGACCTCGGATCTCGGCCGGAAGTCGTTCTCGGCGTCGCGCCCGATCGCGGTCATCCAGCGAACGTCGAGGACGATTCCGAAGCCCGATTGCGCCCGCGCCCTGAACCCGGTCCCGCGCGCTGGCTTCTCGCGGCCAGACGTTCGATGCAACCCTCGTGACGATGATCAGGCCGTGGGATGCCGGCTTCAGAGCCGGCGGAATCTGATCTGGCCGAAGCCGCCTGGCCGCGCTGCGCCCAGTGTTGCTGTCCTCCGGCAGTTTCCACCTCACTTGATCCGGAATTTGCGTCATGCAACGGTGACGAACAAAAGAGCAGGGTGGCGACGGGCGTGGCGCGTGTCCGGCCTGGGACAAGAGGTAGGGACACTGGAGGCACGCCGCCGAGAGGATGGCTCGACACATGTCCCAAGCGCCGATCGGAACGCCGCACGAGCGATCTCTCGGAACGGGCGCCGCGCCCCGCGGCGAGGGGTTCCTCGATGCCGCCGGGGTCGCCAAGCAGAAGCTGATCGAGGCGATCGAGAGCAGTTCCGAAGGCTTCGCGCTGTTCGATCCCGACGACCGCCTCGTCCTCTGCAACGATCACTTCCGGGATTTCCACCCGGGTCTCGCGGAGGTGATCGTTCCCGGCGCGTCTTTCCAGACGATCGCCCGCGCCGCCGCTGAATCCTGCATCGTGCACAAGGAAGGCACGACCGTCGAGGCGTGGCTCGCGGAGCGGATGGCTCATTATCGAGAGCCTCGCGGATCCATCCTCCAGCAACGCGTCGACGGGCGCTGGGTGCAGGTCAGCGAGCGCAAGACCAACGACGGCGGCGTCGTCGCCGTCTACACGGATGTGACCGAGATCAAACGCGCCGAGCAGGTCGTGCTCACGACACAGGGCAGGCTGACCTACCTCTTGACCGCCTCCCCGTCGATGATCTGCAGCTTCGAGGTGGGCGGTCGGAACGCGCCCACGTTCATCAGCGAGAACGTGCGCGACCTCCTGGGCTACGAGCCGAGCGATTACATGGCCGGGCCGGAATTCTGGCTGGACCGCCTCCATCCCGAGGACCGGGACCGGGTCCTGTCCGAATTCCCACGCCTGCTCCAGCAAGGGCACAACGTCATCGAGTACCGGTTCCTGCGCGCCGACGGCACCTACCGGTGGGTGAGGGACGAGCAGCGCCTCCTGCGGGATCCTCATGGAGAACCGGTCGAGGTCGTCGAGTCCTGGAGCGACATCACCGAGCACAAGGAGGCCGAACTCGCGCTGCAGAGGCAGACCGCTTTCGTCGAGCTGCTGCAGGCCGCGGCAACGGCGGCCAACGAGGCGTCCACGGTCGAGGACGCCGTGCGGTTCTGCCTGGACCGCGTCTCGCAACATGCCGGCTGGCCGATCGGACACGCCTACGTCGTGGCCGAGGACGGAAGCCGCACGCTTGTCCCGACCGGCATCTGGCACTGCGACGCGCCGGAGCGGTTCGCGCGGTTCCGCGCCGCGGCGGCCGGGATGCGCATCGGCGCCGGCACGGGACCTGCCGGCCGCGCGCTCCTCTCGGGAGCACCGGAGTGGATCCTCGGCGATCCGTCCTCGCCCGACGATCCGCGCGCCGCCGCGGCGGCGGCGGATGGGCTTCGGGCTGGCTTCGGGTTTCCCGTGACGGTGGGGCGCGAGGTCGTGGCAGTCTTGGAGTTCTTCGCCTGCGATGCGCCTCCTCCGGACCCGGCCCTGCTCAGGGTGATGACCAATATCGGTGCGCAACTGGGGCGAGTGATCGAGCGCAAGCGCGCCGAGGAGAGCCTGCGGCAGGCCAAGGAAGCGGCGGAGGATGCGAGCCGCGCCAAGAGCAGCTTTCTCGCCAATATGAGTCACGAGCTGCGCACTCCGCTCAACGCGATCATCGGCTTCACCCGGCTGGTGATGCGCCGGGCCAAGGAGGCGTTGCCGACGAAGCAGTTCGAGAACCTCGAGAAGATCCTGGCGAGTTCGGAGCACCTGCTCTCGCTGATCAACAGCATCCTCGATCTCGCCAAGGTCGAGGCCGGGCGCATGGAGGTGAAGGCGTCCGAGTTCGCCCTGGAGCCCGTGCTCGACCTCTGCCTCAGGACGGTCGAACCCCTGATCAAGAGCGAGGGCGTGCGTCTCGTCCGGGACGTCGAGGATCCGCCCACGATGCTCCGGACGGACGAGGAGAAGCTCCGGCAGATCCTGATCAACCTCCTCAGCAACGCGATCAAGTTCACGGAAGCCGGATCGGTGACGCTGCGTGTCCGCTCGGCCGGCGAGCACGTCGAATTCGCGGTCACGGACACGGGTATCGGCATCCCCGAGGAGGCGCTGAGCGCGATCTTCGACGAGTTCCATCAGGTCGACAACAGCGCGACCCGGTCCCACAGCGGGACCGGGCTCGGTCTCGCGATCAGCCACCGGCTGGCCCGGCTGCTCGGCGGCCACATCGACGTCGAGAGCCGGGTCGGGCAGGGCTCAACCTTCACGCTCAGCATCCCGCCGCGGATCGCCGGCGCGCCCGAGATGGCACCGAGCCTGCCGGAGCCGGCCCCCGCCGCGGCGGCCGTGCCCCGGTCGGGGTCCAAGCTCGTGCTCGCGATCGATGACGACCCGAACGTGGTCTACCTGCTGCAGGAGAACCTCGCCGATGCGGGCTACACGGTGACCGGCGCTTCGAGCGGCCAGGACGGGCTGCGGATGGCGCGGGAGCTGCAGCCGCGGGCGATCACGCTGGACATCATGATGCCTGGCACGGACGGCTGGCAGGTGCTGCACGCGCTCAAGACCGATCCGCAGACCCGCGACATCCCCGTCGTCCTGATCTCGATCGTCGATCAGAAGGAACTCGGCTTCCGGCTCGGGGCGACGGACTACATCGTGAAGCCCTTCGAGCGGGAGGCCCTGATCGGCGTGCTGGCGCGCATCGCCCCCGGCAACGAGCGCGTCCTGGTGATCGACGACGACCCCAACGTGCCCGACCTCGTCCGCCAGTTGCTGGATTCCGAGCACTGCACCGTGGACTGGGCGGCGGACGGCGCCGCCGGCCTTGAGCGCATCGCGCAGGCCCGCCCGAGCGTGATCCTCCTCGACCTGCTCATGCCACGGATGGACGGACTCACCTTCCTCGACGCGCTCCAGGCGGATCCGGTCGCTCGGACCATTCCCGTCGTCGTGCTGACGGCCGCGTCCCTGGACTCGGTGGAGCGCGGCCTGCTGCGAGAGCGCGTGCTCGGCCTGATCGACAAGCAGGGCCTCGACCGCGCGGCCCTCATCCGCGAGGTTCAGCGCGCATTGCCGCTTCCGGAGCCCGCCGCCGTGGAAGGCAGCCGATGACCTGTCCGGAGTTCCGCGCCGAGCAGCCCGTCTCCTTCAGGAACGTCACATGAAGCGGATTCTGATCGTCGAGGACGTCGCGCTCAATCGCGATCTGCTGACGCAGCTCCTGGAGGACGATTACGATCTCGTCGTCGCGGTCGACGGCGCCGCGGGCGTCGAGATGGCGCTCACCCACCAGCCCGATCTCATCCTCATGGACCTGTCCCTGCCCCTCCTCGACGGCTGGGAGGCGACACGATGCATCAAGGCGAACGCGGCCACCGCAGGGATCCCCGTCGTCGCGGTCACCGCCAACGCGATGAGCGGTGACGAGGAGCGGGCGAAGGCGGCAGGCTGCGATGACTTCATGACGAAGCCCATCGACGAGGACCTGTTGTTCGCCAAGCTGCGCCGTTGGATGGGGTGAGTGCGGTCGGGGCCGGGCATGTTCCGGCCCGGAGAGAGGGAGACCCGTGGAGCCAGCACGCATCCTCATCGTCGACGACGAGCCCTTCAATCTCGACCTCCTCGAGCAGGAGCTGGAGCTGCTCGGTCACACGAGCGTGCGCGCCGCGAACGGTCGGGCCGCCCTCGACCGGCTGAATGAGGAGCCGTTCGACCTCGTCCTGCTCGACGTGATGATGCCGGCCCTCGACGGCTACGCCGTGCTGGAGCGGATGAAGGCGCACGAGGCTTGGCGCCACACGCCGGTCGTGATGATCTCCGCCCTCGTCGAGATCAACAGCATCGTTCGGTGCATCGAACTGGGGGCCGAGGACTACCTGCCCAAGCCGTTCGAGCCGGTGCTCCTCGAGGCCCGCATCCGATCCTGCCTCGAGAGGAAACGCTTGCGGGACCGGGAAATGGCGCATCTTCGGACCATCGAACGCGAGCGCAGGCGCGCCGACGAGCTCCTCCGCGCCATCCTGCCGGTCTCGGCGGTGGCCGAGCTGATGGAGACCGGTCAGGTCAAGCCGCGCCTGTTCGATGATGTGGCGGTCCTCTTCATCGATCTCGTCGGCTTCACGGCCTGGTGCCATCGGCAGACCCCGGACGTGGTCGTCGCGGAGATCCAGCGCTTGGCGGAGGCGTTCGAGATCGTGGCGCACGAGCACGGGCTGGAGAACATCAAGACGATCGGCGACGCCTTCATGGCCACCGCCAACCTGCTGCGTCCTCATGCGGATCCGGTCGAGGCGGCCATCCGGTGCGCCAGCGGCATGGTGGCGGTCGCGGCTGCCGGCGCGCCGGGCTGGCGGCTCCGGGCCGGCATCCACATCGGTTCGGTGGTCGGCGGCATCGTGGGCCGGACGAAATTCACCTTCGATCTCTGGGGGGACACGGTCAACGTCGCCGCGCGCCTCTCGGGCCTTGGCGGCGGATGCACTCTTCACCTGTCACGCGAGGCTTTCGCCCGCTTGGCTGACCAGCGCGCCGTCAGACCGATCGGCAACGTCATGCTCAAGGGAAAGGGCGAGATCGAGGTGTATTGCCGCGTCCTCACCTCATCGGATGAGGGAAATTAGCCCGTTCGACAATTTCGTTCTCCCCAGATCCTGGACGCGCGCGAGCAAGAGTGCCGCGGTAGAGGATGAAGACTGGGAAGCAGGTCTCTGCGTGGTGGCGGCGAATGGGGTCAACGCGAAAGTGAGATCGAACCCGGGTCGGCGTGTCCAGGTCGCCGTCCGGCCTTCTCCGAATCGGGCGGGCCGCGCAGGCCCGTGGCCCGCACGGTCTCGCCGAGATGCACGTCGGTTCCGCGCCGCCGCACGAGGTCACGGCGGCGTCGCCTGGAGGTTCGGTCCCGCAGAGTGGTGCGACTGCTGCCGCATGGAGGGACGCGCGAAGCGGCAGGCTCTCCGCGGCAGCGCCACGACGACTGATCCGGGATCCGGTTGATCACAGCGGCTCCCGTCTCACGAGCCCGCGCGGCGCCTGAGCGAAGCCCGAATCCGCCCACCCCGGTTCTTGGAGCGTGTGCGCCCTCACGGACCGGCAGGCGCGTCCGCGTCCCGTCCACGCATGTAGGCCTGCGGGCCGCACCCCATCGCGGTGCGGAACGCGTAGACGAAGGCCGAGGTCGAGCCGTAGCCGAGTTCCATCGCCGTCTGCGTGACGCCGAGGCCTCCGCCCATCAGCTCGATCGCCTTGAACAGCCGCAAGCGCCGCCGCCAGGAGCGCAGGCTCATCCCCAGCTCGGCCTCGAAGTGCCGGGCCAGGGTCCGCCCCGACATCCCGAGGTCGCGGCCCCACGCCTCCGGACCGCGGCGGTCGGCCGGCGCCGCGTAGAGTGCGGATTCCGATTGAAGTCGGCCACCGGTTCCGAGGCGAAGCCGGCCAGCGTTCCGATTTGATGTCGGCCAGCGTTCCGAGATGAAGCCGGCCACTCGGTAGCCGGCATCGGCCACGGCGCATCCCCGCGGGTCAGCAACCGCGGCATCCCAGTCCTCGAGCACGAGGAGAGCGGGATGCCGGCCAGGAGACAGCTGACCATGCGACAAATCAAACAGATGCTGCGGCTCGCCCACGATGGGGTGAGTTCGCGCGAGATCGGACGAACGCTGGGCGTGGCCCGCTCGACCGTGCAGGACAACCTCGCCCGGGCAACCGCCGCCGGCCTAACCTGGCCGCTTGGCCCCGGGGTCAGCGACGCGGTGCTGGAACAGCGCCTGTTCGCCCGGGCTGGGGTGAAGCAGGGCATGCGGCGACTGCCCGAGCCGAACTGGCCCTCGCTGGTCAGGGAGATGCGCCGGCCCGGGGTCAACCTCACGGTGCTCTGGGAAGAGTACCGGGAGGCCCATCCGGAGGGCTACGGCTACTCCCGGTTCTGCGATCTCTATCGCGAGTTCGAGCGCCGGCTCACCCCGGTGATGCGCCAGCATCATGCCGCCGGTGACAAGGTCTTCGTCGACTACTCCGGCAAGAAGGTCGGGATCGTCGACTCCACCACCGGCATCGTACGCAGGCCCGAGATCTTCGTGGCGGTGCTCGGCGCGTCGAGCCTGACCTACGCCGAGGCGACCTGGACCCAGACGCTGCCCGACTGGATCGGCGCGCATGTCCCGCCCTTTCCGCTTCCTCGGCGGTGTCCCGCCTCGTCGTGCCCGACAACCTCAAGAGCCGGGGTGCACAAGGCCTCGTTCTACGATCCGAACCTCAACCGCTCCTACGGGATGATGGCCGAGCATTACCGGCGTCGGCGTCCTGCCGGCCGCGGCCTCGTAAGCCGCGCGACAAGGCCAAGGTCGAGGCCGGGGTTCGCTTCGCCCAGAGCTACATCCTGGGACGGCTGCGCCAGCAGACGTTCTTCTCGCTGGCCGAGTGCAATGCCGCCATCGCCGCGATGGTGGAGCGCATCAACGCCCACCTGATGCGCCGGCTCGGCACCACGCGCCGCGCCCTGTTCGAGGCGATCGAGCGCGCGCGCGCTCCGGCCCCTGCGGCGGAGGACTACAGCTTCGCCGAATGGCGGCTGCCCGGGTCAACCTCGACTACCACGTCGAGGCGGGGCGGCTTCCTGTACTCGGTGCCCCACGCCCTGATCCGCGAGCAGGTCGACGTGCGCCTTACGGCGCGCGCACCGGTGTTCCATCGCGGTCAGCGCGTCGCCGCCCACGAACGCCGCTACACCGGCCGGCGGCACGGCACCAATCCCGACCACATGCCCAGCGCCCATCGCCGCTACGCCGAGTGGAGTCCCGAGCGCTTCCGGCGCTGGGCGCGGAGCATTGGGCCGGAGACGGAGGGGCTGGTGATCGCCATCCTCCACGACCGGCCTCATCCCGAGCAGGGCTTCCGTACCTGCTTGGGTCTCCTGCGCCTCTATCGCGGGCTCGATCCGAGCCGGGCGGAGGCCGCCTCGGCCCGGGCCGTGGCCGTCGGGGCGCTCACCTACACCAGCATCGCCGCAATCCTGGCCAAGGGCCTCGATCGCGCAGCCCCGCCTGCCGAGGCCGTCCCGGTGATGCTCCACCCCAACCTGCGCGGCCCGCGCTACTTCCACTGACGGAGACGACGATGCTTAGCCATCCCACCCTCGATCTCCTGCACGAGCTCGGCCTGAGAGGCATGGCCTCGGGCTTCAAGGCGCTCGACGCTAACCCGGAAGCCCGCGCCCTCGGCCATGCCGAGTGGCTCGGACTGCTCCTCGACCACGAGGCCACGGCTCGGCGACAGAAGCGCTTCGAGACCCGCGCTCGCGCCGCGCGGCTGCGCCATCCCGCCAGCATCGAGGACGTCGACTACCGCAGCCATCGCGGCCTGGACCGGGCGCTGTTTCCTCAAGCTCGCCACCAGCGACTGGATCCGGACCCGGCGCAACCTCGTGATCACCGGCCCATGTGGCGTGGGCAAGAGCTGGCTGGCCTGCGCGCTGGGGCACAAGGCCTGCCGGGACGACCTCTCGGTCGTGTACTACCGGGTCCCGCGCCTGTTCACCGCGCTGGCCCTCGCCCGCGGCGATGGCCGCTACGGCCGGTTGCTGCGCCAGATCGCCAAGGGAACCTGCTGATCCTCGACGATTGGGGGCCCGAGCCGCTCCTGCCCGAACAGGCTCGCGACCTCCTCGAGATCGTCGAGGACCGCTACGATGCCGGCTCGACCCTGATCACCAGCCAGGTGCCGGTGGATCGCTGGTACGAGATCATCGGCATCCCCACGCTCGCCGATGCCGTCCTCGACCGGCTGCTGCACAATGCCCACCGCATCGAACTCGCCGGCGAGAGCCTGCGCAAACGCAAGGCGACCGAGCCCGCCGCTTGACCCGCCGATCCGACCTCGTGATCTTCACCCCAGACCCGCGGGAGCGCCCCGTCGCCGGTCGGCTTCAGATCGGAACGGTGGCCGGCTTCGCCTCGGAATGACGGCCGGCTTCAACTTGGAACCCCCGGCCGGCTTCGTCGGAATACGCAGCGTAGAGCGCTTCGCAGAGCCCGACCAGGGCGCCCGCGCGCGGCCAGGGAAGCGCGCCCGGAAGCGCTTGGGCGCGCCGCAGCTGGTCCAGGATCAGGGCGGTCACACGGCCGGCATAACCGTCGGCATCCTCCGCTCCCTCGATCGCGGCGGCCTCGACGATGAGGGCCTGCAGCAGGGCCGAGACGCCGAACACGGTCGGGCTCTCCGGCAGGCCACGGCCGGCTTCGTCGGCGATCCAGAGGCTGCGGAACTCGGCACCCAGGAGCGATCCGACCCGGTGCCGCTGACCGGTCGGCAGCCAGACGGCCTGCTCCGGTGAGATCACGAAGGAACGCCCCTCCACGGCCACCGTCAGCACCCCGGAGATCGCGTAGACGACTTGGTTCCAGTGATGCGCATGCTCCGCGAAGGCGTGGCGCGCCGGGATGGACTGCGCGCGGACCGTGAGCGGATGGGGCGGTGCCAAGCCGGGCGGCGTCTCGATCGTCTCCCAGGTCATGCCGGGCTCCAGTTTGGCTGGAATTCTACATAGAATGTCACCTCATCGAAATACAGACAGAGGGCGGTCCGGTATGCACGGCGGGGTCCGACGCACCTGACCGCAGGGCGGGCATCCACCCGCGCTGCCACACGACCGAGCCCAGGAACCTGTCATGGCCCACCTCGATCGCCGCGGCCTGCCCCTCTCGACCACCTCCGACCGTGCCGCCGCGCGCTACCGGGAAGGGGTCGATCTTCTCCTGTCGGCGTGGCCGGGCGCGGCGGAGGCCCTGGAAGAGGCGGTGGCGGCCGATCCGGATTTTGCTCTGGCGTACGCGGCGCGGGCGCGCCTGCACGCGATGCGCGGTGAGACCGCCGCAGCACGCACGCGGATCGAGAAGGCGCACGAGGTCGTCACCCGCAACGGTACCCCGCGGGAGCGGAGCCACGTCGCGACGTTGAGCCTGGCCGTGACCGGGCAGTCCGCCAAGGCACTCGAAAGCGCGCTGGCCCACGCCGACGCCTGGCCGCGCGACGTGCTGATCCTGTCGCTGCCGCTCGGGGCCTTCGGTCTGCTGGCCTTCTCGGGCATGTCCAACCACGATCAGGCCCGGGTTGACCTCTGCGAGCGCCACGCGGCGCATTTCGCGGCCGATGACTGGTGGTTCGTCTCCTACCGAGGCTGGTCCCATGCCGAGAACGGCGCGGTCAGGTACGGCCGCGACCTGGCACAGCGCGGGTTCGCGCTGCGGCGCAACAATGCCAACGGGGCCCACGCCCTGTCGCACGCCATGTTCGAGGACGGCGCGGGCGAGGAGGCCGAGGCGCTGATCACGGACTGGCTGCCGGGCTATGACCGCTCCGGGATCCTGCACGGCCACATCGCCTGGCACGCCGCGCTGTCCGCCTTGGAGCGCGACGATCCCGAGCACGCTCTGAGGATCTACGCCGCGCACGTCCAGCCCTCGGTGACGGCAGGGTTGCCCATCAACGTCGTCTCGGACACCGTCTCGCTGCTCTGGCGCATGCAGGCCTACGGCTACGAGGTGCCGGCCGGGCTGTGGGACGATGCCAAGGCCTACGCGAGCGGCCATTTCACCAAGGCCGGCTTCGCGTTCGCCGACGCGCATATGGGCCTGCTGGCAGCCGCAACCCGCGACAGGGCCGCTGCGGAGGCGCGCATCGGCGCCCTGACCGACCTTGCGGCGGCGGGCAGCCTCACGGCCGGTCCGGTCGTGCCCGCGATCTGTCGCGCCGTCCTGGCGTTCGCGGAGGAGGATTACGCGACTTGCGTGCGCATCCTGGAGCCGGTCGCGGCCGAGGTGACGCGCATCGGCGGCAGCGGCGCCCAGCGCGAGATCATCGAGGACACGCTGCTCGTCGCGCTGATGCGCGGTGGCGAGGCCGCCAAAGCGCGCGCCCTGCTCGACCGCCGCCTGCACCGCCGCCCGTCGCCGCGCGACACGCGCTGGCACATCCTCCTCACGGCCTGAGAGATCCCATGTCGCACGCTGAAGCCGGTCCGGCGAGCGGGCCCGCGCCCGCTCGCCCTGCGCGGTCCGATACCGGCAACGTCCTCCGGCTGGCGATCGCCCAGGCGCTCGCCGGCGCGAACTCGACGGTCGTCTACGCGACCGGCGCCATCGTCGGGAGCATGTTGGCGCCGAGCCCCGTTCTGGCGACGCTGCCGATCTCGATCTTCGTGGTCGGCATGGCCGCCTGCACCCTGCCGGCCGGCGCCATCGCCCGGCGCCATGGCCGCCGCGCCGCGTTCCTCGCCGGGACGGGCTGCGGTGTCCTCGTCGGCCTGCTGTCCGCCCTCGCCATCGTGCTGGGCTCGTTCTGGCTGTTCAGCCTCGGCACCTTCTTCGGCGGCGCCTACGCCGCGGTGGTCCTCTCGTTCCGGTTCGCCGCCGCCGACTGCGTCAGGCCGGAGCGGCGCCCGCGGGCGCTGTCGGCCGTGATGGCCGGCGGGGTCTTCGCCGGAATCATCGGCCCGCAGCTCGTCACCCACACGATGAGCCTGTGGCCGCCGTACCTGTTCGCGGCCACGTTCCTGGCGCAAGCCGCCGTCGCCGCCGTCTCGGCCCTGGTTCTGCTCGGCGTGCGGCTGCCGATGCCGACCGCGCAGGAGCTGGCCAGCGGCCGTCCGCTCGGCGTCATCGCACGCCAACCCCGGTTCATCACGGCCGTGATCTGCGGGGTGGTGTCCTACCTGCTGATGAACTTCCTGATGACGTCGGCGCCGCTGGCCATGCACCTGTGCGGCCTGTCGCAGGAGGACGCCAACCTCGGCCTGCAATGGCACGTGATCGCCATGTACGGACCGAGCTTCTTCACCGGCCGGCTGATCACGCGCGTCGGCGCGCCGCGCGTGGTCGCGACCGGCTTGGCGCTGACCGCGGTCTCTGCCGGCGTCGGCCTGGCCGGCGTGGACGTCGCGCATTTCTGGATCGCGCTGGTCATGCTCGGTGTGGGCTGGAACTTCGGTTTCGTCGGCGCCTCGGCGATGGTGCTGGAGTGCCACCGTCCCGAGGAGAAGGCGCGCGTGCAGTCGCTCAACGACTTCGCGGTGTTCGGGACGATGGCGGTGGGCTCGTTCTCGTCGGGCGGCCTCCTGTCCCGCTACGGCTGGGATGTGGTCCTCTGGATCTCGTTCCTACCCCTTCTGGCGGCGGTGGGCGCCCTGGCGTGGAGCGCGGTGCGCGCTTCCGGTGCCCGCCCGGTCGCCGACGTCGCGGGCCGGTCGAGCGCGTTGTGACGAGGCCGATCTGCCGGGCCATGCAGGTCACGACCTCCGGCACCCTTGACGAGGTCGAGCGGACGACCCCCGAGCCGGGAGCCGGCCCGGTGCTGATCGCGGTTCAGGCCTGCGGGATCTGCGGCGCCGACGCCGCCGCCATCGCCGACGCCCATCCAACGCCGCGGCCGCCGCGAGTGCCCGGCCACGAGGGTGCCGGGCGGATCGTGGCTCCGGGTGACGGGGTGCCGACGCTCTGGAAACCGGGGCAGCGCGTCGGCGTCGGCCGCCTGGGCGGCCACTGCAACGCCTGGCCCAATGCCGCCGAGGGCTGTTTCAGCTCTGCCGGAACCAGCCCCTCGTGGGCGCCTCCCGCGATGGCGGCGATGCCGAGATGGTGCCTGCGCGCGCCACGGGTCTCGTCTCGATCCCGGACGCACTGAGCGCCGAAGAGGCCGCGCCCATCCTCTGCGCGGGCATTGCCACGTTCAACGCGCTCAGGACGTCCGGCGCCGAGGCCGGCGACGTGGTTGCCGTCCTGGGCATCGGCGGGCTCGGCCACATGGCCTTGCAGCAGGCCCGGAAGCCGGACGTGACCCACATGGCGGCACATTGGCGGCACATTGGCGGCCTGCGGCGGCTGGGCGGCCTAGAGGGCTCCGGGCGCACTGCAGCCGAGGGCACGTTCGAGGATGCGATGGCCGCCTCGGCCACGTGTCCTACCTTCTCTGCAGCACGCTCAACGACACCGACGGCCCTAGGGAGGGCGCCCTTATGCGTTTTGCACTGCTCGCCGCGTTATGCGCTCTCGCAGCCCCAGCTCTCGCTCAGACCGCGCGGCCCGAACCCGGCCCGCTGACCATCGCCAAGCAAGGCAGCTTCTTCGTCGGCGGCCGCGAGGTGAGGTCCGACACCCTGTCGACCCTGCCGAACTACGACCCGTCTGGCACCATCACCGTCGACCAGATGTACGTGCGCTATCAGGCGCCTGCAGGCCAGGCGGGAGTGCCCATCACGCTCATCCACGGCTGCTGCCTGACCGGCAAAACCTGGGAGACGACGCCCGACGGCCGGATGGGCTGGGATGAGTACTTCGTGCGTCACGGACATCCGACCTATGTCATCGATCAAGTCTGGCGCGGCCGGTCCGCCACGGACCCGTCCGCCATCAATGCGGTCCGTCTCGGCAAAGCGCCTGCCGACAAACTGCCGACCGTGTTCTCCGCCGGGCACGAGGGCGCCTGGGCCATCTTCCGGTTCGGCCACGAATATCCGCAGGTGATGCCCGGCATGCGCTTTCCGCTCGCGGCGCAAGCCGAGTTCTGGAAGCAGATGGTTGCCGACAGCGCGGCGAACCTGCCGACCCCGAACCCGACGGTCCACGCGCTATCCGAGCTGGCGCAGAAGATCGGCGGAACAGTGCTGATGAGCCACTCGCAGTCGGGCATCTACCCGTTCCAGACCGCCGCCCTCAGCACCCAGGGCGTGGCAGGGATCGTCTCGATCGAGCCGGCCGCGTGTCCCGAGCCGACGGCTGATCTCACCCCCTACAAGAGCGTGCCTATCCTCGTGCTGTTCGGCGATTACGTCGATGAGTTCTCGCGGTGGGCGCCGCGCCTGAAGAACTGCCGCGCCTTCGTGGCCGCTGTCTCGGCTGCGGGTGGCAAGGCCGAGATCATCGTGTTGCCGGACATCGGCATCAAAGGGAATTCGCACATGCTCATGCAGGACGACAATAGTCTCGATATTGCTGACATTCTCTTGGAGTGGATCGGCAAGCACATTACGGCAATTCACTAACCTGTAGAGCCCTACTTTATGCTTCAGTGCTTGCCTGCTGATTCTGTGCGGGAACATCGGTTGCGTAAGCGTCCGCTTCCGCTATCACGCCGACGGCACCCGCGGCGAGCACTGAAAGACAGCGGGGTAACGTGCGAGCTTCGATCCGACACGGGGCCGTGACGTGATAGATCAGACCAAAAAGCTCGCGGAAGTCTCGCGCATGGCCAACCTTCTGGCCGACCGCATCTTCCGCGCTCACATGGCCGGAGAGGAGGTTCCGGACGCGCACATGAGTGCCCTGATCACGGCCGGGCTGCTGCTGGACGCGTACGGAATGGACGTGCCGCCCTTGCTCATCCCCATCATGGATCAGATCCGGTCGCGGGCGGCCGCAGAGGCTGAAGCGCATGAGCGTGCTGACGGCGGAGAGGGCTGAGCAGGCATGGTCGGCTCGGGGTCGCTGCCGATGCCGACATCGCGTCTTCGCGAGCGCCCTCGTCAGGCCACGGCACGGCCTGCTCCCGGGTCCGGTGGTGCGGATCACTCCGCCCGGCAACCGCAGCGCTCACCCGACCCCAATCTCGAACTCCATCCCGCGGCCCGGGCCCTGGTCGGCGTAGGTGATGAGGATGTAGCCGCGCTCTGCCAGAGCCGCCTCCAGCCTGTCGCGGTGCTTGCGGTACATCTGCCCGATCGCCAGCGGCGTCAGGCGCGGGTTGGCGCGTCGAAGCTCCTCCACGCCGATCGTGAGCGGAGCACTCTCCCGATCCGCTATGCGGATGATTGCGGATGCCAACTCCGCCGCCTTTGTCTCTGAAGCCGACTTTGCCTTGAACGCCATCCTGATTTCCACGCTTGGTCGCGTTGGGCTTAGCCGCCCTGCAGGTTCTCAGCAAAGTCGTCCGACGCCTCGCGGAACGGACCGAGAAGGGTGATGCTCTCTGCCATCTCCCACCTCCTGGAGCGCATCGCTCTGCGCGGGCTCAACGCGCTCCCGGTTCGGGCGCGGCAGCGCGATGTCGGCGCGGGCGAGAAGCGGGCCTGACCGACGACGTGTGAGGTGCGCACACGGCGCTGCACCACGCGGCTCGCCGAGGTCCCGTCCGTGTCGGCGCACCTGCCCGAGGGACCGCCGCCCAGAACAGACTTCTTACGGCGGGAGAGTGCTGCCGCCGCACAATCGAGGACGGAGCCGCACGCGCCGTCGGGCCGCCCCCTGCCAGGCGGTCAGCGCCGCGCCCCCGCCCCCGGGTGGGCAGTCCGCTCCAGCGCCGCGAGAGCCCGAGCGTGCGCCTTGGCCTCAGTCTCATGCGGCCGATCCGACCGTTCCAGGAGCTTGCCATGCTTGCGGATCGCCCAGCCGAAATGGCCTTTGGGCGTGGTGAGCGGTGACACTTCGATCGCGAAGGGGTGCAGGCTGTTGTTGGTCATCGCGGCTCTATCGCATGTCCGGGCCGCCATGGCCAGTTTCGGCGCTCGTCGTGCGCCTGCCGGCCTTGGCGCACGCCGCCCGGTGGCTGCTCCGGCCGCTCAGCGTGACCAACCGCCCGGCTCCCGCTCAGACGGCCGGTCGAGGCGCCCGGCATCCCACCGAGTCGCCCAGGGGATCACGGGGCTGCGCCTCGCCAAGGGCCGGCAGGCGCCCGCCCCGCCGTTCCGATGGCCGCTCGACCAGGGCGCCCGCAGGCTTGCTGCCTCGTCCGCGGGGGGCAGGCGCGGATCCGGGGCATGTCGCAGAGAGTTCCGGCATAGAAGAGTGTGCTTGCTGCATGGGCGCACTCCGTTTCCATGGGACGATATCGGGCCCGCCACACAGCTTGACTGACTTCGTCGTCGTGGGCGAGCAGGCGGTGAGCGGGCATCGTGCCGTGCTGTTCGGAGAAGATTGTCTTCGGCCGTTGAACGTGCGCGCCACGCCCGTCGCAGCCTCGTGTTGCCCAGGCGGATCATGTCCTGACACGCCATCCTTGCGGATTGAAGCGTCCGAGAGACCGTCGTTGGTCTCACATGACACCATGTGCCACTTGGAGCATCCCCGGCCGGGGAAGCTCATGGAACGTCGGTTCCGCGCGGCCACGACTGACGACGCGCTCCCGACGACGGGCCGAGGGCGGTGATCGAACGATCCCCACGCGACGGCCGTTGAAGTCGGTCCTCAGACTTGATCTGTGGCCTGGCCAGAGAGCGAAGCCGATGCATACGCTTGCAAAGCCCGACCTTCCTGCGGCGCACGCTCCATTGCCGGCGAGCGCCGAGCACGGCTCGAAGACGGGCTTCTGGGCGCTCACCTTAGGATCCATCGGCGTCGTCTACGGCGACATCGGCACCAGCCCGCTCTACGCGCTCAAGGAGTCGCTGCACGCGGCCAGCGGCAGCGCCCACGCCCTCACTCGCGAGATGGTGTTCGGCGTCGTCTCGCTGATCCTGTGGGCGCTCATCCTGATCGTCACGCTCAAGTACGTGCTCCTCGTCATGCGGGCTGACAACAACGGCGAGGGCGGCACCCCCTCCCTCGTCGCCCTGGCCCAGCGCGCGCTCGGCCACCACGGCGGCTTCGTCATCGTGCTGGGCATGATCGGGGTCGCCCTGTTCTACGGTGACGCGATCATCACCCCGGCCATCTCGGTCCTCTCGGCCGTCGAGGGCCTGAAACTCGTCACGCCCGCCTTCGAGCCCTACGTTCTGCCGATCAGCCTCGCCATCCTGATCGGCCTCTTCGCCGTCCAGAGCCACGGGACGGCCCGCGTCGGCACCTTCTTCGGACCGATCACCGCCTTCTGGTTCATCGTCATGGCGCTCGGAGGTTTGAGCCACATCGCGGACGATCCCGGCATCCTGGCCGCCCTCAACCCGGCCCACGGCATCCGCTTCCTGCTCGGCCACGGCACGGCCGGGCTCCTGGCCCTCGGGGCCGTGTTCCTGGCCGTGACGGGGGCTGAGGCGCTCTACGCCGACATGGGACATTTCGGGCGCTCGCCGATCCGGACGGCCTGGTTCGGCCTCGTGCTCCCGGCGCTGGCCCTCAACTACCTGGGGCAAGGCGCGATGCTGCTTGCCCACCCGGAGCGGATCGAGAACCCTTTCTTCCTCCTCTACCCCTCCTGGGCCCTGCTGCCGATGGTGCTGCTTGCCACCGTGGCGACCATCATCGCGAGCCAGGCGGTGATCACCGGCACCTTCTCGATCACCCAGCAGGCCATGCAACTCGGCCTGCTGCCGCGAATGCGCGTCCAGCGCACCTCCGAGACGGAGAAGGGGCAGATCTACATTCCGCGGGTGAACTGGTGGCTGCTGGTCGCCGTCGTGTTCCTCGTATTGCTGTTCGAGTCGTCGAGCGCGCTGGCCGCCGCCTACGGCATCGCCGTGACCGGCGACATGGTCATCACCGCGTGCCTGCTCTTCACCGTCGCCTGGAAGTTCTGGCGCTGGTCGCCGGCCCTGGCGGCGCTGGTGCTCGCGCCCTTCCTGCTGATCGAGCTGGTGTTCCTGTCGGCCAACGCGCTCAAGGTTTTCCATGGCGGCTGGGTGCCGCTGACCATCGGGGCCGCCCTCGTCACGGCGATGTGGACGTGGCGGCATGGCTCGGCCCTGATCGCGGAGGAGATCCACCGCCGGTGCCTGCCGCTCTCCGAGTTCACGCGGATGGCCGAGACCGGGTCGGTTCAGCGGGTGGCGGGCACGGCGGTGTTCCTGACCGGAACGCCGAGCGACACGCCCGGCGCCCTGATTCATAACGTCAAGCACAATCGGGTGCTGCACGCCCACAACTTCATCCTGCACGTCGTGACGGAGGACTTGCCGCGCCTGACCGACGCGGAGCGCGTCACGGTCAGGCGGCTGTCCGACGCTTTCTCCTGCGTGACGGTGCGGTTCGGCTTCAAGGAGATGCCCGACCTCCCGCGCGCCCTGGCGGCCGCCGGGCTCGACGAAGCCAGCCTGTCCTACTTCCTGACGCGGCGGGTCCTGGTGGCCTCGCCGGAGACCGGCATGCCGGTGTGGCAGGACCGCCTGTACATCGCCCTGGCGCGCTCGGCGACGGACGCGTCGCGCTACTTCGGCATCCCCGTGGACCGTGCGGTGGAGATCGGTGCGCAGATCAAGATCTGAGGTGGGTGGTGCCTCGCGCACGGCCGCTTGAGCGGGCCCGCTCAGCCGATGTCCGGCCACGCCCGCGGGGGCAGGTCATCTGCGCCGCGAACGAGGCGTCAGGCGCCGGATCGATCCGCTGGGCAGCGGCATCCCGTCGACCATCCCGCGGCGGCCCGACACTGACCCGACCGCGGAGGCCATCGGGCCGCCTTCGGGATTTCGAGACCGCCCAGCTGTGCTGCGTCCCAGGGTGGGCGAAGGCAGCGATGGGCGCCGCCCGCGGATGAGGCCGGTTTTTCCCTGGTCCGTGACCGGGCTCCCGAGAGAAGGGAGCCCGGCCGAAGCACCGCACGTTCAGCCGATCACGCACTCACCGCGACGGGGCGGTGGAGTTCGTCGGGCTGCTTGGGGCAGTGGTCGACGTGCCCGCGCCTGGAGCAACCGGAGCGATCCCCGGGGCCGGCGCCGTCACCGTTCCGGTCGCCGCGGGAGCACCACGCTCCGGCATTCCCTTCTCGGCGTTGCTCTTCACGCTGCCGGGGTTGTTCATGTTGCTCTCGGCGCTGCCTGGAGCGGTCGTGGTCTGCGCGAAAGCGGCACCTGTCAACGTGAGCGTGGCAGCCAGAGCGAGTGTTGTTGAGCGCATGGGTTCGCCTCCGAGATGGACACGGCCCTCAACGCGCTTCGCTGCCAACTGTTCGAGGGCTTTGCGCGGCGGAGAACTGGACCATTCGAAGCGTCACGCAACGCAACACCCCGCTCGCAGGCGTGCTGGGCGGGGGTGCTGATCTGCGTTGCTGCGGTGCCGCTCAGGCAGCGAGCTTGGCGGCCAGGATCTCGTTCTCGTTGCTGGCGACCAGCGGCAGGGCCGGGGCGGGCGCGCGCGGGGTCATGCGATCGGCGGCGACCAGGACCAGCGACGCGTTCACGGCAGCGGCGGCGACGAGGCTGAGCAGGGCGAGGGCGATCATCTGAGGCGTTCCCGAGTGGCGTTGTGCGATGCACCATATGTGGCACTGCACAACGCGCCTTGGTATGCCACATGCCAGATGGCTGGCATGCGATGGCGGCATGACCGCTCACGCCGGTGGCCTCGGCCCAGGATCGGGGCGGGCAGCAGTGGGGCCAGGGTGATCCAGACCTGTCGGCCCAGCCGCTGCGGCTCGCTCAACGCCGGCCGTGGATCAGGTAGCCGAGCAGGTATCCGACAGCGACGGCCCCCAGGAGCGCTCCAAGCGGCGCGTCCTGCGTGTACGGCCTGACCGCCTCATTCCCGCGCCGGTAGACTTCGTCAGCACCGGGGAGACCTTGGCGGCCTCTCCTCAGCGCATCCTGGGCCAGATCAGCGGTCTGGTCGGCCAAGCGGCTCGCCGCGTCCTTGGCCTGTCCGACCAGGTTCTCGGCGGTGCCCCGAGCCTCCCGGAGGGCGCCTTCCGCTTGGGTCTTGGTGTCGCCAGTCAGGTCACCGACTGCGCCCTGGACCTGGCCAGCCACCTTGTTGCTCTCCCCGGTCACACGCTTCTCGTCCATCGCTCGTCTCCTCCGCTCGCCAGACGCACGAACGCCCAGCGGAGGAGTAGGACCTCGCCGGGCGCGCGCTGCAGGGGAACTTCGCTTCGATGGAGGAACGAGACCGCGGGCGTTGGGTTCCCCGAATCGCCCCGGACACGGGGCTGATCATGGGCGAGACGGACGCGGCAGAGCCATTGTTACCTCTCGAACCTGCTCTGGAACGGTTGCGCCGGGCGATCGGTGCATGAAGCGGAGCGGCAGGCAGACCAGTCGCAAGGGCCGCCGCGGGCAGGACCGCTGCCGCTGCCGTGGCCTGAAGTATTTCAGCGGGCTTCTCGACCAGGCGGAAGTCGGATACGTTCCAGAAATCGACGATAGGCTCCGGGGATGACCATGCCTTCGGCCAAGACCTCTTCTCAAGACGGCGGCTCGCCAGCCGACAATCCCGGCCATGCTCGGGTCGGAGACATCTCTGAAAAAGAACTCGACACAGTGACTGGCGGCTCCATTGCCGGAACTGGATGTTTGACCTGGAATACAACCCGGTACGAAAATAGGTTTATCGAGATAACAACTCCTCAGGGCTCTCAAAGCTCTGGCAGTGGCGGTGGTAAGGGCCTTTGATGGGTCCAGATCTGCTCGACCCGTAGGTCGGGGCGCTGCCGCCGCATGGTTGGAGTCGGCGGCAGCAAGGTGCCGCTACCGCCTTGCGGTCTGACGACCGTAACGGTTCCGTTCACGCCCTCCGCCGCCTCAAGCGCGATCGCCGAGATCGAGCCGACGGCGCCGTCACCTGCTCGGCGATCTCGGCGATGTGCGCCCAATCGCCGTCCGGACCCGCGACCACATCATTCCTGCCATGGCTGCCTCTCCCGGAAACGGGGCTCTGCTCGTCGTCGCGCGTGAGGGCGGCCCGTGCGCACAAGCCCCCGTATGGGGCGACGAGAGCCCGCCCTGGCAGGACGGGCCGGTGGAGGCGGAGTCCCACCGGGTCAAGCGGCGCACACCGCGGCATGGCACGATGTGGATGCTCGCCCGCCCTGCGACGGCGGCGCGGCAGGACTCTTCGGGATCTCCTCCCCGACCTCGGGCCGCTCCTAGGGAGCGGCCTTCCTTTGCTGGGTCGCCCCTCGCCCGCGCGAGGCTCATTCCCTCGACGAAGGACGCCGGCCACGGCGGGGCGGGCTGGAAGTCATCGGAGTAACAGCCGATCGCGGCGCTCTCGCAAGTGCTGCTACGCCGACCCCGTCGTGCTCAGCCTCTCGCGCGGGGGCCGTCACGAGGCCGCGCGCTCCACGAGCCACAGGATCAGCATCGCAACGAGCCCCGTGACCAGCGTCTGCGCGAAGACCTGCGCTCCCGCGCCCCATGCGAATTCTGACCCGAGGTATCGCTCGAGGGCGATGCCGGCGAGCGCGCCGAACCCGCCCGCGATGAACACGACGAACCGCCTGCGGTACCACGGTCGAGGATCCTGCGGCTGGGCCATGGTCGGCGATGCGCCTCCCGGGTCTCCCAGTTGGCTGCCGGTGAGGACCGGCCCGTCCGCTCAACGCGTGCGAGGGCGGCCCGTTCGCATGATCCCACGGGTTGGGATGCCTCATGATGCCCCCGGGCAGTCCTCGCAAGCACCGGCGCGCCCCGGGCCATCCGCCAGTCGAGGGCCAATCTGTCGGCCTCCGGCGGGGCCTCGCGGGTGGGCGGCGCGACGTCCGCCTGGCGCAGGCCGGCCGCCTCTGGCCAGGCCACGCCGCGGCGTTCCAGGCGATCAGGTCCGCACCTGAGGCGGCCAGCCCATGGCCGGTACCCGGTCGGGGCCCACCAGACCCTCGCGGGGCAGGGGCGTATCCGCCCCGCCCTCAGCCCACCGGATACCGTCTCACGGCCCTCATTCGGCAGGCGAGTACCAGATCGGCGACGTGTAGGCGCGTTCCTGCAGCGATGTCGGCACGTCTGGCCTCAGTTTCACCCCGTAATACTTGGCGTCATATGTCGTCCATCGGGGTGTCGGGATTTCGAGGACCCGGCCGTAATAGAAGGCCCGCTGTTTCGGGTCGAAGTCAGGATCCTTCCAGACGGCGATCAGCTCGGGGCTCCCGATGCTGTTGCTCCAGGTTGCGCTCGCGACATCGACCGTGTTGCCGACCGGCGGCAGCTTCCCGTCGCCGCCCGGCTTGCGCTCGCCCGACCACGCGACGTCATAGACCTTCTCCTGCATCTCCCCCCGGTCGTCCAGCCAGCCCTTGACGATCTGGTAGCGGTCGAGATTGGCCCCGATGGGATCCTTCAGGGCCGCCACCAGGAAGGTCGGGGCCTTGCCGGGAGGAGCCGCGCCGAGATCGCCGCCCATCGGAACGCCCTTGGAATAGCCGGCAAGCGCGGGGCTCCTGGTCCTGGCATCGGCCGGCTCGAAATCGTATCCGCCGAAGAAGCGCACCAGCATGCGCGGGCCCGTCGTCGCATAGGTCTCGCGACGCTCCATCGCGTCGAAGAGGGCCTCGCGCGTGTTCTCCGTCGCCCACACGGCCGCGTAGCCGGAGGCCGAGGTCTCCCACTCGTAGATCGTTCCGGCCGCGCCCTTGACGAAGACGCGGCTGCTGCGTTCCGCGCTCGGCTCCATCGCGGACGTCTTGCCGAAGTAGTTGTCCTCCTCGACCGCGCTCAGCCCGGTATGGGAATCGGTCGAGCCGACCAAGCCGAACTTGTAGGGGTTGACGCCCGTTTCGGCCTCCAGCTTCAGGCCCAGCTTCAGCCCCGAGCGGGCATACTCGTACTGCAGCATGTCCGCCGTCTTGGGCGCGGTCAGGTCCAGATTGCCCTTGTCCCAGCGCTCGAAATTCGCGAACTCGTCGTTCGGGGAGAGATAGGGGTGGGTCTCCCCGTCTCCTTTGATCTGCGTGGCCTCGTAGAGGCGCTCCCACTTCGCCCGAACCTCGGCATAGCCGCGGTCGATGCGCCGGCCGGTGCCGGGCTCGACGATCGGAAACATGCGGCCGTTGGAGACATTGCCGTTGTGGGCGATCGCCAGCAGGCGGCCCCCGGTCTTCTCCTCATAGGCGGCCATCCACGTCCAGAGATCGCGCGGGTTGTCGCTCCCGAAGGGGGCCATCGTCGTGTAGGGCACGATCCGGCTAGCCTTCTCCCCACCGTCGCGGAAGATGACGTTGCGGTGAAGGTTGTTGCCCGCGGTGTTGGAGGTCCACTCGTAGCCGATGAGGGCCGTGAACCGGCCGGGATCGTTGGCCTGCTCCGCCGCCTTGACGATCTCCTGCCAGGCCGAGCGAAAGGGGCTCCCGTCGGGTCGGTACACCAGGGCCTTGGGGAAGGTGCCCTGCGAGAAGGCTATGATGATCTCGATGGCCGCGTCCGCGCCGCGGCCATCGAGGATCATGTCATGCCATTTCCGGCCGGTCGGATCGGCCAGAATGCTGGCCTTGCCGGCCAGCAGGTCCGGGAAGAAGCCCAGATTGTCCGAGTGGTCGGCGACGACGAGGAAATCGAGAGGCCGGGACAGCTTCGCGGGCTGGCCGGAGGAGGCGGTGACCTGCTCGCCCCTGGCGAAGCGGTAGGCCTCGCTCGGCCCGAGCCGGGCGCCGAACGCGCCGGCATCGAACGAGAAGGACGTGTGCAGGTGGGTGTCGCCGAAGAACGGCCGGCTGGGAAAGCTGCGGTTCGCGTAGGGCGAGTAGGGGCGCTTCGCCGGGTAGAGCTTGTCGGCGGCGTCCTTGGTCAGCGTGCCGACGTCGGTCGCCGTGCCGTCGGCCGCCAAGGCCGGCACAGCAAAGGAGAGACCCGTCACGCCGAGCAGCGCGAGCTTCAGGATCGTGCGGTGAGCCATGGCTGCCTCATCGAACCGAGGTTCAGAACTGCGCAACGCGCTGGATGACCCAGAACATCGCGACGGATCCGATCAGGTAAGGGGGGACGAACTGCGTCCAGTGCGGAAGCGGGCCGCCCAGGCGCCGGAGAAGAACGGCAAGCGCCAGCACGGCGCCGACGAACAGCAGCTGGCCCGCCTCCACCCCGAGATTGAACAGGAGCAGCGCCACCGGGATGTGCCCCGCGGGCATGCCGATCTCGCTCAGCGCGCCGGCGAAGCCGAAACCGTGCAGCAGCCCGAACGCGAAGGCGACGAGCCAGGGCGCCTGCGCCGCGAGCCCGGGCCTGCCCCCGCGGGCACGGATGATCTCGACCGCCACGAACACGATCGAGAGCGCGATCACCGCCTCGACGGGCTTGGGCGGCACATGGACGACGCCGAGCGCGGCCGCGCTCAGGGTGATGCTGTGCGCGGCCGTGAAGGCCGTGATCGCCCAGAGGAGCCGACGGGTCGAGTCCGTGACGAGGATGAGACCGAGCACGAACAGCAGGTGGTCGAACCCGAGCAGGATGTGCTCGATCCCGAGGGACAGGTACGTGCGCGCGACGCCGATCCCGCTCTGCGCCGCCGCGATCGTGGCCTGCGGTGCCGCGGGTGTGAGCCGATGCGCGAAGGAGCGCCCGTCCGCGAAGCTGACGCGCAGCAAGGCGTCGGAGACCGTGCTCTCGAGGCCGACCAGACGCACGCTCTGACCGGAGAGGCCGTCCTTGGCGCGAACCCGCCAAGTCTGCACCATGGCCCCATCGGTCCTGCGGGAGACGACGGGGGACAGGGGTTCGGCCTCGCCCGAGAAGCTGACGCGCAACGCCAACCTGAGGTCCCCGCGCATCGGCGTCTTCAACAGCACGTCGAAAAGGCCCGGTGCCTCTTCCCGCAGCTCAAGGTAGGCGGGCCGGACCTCGTGGGCAGAACTGGCCGAGCCGCCGATCACGCTCAGCAGACCGAGACAAGCCGCGACGGCGCAGAGGCGGGCCAGCATTCCGGGACGCTCCCTCATCGGGCTGACGGGGCGGCTTCGCGACCGAGCGGGCCCACCATGGGCGGCGGCACGCCTGCGTCCCAGACGACGCCGTACTTGTCTCGCAGCCTGCCGAGATAGGCGTCCTTCAATTCGCGCTCCTTCGCCCTGTGCCAGTCCTCCGAGACCAGGTTGCGGACCTCGTCGTAGCCGCGCAGCGCGCCTTGCGCTCGGCTCGAGACCAGCACGAGGTGGGTGCCGTAGGCGGACTCGACCGGGCCGCTCCACGACCCCACGGGCAGGGCGAAGGCGGCCCGGGCGAAGGCGGGGCCGAACAGGCTCGACAGGGCCTGGAGGTCGATGTCGGCGAAGCTGGAATCGAGGGCCAGCGGGTCCCCGTCCGGCAGGGTCTCGGTGGCGCTGGCCGATGAGAGCAGGGTGCGCGCGGCGCTGGCCTCCGCCGCGGCCTGTGGCCGGCGCTCCGGGCTGAAGAAGATCTGCTGGAAGGACAGCCGCGGCGCGGTCCGGTAGCGTTCGGCATGATCCTGGTAGAAGCGCCGAAGCTGGTCTTCGCCGGGCTCGGCGATGCGGGCCGTGTCCTCGACGAGGAAGCTGAGCTTCTGCGCCAAGCGCCGCCGCACCACCGTGTCCTGTCGATCGAGGCCGAGCGCCCGGGCTTCCCGCGCGAGCAGTTCCTCATGGAGCAGCGTGGTGAGCAGATCCGTCATCTCGTCGGGGGTCGGGTCCCGTCGCCACTGGCTCGAGAAGGTGTCCCGCACCCAGCGGACCTCGCCCTCGCCGATCCTGATCGGCTCCGGCTCGCGCGATGACGGCGCGCTCCGGTTCAGCCAGGAATAGCCGCCGAACAGGACGGCACCAGCACACAGGAAATGCAGAAGCGGCTCTCTCAGCAGCTTGCTCAGCAGCTTGCGAATCCCCGCCGCCATCGGATTGGCTGGTCGCATCCTCGTCCTCTCCATCCCGACGGGCGCATCACCGTCACGGCCGGATCTCGGCAGGGAGCATCGCGAACGGGCCGGCAGGATTGCGGACGCATCCACGAGACAAGTCGCACGAGACAAGTCGCACGAGACAAGTCGCACGAGACATGCCGCGCCGCTGCGTTGCGCGCACCGCCTCGACCGCCTCGCCGGGGCTGACGAGGCAGAGGCCAGGGCACCACCGGCCGGCAGACCCACGCGAAGTCTCGCGCTCGCCGCTCGCATCATCCGAAGATCCGCCCCTCCCGCTTGATCGCCCGGGACAATCTGCCGGCAGATGGGGACAGCGCGCTCGTTGGGGGCACTCGTGGGGGCAGCGGAGAACGCGGCGGCTCCTTTGCCGCCGAAACTGCCTCGATGCCGGAGCTGTAAGGTCCTGTCCCTTGCGATCAAGTCAGGAGAACCCATGAGGGCTAAGATGAAGCATCCCTGTCCGTTCTATGGCTGCCGCGGAGGAGGTCATGAGGTCATGACGAACTCACACGCAGGCGCCGCCGTCCTGATGCTCTCGCTTCTCGCAGGGGCAGCGGGTGGAACCGGCCGAGCCGAACCCCGTGTGGTCCTCGCGCAGGGCAGCGTCACCATCCCCAGCGATGCGCAGCTGGAGCGCATGCAACGGGAAGCGATCAGCACGCCCCCGCTCGACGTGAGCGAGGGCGCGCAGGGGGGCGGTCAGGGCGCACGGACCCGGCAGATTGAACGGCGTGATCACGGCGGCGATCGGAGGCGCCCGAAGCACGATGGCGCCTGCGACGATTGCTGAGCGGGCCCGGGAGGCGCGTCCACGTCTGGACTAGGCTCGCTTGGATCGGGCCATCGCCGCATGGCGGAGCCGGAACCGTCCCTGGGGCGCCAGCATGATGCGGCCGAAGCGGCCGAAGCGGCCGAAGCGGCCGAAGCGCCCGGAGCGGGGTGACGATGAGGAACGCGAAGCCCGTCGATGCCGAGCCTGACCGGGCGGGCCCGGAAAGCTCCGTCGCCGTCGTGCCGCGGCGCAGGGGATGGGGCCGAGCCCTGGCCCTCGTCGGGGTGCTGCTCGCCGCAGCTGCCGGTTTCGGGCTCGCGCATGTCTGGTCGCCGCACGCCAACCTGCGCATCACCACGGGCCCGCCGGGCAGCGCGGCCTACCGCTTCATCGCGGCCTTCGCGTCCGTCTCCAAGGTCCAGCATCCCCGCGTCAACCTGGAACTCGTGCAGGTGGACGACCTCGGGGGGAGTGCCAAGGCTCTGGAGGAGGGCCGGACCGACCTCGCGATCGTGCGCAGCGACGCGGCCCCGCCCGCTAATGCCCAGACCATCGTGATCCTGCGCAGGGACGTCGTCGCCTTCGTCCTGCCGCCCCATAGCCACGTCAGCTCCGTCGCCAACCTGGCGGGCAAGACGGTCGGCATCCCCGCCGGGCCGCTGCAGGCCGCCAATGCCCGGGTCCTCGACACGGTGCTGGGCTACTTCAACGTCGCCGCCAAGGATGTGGGCAGGGTCTTCCTGCCGGTGGACGACCTCGCCCAGGCCGTCCAGCAGAAGAAGCTGGCCGCGATCCTCGCGGTCGGCCCCGTGGCCCCGGGCGAGGTCGTCGATGTGGTCGCGGCGATCGCGCACGCGACCAGGGGGACGCCGACGATCCTCGATCTCGACGAGGCGGAGGCCATCGGCAAGCGCTTCCCCGGCTTCGAATCGATCGACGTGCCCGCCGGGGCGTTCCGGGCGAGGCCCGCCACGCCGAGCGACACCGCCACGACGCTCGCCGTCACCTACCGGTTCGCCGCGTCGGAACTGATGCCCAACGTCGTGGCGGCCGCGATCGCCCGCTCGATCCTGACCGCCAAGGCCAAGCTCGCGACCATCACGCCGCTCGCCAACCAGATCGAGGCGCCCGATCCCGACGACAAGAGCCCGATCCTGCCCGTCCACCCGGGCGTCGCGGCCTATCTCAGCAACGGGGACCAGAGCTTCTTCGACCAGTTCCAGCAATATTTCTATGTCGGCGGCTTGGTCATCAGCCTCGCCGGCTCGCTGTTCGCGGCCGTCTCGAGCTACTGGAGCCGGCGGAGGTCGGAGGAGGATTGGCGGCCGATCAAGCGGCTGGTGGAGATCGCCGACCGAGCGCCTCGCGCCGAGGCGCCCGAACTCGTGGCGCTGGAGGGCGAGTTTCAGGGGCTGGTGTCGTCCGTTCTGGGCCGGTCGCCCGGGACCATGGCAGCCGATCAGCTGTCAGCCTTCTCGACGGCGCTCGCGCATGCCCGGCACGCCCTGGATTGCCGGCGCGCCGCGCTCGGCCCCGATACGGGCTCCCGGCCCGCGGCCACCCTGGTCCATTCCAGGTAACACGAGGTGCCCCTGGCGGCGCGCCGTGAACCGATTCCGGGGCTGGATCGGGCCCGTCCTGCGCGGCATGGCCTCGTGTCCTCAGGAGCCGAGGGGGCGACCGGGCTCGGAGCCCGATCCCGCGTGACGCCGCCCGGCAGGCCCCAGCAGGAGCGCGCGCAGCTGCGCGCCACCGGTCGCATGGTCGATCTCCCGGTACGTGAAGTACGGGATCAGCGCCACGAACATCACCCAGGCGAAAGTCGCCAGGCCGCGCGGGCCGCCGGCCATCTCCGGCAGGACGGCGCGTGGCGGCTTCCCGTGCCAAGCCCCGACCAGCAACTCCTCCAGCACGTAAGCGGCCGCCAGGACCGCCGTGAACAGAAGCGAGCGGTACAGGATCACGTAGAGGAGCGGCCCTCCCTCCAGGCGCCGGCCAATGCCGGTCAGGGACCCGACCTTCGCCGCCTCGGCGATCAGCATGAACTTGGCCAGCACCAGGGCATTGATCAGGCCGAGCGCGTAGAAATGATAACTCGGAAAGTGTTGAACCTCCTGGTCGACTCGGGCGTAGATATTCACGCTGAAGAGGATCAGGGTGCCGAAGATCACGACGAGGTAAGAGGCGAAGCCCAGGTAGCGCTTCGCCTCGGCGGCGGCCCGTCGCGCCAGGGAGTGGGTCGTCGTGCTCGCGCCGGCGCTCGCCTGATCCTGCGGGCCAGGAGCAAGGGGGGCAAGCTGTCGTGGGGATACGGGGGACATCGCTCGTTCTCCGGGGCTCCCGTCAGCTCACGATCCTCTCAGGATCCGGCGCGCCTGGGCGACGGCGTCCTCGCAACCCCCCGGGTCTCCGGCTTGGTCGGCGCTCCGCGCTCGGGCGAGCGCGGCCCGCGCCGCCGCCGCCGCGCCGCCCTCGCCGAGAGCCACTTCGGCCTGCAGGATTGATCCGGGCGTCGGCTGCCGGTGACGCATCGCAGCCGTACTTTCCGGGGCCGTGCGCCCGCTCCCGGCCTCCTGCTCGATCCTGGCGTCCACCTCGCGCTGCAGGCTCTCGATCGCGCCCGTGCAGGCTCCCGCGTGAAGCGGCCCGGTCAGAGCCAGCCAGATCACGGCCCCGACGAGGGGGCGCCGCGGCCACGGGTTTGCCCGGCGACGAAGCCGCGGCCGGGGATCCGCCGAACCGTGCAGGCGCGCGCGCCGAACCTTCGTGACGACAGGTGATGCGACGACGGACATAGCCCACTCACAGGGTTGGCGGCCCCGCACCGGCGTTGCGGCGCGGGGCCTGACGGGTCGGGGTCGGGCTGCGAGCTTGACCGGGTGCTTGCTCTCGATGGTGCGGATCAGGCGGCGGGTCCGCGCGATGATGGCCAATTCGTCCGCGAGGCAACTTTCCAGGAGGACGCCCCATGCGGCCCGGCCGTCAGCGTGGACACCCTGCGAGGCTAGGCCGCTTCGCGACGACCCGCTTGATCGAGCGCGACATTGTCCGGCGTCGCTGGAGAAACGCATGCCGGGGACCGCCTCGACGCTGGCGCGGCGGGACATGGAGGGCGCCCGGGGCAGTCAGGACTTGGCGGCGACCGCTTTGGGCTCGGGTGCCGGCATCCTTGTCGCTGGACGTGGACGCGCAGGCACGCTCATGGGACGCGCCTCGGGGTGGCTCCGCGTCCCGCGGCGGGAACACCCCGTTGCGGAGGCTGGTTGGTCAGGCAAACCCCCTCACGAGGCCCGTCCGAATGCCGAGGCAAGACGAGCGGAAAAGCCCCCCTGCAAGGACGACCTTTCCGCCGCCTCAACCGGAAGGACTGGCTCCCGCCCTCATCCGCAACATCCGGACGCTGCAGGAGCGCAGGAGTGCGGCCGAGCGAGCCGCCTCCGCGCAGGAGCGCGTGGCCGAGGCGATCACGCGCTTCACGGGCAGCATGGCATTCGTCTACCTGCACGTCGTGCTCTTCGGCTTCTGGACCCTCGTGAACGCGGGGCTGCTCCCGATCCTGCCAAAGTGGGACGAGTCCTTCGTGATCCTGGGCACCTCGGCGTCCGTCGAGGCGATCTTCCTGTCGACCTTCGTGCTGATCAGCCAGAACCGCATGGCCGCGGCGGCCGACAAGCGAGCTGATCTCGATCTTCACATCAGCCTCTTGGCCGAGCACGAGGTGACGAAGCTCGTCGCGATGGTATCGGCCATCACGGAGCGGCTGGGCATCGAGACGGAAGCCGATCCCGAAGTCGATGAGCTCAGACAGGATGTGGCGCCCGACGCCGTGCTCGATGAGATCGAACGGAGCGATCACTCCTGATCAGCGGCCGTGCGGCCGATGATCGACCTTCCGGAGATTGCCTCGGTCGCTTCCGGCGGATCGTCTCAGCCGGCGGAGGTCTCCTCATCGCGCCGACACGCTTCCGCCTGGCGTCGCTGTGGCCGGGGGGGCTCGCGCGTCCGGCGTCGCGCGGCCTGAGGTGCCATGACGCGCCACGTCCGGACCGTCGACACTGCCCGCCGGATTGGCCGCTCGGCGCCCGACGGCGGTCCTTCGAGGCCGACGATCGCGCCTTTGATCTCCGCGCCGATCCGCGTAAGCTCCAGTATAGAGCGTGAAAAGCCCGCCATGGCATGACCGGGTGACCTGGGCTGAGCACCGCGTGCGCGTTCTCCTGACCGAAGGCGGCAGCACCTCTGCCCGCCAAGCCATCACGGCCCTGGCGCTCGCAGGACACGAGATCGCGTTCTGCGACCCGGCGCCGTTCTGCCTCGGGCGGTTCTCACGCTTCGTCTCTCGCGGCTACCGCTGCCCGCCGCTCGGCACGGATCCGAAGGGCTTTCGGCGGTTCCTGCGCCAGGTGCTGGCGCAGGACAGATTCGACGTTCTTCTCCCGATCCACGAGCAGGCCTACCTCGTCTCCCGCGTCGCCGACGAGCTGCACCCGCTGGCGGCCCTGGCCGTTCCGGCCTTCGCCTGCTTCGAGCGCGTTCAGACGAAGCTCGAATTTCGCGATCTCCTGACCGAACTCGCCCTGCCTCAGCCGCGAACGATCCTCCTCGACGACCCGCGCGGCATCGCCCGGCACGAGGCTTACCCTTTCGTGGTGAAGGCGGCCCTGGGCACGGCGAGCCGCAGCACGTGGCCGATCCGGTGCCGGGCGGACCGGGACCGCGCCGCGGCCGAGATCGCGCGGACGACGGCCGCGGGCGAACCGATCCTCGTGCAGGAGTGGGTGAGCGCGCCGCTGGAGCAGGCCCAGGCGGTGTTCCAGGAGGGGCGCCTCGTCGGATTTCACGCCACGCGCCGCCTCATCGAGGGAGCCGGGGGTGGAGCGGCCCTCAAGGAGAGCGTCCACCGGCCCGGAGTCGCGGGCGACCTCGCCCGAATCGGTGCACACTTGGCCTGGCACGGGGCCTTGTCCGTCGACTACTTCATCGACGAGAGCGGGGCGCACCCGCTCTACATCGACGGCAATCCGCGCCTCGTCGAGCCGATGGCCGCCACCCTCGCGGGCCTCAACCTCGCGGATCTGCTGGTCCAGGTGTCCTTGGGACGACCCGTGCCGCGCTGCCTCACGGGGCGGCCGGGAATTCGCACACGCCTCTCGTTGCAGGCGCTCCTGGGTGCGGCGCTCCGAAGCGGCAACCGCCGGGCCGTGCTCGCGACGGCCGCGCAGCTTCTCGCGGCCTCGGGCCCGTTCGCGCAGGCGCGGGAGGAGTTGACCCCGGTGCGTCTCGACCCGCCGAGTGCCCTGCCGGTGATCGGTGCGGCGCTGGCGCTTCTCGCACGGCCGGGCGGAGCCGGGGCGGTGGTGCGGCGCGGATGGGGCGCTCATCTCCTGACGCCGGAAGCCATGCGGCAGATCCGTGAGATGGCGTGAGCGTCCGGCCCGCGGGGGCCGCAGCGTCGCGGCCACCCCACCCGAAGGCCGGACACGGCGCACGGCCGTTCGGAGCATCTTGAGCAAGATCAATTGCACATCACGGTGGGGCGTTAGCATTCTCTATCGATCTGCTGAGGCTACCGATGCCCTCCGTCGATCTCGTCACGGGTGGATGCGGTTTCATCGGCCGGCATCTGGTCGCGTCGCTGCTTGCCGCCGGGCGTACCGTGCGGGTGTTCGATTGCGGCGACCCGCACGGCCTTCCGGCTTGCGTCGAGTATCGCCGCGGCTCCGTGCTCGACGAAGCCGCGCTCTCGGTCGCGATGAACGGGGTCGGGCAGGTCTACCATCTCGCCGGGATCCCGCACCTGTGGTCCGCCGACCGGGGGGCCTTCGCCCGCGTCCACGCGAACGGGACGAGGTGCCTGCTGGCCGCCGCGCCTGCCGCGGTGCGGGTGGTCCATTGCTCGACCGAGGCCGTGCTGCTCACCCGATCGCGCGACGTTGCGCCGGTGCGCGGGGACGATCTCCCGCCCCTCGACCGGATGTCCGGTCCCTATACGCGGTCGAAATGCCTCGCCGAACAGGCAGCGCTCGCCGCCGCGGCGGCCGGACGCCACATCGTGATCGCGAGCCCCACGGTGCCGATCGGGCCCGACGACCGGAACATGACGCCGCCCGCGGCCATGCTGTCCCTGTTCCTGAACGGGCATGCACCGGTCTTCCTTGATTGCACGCTGAACCTCGTCGACGTGCGCGACGCAGCCGAAGGGCTCCGCCTCGCGGGCGCGCGGGGGCGTCCTGGTCAGCGCTACGTGCTGGGCGGTGAGAACGTTCGGCTTCGGCAACTCCTGGCCAGGCTGGAGCATCTGTCGGGCCGGCCGATGCCGTCCGTGGCGCTCCCGGCCGGCATCGCCATGACGGTGGCGGCCGTGGCCGAGTGGGCCGCCGATCACCTCACGCGACGCCCTCCGGTCGCCACGCGCGAAGGTGTGCGCCTCGCGCGTCGCTCGGCCCCGTTCGACGACGGCAAGGCCCGCAGGGAACTCGGATACAGGCCGAGACCGATCGACGAAGCCCTGGCGCTGGCGGTGGCCTGGCTCATGAGCGGTGCGACCTCGCGCGGCGATGCGGCCGCGCCGGGCGCAGGCACGGCTGCTCAGGGTCACGCTCACCCGGTTGCGCCCATCTCGCGCAACACCTCGGACGCGGCCTGAGCGGAACCGCGGTGAGCGGCCCCGTACCGCTCGGCGAGCCCGCGGCCCCGCCGCTCGGGACGGCACGAGCCGGCCTCCATCCAGCTGGGCCCCGTGGCGACCGAGTGAACCACCCCCCGGGCTTCGCGGAGGCCGCCTGGTTCGGATCGGGCGGCCAGGGCCTGCTCCTGCGCCCGGGCATGGCGGCGCGCCTCGGCCTCAGCGGGATCCGTGCGGCCGACCGGTTCGAGCTGCCGGCGCGTGTTGCCTCGTCGCCCGATGCGGGGCGTTGGTCCTGTTGCTGGTCACGATTTGTTAACCATGACAATCCAAGTGTCAGTCGCGGTCCGCATCCACGTCCTCGATCACGATGGGCCGCACGCCTTCAAAAGGCGCCCGGCACGGTCACGCGTCCGGGCGCCTCTTCTTTTGGCGCGGATCGCGGCGAGTCCGTCGTGCGTGGCAGGAGGGGCGGCGGCCGGGCCGGCAGGTCTGGTTGACCCGGGCGCCGGTGCGGCGACCAGCCCCCGCAGGATCCCTCCCGGCAGGTGCTTGGCGCGGCCTTCGCCCGCTCTGGTCCGCGACGCGAGCGGACGGGTGATACGCGATCCGCTTGATCAAAGCGGATCGCGTATCACAGGCCTGAGCGACGCCGACATCCGCATGGCCGACATGGGAGATGGCGAAGCCATCAACCGGATGTCGGATGAGGATGTCCGTGGGGCGCGCCTCGCGCCCGGTGAACGCGTCGCGGCCGGGCCGCCGCCATCGCCGGGTCGGGATGTCCGGTTCGGTTGGCTGCAGGCTGCCGCGGGCTGCTCGATGCAATCCTGCCGGCAGCAGAACGCGCGGCGGGCATCCCAACCCGTCCTGCTACCCTGGGCTGCCCTTGGGCGTCCGAGCGCGGCGTTTCGGATCGGCGTGAGGCGATGTGACGTCGCGGCCCGGTGCCTGGACATGGGGCGGCCTTCGCTGACCGCGCTGATGGGCGCGCGGTGCCGGCCCCACGGGTTGATCCGCGGCTGCCGGGCCGGCATGAGCCGCGACCACGCGGCGAGCCTCTTCGATGGTCATGCCGCAGGTTGTCAGTCCTTGGAGGGCGCCCAGGGCCCGATTGTACTCGGGGAGGTTGGCGCACCCGGGAATGCCCCAGGCTCGGGCCGCGATGGGCGCCGCGACTGCTGTCACCAGCGCAAGTACGGCAGCACTGTTCTTGACCGACAAAGCCGATGCTCCTCGCGGTCGATGCGCGAGCGGGAGGTATCTCAGGCCGCGGGCGGGTTCGGCAAGGTTCAAACCCGGCCGACCCGACGCTGGGCCGATGCTTCCGGCCCGGTGCCGCCAAAAGCTCTGCAATTTTCTCGCATCTCCCACTTGCCACGGCCAAGCCATGCGTTAACCTGTCTGTAGAAGGCGCCGTTGTTCGAACATTCGGCGCGAGATGCTGACGAAATTCAGCATTAAACGAAAAAATTTGCCACGTGTCATGGCGCAGACGTGGCTTGGCGCCCGATCTATGTAGCCAATTAAGAAAAAATGCGCTCCATCACGTGACGGGGATGGAGAGCTGGGAGAACTTGCCTTCAGGGAGACGAGCATGCGTAAGCTTGGTTTCGGTGTCGCCACCGTCGGCCTGATCGTCTGTACGGCAACCACCAGCTTGGCGGAAACGGCGGCCGACCGAGCGGCCTGCACCCCGGACGTGTGGCGTCTCTGCAGCAGCGAGATCCCGGACGTCCCGGCGATCAGGGCGTGCCTGCGACGCCAGCGTAAAATCCTCAGCACCGCGTGCCGCCAGGTCTTCAACGCGCTGGATCGCGCTGAGATGTCCTCCGCCGCCATCGCCCGGTAGGCGGGCCCGGAACCTGCGCAAGCCGCGCGCTCGACGCTGAAGGCCGGCGCGCGGGGAGGGCCGGCACCCCTCATCCTCGACGCGGCGCAGGCGACCGACCTGGACTTGGCGGAGGCCCGCAGGACGCTTGTCCGGAGGCCGATGGTCGCCGGTCGAGGAGACCGCCCGCGGCCCGAGCCGCGCAGGCGCCAATCGCGATGCTCTTGCGGGTCCCAGGAGGGACCGACGCGCGCTGCGGCATGTCCGAAGGAGGGAAGGTCCGACCTGCCGGTGAGAGACGTCCTGGGATCAGTCCGGGCACCGGTGAATGTCGGCTTCGAACGTGCCTTCCCTCTCGGTCATATGCCATGTTCCACCCTGCCCGGGTGTGAAGGCGATGTCCGAGCCCATCGTGCCGCCCCCGCGGAACCGGCACGAAACCGCGAAGATGATCTTGGTGCCGTCGCTGCGTCTGGATTTGATCGCGCAGGTCCCGCCCGAATACGTGATATTTTGTGGTGTGATCGCCACCTTGAGGTTTGCGGGATCGCTGTTGTCGCCGCGGCAGGGGCGATTTTGCAGGTAGCGGCCCTCGATGGCCTCCTCCGCCCAGGCCGCCGCGTGGCCCAGGGCCATCACGGCGACGACGATGCCGGCGCTCCCGCGGAGCCCCGGTCGCGATGGATGCGTTCGCGAAGGGGCTACCAGCACATCATGCGCTCCGCCCGGCCGCACAGGGAGCCAGCTTCGGCACTTCATTGTTGACCCGGATCAAGTAGCCTTGCCGAAGATCATGTTCTAATTCGCACCTGCTGATCGCGCAAGTTGGACTCCGGAATGCCGCTCGTCCTGACCCTGGCGCTTCGAAATCTGTTCCAGGACCGGCTCCGCTTCGCGGCCGCGGTGACCGGTATCGTGTTCTCGGTGGTTCTCATCCTGGTGCAGATGGGCCTGTTCTACGGCTTCGGGCGCATGGTGACGCTCATCGTCGATCATACCTCGGCCGACATCTGGATCATGTCGAAGGGGACGCAATACTTCGAGGACCTCTCGATCCTGGACTCGGACATGCGGGAGGAGTTGCGCGCCCTCGACGGGGTGGCGGACGCGATTCCGGTGGTGGCGGGCTTCTCCGCCTGGATCCCGCCCGAAGGCGGGCTGGTCGGCATCTTCGTCATCGCCTCGGACCCCGCTTCGGGCTTGGCACCATGGAACATCGTCGAGGGCGGGCTCGACGACCTCGCGGCCCCGGGCACGGTCACCCTCGAACGCTCCTACGCCGCCGAGCTCGGGGTTTCCGCGCGCGGCGAGGCGGCGCAGGTGCGCGGTCACCCGGTCACGGTCGGCCCGGTGACCTCCGGCCTCCGCTCCTTCACGACCAGGCCCTACGTCTTCGCCGATTTCCGCAACGCCCGGTCCTATGTCGGGCTGCCCGCGAACCTCGTCACGTACTTCCTCGTCAGGATGAAGCCCGGAGCCGACCTCGAACGCCTCCGTCAGGACGCCCTCTCGCGCATCTCCGGCATCGAGGCCCTCACGCCGGATCAGTTCCGCGCGCGCTCCCGCAACTTCTGGCTCTATCGGACCGGAGCCGGCGCGGCACTCGTCGCGGGAGCCTTGCTGTCGGTGATCGTGGGAACAGTGATCATCGCGCAGACGCTCTACTCCAGCACGAAGGAGCACCTCTACGAATTCGCGATGGTGCGGGCGATCGGCGCCTCCAACCGCTACATCTACCGGGTCATCGCCTGCCAAGCGCTCGTCAACGCGCTGATCGGCCTCTCGGTCGCCACCGTGATCAGCATCGCGGTCGGACACCTCACCGCGACGAGCATCATCCCAGTCGTCATCACCCCCGGCCTCGTCACGATTGCCTTCGCGGTGACGCTCGTCATGTGCGTCGCGTCGGGGGTGGCTTCGATCGTGCGGATCATCCGTGTCGATCCCGCAAGCGTGCTCACGCGATGAATGCGGCGATCATCGAAGCCGAACGGGTCAGCAAGACCTACGGGCGCGGGCCGACCTGCGTCGAGGCATTGCGGACGCTCGATCTGACGATCCGCAGCCACGAATTGACCATCCTCGCGGGGCCATCGGGCAGCGGCAAGACGACCTTGCTGTCCATTCTGGGCTGCATGCTGACGCCCACGAGCGGCACCGTGCGGGTCTGCGGCGTGTCGGCCCGCGACGCCCGTCCCGAAGCGCTGGCGGCCATCCGGCGGCAGCACATCGGCTTCGTCTTCCAGTCCTACCACCTGTTCTCGACGCTCACCTCGGCGGAGAACGTGCAACTGGCGCTCGACGTTCGCGGCGAGCGCGGCCCCGAGGCGGTGGCCAAGAGCGTCGCGGTCCTCGGCAGCGTTGGTCTGTCGGCCAAGCTGAAGTCCTTCCCGCGCGAGCTGAGCGGCGGCGAGCAGCAGCGCGTTGCGATCGCGCGCGCCCTGGTCGCCGATCCCTCGATCATCCTCGCGGACGAGCCGACGGCCGCGCTCGACACGGAGAACGGCAGGGCTGTCATGGCCATCCTGTCCTCGATCGCCAGGGCGCGAGGGCGCGCCGTCCTGGTCGTGACCCACGACGCGCGGCTGTTCCACTTCGCCGACCGGATCGTGCAGATCGAGGATGGCGCGATCATTCGCGAGACTCGGCCGGACGCAAGCGGCAGCGGGGCGCCGGACCCGAATGCGTCCCGCGCAGGTGCCTGAGGCGCGTTCGTCGCCCGCGCGCGAACGATGGTCCCGTGCGCGAAGCCGACCCGCTCGGGATCCAGCATGGTGCCGGGCGGCACGCTGGCCTGGACCAGCATTCGTCGGCAACCCTCACGATCTCGTTCTTGTTCGATCGCATGCAACGCTATCGCGCGGCAGCGAATCCGGCATGCCCCACAGTATGCGGCGCGTCCAGGCTGGGTTTGATCTAGCGCAATGCGGAGAAGCCTGTCCGATGTACGCTGGGGCCATAACAGAACGAAGGGGAGCGAAGCGATGCAGGTGAGAGGGGCGAAGCCGCAACTGATCGTGCTCGTGGCCGAGTCGCAGGCCTTGCCCGGCATGTGGCTGGAGGACATCTTGACCGACGCGGGGTGCGGGGTCAGCGGCCCCTATGCCACCTGCCGAGACGCGATCGAGAGCCTGGACGCAGCCCCTCCCGACTTCGCGCTCGTCAGCGTGAACCTCCGCCAGGGTCCTTGTTTCGCGCTCGCTCACGAGTTGCGTCGGCGAGGCATCCCGTTCGCCTTGATCGCCGGTTCCGTTCCCGTCCCGCCCACCTTCAGCGACGTGCCCGTCCTCGACCGCCTCTTCTGCGAGGAGGATGTCGTGAGGGCCGTCCCGATCTACGCAGGGTCGGCGCGAGTGATGCGGCGGATGCTCGCGCGGGACGCCGTCACCATCCGCCTCGCTCACGAGCCGGGTTGTTTCCGCCATCGCTCCGCGAGCGGGATGAGGGGCGCAGGTGCGAATGCCGGCTTTCGGCTGTCCGCCGTCGGGTGATGAACGGCCATCCCGGCGGCACGCGCCGAAGCTCCGGCAACGCCGCCGAGCGGAGAGAAGCAGGGGCCGAGTCCGACCGCTCGGCATGAGCCGCACTCTCCCCGCACGGCGCGCGGCGCGCGCGGGCATTCTCCGAACATGTCCCGGAACAATGGCTGCCGCCGGCCGCGTGCCGACGGTCGTGTCCCTGGCGGTGGACCCGGCGGCCGCGAGGGAGCCCGCCTGGGCCCCCTCCGTCGCTCGATCGGCGTGAGCCGAGTGCTCTCGCCGTCAGATCTACTCGGGGGGACGAAAGCGTGCGGACGCGGGTCCATCGTAGAGCTGGCCCTCGCGATCGTAGGCGCCGGCGAACGCGCGGCCGCCCGGGGCCTGCGAACAGACGAGGCCGTGATCGGGCGTCTCCGTCACCGCACAGGCCGCCGTGGCGGCGAGCGCCCCCGGGAGGAGACGGAAATCTCCCCGTTCCGGGGCCGTGAAGCCGGGGCTGCCGGTTCGCCCGTGGCTCTCGATCCCGCGCTGCCGCGTGAGCGCGACCGGAAAGCCGTTGCTGCTGACGTCGTGATCGAACGCGCTCGCGAGTTCGGGACGGTCGTGCCCCTGCTCGTCGACCGGCAGCCACCGGAAGCAGTCGAAGAACGGGATCGACCCGGTCTCGCCGGGATAGCGCGCGAGGTCGTCCCCCCGCACCACGCCTCGGCCGCAGGTGCTCGCGTCGAAAGTCTCGGGCCGGGTCCGGCACAGATCCGCGTCATAGCCGGGCGCGTCGGGCTCGCAGAACAGCAGGGCATTGTTCCAGTGCCGAAGGTTCGCGGCGGCGCCGATCCCGGTCACGGGCGAGCGCAGGTACCAGCTGTTGTTGAACACGTAGATCGGGCCGTGCTCCGCGTAGCGATCGGAATCGGGCTCCGCGCCCCGCGGTGGAAGCGCGAGCTTGACGACCCGGCCCTGGAGGCTCGCGTCGCAGGTCTGATCGCGGGGATCCATCCAGGTGACCTCACCGGAGGGCGCGACGCTCTCGACTCCGACGGCGAGCCAGCGGGCGCGCGTGAAATCGAAGCGGCGGTCGAGCTTCGGGTCGAAGGCCCCGCCGGCCTCCGGCTTCTCGATGGGCTGACGCGCGCAGGGCGGCAGGGGAGAGGGGCGACCGGGACGGTCGATCGCCGGAACGTCGTCGAACCAGCCGCGGTTGCCGTAAACGTAGACCGGCCCGCCCCCCATGTCGTCGAAGGAGAACCACGCGTGGGAATTCACGATCCGGTTGCGGGCGATGCGCACCTCCATCGCCCAGGTCTCCAGTTCGACCGGATTGTCGCGCACGAAGGCGAACAGGTTGTCGTAGATCCAGACGTCCCGGTTGAACGGGCAAGTCGCCGGCGACAGGGCCGATGCTTTGAGATCCTCGCAGGCGGCGGCCTTGAGCCGGAGGCCGTTATAGGCCGACAGGACGGTGTTGCGGCGGAAGACGATCGGTCCGCGCACGTCGGCACCGCCCAGGAGCGCGCCGTTGAAGTGGTCGTAGGCACCGTGGTGGGTCACCCCCCAGGGAATGCTGCGCCAGATCAGGCCCGCGCAGCCGAACGCGCCGACCCGGCCGTCGCGGCAGCGGAACGGTCCCTCGCGCGTCAGGGCGGCCTCCTCGTAGCCGCTCGCGTCCTGCACCCAGGTGACGTCCTCGACCACGAGCGTGTCGGCGGGGCGGTCGGGGCTGCCGCGCGCCGCGAGGCCGTAGCTGCTGCCGATCACCAGGGAACGGCGCAGCGTGACGCGCCGGCTGTCGATCGCCCGGACGGCCGCGAGCCAGCACCCCTGGAATGTCAGATCCTCGATCGCGACGCCGTCGGCGCGGTCGATGTCGAGGCAGGCCGCCTCGGCGAGCCGCCCCGCCCGCCCGATCGGCATGGCGAGCCGTGAGCGGCGGCCGCGGTCCCGCTCCACCGCCGAGGCCGCCACGGTCAGCGCGCCGAGGAGATCCGGCGCCCGGGGAACCGCGAGCGCCGTCGCGAGGTCGCCGCAGGGCTGCTCGACGTCGTCCTCCGGCATCGGGCAGCCGCGGATCTCCTCGATCGTCCGCCCGACCATCCGGGTGCGCAGGCCGAGCCCGCGGACGACGACCGGCGGGGCGTCCCGCTCGCCCGCTCCGGACAGCGTGACCCGCCGGGCATAGCGGGTCACCGCATCCGGCGCCGGGCTGTCGGCGAGGAGCTGCACGACATCGCCCGGCCGCAATCCCTGCAGGGTCTCCGTCGCGAACGCCTCCGTGCGCGGGGCGACCATGCGGCCGTCCGCGCCGTATCCCGGGCCGCCTCCCTCCGGCGTGACGTAGATCGTCCGCGCCGCGGCAGGGTGCGCCACCAGGAGCAGCAGCCCCGCCGCGAGGATGCGCCGGAGCCGTCCCGCCGGCAGGACGGGACGGGCCTTCCCGGTGCCGGCCGCGTCGTCGATCGCGCCCATCCTCGGTTCCCCGGTCGAGCCGGACTCATACGCCATCCGGTTGAGTGCTTCGCCATCTCCGATTTCGGCCATGCGGATATCGGCTTCGCTCAGGCGCGGCGCTCAGGCGCCGCGCAGGCGCGTGATCCGGGATCCGCTTCGATCAAGCCGATCCCGGATCACTCGGCCGGTACCGGCTCGACGTCCTTCGTCGCCTCCGCGCCGCTGGCACGCTTGGCGGCCTCGTAGGCGTCCCGGTAGCCGCGGGCCACCGCGCGCACGCCCCGACCGATATCGGCGTAGACCTCGTCGGGGAGGTTGGCGAGGGAGACCCGCAGCGACCAGTCGGGTGCCTCGAAGCCCCCGCCGTTGAGCAGCACGATCCCGTGCACCTCGGCCAGCCGGAACGCGAGGTCGAGGGGGTGGACCGTGCGCTTCAGGTACTCCACCGCCTCCTCGCCGATGTTCTTGCGCGCCCAGAACTCGAAGTCGATCAGGCCGTAATAGGCGTCGAAGTTCGGATTCGGCGTGAGATGCAGGCCGAGGCCCTCGATCATCGACCAGACGCGCCGGTTGACGATCTCCATGCAGGCCTCCTGGTAGGCCTTCTTGTCGTCCATCAGCTCCGAGAGCGAGAACAGGCTCATCATCACCTGCTGCGGGAGGGAGAGGCCGGCGGTGTGGTTGAGCGCGATGTCGCGGCTGTCGGCCACGATGCGGTCGATGAACTTGAGCTTGCGCGGCTCCAGCGTCAGCGGGCCGTAGCGCCTGTCGAGGTCCGCCGTCACGTCGGCCGGCAGCGTCGCGATCATCTTGTCGAAGATGTTGTCCTCGTGGATCGCGATGGCCCCCAGGCGCCAGCCTGTGCAGCCGAAATACTTCGAGAAGGAATATACGCCGATGGTGTTGTGCGGCAGTTCGGCCATCAGCGAGCGGAAATCGTGCACGAAGGTGCCGTAGACGTCGTCGGTGAGGATCATCAGATCCGGCCGCTTGCTCTTGACCAGCTTGGTGATTTTGGCGATCGTCTCCGCGCTCATCGCCATCCCGGTCGGGTTGCCGGGATTGACGACGAAGAAGGCCTTGACCTTGGGATCGAGAAGCTTGTCGATCTCCGCATCCGTGTACTGAAACTTGTTCTCCTGTGGCGCCTTGATGTGGACGACGTTGAGCGCGTAATCCTCGAGATGCGTCATCTCGAGATAGGGCGTGAAGATCGGCGTGCCGAGGGCGATCGTGTCGCCCGGCAGCAGCAGCCGGTTGGCCTTGAGCGATTTGAACAGGTAGCACATCGCCGCCGTTCCGCCCTCGACCGCGTAGAGGTCGAACCGGCCGGCCGGCGCGCGCTTCCCGCACATCGCCCAGATCAGGTATTCGTGCACGATCCGCTCGTTGTGGACGAGCATGCGGTCAGGCACCGGGTAGTTGTCGCCGACGATCGAATCGACGAGCTCGTGCACGAAGGCGTCCGGATCGAACGCGAACGCCTTCACGGCGAAGGGCACCATCGCGGCCAGGAAGGAAGCCCCGGGCTGATCGGAATGCCGCTCCAGCCACGCGTCGAGCCGGCCGGCGATCCCGGCGGCCTGCGGCATGCCGCCGAGCCCCGCGGGGTGGCTCATCACGCGCCTGCTCTCGCTCATCGCGAACTGGCCGAGCAGGAAGAAGGCGTCGCGCGGCGTCGTCGCGACCCAGTTCGGATTGCCGCGACCCGCGTTGAGGAACGCCGATTGCGTCCGGCGGGACGTCTCCTTGGCCAGTTTGATCAACTCGTCCTTGATCTCGAACGGGCTGAGCGACTCGAAGTTCTTCAGGTTCAGCACATCAGTCATCGTCATCCTCCCGGAGATATGAATTGTCGTGCAAGACAATGGCCGTGACCGTGCCGCAGGTGACGAGCCCGATGGGGCCGGGGGCGGGCCGACGCCGAGAGCCGGGGCCCTCGTCCTAGAGCGGATCCCGGAGCCGATCCCGGCAGCGGCGCGGACCCGGTCTGCGCCGAGGTGGTCGCCGACCCGATCGCGACGAAGGTGCGGGTGAGGGTGTGGCCGATCCGACCTCGGTCGCGCCGGCGATCGCGGGCTGCGCGACCGCGACCACCGCCGGCAGGGTTGCCGTAACGTGTCCGGGACCGGGTCCCGCGACCTTCCTCCGCGTGATCGCGAGGCCGGACACGAGGGACGAGACGATGGCCAGATCAGGATGAGCACGGGACATCCTGACGCGCCGGTCGGTCATGGCCTCCCTCCCCGCATGGCCGCCCGACCGAGGAGGCCCCCCTCGAGGACGAGGCGGTCTCCGCGGGCAGCCGTATCTCGACTTCCGTCAGATCGCGTTGCGGTCCGAAGGCACAGCCGAGGCAGCGTTTCCTAAAGTGTTTACGGTGCGACCGACCGGGTGCTTGATCGAACGGGACACGGATCGGTACGCCTTCACTGAATTACGTAAAATCTCATTGCCACAGATCTTGTGCGGTGCGAGGGTATGGGCGGTGGCGGCTCTATTCAGCAGGAATTGCGACGCAGCATCGCGCGGCTTGATCGCTTGGCTCGGGCGCGGCGTGGCGACCCACTGATCACGCCGGCCGGATCGGGCGCATCCGCGAGCGCGACGGCGCGCGCGACATCGGGAGGGCGCGGTGGGTCAGGTGCGTCTGCGAAGCCCGCGTCGGCCGGACCGCGAACCTGGCCGGGCATCGCGCATCCATCGCAGGGCACTCCGCGCGATCGTCCTGATGGCGGCCGGTCTCGTGACGTGCGTTCCCGCTCACGCCGCCGCGAAGCCCGCGCGCGTCGTCGTGAGTTACGTGCCGCCCAGCGACCCCGCGCATCGCGACATCTACCGGACCGCGCGGCGGCAGCGCGTGCTGGAGCGGCTGGCCGATGTGATCCGCCTCGTTCGCCTTCCCCACCGCCTCACCTTCCGCATGCAGGGGTGCGGCGGCGAGCCGAACGCGTGGTACGATCCGGACAATCACTCCGTCACGATGTGCTACGAGATGGTCGCGGGCGTCGTGGCCCTCGCGCCTCGCGCGCGGTCTCCGGCCGGCGTCACCCGGGATCAGGCGATCCGCGGGCCGGTCGCGCAGATCCTGATGCATGAGACCAGCCACGCGCTGTTTCACCTCTTGCGCGTCCCCATCTTCGGGCGCGAGGAGGACGCGGCTGACCAGCTTGCCTCCCTGATCCTGCTGCAACTCGCGCCGGCCCCTGCGCGCGACGTCGTGAGCGGGAGCGGATACTTCTTCGCGGCACTCGGCCGACAGGAGCCGGTCGACAAGGGCAGCTTCGCGGACGTGCACGGCCTGTCGTGGCAGCGATTCTACAATCTCGCCTGCTTGGCCTATGGCGCGCATCCGCGCCGCTACGCCGACATCGTCACCAAGGGGTATCTGCCGAAGGAGCGGGCGGAGCGGTGCGGCGAGGAGGCCGCGCAGGTCTCGTACGCGTTCGAGCGGCTCATCGCCCCGCACCTTCGCGTGCGCCCCCATCGCGGCGCCCATCTTCGGCGCGCGTGGCGGTCGCGTTAGCGGACGGGCCCGCCGTCGTGTGTCGATGCCGGCACCGGCGGCCGCGGCGAGGTGCGCCGGCCATGCGCGGCTCCCGCCGATCCCTCGGCGCGCGACGCCGATCTGCGCCACGCGTCGCAGCGCCACCGCCGGACCCTCGATCGGTGCCGCCGCGATGACCTTTCGTCCCTCACCGTCTCGCGCGCGGCGGATGCCGATCCAGGTCTCGTTCGATCAAGCACCTGCCGCGGGAGCGGTCATTCTCGCGGGGACGGGCTCACCCGCCTCGGCGGTGACCTCGATCGGAGATGAAGGCAGCGATGGCCCGAGACCTCCCTCGTACATCGCCGTGCGCCGGTCGCGGTACCACCGCGGTGCCCGGCTCGCGGGATGAGGCGGGCGCCGGCCCCGAGGGGGACGCCGCTCCGCCTTGCCCCCGGCGCGGTCGTGCGCGTCGTCTCGCATCGGCGCGGCATATCCGGAGACGGCGACATGCGGCGCACCCTCGGGCTGACGGCGGGTTTGGCGCTGGCCGGCAGTGCCGTGCCGGGCTGGGCGACCCCGTCCCGCGATGCTCTCATCCGCGTCGTTTACGATCGTCCGGTGCAAGCGGAGGCGCTCGCGATCTACCGCGACCTCAAGGGGCGCCGCGTGCTCGAGGAATTGCGGAACATCATCGGCGTCCGCCTGCCGCGGCCGCTCACCCTGAAATTCTCGGCCTGCGACGGCGAGGTCAACGCGTGGTACGCGCCCGAGAGCCGGCTGGTCACGATCTGCTATGAGTACGTCCGAGACGTCCAGGATCGGGCGCCCAAGGAGACCCCCCAGGCTGGGGTGGCGCGGCACGCCGCGGTCTTCGGTCCCATCGCTCTCGTGGTCCTGCACGAGACCGGGCACGCCCTCTACGATCTGCTCGACGTCCCGGTGCTCGGCCGGGAGGAGGACGCGGCCGACCAGTTCGCCGCGATGGTGCTGCTCGAATTGCCGCCCGCACAGGCCCGGCCCATCATCGACGGCATCGCGCACCATTTCCGCAGCCATGCGGCCGAGGAACAGGCGGAGGAGGCGGTGCTCGCCGACGACCACAGCCTCGCCTTCCAGCGCCTCTACAATCTTCTCTGCCTCGCCTACGGCGCCGACCGCCGCGCCTTCGGCTACCTCGTCGAGGGCGGTGCCCTGCCGAGGGCGCGCGCCGCCCAGTGCGGGGCGGAGTACGACCTCGCCGCGTACTCGCTGCGCAAGCTCTTCCGGCGCCATCTGCGCGACGGACGGATCGCGCGCGCGCGCCTCCGCCGCGCTTTCCAGTGGATGTTCTGATGTCGTCGCCCACCCTCGTGCAGGTTGGCCCCGTCCTCGCCGCCCCCGGTCCGGCCGGCGCCGCGACGGGCCGGCCGACCGGTCTCGACCCGGCCCCGCGTGCCGGGCCGGGTCGCCGCAAGGGCGGTACGACCCCGTCGAATGGCCGATCTCGCGCCATGCCGGGCACCGGACCCGGCTCTCAGCGTCCTGACAACCGGAGACAAGGAGTGGCCTCCATGAAGCTGTTCTCTCCCGTCACCCTGGCGGCCCTGCTCCTGGGCACGCTGCTCGGGTTCGGCCCCGCCCCGGCGAGCGCCGCGCAGGGATGTGGCCCGGGCTTCCACCGGAACGTCTACGGCGTCTGCCGACCGAATTACGGCGGCTATTACGGCGCGCCGGGCGTCTACAGGGGCGGCGTCTACAGGGGCGGCGTTTACCGGGGCGGCGTCTACGGCCGGCGGGTCTATGGCGGCCGCGTGTACGGCCACCGCGGCTATGCCGGCCGGGGCTACGGTGCCCGCGTGGGCCATTACGGCGCGCGCGGCTTCGGCGGCCGAAGAGGCCGGCGGTAGGGGCCGCCGCCCGAGCCGGCCGGTGGGAGCCGCCCGCGCGGGCCGGGCGGCCCGCGCTGCGCATCGCTCCGCGGCGCCGGCGCTCCCGCGGGCGGGCGATCGGGGCTGCGCGGGCCTGGGCCGCATCATGAGGCAGGGCCGCGCTCGCCGCGGAGGGTCGCGGGCGGCGGGGATGATCCAGAGGAGGGCGGGATGACGGGCATCTCCACCGACACGGTGTCCGATCAGGTCCCCGACGGCCGCTGGCGGCGCATCGGCCGGCGGATCGCCGACGAGGCCCGGCGGATCGCCGCGATCTTCGCCTATCTCTGGGTCGTGTTCGGCGTGCTGGTGCTGCACGAATCGATCGTGCTGTCGCGGCACGGCATCGGCTTCCGCTTCTACGGCTTCGCCTTCCTCAATGCCTGGATCCTCGCGAAGGTCGTCCTGGTGGCCGAGGCCTTCGATACCCGCCTGCGCTTCGAGGGCAGGCCGCTGATCCTGCCCATCGGCCTGCGCTCCGCCGGGTTCGCGCTCCTCCTCGTCTGCGCCTACGCGGTGGAGGAGACGCTGATCCACCTGTGGAACGGGCGCCCGCTCGCCGAGAGCCTCCCGGCCATCGGCGGCGGCGGCGTGCGGGGATTCGTGGTCATCGCGGTGATCATGACCGTCGCGCTCGTGCCCTACTTCACGTGGCGCGAGCTCGGGCGCGTGCTCGGCCGCGAGCGGCTGCGGGCCCTGATGCTGTCGGGCCGCGGGGCCTGACCGGCCCGCTGTCCCATCCGATCAAGCCGGTCGGGCGCGACCTGCGACCATGGGCTGCCGTTCTCCGCGCGAGGGGCGATCATGCTCCACCGTCCCCGATTCCTCCTCCTCCTCCTCCTCGCCGCCGCGCCCGCCGCGGCCCGGGCCGAGACGGATCCGGCCGCGGCGCTCCCGGTCGGCACCGTCGCCGCCCAGAAGAAGGCCATCGACAAGGCCCTCGACTTCGTCGGCCGGGTCGAGGCGGTGAGCCGCGTCGAGGTGCGGGCCCGCGTCACCGGCTTCCTCGACACCGTCCTGTTCAAGGAGGGGGACCTCGTGAAGGAGGGCGCGCCCCTCTACCGGATCGAGCCCGACCTGTTCGAGGCCGCGGTGAAGCAGGCCGAGGGCGCGCTGGAGCGCAGCCACGCGGCCGAGACGCTCGCGGCGATCCAGCTCCAGCGGGCGCAGGACCTCCTCGATCGCAGTTCGGGCACCGTGGTCGCGCGCGACCAAGCCCGCGCCGCCCTCGACCAGTCGCGGGGTGCCGTGACGGGCGACGAGGCGAACCTGAGGACCGCGGAGATCAACCTCGGCTACACGAAGATCCTCTCGCCCATCGCCGGCCGGATCGGCCGGACCAGCGTCACCAAGGGCAACGTGGTGGGGCCCGACAGCGGCGTGCTGACCACCATCGTCAGCCAGGACCCGATGTATGTCAGCTTCCCGGTGAGCCAGCGCGAGTTCCTGCGGATGCAGCAGGGCGGTCCGCAGCCGGACCGCAGCAAGATCGCCGTGCGGATCCGCTTCTCGGACGGCTCGACCTACGATCAGGTCGGGCGGATCAACTTCGTGGACATCAGCGTCGACCGGAGCACCGACACCGTGCTGGTGCGCGCCAGCATGCCGAACCCGGCGGGCACCCTCCGGGACGGGCAACTCGTCCAGGTCGCGCTCCAGACCGGAATGCCCGAGGAGAAGGTGGTGGTGCCCCAGGGCGCGCTCATCGCCGACCAGGGCGGCGTCTACGTCTTCGTGGTCGAGGACGGCCGCGCGGTGACGCGGCGCGTGACGGTGGCGTCGGGGGCCGGCGGGAGCGACGCGGTGATCGAGGCGGGGCTCTCGGGCGGCGAACTCGTCATCGTCGACGGGCTGCAGCGCGTGCGCCCCGGCCTCCCGGTGCGGGCGGTCCCGGCCAGCGCGGCGGCGGGAAGGACCTGATCCGATGCTCTCCGCGATCTTCGTCGACCGGCCGCGCCTCGCGCTGGTGATCGCCATCGTCACCTCGATCGCGGGGGCGCTGGCGCTCCTCGCCATCCCGGTGGCGCAGTATCCCGACATCGTGCCGCCCCAGGTCTCGGTGACGACGACCTACCCGGGCGCCGCCGCCGACGTGGTCGAATCGACCGTGGCGCAGCCGATCGAGTCGCAGGTCGTCGGCGTCGACAAGATGATCTACATGAAGAGCGTCAGCGGCAACGACGGCAGCTACACGCTCACCTGCTCGTTCGAGCTCGGCACCGATCCCGACATCAATGCCGTCAACGTCAACAACCGGGTCCAGATCGCGCTCGCGAAACTCCCCGAGGACGTCCGCAAGCAGGGCGTCACGGTCAAGAAGAAATCCTCCGCCCTGCTCGGCGTGCTCGCGGTCTACTCGCCGAAGGCGATCCAGGACCCGCTCTTCATCTCGAACTACGTGACCATCAACCTGCTCGACCGGATCAAGAGCACGCCCGGCGTGGGCGACGCGACGCTGTGGGGGCCGCAGGATTACGCGATGCGGGCCTGGGTGCGCAGCGACCAGCTCACCGGCCTCAACCTGACCACGGGCGACGTCATCAACGCGATCAAGGCCCAGAACGTCCAGGCGCCGGTCGGCCGCATCGGCGCCCGGCCGATCTCGGACGAGCAGCAGCTCCAGCTCAGCATCCAGACCCAGGGGCGGCTCACCTCGCCCGAGCAGTTCCGCAACGTCGTGCTGCGCACCAACCCGGACGGGTCGCTGCTGCGGCTCGGCGACGTCGCCCGGATCGAGCTCGGCGCGGCGAGCCTCGACCGCGAGACGCGGCTCAACGGCAGCCCGGCCACGGTCATCGCGATCTACCAGTCGCCCGGCGCCAACGCGATCGCGACCCTGAAGGAGGTCAAGGCGCGGGTCGCCGCGCTGGCCAAGGCCTTCCCGGAGGGGCTGGAATGGAAGGTCACCTACGACCCGACCGCCTTCATCACCGAGACCGTGCACGAGGTGCAGAAGACGCTCGTCGAGGCCTTCGTGCTCGTCGTGATCGTGGTGTTCCTGTTCCTCGGCAGCCTGCGGGCGACGCTGATCCCGACGGTCGCCGTGCCGGTGAGCCTGATCGGCACCTTCATCGCGCTCAAGGCGGTCGGCTACTCGGCGAACTCGGTCTCCCTGCTCGCCATGGTGCTCGCCATCGGGATCGTGGTCGACGACGCCATCGTGGTGGTCGAGAACGTCGAGCGGGTGATGGAGGAGCACCCGGACCTGTCCCCGCGCGAGGCGACGAAGCGCGCCATGGCGGAGATCACCGCGCCGATCATCGCGATCACCCTGGTGCTGCTCTCGGTCTTCGTGCCGGTCGCCTTCGTGCCGGGCATCTCGGGCGAGCTGTTCCGCCAGTTCGCGGTCGCGGTCGCGGTCTCGATGTTCCTCTCGGCCATCAACGCGCTCACGCTCTCGCCCGCGCTCTGCGGCGTGCTGCTGAGACCCCATCACGGGCCGCGGCGCGGCATCATGGGATTCGTGATGCGGGCGATCGACGCCGTCCGCGACGGCTACGGCGCCGCGGTGGCCCGCATCGTGCGCCTCTCGATCATCGGCCTCGTGCTGTCGCTCGCGGCGGCCTGGGGCACGGTCGAACTGGCGAAGATCACGCCCACGGGCTTCCTGCCGGAGGACGATCAGGGCGCCTTCTTCGTGGTGGTGCAGCTTCCCGAGGGCGCTTCGGTCGCGCGGACCTCGGACGTGGCGGCGAAGGCCGAGGCCATCCTGCGCGAGGAGCACGCCGTCGCCGACGCGACGACCGTGGTCGGCCTCAACTTCATCGACAATTACTCGCAGAGCAACGCCGCCTTCCTGGTCGTCACGCTCAAGCCGTTCGAGGAGCGCAAGGGGGCGGGCGACGGTGCCGCGGCCCTGATCGCGCGGCTCGGCCAGCGCTTCCGCGAGGTGCCGGGCGGCCTCGTCGTGCCCCTCGCGCCCCCGCCGATCATCGGGCTCGGGACCGGCGGCGGCTTCGCCTACGTGCTGGAGGACCTGCGCGGCGGCGATCCGAAGGAGCTCGCCCAGGCCCTGCGCGGCCTCATCGTCGCGGCGAACCAGGAGCCGAAGCTCAGCCGCGTCTTCAGCACCTTCTCGGCGACCAACCCGTCGGTCTACCTCGATATCGACCGCAACAAGGTCCAGATCCTGGGCGTGTCGCTCGACAGCGTGTTCCAGGCGCTGCAGGCCTCGCTCGGCGGCTACTACGTCAACGACATCAACCTGTTCGGCCGCACCTGGCAGGTTCAGGTCCAGGCCGAGGCGGCCGATCGCCAGAGCATCGACGACATCTACCGCATCAACGTGCGCAACAAGGACGGCCAGATGGTGCCGCTGCGCAGCCTCGCCGAGGTGCGGATCGTCGTCGGACCGCCCTCGCTGATCCGCTACAACAACCTGCGCGCGGTGACGGTGCAGGGCGGGCCGGCGCCCGGCATCTCCTCGGGCCAGGCCCTCGCCGCCATGGAGGCCGTCGCGGCCCGGACCCTGCCGACCGGCTTCGGCGGGGAGTGGACCGACACCGCCTTCCAGGAGAAGCGGGCGGAGGGGAAGACCGCGATCATCCTCGCCTTCGCGGTGCTGTTCGCCTTCCTGTTCCTGGTCGGCCTCTACGAGAGCTGGACGATCCCAGTGCCGGTCCTGCTCTCGGTCACCGTCGGCATCGTCGGCGCCTACGCGGCGATGGTCTGGGGCGGGCTCACCCTGGACCTCTACGCGCAGATCGGCATGGTCGTGCTGATCGGGCTCGCCGCCAAGAACGGCATCCTCATCGTCGAGTTCGCCAAGGAGCAGCGGGAGAAGGGCGTCGCGCTGCGCGAGGCCGCGACCGAGGGGGCGCGGCTGCGCTTCCGCCCGGTGATGATGACCTCCTTCGCCTTCATCCTCGGCCTGCTGCCGCTCGTGATCGCCACCGGCGCCTCGCAGCTCGCCCGGCGCAACGTCGGCACGCCGGTCTTCGGCGGCATGGTCGCCGCGTCCTTCCTCGGCATCTTCGTGATCCCGCCGCTCTACGTGGTGTTCCAGGGCCTCCGCGAGCGGGCGTGGCGGCTGCTCGGCGGCAAGAAGCAGCAACCGGCGACGCGGCCGGCCGCGCCGACCGGTGCGGCGGGGCACCAGCCGGCGGAGTAGGGGAGGGGGCGCCATGGACGATACCGACCAGGACCTGCTGGCGGAGGCGCACGACGAGGCGGTGCCGGCCTCCGAGGCCGGCCGGCTCAAGCGCAAGCCCTACGAGCGCGAATTGCGCAAGCTCCAGGTCCAGCTCTGCCACCTGCAGAGCTGGGTGCGGGCGACCGGCGCGCGCATCATCGTCGTCTTCGAGGGCCGCGACGCGGCCGGGAAGGGCGGCACCATCAAGGCGATCACCGAGCGGGTCAGCCCGCGCGTGTTCCGGGTCGCGGCGCTGCCGGCGCCCTCCGATCGGGAGAAGAGCCAGCTCTTCCTGCAGCGCTACATCGCCCAGTTTCCGGCCGGCGGCGAGATCGTGATCTTCGACCGCTCCTGGTACAACCGCGCCGGCGTCGAGACCGTGATGGGCTATTGCGACGAGGCGGAGCGGCGGCGCTTCCTCGCCCTCTGCCCGCAGATCGAGCGCTTCATCACCGGCGGCGGCATCCAGCTCATCAAGTTCTGGCTGGAGGTGGGGCGCGCCGAGCAGAAGCGCCGCTTCGAGGCGCGCATCGACGACCCGTTGCGGCAGTGGAAGCTCAGCCCGATGGATCTCGAATCCTACCGGCGCTGGTACGAGTATTCCCGCGCCCGCGACGCCATGTTCGCCGCCACCGACACCGACGACCTGCCCTGGTACGTGGTGCGCTCGGACGACAAGCGGCGGGCGCGGCTCAACTGCATCGCGCACCTCCTGCACCTCATCCCCTACAAGGAGCTCGAGGCCGAGAAGGTGACGCTGCCCAAACGGAGCAAGAAGGACGCCTACGACGACACGCTGCGCGACCGGCGCTTCGTGCCCGAGCGCTACTGATCCCGACGGTCACGTCGCATGCGCCATCCGACGGATGGCTTCGCCATGCGGATGTCGGCTTCGCTCAGGCGCCGCGCAGGCTCGTGATCCGGGATCCGCTTCGATCAAGCGGATCCCGGATCATACGCGGTCCGGACGTGATCGTCCGGACCGCGTATCATCGGGAGGCACGACGGCCCGATGCGTCGGCATCCTGGGCCGTTGGCGCGGGGCGGGCGGCGCGGTCGCCGTGCGCGCCCCGATCGGGCGGGGCGCGATCGGCGGCCGGGCTCAAGCCATGATGCTGAGGCCGCCGTCGACGTAGACCGTCATGCCGGTCAGGCGGGCGGCGTAGGGCGTCGTCAGGTAGGCGGCGGTGAGCCCGACATCGTCGATGTCCACGAGTTCGCCGATGGGCGAGCGCTGGATCGCCTCGTTGAGGAGGAGGTCGAAATCCTTCAGGCCCGAGGCGGCGCGGGTCTTGAGGGGGCCCGGCGACACCGCGTGGACGCGGATGTCGCGGTCGCCGAGCTCGTAGGCGAGGTAGCGCACGGCGCTCTCCAGCGCCGCCTTGACGGGTCCCATCAGGTTGTAGTTCGGCACCACCTTGCTGGCGCCGTGGTAGCTCATGGTGAGCAGCGTGCCGCCCTCGTGCATCAGCGGCGCGGCGAGCCGCGCCATGCGGATGAAGGAGTGGCAGGACACGTCCATGGCGATCCCGAACCCCTCGCCCGAACTGTCGACCAGCCGGCCCTGCAGGTCGGCGCGCGGCGCGAAGGCGATCGAGTGGAGCGCGATGTCGAGGCGGCCCCAGCTCTCGGCGATCTGCCGGAACACCGCCTCGAGCTCCCCCTCCCGCTGGACGTCGCAGGGCAGGAAAAGCGGCGCGTCGAGTTCGCGCGCGAGCGGCTCGACGAAGGGCCTCGCCTTCTCGTTGAGGTAGGTCAGGGCGATCCGCGCCCCGAGCCGCCGGAAGACGCGCGCGCAGCCGTAGGCGATCGAGTGCTCGTTGGCGACGCCGAGCACCAGCGCGTTCTTGCCCGCAAGGGCGTTGCCATCGGGGATCTGCGTCATGGCTCTGTCTCCGGAGCGGGCGTCAGCCGGCTCTGCGTTGACGGGGGGCGGGCTCGGGCGCCGGAACCGCCGCGGGGGCCGGCCCGAGGAGGTCGCGCAGCCGCGGCATCACGGCGAGCTGCTCGGGCGCGAGGTCGAGCCGCGTCGTCAGGCGCTCCAGGATGTCGAGGAGGCGGCGGCGCTCCTCGGCCGTGCGCAGCAGGTCCGGCAGGGTCGCCATCGCCCGCTCGGGCGCGTGCGCGATGATCTCCGCCTGCTGGCGGACCACCCGGGCCGCCGCGCTGGCCGGCAGGTCGAGCAGGCCGATCTCGCGGCCGGCGATCTCGCGGATGCGCTTGAAGGTGGACAGCCGCCGCTCGCTGCCGAAGCGCGACACGAGGAGGCCGGCCCGCACGGCCGCCTCGGTGAAGCCGCCCTCGGCGATCCGGCTCAGGGCCTCGGGCGGCGCCGCATCGATGGACGGGGCGACGGCCGGCTCCGCACCGGGCGGCGCGACCGCGCTCAGCGTCGCGTAGACGGTGAAGAACAGGTTCTCGACCGCGGCGTCGCGCATCTGCCGGTAGAAGTCCCACCCGGCCATGATGCCGGCCGCGGCGCCGCGCTCGCTCGCCGCCCAGGCCCCCGCTTCGTCCCGGTGGACGCGGTGCCCCCTCACCAGATCGGCACAGGGGCCGAGGCAGGCGAGGGCCGGGTTGAGATCGGACAGGGCCCAGCGCCGCGCCCGCAGGGGGTGCAGCGCCCGCGACAGCGCCCCGATCTCGCGCGGCACCCAGGCGCTCAGCACCGGATGCACGAAGGTCTCGTAGGCGGCCGCATTGAGCTCGGAGACCCGGCTCACCGCGGCGAACGGCACCTCGTCCTTGCGCGCGTATTTCTGCAGCGTCTGAAGGTCCTCGACCTGCAGCTCGCGCAGGACCGCATCGTAGCGCACCCCCCCGTCGGCGCGCTCCTCCTCGACCTTCATGCCGTAGAGCCCGGGCGGAAGGTGCTCGATGTAGTCGAGGAGGTCGACGATCTGCGCATGCTCGCGGCGCGCGACGCCGGCCGAGACGAAGATGCCGAGATGCCCGACGCTCTCGTGCATCAGCCCGACGATGACCTGCCCGTTCGCCTTGAGGTCGGCGGTCGTCGGGTAGAGGTCCGCGACCCAGTTGAAGGCCTGCTGGGGCGGGGTGATGTTGTCGCCGAGCGAGGCGAACAGGATGATCGGCGAGCGGATCGCCTTCAGGTCGAAGGTTCTGCCCTCCGCCCACTCGGCGCTGCCGGAGGCCAGCCGGTTGCCGACGAACAGGTTGTCGACGATCCAGCGGATCTCCTCCCGATTCATCAGGAAGTACCCGCCCCACCAGCGCTCGAATTCCAGGTAGCGCGCCGGCTCGGTGTCGATCTTCGAGAAGAGGTTGTAGGATTTCCCGAACCACGTGTTGGCCGGGTTCAGGTACTCGAAATTGTCGACGAGGTGCGCGCCGTCGAAGACGCCGCCGCCGAGGTCGCTGGCGAGGAGCGCCGTCCAGCTCCCGCCGAGCATGCCGCCCGCGTAGCGCATCGGGTTCTCGGCGTCGTTGCCCGCCCAGTAGGACATCGGCGCGCCGTTCACCACGATCGGCCCGGCGCCCTCGGGATCGAGCGCGCCCACCAGCATCGCGGCCCAGCCGCCCTGACAATTGCCGACGATGACCGGCTTGCCGCGCGTCGGGTGGCGCTCGCGCACGAGGCGCAGGAAGGCCGCCTCGGCCTGCGCGACGTCCGCCAGCGTCTGGCCCGGGACCGGCTCGGGGAAGAAGATCACCACGTAGACCGGATGACCGGCGCGCAGCGCCATCCCGACCTCGGAATCCGGCTTGAAGCCGCCGATGCCCGGCCCGTGCCCCGCCCGCGGATCGATGATGATGTAGGGGCGCTTCTCGGCGTCGCTCGGCCGCTCCGGCGGCGGCAGGATCCGCGCCAGGGCGTAGTTCACCGGCCGGGCGAAGCGGCGCGCATCGGCGACCACCTCGTAGGGGAAGGCGAGGAGCGGCGGCTTGCCGGCCGCCTCGTGCGCCAGCCAATTGTTGCCGCGCTGCCGGAGCGTGTCCCAGAACAGGACCGAGCGTTGGGCGAAGTCGGTCCAGTAGGTGATCGCGTCGCCGGCCGCCTGCGCGGGCGTCCGGGGCGTCAGGGCCTCGATCCAGGCGCGGTTCGCCCCTTGGACCGCGTCCAGATAGGCGTCCAGGGCCGTGGCGCAGCGTTCGCGGTAGACCTCGGCGATGCGCAGCTGGAGCGGGAGCAGCGGCTGCAGGCTGCCCGTCGTCGGAGCTTGCCGAGGATATACACGTGTTCCTGGGTCTGCCATGGCCCTCATCCTGTCCCGGTTGCGTGCGCGGCGGCGGGCGGCCGCGCGGCGCCTTGCTGCCCCAAATTCATGATCGCGCGCCGATGTCTCGGTCCCAGAGCACTTTCCGACGAAGTGGATGCCGGTTCGTCGCGGAAAATGCGGCAGGATCAGAGACCTAGAGCAGTACCCGATTGCAACGTGATCGGGTGCCGCTCTAGTGGGGCTTGGTCTCCCAGGTGAGGAAGAACCCGACATCGCCCGGCATCCCGTCCGGCCAGTCGACGATCATCGCCTTCAGGCCGTAGCCGGCCGGTTGCAGGCGGTCGCGCCAGAACTCGTAGGCCTGGCGCGGGCGGCCGGTGAGGGTCTCGGCCCAGCCCGCCTCCGCCCCGTTGATGGCCCGGCCCTTGTCGGTGCAGATCAGGTTCGGGAAGCGCATCACCAGGAGCTCCTTCTGGCCCTGCTCGGCCGCGATGCGGAGCTTGTGCAGGAGGCGCTGCGTGATCTCGCTCAGCTTCTCGGGCGTGAGATCGAGGGGTTCCGCGAGCTGCTTGGCGAGTTCGGTCCGCGCCTTGGTGGCGCGGTCCTGCCCCTCCATCTCCTTGAGGGCCTTCGCGGCGCGCATGCGGGCCGAGTAGGCGGCGAGGTCGTCCGCCGACATGAACGGATCGTTGCCGATCACCGCGTCGGGCTTGGTCGTGAGCGTCTCCATAGCGGTCTCCATGGGGTCAGAGCGCCGGCTGGCGCGCGTCGTCGAGCACCGCGCGCATCCCGCGCGCGATCATCGTCTCCTCGTCGGTGGGGATGACGAGGGCCTGGGGTCCGGGACCGCGCGTGATCAGCGGCCCGCCCGCCGCGTTCGCGGCCTCGTCGAGCCGGAAGCCCGCCCAGGCGGCGCCCCGCAGCACCTCGGCCCGGGTGGCGGCGTCGTTCTCGCCGATGCCCCCGGTGAAGACGAGGCCGTCGATGCCGCCCAGGGCCGCCACGAGCGAGCCGAGCTCGCGCCCGATCCGGTAGACGAAGAGGTCGATGGCGGTGCGCGCGCGGCGGTCGGTGCCCGCCAGCGCGCGCAGCGTCCGCATGTCGTTCGACAGGCCCGAGACGCCCAGGAGCCCCGAGCGGGTGTAGAGCATCCGCTCCAGCGCGTCCGCGTCGAGCCGCATCTCCCGCAGCAGGTAGAAGACCGCGCCCGGGTCGAGGCTGCCGCAGCGCGTGCCCATCGGCAGCCCGTCGAGGGCCGAGAAGCCCATCGTGGTCGCGACGCTGCGCCCGCGGTCGAGGGCGCACAGGCTCGCGCCGCTGCCGAGATGCGCCGCGATCACCCGGCCCTGCGCGAGGACCGGGAAAGCGGCGCCGAGCCGCTCGGCGATGAAGGCGTAGGACAGGCCGTGGAAGCCGTAGCGGCGCACGCCGCGATCCGAGATCTCGGCCGGCAGCGCGAAGAGCTGCGCCACCTCCGGCTGGCCGCGGTGGAAAGCCGTGTCGAAACAGGCCACCTGCGGCAGGTCCGGGAATTGCCGCCGCACGACGCGGATCGGCTCCAGGTTGTGGGGCTGGTGCAGCGGCGCGAGCGGCACGAGGCGCTCCAGCGCCTCCAGCACCGCGTCGTCGACCCGCACGGGCGAGCTGTACGCCGTGCCGCCGTGCACGACCCGGTGCCCGACCGCCGCCAGCCGGTGCTCGCTCCGGTGGGCCCGCAGCCACGCGGCAATCTGGAGCAGCGCTTCCTCGTGCCCGAAGCCGCCCGCCTCGAAGCACGCGTCGGCGACCACGGCGCCGGCGCGGTCGCGCACGATCATGTGCGGCCCGCTGCCGAGCCCCTCGAACAGGCCGCGATAGAGGCGGCGCGGGGCGCCGTCCTCCCCGGGCTCGAAGACCTGGAACTTGAGGCTCGACGAGCCGGCGTTCAGCACGAGCGAGGCCGGGATCATGGCTAGACCTCGGGCAGGGGCTTGGCCGCGCGCTGCGCCGCCGCGAAGAGCGAGGCGACGGCGCAGGAGGCGAGCCGCGTCAGGCGCGAATCGGCCCGGCTCGTCAGGATGATCGGAACCCTCGCGCCGAGCACGATCCCGGCGGCGTCGGCATCCGCCAGGAAGGTCAGGCTCTTGGCCAGCATGTTGCCGGCCTCGAGATCCGGCACGACCAGCACGTTGGCCCGGCCGGCGACCGGCGAGCGGATCTTCTTGATCGCCGCCGCGCCGAGATCGATGGCGTTGTCGAGGGCGAGCGGCCCGTCGAGCACCGCTCCGGTGATCTGGCCGCGATCGGCCATCTTGCAGAGCGCCGCGGCGTCGAGGGTCGAGGGGACCTTCGGGTTGACGGTCTCCATCGCCGACACGATCGCGACCCGCACCGTCTCGATCCCGAAGGCCCGCGCGAGGTCGATGGCGTTCTGGACGATGTCGCGCTTCTCCTCGAGACTCGGCGCGATGTTGATGGCCGCGTCGGTGACGATGAGGGGGTCGTCGTGGCTCGGCACGTCCATCACGAAGCAGTGGCTGAGGCGGCGCGCCGTGCGCAGGCCGCCCTCGCGGCGCACCACCGCGCCCATCAGCTCGTCGGTGTGGAGGCTGCCCTTCATCAGGGCCTCCGCCTCGCCCGCATTCACCAGCGCCACGGCCTTGGCGGCGGAATCGTGGCTGTGGGCCGCCTCGACGACGCGGTAGGCCGCGAGATCCTTGCCGAGCGCGGAGGCGGCCGCGGCGATCCTCTGTGGCGGGCCGACCAGGATCGGGTCGATCAGGCCGAGATCCGCCGCCTCCAGCGCCGCGCCGAGCGAGGCTTCGTCGCAGGGATGGGCGATCGCGACCTTCAGCCGGGGCCGCGCCCGCGCGGCGGCGACCAAGCGCTCGTACTTCTCGTGCCGGCGGTGCCGGGCCGGCGCCTCCTGCGTCGTCGAACTCGCCACGATGCTCTCTCCTGATCGGACAGGGCGCACGGTGCGCCGCCGATGGCCGCGCGGCCGGACCGGCCTCGGCCGCGAACCGGAGGGGCGCCCGCGCCTTCCCGATCACCCGCCCCCCGGCGGCGTCCGCGGGGCAATCTTCCAGAGGACGCGCCCCGCCGCTTGATCGGGCGGGACACCGGCGCGGCGGCTGCGATCGGCCCGGGACCGCGCCGGCCGGGAGCGGCGCCGCGGCGCTGGCGGGTGCGGGACGCCCGAACTCCCGTCAGCGCAACCGGAGCACGACGTGGACCGTCCGGCGCTCCCGCCGCATCTCCACCGGGGTCCCGCAGCGCCTGAACAGCGCGAGCATGGGAGCGTTGTCCGACAGAACCTCGGCGGTGAGTTCGGAGAGGCCGCTCCCGCGCGCCAGGGCGATGAGGTGGCGCATCAACGCGGCGCCGACGCCCCGGCCCTGCCACGCATCCGCCACCGCGAAAGCGAGCTCGGCCGTGCCGGGCGCCGTGACGATGAAGCGGCCGCCACCGACCAGGGTCGGGGCGCCGCCCGCCTCCGCCTCCGCCACCAGGGCGACGTGCTCGCGGAAATCGACATTCACGAAGTAATCGACCTCCCGCTCGCTGAAGCCGCGCCTGGGCGCGAAGAAGCGCAGGGTGCGCGAGCGCTCGCCGAGGCCGGCGAAGGCGGCGAGCAGGCCCTCCCGGTCCCCCGGCCGCAGCGCCCGGATCGACAGCGCCTGCCCGTCGCGCAGGTGCTCCATGGCGGCGTAGTGCGGTCCCGGGCCCGTGCTGGCCTGCTCCGTCATGGCGGACCTCGAATGTCGGAGGGGCGGCGCGCCGATCAGGCCGGGCTCGGGCGCCTCGCACCGGCGGTCATGTCTCGTGACCGCCGGTGCGATTCGCGAATCGTCGCCGAGCCTGCGGCCTGCTGTCGACGGTGCGAGATGGTCACCGGCCCGATGCGTCAGCGTCCCGGGCCGCTGGCATCAGTAGCGCCGCACGCGCACGGCGCGCGCGCCGTAGACGCCGCGGCGCACGCCGACCGCCCCGCGCGGGCCGACGCAGCCGGCCCGGTAGACGCCGCGCGCGCAGACGACGGCCTCGGCCTCGGTCGGCGCGAGGGCGACCAAACTCGCGAGCAGACCGGCGACGATGAGAATGATCCTCATGGGCAATTCTCCTCCTTCTCGCGCGTCCCCGCGCGGTGATGGGCTTCCCTCACGTGCCCTCGGTGAGGGCGATGGCGAGGTCGGCCTCGGTGGCGGCGCGCACGGCGTCGAGGCTGACGCCCGGCGCCGTCTCGACGAGGGTCGCGCGCCCGTCCGGAAATGCGATCACCGCGAGCTCCGTCACCAGGAGGTCGATCCGCCTCTCGGCCGTGAGGGGCAGCGTGCATTCCCGAACGAGCTTGGGCCGGCCCTTCGCGGTGTGCTGCATGGCCACGACGACGCGCTTGGCTCCCGTCACCAGGTCCATCGCGCCGCCCATGCCCGGGACCATCCGGCCCGGCACCATCCAGTTGGCGAGGCGCCCGGTCTGGTCGACTTCGAGGCCGCCGAGCACGGTCAGGTCGAGGTGGCCGCCGCGGATCAGCGCGAACGAGGTGGCGCTGTCGAAGGCCGAGGCGCCCGGAAGCGCCGTGACGGCCTTGCCGCCCGCATCGGTCAGCCAGCGCAGGGCCATGCCGGGCTCCGGGACCGGGCCGGTCCCGATCAAGCCGTTCTCCGATTGGAAGAACACCGTGAGCCCGGGGGGGACGTGGTTCGCGACCAGGGTCGGGATGCCGATCCCGAGATTCACCAGCATCCCGTCGCGGAGTTCGCGGGCGATGCGCTTGGCGATGACGACGTGCGGATCCATCGGTTCACCCGCAGGCGATGACGTGATCGACCAGCGGCGCCGGCGTCACGACGTGGTCGGGCGCGATGACGCCGGTCGGGACGATGTGCTCGGCGCACACGATCACCGTTTCGGCCGCCATCGCCATCAGCGGATTGAAGTTCCGCCCGGTCAGCGCGTAGGTGAGGTTGCCGAGATAGTCGCACAGGAAGGCCTGTATGAGCCCGAACTCGGCGCGCAGGGCCGGTTCGAGCAGGTAATCGCGGCCGTCGACGGTGATCCGCCGCTTGCCCTCCTCGACGAGGGTGCCGATCCCGGTCGGGGTGAGGATTCCGCCCAGGCCGCAGCCGCCCGCCCGGATGCGCTCGGCCAGCGTGCCCTGCGGCACCAGCTCGACCTCCAGTGTCCGCGCGATCATCCGCGCCTGGGTCTCGGGATTGAGCCCGATATGGCTGACGACCGCCCGCCGCAGCGCCCCGGCCGCCACGAGCTTGCCGATGCCCCGCCCGGGCGCGGCGGTGTCGTTGGCGATGACGGTGAGGTCCTGCCGGCCCTGCCGGACGAGCTCGTCGACGAGCGGCTCGGGCGTGCCGACGCCCATGAAGCCGCCGATCATCACGCTGGCCCCGTCGGGGATCAGGGAAACCGCCTCGGCGAGTGAGCTGATCCGCATGGGAGACTGCCGCTCGGTGATGAGGGAGGGTGCGGTCGCACCGCCGGCCCGGGCGGGCCGGGCTGCCCGTGCCGCCCGGCTGAGCGGTCCGGGGGGCGCCGGCAACTCGGCCCCGCGACCGGCGACGGGCGAGGATCCGTCGTGCGCGCCTCGGCGCGCGACGAACTCTCGGCATCGGCTCCGCCGTCCGCCCGAACGGCGGCCCGGTCACCCCGTCCCCCGGACAGGGCTGCCCTGCGCGCCCCGCTCAGTAGACGGCGGCGGCGCGCACGCGGCGGTAGGCGAACGGATCCGTCCAGGCAGGAACCCTGACGACCACGACCGGAGGCGCGGGATCGAAGGGCAGGAGGGCGGCACTGAAGGCGATGAAGCCGGCCGCCGCGCGCACGTCGTCGGGCTGCCGCGGGTCGCGGGAGATCCGGTCGGCCTCCCATTGCAGGCGCAGATTGCACCGGCGGGACGGGAGCCCGCCCGCCGGCGTGCAGGCGTCGTGGCGGGCGCAGGCCGCATCGAGCGCATCGACCGGCGGCAGCGGCGCCCGGTTCCCGAGGCCGCAGTAATTGCCGTGCATCAGCAGGCTCGGCGCGAGCGGCGCGGCGGGCGCCTGCGCCAGCGCGGGCGAGGCCAGGCCGAAGGCCAGGACGATGGGCGTGAGTTCACGGATCATGGCAGGCCTTCCTCCACTCTGCGGCCATCCCCGGGCGGCGCCCGCCCCGGCGGGCGCCGAGGAGCGACCGCTCAGTAGCCGTAGGGGCGGCAGACACCCGACGCGGCGTCGTAGTAGCGGGACGGGCCGCATCCGCCGTAGGTGGAGCCGTAATAGCCCGCCGCCGCGGCCGCCGCGGCGCCGGCCGCCAGCCCGTAGCCGTAGGGACGATAGCGGTAGCCGTAGGCGCCGTAGCCGCCGCGGTACCCATAGCGGCCGTAGCCGCCGCGGTACCCGTAGCGGCCGTAGCCGCCGCGGTATCCGCCGCGCACGCCCGCCACCCGTCCGCCGCGGAAGCCGCCGGCACGGACGCCGTGGAACCCCCCTCCGCCCCGGAACCCCCCTCCGCCCCGGAACCCGCCGCCGCCGAAGCCGCGCGCTTCGGCGGTGATGCTGGTGAGGATCAGGGCGGCGATCGCGGAGGTGACGATGATGAGGCGCTTCATGGCGTCGTGTCCTTGACCTAACGGGCCGGCCGGCACGGGCTGCTGGCCGCCGATCAGGAGCTCGGGATCGGCAGCAGCTCCGCCGGTCATTGCGATGTGAACGATAATCTTGGCGTGCCTTGGCGCTTGATCGGACAGGACAGCCGAGATCGCAGTCGGACTGAACGTCTGGATTGCAGCTGGATCCACCCTGCACTACGCTCGACGGCGTTCGCTCATCGACCCTCACGCGCCAGCGCGGCGGGTCCGCGTCGCTGCGTCAGAGACGTCCCGCCTGGAGACGGTCGGGGCCGGGCGACGCGGGCGAGTCACGCGGGTTCGGCGCGGCATCGATTCGGTCGTAACAGAAGTGCCGTCATTCGAGATCAGGGTCACGACGGGAAGCGCGGGGGCGATCCTGCGCGCCGCGACTGAGCGCGCGGCGGCCGCCAAGGCCGAGGGGCTCATCCGCCGGGCGCACCATCGCGGCGCCGCCATCGCGGTCGCGGTGGCGGGCAACGACGACCAGGCGGTGCGCCGCATCGAGCTCTACCTGGCCGACGTCATCTCCGAGGTGGAGCGGGCCTGACCGCCGAGCGGGACGGCGCCCGGCACGTCCGGCGCCGAACCCCGCCGGCCGGCTCGCCGGCGCGGTCCGGCGCGACCGCGGCGGGACACGGCCCGCGCCCCGGCGGCGTCGCCGCGGGCGGACCGGGCGCCGGCCTGGGGGCGAGTCCGGCACCGATCGGCAGGCCGACCGTGGCGCCCGGCTGCGCGAGGGCCGGGCCGGCGAGGCCGGCCGCGAGGGTCAGGCAGACGAGGGGCAGGCAGACGAGGGTCAGGCGCATCGCTGCGGGTCTCGGTGAGGGGGCCGCGCGGAACCGGACCTGGGGCGGCTCTCGGCGGCCGGCGCCGGGCTGCGCGCCGTCAGGGGCTCGAGCAGCGCCGGTACTCCACGCCCGTGGGGTCCTGATCGCCGTAGTAGCGCTTCAGGGTTCCGTTCGGCCCGAGCGCCAGGAGAACCCTGACCTCGTTGACGGCGACGACGTTCGCGCAGTCGAGGACGAGCCGCTGACGGTCGCTCACCGGGCGCACCGACTTGATGCGGCAGGACGCCATCGGCGTCCTGAGGCGGTTGCCGGAGACGATGAAGGCCGGCGCGAAGATGTCGAGCGGCGTCTTGAACGACGTTCCTTTCCCGGCGGATGAGTACACCTCCGCACAGTCGCGCCCGCCCAGCACCCAGGCGCCCTGGTAGCCGGCGAGCCCGGCCGGCGCCGCCGTCGCGCGCGTGCCCCCGGCCGAGGCGAAAAGGGCCAGGCCGAGCGCGGCGGCACGAACTCCGTGTGCAGGTCCCATCGCGGATCTCCTCCCTCACGCCTCACGCCTCACGCGCCCGCGGCAGCGCGACGGCCGTCGCTCATCTCGCCGCCGCCCGGTTCTCGCCGCTGCTTGCGCCACGCGCTCGGCGTCGTCCCGGTCCAGCGCCGGAAGGCATGGGTGAAGGCGGCGGGCTCCGAGAATTCCAGGGCGACGGAGATCTCCGCCAAGCTCAGGTTGGTGTCGGCCAGCAGCTGCTTGGCGACGGAGAGGCGCGTCTCGTTCGCGACCGATCGGAAGCTCGTTCCCTCGGCCCTCAGACGCCGGCTCAGCGTCCGCCGGTGAACCGCCAGCGCCTCCGCGGCCTGGCGCGCGCTCAGCTCTCCCTGCGTCAAGGTGGCACGCAGGTGCCGGCGCAGCTCGTCCGTCAGGTCCGCGGGCATGCTGGCCGCGAACTGGCGGATGCGCTGCTCGGCAAGCTTGCGCACGATCGGGCTCGCGTCCCCGATCGGCCGCCCGAGGAGGCGCGCCGGGAAGGTCAGCGCCGCGATCTCCTGTCCGAAGCGGACGGGAGCGCGAAAGACATTCGCGTAGGGCGTCGCATCGTGCGGCCCCAGGCGCGGCAGCAGCACCTCCTCGGGCGCCCAATCGCCCCCGCAGAGGGATCTGATCACGTTCGTCATCGCCGTGAGCGCCCGCTCGCAATGGAGCGCGATCCCCTCGGCCTCGGGCCGGTAGGGCGAGTAGCTGGCGATGGCGAGCGGGCCGTTCACCGCGACGCGGATCACGGCCCCTCGGTTGAGAAGACCGTGATGCGTCTCCAGCACCCGCAGGGCGTCACCGACCGTCTCCGAGTTCCTCATCAGCACGCCGAGCAGCCCGAGCGAGGCCAGCGTGGTGCGCTGGCCGACCAGGAGGCCGAAATGCGGACAGGCGCTCCGGCGGGCGGCGAGCGCCATCAAGCGTCCGAGACTCTCGAACGAGAGCGCCCCGGCTCCCTCCAGGCATCGCGGGCCGATGCCGCTCTGCACCAGCAGCGGAGCCGGCTCGATCCCGAGCGCCACCAGAACCTCGCAGATCGCCTCGACGGCGCTGCCGTGAACGGCGGCAGGGGCGGCCGGGCGCGGAGGGATGCTGGTCTCGGCACGCCTCGCCTCCGGCCGCGATCGCTCGCAACTCCAACTGATGGCTGACATCATGCCCACTCCTCCCTTCTTCGGTGCCGATGCTGCGGTCTTGCTGCGACGCATGATGACCGAACGCCGCTTCGATCGGCCGCCCCCGCCAAGTACTTTACCCGAGCCAAAACGCAGTTGCGCGAAATACGACCCCGACCAGCACTCTCTGTCGGATATGATATGAAGCAAAATTCGGAGATGATACTTAAAAAATTCAGTCGTTTGGCAACGAAACTGAATTCGTCGCCACGCCGACCGTCTCACCCGGTTCCGGCCGAGCGGGATCGGTGCGGCAGGAGCCGCGCCATCCGGCCTCGTCCGAGCGATGACCTCCTCGCCCCGCCGGGTCGGAGCGAGGACTGACCTGATGGCGCGGTCGGAATGCCCATGCGTCCGGTCCACCTGCCGGCCGCTGCTCTGAGGCTTCGAGCCACCGTCTTGCCTGGCACAATCGTATGTTTCTCGATGCTGTGGTCCTTGACATAAGTCAATATCTGTCCGGTCTGACCACCGTGAGCGCGATGAAGAGGCTTGCCAAACTTCACAATTGATATTGAATCGGGCGCTGCCAGAGGTGGAACCCTGACATCTTGCAACGGATCGCCTCCTCGAGGGCGTGGAGGGTCCGGAGGTCGCCTCCGCGGTGATGGGCTGCCGTTCCGGATGGGCGCGGGTCGCGGCGCATCGCGCGGCCGCACCCGCCGCGCAGCGGGAGGCGGACCGGGATGCCGGTGCCGCGCGAGCAGGCCGAAGGGGCCGACACCCTGCGATCCTGCCGGCCTTTCGACGCGACCATCGGAGGGCGCCGGGCGCAGCGAGGAGATTTGCGTTCGGCGCCGCTTCAACCTGATCTACATCAAGGCGGCGAGCGACGATTCCGCCCTGATAGGATCGCGAGAGTTCAGCCGAGGCCGCAGCGCCGATCGATGCCGAGGGCCACGCCCAGGCGTCGCGCCGGCGCTGCCATGCGGGGAGGCAGGCGATGCACCGAGGACGCGGGACGCCGAAACACCGTCCGGACCTCCTGTCCGGCTCGACCCGCGCCCTCCTCATCCTCACCCTCCTCGTCGCGGGCGCGGACCGAGGCTGGTCGCAGGACAGCGTTGCCCGGGGGCGCCGCCTCGCCGACGATCTCTGCGCCGAGTGCCACCGCGTCGATTCCATCTCCCGGCCGAGGGGCGGCCCGGCCCCCGACTTCGTCGCCGTCGCGCAGGCGCCCTCCACGACCGGCGTCGCGCTCAGCGTCTTCCTGCAGCAGCATCACCCCGGGATGCCGAGCTTCCAGCTCTCGCGCGAGGAGCGCGACGCCCTCATCGATTACATCCTCAGCTTGCGCTCCCGGGCCTCCGGCAGCGGGCAGCCCTGAGCGCCGAGGCCTGCGGAGGGGCTCGCTTCGCGCCGGGCGGCGGCATCGCGTCGGACGAAACGTCCCGCACCCCGCACGCGTCCGGAGATCGAGGCAGGCGCAACGGGAAACACTCTCGGTCGGGGATCTGGCCTATGTACCAGAATATCGCCATCCTGTTCGCGTTCGTGTTCGCCTACAGTCTGGTTGCCGCGCCGCTGGAGCGCACGCCGGTGGCCGGCGCTCTCGTCTTCACGGCATTCGGGCTCGCCCTGGGACCGATGGGCCTGAATCTGCTGGAGATCGGCTCACGCGCGCAAGTCCTCAAGACTCTCGCTGAACTGACGCTGGCGCTGGTGCTGTTCATGGATGCGGCCAACGCGGATCTCGGTGTGCTTCGGCGCTCCTACGCGATCCCGGTCCGCCTGCTCCTGGTCGGGCTTCCTCTCACGCTGGTGCTCGGCACGGCGGCCGCGTACCTGCTGTTTCCCACGATCGGCCTGCTCGGCTGCGCGCTCCTCTCCACCATCCTGGCCCCCACCGACGCCGCGCTCGGGAAGGCCGTCGTCACCAACCCGTCCGTGCCCGCGGCCGTTCGCGAGGGCCTGAACGTCGAGAGCGGCCTGAACGACGGGATCTGCGTGCCCGTCCTGCTGATCCTGCTCGCGCTGGCCGCGGATCGGGCGGCCGACAACGACCACCTGCAGCTGGTGATGTCGCACTTCGTTCGGGAGATCGGCATCGGGCTCGTCACCGGGGTCGGGCTCGCGGTGATCGGCGTCTGGGGGCTGCGATGGGCGGAGCGCCGCGGCTGGATGGGCACCGGGTGGCGCCAGATGCCCGCCGTCGCGCTGGCGATCACGTCGTTCGCGGCCGCGCAGGCGCTGGGCGGCAGCGGCTTCATCGCATCCTTCGTGGGGGGGCTGGCGGCCGGCTGGATGGCGCGGCGGCGGACGGTGAAGCACGAACTGCTCATGGCGGCCGAGGGCGCCGGCAACGTGCTGGCGCTCCTCACCTGGGCGCTCTTCGGCGCGACGGTGGTCAGCGAACTCGCGCCGCGCCTCGGCTGGGAGATGGTCGCCTATGCCGGCCTCAGCCTCACGGTGATCCGGATGGCTCCCGCGTGGATCGCGCTGGCCGGCTCCGGTGTGGACGCCGGCGGCAAGGTGTTCCTCGGCTGGTTCGGCCCGCGAGGGCTGGCCAGCATCGTGTTCGCCGTCCTGGTGCTGGATGCCGAGGTGCCCGGCAGCGACCTCATGGCGGCCACGGTTGCCTGCACGGTGATCCTCAGCGTCGTGGCCCATGGCCTGACCGCCAATCCGCTCAGCGACGCGTTCGCCCGCCACGCCGCGAGGCGGAGCGAGCCGCGCGGGGCGGCCGTCGCGCCGGGGCAGGCCGGCGCGCAGGTCCCGCGGCGTCGGGGCGCGGCCGCTGCCGGGGAGCCGCTCGCGAGGGATTCCCTCTGGCCTCACGCCTGATCCGGGATCCGGTTGACCCAAGCGGATCCCGCGCGCGATGGCCGCGATCAGGTGGGAAGACCGGCCTCCCGGCCCGTCCGGAGCGGCTCACGTCTTTGCAGCGCGACGTCTCCGGCGGCTTCCGCGCGGCGCGCCGACCGGAGCGCCTCCTCCCGCTTCGTGAGCGCCTGGTCAACGTAGTCGACCGCCAAGTGGATCACCGCGGCCTGGTGCTCCTCCAGGCGGCCGCGCGCCGCCTGCGACGCGATCGTGGCGACCGCCTCGTCGAGGCGGCTGCGGATCCTCTCGAGATCGGACAGCGTGCTGGCCCGCGCGATGGACGAGATCATCTCGTGCGCGCGGGACAGGATCGTGGGAGCATCCTGGACGCGCGGGACGCCGAGGAACCGCAGGATCGCGGCCAGTCCGGAGCCCAGCAGCCCCAGGATCATGGGACCGTAGAAGAGCCAGTCGCCGTAGCGCTCCATCAGGGTGGTTTCCTCGCTGTCGTAGAACGCCCTGGCGCCGGGATGAACCGGAATGACGGCGTCCTTGTCGGTGCTGGCAGCCTCCACCAGCGCGGCGAGCGGGGCATCCGGCGTGAGCTTCTGGCGATTGTCGAAGAGATGGCGGGTGAGCTGCGTGATCACGTCGTTCGAGACCTCCCGGTCCGCGACCAGGAAGGTCGCGACCTCGAGCGTCGTGAGGCTCTCCGCGGGCAGCGTGGGCGAGCCGCCGAACTGGCCGGCTGCGATCTCGGTGGCCTCGTAGACCGGGGTCGCCGCCGCGATGGCCTCGGCCTCGCTGATCTCCAGGAAGGCGAGTTCCCGGCGGCTGGCGCGGCGCACGGCCGCCCATTTCTCCCTCATCCTCGCCCCGCGGGTGGCCGGCACCGTGAACAGCAGCGCGTCCACCTTTCGGCTCCTGATCGCGTCCGAGATCTCGATCGCCGATGGCGGGACGGTCCTCGCGTCGACGGAGACCGCATAGTGATTGCGCAGCGTCGCGACGATCTGATCGTTGGCGTTGGGCGGGCCGACGACGCCGAGCACCCGGCCTCTCAGGTCGGCGAAGCCGGCGATCCTCGTCTTGCTCAGAGCGACGATCACCACCGGATCCTTGTGCAGGATCGCCACGGCGCGGACCTTCTCCGAGACCGCGCCGTCGCCGCGCACGACCGCGAGCTGCGCCTTGCCCTCGGCCAGCCGCGCCAACGCCTCGGTCGGGCCGGAGGTCGGGATCACGGACAGGCGCGCCGGAGCGCCGCCCTGGGTGAGGGCCCGGCTCCAGGCGGCGATGAGCACGGCGTCGTCGAACTCGGCCGGCCCGACCGCGACCGACAGGATCGCCGGCTTCGAGAGGTGGCGCCACGCCGCGACGGCCAGCCCGGCGACGAGGCAGAGACCCGCAGCGACAACGAGCCAGCGCACCGTCGTGCCCATCGCCCTGCCACCTGCGACCCGCCTCGCCATGACGCTCAATGACCCGGGCGGCGTCGAGAAGCTTGATCGTGCGGGACAACGCGCCGCCAAGACCGAGAGCAGCGCTGATACGCGACCCCGGTCGGATCCTGATCGCCGTGGACGCGCGTGAGACCGCCATTCGGCACGGCTGCCATGAGAACCGCGACCGCGTTGGCTGCGACCCCATTCCCGCAGTCGCGCCCGCTCAACAACCGCGCGCCTCGGGAACCCGAGAGATCGGCCTGGGCCGCCGCCGCGACGCCGAGACCGAGCCCGGCGGCACGCGCGAAACCTGAGAGGCTGATGGCGGCCCTCTCCCGAATCGCGCGCCGCGGACCGCGGATCCGCGCAGGGCCGCTACTTCGCCCATCGTTCGTTGCGCCACGCGCTCGGCGTCATGCCTGTCCAGCGCCGAAAGGCGTGCGTGAAGGCGGCGGGCTCCGAGAATTCGAGCACGGATGAGATCTGCGCCAAGCTCATGGTGGTGTCGGCCAGCAGCTGCTTGGCGATGCCGAGCCGCGTCTGGTTCGCGATGGACCGGAACGTCGTTCCCTCGGCCTTCAGGCGGCGGGTCAGCGTGCGCTGGTGGATCGCCAACGTCTGGGCGACCTGATCCTTCTCGATTCGCTTCTGCATGATCCTGGAGCGCACGCGCCGCCGGACCTCGTCGGTGACGTCGGACGGGAGGATGGCCTCGCATTGCTGGATGCGCCGCTCCACGCTCGCGCGAATGAGGGGATTGGCGTCCTCCACCGGCCGCTTCAGGAGCCGTGCGGGGAACACCAGTGCGGCGATCTCCTGCGCGAACCGGATCGGGGCCCGGAAGAAGCCCGTGTAGGGTGTCGTGTCCGGCGGCTCGAGCCGCGGCAGCAGCACCTCGTCCGGGCTCCATTTCGCGCCGCACAGCGCGCGCAGGACGTTGGTCAGGGCCGCGACGGCCCTCTCGCAGTGGAGCGCGACGCCGTCGACGTCGGACGCGTAGGGGGCGTAGCTCACGGTCGCGACGGCACCATCGACCGCCAGCTCGATCATGGCGCCGCGGTTCAGGAGATCGTGGTGCGTCTGCAAGGCCTGCAGGGCGTCGCCGATCGTCTCGGAGTGGCGCATCAGCGTCCCGAGCAGGCCGAGCGAGCCGAGGGTGGTGCGCTGACCAACGAGGAGGCCGAAATGGGCGCACCGCGCCTGGTCGGCGGCCAGTGCCGTCAGGCGGCCCAACGCCGCGAAAGAGACCGTTTCCACCGTCTCGAAGATCTGGGCATCGATCCCGGCTTCTTCAAGGACAGTTTCAGGATCTAGCTCAAGCTCTAACAGTATATCGTAGACGGCCTTGACTGCGAAGACGTGGGTGAAATTGAATGGGATAGACGGTGCGCTGAAACATTTTGAATGTTTTGATATAAGACCCTTCTGAAACTCTGGGTCGCGGTCTTGATTGCCACTCGACGGCACATCGGAAGGCATAGTCGTGCCTCCAGTGCTTCTGGATCAGGGCCGTCATGTAGATCATAAATGGGGCGGCTTCGCAATACAGGTCTCAAGAACATGGCCGTGCCGCGGAATGCGCAGGTGTCAGCGAATTGCGCCCGATCTTATCCGGCGCGAGGCGAATAGCCGTGGCATGGACAGGCCGTGGAGGCTCGGGACGGGGACATCGGCCCCGTTCGCGCGGGCGCGGGTCCCCGATCGTCCCGCTCCGTCGACGCGCGGCGGGGACGAGCGGCCGGTCCCGGGCCCCGACGGGGATCCGCGCCTTCCGATTCCGGCCCCGTCTCCGCGCGGACCGACGCGCCTCGCATCTCCCTCGGCGCGCTGCCCTCACCCCGTGGCGGGGAGCGGGCCGGGCAGGGGGTCGACGACGCCGCGATGCCGACGGCCTCGTGCCGAGCCGAGCCGAGCCGAGCCGAGCCGCGGACGGGCAGGGCTTCGCTCCCGTCGCGGCGGCCTCACTTGTCCTGGACGGTCGGATGTCCCGCGTCTGCTCCCCGCGCACCGGGGGCCCGGCGGCGCCTCACGGTCGGAGACGCGGGCCCTGCCTCCCGCGCGGCGGCCGCGTCCCGGTCGCGCGTGGGCGTTGCCAGCAGGATCGCCGTCCTCACCGCCGCGCGCATCTGGGCGTCGGACGAGCCATGCATGGCCAGCACCTCGCGGGCCTGAGGGTTGGCCTGCATGATCGCGCAGACGTCGATCGCGATGCCCTCCGCGAGCTGTCGCGGCCCGGGCGCCGGATCGTTCAGGTAGTCCGCCACGGCAGCGTCGAGCTGCTCGTCGGTGACGCGCTTGCGCTTGTGGAGATCCCCGATGGTGGGAGTGTCGATCATGGGCAAACTTCTACTCTGGCATGCCTGAATGCTGCGTTGAAGCGGATGATCGGGCAATGCGGCGGTCTGCGCAGGCGATGGGAGCCTCGAAACATCCAGTATCTACTTGATAGGCCGCCACGGCGTCGGTGCAGGAGCGCACTGCTGGATCGCTGCGCGAGGTCCGGAGATGCGCGCGGGCGCGCCTGGGTGGGGTCGCGGACGAGCCCAGCCGGTCGGCCCCCCGCCGGTGACCGCCGACGAAGCGGTGATCGGGAGGGGGATCGTCGCGCGTGCGTCGGGCCTGTCCCCGAGGCGGCGGGGCTGGCCGGGCGGGGCCCTTGAGCGAGGGGGCGGTCCGGGCTTGAGGGGCGGCGGTCATCGGTGCCAGCCATAACCGGCAGCCGGCGCGAGAGTTTCGGCGAAAGTTTCGGCGAGAGTTTCGGCGAGAGTTTCGGATCGCGTGCTTCGCCGAGGGAGGCGGGATCCGATCCGACGGGCAGCCTCACGAGGCCGAGGCGCGGACCGAGGCCGGGCGCGAAGCCGTCGGGGTGGCTGCGTCCCGATGCCGAGCGCGCATGGCACGCCGCTCGTCCGGCGCCGACGAGTCTAAAGAGCAGCACCCGATCACGTTGCAACCGGGTGCCGCTCTAGATCTCTGATCTTGCCGCATTTTCTGCGACGAACCGGCATCCACTTCGTCGGAAAATGCTCTAATCGGGCACGCATTTCGCTTGTCTCTCCTGGTATCGCTGAATAGCAACTCGCGCATTGAACAGCAGGCGATCCGGTCCGAGCTCCCTGTCCAGACCAGAGCGCCTCACCATCTCAAGCACACCGGGATTCAAGCCGACGAGCCAAACCGTCACGCTGGTTCGTCTCGCGCCCTCCTGCAACATCTTGAGGGCCGAATACTCGATATCCGGAACGCGGCTGAGGTCGAGGGCGACCACGCGAGGCTTGTGTTCTGCAATGAGCAGCCTGATCTTGTCACCCACGTTCTGTGCATTCGCGAAGTAAAGGCGTCCCTCGGGCCGTATGATCAGGAGGCCGTCGAAGGTCTCGTCGTCGGGATGCTCGGGCGAGAGGGGGCGCAGGACGTCCGCACCGCGCTTGCGACCGATCACGGCGACCGCGGGGCGCGCGGTCTGGAGGGCCAGGCCGACCAGCGAGAGGACGACCGCGACGACGATGCCCTGGAGCGTGCCGAAGACGAGCACCCCGATGGCCGCCATGATGGCCCAGCGGAACTCCATCTGCCTCACCTGGAGGATGGCCCGGAACTCCCCTGGCTGGATCAGGCCGACGGAGTACACGACGACGATTGCCGCCAAGGTCGCGTGCGGAAGGAGGCTCAAGATCGGCGCCAGGACCAGCATCGTGGCGAGAGCCGCCGCCGCCGCGACGAGCGAGGCGGTCTGCGTCCTGCCCCCGGCGGCCCGGACGACGCCCGTCTGCGACGTCCCGCCGCCGGCCGGCATGGAGCCGAGGAACGCTCCCCCCAGATTGGCCGCTCCCGTGGCGATGAGTTCGCGATTGGCATCGATGGGCGGATCGCCCGCAACCACGAAGGCTCGCGCCGCGGCGATGCTCTCCGCGAAGCTCATCAGCGCGATGCCTATCGCGCCCGGAAGAAGCGCCTGGACGAGGGCCGGGTCGGGCCACGACAGCGCGGGGAGGCCGCGCGGGATCGGACCGACGATCGGGACGCCCCGGGCGTGGAGGTCGAGGAGCCACGAGGCCGCGATCGCCCCCGCGACGGTCACGAGGGGCGCTGGCGAGTGGGGCCTGAGGCGCTCCATCACGATGAGCGCGGCCAGCGTGATCCCCGCGACGGCCGCGGTCGGCAGGGAGGTTTCGGGGAGGTGTCGCACGAGGCTCAGCGCATCGGCGAAGAACGACTGCTTGGCGACGTGGAGCCCGAGAAGCTTGGGGGCTTGGTCCAGCAGGATCACGAGACCGATCCCGGCCTTGAAGCCCGTCAGGACCGGCACCGAGATGAAATCGGCGACGACGCCGAGTTTGAGGAGCCGCGCCGCGAGAAGCAGCGCGCCGACCAGGGCGGTGAGGGTCGCGCACGCGGCGGCTGTCTTCGCGGGATCGCCGTCCGACACCACGCTGCCGAGTTCAGCCCCGGTCAGGATGGCCAGCGTGGTCGTCGAACTCACGCTGAGAACGCGGGACGAGCCCAGCAGGCCGTAGAGGATGGTCGGCACGAAGGCCGTGTAGAGGCCGACCGCCACCGGCAATCCGGCCACGGTCGCGTAGGCCATGGCCTTGGGCAGAACGACCGCCGCGACCGTAGCGCCCGCCACGGCATCCGAGCCGAGCCCCGTCGGCGCACCTGCCGGACGAGCCTGCATGGGTGGTCCGAGTTCAGCCATGTGGACGACTCCGCGGATCGGGAGCGAATCCTCCCGGGGGTGGCGCGTCGCGCCGAGCAGGGGACCCGATCAGCGAACGTCCCGTCCCTCTGCCAGGGGCCTGACCTCGCGGGCGCGCCGCGGAGCGCGGGCGGAGCCGCGACGACGGGCGGGGCGCGGTTGAGCGGCGCATCTCATCGCAGGGCGCGGGCTGGCCGACAGGGGCTCCGGCCGAGCCGCCGCCGGCGCCGATCCGACCCACCGGAGAATGCGGAGAGGCTCTGGCATCGCGGTCGCTCCCGTCTGCTTCAGGTTTGAGATCGAATACTCGCGGTGATCGCCCGCCCAGCCAATGGTAGCACTGCGCGTGCTTTCGAATTGAAGCAATCCTGACGTGTCCCGTTGGATCAAGCGCCGCCGGAACCGGCGGCTTTAACATACATCGATCGACGAGGGTTTCCAGCAAGATCAGCGCCCGCACTGGCGAGGCCGAGAGAGGGTTACCTCCATGTCGAAGGCTGACCGACCGCACACGCCGTCCAATTTGCGGACTAACGAGCGATCCTCACGAAGGCTTGGCCCGCGATCGGTCGATGAGGGTGGCGCCTCATCCTCGCAGCGCGTCGACCAATTCTTGCTCATGCACTCCGCCCGACTGGACCAGTGGCGGGATATCGCGGTCGTTGCCGAAGCGTGGCAGGCCGGGACCAGGCAGCGGGACGATGTCGAGGCGGCCGTCCAGGCCATGGAAGCGGTCGAAGGCTATCACGCCTATCCGGGATCGCGGCTCCTGGCGGCGCTCCGCAACGCCATCGCGGAGGACGACGCGGGCGGCACGGCCCGCATGGCGCTGCGGATCTCCAATGCCTTGCTCACCCGGGCCTACCGCGAGCGGGCCGCGGAGTGGGACCCGCGTGCCGAACTGGCGCCGGACGAGGTCGGCGACGTGATGCCGCCCGGCCTCGGCGAGGCGGACCCGCACCGCCCCTATTTCGAGGTGCTGTTCGTGACCGCCCAGCCGGCCTCGCGGTGGCCGGCCCTCGCCGAGGAGTTGCGCCGGCTCCGCCGCCCCGAGGATTCGTTCGTGTACGAGCCGGTTCTCGTCGGGTCGTTCGAGGATGCTCTCTGCGCGGCGGCGATCAACCCGTCCATCATCTCGGCGGTCGTGCCGGAGGGCTTCGCGTTCCGGTCGCGCCACGACGCGCCCGTGCTGCGGGAGGTGCTGCACACGCTGGGCGTGGAGGATGACCGCAGCACCTCCGCCCTGCGGCTCGCCGCGGCCCTGAAGCGAATCCGGCCGGAGCTCGACATCTTCATCCTCTCCGAGCGCCGGGTGGAGGATCTGGCGGGCGACCCCGCCGCGGATTGCGTGCGCCGGATCTTCTACGCCGTCGAGGAGCCCCTGGAGATTCACCTCTCGATCCTCGAAGGCGTGCAGGACCGCTACGAAACGCCGTTCTTCGACAACCTGAAGCGCTATGCGCGGCGGCCCATCGGCACCTTCCACGCACTCCCGATCGCGCGCGGCAAGTCGGTCTTCAGATCCGACTGGATCCGGGACATGGGCGCGTTCTACGGCATCAACCTGTTCCTCGCCGAGAGCAGCGCGACGACGGGCGGCCTCGACAGCCTCCTCGAACCGACCGGCACCATCAAGCGGGCGCAGGACATGGCGGCGCGCGCCTTCGGCGCCGACCACGTGTTCTTCGTGACCAACGGAACCTCGACATCGAACAAGATGGCCGTTCAGGCCCTGCTCGGGCCCGAAGACATCGCCATCGTCGACCGGAATTGCCACAAGTCACACCACTACGGCATGGTGCTGTCCGGCGTGCATCCCATCTACGTCGAGGCATTTCCGATGACGGAATACTCGATGTACGGGGCGGTTCCGCTGACCACGATCAAGCGGGCACTGCTCGCCCTGCGCGCCGACGGTCGTCTGGAGCGGCTGAAGCTGCTCGACCTGACCAACTGCACCTTCGACGGCCACATGTACAACGTGCGCCGCGTGATGGAGGAATGCCTCGCGATCAAGCCGGACCTGGTCTTCCTGTGGGACGAGGCATGGTCCGGTTTCGCCCGGTTCTCACCCTTCCTTCGGCCCCGCACCGCGATGGGAGCGGCGGCCGAGATCGAGGCATGGTTGCGGGACCCGGCCTCGCTCGACGCCTACGAGGCGCAGCAGCGCGAGCTGGGACCCCAGCCTTCGGACGAGGCGCTCCTGAGGACGCGGCTGATTCCCGATCCGCGCCGCGCGCGGCTTCGCGTCTACCAGACGAACTCGACGCACAAGTCGATGTCGGCGATCCGGCAGGGCTCCATGCTCCTGGTGAAGGATGTCGACTTCCACACCGTGGAGGCGCAGTTCCGGGAGGCGGTGTTCACGCACGCCTCGACCAGCCCCAACCAGCAGCTGATCGCGAGCCTCGACGTCGCCCGCCGCCAGATGGAGCTCGAAGGCTACGGGCTGGTCATGAACGCGATCGAGATCGCGCTCCGGATCCGCCGGGCGGTCAACACGCATCCGCTGGTGTCGCGCTACTTCAACGTCCTTGGTGCCGAGCGCATGATCCCGGCCGCGTACCGCCAGTCCGGCTTCAAGGACTACCTCGACCCGGACGCGACCTGGGCCGACGTCGTCCGCGCCATGCACGAGGACGAATTCTACCTCGATCCCACGCGCATGACGCTCGTCTGTGGCACGGCGGGCTTCGACGGCACGCAATTCAAGGGCCTTCTGGCGAGCCAGTACGGTATTCAGCTCAACAAGACATCACGAAACAGCGTGCTGCTGCAATCGAACATCAACAATACACGCAGCGACGTCGCCCACCTGATCCGCGTGCTGGTCGAGATCGCTCACGGCATCGAAGACCGCCTCGCGGCCGGCGGCGAGGCGGAGCGCGCCGCCTTCGACGCGCGCGTCAAGTCGCTGATGACCGACGTGCCGGATCTGCCGAATTTCAGCCACTTCCACCAGAGCTTCAGGGAAAACGCCGGCGAGAATACGCCCGAGGGCGATATCCGCTCGGCCTTCTTCAGTGCCTACGATCCTTCGCTCTGCGAATACGTGCCGCTGTTCGGTCCGGAATGCGACCGCCGGTTGCGCGACGGACCGGAGATGATCTCGGCGAACTTCGTCATCCCCTACCCGCCCGGCTTCCCGATCATGGTGCCGGGCCAGGTGCTGACGCGGGAGACGGTCGACTTCATGCGCAAGCTCGACGTCAAGGAGATCCACGGTTACGAGAAGACGAGAGGGCTCAAGCTGCTCAAACCGGATGCGATCGCGGCAAAGCGCAAGTCTAAAGCACCGGCTGCGACGAGCAAGGCCTCGCGAGCGGCGTAGGATGAGGTGCGAGCCATGGGATGAGGTGCGAGCCATGGGATGAGGTGCGAGCACTTGGACGAGGCGGATCTGACGGGAGAGGGCTTCCATGTTCGACTGGTTCGCAAACACGCTTCGCCAGTATCCTGAGATAGCCATCTTTATCGCCCTGGCGTTCGGCTATTACTTCGGGTCCTTCACCTACAAGGGGCTGGGTATCGGTGCCGTGACGGCGACGCTCATCGCCGCCGTGGTCATCGGCCAGATCGGCATCAGCGTGACCGGGCCGCTCAAGCCGTTCTTCTTCCTGATGTTCCTGTTCGCGATCGGCTACGCGGTCGGACCGCAATTCGTCCGGGGCGTCGCGCAGGACGGTCTTCCGCAGGCCCTCTTCGCGGTCATCGTCTGCGTGTTCTGCCTTGCGGGCGGTTATCTCGCGGCGCGGTTCGGGGGCTACGATGCCGGGTCCGCGGCCGGGCTCTACGCCGGCTCCCAGACGATCTCGGCCTCCATGGGTCTGGCGACCGACGCGATCAACCGGCTGCCGATCCCCGCCGAGCAGGCCAAGGCTCTCCTCGACGCCATGCCGGTCGCCTACGCCATCACCTACATCTTCGGCACGCTGGGTTCCGCGGTGATCATCGCCCTGCTCGGCCCGGCCCTCCTGGGCATCGACCTCGAGGCCGCCTGCAAGCGCTACGAGGAGAAGCGCGGCGGCACGAAGGTCGCCGGCGGCCCCGGAACCGCGTGGCACCAATTCGACCTGCGTGCTTATCGCGTGCGGCCCGACGGGATCATCGTCGGAAAGACGGCCGCGGAGGCGGAGCGGATGGTGCCGGAGCAGCGGCTCTACATCGAACGGCTTCGCCGCGGCGCGAATGTCATGGATGTGACCGCCGATACCGTGATCCAGGCGGGAGACGTGGTCGCGGTCGCGGGACGGCGCGAGGTCCTGGTCGGCCTGATCGGCGCGGCGGCCGAGGAGGTCGATGACAGGGAGTTGCTGGCGGTGCCGGTCGAGGGCCTCGACGTCTACGTGACGAGCAGGGAGGTCGATGGCAAGTCGCTCGCGGAGCTGGCGCAAAGCCCGTGGGCGCGCGGCGTCTTCCTGCGGAAGATCACGCGCGGCGCCACCGCGATCGACATCCCGATCCTGCCGAGCACGAGGATCAATCGCGGCGACATCCTCACGCTGGTCGGCCGAACTCAGGACGTGAGCGCGGCCACCAAGGCGATCGGCCATCCCGACCGCGCCACCGACGTCGCCGACGTCATGTTCATCGGCGCTGCGATCGCGATCGGCGCCCTGGTGGGTGCGGTGGTCTACACCGTCGGCGGCGTGCCGCTGACGCTCTCGACGTCCGGGGGCGCCTTGATCTCGGGCCTCTTCTTCGGCTGGCTGCGGTCGGTTCGTCCGATGTTCGGACGGATCCCGTCCTCGACCGTCTGGTTCATGAACTCCGTCGGACTGAACGTGTTCATCGCGATCGTCGGCATCTCGTCCGGCCCGAAATTCGTCGCCGGATTGCAGCAGCTCGGCTACGGTATCTTCCTCTGGGGAATTTTCGCGACGACGCTGCCGCTCATCCTTGCCCTTTATGCCGGGAAATACCTGTTCCGCTTCGACGACGCGATCCTGCTCGGGGCCGTGGCGGGAGCGCGCACCACGACGGCCGCGCTCGGGATGGTGACCGATCGGGCGAAGAGCCAGATCCCCGGCCTCGGCTACACCGTCACCTATGCGGTCAGCAACACGTTCTTGACGATATGGGGAATGGTCCTGGTCATGCTGCTGACCTAGCAGGTTCCGGTCACTCCCAAAGACGGACGGCGATGTTCTGAAAATTCGGCCGTCCGCAGCGCTGCATGGATGGTGGAGATTGGCTCTCGATCCTCACCATTCTTGACGCGAGAGCGTCAGTGCTCTTGCGGGCATCCGATCCGAGCGATCTCGCGGAGGACGTTCGGCAATTGTCGCGCTCTCGTTCTGGTCAAGGCCGGTGGCGGCGGGTGGACGGCCGAAACTCCGTTCGTGGTTCGCGGCCGCGTGGATCGCGGCCGCGGAGCCGAAGGTCCGCCGGCTGACCAGCCTGACCTCGGGCCCGCCTGTCTCGTCCGATCAAGCTGCGCCGGCGCCATGGTTTAGCATGTCGGGAATGCGACGGTGGTCTCGCGCTTTCGGAGCCGTTGCGCGCGGCGGAACGATCCGAGCAGCGCCCACCTGACCAGGATCCAACTGTCCAGGAGGCTGGGCCATGAGGCGTCTGATTCTGCCGGCGGCAGCCATCACCGTCCTGATTTCGAGCGGTATCGTCGCGGAGGCGCGGGGCTTCCGCGGCGGGGGCGGCTTCCAAGGGGGCGGCTTCCGCAGCGCGTCCGTCGGTGGGGGGTGGCGCGGTGGCGTGGGCCGCCCGGGCTGGGGGGCGGCAGGACCGATCGCGGGCAGGCCCGGCTGGGGTGCGGGGCGGCCCGGGTGGGGAGCGCGGCCGATCGCCGGGCGGCCTGGCTGGGGCTACGGCGGATATCACCGATACGGCTACGGGTACCGTCCCTACGGGTACGGCCTTGCCGGGGCCGCGGTCGGGGCGGCCGCGGGGTACGCTCTCACGAGCCCGGCCGGTGACGGCGAGTGCGGGCCTTACGCCTATTACGACGCGTATGCGGGCGTCTGCCGCCCCTACTGACCGGGCTGCATTCCCGCGGGACGCGCCGTGCCGGTTCGCCCCGTCGGGACGGGCGGCGATCCGCGTCATCTCGGTTTCACGGCCCCCCGCGTTCCGCGCGGGGGCAAGCGCGCATCGAGGGCCGACGACGGGTCTGGCTCGGTGCGGCGTCCGGGCCGGTTCCCTCCGCGCGTCGCGACGGCGTTCGGAGCCGACGCTCCGCGCCGCGCCGGGGGCCGCGACTCCCGCGTGATCCGCGCGAGGCGCGAGATCGGCGGAGGAGCAACGACCGCGCCTCAGCCCTCGCGGACGGCATCGACCGGGCGGCCGCGATGCGCCCGGCGCGTGCCGGCGCCAGCGCGCCACGTACGTAGGGTATCATTCCCATAGATTATATTCTGGGATATGATTCGAGCATTGAGCGATTCTCGCGGGGGCGGAATTGTGAAAAACTATCACGAAGAACTTTATGAAGATTATACAGATCCTGCATCCGTCGTGATCGACGAGTTGAGCGAGATCGATTATGTTGAGCACTTAAAAATCATACTAAAATCTCATATGGGTCATTTTTTGGAAACCGGAGAAATCAGCAAGGTTGGCCTCGAAGCCAGCCGGTTGGATTTTGACGAGCTGATAAAGCGTTACGATGCCGACATCGAGGCGAAGATGATCATCAATTTCGCCAAAGATCGTCTATTTGGCGCAATCTGTTGCTTCAAAGATAATACGGCTCTGGCGTTGAGGCACATCGAAGAAACGCTCGGATACGTCGAGCGTATCCGAACCATATTTGACTAGGTGGGAGTTCGATTCGGAGCCCTTCCTCCCCTTTCGGCACTCTCGCGGCGACCCTCGCCAGCCTGCGCCGCGATGCCGGGCGGGGGCGCGACGAGGGACGCCCGCAACCGCGGCTTGCCGGGCCCGGATCACACGCCTGCGCGGCGCCTGAGCGAAGCCCCAATCCGCCATCCCGAAGGGATCAAGCGGATCACCAGCCCGCGCGGCGCCTGAGCGAAGCCCACATCCGCCATCCCGAAGGGATCAAGCGGATTTGGGATGAGCGGCATCCGAGGTCGCGCGGCGTTCTCCGCTGGCCCCGCCCCGCGACGACGCGCGAGCCGAATCGGTCTCTGCGCTGCCTCGAAGGCGGTGCGGTCGTTCGCCCGCAACTGGATCCTCGACCTGAAGGGGCGCGGCATCCGGGTGAACACGCTCAGTCCCGGCGCGACCCGCAGGCCGGGCCTCGTCGCCCTTGCCGGCCCGGATGCGGCCCAGCAGCAGGGGCTGCTCGACCATCTCGCCTCGAAGGTCCCGATGGGCCGGGTCGGCGAGCCGGACGAGATCGCGAAGGCGGCGGTGTTCCTGGCCTCGGACGACGCGAGCTTCATCGACGGCGTCGAGGTCTTCGTCGATGGCGGCCAGGCCCAGGTCTGACCCGGGATCCGCCTCGATCGGGCGGATCCCGGGTCGGGAAGCCCGCGCGGCGGAGCCTCGCGCGGCGGCGCGGCGGACGCGGTGTCCAGAGCCTCAAGAGACGCTTCGATCGCGCCTCTGCTCGTCAACCACGTCGTAGATGCTGCACATCGCATTGAGGAACTGGATGACGGCGCTCTTGATCGCCGTCCGGTCGGACTCTCCGGCTCCGATCACATCGATCGTGAAGTGGCGTCTGCGATGGGCGTCCTCCTGCAGCGTCACTTTCACGGATTCGATGTCTTCGAAGCACGGCATCTCTTTGAGGTAGAGAAGGGCCAAGCATTCGATCTCAGAGCAAGTTCTCCGCGGGCGCCTCACTTACCATACTCCAGTGCAGCATGGGACCAGCAGCGTCGCAATCCGGCAGCGACTGATCAACGATAGTTGTTAACATTTGCTGTTCACGATCCCTCGATCATCGATCGACGCGACTCCACTGCAAAGCTGCGGGCCGCGTGCTCCGGCGCGACGCGGGAGAGGGGGCGGGCGGAGAGCGCCGGCGCGGCCGGCGCCGCGCCCGAGCGGGTCGCTCCCGATCGTTCGGCGCGGCTCGACCCGTGACGAGGCCGCGGAACGCTCTCGCCGTCCCGTGCCCGGCAGGATGCGTCTTCGCCGTCAACTCGTCTTCGAAAAGGAACGTTCCCGCTGATCCTTCGGGATGGCGGATTGGGGCTTCGCTCACGCGCCGCGCGGGCTCGTGATCCGGGATCCGGTCGGATCACCGGATCCCGGATCAGGCCTCCGCCCGTCGGAACCGCGCCGCCGGGTGGCTCCCCGGCAGCAGTCGCCGCGCCTCGCCGAACACCTTCTGGCGCAAGGTGCCCGGCGCGTAGTCCGCCTTGTAGCGGCCCCGGCGCTGCAATTCCGGCACGACGAGGTCGATGAAGTCGCCGAAGCCCTCGGGCGTCACCGCGTAGCTCAGGTTGAAGCCGTCGAGGCCGGTCCCATCCATCCAGGCTTCGAGCCCGTCCGCGACCTGCTCGGGCGAGCCGATCAGCACCGGGCCGCGGCCGCCGATCGCGTTGTGCTGCACGATCTCCCGGATGGTCCAGCGCCGCTCGGCCCGCGCGAAGGACTCGACCATCGAGGTCACCGCGTTGTCGCGGCGGATCACCGGGAAGGGATCGTCGAGCGAATAGGCCGAGAGATCGATGCCGGTCCAGCCCGAGAACAGGGCGAGCGCGCCCTCCGGGTCGACATAGGCGAGGTAGTCGCGGTGCTTGTCGCGCGCCTCCGCCTCGCTGCGCCCGACGATCACCGTGATCAGCCCGAAGAACAGGATGTCGTCCGGGTCGCGGCCGCGCGCCGCCGCGCGGGCGCGGGTATCCGCCACGGTGGCGGCGACCGCCCGCCGCGAGGGATCGCTCAGGAACACCGCCTCGGCATGCGCGGCCGCGAAGTCGCGGCCCCGGTGCGAGGCCCCGGCCTGGAACAGGAAGGGCGTGCGCTGCGGCGAGGGTTCGACCAGGTGGATGCCCTGCATGCGGAAATGCGCGCCCGCGTGCGCGATCCGGTGGATCTTCGCCGGGTCGGCGAACAGGCCGCGCTCCCGGTCGCGCAGCACCGCCCCGTCCTCCCAGCTCTCCTCCCAGAGGCGGTAGACCACGTCGAGGAACTCGTCGGCGATGTCGTAGCGGGTGTCGTGCGCGGTGATGCCGGGCCGGCCCACCGCCCGCGAGGCCGCGTCCGAGTAGCCCGTGACCACGTTCCAGGCGATGCGCCCGCGCGTGAGGTGGTCGAGGGTGGAGAAGCGGCGGGCGAGCGTGAAGGGCGGCTCGTAGGAGACCGAGGCCGTCACCCCGAAGCCGAGATGCGCGGTCACCGCCGCCATGGCGGAGACGAGGAGCATCGGGTCGTGCTTGGGCACCTGCGCGGCCCGGCGCAGGGCCGCCTCGGCGCTGCCCGCGTAGACGTCGTGGATGCCGATGCCGTCGGCGATGAACAGCGTCTCGAACAGCCCGCGCTCCAGGAGCCGCGCGAGGTCGGTCCAGTAATCGAGCGTGTGGAAGGCGAGCGAGCGGTCGCGCGGATGGCGCCACAGGCCGGGCGAGAGGTGGACCGGGCTGTGGATCGCGAAGCCGTTGACGCGGATGGGCTTGGGCATGGCGGTGGTCACGCCGCGCGGCGCCGGAACGCGGCGCCCGGATGGGTGGATTTCAGCCGCGCGCCCGTCCCCGGAAACAGCTTCTCGCGCAACGTGCCCTCCTGGTAGCGGGTCTTGAAGGCGCCGCGGTCCTGCAGTGCGGGCACCACGAGGTCGACGAAGGCCTCCAGCGTCTCCGGCACGACCACGCGGGTCAGGTTGAAGCCGTCGACGTCCGCCTCCTCGGCCCAGGACAGGAGTTCGTCCGCGACCTCGCCGGGCGAGCCGACGATGAAGGGCGCCCGCGCGCCGAGCGGCCCGAACTGCGCGAAGTCCCGGACGGTGAAGCGGTGGTCCGTGTTCACCGTCAGGTTCTCGACCAGCGACTGCATGGCGTTGGTCTCGACGTAGGCCAGCGCCTCGTCGGGGCCGAGCGCCGAGAGGTCGATGCCGGTCCAGCCCGAGACGAGCGCGAGCTGGCCCTGCACGTCGAGGTAGCGGGCGTACTCGTCGCGCAGGTCCAGCGCCTCGGCGCGGGTCGGGGCGACGATCACGGTCGCGCCCAGGAACATCAGGATGTCGTGGGGCGCGCGCCCGTGCGTGCGCGCGGCCTCGCGGATGCGGCGCACGGCCTGGCCGGCGATGGCCCTGGTGTGGCCGTTGAGGAAGATGCACTCGGCGTGGCGCGCCGCGAAGGCGCGGCCGCGCGCGGAGGTGCCGGCTTGGTAGAGCACCGGCGTGCGCTGGGGCGAGGGCTCGGCGAGGTGGTGGGCGTCGACCCGGTAATAGGGGCCGTCGTGGCGGATCCGGTGCACCTTGTCCGGGCGGGTGTAGAGGCCGCGCGCGCGGTCGCGCACGACCGCGCCGTCCTCCCAGCTGCCCTCCCAGAGCTTGTAGGCGGCCGCCATGAAGTCCTCGCCCGCCTCGTAGCGGGCGTCGTGGGCGCGGGCCTGCGCGAGGCCCATGCCGCGGGCGCCGCTCTCCAGGTAGCCGGTGACGACGTTCCAGCCGACCCGGCCGTCCGTGAGGTGGTCGAGCGTCGAGAAGCGCCGGGCGAATTGGTAGGGGTGCTCGTAGGTGAGGTTCGCCGTCACCCCGAAGGCGATCTGCGAGGTGACGAGCGCCATCGCCGGCACGACCAGGAGCGGGTCGGCGTTCGGCGCCTGGGCGGCGCCCGCGAGCGCCGCGTCGGCGCTGCCGCCGTAGACGTCGTAGGTGCCGAACACGTCGGCGAGGAAGATGCCGTCGAGGAGCCCGCGCTCGGCCGTGCGGGCGAGGGAGGTCCAGTAATCCAGGGAGGTGTAGCGCACCGAGGCGTCGCGCGGGTGGCGCCACATCCCGGCCCAGGAATGGCCGGGGGCGTGCATGTGGAAGGCGTTCAGCCTCAGCTCGCGGCGGCTCATTCGAAGTCGTCCGGCAGGGTGAAACCGTCGTAGAAGCGGTCGGCCCGGATCGCGGCCTTGAACGCGTCCGAGCGGTAGGCGGCGACGAGGTCGCGCGCCCAGGCCGTGCCGGCGGAGGCCCTGCGCACCGCCACCACGTTCACGTAGGGCGAGGTCATCCTCTCCAGCGCCAGCGCCTCGCTGAGCTTCAGCCCGCTGAAGATCGCGAAATTGCCCTGGATCGCCGCGAAGTCGACGTCGTCGAGCACGCGCGGGGCCTGCGCGGCCTCCAGCGGCACCAGCCGGATACCCGCCGGATTCGCGATCACGTCGAGTTCGGTGACGTCGACCGGGTTGCCGTTGGGGCGCAGCCTCACCCAGCCGAGGTCGCGCAGGATCTTGAGGGCGCGTTCCAGGCTCACCGGGTCGTTTGGCACCGCCACGCTGGCGCCGGGGCGCACGGCCCCGGCGTCGCGATGCTTGCGCGAGTAGAGCCCCATCGGCGGGGTCGGCACCTGCACGATGCCGACGAGGTCGGTGCCGTTCCGGTCGTTGTAGGCCTTCAGGTAGACGCTGTGCTGCATCACGTTGGCGTCGACCTCGCCGCGGGCCACGGCCGCGTTCACCTCCAGGCCGGTGCTGAACTGGAGCCGCTGCACCCGGTAGCCCTGGGCCCGCAGAATCGGCTCGACCCCGGCCCGGAAGGCCTCCTCGTAGGGGCCGGGCGCGAAGCCGACCTTGAGGTCGGGCCGGTCCGGCCCGGCGCGCGCGCCGCTCGCCGGCGCGAGCACACCGCTCGCCGCCAGCACAGCGCTCGCCGCGAGCGCGCCGCTCACCGCGAGCCCGGCGACGAACCGGAGAAGCTGGCGTCGCATGGTCAGGCCTCCCGCGCCCGCCGGCCGGACACGCGCGCCGGTGCTTTCGGCCGCGACCCGGCCGGATCGAGGGTCTCGCATGCCATGAGGGGTCTCCCGAGGGGCGGCCGTCGCGGCCCTTGCCCAAGCCCGGGAACGCTCTCGCGCCGCGGCGCCGAAGTCAACGAGAATGTTCTTTTTAAAGAACGGCCTCGGGGAGGCTCGGCCCCTCTCGCGGGCGGAGAGGCGAGATTTTCGTTGCTGCCGCGGGGAGCCAACAGCCCCGGGCCGGGACCGGAGGGCGGCCTCGCGATATTCCGCGGAAAAAACGTTCGGAATGAGAAACAGGCCGGACGGCGGCCGGACCCGCTTGCCACGCTCTTCGAATTGTCTATCAACTAAGTGGATTACACGCCGGCGCGGGTCCCCGCGCGCCACAGGGAGCAGGCCGATGTCGCAGGTTCAGGCAGGGTGGGGCGGGGGGCCGAGCGCCCGCTACGAGGATCTCGCCGAGCGCTTCCGTCCGGTCTTCCGGCGCATCCGCGACACGGCGGCTGCCCGCGACCGCGAGCGGCGCCTGCCGCACGAGGAGATCGCGTGGCTGCGCGAGGCCGGCTTCACCACCCTGCGCCTGCCGCGCGCCCATGCCGGCCACGACGCCACCCTGCCGGAGCTGTTCAACCTGCTGATCGAGCTCTCGGCCGCGGATTCGAACGTCACCAACGCGCTGCGGGCGCATGTCGGCTTCACCGAGGACGCCCTGAACGCCCGCTCGCCCGCGTGGCGCGAGGCCTGGATCGCCCGCATCGGCCGCGGCGAGACGGTGGGGAGCGGCGTCTCCGAGACCGGATCCGCCAGGGTCGGGTCCTTCGAGACGGTGCTGCGGCGCGACGGCGCCGGCTGGCGGCTGTCCGGCACCAAGTACTACACGACGGGCTCGCTCTTCGCCGACTGGATCCACCTCGCGGCCGAGGACGAGGCCGGCGCGCCGGTCGGCGCCGCGGTGCCCCGCCGGGCGAAGGGCGTCGAGGTCATCGACGATTGGGACGGGTTCGGGCAGGCGCTCACCGCGAGCGGCACCGTGCGCTTCACCGAGGTCTCGCTCTCGCCCGACCTCGTGAATCCGGATCCGGGCCGCTTCCGCTACGCGATGGCGTTCTTCCAGCTCGTCCACCTCGCGACGCTCGCCGGCATCGCGCGGGCGGCCGCCGAGGACGTGGCGCGCCTCGTCGGCGAGCGCCGCCGCGTCTACAGCCACGGCAACGCCGCCCGCGCGGCCGAGGACCCGCAGATCCTCCAGGTGGTTGGGCGCGTGCGCGGCGCGGCCTACGCGGCGGGCGCGGTGGCCCTGCGCAGCGCCGAGGCGCTGCAGCGGGTCTACGACCTCGAGCAAGCGGGCGACGCCGCGGGCGCGGAGGCCGCCGGCACGGTGGCGGATATCGAGGTCAACCAGTCCGTGACGCCGGTGACGGGCCTCGTCCTCGACGCCACGACCCTGCTCTTCGACGCGCTCGGCGCCTCGGCGACGGCGCGCTCGCTCGGTCTCGACCGCTACTGGCGCAACGCCCGCACCATCGCCTCGCACAACCCCCGCATCTACCGCGACCGCATCGTGGGCGATTTCGCCGTCAACGGCACCGTGCCGCCCAAGCAGTACCGCGTCGGGCAGGGGTGAGGCGCGAGGCGGAACGGCTCACGCCCCCGGCCAGGCCGGCACGAAGCCGGGGCGCGTCCGGGCGATGAGGACGGGCGCGAGCGCCCACGCCACACCTGTGCGGCCCCACGATCCCCCCGCCGCGGCAGCGCCGAGGCGGACGGGCTGGCCGGACACCGATCGATCGTCAGCCCCTCAGGCGAGGAGGGGCCGCACCCGTTCGGCGAAGCGGCGCATCTCCGCCTCGAAGGGCTGGAATTGCAGCATGAACAGCTCGATCCCGGCGGCGTGGAAGGCGGCGAGGCGCTCCGCCACGGTGGCGTAGCTGCCCACCAGCCCGGCCGCCGTGCCGCCATTGGTGCCCACCGCGCGCGTCCTCGCCATGGTGCGGATCATGACCACCTCGGGATCGACGCGCGTGCGGCTCGCCTCGCGCATCCCGGCATCCGCGCCCGCGAGGTCGAGGAGCCGGGCGTGCTCGGCCCGCGCCTCCCGGTCCGTCTCCCGGGCGATCACGAAGGCCGCGAGCCCGAAGCGCAGGGGCGGCAGGTGCCGCGGCCGCGCCGCCGCGTCCGCGATCAGCCCGCGCACGGCCTCGATCGGCTGGCCGTTGAGGAACCAGACGTCGCCCTGATCGGCCACGAGGGCGCGGGCCGGCTCGGACTCGCCCCCGAGATAGATCCGCGGGCGCGCCCGGTAGGGGTCGGCGGGCCGCAATTGCAGGTCGCTCACCCGGAAATGGCGGCCCTCGTGGCTCACCCGCTCGCCCCGCATCAGGCGCGAGACCAGCGCGATCCACTCGGCCCCGTAGGCGTAGCGGGCGTCGTGCGCCGGGAAGGGCAGGCCCGCCGCCTCGAATTCGGTCGCGTTCCAGGCATTGACGAGGTTCAGCGCGAAGCGTCCCCCGCTGATGTGCTCGATCTGCAGCGCCATCTTGGCGAGCACGACCGGGTGGAAGAGGCCCGGCTTGACCGCCGCGATCAGCTCGATCCGCTCCGTCAGCGCGGCGAGGGCCGCGGTGGCGGTCCAGGTCTCGAGCTGGTCGCGGGCCTCGTCGTAGGGGTTCACCACGTGCTGCGCCACCAGCACCGAGTCGTAGCCGAGCGCCTCCGCCTCCCGCACCAGGGCGCGGTTGCGGGCCCAGGAGGCGTCGTCCGGCTCGTCCGGGTCGTGATGCGCCGCGCGGCTGCCGTGGACCGGCGCCCAGACGCCGAAGCGGGGAGGTGTCATCGCGCAATCCCTCTCGGGGGACGCCGCCCCCGGGCCGGAGGCGGGGCCGCCGGCGATCGGTATTCAGCCGCCCGTCTCGGGGCTCCAGAGCGGCACCGAAGCGGCATCGATCGGGCGGGGGATCAGGCCGGCCTCGTGGAAGGTGTCGGCGATCACCTGCTGCTCGGCCAGCCCCTCGCGCAGCACCGGCCTCACCGCGTAGCTGCGGCGGGCATTCACCGTCTCGACGATCGGCACCGGGACGTCGCCCCAGAGCGGGGCCAGCCGCGCGGCCGCCTCCCGCGGGTTGCCCTTCACCCAGCGGCCGGCCTCGACCAGCGCGTCGTACACCACCCCGACCACGTCCGGGCGCGCCTGCGCGAAGGCGGTCTGCACACTGTAGTAGCGGTTGTAGCTGGAATAGCCGGTGGCGTCCGTGATCACCCGGACCGGCGCCTTCGCCTGCGCGATGGCCAGGAACGGATCCCAGATCACCCAGGCGTCGAGGCTGCGCCGCTCGAAGGCCGCGGCCCCGTCCGGGGCGTTGAGGTAGGCCGGCCGGATCTCCGCGAAGCTCAGGCCCGCGCGCTTGAGCGCCGCGGCCAGCAGGAAGTGGCAGCCCGAGCCGCGGGAGACGCCGACCGTGCGGCCCTTGAGGTCCTGGACGCTGCGGATCGGCGAGTCCGCCGGCACGATGATCGCCTCGGCCGCCGGGGAGGCGTCCTCCTTGGCGTAGAAGGTCAGCGGCGCCCCGGCCGCCTGCGTGAAGATCGGCACCGCGTCGGCCACGTCGGCGTGGAACTCGGTGCTGCCGGCATTCATCGGCTCGATCACGCTGGTGAACAGGTGCCAGCTCACGCCGAAGCCCTTGGCGGCGAGCCGCTGCTCCAGCGTGCCGTTCGTCTTGAGGAGGGTGAGCAGCGTCGACGAGCGCTGGTAGGCGAAGCGGAGGATTTTTGGCGCGGCCCGCGGGAGGCCGGGCGCCGCGAGGCTGCCGGCGAGGCCGCCGAGGAGGGCGCGACGGGTCGGAGGGGCCATGGGATTCCTCAGGGGCCGGGCCGCCGCACGGCGTCCGCGATGGCGAGGGGCCTCGGCAGCGGGCCGAGCCGGTGGACGCCGTCCGCCGCCCGCCGCTGGTCCGCGATCGCCCCCGCAGAGGTCCGGTCGCCGTCGCGGACGACCCGCTCCTCGGCCCGGGCGGTGAGCACGGTGACGAACAGGAAGGCGAAGGCCGTGAGCAGGAGCCAAGTCTCCCACAGGCCCCTGCGCCGGAGCACCCGGCGGGCCGCTGTCGCAGGCATCGACACTCTCCGATCGGTGCGGTCCGTCCGCGGCGCGGCGATCCGCAGGGACGGACTCTCACCGACATGCGCGCGCCCGGTCAATGAAATCGGTTTTCGTTTTCAGGTCGATCGGCGGATGAACTCTCCGCGTGGCACGGTATGAGGGAGAATGTCCGACCATCAGCCGGCATTTTTCGAAGCGAGGCTGCCCATCACGTCGATCGATCGTCGGAGAATATGTCTCACATGGGCGTTTTGGGAGGACATCATTGCTGCGAGATCGACACGGGAGGGGAGGAGTATGCCGGCCGACGGCGACGTGCTGCGCCGGGGGCGGACGCGCTGCCGCCCGGGTCCGGGAGGAGATCCGGTCCGGCGTCCTGTTCCGATGCGCGGGATGGGCGTCGGACGGAATCCCGGTGAGCGGTCCGGCATGACATCCGGGCAGCTGTCTCCGTCTTGCCGGACGGCGCCGCTGAACCCAGCGATCCGGAACCGCGTCACAGCGTCGAGACGACCTGGCCGTCGGATCGGACGAACAGCGCGCGCAGGCCCGAGCGCTCGGCGAGGCGAACCGCTTCGGTCTCTCCGAGGACCAGGAGCGCGGTCGCCCAGGCATCCGCCACCATGCAGGTCTCGGCCAGGACCGTGACCGAGACGAGGCGGTTCGACGCGGGGGCGCCGGTGCGGGGATCCATCGTGTGGGACACCGTGCGGTCGCCGATCCTGCGGCGATGCCGGTAGGAGCCGGAGGTCGCCACGGCGCAATCCGTCAGTTCCAGCACCCCCGCGAGGCTGCGCAGGCCGGGCTCGGGCCGCTCGTGCCCCACCGCCCACGGGCGTCCGTCCGGCTTGGTCCCGCGGGCGCGGAGCTCCCCGTCGATGCCGACCAGGAAGGCGGTCACCCCGGCCCCCGCGAGGACGCGTGCCATCTCGTCCACGCCGAAGCCCTTCGCGATCCCCGACAGGTCCAGCGCGAGCGGCGCGCGCTTGCGCGCGCGGCAACCCGGCCGGTCGATCTGCAGCAGGTCGGGCCCGCTCGGCAGGGGGCGGCCCGCCAGCGCCGCGATCGCACCCGGATCGGGCCGCCCCGCCCCGCCGAAGCCCCAGGCGCGCACCAGGGCCCCCGCGGCGATGTGGAAGGCGCCGCCGGAGGCCGCGCCGATCTCGATCCCGGCGGCCAGCACGGCGGCGAGGTCCGGCGGGATCTCGACCCAGGTCCCGACCGGCGCGGCGTTGAGGCGGTTGAGGTCGGAGGCCGGATCCCAGCTCGACATCTGCCGGTCGACCCGGCTCACCGCCTCCTGCAGGGCGGCGCCGAGCGCGTCGCGGTCGTGCGCGCCGGAAGGGTAGAGGAGCGCCGACCACCGCGAGCCCATCGTGGGGCCGCTCAGCGCGACCCGCGGCCCCGGGAGCGCAGCTCCCGGCAAGTCAGTAGACGTCTTCGGCATAACGCCTCCGCGACCTGAGGGTGGTGACGTCGAGGCCGAGCGGCTGCACGGCCCCGTCGAGCACGCGCCGCACGGCCTGCGCCATGCTGCGCCCGCCGCAGACCAGCACCTGGCCGCCCCGGTGCACCTGCTCCCGCACGAGCGCCGCGTCCGCGGCGAGGCGGTCCTGGACGTAGCCCCCGCCCGGCTGGCGCGAGAAGGCGGTCCGCAGCGCCGTCAGCCGCCCGGCGGCGAGGTGCTCCGCCAGTTCGCGCGCGTAGAGGTAGTCGGATTCCGGGCGCCGGCCGCCCCAGTAGAGATGGATGGGCCGTCGCGCCCGGTTCGCGCGGACGAAGCCGATGAGCGGCCCGATCCCGGTCCCGGCGCCGACCAGGACGAGCGGGGCCCTGCCGGGAGCCGGACGGAACTCGGGATTGGCCCTGATGAACGCCCTGACGCTGCCCCCGATCGGGAGGCCGTGGAGGAAGCCCGAGCAAAGCCCGCCCGCGTGCCGCCGCACGCAGATCTCCAGCACGCCGTCCTCCGACGAGGTCGCGAGCGAGTAGGAGCGGGGCACCTCGGTGCTCGGTGCGAGGATGCCGAGGAGATCGCCGGCCCGGAAGGGAGGCGTCTCGCCCCCGTCCGCGGGGGCGAGACGCAGGACGGCGACCGGCGTCGCCGAGGCGATGTCGTAATCGTCGCGGCCGACGAGCGTGTAGGGCGCGGTCGGCGGCACCGGAGAGGCGTGCGCGAGGACGAGGTCCCGCCCGTGCCCGAGCGCCCGGCCCAGGTCGCGCCCCCATTGCGCGAAGCCCTGCGCGGATTGGCGGTCGATCCAGGCCGGGGGCATCAGCCGCGGCCAGCCCTTGCGGTCGAGCGCGTCGGCCACCTCCCGCGCGAAGCCGCAGAAATGCGGAAAGGTGCGGTCGCCGAAGCCGAGCACGGCGACCGGGGGAGATCCCGCGACCGCGGCCAGGCGGTCCATGAAGCGGCTCGCCGAGGCGGGGGCGGCGCCGTCGCCTGCCGTCGCGGCGAGGATGAGCAGGCGGTCGGCCGCGCCATGCGCCGGCGACAGGGCATTCATCGGGGCCGTGTGCACCCGGTGGCCGGCCCGGGTGAGCGCGTCGTGCAGGCACGCGGCGAAGCCCCAGGTCGTGTTGCCCTCGCTCCCGACCAGGATGACCGTGTCGGCGGCGCGGAGGGGCAGGTTGGCGGGACGCCGCCCCCGCGCCGAGCGCCGCCGCAGCCAGATCGCCAGGCCGGTGCCGGCCAGGACGGGGGTGCTGGCCGCGCACAGCCCGAGGACGAGGCCGAGCGCCCAGGCGCCGCGCCCCGTATGGAGCGCGGCGACGAGGCGGCTTGCGCGGTCGAGGGTCGTCGTCGGCGCGAAGGCCAGGACGCGGCCGGTCGCGGGATCGATCGAGGCCTCCCCGGCCGAACTGCGCAGCACGTAGACATCCGCCGGATCCGCCGGATCCGGAAAGGTGAGCGCGTCGAGATCCGCCAGTGCGACGCGGCGGAGGAGGTCGAGCGACCCGACCGGCAGGGGCGCGCCGCCGCTCGCCGCGACGGCCGCCGGGGCCGTTCCGCCGGCCGGGAGCAGATCGAATCCCTCCGCCGCCATCCAGAGGCCGGTGACGGAGGAGACCATCAGCCCGAGGGCGGCGAAGCGCCCGAGTTCCGCGTGCCACCTCTGCGCGAGACCGCCGCGGGGACGGCGCAGGAGCGCCGTCCAGCCGCCCTGGCGCCGCGCCAGCATGTGCAGGCCGGTCGCCGACAGGGCGAGCATGAGGGACGCCGCGAGGGCGGCGCCGATCCGGCCCGCATCGCCGGCCAGGAAGGCCCGGTGCAGCTGCGTGAGCGTCCGCACCGCCTGGGATGGGCGGAACGGGGCGAGGCTGCGTCCCGTGGCGGGATCGACGATCTCGACGCCGCGCGCCTCGCCGTCGTCGAACGCGACCGTGACGGCGCCGCTCGGACGCCGGACGATCCCGGTGACGCTCCGGTGGCGGGCCGCGACCGCCTCGGCCAGCGCGGCCACGCTCGTCCCGGCCGGGATGGCCGGAACGCGCGCCCGATCGACGACCGGAACCAGGGACAGGGCCGCGCCCGAGAGGGCCGCGACGACGAGGAGCGCCGCCAGGGGCAGCCCCAGGACGGAGTGGATGCGGCGGAACATCGGTCCCCCCGTCAGAAGCTGACCGTGAAGGTCGCGACGTGCTCCTTGCCGGTGACGGGCTTGCCCGCCGCCGCGCCGGAGAGCGGCGCGACCACCTCGGAGGGCCGGTCCACGCCGTCCTCGACGGCGGTGTCGACGCGGACCTGATAGCCGGCATCGATCAGGGCATCCGCGAGATCGACGCTGACCCTCAGCGTCCGGCCCGAGCCGATGCTCGCCCCGGTGATGCCGTCGATCGCCGCGCCGCCCGCGGCGCGGTACCACTCCGAGAGGTGGCGGTGGTACCTGGCCTTGCGTCCCGCCACCCAGAGCGTGCCCCGGTACTGCCCGGCCGCATCCGTGACGTAGACGGCGAGGTAGGCGGGGTTGCCGCCGTAATCCTTGAGCCTCGCTTCGAGGGTGACCGGCCTGGCCTCGGCCAGGGCGGGGGCCAGCAGGGTGGCGGCGGCGGCTACCGAGAATGCGCGCTTCATGGGGAATCTCCGCGGGAGGGTCCGGGCCGGCCGATCAGCGGATCTCGGCCCGGGGAGGGGCCTTGCCGCCGAAGAGGCCGCTGTCGGGAGCGGGTGCCTCGGTGCGGCGCGGCGGCGCGGGCACGCCGCGCCCGTCCTCCTCGCCGTCCTCGTCCTCGTCCTCGTGCCGGTGGCCGTGCCGGCGGGCCTCGGCCGCGCGGGCGTGCTCCCGCGCCCCGCCGGGCCGGAGGCCGGAGGAGCCCGGCCGGCCGGATTCGGCGTGGCGGGCGCCGGCGTGCTCCTGCGCTCCCCGCGAGCCCTCCGCGGCCAGCACGGCCCCCACGGCCGTCGTCAGGAGCAGGGCCGTGCCGATCAACGCGTGCTTGGTCATGGGTTCGTCTCCGGTCATTGCGACGCGCGCAGCCTCGCGCCCGCGCCTGACGCCGGGCTGAAAGGCCGGGCCGACGTCGTTCAGCCCGGTGTCAGGCGGGGGGCGCCGCGGGCCGCGGACCGGCCGGAGCGAGGTGGACGACGGCCCGGAAGCCGCCGCTCTCGCCCGGGATCGGCGAGGCGAGGTCGAGCCGCAGCCCCGCGCCGCGGCAGATGGCGGCGGCGATCGCCAGCCCCAATCCCGATCCCTCGGTCCGCGCCGGCCCGCGCGTGAAGGGCCGGGTCAGCCGCGCGAGGTCTTCGGGAGGAACCGGCGGTCCGGCATTGCTCACGGCGAGCGCCTGCCCGGACAGGCGGACGCTCACCGGACGCGCGGGGTCGCCGTGCTTGAGGGCATTCTCGATGAGGTTGCGCGCCAGGATCGCGAAGGCGTCCGGGTCGAGATCCGAGGTCGGGCCGGGCCCGGGCGCCGCCTCCACCCGCAGGCGCTCGCCGCCGCCGCCGCGGCGCAGCTCGTCGACGACGAGGTGCAGCACGGGCGCGAGCGGCGCGGCGGTCTCGGCGATCAGCCCGCCGCCCTCGGCCTTGGCGAGCTGGAGCAGCTTCTCGGAGAGGCGCGAGAGCCGGTGCAGCGCGCCCTCGACGGCGCGCGCGCGCGCGAGGCGCTCGCCATCCTGCAATTCCGCGCAGAGGCGCTGGGTCTGCGCCAGGGCGGCGGCGATCGGCGTGCGCAGCTCGTGCGCGGAATTGGCCGTGAAGCTGCGCTCCGCCTCCAGCGCGCCGCGCAGGCGGCCGAGCAGGGCGTTGACCGCGGCCGCCACCGGCGCCACCTCGGCCGGGAGGTCGAGCGTGGCGATCGGCGAGAGGTTGCCCCGGCCGCGCGCCTCGATCGCGTCCCGGAAGGCGAGGACCGGCCCGAGCGAGAGGCGCACCACCAGCCACACCGCGGCGAGGGCGAGGGGCACGAGCGCGGCGAGCGGCCCGACCAGGGTCATCATCGCCTTCGCGACCGCGTCCCGCCGGTGGTCGAGCCGCTCGGCGGCGGTCACCGCGATCGTCCCCCGAACCCCCGTCTCCGTGTAGGTGCGCAGGCCGCTCAGGGTCCGGAATCCCGGGGCGAGGCCGCCCGGGATCCCCATCCGGTCGGCGTCGCTCGACCGCAGGAGGTCGCGCCCGTCGGCATCCCGCACGACGTAGGCGATGTATTCCCGATGCCGGCCGACCGGGGGCATGAGCTGGCTCGCGGTGCCGTCCTCCCGCGCCAGCACCTCCGCGTAGGCGAGGGGCAGCACCCGCTGCGCGACCTCCTGGAGGGCGCTGTCGAAGACCTCGTCGATCTCGTGACGCAGCACCAGCCCGGCCACCACCGAGGCGGCGAGCCAGGTCGCGGCCACGCCGAGCGCCAGCCCGATCCCGAGGCGGCGGCGCAGGCTCGCGCGCCCGGCTCCCCGGGCGATCCTCACGCGCCCCTGGCCGGTGCACCGAGGCGGTAGCCCATCCCGCGCACGGTCTCGATCGCCTCCGCGCCGATCTTCCTGCGCAGCCGCCCGACATAGACCTCGATCGTGTTGCTCTCGACCTCGGCGTCGAAGGCGTAGAGCCTCTCCTCGAGCTGCCCCTTGGAGAGCAGCGCGTGCGGCCGCTGGACGAGCGCCTCGAACAGCGACCATTCCCGGGCGGTCAGCGGCACGGGTTTCCCGGCCCGGTGGACCGAGCGGGCCGCCAGATCGATGTCGAGGTCGCCGATCGTGACGAGGGGGTTGGGGTTGCCGGAGTAGCGCCGCCCGACCGCGCCCACGCGGGCGGTGAGTTCGAACAGGTCGAAGGGCTTGATGAGATAGTCGTCCGCCCCCGCGTTGAGCCCCGCGATCCGGTCGGAGATCTGGTCCCGGGCGGTGAGGATGATCACCGGCGTGACGTCCCCCTGGGTGCGGCGCTGCCGCAGGAAATCGAGGCCGCGTCCGTCCGGCAGCATCAGGTCGAGCAGGACCAGATCGTAGACCGCCGCCGTGATCGCCGCGGCGGCATCGGCGAGGGTCGCGACCCGGTCGGCGGAATGGCCGTCCGATGCGAGGTGGTCGCGGACCGCCTCGCCCAGCACCGGATCGTCTTCGATGAGGAGGATGCGCATGCCCGCCCCGGTTGATCTCCCGCGAGACTACCGCATTTCCCCGTGCGGCGGACCGCAGCGGCGGCGCCCGGCGTTCAGGCTGGCGTCAGGTTTCGGTGATTGAGCTGCGCGGGACGGCCCGCGGATCCGGAGCCCCGGCCATGCGACGCGCGACGATCCTTCTCGCCCCGATCCTTCTCGCCCCGATCCTTCTCGCCCTCTGCGCGGCCCTGCCGGGCGGCCCCGCCGCGGCGGACGGGCATTGCCGCGTGCCGCTCGCCGATTGGCAGCCCCGCGCGGCGCTGCAGCGCAGGCTCGAAGCCGAAGGATGGAGCGGCATCGCCATCCGGGTGGATGACGGCTGCTACCGGGTGCGGGCGACGAATGCGCGGGGCCAGCGCCTGGACGAGAAGTTCGATCCGGCCCGGCTCGAACCCGCCCGGCGCGACGCGCACGGGGACGACGAGGAGTGATCCGACATCCGCATGGCGAAGCCATCAACCGGATGATCCAGGTCACCGTTGGCCGGTTCGGCGTCGCCGCCCGGCCGCGCGGATCAGCCATTTCCGCGCCTCGCCGAGGACGAGGACGGAACTGGCGGCGGCCGCGCAGATCGCCCAGTCGCCGACGCCGAGGCTCACCGTCGAGAAGGCCCGCTGCAGGACGGGAACGGAGACCGCCGCCACCTGGAGCAGGAGCGACAGCGCGATCGCGGCCCAGAGCCAGCGGTTGCGGAACAGGCCCTCGCGCGCGCTGCGGTCCTCGGAGCGCGTGTTGAGGACGTTGAAGAGCTGGGACAGGACGAGCGTGGTGAAGGTCATCGTCTGCGCGTAGGCCAGGGTGCCGTCCCCTTCGATGAATCCGCCCGGCAGGCAGGCGTCGAGCACCACCAGGGTGCTGCAGGCGGTCACGAGGCCCACGAAGGCGATGCCCTCCCACATCCGGCGGGTCAGCACGCCCTCGCCGCGCGGGCGCGGCGGGCGGCGCATCGCCGCCGGATCCGCCGGATCGACCCCGAGGGCGAGGGCCGGGGCGCCGTCGGTGACGAAGTTGATCCAGAGGATCTGGGTCGCCGTCAGGGGCAGCACCACCTCGCCGGCCCGCGCGCCGGTCAGCCCGAGCGCGTCGGCCAGCACCACCCCGAGGAACATGGTGGCGACTTCGCCGATATTCGACGACAGCAGGTAGCGCAGCACCTTGCGGATGTTCGCGAAGATCGCCCGCCCTTCCTCGACCGCCGCCACGATCGTGGCGAAATCGTCGTCCGCGAGCACGATGTCGGCGGCCTCCCGCGCCACGTCGGTGCCGCTCAGGCCCATGGCGACGCCGATATCGGCGGCCTTCAGGGCGGGCGCGTCGTTCACGCCGTCGCCCGTCATGGCCACGGTCAGGCCGTTGCGCCGCAGCGCCCGCACGATCCTCAGCTTGTGGGCGGGATCGACCCGCGCGTAGACCGAGACGTCGCGCACGGTCCGTGCGAGCGCCTCCTCGGAGAGCGCGTCGAGCTCGGCCCCGGTGAGGGCGCGCCCTCCCGCGGCGATGCCGAGCTCGGCGGCGATCGCCGAGGCGGTGCCCGGATGGTCGCCCGTGATCATGATGGGCCGGATGCCGGCCGCCCTCGCCCGCGCCACCGCCTCGCGGGCCTCGGCGCGGGGCGGGTCGGTCATGCCGATCAGCCCGAGGAAGACGAGGTCCCGCTCGATCTCCGCGCCCGGCGCCGCGCCGCCCGGCGCCGCCCAGCCCAGGCCGTCCCGCGGGAGCGCCCGGAAGGCGATCCCGAGGCTGCGCAGGCCCTCCCGGGCCAGCGCCTCGTTCGCCGCCGCGATCGCGGAGCGGCGCTCCGGCGTGAGGGCCCGGCCGCGCCCGCCGACGAATTCCTGCGCGCAGCGCGCGAGCACGACGTCCGGCGCGCCCTTGGTGGCCAGGAGGAGCGGCGCCTCGCCCTCGGCGTCGCTCTGCACCGTGCTCATCAGCCTGCGCTCGGAGGAGAACGGGATCTCGGCGAGGCGCGCGAAGCGGCGGGCCACCGCCCCGGCCTCCAGCCCCGCCTTGCGCGCCGCGGCGATGAGCGCGCCCTCGGTGGGGTCGCCCTGCACGGTCCAGCGCCCGTCGCGCTCCTGCAGGACCGCGTTGCTGGCCAAGAGGCCGGCGAGGAGGGCCCGCTCCACCTCGGTCCGCAGCGCCTCGCCGAGGGCGCCGCCGGCATGGCCGAGCGGTCCGACCGGGGCGTAGCCGCTGCCGCCGACATCGACGCGCCCGCCCGCGGTCGCGATCACCCGCACGGTCATCTCGTTGCGCGTGAGGGTGCCGGTCTTGTCGGAGGCGATCACCTCGGCCGAGCCCAGCGTCTCCACCGCCGCGAGGCGGCGCACGATCGCGCGCCGCCGCGCCATCCGCTGCACGCCGAGGGACAGGGACGCGGTGACGATGGCCGGGAGACCCTCCGGCACCGCCGCGACGGCGAGCGCCACGCCCAGGATGAGCACGCCGAGGAGGGCGCGCAGGCTGCGGACCTCCTCGACGACCACGATGGTCGCGATCAGCACGAGGGCGATGGCGACCACCACGAGCCCGAGGCGCTTGCCGACGCGGTCGAGTTCGATCTGGAGCGGGGTGCTCTCGTCCGGCGCGTCCTGCAGCATCTGGGCGATGCGCCCGATCTCGGTGCGCATCCCGGTCGCCGTCACCACGGCCAGCCCCCGGCCGCTGGTCACCGCGGTGCCGCTGAAGACCATGGTGCGGCGGGGTTCCGGATCCGCCGCGTCGGCGAGCGGCGCGACCTGCTTGAACACCGGCAGGCTCTCCCCCGTCAGGGCGGCCTCCGTGGTCTGCAGGAGGGCGACCTGGATCAGCCGCGCATCGGCCGGGATCGTGTCGCCCTCCTCCAGGCGGAGGATGTCGCCCGGCACGAGGTCGGCGGCCGGCACGGTCTGGAGCGCGCCGTCGCGGATGACCCGCGCCCGCGCGGCCGCCATCCGGCGCAGGGCCGCGACCGCCCGATCCGCGCGCACCTGCTGGAGCGCGCCCATCGCGGCGTTGAGGAGCACGATCGCGACGATCGCGATCGCGTCGTAGGGCAGGCCGGACTCCCGCTCCGACAGCCACAGCCCCGCCGAGACGAGCGCCGCGGCGAGGAGCAGCAGGACGAGGCTGTCCGTGAACTGGGCGGCGAGGATGCGCCAGGCGGGCACGGGCGGCGCGGCGCGCAGCGCGTTCCCGCCGTGGCGGGCGAGGCGCGCCCGCGCCTCGGGCGCGCTCAGCCCGGAGGCGGCCTCGACGCGCAGGGCCGCCAGAACCTCGTCGGCGCCGAGGCGGGAGGGATCGGCCGGATCCCGCGCGTCCCCCGCGGGATCGGCCTGCAGCGCGCGGTGCTTCGTCATCTCGCCCTGTCCAGTCCGACGCGCAGGTGACCATCCGGCGCGGAGTCCCCGCAAGGGGGGTCCGTCCTGCACCGGGCTAGGGCGACCGCCGCTGATCTACCTCAAGGTGTGCCGAGACCCGTGCCCCGAGAATGACCCCGCCGTATCCGGAGAGCCCTCATGACCGACACCATCAGGACCGTCCTCATCGCCGTGACGGAGCGCACGGGGGACGAGGCGCCCTCCGCGGCGCTCGCCTACGGCCTGGCGCTGGCGGGACAGGCCGGGGCCCGCGCCACCGTGCAGGCGGTCTCGGCCAAGCTCGTGCTGCCGCATGCCTGGATCAGCCGCTTCGTCGCGATGCTCGTCGCGGCCGAGAACCGGCGATTGCGGGATCTGGCGGAGGAACTCGCCGAGCGGGCCCGCGGCGAGGCCGCGGCCGCGGGGATCCTCTGCCGCACGCAGACGCAGCAGCTCCCCGAGGCCGAGCTCCTGGCGAGCGTCCGGTGGCAGGCGCGGCTCCACGACCTGACCGTGACCGACGCGGAGTCGCGCCTGCTGACCGGCGACCGCGGCCTGATCGAAACCCTGCTGTTCGAGAGCGGGCGCCCCGTGATCGTCGTGCCGCCCGGGGTCGAGAGCTTCGCGGCGCAGCGCATCCTCGTGGCCTGGGACGGCAGCGCCCAGGCCGCCCGCGCCGTGCACGACGCGCTGCCGTTCCTCAAGCGGGCGGGCGCCGTCGAGATCGTGTCGGTGGCCGGCGAGAAGGACCTCTCGGGCGCGGTGCCGGGGGCCGAGCTGGCGCCGCACCTCGCCCATCACGGCGTCGCGGTCACGGTCACCGACCTCGTGGCCGGGGACGGCGACGTGGCCGGCACGCTGCGCCGCCACGCGGCGGCCTCCCGCGCCGACCTGCTCGTGATGGGCGCCTACGTGCACTCGCTCCTGCGCGAGATGGTCCTCGGCGGGGTGACGCAGGCCCTGCTGGGATCCTGCCCCGTGCCCCTGCTCCTGGCCCATTGAGGGCGCCCGCCGGGCCGGGATCAGTGGGTCATCAGGCAGCAGAGCGGGCTGCGCTGCAGGACCGAGCGGGTCACGCCGCCGAACACCCACTCCCGCAGGCGACCGCGTCCGTAGGCGCCGAGGACCAGGAGGTCGGCGCCCGCCCGGTCCGCGAAGGCCAGCAGGCCGTCGGCCTCGTCGAGACCCTCCGGGACCGGCTCGGCGGCCGGGGCGGCCTCGACACCGTGACGCGCCAGGAGTTCGGCGACCTCGTCCGCCCCTTCCTCGGCCGCCGCGGGTCCCAGGCTGACGACCGCGACGCGCGCGGCGGCGCGCAGGAAGGGCAGCGCGGCCGCCGCGGCGCGCCGCGCCTCGGGCGTGTCCTTCCAGGCCAGCACGACTCTCTCGGCCCGCAGCTGCTCGGTGCCGGGCGGCACGACCAGGACGGGGCGCCCGGCCTCCATCAGCACCCGGTCGGGCCGGACCGCGTCCGCGGCGATCCCGTCGGCCGGGCCGGGGCGCCCGACGACGAGCAGGTCCGCGCCCCGGGCGCGCAGGACGAGATGCTCCGTCGCCGCCATCGCGGCCTGGCGCCAGGAGCGGCGCTGCGGCCCGCCGGCCTCGCGCGCGAACACGGCCTGCAGGGCGCCGAGATCCTCGTGGAGCCGCGCCGACTCGGCGGCGGCGATCGCCTCCCGCTCCTCGAAGGAGGTCCGCGTCACCGGGAGCGGGAGCTGCCGGGCGGCGGCCCCCGTGAGGGAGGCCCCGAACCGGTCCGCAACCTGGGCCGCGAGCCGGATGCGGCCGGCCGCGCCCGGGAGCGCGTCGACCGAGACCATGATCGTGGCGTAGCTCATGAGCACCTCCCCGGAGGGCGCGCGGCCCGGCGGGCAGCTTGGCACGCGGGCCGGCTCTGCACGAGAGCAGGGTTCCGTTGCAACGGAACCCTGCTCTCGGTTCTTGATTCTGCCGCATTTTCTCCCCCGAACCGGCGGCGACTTCGTCGGAAAATGCTCTAGGGGCGAGCGGCCATGACCATCACCACCCTCGCATGACCATCACCACCCTCGACCGCCTGATCCCCGGCACGCTCGTGCCCTTCGGCGGCGACCGCGCCGCGGTGATCACGCCGGACCTCGCCGCGCGGTTCCAGCCCGGCGACCACCTGCTGGTGCTGCAGGAGACGGGCGATCTCCTGCACGTCCCCGCGGCGCAGAGGGCGCTGGCCGCCGCCGCTGTGGACCGGGCGGAGGCCGCGTTCCGGGCGCTGCCGGCCGTCCCAGATCAGGCCATCGACCGGTTCTTCGACCGCTTCGCGGCGCTCCTGGAGGATTCCTCGGTCTGGGACGCGGTCGCGCAGGCCAACCGGCAGGACGCGGCCCGCGCGGAGCAGGCCGGCCGCTCGACCACCCGCCTCGTCGCGGGCGACCGCATGCGGCGCGACATGAGCGCGGGCCTGCGCGCGTGGCGGGATTGCGGCGAGGGACGCGGTCGCGTGATCGCGCGCGCGGCGCATCCCGGCTGGACGATCGAGCAGGTGGCCGCACCGCTCGGCGTGGTGGGCTTCGTCTTCGAGGGACGCCCGAACGTGTTCGCCGACGCGGCGGGCGTCGTGCGCACGGGCAACACCGCCGTGCTGCGCATCGGCAGCGACGCGCTCGCCACCGCGCAGGCCATCCAGCGGCACGCGCTCGCCCCGGCCCTCCGGGAGGCCGGCCTCCCACCCGGCGCCGTGTCGCTGATCGACAGTCCGGACCGGGCCGCCGGTTGGGCGCTGTTCTCGGACCGCCGGCTCGCCCTGGCGGTGGCCCGCGGGTCGGGCCGGGCGGTCGCGCAGCTCGGCAGCGTCGCCCGGCAGGCCGGGACCGCGGTCAGCCTGCACGGCACCGGCGGGGCCTGGATGGTCGCCGACCGCGACGCGGATCCCGCGCGCTTCGCCGCCGCCGTGGAGGCCTCCCTGGACCGGAAGGTGTGCAACACGCTGAACGTGTGCTGCCTCCACAGGGCCCGGCTCGCCGACCTGCTGCCGGCCTTCCTGGCCGCCCTGGAGGCGGCCGGCCGCGCCCGCGGCCACGGCTGCAAGCTCCACGTGGTGGCCGGCGACGAGGCCGTGCTGCCGCCCGCGTGGCGGACCGGGACCGTGCGCGCCCGGCGCGCGGAGGGCGAGCGCACCGAGCCCCTGACCGAGATCCTGCCCGAGGCCGAACTCGGCCGCGAGTGGGAATGGGAGGACACGCCCGAGGTCAGCCTCAAGATCGTGGACGACCTCGATCACGCGGTGGCGCTGTTCAACCGCTACAGCCCGCAATTCGCGGCCTCGCTGATCAGCCGCGACCCGGCCGCGCATCGGCGCTTCTTCGACACGGTCAACGCGCCCTTCGTGGGCGACGGATTCACGCGCTGGGTCGATGGGCAATACGCCCTCAACCAGCCCGAACTGGGGCTCTCCAACTGGGAGAACGGCCGTCTCCTCGCCCGCAGCGCCATCCTGTCGGGCCTCGGCGTGTACACGGTGCGCAGCCGCGTCGCGCAGGACGATCCGCGGCTGAGGCGGTGACGGCCCGCCCGCGCGGCCTTAAGCCACCGCCCCGCGATCCCGCTCCGGCCGCGTCTCGGCGAGGGCGTCCGCCCCGGTGGCGTCGGCTCCCCAGAGCAGGCGGCGCACGCCCACGAAGGGCCGCCCCGCCGTCTCGAGCGGCGGCAGGAACGGGGCGCGGCCCAGGAGACCGGCCCGTCGCCAGTGCCCCCACAGGATCCCGGTCGCGAGGCTCGCCGCCGCCACCCCCCCGAGCCACAGGCCGAGCAGGAGCTGCACCGGCACCACGCCGTTGAACTCGCGCAGGATCCCGAGCGCGAAGGCGAAGGACCACGACACCGCCGAGACCGCGCCCGAGAACAGGAAGGCCCGGGCGCTCACCGGGGACAGGTCCTCCAGGATCGGCCGGCGCACGTCGGTGAGCACGCGCGGCAGCACCCAATGGTGGATCACGACGCCGTTGAGGGTGAGCACGATCACGACCGAGACCTTCGCCCACATCTTCGGATTGAACAGCTTCTCCGGCGATTCGACGGCGTAGATGGCGAGGAAGCCGAGGCCCGACAGCCACAGGAGCGCGAGGCCGACCGTCACGACCTTGGCCATGAAGCGGATCATCCGCTCGATCTCGGGCGGCATTCCGCCCCAGCGCATCCAGCGCAGGAGCCAGAAATCCATCATCGCGGCGGCCCCGAAGCCGAGGCACAGGCCCACGAGGTGGATGCCGATCATGGGGGTCAGGAGCCGGACCTGCGGCAGCGGCGCCGGCAGCGCGACCGTGAGCGGCGCCGCGAGCGCCGGGACCGCCGCGACCAGCCCGAGGCACAATCCGACGAACGCCCCGCATCCGCCGGGCAGGATGCCCCAGGGGACGACCCGCCCCGCACCGAATCTTAGAAATCCCCGCATCTCTCGCTCCCGCATCCTCACGCAGCGCTCGGCCCCAGGCCGCGGACGCTAGATGTCGAGCCTTAACGATCGATCAATGCATGACTCTGGGGAATTCAGCCCGCGAGGTCATGGAGGCGTCGCGTTTAGATTATCTTCGGGGTTCGGAGTCTGGATGGGGCCGGGACAGCGGGGATCGGCGCGATGAGGCAGGGACGCAGCAGCGAGGCGGTGAGGCGCCCGGAACGGGACGGGAAGGCCGGGTTCTCGCTGGTGGAACTCCTGGTGGTGCTGGCGATCATCGGGATGATCGCCACCATGGTCACCCCGCAGGTGCTCGGCTATCTCGGCCGCGCCAAGGGCGAGACCGCGCGCATCCAGGTCAAGAACCTCGCCCAGGCGGTCGAGCTCTACTACCTCGACCTCGGCACCTATCCGACCACGCAGGAGGGGCTCGCCGCCCTCGTCACCCCGCCCGAGGGCGCGCGGGCGGCGTGGCGCGGTCCCTACCTGCGCGACGGCAAGGGTCTGCTCGACCCGTGGGGGCGGCCGTTCCTGTATCGCTCGCCGGGAGCCGGCGGCGCCCCCTTCGAGATCGCCTTCACGGATCCCGACGCGCCGGGCCGCGGTGCGGCGCCCGAGGTCGCGGCCCGCTGACCGCGCGGGGCCGCCGGTGCCGCGCCGCGGACGCCGAGGATCCCGGCCGGGCGGGCCGGGGCGGGAGGCGGGCGGGTTCAGCCTCGTGGAACTGCTCGTCGTGCTGGCGATCCTCGCCCTGGCGGCGCTCCTCGGCGGCGCTGCCCTCGACGGAATGCTCCCGGCCCGCCGGCTCGACCGGCTCGCCGCCGGCGTGGCGGGCGAACTCGCCAGCCTGCGCGGCCACGCGCGGCGCACCGGCGAGCTGGCGCTGCTGCGGCTCGACCCCGCCCGCGGCCTCTTCCTGAGCAGCCGGCCCGGAGCGCCCCCCCTCGGCCTGGCCGGCTACGCCGTCCAGGTGGAGCCCGCGGCGGGCAGCCGGGCCGGCCCCGGCGAGATCCGCTTCGCCCCCGACGGCTCCTCCTCGGGCGGGACCATCCTGATCCACGGGCGGGGCGGAGGGCGCCGGATCGCGGTGAGCCGCCTCACCGGCCGGGTCGGGGAGGCGGAGGCGATGCCGTGAACCCGGCCTCAACCCGGCGGGGGCAGGATGCGGCCGCGGGCGGTGAGCGCGCCGCGGCCCGCCCGCGCAGGTGGCTCCGCCCGCGGAGCTTCCTCCGCCCGCGGAGCTTCCTCCGCCAGGAGGGCTTCACCCTGGTGGAGGTGCTCGTCGCCTTCGCGGTCGTGGCGCTCGCCACGATCATCGCGCTGGAGGCGGGCGCGTCGCTCGCCCGGCGCGCGCGCCAGCTCGCGGCCGAGCGGCACCGCCTCGACGAGATCGAGGCCATCGTGATGCTGCGCGCGGCGGGAGGTCGGCTCCAGCCGGGGCTCGAACGGGGTCGGTTCGCCGATGGGGAACCCTGGGTGCTCACCGTCGTGGACGTGGCGCCCCTGCTCGGCTGGCAGGGTCTGCCGCCGCTCTGGCGCGTCCAGCTGCGGCGGGGGAGCGCGAACGGCCCGCTCGTCTACGCGACGCTGCTTTCCGGCGGGCAGGCCCGCTAGAGCGGCACCCGATCACGTTGCAACCGGGTGCCGCTCTCGATCTTTGGTCTTGCCGCATTTTCCGCGACGGCACGGTCGGGACCCCGGAGCGGGCCTCGATGGCGGCGTGATCGGATCCTGCTCGCGGCCGCTGTCGCCCGAATCGCCGCCGGCTTCGCGGCCCGGGCCCGCCGCGGCGGGCTTCACCCTGGTCGAGGCGCTGACGGCGCTCGCGGTCGCGGCGCTGATCGCCGTGCTGCTGCTGCAGGCGGTCCGGGCGGCCGGGTTCCTGTCGCGGCTCGGGGCCGGCATCGCCGTGGAGGCGGATCTCGACGTGGTCCGCGACCACCTGCGCGCCGCCCTCGCCCGGCCCCGGGGCCGGGGCGCGGACGGCAGGGGGCCGTCCTTCCTGGGCGAGCCCGGACGTCTGGTGGCGATCCTCGCGGCCAGCCCCGCGACCGAGCGGGGCGCCGACATGCGGATGGTGCTGGCCGGGATGCCCCGGGCGGACGGCCGCATCGACCTCGTCGAGAGCCGCGTCCCGGAGACGGCGGCCGAGGCCGACCCGCCCGAGGTGCTGGTCGGCGGGGCGGCGGCGCTGCGCCTGCACTATTTCGGCGTCGCCCCGACCGAGATGCAGCCGCGCTGGCTCGACGCCTGGACGCGCCGCGACCGGATGCCGGCGCTGGTCGAGATCGTCCTCGACTTCCCGCCCGGCGACCCGCGGCGCTGGGCGCCGCTCGTGGTCCCGCTGGAGCCGCTCCCATGAGGCGCGCGGGCATCCCGGCCGAGGACGGCTTCGTCCTGCCCGCGGTGCTCGTCGTGCTCGCCGCGGTGGCGATCACGGCCGCCATCGCCACCGAGCGCTTCGCGGTCCATCTCGGCGCCACCTCCGGGCGGGCCGAGAGCCTGCGCCTGCAGGGGCTCGCGGACGGCGCCGCCCGGCTCGTCGCCGCCTCCCTGCTCAACGAGCGCCAGCGCGGGGCGCCGGGCCTCGGCCTGCCCGAGGACGGGCTGCCGGTCGGCTGCCCGGTGCCGGGCGCGCGCCTCCTCGTCGCCGTGCAGGACCAGGCGGGGCTCATCGACCTCAATGCCAGCCCGCGGCCGCTGCTGGAGGCCGCCTTCCGCGCCCTCGGCCTCCCCGACCGCGAGGCCGGGACCGTCGCGGCGGAGGTGGTGGATTACCGCGACCCCGATTCCGACCCGGAGCCGAATGGCGGTGCCGAGGCCCCGCAATACCGGGACCAGGGCCTGCCCTACGGCCCCCGCAACGCGCCGTTCCGCAGCCCCGCGGAGATCGGCATGCTGCCGCATCTCGGCGAGGTGGAGGCGGCCCGGCTGCGGCCGTTCCTGACGGTCTACAACGCGACCGGCCAGTTCGATCCCGGCCCGTCGCCGCTCGGCGCGCTCCTCGGCGGCACGGTCGGGGAGGCGCTGCGCCCCTACGCGGCGCGCTCGCCGCGCAGCGTCTTCGCGATCCGGGTCGTGGCGGCCTCGCCGAGCGGGCGGGCGCAGCGGGAGGCGGTGCTGTCGGCCGGCTCGGTCCGCCAGTCCAATACCGGCCTCCTGAGCTGGCAGGCCGGCTTCGACGGCGCCCCGGCCCTGCCCGAGGCCGCGCCGCACCCGGCCTGCGGGCGCATCGCGGCCGCGCTCGCCGCCGAGGATCCGGCGCGGCGCGCCGGCCGGTGACGGGCCGCGCCGCTTGGGGCCCGGCCGGCGCTCACGCGGCCCGGCTCTCGAAGTCGATCCGCGGGTCGATCCAGCTGTAGGTCAGGTCGGAGATCAGGTTCACCACCAGCCCGACCAGCGAGAAGATGTAGAGGTTGGCGAACACCACCGGGTAGTCCCGGTTCACGATCGACTCGAAGGACAGCAGGCCGAGGCCGTCGAGGGAGAAGATGGTCTCGATGAGGAGCGAGCCGGCGAAGAAGGCCGAGATGAAGGCGCCCGGGAAGCCCGCCACCACGATCAGCATGGCGTTCCGGAAGACGTGCCCGTACAGGACCTGCCGCTCGGACAGGCCCTTCATGCGGGCGGTGAGCACGTACTGCTTGCGGATCTCGTCCAGGAACGAGTTCTTGGTGAGGAGCGTCGAGGTCGCGAAGGCGCCGAGCGCCATCGAGACGATCGGCAGCGTGATGTGCCAGAGGTAGTCCGTCACCTTCTGCCAGGGCGGGAAGGTCTGCCATCCCTCGCTGGTCAGGCCGCGCAGCGGGAAGATCTGCAGGAAGGAGCCGCCCGCGAACAGCACGATCAGCAGGATCGCGAACAGGAAGCCGGGGATCGCGTAGCCGACGATGACCACGCCCGAGGTCCAGACGTCGAAGGGCGAGCCGTCCCGCACCGCCTTGTGGATCCCGAGCGGGATCGAGACCGCGTAGGAGATCAGCGTCATCCACAGCCCGAGCGTCACCGAGACCGGCAGCTTCTCGCGGATCAGCTCCAGCACCGAGACGTCGCGGAAGTAGCTCTTGCCGAAGTCGAAGCGGGCGTAGTCCCACAGCATCTTGGCGAAGCGCTCGGGCGCCGGCCGGTCGAAGCCGAATTGCTGCTCCAGGCGCTTGATGAAGGCGGGGTCGAGGCCCTGCGCGCCGCGGTAGCGGGAATTCGCCTCGCCCCCGCCGCCGCGCGGCGCCGCCCCCGCCCCGAGATCGCCGGACCCGCCGCTCACCCGCGACATCGCGCTCTGGCCCTGGAGCTGGGCGAGCACCCGCTCCACCGGGCCGCCGGGGGCGAATTGCACGATCACGAAGGAGATCAGCATGATCCCGAAGATCGTCGGGACCATCAGGAGCAGGCGCCGCAGGATGTAGTTCGCCATCCGCCCTCACCCCCGCCCGATGCGCCGCGCGCGGGCGGCGTCGTACCACCAGATCGCCGGCGCCCCGAGCCCGTAGCGCGGCAAAGCGGCCGGCCGGCCGTACAGGTCCCAGAGGGCGAGCCGGTGCTGCGCCGAGTACCACATCGGCACCCAGTAGCGGCCGACCCGCAGGCAGCGGTCGAGGGCCCGGCAGGCGGTGGTGAGCTCCGCCCGGGTCGCCGCGTTGGCGACCCGGTCCAGCATCGCGTCGACCGCCGGGTCGGCGATGCCGGCGAGGTTCTGCGAGCCCGGCACGGCGGCGCTGCGGCTCGCATAGATCTCCCGCAGCCCCGCGCCCGGCGTCACCGAACCCCCGAACCGGGTCGAGACCACGTCGAAGTCGAACTCCTTGAGCCGCGCCTGGTACTGGGCCGGGTCCACCATGCGCGAACTCGCCCGGATGCCCAGGAGCGAGAGGTTCTTGATGAAGGGCTGCACCAGGGGCTGGAAGACCGGGCTCGAATCCAGGAACTCGAAGGCGAGGGGCTGGCCGTCCGGCAGCCTGATCTGGCCGCCCTCGCGGGTGCAGCCCGCCTCGCGCAGCAGCGCGTCGGCCCGCCGCAGCAGCGCCCGGTCCTGGCCCGAGCCGTCCGAGCGGGGCGGGGACCAGGGCGCGCCGAACACCTCGTCCGGCAGCCTGCCCCGGAAGGGTTCGAGGAGGGCGAGCTCCTCCGGCCCGGGCGGTCCCTCGGCCTTCAGGTCGGAATTCTCGAAGAACGAGGCGGTCCGCCGATAGGCGCCGTACATCAGGTTCTGGTTCGACCACTCGAAGTCGAAGGCGAGCCCGATCGCCTCGCGGATGCGCGGGTCCTTGAAGACCGGGCGGCGGGTGTTGAAGAACCAGCCCTGCGTGCCCGACGGGGTGGCGTCCGGCACGGTCTCGCGCTTGACCCGCCCCTCCTGGGCGGCCGGGAAGTCGTAGCCCGTGGCCCAGACCCGCGAGGTGAACTCCTCCCGCCAGGTGAAGGCTCCGGCCTTGAAGGCCTCGAAGGCGACGTCGCGGTCGCGGAAATACTCGTAGCGGATCTCGTCGAAATTGTTCTGCCCGACATTCACCGGCAGGTCGGCGCCCCAGTAGTCGCGCACCCGATCGAAGGCGATGAAGCGCCCGACCTCGAAGCGGGCGACCTGGTAGGGCCCGGAGCCGAGGGGGGCGTCCAGGGTCGAGGCCTCGAAGTCGCGGGCCGCGTAGTAGGCCTCCGAGAAGATCGGGAGCTCCGCCACGACGAGCGGCAGGTCGCGGCTGCGGCCGGGCGCGAAGGTGACGGTGACCGCCTCGTCGCCCTCCGGCACCGCGTCGGCGACGTCGCGCAGCACCGAGGCGATCCGCGGGTGGCCCTTGTCCCGCAGGATCCGGATCGAGAAGGCGACGTCCCGGGCGGTGAGCCGCGAGCCGTCGTGGAAGCGCGCCTGCGGGCGCAGGGTGAAGCGATAGCTGAGGCCGTCCTCGCTCACCCGCACCGCGCGGGCGACGAGCCCGTAGAGCGCGTCCGGCTCGTCGAGGGCGCGCGTCATCAGGCTGTCGAAGGTCAGGTCCATCCCGGCCGCGCCGTCGCCCTTCAGCACGTAGATGTTGAGCGTGTTGAAGGTCTCGAAGGCTTGGTTGCCCGCCGTGGTGGCGATCTGGGTCGAGAAGGTGCCGCCGCGCGGCGCCATCGGCTCGACATAGTCGAAGCGCGGGAAGTCGGCCGGGTATTTCAACTCGCCGAAGCTCGACAGGCCGTGGCGCTCGCCCGCGGGGGGGCGGCCGTCCTGCGCAGCTGTCCCCTGCGCGCGGCCGGCCCGCGGCAGCGTCCCCGCGAGGGCGGCGCTGCCGGCGAGCCGCAGCAGGGCGCGGCGGGTCGGGCTCATCGCGCCGCCCCGGTCTTGGCGGCGAGGGTCCGGTCGTACCACCAGGTCCAGGGGAAGCCCGAGCCGCCATACGTCGGCAGCACCGCCGGATGCGCGAAGCGGTTCCAGCGCAGCGTCCGGCTCACCCCGGCGGCCCATTGCGGCACCACGTAGTCGTGGGCGAGCAGCACCCGGTCGAGCGCGCGGGTCGCCGCGACGAGCTCGTCCCGGTCGCGGGCGAAGATCACCTTCTCGATCAGCGCGTCGATGCCCGCATCCTTGATGCCGGCGAGGTTGCGCGAGCCCGGCCTGTCGGCGGCGGCGGAGCCCCAGAAATCGCGCTGCTCGTTGCCGGGCGAGAGCGATTCCGGCCAGGAATTCAGCGCCAGCGCGTCGAACTCGAAGCCGCGCACGAGGTTCTGGTACTGGGCCGGGTCGACGATCCGCAACGTGACCTTGATGCCGAGCCGCTCGAGCTGCTGGCGATAGGGCAGCACCACGCGCTCGGCCGAGTTGTCGTAGCCCAGGAACTCGATGGTGAGGGGCTGGCCGGAGGCCGCCCCGACCATCTGACCGCCCCGCTGCGCGTAGCCGGCCGCCTGGAGGAGGCGCACCGCCTCGCGCAGGTTGGTGCGCTGCGCCTCCGCGCTGCCGTTGACCGGGTTGCGGTAGGGCTCGGTGAAGACCTTCTCGGGGATCTTGTCCCTGACGCTCTCCAGGATCTCGCGCTCGCGTCCCTCCGGCAGCCCCGAGGCGGCGAGTTCGGTGCCGAAGAAGTAGGAATCGATCCGCTTGTAGAGCCCGTAGAACAGGGTGCGGTTCATCTCCTCGAAGTCGAAGGCGAGGTTGAGCGCCCGGCGCACCCGCGGATCGGCGAATTTCGCGCGGCGCAGGTTGAAGGTGAAGCACTGCATGATGCCGCTGCCGCGGGAGGGGAACTCCTCCTTGACGATCCGCCCCTCGCGCACGGCCGGGAAGCCGTCGTAGGCGGTGGCCCAGTTGCGGGCGATGTTCTCGCTGCGCCAGTCGAACTGGTCGGCCTTGAAGGCCTCGATCAGCACCGTGCCGTCGCGAAAATACTCGTTGCGCAGGGCGTCGAAGTTGAAGCGGCCCTTGTTCACCGGGATGTCGCGGCCCCAGTAATCCGCCACCCGCTCGTAGGTGATGCTGCGGCCGGGATCGAGCTTGGCGATCCGGTAGGGACCGGAGCCGAGCGGGATCTCCAGGGTCGTCTCGGTCGGCTTGCGGGGATGCCCGCCGCCATCCCGGCCCTCCCACCAGTGCTTGGGCAGCACCGGCATCTGGCCGACGATCTGCGGCAATTCCCGGTTGCCGGTCTCCGAGAACGTGAAGCGCACCTCGCGCTCCCCGACCGCCTCGACCTTGGCGACGTTGTGGTAGTAGGAGGCGTAGAGCGGGCTGTTCTCCTTGAGGATCCCGAACGAGAAGATCACGTCCGCCGGCGTGACCGGCGCGCCGTCGTGCCACTTCGCCTGCGGCCGCAGCCGGTAGGTGACGCTGCCGAGATCCTCCGCCACCTGCACGCCCTCCGCGAGGAGCCCGTAGGACGTGAAGGGCTCGTCGAGCGCCTCGGTCATCAGGGTGTCGTAGATGAGCGGGACCTCGCCCTCGAGGTCGCCCTTCACCCCCGAGACGATCAGGTTGAGGTTGTCGAAGGAGCCCTGCTGGCCGAGGCGCAGGAGCCCGTCCTTGGGCGCCTCCGGGTCGGCATAGGCGAAATGGGTGAAGTCGGCGGGGTATTTGGGCGTGCCGAGCAGCGTCAGGCCGTGGCGCCAGGGCGGGTCGGCGAGGGCCGGCGCGGGCGCGAGGCCACCCGTCAGGCAGAGAAGAAGGGCGAGCGCGGCGGGGCGGCGTGCGGTCACGCGGGACGATCCTCCGTCTGGGCGCCCGGGCGACGGGCCGGGCGCGGCGATGATCCCGTGTTTACGTCCCGCGCTCCCCTGGCGCCACCTGCCCGATGCGCGCAGCCGCCCGGCCCCTCACGCCCTCTTGCCCCAGACCCTCTTGCCCCAGACCCTCCTGCCCCAGATCCTCTTGCCCCAGACCCTCTGCCCCTAGACTTCTTGCCCTCAGGCCTTCCTGGCCCTCACACCCTCCTGCCGAGGCGCCGCAGGGCGGCCGCCGCCCCCGCATGGCCGAGTTCGGCGGCCCGCCCGTAGAGGCGCAGCGCCTCGCCCCGGTTCCGGGGCATCCCGAGCCCGGTCTCGTGGGCCTGGCCCAGGAGGTAGAGCCCGAGCGGGTCGTCGAGGTCGGCGGCCCTGCGGTACCAGGCCAGGGCCTCGGCGGCGTTGCGGCGCTTCTCGTAGAGCGCGCCCAGATGGGCCATGGCGGGGGCGAAGCCGAGATCGGCCGCCCGCCGGAACTGCGCCATGGCGGCCTGCGGATCGGGCCGCAGCCCGCCCTTGCCGTCCCGGTGGAACTGGCCGAGATGGTCGATCGCGACGCCGTTGTTCTCCTCGGCGGCGAGCCGGTAGAGGCGCAGCGCCTCGGCCTCGTTGCGCGGCAGGCCGCCGAGCCCCCGCTCGTGCAGGAAGGCGAGGCCCGCCCGCCCGACCGCGCTGCCCTCCTCGGCGGCGCGCTCGTAGAGCCTGCGCGCCTCCCGCGCATCCTCCGGCAGGCCGCCGCGCCCCTCCCGGTACATCGCCGCCAGATAGGCCATGCCGAGGCTGTTCCCGGCCTCCGCCGACCTGCGGTAGAGCCGCACGGCCTCGACGTCGTCCTTCGCCAAGCCACCCTTGCCGAGCTTGGTCATCCAGCCGAGATGCGCCATCGCGTGGGCATTGCCCGCCTCGGCGGCGCGGCGGAACAGGCGCGCGGCCTCCGCCTCGTCCTTGGCGAACCCGCCCTTCCCGTGCAGCAGGAACAGGCCGAGGTTGTTCTGGGCCGCCGCGTTGCCGAGGCGCTCGGCCCGCGCGTAGAGCCGTCCCGCCTCGGCCTCGTCCTTCGGCACGCCCTCGCCGCGGGCCGTCATCACGCCGAGCTCCACCATGGCGGCGGCATCCTCGCGCTCGACCGCCGCCCTGTACCAGCGCACGGCCTCGGCGGAATCCTTCGCCACCCCCTGCCTGCCGGTCCGGTAGAGGTTGCCGAGGTTGCGCATCGCCGCGACGCTGCCGCGCTCGGCCGCGCGGTGGAACAGGCGGAGCGCCTCGTCGGGGCTGCGCTCCAGGCCGCCGAGCCCCTCCAGCGTCAGGGTGGCGAGGTTGTTGAGGGCCTGCGCGCTGCCCTGATCGGCCGCGCGGCGGTACCAGGCCGCCGCGTCGCCGTACTGCTTGTCGGCGTGCAGGGCCCGGCCGAGCTGCACCGCGTAGCGCGGGTTGTCGGGAGCCGCCCGCGTCGCCGCCCGGCAGGCCTCGACCGCGCGCCGGGCATCGATCTTGTCGAGCGGCACGCCGCGCAGGCCCGGCGCGCGCTCGCGCCCGTCGGAGACGGCGGCGAGTTCGTCGCAGAGGGCCTCGTCGCCGACCCGGCGCAGCGTCGGGGGCGGCAGCGCGGCGACCGTCTGGCGCCGGCTCGTCTCGATCTCGGCGAGGCGGGCCTGGGCCTCCGCCCGCAGCGGGCTGTCGCCGAACTGCGCGACGAAGCTGCGCAGGGCCTCCGGGTCGGTGCTGGTCTTGAGGAAGCGCCACGCGATCTCGTCGGCCCGGGGCGCGGCGGGCGCGGGCGGCTCGGCCCGCGCGCCGGCCAGCATGATCCGCCGCGCGCCGAGCACCTGGTTGTAGACGGCCGGGATCTGGTCGTGGTTCGCCCGGCGGGCGAGGGCGGCCACCTCCTCGCGCACCGTCTCGCCGAGATCGACGAGGCTGGTGCCGGGCTTGCGCAGCTCGGCGGCGAAGACGCGGGTGAAGACCGAGTTGGGGCTCGGGTCGCTGCCGGGGAGGCGGTCGAGGGCCTGCTGGCCCGCCCCGGCCGAGTAGAGCGAGAACACGCCCTGCGGCGGTTCCTTGAACGCGAGGCCGCGGGGCGCGCCGAGCGTGCGCGACCCGGCCTTCGGGAAGGGGTTGTCCCGGCAGGCATCGATCACCAGGATCGTGACCCGGGCGCCGCGGGACTGGATGTCCTGGATGATGTCGGCCTCGGCGAGGGCGAGCTTGCGCACCACGCCCTCGCCGCCCGCCGCCAGCGAGGGGATGTCGGCCGGGATCAGGTAGTTGACGCTGTCGAGGGCGACGCCGTGGCCCGCGAAGTAGAACAGCACCGTGTCGCCCGGCTCGACCTCGCGGGTGAAGGCCCCGAAGGCGGTGAGGAAGCCGGTGAGCGTCGCCTCGCGGGTCAGGCGCGCGACGCGGAAATCGAGGGATTGCAGCGCGTCCGCCACGGTCTCGGCGTCGCGCACCGCCCGCTCGAGCTGCATCCCCTGGGGGAGATTCGCGTAGGCGTTGACGCCGACCACGAAGGCGAGGCGCCGCTCGGCCCTGGCGGCCGCCGCGGAGAGGCAGAGCGTGAGCAGAATCAGGAGCGCCCGCCCGACGGATCCGGTCACGCATCGCCTCCCAGCCGAATGCCTCCCATGCGGGATGGGATATCGGGTCGATGGGAGCGCACAAGTGCCGATCGGCACGCGGTGTGCCCGCCCGCGCGGCGATCTCGGCTGGCAGGGCCGTGATCCGGGATCCGCTTGATCGAAGCGGATCCCGGATCACACGCCCGCGCGGCGCCTGAGCGAAGCCCAAATCCGCCATCCCGAAGGGATCAAGCGGATCACCAGCCCGCGCGGCGCCTGAGCGAAGCCCAAATCCGCCATCCCGAAGGGATCAAGCGGATTTGGCATGACACGACGAAGGCCGGGCGCCCGCCCGGCCTTCCGCGCCGACGATGGTCCGCCCCGGTCGGGATCCGGGATCAAGGCTTTCGGATCAGGGCTTGGGCATCAAGGCTTGGGCATCAGGGCTTGGGCATCAGGGCTTGGGCATCAGGGCTTGGGAAAGTCGACCGGCTTGTCCGAGAGCGTCTTCAGGTAGGCCAGGATGTCGGCGCGCTCGGCGCCGGAGGACACGCCCGCGAAGGCCATGATCGTGCCCTGCACGTAGCCCTTCGGGTTGTGGATGAACTGGTCCAGGTCCTCGTAGCTCCAGTCGCCGCCCTTGGCCTTCATCGCGGCCGAGTAGTTGAAGCCCTCGTGGCTGCCCTTCGGCCGGCCCACGACGCCCCAGAGATTCGGCCCGACCTTGTTCGCGCCGCCCTTGTCGAAGTTGTGACAGGCCGCACATTTCTTGGCCGCCGACTGGCCCTTGGCGGCGTCGGCGCTGGCGAGGCGCACCGGCAGGGGCTCCTCCTTGGGCGCCGCCTCGCCGCCGCCCGCCGGCGCCTCGGTGGCGGCCGCGAGCGCGTAGCCGCGATCGCCCGCCGGCTTCGGCTTGTAGATCAGCTCGGCGAGGAAGCCCGTGCCCATCGCGAACAACAGCGTGCCGAGCACGGCACCGGCGACCTTGTTAAGCTCGAAGGAATCCATGTCTCGGCAGCTCCGGTGCTCGAACGAGCAGGGCCTCGTAGGCGGTTGGAGGTGGCGGGGACGGCCCGAACCGGCCGCGCGCGCGGGGAACACACGGCGGGGTGCTTAGCCGTTCTCCCGCGCCATTGACAATGGCTCCAACCAACGTCGGTTGGTCGCAGACGCGGCCCGGGCCGCACTTGAGCGCGGCCCGGGCGGCGCCGCGGTGGCGGGCAGACCCGGATATGGTCTATGGAGCGCGCGAATCCCGGCTCGCGCCTCTCGCTCCTCTCCGGTTCGTCCATGTCCGATCCGCTGATCCTGATCCCCGCCCGCCTCGCGGCGACCCGCCTGCCGGACAAGCCGCTCGCGGAGATCTGCGGCGAGCCGATGATCGTCCACGTCTGGCGCCGCGCGATCGAGTCGGGTCTCGGCCCGGTCGTGGTCTGCACCGACACGCCCGCCATCGTGGCGGCGGTGGAGGCCGTGGGCGGGCTCGGGGTGCTGACCCGGCCCGACCACCCCTCGGGCTCCGACCGCCTCGCGGAGGCGCTCGCGATCATCGACCCGGAGGGGCGCCACGACGTGGTGGTGAACGTGCAGGGCGACCTGCCGACGATCGACCCCACCGTCATCGCCGCCTCGGTGACCCCGCTCGCCGACCGCGCCGTCGACATCGCGACCCTCTGCGCCGTGATCACGCGACCCGAGGAGCGCACCGAGCCGAGCGTGGTCAAGGTGGTGGGCTCGCCGGTCTCGCCCACGCGGCTGCGCGCCCTCTACTTCACCCGCGCGACCGCGCCCTGGGGGGAGGGGCCGCTCCACCACCATATCGGCCTCTACGCCTATCGCCGCCGGGCGCTGGAGCGCTTCGTCGCCCTCGGCCCGAGCCCGCTGGAGCAGCGCGAGAAGCTGGAGCAGCTGCGCGCCCTCGAGGCCGGGATGCGCATCGACGCCACCGTCGTCGACGACGTGCCGCTCGGCGTCGACACCCCCCACGACCTCGATCGCGCCCGCGCCGTGATGGCGGCCAGGCGCCTCAACTGACCAGAAGGCCGCGTCCCTCCCGATGACCCGCACGATCTCCTACCAGGGCGAGCCCGGCGCGAACTCGCACATCATCTGCGCCGAAGCCTATCCGGACTGGACGCCGCTGCCCTGCCCCACCTTCGAGGACGCCTTCGCGGCCGTGGCGGACGGCAGCGCCGATCTCGGCATGATCCCGATCGAGAATTCCATCGCGGGCCGGGTCGCGGACATCCACCACCTGCTCCCGGCCTCCGGGCTGCACATCGTGGGCGAGCAGTTCCTGCCGATCCATTTTCAGCTGATGGCGCTGCCGGGCGCCGATCCGGAGGCTCTGCGCAGCGTCCACAGCCACGTCCACGCCCTCGGCCAGTGCCGCAAGGTGGTCCGCCGCCGCGGCCTGAAGCCGGTGGTGGCGGGCGACACGGCCGGCGCCGCCCGCGAGGTCGCCCAGATCGGCGATCCGACCCGCGCGAGCCTGTCGCCGCGCCTCGCGGCCGAGATCTACGGGCTCACCATCGTCGAGCAGGACGTGGAGGACGAGGCCCACAACACGACGCGCTTCGTGGTGGTCGCCCGCGAGCCGTCCGTGCCCCCGCCCGAGAGCGGGCCCTGCGTGACGAGCTTCGTGTTCCGGGTCCGCAACCTGCCGGCCGCGCTCTACAAGGCGCTCGGGGGCTTCGCCACCAACGGCGTCAACATGACCAAGCTCGAGAGCTACATGGTCGAGGGCCAGTTCACCGCGACGCAGTTCTACGCCGAGGTCGACGGCCATCCCGAGGAGCCGCCCCTGCGCCGCGCCCTCGACGAGCTCGCCTACTTCTCGCGGGAGCTGCGCCTCATCGGCACCTACCCGGCCCATCCGTTCCGCGAGAGCACGCGGCCGCGGGCCGAGTAGCGGCAAGCGGCCGCCGGAGGAGCGGGAAGCGGCCGTCGCGCCCGGGACGGGCCCTGGCCGCGGCCGCGGCCGCGCGGGGCTCGACAGCGCCCCCTCGTCCCGGGCAATCATCGGGCCCGCCTCCGAGCTCGCCGACCGCATGACCGCCACCGACGCCCTCTTCGCCGCCGCCCGGGCCGTGCAGGCCCGGGCCCACGCGCCCTACTCGCGCTTCCGCGTCGGCGCCGCCCTCCTGGACGAGACCGGGGCGATCCATGCCGGCTGCAACGTCGAGAACGCGGCCTACCCGGTCGGCACCTGCGCGGAGGCCGGCGCCATCGCCGCCATGGTGGCGAGCGGGGGACGGCGCATCGCGGCGATGCTGGTGCTCGGGGACGGCGAGGCGCTGGTGACCCCCTGCGGCGCCTGCCGCCAGCGCATCCGGGAATTCGCCGCGCCGGACACGCCCATCCACGTGGCGGGGCCCGCGGGCGTGCGGCGCAGCTTCACCTTGGACGCCCTGCTGCCCGCCTCGTTCGGCCCGGACAATCTCGGGGCCGGGGCGTGAGCTCGCCCGATCCCCGCGCCGCCGCGGCCGCCGCCGCGCTGCGCGCCCGCGGCGTCGCGGGTCCCTTCGCGCTCGCCATCGTGGCCGGCACCGGCCTCGGCCCCCTCGCGGAGCGGATCGCGTCGCCCCGCATCCTCCCCTACGACGAGATCCCGCATTTCCCGCTCTCCGGCGTCTCGGGCCATGCCGGGCGGCTCGTGGCGGGCACGCTCGCGGGCCGGCCCGTGCTGCTCTTCGCGGGCCGGGTCCATCCCTACGAGCGGGGCGATGCCGCCGCCATGCGGGTGCCGCTCGCCACCCTGGCGGCGCTGGGGGGCCCGCCCCTCCTTCTCACCAACGCGGCCGGGTCGCTGCGCGAGGAGGCCGGCCCCGGGGCCCTGGCGCTCATCACCGACCATCTCAACCTGTCGGGCCTCAACCCCCTGATCGGCGAGCCCTCCGACGCCCGCTTCGTGCCCATGGTCGACGCCTACGATCCGGGCCTGCAGGACGGCCTGCGGCGGGCCGCCGCGCGGGCGGGGATTCCCCTCCACGCGGGCATCTACGCGTGGTTCTCCGGCCCGAGCTTCGAGACGCCGGCCGAGATCCGCATGGCCGGGCTCCTCGGCGCGGACCTCGTCGGGATGTCGACGGTGCCGGAGGTGATCCTCGCCCGCTTCCTCGGCCTGCGGGTCGCCGCGCTCTCGATCGTCACCAACCACGCGGCCGGCCTGCACGGCGGCAGCCCGACCCATGCCGAGACCAAGCGCGCCGCCGCGCCGGCCGCCGAGGCGGTGGGCCGGCTCGTCGAAGCCTGGCTCTCGGGACCCGGGGGACCCTGAGGCCCGGGGCCTCGCCCCCGCGCCGGTCCCGGGTGAGCGCCGCCGGCGCGCGCCGAGGATGGATATCCGGCGGTCTCATTCCGGATTTCGCGCCGACGATGCCCTAGACGAAAAGTCGTATCCAGTCGCGATGTCGCATCAAAGCAGTCACTCCGCTATCTCGGCCGGTTCGTCTGCCGGAAAAATGCTGATCGAAACTGACTCTCATCCGCGTCCCAACGGCCCAGGTGCGGCGGGACCGGGGCGATCGTCCCCACATAAGGCAGACCGGGACAGCTTGGATGGATTGACGCTGCGCTGTCGTTGCTCGATACCCGGCGCAACAGGGGTACGGAACGTGCGGTGGATGACGATCGAGTCCGAGTCCAGGATCCCGTTCGGGCGCCCCACGGTGGTCGGGCGGGAGTTCGACTACATCGCGGATGTCCTGCGCAACGGCAGCATGGCGGGGGGCGGGCCGTACACGCAGCGCTGCGAGGAGTGGCTCAAGGCCGAACTCGGCACGCACCGGGCGCTGCTGACGCATTCCTGCACGGCCGCCCTGGAGATGGCCGCGATCCTGGCGGAGATCGGGCCCGGCGACGAGGTCGTGATGCCCTCCTTCACCTTCTCGGCCACCGCCACCGCCTTCGTGCTGCGCGGCGCCACGCCGGTCTTCGTCGACATCAGGCCCGACACCCTCAACATCGACGAGCGCCTCATCGAGGGCGCGCTCACCCCCCGCACCAGGGCGATCGCGGTCGTCCACTATGCCGGGCGGGCCTGCGCGATGGACGCCGTCATGGCGGTGGCGAACGCGCGCGGGCTCGTGGTGGTGGAGGATGCCGCCCACGCCCATCTGGCGCGGGACGGGGCGCGGCCCCTCGGCACGATCGGGCATCTCGGCTGCCTGTCGTTCCACGAGACCAAGAACGTGATCGCCGGCGAGGGCGGCGCGCTCCTTGTCAACGACCCCCGCCTCGCCGCGCGCGCCGAGATCGTGCGCGACAAGGGCACCGACCGCAGCCGCTTCCTGAGGGGCGAGGTCGACAAGTACACGTGGCAGGATGTCGGCTCCTCCTACGGCCCGAGCGAGATCGTGTCGGCGTTCCTGCTGGCCCAGCTCGAGCGCGCGGCGGCGATCTGCGACGAGCGGCGCGCCCTCTGCGACGCCTACCGGGCCGGCCTCGCCCCGCTCGCCGCGCGCGGCCTCGTCACCCTGCCGGAGGCGGCGGGCACCCAGACGAACGGCCACATCTTCTGGCTGCTGACGCGCGACGAGGACACCCGCAACCGCCTCCTGGCGCATCTGGGTGCGCGCGGCATCCAGGCCACCTTCCACTACGTGCCGCTCCATTCGGCGCCGGCCGGGCGGCGCCACGGGCGGGCCGGGTCGAGCCTCGCGGTCACGGATTCGGTCAGCGCGCGCCTCGTGCGGCTGCCGCTCTTCCTCAACATGACGGGGGGCGAGATCGCCCGGGTCGTGGCCGCGGTCGAGGCCTTCTACGCCTGAGCGGGGCGCCCCGCGCCGCGGCCCCTCATGCGCCATCCGGTTGATCGCTTCGCCATCTCGCATTTCGGCGATGCGGATGTCGGCTGCGCTCAGGCGCCGCGCTCAGGCGCCGCGCGGGCTCGGGATCCGGGATCCGCTTCGATCAAGCGGATCCCGGATCAGGCGGAGGAGCGGTGGAGCGGGTGGTCCATCGTGATGCGCAGCCCCCGGCCGCCCCCGGGCAGGTTGCGGGCCGCGATGTCCCGCAGCGTGGAGGTCTCGGCGATGCAGGCCATGCCCGCCCGGGTGAACGTGTCCGCGTTGTAGACCTGCGGCGACAGGAGCGGGTTGGTCAGCGCGTGCGAGAACGCGTCCGCCGCCACCATGCGGCCGATCAGCGGCGGCACCGCCGCCCGCGGCGGCAGGTCCTCGGCGAAGAGCCCGACGAAGAACTCGATCCGGTCCACCGTCCCGTACAGGTCCCGCAGGGCCGCCACCACGTCCGGATCGCCGCTGATCTGCTCGAAGCGGGTGATGCGGGGATAGTTCATCAATTCCCGGTAGTCGTTGTAGCTCGCCAGCCGGTTGGTGCGGCCCTGCTGGACGCTCGCCCGCTCGACCTCCCGCAGCATCTCGGCGGTGTTGAAGAGGCCGAGGCGCCACGCCTCGGTCGCGCTGGCGGCGTGCAGGGCCGCGCCGAGTCCCTCCGCCAGGAGCGGCCCGTTCCCGAAGCGGGTGCCGGCCATCGGGACCTCGCCGTCCCGCCATCGCACCCGCTCGGGCACCAGGCTGTGCCACCGGTAGAGCAGGTTGAACTCCACCGGGATCCAGTTCTCGCGGTTCCATCGCGCGCCGTAGCAGGGCGTCGGGTCGGCCAGCAGCCTGAACCAGTAGGGCGAGATGTGGTTGATGTACTCCTCGACCACGACCTTGATCAGCTGGACGATGTTGATGGCGCGGGCGGTCTGGAAGATCCGCTCGTCGTCCCAGTCCGGCTCGGCGGCTTCGAGCACGCCGCAGAGCCGGTTGTGCTCGCGCAGGAACAGGGTGTTGATGGCCGCGGTGAAGAGCGTGGCGTTGGCCCGCTCGCCCCCGAAGGCGAAGAGGGTGGCCTTGCGCTCCGGCGGGAGCGTGTCGGGCATCTTCACCGGATCGGGCACGGCCGAGAAGCGCGGGTCGCGCCGGCCCTCCGGGTCGAAGAGGCGCGGCGCCCATTCCTCGCCGCCGTGCATCTCGGAGAGGAGCCGCCCGCGCTCCCCGCGGGCCTCGCTGCGCCGCCGCAGGGCCGCCTGCACCGCCTCGGTGAGCCCGTAGATCTGGCTCAGGTCGATCTGGTGATTGGTCCGGGTGCGGCGGGTATCGGCGGGGTCCGTCATCAGGAACCCGTCCGTGAACCATTGGGCGAAGCTCGGGAACAGGAGGGTCGAGCGGGTCGACAGGCGCGGCCCTTCCGGCCGCGTCACGAAGAGGCGCGCCACCGCGTCCAGGGGCGGCAGCGGGTCGAGATCTCCGGGCGGCGCGTAGCGCGAGAACCACGTCCTGTCGGTGAGCGACGACCAGGAGCTGTAGGGTGCCATGGTGCTGAGCCGCAGCGGCCGCATCGGCGCCTTGCGCACGGCATTGTCGACGATCAGCCGGTTCAACAGGCGCGCGAGCCAGGGCTGCCGGTTGGCGACCTGCCAGAACGGCCTGCCGCGCGTGAGCAGGAAGGTCTCGATCGTGTTGCGCAGGCCGTCCCGGCTGGTGTCGCGGGCGGAATCCACCATGGGCGCACTCCCGATCCGTGAGGGGCGACGAGAGTGATCCGCGCGGCGCGGGCCACCCGCCGTCCAAGAAGGCGCCCGCACGGCCGCGAGGCCTCTGCCGCGTCGCGAGCGCCGGATCTCTCGGTGAAATCTCCACGGATGTCCCCTGGGGCATCCGAAAACACGACGCTGAGAAACAGCGTTCGAACCAGCCACGGTATTGCTCGATTGGGCCTGTTTTGTCAATGCCGCGGGGGCGAGAATCGTGATCTTTCGCACATGTCGGCATGCGCCGAAGCTTGAATCATCAGAAATATATCTCAGTCATATGATTCTATGAATAGCTTGCGAGATTATTTCATTTACGGAGACATCGCGCAAAATCGGCAGATGAATATAGTGAAAAAACGGGGGAGAGAAAGGCGAATGACGAATTTCATCCGGCATGGACAATGGGAAAGGAGCCGTTGCGGAGGGGCGGGGCGCCGCCCGCGGGAAGGCACCGCCACGGGGGCGACGGCCCTGGCTCCTGCCTCGGCCGCAGGAATGCCCCAGAGGCAGGTGGCGGTAAAGCCGTACCCCATGAAATCCGATCCTGTGATCGCGTGATCGTCCGGGGCCGCCCGCATGATCGAGCGGCTGATCCGGCGATGGACCCTGCCTGCCGGCATGCTGCTGTCCGGCCTGCCCCGCCCGCCGGCGCCCGCGCGGCGGCGGCCGGCTGGACATCGGCTGCCACGCGGTCGACCTTATGCCGGCGCGGAGCCCGCATTCCGGCGGGCCCGCGTCGCGCGCGGCCCGCATCCCGACGGGCCCGCGCCAGGGAGGACAGGCCGATGCGACGCAACCTCGTGGGATTCGTGCTCCTCGCCGGGCTCGGGGCGGGCGGGCTGACCGCCTGGCAGGCGCGGGCGCCGGCCCTCGGCAGGGAGCCGCGCTTCCCGCAACTCACGCTGGAGACCCTCACCGACCAGCAGCGCCCGCTCGGCGAGAAGATCATGAAGATCTCCAGCGTCGGGCTCGCCGGCCCCTACAACCCGATGATCCGCAGTCCCGAGATGGCGCAGCGGATGTACGACCTCCTCGACTACCTGCGCTGGCACACCTCGGTGCCGACGCGGCTGAACGAGTTCGCGATCCTGATCACGGGGCGGCTCTGGCGCTCGCAGGTCGAGTGGTACGCGCATCATCCGCTGGCCCTCAAGGCGGGCCTGTCCGAGGAGGTCGCGGCCGATCTCAAGGCCAATCGGCGCCCGCGGGGCATGAAGCCCGACGAGGAGGCGGTCTACGATTTCTGCATGGAGCTCTCCACCAAGCACGCGGTCTCGGACGAGACCTTCGCGCGGGCGAAGGCCGTGCTGGGCGAGCAGGGCGTGGTCGACCTCACGGCCCTGACCGGCACCTACGTCACGGTGGCGATGCTGCTCAGCATGGCCGAGGAGGGCGTGCCGCCCGGCAAGGAGCCGCCCTTCAAGCCGGGCGAGCCGTGAGCCGCGCGGGGCTCGCCCCGCCGCGGCGGCCCGGTTGACTCAACCGGGAATACGCTGATCCTCGGTCTGAACACGCCACGCTCGCAGGTGCCGTCCTGCGCGGCCCCACGCGCGCCGGGTCACGGCCGCCCCGGGGAGGAAGGAGCCCGCCCATGAAGGGGGTCGTCGGAGCGGTCTGCCTCGCCCTGTGGGCCTGGCTCGGCATGGGCGCGGGCGCCGCGCAGGAGCGGCCGGGGCCCGCGCCGCCCGCCGCCCTCGTCGCGGATCTGGTCGCCGCCAACCGCATCCTCGCCGACCAGGGTGTGGTCGACGGTTTCGGCCATGTCAGCGTGCGGCACCCCGAGGACCCGAACCGGTTCCTGATGTCGCGCTCGGTGGCCCCGGCCCTCGTCGCGGCCGCGGACATCATGGAGTTCGACCTCGACGGCAACCCGCTCGATCCCCGCGGCCGGGCGGTGTTCCTGGAGCGGTTCATCCACGCCGAGATCTACCGCGCCCGGCCCGACGTGCACGCCGTTGTTCACAGCCACTCGCCGGCCGTGATCCCCTTCGGCATCGCCCGGACGCCCCTGCGGCCGGCCTACCATATCGCCGCCTTCCTGGGCGCCGGGGTGCCGGTCTTCGACATCCGCGGCGCGGGCGGGGAGACCGACATGCTGGTGCGCGACTCCAGGCTCGGCCGCGCCCTCGCGGCGACCCTGGGCGACAAGGCGGTCGCCCTGATGCGCGGCCACGGGGACGTCGTGGTCGGCCCCACCCTGCCGCTGGCGGTCTTCCGGGCCGTCTACACCGAGGTGAATGCGCGCATTCAGAGCCAGGCGATGGCGCTCGACGGGCCGCCGGTCTTCCTCGACCGCGAGGAGGCCGAGAAGGCCGACAGGGCGCTCGACCAGATCCACCTGCGGGCCTGGGATCTCTGGAAGCGGAAGGTGACGGCGGCACCCTGAGGGCCACGCGCCGGTGGGGTTACCGGTTCGGCGGCACCACGATGCGGCGAGCCGGCTCGCCGGGATCGCCCGACGCCGCCTGCGCCGCTCCCGTGCGGACTGGAACGAAAGCGGCGGCCGGCTCTTGGTTGTGCCGCACGTCGTCCGGCGAACCGGTCGCCGCGTCGTCGGACGATGCTGCAGGGAGGGACACGGACATGCAGGCAGATCGTCGCGATTTCCTGATGGGCGCGGCCGGGCTGGCGGCCGCCGGCGCCGGGACGGCCGCGGGGCTGCGGACCGGGGCGGCGGCCGCGGCGGCCTCCTTCGAGATGCCGCGGGGCATGACGCTGCTCAACATGCAGCGCCAGGGGGGCTACGGCCTCGGCGTCAAGACGGAGCGGGGCATCCTCGACGTGACCGCGGCCGCGGCGAGCCTCGGCCTGCCCGCGCCCGCCGACATGGACGACCTCCTGCAGAACGGGAAGGGCGGGCTGCTCCGGGCGGTGGCGGACGGGGCGGCGCGCGGGCCGGACACCCTCTACCTGCGCGAGGAGGCCGTGCGGTTCGCTCCCCTCGTCACGAGGCCCGAGAAGATCATCATGATGGGCTTCAACTACCGGCACCACGCGGCCGAGACCGGAACCCCCATCCCCAAGGACCCTCCGCTCTTCAACAAGTACAACAACGCGCTCAACCACCATGGCGGCACCATCAAGCTGCCGACCGCGGTCGCGCGCGAGTTCGACTACGAGGTCGAGCTGGTGATTGTGTTCGGGCGGGAATGCTCCAACGTGTCGGAGGCGGAGGCCCTGGACTGCGTGGCGGGCTACGCCACCGGCAACGACTTCAGCGCCCGCGACCTGCAGACCCTGACGTCGCAATTCATGATCGGCAAGACGGCGGACGGTTTCGCGCCGCTCGGCCCCTACCTCGTCACCAGCGACCTCGTGAAGGACCCCAACAACCTGCGGCTGGAGACGCGGGTCAACGGCGTCCAGCGGCAGGACTGGAACACCAACGACATGATCTTCAACTGCCGCCAGCTGATCAGCTTCGCCTCCAAGATGATGACGATCAAGCCGGGCGACATCTTCTACACGGGAACGCCGCACGGCGTGATCTTCGGGGAGAAGAAGCCGCGCGCCGAGCGGCAATGGCTGAAGCCCGGGGACGAGGTCGCCTGCAGCCTGGAGGGCCTGGGCGAGCTGCGCTTCCGCCTCACCTGACGGCGTCGCGGATGCGCCGCCTGAGCCTGATCGCCGCCCTGGCGGCCGCCCTCGCCGGGCCGGCGCGGGCGCAGACGGCGCCGGAGCTGGCGCCGGGCGCGCCGGACCTGGCGCCGGGCGCGCCGGACTTAGCGCCGGGCGCGCCGGACCCGGCGCGCCAGGATCTCGCGCCGGGAGGCGTCCTGCGCGCGGCGATCAATTTCGGCAATCCTGTGCTCGCCCGGCGCGACCCGGCCACCGGGGCGCCGGAGGGCGTCTCGGTGGATCTCGCCCGCGAATTCGGGCGCCGCCTCGGCGTCCCGGTCGTGCTCGTCACCTACGAGGGGGCGGGCTTCGTCTCGGACGCGGCGACGCGGGACGCCTGGGACATCTGCTTCCTCGCGGTCGACCCGCAGCGCGCCCAGGCGATCGCCTTCACGGCCCCCTACCTGCTGATCGAGGGGACCTACCTGGTGCGTGCCGAGTCGTCCCTGCGCACGGTCGAGGATGCCGACCGGGACGGGGTGCGGATCGCGGTCGGGCGCGGCAGCGCCTACGACCTCCACCTCAGCCGAACGCTGCGCCGGGCACAGCTCGTGCGCGCCGCGACCTCGGCCGAGGCGCTCGCGCTCTTCGCCGCGCAGGAGCTCGACGCCGCGGGGGTGGCGCAGCCGCTCAAGGCCTACGCGGCGGCGCATCCCGGGCTGCGCGTGATCCCGGGCCGTTTCATGGCGATCGCGCAGGCCGTGGGAATGCGGCCGGGCCGCGAGGCGGGGCTGCGCCGCCTGCGCGACCTCGTCGAGGCCGCCAAGGCGGAGGGCCTGGTCGCCGCGGCGCTCAGGGCCCACGGCCAGGACGCGACCGTGGCCGGGCCGGATCGGCCGCGGTGAGGACGGACCGGCGGCCGGGGCCCGGCCCCCGACGGCGCCGTCGCTCGCGGAACCTTGTCCTGGACCGCGCGCGATCGAGTTCTCAGGCATGACGAGACGATCCGCGGGAGGACGACGCATGCGTGCCGCCACTGACCTCCGGTCCGCCCTGCCGCGGCTCGCGCTCCTCGCGCTCCTCGCCGGTGCCGCGCCGGCCCGCGCGGCGCCGGAGGTCGCGATCGGGCCCGGCGATCTCGGCGGCGAGGTGACCGGGCCCGAGGGACCGGAGGCCGGCGTCTGGGTGATCGCCGAGACCGCCGACCTGCCGACGCGCTTCGCCAAGGTCGTGGTCACCGACGAGGCCGGCCGCTTCGTCATCCCCGACCTGCCCGCCGCCGGCTACCGGGTCTGGGTGCGCGGCTACGGCCTCGTCGATTCCGACAGGGCCGAGGCCCGCCCCGGCCAGGTCCTGCACCTCGCCGCCAGGCCGGCCCCGAGCGCCGCCGCGGCGGCCGAGTATTACCCGGGCGTCTACTGGTACTCCATGCTGCGCCTGCCGCCGGCCGACGCCTTCCCGGGATCGGACGACAATCCGGCCCATATCCCGGCCGGGATCCGCTCGCAGGCGGACTGGATCGACACGATCAAGAATTCCTGCCAGTCCTGCCACGCGCTGGGGTCCAAGACCGTGCGGTCGCCGAGCCCGGCGCTCGGCAGCTTCCGCACCTCGACGGAGCTGTGGGCGCGGCGCCTGCAATCGGGCCAAGCCATGGCCAACATGGCGCTGACCCTGACCCGGCTCGGGCCGGACGCGGCCCTGCCGCTGTTCGCGGACTGGACCGACCGCATCGCCGCGGGCGAACTGCCCTTCGACGCGCCGCGGCGGCCGAGCGGGATCGAGCGCAACCTCGTCATCAGCCTCTGGGACTGGGGCCTGCCGCCGATGTACCTCCACGACGCGGTCTCGACCGACAAGCGCGACCCGCGCGTCAACGCGAACGGCCCCATCTACGGCTCGCCCGAGGAGAGTTCGGACCTCGTGCCGGTGCTCGATCCCGTGCGCCACGTGGCGCGCCTGATCCGCCACCCCGTCCGCGACCCGGCGACGCCGAGCAGCCGCGACCTTCCGGCCGGCCCCTCGGTGTTCTGGGGCGACGCGCCGATCTGGGACGGGCATGCCAGCATCCACAACCCGATGATGGATGGGCGCGGACGGGTGTGGTTCACCGCCCGAATCCGCCCCGCCGCCAACCCCGCCCCGTGCCGGACCTCCCACCCCTCCGCCTCCGTCGCGCCCCTGTCGGAATCGGCGCGCCAGCTCTCGGTCTACGACCCGAAGGCGGAGAGCTGGACGCTGATCGACACCTGCTTCACCACCCACCACCTCGTCTTCGGCTACGACCGCGACGAGACCCTCTGGCTCAGCGCCGGGCAGCCGGCGAGCGGGGTCGTCGGCTGGCTCAACACCCGGGCCTTCGCGGCGAGCGGCGACGAGGCGGGCTCGCAGGGCTGGACGCCGATCGTCGCCAACCTGACCGGGAGCGGGCAGCGCGCGCCCTACGTCGGGCCCGACCAGCCGGCCGAGCCCGGCAAGGACAAGTGGGTGCGGGCGGCCTTCTACGGCGTGGCGCCAAGCCCGCAGGGGGACGTGATCTGGGGCCAGGCGATGGGGCCGGGCTTCTCGCGCATGGATCAGCCGAGCCTGCTCATCCGCCTCGTGCCCGGGGCGGATCCGAGCCGCACCGCGACGGCCGAGCTGTTCCAGCCGCCGGAGGGCAGCTTCGGGGCGCGCGGCGTGGACGTGGATTCGCAGGGCGTCGCCTGGACGGTGCTGGCGAGCGGGCACCTCGCGCGCTTCGACCGCCGCCGCTGCACCGGGCGCCTCGACGGGCCCGAGGCGGCGACCGGCCGGCACTGCCCCGAGGGCTGGACGCTCTACCGCTTCCCGGGGCCGCAATTCCGCGGCGCCGATCCCGCCGGGAGCGCCGAGCACGCCTACTACGTCTGGGTCGACGTGCACGACACGCTCGGGCTCGGGCGCGACGTGCCGGTCGCCATGGCCAATGGCGGGGAGGCGCTGCTCGCCCTCGTCGGGGAGCGGTTCGTGACCCTGCGGGTGCCCTACCCGATGGGGTTCTTCAGCAAGAACGTGGACGGGCGCATCGACGACCCCGCGGCCGGGTGGAAGGGCCGCGGGCTGTGGACGACCTCGGGCACGCGGGCGAATTTCCACGGCGAGGGCGGCAAGGGCGCCCTCGCCAAGGTGGTCAAGCTGCAGATGCGGCCCGATCCGCTGGCGCGCTGAGGCGCCGGTCCCCGGTCGGACCCGCCGCGATGCCCCGCCGCTTCCTCGATCAGCGCCTGCGGCTGTCGCAGCTGCGGATGATCGACGCCCTCGACCTGCACCGCAGCCTCCTCAAGGCCGCGACGGTGCTCGGCGCCACGCAGCCGGCCCTGTCCAACAGCCTGCACGAGGTCGAGGAGACCGTGCAGGCGCGGCTCTTCGACCGGCACGCCCGCGGCGTGCGCCCCACCGAGGCCGACCTCGTCGTCCTCGCGGCGGGCGCGAGGGCGGTGCTCGCGATCCTCACCTCCCCCCGCGGCCCCGGAGGCCAAGAGGCGCTCCGGGCCCGACGGGGCGTGAGCGCCGGGGCGGCGGGGCCCCCGCGCCGGCCGGGCTCACGCCGCCGGCAGGGCAGACTTGGGCAGGGCAGACTTGGGCAGGGCAGACTTGGGCATCAGCATGTGCACGCCCTTGTTGCCGTCCACGGTCTGGGTGATGCGCAGGTTCCCGGCGAGCGAGCAGAGCATGTAGGCTTGGTTGCGGCTGAGCGAGGTGCGCGCGCAGACGTGCTTGACCATCTCGCGCACCGCCTGCCGCATCGCCTCGTCCAGGCTCTCGTGCAGGCCGATCGCCATCAGGTCGGTCGGCGTCTCGGCGAAGGGCCAGGCGTGGTCGAGGTCCTTGCGCAGGGTGAGCCGGAAGGTCCCGGTGAGGCCGGTCTCCAGCGCGGTGACGCAGACCTCGCCGTCGCCCTGCACCCCGTGCCCGTCGCCCGCGTAGAACCCCGCCCCCTCGTTGAAGACCGGCAGGTAGAGACGGGTGCCGACCTTCAGCTCCTTGTTGTCCATGTTGCCGCCGAAGGCCCGCGGCACCGGCGAGCCGACCCGGCCCCAGGCCCGCGGCGGGGCCGTCGCCAGGATGCCGAAGAAGGGGTCGAGCGGCAGGTCGGTGCCCCAGGGCAGGGTGCAGACGCCGCGCGCGACGTCGATGTCGGGGTGGATCGTCTCGTACTCGGTGAACTCGTCGGGCAGGGTGCCGAGCAGCGGCAGGATGGCGACGAAGCCCCAATCCTGGCGGAACGCGATGTCGAGGATGTCGACCTGCAGCACGTCCCCCGGCAGGGCGCCGCGCACGTGGACCGGCCCGGTGACGAAGTGCGGGCCGTAGCCCGGCGCGTGGGCGTCGAGCGCCGCGAGGTAGTCGGCCGGCACCCGGGCGGGATCGGGATGGAGCGATTCGCGCCCCCCGGCCGGGAACGAGGACAGGGTGACCGTGTCGCCGGACTCCACCGTCAGGACGGGCGGCCTTCGGGCGTCGAAATAGCCCAGCACCATGTTCTCGGGAGTCGCCGGGATCTCGTGGTGGGTCGGCATCCGGTTCTCCTTGTTCAGACCGCGATGTGACGGGAGAGTGCGGCGCGGCTCAAGGCCGCCCGGTCGCCCTGCGCGACGACGCTGCCGCGGGAGAGGACCACGCGGGAGAGGACCACGCGGGAGAGGACCACGAAGGCGTCGGCGAGGCGGATCGCGAAATCGAGGTGCTGCTCGACCAAAGGCACGCTGATCCGGCCCTTGAGCCCGATCACCTCCTCGATCACCGCGACGATCGAGGGCTGGATGCCCTCGGTCGGCTGGTCGAGCAGGAGGCGCCGGCGCGTGGCGAGCGCCCGGGCGAGGGCGAGCTGATGCTGCCCGCCCGAGAGAGTGCCGCCGCGCCGGTGCCGGATCTCCCGCAGGGCCGGGAACAGGGCCACCACCCGTGTGCCGAGGAGGATGCCGGCGAGCCCGAGCCCCGTCGCGGGCGCCGCCATCGGCCAGCCGAACAGCAGCGAGAAGCCGGTCATGCCGTTGTTGCCGCCGAAGCCGCCCACCGCGTGGGCGGCGCAGGATTCTTGCGCGAAAATTCCCATCCGCCCCGGGGGAGGTCCGCTTCTTGCTGCCTCAGCGGCGCACGGGGAGGTCCCGCATGCGATGCTCACGGCACCCGGACGAGGAGATCGTGTTCCTCCTGCGGGAGGCGGAGAACGGGGTTCCGGTCCGGGCGATCTGCGCCCCGGCCCACGTCTCGCTCGCCACCTTCCACCGCTGGAAGCGCCGCTTCGGCGGCCTGCCGCTTCCGGTGGCGGCCCGTCTGCGCCGGGCGGAGCAGGAGAAGGCCGCCCTGCGGGCCGAGGTGCGGCGCCTGCGGCGCGCCGCGGCGCTGCCGCCGCAGGGCCGGGCGCCCGGCCCCGCGCCCGCTCCTTCCCATCGCGAGAGCGGCGCCCTGGTCGGACGCTTCGCCTCCGTGCGCGTCCTCCAGTGAGGCGGGCGCGCGACGCGTCGGCGGGAGACCCGGGCGGGAGACCCGGGCTCCCCCTCCGCGCTACTCGGCGGCCTCGATCCGGGGCCGCTCCTTGTCCCGCCGCTCGCGCTTGACGAGGTCGGCGGTCAGGAACGCCACCTCCAGCGCCTGCTCGGCGTTGAGGCGCGGGTCGCAATAGGTGTGGTAGCGGTCCCGCAGGTCGTCCGCCGTGAGCGCGCGCGCGCCGCCCGTGCACTCGGTGACGTTCTTGCCGGTCATCTCCAGGTGGATGCCGCCCGCGTAGGTGCCCTCCGCCCGGTGGACGTCGAAGAAGCCCTGGATCTCCTTCATCACCCGCTCGAAGGGCCGGGTCTTGAAGCCGCTCGCCGTGACCGTGTTGCCGTGCATGGGGTCGCACGACCACACCACCTTGCGGCCCTCGCGCTCGACCGCCCGGATCAGCCCCGGCAGGTGGTCGCCCACCTTGTCGGCGCCGAAGCGGCAGACCAGCGTCAGGCGGCCCGGCTCGTTCTCGGGATTGAGCAGGCCGATCAGCCGGATCAGGTCGTCGGGCTTCAGGGACGGGCCGCATTTGAGCCCGACCGGGTTCTTGATGCCCCGGGCGTACTCGATGTGGGCGTGGTCCGCCTGCCGCGTCCGGTCCCCGATCCAGAGCATGTGCCCGGACGTGGCGTACCAATCCCCGCTCGTCGAATCGACCCGGGTCAGGGCCTGCTCGTAGCCGAGCAGCAGCGCCTCGTGGCTCGTGTAGAAGTCGGTCTGGCGCACCTCCTGGTGCGTCTCCGGGTTGATGCCGATCGCCCGCATGAAGTCGAGGGTCTCGGTCATGCGCTGGGCGAGGTCCTCGTAGGCCGAGGATTGCGGCGAGTCCTTCACGAAGCCCAGCATCCAGCGATGGGCGTTCTCCAGGTTGGCGTAGCCGCCGGTCGCGAAGGCGCGCAGCAGGTTCAGCGTCGCCGCCGATTGCCGGTAGGCCTCGACCTGCCGCCGCGGATCCGGGATCCGGTCCTCGGCGGTGAAGCCGATGCCGTTGACGATGTCGCCGCGGTAGCTCGGCAGGGCGACGCCGTCCTGCGTCTCGGTCGGCGAGGAGCGCGGCTTGGCGAACTGGCCGGCGATGCGCCCGACCTTCACCACCGGCGAGCCGCCCGCGAAGGTGAGCACCAGCGCCATCTGCAGGAAGACGCGGAAGAAGTCGCGGATGTTGTCGGCCGAATGCTCGTCGAAGCTCTCGGCGCAGTCGCCGCCCTGGAGCAGGAAGGCCTCGCCCGCCGCCACCGTGGCGAGGCTGCGCTTCAGCTTGCGCGCCTCACCTGCAAAAACCAGCGGCGGAAAGCTCGCGAGCTGACGTTCGACCGCCTCCAGCGCCACCGCATCGGGATAGTCGGGCACCTGCTGGATCGGCAGCCGCCGCCAGCTCGAGGGGGTCCAGCGCTCGCTCATTGGTCTCTCCTGCACACCTCTCCTGAAGGGTCACGGGTGGGCCCCGGGGATGGAGCCGCGCTTATAGGGCGGTTGCGGTCAAGAAGCGAGGGTGCTGCGCGGGCCCCGCCGCCCGGTTGCAGCGCCGACCGGCGCCGCTCCCCGGCGCCCCAGGGGCAGGCGGCGCCGGACGCAGCGGCAGGGGCGGGGACGGGCCGCGCCGCCGATGCAGAGCCGGCGCCCGGCGAGGCATCCGGCCCGGCGCGCGGGGCGCCATCATTCCGCAGCAAGGCCCTCGGAACGCTCGCGGAAGCCCGATCCTGCCTCGCCGGCGCGCGGTGATCGTCCGGCAACGCTTCGGATTGCATCAAATGCGATTGCCCCGAAAACAATAACCTGTGCACGTTACAGAGAGGGGCTGTAGAGATAACAACCGAAAATTGTGCGAGTGCTGTAAACGGAATGTTCACACATTGTTCATCTTGCAACGCGGCCGCGAAGCAGCAAGCATCGCCGATGTAAACGATGATTTGAGCTGCTGGCCGAGGGCGACATGCGATTGCGCATCGGAGAGAGGCTGCATTTGACTTTGTCCGGTGCAGGCGACCGCGCGATCGTGAGCCTCAATACTTTTGCGCTGACGCAACCTGCACTGACCGAATTTCCGAGCAGCGAGGACGGCTTCACCTTCGACGCGACGCGCTGGCTGCATCCGGGCCGCAACATCCTCTCGGTCGTGCTGCTGGGCCCGGCCGGCGCGGTCCCCTTCCGCCTCCTGGTCGAGCCGAGCGGGACGGCGTCCTGGATCCTGGACGAGGCGGATTTCCTCCCGCTGGCGGCGCCCTGGCGATTGTGGACCTGCGCCATCGAGGTGGGCGAGGCGCAGGAGGCCGCCTCCCTCGGCGGGGCGGGCGGCTTCCTCCCCGGCTTCCTGCGCCGCGGCGACGCGCGCCGGGCGAGCGCCTGAGCCGGCGCGCCCGTCACGGCTCCGCGGCGACGACCGGCTCGGCGGGGCGCCGGATCGCGTCGGCCCGGCGCGCGGCGGGGGCCCGCTCGCCGCGCCCGCGCAGGAGGTTGAGCGGCACGGCGAGCGCCACGGTGCCGAGCACCCACCAGGCCGGCCGCACGTCGTAGGAGAAGTCGAGATTCGCCGCGAGCACCGCGCCGGCCGGCACCCCGGTGGCGAGCGCGTACCACGCGGTCTCGAGCGCCGCGGTGGCGAGTCCGGACGCGGCGGCCAGCCCCGCCAGGGTGAGCGGGGTGGTGGCGATGCGGCGGTGCTGCATCAGCCGCCAGCCCATCAGGGCGAGAAAGAGCCCGCTCCAGAAGACCGGCTTCGAGACGTCGATCTTCGACTGCAGGAAGTAGTGGAACAGGCCGAGCGCGGCGATCCCGTAGACGAGGCGGTGCAGCCGGGTCCAGGTCCGCCCGAGGCGGCGGATCATGGCGTCCGTCGAGGTGGCGCCGAGCAGGACGAGCCCGAGGAGCGCCGAAAAGCCGATGGCGAGGTAGATGCGCGTCACGATCTCGGCCGCGACCCGCGCGAGGTCGAACTTCAGGTCGGCCGCGTAGAGGAGGAGGTGAATCACCGCGTAGGCGAGGGCCGCGAGGCCGAGCATCCTCCGCACCAGGATCAGCCTCGGCCAGTCCGCCACGCGGCGCAGCGGCGTCACGGCGAGCGAGGCGACCAGCCAGTAGATCGTCCAGTCGCCCATCGCGTGCAGGAAGGCGGTGAGGGGCTTGGCGCCGAGCCGGTCGAGGCCGTAGGCCGCCGCGTAGGCGAGCCCGGGGCCGAGCGTCGCCAGGAACGTCGCGAGCTTGAGCCGGGACAGGCGGCCGGTGCGGTCGAGCCAGGGAAGAGCGAGCATGCGGGACCGGAGGAAGGGGAGGGACGCGTGACGAGGTGGACTTCGTGCCAGATGGGGACTCGGTTACGCTCCTGCCGCGCGGGCGATCACACGATGGCGTGAGGCCCGAAGCGGCCCGGTCCGCCGCGGATCCCGAGCGAGGAGACCCCGTTGCGCCTGTTCCACCCCGGCCTCGCCGCGATCCTGCTCGCGCTCGCCGCCTCCGGTCCGGCCCGCGCCGCCTGCACGCCGCCGACGCCGCCCGCGGCGAGCGAGAAGCCGCAGAAGCCGGCCCTGCCGGAGAAGCCCGCCTGCCTGTCCGTCAAGGCGGGCTGCCCCGGCTTCGAGGCCTACGCGTTCAACGATGCGGTGAAGGCCTACAACGCCAAATTGCCCGCCTACCGGGCGAGCGCCGAGGCCTACGCGGGCAAGCTCAGGGCCTACCTGGATGCCAGCGCCGCCTACGCCGCGTGCGAGATGAAGTCCCTGCAATAGGGCCTCCGTGCTAGGCTGGAGCCATGGACCCGCAGCGCACACGCCGCATGACGGTCGACGAGTTCCTGGCCTGGAGCGAGACGGCGCCCGGCCGGCACGAACTCGTCGGCGGCGAGGTCGTCGCCATGGCGCCCGAGCGGGTGCAGCACGCGCGCCTCAAATTCGCGGTCCAGAAGGCGCTCGATGCCGGCTTGGCCGGACATCCCTGCGAGATGCTGCCGGACGGGATGACGGTGCGGATCGACGAGCACACGGCCTACGAGCCGGACGCGCTCGTCACCTGCGAAGGCCCCCTGGACCCGCACGCCGTCGAGGTGCGCGCGCCCGTCATCGTCGTGGAGGTGCTCTCCCCGGGGACGCGGCGCTTCGACGAGCGGGGCAAACTCGTGGAATATTTCCGCCTGCCGAGCCTGCACCATTACCTGCTGGTCGATCCTGATCGTCGGCGGGTCATCCACCACCGACGGGCCGCCGAGGCGATCGAGACCCGCATCGTGGCGACGGGTCTGCTTCACCTCGATCCTCCGGGCGTCGATCTCCCGCTCGACGTGCTCTTCGCGCGATCCTGACGACGCCATGGACCCGAACCCGAAGCCTCGCATGACGGTCGACGAGTTCCTGGCCCCCGTCATCGTGGTCGAGATCCCCTCTCCCGGGACGCGGCGCGTCGACCTCTCGGAAGCTCGTCGGCGACTTCGCGCTGCCGAGCGTCGCGCATGACCTCGTCGTCGACACCCGGCGCGGCCTTAGTGCTGCATCGCCGGCGGGGTGAGTCCGTGATCGAGACCCGCATCTGCCCGCGCGGGACCCTGCGCCTCGACCCGCCCGGCCTGACGCTCGCGGTGGCGGATCTCCTCGCCGCGCGCTGAGGACCCCGCACCTTGACCCTGCCGGCCGCGGATGCGAGAGGCCGGGCCAGGATCCCTCCCGCCGGGTTGCCGCATGACCGCTCCGCTCGACCTGCTCGTCCTCGGCAACGCCATCGTGGACATCATCGCCCGGACCGACGAGGCCTTCCTGGTGCGCGAATCCGTCCACAAGGGCGCGATGCAGCTCATCGACGAGGCGCGGGCCGAGCACCTGTTCGGCGTCATGGGGCCGGCGACCATCGTGTCGGGCGGCTCGGGCGCCAACACGGCGGTCGGCGCCGCCCAGCTCGGCGCGCGCACCGGCTTCGTCGGCAAGGTGCGGGACGACGAGCTCGGCCGCCTGTTCCGGCACGACCTCACCGCCACCGGCGTGCGCTTCGACGTGGCGCCGACGAGCGAGGGCCCGGCCACGGCGCGCTGCTTCGTCCTGGTCACGCCGGACGGCGAGCGCACCATGAACACCTATCTGGGCGCCTGCCAGGGCCTCACCGCCGCGGACGTGGACGAGGCGACCGCCGGCAGCGCCCGCTTCGTCTACCTCGAAGGCTACCTGTGGGATCCGCCCGCCGCCAAGGACGCCTTCCGCAAGGCGGCGACCCTCGCCCACCAGGCCGGCAACAGGGTCGCGCTCACCCTGTCGGACGCGTTCTGCGTCGACCGCTACCGCGACGAGTTCCTCGGCCTGATCCGGGACGGCAGCCTCGACATCCTCTTCGCCAACATCCACGAGCTGAAGAGCCTCTACCAGACCGCCAATGCCGAGGCGGCCCTCTCGGCCCTGCGCGAGGAGGCGGGGCTCCTCGGCGTCGTCACCCGCTCCTCCGAGGGGGCGCTGGTCGTCACCCGCGGCGAGACCCGGGCGGTGCCGGCCTCGCCGATCCGCGATCTCGTCGACACGACCGGGGCGGGCGACCTCTTCGCGGCGGGCTTCCTCGCCGGCCTCGCCCGCGACCTCGACCACGTGGATTGCGCGCGCCTCGGGGCGATCGCGGCCGCCGAGGTGATCCAGCACATCGGCGCGCGGCCCCAGACCGACCTCAGGGCCCTCGCCGCCCAGGAAGGCCTCTGAGCCGGGATGGTCGAGAACCGCCGTTTCGGCACGCTCGTCCCGCACCTCGTGCTGTGGATCGGGGTCGCCATCGTGGCCTTCCCGGTCTACCTCGCCTTCGTCGCCTCGACGCATGACGGCGCCACCGTGGCGAACGGCCAGATGCCCCTCTGGCCGGGCCTCCACGCGGCCGAGAACTACCGCAGGGCGCTGACGGAATCGGGGCTCGCGGGCGCGCCGGTCGCGACCATGCTCCTCAACAGCCTGATCACCGCGCTGGCCATCGCGGCGGGCAAGATCGTGATCTCGCTGCTCTCGGCCTACGGGCTGATCTACTTTCGCTTCCCGCTCCGGCAGACCGCCTTCTGGCTGATCTTCGTCACCCTGATGCTGCCCGTCGAGGTGCGGATCTACCCGACCTACAAGGTCGCGGCGGATCTCCACCTGCTCGACAGCTACGCGGGTCTGGCCCTGCCGCTGATCGCCTCGGCCACCGCGACCCTGCTCTACCGGCAGTTCTTCCTGACCGTGCCGAACGAGCTGGTGGAGGCCTCGCGCATCGACGGGGCGGGGCCGGTGCGGTTCTTCATCGACACGCTGCTGCCGCTCTCGCGCACCACCACGGCGGCGCTCTTCGTGATCCTCTTCATTTACGGCTGGAACCAGTACCTCTGGCCCATCCTGGTCACGACCCGCGACGACATGCAGACGGTGGTGATCGGCCTGCGCAAGATGACCACGATCACCGACCAGCTCACCGAGTGGCAGGTCGTGATGGCCACCGCGATGCTCGCCATGCTGCCCCCGGTGGCGGTGGTGGTCGGCATGCAGCGGCTGTTCGTGCGCGGGCTCGTCGAGACCGAGAAGTAGCCCTGCGAGCAACGGATCCCGGAATGGCGCGCCTCGTCCTCGATCAGGTGGGGAAGACCTACACGGGAGGCGTCGCGGCGGTGCGCGGCGTCTCGCTGGAGGTGCCGGCCGGGGCCTTCTGCGTCCTCGTCGGCCCCTCGGGCTGCGGCAAGTCCACGGTGCTGCGGATGATCGCCGGCCTGGAGACGGTGACGGCGGGCACCATCGCGATCGGCGAGCGGGTGGTCAACGAAGTCGAGCCGGCCGCCCGCGACATCGCCATGGTGTTCCAGAACTACGCGCTCTATCCGCACATGCGGGTCTCGGACAATCTCGCCTACGGCCTGCGCAACCGCGGCACGCCCAAGGCCGAGATCGCCGCGCGGGTGGGGGAGGCGGCGCGGCTGCTCGGCCTCGACGCGCTCCTCGACCGCTACCCGCGCCAGCTCTCGGGCGGCCAGCGCCAGCGCGTGGCGATGGGGCGGGCGATCGTGCGCAAGCCCCGGATCTTCCTGTTCGACGAGCCGCTCTCGAACCTCGACGCCAAGCTCCGGGTGCAGATGCGGGTGGAGATCCGCCGCCTGCAGCGCCAGCTCGGGGTGACGACGGTCTACGTCACCCACGACCAGGTCGAGGCCATGACCATGGCCGACCGGCTGGTGGTGATGAACGGGGGCCTGATCGAGCAGGTCGGCACCCCGATCGAGATCTATCGCCGGCCCGCGACGCGCTACGTCGCGACCTTCATGGGCTCGCCCCCGATGAACATCCTGGCCGCCGAGGCGGTGGGGGAGGAGGTCCGGATTGCCGGCCGGGTGTTTCCCGTGAGCCTGCCGGATCTCCCGGCCGGCCGCCCGGTCGAGGTCGGGCTGCGGCCCGAAGCCTTCCGGATCGCCCCCGAGGGCCTGCCCTTCCGGGTCGCCTTCGCGGAGGAGCTCGGGGCGACGCGCCTGCTCCACGGCACCCTCGGGGAGGGCGAGGTGGTGGTGCAGGTGCCGGCCGGGCCGGAGCCCGCGGAGGGCGCGACCGTCCTCCTCGCCTTCGATCCGGCGGAGATCCACGTCTTCGACCGCGAGACCGGGCGGCGGATCGGCGGGGGCGCCTGACCGGGGAGGATCGACGGATCCGCCGCCGCGCGTGACCGGGCGTTGCGCATGATTGCCTCTCCGGCGGCCGGCAAGGCGTCGGCGCGCATGCCGGTCAAGGACGCGATGGCCGTCCTGGCCAAGACGCGGCGGGTTGCGGCCGATCCGGCCGGGCATCATGGTTGGGCCAAGCGCTGTTGGGCCAAGCGCTGTTGGGCCAAGCGCTCTTGAGCCGCTCTTGAGCCGAGCGTTTGGCCGGAGCCGCGGGATGTCGCGCGCGGCATGGCGACTGGCGAGCCGTCCACAGCCTGGACCAGATCCGGGCTGAGCGCGGTCCAGTTGCGCGGCCCGCCCGATGCCCTCGGCAGACCTGCTCCCTGCGGGTCCGCTGAGGGTCTTGGCCTCGCATCACCTCTTGCGCCGAACCGGTGACCGTTTCGGCGAATGATGCGTGGAGCAGCGCCCGATCACGGTGCCATCGGGCGCTGCTCCAGCTCCTCGATCGTGCCGCATGTCCTGCGCCGAACCGGCATCCCCTTCGGCGGGAAATGCGCTAGAAGGCCGGCTCGTCCCGGCCGCCACGAGGCCGCGTGAGGCCCCCTCCAAGGAGGTTCCGTGCACAAGCCGCTCGCGGGAATCAGGGTGCTCGAACTCGCCCGCATCCTCGCCGGGCCCTGGATCGGCCAGCTCCTGGCGGATCTCGGGGCCGACGTCGTCAAGGTCGAACGGCCGGGGGTCGGGGACGACACCCGCGCCTGGGGCCCGCCCTTCGTGGAGGCGGCGGAGGGCGGCACCCTCTCGGCCTCCTACTTCCACTCGACGAATCGCGGCAAGCGCTCGGTCGCGGCGGATTTCGAGACCGAGGAGGGCCGCGCCGTGGTGCGCCGGCTCGCCGCCCATGCCGACGTGATGATCGAGAACTTCAAGGTCGGCGGCCTCAGGAAGTACGGGCTCGACCACGAGAGCCTGCGGGCGCTCAACCCTCGCCTCATCACCTGCTCGGTGACCGGCTTCGGCCAGGACGGACCCTACGCGCCGCGCGCCGGCTACGACTTCATGATCCAGGGCCTCGGCGGGATCATGTCGCTCACCGGCGAGCCCGCGGGCGAGCCGGTGAAGACCGCGGTCGCCTTCGCGGACGTGTTCACGGGCGTCTACGGGGCGACGGCGATCCTCGCCGCCCTCCAGGGCCGCCACGCCACCGGCAAGGGCTGCCACGTCGACATGGCGCTGCTCGACACCCAGGTCTCGGTGCTCGGCAACCAGGCGCTGGTCTACCTCGTCTCGGGCCAGCTGCCGCCGCGGATGGGCAACGAGCACATCAGCATCGTGCCCTACCAGGTCTTCCCGGCCGCCGACGGCCACGTCATCGTGGCCTGCGGCAATGACGGGCAATTCGCCAAGCTCTGCGGCGTGCTCGGCACCGCGTGGCACCGGGACCCCGCCTACGCCACCAACCCGGCGCGGGTGACGAACCGGGCCGTGCTGATCCCGCTGATCGCCGCCGAGACCAGCCGCCACCCGAAGGCGGAGCTGCTGGCGCGGCTCACCGCCGTCAACGTGCCGGTCGGGCCGATCAACGACCTCGCGGAGGTCTTCGCCGACCCCCAGGTGCGGCACCGGGGCCTGCGGGTCGACCTGCCCGAGCCGCGCGCCAAGGGCGGCCACGTGCCGAGCGTGCGCTCGCCGATCGTGATCGACGGCGTGCCCATGGTGGCGGACGCCGCCTCGCCGCAGGTGGGGGATCACACGCAGAGCGTCCTCGACGACCCGGCCTGGAGCGGGTGACCCTTCCGGCGGGCCGCCGCCCGTGCGATCCGGCGGGATCGGGACAGGAGAGCCACGCGATGCCTGACAGCGCCACGCCCCGCTCCGGCGGCCGGATCCTCGTCGATCAGCTCCTCGTGCACGGGGTGCGGGACGCCTTCTGCGTGCCGGGCGAGAGCTACCTCGCGGTGCTCGACGCGCTCCACGACGCCGCGATCCGCCTCACCGTCTGCCGCCAGGAGGGCTCCGCCGCCATGATGGCCGAGGCGGCCGGCAAGCTCACGGGCGAGCCCGGCATCTGCTTCGTCACCCGGGGCCCCGGCGCCATGAACGCGGCGCCCGGCCTGCACGTGGCGCGCCAGGATTCGACGCCGCTGATCCTGTTCGTCGGCCAGGTCGAGCGCGGCGCGCGCGAGCGCGAGGCCTTCCAGGAGATCGATTACCGGGCGGTGTTCGGCACGGTGGCCAAGTGGGTAACCGAGGTCGAGGACCCGGCCCGCCTGCCGGAACTGATCTCCCGCGCCTTCCACGTCGCCACGGCGGGCCGGCCCGGCCCGGTCGTGGTGGCCCTGCCGGAGGACGTGCTCACCGCCACCGCCGCGGTGGCGGACGCGCCGCCCTACGCGCCGACTGAGACCCATCCGGCGCTGGCCCAGATGGTGGCGCTGCAGCGGCTCCTCGGCGAGGCCGAGCGGCCCCTCGCGCTCCTCGGCGGCAGCCGCTGGAGCGAGGCGGCCGTGCGGCGCCTCGCGCGCTTCGCCGGCCTGTTCCGCCTGCCCGTCGCCTGCTCGTTCCGCCGCCAGGGGCTGTTCCCGGCCGACCACCCGAGCTACGCGGGCGATCTCGGGCTCGGCGCGAATCCGCGGCTCCTCGCCCGCATCCGGGAGGCCGACCTCCTGCTCCTGGTGGGCGGGCGCCTCGGCGAGATCCCCTCGCAGGGCTACAGCCTGCTCGACATTCCCGGGCCGCGCCAGCGCCTCGTCCACGTGCATCCGGATCCCGAGGAGCTCGGCCGGGTCTACCGGCCGCACCTCGCCGTCAACGCGACCCCCGCCGCCTTCGCGGCGGCGATCGAGACCGTGCAGCCGCCCGCCCGGCTGCCCTGGGCGGAGGGGACCGACGAGGCGCACGCGTCCTACCTCGCCTGGAGCGATCCCGCCCGCGTCGCCACCCCGGGCGACCTCCAGATGGGCGGCGTGATGGCGCATCTGCGCGAGGTGCTGCCCGCCGACGCGATCCTGTGCAACGGGGCCGGCAACTTCGCCACCTGGGTGCACCGCTTCTGGCCCTTCCGGGCCTTCGACGGGCAACTCGCCCCGACCTCGGGCTCGATGGGCTACGGCGTCCCGGCCGCGGTGGCGGCCAAGCGCCTGCGGCCGGAGCGCACCGTGGTGGCGGTGTCGGGCGACGGCGACTTCCTGATGAACGGGCAGGACTTCGCCACCGCCGTGCAGTACGGCCTGCCGATCCTGGTCATCCTCGTCGACAACGGCATGTACGGCACGATCCGGATGCACCAGGAGCGGGAATACCCGGGCCGCGTCTCGGGCACGAGCCTGCGCAACCCGGATTTCGCCGCCTACGCGACGGCCTTCGGCGGCTACGGCGAGCGGGTGACCCGGACCGAGGACTTCCCCGAAGCCCTCGCCCGCGCCCGCGCCTCGGGCCTGCCGGCGATCCTGCACTGCCCGATCGACCCCGAGGCGATCACCCCGACCACCACCCTCACGGCGCTGCGGGAGCGCGGGCGGGCGACCTGACGCTCCCGCGCATCGCGCGCCGGAGGGGCCGCCGGTCGGGCGGCGGAAGCGGTGCGGGAGCGAGGAGCCAGGCGGACGTGCGTCGGGCCGTTGCGCTCAGCGGCCGAGGCCGGCGCCCTCGGCCGCCCCGCCCGCGCCCGCGCCGACGAAGGGGTGGACCAATTGGCCGCCGAACCCGGACGGGAAGGACGGGTCGCCGTTGCCGTAGGCCTCGGGCAGCACCCCCTTGGGCATGTAGAAGGTCCCGAAGATCAGGTCGATGAACGGGAAGCTCGCCGCGAAGTTCATGTTCCCGCCCTGGTCGGGGCCGGTATGGTGCCAGCGGTGGAAGACCGGGCTGACCAGCAGGTAGCGCAGCGGGCCGAAGGTCCAGTCGAGGTTGGCGTGGGCGAGGGCGGCGAGCGCGACGCTGAAGGGCACCAGCGCGATCACCACGTCCGGCGAGATCCCGAGCAGGAGCGGCACCGCGTCCGACAGCGCGCCGTGGAAGACCGCGTCGACCGGATGGAACCGGGCCGCCGACACCCACTCCACCTGCTCCGAGGAATGGTGGACCGCGTGGAACCGCCACAACCGCATCGTGTGGAACAGGCGATGGGTCGCGTACATCACGAGGTCGGACAGGATCAGGTAGAGCGGCACCTGCGCCCAGAACGGCAGGCCCGCGAGGGGGCCCTTGCCCTCCCCGAACTGCGCCGGCAGCCCGGCCGAGGCGCAGGCGGCGTTCATGACCACGATGCCGATGACCAGGAGCCAGACCCGGGCGTAGCCCGAGACGACCGGGATCGCGAACCAGTAGCAGACATCCGTGAGGACGTCGGGCTTGCGCCACCACGGCTGGCCCGGATTGCAGGGCCGGGCCACGAGGCTGACGGCCGTGAACACGGCGCCCAGGATCGTGAGCAGCAGCCACACCCCCGCGGTGCTCTCGGCGAGACCGTGGACGGCGGCCCAGAGGGCGGGCGGGAGCGGGAGGTCGGGCATGGTCACAATCCCTGGCCGGAAGCCATCAGCGGCCGGATCTGCGCGAGCGCGGCCTCGACCTGGATCGCCAGGAGCCGGCGCCCCCGCTCTGCGGTGGCGCGGCGCGGGTCGCCGCTGCTCCCGTCGCCGGCGAGGCCGAGCCGCGCCAGGAGCGAGGGGGCGGCGCGGGTGAGATCGACCCGCTCCGGGGCCGTCACCAGCATCAGGGCGTGGTCGGCGAGCCCGGCGTGGAAGCCGATCGTGGCCGGCGTCTCGCCCTGTGACTCGAGCCAAGCCTGCTGCGCGCGGTTCCCCTCGACGTAGTAGGCGTCGACACTCACCACGCGCACGCCCTGCGGCGCCCAGGCGCGGTCGAGGCGCGCCGCCACCTCCTGCTGCACCTTCAGGCTGCCGCCGTGGTCGCACAGGAACAGGATGAGGCGGAAGCCGTGCGCCTTGAGGCTGCGGGCGATGCCCTCCAGCGTCCCGGCGAAGGCCTCCTCGGAGACGCCGAGCGTGCCGGGGAACAGGAGGTTGTCGGAGGGCGGATCGAAGCGGCCCTGGGGCACGTAGGAGATCACCGGGGCGACCAGGGTATGGCCGAGCGCCTCCGCGATCCGGCGCGCCGTGAAGGCCACGATACTGTCGTGCTTGTCGATCGGCAAGAACGGGCCGTTCTGCTCCAGCCCGCCGCTCGGCACCAGCACGGTCGTGAAGCCCTGCTCGCGCGCCTGCTGCACCTCGACCCAGGTCATGTCGGCGATCGCGATGCGCGCGACGAGCGGGGCCGGGAGCGACGCCCGCATGGTCAGGATGCCGACCGCCAGCACCGTGCCGACGGCGAGCAGGAGGCGCCTGGAGCGCCGGCACGGACTCAGGATCGGCATGGGGCGCGTGGAACGACCAGTGAAGCGGCACGATTCACCAGTCACCTAGCGCGTGACGATTAACCGAATCTTATATGCATGCGGGATGTGCCGCGCGTGCCGCCTTGCTCCGGTAAGAACAACGGGTCGCGCGCCGGCAGGCGCCTGGGCGTGGGTCGAAGACCCGCATCGGCGCCCACCGGGCAGGATCCTCCGCCTCGCGGGCGAGGCGGCGCCGGTCCCTGCCGCGGCCTCCTCTTGCTCCGCGTGCGCGGGCGTGCTTTTGCACGTCTGGCAATGGCCCGGCCGCACCCGTCATCGGGCTGAAACAGAACCGCCCCATCTGTGCCCACGGCACAGCAGGAGACGAGGCGCCATGGCCCTGAACACGATCCTTCGCGCCGGACTCGCGGTCCTCGGGATCGCGGCGGCCGGTCCCGCCCTCGCGGTCACCGAACTGCAATGGTGGCACGCCATGGTGGGGGCCAACAACGACGCGGTCATTCGGCTGGCCGAGGAGTTCAACGCCTCGCAGAGCGAGTACAAGGTGGTCCCGGCCTACAAGGGTACCTATCCGGAGACGCTGAACGCCGGCATCGCGGCCTTCCGGGCCGGCACCGCGCCGCACATCATCCAGGTCTTCGAGGTCGGCACCGCCACCATGATGGCGGCCAAGGGTGCGGTGAAGCCCGTCTACCAGCTGATGAAGGAGGCGGGCGAGCCCTTCGACCCGAATGCCTACCTGCCGGCCATCACGGGTTACTACTCCACCGCCGCCGGGGAGATGCTGTCCTTCCCGTTCAATTCCTCGTCGATGGTGATGTGGGTCAACCGGGACGCGCTGAAGAAGGCCGGCCTCGACCCGAACGCGCCGCCCAAGACCTGGCCCGAGGTCTTCGCCGCCGCCAAGGCCCTCAAGGCTGCCGGCTACACCACCTGCGGCGTCTCCAACACCTGGGTGACCTGGGCCCACCTGGAGCAGTTCTCGGCCTGGCACAACGTGCCGCTCGCCACCAAGGCCAACGGGCTCGACGGCTTCGACACCGCCCTGCAGATCAACGGGCCGCTGCAGGTCAAGCACCTCGCGACGCTCGCGGAGATGCAGAAGGACAAGCTCTACGACTATTCCGGCCGCTACGACAACGGCTTCGGGCGCTTCACCTCGGGCGAGTGCCCGCTGATGCTCGGCTCCTCCGGCTCCTACGGCAACGTGCGCGGCAACGCCAAGTTCGAGTGGGCGGCGGCCCCGATGCCCTATTATCCCGACGCGCCCGGCGCGCCGCAGAACAGCATCATCGGCGGCGCCTCGCTCTGGGTGATGGGCGGCAAGTCGGCCGAGGAGTACAAGGGCGTCGCCAAGTTCTTCGCCTTCCTGTCGGACACCGAGCGGCAGGCGCGCATCCACCAGACCACCGGCTACCTGCCGATCACCAAGGCGGCCTACGAGAAGTCGAAGGCGGATGGCTGGTACGACAAGAACCCGGCCCTCGAAGTCCCGCTCAAGGAACTGACCAACAAGCCGCCGACCGGGAATTCCCGCGGCCTGCGCCTCGGCAACATGCCGCAGATGCGCGACGTCTGGGCCGAGGAGATCGAGGCGGCGCTCGCCGGCAAGAAGAGCGCCAAGGAGGCCCTCGACGAGGCCGCCGCCCGCGGCAACGCCATGCTGCGCCAGTTCGAGAAGCAAGCGAACCGCTGACCGTGGGACCCGATCGCGTCACCTTCGGGGGCTGGCGGCTGCCGCTCCTCCTGCTCCTGCCGCAGCTCCTGACGGTGGCATTGTTCTTCTACTGGCCGGCCGTCCAGGCGGTCGGCCAGTCCTTCCTGGCGCAGGACGCCTTCGGGCTCGCGAGCGAGTTCGTGGGCTTCGACAATTACCGGGCCCTGTTCGCCGACCCGGCCTATTACGGCGCGCTCGGCGTCACGGCCGTGTTCTCGGCCGCGGTGGCGGGGCTGTCGCTCGGCCTCGCGCTGCTCCTTGCCGTGATGGCCGACCGGGAACTCGCCGGGGCGGGCCTCTACCGCACCCTCCTGATCTGGCCCTACGCGGTGGCGCCCGCGGTGGCCGGGGTGCTGTTCGGCTTCCTGTTCCAGCCCTCCCTCGGCATCGTCGCGCGGGGGCTGCGCGACCTCGGCGTTGCCTGGAACCCGCTCCTCGACGGCACCCACGCCCTGATCCTCGTGGTCATGGCCGCCGCCTGGAAGCAGATCTCGTACAATTTCCTGTTCTTCCTCGCCGGGCTGCAGGCGATCCCGCGCAGCGTGATCGAGGCGGCGGCGATCGACGGGGCGGGGCCGGCGCGGCGGTTCTGGACCATCGTGTTCCCGCTGCTCTCGCCCACCACCTTCTTCCTCCTCGTCGTCAACGTGGTCTACGCGTTCTGCGAGACGTTCGGGACGATCGACGTCCTCACCCATGGCGGGCCGGGCCGGGCCACCCAGACCCTCGTCTACAAAGTCTACCAGGACGGGCGCACCGGCTCGGATCTCGGCGCCTCCGCGGCCCAGTCCGTGGTGCTGATGATCATCGTGATCGCCCTCACGGCGGTCCAGTTCCGCACCGTCGAGCGCAAGGTCGCGTATTAGGGCGCGCCCGGGCCGTGAACCTCCGCGCCGCCGCTGCCGTTGGTGCGGGGAATCGGAGGTCCCATGACCCGACGCCCCCTGACCGCGCGCATCGCCCCGCTGACGCTCGCCGCCGCGCTCCTCGCCGGCCCGGCGGCCCTCGCCCAGCCCGTCCATGCCCAGCCCGTCCATGCCCAGTCCGTCCCTGCCCAGCAGGGCGCCTCGCCGTTCCTCACGGCCCCGCCCCCGGGCGCGATGCGGGCGAGCAAGATCCGCGGCGTCGGCGTCGTCGGGCAGGACCACGTCCGGGTCGGCGAGATCGAGGACCTCCTCGTCACCGAGGACGGCCGGGTGCGGGGGGTCGTGATCGGGGTGGGAGGCTTCCTGGGCCTCGGCGAGAAGAAGGTCGCGGTGCCCTTCGACACGCTCGCCTGGAACACCGGCGTGTCGCCCCGGGAGGGCCCGCCCTCCTTCACCACGCCCGAGCGCGCGCCGAGCGAGGCCGAGGCCCGGACCGCCGGCCCCGAGACGATGCCGGGGGCGACGAGCCGCAACGAGGTGCTCTCGGCCGTGCAGGACAAGCACAGCGGCGCGGTCACCGAGGCGACCGGCTCGGTCGAGGCGGCGCGGCAGCCGCGCGGACCCGCCACCGTCCTGGTGGTCGGCAAGAGCGGCGGGCCGATCGAGGCCGAGTTGCGCATGACCAAGGCGGAGCTCGAGGCCGCCCCGGCCTTCGATGACGAGGCCCGCCCGGCCCGGTGAGGCGGCCGGCCGCTGCGAAACGCGGTTTCGCGTCCTGGCGGTCGGGGCGCGACCGCGCTACACCTCGGGGCAACCGACCAGCAGGAGGAGCCCGCGCATGACCGCCGCGCCCGTCGCCGCCATCACCCAGACCGACCTGAGCGCGGCCAAGCCGCACGAGGGAAGCAAGGGCGCCTTCCGCTGGGACGATCCCTTCCTGCTGGAGGACCAGCTCACGGACGAGGAGCGGCTGATCCGGGACACGGCGCGCGGCTTCGCGCAGGAGCGGCTCCTCCCCGGCATCGTCGAGGCCTACGCGGAGGAGCGGACCGACCGCTCCCTGTTCAACGCCATGGGCGAACTCGGCCTCCTCGGCGTGACGCTGCCGGAGGAGTACGGCTGCGCCGGCGCGAGCTACGTCGCCTACGGCCTCGTCGCCCGCGAGGTGGAGCGGATCGATTCCGGGTACCGCTCGATGATGAGCGTGCAATCCTCCCTCGTCATGTACCCGATCTACGCCTACGGCGACGAGGCGCAGCGCCGGACCTACCTGCCGAAGCTCGCGACGGGCGAGTTCGTCGGCTGCTTCGGCCTCACGGAGCCCGATGCCGGCTCCGATCCCGCCGGCATGAAGACGCGGGCGGAGAAGATCGACGGCGGCTACCGCCTCTCGGGGGCCAAGACCTGGATCTCGAACGCGCCGATCGCCGACGTCTTCGTGGTCTGGGCGAAGTCGCCCGCCCACGACAACCAGATCCGGGGCTTCGTCCTGGAGAAGGGGATGAAGGGGCTCTCCGCCCCCAAGATCAAGGGCAAGCTCTCCCTGCGGGCCTCGGTCACGGGCGAGATCGTCATGGACGGGGTCGAGGTGCCCGAGAGCGCGCTCCTGCCCCATGTCAGCGGCCTCAAGGGGCCGTTCGGCTGCCTCAACCGGGCGCGCTACGGCATCTCCTGGGGCGCCCTGGGGGCGGCGGAGGATTGCTGGCACCGCGCCCGCCAGTACACGCTCGACCGCACCCAGTTCGGCCGCCCGCTCGCCCAGACGCAGCTGGTGCAGAGGAAGCTCGCCGACATGCAGACCGAGATCGCGCTCGGCCTCCAGGCCTCCCTGCGCGTCGGCCGGCTGTTCGACGAGGGCCGGGTCGCGCCCGAGATGATCTCGATCGTCAAGCGCAACAATTGCGGCAAGGCCTTGGAGATCGCCCGCACCGCCCGCGACATGCACGGCGGCAACGGCATCATGGGCGAGTACCACGTCATGCGCCACGCCCAGAACCTGGAGACGGTGAACACCTACGAGGGCACCCACGACGTGCACGCCCTAATCCTCGGCCGGGCGCAGACCGGGCTGCAGGCGTTCTTCTGACGCCGGGCCGCGGCCCGCCCGGGATGCGGCCGCCTCGACCCCATCGGCGAGGTCGGCGCGACCTGTGATCCTCGACGGGGCGGGCGATGCGCCGCGCCGCGGTCTCGCCTGCGGGGGCCGCGACGGGCGCATCTCGGCGGTGATCCGGCTCGCTCCCGAGGGCTTCGCTCAGGCGCCGCGCAGGCTTGTGATCCGGGATCCGCCTCGATCAAGTGGATCCCGGATCAGGCCGTCTCCGCCGGGTGGCCCGCCCGGCGCAGGGCCTGCGGGGACTGGCCGTAGAGGCGCAGGAAGGCGCGGCGCATCCGCTCGCGATCGGCGAAGCCCACCTCCGCGGCGATCACGTCCAGGGAGTGGCGCCCCTCCACCAGCATCGCCCGCGCCGCCTCCACCCGCAGCCGCTCGACCACCTTGGCGGGCGGCTGGCCCAGCGCCTGCCGGAAGGCGCGGCTGAACTGGCGCGGCGACAGCCGCGCCGCCTCGGCCAGGCGGGCCACCGTCAGGTCCTCCCGCAGGTGGCGCCGGGCGTAGTCGAGCACCCGCTCGATCCGGTCGGTCTTCGGGGCGAGGTCGAGCAGGCGCGACAGCTGCGGCTGCCCCCCGGAGCGCCGCCGCTCCAGCAGCATGCGGCGCGCCACCTCGCGGGCCGTCTCCGGACCGAGGTCGTCCTCGACGAGCCGCAGGGCGAGGTCGATGCTCGCCGCCATCCCGGCCGAGGTCCACACCGTCCCGTCGCCGACGTAGAGCCGGTCCCGCTCCAGGCGCACCGCCGGGTAGCGGGCCTGCAGCTCCGAGGCGTTGCGCCAATGCGTCGTCGCGCGCAATCCGTCGAGCAGCCCGGCCTCCGCCAGGACGAAGGCGCCCGTGCAGGTCGCCGCCACCCGCCGGGCGCGGGCCGCGGCCCGCCGGACCAGGGCGGCGAGGCCCGCCGGCACGGTCCGGGGCCCCGCGAAGGCCCCGACCATCAGCGTGTCGAAGGGCGCCTCCGGGAAGGGCTCGGTCTCCAGGCGGAACCCCGCCGCGGTCGGCACCGGCCCGCCCTCCTGCGAGACCAGGCGGATCGCGTAGGCGGGCCTCGCGCCGAGCGCGTTGGCGCTCTGGAACGCGGCGAGCGCGGCGAGCGACATCAGCTGCGCCCCGGGCAGCACCAGGAGGCCGATCGTCCGCGCCGCGCGGGCCGGCGCGAGCGCCTCCGGCGCCGCATCCGCGATGCCCCGGGACGATGCTGCGAGGTCGTGGTCCATGGCGCGCGCGGGTCGGGACGGGCTCGACCGCGGCGGCCCTGGCCCCGCGTCGTGAGCGGATGCGGGGGCCCGGCGCCGCGGATTACAGGCATATACCAGTAACCTGCCCGCCCGGTCCAGCAGGGCCCGCCGCGCGGCCCCGCCGGGCGGTCAGCCGAGGCTCGGCAGGGTCAGACCGTGCTCCCGCGCGCAGGCGACCGCGTCCGGGTAGCCGGCATCGGCGTGGCGCATCACGCCGCTCGCCGGATCGTTCCAGAGCACCCGCGCGAGGCGCCGGTCGGCGGCCTCGCTGCCGTCGCAGACGATCACCATCCCGGCATGCTGCGAGAAGCCCATTCCGACGCCGCCGCCGTGGTGCAGGGACACCCAGGTCGCCCCCGAGGCGGTGTTGAGGAGCGCGTTCAGGAGCGGCCAGTCGGAGACCGCGTCCGAGCCGTCGCGCATCGCCTCGGTCTCGCGGTTCGGCGAGGCGACCGAGCCGGAATCGAGGTGGTCGCGCCCGATCACGATCGGGGCCTTCAGCTCGCCGCTGCGCACCATCGCGTTGAAGGCGAGGCCGAGGCGGTGGCGGTCGCCGAGGCCGACCCAGCAGATCCGGGCCGGGAGGCCCTGGAAGCGGATCCGCTCCCGCGCCATGTCGAGCCAGCGGTGCAGGGCTGCGTTGTCGGGCAGCAATTCCTTCACCTTGGCGTCTGTCCGGTAGATGTCCTCGGGATCGCCCGAGAGGGCGCACCAGCGGAACGGCCCGATGCCGCGGCAGAACAGCGGGCGGATATAGGCCGGCACGAAGCCCGGGAAGGCGAAGGCGTCGCGGACGCCCTCCTCCAGCGCCATCTGCCGGATGTTGTTGCCGTAATCGACCACGGGCACGCCGGCCCGGTGGAAGTCCAGCATCACCCGAACCTGCTCGGCCATGGAGCGCTTGGCCGCCGCCGCGACCCCGTCCGGGTCGCTCTCGCGGCGGGTTTCCCACTCGGCGAGGCTCCAGCCCCGGGGCAGGTAGCCGTTGACGGGATCGTGGGCGGAGGTCTGGTCGGTGACGCAATCCGGCCGCACGCCCCGGCGCCAGATCTCGGCGTAGATTTCGGCGGCGTTGCCCAGGAGCGCGACCGAGCGGGGCGTGCGCGCCCGGCAGGATTCCTCGATCAGGGCGAGCGCCTCGTCGAGGTCCCGGGCCTGCACGTCGACGTAGCCCGTGCGAAGGCGGAACTCGATGCTGGAGGCCCGGCACTCGACGGCGAGGCAGGAGGCGCCCGCCATCGTGGCGGCGAGGGGCTGCGCCCCGCCCATGCCGCCCAGGCCCGCCGTCAGGATCCAGCGCCCGGCGAGGTCGCCGCCATGGTGCTGGCGGCCCATCTCCACGAAGGTCTCGTAGGTGCCCTGCACGATCCCCTGGCTGCCGATGTAGATCCAGGAGCCGGCCGTCATCTGGCCGTACATCATCAGGCCCCGGCGATCGAGCTCGTGGAAATGCGCCCAGGTCGCCCAGTGCGGCACGAGGTTGGAGTTGGCGATCAGCACGCGGGGCGCGTCCGCGTGGGTGCGGAAGATCCCGACCGGCTTGCCGGACTGGACCAGCAGTGTCTGATCCTCCTCCAGGTCCGTGAGGGCGGCGACGATCCGGTCGAAGCTCGCCCAGTCCCGGGCCGCCCGCCCGATGCCGCCATAGACCACGAGCTCGCCCGGCCGCTCGGCGACCTCCGGGTCGAGGTTGTTCATCAGCATGCGCAGGGGCGCCTCGGTGAGCCAGCTCCGCGCCGTGAGGGCGGGGCCGCGCGGGGCGCGGACGAGGCGGGCATTGTCGAGGCGGGGATCGTCGAGGCGGCTCATGGCGGGCAGGCTCCGAAGGCGAGGCACGCGGACAGGACGTCCTGCAGGGCCGCGCGGACCGGCGCGGCGTGGTCGGGATCGTAGGGCACCGGCCAGGTCGCGGGATCGACCGGCCCGACCGGCTCGGCCAGGTAGGCGCGGCAGGCGAGTTCCATCTGCACCGCGTGGACGCCGTCCTGCGGGCGGCCGTAGGCGCGGGTGATGAAGCCGCCGCGGAAGCGCCCGTTGCTGACCTGGCTGAGGCCGCTGCCCCGGCAGATCGCCTCGATCCGCTCCTGGAGGGCGGGGTCGCAGGCCTGGCCGCCATGCGTGCCGATGTTGAAATGGGGCAGCAGGCCGGGGAACAGGCGCGGGATCTCCGAGCGGATCGAGTGGGCGTCGTAGAGCACCACCCGGGGATGGAGCCGCCGCAGCCGCGCGAGTTCGTCCTGCAGGGCCGCGTGGTAGGGGTCGAACCAGCGGGCGCGCCGGTCGGCCGGGTCGGGCGCCTGCCCGTCCCGGTAGAGCGGCTCGCCGTCGAACGTGGTGGTGGGGCAGAGCTCCGTCGTCGCCTGCCCGGGATAGAGCGAGGCGCCGGACGGGTCCCGGTTCACGTCGATCACCGTGCGCGAGAGGGAGGTGCGGATGATCGTGGCGTCGAGATCCGCCGCGAAGGCGTAGAGCCGCTCGATGAACCAGTCCGTGTCCTTGCGGGCGAGCCAGGGCGAGACGAGACCGGCCTCGATCTCGGGCGGGATCTCGGTGCCGGTATGGGGCAGGCTGAGGAGAAGGGGCGACGCCCCCCGCCGGACCGCGAGCCAGGCCGGCGTCATCGCCCGTCCACCCCCGGCAGGTCCAGGCCCGCGGCCGCCACCACGGCCCCGTCGCGCACCAGAGCCGTCGCCGCCTCGAGCTCCGGATGCAGGTAGCGATCCTCGTCGAGGCGGGGCACCGCCGCCCGCAGCCGCGCCCGCACCCGCTCCAGGGCCTCGCTCGACCGCAGCGGCGCCAGGAAATCGCAGCCCTGCGCCGCTGCCAGCAGCTCGATGCCGAGCACCGCGGCGGCGTTCTCCGCCATCGCCAGGAGGCGCCGCGCGCCGTGGGCCGCCATCGAGACGTGGTCCTCCTGGTTGGCGGAGGTCGGGATCGAATCGACGCTCGCCGGGTAGGCCCGCTGCTTGTTCTCCGAGACCAGGGCCGCCGCCGTCACCTGCGGGATCATGAAGCCCGAGTTGAGGCCCGGCCGCCCGGTCAGGAAGGCCGGCAGGCCCGAGGACAGGGCGGGGTCGACGAGGAGCGAGATCCGCCGCTCGGCGAGGGAGCCGATCTCGCACAGGGCGAGCGCGATCATGTCGGCCGCGAAGGCCACCGGCTCGGCGTGGAAGTTCCCGCCCGAGAGCGCCTCCCCGGTCTCGGGGAAGACGAGCGGGTTGTCCGAGACGCCGTTCGCCTCGGTCTCCAGGGTCGCCCCCGCCTGCCGCAGGAGGTCGAGGGCGGCCCCCATCACCTGCGGCTGGCAGCGCAGGCAGTAGGGGTCCTGCACCCGCTCGTCGCCGACGAGGTGCGAGGCCCGGATCGCCGAGCCGGCGAGGAGGCGGCGCAGGGCGTCGGCCGCGTCGATCTGGCCGCGGTGGCGGCGAAGCGCGTGGATGCGCGGGTCGAAGGGCGTGTCCGAGCCGCGGGCGGCGTCGACCGAGAGCGCCCCGGTGACCAGGCCCGCCCGCAGCAGGTCCTCCGCCCCGAACAGGCCCGCCAGCGCGAGCGCGGTCGAGAATTGCGTGCCGTTGAGGAGCGCCAGCCCCTCCTTCGGGCCGAGATCGAGGGGCGCGAGGTCCGCCCGCGCCAGGGCCGCGGCGGCGGGCAGCCGGGCGCCCCCCGCGTCGAGGCACTCCCCGACGCCGATCATCGCCGCCGTCATGTGGGCGAGCGGCGCGAGGTCGCCCGAGGCGCCGACCGAGCCCTGGCCCGGCACCACCGGGGTCACGCCCCGCGCCAGCATCGCGTCGAGCAGGGCCACCGTCTCGGGCCGCACGCCCGAGGCCCCCTGCGCGAGGCTCGCGAGCTTGAGCGCCATCATCAGCCGCACGATCCCGGCCGGGACCGGCGCCCCGACCCCCGCCGCGTGCGAGAGCACGATGTTGCGCTGCAGCGTGGCGAGGTCGTCGGGCGCGATCCGCACCGTCGCGAGCTTCCCGAACCCGGTATTGATCCCGTAGACGGGCTCGCCCCGCGCCACGATCGCCGCCACGGTCTCGGCGGCCCGCGCGATGCCGGGCCGGCAGGCGGGATCGAGCCGCAGCGGGGCCCCGTCGCGGATCGCGCGCCACTGCGCCAGCGCGGCGCGGCCGGGAGTCAGGGTGACGGCGCTCATCGGCCCTTCCGGATGCGGGCGTGCAGCGGGTTGAATCCCATGCGGTAGACGAGTTCGGCCGGGCGCTCGACGTCCCAGACCGCGAGGTCGCACCACTTGCCCGCCTCCAGCGTGCCGATCTCGTGCAGGCGCCCGAGGGCGCGGGCCGCCTCCCGGGTCACGCCCGCGAGGCATTCCTCGACGGTGAGCCGGAACAGCGTCGCTCCCATGTTGAGCACGAGGAGCAGGGAGGTGAGGGGGGAGGTGCCGGGATTGCAGTCGGTGGCGAGCGCCATCCGCGTGCCGTGGCGGCGGAACAGGTCGACGGGCGGCCGCCGCGTCTCCCGGATGAAGTAGAAGGCCCCCGGCAGCAGCACCGCCACGGTGCCGGCCCGGGCCAGGGCGGCGGCGCCGGCCTCGTCCGCGTATTCCAGGTGGTCGGCCGAGAGGGCGCCGAACCGCGCCGCCAGCGCCGCCCCGCCGAGATCGGAGAGCTGGTCGGCGTGCAGCTTCACCGGCAGGCCCGCCGCCCGCGCCGCCTCGAAGACCCGCGCGGTCTGGACGGGCGAGAAGGCGATCCCCTCGCAGAAGGCGTCGACCGCGTCGGCCAGCCCCTCCCGCGCCAGGGCGGGCAGCATCTCGGTGCAGACATGCGCGATGTAGCGGTCCTTGTCGGGCTCCTCCGGCGGCAGCGCGTGGGCGCCCAGGAAGGTCGTGGTCACGGTGACGTCGCGGCTCTCCCCGAGGCGGCGGGCCGCCCGCAGGCTCGCGCGCTCGGAGGCGACGGAGAGGCCGTAGCCGGACTTCACCTCGACCGCGGTCACGCCCTCGGCGATCAGCGCGTCGAGGCGCCGCAGCGCGCTCCCGACGAGCGCGTCCTCGCTCGCCGCCCGGGTGGCGCGCACGGTCGAGACGATGCCGCCGCCCGCCCGCGCGATCTCCTCGTAGCTGGCGCCGGCGAGCCGCGCCTCGAACTCCGCCGCCCGGTCGCCGCCGTGGACGAGGTGGGTGTGGCAGTCGATCAGGCCCGGGGTGATCCAGCGCCCCTCGCAATCGACCGTCTCGCGGGCCGCGAAGGCGGGCGCCGCCCGCGCCGGCCCCGCGTAGAGGATGCGCCCGTCGCGGGCGGCGATCAGCCCGTCCTCCACGAGGCCGAGCCCCGGCCCCCCCTCGGCCAGGGTGGCGAGCCGGGCGTTGCGCCACAGGCGGTCGCACAGCATGGGACGGCTCCTGGCGGGTGGAAGCGGCCCGGCGAATCGGCCGCCGGGTGGCGGTGCGCGCCGAGTATGTATAGACATAATCGGCCGCGCGGACCCTTGTCCACCCGTCCCGCGCGGGGGAGGGACCCGCGATGGCCCGGCTCTGGTTCCGCTCCGCCCTGCTGCCCGAAGGATGGGCGGAGGGCGTCGCCCTCGACGTCCGGGAGGGGCGCATCGCGGCGCTGGAGAGCGGCGTGCCGGCGCGGCCGGGGGACGAGACCGGCGGGATCGCGCTGCCCGGCCTGCCGAACCTGCACAGCCACGCCTTCCAGCGCGCCATGGCGGGGCTCGCCGAGTGCCGCAGCGGGCACGAGGACTCCTTCTGGACCTGGCGCGAGGTGATGTACCGCTTCGTGGCCCGGATGGCGCCGGAGGACGTCGAGGCGGTGGCCGCGCAGGCCTACGTGGAGATGCTGGAGGCCGGCTTCACCCGGGTCGGCGAGTTCCACTACCTGCACCACGCCCCGGACGGGCGCGCCTACGCGGACCCGGCCGAGATGGCCGGGCGGATCGCCGCCGCGGCGGCGGAGGCGGGGATCGGCCTGACGCTGCTGCCGGTCTTCTACGCCCATGGCGGCTTCGGGCCGGGGCAGGGGGCGCCCGCGCTGCCGCCGACCGCGGGCCAGCGCCGCTTCGTCAGCGACCCGGAGACCTTCGCGGCCGTGATGGCGGGCAGCCGCCGGGCGGTGGCGGACCTGCGGGATTGCGTGGTCGGCCTCGCGCCCCACAGCCTGCGGGCCGCGACCCTCGCGGAGATCGCCGCGATCCTGCCCCTGGCGGAGGGCGGCCCGGTCCACATCCACGCGGCCGAGCAGCTGCGCGAGGTGGAGGAGTGCCGGGCGGCGACCGGGGCGCGGCCGGTGGAACTCCTGCTCGACGCGGCGCCGGTCGACGCGCGCTGGTGCCTGATCCACGCCACCCACGTGACGCCGAGCGAGACGCGCGGGCTCGCGCGCAGCGGCGCGGTGGCGGGCCTCTGCCCGATCACCGAGGCCAATCTCGGCGACGGGCTGTTCCCGCTGGCCGCCTTCCAGGGCGCGGGCGGCCGGTTCGGAATCGGCAGCGACTCGAACGTGCTGATCGCGGCGGCCGAGGAGCTGCGCCTGCTCGAATACGGCCAGCGCCTCGCCGGGCGGGTGCGCGGCGTCGCGACCTCGGCGCGCTCCGCCTCGACCGGCCGCGCCCTGATCGAGGCCGCCCTCGCCGGGGGCGGGCAGGCCCTCGGCCGGCCCGCCGGCCTCGCGCCCGGGCAGCCCGCCGACATCGTCGCCCTCGATCCCGACCACCCGGCCCTGGCGGAGCGCTCCGGCGACGCGTGGCTCGACGGCTTCGTGTTCGCGGCCCGCGCCGGGGTGATCGACCGGGTCTGGCGCGCCGGGGCGCGCGTCGTCGCGCAGGGACGGCACCACCGGCGGGAGGCGGTGGCGGCGCGCTTCCGGGCCGCCCTGGCGAGGCTCGCCGCGTGACCGGGGGCCCCAGCCTGACGGCCCGGATCCGCAGCGAGATCGAGGCGCGGATCCTGTCGGGCGACTGGCCGCCGGGCCACCGCATCCCCTTCGAGTCGGAACTCTCGGCGCTCTACGGCTGCTCGCGCATGACCGTGAACAAGGCGCTCGCGGGGCTGGCGGCCGCGGGCCTGATCGAGCGCCGGCGCCGCGCCGGCTCCTTCGTGGCCGCCCCCGCCCGGCAATCGGCCGTGCTGCAGATCCCCGACATCCCGGCCGAGATCGCGGCGCGCGGGGCGCGCTACGGGCTGGTACTCGTCGCGCGCCGGGAGCGGCGGGCGGGGGCGGGCGACCCGCCGGGCGCGGGCTTCGCGCCGGGCCAGCCGCTCCTCGACCTCACCTGCCGCCACCTCGCGGACGGGCGTCCCTTCGCGCAGGAGGAGCGCCTGATCAGCCTCGCGGCGGTGCCGGCCGCGGCGGAGGTGGATTTCTCCGCCGTGCCGCCCGGCACGTGGCTGCTGCGGCACGTGCCCTGGACGGAGGCCTCGCACCGCATCACGGCGCTCAACGCGCCGGGCGCCCTCGCCCGCGCCCTCGACCTGCCGCCGGGGGGCGCCTGCCTCGCGGTCGAGCGCCGCACCTGGCGCGGGGAGGACACGGTGACCTACGTGCGCCAGATCTTCCGGGGCGACGCCTACAGCCTGGGGGCGCGGTTCTCGCCCTGACGGGGCGGGGCGCTCGACCACGAGACAGGCGCCGTGAGGCCGGGCCGCTGATCGGGACGGGCATGGTCCGCGCCCGGACCAACGGGGCGGCTCGTTCGTTCCTCGGCCTGCGACCGCTCCCGAAAGCCTCTCCCGTCAGCGAACACCGTCCCGTGACCGCGCCCACCACGCCCAAGACCCTCGCGGACCCGGCCGCGCTCGCGGCCAGGCGCGCCCTCCTCGGCGCGCCCCATCTCGCGCCGCTGCGCGCCTTCGCCGCCCGCATCGCCGCCGCGCAGGGCGCGCCGGTGCCCGAGCCCGATCCCCTCGACGGGGGCGCGGCGGCCCGGCTGCTCCTGCTCCTCGAGACGCCCGGCCCCGCCACCGGCCGCACCGCCTTCGTGTCGCGCGACAACCCGACCGGCACCGCCGCCAACCTGTTCGGGTTCCTGGCGCGGGCCCGGATCGCCCGCGCCGACACGCTGATCTGGAACGCGGTGCCCTGGGTCATCCACGCCCCCGGCGCCCGCAACCGCGCCCCGCGCCGGGCCGAGATCCGCGCCGCCGCGCCCTACCTGCCCGCCCTCCTCGACCTGATGCCCGACCTCGCCGTGGTGGTCCTGGCCGGCCGCGTCGCCCAGAGCCACGCCGCCGCCCTGCGCGCGCTGCGGCCCGACCTGCCGGTGGTCGGCGTGCCCCATCCGAGCCCGACCTTCGTCTGCACCAGCCCGGAGGTGCGCGAGCGGATCGCGGCCGGACTCGCCGAGGCGGCGGCGCATCTGCGCTTCTGCGCGTGAGGCCCGCTCCCGGGGCAAGACCCGGTCTCGTCTGGTCTTCCGGCGCCGGAGCGCCTACATGGCGGGCGCAAGCGGGGCTCGGTCGGAGTGCCGCCGAAGGTGCCGGGCCGGTGCCCGCGGGGGAGGCCGGTCGGCGGCCAGCGGAGTCGGACGCCGACGAGATGAACTTCGCCAGACAGGATACGCGGCTCGCGCGGGCCGAGCCGACCGCGGCGGGCCGGGACCAGGATCCCGCGCCCGAGGTGCCGGCCCTCGACCGCGCCGGCCGCCGCAAGCGGCGCTACGCCTGGATCGGCACCGCCGCGAGCGCGATCCTGTTCCTCATCTCGCTCGGCGTGCTCTACGAACTCGTCTCGACCGTGACCTGGTCGGAGCTGCGCGCCGCCTTCACGGCCGCCACCGGCGAGCAGGTGAGCCTCGCCGTGATGCTGGTGGCGGTGAGCTACCTGTTCCTCACCTGCTACGACGCGCTCGCCCTGCGCCAGCTCAGGATCAGGGTGCCGTACCGGACCACGGCGCTCGCCTCCTTCACCAGTTACGCGGTGAGCTTCAACCTGGGCTTCCCGCTCCTGACCGCCGGCACGATCCGGTACTGGATCTACTCGGGCAAGGGCCTGAGCCCCGGGCGGATCGCGGCGCTGACCATCGTGGCGGGCTTCACCTTCTGGCTCGGCATGGGGGCGGTGCTCGGCTTCAGCCTCGTGCGGGAGGCCGAGCCCCTGTCGCGCCTGACCTCGGTGAGCAGCGCCATCAACCGGGGCCTCGGCCTCGCGGCCATGGCCGGGGTGCTCGCCTATCTGGGCTGGGTGACGCTGAGGCGGCGCAGCGTGCGGGTGAGGGGCTGGCGGCTCGAATTGCCGGGCCTCGCCCTCTCCCTGAGCCAGATGCTGGTGGGCGCCTGCGACGTCTGCGCGGCGGCGGGCGTGCTCTACGTGCTGCTGCCGCCCGGCCACGGGGTGAGCTTCGAGGCCTTCGTGGCGATCTACGTGGTGGCGGCGATGCTCGGCATCGCGAGCCACGCCCCCGGCGGGCTCGGCGTCTTCGAGGCGACCGTGCTCCTCGCCCTGTCGGGGCTGCCGCGGGAATCCGTGCTCGGCGCGCTGCTCCTGTTCCGGGTCTGCTATTATCTGGTGCCCTTCGTGGTGGCGCTGGCGGCGCTCGGCGCCTACGAGATCGCCAAGCGCGTCAGGCTCACCCCCCGCGAGGCGCCCGAGGGCGACGAGGAGGCGTGACGCCGCCCGGCGCCGCGCCGCCGCCCGGGACCGCCGACGCGACCGTGCCGGGCATCGCGAACCCGTCACGCGATCGGCTTAGGGTTGCACCCATGCCTTCTCTCCCCTTCGACCCGCACAGGGCCGGCGCTGCCCGCCGGGCGGCGTGGCGGGCCGCCCTGATCGCCGCCCTGACGGTCGCCGGGGCGGCCGCCTGGGAGCGCGGCCCGGACCTCTGGCTCGGCCTCGGCACCGCCGCGGCGGTGCTGCTCGGCGGCTGGCTCGCCTCGCCGCGGGCGGAGGAACCGCTGCCCCGCCGGGAGGGCGCGTGCGAGGACCGCCCCAGCCTCGCCGAGGCCCTGCTCGCCAATATCCCGGACCCGGTCATCCTGATCGACCGCCGGGCCCTGGTGATCGAGGCCAACGCGGCGGCCCGCGCCCTGCTGCCGACGCTGCGGCCGAAATACCCGCTCTCCTTCGCGCTGCGCGATCCCGGCGTGCTCGACGGCATCGAGACCGTGCTGCACACGGGCGCGCCCCTCAAGACCCTCTACGCCCCGCGGGTCCCGACCGAGCGCACCTTCGAGGTCCAGATCGGCGCCATGAAGGGCTCGGCCGACGCGGGCGGGCAGCCGAACCTCGTCCTGTTCCTGCGCGACCTCACCTCGGCCAAGCGGCTGGAGACGATGCGGGTCGATTTCGTGGCCAATGCCAGCCACGAACTGCGCACGCCGCTCGCCTCGCTCCTCGGCTTCATCGAGACCCTGCAGGGGCCGGCCCGCAACGATTCCCTGGCCCGGGACCGCTTCCTCGCCATCATGCGCGAGCAGGCCCTGCGCATGACGCGGCTGATCGACGACCTCCTGTCGCTGTCGCGCATCGAGCTGCGCGCTCACGTGCCGCCGACGACCGTGATCGAGGTCGGGCCGCTCGCCCGCCAGATCGTGGATTCCCTCTCCCCCCTCGCCGAGGAGCGGGGCGTCGCGATCGCGCTGGAGGAGGGGCCCGCCCCGCTCGCGGTGCTGGGCGAGCGCGACGAGATCCTGCGCCTCGTGGAGAACCTCGTGGAGAACGCCGTCAAGTACGGCGGCGAGGGCGGGCGCGTGAGCGTGCGCGTGTCGGCCCTCGCGGCCGAGGCGGGCCGGCCGGCCCAGGTCGAGATCGCCGTCGCGGATGACGGCCCGGGCATCGCGCCCGAGCACCTGCCGCGCCTGACCGAGCGCTTCTACCGGGTCGACCCGGCCTCCAGCCGCCAGCAGGGCGGCACCGGCCTCGGCCTCGCCATCGTCAAGCACATCCTGAACCGCCACCGTGGCCGGCTCGTCGTGGAGAGCGAGCCGGGCCGCGGCTCGACCTTCCGGGCCTCGATCCCGGCCGCGGCGGGGGCGGGGCGCGAGGAGACGTCCCCGGGCTGAGCGCCCTTCGCCGACGTGCTCCGGCTCGGTGGACGGCGCGGGAGCGAGACTCGCAGCAGACCCGCTTGGGCTCGCGGCAGACCCGCTTGGGCTCGCGGCAGACCCGCTTGGGCTCGCAGCAGACCCGCTTGGGGCCGCTCCGCTCAGGGGCAGGCCACGAGCACGCGGCCCGTGTAGTCGGCCCCGGCGGCGGCCGCCGCGCCCGGGCGGACGAGCGCGTCCGAATCCGGGATCAGCTGCTCGCCGACCCGCGCCTCCTTGGCCGGATGCGTCACCTTGACGAGGCAGGCGGCGGGGCCCGCGACCCGCGCGGCCTCGTCGCCCGGGGCGAGGCCGAAGGCGACGTAGAAATCCGGATCGGCGGTCGTGACCACGAGGCTGCGCAGGGCGGCCGCGGGGGCGGCCGGCGCGAGGGTGAAGAAGAGGGTGAGCCGCCCGTCCCGGAACTCGGCCCGGGCATCCTGCGGGGCCGCGAAGGCGAGGAGGCGGCCGTTGAGCTTGGCCTGCACGTAGTAGCCGGTCTCGGCGAGGGCGGCGACGCGGGCGCGGGCGAGCTCGGCGAGCTTGTCGGGATCCGGGACGCCGTCGCGCCGCGAATCGAGGTTCAGCACCGCGAAGGCGGAGTAGTCGGGATCGAAGGTCCAGGTCAGGCGCAGGCCCTTGAGGGCGCGGGCCTCGTCGAGGACGATCTCGCTGCGCGCCTGCACCCAGACATGCGGGTGGGCCCGGGCCGCGGCGGGGGCCAGAGCCGACGCGAGGGCCAGCGCGACGGCGCACCCGGCGCGCGGGCGCGGCGAGGGCCGCCCGCCGGTCGGCCCGCTCCGATCTCGGTTGCTGCCCATCCCGTCCCCCGCCTGGTCCCGGCCGGGCCCCGCCCGGCGGAACGCCCCTGGCGCCCAAGCGCGGCGAAACCATGTTGCGGATGCAGGGCTGGCGCGAAGCGCGGCCCTATCACCGCCCGATCCGGCGAATCCCATATCCTGCCGGGAGCGCGGCGCGCGACGGCGGCGCGCTCCCGAGGAGTTCGGCCATGACCGCGACCGCCCGCCGCCTCACCCTGCCCGTGGAGGGCATGACCTGCGCCTCCTGCACGGGGAGGGTCGAGCGCGTGCTCAAGGCCGTGCCGGGCGTCACCTCGGCCTCCGTCAACCTCGCCACCCGCCGCGCCACCATCGAGCTTGCCCCCGACAACCATCCGGGCGCCCTGGCCGAGGCGATCGCGGATGCCGGCTACGCCGTCCCCGAGCAGACCTCGGACTTCCTCGTCGAGGGCATGACCTGCGCCTCCTGCGTCGGCCGGGTCGAGCGGGTGCTCAGGGCGGTGCCGGGCGTCACCGAGGCCAGCGCCAACCTCGCCACCGGGCGGGTCAGCGTGCGCCATCCCGGCGGGCTGGTGGAGGAGGCCGCCCTGGCCCGGGCCGTGGCCGCGGCCGGCTACGCGCTGCGGCCGCTGCCGGCCGCCGCGCCGGAGACCCCCGCCCTGCCCGAGGAGGCGGTCGGGCTGCGCCGCGACCTCGTCGTCGCCGCCCTGCTGGCGCTGCCCGTCGTGGTCCTCGACATGGGCGGCCACCTGATCGGCGCCCATCGTCTGCACGCCCTCGTGCCGGAGGGCTGGAGCAACGGCGTCCAGGCCGTGCTCGCCACGCTCGTCCTCGCGGGCCCGGGCCGGCGCTTCTTCCGGCGCGGCGTGCCGGGCCTGCTGCGCGGCCACCCGGACATGAACGCCCTCGTCGCCCTCGGCACGGGCGCCGCCTACGGCTTCTCGCTCGTCGCCACCCTGGCGCCCGGCCTGCTGCCGGAGGGGACGGCCCACGTCTATTTCGAGGCCTCGGTCCTCATCATCACCCTGATCCTGCTCGGGCGCTTCCTGGAGGCGCGGGCGAAGGGGCGCACCGGCGCGGCGATCGCGCGCCTCGTCGGGCTGGCGCCGCGGACCGCCCGGGTCATCCGCCCCGAGGGCGAGGTCGAGGTCCCGGTGGTGGACCTGCGCCCCGGCGACCGCGTGCGGGTGCGCCCGGGCGAGCGCCTGCCCGCCGACGGGCGCGTCGCCGCGGGCGCCTCCGCGGTCGACGAGAGCATGATCACCGGCGAGCCGGTGCCGGCGCGCAAGGAGGCCGGGGCGCCGGTCACGGGCGGCACCGTCAACGGCACCGGCAGCCTGGAGGTCGCGGTCGAGCGCGTCGGCGCCGACACGGTCCTCTCGCAGATCATCCGCATGGTCGAGGCGGCCCAGGGGGCCAAGCTGCCGATCCAGGCCCTCGTCGATCGGGTCACCGGCTGGTTCGTGCCGGCCGTGATGGGCCTCGCCGCCCTGACCTTCCTGGCCTGGCTGCTGTTCGGCCCCGCGCCCGCCCTGGGCCTCGCCCTGGTCAACGCCATCGCGGTGCTGATCATCGCCTGCCCCTGCGCGATGGGCCTCGCCACGCCGACCTCGATCATGGTCGGGACCGGGCGGGCGGCCGAGCGCGGCATCCTGTTCCGCAACGGCACCGCCCTGCAGGCGCTGGAGGGTGTGCGGGCCGTGGCCTTCGACAAGACCGGCACCCTGACCGAGGGCCACCCCGCGCTCACCGACCTGATCCCCGCCCCCGGGGACGCGGCCGAATCCGCCTTGGCCGAATCCGCCTTGGCCGAGACAGCCCTGGCGCACGCGGCCGCCCTGGAATCCCGCTCCGAGCACCCGCTCGCCCGGGCGATCGTCGCGGGGGCGCGGGCGCGGGGCCTCGCCCTTCCGCCGGTCGAGGCCTTCGAGGCGGTGCCGGGCTTCGGCCTCGTCGGACGGGCGGGCGGGCGCGCGGTCGCAATCGGCGCGGCGCGGCACTTGGCGAGGCTCGGCATCCCGGTCGCGCCCCTCGCGGAGGCGGCGGCCCGGCTCGGCGAGGCCGGCCGCTCGCCCCTCTACGTCGCGCTCGACGGCCGCCTCGCCGCCCTGATCGCGGTGGCCGATCCGGTGAAGCCGGGCGCCGCCGCGGCGGTCGCGGCCCTGCAGGGACGGGGCGTGGCCGTGGCGCTGGTGACCGGCGACGACCGGCGCACGGCCGAGGGCATCGCCCGCGAGCTCGGCATCGCCACGGTGCTGGCCGAGGTGCTGCCCGCCGACAAGCTCGCGGCGGTGCGGGAGATGCGCGCCGCCCACGGCCGCACCGCCTTCGTGGGCGACGGCATCAATGACGCGCCGGCGCTGGCCGAGGCGGATGTCGGCATCGCGCTCGGCACGGGCACCGACGTCGCGGTGGAGAGCGCCGACGTGGTGCTGATGGCGGGGGATCCCGGCGGCGTGGTCGAGGCGCTCCACCTCTCGCGCGCGGTGATGCGCAACATCCGCCAGAACCTGTTCTGGGCCTTCGCCTACAACGCCGCGCTGCTGCCGGTCGCGGCGGGCATGCTGCGCCTCTTCGGCGGCCCGCTCCTGTCGCCCGTCCTCGCCGCCGGCGCCATGGCCCTGTCGAGCGTGTTCGTGGTCGGAAACGCGCTGCGCCTTCGCCGCGCCTGAGGGCCGGCGCCCCGGCTCATCCGCCATCCGGTTGATGGCTTCGCCATCTCCCATGTCGGCCATGCGGATGTCGGCTTCGCTCAGGCGCCGCGCAGTCTCGTGAGACGGGACCCGCTTCGATCAAGCCGATCCCGGATCAGCCGAAGAGCGGCGTGTCGCCGGCCACCATCGGCAGGATCTCGGGGGAGATCGCGACCGGCCGGTAGCGCCCGGCCCCGCCCCGCGCGGGCCGCCCGCGGCGGCGGACCACCTCGCGCTCGAAGGCGATGAAGACCTCCGGGGTGCCGTCCCGGCGGCATACCGGCCGCACGTCGATCTCGCACAGGTAGGCCTCGCCGTCCTTGCGGTAGTTCTGCAGGCAGCCGAGGAAGCGCCCGCTCATCCGCAGCGCGCGATGCACCTGCCGCGTGGCCACCCGGCTGGTGGTCGGGCCCTGCAGCATGCGGGGCGATCGGCCGACGAGCTCGTCCTCCGCGTAGCCGGACATCCGGGCGAAGGCCGGGTTGGCGTAGAGGATCGTCGGTCCCGGCCGCTCGAGGTCGACGTCGGTGAGGACGACGGCGAGATCGAGGGGATCGGCGAAGAATTGAACGAGGCTGACGATGTCCATAGCGGTCTTCCCTAAGGACAGAAGTAAATCAGCATTCGTTAAGGCTTTCTGACCCGCCGCGGCCGGTCAGGGCGCGGGAGCCGGGGCGGCCAGGGCGGCGGCGAGGCGGGCCGCCAGGGCGGCGTTGTGGCGGATCAGCGCGATGTTGGTGGCGAGGCTGCGCCCGCCCGTGAGGGCGAGGAGACGCCCCAGCAGGAAGGGCGTCACCGCCTTGGCGGAGATGCCGGCCGCCCGCGCCTCCGCCACCGCCGTCTCGATCAGGCCGGCGATCTCGGCGGCCGGGATCTCGTCGGCCTCCGGCACGGGGTTGGCCACCAGGATCCCGCCGCCGAGGCCGAGCGCGGCCTTGGCCCGGATCAGGGCGGCGACCGCCTCCGGGGTGTCGAGGCGCAGCGGCGCGGGCAGGCCGCTGTCGCGGCTCCAGAAGGCCGGGAAGCGGTCGGTGCCGTAGCCCACCACCGGCACGCCCCTCGTCTCCAGGTATTCGAGGGTGCGCGGCAGGTCGAGGATGGCCTTGGCGCCGGCCGAGACCACCGCCACGGGGGTGCGGGCGAGTTCGTCGAGGTCGGCCGAGATGTCGAGGGTCTGCTCGACGCCCCGGTGCACGCCGCCGATGCCGCCGGTCGCGAAGACCCGGATCCCGGCGAGCGCGGCGCAGATCATCGTGGCGGCGACCGTGGTCGAGCCGGTGAGCCCCGCCGCCACCGCGTGCGGCAGGTCGGCGCGGCTGAGCTTCAGCACGTCCCGCGCGGCGGCGAGCCCCGCCAGGGTCTCGGCCGGCAGGCCGATCCGGATCCGCCCCGCCACGACCGCGATGGTCGCCGGCACCGCCCCGGCCTCGCGCACCACCGCCTCGACGGCCCGGGCCGTCTCGACGTTCTGCGGGTGCGGCATGCCGTGCGTGACGATGGTGGATTCGAGCGCCACCACGGGCGCGCCCGCCGCGAGGGCGGCCCGCACCTCCGGGGCGATGTCGAGCAGGGAAGGGGGCATGGCATTCCTCCCGCGCCGGCGGCGATCCCGCCGGTCTGGCAGATTTGCCGGGGCCTGGCGAGGGCGCGCCCCTGGACGGCGCAGCGGGGCCGTGGTGCAATCGCCCCGGAGGCCGCCATGAAGACCCTGCTCGTTCCGATCGCGCGCCACACGCTCCTCGATTCCGTGCTGGAGACCGCGCTCCTCACCGCCCGGCGCTTCGGATCCTGCGTGGAGGGGTTCGGCCTGCGCCCCGCCCTCGCCGAGTACGTCCCGGTCGACATGGTGGGCGGCATGACCTGGGTGCGCGACGAGGAGGCCGACCTCGCGGAGGCCCGCGGCTGCGGCAGCCAGTTCTCCACCTTCATGGAGCAGCACGGGGTGCCGCGGGATTCGGGCGAGGCGGATCCCTCCCGCCCGCGCTACCGCTGGCTGCCCGACGCGCCGCCGGGCGACGGGTTCCTGGCGCAATACGCGCGTCTGTTCGGCGCGACCGTGGTGGGACGGCCGGGCGGGGAGGGCGGCCCGCGCATGACGACCCTCGAAGCCGCCCTGTTCGAGAGCGGCCGGCCCCTCCTGATCGCGCCCCCGACCCCGCCCCAGAGCCTCGGCGAGACCGTGCTGATCGCCTGGAACGGCTCGACCGAGACCGCCCGCACGGTGGCCTTCGCGGGCCCGTTCCTGCGGCGGGCCGCCCGCATCGAGGTGCTGGGCGTCGATTCCGGCATGGTGCCGGGCCCGAGCGCCGAGCAGCTGGCGGCGGCGCTCACCCGCGAGGGCCTGACCGCGCGGGGCCGCACCCTGGCGGCGGGGCGGCGCAATCCCGGCGAGGTGTTCCTGGCCGAGGCCGCCGCGCTCGGCTGCGATCTCCTGGTCAAGGGGGCCTACACCCAGAGCCGCCTGCGCCAGATGATCTTCGGCGGCGCGACCAGCCACATCCTCGCCCACGCCACCATGCCGGTGCTGATGGCGCATTGACGGGCGCAGCTGCGGCTGCCGGAACTCCGCCCGCGCTCCGCCGAGGGCGCCGTCTCGGGCGACCGCCCCCGGCGCCGCGCCGGCCCGCGGACGGCCCGGCCGCGCTGCCGGGACCCGCGCATCGACGGCCCGATGCCGCGATTCGTGCCCAGATCACGCCGGTCTCGGCGCCCCGATCCCGCCTGGAATTCCCTGCGCTCCGCCGATCGTAGCGATTGCGCGTTCTCATGTCCTTACGTAATGAGGGAGACCGAGGCTTTCCGAGACTTCGGGAGGGTGATGCACCGGGCCTGCGCCCGCCACAGCCGTGAAGGCCCGCGGATCCCCGAGATGATACCACCGGTCATTTCTCATGACCGGTGGTGCGGCTCTCGAATTTTCGCCAAGCCTCTGGTTCGCCAAGCCTCTGGCTTGAAATCGAAAATTCGAGATGGAGCAACGGCTCGATGCGTCAGCATCCTGAGCCGTTGGTATGATTCATGTTCATGCGCTCATCGGATCGAGGACCGACGGCGCTCTCACGCCATTCGGCAGCGGAGGGAACCGCGGATGAGTTTGCATCAGCTGAGCGAGACGCCGGAGCTGTTCATCACCGACGAGGCTCTGGATCGCATCGAGACGTTCTTTCGATCGGTCGCCCGGATGTATGAACACAGGGGGATGAGGGCCAGCCTCCAGTTCGTGAAGGAGATCTACATCGTGCCGGCCGGCGACGCGCCAGCCAAGTATCCCAGCAAGGAGGAGATGGGCGACCCGGCGGCGTGCAAGGCCTGGCTGGCCGAGCACACCCTGAAGAAGATCAACAACGTCCAGGTCGGGGTCGATTTTCTTGACAAAAGCCCGTGGAGAAACAAGATCACCTTGCGGGGCTTCGATCTCGACCTGCTGACCGACACTTTCGACGATGAGTACGTGAGGACGTTCAACACGATCGATCTGAACGGCGACGGCAAGCTGGTGCTGCGATAGCGCGCATCGGCCCGGCGGACGGGCCGTCCCCGGGCGCGGGACCGGTTCCGCCGGCGGCTCATCCGCCATCCGGTTGATGGCTTCGCCATCTCCGATGTCGGCCATGCGGATGTCGGCTTCGCTCAGGCGCCGCGCGGGCTTGGCATGCGCCATCCGGTTGATGGCTTCGCCATCTCCGATGTCGGCCATGCGGATGTCGGCTTCGCTCAGGCGCCGCGCGGGCTTGGCATGCGCCATCCGGTTGATGGCTTCGCCATCTCCGATGTCGGCCATGCGGATGTCGGCGTCGCTCAGGCGCCGCGCTCAGGCGCCGCGCAGGCTCGCGATCCGGGATCGGCTTCATCAAGCCGATCCCGGATCAGAACCCGTCCGCGAAGCCCCGCACCAGGAGGTTGGCGATCGCCATCGGGGGCGGCGTGAGGAGGCCGTCCGGGTGGCGGCGCTCCAGCATCGCCCGCACCTCCTCGCGGGAGAACCAGCGGGCATCCTCCAATTCGTCGCGATCGAGGGTCAGGGCCTCGTCGAGGGCCTCGCCCTCGCAGCCGATCATCAGCGAGGAGGGGAAGGGCCAGGGCTGGGAGGCCCGGTAGCGCACGGCGCCGACCCGCAGCCCCGCCTCCTCGAAGGTCTCGCGGCGCACCGCGTCCTCGATCGTCTCGCCCGGCTCGAGGAAGCCCGCGAGGCAGGAATAGACGCCGGGGGCGAAGCGCGCCTGCCGCCCGAGCAGGCACCGGTCCCCGCACGTCACCAGCATGATCACCACCGGATCGGTGCGCGGGAAGTGCTGCGCCCCGCAGGCCGCGCAGTCGCGCCGGAAGCCGCCGCAGGAGAGCGCGGTCGGCGCGCCGCACTGGGCGCAGAAGCCGTGGCGGGCGTGCCAGTTCAGGAGCGACTTCGCGGTGGCGAGGAGGCCGAGTTCCGGCGCCGGCACCGCCCCCTCGACCGCGACCGCGCGCAGGTCGAGCAGGCGGTAGGCCGGATCCTCCGCGAAACCCGCGCCGGCCTCGGCCGGCAGGGCCCCGGCGAAGATCGGCCGCTCGCCGATCCGCCCCAGGAAGAGGAGCGGGGCCGGCGTGGGGACGCGCGCGGCGTCGGCGACCGACAGCACCGCGCTCGCCGCGGCCCCGGCCGCCCGCAGCACCGGCACCTCGCCCGCGAAGAGGAGCAGGCCGGCCTCCGGATGGTCGGCGAGCGTCGGGGTCGGGCCGGTGCGCTCGGCGGAGTGGCGCACGAGCAGGCTCTGGGCGAAGCCGAGGCGGTCGAGGGGCGTCGTCACGGGATCTCCTCAGGGCGTGATCCGGCGATGGGTCGACCGCATCGACGCGCACATTGCGGCGAAATCACAGAGGGGCGGCGCTCACGCGGCCGCGAACAGCGCCCGGGCGCGCTCGACGAGCTGCGCGGCGGCGTGGGGCGGGTAGGGCGCGCGGGTGCCGTGGCCCCAGACCGGGCCGGGCCAGGCCGGATCGGAGCGGAACCGCCCGACCACGTGGACGTGGAGCTGCGCCACCACGTTGCCGAGCGCCCCGACATTCACCTTGTCGGGCTTGGCGAGGTCCAGCATGACCCGGGTCGCGACCCGGATCTCCTCCATCAGGGCCGCCGCCTCCCGCGGGGCGAGGTCGGTGAGCTCGCTCACCGCCTCCCGGCGCGGCACCAGGACGAGCCAGGGGAAGCGGGCATCGTCGAGGAGGAGCACGCTGCAGAGCGGAAGGTCGCCCACCGCGATCGTGTCGGCGGCGAGCCGCGGGTCGAGGGTGAAATCCGACATCCAAACCTCTCTCGATGCGCCCCGTGGGTCAGGCGACCTCGGGCTCGGGCGTCGCCCCGCACGGCCCTCCCTGCCCGGTTCCCTGGAACAGCCGCTCGCTCGTCAGCTTCAGGAAATAGAACCCGAATTCGGGGTTCTGGTAGTAGAGCTGCTTGACCTCCGAATAGGGCACGCAGAGCGCGACCCCGTCCTCGGCGCAGACCACCGAGGCGGTGCGGACGTTGCCGGGCGAGAGCATGCCGAGTTCCCCGACGATCGCCCCCGGCGCGATGTCGATGCCGCGCTCCTCGATCCGGAAGCGGCCGCTCTCGACGTAGAACATCTCGCTCGCCGGATCGCCCATCCGGAACAGCACCTCCCCGGCCTTGAAGCGGCGCGAGGTGCCGAAGGGCTTGAGCCAGTCGAGGGAGAGGTCGCCCCCCGCGGCCTTCTCGACGTCCCTGACGAGCCGGATCATCTCGTAGAGGCGCCAGGCATTGAACGGGATCTGGATCACCTCGGTCAGCACCGTCGGCACGCTGCCGACGAGGCAGCCGTAGATGATGACCGCGATGCTGCTGAGGATCGAGACGATCCGCAGCGGGATCATCGTCGTCATCGCCGAGGAGGCCACCGTCAGGGCCGTGCCCAGGTAGCCGATCGCTTCCACCCAATCCATCACGCCCTCGCCCCGCAAAGCCTTGCCCGGCCGATGGCATTCCCGGCGAAGCCTGACAAGGGCGGGGATGGCGCAGGCGCGGCGGCGGCGCGTGATCTCCCGGGCGGGCGCGCCGCCCCTGCGGGAGCTCGCCCGCCGCCGCGCGGCGTGAGGTGACGGCCGGCTTGCCGATCCCGACGCGCGGCACGAGCCGACGCGGCCGCCCGGCCGGCGCGCCCGCGAAGGCGGGGCCCCGCCGCGGGCTCAGGCCGGATCGAGGATCAGCCCGAGCCGGTCCCCCTTGCGGACCATCCCGCCGTCCTCCGGCTCGACCACGTCGAGGATGCTGCGCGCCACCCCGCCCACCGTGACCGGGCCGCCGACCAGCTCGTCGAGGCCGTTCGGGAAGTCCCGCGGCGCCCGCACCCAGATCAGCCCCTGCGCATCCTCCGCCCCCCCGATCACTTCGGCTTCCCACACGGCGCATTCCTCCTCGTCGGTCCGGCCGCGGCTGTCGGGCAAAACCGGCCCGGTGGCAACCGTCGCGAGCGGGAACTCACCGCGGGCAGGAACTCACCCCAGGTATGTGGGTTGGGGTCGCGGCCGGGGCGGGATCCCGGCGGGGGGACGGGGCCTGATGCGGATCGTCGTGTTCGGACTGACCGTCTCGTCGTCCTGGGGCAACGGTCACGCGACGCTCTGGCGCGGGCTGTGCCGGGCCCTCGCGGCGGACGGGCACCGCGTCACCTTCTTCGAGCGCGACGTCCCCTACTACGCCGAGAACCGCGACCTCCACGCCCTGCCGGGCGGGGACCTCGTCCTCTATCCGGACTGGACGCCGGATCTCGCCGCCCGCGCCCGAGAGGCCGTGCGGGAATGCGACGCGGCGATCGTCACCTCCTACTGCCCGGACGCGGTGGCGGCGACCGACCTCGCCCTCGCCGCGCCCGTCAGCGTCTTCTACGACCTCGACACGCCGGTGACGCTGGCGCGGCTGGAGGCGGGCGAGGCGGTGCCCTATCTCGGCCCGCGGGGCCTGCGGGATTTCGACCTCGTGCTGAGCTACACGGGCGGGGCGGCCCTCGACGCCCTGCGCGCGCGGCTCGGGGCGCGGCGCGTGGCGCCCCTCTACGGCCACGTCGATCCCGACGCGCATCGGCCCGGCGCGCCCGCGCCGCACTACGCCTGCGACCTCTCCTACCTCGGCACCTACGCGGCGGACCGGCAGGCCGGGGTCGAGCGCCTGCTCGTCGCGCCGGCGCGCCTGCGCCCGGGGCAGCGCTTCCTCATCGGCGGGGCGCAGTACCCGGCGGATTTCCCCTGGGCGCCCAACATCTCCTTCGTGCGCCACCTGCCGCCGGCCGAGCACCCGGCCTTCTTCGCCTCCTCGCGCTTCACCCTCAACGTCACCCGGCAGGCCATGGCCGCGATGGGCTGGTGCCCCTCGGGGCGGCTGTTCGAGGCGGCGGCCTGCGGCACGCCGCTGATCACGGACGAGTGGGAGGGGCTCGACGCCTTCTTCGCGCCGGGCCGCGAGATCGTGGTGGCGCGCACCACCGCGGAGGCGGTCGCCGCCCTCGACATGGACGAGGCCGAGCGCCGGGCCCTGGCGGCCAGGGCCCGGGAGCGCACCCTCGACGAGCACGCATCCGCGCGGCGGGCCCGGACGCTCGTCGCCGCACTCGAACAGGCGGCGTCCGCGCGCGGCGCCGTCCCGGCGGAGGTCTGACGATGTGGGGCATCATTCCGGCGGCGGGCCTCGGCAGCCGCATCCAGCCGCTCGCCTTCTCGAAGGAGCTGCTGCCGGTGGGCAGCCGCCTCGATCACGGGATCGAGCGCCCCTGCGCGGTGAGCGAGTACCTCGTCGAGCGCATGATCCGCGGCGGCGCCGACCGGCTGCTGTTCGTCATCGCGCCGGGCAAGTCCGACATCCTCGACTATTACGGCGCCGCCTACGGCGAGGTGCCGATCGCCTACGCGGTCCAGCCCGCCGCGTCCGGCCTGTGCGACGCCATCTTCCGGGCCCTGCCCCTGATCGCCGAGGACGAGCCGGTGGTGGTGGGGCTGCCCGACACGGTCTGGTTCCCGGCCGACGCCCTGGCGCAATGCCCCGACGACGTCCTCTCCTTCCTGCTGTTCCCGGTCGAGCGGCCGGAATTCTTCGACGCCGTCGTGCTCGACGGCGACCGCGTGCGCGAGATCCAGGTCAAGCGGGCGGACGCGACCTCGTCCTGGATCTGGGGCGCCTTCAAGATGCCGGGCCGCACCCTGCGCGACCTGCACCGGCTCTGGCTGCAGCGGGGCCGGCGCGACGAGTACATCGGCACGCTCATCAACGCCCACCTGGCGGCGGGCGGCGAGGCGCGGGGCATCCGCGCCGGCACCGCCTACGTCGATGTCGGCACCCTGCACGGCTACCGGGCCGCGATCGGGCTCCTGGCCGAGGCGGCGGCGGGCGAGGCGGATGCGGGCGCCCGCGTGGCTTTGGGCTGGCCGGGCGGCCGCGCGCCGCTCCACGCCGTCCTGCGCGACTAGCCCCGCGACCCGGCGATGCCGCTCAGCATCCTCCACGTCGCCTATCCCCTCGCCCCGGTCGGGCCGGACGCGGCGGGGGGCGCCGAGCAGGTGCTGAGCGCCCTCGACGCCGCCCTGGTGGCGGCGGGCCACCGCTCCCTCGTCGTCGCCTGCGCGGGCTCGCGGGTGCGGGGCGAGCTGATCGCCCTGCCCCGGGAGACGGGGCCCCTCGACGAGGCGGCGATCGCCCGGGCGCGCCGGGCCCAGGCCGAGGCCGTGGCGGCCGCCGTGCGGGCGCGGCCGGAGATCGACGTCGTCCACATGCACGGCATCGACTTCCACGCCGCCCTGCCGCCGCCCGGCCCGCCCGTGCTCGCGACCCTGCACGCCCCCTTCTCCTGGTACGCCCCCGAGGCCCTGCGCCCGGCGCGCCCGCGCACCTTCCTGCACTGCGTCTCGGCTCACCAGCACGGGCTCGCCCCGCCGGGGCTCTCCCTCCTCGACCCGATCCCGAACGGCGTGCCGGCCGAGGCCCTGCGCGGGCGCTTCCCGCGCGGGCGCTTCGCCCTCTTCCTCGGCCGGATCGCCCCCGAGAAGGGCGTCGACCTCGCCCTCGACGCGGCCCACCGGGCCGGGATCCCGCTCGCCGTCGCGGGCGAACTCTTCCCCTATCCGGCGCACCGGGACTTCTTCGACCGCGCGGTGGCGCCGCGCCTCGACCGGCAGCGGCGCTTCCTGGGGCCGGTCGGGTTCCGGGCCAAGCGCCGCCTGCTCAACGCGGCGCGCTGCCTGCTCCTGCCCGCGCGGCTGCCGGAGACGAGCTCCCTCGTCGCCCGCGAGGCGATGGCCTGCGGCACCCCGGTGATCGCCGCGCCGATGGGCGCCCTCGCCGACTTGGTGGAGCCGGGCCGCACCGGGTTCCTGGCCGAGACTCCGGCGGAGATGGCCGCGGCGATCGCCTCGGTCGACCGGATCGACCGGGAGGCCTGCCGCCGGATCGCCGCGGGACATTCGGGCCTCGCCCCGATGATCGAAGGGTACTTTGCCGCCTATGAGAAGCTTCGCCGCGGCGCCGACCGGCCGGCCGCTCCCCATCGCCTCGCCGGCGCGGCGTGAGGCGCCGGCCCTCACCGCGTCCGTCCTCGCCGAGGCGGCCGACCTCGACCGGCTCGAACCCGACTGGTGGGACCTGTTCGGGCGCTGCCCCTCCGCGACGCCGTTCCAGTCCCCGGCCTGGCTCATCCCGTGGTGGCGCCAGTTCCGGCCCGGCGACCTCGCCGCGGTGGCGGTCCGGGCGGGCGGGCGCCTGGTCGGCCTCGCGCCGCTCTACGCGGAGGAGGGCGCGCGGGGCCGGCGCCTCCTGCCGCTGGGCATCGGGCCGAGCGACCATCTCGACCTCCTGCTCGACCCGGAGGCGGCCGGGGCGGGCGCGGCGCTGGCGGAGGGGATCGCGGCCGCGCGGGGCGGCTGCGCCACCCTGGACCTGGAGGACCTCGCGCCCGAGGCCGCCGCCTGGCAGCTCCCGGTGCCGGCGGGGGCCGCCGAGCGCGTCGAGGACCAGGTCGCCTGCCCGGTGCTGCTGCTGCCGCGCGAGGCCGCGAGCCTCGCCGACCTCTGCTCCTCGCAGAAGCGCCGCAAGATCGCGCTCGCCCGCAACCGCTCGCTGCGGCGCGGCGGCTTCCAGGTCGAGGCCGCCACCTCGCCCCGGGAGACGGCCGCCCTGTTCGAGCGCCTCGCGGCGCTGCACGCCGCGCGCTGGGAGAGCCGCGGGGAGGCCGGCGTGCTGGCGGACCCGGCCGTGCAGGCCTTCCACCGCGAGGCGGTGCCGCGCCTCGCGCGCGCCGGCCTCGTGCGCTTCCACGCGGTGCGGCTCGCCGGCGAGGTCGCCGGGATCCTGTACGCCCTGCGCGGCCGGCGGCGGGTCTACACCTATCTCAGCGGCTTCGATCCGGCCTTCGCCTTCGAGAGCCCAGGCGTGACGCTGGTCGCCGCCGCCCTCGACGCGGCCCGGGAGGAGGGCGCGCGCGCCTTCCACTTCCTGCGCGGCCAGGAGCCCTACAAGTACGAGTGGGGCGCGGTCGACATCTGGAACCGCCGCCGGAGCCTGCGATGGAGCTGAGCGGCGAGGCCGCGGCCTGGCTCGACTGGCTCGCCGCCGGCGAGGTGCCGCCCTCCGTCGCCCTGATGCACCTCGCGGCCGGGGCCCCGGGCCCGGAGGCGGTCGAGGCCGCGCTCGCGGCCGCGGCCGGCCCAGCCGACGCGGAGGCGAGGGGCCGGCTCGCGGCGGCGCGCGACCTCTGGCGGGCGAACCCGCAGGCGTGGGGAATCGTCCGGGAGGTGCTCGGCGGCGTCGATCACGGCGAGGAGCTGGAGGGCGCGCGGGCCGTCGCGGCGCTCGCCGCGGCCTTCGACCGGGCGGCGCGGGCCTCGCCCGAGGGCAGCGTCGCTCTCTACGCCCTCGGCAGCCCGGCGCTGCTGCGCGCCGCCACGGAGGAGATCGTCGCGGCGCTCGACGCCTGGGGCCTGCTGTCGCGCGAGGCGCGGCTCGTCGATCTCGGCTGCGGCATCGGCCGGGTCGCGGCGGCGCTCGCCCCCCGCGTCGCCGCGGTGACCGGGCTCGACATCGCGCCGGCCATGATCGCGGCGGCGCGGGAACGCTGCGCCGGCCTCGCGAACGTGGCGCTGCATCTCGGCAGCGGGCGCGACCTCGCGCCGGTTCCGACGGGGGGCGCCGACCTCGTCCTCGCGGTCGATTCCTTCCCCTACCTGGTCCAGGCCGGGCTCGCGGCGGACCACGTCCGCGAGGCCGCCCGGGTGCTGCGGCCCGGGGGCGACCTCGTCGTCCTGAACTACTCCTATCGCGGCGACCTCGCCCGCGACCGGCGCGAGGCGGCGGCGCTCGCCGCGTCCCACGGCTTCCGCCTGATCCGGGCCGGGACGGCGCCGTTCACGACCTGGGACGGGCGGGCCTTCCAGCTGCGCCGCCTGTGATCCGGGATCCGCTTGATCGAAGCGGATCCCGGATCACGCGCCTGAGCGCGGCGCCTGAGCGACGCCGACATCCGCATGGCCGAAATGCGAGATGGCGAAGCCACCAACCGGATGGCGGATGAGTTCGCCCGGCTTGCCCTGGCTTTCCGCCCTGCTCTTGCGTAAGGGCTCGACCCCGACGAGGCTGGCGCGGCGCTCCCCGCCCCGCGGGCCGGCGGGACTGGCGCTCCGCCCCGTCCGCCTCTCGCGCGGCGCCGGCCCGGCGCTTGCTTCTCCTCCCTCACGCGACGGATCGACGGATGCTCAACACGCTCGTGGTCTTCCTCGGGGCCGGCCTCGGCGGTGCGCTGCGGTACGGCGTCAACGTGAGTGCGGCCCGGCTCGGCGGCAGCTTCCCGGCCGCCACCATGATCATCAACGTCTCGGGCTCGCTCGCCATGGGCATCCTCGCCGGCTGGTTCGTGGTGCGGGCCGGCCTGCCCCAGAGCTTGCGCCTCTTCCTCACCACCGGCATCCTCGGGGGCTTCACCACCTTCTCGACCTTCTCGCTCGAAGCTTTCCTGCTGATCGAGCGCGGCGCCCTCGCGCAGGCGGTCCTCTACGTGATCGGGTCGGTGGCCGCGGGCATCGCCGGGGTCGCGGTGAGCTTCGCGATCATCCGCCATTTCGGGTAAGGGCGGGCCCGGGCGGGCGGGCGGCGGTTGACAAGCCGGCCCGAACGGTCCCGAGTCGGGGCACCATGACCGATGCCCCCACCGGCAAGCCCCGGGTCGCCATCACCTACTGCACCCAGTGCGGCTGGCTGCTGCGCGCCGGCTGGATGGCGCAGGAGCTCCTCTCGACCTTCAAGGACGGACTCGGCGAGGTCGCGCTGATCCCGGCCACCGGCGGGGCCTTCGCGATCACCTGCGGCGATGCGCTGATCTGGGAGCGCGTCCGCGACGGCGGCTTCCCGGACGTGAAGACCCTCAAGCAGCGGGTGCGCGACGTCGTCGAGCCGGGCCGCGATCTCGGCCACGTCGATCTCCCCCGCGGCGACCGGGGCTGAGGCGGCGTGGCCGGCCTGAGGACCCGGGTGGCGCGCCTGCGCGAGCGCGGCCTCTCCACGCAGATCTACCTCGTGGCGCTGGCCATCGCCCTGATCGGCCCGGGCCTCCTGTTCACCGCGATCCTGCTCGGGCGCTACGCCGCCCTGGAGCGGGCGCGCTTCGAGCAGGATGCCCGCGAGACCGTGCGCGGGATCGCGCTCACGGTCGACCGCGACACGGCCGGCCTGATCTCGGTGCTGCAGACCCTCGCCACCTCGCCGCGCCTGCGGCGGGCCGAGGAGGCGGCGAGCTTCGAGGACCAGGCCCGGGCGGTGACCGAGGCGACCCAGCTGATGCTGTCCCTGCGCCGGCCGGACGGCACCCAGCTCGTCAACACCGCCCTGCCGCGGGGCGCGCCGCTGCCCCAGGGCGCCCAGCCCTACGACGCCGAGGTGCTGGCGACGCGCGCTCCCCTGGTGACCGGCGTGCAGCCCGGCCCGCCGGGCCGGCCGCCGAGCTACGCGGTGGCGGTGCCGGTGGTGATCGACGGCGAGGCCGCCTTCGTCCTCAGCGCCACCGCCCCGGTCGAGCGCCTGCACCAGATCCTGCTGCGCGACCTCGCGGAGGGCTGGATCACCGCGCTCGTCGACCGCAACGGGCTCCTGCTCGCGCGCTCGCGGGACCACGCGGCGCTCGCGGGCGAGCCGATGCTGGAGGCCCTGCGCGGGCGCGAGGCCGGGACGCCGGGCCTGTGGGAGGGCCTCGACCGCCAGCACCGCCCGGTGCTGTTCGTCGAGACGCGCACGCGCATCACCGGCTGGACCGCCTCCGCCAGCATCCCCCGGGCCCTGGTGGAGGCCTCGCTGCGGCGCTGGATGGCGGCCTTCGGGGGGTTCGGCCTGCTCGCCCTCGCGGTGTCGTCGCTGCTCGCGGTGCGGCTGTGGTCGCGGGTCGCCGAGCCGCTGCGGCTCCTGGCGGCGGCGGGGGGGGCGCTCGGCCGGGGGCAGCCGGTGCCGCGGGTCTCGACCCCGATCCGCGAGATCCGCCAGGTCGCCGACGCGCTGGCGGACGCCTCGGAGACGCTGCGCCAGCGCATCGCGGAGCGCGACCGGGCCCTGGAGGAGCAGAGCCGCGGCCTCGTCGCCCTGCGCGAGAGCGAGGCGCGCTTCCGCCACATGGCCGATTCGGCGCCCGCCCTGATCTGGATGACCGACGAGGCCGGCGAGACCACCTTCGTCAACATGCACTACGAGTACCTGTTCGGCCGCCCCGCCGCGACGCTGGTGGGCCGCCGCTGGCGGGAGGTCGTGCATCCGGACGACGTCGCGGGCTTCGAGGCCGCCTTCGCGGCCGCCTTCGCGGCGCGCCGCCCGCTGCGGGTCGAGACCCGGGTGATCGACGGGAGCGGCGCGGTGCGCTGGCTCCTCTGCGAGGGCGTGCCCCGCCTCGACGACCGCCACCGCTTCCTCGGCTACACGGGCTGCAACGTCGACATCACGGAGGCCAAGCTCGCCGAGGCGGCCCTGCGCGAGAGCGAGGAGCGGCTGCGCCTCGCCCTCGCGGCCGGCCAGCTCGGCACCTGGGAGATCGACCTCGCCACGGGGCAGAACCGGCTCTCGGCCCGCTCGGCGGAGATCGTCGGGCTGCCGCCCCTGCCCGGGGGCTGGATGGGCGCGGTGCACCCGGCCGACCGGCCCGCCCTCGACGCCGCCCTGGCGGCGCTCATCGCCGGGGAGGCCGAGTACCGGAGCGAGTTCCGGGTGCGGCCGGTCGACGGGGTGCTGCGCTGGGTGAGCGCCGAGGCGGTGGTGCAGCGCGACGCGGGCGGGGCGCCGCGGCGGGTGATCGGCATCCACCAGGACGTGACCGAGCGCAAGCGCGCCGAGGACCACCTGCGGCTGCTGATCCACGAGCTGAACCACCGGGTGAAGAACACCCTCGCGACCGTGCAGTCGATCGCGATGCAGAGCCTGCGCCGGCTGCGCGGCCGCGAGGCCGAGGGCGCCCGCGACGCCTTCGTGGCGCGGCTGATCGCGCTCGCGCGGGCCCACGACGTGCTGACGCGGGAGAGCTGGGAGGGGGCGGAGCTCGCCGAGGTGGTGGCGGGCGCGGTGGCGCCGCTCGAAGGCCCCCGGGGCCGCCGCCCGCGCTTCAGCGTGGCCGGGCCGCCCCTGCGCCTGCCGCCCCGCATGGCGCTGTCGATCGCGATGGCGCTGCACGAACTCGCCACCAACGCGGTCAAGTACGGGGCCCTCTCGGCCGTGGACGGGCAGGTCTCGATCGCCTGGAGCGTCGAGGCGGGCCGGCTCACCCTGCGCTGGCAGGAGAGCGGCGGCCCGTCCGTGACCCCGCCCGAGCGGACCGGCTTCGGCTCCCGGCTGATCGGCCAGAGCCTCGCCCGCGACCTCGCCGGCGAGGTCAGCCTCGACTACCCGCCGGCGGGCGTGATCTGCACGATCGTGGCGCCGCTCGACGAGACGGAGGAGGCCCCGGCCGGGGAGGCTTCAGGCCCGCAGCGGCGCGAGCACCGCGCGCAGCGCGTCGGGTAGCGGCACCGGCCGGTTCGTGGCCCGATCGACGTAGACGTGGACGAAGTGCCCCTGCGCGGCGGCCTCGTCCTCGTCCTCGCGGAACAGGCCGACCTCGTAGCGCACGCTCGACCGACCCTGATGCGCCACCCGGAGGCCGGCCGTGACCTGGTCCGGGAAGGCGACGGAGCGGAAGTAGCGGCAGCCGGTCTCGACCACGAGGCCGATCACCGCGCCCGCGGCGATGTCGAGGGCGCCCTCCTCGATCAGGACGCGGTTCACGGCCGTGTCGAAGAACGCGTAGTAGACCACGTTGTTGACGTGGCCGTAGACGTCGTTGTCGCTCCAGCGGGTGGAGATCGGCACGAAGCGCCGGTAGGCGGCGCGGCGCTCGGGGGGAGGGCGGTCCGTCACCGGGCCGCCGGCCGCGGGGGCGTTGCGCGCGTCTCGACCATCGTGGTCTCCCTGGCAGTCCGATCCGGCTCGGATCGGCCATCGAGAGCCGATCATGAGGAAGGATCGGCGCGCCCTCGATCGCATGCCGTTCGGCGGCCGACGGTCGATCGGTGTCCGGCGGCCTGTCCGGTCCTCAGCGCGGGCGGTGCCGCGCGTGCCAGCGGGGGCCGGGACCGCGCATGTAGTGGAGTTCGGGCCGATAGGGGTCTGTCAGCGCCGCCACCGTCGCGCGCCACGCCTGGGCGGGAGCGTGCCACGCCCGGGCGAGGCGGCCGAGAAGGGCCATCAGCATCGCGTCGTCCTCCAGCCACGGATCACAACCGGGACGCACGGATCATGCCGAGTCTCGGGTTTCGGATCCGTTGCGCCAGGATCTCCGCGCCCGGGGGCGTTTCGAGGGCGGCGCGGCGGTGAGATCAGGGCAGGATCCCGGCGAGGGACAGGGCCCCGGCCAGGATCACGAACAGGGCGGCCGCGAGGCATTCGAGCGGCACGCTCTCCCACAGGGCGGGGGCCTCCGCGCGCCCCGGCGAGGCGCGCCCGCGGGCGATCGGCTTCATGGTCACCTCCTGCCGGCCCGTCCCGGGCCGGGACCGCCCGTTCCGGGCCGGGACCGCCGGTTCCAGGGCGGGATCGCCCGTCCCGGGCCGGGATTTCCTCGCGGGCGGCGCCTCTGTCGGGTTGCCGTCCCGCCCCCAGCCTAAGCATCATTCGCCGAAGGAGCCACCGGTTCGGCGGCAAGATTGATGCAAGACCAAGCATCATTCGCCGAAGTGACCACCGGGTCGGCGCCAGACAGGGTTCCGGACCAGGAGTTGAGCAGAGTTGCCCCGCGCAATTCTGCTGAGAGGCCGTGATGGCCCGGGGACAGGGTTGCGGACCGGGAGGCGCCGTGCTCCGCTGGCACGTCCCAGGACCGAGCCCATGTCCCTCTCCCCCGACCTCGTCTCGTCGCGCGCGACCGACCTCGCCCGGGCGATCCGCGACCGCACCGTGTCCGCCCGCGAGGTGATGCGGGCCCATCTCGACCGCATCGCGCGGGCGAACCCGGCGGCGAACGCCATCGTGGGGTTGCGCGACCCCGAGATCCTGCTGGAGGAGGCCGCCTGCGCCGACCGCGACCTCGCCGCCGGGCGCTGGCGCGGGCCGCTCCACGGGCTGCCGCACGCGGTGAAGGACACGTCCCCGGCCGCGGGGCTGATCTGGACGCAGGGCTCGCCCCTCTTCGCCGGCCGCGTCGCCGAGGCGGACGCGCCCCACGTGGCGCGGCTGCGGCAGGCCGGCGCGATCCTGATCGGCAAGACCAACGTGCCGGAATTCGGCCTCGGCTCGCACACGGTCAACCCGGTCTTCGGGGCCACCCGCAACGCCTACGACCCGGCCCGCAGCGCCGGCGGATCGAGCGGCGGCGCCGCGGTCGCCCTCGCCCTGCGCATGCTGCCGCTCGCGGACGGCAGCGACCATGCCGGCTCGCTGCGCAACCCGGCGGCCTGGAACGGCGTGCTGGGCCTGCGCCCCTCGCCCGGCCGGGTGCCCATGCGCACCGACGAGGTCTTCCTGCCCGACCTCACGGTGGCGGGCCCGATGGCCCGCTGCACCGCCGATCTCGGGCTGCTGCTCTCGGTCCTCGCCGGCCCGGATCCGCGCCTGCCCCACAGCCTGACCGAGGATCCCTCCGCCTTCGCCGCGCCGGCGCCCCTCGCGCTCGCGGGCCTGCGGATCGGCTGGCTCGGCGACCTCGGCGGCCACCTGCCGGTCGAGCCCGGCATCCTCGCCCTCTGCGAGCGCGCCCTCGCGGTTTTCGCCGGGGAGGGGGCCCGGGTCGCCCCCCTGGCGCTCGGCTTCGACGCCGAGGCGGTGTTCCGGGCCTGGCGGGTGCTGCGGGCCTGGCAGGCCGGGGCGGCGCTCGCCCCTCACGCGCGCGACCCCGCCGCGCGGGCGGCGCTGAAGCCCGACGCGCTGTTCGAGATCGACGAGGGGGCGCGGCTCGACGCCTACGCGGTGCAGGCCGCCAGCGCCCTGCGCAGCCGCTGGTTCGCCCACCTGCTCGACCTGTTCGCCCGGTGCGACCTGCTGGCGCTGCCCGCCGCGCAGGTCTTCCCCTTCCCGATCGGGGAGATGTGGCCGCGGGCGATCGCCGGGCGCCCCATGGACAGCTATCACCGCTGGATGGAGGTCGCGATCCCGGCCACGATGGGCGGCTGCCCGGCGATCAGCCTGCCGGCCGGCCGCGGCCCCGGGGGGCTGCCGATGGGCCTCCAGCTCATCGCCCCCCACCGGGGCGAGGGGAGGCTGCTCGCCGTCGCGGCCGCCTACGAGGCCGCGACCGGCTTCGACCGGGAGGCCCCCGCGATCACGGCCCTGTGATCGCACGCGCTTGCGCTTGCGGGCTCATCGGCGCGCCCCATACTCCCTGCGCCAACGAAGAGCGGTCGATCGAATCGGCCGCGGGCGAGGGAGGAGACCATGAGATCGGTTCTGAAGGCTGCGCTCCTGGGGAGCGCGGCGCTGGCCGCGGGTGCGTCGTTCGCCGCCGTGAGCCTCGCCCAGGAGGCCGGCGACACGAAGGCCAAGGTCGACAACCTGGAGAAGCTGCAGGGCTTCAAGAGCACCGGCGTGGCCGAGCCGCCGCCGGTGCCCCAGACCGGCCGCAAGGCCGACGCCATCACCAAGACCCTGCAGAAGATCAAGCTGCCGGACGGCTTCAAGATCGACCTCTACGCCATCGTGCCGGATGCCCGCGCCATGGCGGTCGGCCCGAATGCCGGGGTGGTCTTCGTGGGCACCCGCAAGTCCAAGGTCTACACCGTGACCGACCGCGACAAGGACCGGGTGGCGGACGAGGTCAAGGTCTTCGCTCCCGGCATCGACTTCAAGATCCCGAACGGCGTCTGCTTCTCGCGCGACGGCGTGCTCACCGTCGTGGAGCAGAACCGGGTGCTGGCGTTCCCGGCGGCCGAGTTCTTCTACGAGGGGCCGGACGTGGCGGCGGCCGTGGTGGTCAAGCAGGGCGAGCTGATCCCGGTCTCGGAGGAGAGCTACAACCACACCGCCCGGATCTGCCGCATCGGGCCGGACGGCAAGCTCTACATCTCGCTCGGCCAGCCCTACAACGTGCCGCCCAAGGAGAAGGCCGAGCTCTACGCGAAGACCGGCATCGGCGGCATCATCCGGATGGACGCGGACGGCAAGAACCGCGAGGTCTTCGCCACCGGCATCCGCAACTCGGTCGGCATGGACTTCGCCCCCGACAAGACGCTGTGGTTCACCGACAACCAGGTCGACGGGATGGGCGACGACCAGCCGCCCGGAGAGCTGAACCAGGCGACGAAGCCCGGCCAGAATTTCGGCTTCCCCTGGTACGGCGGCGGCGCCGTGCGCACGGCCGAGTACAAGAACGACGCGGTCCCGCCGGACGTGGTCCCGCCGAAGGCGGAGCTGCCCCCGCACGCGGCGGATCTCGGCATGATCGTCTACCGGGGCAAGATGTTTCCCGAGAAGTACCGGGGCGGCATCTTCACGGCCGAGCACGGCTCGTGGAACCGCACCACGCCGCTCGGCGCCCGGGTGATGTTCGTGCCGGTCAACAAGGACGGCGGCGCGGGCAAGCCCGAGCCCTTCGCGGAGGGCTGGCTCAACGAGAACGGCGAGTATCTCGGCCGCCCGGTCGACGTCGCGACGCTGCCGGACGGCTCGCTCCTGGTCTCGGACGATACGGCCGGCGCGATCTACCGGATCTCCTACGAGAAGTAGGGCAGCCGGCCCCGGCGCGTCCCGCCCCGGTCTCCGGGGGAGGGCGCGCCGGGAGGCGGGATCGTCCCGCGCGAACCTGCCGGGCGTGCCGCCTCCTCGCGGCCGGCGCGCCGGCCCCGGCGCGCCGCGCCGAGGTGGTGGCGAGGTGGTGGCGAGGTGGTGGCGAGGTGGTGGCGAGGTGGTGGAAAGAGCGGCCCTCTTCCCCTATCCGCACGGGAGCGTCGGCGTCGTGCGGGTGGTCAGGTGCAGGAACTGGTGAGCGCGTGGTTCGGGTTGCTGAGCGCGATCCGGGTGGAGGGGCTGGCGGCCCTCGGCTTCGTGCTGGCCCTCGCCGTGACCCTGCACGCCCTCCTCAACAAGCGCGAGGTCGCCGCCGCGATCGGCTGGATCGGCCTCGCCTGGCTCTCGCCGCTGGCCGGCAGCGCCCTCTACGCGCTCTTCGGGATCAACCGGGTGACCCGCCGCGCCCGCCGCCTGCCGGTGCTGCCGGTGCGCAAGCCCGGGGTGCCGCAGGCCGATCCCGTCACGGTGCCCGGCCCGTTCCTGCCGCTGGAGCAGGCCGGCGACCGGCTCACCGGCCTGCCGCTCACCGGCGGCAACCGCGTCGCGCTGCTGCGCCACGGGGACGAGGCCTATCCGGCGATGCTGGCGGCGATCGAGGGCGCCCGGGAGACCGTCGGCCTCTCCAGCTACATCATGCGCGACGACGTGAGCGGGGAGGCCTTCGTGGCGGCCCTCGCCCGGGCCAAGGCGCGGGGCGTCGCGATCTGCGTGCTGGTGGACGGCATCGGCAGCGGCTACTTCTTCCCGGCCATCTACCGGCGCCTGCGGCGGGAGGGCATCCCGGCCGGGCTGTTCATGCACTCGGCCGTGCCGTGGCGGATGCCGTTCCTGAACCTGCGCACCCACAAGAAGCTGCTGGTGATCGACGGGCGGACCGGCTTCGTCGGCGGGGTCAATATCGGGGACGAGAACCTCGTGTCGCGCCACCCGCCCGAGCCGGTGCGCGACACGCATTTCCTCCTCGAAGGGCCGGTGGTCGGCCAGCTCGCCCAGGCCTTCGCCCGCGACTGGTCCTTCGTGACGGGGGAGGATCTCGACGGGCCCGGATGGTTCCCGGCGATCCCGCCGGCCGGCGACACGCCCGCCCGGGTCGTCACCTCGGGGCCGGACGCGGATATCGAGAAGATCGAGTACGTGGTGCTGGCGGCCCTGGCGGTGGCGCGGCACTCGATCCGGCTCGCCACGCCCTACTTCCTGCCGAGCGAGATCCTGCTCACCTCGCTGGCCCTCGCCGCCATGCGGGGCATCGCGGTCGACGTGATCATCCCGCAGGCGAGCAACCACCGCATGGTCGATTGGGCGACCCGCGCCCACGTGGCGCCGCTGCTGCGCTCCGGCGTGCGGATCTGGCTCGACCGGCCGCCCTTCGACCACTCGAAGCTGATGGTGGTGGACGATGCGTGGTGCTTCGTCGGCAGCGCCAACTGGGACACGCGCAGCTTCCGGCTGAATTTCGAGCTCAACGTGGAGCTCTACGACGAGGCCTTCGCGGCGGAGCTGAACCGGCTCCTCGCCGCCAAGATGCAGGTGCCGCTGACCCTCGACGCGCTCACGGCGCGGGGGATGCCGGTGCGCCTGCGCGATGCCGGCGTGCGATTGCTGCTGCCATACCTCTGAGGTCGACCCGCTCGCGCAGATGCGCCATGCGGGTGCGGCCGGAGGGCAGGGGCGCCGGCTCGAGATGGACCACGATCGGCCGGTGGTCCGAGGCGCCCCGCGGCAGCACCGCCCGGTGGCGGCAGACGAGGCCGCGCACGAGGCAGCGGTCGAGGCGCAGCGGCACGAGGTCGACCATCGCGTGGGTCGGGTGGCGCGGCCCCACGTCCCGGAAGCCCGGCAGCAGGGCGGGGCCGACGAGGTTGTAATCCCCGAGCACCGCGGCCCGCGCCGGCAGGTGCTGCTCGATGCGGCGCAGCTGGCGGCGGTTCAGCACCTGGCCGTGCGAGAGATGCACGTTGGCGATGCCGAAGGCGCCGCAATCGAGCACCTGCGCGACCCGGTCGACCAGCGCCCCGGACGGGATCGGGATGCTGCGCGGGGGCGCCGGGAACGGGGCCGGGCTCCACATCGCGAGCCCGTGGATGCGCCGCGGCAGCGGCGCCCAGGCGTAGTACCCGCCGACGCGCTCCGGCAGCGCGGTGATCTCGGCGGTGGCCTCCTGCATCAGCAGAAGGTCGGGCTTCTCCTGCGCGATCAGGGCGGCGACCGCCTCGACCGTCGCGCCGGTGCGCCGCAGCAGGTTCCAGCTGATGATCTTGCGCGGCGGGCGGACCATGGGGACCTGGATCGGAGCCCCGCCCGCGGGCAGGAGATGGGGGTGAGTCGGCATGGCTCCATGCAGGCCGAAAATGCGCCACCACGATGGCGGATCGGGGCGGAAGCGTTGTGCGCGACGCAGGACCGCCGCGAACCCTACGCCGGGCGGGGGCCGGGCGGAACCCGGGGAGCGTCCGGGAGAACCGGTTCCCTCCCCGCCATCGCCCGGGCTCGGCCCCCGGGCTCAGCCCCCAGGGCTCAGCCCCCAGGGCTCAGCCCCCGGCGGGCACCAGCCCCGGCAGGGCCCGCACCATCGCCCGGAACTGGTCGCCGCGATCCTCGAAGCTGCGGAACTGGTCGTAGGAGGCGCAGGCGGGCGAGAGCAGCACCACCGCCTCGGGCTCGCCGGCCGCGTCCTCGGCCGCCCGCGCCACCGCCCGGTCGAGGGTGCCGCAGCGGGTGACGGGCGCGTGGCCCTCCAGGGTCGCCGCGAAGGCCTCGCTCGCCGCGCCGATCAGGTAGGCCCGCGCGATGCGGGGGAAATAGGCGCGCAGGCTCTCGATCCCGCCCTCCTTCGGCTTGCCGCCGAGGATCCAGTGCACCCGCGGGAAGGCGGCCAGCGCCTTCTCGGTCGAGTCGGCGTTCGTCGCCTTCGAGTCGTTGATGAAGAGCACGCTCCCGCGCCGCCCGACCTCCTCCATCCGGTGGGGCAGGCCGGGGAAGCTGCGCAGCGCCCGCGCGAAGGCGTCGGGCGCGACGCCGAGCCCGCGCGCCACCGCGTAGGCGACGGCCGCGTTCTGCCAATTGTGGGCGCCGCGCAGCGAGGCGATCCCGGTGAGGTCCGCGACCGGGGCGGGGGGCTCGGCGGTGCCGTCGATGAGCAGGCCGTGCCGGGCGAGGATGCCGGGCGCCTCAGCCCCCTCGCCGACATGGACCCGGGTGAGCGGGCCGTCGCGCCGCGCCGAGATGGCCCTGGTGTAGTCGTCGTCGACCCCGATCACCGCGTGGTCGGCCCCCGCGACCAGGCGCTCCTTGATGGCGGCGTAGTTCTCCATCGTGCCGTGGCGGTCGAGGTGGTCGGGCGTGACGTTGAGGAGCACGCCGATGCTCGGTGCGAGCGTCGGCGTCAGGTCGATCTGGAAGGACGACATCTCGATCACGTGGACCCGGTCGCGGGACGGGGGGGCGAGCGAGAGGATCGCGGTGCCGATATTGCCGCCCATCTGGACGTCGTGGCCGGTCTCCCGCAGCACGTGCGCGATGAGCGCCGTGGTGGTCGACTTGCCGTTGGTGCCCGTGATGGCGACGAAGGGCGCGTCGGGCGCGCTGGCGGCGCGCTCGCGGCAGAACAATTCGATGTCGCCGATCACCGGCACGCCGGCCTCGGCGGCGCGCTTGACGGTCCAGTGCGGCTCGGGATGGGTGAAGGGCACGCCGGGGGCGAGGAGCAGGGCCGCGAAATCCGCCCAGGCGGCCTCGCGCAGGTCGGCCGTGGCAATGCCCTGCGCGGCCGCTTCCGCCATCCGCTCCGGGTTGTCGTCGCAGGCGATCACCGCGGCGCCGCCGGCCCGCAGGCTGAGCGCGGTGGCGAGCCCCGAGCCTCCGAGGCCGAACAGGGCGAGTGTGCGGCCGGCGAAGGTGGTGCTGGGTGTCATCGGTCCCCTCGGTGAAGCCGCGCGACCCTAAGCATCATTCGCCGAACTGGCCACCGGTCCGGCGGCAAAAATGATGCGGGAGCGGGACCCCGAGCGGGCGCGCCTCGTGCAGCTCCGCGCGGGGGCCCGCTCCGGGGAGGACGCGGCCGGGCTCGCGCGCCTCGGGCGGGTGCGGGGCCGTTCGCCGCTCACGCCGCCCGCACCAGCAGCGCCAGCGCGGCGACCCCGATCACCGCGAGCGTCGCCAGGATTCCCCCGCCCCGGCAGGCGAATTGGCGGGGCGAGTTCTTCGGGGCGAGCATGCCGACCGGATGCAGCAGCCGGGCGACGAGGAGCACGATCAGCAGCCCCTGCACCAGGGCGTGGCGGGCGCCCCCGGCCTCCAGGAGGCCGATCAGCAGGAGCGCGAGGGGCACGTATTCCGAGAAATTGGCGTGCGCGCGGATGCGCCTCAGCAGCGTCCCGTTCCCCGCATCGCCGTGCAGGACCCCGGAGGCGACGCGCCCCGCGATCACCCATCCGGCGAGGCCCAGATAGGCCAGCGCCAGCAGGGCGGCGTAGACCGCCGTGGTGGCCGGGAAGATCATGCGGTGCTCCGGGCAAGGGGGGTCGTACGACGGATGGCTTCGCCATCTCCCCTTTCGGCCATGCGGATTTGGGCTTCGCTCAGGCGCCGCGCGGGCGTGTCAGACGCTGTCCGGACGTGATCGTCCGGAAAGCATCTCAGAGGCCCATCCGCGCGAGCGAGTCGGGCTCGCGGATCGGGCAGCCATTGTGCTCGGCGCGGAAGCGCGCGGAATGCGGGTAGACCGCGCGGCGCGCCCGCATGATGGAGCCGAGGGGCCGGTGCGCCGCGATCCCGTGCCAGGGGCTGAAGGCGAGACCGTCCTCGATCGCCCGCACCTTCTCGGGACTCCAGGTCTCCTGGGGCGGCACCGTGATCCGCGCCACGGTCCGGTAGGGGCTCTCCTCCTCCGGCCAGGGCACGGAGGCGTCCTCGATCGGCATCGTCTCGCGGTTCGTCCAGAGCTGCGCCCGCAATTCCCAGACCGCCTCGTTCTCCTCGAAGAAGGCCGAGACCGCCTCGCGCAGCCCGTCGGGCCGGCCGGTGACGGACAGGGAGGCGCCGGCGAGCGCCCGCAGGGCCGGCGAGGCGGGCGCCACCGCGACCTTGGCGACGTGATCGCCCCAGCGCAGGGGCGCCTGGCTGTAGAACGTCTCGCCGAGGATGTGCGTCTCGGGATGGCCGCCGAGGGCGATCACGGTCGGGCTCCCGGTGCCGAAGGTCTCCAGCACGGTCTCGACGCCCCGCAGCGTGGCCGAGAAGGCTTTCTTGAAGATCTGCGGCGTGTCGGTCGTGGCGGCCAGGAGCTTGAGGCTGCCCAGGAAGGCGGCCGCGTCCGGCGCCACGAAGGCCGGCGCGTCGGCCAGCACGAAATCCTGCGTCGTCCCCTCGGCGCCCGGCAGGCGCTCGCCCGCCACCTCCAGGATCTTCAGGGCGAGGCCGCGCGGGGTCGAGACGCTGTCGTCGAGGATGTCGCCCGGATTGGTCGAGAGGCGCAGCACCGCCTCGTGAGTCCCGGGCCGCGCGAAGGCGCCCTGCGCCAGGTCCGGCGGCAGCCCGGGCAGCACCTCCAGGGTGCCGGTGAGCAGCCCGTGGCACTTGGCGTGCACCCCGCGCACGGCCCGCCCGTAATCCTCCAGCGTCGTGCCCTGGATGCGCGCGAAGGCCGCGATCATGCCGGCCTGGACCGCCTCCTCGTCGGGCCCGATCACCTCGATCTCGGGCGTGTAGGGGAGCGGGTCGGGCATCGGAGGCCTCCGCGACAACGAGGCGAGGGTTGCGTCGCGGGGCGACGAGCCTCAAACACGGCGCCGCGGACCCGGTTCCGCAGCGCTGCCCCGCACTTGCCCGAGAGGCCCCGCACTTGCCCGAGAGATCATCCCGGCGGCCGCTCGGTCAAGCGGCCCCGGGCCGGTCCCGTCCGAGCCCGGTCCGGCGGGCGAGGGTGGCGAGGTCCGGCGCGCCGGCCTCGCGCATCGCCGCGAGGGCGATCTGCGCGCAGGCGAAGGCGTCCTCGCCGGCATCGTGGTGGCGCAGCGGGATGCCGAGCCGCTCGGCCAGGATCGGGAGCCGGTAGCGCGCCTCCCCGGGCCATTGCCGCCGGGCGAGCTGGACCGTGCAGAGGGAGGTGAAGCGCGGCCGCGGCAGCCCGCAGGCGGCGAGCGCCGCGCAGAGCACGCCGACGTCGAAGCTCGCGTTGTGGGCGAGGACCAGGGCGCCGGCGATCTCCGGCAGGAAGGGCGCCATCGCCTCCCCGAAGGGCTTCGCGTCCGCGACGTCCTCCGGCCGGATGCCGTGGACGCGGATGTTGAAGGGCGAGAAGCGCAGGTCGGGCGGCCGGATCAGGCGGGCCTCGCGGCGCACGACCCGCCCGTCCTCGATCCAGGCGAGGCCCACCGCGCAGGCGCTGTCCCGGCGCTCGTTCGCCGTCTCGAAATCGATCGCAAGCGTTCGCATCGGCGGCGGGTGGCGAGGAATTCCGCCGGATTTCAGGCGGCCTCCACCATCGCCAGCCACTCGGCCTCCGAGATGACGCGCACGCCGTGCTTCTCGGCGTCCTTCAGCTTCGTGCCGGCGCCCGGCCCCGCCACCACGAGGTCGGTCTTGGCCGAGACCGAGCCCGAGACCTTGGCGCCGAGGCGCTCGGCGGTGGCCTTGGCCTCGCTGCGGGTCATGCGCTCCAGGCTGCCGGTGAAGACCACGGTCCGGCCGCTGAACGCCGCCGCCGCGGCGGGCGCGGCGGCGCGCTCGGTCCGCACCTGCGCGAGCAGCGCCTCGACCGCCGCGACGTTGTGCGCCTCCGAGAAGAACTGGATCAGCGAGGCGGTCGTCACCGCCCCGATCTCGCTGTCGTCCGCGAGGTGGCGGTAGGCGTCGCCGGGGCGCTGGCGGCAGGCCCGCATCACGGCCGCGCGCACCCCCTCCGGGCTGCCATAGGCCTCGAGGAGCGCCTCCTTCTGGGCGGCGCTCAGCCGCGCCACGGTGCCCTCGGCGAGGAGGTCGGTCTCGCCGGCTTCCGCCGCGGCGAGAAGCCGCTCGCGCGTCGTCGGGCCGACCCGGTTGAGCGCGGCGAGCCCCACCCAGTCCGGCCCCGGCTGGTGCGCGGCCGCCGCCCGCACGCCCTCCATCAGGGCGGGCATGTCGGGGAAGTGCTTGGCGAGGGCCTTGGCGGTCGCCTCGCCGACCTGCTCGATGCCGAGCGCGAAGATGAAGCGGTTGAGGGGAACCACCCGCCGGGCCTCCACGGCGGCGAGCAGGTTCCTGATCGCCTTGTCCTCCTCGCTCGCCTTGGCCTTGGTCTTGCGGGCCTCGGGCGCCTTGCCGGAGGCGAGGGCCCGCTCCGCCGAGAGGGCTTGGCGGCGGGCGACGATCGCGGCCTTGAGCGGCGCGAAGTCCAGCCGGAACAGGTCGGCGGGCTGGCGCACCAGCCCGGCCTCGAACAGGGTGGTGATGGAGGTCTCGCCGAAGCCCTCGATGTCGAGGGCGTTGCGCGAGACGAAGTGCTTGAGCCGCTCCTGGCCCTGGGCCGGGCAGATCAGGCCGCCGGTGCAGCGGCGCACCGAATCGAGCTTGCCGGTGCGCGGGTTGTAGGAGCGGACGGCGTGGCTGCCGCAGGCCGGGCAGATCTCCGGGAAGCGGTAGGGGACCGCGTCCGCCGGGCGGCGCTCCAGGACGACGTCGGCGACCTTGGGGATGACGTCGCCCGCGCGCAGCACCACGACGGTGTCGCCGACCCGCACGTCCGAGCCCCGCGACAGGTCGATGTCGGTCCTGAGCGCGAACCCGTCCCAGATGTTGATGCCGCTGCGGATCGGGGTCCCGTCCGCGTCGATGCCGCGCACGTAATCCTCGTTGTGCAGGGTGGCGTTCGACACCACCACGCCCCCGACCGTCACCGGCCTGAGCCGCGCCAGCGGGTTGAGCGAGCCCGTGCGCCCGACATTGATCTCGATCGCCTCGATGGTGGTGACGGCGCGCTGGGCCGGGAACTTGTGGGCCAGCGCCCAGCGCGGCGCGCGCGCGACGAAGCCGAGCCGGCGCTGGAGGGCGAAGGAATCGACCTTGTAGACCACGCCGTCGATGTCGTAGCCGAGATCGGCCCGCTCGGTCTCGATGGCGCGGTAATGGGCGAGCATCTCGGCGACGGAGGTGCAGCGCGTCGTGCGCGGGTTCACCGGCAGGCCGAAGCGCCGGAAGGCCGCGATCAGCCCGCTCTGCGTCTCGGCCGGCCAGGTCGACATCTCGCCCGCCGCGTAGGCGAAGAAGCGCAGGGGCCGCGAGGCGGTGATGCTCGGGTCGAGCTGGCGCAGCGACCCCGCCGCGGCGTTGCGCGGGTTGGCGAAGAGCGGCTTGCCCGCCTCCTCCTGGCGCGCGTTGATGGCGGCGAAATCCGCGTGCGAGAGGTAGACCTCGCCGCGCACCTCGCAGATCTCCGGCACGTCGGGGCCGGCGAGCCTCTCCGGGACCTCGCGGATGGTGCGGACGTTGGCGGTGACGTCCTCGCCGACCTCGCCGTCGCCGCGGGTGGCCGCCGTGACGAGGCGCCCGCCCTCGTAGCGCAGGGACAGGGAGAGCCCGTCGATCTTCGGCTCGGCCGTGACCGCGAGGGGCTCGGAGGCGGGCAGGCCGAGGAAGCGGCGCACGCGCTCCACGAATTCCTCGATCTCCTCGTCCGCGAAGGCGTTGCCGAGGGAGAGCATCGGCACGGCGTGGCGGACCTTGGCGAACTTGTCGGAGGCCTTGGCGCCGACGCTGGCCGAGGCCGCGCCCGTGCCGGCGAGGTCGGGGAAGCGCTCCTCGATCGCCTCCAGGCGGCGGCGCAGGGAATCGTACTCGGCGTCCGAGATGATCGGCGCGTCCTCGCCGTGGTAGCGGCGGTCGTGCTCGGCGATCTCGGCGGAGAGCGCCTCGTGCGCCGCGCGCGCCTCCTCGGCGGTGATCTCTTCGACGGGGCGGGTCGTCTGTGCGGCCATGAGCAACCGGGGTCGATGGGGCTGGGCGGAGGCTGGGCGGAGTCTAGCGCTGCTCCGGTTAACGCCCAGGGGCAGGGCAGGGCAGGGCAGGGCAGGGCAGGGCAGGGCAGGGCGCCGGCGCCGGATCGTACTCCGTGGCCGCCCCATCGACCGGCCGCTCCACCCCCACCCCGTGGGCGCCCGCGGCCTTTATCAATGTTCGCGGGGCCTCGCGCCCGAAACCGATGCGGCATGCCGGTTGCTCTCCTGACCGGGCGCGCTACCCTCGTTCTCGATCCAGGAAAGAGACCACGTCCGTGACCGCCAAGCCCCTGCTCGCCGCCCTCGCCGGTGCGGCCCTGCTCGCCGCCAGCCCGCTCCAGGCCAAGACCCTGGTCTACTGCTCGGAAGGCTCGCCGGAGAACTTCTACCCCGCGGTCAACACCACGGGCACCACCTTCGACGCCAACGCCCAGATCTACAACAACGTCGTCGAATTCGAGCGCGGCGGGACCAAGGTCGTGCCCGGACTCGCCGAGAGCTGGGACGTCTCGCCGGACGGCACCGTCTACACCTTCCACCTGCGCAAGGGCGTCAAGTGGCACAACACCAACCGCGCCTTCAAGCCGAGCCGGGACTTCAGCGCGGACGACATCATGTTCTCGATCGAGCGGCAATGGAAGGAGGATCATCCCTTCTACAAGGTGACCAGCTCGAACCATTCCTATTTCAACGATATGGGACTGGCGAAGCTGCTGAAATCGGTCGAGAAGGTCGACGATCACACGGTGCGCATCACCCTCACCCGGCCCGAGGCGCCGTTCCTGTCCGACCTCGCCATGTCGTACGCGGCGATCCAGTCGAAGGAATACGCCGACGCCATGCTGAAGGCCGGCACGCCTGAGAAGATCGATCAGTCGCCGATCGGCACCGGGCCGTTCTACCTCGTCCAGTACCAGAAGGACGCGATCATCCGCTACAAGGCCTTCCCCGAGTACTGGGGCGGCAAGGCCAAGATCGACGACCTCGTGTTCGCCATCACGCCCGACGCCTCGGTCCGCTGGGCCAAGCTGCAGAAGGGCGAGTGCCACGTGATGCCCTACCCGAACCCGGCCGACCTCGACGCCATCCGCAAGGACCCGGCCGTGCAGGTGCTGGAGCAGCCGGGGCTGAACATCGGCTACCTGTCCTACAACGTCACCCGCAAGCCGTTCGACGACGTGCGCGTGCGCAAGGCCTTCAACATGGCCATCAACAAGAAGGCCATCATCGACGCGGTCTACCTCTCGACCGGGATCGCGGCCGTGAACCCGATCCCGCCCTCGATGTGGTCCTACGACAAGGACGTCAAGGACGACCCCTACGATCCGGAGGCGGCGCGGAAGCTGCTCGCCGAGGCGGGCTTCCCGAACGGTCTCGAGACCGACATCTGGGCGATGCCGGTGCAGCGGCCCTACAACCCGAACGCCCGACGCATCGCCGAACTCATGCAGGCCGACCTTGCCAAGGTCGGCGTGAAGGCGGAGATCAAGTCCTACGAGTGGGGCGAGTACCGCAAGCGCATGCAGGCGGGCGAGCACCAGACCGGCATGCTCGGCTGGACCGGCGACAACGGCGACCCGGACAACTTCCTGCACACGCTGCTCGGCTGCGACGCCGCCAAGAACAACGGCGGCAACACGTCGAAGTGGTGCGACAAGACCTTCGACGACATCGTGGTCAGGGCCAAGACCCTGACCGACCAGGCCGAGCGCACCAAGCTCTACGAGCAGGCGCAGGTCCGGTTCAAGGAGGAGGCGCCCTGGTTCACCATCGCGCACGCGGTGCAGCTGAAGCCGGTGCGCAAGGAGGTGATCGACTTCAAGCTCTCGCCCTTCAGCCGCCACGTCTTCTACGGCGTGGACATCAAGGGCTGAGCCGACGGGCGGCGCCCCCGGCGCCGCCCGCCGCCCGCCGCGCCGATGCTGCGCTTCCTCCTCACCCGCCTGGGCCTGATCGTGCCGACCTTCATCGGCATCACGCTCGTGGCCTTCTTCCTGATCCGTCTCGTGCCGGGCGACCCGATCGAGACCATGGCGGGCGAGCGGGGCATCGACCCCGCCCGCCACGAGGCCCTGCGCCACGAACTCGGCCTCGACCGGCCGGTCCTCGTCCAGTACGGCATCTATCTCGGGCGCCTGCTCCACGGCGACCTCGGCAAGTCGATGATCACGCAGGAGAGCGTGATCACCGAATTCGCCAGCCTGTTTCCGGCCACCGTCGAACTCGCCCTCTGCGCCATCGCGTTCGCGATCCTGCTCGGGGTCCCGGCCGGCATCCTGGCGGCGGTCAAGCGCAACTCGATCTTCGACCACGGCCTGATGGGGCTGTCGCTCGCCGGCTACTCGATGCCGATCTTCTGGTGGGGGCTGCTCCTCATCCTGCTGTTCTCGGTGCAGTTCGACCTCACCCCGGTCTCGGGCCGCATCGCCGTGCAGTACTACGTCGAGCCGGTGACGGGCTTCCTGCTCGTCGACAGCCTGCTCTCGGACGACAGGGGCGCGTTCGGATCGGCGCTCGCCCACCTCGTGCTGCCGACGGTGGTGCTCGGCACGGTGCCGCTCGCCGTCATCGCCCGCATGACCCGCTCGGCCATGCTGGAGGTGCTGGGCGAGGACTACATCCGCACCGCCCGCGCCAAGGGGCTGTCCTCCCTGCGGGTGGTGGGGCTGCACGCGCTGCGCAACGCGCTGATCCCGGTCGTCACCGTGATCGGCCTGCAGGTCGGGGTGCTGTTCACCGGCGCGATCCTCACCGAGACCATCTTCTCCTGGCCGGGGATCGGCAAGTGGCTGATCGAGGCGATCGGGCGGCGCGACTACCCGGTGCTGCAGGGCGGGATCCTGCTGATCGGGGCGGTCGTGATGACCGTGAACCTCCTCGTCGACCTCGCCTACGGGGTGATCAACCCCCGCATCCGGCACACCCGATGACGGATCCTGGAGGAGCGCCGATGAGCGTCGAGGTGATGGAGACCCCCGCCGCCGCGGCGCCGAGCGGCGCGCCGCCGCATCCCCTGCGGGAATTCTGGACCGCGTTCCGGGCCAATACCGGGGCGGTGATCGGGCTCGCGGTGATCGTGGCGGTGCTGCTGCTCGCCGCGCTCGCCGACGTGGTGGCGCCGCATTCGCCGACGCTCACCGACAACGCGATGTTCCTCAAGCCCCCCTTCTGGCAGCAGGGGGGCTCGCTCGCCTACCCGCTCGGCACGGACGCGATCGGGCGGGACATCCTCTCGCGGCTCATCCACGGGGCGCGGCTGTCGCTGGCCATCGGCATCGCGGTGGTGGGGCTCTCGATCCTGGTCGGCACCGCGCTCGGCCTCGCGGCGGGCTATTTCCGCGGCATCGTCGACATCGCGATCATGCGGGTGATGGACATCATCCTGACCCTGCCGAGCCTGCTGCTCGCCATCGTCATCGTGGCGATCCTGGGCCCCGGCCTGATGAACGCGATGCTGGCGGTCGCCGTGGTGGTCCTGCCGCACTACGTGCGCATCGCCCGCGCGGCGGTGCTGGCGGAGGCCTCGCGCGACTACGTCACCGCCGCGAAGGTCAGCGGGGCCGGCACGCTGCGGGTGATGCTCCGCGAGATCCTGCCGAACTGCGCCGCGCCGCTCATCGTGCAGGCCTCGCTCGGCATCTCGACCGCGATCCTCGACGCGGCGGCGCTCGGCTTCCTCGGCCTCGGCGCCCAGCCCCCGTCGCCCGAATGGGGCACGATGCTGGCCGATGCCCGCGAATTCGTCCTGCGCGCGTGGTGGGTCGTCACCTTCCCGGGGCTGATGATCCTGATCACCGTGCTGGCCTTCAACCTCCTGGGGGACGGGCTGCGCGACGCCCTCGACCCCAAGCTGAAACGGTAGGCCCGTGTCCCTGCTCGAGATCGACAACCTCACCGTCGAGTTCCCCAGCGCGGGCGGCGTGATGCGCGCCGTCGAGGGCGTCTCGCTGCGCCTCGACCAGGGCGAGGTGCTGGGCGTCGTCGGCGAGTCGGGCTCCGGCAAGAGCGTGACCATGCTGGCGCTGATGGGCCTCGTCGGCTATCCGGGCCGGGTCCGCGCCGACGCCCTGCGCTTCGAGGGCCGCGACCTCCTCGGCCTCTCGTCCCGCGAGCGCCGGAAGCTCACCGGCAAGGACGTCGCGATGATCTTCCAGGAGCCGACGACGAGCCTGAACCCCTGCTTCACGATCGGGTTCCAGCTCGCCGAGACCCTGCGCCTGCACGAGGGGCTGGGCCGGCGCGCCGCCCGCGACCGGGCGGCGGAGCTGCTGGGACAGGTCGGCATCCCGGCCCCGGGCAGCCGGCTCGACGCCTACCCCCACCAGCTCTCGGGGGGCATGAACCAGCGGGTGATGATCGCCATGGCGATCGCCTGCAACCCGAAGCTCCTGATCGCCGACGAGCCGACCACTGCCCTCGACGTCACCATCCAGGCCCAGATCCTCGACCTGCTGCTCACCCTGCAGAGGGAGCGCGGCATGGCGCTCGTCCTCATCACCCACAACATGGGCGTCGTCGCCGAGACGGCGCAGCGCGTGATGGTGATGTATGCCGGGCAGGTGATGGAGGAGCAGCGGGCCGAGACGCTGTTCTCCGCCCCCCAGCACCCCTACACGGCGGCCCTGCTGGCGGCGCTGCCCGAGCGCAGCGAGGGCGGGCGGCTCGCCACTATCCCGGGCGTGGTGCCGGGGCTGCACGACCGGCCCGCCGGCTGCCTGTTCTCCCCCCGCTGCGCCTTCGCGACCGAGCATTCGCGGCGGGTCCGCCCCGATCTGCGCGACGTCGGTGCGGGGCGGGTGCGCTGCCACTACCCCCTGGGCGATCCCGGGCGCGCGGACCGCATCGCCGCGGACGGGCCGGTCGGCGCCACCGCGGGGGCCGCCTCGTGAGCGCCCCCGTCGTCGAGGCGAGGGACCTCACCCAGATCTACGAGATCCGCCGCGGCCTGTTCCGGGCGCCCGCCCGGCTCCAGGCGGTGGGCGGCATCTCCTTCACGGTCGAGCCCGGGCGCACGCTCGCGGTGGTGGGCGAATCGGGCTGCGGCAAGTCCACCCTCGCCCGGATGGTGACGCTGATCGAGCCTCCCACCGCCGGCGCCCTCACCCTCGACGGGATCGACGCCGTCGCGCCGCCGCCGGAGGCGCGGTCGCGCCTGCGCCGCAGCGTCCAGCTCGTCTTCCAGAACCCCTACGGCTCGCTCAACCCGCGCCGCAAGGTCGGCACCATCCTGGAGGAGCCGCTCGCCATCAACACCGACCTGCCGCGGGCGGAGCGCACCGCCCGGGCCCGCGCCATGCTGACCAAGGTCGGCCTGCGCCCGGAGCATTACGGGCGCTACCCGCACATGTTCTCGGGCGGCCAGCGCCAGCGCATCGCCATCGCGCGCGCCCTGATGCTCAACCCCAGGCTCGTCGTGGCGGACGAGCCGGTCTCCGCCCTCGACGTGTCGATCCAGGCCCAGGTGCTGAACCTGCTCGCCGACCTGCAGCGGGAGCTCGGCCTCGCCTACCTGTTCATCTCGCACGACCTCGGCGTGGTGCGCCACATCGCCCACGACGTGATGGTGATGTATCTCGGCCTCGTCATGGAGCAGGGCGAGAAGGAGCGGATCTACGCCGCGCCGCTCCACCCCTACACGCAGGCCCTGCTCGGGGCGACGCCGGGCCTCGCGGGGGCACCCGGCGCCGCCGGCGCGGCGCGCCGGCGCGTCCTGCTGCGGGGCGAGCTGCCCTCGCCCCTCGACCCGCCGCGGGGCTGCGTGTTCTCCACCCGCTGCCCGCACGCCACCGACCTGTGCCGGGCGGAGCGCCCGCCCCTGCGTCCGGTCGGCGGCCGGCGCGTCGCCTGCCACTACGCCGAGACGTTCCTGGCCGAGGCCCCGGCCGCCTGAGCCGCGCGGCGCCTCATCCGACATCCGGTTGATGGCTTTCGCCATGCGGATGTCGTCCTCGCTCAGGCGCCGCGCAGGCGCGTGATCCGGGATCCGCTTGATCAAAGCGGATCCCGGATCAGCCCATCTCGGGCAGGGCGCGGCTCCAGCGCTGCGCCCCGTCGAGGAAGGCGCGGACGAGGGGCTGGTTGCGCCGCTCGGCCGGCGCGATCGCGTACTCGTCGATGGCGAGGCGGGCGTCGGTGATCGGCACGTAGGCGAGGCGCGAATCGTGCCCGAATTCCCGGTCGGCGACCACCCCGCAGCCCAGCCCGCCCGCCACCGCCTCGCGGACCCCGTCCCGGGTCGAGATCTCCAGGATCGGCCCGGGGACGACGCCGTGCTCGGCGAGGTTGGCCTCGAGCACCGCGCGGGTGCGGGATCCGCGCTCGCGCAGGACGAGGGCGAGGCCGGCGAGGTCGCGCATCGCCACGCGCCGCCCGGCGAGCCGGTGGCCGCGCGCCACGCAGAGGCCGACCCGCATCGACATCAGGTAGGTGGCGTGGATCTGGTCGGTGTCGGGCCGGCTCGCGGTGACGCCGACATCGGCCCGGAAGTTCTGCACCTGCTCGATCACGCGGTCGGAATTGTCGATCACCAGCGAGAAGGTCAGCCGCGGGCGTTGCTGCTGCAGCGTCCGCAGGATGCCGAGCGGCAGGACCGGCCCGTCCCCGGCCACCCGCAGGTGGCCGGCCTCGCCGTCCGGCGGCGCCCGGCGCAGGAAGCGCTGCGCCTCGGCCTCCGCCTCGAACAGGCGCGTCGTGATGGCGAAGAGCCCGCGCCCCTTCTCGCTGAGCTCGGCCCCCCGCGGCTTGCGGTCGAAGAGGTGGACCCCCGAGGCGGCCTCGAGGTCGCGGACCTGCCCGGACAGGCTGGACTGGCTGACGGAGGCCTGCCGCGCCGCCTGGGTGAAGCCCCCCGCCATGGCGACCAGGTGGAAGGCTCGCAACTTGCTGATCGACATGGCTGCCGCCCGTTCCGTCGCGTGACGCCGGATCCGCGCCGACGCCGCCGGGCGCTGCCGCGCAGCCGCGGCCCTGCCGCCGGCCGGGCTCCCGCGGCGCCCGACCCGCGGCCGCCCCCCGGGACGGAGCCGGATCCTCGCGCGCCGTGCTAGGATGTGAACTGCAACACGCTGATGACGCAAGCTGATCCGCGCCATCCATCATCCCGGGCGATGGCCCGCATCGAGAACCGGGATGGAACGACGTTCGATTTCTTGCGGGATTGTCACAGGCCGGTTCGGCTTCGCTTGCTAGCCGCTGCGTCAGGCGGGGCCTGAGCCCCGATGACCTTGCGGCGAGGCGCGACCATGGCGACGACCAATCCTGCGAACGACGCGGACCAGACCACCGACTGGATGCTCCGCATCCCGAAGGCCGACCGGGACCAGGGCCTCCTGGTGACGCCGGGCGGCAGCGGCAAGGCGACGGCCTACTCGCTCGTCTACGACGTCTACGTCCCGGCCGCGACCGCCGGCGGCTGGCTCCCGTTCCTCCAGACCGACCCCGACAATGCCGGCGACGCGGACCTGTTCGGCAAGATCGCCGACGGCAGCTACGGCGTCGGCATTGCCAGCGATTACAAGGGAGAGGCCAAGCTCGACGCCTGGAACCGCGTCGCCTTCACGGTCGAGATCGTGGACGGGAAGGTCACCCTCAACAAGTACGTCAACGGCGAGTGGGTCGGCAGCCAGAAGTCGGACGAGGCGGACCGCTACACGATCGACAAGGCCAAGGGATTCCTGATCTTCTCGGACGAGGACGGCGAGACCTCGCCGGCCTACCTGTCGAATTTCGCCTATGCGGAGAAGGCGCTGACCCCGGCCGAGATCGCCGGGCTCGGCGGGGCCAACCGCGAGGGCGTCTTCTCCGGCGCGCTGCGGACCGCGGTCCGGGCCGCGAACGGCAGCGAGTTCCGCTTCGCCGAGAATTCCCTGGCGCCGGAATTCGGGGACGTGACCCTGACGTCCCGCAACCTGTCGGCGCCGGTCGTGACCGCCGACCAGGCCGGCATCCCGCCCGCCCCGCCGCCGGATTGGATCATGACGGTCCCGGCCGGCGCGCGGAGCCAGAAGCTGCACCTGAAGCCGGGCGGCAGCGGGACCGCCACTTCCTACAGCATCGCCTTCGACGTCTACGTGGCGGCCGCCGACGCGACCAGCGGCTGGATCCCCTTCCTTCAGACCGATCCGGCCAACGGCAACGACGCGGACCTGTTCGGCAAGGTCTCGGGTGATCATTACGGCATCGGCATCGGCGGCGACTACGCGGGTTCGGCCAAGCTCGACGCCTGGAACCGGATCGCCTTCACGGTCGAGACCCGCAACAACGAGGTGGTGATCAGCAAGTACATCAACGGCGAACAGGTCGGCGTCCAGACCGTGTCGGACGCGGCCCGCTACGCGTTCGACAAGGCGGCGGGCGTGCTGATCTTCTCCGACGAGGACGGCGAGTCCTCGCGGGTCCATGTCAGCAACGTGGCCTTCATCGAGGCGCCCCTGAGCGACGCGCAGGTCAAGGCGCTCGGCGGCCCGAGCGCGGCCGGGATCGTGCCGCCGTCCCTCGAGCAGACCTTCACGGGCGCCAACGGCAGCGAGTTCCGCTTCGCCGCGCAGTCGCCCCTGGCCGCGACCCTCGGCAAGGGGGTGATCGAGGCCGAGAACGCCGACCTCGTGGTCGAGACCACCGGCGCCGCGGGCCTCCCGGCCGTCGCGCCGGCCCCGACCGGCCCGACCGCGCCGAAGCCCGTCCAGCTCCGCGCGATCAAGGACATGATGGTCACGCCGGATGCCGGCACTCTGACCGTCGATCTCGACCAGTACTTCACCGCCTCCGGCCTGCGCGACTTCAAGGCGACGAGTTCGGACGGCAAGGTGCTGGCCAGCCGCCTCGACGGCCGCAAGCTCCTGCTCGACGTCGGGGCGCTCGGCTTCTCCGACGTGCACGTGCAGGCGGCCGATGCCGAGGGGAAGGTCTACACGGATGATTTCCGCGTCCGGGTCGCCGGCCCGCGCGCCTACACGATCGTGGCGGTCCCGGACACCCAGGACTACGCCTATCCGGGCGAGCGCCGGAAGACTTTCGACGGGATGACGCAGTGGGTGGCGGACAACGCCAAGGCGCTGAACATCCGCTTCGTGACGCAGACCGGCGACATCACCAACGACAACAGGGCGGATCAGTGGACGGTCGCCAAGGAGGCGATGGCGCGGCTCAACGGCGTCGTCCCGTACTCGACGCAGCCCGGCAACCACGACCTGACCGGTAACGCGAAGGACTACAAGTCGCTGCAGTCGCAGTATTTCTCGATCGATTACATGCGTCAGAACTCGACGCTGGGCGGCGTCTACGATCAGGAGCCCGGCGAAACCCAGAACGCGTGGTACACGTTCGAGGGCGCCGACGGCACCAAGTGGATCGCGCTGTCGCTCGAATTCGGCCCGCGCGACGACGTCCTGCGCTGGGCCGGCGAGGTGCTGGACGCGCACCCGGATTACCGGGCGATCCTGACGACCCATCACTACACGAACATGGGAACCCGCGCCGACAACCTGTCCGGCCCGCTCTTCGGCGAGGGCACCGGCAAGGATTACGGTACCGGCAAGAGTCCCGAGAACCCCAACAACGGCGAGGACATGTGGCAGAAGCTGGTGTCCAAGCACACCAACATCAGCTTCGTGTTCTCGGGCCACGTGTTCGGCGACGGCGCCGAGACCATCGTCAGCTACAATGACGCCGGGCAGCCCGTCTACCAGATGCTCGTGAACTATCAGGACGGCGTCTCGACGGAGATCACCGGGAACGGCAACCCGGCCCGGGGCGGCAACGGCGGCAATGGCGCGCTCCGCCTGATCACCATCGATCCGGACAACAACCGGGTCGACACCGAGACCTACCTGTCGGCCTTCGACGAGTATCTCACCGGCTCGCGGGGTGATCCCGAGCCCTCGCGCGACGGCAAGGGCGGCGCGCCCGCCCCGGGCGGCGGCGCGATCCAGCCCGTGACCTTCGGCCGGGACATTGTCGGGGACGGGCCGAGCGGCGTCATCGCCGTGCCGCGCTTCAATCCCCTCAACGGCCTCAAGGTCACGCCGGGCTTCGCGCCCTCCGACGGCGGCAGCACCTTCGGCGCCTACACGCTGATCTACGATCTCAAGCTGCCGGCCGAGGGCCACCTGTCCTCGCTGTTCCAGGGCGATCTCGACAACCTCACGGACGGGGACCTCTGGCTCAACTTCCGCGACGGGTACGCGCTGATCGGCACGGGCGGCCATGACGAGGGCCGCGTGCCCCTCGACAAGTGGACCCGCCTCGCGATCACGGTGGAGCGGGCGGGTGCCGGCTACACGATGGGCAAATACGTCGACGGCGTGCTGCAGGCCACCCAGACCGTCGGCTCGCCCTACGACATCGGCGCCTCCGGCTTCCTGATCTTCGCCGACGACAGCAGCGAGACGATCGCGGCCTCGCTCTCCTCCTTCGCCTTCATCGAGAAGGCGCTGAGCGGCGACGAGGTGGCGGCGCTCGGCGGCCCGAGCGCCGCGGGCCCGCTGCGCGCGCCGCTCGCCGGCGTGAACGCGGTGCAGTTCGACTTCACGGACGGCACCTTCGCGCCGACGATCGGTCACGGCAGCATGTCGCAGACGATCGCCAGCAATGCGGGCGGCCCGCAGCTCACGGGAGCGTTCCGCGAGCAGCAGGAGACCCTCGCGAATACCGATCTGAGCGCGCCGAAGGTGCAGTTCGTCGCCCATGCGGGGGCCGACCAGACCGTCTCGGCCGGCCCGGCGACGCGGGCGAGCGTCCGCCTCGACGGGAGCGGGTCGACCGATCCGCAGCACCAGATCGCGCGCAGCGACTGGCTGAACGCGGATGGCGAGGTGATCGCCGCCGGGGCGGTGGCGAATGTCGAGCTCGGTGCCGGCGTGCACCGCCTGACCCTGCGCGCCACCGGGGCGAACGGCACGACCAGCCTGGACCAGGCGACCGTCGCGGTTGTCGACGCCCGGACCCTGCTGCAGGAGGATTTCAACGACGGGAAAGCCGAGGGCTGGGCGGCGCCGAGCGAGCGCTGGCAGGTTGCCGGCTCGGTCGCCTCGCGCCGCCAATCCGTCCCCGGCATCGCTCCTCCCGAGGGCGCGCTGCGGGCCTCCAAAGACGCCTCCGGGATCATGACCTGGACCGGGGAGGGCAGCCAGGATTGGTCGGGCTACACGGTCTCGGCCACCCTGAAGGCCGAGGACGACAAGGCGCTCGGCCTCGTCGCCTACTGCAAGGACCCCAACACCTACTACGCGGTGACCTTCGACAACGCGAAGAACCAGCGCCTCCTGGTCAAGCGAAGCGCCGGGGTGGAGACGGTGCTCGCCCGCGAGAGCGGTCCGAGCCCCTACGACCGGCCCTTCCGGGTCGCACTGGCCGTCGAGGGCGGGAAGCTGCTCGCCACCCTGGACGGCGAGGCGCTGTTCGGCGGCGCGGTCGCGGATGCGAGCGCGCCGCTCGCCGGCGGCACCGTCGGCCTCTTCACGGAGGGGCAGCGCGGGGTGGTCTTCGACGACGTCTTCGTCGAGAAGGGCGTGCTCGTCGCGGATGCCGGCAAGGCCCAGCGCGTCATCGACCGGGACGGCGACGCCGTCGCCGCCGTCGACCTGTCGGGCCGCACCAGCTTCGGGGTCGCGGACGGCGCCCGCGCGCAGTGGAGCGAGAACGGCAAGGTCCTGGCGAGCGACCTCGACGCCCGCCTCGCCCTGGGGACCGGCGCGCATCTCCTGCGCCTCGACCTCGACGGCCCGTCCGGGCGGACGAGCGACACGGTCCGGGTCGAGGTGGTCGCGGCCCGGGATCTCCTCCTCGACGAGGATTTCTCCGCCGGCGCGCGGAACTTCCGCTTCGTGGACGAGGGCGAGATCGGCAAGGCGGCGGCGTGGTCGGTCTCCGACGGCGTCCTCCGGCAGGCGTCCGACCGCTACAGCCGCGAACTCGGCGGCAGCGGCGACACGGCGCCGAGCGCGCAGTGGAAGCTCAACTGGAGTCCGCTCGGCGACGGGGTGCACGCCCTGCGCAAGGGCACCTACGCCGTCTACGACGGCCCGGGCGCCTCGGAGTGGAAGGATTACAGCGTCGAGACCGATTTCACCGCTGCGCGCGGCGGGGTCGGCCTGCTCCTGCACTACCAGGACGACAAGAACTACTACAAGATCGAACTCGACGACACGACCGGTCTGGCGCAGCTGTTCAGCCTGAAGAACGGCATCGAGCAGACCCTGTGGCAGGGACCGATCCGCTACGACGCGGCCGGCCCGAACCACCTGCGCGCCGACATCGTCGACGGCAAGCTGCAGGTCTGGCTCGACGGCACTGCCCTCTTCACGCAGCCGGTGGCGATCCACGACACCGAGAAGGGCACCTTCGCGCTCTACAACTGGCACGGCGGGGGCGGCGTCACCTACGACAACGTCCGCGCGGTCGCCCTGGGCACCGGCGAGGCTCCGGTCGGCAAGACCCTGGTCGGCGGCGCCGGCGACGACGCGCTCACGGGCGGCGCCGGGGCGGACTCGATCATGGGCGGCGGCGGCAATGACACCCTGAGCGGGCTGGCGGGCAACGACGTGCTGGCGGGCGAGCAGGGCGACGACCAGCTCATCGGCGGCGACGGGGACGATTCCCTCGACGGCGGCGACGGCGCCGACCTCCTGTGCGGCAATGACGGCGCGGACGGGCTCTGGGGCGGGGCCGGGAAGGACCAGCTCTACGGCGGCGCCGGCGCCGACACGCTCGACGGCGGCGACGGGGCCGACACCCTGTTCGGCAACGAGGGCGCGGACTGGATGGCCGGTCAGGCCGGGGACGACGCGCTGGTCGGCGGCGAGGGGAGCGACTCGCTGTTCGGCGGGGCCGGGAATGACTGGCTGGTCGGCGAGGCCGGGGACGACGTCCTGGTCGGCGGCGAGGGCACCGACTCGCTGTTCGGCGGCGACGGGGCCGACTGGCTCGCCGGCGAGGCCGGGGACGACGCGCTGGTCGGCGGCGAGGGGAGCGACTCGCTGTTCGGCGGCGTCGGGAACGACTGGCTCGCCGGCGAGGGTGGCGACGACCTGCTGATCGGCGGCGAGGGGAACGACTCGCTGTTCGGCGGCGCCGGCGCGGATTGGCTCGAGGGCCAGGCCGGGGACGACGCGCTGGTCGGCGGCGAGGGCGACGACGTGCTGCGCGGCGGCGAGGGCAATGACTGGCTCGACGGCGAGGCCGGGAACGACGTGCTGGTGGGCGGCGCGGGCAATGACGGGCTGCGCGGCGGCGACGGGGCCGACTGGCTCGTGGGCGAGGCGGGATCCGACACGCTGAGCGGCGGGGCGGGCGACGACGTGCTGTTCGGCGGGGCCGGTCCGGACACGGTCCAGTACGCGAGCGGCGAGGGGCGGGACGTGGTGCGCGACTTCGTGACGGGCGGGGCGGAGCGGGACGTGATCGCGTTCGGCCCCGGCCTGTTCGGCTCCTTCGCGGCCGTGCAGGCGGCGACGCAGCAGGTGGGGGCGGACGCGGTGATCACCGCCTCGGCCGGCAACACGCTGACGCTCCAGAACGTGCAGGCCTCGAGCCTCTCGGCCGAGAACTTCACCTTCGCCTGATCCCGACGGCCCGGGACGCCGACGCCCCGGGCCGTCGACCCTCTCGCATCGTCGGCGCGAGCCGATGGCTCGGCGAAACTGCGAGAACGCACCCAACGGTCATGACACCCGACCGTTGGGACGAGGCGGCGCCCGCTGCGCCGCGCAAGGTCCGGCAATCGGCCCCGGGGCCGATTGCCGGACCGCGTCGGTCTCGGGCGTGCCCTCGTCGGCGGTCCGATGTCGCGCCGCGCCCGGCGCAATCGCCGCGCGAAACGTTTCCCCGTCGGAGGATGGGGCAATGACCGGAAGAATTCGGCGTCGATCTCCGCAGATGTGCCTCACCGGCGTTGGCGGATCTGCTTTCCGGTGACCGGCGGGTTGTGGCTCGCCGAGATCGGTTTGGACCGCGGGGGACGCGTTCTTCATCGCGCTGTCGCAGAGCGACGCTATCGCTCCCGCCGCGGCGGCCCGGCAACGACACGCCCGCGCGACAGCGGGGGCCGGCCCGTTCGCGCCACGCCTCCCGGAGCGACTGATGACCGCGGTCCCGCACGTGCTCGCCAACGGCGACTTCGCACAGACCTGGAACGATCCCGGCCTGATCACCGCCGACGACGACTGGTCCGGGGTGCCGAGCATCGTGGGCTATCGCGGCGACGACATCACGAGCGTGGTCGGGGCCGACCCGCAGGCGCTCACGGGCGACGGCGCCGTCACGGCCGACGTCAACGCCAACCGGACCAACCCGAACGGCCTCACCGCCGGCGGCGTCGCCGAATTCGCCCTCGCCGACCCGGCGGTCGCGCTGCAGGGCTCGGGCGCCGCGGACGCCCCGAACCTCGTCCTGTTCCTCGACGCGACCGGCCGCCGCGACGTGACCGTGTCCTACCGCCTGCGGGACCTGGAGGACGGGGCGGACAACGCCGTCCAGGCGGTGGCGCTGCAGTACCGGATCGGACCGGCGGGCGCCTGGACCAACGTGCCGGCCGCCTTCGTGGCGGATGCCACCGCGGGGCCGGGCAGTTCCGGCCCGGATATCCGCGTGCGGGCGGTGCTGCCGGCGGCCGCCGACGGCCAGGCCGGGCTCCAGGTCCGCATCATCACGGCGAACGCCGCCGGCAGCGACGAGTGGGTCGGGGTCGACGATATCGCGGTGACGAGCCAAGCCGCGGGCCCGGTGCCGGCGGCGCCGACGCTCCTGGACCCGGCTCCCTCGCTGGCGGGCGCCGCCGACGCCCCGGTCGGGACCGGCAGCCAGGTCGTGACCCGGCTCGGCGCGATCGAGGCCTCCGGCACCAACGGCGTCGAGGGCGGCGCGGAGGTCGTCTCCTTCGATCCCGCGACCGCGCAGCTCTTCACGCTCAACGCCCGCGACGGGCGGATCGACGTGACGCGGATCGGCGCGGACGGGGCGCTCACCCGCACCGGCAGCATCGCGCTCGGCGACCTGCCCGGCTTCGGCACGGCCAACACCGTCGCGGTGAGGAACGGCGTCGTGGCGGTCGGCTACCAGAACGCCGATCCGCGCCAGAACGGCGCCGTCGCGTTCTTCGACGCGCGCAGCCTCGCCGCCCTGCGCGCGCCGCTCACGGTCGGCAACCAGCCCGACCAGCTCAGCTTCAATCAGGACGGCACGAAGCTCGTGGTCGCCAATGAGGGCGAGCGGGCGACGGTCGCCGGCACGGCGGTCAATCCGAGCGGCTCGGTCTCGCTCGTCGACCTCTCGGCCGGCCTCGCCGGCGCCTCCGTGGCGACCTACGATTTCGCCAGCCTCGCCGGCCAGGAGGCGGCCCTGCGCGCCGCGGGAATGCGCCTGCCCCCGGGCGCGGGCGCCGTCGCGGATATCGAGCCCGAATACACGGCGATCAGCGGCACCACCGCCTACGTCACCCTTCAGGAGGCCAACACCGTCGCGGTCTTCGACATCGCCGGCGCCGCGCCGGTGCTGAAGGCCCTGAAGCCGCTCGGCGCCATCGACCGGTCCCTGCCCGGCAACGAACTCGACGCCTCCGACGACGGCGCGCCGACCCCGGCCGCGATCCGCATCCGCAGCGAGCCCGTGTTCGGCCTGCCGATGCCGGACGCGATCGCGACCTTCACGGCGCCGGACGGCCGGGTCTACGTCGTCACCGCCAACGAGGGCGACGCGCGCAGCGACGACAGCGACGTGGCGCGCCTCGCGACGCGCAGCCTCGACCCGACCGCCTTTCCCGATACCGCGACCCTGAAGCAGAAGTCCGAACTCGGCCGCCTCAACGTCTCGACCATCGACGGCGATACCGACGGGGACGGCGACCTCGACCGGATCTACACGTTCGGCGGGCGCGGCCTCTCGATCTTCCGCCAGGAGGCGGACGGCACCATCACCAAGGTCCGCGAGACCGGCGGCGAATTCGAGAAGATCATCGCGCGGGACTTCCCCGCCCTCTTCAACCAGAACCAGGGCAACGGGCAGGTCGACGACCGCTCGGACGACAAGGGTCCGGAGCCCGAGGGCGTGACGATCGGCACGGTCGCGGGCCGCACCTACGCCTTCGTGGGGCTGGAGCGGGTCGGGGGCGTGATGGTCTACGACGTCACGGTGCCGGCCGAGGCGGCCTTCGTGGCCTACCAGCCGCCCGCCGCGGGCCGCACGGACGCGGGGCCCGAAGTGCTGACCTTCATCGCGGCCGCCGACAGCCCGACCGGTCAGGCCCTGCTCGTGACCGCCAACGAGGTCGGCAACACCACGACCGTCTACCAGCTCGCCCCGCCGCAGACCGCGATCTCCCGGATCCAGGCCAGCGGCGACGCCTCGCCGCTGGCCGGCCGGACGGTCACCACCTCGGGCATCGTCACCGCGGTCGCCGGCAACGGCTTCTACCTGCAGGATCCGACCGGCGACGGCGACGCCGCCACCTCGGACGGGATCTTCGTCTTCACGGGCGGCCAGCCGCCTGCGGCGGTCGGCGACGCCGTCGAGGTCAGCGGCGAGGTCCGGGAATTCGTCCCCGCGCGGGCGGCGCGCGGCGCGCTCCCGGTCACCGAGATCGCCGGCTCGGTCACGGTGACGGTCCGCTCCAGCGGCAACGCCCTGCCGGAGGCCGTGCGGATCGGCGGCCCGGGCGGGCTCGCGCCGCCGACCGAGGACCTCGCGGCGGGCAGCGCCTTCTGGGAGAGCCTGGAGGGCATGCGCGCCACCGTGGCGGCCCCCCTCGCCACCGGCCCGACCAACGCCTTCGGCGAGATCTTCGCGGTGGCGGACGGGGGCGCGGGCGCCACCGGCCTCAACCCGGACGGCAACCTGCTGATCCGCGGCGGCGAGTCGGTCCTCGGCGCGGCCAACAGCCGGGGCGGCGACTTCAACCCCGAGCGGATCCGCCTCGATCCCGGTCTCGGCGTCACCCTGCCGAAGGTGAATACGGGGGCGCGGCTCGGCGACGTCACCGGCATCGTGACTTACAGCTTCGGCAGTTACGAGGTCGTGGCGACGAGCCCCGTCACCGTGACGGCGCCGAGCCCGCGGGTGAAGACCGGCGGCAGGCTGGCGGGCGACGCGGATCACCTGCTGGTGGCGAGCTACAATGCCGAGAATCTCGACCCGACGGACGGGGCGGCCCGCTTCGCCGCCATCGCCTCCGAGGTGCTGGGCAGGCTCAACACGCCCGACGTGATCGCCCTGCAGGAGGTGCAGGACGATGACGGGCCGGGCAACACCGCCTCGACCGTCACCTCGGCGGGGCGCACGCTCCGGCTCGTCGTCGAGGCGATCCGGGCGGCGGGCGGGCCGGACTACGCCTTCATCGACAACCCGTATATCGGCGACGACACCAACGGCGGCGAGCCGGGCGGCAACATCCGCACGGCCTTCCTGTACCGGACCGACCGGGTGAGCCTCGCACCGAACGCGGTGCGCAGCATCGCGCCCGATGGCAGCTCGATCACCGCGGGCCCTTCCGCCGACCAGCAGACCAACCCCGACAATCCCTTCTACGCGTCGCGGCTGCCGCTCGCCGCGGATTTCGTCTTCAACGACGAGACCGTCACGGTGGTGAGCAACCACTTCACCTCGAAGGGCGGCAGCGGCGCGCTGTTCGGCTCCGAGCAGCCGCCCTTCGACGCGGGTCAGCTGGCGCGGGCCGCCCAGGCCCAGGCGGTCAACAGCTTCGTGGACGGGATCCTGGCCGCCAGCCCGCGGGCGCGGGTCCTGGTGGCGGGCGACCTCAACGATTTCGGCTTCGAGGAGCCGCTCAGCGTGCTGAAGGGCGAGGCGACGCTCGCCGGCTACACGCGGGCCGGAACCGGCGTCACCTTCACCCGCGGCGGCACCGCCGTGCTCTCCGACCTGCAGGACACGCTGCCGGAGGGCCAGCGCTACGACTACGTCTTCGAGGGCAATTCCGAGACCCTCGACCACGTGCTGGTGACGGACGCGCTCGCGGCCGGTGTGCAGTTCGAGCCCGTGCACATCAACGCGGACTTCTTCGACCAGACCAGCGATCACGACCCGCTGCTGGCGCGCTTGGCCATCCCGGTCGTGGGACGCCTGCTCACCGGCACCGCGGCGGGTGACACGCTGACCGGCGGGGCGGGCGAGGACACGATCCTGGGCGGGGCAGGCAACGACTTCGCGTCGGGTCGGTCCGGGAACGACAGCGTGAGCGGCGAGGCCGGCGACGACCTCGTCTTCGGCGACGAGGGCGACGACGTCGTCGACGGCGGCGAGGACAACGACCGCGTCTCCGGCGGCGCCGGCGCCGACCGGGTCTTCGGCTCGGCCGGCAGCGACCTCGTCTTCGGCGAGCAGGGCGACGACGTCGTGGGCGCCGGCGAGGGCAACGACTTCGCGTCGGGCGGCGCCGGGAATGACAGCGTGAGCGGCGAGGCCGGCGACGATTACGTGTTCGGCGATGAGGGCGACGACCAGCTCTCCGGCGGCGAGGGCCGCGACAGCCTCTACGGCGGGCTGGGCAACGACGTCCTCACCGGGGATGCGGGCCACGACGTGCTGCTCGGCGAGCAGGACGACGACCAGCTCATCGGCGGCGACGGGGACGATTCCCTCGACGGCGGCGACGGCGCCGACCTCCTGTGCGGCAATGACGGCGCGGACGGGCTCTGGGGCGGGGCCGGGAAGGACCAGCTCTACGGCGGCGCCGGCGCCGACACGCTCGACGGCGGCGACGGGGCCGACACCCTGTTCGGCAACGAGGGCGCGGACTGGATGGCCGGTCAGGCCGGGGACGACGCGCTGGTCGGCGGCGAGGGGAGCGACTCGCTGTTCGGCGGGGCCGGGAATGACTGGCTGGTCGGCGAGGCCGGGGACGACGTCCTGGTCGGCGGCGAGGGCACCGACTCGCTGTTCGGCGGCGACGGGGCCGACTGGCTCGCCGGCGAGGCCGGGGACGACGCGCTGGTCGGCGGCGAGGGGAGCGACTCGCTGTTCGGCGGCGTCGGGAACGACTGGCTCGCCGGCGAGGGTGGCGACGACCTGCTGATCGGCGGCGAGGGGAACGACTCGCTGTTCGGCGGCGCCGGCGCGGATTGGCTCGAGGGCCAGGCCGGGGACGACGCGCTGGTCGGCGGCGAGGGCGACGACGTGCTGCGCGGCGGCGAGGGCAATGACTGGCTCGACGGCGAGGCCGGGAACGACGTGCTGGTGGGCGGCGCGGGCAATGACGGGCTGCGCGGCGGCGACGGGGCCGACTGGCTCGTGGGCGAGGCGGGATCCGACACGCTGAGCGGCGGGGCGGGCGACGACGTGCTGTTCGGCGGGGCCGGTCCGGACACGGTCCAGTACGCGAGCGGCGAGGGGCGGGACGTGGTGCGCGACTTCGTGACGGGCGGGGCGGAGCGGGACGTGATCGCGTTCGGCCCCGGCCTGTTCGGCTCCTTCGCGGCCGTGCAGGCGGCGACGCAGCAGGTGGGGGCGGACGCGGTGATCACCGCCTCGGCCGGCAACACGCTGACGCTCCAGAACGTGCAGGCCTCGAGCCTCTCGGCCGAGAACTTCACCTTCGCCTGATCCCGACGGCCCGGGACG
>NZ_KB900609.1:4046445-4075456 GCF_000379105.1 Methylobacterium sp. WSM2598 | reverse complement strand
TGGTGGGCGGCGCGGGCAATGACGGGCTGCGCGGCGGCGACGGGGCCGACTGGCTCGTGGGCGAGGCGGGATCCGACACGCTGAGCGGCGGGGCGGGCGACGACGTCCTGTTCGGCGGGGCCGGTCCGGACACGGTCCAGTACGCGAGCGGCGACGGGCGGGACGTGGTGCGCGACTTCGTGACGGGCGGGGCGGAGTGGGACGTGATCGCGTTCGGCCCCGGCCTGTTCGGCTCCTTCGCGGCCGTGCAGGCGGCGACGCAGCAGGTGGGGGCGGACGCGGTGATCACCGCCGGGGTGGGCGAGTCGCTGACCCTGCAGAACATCCAGGCCTTGAGCCTCTCCGCCCGGAACTTCACCTTCGCCTGACCGCCCGATCACCTGGCCACTTGGGCGCGCCCGGGGGCGGGCAGCGTCGGTTGCCGCTCCGAAGGCGGCCCCGACCGGGGCCCCGCCCCTCCGAGGGCGAGGGCCGCGCGGGGCGCGCCGCGCGGACCGGCGCCGCTCACGGGAGCCGCGTCCGTCGGAGTTCGGACGGCGTGACGCCGAACAGTCGCTTGAACCTGTGCGTGAACCGTGACTGCGAGAGATACCCGCAACGCTCCGCGATGCGTCCGATCGGCTCCATGGTCGTTTGCACCAGGTGCAGGCCGTGGCCCAGTCTCGTCCTCTCCACCACGGACCTGATGCCCGTGTCCTCCGCCCTGATCCGCCTGCGCAGCGTCGTCGGGCCGACGGCGAGCCGCGCGGCGAGGCGCTCGACAGTCCACTGACCCGCCACGTCTTCGGACACGATGTCGTGGATTCGATGGCTCAGGCTCCGACGGGCGGCAAGGCCGCCCACCTGCCGGTGACCAGAGAGATAAAGCAGCTGGAGGATTTCCTGCCTGCGAAAATGCCACAGTTCGGGCTGCGCGAAAGCGGACCATTCGATGTATTGTTGGAGTGTCTTGGCCAGGGTGCAGCCGATCTCCCCTTGAACCAGGGTCGGCTCTTGCGGCGGGCTCTCCTTGAACTGAGCGAAACCGGCGTATTCAAACTCGATGAGCAGGGCGAGGTACTCCTCGCTCGGAATGTTTCTCATGTCTATTTTGGTGGTGTTGGGCAGAAACAGAAAATTCTGCGCTGGACACACGATGTCGTCCGCTTTTCCAAGTTTCTTGACGCCCGCCATGACGCAGATCAGGAGCGGCTTGCTGATCGGGGCATTCAGGATGCGCTGCTCCTTGAGGGATGTGTAGACCGAGAATGGCCGCGGCGTTGCGGCCGTCGCATTCCGCTTGATGGAGAGGATGAGGTCCCGCATGGGCTCACAGGCGGTCACGGCGGACCTCGAACGTCACGTCATCCTACCGGCTATTCTCACGACGTCGAGACGCCCTCCCGCCCGGCGGCGGGAGGGCGTGTCACGGCACGCCGCGGTTCGACCTCAGGCCGCGCGCAGTGCCGGCATCGTCGGGCGCGGCGTCTCGCTCCTCGCCGCATCGACGATCATCGCGATCTCGCGGATGGTCTGCGCCGCGATGAGATCCGATGGCGATAGCGTCAGCTTCTGCTTGGCTGTCGAGAACTCGGCCTCGAGCGTCGCGGTGAACTGGACGACGCTCAGCGACGCGAGGCCACATTCCTGGAGGCTCCACTCCGGCTTGGCCGCCAAGCCCGACGTCCGGCTCACCATGTCGAGGATCGTCGCGAGCGTGTCCCTCTCCGGCCGCCCGGCCGCGCTCTCACCCGTCAGAAGCCGCAGGGACGCGCCGAATCCCCGTCGGATCACGCTCTCGAGAGGTTGGACCAGCTTGCCGAAGATCACCACCAGGCCGACAACATAGAAGTATTCAAACCATTGAACAGGGACCGGCTGTGGACTGAACCAGTAAAACTCCTTCCGATAGCTCCACCAGTTCCACCACTCTCCGTGCCGCGTGAGAGCAAAATACCACTGGCCGACCATTTGATGGAACAGGAAGCAGGCGTAGGCCGTCGGAGCGAGCGTCTGTGAGAGGGGATCGGATCGCAGGATCCGCGCGGTGAGTCCCCGTCCCGTGCTCAGGGCAAAGAGCCAGAGCAAGGTCACGGGAGCCCACACTCTGGAGTTGATCTCGTCCCAGGTCCGATTGACGATGCCGGGATCCATGAAGCTGTCCGCCGCGTCGGGGCGCAGAAAGAAGGTTTCGAGGGACGCGCGCGACAGTTCGGGCCCGTGCGGGATATAGCCCTGCATCACGTGCGCTGCGCTGTACAGGATGATGAGCGCCGTGATCGCGTCAGCGACGTAGCCCCATATTACGGAGTGTCGCTGCTCGTGGGGGCGAACGGCGTCGTACAAGAAAGCGACGCAGATCCCTCCCACAAAGTAGAGCATCCAGAATGGGGCAAACAGATAGAATCCTAGCATGATGAGATTATCTGTCCCAGCCATTTGGATCTGGGATGCGTCCGGGCTGATCTTTGTGCCGGTCGATTGATCGAAGAACGGATAGCCGATGGCGTCGGTCGCGTATCCGTACCAGAAGGCGAGCAGAATGAACAGATTGATCCCAACCACGACGCCTGCAATCAGCAGCAAATGTCGTGTCATTCCCCGTCTGACGTAAAATAGATTGTAAATGAAGGGGAATATGATAAGACATTGAAAATACATCGATATGAACCATAAGTAGAAACCCAGGAACCACGACGCGGTCCACAGCGGTGTCGCCGAGAGCCCCAGGCCGTAGATCAGCAGAGTGGAGGAGAAGTTGGCGATCCAGGAACTCTGCAGCAGCGGCGTGCCTTCGCAGAAGGTCCGGCTGACATCCCCGGATAGGGCGTTCCAGTGGAACACGCTCGAGAAGGTTCCCGGCTGGCAGCTCGGCAGCAGATTGACGACTGCAAGCAGGAGAGCGAGCGCGTAGAGGGGATACATCGCCAATATTCGGGCGCGGACGAACGCGGCCTTCCGCTGGATGGGGGCTGGCATGGACCCCGCCAGCGAGAAGCCCGCGACGACGAAGAAGGCGTGCACATGCCAGGGAAACTGGCGAAGGTTGGCGAAAGCCCCCCACGATTGGTCGGAGCCGATGTGCATGAACATGACGTAGCATGCCAGCAGGAAGCGCAGGCCGGACAGCGTCGACCAATCGACCTGGGGTGCGGCGCCGGTGCGGCTGCTCCCGTCCGATCGTCGGACGCCGCCACCTGCCTCGCTCGTCAAAGGCCGGGCCGGCTCGCTATCCGACACGCCCAACGCATCTGCGAGGCCGTTTCGGATGTATTTCTGGGTTGTCGTTCTCGGAAGTTGATGCTCCTCGACGAGCTTCCATCGGGTGGGATATTTGAACACGGCCAGCGCGTTGCTTCTGAGAAATTCCCGCAATTCCCGGATCGCTTCGGCCTGGGTGATGTTGCCGGGCGCCGAGGAGGCCAGGACCACGGCGCAGCCGACTTCTTCTCCGTAGAGGTCCGATGGAACCGGAAAGCAGACCGCGGTGCCGACCCATGGATGCCGGGACAGGACCGCCTCGACATCGAACGGCGATACTTGCTCTCCGCCCCGCTTGATGAGTTCCTTGATTCGACCTCTCAGAGCGAGCGTTCCGTCCGGGTCCATCTCGCCGAGATCGCCTGTCAGGAGCCAGCTGCGGAGAACGTGATCCTCGTGCGAGCGCAGCAGGAAGCGGGACTGCCGGTTGGCCGGAGGGTTGTCCGAGTAGCCGGCGAACACCGTCGGGCCCGAGATCGCCACCTCTCCGGTGACGCCGAACGGGACGGGACGCAGCGTGGCGGGATCCACCACCGCCATCGAGGCGACGATCGGGACTCCGACGGAGTCGGGCTTCTGCTGCCATCCCTGGCCGGTTCTCGGCGGCTGGCAGATCGGCATCTGCTCGGACATGCTGTAGGTCGCGACCACCTCACAGCCGAACGTCGCTTCCAGCGCGGCGCGATCGGGCTCCTTCAGAGCCGCCGCCCCCGATCGGATGAAGCGAAGATGATGATCCCGCAGCTTGCCGTCCCGGTCGAGGTAAATGGCACGGTTGTCGAGCAGGTACCGGGTCGTCGCGTTGTGGATCGTCGGAACGGCGGAGTACCAAGTCGGCTTGGGGTTGGAATGGAGGAGCGCTTCCACCATGCCCCGCGGCGTGTATGCCCCATCGCAGGTGATCGAGGCGCCCACCGCGATGCTGCACAGGACGGAGGCGCTGAGCCCGCCGATGTGATCGAGCGGCATGACGCTGTAAGTCACGTCGCTGGCGGTGATCCCGAGCCCATCGGCCAGAAGGGCCGCATTGAGCACGAGATCCCTCTGGCGGAGAGGAACCAGTTTCGGAACGGACGTGCTGCCCGACGTGCGAAGCAGGATGCACACGGCCTCCGGCGGGTTGGCCAGAACCGGCAGGTGTTCGAAATCGCCGCGAGTCTCGGCGTACCGAAACAGGCCGGGAGATGCGGTCGATGCAACGGCGCGGTGCAGGGTGGCCTTGCCGGCGCGGACGAAGCCGTCGATCGCGGCGGATACGCCCGGCGACGAGACGCCGTCGAAGGTCACGACGTGCGCGACGCCGCACGAGTCGAGAGCTTGGGTCGCATCCGCCTCGCTCATGCTCGGCGTGAGGGGCACGGCACAGGTTTGGGACGCGATCGACAGGAACGCAGCGGCGGCCGTGGCGCTCCCTCCCGGGGGGGCCAAGTAGGCGACGACGTCGCCAGCCCGCACGCCGATGCGGCGAAGGTCGCCGTCCCCTCCGGGCCGGCAGAAATCGAGGAACTGGCCGTACGTCGTGTGCACGGAAGGATCGCTCCCGCGCGCCCAACGCAGGAGAGGGGCCTCGGCAGGACGCGCCGCGAGCATGCCGGCGATCGTGTCCGGCAAGCCATCCGTGTCGCTCCGCACGGCGGCCACTTGCACGTCGGTCGCGACCGACCGGAAACTGCGTGCGCTCGACATCCTCCAGGCGATCGCCTCGGATCCGTCCGGCTCCCCGGATCCCGTCTCTTCACCCGCGAGGCATCGCCTCACGTTGTCGCAGATCTCGGTGTCGTCGCGCTCGGCGCGACCGATCTCGTGACCGCCCCTCAGATAGAACACGCTCGTGCGCCGCGGATCGGTGGTGAGCGCGAGCGATTCCGACCATGACTTGAGGTCGTCGTTGCGGCCGATGAGGTGAACGCATCGCGTTCCCGAAACGACGGACGGGCCGGCGCCCAACCCGGCACGCATGCGCAGGTCGGGGAACGGGATCGAGGCGCCCGCGCACGCCGCCACCATCCCACGAGCCGGCATTCGCCCCTGAAGCCCGTGCGAGGGGTCTCGACCCGTGCGATCCCGCAAGGCGGAGATCAGCGCATCGTCGTGGGCCAAGCCATTCACCAAACTCGCGATGACCCCGCCTTGGCTGAAACCGTAGATTCCGTCGAACGGCCCATACTCCTCGATCTGCAGAAGGACCGTTTGGACGGCATCGCAGATCGCGCCGAGCAGGACGCGGCCATCGACCGCTCCAGGATGATCCGACGGGAGCCAGGAGTACCAAGGTCCACTGACCAGATCTCCGAGATCCGCGATCCCTGGACCGGCTTCCTCGACCGCAATGGGTCCATTGACGTACAAGATATCGAAATCTGAACTCGTTACTCTTAAATTTTCCAATTGCATTCTGGTAACAGTGCTGTTGCTGCCGTAGCCATGAAGCGCCAGAACGCGCGGTCTGGAGATCGTTTTGCTATTGGAACTTCCCATTTCTGTATTCCTTCCATTTCATGGCCCAAGAAGACGGTGGCTCGATGTCCTGGCTCGACGAGAATAAATTTCGTCCAGAAGCCGGACACGCCGGATCCGATTTTGGATCGGCCGTTCCGTGCCGTCTTGAGCCGGTGGAAGTTCATTCCACCTCGGTGAGATCGATCGACATGGTGTCTCCTCCCTTGGGGCACGGGGCGTCCCGTTGCATCGGCACGGCCGGCGATTGAGCAGCGGGACGCAATGCAGGGGCGGCAGTCACCGCCCACGGCGACGAGGCGAGCGTCAGTCCCGCTTGTAGAGGGCCTCGATCGTGCTCGATCCGAGCGCGTGGGCCCGCACCATGTAGCCGGTCAGGGCGCCCGACGCGCCGGCGGGCAGATCCAGCTTCTTGGAGAGCGCGTAGACGGTGAACTGATAGCGGTGAACGCCGTGTCCCCGCGGCGGACAGGCCCCGCCGAACCCGGCAATGCCGTAATCGTTCGTGACGCTGATGCTTCCGGCCGGCGTGAGCCCCTTGCCGGTCTCCCCGATCCCCGCGGCCAAGCTCGTGACCTCCTTGGGGATGTTGACGAGTTGCCAGTGCCACCAGCCGCTGCCCGTCGGAGCGTCGGGATCGTACGCGAAGACGGCGAACGCTTCCGTCTTGGCCGGTGCTCCGCTCCACGACAGATGCGGCGAGCGGTTGCCGCCCGTGCATCCGAAGCCTTGAAACTCCTGAGCGGCGCTCATGAATGTCCCGTCCGAGATGTCGGAGCTGGTCAACTTGAACGACTCCGCCATGGCGGAATTGGAAAACAGTATACACAAGGAGAGAATGAATGCGGCCGGACGATGCGTCATGAGAATCCCCTTCTCTCGACGGCGAGAGCGCCCGCGACGTTAGGGAGTTCCGCCCGGCGGCATGAGTCGGAAAGCGCTCAAACTTTGTGCCGAAACGATCATTGTGCGGCCGGCCCTCCGCCCTCGGCCTCGGCCCCCGCGCGGGCATCCGCCCCCGTCCGGGAACGCCCACGCTTCATCCCGCCGTCATGCGCTGCCGTTACGCAGCGGAAACAATCGATCGGCGGCAACCCGGCACGGGCGCATCGGCCATCCGGGCAGGCCGGCAACGACAACGGGGGTTCGCATGGCCAATTACACGCTCCAGCTCCTGCACATGTCGGACGGCGAGGGCTCGACCCTCTCGACCCAGACCGCCCCGGTGATGGGCGCGCTGATCGACCGCTTCGACGGCCAGTACGCCAACACGCTGGTGCTCGCCGGGGGCGACAATTACATCCCCGGCCCGTTCCTCACCGCGGGCGCCGACCCCGCGCTGAACCGCGTCGTCGGCGCCACGGCCCTCGGCCGGCCCGACGTCGCGATCTACAACGCCTTCGGGGTCAAGGCCTCGGCCATCGGCAACCACGAATTCGATCTCGGCTCGCAGACCGTCGCGGACGCGATCACGCCCTCGGGCGCCTGGGGCGGCGCGCGCTTCCCCTATCTCTCGGCCAATCTCGACTTCTCGGGCGACGCGGCCCTGCGCGGCCGGGCGACCGCGGGCGGGCAACCCTCCTCGGCGATCGCCGGCCGCATCGCGCCCTCGACCATCGTCACCGTCAACGGCGAGCGCATCGGCGTCGTCGGCGCCACGACCCAGCTCCTGGAGCGGATCTCCTCGCCGACCGGCACGGAGGTGAACGGATTCCCCAAGGCGGGCGAGCCCGGCGACAACCTCGTCGAGCGCGACGACATGGCGCTGCTGGCGAGCCAGCTCCAGCCGGCCATCGACGCGCTCATCGCCCAGGGCGTCAACAAGATCGTCCTCCAGAGCCACCTCCAGCTCCTCTCGAACGAGCAGGCCCTGGCGCCGCTCCTGCGCGGGGTCGACATCATCCTGGCGGCGGGCTCGCACACCCGCCTCAGCGACGCGACCGACGTGCAGGCCGCCTTCCCGGGCCACGACGCCACCTCCGCCGGTCCCTACCCGATCGTCACCGCGGGGGCGGACGGCGCCCCGACCATGATCGTCGCCACCGACAGCGAATCGACCTATCTCGGCCGCCTCGTGGTCGATTTCGACGAGAACGGCCGCATCGTCCCGGGCAGCCTCAACCCGGCGGTGAGCGGCACCTACGCGGCGACCCAGGCGACCCTGCAGGCCGCCTACGGCGCCGACATCGCCCGGGCCTTCGCGCCCGGCTCGATCGGCGCCCGGGTGAGGGAGGTCACCGACGCGGTCGGCCAGGTGATCAGCACCAAGGAGCGCAACGTCTACGGCTTCACGGGCGTCTACCTGGAGGGCGACCGGGCCTTCGGGCGCGCCCAGGAGACCAATCTCGGCGACCTCTCGGCGGATGCCAACGCCGCCGCGGCGGCCCGCGCCGTCGCCAGCCAGCCCTACCTCGTCTCCCTGAAGAACGGCGGCGGCATCCGCGCCTCGATCGGCGCGGTGAGCGGGGGCAGCGGCAACGACCCGAATGCCGGCGCCAAGCTGCCGCCCCTGGCCAATGCCGAGGCCGGCAAGCCCGCCGGCGGCGTCTCGCAGCTCGACGTCGAGAACGCCCTGCGCTTCGACAACAAGCTGATGGTGTTCGACACCACCGCCCAGGGCCTCAAGAACATCCTCGAATACGGGGCCGGACTCGCGCCGGGCAACGGCGGCTATCCGCAGATCGGCGGCGTCAAGTTCTCCTACGACCCGTCGCAGCCGGCCGGGTCGAAGGTGCGCAGCATCGCGCTGACCGACGAGGCCGGCACGGTGATCGCCAAGGTGGTGGAGAACGGCGCCGTTTTGCCGAACGCCCCCGCCCGCATCAGCGTCGTCTCACTGAACTTCACGGCAAATGGCGGCGACGGCTATCCGACCAAGCAGAACGGCGACAATTTCCGCTACCTGCTCGGCGACGGCCGCCTGTCGGCGCCGGTCGACAAGTCCCTCGACTTCACGGCGCCGGCCAACGTGCCGGCGAACGTGGTCGGCGAGCAGGCCGCCTTCGCGCAGTACATGCAGGCGCGCTACGGCACGGCGGACAAGCCCTACGGCGCGGTCGACACCGCGTCCTCGGAGGATCTGCGCATCCAGAACCTGAGCGTCCGCGCCGACACGGTGTTCAATTCCGGCCGTTTCGGCACCGGCGGCGGCGACAGCCTCGCGGGCACGGCCGGCACCGACGAGATCTTCGGCTATGCCGGCAATGACACCCTGGCCGGCGGTCAGGGGAACGATTCCATGCTGGGCGGGGACGGGAGCGACCTCGTCTCGGGCCAGGACGGGGACGATGCGGTCCTGGGCGGGGCGGGCAACGACTTCGTGTCGGGCGGTGCCGGAAATGACAGCGTCAATGGCGAGGCTGGCGACGACCTCGTCTTCGGCGACGAGGGCGACGACATCGTCGACGGCGGCGCGGGCAACGACCGCGTCTACGGCGGCACCGGCGCCGACCGGGTCTTCGGCTCGGCCGGCAGCGACCTCGTGTTCGGCGAGCAGGGCAACGACTTCGTCGGGGCCGGCGAGGGCAACGACTTCGCGTCGGGCGGGGCCGGCAACGACGAGGTCCACGGCGAATCCGGCGACGATTACGTGTTCGGCGACGAGGGCGACGACCAGCTCTTCGGCGGCGAGGGCCGCGACAGCCTCTATGGCGGGCTGGGCAGCGACGTCCTCGACGGGGATGCGGGCGACGACCTCCTGGCGGGCGAGCAGGGCGACGACGTGCTCATGGGCGGGGCGGGGAGCGACTACCTGTCGGGCGGCCTGGGCAGCGACCAGCTCTTCGGCGGGGACGGGGCCGACCTTCTGTTCGGCAACGCGGGCAACGACTCGCTGTCGGGCGGGCGGGGCTCGGACATCTTCGCGTACGGGCGCGGGGACGGCCAGGACGTGATCCGGGACTTCACGGTGGGCGGGTCGGAGCGGGACGTGATCGCCTTCAACGGCGGGGTGTTCACGTCCTTCGCGGCCGTGCAGGCGGCGACCCAACAGCTGGGGGCGGACGCGGTGATCACGGTGGGGGCGGGTGACAGCCTGACCCTGCAGAACGTCCAGGTCGCCAGCCTCTCCGCCCAGACCTTCACCTTCGCCTGAGGCCGCCGCCGGTTCCTCATCCGAGGAACCGGCGGCGCGCCCGGGCGGTTGGGGCGGGATGCCGGATCCCCATCCCCCGCTCCCGCAGATCGTCGCGAAGGCGGAGCCGAGCCTCGCCGATCCGCGGGCTGAGGCGTTCTACGCCGAGGCGCTGGGTCAGCTCGCCGCCTCGGGGCTCCCCTTCCTGCTCGCGGGCACCTACGCGGTCAGCGCCCATACGGGCATCGCGCGGCGGACCAAGGATCTCGACGTCTTCTGCATGCCGGGCGACGCGCCGCGGATCCTCGCCCGTTGCCAGGATCTCGGCTACCGCGTCGCCATCGAGGACGAGCGCTGGCTCGGCAAGGTCTTCGAGGGCGACCTCTTCTTCGACGTCATCCACGCCTCGCCGAGCGGGGCGACGCCGGTCACGCGGGCGTGGTTCGACCACGCGAGCACGATCGACCTCTTCGGCCAGCGCCTCGCCATCATCGGCCCGACCGAGCTCGTCTGGTCGAAGAGCTTCATCCAGCTCCGCCACCGCTTCGACGGGGCCGACGTGGCCCACACCATCCTGCGGGCGCACGACGCCATCGATTGGCACCGCCTGCTCGGCTACATGGAGATGCACTGGGAGCTGCTCCTCACCCACCTGCTGATGTTCCGCTGGATCTACCCGACGGAGCGCGACGCGGTCCCGGCCTGGCTCCTCGACGAGCTGCTCGACCGCCTCGACAAGCAGCGCCGCCTGCCGCCGCCGCAGATGAAGATCTGCCGCGGGCGGATGCTGTCGCGGGTCGATTACGCGATCGACGTGGGCGAGTGGGGCTTCGCCGATCTCGGCGGCGAGGGGGCGTGGCGGGACGGCATCACGGAGGAGACGCATGGCTGACCGCGCGGGGCCGCTGCGGGTCGCGGCGATCGGCGACCTGCACGTGAAGGAGGGGGCGGCGGCCCCCTACCGGGATCTCTTCGCCGAGATCTCCCGGGCCGCCGACGTGCTGGTGCTGGCGGGCGACCTCACCGATCTCGGCCTCGCCGCCGAGGCCGAGATCCTGGCCGAGGACCTGCGCGCCTGCGCGATCCCGGTGGTCGGGGTGCTCGGCAATCACGACCACGAAGCGGGCGCGCCCGAGGAGATCTGCCGCATCCTGCGCCAGACCGGGATGCGGCTCCTCGACGGCCAGTCGGTCGAGATCGAGGGCGTGGGCTTCGTCGGGGTCAAGGGGTTCGTGGGCGGCTTCGGGCGCTTCACGCTCGGGGCCTTCGGCGAGGCCTCGATCAAGGGCCTCGTCGCCGAGAGCCAGCGGGAGGCGATGCGCCTGGAGAACGCCATGCGGCAGGTGGCGAGCCGCCGCGCCATGGTGGTGCTGCACTACGCGCCGGTCGCCGCCACCGTGCAGGGCGAGCCGCCCGAGATCTTCCCGTTCCTCGGCTCGTCGCGGCTCGCCGAGACGATCGACCGCTTCCCGGTCGGCGCCGTGGTGCACGGCCACGCCCATCGGGGCACCCACGAGGGCCGCACGCCGGGCGGGGTGCCGGTCTACAACGTGGCGATGCAGATCCCGAAGCCGAACGGGCGGCCCTACGCGCTGCTCGACCTCTGATACGCGTTCCGCACGATCACGTGCGGACAGCGGATGACGAGCCCGCGCGGCGCCCGAGCGACGCCGACATCCGCATGGCGACGCAATCCGTCGGATGTCGGACGATCAGCGCCCCCGCGCCGGCCGGGTCGAGGCGAGGAGCATCAGCCCGGCCGCGCCCATCACCGCCCCGACCGTGCTGAGCGCCCGCGCCGAGGGCAGGCCCTTGCGGGCGCGCCAGCCGCCGCTGGTCCGCGGCTGCTCGGGCCGCGGCGCGCGAATCGCCCCGTGCGTGACGGGCGCCGGGCGCGCCCGGTCGAGGGCGGCGTGGATCGCCATGCCCATCAGGTGCTCGGTCGGCCCGGGGGCGAGGGCGTAGGCGGCCTGGGCGAGGCGGGCGGGCCAGCCGACCGCGACCTCGTCGTGCGGGTGGCGCGCGAGGTGCACGAAGGTCTCGGCGACGTCCTCGGGCGCGTAGACCAGCGGCCCGGCATCGATGCGCCGCCCCGAGACGTTGGCCCCGTGCTCCAGGCCGGGCGTGTCGACCATGGCGGGGAAGACCGAGCAGACGTGGATCCCCGGGTGGCGGCGCAGCTCCTGGCGCAGGCTCGCCGTGAAGCCGCGCAGGCCGAACTTGCTCGCCGTGTAGGCCGCCGCGAAGGGCGCCGGGGCCCAGCCGCCGAGGGAGATGGTGGTGATGAGCGTGCCGCGGCCCTGGCGCAGGAAGTAGGGCAGGGCGGCGTAGGCGCCGTAGACCCCGCCGAGGAGGTTGATCTCGATCGTGCGGCGGTGCAGGTCGAGGGGCGCGTCCTGGAACGGGCCGAAGACGCCGGTGCCCGCGTTGTTGATCCAGACATCGAGGCGCCCGAAGGCATCGTGCGCCGCGCGGGCGAGGCGCTCGACCGCCTCCGGGTCGGTGACGTCGGTGGGCACCGCCACGGCCTCGCCGCCGCGATCCCGGCACTCCCGCGCCAGCTCCTCCAGCGCCTCGCGGCGCCGGCTGGCGAGGGCGAGGCGGGCGCCGCGGCCCGCGAAGGCGAGGGAGGCCGCGCGCCCGATGCCGCTCGAGGCGCCGGTGATCACCACCGTGGCGTGGCGCAGGTCGGTCATGCGGGCCTCCGGGTCGGGGGGTGTCGCCACGCAACCCCCGGCCGGAGCCGATGTTCCGCCGGGCCGCTCAGGTCCGCGTGACGAGATCCGCCGGCAGGTCGCGGCCGTGGAACTTGCGGAAGAGCGCGGTCAGGCGCCCGCTCGCCATGTTGCTGCGCACCCACTCGTTGAGCCAGTCCTTGAGCCGGTCCTCGCCCTGCGGCAGGGCGATGCCGAGGTTGAGCTCGCTCTGCACGAACTTGGTCTCGAAGGGCCGGTCGGCGCGCTTCTCGTTCATCACCGCCACCACCGCCTCCTGGGTCGAGACGAGGTCGACCTGGCCCGACACCGCCGCGGTGATCAGCGTGGCGTCGTCCTCGAAGCGGACGATCTCGGCGCCCTTGGCGTTCTGGGTCACCAGCATGTCGTTCACGGTGGCCCGGGTCACGCCGATGCGCTTGCCGACGATGTCCGGGTAGCCCTTCACGGCGAGGGCCGGCACGCCGGCCACCACGATGTTGAGGGTGGCGTAGGGCACCGTGAAGTCGATGACCTTCTTGCGCTCGGGCGTGACCGCGAGGCTCGCCACCAGGATGTCGGCCTTGCGGGTCTGGATGGTCGGGACGCGCGCCGCGTTGGTGATCTGGATCAGGTCGAGGTCGGCGCCGAGGTCCTGGGCGATCAGCTTGGCGGTCTCGACGTCGGAGCCGGTGGGCTGGAGGTTCTGGTCGATGAAGGCGAAGCGCGGGATGCCGATCGCCACCGCGATGCGGATCCGCTTCGCCTTGCGGACGGCGTCGAGGCTGTCGGCGCGGACCAGCGAGGTCGAGGCGGAGAGGCAGGCGGCGGCGAGGGCGAGGGCCGCGCCGCGGCGGGTCAGGTCGGTCATGGGTGTTCCTCCTTGGTGGTTCGTTCGGGCCCGCCCCGGCGGGGCGGGACGCCCGTCCCGCTCGACGCGAGACGCGTCGGGGGCGTGCGGGTCGGGTGCGGATGTCGGCGTCGCTCACGCGCCGCGCTTGCGTGTCATCCGCTGTCCGGACGTGATCGTCCGGAACGCGCATCACAGCTCGGAGGCCAGGAAATCCTGCAGCTCCGGCGTCTGCGGCGCGGTCAGCATCGTGCCGGGGCCGGTCTCCCAGACCCGGCCCGTGTGCATGAAGATCACCCGGTCGGCGACGCGGCGGGCGAAGCCCATCTCGTGCGTGACGCAGATCATCGTCATGCCGCCCTTGGCCAGCGCCTCCATCACCTTCAGCACCTCGCCGGTGAGGCGCGGGTCGAGGGCGGAGGTGACCTCGTCGAACAGCATCACCTTGGGCTGCATGGCGAGCGAGCGGGCGATCGCCACGCGCTGCTGCTGCCCGCCCGAGAGCTGCTCCGGATAGGCGGCGAGCTTGTCCGAGAGCCCGACCCGCGCCAGCGCCTCCGCGGCGAGGGCCCGCGCCTCCCGCACCGGCGTGCCCTTCACCCGCCGGGGGGCGAGCGTGATGTTCTCCTCCACCGTCAGGTGCGGGAACAGGTTGTAGCTCTGGAAGACCATCCCGACCTCCCGGCGCAGGGCCCGCAGGTCCAGGTGCGGGTCGTCGACCCGGCGGCCGCAGACCTCGATCGCCCCGGACTGGATCGCCTCCAGCCGGTTGATGCAGCGCAGCGCCGTGCTCTTGCCCGAGCCGCTCGGGCCGATGACGGCGACGACCTCGCCCGCCGCCACCTCGAAGCTCACGCCCTTCAGCACCGCGATTGTGCCGAAGCTCTTGTGCACGTCACGCAGGCTGACGACGGCCGACATGGAGTTTCCTTTCGAGCCTGCGGCTCCAGCGCGACAGCGGGTAGCAGAGGGCGAAGTACAGGGCGCCCGCCAGCCCGAAGACCAGGAAAGGCTGGAAGATCGAGTTGTTGATGAGCTGGCTCGCCCGGGTCAGCTCGACGAAGCCGACCACCGAGGCGAGCGAGGTGCTCTTGAGCACCTGCACGAAGAACCCGACGGTGGGCGGCACCGCGATGCGGGCGGCCTGGGGCAGGATCACGTCCACGAGCGCCTGCCAGCGCGACAGGGCGAGGCACTCGGCCGCCTCCCCCTGCATGCGCGGCACCGCCTCGACGCAGCCCCGCCAGATCTCGCCCAGGAAGGCGCTGCAATAGACCATCAGCGAGATCGCCGCGGCGACCAGGGGCGACAGCTCCACCCCGATCACGCCGAGCCCGAAATAGACGCAGAACAGCAGGATCAGCAGCGGCAGGCCCTGGATCACCTGCACGTACGCGAAGGCGAGGCGGCGCACCCAGCGGGCGCGGGCGATGCGCAGGAGCATCACCCCGAAGCCCGCGAGGCTGCCCAGCAGGAAGGCGAGGGCCGTCAGCACGACCGTCCAGCCGACGCCTTCCAGCAGGAAGACGAGGTGGTTGAGGGAGAAGCCGCCCATCCGCATCCCCTACAGGGCCGTGCCGAGCCGGCGCCGGCGCGGGAACAGGATCTGGGCCAGCGCGTGGAAGGCGAGCTTCAGGAGCAGCGCCAGCAGCAGGTAGAGCACCGCCACCACCAAGTAGGTCTCGAAGCTGCGGAAGGTGATCGACGTGATGTTGTTGGCCACCGCGGTCAGTTCCTCGGCGGAGATCTGCGAGGTGACCGAGGAGGCGAGCATCATCAGCACGAACTGGCTGGTGAGCGCCGGGTAGACCCGCTCCAGGGCCGGGCGCAGGATGATGTCGCGGTAGATCTGGGCCCGGGTCAGCCCGAGCGCCTCGGCGGCCTCGACCTGGCCGGACGGGATCGTGTCCATCCCCGCCCGGACGATCTCGCCCGTATAGGCCCCGACATTGACCACCAGGGTGAGGATCGCGGCGGTCAGGACCGGCAGGCGCAGGCCGGCGCTGGCGAGGCCGAAATACAGGAAGAAGACCTGGATCAGGTAGGGGGTGTTGCGGACCGTCTCCACGTAGCCGCCGCAGAGCCGCGACAGCCACGCCCGGGGGCTGCGCCGCCCGACGGCGCAGAGGATGCCGATGAGCAGGCCGAGCACCGTCGCGACGGCCGTCATCTCGAGGGTGGTGAGCGCCCCCATCAGGAAGTCGGGCCAGTACTCGGCGAGGGCCTCGAAGTCGAAGCGGTAGCGCATCCCCTGCTCCTCAGCGCGCGAGCCAGCCGCCGTCGACCGGCAGCAGGATGCCGTGCACGTAATCCGCCGCCCGCGAGGCGAGGAAGACCGCCGCGCCGCCGAGATCCCGCGGCTCGCCCCAGCGCGCGGCCGGGATGCGGGCGAGGATCTGGCCGTTGCGCTCCGGGTCGGCCCGCAGCGGCGCCGTGTTGCTGGTGGCGAAGTAGCCGGGGGCGATCGCGTTGACGTTGATGCCGAGCGGCGCCCACTCGTTCGCCATCAGGCGGGTGAGCCCGGCGAGCCCGCTCTTGGCCGCCGTGTAGGAGGCGATGCGGATGCCGCCCTGGAACGACATCATCGAGGCGACGTGGATGATCTTGCCGCCCTGGCCGTCGTCGCGCATGCGGCGGGCGAAGCCCTGCGACAGGAAGAACACCGCCTTCAGGTTCACGTCGAGGACCGCGTCCCACTCCTCCTGCGTGAAGTCGAGGGCGGCGGCGCGCCGGATCGTGCCGGCATTGTTGACCAGGATGTCGACCCGGCCCTCCTCGCTCGCCTCCGCGACGATGCGGGGGACGGGCTCGAGGCTGGCGAGGTCGGCCCGGACGACCCGGACGCTTCGGCCCGTCGCCGCGATCGCCTCGCGCGTCTCGCCCATGTCCGAGCGGCCGACCGCCACGATGTCGGCGCCGGCCGCGGCGAGCGCGACCGCGATGCCCTGGCCGAGGCCGGTATTGGCGCCGGTCACCACGGCCCGGCGGCCGGTGAGGTCGAAGGGATGCGTCATGCGATGCGTCATGCGATGCGTCACGGCCCGTCCCCTCAGCGCAGGTCGTCCATCGCGACCATGTCCATGTCCGTGTAATCCTGGTTGTCGCCGCCCATCGCCCAGATGAAGGCGTAGTGGCTGGTGCCGACCCCCGAATGGATCGACCAGCCCGGCGACAGGATCGCCTGCCCGTCCGCCACCACGAGGTGGCGGGTCTCGTGCGGCTCGCCCATCAGGTGGAAGACCCGCGCCTCGGCCGCGAGGTCGAAGTAGAGGTAGACCTCGGAGCGCCGGTCATGCGTGTGGCACGGCATGGTGTTCCAGGTGCTGCCGGGTTCGAGCTGGGTCAGGCCCATCACGAGCTGGCAGGACTCGCAGAGGCCCGGCAGGATGTACTGGCGGATCGTGCGCCGGTTGCTGGTCGCCTGGTCGCCGACCTGCATCGTGCGGGCGCGGTCCTGGGGGATGAGCGCGGTCGGATGCGGGGCGTGGGCCGGGGTGCTGACGAGGTAGAACTTCGCCGGACGCGCCGGGTCGAGGCTCTCGAACGCGACCTCGCCCGCGCCGCGTCCGACGTAGAGGGCGTCGCGCGGGCCGACCTCGTGGCCGCGGCCGCCGACGCGCACCAGGCCGGGGCCGCCGACATTGATCGTGCCGAGTTCGCGCCGGGCCAGGAACGACTCGGTGCCGAGCGCCCGCGGGGCCGGGAGGGGGAGGGGGCTCGCCCCGGGCATCGCGCCGCCGACCACGAGCCGGTCGATGTGGCTGTAGGTCAGCCGCACCTCGCCCTCGGTGAAGAGCCGCTCGATCAGGAAGTGGCGGCGCAGGGTCTCGGTATCGAAGCCGCGCACCGCCTCCGGGTGGGCGACCTGGCGGATCTCGATCGCGGCGTCGGAGGGCGTCGTGGGGAGGGTCATGCAGGCTCCGCGGAATCCGGGGGCGTCGCGCCGGCGGACATGTCGAAGAAGTCGGGGTTGAGCCCGGCGATGCCGCCGAGATCGGCGAGCAGGCCGTCGAGATGCGCGCTCATGGCGGCGCCGGCCCGGGCGGGATCGCGGTCCCGGATCGCGTCGCGCACGGCCGCGTGCTCGTCGAGGACGCGGGCGAGGCGCCCCGGCTGCGGCAGGGTGAGGCGGCGGAAGCGGTCGACCTGGATCTTCACCTGCTGCGTCAGCCGCCACAGGCCCGGATAGCCGGCGGCCTGGGCGATCGCGGCGTGGAACTCCTCGTCGCGCTGGTGGAAGGTCTCGCGGTCCTCGGCCGCCGCCGCCTCGGTCATGGTGATCATCAGCCGGTCGAGGGCGGCGAGGTCGGGCGCGCGGGCCTGCTCGGCGGCGAGCCGCGCGCTCGCCTCCTCCAGCGCCCGGCGGATCACGATCACCTCGGGCAGGTCGCGATAGGGGATGCGGGCCACGTAGGTGCCCGCCTGCGGGAAGATCTCGACCAGGCCCTCGTCGGCGAGGCGCAGCACCGCCTCGTGGACCGGCGTGCGGCTCACGCCGTAGCGGGCGGCGATCGCCTTCTCGTTGATCGGCTGGCCCGGCAGCAGGGAGAGCGACGCGATGGCGGCGCGCAGGTCCTGGCGGATCACCGCGGCGGCCGAGGGCGCGCGGGCCGGGCGCGGGGCGCTCGGCAAGCGGTTGCGCGCCTTGCGCAGCGGTGAGGTCGGATCGCGCGGCATCGGCTCCATCCCTCGCCCGCCGCCGCTTGCCGCGCCGGTCCCGGAGGGCTCCCTGGGACCGGACCTTAAACTGATATATTAGATTTGCAAGCCCGCCGGAGCGGCTCCGTTCCCCGGTTACGCGTGCCCCGGTCAGGACGCGGCGACGTCGTCCGGGGTGAAGGACAGGGCGGTGAGCAGCGTGACGGCGAGCCGCCCGCCCGCCACGCCCGGATCGGCGGCCAGCACGGCCTCCGCCTCCTCCCGGGTGGCGACGTCGATGAGGCCGAAGCCGAGCACCTCGGCGCCGTCCACGAGCGCGGTCACGTGGGTGAGCGGGCCGTCGCGCAGGAGCGTGGTCATGGCGCGGGCGTGCTCCCATTGCAGCGGCGCCGTCGCGGGGTCGTCGTAGCGGGGACCGCGGGTGATCAGGAAGGCGAGGCCCGGGGCCCGGCCCCGCAGCAGCCCCTGCAGGGCCGCGTCCGTGACCGGGCCCTCGCGGCGGGGCGCCACGGGGGAATGCAGCCCGAGGCGATTGCCCTCCGGATCGCGGAAGATCACCACTTCGCCCGCCTCCTCGGACAGGCGCGTTCTGGGGGTGAGGATCGTGCCGCCGAGCGGGGCGATCCGCCGCGCCGCGGCGTCGAGGCGGCCGCCGGCGTCGAGGTAGATCAGCGCCCCGTCCGACGACGGCGCGTAGCCCGCGCCCTGCACCAGGGCGCCGCGGTTGCGGCGGTCCCGGGTCGGGACCATCGCGCAGGTCAGGGGCCCGCAGGAGAATTCGACCAGGCGCGTCTCCAGCAGGCCCTCGTAGAAGGCGCGGGCGCGGGCCATGTCGGCGACGGGGATCTCGATCCAGTTCGAGAGGTGGTTCATCGCGGCGTCCTCGTGGGAAACGCCGGGATCATGCCGGGGCGCCGGCCTCAGGGATTGGACGTTTGGGAAGCGGGGCCGCCCTCGGGCGCCCGGTAGAAGATCCGCCCGAACTCGTTGCCGAGTTCGGCGAAGCGGCCCGGCGCGATCCCGGCGAAGCGCCGGAACTGCCGGATGAAGTGCGACTGGTCGCAGAAGCGGTCGAGGGCGTCGTCGCGCAGGCGCTCCGCCGAGCCGTGCCGGCTGAAGGCCCGGTAGAGCTGCTCGAAGGCGAGCACGCTGCCGAGGCGCTTGGGCGCGAGGCCGACATCGCGCCGGAACACCGCCGCGAGGTGGCGCCGCGAGTAGCCCGTCCGGGCCTCCAGGGTGGCGACGTCCATGCGGTAGCCGCTCGCCGCCATCAGGCGCAGCGCCTCGTCGGCGAGGCCCGGCCCGCGCCGGTCCGTGGCGAGGCAGCGCGCGACCAGGAAGGCGCGCAGGACGCGGGCGGCCTCCTCGGCGCTCGCCGCCTCGGCGAGCCGGCGCCTCAGCCGGTCGCCGCTCCGCCCGAGCACGTTGCCGACCGGCTCGATCGCCTGCGTGAGGTCGCCGAGCGGCAGGGTGAGGAAGCGGGACAGGCCGGCCGGCGTGAACTCGACGCCGATCGACGCGGTGGGGACCGGCGCGGAGGAGATCACGGTCGGGGCGTCCCACTGGCCGATCAGGACCGCGTCGCCCTCCGCGTGGCAGCGGCGCCGCCCGCCGCCCTCGGCGGTCAGGCCGTTGCGCCAGGGCACGATCAGCTTGGCGCGCCCGTTCGGCACCACCACGCGCAGGTCCGAGGCCGGCAGCCCGCAGGGGCTCTCGAAGATCCACATCTGGTGGATCCACGGGCGGATCGGGGCGGGCAGGGCCAGGATCGTCAGGCGCAAGGCGGCCGGTCTCCCCGCCGCGGCGGGGCGCGGCACCGCCGCAGCTTACCCCGGGTTCGCGACGGGCGCGTTGACGGAGGCCGGGCCGGGCGCCGGAGGCGCGAGGGCCGCGCGCGCTTGGCCGCGCGCGGTCCTCTCACGTCTTCAGCCGGTACCCCGTGCGGAACATCACGGTCACGAGGCCGAGGCAGATCCCCAGGAAGGCCAGCGCCATCGCGAGGCTCACCCCCAGGCTGACGTCGCCGTGGCCGTAGAAGCTCCAGCGGAAGCCGCTGATCAGGTACACGACCGGGTTGACGAGGCTGAGCGCCCGCCAGAACGGCGGCAGCATCTCGATCGAGTAGAAGCTGCCGCCCAGGAAGGTCAGCGGCGTGACGATGAGGAGCGGCACCAGCTGCAGCTTCTCGAACCCGTCCGCCCACAGCCCGATCACGAAGCCGAACAGGCTGAAGGTGAAGGCGGTGAGGAGCAGGAACAGCACCATGACGAGCGGGTGGTCGATGCGGATCGGCACGAACAGGGAGGCGGTCGCCAGGATGATGAGGCCGAGCAGGATCGACTTCGAGGCCGCCGCCCCGACATAGCCGGCGACGATCTCGATCGGCGAGATCGGCGCCGAGAGGATCTCGTAGATGGTGCCGGAGAAGCGCGGGAAGTAGATGCCGAAGGAGGCGTTGGCGATGCTCTGCGTCAGCAGCGTGAGCATGATCAGCCCCGGCACGATGAAGGCGCCGTAGGGCACGCCCTCGATCACGGTCAGCCGCGAGCCGATCGCCGCGCCGAAGACCACGAAGTAGAGCGAGGTCGAGATCACCGGGGCGACGATGCTCTGCAGCAGCGTGCGGCGGGTGCGGGCCATCTCGAAACCGTAGATGGCGCGGATCGCGGGCCAGTTCATGCGGGATCCTTGACGAGGCCGACGAAGATGTCCTCGAGCGAGCTCTGGCGGGTCTCGAGGTCGCGGAAGCGGATGCCGGCGGCGCGCAGGTCGGTGAGGAGCGCCGTGATGCCGGTGCGCTCGCCCTGGCTGTCATACGTGTAGGTGAGCGCGCAGCCGTCCTCCGAGAGGTCGAGGCGGTGGTCCGAGAGCGTGTCCGGCAGCGCGGGCAGGCGGGTCTGCAGGTGCAGGATCAGCTGCTTGCGCCCGAGCTTGCGCATCAGCTCGGCCTTCTCCTCGACCAGGATGATCTCGCCGCGGCGGATCACCCCGACCCGGTCGGCCATCTCCTCGGCCTCCTCGATGTAGTGGGTGGTCAGGATGACGGTGACGCCCTGGTCGCGCAGCCGCCACACGAGGCGCCACATGTCCTGGCGCAGCGCCACGTCCACCCCGGCGGTGGGCTCGTCGAGGAACAGCACCTGCGGCTCGTGCGCCAGCGCCTTGGCGATCAGCACCCGCCGCTTCATGCCCCCCGAGAGCGTCATGATGCGGTTGTCGCGCTTCTCCCAGAGGGAGAGGTCCCTCAGCACCCGCTCGACATGGGCGGGGTCGGGCGGCAGGCCGAACAGGCCACGGCTGAAGCTCACCGTCGCCCAGACCGTCTCGAAGGCGTCGGTGGTGAGTTCCTGCGGCACGAGGCCGATCATCCGGCGGGCCTCGCGGTAGGAGGCGAGGATGTCGTGGCCGCCCACGGTCACGCGCCCCTCCGTGGGGCTGACGATGCCGCAGACGATGCCGATCAGCGTCGTCTTGCCGGCGCCGTTCGGCCCGAGCAGCGCGAAGATCTCGCCGCGGCCGATGTCGAGGGTGATGGAGCGCAGGGCCTGGAAGCCGGAGGCGTAGACCTTCGACAGGTTGGCGATGGAGATGATCGGCGACATCGCGCTCCGGCGGTTCTCCTGTGGCGGGCGCGATCTAGCACATCGCCTCGCGGCGGGCATGGCCGGGCGGGAGGCGGATCACAGGTGGATCACCCCGCGCCGCGCCGCGTGCGCCACCGCGTCCGTGCGGCCGGTCGCGTCGAGCTTGTCGAGGAGCGAGCCGACGTGGAACTTCGCCGTGTGGACCGAGATGCCGAGCCGCCGGGCGATGGCCTTGTTCGAGGCGCCCTCGGCGAGGAGGCCGAGCACCTCGATCTCCCGCGGCGTCAGCCCGGGATCGGGCGCCGGGCCGTCGCCGGGCGGCAGCGTCACCACCGCGTCCGCCGCCTCGCCCGGCCGCGCCAGGCGCAGGCCCGGCACGTCCGCCAGCAGGGCGACCAGCCGGTCCGCGAGGCCCGGCTGCGCCACGGCGAGGGCGAGGACGACCTCGCTCACGGCCTCTCGCCGATCGTGAGGGCGACGTCGAGCGGCGCGCCGCCGCGGCGCAGAGCCAGGGTCACGACGCTGCCGACGCTGCCCGGGCCGAGCGCCCCCTGCAGCGCCGAGAGGCCGCGCAAAGGCTCGCCGTTCCAGGCCGTGACGACGTCGCCCTGGCGCAGGTCCGCCCGCGCGCCCGGCCCGTCCGGCTCGACCTGCATCACCATCAGCCCGACGCTGCGGTCCTCCAGCCGCACCGGCTGCAGGCCGAGGCCGAGATAGCCGAGCGGGATGCGCCCGCGGGATTCGAGCAGCGGCGCGACCCGCCCGATCGTCGCGGCCGGGATGACCAGGGCGCGGCGGCGCGGGCCGAACACCACCATGCCAATCGCCCGGCCCGCGGGATCGAGGGCGAGCCCGCCCTCGCCCGAGCGGCGCAGCCCGAGATCGAGGTCGATCCGCACGTCGATCTCGCCCCCGCGCAGGCTGCGCCAGGCCGGCCCCACCCGCGAGACGAGGCCGAGCGCCACCGTGGGCGCGCCCTCCGCCGCCCCGACCGCCACGGCGAGCTGGCCCGGCACCACCGGCACCGGGTCGAGGGCCGCCGCCGGCAGGTCCGTGCGGGGGATGCGCAGGAGCGCGACGTCGGTCGAGGGATCGCGGCCGAGGAGCGTGGCGGCGAGGGGCGCGCCGTCGCCCGCCCGCACGGCGATCTCGCCCTCCTCGGCGAGCGCCTCGTCGGCCGTGACGACGAGGCCCGGCTTCCAGACGAAGCCGCTGGCGCGGTGGCGGTGGGACTGGACCGAGACGACGCTCGGCGCGGCGCGGGCGGCGAGCGCCGCGAGATCCTGCGAGAAGGCCTGGAGGGCGGTGGGCGTGTCGGTCATGGCGGGGCTCCCGTCGGGCCCCGAATGTGAGGGCGCGGCGCGCGCGCGGCACCTGCCCGGGTGGGCAGGCCCCGTCCCGGCGCGCCAGGGGCTCGGCGGCCGGCTCAGCCGCTGAACAGCGAGGTGAGCTGCTGGCCGCCGCGGTTGATCGTCACCTCCCAGGCCGAGAGGCTGTTGCGGGTGATGCGGTCGAGGTCCCTGGTGCTGGCGACCGAGGCCCCGTTCACCGCCACGATCACGTCGCCCTTCTGCAGCCCGGCCCGGGCCGCGATGCTGCCGCCGTCGACCTCGGCGATCACCACCCCGTCCGCCGGGAGGTCGAGCTGCAGCTCCTCGGCGACGGCCGGCGAGAGGTTGACCGCCGTCGCCCCCAGGAAGGGCGAGCGGGTGCGGATCTTGAGCGTGTCGCGCGGGCGCGTCTCGGGCGCCGGGGCGAGGCGCACCGGCAGCGTGATGCGGTTCGACCCGCGCAGCACCGCGAGCTTCGTCTCGCCGCTGATGCCCTTGAGGGCGAAGCGGTAGCCGAAGGCCTCCGGGTCGTCGACCGGCTGGCCGTCCACGCTCAGGATCACGTCGCCGCGCTTGAGGCCGGATTCCTCCGCCGGGCTCTTGCCCAGCATGCCGGCCACCAGCACCCCGGTCGGGTGGTCGAGGCCGACGCTGTCGGCGATGTCGGGCGTCACGTTCTGCAGCCGCGCCCCGAGCCAGGGCCGGCGCACGATCCGCCCGCCGCCCCGCGCCGTCTCCACCACCGCCCGCACCATGCTGGCGGGGATGGCGAAGCCGATGCCGTGGCTGCCGCCCGATTGCGAGAAGATCGCCGTGTTGATGCCGACCAGCGCGCCCGACAGGTCGACCAGGGCGCCCCCCGAATTGCCCGGGTTGATGGCCGCGTCCGTCTGGATGAAGAACTGGTAATCGGCCGAGCCCACCTGCGTGCGGGCGAGGGCCGAGACGATGCCCTGCGTCACCGTCTGGCCGACCCCGAAGGGGTTGCCGATGGCGATCACGAAGTCGCCGACCTGCAGCGCCTCGGAATCGCCGAACTCCATCGCGGCGATCCCGCCCGGCGCCTTGATGCGCAGGACCGCGAGGTCGGTGCGGGGGTCGCGCAGCACGATCTCGGCCGGGAATTCCCGCCGGTCGGTCAGCGCCACCTTCACCTCGTTCATGTTCTCGACGACGTGGTTGTTGGTGACGATCAGCCCGGAGGCGTCGACGATCACGCCCGAGCCCAGCGAGCGCTGCGCCCGCTCCTGCGTGCCGCCGGGGCCGGATTCCCCGAAGAAGCGGCGCAGGAACTCGTCCATGGCGTTGCGGTTGGCCGAGCGCTTCTCGACGTGGGCGCCGTAGACGTTGACCACCGAGGGCGCCGCCTTGCGCACGATCGGCGCGAAGGAGAGCTGCACCTGCGCGCGGCTCTCGGGCAGGGCGCGGGTCGGCGGGGCGGGGTCGGCCAGGGCCGCGGCGGGGCCGAGGGCGAGCGCGGCGACCAGGGCAAGGCGCATCGGACAGCGCATCGGGCAGGGCTCCGGGACAGGATCGAGGGCCGGCCGGGCCCGAAGGCCCCGGCGCGGCGCATCCCTATGTTCCCTAAACAGCACTGCGCTGAAAAGATGGCGCCCTGGCCGTCGCCGGGGCCGCGCGGCCGCGCGCGATCAGGGCGGCGTAGAGCCGCGCCGAGGCCGCCGCGTGGCTGGCGAGCGTGGTCGGCGCCGCCCAGTAGCGCGCATGCGCCGCACGGCCCATCCGCCGCACCAGGGTGTCGTCGGCGAGGTCGTGGAAGACCCGGGCGAGGAGGTCGACCTCCGGGCGGGTGACGAAGCCGGTCTCGCCCGGCACGATCCGCTCGGCGGCCCCGGCCCGGTTCGAGGCCACCGCCGGGATGCCGCAGGCCAGCGCCTCGTAGACCGTGAGCGGCCCGGTCTCCAGCCAGCGCGAGGGCGCCACCACCGCCCGGGCCCGGGCGCGCAGCAGCGCCTCGACCTCGCCCGGCGCGCGCCAGCCCAGCACCTCCGCGCCCGGCATCGCCGCGAGCTCCCCGGCGAGCGGCCCGTCGCCGATGAACAGGGCCGGCATCCCGGCCGCCCGGGCGGCGGCCGCCACCAGGTCCGCCCCCTTCTCGCGGGTGAGGCGCCCCACGAAGGCGACCGCGTCGCCCCGGGCCGGGTCGGCGGGGGGATGGGGGTCGACGCGGACCGGGTTGTCGATCCGGTGGTGGCGGAAGGGCCCCTCCAGCAGCATCGGGGCGAGGCGGGCCCGGCTCGCGTCGCAGACGTGGACGAGGTCGATCGGCCGGTCGCGCAGGCCGCGCAGCGACAGCCGCGTCGCGGCCGCGCGCGCCGCCCGCACCGCCTTGTGCGCCCGCGATTGCGGATCGCAGGCGGCGGCGAGGCAGCGGGCGCCCAGCGGGTCGAGGGAGCAGGGCTCGGCGCGGTCGAAGCGGTAATAGACGCCGTTCGGGCAGACCAGGAAGTAATCGTGCAGGGTGACCGCCACCGGCACGCCGCTCGCTCCCAGCACCGGCAGCACCGCCGGCGAGAGGCTGCGGGTCCAGTTGTGGAGGTGGAGGCAGTCCGGCCGCAGCGCCGCCAGCGCGGCGGCGAGGCGCCGCGCGGCCGCCCGGTTCCAGATCCCGTCGCGGGCGCCGCGCCAGGCGGGCTGGTCCCAGACGTCGGCGAGCCCGAGGCCGACCCGGCGGATGCCCGGATGGTCGAGGAGCGGGTCGGCCGGGCCCTCGACCCCGTGCAGGAAGGTCACGCGGAGGCCCGCCTCGGCCAGCCCGCGGGCGGATTCGATCGCGACCTTCTCGCCCCCGCCCCGCGGCAGGCAGAAATTCGTCAGGATGGCGACGTGCATCGGAGCGCTCCCGGGCCGGCCCCGGGGCGGCCCGGATTGCATTTTACCCTCGCTCAACTGCCGGGTCGTAAACGGGGCGATCGGCGGAGACGAGAGCCATGGACGTCGTCCTCATCCTCGACCACGGCCACGTGAATGGCGGCCAGGCGAAGGTCGCGCTCGACTCCGCCCTCGGGCTCGCCGCGCGCGGCCACCGGGTCGACGTGTTCGCGGCGGTGGCCCCGGTCGATCCGCGCCTCTCCGCCGCCGGGATCCGGGTGACCTGCCTCGACCAGCCGGACATCGCCACGGCCTCCTCGAAGCTCGCCTTCGCCGGGCAGATGCTGTGGAACCGCCCCGCCGCGCGGGCCCTGGCGGGGCTGCTGGCGGGCCGCGACCCGGGCCGGACGATCGTCCACGTCCACGCCTTCGCCAAGGCGCTGTCGCCCTCGATCTTCGCGGCGATCCGGCGGGCGCGGCTGCCCGCCCTCTACACGATGCACGAGTTCTTCCTGGTCTGCCCGAACGGCGGCTTCTACGACTACCGCCGCCACGCGATCTGCCGCCGCGCGCCGCTCTCGGGCGCCTGCATCGCCACGAATTGCGACATGCGCAGCTATCCGCGCAAGGCGATGCGCCTCGCCCGGCAGGTGCTGCTGGAGAAGCTGGCGCGCTGGCCGGAGGCCGTCCGGGACGTGGTGACGATCAGCGCCCTGCAGGAGACGGCCGTCGCGCCCCACCTGCCGCCCGGACTCACCCTCCACCGGGTCGACAACCCGATCGCGGTCCCGGACCCGGGCCCGAAGCCCGCCGGACCGCCGGGGCCGCTCACCTATGTGGGCCGGCTCTCCACCGAGAAGGGCGTCCTGCTGTTCGCGGAGGCGGCGCGCCGCGCGGGGGTGCCGGCGGTCTTCGTCGGGGACGGGCCGGAGGCCGAGACCCTGCGCGGCCGCTACCCGGAGGCGCGGCTGCTGGGCTGGCGCGACGCCGCCGGGGTGGCCGAGGCCCTGCGGGCGGCCTCGGCCCTGGTCTTCCCGTCCATCTGGTACGAGGGCCAGCCGCTCACGGTCTACGAGGCGCTGGCGCGCGGCACCCCGGTCGTGGTGAGCGACGCCTGCGCGGGCCGCGAGGCGGTGGCGGACGGGGAGACCGGCTACTGGTTCCCCTCCGGCGACGCCGCGGCGCTCGCCGCGCGGCTGACCCGGCTGCAGGATCCGGCGGTCCTGGCGCGGCTCGGCGCCGAGGCCCATCGGCGCTACTGGGCCGCCCCTCTCACCCTGGAGCGCCACTGCGCCCGGCTGGAGGAGGTCTACGGCCTCGTCCTGCAGCGCCGCGCGGCCGGGCTCGCGGCCCCGGCGCCCGGCGCGCGACTGCAGCCCGCGGCCTGATCCGGGGCGCCGGTCAGCGGCGCCCGAGGCCGAAGCCGAGATCCCGCTGGCCCCGCCCGCCCGGGATCGCCGCCAGCACGGCGGCGGGGCGCTCGCGCAGGACGAGGGCGAGGGGCACCAGGGCGACGAGGCCGAGGAGCCGGCCGGCCGCCGCGCGCAGGCGCGCGGCGAGGGGGGCGGCGGGGCGGGCGAAGGAGCGGTGCGTCAGGGTGGTCATCGGAGCGTCTCCGCGTCGGGGGCGGGCCATCGCGTCGAGCGCGCCCCATGCCCCTGAGTGCCGCCGGGCGGGGGATTCCGTGTGCGCTGGCGCACGCGGGGGAGGGCGGGGGGCGGCCGCGGGCGGCTTGCATCTGCCGGGCTTGCATCTGCTGGGCTTGCGCGAATCCTGGGGTTGCACGACAGTCTCGTCCTGCAACTGCCGCAGAGAGAGCGCATGAGTTCCGTGCTGTACGCCCACAGCAAGCCGGGCCGGCCCGAGGCGGAGTGGGAGCCGCTCGCCGTGCATGCCCGATGGACCGGGCGGTTCGCTGCCCATTTCGGCCGCGCCTTCGGCTGCGCCGGCCTGGCGCGCGCGCAGGGGCTCCTGCACGATACCGGCAAGGCATCCCAGGAATTCCAGGACTATCTTTGCGCGTTGCGCGCGCGGGGCGGCGATCACTCGACCTGGGGAGCCCAGCGGGCCGACGAACTCTACGGCCGCGTCGTCGGCCGCATGCTCGCCGCCTGCATCGCCGGCCACCATGGCGGCCTTCCCGACGGCGAGGCTTTGCGGCGCCGGCTCGCGCAGGCGCAGAACGACGCGAGCCGCTGGCGGGAGCTGATCATCCCGCCGGCCCCGGAGGTGATCGCGTCGAAGCGGTGCTTCGCGCCTCCCGCCTGCGAGCGGTTCGAGCGATGTCCCGACGCCCTGGCGCGGCGGCGCGCCTTCACGAAGGCCTTCCTGATCCGAATGCTGTTCTCGTGCTTGGTCGATGCGGATTTCCGGGCCACCGAGCGGTTCATGGCGGACGGGCGGCCTCGCGCCCGGGTGAGGACCCGCCTGCGCGACCTCGACCGGCAGCTGACCGCGCACCTGCGCTGCAAGCAGGCCGACGCCAAGCCCACGGCCATCAACGCGCTGCGGGCCGAGATCCTCGCGCACGCCGTCGGCAAGGCGACCTGCACGCCCGGCCTCTTCACCCTCACGGTACCCACGGGCGGCGGCAAGACATTGACCTCGCTCGCCTTCGCGCTCGCCCATGCGGAGCGGTACGGCAAGCGGCGGGTGATCCACGTCGCGCCCTTCACGGCCATCGTCGAGCAGACCGCCGACGCGATCCGGACGGCGGTCGGCAATCCGGGCGCCATCCTCGAACACCACGCCAACCTCGACGAGGAGGCGCTGGCGCGCAGGCTCGCGGAGGATGGCGGCGACGAGCGCGACGGCCTCGGCCCCCTGCGGCGCGCCGCCGCGACCTGGGACGCGCCCATCGTGGTGACGACGGCCGTGCAGTTCTTCGAGAGCCTGTTCGCGAACCGGCCCTCGCGCTGCCGCAAGCTGCACAACCTCGCGAATTCCGTCATCATTCTGGACGAGGCGCAGGCGGTGGATTCAAGTGGTCGTCGCAACGGCTTGGCGGAGGGCGGTTGTGATGGCAGGTCGGCGGCGTTCGGATCGGGCACTTCGCGAGAAGCTGCGGTCACCGGGTCGTCCCGGGGTCGGTCTGCGCGAGACGCGGCGGGGGTTCTGGGCGTTCCTCGCGCAGGGTCTCTCCAGCGAGGTCGCAGCGATGAAGCTCGGGATCTCGCCACCGGTCGGCTCGCGGTGGTTCCGGACAGCAGGCGGAATGGCACCTTCCCACCTGTCACCATCATCCAAGTCGCCTTCTGCGCGCTACCTGTCGTTGGCTGAGCGAGGAGATCGCGATC
>NZ_KB900609.1:3842287-4046345 GCF_000379105.1 Methylobacterium sp. WSM2598 | reverse complement strand
ACAGCAGACCGCGCAAGACGCTGAACTGGAAGACGCCGGCAGAGGCGCTCGACGCTGTGCTGGCTGCCGTGCAAGATGGTGTTGCGACGACCGCTTGAACCCAAGGACTCTGCCGACGCGCTTGCTGCTGCCGTGCCTCGCCGCCCTGGAGGAACTGACCGGGAATTACGGCGCCACCGTCGTGCTGTGCACCGCGACGCAACCGGCCGTTCGCGTGCGGGACGGCGCCCTGCGCGAGCGCTTCCGCCCGGTCGATCACGGCCTGCCGATCGGCGCCGACCGCGAACTCGCCCCGAGGCCGGAAAGGCTGGCCGACGAGGTCCGGCGCGTCACCGTCGAGGTGCTGCCGGAGCCGATCGGCGACGAGGTCGTCGCGGCCCGCTTCGAGGCGCAGAAGCAGATGCTGTGCATCGTCAACAGCCGCGCCCATGCCCGGGCGCTGTTCGCCCGCATCCGCGGCCTGCCGGGCGCGTTCTACCTCACCACCCTGATGTGCCCGGCCCATCGGCGCGCCGTGCTCGCCGAGATCAAGGCCCGGCTCGAGGACGGGAGGCCGGTGCGGCTCGTCGCCACCTCCCTGGTCGAGGCCGGAATCGACTTCTCGTTTCCGGAGGTCTGGCGCGCCGAGGCGGGCCTCGACCAGATCGCCCAGGCGGCGGGGCGCTGCAACCGGAACGGAGAGCTGCATCCGGCGCTCGGCCGGGTCGTGGTCTTCACGCCCGCCGCGCATCGGCCGCCCCGCTCCCTCGCGGCCTTTCAGCAGGCCGCCCGGCCCGTGCTGCGGGACCACCCGGACCCGCTCGGTCCCGACGCCATCGCGGCCTATTTCCGTCTCCTCTACGCGGAGCGCGGGCTCGCGGAACTCGACGCGGCCGAGATCGACGGTCAGGCCGGGATCCTCGCGGCGTTCGGCCGCCACGGCCTGGAGCGCGGCTTCCCCTTCGAGAGCGTCGCCCGCGCCTTCCGGCTCATCGACGAGGCGATGGTGCCGGTCGTCGTGCCCTGGGACGCCGAGGCGGTCCAGGCCCTCGCCGAGGTCGCCGGCATGGAGCGCCCCACCGGCGAGGCGCTGCGGCGGCTGCACCCCTACACGGTCGGCATTCCCCGGCAGGTGCATGCGGGCTGGTGCGCCACGCGCGAGATCGTGCCGGTGAGCCCGGCCTGCGGGGAGGTGCTCACGCGGTTCGCGACCATGGACCTCTACGACGCCACGATCGGCATCGATCTCTGGGCCACGGCCGCGCGGGACGGGGAGGCGGATGCGCCGTGATGCGGCACCGGACGCGACGGGTGGGGAGCGAGGCCTTCGCTCGCGCAGCGCCCCGACGGAGGCGCCTCCCCGTGGGAATGGCGGTGTCGTTCATGGAACGTCGCGAGGAGGTCGTCGGGCCTCGAACAGATCCTGACAGCTCCTGACAGCGGGGCGGCCGGGCTTCCCGTGCGTCCGAGGGAGGAGCCTGTGCGCCGCCCGGCTCCCCGAAACACCGCCACTCCATGGCCGGACCGTGGAATCGCCACGGTTGTCGAGCCTGCAGCCACTCCACGGCTCTCGGTCGCAGCGTGTCAACCGGTCTATCGTGTCATGAGGACAGAAAAAATATCGTTCGCAGTTCAGAAGCCATTCTTGAATTATGCTGGTGCAGATACGGCGGCCGTTTACATGACAAATTTGTATCTTGCTATTGCTTAAGATCGCGCAGCAGAATATTTTTTGGACAGAACTCTTGCGGCGGAGACGCGAGTATGCTGAGGTAACTCGGGAGGAAGCGGGTGCGATGACATACGGGGTCCGGTTGCACGTGTGGGGTGAGCGGGCGCTCTTCACGCGGCCCGAGACCAAGGTGGAGCGCGTCTCCTACGATGTCCCCACGCCCTCGGCAGCCCGGGGCATCCTTGAGGCGATCCACTGGAAGCCCGCCATCGTCTGGCGCATCGACCGCATCCACGTCCTGAAGCCGATCCGCTTCGCGAGCGTCCGGCGCAACGAGGTGGGCGCGAAGGCGAGCACGGCGCTGGCCCTGCGCGCGATGCGGAGCGGGACGCTCGCCGGGCTCGGCCTCTCGGCGGAGATCGAGCGCCAGCAGCGCGCCGCGACGATGCTGGTCGATGTCGGCTACGTCATCGAGGCCCATCTGGAGATGACCGCGCGGGCCGGGGACGACGCGCCGGTAAAGCACATCTGCATGTTCAACCGCCGCGCCGCGGCCGGCCAGTGCTTCCACCGCCCCTGTCTCGGGACGCGGGAATGCCCGGCCGAGTTCGCGCTGATCCCGGACGGCGCGCCGCTGCCGGCCAGCGCCCTGCCCGCCGAGGAGCGCGAGCGCGAACTCGGCTGGATGCTCTACGACATCGATTTTCGTCCCGACCGCAACGAGGCCCGCTTCTTCCGCGCCCGGCTCTCGAAGGGGATCCTCGACGTGCGGGCCTGCCTGGCGGCGAACGGGGTCGTGTCGTGACGATGCTGCAGGCGCTCGATCGGTATTACGATCGGCTGGAACGCCGCGGCGAGGTCGTGACGCCCGGCTGGTCGACGGAACCGCTCGGCCTCGTCCTCGAACTCGCCGAGGACGGGACGCCGCTCGGCCTCGCGGATCGCCTGACCGCCAAGGGCAAGCCCCAGCTCGACCGCATGCCCAAGTGGTTCTCGCGGTCGGGCACCGGCTCGACGCCGTTCTTCCTGTGGGACAACCTCGCCTACGCGCTCGGCCTCGGGACGAAGGATCCGGCCAAGACCGCGCGCGATCACGCCGCCTTCCGCGATCTGCACCTGCGCGAACTCGCCGGGGAGCGCGACCCCGCTCTCGTGGCCCTGCGCCGCTTCGTCGAAGCCTGGGTGCCGGATCCGGAGGCGGCCCGGGCCCTCGGCCTCCAGAGCCGGCACATGGCGCTCAATCTCGGCTTCCGGCTGCGCGGCGAGACCGCGCCCCTCCATCACCGCCCGGCGGCGGCGGCGCATGTGGAGCGGCTCCGGGCCGCCCACGAGGACGGCCCGGAGGGGTTCTGCCTCGTGCGCGGCGCGCGCCTGCCCCTGGTGCGGCTGCACCCGAAGGTGAAGGGCATCGACGGCGGCGCCGCGGCGGAGATCCCGCTCGTCTCCTTCAACCAGGATGCCTTCACGTCCTACGGGCACGACCAGGGCTTCAACGCCCCGACTTCCGCGGCGGCGGCCTTCCGGTACGGGGCGGCCCTGAACGCCCTGTTGCAGCGCGGCGGCCCGAACCGGCTGCGGATCGCCGACGCGACCGTCGCCTTCTGGGCCGATGCCGGCGCCTACGACGCGTCCGTGGCGGAGCCGATCGCGCTTGCCGCGGAGGACATCTTCGGCGACGCGCTGCGCGACGGGCCGGGCCCGGCGGGGACGACCGACGCGCGGGAGACGCAGGCGCTGCGCGAGGCCCTCGTCACGGTGGCGGAGGCCAGGGCCGCGCCGGACCTTCGGCCGGACCTGATGGAGAACGTGCCCTTCTTCGTCCTCGGGCTCGCGCCCAACATGGCGCGGGTCGTGGTGCGCTACTGGCTCGCCGGCACGTTCGGGAGCTTCAGACGCGCCCTCGACGCGCACGCGGCGGCGCTCGCGATCGAGCCCAAGCCGCGCGGCTGGGGCGCGAAGCCGCCCTCGCCGGCGCGCCTCCTGCTGAAGACGACGGCCCTCGCGGAGGAATTCGACAACATCCCGCACGGGCTCGCCGCCGAGGTGACCCGCGCCATCCTGGAAAACCGGCCCTATCCGCGGACCTGGCTCGCCGCGACGATCGCGCGGCTGCGGGCCGGCGACGACCCGGGCCGCGGCTGGCACGCCGCCGCCATCAAGGCCTGCCTGAACCGTCGCAGCGAGAGGGAGATGCTTCCCGTGGCGCTTGATCCCGCCCACACCGACCCCGCCTACCAGCTCGGGCGCCTCTTCGCCGTGCTGGAGGCGGCGCAGAGGACCGCCCTTCCCGGCGTCAACACCACGATCGGCGACCGCTGGTACGCGGCCGCCTCCTCCACGCCCGCCCGCGTCTTCGGCCCCCTGCTGCGGAGCCTGAAGACCCATGTCGCCGACGCGCGCAAGCGCGGCCTGGGCGGCTGGATCGAGCCCAAGGTGGCCGAGATCATGCAGAGGCTGCCGCCCGACCTGCCGCGCGTCCTCTCCCTGGAGGCGCAGGGGCGCTTCGCCGTCGGCTACTACCACGAGCGCGGCACCCGCCCCGAGAAGAAGACGGATTCCCCGACGACGACCGGCACGGACCCGGAGGAGACCCCCCATGGCTGACGCGGGCCTGCAGCGCCGCCACGATTTCGTGCTCTATTTCGACGTGACGAACGGCAACCCGAACGGGGATCCCGATGCCGGCAACATGCCGCGCATGGACCCCGAGACGGGGCACGGCCTCGTCAGCGACGTCTGCCTGAAGCGCAAGGTGCGCAACTACGTCGAGATGGCCGCCGAGGCGGACGGCCGCGACCCGATCCGCAACCGGATCTACGTGACCGAGGGGGCGGTGCTGAACGAGAAGCACCGCGAGGCCTACCTGGCCCTGCGCCCGGACGACCCCAAGGCCCGGACCGACAAGAAGCTGACGCCCAAGTCGGACGAGGAGGCGGTCCTGATCCGCCGCTTCATGTACGACAACTTCTTCGACATCCGCACCTTCGGCGCGGTGCTCTCGACCGGCATCAATGCCGGCCAGGTGCGCGGGCCGGTGCAGGTCTCCTTCGCCCGCTCGGTCGAGCCGGTGCTGCCCCTCGAAGTCTCGATCACCCGCATGGCCGCCACCAACGAGGCGGAGAGGAATGAGCGGCAGGACGGCGACGACGAGGCCGAGAAGCGCGGCGACAAGCGCACCATGGGCCGCAAGCACATCGTGCCCTACGGGCTCTACCGCGCCCACGGCTACGTCTCGGCGCCGCTCGCCTCGCATCCGGTGAAGGGCACGGGCTTCTCGGACGGGGATCTCGCCCTCCTGTTCGAGGCGCTGCGCAACATGTTCGAGCATGATCGCTCGGCCACCCGCGGCGAGATGGCGACGCGCCGGCTGGTGGTCTTCCGCCACGCCTCGGCCCTTGGCAATGCGCCGGCCCAGTCCCTGTTCGAGCGGGTGCGGACCCTGCGTGCGCACAAGGGGTCCGTGCACGAGATCGGAGCCCCCGGGACCGACAATTGGCCGCCGGCCCGCAGCTTCGCCGACTATGCCATCACGGTCGATCGCGAGGGGCTGCCGCAGGGGATCGAGGTGACCGAGTGGTGAGCCCGCCCCATTCTGCCGAGTCTGAGGCAGTTTGGCCTCGGGCACGGCTGATCGCGTGAGGGGGCGGTCGGCGTCGAGACCTGCGCGGCCTCGAAGGGGAGGCCGCGCAGGTCTATGTCGGTGTGTTCGACACGCTGGTGAGGCGGGACGACCCGGCTTTTCGCGTCTCCGGCCGCTCGCGCCGGCCGCCGCTCGATCGGATGAACGCCCTCTTGTCCTTCCTCTATGCGCTGCTCGGGCACGATTGCCGTTCCGCGCTCGACGCGCACGGGCTCGACCCGCAGGTCGGGTTCCTGCATGCCGACCGCCCTGGTCGCGCGAGCCTCGCCCTCGATCTGATGGAGGAGCTGCGGCCGGTCCTCGCCGACCGACTGGCCCTCAGCCTCGTCAATCGCCGCCAGCTCGGGGCGGAGGATTTCCGCATCGAGGAGGCCGGCGGGGTGCGCCTCACCGACGATGCGCGGCGGACCGTCCTGGGAGCGTGGCAGGAGCGCAAGCGCGAGGACCTGCGCCATCCCTTCCTCGACGAGACGATGCCGCTCGGCCTCGTGGCCCAGGTGCAGGCCCATGTGCAGGCCCAGCTTCTCGCCCGGCATCTGCGCGGCGACCTCGACGGCTACCCGGCCTTCGTCTGGCGATGAGCCCGGGCGCGGGCCGAAGGGGGAATGACGCGTGCTGATGCTCGTCACCGACGACGTGAACACCCAGACGCCGGCCGGGCGCACCCGGCTGCGCCGCGTCGCCCGTGCCTGTCTCGACATGGGGCAGCGTGTGCAGAACTCGGACTTCGCGTGCGAGGTCGACCCGGCCCAATGGACGGCCCTGCGCGACCGCCTCGTCGGACTGATCGACCCGCAGCGCGATTCCCTGCGCTTCTACCGCCTCGGTGCCGAGGGGCGACGGCGCATCGAGCATGTCGGCGCCAAGCCCATCCTGGATCTCGACGGGCCGCTCGTCTTCTGAGGCGCGCGAACCGCAAGCGCCCAGGCGTCTCCCGGACGGTTCGCGCAGGACGTAACGCGCTGACCAACCAAGCCAATCAGGATCGTGCCCTCCACCCCGCGGGCCGCCGCACGCCGCTGTCCGGCCGGTTCGCGCGGACGGCCGGAATTGCGCTGATCCGGCCGTTGGTTAGAGTGGCGCCATCGCCCCCTCGCGGGGGCGCGGATTGAAACCGGGTTTTTGCCCCCAACCACCCCGACCTGTCGAATCGCCCCCTCGCGGGGGCGCGGATTGAAACGTGAGCCGGCGCGGGAAGTAGAGGAGGCGGCCGACCGTCCCGACATCGCCCCCTCGCGGGGGCGCGGATTGAAACGCTTGGCGGTAAGCGCGCCGGGCCTGCTCCTCGCAGATCGCCCCCTCGCGGGGGCGCGGATTGAAACCTCGGCATCGGGGAGGCGCGCGTCGTGCTCGGATCGCCCCCTCGCGGGGGCGCGGATTGAAACAAGAACGCCACAACGATCGAGGAGGCGAACCGCGCATCGCCCCCTCGCGGGGGCGCGGATTGAAACATATGAACAACGGTTGGGCACTCAACAATGTCGACATCGCCCCCTCGCGGGGGCGCGGATTGAAACAAGGCGACCGTGCCCGCGATCATCGAGGTGCGGTGATCGCCCCCTCGCGGGGGCGCGGATTGAAACGCCGTCGGCGCCTGGTCGCTGCCCGGCGACACGCATCGCCCCCTCGCGGGGGCGCGGATTGAAAAAACGGGCGCGCCCCGCGTCACCGGGCGCACGCCCATTCCCCCTGGCGGGGCGCCAATGGACACGCTGCGGGAGGGGGGATCATCCGGGGCGCGCATCACCGTCGCCCCGCCGCAGCCTCCGCCCTCAGCCCGGGCGATCCCCGTCCGGCCCCATCGCCCGCGCGATCCAGGCGACGAGGCAGCGCAGGTCCGCCCGCGCCTGCAGGTGCTCGGCGATCCACAGCTCCAGCCGATGGGGGCCGGGCGTGAAGCCGAAGGGCGCCGCGAGGTGGCCGGCCCGGATCTCGCTCTCGACCAGGAGGCGGGGCGCCAGCGCCAGGCCCAGGCCGCAGGCCGCCGCCTGAATCACCAGGTAGAAGTGGCCGTAGCTCTCCTGCGGCACGATGCCGAGATCCGGCCGGCCGATCGCCCGCCCCCACTCGGCCCAGGCCTGCGGCCGCGTCGCCGTCGCCAGGATCCGCGCCCGCGCCAGGTCGTCGGGCCCCGCGAGCCCGAGCCGCGCCGCGTAATCCGGGTGGCAGACCGGGCCGATCTCCTCCGCGATCAGCGGCCGCGCCCGCGCGGTCGCCGGCGGGCGGTACATGCTGGTGCGGATCGCCACGCTGATCCCGTCGCGGACGAAGTCGACCTCGCCGTAGCTGATGTTGAGGCGCAGCTCCACCGCCGGATGGGCCTGCTTGAAGGTCTCCAGCCGCGGGATCAGCCAGTACATCATGATGGTCGCCGAGCACGACAGGGTCAGCGGCCCGGGCTGCACGCGCGAGACGGCGAGCTGAATCTGGTCGAAGGCGTCCGCGAGGCTCGCCGCAAGCTGCGCGCCCTCTTGCGTCAGGGCCACCGCCCGCGGCAGCCGCTCCAGCAGCGGCAGGCCGAGCTGCGCCTCCAGCGCCTTGATGTGGCGGCTCACCGCCCCGTGCGTGACCCCGAGCTCCCCCGCCGCCGCGCTCATGCTGCCGAGCCGCGCCGTCACGTCGAAGGCCCGCAGCGCGTTGAGCGGAAGACGGGACAGCGGCATCGGCCCCTCCGGGTGGCCCGGCGCCGCGGGCGGTCGCGGCTGCTGTGAGATTTCTTCACGGATCGCGGCGCCGAAGTCGAGTGGCCGCGCGCGCTCCCGCGTGCCACCTTGCCCCTGAGAACACGATCAGGGTGGAAACGGGCGAGGGCGGCGGGACGCGGCGCAGCCGCGGCAGCGCCGCCCCGCACCCCCGGGCGGCCCCGCGCGAGCCAGGCGGCGCGGCCGCCGGGCGGGATCCGCGCCGCCCCGGCCGCGTCCCGCCCCGCCCCCGACCCGGAGGTGAGACCCATGTCCCGCCTGACCCGCCGCACCCTCCTGCTCACCGGGGCGACGGCGCTCGCCGCGCCGCACGTCGCCCGGGCGGCCGAGCCCGAGTTCCGGCTGAAATTCGGCAACATCGTCTCGGGCGATCACCCGCTCAACCTCGCCATGGGCCGGGTGCGCGACCGGGTCGCGCAGGAATCCGACGGGCGGGTGCGGATCGAGCTCTTCCCCAAGAACCAGCTCGGCTCCGACGCCGACATGCTGAGCCAGCTGCGCTCGGGCGCCCTCGAACTCTTCGCCCAGACCGGGGTGCTGATGTCGACCCTGGTGCCGGTCGCCTCGATCAGCGGGATCGGCTTCGCCTTCCCGAGCTACGACAAGGTCTGGGAAGCCCTCGACGGCCCCCTCGGCCAGCACATCCGGGGCGCCTTCGCCAAGGCCAACCTCGTCTGCCTTGAAAAGTCCTACAATCACGGCTTCCGGCAGACCACCTCCTCGACCCGGCCGATCCGCACCCCCGACGACTTCAACGGCTTCAAGATCCGGGTGCCGCCCTCGCCGCTCTGGACCTCGATGTTCAAGGCCTTCGGGGCCGCCCCGGTCTCGATCCCCTGGGCCGAGACCTACTCGGCGATGCAGACGCGGATCGCGGACGGGCTGGAGCAGCCGCTGATCGGGCTCCTCGTCGACAAGATGTACGAGGTGCAGCGATCCTGCTCGCTCACCAACCACATGTGGGACGGGTTCTGGGTCCTGGCCAACCGCCGCGCCTGGGAGCGGCTGCCGCCCGACCTGCGCGAGATGCTGGAGCGCGCCATCAACCAGGAGGCCCTGGTGCAGCGCCGCGAGGTCGAGCACATGAACGCGACCCTGCAGGACAGGCTGCAGAGCCTGGGGCTGCAATTCCACACCGTCGCCAACGCCGATTTCCGGCAGCGGCTGGTCTCCTCCGGCTTCTACCAGGAATGGCAGAAGCGCTACGGCGACGAGGCGTGGTCGCTGCTCGAGGCGACGACCGGCAAGCTCGGGTGAGGCGCGTCCCCGGGCCGGCCCGCGCCACCTCCCCATCCCCCGCACTCGGACAGGGCACATGCGTCTGCAGGACAAAGTCGCGATCGTCTTCGGGGCCGGCTCGGCCGGCCCGGGCTGGGGCAACGGCAAGGCCGCGGCCGCCCTCTTCGCCCGCAACGGGGCCGAGGTGATCTGCGTCGACATCAACCGGGCAGCCGCCGAGGAGACGGCCGGGATCATCGCCGGCGAGGGCGGGCGGGCGCGCCCCGCCGCCTGCGACGTCACCGATTCCGCCGCCGTGAAGGCCGTGGTGGACGAGGTGGCCGCCCGCCACGGCCGCATCGACGTGCTGCACAACAATGTCGGCCACGCCACCATGGGCGGGCCGGTCGAGCTCGACGAGGCGGACTGGCAGCGCGCCCTCGACCTCAACGTCACCGGCTGCTTCCTCACCTGCAAGCACGTGCTGCCGCACATGCTGGCCCGGCGCGCGGGCGCCATCGTCAACGTCTCGTCGATCGCGGCGATCCGCTACACCGGCTACCCCTACGCCGCCTACTACGCCGCCAAGGCGGCGGTGAACAACTTCACCATGGGGCTCGCCCTGCAATACGCGCGGGACGGCATCCGGGCGAACGCGATCATGCCCGGCCTGATGAACACGCCGCTGATCTTCCAGCAGATCTCCGGCCAGTACCGGGACGCCGAGGAGATGGTGCGGGCGCGCGACGCCGCCTGCCCGATGGGCCGCATGGGCACGGCCTGGGACGTGGCCAAGGCCGCCCTGTTCCTCGCCTCCGACGACGCGGCCTACATCACGGGCGTCAGCCTGCCGGTCGATGGCGGCCTCTCCTGCCGGGCCGGGTGAGCGCCGTGCAGCCCGTCCCCGCCCCGCCGGCCCGGATCGAGGCCGATTACCTGCTGGAGAGCGTCGTCGACCCGCGCCGGGCCGCCGAGATCATCGCGGGCGAGCAGTCGAGCGGCACCTTCGTGCCCGTCCCGGGCGAGACGCCCGAGCTGAAGGCGCGCGCCGCCGCCCGGATCGAGCGCCTCGACCTCCTCGACGAGGCCGTCGCCGCGCCCGCTCTGCCCTCCGCCGGCATCCCGGCCGGGGCGGCGGCCCGGCGCGCCCGCCTCACCCTGTCCTGGCCCCTCGACAATCTCGGCCCCTCGCTGCCGAACCTCCTCGCCACGGTGGCCGGCAACCTGTTCGAGCTGAAGCCGGTCACGGGCCTGCGCCTCCTCGACATCCGCCTTCCGGAGGCCTTCGCGCGGGCCTATCCGGGGCCGCGCTTCGGCGTCGCCGGCACCCGCCGCCTCGCCGGAATCGAGGGCCGGCCGCTCATCGGCACCATCATCAAGCCGAGCGTCGGCCTCGACCCGCAGCAGACCGCCGCCCTGGTCGCCAGCCTCTGCGCGGGGGGGATCGACTTCATCAAGGACGACGAATTGCAGGCCGACGGGCCGCACTGCCCCTTCGACGCGCGGGTGCGCGCCGTGATGCGGGAGGTGCGCGCCCACCGGGACCGCACGGGCCGGGCCGTGATGGTGGCCTTCAACCTCACCGGCGACCTCGACCAGATGCGCCGCCGGCACGACCTGCTCGTCGCGGAGGGCGCCACCTGCCTGATGGCGAGCCTCAACTCCGTCGGCCTCGTCGGCATGATCGAGCTCGGGCGCTTCAGCGCCCTGCCGATCCACGCCCACCGCAACGGCTGGGGCTACCTCTCGCGCCACCCGCTGCTCGGCTGGTCCTACGTGGCGTGGCAGAAGATCTGGCGCCTCGCCGGCGCCGACCACATGCACGTCAACGGCCTCGCCAACAAGTTCGCGGAGCCGGACGACAGCGTCGTCGCCTCGGCGCGCACCTGCCTGACGCCGCTCTTCCCCGACAAGCCCTGCCTCGCCATGCCGGTCTTCTCCTCCGGCCAGTCGGTGCGGCAGGCCCCCGGCACCTACCGGGCGCTCGGCGGGACCGACCTCATCGTCACGGCGGGCGGGGGCATCATGGCGCATCCGGGCGGGCCGGCGGCGGGCGTCGAAGCCCTGCGCGAGGCCTGGGAGGCGGCGGTGGCGGGCATCCCCCTCGACGCCTACGCGCGCGAGCGCCCGGCCCTGCGCGACGCGCTCGGGGCCGCCGCGTGAGCGCGCCCCTGCCGGACGGGCCCCTCGTCGCCTTCTACGGCGACGACCTCACCGGCTCCTCGGCCGCCATGGAGGTTCTGGCCTTCGCGGGGCTGGAGACGGTGCTGTTCCTGGCCCCGCCCGCCCCGGAGCGCCTCGCCGCCGTCTCCTCCGCCCGGGCGGTGGGCATCGCCGGCATGGCCCGGGCGGCGGCGCCGGCCTGGATGGACGAGCACCTGCCGCCGGTCTTCCGGCTCCTGGCCTCGCTCGGCGCGCCGGTCCTGCACTACAAGGTCTGCTCCACCTTCGATTCCGCCCCGCATGTCGGCTCGATCGGCCGCGCGGCCGAGATCGGCGCGCGGCTCCTCGCCCCGGCCTGGATCCCGATGGTCGTGGCCGATCCCGGCATGGGCCGCTACCAGTGCTTCGGCAACCTCTTCGCCATGGCGGGCGAGGACGGGCACCGCCTCGACCGCCACCCGACCATGGCGCGCCACCCGGTCACGCCCATGGACGAGGCGGATCTCGGCCGCCACCTCGCCCGCCAGACCGCGCTGCCGGTCGGCCTCGTCGACTTCGCGGCGACGAAGCGGGGGGAGGGGGGCGCGGCCCTCGCCCGGGCGCGGGCGGCGGGCGCCCGCATCGTCTCCCTCGACGTGCTCGACCCCGAGACGCTCGCCGCGGCCGGGCGCCTGATCTGGGAGGAGGGCGGCCGGCCGGTCTTCGGCATCGGCTCGCAGGGCTTCGAGGCGGCCCTGGTCGCCCATTGGCGGCGGGCCGGGCTGCTGCCGCCCGCGGCGCCCGCGCCGCGCCCGGGCGCGGTCGCGCGGATCGCCGCCGTCTCGGGCTCGGTCTCGCCGGTCACCCAGGGGCAGATCGCCTTCGCCCGCGCGCAGGGTTTCCGCGTGATCCCCCTCGACGCGGCCCGGGCCGTCGATCCGGCGGCCTTCGCGCGCGAGGTCGGGCGGGCGGCCGAGGCGGCCCTCGCGGCCCTCGGGGAGGGGAGCGACCCGCTCGTCACCACGGCCGAGGGCCCGGACGATCCCGCGGTGGCGCGCCTGCGCGAGGCCGTGCGCGCGGCGGGCGCCGCCCAGGAGGCGGTCGACGCGCGCCTCGGCGCCGGGCTCGGGGCGATCCTGAACCGGGTCCTGCGCGAGGGGCGGCTCGGCCGCGGGGTGATCGCCGGGGGCGACACGTCCGGGCGGGCCGCCGCGCAACTCGGCATCGACGCGCTCGCGGCGATCGCGCCGCTCGCGCCCGGCGCGCCGCTCTGCCGGGCCCTGGGCCCCGAGGGCGCGCCGGCGGGGCTCGAACTCGCCCTCAAGGGCGGCCAGGTCGGCCGCCCCGATTTCTTCGTGGCCGCCAAGGGTGGCTGAAACGCGCGGCTGAAACGCGCGGCTGAGACGCGCGCTGAGACGCGCGGCCGAGAGACCAGCGGACGATCCCGGCCGAGGGCAGGAGCGGCCGCGACACGGGGAGGGACGGGATGACCGGGAGACTGGCGGACAAGGTCGCGCTCGTCACGGGCGGCGCGCGGGGCATCGGGCTCGCGGTGGCGCGGGCCTTCGCGCGGGAGGGCGCCGCCCTCGTGATCGCCGACGTGAACCGCGCGGGCGCCGAGGCCGCCTCGGCCGGCCTCGCCGAGGCGGGCGGGCGCGCCATGGCGGTCGCGGTCGACGTGGCCGATCCGGCCTCCATCGCCGCGATGGTGGAGGCGATCCTCGCCCGGCACGGGCGCCTTGACATCCTGGTCAACAATGCCGGGGTCGGGGGCAACACGCCCTTCCTGGAGACGCGGCTGGAGGATTGGAACCGCATCATCGGCATCAACCTGACGGGCGCCTTCCTGGTGGCGCAGGCCTGCGCCCGGGAGATGGTCCGCGGCGGCGGCGGCAAGATCGTCAACATCGCCTCGCTGTCCGGCCAGCGCGGCGGCGATGGCCGGGCGGCCTACGGGGCGGCCAAGGCCGGGCTCGAACTCCTCACCAAGGTGATGGCGGTCGAACTCTCCGAGCACGGCATCAACGTCAACAACATCGCGCCCGGCGCGATCGAGACCGAGATGGCGCGGTTCGCCCACGACGCGGCGACCCGGGCGGCCTACGGCTACCTGATCCCGATGACCCGCTACGGCACGCCGGAGGAGATCGCCGACGCCGCGGTCTTCCTGTGCTCGGACGAGGCCCGCTACGTCCAGGGCCACACGCTCAACGTCGACGGCGGCTTCCGGGCGGCGGGCCTGATGTTCAAGCGCGCCGCGCCCCCCGCCGCCGGAGCGGCCCCGACGCCAACGACGACGAACGGAGGAACCCCATGACCACGAACCCGTCGCGGCGGCGCTTCGCCGCCCTCTGCGCCACGGCGGCGATCGGCGCGGCGCTGCCCCTGCGCTTCGCCCGCGCGGCCGAGTTCACGTTCAAGCTCGGCACCAACGTCCCGGAGGCGCACCCGCTCAACGTCCACGCCCGCAAGGCCGCGGCGGCGCTGCTGGAGGCCACCGGCGGCCGGGTCGAGCTGCAGCTCTTCCCCAACAACCAGCTCGGCGGCGATTCCGACATGTTCTCGCAGCTGCGCTCCGGCGCGCTCGAGTGCTTCACCCTCTCGGGCGTCAACGTGCTCTCGACGCTGATCCCGGCGGCGGCGATCTCCGGCGTGGGCTTCGCCTTCAAGGATTACCCGACGCTCTGGCGCGCCCTCGACGGCCGGCTCGGCGCGCACCTGCGCGGCCAGATCGCCAAGTCCGGCCTCGTGGTCATGGACGCGATCTGGGACAACGGCTTCCGGCAGGTGACGACCAGCGTCCGGCCGATCGTGACCCCGGCCGACCTCAAGGGCATCAAGATCCGGGTGCCGGTGAGCGCGCTCTGGACCTCGCTGTTCAAGTCCCTCGGCGCCTCGCCGACCGGCATCAACTTCGCGGAGGTGTATTCCGCGCTGCAGACCCGGATCGTGGACGGGCAGGAGAACCCGCCGGCGATCATCTCGGCGGCGAAGCTGTACGAGGTGCAGAAGTACTGCTCGCTCACCAACCACATGTGGGACGGCTGGTGGTTCCTGATGAACCGCCGGGCCTGGGCCCAGCTCAGCCCCGACCTGCAGGAGACCTTCGCGCGCGTGGTCAACGCGGCGGCGCTGGCGGAGCGCGAGGAGGTGGCGCGGCAGAACGAGGGTTTGAAGGCCGACCTCGCCGCCAAGGGGCTGATCTTCAACGAGGTCGACCCGGCGCCCTTCCGCGAGGCGCTGACCAAGTCCGGCTTCTACAAGGAGTGGAAGGCGAAGTTCGGGCCGGAGGCCTGGGCGATCCTGGAGGAGACGAGCGGGGAACTCGCCTGAGCGCCCGCCGCCGCCCGACCGAGCAGAATGGCATGGGGCCATTCTGCTCGGTCTCGCGGTGTCGCATCGTTTTTCGCCGACGCGGACCTTCGGTTCGCCGCCGAGCCGGTGACCCCTTCGGCACCGGCCGGTCCCGGCCGGCGGGAGGATGCTGAGGAGCCCGACCATGACAGCCATCGCGCGCCGCTTCGCCGACCTCGACGGCGTGAGCCTGCACTACCTCGACGCCGGGGCGGGGGACGCGGTCGTCCTCGTGCACGGCATCCCGCAGACCTCCCACGAGTGGCGCCACGTCATCCCGCGCCTCGCCGGGCGCTACCGGGTGATCGCCCCGGACCTGCGCGGCCTCGGCGATTCCTCGCGGCCCGCCACCGGCTACGACAAGAAGACCCTGGCGGGGGACCTCTGGCAGCTGGTGCGCGGCCATCTCGGCATCGAGCGCTTCTTCCTCGTCGGGCACGATTGGGGCGGGCCCGTCGCCTTCTCGCTCGCGGCCCAGCACCCGGAGGCGGTGCGCCGGCTCGCCATCCTCGACGTGGTCATCCCCGGCGACGGGGCGGATTTCTCGCAAGGGGGGCGGCGCTGGCACCACGCCTTCTTCCGCACCCTCGACCTGCCGGAGGCGCTCTGCGCCGGGCGCGAGCACCTCGTGCTGCGCTGGCTGTTCGACCATTACGGCCAGCGCCCGACCAGCATCCCGGAGGCCGACCAGCAGGAATACCTGCGCACCTACACCCAATTCGGCGCCTTCCGGGCGATGCTGGCCTTCTACCGCGCCCTGCCGGTCGACGCGGAGGACAACCGGGAGATCCTCGCCCGCGCCGGCAAGCTGCGGATGCCGGTGCTGGCGCTCGGCGGCGAGGAGGGTTTCGGGCGCGGGAGCGAGTGCATCGCGTCCCTGCGGCGCGTCGCCGAGGACGTCCGCGGCGGCACCGTCCCGGCCTGCGGCCACTGGATCCCCGAGGAGCAGCCGGAGCGGCTCTGCGACGAACTCCTGCGCTTCTTCGGCGAGGAGCCCTGAGGCTCAGCGGCCCGCGAGCGCGCCTCGGACCTCCGCGGCCGTCGCGGGCCGCCCGCCCGCCCGGGCCACCAGCCCGGCCATCTCCTCGACCAGGGCCGGATTGCCGGTCTCGGTGCCGAAGGGCGCGTCCTCCAGCCCGACCCGGACGTGGCCGCCCCGCGCCACGGCCTCGGCCGCCAGCGGCCTGACGTCGACCCCGAGGCCCGCCACCATCCAGGGGCTGCCCGGCGCCGCGGAGGCGAGGAGGCGCAGGTAGGCGTCGAGGGCGTACTCCGCGGGCGGGAAGCCGAAGGTGAAGCGGTCCGAGAACATGAAGCGGTAGACGGGCGGCGGGCAGCCCGGCACCGCCCGCGCCAGGATCGCGCCGAGGCGCAGGAAGCCCGGCTCGTAGATCGCGTAGCTCGGGACGGCGCCGAACCGCGCCGCGAGCGCGAGGCCCCGCAGCACGTGCTCGCCCGGATTGAGATAGACCGAGCCTGGCTCCCCGCGCGCCGCCTCCTCGGCCGTGGCGAGGTGGGTCGAGCCCGGATCGACCACGCCCCATTCGAGCAGCCCGCGCCGGCCGAGCGCCTCGACGGCCGCGAAGCGCGCCTCCAGCGCCCCGGGGCGGAAGGCCTCCGCCGACTGGATGAAGGGCAGGGTCGGGTAGACGATCACGTCCTCGACCGCGCGGATGCCCTCGATGATGGCGGCGTAGACCTCCGGATCGTCGTTCTGCCGCCCCGTCGCCGGGTCGTAGGCGTGGACGTGGATGATGGCGGCGCCCGCCCGCGCGCAGGCGACGCCGTCCGCCACGCATTCCGCCACGGTGAGCGGCATCCGCGGCTGGCGGGCCCGCGTCCAGGGCCCGTTCAGGGCGGCCTCGATCCAGACCGGCATGCGCGTCTCCTCCCGTGTCGCCGCACGCTCCTGTTGTGCGTCGGCGCGCGCGCCGGGGGAAGCGGCCTCGCCCGCTTGCCTGCGGCGGGGCGCCCGTGGGATGGCACCCGGATGATCGACCTCGTGCTCCTGCCGGGCCTGCTCAACGACGCCGACCTGTGGCGCGACCAGGTCGAGGCCCTCTCCGACATCGCCCGCATCCGGGTCGGCGACATCACCCGCGGGGACACGATCGAGGCCGTGGCCGATCAGGTGCTGGCCGAGGCGCCGCAAGCCTTCGCGCTCGCGGGCTTCTCCCTGGGCGGCATCGTGGCGCAGGAGATCCTGCGGCGCGCCGCCGCGCGGGTGACGCGGCTCGCCCTGCTCGACACGACGATCGCGCCCGACGGGCCCGAGCGGGCCGCGAGCCGCCGGGCGCTCGACCGGGCCGCGCGGGTGCCCGGCCGCTTCCACGGCTTCGGCGACCGGCTGCTCGCCACCTACCTGCACCCCTCGCATCGCGGCGACGCGGAGATCGTCGGGCGGATCCGGGCCATGACGGAGCGCCTCGGCCCCGAGATCTTCCGGCGCCAGAACGGCCTGGAGCGCCGGGACGGGTCCGCGCTGCTGCGCGGCTGGCGCAAGCCCCTCCTGATCCTCTGCGGCGAGGCCGACGCCGTGACCCCGCTCGCCGACCACCGCGCCATGGCGGCCCTGGCGCCGGGAGCGCGGCTCGTGGTCGTGCCGGAGAGCGGCCACCTGACGCCGATCGAGCAGCCCGCGGCGGTCTCGCGGGCCCTGCGCGATTGGCTCGCCGAGGCGGGGGCGCCCCTTCCCGGCCCGCCCGCCATCGCGTAAGGGGCCGCAGCGCCTCCCGTCCCCTCCAGGTCCATGATTCGCCTCGACAAGATCAGCAAGCAGAACGGCCGCCAGCTCCTCTTCATCGAGGCCTCGGCCGCGCTCCAGCGCGGCGAGAAGGTCGGCCTCGTCGGGCCGAACGGGGCCGGCAAGACGACCCTGTTCCGGATGATGACCGGCGAGGAGCAGCCCGACGAGGGTCAGGTCTCGATCGATCGGGGCATCACCATCGGGTATTTCAGCCAGGACGTGGGCGAGATGGCCGGCCGCAGCACCGTCGCCGAGGTGATGGCCGGCGCCGGACCGGTGAGCGCGGTCGCGGCCGAGCTCAAGGAGCTGGAATCGGCCCTCGCCGATCCCGACAGGGCGGACGAACTCGACGCGCTCGTGGCCCGCTACGGCGAGGTGCAGGCCCGGTTCGAGGAGCTCGACGGCTACGCGCTGGAGGGCCGGGCGCAGGAGGTGCTGGCGGGCCTGAGCTTCAGCCAGGAGATGATGGACGGGGATGTCGGCGCCCTCTCGGGCGGCTGGAAGATGCGCGTCGCGCTCGCCCGCATCCTGCTGATGAACCCAGACGTGATGCTGCTCGACGAGCCGAGCAACCACCTCGACCTGGAGAGCCTGATCTGGCTCGAAGCCTTCCTGAAGGCCTACGAGGGCGCCCTGATGCTGACCTCGCACGACCGCGCCTTCATGAACCGGGTCGTCGGCAAGATCGTCGAGATCGACGGCGGCGCGCTCACCACCTACACGGGCGATTACGAGTTCTACGAGCAGCAGCGGGCGCAGAACGAGGCCCAGCAGCAGGCGCAGTTCGAGCGCCAGCAGGCGATGCTCGCCAAGGAGATCAAGTTCATCGAGCGCTTCAAGGCGCGCGCCTCGCACGCCGCCCAGGTGCAGAGCCGGGTCAAGAAGCTCGACAAGATCGAGCGGGTGGAGCCGCCGCGGCGGCGCCAGAGCGTGGTGTTCGAGTTCGCCCCCGCCCCCCGCTCCGGCGACGACGTCGCCAGCCTGAGGAACGTGCACAAGCGCTACGGGCGGCGCACCCTCTACGAGGGGTTCGACTTCGCCGTGCGGCGCAGGGAGCGCTGGTGCGTGCTCGGGATCAACGGGGCCGGCAAGTCGACGCTGCTCAAGCTCGTCACCGGGACGACGGCGCCCGACGACGGCACGGTGGCGCTCGGGGCCGGGGTGAAGCTCGGCTACTTCGCCCAGCACGCCATGGACCTGCTCGACGGCGAGCAGACCATCTTCCGGTTCCTGGAAGATTCCGTCCCCCAGGCCGGCCAGGGCTCGCTGCGGGCGCTGGCCGGCTGCTTCGGCTTCTCGGGCGACGACGTGGAGAAGCGCTGCCGGGTGCTGTCGGGCGGCGAGAAGGCCCGGCTGGTGATGGCCCGGATGCTGTTCGACCCGCCGAACTTCCTGGTTCTCGACGAGCCGACCAACCATCTCGACATCGCCACCAAGGAGATGCTGATCGCGGCCCTGTCCGCCTACGAGGGCACGATGCTGTTCGTCTCGCACGACCGGCACTTCCTGGCCGCCCTGTCGAACCGGGTGCTGGAACTGACGCCCGAGGGGGTGCAGCAATATCCGGGCGGCTACACCGAGTACGTGGCGAAGACCGGCCAGGAGGCGCCGGGCCTGCGGCACTAGTCAGACCCCGATCAGCTTGACCGTGGGAGTGGCTGCTGAGGCTGGCTTCCAGCCCATCGCGATCAATCGCCCGAATGACGGCAATGGGAACGGGGTCAGGACATCAAGTCTTCGGCAATCCTCGTGAACCGGCAGTCCAGACGGGCACTGGGAGGGGCCGCTCCGGGTCGAGGCGTCACACGTGAACGGATCCGTCCCCCTCTTCCCGCCCGCCGGCGCGCAGAATGACGGCCAACAACCCCCCATAGAAAGCCGTGACGGCGCAGAGCACCAGCCAGCCCGGCAGCGGGCCGATGCCGGCATTCGCAACAATCTCTCCTGCGGATCCGATCAGTTCGCCACGGCCGGATTCCTGGAGCCGCGCCGAGGAGATCTTCAGCAGCCAGGCCAGGAGCAGGATGAGGAACATCCAGCCGTAATTGCGCCGGAGGCGTCGCCTGAAGGCCTCGGTCATCGTGAGGTGGAAGACGGGGTGGCGCAGGTCCATGCTGAGCGCTTCGGCCCAGTCGTCCGGCGGATCAGGCCGGGATGCGAAGACCTCGGCGTAGAAGTGGCGTTCGAGCCGGCGCACGCGACGACGAAACACGTCGAAGAAGCGGTAGCGACGCGCTTCGATGCCGAGCAGGAGCAGCACGAGCAGCATGGCGAAGAGGAGCACGCCGTGGTGGGCCGTGGGTGTCGAGAGGGAGACCGACAGCATGGCAGCGATCACCGTGATGGCCCAGTTCGTCGTGCGGTCGATCCGATCGCGCCAGCCAGCCATCCGGCTGATCTCGGCGCGGTGGAAGTGCGCGAGAACAGTGAGCACTTCAGCGGGTGTCTTCGGGAGAGGAACCGGCACTGCGGTGTCTCTGTCGACCTGTTCGTTCCGCAAGAGTGCGCTCACACCTTCGTCAGAAGCAATGGCGCGGGTCGCGCCGGCAACAGCTTGGCCGTTCGTGTGAGAGCCCCGCACGGCGGATGCCGGGAAACCGTTCACGAAACCAAGCGCCTGGAAAAGACCCGCGATCGGACAGTCCCGACGCGGGCCGTGACGGGCCGCCCAGGGTCGGACGCGGCCCCCCGCATCGTCATGCTGATCGGATTTCGACCCTGAGCAGAAGTGCATGGTGCAATTCTGCTCAGACTCCTTCTCGCATCATTTTTGCCGCCGAACCGGTGACCGATGCGGCGAATGATGCTTAGGCGGGCGCCGCCGTCCCCCCGGCCGGGTGCAGGATCTGGCTCAGGAAGCGCTGCGTGCGCGGGTTCTGCGGGCGCAGGAAGAACGCCTCCGGCGGGGCCTGCTCGACGATCTCGCCCTGGTCCATGAACACGACCCGGTCGGCGACCCGGCGGGCGAAGCCCATTTCGTGCGTCACCACCAGCATGGTCATGCCGCTCTCCGCGAGCTCGACCATCACGTCCAGCACCTCGTTGACCATCTCGGGGTCGAGGGCGGAGGTCGGCTCGTCGAACAGCATGATCTTCGGGTTCATGCAGAGCGAGCGCGCGATCGCCACCCGCTGCTGCTGCCCGCCCGAGAGCTGGATCGGGTACTTGTCCGCCTGATCGGGGATGTGGACCCGCGCCAGGTAGGTGCGGGCGAGGGCCTCGGCCTCGGCGCGCCCCAGGCCCCGCACCTTCATGGGCGCGAGCGTGCAATTCTCCAGGGCCGTGAGGTGGGGAAACAGGTTGAAGCGCTGGAAGACCATGCCGATCTCGCGGCGCACGACGTCGAGGCCCGGCAGGTTCGGGCCGAGCCGCACCCCGTCCACGGTGATCTCGCCCGCCTGATGCGCTTCGAGCTGGTTGAGGCAGCGGATCAGGGTCGATTTGCCCGAGCCCGAGGGGCCGCAGATCACGATCCGCTCGGCCCGGCGCACCGTCAGGTCGATGCCGCGCAGCACCTGCACGGCGCCGTACCATTTGTCGACGCCGCGCATCGTGATGACGACCTCGCCGAGGGCGTGCGGCTGGGGGGCGGTCGGATCGCTCTGCGTCATGGGCCGGGACTTCGAGGGAGGGGCGGGATCCCGGGCGAGCGGGACCCCGCGCCGGGAGGAGGCCGGCGGCGGCCTCAGAATTGCGGCATCGGCGGCAGGGTGCCGAGCGGGCGCCCGAACCAGCGCTGGTTGATCGCCGACAATTCGCCGTTGCCGGCGATCTCCGCGATGAAGGCGTTGGCGCGGTCGCGCAGGGCCGTATCGGCCTTGCGGAAGGCCATGCCGTTCGCCTGCTCGCGCAGGTTGAACTTCGGCTCGATGCCGAGGCTCGCGTAATCCTTGGTCAGCTGGGCCAGCACGGTGTTGCTGGCGCCGATCGACTGCACCTGCCCGGAGATGATCGCCTGGGTGGTGGTGGCGTCGTCGTCGAAGCGCATGATGCGGGTGCCGGGCGGGGCGACGGCCGAGACCGCCGTGTCCTGGGTGCTGGCCCGGGCGACCCCGATCGTCACGCCCTTGAGGTCCTCCGGCTTCGACACCGCCAGCGATTTCGGCCCGAGCACGTAGGTGCTGAGCGTGCTGTAGGGGTTGGAGAACAGCACCTGCTTCGACCGCTCGGCCGTGATGCCGAAGGTCGCGATCAGCATGTCGACCTTGTTGGTGAGGAGGTAGGGGATGCGGTTCGGCCCCGTCACCGGCACGAGGTCGAGCTCCACCCCGAGCGACTTGGCGAAGAGCCGCGCCACGTCGACGTCGTAGCCCGCCGGCTTCTGGTCGGCATCGGTGCCGCCGAAGGGCGGGTAGTCGGTGAGGACCCCGACCACGAGCTTGCCGCGCGCCTTGATCTCGTCGGGCGTCGCCGCCTCCGCCGGGCGGAGCCCCGGCGCCAGCGCGAGGGCGAGGCCGGCGGCGAGCGCGAGGGCGGCGCGGCGGCTCGGCCGATGGGATGCGGTCATGGGCTTCCTCCTGTGGGGGCGGCGCGCCTCAGCGGCTCGCCACCGCGAGCTTCCGCTCGATCCGCCGGCTATAGGCCGAGAGGGGCCAGCAGATCACGAAATAGACGAGCGCCACCAGGCCGAAGAGCGTGAAGGGCCGGAAGGTGGCGTTGTTGATGACCTGGGCGGCGCGGGTGATCTCCACGAAGCCGATGATCGAGGCGAGCGAGGTCGCCTTGATCAGCTGCACCAGGAAGCCGATGGTCGGGGCGACCGCGATGCGGACCGCCTGCGGCACGATCACCAGGGCGGTCCGGTTCCAGTAGCCGAGGCCGAGCGCGGTGGCGGCCTGCCACTGGCCGCGCGGCACCGTCTCGATGGCGCCGCGCCAGATCTCGCCCAGGAAGGCGCTGGCGTGCAGCGACAGGCCGAGCGCCGCCGCGCCCCAGGGATCGATCGAGAGCCCGAAGATCCCCGGCACGAAGAAGGCCAGGAAGAGCTGCATCAGGAGCGGCGTGCCCTGGAAGAGCTTGATGTAGGCGAAGGCGAGGGCGCGCAGCGCGCGGATCTCGCCCGTGCGGGCGAGCGCCACCGCCGCCCCGCCGAGCGCCCCGCCCAGGAAGGCGATCAGGGAGAGCGCCAGCGTCCAGCGCAGGGCCGCCAGGATGAACAGGATGTCGCCTTGGCTCAGGCTCCGCATCGGCGCCTCCTACCGCGCGCTCGGCTTGCGCAGGAAGGCCCGCTCGATCCCGGCGAACAGGCCCCACAGCACCACCGAGAGCGCGAAATAGATCCCCGTCACCACGAGGTAGACCTCGAAGCTGCGGAAGTTGCGGGACTGGATGTCGCCCGCCGCCGCGGTCAGCTCGCTCGCGGCGATCGCCGAGCAGACGCTCGAATTCAGCATCAGGAGGATGAACTGGCTGGTCAGCGACGGGTAGATCGCCTGGATGGCCGGCTTCAGCACCACGTAGCGGAAGATCTGCAGCGGCCGCAGGCCGAGCGTGCGGCCGGCCTCGATCTGGCCGTGGTCGATGCTCTCGATCCCGGCCCGGATGATCTCGATGCCGTAGGCCCCGACATTGACCACGAGGGCGAGGAGCGCGGCGCTGTCCGGGTCGAGCCGCAGGCCGAGCGAGGGCAGGCCGAAGAAGATCACGAAGATCTGGATCAGGAACGGCGTGTTGCGGATGACCTCGATGTAGGCGCCGATCAGCCCGCTCAGCCAGGCCGGCCCGGAGGTGCGGCCGAGCGCCCCGAGCACCGCCACCGCCATGCCGATCACCATCGCGAGCCCCGACAGGACGAGGGTGTGGAGGGCGCCCCAGGCGAGCTCCGGCCAGGAGGCGAAGACCTCGCCGAATTCGAACTCGTAGCTCATGCGGGCCGGGCGGCCGGGCGTCGCGAGACCCGGGCGCGCCGCGCCCCCGCGCCCGGGCGCCCTCCATCCGGGGACCTGTCCGTCCGCATGCCCGCCTCCTCCGTGCCGGTGCCCGGGCGGTGCAGGGCCCGGGCTTCCTTCCGGCCTAAGCGACTTGGCGCAAACCGGCGCGATCGGCAATCGCGCATCCGCCGGGAATCGCGCCCGTCCCCCGCCAACCGTTGACGCCGCGGGATATCTGACTAAAGTCAGATATCATGACGACCGACGCCATTGCCCGCTTGCGCCGCTTCAGCCGGGCAGTGACCGCCGAGGTGGGGGCGCTCGACGATTCGTTCCTCGGGCGGGGCCGGCCCCTCGGCGCCGCCCGGGTGCTCAACGCGATTGGGCACGGGCAGACCGATCTCGGCGGCCTGCGGGAGGATCTGCAGCTCGATTCCGGCCTGATGAGCCGGCTGCTGCGCGGCCTGGAGGAGGAGGGGCTGGTCTCCACCTCGCCCCACCCGGCCGATGCGCGCCGCCGGGTCGTCGCCCTGACGCGGGCGGGCCGCCGCGAGTTCGAGGCCTACGAGGCGCTCTCCGACGCGCAGGCCGCCGCCATCCTCGGGCGCGCGCCCGATCCGGAGCCGCTGCTCGCCGCCATGGACCTCATCGCCTCGGTCCTCGGCCGCGACCGGATCCGCATCGAGGAGGCCGACCCGCGCGGCGCGGCGGCGCGCCGCTGCCTGGAGGCCTACTACGCCGAACTCGCCCGCCGCTTCGCGCGGGGCTTCGACGTGGCGCTCTCGCGCGATCCGGACGCGCAGGACATGACCCGCCCGCGCGGCGCCTTCCTGGTCGCGCTGTCGGACGGGCTGCCCCTCGGCTGCGTCGGCCTGAAGGGAAGCGGGGGCGCGCTGGCGGAGATCAAGCGGCTCTGGGTGTCGCCGGCCGCCCGCGGCCTCGGCCTCGGCCGGCGCCTCATGACGGCGGCCGAGGAGGCCGCCCGCGACCTCTCGATCCGCACCCTGCGCCTCGACACCCACAGCGCGCTGCCGGAGGCGCTGGCGCTCTACCGCGGCACCGGCTGGGTCGAGATCGGGCGGTTCAACGACGACCCCTATCCCGATCACTTCTTCGAGAAGAGCCTGTGATCCGAGATCCGACGGATTGCGTCGCCATGCGGATGTCGGCGTCGCTCAAGCGCCGCGCGTGTCATCCGCTGTCCCGAAGTGATCGGCCGGACAGCGGATGAACCGCGGGGGGCGGCCACGGCGGGATCGCTCGGCCGCGCGGGTCAGCGCCGGCCCGCGCGGGGCCGGGGCGCGGCGCCGCCGCGCCGCAATTCCAGGGTGGCCCAGCCCTCGATCATCCGCTGGCGGCGCAGCCGGAAGCCCTGGGCCGCGTAGGCCGCGAGTACGCCCGGAACGTCGCGCGCGATCAGGCCCGAGAGGACCAGGGTGCCCCCGGGCGCCACCACCCGGGTCAGGGAGGGGGCGAGGCGGGTGAGCGGCCGCGCCAGGATGTTGGCGAAGACAAGGTCGAAGCGGCGCGGCAGGTTCGCCCTCGCGTCGCGCACGCCCGGCCCCTCGTAGAGGGTGAGGAAGGGCGTGAGCCCGTTCAGGGCCGCGTTGCTGCGGGCCGTCGCGACCGCCTCCGGGTCGAGGTCGCCCGCCACCACGCGGGCGCGCAGCAGGCGCGCCGCCGCGAGGGCGAGGATGCCCGTCCCGGTGCCCACATCGAGGATGCGGCGCGGCCGGCCGTGCCGGAGCCGGTCGACCAGGGCGAGCAGGCAGCCCAACGTCGTGCCGTGATGGCCGGTGCCGAAGGCGAGCGCCGCCTCGATCTCGATCGCCGCGTCGTTCGGGTGCACCCGCGCGCGGTCGTGCGCGCCGTGCACCAGCACCCGGCCGGCCCGCACGGGCTTGAGCCCCTCCAGGGAGGCCCGCACCCAATCCTGCTGGTCGATCGCCGCGAAGACCGCCCGGTCGGCCGCGTCCCCGACCAGCGGCCGGATCAGCTCGCGCACCGCCTCCTCGTCCGGCTCCTCCGAGAAATAGGCTTCGAGGCGCCACGTGACGCCGTCCTCCGCCTCGAAGGCCGCGACCGCGGTCTCGGTCGGGTCGAAGACCTCCCCGAGGAGGTCGGTCATGGCGCGCGCGCCGCGCTCGCTGGTGTCGAGGCGCAGCACGTGGGTCGGGCGGTGGGGCGGGAGGCCTTCGAGCATGCGCGGGATCTACCACCCGGGGCGCCGCCCCGCCACCGGCCGCCGGTCGCGTGCGCGGCGTCACCGCGCCGCCACGCCGCGCCGGCACAAATGGCGGGAACCGCGGCAGGAACGCCGCGTTCTTGCCGCGCCGGCCGCAGAAGCCGGGCCCGGAAGGACATCGCGATGCGCGTGCGAGTTCGTGATCCCCTTCGTCGCTTTGAGGACCCCGTGTCATCCCCTCCCCCCCGGACGATCCGCCGGGCCGAGCGCCGCGAGCGCCCGCGCCCGCCGCTCACCGGCGAGGAGACCGCGCTGCCAGGGCACCTGCTCGTGCTGCTCAGCCGCCTGCACCGGGCCGAGCTCGCCTCCGCAAGCAGGACGGACCCGGCCGCCGGCTCCTCCTGAGGCGGCCGGCAGGGTCGTCCGCGTCCGCGCTTGGCCGAAGCCGCAGCCGAAGTGGCGCATGGCCGAAGTGGCGCATGGCCGAAGTGGCGCTTGGCCGAAGTGGCGCTTGGCCGAAGTGGCGCTTGGCCGAAGCCCGCAGGTGACCTATGGTGAGGCCGCATCAGCGACGGACGGGATCCATGCGGCTCACTCGGCGGGGCGTCATCCTGGGGCTGGCGGGGCTCGGCCTCGCGTGGGGCGCGCGGGCCGAGGGTCCGCCCGTGCTGGTCTTCGCGGCGGCGAGCCTGAAGAACGCCCTCGACGAGGCGCTGCAATCCTGGTCGCGCCGCACCGGCAAGGCGGCCCGCGCCTCCTACGCCGCCTCGAACACGCTCGCCAAGCAGATCGAGGCGGGCGCGCCCGCCGACCTGTTCTTCACGGCGGATCTCGACTGGATGGATTACGTGGCCGCCCGGAACCTGATCCGGCCGGGGACGCGGGTCGATCTCCTCGGCAACCGCCTCGTCCTCGTCGCCCCCCGGGACTCGACCGTCTCCGTCGCGCTGGCGCCCGGCCTCGACCTGCGGGCCGCGCTCGGCTCAGGGCGGCTGGCGATGGGCCATGTCGAGGCGGTGCCGGCCGGCAAGTACGGCAAGGCGGCACTCACCCATCTGGGCGCCTGGGAGGGCGTGAAGGACCGGGTGGCCCAGGCCGAGAGCGTGCGCGCCGCGCTCCTCCTCGTCTCGCGGGGCGAGGCGCCGCTCGGGATCGTCTACGCCACCGACGCGGTGGCGGATGCGGGGGTGCGGGTGGTGGCGACCTTCCCGGCCGACAGCCACCCGCCCATCGTCTACCCGCTCGCGCAGGTCGCGGCCTCCACCCACCCGGACGCGCCCGCGCTGCTCGCGGACCTGCGCGGGCCCGAGGCGCGGGCCGCCTTCGAGCGGCAGGGCTTCACGCTGCTGGCCTCGCCGGCCGGCCGCTCCTGACCCCTCATCCCAGCGGTCATGTCTCGTGACCGTTGGGTCGGTTCTCGAATGTGCGCCGAGCCATTCTTCTCACCAAGCCCTTGGCGTGGTGCCGAGCAGGCGAGACGGTCGACGGCCCGATGCGTCCGCATCCCGGGCCGTTGCGATCAGGCCTCCGGTGAAAGCGCGATCTGGGCCTTGCGGTAGCGGCGGCCGTAGCCGGCATATTGCTCGACGATGCGGCGCATCATCTCGCGCTTGCCCGCGTCGAGCGGCGCGAGGCGGCGCGCCGGGCGTCCGCCCCAGAGCCAGCCGGGTTCCAGCACTTGGCCCGCCGCGGTAACGGTTCCGGCCGCGACCAGCACGTCCTCGCCCACGACGGTGCCGGGGGCGAGGACGGCCCCGATGCCGACGAGGCTGCGCGGGCCGATCCGCCCGTCCGCCGCCACCACGTTGTGGCCGAGGGTGGTGTCCCGCTCGATCACCAGCCCGGCCCCGAGGGGGCGCAGGACGCTGTTGTCCTGCACGTTCGCGTTCGGGCCGACCGCGATCGGCCCGGCCGCCGCGTCGAGGTCGCAACCGAAGAAGATGCTGGCCCCCGGGGCGAGGTCGACCGGCCCGGCGAGGCGCGCGCTCAGGGCGACGAACACGGCGGGCGCGGGATGGCCCGGGGCCGCCGCCGGCACGGCCGCCGCGGGGCCGGCGCGCAGGCGCGCGGCCCGGGCGGCGGCCTCGCCCGCGGCGAGCCGGCGCAGGGGCGCGGCGGGCGAGCCCGCGTAGAGCAGGCCCGCCGCGAGGGTCGAGCGGGGATAGACGGTGCTGCCGGCCTCGATCACCACCCCGTCCTCGACCACGGAGCCGTCGAGCACGACGCAATCGTCCTCGACCACGCAATCGTCCCCGACCGTGCAGGCATGCACGACGGCGTTGCGCCCGACCGTGACCCGGTCGCCCAGGATGCAGGGGTACTTGTCCTGGGCGATGTGGAGCGTCGCCCGCGGCCCGAGCCAGAGGCCGTCGCCCGCGATGACATCGTGGCCGTCGCCGCGGATCACCGCGGCGTCGCCGAGCCACGCCCCGGCGCCGAGGCTGGTGCGGCCGATCACCGTGCTGCGCCGCCCGCAGCGGGCCGGCGGGGTGGCGAAGGCCGGCTCGGTGCCGTCGTAGGGAAGCAGCAGGTCGGGGCGCACGGGGACACTCGCGTCGGGGCCGGCCCCGCACGGGGCCCCGGGCTTCATGCACCGCGGCCCGGTGCGGGGCCAGCCCCGATCGCGCCGCCGGGCGGGCCGTGCTAAGCATCATGCGCCGAAGGGGTCGCCGGTTCGCCGGCGAACCGAAGCACCGCGTCAGCGAAAATGATGCAAGAACAAGAGCGAAGCAGAGTTGCCCGGCGCAGCTCGGCTTGGGGAGCCCGCATGATCCCGCGCCTGAGCATCCAGTCCGACCCCTTCGACGTCGCGGCCGAGATCGCCGCCCTGTCCGCCGCGACGGACGGCCGGGCGGGGGCGGTCGTCAGCTTCACGGGCCTGTGCCGGGACGAGGGCGGGCGCCTCGCCGCCCTCGAACTGGAGCATTACCCGGGCATGGCGGAGGAGGAGGTCGGGCGGGTGCTCGACGAGGCCGCCCGGCGCTGGCCGCTCGACGGGGTGACGGTGATCCACCGCCACGGGCGGATCCGGCCGGGGGAGGGCATCGTCCTGGTGCTGACGGCCTCGGCACACCGCGAGGCGGCCTTCGCGGCGGCGAGTTTCCTGATGGACTACCTCAAGACCCGGGCGCCGTTCTGGAAGCGCGAGCACCTGCGCGACGGGACGGTGGGGGGCTGGGTCGAGGCCACGGCGCAGGACGAGGCGGCGGCCGGGCGCTGGTAGCGGGGTCCGGCGGGCGGTCCTCCCCGGCGGGACATCGCGGCCGGCCGGCCTATCTTGCCGCGCAGTGAGCGCCCCCTGCGCGGTGCCCGGAGAGGATCGGTTCATGACGGAGGCGGGGGTGCGGCCGCGGCTGCTCGCGGGGATCGGGGTCGTGCTGTTCGCGGCCGGGCTCGGGCTGACGTGGCAGGCGGCGGACACGCTGCTGCTGATCTTCGCCGGCATCCTGTTCGGCGTCTTCCTGGACGGGCTGGCGCGCCTCCTCGGCCAAGTCCTGCCGCTCGGCCACGGCGCGCGCCTCGCGCTCGTGAGCGTGCTCCTCGCCGGCCTCGTCCTCGGCCTCGCCGGGTTCGGGGGCGCGACGGTGGCGGCCCAGGCGGACACGCTCGGCCAGACCCTGAAGCAGCAGACCGAGACGGTTCGCGGCTGGCTCAGGACGCGCGGCATCGACACGCGCGACCTCGACCTCGCGGGCGGGGAGGGGGCCGCGAAGGAGGGGGCCGCCCGCGGCGCCCTGCCGAATCCGAGCGCCCTCCTGTCGGAGGCGGGCCGGATGCTGGGGCAGGCCTCGATGATCGCCGTGCGGGTCTTCGGAGCGATCGGCAACCTGTTCGTGGTGGTGGCCCTCGGGCTGTTCCTGGCGGCCCAGCCGGCCGCCTACCGGGAAGGGATGCTGCGCTTCGTCCCCCGCCGCCACCGCTCCCGCGCCGCCGAGATCCTGGACGCGACCGGGGAGACGCTGCGGCACTGGCTCTTCGGCCAGCTCGCGATCATGGCGGCGATCTTCGTCTGCGTCTGGCTCGGCCTGTCCCTGCTCGGCCTCGACGGGGCGCTGATCCTCGGCCTCCAGGCGGGGCTGCTCTGCTTCATCCCGACGGTCGGCGCGCTCGTGGCCGGGCTGGTGATCGTGCTGGCCGGGCTCGCCCAGGGCCTGAAGGGGGCGCTCGGCGGCCTCGCCATCTACCTGCTGGTCCAGGCGCTGGAGAGCTACGTGCTCACGCCCTTCATCCAGAAGCGCGCCCTCGACATCCCGCCCGCGACGATCTTCGCCGGGCAGATCCTGCTCGGCGTGCTGCTCGGGCTGTGGGGCATCGCCCTCGCCCTGCCGCTGATGGCGGTGGCCAAGGTGCTGCTCGACCGGCTCTACCGGCCCGAGATCGAGGCGTGATCCGGGATCCGCCTGATCGAAGCTGGATCCCGGATCACGAGCCTGCGCGGCGCCTGAGCGCGGCGCCTGAGCGACGCCGACAGCCGCATGGCCGAAATCGGAGATGGCGACGCCATCAACCGGATGGCGTATGCCAAGCCCGCGCGGCGCCTGAGCGAAGCCGACATCCTCATGGCGAAGCAATCAACCGGATGTCCTATGAGTCAGGGCCCGCCGACGAGGCGCAGCACCGGCCGCCCCGAGGGTCTGACGAAGACGACGTCGCAGCCCTGCGCCGATTCCTCGATCACCCGGGCGCGGTAGCCGAACTGCGCGGCCACGTCCCGCACCTGGACCAGGGTCTCGGGGGACACCCGCTGCGTGAAGGCGGTCGCGCCCGCGGCGAGGCGGGCGACGACGAGGCCGATGGTCACGCCCTCGCCGAACTCGGCGCAGCGCCCCGGGAAGCTCAAGCGCACCCCGTCCTCGACCTCGATCTGGCTCATCCTGCGACCATCCTCTCGCCATCAGTCTTAATCGGACGAGCCTAAAGACTTGGTGATGAGCGTGCGCCGCGCCACGGCTCAGCGCAGGACAGCGGCCGGTCGATCGACTTGCGTGTCCATTCCCGGCGCGGGCCCCTCAGGCGCGCGCCGGAAAAGCCTCCTCGAACCGGGCCGCCTCGCCGGAAGCGGGCGTCACCAGGCTGCCCTCCCACATCACGGTCGCGCCGCGCACCAGCGTGCCGACCGGCCAGCCCGTGACCGTCGTGCCGTCGTAGGGCGTCCAGCCGCAGCGGCTGGCGATCCAGGCGTTGCGGATCGTCTCGCAGCGCTTCAGGTCCACCACCGTGACGTCCGCGTCGTAGCCGACCGCGAGGCGGCCCTTGCGGGCGAGCCCGAAGGCGCGCTGCGGCCCCGCGCTCGTCAGGTCGACGAAGCGCGCGAGGCTCAGGCGCCCCGCCGCCACGTGGTCGAGCATGATCGGCACCAGCGTCTGCACCCCGGTCATGCCGGAGGGGGAATCCGGGTAGGGCTTGGCCTTCTCCTCCAGGGTGTGGGGGGCGTGGTCGGAGCCGAGCACGTCCGCGACGCCCTGGGAGAGACCCCACCAGATTCCGTCGCGATGGGCGGCGTCGCGCACCGGCGGGTTCATCTGCACCAGCGTGCCGAGGCGCGGATAGGCCTCCGCGCCGTCCAGGGTGAGGTGGTGGGGCGTCACCTCCACGGTCGCCACGTCCTTGTGCGCGGCGAGGAAGCGCATCTCCTCGGCGGTGGAGATGTGCAGGATGTGGATCCGCGCGCCGGTCTCCCGGGCGATCCGCACCAGGCGCTGCGTCGCCGTGAGCGCCGCCTCGGGCGAGCGCCAGACCGGGTGCGAGGACGGGTCGCCCGGCACGCGCAGGCCCTTGCGGGCGCGCAGCATCGCCTCGTCCTCGGCGTGGAAGGCGGCGCGGCGGCGGATGCGCTTCAGGATCTCGGTGATCCCCGCATCGTCCTCGACCAGGAGCGAGCCCGTCGAGGAGCCGATGAAGACCTTGATCCCCGCCGCTCCCGGCAGCCGCTCCAGCTCCGCCACCTCGGCGGCGTTCTCGTGCGTGCCCCCGACCCAGAAGGCGAAGTCGCAGTGCATGCGGTGATGGGCGCGGCGGAGCTTGTCGGCGAGCGCCTCCGGGCCGGTCGTCTGGGGATTGGTGTTGGGCATCTCGAACACCGTCGTGACGCCTCCCATCACGGCGGCGCGCGAGCCGGTCTCCAGATCCTCCTTGTGGTCGAGCCCGGGCTCGCGGAAATGCACCTGGCTGTCGATCACCCCCGGCAGGAGATGCAGGCCGGTGCAGTCCCGGACCTCGCCGGCCGCCGCGGTGGCGAGGTCGCCGATGGCCGCGACCCGCCCGGCCCGGATGCCGAGATCGCCCGGCCCGACGCCGTCGTGGTTGACGAGCGTGCCGCCGCGCAGGATCAGGTCGAAGCTCTGGGTCATCGCGGCCGTCTCCGGGCTCGAGGCCGATTGAGGGCGGCCCCGAGGCGGCTTATGTCAGCCTCGCCGGAGGTTCAAGCGGGGCCCCGGACGAGAAGGACCGCCTGCCGATGCCGATCGCCCTCCTGCCGGACCGCGCCGTGCTGAGCGTGGCCGGCGACGATGCGCCGGGATTCCTCCAGGGGCTCGTGACCTGCAACGTCGAGACCCTGCCGCTAGGCGAGGCGCGGCTGGGGGCGCTGCTCACCCCCCAGGGCAAGGTCCTGGTCGACTTCCTGATCAGCCGCGCGGCGGAGGGTTTCGCCCTCGACGTCGCGCGGGCGCTGCTGCCGGACCTCACCCGGCGCCTGACCCTGTATCGGCTGCGGGCCAAGGTCGCCTTCGCGGAGGCGCCGCTGCGGGTCCTGGCGGCCTGGGGCGGGCCGCCGGCGGGCGCGTGGCTGCGCGACGGGCGCCTGCCCGCCCTCGGCTGGCGGCGCCATGCCGGGGAGGGCGAGGGCCCGGCCCCGGACGCGACCGCGGAGGATTACGCCGCCCACCGGATCGGGCTCGGCGTGCCGGAGGGGGGCGCCGACTTCGCCCTCGGCGACGCTTTCCCGCACGAGGCGCTGATGGACCAGCTCGGCGGCGTCGATTTCCGCAAGGGCTGCTACGTCGGCCAGGAGGTGGTGTCGCGCATGCAGCATCGCGGCACGGCCCGGACCCGGGTCGTCCCGGTGGCCTATGCGGGCGCCCGGGCGGCGGCGCCCGGCACGGCCGTCACGGCGGGGGCGCGGGCCCTCGGCCAGACCGGCGGCGCCGCGGGCGCGCGGGGCCTCGCGCTCCTGCGCCTCGACCGGCTCGCCGACGCCGTCGCGGCCGGCGAGGCGATCGAGGCGGGCGGGCTGGCACTGCGGGTCGAGCGGCCGGCCTTCGCCAGTTTCGAGGTTCCGGGGGCGGGGTAGGGCGCCGGCCGGTGCGGGGCGCCGCCGCGCGCCTCACCCCTCCACGGGCTGGCACACATCCACCCAGGCGGCGCCGACGAGGTCGGCCATCCGCTCCGGCGGCAGCCGCACGGAGCTGTGGGTGGAGCCGCCGGCCGGGATCACCTCCGCGAAGGCGCGCAGCGACACGTCGCAATAGACCGGCAGCGGCGCCGGCAGGCCGAAGGGGCAGACGCCGCCGACCGGGTGGCTCGTCACCCGCTCGGTCTCCTCGGCGTCGAGCATGCGCGCCCGCCCGCCGAAGGCGTCCTTCATCTTGCGGTTGTCGAGCCGGGCATCGCCCCGGGTCACGACCAGCAGGACGCGCTCGCCCACCCGCAGCGACAGGGTCTTGGCGATCTGCCCGGGCGCGACGCCGTGCGCGTCGGCCGCGAGCGCCACCGTGGCGGAGCTCGCGCGCGTCTCGATGACCGCGAGGTCGGGCGCGCGCGCGGCGAGGAACGCCCGCACGGAGTCGAGGCTCATCGCTGCCGCCTCAATGGTGGCGAGGGGGATTGACCGTGTAGGCGCCGTTGCGGATGCGCTCGGGGAAGCCCTCGGCGAAGCGGGCGGTCGCCTCCTCGCCGTAGGTCTGCACCAGCTCCTGGAAGGCGGCGAAGAGCGCGGCCTGGGCCATGCAATCCCCGTCGATTCCATCGAGGCAGCCCTCGGCGAACGCCTGCGACACGTAGGTCAGGGCGGTGCGCTTGTCCTCCTGGTCGGAGGGCTCCGGGGGAAGGAAGGTCTCGAAATTCGGCATCGGCGGGCGATTCAGCGATTCGGTGCGGCCTCGGGGTCCTCGAGTCATAGGAGCGGGCCGGGGCCCGGGCCAGCGAGGAATTGCGAATGGGTTAACGCGCGCGGCGCAAAGCCGCGCATCGGCGCGGGCGCGACACAGCTGTGGCGTCCGGGCGACAGGGCGGGCCGGGAGGGGCGAGGCCCGCGCAACCCTGGCACGCCGCGCGGCGGCTGGAATTCCGGGCTGCGGCGCGCCATGTAGAAGGTCACCGCCCCGCGCGCCGGCCCGTCGCCCCGCGCCGCCCGGCGCGTCGAGGCCGCGGCAGGCCTGACCGTTCCACATCGCCCAGACCGGACGCGGTGCGTCCGGGACCGCTCGCGGTCCCGCCTCGGTGCGGCCCGCGCGGCACAGCACGAGAGACCCGTCCATGTTGCGTTCCAAGCAGAAGCCGAAACCGCAGGATACCGGTTACGTCCTGTTCGACGTCTATTACGAGGACGGCTCGCGACGCTCCAACCGCCGCGTGCCCCGCTCCGTCCTGAACGGCCTCGACGGCGACGCGCCGGCCAAGCAGGTCATCGAGGAGCAGGACCGCGAGATCGCGGAGAAGTCCGGCCGGCCGCCGCTCGCCATCACCCGGCTGGTGCGCTCGGGCCGCTGAGGCGCCACGCCGGTGCCGGGCCGGAGCGCGGCCCGGTGCGGCGCCCGTCAGGTCTTCGCGCAGGTCTTCGCGTCGGCGGCGAAGACCCAGTCCGACAGCGTGGTCGGCAGGGGGAGGTGGCGCAGGTCGAGCCCGCAGGACGGCGTGTAGGTCTCGCCGTGGATCAGCCGGTCGAGGGCGAGTTCCGCGCTGTCGTAGCAGCCGAGCGGCTCGCGCTCGTAGAACAGCACGACGCGGTCGCGCCCGGCCCAGCGGGTCAGGGCAATTCGGAACTCGCCCTGCGGCGTCTCGCAGAACCAATACCCGCTCATGACGCGCGTTCCTCCACTGGTTTGCTCTTGTTGAGGGACAACGCCGGCGGACACGCCCGGTGCCCGCTCTTGCCGTCATCAATCCTTTATTAACACCTGCGTAGCCTGCGCGGGCGATCGGGGCAATCCGCCTTCCGACGCAGGGGCGCCGGGCGGCCGCCGTCCCCGGCCGGACCGAGGCCGGGCCGGTCGCCGCCCCCGGCCGGACTGAGGCCGGGCCGGTCGCACGGACTTCCGTCGCCCGCGGGCGTCGGCTAAGGATGCCGAGCGAAGGCTTCGGCCTCGCGCTTCACGGCCCCGCGGGCCGTCCCGCGGCAGCAGGCGTTGGTGAACCATGGCGGATTCGAACCGGGCTGAGGTCCAGGATGACGAGCAGGCCGCGAGCCCGAAGGCCGGGCTGCTCGCCGGCAAGCGGGGCCTCGTGCTCGGGGTGGCGAACAACCGCTCGATCGCCTGGGGCATCGCGCGCAGCGCCCGCCTGCACGGGGCGGACCTCGCCTTCACGTACCAGGGCGAGGCGCTCAAGAAGCGGGTCGAGCCGCTCGCCAAGGAACTCGACGCGGCGGTGGTCGGCCATTGCGACGTCACCGATCCGGGCTCGATCGACGCGGTCTTCGACGCCGCCGGCCGCCACTTCGGCGGCAGCCTCGACTTCGTCGTGCACTGCATCGCCTTCTCGGACAAGGACGAGCTGACCGGCCGCTACGTCGACACCAGCGAGGCGAACTTCTCCAAGTCGCTCCTGATCTCCTGCTACTCGTTCACGGCGATCGCGCAGCGGGCCGAGAAGCTGATGCCGCAGGGCGGCTCGCTCCTGACCCTGACCTATTACGGCGCCGAGAAGTGGATGCCCCACTACAACGTGATGGGCGTCGCCAAGGCGGCGCTCGAAGCCTCGGTGCGCTACCTCGCGGCCGATCTCGGCCCCTCGAAGATCCGCGTGAACGCGATCTCGGCCGGGCCGATCAAGACGCTGGCCGCCTCCGGGATCGGCGACTTCCGCTACATCCTGAAGTGGAACGAGTACAACGCGCCCCTGCGCCGGACCGTGACGATCGACGAGGTCGGCGAGACCGCCGCCTACCTCGTCTCCGACATGTCCCGCGGCATGACCGGCGAGATCCTGCACGTCGATGCGGGCTACCACGTCGTCGGGATGAAGAATCCCGAGGCCCCGGACATGAGCAAGGAGTGACGCGGGCGGTGCTTTCGGGGCTTGGCGCGCGCCGCCCCTGAGGCCAGTATCGCGGCCCTGGGCATCACGCGCCGACGCGGCCAGCGGTCGGCGGGAATGATGCGCAACGAGGTCGCCGAGCAGGATGGCCCCGCGCGATCCTGCTCCGGCGGCACCCGACGCGGAGCCGCGCCATGACCGTTCCCAAGGTCGCCATGCTCACCGCGGGGGGACTCGCGCCCTGCCTCTCGGCGGCGGTCGGCGGGCTGATCGCCCGCTACACCGACCTCGCCCCCGAGATCGAGATCATCGGCTACCGCAGCGGCTATTACGGCCTCCTCAAGGGTGAGGTGCTGGAGGTCACGCCCGCCGTGCGGGACCGGGCCCGCACGCTGCTGCGCCACGGCGGCTCGCCCCTCGGCAACAGCCGCGTCAAGCTCACCAACGTCAAGGATTGCGTGAAGCGCGGCCTCGTGCGCGAGGGCGAGGACCCGCTCAAGGCGGCGGCCGAGCGGCTCGCCCGCGACGGCGTCACCATCCTGCACACGATCGGCGGCGACGACACCAACACCACCGCGGCCGACCTCGCCGCCTACCTGGAGCGGAACGGCTACCGGCTCACGGTGGTCGGGCTGCCCAAGACCATCGACAACGACGTGGTGCCGATCCGCCAGTCCCTCGGCGCCTGGACGGCCGCCGAGCAGGGCGCGGTCTTCTTCGAGAACGTCGTCAACGAGCAGAGCGCCAACCCGCGCATGCTCCTCGTCCACGAGGTGATGGGCCGCAATTGCGGCTGGCTCGCCGCCGCCACCGCCCGGGCCTATCGGGCGCGCCTCGCGCGCCAGATCTTGCTGCCGGACTTCAACCTCGGCCCCGCCCACAAGGACATCGACGCGGTCTACCTGCCCGAGACGCCGATCGACCTCGACGCCGAGGCGGAGCGCCTGCGCGCGCGCCTCGCCCGGAAGGATTGCGCGACGCTCTTCGTCAGCGAGGGCGCCTGCCTCGACGCGATCGTGGCCGAGATCGAGGGGCGCGGCGAGGTCCTCGGCCGCGACGCCTTCGGGCACGTCAAGATCGACACGGTGAATGTCGGCCAGTGGTTCGCCGATCGCTTCGGCCCCCGCCTCGGGGTCGAGAAGACGCTGGTCCAGAAATCCGGCCACTTCGCCCGCTCGGCCGCGCCCAACGCCGACGACCTCAACCTGATCCAGGGCATGGTCGACCTCGCGGTCGAGAGCGCGCTCGCGGGCGTGTCCGGGGTGATCGGCCACGACGAGGAGCACGAGGGGCGCCTGCGGGCGATCGAGTTCCCGCGCATCCGGGGGGGCAAGGCCTTCGACCCCGCCACCCCCTGGTTCACCGACCTCCTCGCCGCGATCGGCCAGCCGCGCGGCTGAGCCCTACTCCGCCGCCGCGGGGAGGGGCGCCCGGTCGGGCAGCCCGTCGAGGGCGGCCGGGCGCGGGCCGCCGGTCGCCCAGTCGAGCAGTTCCACCGTGTGGACGATCGGGATGGCGGTGCCCTTCCCGATCTGGGTGGCGCAGCCGATATTGCCGGTCGCGATCAGGTCCGGCGCCACCCGCTCGATGTTGGCGACCTTGCGGGCGCGCAGGGCGCCGGCGAGTTCGGGTTGCAGAAGGTTGTAGGTGCCGGCCGAGCCGCAGCAGATGTGGCCCTCCGGCACGTCCTTCACGGTGAAGCCCGCCCGCTTGAGCAGGGCCTTCGGCTCGGTGCGGATGCCCTGGCCGTGCTGCATCGAGCAGGCCGAGTGGTAGGCCACGACGAGGTCGGTCTCGACCGACGGCTCCCGCAGCCCGATCGCGGCGACGTACTCGGTGACGTCCTTGGCCAGGGCGGAGACGCGCCGCGCCTTCTCGGCATAGGCCGGGTCGTCCCGGAACATGAAGCCGTAATCCTTGATCGTCGTGCCGCAGCCCGAGGTGGTGACCACGATCGCGTCGAGGCCCGGCCCGTCCATCTCGGCGATCCAGGCGTCGATCGTGCGCCGGGCGAGCGCGTGGGAGGAATCCTCCCGGCCCATGTGGTGGGTGAGCGCCCCGCAGCAGCCCTCGCCCTTCGCCTGCACCACCTCGATCCCGTGGCGGTTGAGGAGCCGGATCGCCGCCTCGTTGAAGTCCGGCCGCAGCACCGACTGGGCGCAGCCGCGCAGGAGCGCGACCCGGCCCCGGCGCGGTCCCGCCGGCGGGAACAGGCCCGGCCGGTCGCCCGCGCCCCGGCCCGGCAGCGCGGCGGGCGCGAGGTCGAGCATGGCGGAGAGCCGGCTGCCCACCCGCGGCAGCCCGGCGACCAGGCGCCGGAAGGGCTTGCCCAGGGTGGCGGCGAGAAGGGCGAGGCGGAAGCGGTGCGGATAGGGCAGCAAAGCGGCCAGCAGGGCGCGCAGCCAGCGGTCGGCCGCCGGGCGGGCGTAGGTCCGCTCGATGTAGGACCGGGCGTGGTCGACGAGGTGCATGTAATGCACGCCGGACGGGCAGGTGGTCATGCAGGACAGGCAGGAGAGGCAGCGGTCGACGTGCTTGACCACTTCGGGCGGCGCCGGCTTGCCGCCCTCCAGCATGTCCTTGATCAGGTAGATCCGCCCGCGCGGCGAGTCGAGCTCGTCGCCGAGGAGCAGGTAGGTCGGGCAGGTGGCGGTGCAGAATCCGCAATGCACGCAGGTGCGCAGGATTTTCTCCGAGGCCGCCATGGCCGGATCGGCGAGCTGCGCGGGGGTGAAGTTCGTCTGCACGACGGTTCCTCGATCACGTTTTGTCGGGGCGGCTTCTCAGGGGCCTGCCGTGTTCTAGACCAATTCCACGGCGCGTGGGGCGCCGTCGTCGCCGCATCCGGAGCCGGAGCGATGCAGACATTCTTCTATTACCTCGCCACGCTCGTCGAATCCGCCCTCTCGCTGGTGGGGATCCGGGCGGCCTACGAGGCACCGGCCTACGCCCTGGTGCGCCGCCTCGACGGGGAGGTCGAGATCCGGGATTACGCGCCGCGGACGGTGATCGAGACCGGAACGCGCGGGCCGGGCGATGCCGAGGCCTTCCGGCGCCTGTTCCGCACGATCACCGGGGGCAATCGCGGCGCGCGGCTGATCGCCATGACGGTGCCGGTGGAGCAGGCCGAGCGGCCCGCCGCGCCGGCTTCCCCCGGGACGGCGGGGGAGGGGTCGATGCGCTTCGTCCTGCCGCGCAAGGTGGTCGCGGCGGGCGCGCCGGAGCCGACCGACCCGCAGGTGCGGCTCGTGCACCTGCCCCCGCAGCGGCTGGCGGTGCTGCGCTTCTCGGGGGCCGCGGACGCGCGCACGCGCCGCGTCCGGGAGGAGGCGCTGCTGCGCAGCCTCGCGGCGGCCGGGCTCGCGCCGCGCGGCGCGCCCGTGCTCCTGTCCTACGATCCGCCGATGACGCCCCCGTTCCTGCGCCGGAACGAGGTGGCGGTGGAGGTGGCCTCAGCCTCCTGATTCGGCGGCCGGACGCGGCGCCATCCCGGTGAGCGCGTCCCGCATGGACTTGGCCCGAGCGTCCAGCCTCCGGACAAAGTCGTCGTCCACCTCGACGTCGCCGCCCCGCAGGCGCTTGATGTCGAGGTAGGGAATGAAGATGTCGGGCTTGCCGGACAGCCAGATCGCCGAGACGTGCAAGGCCGGCACGTCGAGGATCCGGATCTCGTAGGGGGTGGGCTTTCCGTCCGCGATCGTTGCGGCGAGGGCCGCGGCGTCCATGAGGCGCCGCGCCGCGTCGCCCCGCGAGAGACTGGCGAACCGTGCCTCGTCCCCAGCCCTTTGGCCGAGATCGGCCACCGCCGCGGAGCCGCTGCCCGCTTCGAGGAGGTAGCGCCAGCCCACGGGCTCGGCGCCCGACACGCCCTCGGCGCTGACCTGGTCGAGCCCCAGGCGGTAGAGCGGGATCGGCTCCGACAGGTTGAGGGCGGCCCCGCCGGCCGCGCCGGCGCCGGCGCCCGCGCTCCAGAGGTCGCGCACCGCGCGGGCGACGATCGCTCGGCCGTGCTCCGGGGCCGGCTTCAGGATCAGGCTCATGGTCATGCTCCCAGGAGATCCGGATCGTCCGCGCCCGCCTGCGCCACCGCGGCGCCCCCGCTGGCGGTCGGGGCCGTGAGATAGGAATGCGTCCAGTCGCCTCCCGATCGGTACAGGGACGGAAACTCATCGTAGGCCACCTGAGTCTCCATCCAAATCGGGTCCGCGATGTCGAGATAGGTCCGGCCGTCCTGCGTGAGATATCCGATCACGGCGACGAAGTGGCCGCCCCCACCATACCACCCGATCCGACAGCCGACGACCGAGCCCGCGTCGATCCGCGCCTGCACCTGGGCGAAGGTCAGAGGCTGGGCGGTGGTGTCCTCCAGGTGACCGACGATCTTCAGGACACGATCCAGGTACCAGGGCTTGTCGCACTTGGTCGTGTCGCTCCCTCCGTCGGCGCAGCAATCCTGACGACCGAGGGCGGTGCAGGCGAGTGCGCATTGCGTCCGCCTGCGAGCGCCGGCGTAGAAGTGCTCGATGCTGACGCCGACTGCGGCCCAGCACCAATTGTCCTGCTCCTGCTGCTCGATTCCGAAGCTCAGCCTGCGTCGAAGGGGCGGAGCGGACCCTCCCAGGGCCGACACGGCTGCGGGGGCGTGGCCCTGGATCGGCCGCGGTGACAGGAATTGCGGAATAGGCATTCAGCCCTCACTGAATGTCGGCCGGACTTTATGACGGCCGCGTCGGATCGTCCGGCACCGATTCCGCATGAATCTGCATCGGAGTCGGACCCTCGTCCAGGGGCAACATTTTGGAAGTCGGCGCTCCGGCACCCGCGAGAACGCTGCTGAAGCGAGCGAGTACGGGAGCATGTGCAGCCGGAGCAATCGCGCTCGCGTTTCTCATCTGCTGGCGTAAGAAATCATCGCTCAAAGATTCTCTGGATCCAGGTCGAGTCAGGCAATCGAACCGTTAAATTGTTGACCCTGGCGACGGCAGGTCGCGGCATGTGCGCGCGAGGTCAGGGAAAGGCGCGGCGCTCGCCGGGGTCGAGATCTGTTCCGCGCGTGCCGCACAGGCCTCTTATACGACATCCGACGGGTTGCGTCGCCATGCGGATGCCGGCTTCGCTCACGCGCCGCGCGGGCTTGGCATACCCAATCCGCTTGATCCCTTCGGGATGACGGATTTGGGCTTCGCTCCAGTGCCGCGCGGGCTTGTCATCCGCTGTCCGGACGTGATCGTCCGGACAGCGGATCACACCCCCGGATACATGCGGCCCGGGTTGAACAATCCGGCCGGATCGTGGGCCGCCTTGATCCCGGCCGTGAGGCGCATCAGCGGCTCCGCCAGCGGCTCGAAGACTGGCACGGCGGCGCGCACCGCCTCGGGGGCCCGCACCAGGGTGGCGTGGCCGCCGACCTGCGCCACCGCCGCCCGCAGCGCCGCCGCGCCCGCATCGCTCTCGGGGCTCGTGCGCAGCCAGATCAGGCCGCCCCCCCAGTCGTAGAACCACGCCGCCGCGCGCTCCCGGGCAATGGCGGCGGTCACGAGCGGGCCCCGCGTCGGCGCCGTCGAGATGCGCCAGACCACCCCCTCGCCGGCCGAGGCCGCGAAGGGCGTCGCGTCGCGCACCGAGGCCCAGAGCGAGGCCGCCTCCTCGCCCTCGATCACGGCCGGGGTGCCGAAGCGGCGCAGCAGCCGGCGCAGCTCGCCGAGCCGGTAATCGATCGAGGCGGAGAACCCCTCGATGCGCAGGAAGCTGCGCGCCTCGCCGCCGTCGATCCCGGCGGGCCAGTGCGCCGCCCCGGTGATCTCGAAGGGCGAGCCGAGGGCGAGGCTCAGCGCCTCGACCGCCCGGGCATCGTCGAGGCCGGGGAACACCAGGGTCGCGGCGCGCTCGGGCACCGGCAGGACCTTGAAGGTCACCTCGGTCAGGAAGCCGAGGGTGCCCCAGGAGCCGGCCATCAGCTTGACGAGGTCGAGGCCGGTGACGTTCTTCATCACGCGCCCCCCCGACTTCACCACCTCGCCGCGCCCGTTGACGAAGCGCACGCCGATCAGGCTGTCGCGGGCCGCCCCGGCCATGATCCGCCGCGGCCCCGAGATGTTGCCGGCCGCCACCGCCCCGATGGTCGGCTCGCCCGAGGAGCCGAGGAGCGGGCGGTGGTCCATCGGCTCGAAGGGCAGCATCTGGCGCCCGGCGGCGAGCCGCGCCTCCACCTCGGCCAGGGGGGTGCCGGCCAGCGCCCGGATCACGAGCTCGGCCGGCTCGTAGAGCGTGATGCCGGTGAGGGAGCGGGCCGACAGGGTCGCCTCGTCCTGGGCCGGGCGCCCGATCCCCGCGCGGGTGCCGCCGCCGACGAGCCGCAGCCGCTCCCGCCGCTGGGCCGCGGCCGCCACCATCTCCGCCGCCTCCGCCTCGGTCCGGGGCTGGTACACGCTCATGGCCGTTTCTTCCCTCCCGGCCGGATCGGCCGGATCGGCGAGGAATGCGGCGAAGCACCGGCCGGCGCAAGCCGTCGCCGGCGCGGCGCAGCGCGCCGTCCCGAAGCGTCATTCGCCGAAGCGGTCACCGGTTTGGCGGCAAGAATGATGCGAAAACAAGAGTCTAAGCAGAATTGCGGCATGCAATCCTGCTTAGGCGGCCGGAACCGCGCGGCGCAGGCGCGGCGCCACCGCCGCGCGCAGGCCCGCGATGTCGAAGATCCAGACCGCGGCGCCGTAGACCGCCGCGCCCGCCGCCACGCTCGCCCCGAGCGCCGGCCAGGGGCCGAGGCCCCGCAGGGGCAGCACCGCCGCCACCATCAGGCCGGTCGCCGCCAGGGAAGCGGCGAGGTCGCGCAGCGGCAGGCGCAGGCGCCGCGGCCCGGTAAGGCCGCGCAGGGCCAGGAACAGGCAGGCCGCCATCAGGCCGAGGGACTGCGCCGCCGCGATGCCCGAGGCGCCGAAGGCGCGCGCGAGCGCGAGCCCGCCGAGCCCGTTCACCCCGGCCCCGATCAGGGCCGCGACGATCACCGGCCGCGTGCGGCGGCGGATCTGGAAGATCGGATTCAGGGCGAAGTTCATCAGCGCCCCGGCGAACAGGCCGGGCAGCAGGAGCAGCGTGTAATGGGCGAAATGCCCGCGGAACGCCTCCGGCACCACGATCGCCTCGACCGCCGGGGCGACGAGCCAGAACCCCGCCGCGCAGGGCAGCAGCAGCGCCACCACCACGGCGCCGTTGCGCGCCACCTGCGCCTCGCCGGCCGCCGCGCCGTGATGCTCCTCGGCCTGCACGGCGAGCTGGAACAGCAGCAGATCGAGCGCGGCGCCGAGCGTGCTGAAGATCCGCCCGCCGATATCGGCCGCCAGGGAGAAGTAGCCCGACTCGGAGAAGCCCGCCAGGGCCGCCACCGCCGCCCGGTTGGCGAAGGGCATCAGGTGGTAGACCGCGTTCGCGGCGATCAGCGGCAGCCCGTAGGCCGCGAACACCCGCAACGTCGCGTGCCGGCGCGCCCGGTCCGGCGCGTGCGGCGGGTCGGCGAGGGCGCGCCGCACGGCCAGCACCGCGAGGAACTGGCTGAGGCCGCCCGCCACCATCACGAGGGGCGGGAACGGCAGGAGCCAAGCGGTCGCGGTCATCAGCGCCAGGGCGAGGGCGTTCTTGGCCAGGACCAGCCGGAAGTAGAGCCCGCCCTCGAACCGCGCCCGGGTGAGCGCCGCGGCCGCGTCGAAGAGGCCGATCCCGACCGCGGCGGCGGCCGCGGCCGCCGCGAGCCGCGTCTCGTCGTGCCAGCGCGCGGCGAGTTCGCCCCCCGCCAGGACGAGGAGCGCCGCGCCCGCGAGCCCGACCGCCACCGCCGCGTAGGCGCGGTTCAGCATGGCGCGGATCCAGGGCTCGTCCCGGCGGACCCGGTCGGAGTAGAAGCGCGTCGCCGAGAGGCGCAGCCACTCGAACAGGAGCGTGTTGAGCAGCACGGCCCCGGCCGTCCCGAGGGCGAAGCGGCCGAAATCCGCCGGCCCGAGGAACTGCGCGATCAGCAGCCCCAGCGCGAAGTTGAGGGCGGCGTTGATCACGAAGGCTGCGATGACCGCCATGTCGGGCTGCTTGCGTGGGGACCGGGACGAGAGGTGTACGTGGTCGCGGCGAAGATGTCCTTAAGCGCGGCGGCCGGGCCCGGGCGCGCGATGCTGCTCGCCGTGACCGGCATCGGCCTCCTGTCGCTGATGGACGCGATGATCAAGGGGCTGGCGGCGCGCTACGCCGTGCCGGAGATCGCGTTCCTGCGCTACCTTTCCGGGTCGGTCCTGATCCTGGCGCTGCTGGCGTGGCGGCGGCCGGGCTGGCCCTCCGCGGCGACGTGGCGCGCGAACGGCCTGCGCGCGGTGCTGGCGGCCGCGACCGCGCTCACCTTCTTCACCGGGCTCGCCCGCCTGCCCCTCGCCGAGGCGCTGGCCCTCTCCTTCCTCAGCCCGATCTTCATCGCGCTCTTCGCCGGCCTGCTGCTGCGGGAGATGGTGCGGCCGCGCGTCTGGGCGGCCCTGCTGCTCGGCCTCGCCGGGGTGCTGGTCGTGGCGGGCGGGCAGCTCGGCGGCGGCGCGGCGGGGGAGGGGCACCTCCTCGGCATCGCCGCCGTGCTCGCCTCGGCGCTGACCTACGCGCTCTCGATGGTGCTGCTGCGCGCCCGCGCCGCGCGGGATTCCGTCGCGGTGATCGTGGCGATCCAGCATGTCGGGCCGGCCGCGCTGCTGGCGGCGCCCGCCGCCTCCACCTGGGTGCCGGTGGCCGCGTCGGACTGGCCGGCCTTCGCGCTGGTCGGCGCGCTCGGGGTGGCGGGCCACCTCGTGCTCAGCCGCGCCTATGCGGGGGCGGAGGCCGCCCGGCTCGCGGTCGCCGAGTACTCGGCGCTGATCTGGGCCGTCGGCCTCGGCTATCTCGCCTTCGGCGAGGTGCCGGGGCTCGCCACCGCGGCGGGATCCGGCCTGATCCTGGCGGGCTCGGCCCTGGCGGCGCGGCGCTGACCCGACCGGTCAGGCGAGCGCCTCGGCCCCGGCCTCGGCCGGGATGTCGCGCAGCGAGATCATGCCGACCACCGCCTCGTCCCGCATCACCGGCAGGTGGCGGATGCCCCTCTCGGCCATGAGCCGGTGCGCCTCGGCGAGGGGCGCCTGCGCGGCGATGGTCAGGGGCTCGCGGGTCATCACCTCGCGCACCAGGGTCAGCATCGGGTCGCGGTGGCCCGCGATCACCCGCCGGGCGATGTCGCGCTCGCTGATGATGCCGATGAGCCGGCCCTCGTCCAGCACCGCGAGCGCGCCGACGTTGAGCGCCCGCATCCGGTGGCAGACGCTCGCGATCGTGAAGCTCCCGGTCACCGCGTGGAGGGGGTGGCCGGCGATCACGTCGCCGACGGTGGGGACGGTCATGCTGCGCTCCGCTGGCGGGCCGCCGCATGTCTGGAGGGCGGCCCGAACCGTGGCGGCATCCTCCCCCGCGCGGCCGGCCCCGGCCTTGACCTGAGTCAAGCGCGGCCGGCGCTCCCGCTCCTCCGCGCCGGCATCCGGCTCGCGGCGGGCGGCCGGCGGCGAGGCCGCGCCCGCGTCCGGCCAACGGCGCAGAACGCCGACGCATCGGGCCGCCGACCCTCACGACTCGGCGACGCAGGCCAACGGCGCGGCGACCGTGCGAGACCGCAACCAGCGCTCGCGAGACATCCCCGCTCGGATCAGAACCAGCCCCTCAGCTTGAACCACAGGGCGGGCGCGAGCGCGCTCAGCGCGATCACGGCGAGCCCGTAGGGATAGCCCCAGGCCCAGTCCAGCTCCGGCATGTGCTTGAAGTTCATGCCGTACATCGACGCGACGAGCGTCGGCGGGATGCCGATGATCGACACCACCGTGAGCACGCGAAACGTGTTGTTCTGCTCGATGTTGATGAGGCCGAGGGCCGCGTCGAGCAGGAACTGCACCGTCTCGGAGAGCCGGGTCTCGAACTCCTCCAGCGAGGCGATGTCGAGGTGCAGCGTGTCGAGATGGGCATGGTCCTCCGGGCCGAGCCAGGCCTCCGCCTCGCTCGCCACGTAGGGCACCATCTGGTCGAGGCCGACGAGGGCGGAGCGCAGCTTGGCGAGGGCCTTCCCCCGGCGCCCGATCTCGCCGAGGATCCGGCGCAGGGCGAGGTCGCGCCGCTTGGGCGCCGAGGCCTCGCCGTGCCCCGCGTCGAAGTGGAAGACCCGGGTCGAGAGCGCGTCGAGCGCGTCGCTCATCGCCTCCAGGCTGTCCGCCATGGCGTCGACGAGTTCGGCCATCAGGGCGGTGAGCACCCCGACGCTGGTCTCCAGGCCGTCGCGCTCGGCCTGGCGCTGCTTGACCGCGTCGAAGGCCGCGAGCGGCTGGAAGCGGATCGAGACCAGCCGCTCGCGGGTCAGCACGAAGCCGAGCGGGCGAAGCCCGAGATCGCCCGGAACGAAGGACACCATCGGGGTGCTGAGGTAGAGCGCGTCGCGCCGCCGCCGCAGGCGGCTCGACCGCTCGACCTCGCTCAGGGCCGCGCGGCTGGGCACCTGGAGCCCCGTCGCCTCCTCGGCGAGCGCGATCTCGGTCTCGCTCGGATCGACGAGGTCGAGCCAGACCCCGTGAGGCGGCGGCGCCGCGCAGGCCTCGCCTTCGGCCACGACGCCGCCGGGGCCGTGCAGGGTGATCATCGGGGAAGGATCCTGGTGGGCCGGCTTGTTGGCGCAGAACGTCTTGACTTGCCCGAAGGGTCCGCATAGGTCAGCCGCGGCTCTGGCACTCACCGAAAGTGAGTGCTAACAGGCCGCGCCGACACCGTGCGGCCGCACCGACGCCGAGGCACCATCGCCAAGTCCTTGTGGGAAGCAAGAGGGCAGCACATGCAATTCCGTCCGCTGCACGACCGCGTGGTCGTCCGTCGCATCGAGAGCGAGGAGAAGACCAAGGGCGGCATCATCATCCCGGACACCGCCAAGGAGAAGCCCCAGGAGGGCGAGATCGTCGCCGTCGGCCCGGGCGCCCGCGACGAGACCGGCAAGGTGACCCCCCTCGACGTGAAGGCCGGTGACCGCGTGCTGTTCGGCAAGTGGTCGGGCACCGAGGTCAAGATCGACGGCCAGGACCTCCTGATCATGAAGGAGTCCGACATCATGGGCGTGCTCGCGTAAGGCGGCCCGGAATTCCGCCGCGACCCCCGCGCCGCCCCCGCGAGGCGGGCGCCGCGCCGGGGATCGCGCAAGACGACGATCGAACAGAGAGGTTTGGACATGGCAGCGAAAGACGTTCGTTTCGCCTCCGACGCCCGCGAGAAGATGCTGCGCGGCGTCGACATCCTGGCGGATGCGGTCAAGGTGACGCTCGGCCCGAAGGGCCGCAACGTGGTGATCGAGAAGAGCTTCGGGGCTCCGCGGATCACCAAGGACGGCGTGACGGTCGCCAAGGAGATCGAGCTCGCCGACAAGTTCGAGAACATGGGCGCCCAGATGGTGCGCGAAGTGGCCTCGAAGACCAACGACCTCGCGGGTGACGGCACCACCACGGCGACCGTGCTGGCCCAGGCCATCGTCAAGGAAGGCGCCAAGTACGTCGCCGCCGGCATGAACCCGATGGACCTCAAGCGCGGCATCGACCTCGCCGTCACCGCGGTCGTGAAGGACATCCAGGGCCGCTCCAAGAAGGTCTCGGCCTCCGAGGAGATCGCCCAGGTCGGCACCATCTCGGCCAACGGCGACAAGGACATCGGCCAGATGATCGCCCAGGCGATGCAGAAGGTCGGCAACGAGGGCGTGATCACGGTCGAGGAGGCCAAGACGGCCGAGACCGAGCTCGACGTCGTCGAGGGCATGCAGTTCGACCGCGGCTACCTCTCCCCGTACTTTATCACGAACGCGGAGAAGATGATCGCCGAGCTCGAGGATCCCTACATCCTGATCCACGAGAAGAAGCTGTCGTCGCTGCAGGCGATGCTGCCGGTGCTCGAGGCGGTGGTGCAGACCGGCAAGCCGCTGCTGATCGTGGCCGAGGACATCGAGGGCGAGGCGCTGGCCACGCTGGTGGTCAACAAGCTGCGCGGCGGTCTGAAGGTGGCGGCCGTGAAGGCGCCGGGCTTCGGCGACCGGCGCAAGGCGATGCTGGAGGACATCGCGATCCTGACCGCCGGTCAGATGATCGCGGAGGATCTCGGCATCAAGCTGGAGAACGTGACGCTCCCGATGCTCGGGCGGGCCAAGCGGGTGCGGATCGAGAAGGAGAACACCACGATCATCGATGGGGCCGGGGAGAAGGCGGACATCGAGGCGCGGGTGGCGCAGATCAAGGCGCAGATCGAGGAGACGACCTCGGACTACGACCGGGAGAAGCTGCAGGAGCGCCTGGCGAAGCTGGCCGGGGGCGTGGCGGTGATCCGGGTCGGCGGCGCGACCGAGGTCGAGGTCAAGGAGAAGAAGGACCGCGTCGACGACGCGCTCCACGCGACCCGCGCGGCCGTGGAGGAGGGCATCGTCCCGGGCGGCGGCGCCGCCCTGCTGCGGGCTCGCGAGGCCATCAAGGACCTCAAGAGCGACAACGCCGACGTCCAGGCCGGCATCAAGATCGTCCTCAAGGCGCTTGAGGCCCCGATCCGCCAGATCGCCGCGAATGCCGGCGTCGAGGGCTCGATCGTGGTCGGCAAGGTCGCCGAGAACGGCTCGGCCACGTTCGGCTTCGACGCGCAGAACGAGACCTACGTCGACCTGATCCAGGCCGGCATCGTCGACCCGGCCAAGGTCGTGCGCACCGCCCTGCAGGACGCCGCCTCGGTGGCCGGCCTGCTGGTGACGACCGAGGCGATGGTCGCCGACGCGCCCAAGAAGGAGGCCCCGCCGGCCATGCCGGGCGGCGGCGGCATGGGCGGCATGGACTTCTGAGGTCCACTCGCCACCACGAGACGGAGAGGCCGCCGCGAGGCGGCCTCTCTGCGTTCGGGCCCCCGGTCGGCCCCGGCGACGGGTCGCCGCCGCCGCGCCTCGCTCAATCGGCGCGCGGGCGCGCCCGGCCAAGTCGTCGCGCGGGCGCGGTCAGTCCGGCGGCCTGCGGAGACTGCAAAGCGTTCCGATGACGGGCCGGTAACTTCCGTCCGCTAACCTAGGGGCATGCGGATCACGATCATCTCCCTTGCCCTGCTCCTCTCCGCGGCCTCCGCCGAGGCGCAGACGCTGGAATTGGATCAGCGCCTGCGCAGCTGCCTGTTGGAACAGGCGCAGCAGAGAACGAGCGAATCCAGGAAGGATGGCGAGAAGCCCGACCTCAAGCAGCAGGCGGGTCAGCTTCTCGGCCGCTGCGGCACCGATGTCGGGGCGTGGCTCTATGCCTGCCGGGCGGAGCGCAGCGAGCCCGATTGCAGCCGCGGGGCGGACGTCCGCGCCGTGGCGGCGCTGCAGGGCGGCAAGGGCGCCGGCGGGGAGGGGAGCAAGGGCGGCGGCGGCCACTGACCGCCGCGCTGGGGCGCCCTCAGCGCCCCTTCCACTGCGGCGGGCGCTTGCCCAGGAAGGCCTCGATCCCCTCGCGGAAATCCTCGCTCGTGTAACACATCAGGATCAGGTCGTCGCCCGCCTCGGAGGGGACCGCCTGGATGCGGCGCAGCCCCTCCTTGGTGGCGCGCAGGGTCAGCGGGGCCTGGGCCGCGACGGTGAGGGCGAGCGCCTCGGTGCGGGCCGCGAGCGCGTCCGCGTCCGGCACGACCTCGTGCAGGAAGCCCGCCGCCTTCGCCTCCTCGGCCTCGTAGAGCCGGCCCGTAAAGATCATCTCCTTGACCCGGGCCGCGCCGACCAGGCCCGAGAGCCGCGCGAGGCTCGACAGCGAGAGGCAATTGCCGAGGGTCCGGGCGATCGGGAAGCCGAACCGGGCCTCCGCGGAGGCGACGCGCAGGTCGCAGCAGGCCGCGATCGCCGCCCCGCCGCCTGTGCAGGCCCCCGCGACCGACGCGATGGTCGGGACTTGGCAGGTCTCCAGGGTCGACAGGATGCGGTCGATGCGCCGCTCGTAATCGAGCGGGTCCTGCGGCGTCGTGAAGGCGCGGAACTGGGCGATGTCCGTCCCCGCCGCGAAGGCCTTGCCGCCGGCCCCGGAGATGACGAGCACCCGCACCGAGGGATCCTCGTTGACGCGCGCGCAGAAGGCGGCGAGGTCCTCGTACATCGCGAAGGTGAGCGCGTTGCGCGCCTGCGGCCGGTTGAAGGTCGCGCGGGCGATGCCCCCGTCGATCGAGACCAGCAACTCGTCCGTCCGTCCCTCGCTGCCCATCTGGCGCACTCCCTGATCTGTCTCGTCCCGGGTTAGCGGCCCGGCGCCCCGCCCACAAGCGCCGGTCCGGGCCGCGCCGTCCCGCGGACCGCCGCGCGGGTGGACAAGGTCCGGCGCGACCTCCGCCGCCACGCTTGCCGTGCTGTGCGCGGGCCGGATCAGGGGCGAGGGAGACGGGACGATGCGCGCGGCCGTGGTGATCGCCGGATGGGCCCTCGGCTTGGCCGCCGGGGCGGCGCAGGCCCAGGTGAACACCGACGACCTCGTGCCCTGCGTGCCGGAGGGCGAGGTCCGCGTGATGCCCTGACCGACCACCGTCTTCTCCGGCGTTCCGGGCAGGACGGCCGGCCCTTCCCGCAGGGCGGCCAAGTCGCGTGCAACAACCAGAATTTCGGCGACCCGGCCCCCGGCCAGACGAAGACCTGCTTCGACGCGCGCCGCAGCGAGCGCTGATCGGAGCGGGCCCGGCGGCGTTCGGCGGTGACGCCGGCGGCGGGCCCGCAACGGAGTGGCCCTCGCCGGATGCGGACGGGTCCGCTCAGGCGCGCAGCCAGACCTCGTAGCAGGCGGTGGCATCGGCAAGGTTGGACCGCTCCCGGAGTGCCGCCAGGAACGACGTGTCGGTCATCTCCCGAAGCGTGGGATTGAGTGGGCATGTCTGGACGAAGACGGCATCGGCCTTCGCCAGGTAGGCGCGTGCCTCGTCGACCGTCAGCTTGCCGACCGTCCGCAAGGGATCGAGCCAGAGTTTGGTGCCGGGCGTGGGAGAGGCGCCGAGAAGGCGGCCGAAAGGTTCGACGTAGCCGATCGTGGTCACCCGCATCGGCGGGTGGACGAGGTTGCGCCGTCGCACCAACTCGCCCATGGCCGCGACCTCGCGCGCCCATGCGAGGCTCATCGCGGGTTCGGTCGCGTTCAGGCCGCCCGCGAAGGCGGAATCGGCCCCTTGGACGATCACCTTGGTTGCCTCGGGGCCGTGCCAGAGGGCCGTGTAGCGATCGGCGACCGTGCTGGTCCGCTGCGGGACGAGCGCGCGCCCGATCACCGCGTCGAGTGCGGGCTCGCGCCTCATGGAGGCGAGGTGATGGACCGCCATCGTGCTCCCGCGGCGCAGGATGGACTCCGCCAGAGGGTAGCCCGCGGTCACCAGGAGAGCGACGACGAGTGCGCTCGCCCCATGATCGCCCCGGGATGGGCGGGGCGGTCGGGCCGAGTCTGCGGCGAATCCGCCGAGCGGACCGAAGGCCAGGACGATGACCGGGAACAGGGCGAGGTTGCCGGTGCCCTGGCTCTCGGTCGCCAGAACGGCCAGCACCGCCGCGGCGATCGGACGGTCTTGATCTCTCGGCGAATAAACGAGCGTAGAAAATTGCAGTAATTAACTGATATAAATGGTGCTTTTACACCTGAAATAATCGTATAACTCATATCGAAATCCATAATAGATTTCTGTGAAATTGCTCTGTTTGGTCGAATTAATAATATGAGGTAATCTGCAATATGTCATATCTAGCTTGCATAATCGCATGCTGTCATAGCACTGTTGCCAATTATCTATGATGCATCGCCATCATGCTAATCCGTAATCGGCTTCGCTTGATTCTTCTCGAACTCTTGATAGGATGGCATCATCGCTGTGGCGGAGCAATCCCTTTTGTACCCTAACGTAATAAAGCGCTATTAGGCAATCAGCTTGGTATGAAACTCCGCCTGTGCCGCCTGAATTCAACGTGCGAAGAAAATAAAACGAGAGATGTAGTCAAATTTCATGATGATCGACACTCACATCGAAGCTCCCTCTATGGCAGCGAAGAGGTGTGACAAGACCCAAGGGCGCATTTCGGCGAATCCCAGGATGTCGCGCATCGACGACCTGAGGTGCAGTCTGCGAGACGTCCCACGACAAGACCAAACGAAGGCGCTCCGCAGAGTGGTCGTACAGGCAACGCCAGCGCGAGGACCACGCCCTATCTCCGGCCGCGCGGGCGGCCGGCCAACGCCGACGTGTCGCGCCAGGATCGCTTGCCTCCGGGCCGGGCGAGCACCCTCTCGCGAGGCGTGCATGATCTGCGCCTTTCGCGCCGCCGCTCGCGCGGTAATCCGGCCCGCCGCGTGGCGGGGCGGGGAGCGCGTCGCCTCGACACACCCCTTCGCGCCCGGTCGGGCCGCCCGACCGCGCGGATTCGCGTGCCTCATCGAGAAGGGGCGATCCCGCCCGGGAGCGGAACCCCGCGCCGGGCCGCGCTCACACGCGGTCCGGTTGATGGCTTCGCCATCTCCCATTTCGGCAATGCGGATGTCGGCGTGGCTCAGGCGCCGCGCAGGCGTGTGAGCCGGGATCCGCTTCGATCAAGCCGATCCCGGATCAGGCCCCGGCGCGCGCGCGGGCAGAGTGCGGGGCGAGGCGCACGACGCCGCGCCCCGCCGCCTTGGCGGCGTAGAGCGCCTGGTCTGCCAGCCGGTAGAGTCCCTCCCCGTCGAGACTGTCGCGCGGGGCGAAGGCGACCCCGATGCTCACTCCCACGGTGAGCGGGGGAAAGCCCGCGAGGGCGAAGGGGGCGTGGAGCGCCTCGATCAGGCGGCGGGCCATGGCCTCGGCATTGACCGGCTGGTTCGTGCGGGTCTGGAGGATCACGAACTCGTCCCCGCCGATCCGCGCCGCCGTGTCCTCGGTCCGGATGATGCGCCGGATCCGCTCGGCCGCGGCGCACAGGAGCGCGTCGCCGGCCGCGTGGCCGAAGCGGTCGTTCACCTCCTTGAAATGGTCGAGGTCGAGGCAGAGCAGCGCGAAGGCGCCGCCGTAGCGCTGCACCAGGGCCAGTTCCTGCTGCAACCGGTCGCGCAGCAGCAGGCGGTTCGGCAGGCCCGTGAGCGCGTCGTGGAGCGCCAGATGCGCGATCCGGCTCTCCGCCTCCTTGCGCTCCGAGATGTCGCGCACCGCCGCCACGTAGCCGGTGGGCAGGCCCGTCCCGCCCTCGCGCATCACGCTGAACGTCGCCTCGACCCAGACGAAGCGGCCGTCCTTGCGCCGGTAGCGCTGCCGGCCCACGACCCGGTCGGCCTCGCCGCGGCTCACGCGATCGAGCAGGGCGCGGTAGCCCGCCGCGTCGTCCGGGTGGACGCCGTCGATCGGGCGGGTGCCGACGAGTTCCTCGGGCGCGTAGCCGAGGAGGGGGAGCGAGGCCGGCGAGACGTAGCGCCGGGTCGTGTCCGCGTCGGCGAGCACGATCATGTCGGAGGCGCTCTCGGCCAGGAGCCGGAAATGCGCCTCGCTGGTGCGCAGGACCGCCTCGGTGTGGCGCAGGCGCAGATGCGCGCCGACGATCGCCGCGAGATCCGCGAGGCGCGCGCGCTCCTCGGGCGAGACGCGGCGCGGGGTCGGGCCGAGCACGGCCAGCACCCCGAGGCGCAGGCCCGGAGCCAGGATCAGCGGAACTCCGGCGAAGAACCTCAGGAAGCTCCCGCGCCCCCGGCCCGCCTCGGAGACGCGCGGATCCTCCGCCGCATCCTCGACCACCAGCACCTCGTCGCCCAGGAGGACCTGCGCGCAGAGCGCGGCCGCCCGGGGCGCCTCCGCGGCCGGGAGCCCGCACGCCGCCTCGATCCGGTGGCCCTCCGCCCCCGCGCGCGACACCAGGGCGGCCGGCAGGCCGAGCAGGGCCGCGGCCGTGCGGCACATCGCGTCGAGGTGGGACTCCGCCCCACTTCCGAACGGCCGCGGACCCCACGCCGGATCCGGGCGTCTCGTCACAGCAGCAGTCGAAACGGACATGCGGCCTGCCTGCAAGTCTGCCGATCGATCAGGATGAACCGACCCCGCTGTTGTAGAGCGGCTTCCGAAAAAATCCCTTAATCGGCTCCTGGACGGCCCGGATTCTTCCGGAAGTTCCAGATCTTAGGCCCAATTGGGGAGCCCCGTGGGTGTCCTGCGGCCGGCGAAGACCGAGACGGCGGAGATCACATCTCCGACATGGCTATGCCGGATTAGCTATGTCTGTCAAAGATTGTAAAAGTCTCGATGGTGTTTTCGGTGTGACTGCGCGGTCAGATTGTGATGACGTAAGGATAGAAGCATTGCCTGATATTTTGCGTCAAGGCGCTGTCCATGAAGGCCAAACTTGCCGGGATTGACGCCGCGTGGCGGCCCCGAGCGGCCGGACAGGGGCAAGGGGTGGGATGCGCTCAGGGCCCGGGGCGCAGGATCAGCCGGTTCCGCGAGGCGCCGAGCACCGCCCGGTCCGCCTCGGCCGGCCGCCTCCTCCATGCCGATCCCCTCCTGCCTCGCGACCAGCGCCTCCGCCTCGACCACGAGGTGGCTCGCAGGGGTGCCGTCCCGCCGGATGCCGAGGTCGCCCGAGGAGCCGAACACCGCCTTGCCGACGAGCGCTGCCGGGCCTTCGCGGACGCGGCCCGCGAAGTCGCGCCCGGGGGTGCGGGGCGGAGGCGCGGGGCGGAGGTGCGGGGCGGAGGTGCGGGGCGGAGGTGCGGGGCGGGGGTCCGGGGCGGGGGTCCGGGGCGGGGGTCCGGGGAAAGACCGCGGAGGGCATCGGGCCGAGCGCCGCCTTGGCGTCGGAGGGGTTCACGGCCGCGGCCTCGCCGGCGACCAGGGCCTCGTCCGCGCGGGCGCGGCCGATCTCCCGCCCATCCGGGATCCTCTCGGCGCTGCCGGGCCGGGCCGATCCGGGGCCGGCGCCGGGACCGCGGACCTGATCGAGGGCATGGCCGACGAGGCGGCCGGCCACGCCAAGCAGGGGATCGACGGCCTCACGGGCGACCGGAAGCTTCAGGCCGAGGGGAGGGCGCAGGAGCTGAAGGGCCGAGCGCTGAAGGGGCTCGGCGAAGCCAAGGACGCCGTCGAGGCGATCCGCGAGACGTTCTGACCGGGCAGGCCCCGGCCCGGCCGGGGCGGCCCCCGGCGCGGGGCGCTCGGCGACGACGAGGCGGCCCGCTGGCTCGGCTGCGAGCCCGGCACGGTCGAGAGCCGGCTCGGCCGGGGCCGGGCGCGCCTCGCCGCCCTGGTCGGCGGGGACGCGGCCTGAGCCGGGCCTCAGCTCGCGCGCAGCAGCGGCACGGCGCCGGGCTCGGCGAGCGGGGCGGTGCGGATCGGCACCGGGCCGCCGCTGCGCGGCCCGCCGCGGCAGTCGAGCGGCAGCACCACCACCACGCGGGTGCCGCGGGCGACCGAGCTCTCGAGCAGCAGCTCGCCGTCGTGCAGGCCGACGAGGCCCCGCACCACGGAGAGCCCGAGCCCCGTGCCCTCGTGCATCCGCGCATAGGCCGCCGAGTCGCCCGCCTGGAAGAACGGATCGCCCAGCCGCGGCAGGTCGGCCTCCGCGATGCCGACGCCGGTATCGGTGACGGACATCTCGATGCGGTCGTAGATCGCCCTCACCGCGACCGTGATCCGCCCGCCCCGCGGCGTGAACTTCACGGCATTCGACAGCAGGTTGATCAGCATCTGGCGGCAGGCGCGCGGATCCGCCGTGAGTTCCGGCAGGTCGCGGGGGACGTCGCGCATCAGCTCGATGCCGCCCTGGTCGGCGCGCAGCTGCATCAGGTCGCAGCAGCCGTTGACCAGGGCGCGCAGGTCGAACGGTTCCGGCGCGAAGTCGAAGCTGCCGCTCTGGATCTTGGTGAGGTCGAGGAGCGCGTTCACGACCTCCAGGAGGTGCCGGCCGGAGCCGTGGATGATCGCCGCGTATTCGCGCTGCCGCTCCGGCGGCAGGGCGAGGTTGGCCTCGGCCGAGAGCATCTCGGAGAAGCCGATGATCGCGTTGAGCGGGGTGCGCAACTCGTGGCTGACCACCGCGAGGAAGCGGCTCTTGACCGCGTCGGCGCGCTCCGCCTCGGCGCGGGCCCGCTCCATCTCCTCCGCGTGGCGGCGCTGCTCGGACACGTCGCGGGTCACCGCCACCACGGCGCTGTGGTGGGGAGCGCCGGCCCGCGCGCCGGGCGGCACCCGGTGGGCGCGCATCTCGACCCAGATCACCCGGCCCGCCTCGCCCGAGGCCGCGAGGTCGGTGTGCAGGCGCACCTGCACGGTCACCGGCCCGTCGAGGCTGCCCGCGTCGCTGATCGCCTTCAGGAAGGCCGGCCGGTCCTGGACGTGGATCCGGCCGAGGAGGCCGCGGCCGAGGAGCGTCTGCGGCGCCGCCCCGGCCAGGCGCAGCGCCCCGCGGCTCGCCTGGACCACGCCGCCGCCGCGGTCGTGCCAGGTCACGAGGTCGTCGATGACGTCGAGGAGCAGGGCGTTGCGCGCCGAGGCCTGCTGGAGGCGGTCGTTCCAGCTGCCCTCGCGACGCCGGAATTCGAGCGCCAGGGAGAGCACGTGGCAGATCGCCGTGACGGCGAAGACCGGCATCGCCAGGGCCGCCGACCAGGCGAGCGGGGGTTCCGCGGGCGGGTCCAGGCAGGCGATCGCGACCGCCGCCGCCGCCGCGATCCCGGCCGCCGCGATGGCGGCCCGGTGGGTGCCGGCCATCAGCGCCTCGATCGGGATCAGCGCGAGCCAGAGCGTCGCGGCCGAGACCGGACCCCCGGTGAGCTGCGCGAGGCAGACGATGAAGCCCGCATGGGCCGCGGCCGAGAGGGCGTGCGCCGGGGTCAGCCGCCCCGTCCGGGCGAGCAGGAAGGCCGCCACCACCGGCAGCATGAGGCAGACGGCGACGCCCGCCTCCAGCAGCGACGGCACCCCCCGCCAGAGCAGGTAGGGGGGCAGCAGCGCCATGCTCACCGCGCCGGTCGCGAGGCGCGAGATCAGGAAACGCTCGTGGCGGCCCCGCTCGCCGGATTCCTCCGAGACGGAGTCGTGCACGAGGCCCGCGAGGCGGGCGTCGATCAGGGTCGCCAAGGCCTTGTTGATACGCACACCGCCACGCCAGCACCGGGGACCCACGAGGCCTCCAGCACCCCTCGACTCCAACGCCCCGACCCTCGCAGAGCCGGCTTAAACGATCGTTAGACGAGGCGGCGCGGCCGGCTCAGCCCGTCATGGCACGGGCCTCGTAGCCGGCCCGGGCCAGCGCCTGCGCCACGTCGAGGGCCTGCGCGTCCGTGGTGACGCTCACCCGGCCCTGGCCGAGATCGACCGCGACCGCCGCCTCGGGGTCGAGCCGCCGCAGCGCCCGGGTGACGGCCTCGACGCAGCCGCCGCAGGTCATTCCCTCCACCTGCATCAGCAGTTCCACGCGCTCGCCCCCGCCGGGCTGCTGTCCCTGATGCGCCATGATCCGCACTCCTGAAATCCGCGCCCCCGCCGGGCGGGGCGGCCGCCGGGGCCGCCGGGCGGATGTCGGGCCGGCCGCGCCCCGGGGCAAGGGGCGCAGGGCAAGGGGCGCAGGGCAAGAAGCACAGGGCAAGGGACGCGGCGCGAGGGGCGCGGCGCGAGGGGCGCGGCGCGAGGGGCGCGGCGCGAGGGGCGCGGGGCGCGCGGCGCCGCAAGAAGCCCGGGGACGTGACCGGGCGCCCGCTTGCGGGGGCCGCGAGGCTCGGCGACAAGTTCGGGACATCCGGGCCCATGGGCCCGCCGGTCCGCGAGTTTCGGGAGGTGCACCGCCATGGCCCTGACGACCGGCCGCCGTGCCGAAGGGCCGTCCGCGGGTCTCGTCTCCCTCTGCCTCGCGGCGCTGCTCGGCGGCGGCCTCTGCCTCACGGTGGCGTTCCTCTCCGCGCCCGCCCTCGGCGTGGTAGCGGGGCTCGCCCTGGTCTGGAGCATCGCCGCCAGCGTGGCGGCGGGTCTCGGCTGGCGGGCCGCCCGGCGCGCCGCCGCGCAGGCCGAGAAGCTCTCGGGCGAGGTCGATCTCCTGTCGCGGCGCCTGCTCGCCCTGGAGCAGCGCCCGGCCCCGGCGGCGGGGCCGGAGCCGCCGCGTCAGCAAAGCGGCGAGGCCGATCTCTCGGAACTGACCGCCGAGATCGGGCTCCTCGGCAGCATCGTGCGCGAGATCGCCGTGACGGTGGCGGCCCAGGACCAGGAGATCGCGCGGCTGAAGCAGCCGCCCCCGCCGCCGCCTCCCGCCTCCAAGAATCCCATTCCCGAGCGTCCCGCTCCCGAGGCTCCTCGCCCGCCCGCTTCCGAGCCGGGGATCCGCCCGCGGAGCGAGGCTCCGCCGCGGAGCGAGGCTCCGCCGCGGAGCGAAGCTGCGCCGCGGGGTCGGTCCCTGCCGGGGGAGCAGGCCGCGCCGCGCCCCTTCGTGCCGGAGCCCGCCCTGCCGCGCCCGGTCGCCTCCGGCGCCGAGGCGCGGCGGCGCGAGCAGGCGATCCTGGAGGCCCTGACCCAGGGCGGGCTCGAAGTGCATCTCCAGCCCATCGTCAGCCTCCCCCAGCGCAAGGTGGCCTTCTACGAGGCGCTCACCCGCCTGAGCCTCGGGGAGGCGCGGCTCACCCCGGCGGAGTTCATCCCGACGCTCGAACGCCACGGCCGCACCACGGAACTCGACCGGCTGATGCTCGCGCGCGTGACGGCGATCGGCCGTCAGCTGGCGGCGCGGGGCAGCACCGCCGCGGTGGCCTACGCGCTCTCGCCGAGTTCGCTGTTCGAGCCCGGCTTCCTGCGCGGGCTCGGCCGGCTGATCGAGGCGCATCCCGAACTCGCCGGGCGGATGATCCTGGCGCTGCCCCAGCGCAGCCTGCGCAGCCTCGACGGCGAGCAGAGCGCGGCGCTCGCCGCCCTGCGCGGGCGGATCCCCCTCGCCCTCGACCGGGCGGGGGACCTGCGCTTCGACGGCTCCGCCCTCGCGGCGCTCGGCATCGCCTACGCCAAGGTGCCGGCGGACCTGCTGCTCGGCCGGCGCGGCGGCACCCCGGAGGTCGCGCCGGAGGACCTCGCCGCGGCCCTGGCGCGCGCGGGCATCCGGCTGATCGCCGAGGCCGTGGAGCGCGACGCCGACGTGCCAGACCTGATCGACCTCGACCTGCCGCTGGCCCAGGGGGACGTCTTCGCCGCGCCCCGGATCGTGCGCCCCGAGGTGCTCCAGCCGCCGGAGGCGCCCCCCGAGCCGGAGCCGCCCGACCCCGCGCCGCCGGCCGAGGACCCGCCGGTGCGGCGCTCCTTCCGGGATTTCCTGCGCCGGGCGGTGTAGGGGCGCCTCAGCGTCCGGGCCAGTCCCGGTAGGCGAGGCGCCGGGCGGCGCGGCGCACCCGGTCGGCCGGGGTGAGGCCGAGCACCCGCGCCCGGTAGGCCGGGTCGCCGACGATCCGGGCCAGATTGTCCGAGAGGGTGCGGGCGAAGCCGGTCATGCTGAAATTCGCCTCCCAGAGCGCCCGGCAGCGCCGCTGGCGCGCCGGCACGTCGTCGTCGCGCCAGACCGCCCGGATGGCCTCGACCAGCTGTCGGCGGCTCGCGGCCACGACGAGCGTGTCCTCGAACCGGCCGGCGCGGACCTGCGGCAGCAGGCCGCCGGTGTCGAGCATCACCGGGATCCGGCCCCGCGACAGGACCTCGTACATGCGCACGGTCCAGTTGCCGATGCCGCGGTCGCAGACCACGAAGTCCGACTGCTCGATGTTGGCGGCGAATTCGGCGGCGGCCTGCTCGACCGGCAGGCCCTGGGCCCAGAACTTGTCCCGGATGATGTAGTTCGAGGTGAAGCCCGGGGTGCGGGCGAGATGCGCGAGCGTGCGCCGCCGCGTGCCGCGGTTGCGCAGGGTGCCGCAGAAGCCGATCACCGGCGTCGCGCCCGGCGGCTTCTCGACGATCCCCTCCGGATGCGTGATCCAGACGTAGGGCAGGATGAATTCGTGCGGCAGCCGCCACGCCCGCGTCAGGCCGGTGCGGTAGACGATCGCGTCCCGGCCCGGCGCGTCGATGATGACGTCGTAGTCGGTCTGGGCGAAGACGACGAGGGGCTTGCCGCCCCCCTCGACGACGCCCTCGACCCGGCAATGGACATGCGTGCGGGCGTCGCGGACGAGGCTCGGGACCACCACGAGGTCGCTCTCCGCCTCGCTGCCCACCCGCTCCAGGGCGGCGTGCGACAGGAAGATGCGCAGGAACGGGTCGGGCTCGGCCGGGAGGAAGATCTTCGGGAGTCTGTCGCCTTCGTCCACGGTCGTCCGTCCGCCCGCCGCACCGGGGCTCGTCTAGAGCAGGATCCGATCGCGTTGCAATCGGGGGCTGCTCTAGGTTCTTGATGTTGCCGCATTTTCTGCGACGGACCGGTGGCCCCTCCTGCGGGCGGTGCGCGAGCGCATGGCCCTGCCTGGCGGCCGCCGGGCTCGTCGTCGGGGCGGCGAACCTCTTCCTGCCCTTCATGATCCTGCCGATCTATGCGGTGATCCGGCTGATCGACCCGCGCCTCTCGGAGGCGCCGGCGACGCTCGGGGCCGCGCCCCTGCGCCGCTTCCGCGCCGGGACGCTGCCTCTGACCCTGCCGGGGCTCGTCTCGGGCGCCGCCTTCATGGTCTCGCTCGCGGTGCCGATGTACGTGGTGCCGAGCCTCGCCATCGGCGACCGCTTCCAGACGCTCGCGACGCTCACGGGCCGCGCCTTCCCGTTCATGCGCAACGAGGAACTGGCCTCGACCGCCGCCACGATCCTGCTCGTCCTCGCGGTTGCGATCGTGGTCGGTTCGACGCCGCCGGCGCGCCGCCTGGGGGGCAGCGCATGACGCTCACCGAACGGGCGGCCTGCGCCGCCATCTGCATCGCGGCGATCCTGGCCGCCCCGTTCCTGATCGCCCCGCTCGCCGTCACGGTCGCGGTCTCGTTCGGGTCGAGCCCGGTCTTCACCCGGCCGCCGCCCGCCTGGTCGACGCGCCGGTACGAGCGGATCCTCACCTCCCGCGACCTCTGGCCGGCGGCCCTCACCTCGCTCAGGGTCGCCCTCCTCTCGACCGGCCTCGCCCTCGTGGTCGGGACGCTCCGCGCCATCGCGGTGGTGCGCGGCCGCTTCCTGGGCCGCGAGGCGCTCGTCACCCAGCAACGACATGCGCTTCCAGCGCGGGGGCGGCTACGGCGCGACGCGATCGCGGCCCCTTGGCTGCGCGCCGCGACGGGCCGCCGCCCCCGCGCCTCAGCGCAGCACGCTCGCCCCCGCCGCCCGCAATCCCGCATAGACGAGGCCGGAAGCGGCGGCGAGGCAGAGGAGCGCCCGGGCATTCGGCGCCATCCGGCCCTCCGCGCCGTCGTGGAAATCCGCCTCCGGCTTGCGGCCGGTGACCATCGCCCGGACGACGCGGTCTTTCAGGACGAGTTCGTAGGTCAGGTTCGCCAGCACGTGCAGGGCGGCGAGGCCCAGGATGATCCAGAAGCCCCGCGCATGGTAGAAGGCCGCGCGGCCGTTGAGCCAGTCGGACCCGACCTTGACGAGCGGGCCCTCCGCGACGGCGTCGTCGCTGGTGAACAGGCCCGTCCCCGCCTGGGCGGCGGCCGCGAGCAGCAGCAGGACGATCATCACGCTGCCGAGCGGGTTGTGGCCCCGGTAATGCGGCCTCGCCCCGGCGAGGGCGGCCCGCAGATAGGCGCCGACGCGGCCCGGCGTGGGAAGGAAGTGGGCGAACCGCGCCGTCTCCGACCCGACCAGGCCCCAGATCAGCCGGAAGATCAGCAGGCACAGGATGGCGTAGCCGTTCAGCCGATGCAGGTAGAGCGTGGGATCGTGGCTGAAGCGCTGCGTCGCGTAGGCGCTGAGGATCAGCGCCACGAGACCCCAGTGGAACAGGCGCGTGGGCAGGTCCCAGACCTTGATCCCGGCGCGCCGGGACGCCTCCCGCGGACCGGACGACCTGATCTCCGTCATTTCTTGAGGCGGTATTCCTTGTGGCAGGCGCCGCACTGCGCGACGACCTTCGGCATCGTCGCCGCGAAGGAGGCCTGGTCGGTGATGCTGCCGAGGGCCGAAGTCGAATCCGCCGCCAGCTTCGTGAAGCGCGCCGCGACGTCGTCCTTGTGCGACCAGATCGCCGGCAGGGCCTCGGTGTCGCGGCCGCTCTTCGAATCCTCCGGGAACAGGTCGGGCAGCTTCCTCGCCCCCTCGGCGTAGGTCGCCAGGGCCGTCTTGACGGGGGCGATGTCGAACGGCGCCTCGCCCTTCAGGATCCCGGCCACCGGCTTCGTGACGTCGCCGAAGGATTTCAGGATCTTCTTGCGCGCGTCGATCGCATCGAGATTTTGGGCTTGGGCGAGACAGGAACCGAAAACGCTGAGCAGCAGGGCGACGAGGACGCGTTTCAAGACGGTCTCCTGGGTCATCGAAAGGCGCTTTACCCAAAGAAACGCGAACCGGATTTCCGTCGCGCCTCATTGTCGGCATCAGGCCCAACCGTCCCCACTCTGTCAAGCGGGTGCGCGAAGCCGACGGAGGATGGTGGAGATACGACGCAGAGAGATGTCCGGCCGCCCGCGCGCCCGATCCACCCGTGCCGCGCCGAGAACCCGAGCCGGAACGATCGGACGGAGCGCGCGCCGATCTGGCCGTGACGGCCGCGACATTCCGATTTGTCGGGCGCTTGCCCGCGATCGACGCTGCGGATCCGCGCGGTGCAAAGCGTCCATCGGGAATGTCGCGCCTCTCCTGGCGGCGGGCGGCAGGGCGCCGCAAGCGTGACCGCAGCAAGCGCGGGGCCCGCCCCCTCAGGCCGCATCCTGCGCGGGCCAGGGATCCGCGGCGGCCTGCGTCGCGCGGAAGGCGACGAGCGTCATGTCGTCCCGCCGCGCCTCGTCGCCGCGATAGGCGGCGAGATCGGCCTCGAGCCCGGTGAGCTGCTCGGGCAGCGACCGCCTGGCGCGGGCCGCGAGCCGCGCCGCGACGCCGGCATGTCCGATGAGGCGCGGCCGGGCACCGGGAGAGGGCGCTCCCATCTGGTCGGTGATGCCGTCCGTCATCAGGTAGAAGCCCGTCCCCGGCGCGACGGCGATCACCTGATCCTCCGCGGGCGCGGTCCCGCGGCCCGCCGGCGGCTCCCGCCCGCCATCCGGATAGCCGAGGCCCCGGCGCGCGCCGCGCTCGCGGGTGACGACCCCGTCGCGGATGACCGTGAGCGACAGGCCGGCCCCGGCGAAGCGCAGGCGGCGCGCGGCGGGGTCGTAGACGCAGATCCCGCAATCGAGTCCGTCGTCGGATTCCGCCCCGCGCCCGTCCTGGCGCAGCTGCGCGCGCACGAGGGCGTCGAGCCCGGCGAGCAGGGCGGCGGGCGAGCGCAGGCCGCGCTCGTGCAGGAGCCGGTCCAGGGCCGTCGCCACGATCAGGGTCAGGAAGGCGCCCGGTACCCCGTGCCCGGTGCAATCCGCCACCACGATGACCGCGAGCCCGTCGATCTGCTCCAGCCAGAAATAGTCGCCGCCGACGAGGTGCAGCGGCTCCCACAGCACCGCCACGTCGAGCCCCGACCCGGCGAGCGCGGCGCGGTCCGGCAGGACCGAGGCCTGGATGCGGCGCGCGTAGGCGATGCTCTCGATCACCTGCCGGTTCGCCTGGGCGAGCTCCGCGTGGGCGCTCTCGAGCGCCTGCAGGAGCCGCTTGGCCTCGTCGCCGCTGCGCAGGCCCTCGACCATGCGGTTGAAGGCCGAGGTGATCGCGTCGATCTCGTTGCTCGGCCGGGCGGCGTCCCCGAGATCGACCGCGGTCCAGCGCTTGTGCTCGACCGCGCGCATCGCCCCGAGCAGGCGGGCGAGGGGCGCGAGCACGTGGCGGCGCACGGTGGCGTGGAGCGTCAGCACGAAGGCCAGCATCAGCACGAGGCTCGTGCCGAGGGCGAGCAGCGCCTGGCGCCAGGCATTGTCCCGCAGGGATTCCGCCGAGAGGGCGACCGTGAGGGTGCCGCCGGCCCGGCCGTCGCCGGGCGAAGCGACGTCCGCGCTCGCCTGGATCAGGTCGAAGGCGCGCCGCGGCGTCTCGCCCGCGCTCGCGATCAGGCGGCCCTCGGGGTCGCGCAGGGCGGCGGAGCGGAAGGCCGGATCGAGGGCGAGGGCCCGCAACGGGCCGGCGAGCGCCTCGGGGGCCCCGGCGAGGCCGGGCCGGGCGAGCGCCGCGGCGGTGATCCCGGCGAGCAGGGACGCCCGCTCGCCGTAGAGCCGCAGCTGGTCCAGGTACGAGACGAGGGCGATGCCGATCTGCGTCAGCAGCACCACCACGGCGATGACCGGGTAGATGCGCAGGAACAGGGTATGGGCGAGGCTGTCGAGGTTGCGGCCCCGCGCGGCGCCCCGCAGGGCGCCGGGCCGCATGATGTCCGCGACCCGGTCCCGGTCGGCCGCGGCCGCGGCGAGGCTCCCCGGCAGCGGCACCTCGCCCCGACGCAGCGGCATGGCTCCCCGCAGCGCACCGCGGCGGGGGAGCGGAACGGCCCCGCTCACGAGGCCGGCTCGCAGGCGACGCGGTTGCGCCCTGCCGCCTTGGCGGCGTAGAGCGCCGCGTCGGCGCGGTTGAGCCACTCCGCCAGCGCGTCGCCGGGGCGCAGGACCGCGAGGCCGAGGCTCGCCGTGATGGCGAGCGGCCCCTTCTCCGAGGCGACGCGCGTTCCGGCCACGGCCGCGCGCAGCCGCTCCGCGAAGGCGAGGCCGGCCTCCCGGTCCGTCTCCGCGAGCAGGATGGCGAATTCCTCGCCCCCCATGCGCCCGATCCCGTCGCGCTCCCGCAGCAGCCCCCGGCAGGTCTCCACGAAGGCCACGAGGGCCGCGTCCCCGGCCGCGTGGCCGAAGGCGTCGTTGATCGTCTTGAAGCGGTCGAGGTCGAGCATCAGCAGGCAGGCCGGCAGGCCGCCGCTTCGGCCGCGCTCGGCCTCGCGGGCCCCGACCGCCAGGAAACGGCGGCGGGTCAGCGCCCCGGTCAGGTGGTCGGTGTCGGCGGCCCGCCGCAACTCGCCCTCGAGGCGGATGCGCTGCTCGATCTCCCCCGAGAGCGCCGCGTTGAGGGCCTGCATCTCGCGCTGCTGCTCCGCCAGCCGGGCATTGGCGCGCTGCAGGTCGCCCTGCATGCGGTCGCTCAGGCGCACGAGCCGGCGCTGCTCGCGGTAGCTGCGCCGGTAGGCCTGCGCGAGGTCGCGCACGCCGCCCGCCACTTCGGACAGGCGGTCGAGCATCAGGTCGGTGCGGGCGAGCACCGCCTCCTCGGTGCCGAACAGGCTGAAGGCGTCGGCGACCGGCGCCGGGGAGACCTTCCGCACGCTCACGCCCGCACCTCCCGCACCATCTCGAAGCGCGCGTGGGTGAAGTCCGCGGCGAAGTCCTCGCCCGCCTCCTCGATCGCGTCGTCGCCCTCGGCGAAGACCCAGCGCACGCAGACCGGCCGCCCCCCGGCCGCCGCGTCCTCGAGCGGCAGGAACAGGTTCATCAGGGCCTTGGCGCTCGACGAGTTGAAGTAGGCGAGCGCGATCTCCAGCGTCAGGGGCTCCGTCCCGCCCGCCGCCAGGTGCCCGCGCAGCGCCTGGAGCAGCGGCCCGAAGAAGGCCGCCGCGTCCTCCGGATAGGACTCGCCGCGGATCGCGAGCCGCCCCGCCGCGAAGTCGAACTCGACCTCGGGCGAACGACTGGTCGGCGGGATCTGGATGCGGTCCATCGCGAATCCTCGGCTCTCAGATGCGGGCCTTGAGGCAGAACAGGCTGAGCTCGTCGCCGATGTCCTGGAAGCCGTACTCGACCGGCGCGCTGGCCCGGCGGGCGATCTCGATCAGGCCGATGCTGCCCCCGAGGCTGCCCTCGTCCGGCGGCTGGCGCAGCTTCTCGCGGTAGTGGCGCTTCAGGTCCTCCGCCGAGAGAGCGGCGATGTGGTCGAGCCGCCCGCGCAGGGCCGCGACGTCCGCCCGCCGGACCTCGTTGGCGCAGACCACGACGAAGCGGCCGTCCTCGGCGCCGACCGCGATCATCCCGGCGCTCGCCCGCGGGCCCGCCGGGACCTCGCCCGCGGCCACCTTCCGGGCGGAGTAGCGGATGATGTTCTGCGCCTGCTCGACGAAGATCGAGAACACCCGCTTGGCGATCGAGGCGTCGGTCTCCTGCTGCTGCATGCGCAGCCTCAGCACCTCGCCCAGCGACATCATCACGTTCTCCGAGAGGTCGCCGCCGAAGGACAGCAGGACGCCGTTGCGCTTCGAGGCCTCGTAGAAGGAGATGAAGTCGTGTCCGAGCACCCGCGCCTCCCCGCCGGCCAGCACGGGGCGATGGTCGATGTCGCGCGTGCCGCACCCTCAGCGATAGCCGCGTGGCCTCACCAAAGTCTTAAGTGCGGACCCGAAGGTACCGTAAACCCGGCGCAGATCTGAGTTTCATCCGCGGAAGGGTGCGATGAATTTCGAGGCAATTTGACCAGTATATGTCCATCGGCCGAGACGTTTGCTGAGCGCGAGCTTCCCGGCGACGGTGCCTCCGCGGGAGGCGGCTCGCCGCCTCCCGCGATGACGGGCGCTCCGCGCCTCACTGCGTCAGCGGGCAGCCGCTGTCCTTGGGCGACAGGAACGCCTTCTCGCCGGGGATCGTGGCCAGGAGCTTGTAATAGTCCCAGGGCGCCTTCGACTCGGCCGGCGTCTTCACCTGGAACAGGTACATGTCGTGGACCATGCGGCCGTTCGCCTGCACCTTGCCGCCGCGGCCGAAGAAGTCGTCGACCGGCAATTCGCGCATCTTGCGGGCGACCGCCTCGGTCTCGTCCGTGCCGGCCGCCTTCACGGCCTTCAGGTAGTGGGTGACCGACGAGTAGGTGCCGGCCTGGATCATGCTCGGCATCCGCCCGAACCGGGCCATGTAGCGCTTGGCGAAGCCCCGGGCCTGATCGTCGAGGTCCCAGTAGTAGCCCTCGGTGAGCACGATGCCCTGGGCGGCCTTGAGCCCGATGCCGTGCACCTCCGCCAGGGTGAAGAGCAGGGCCGCGAGGCGCTGGCCGCCCTGGACGATGCCGAACTCCGCCGCCTGCTTGATCGAGTTCGAGGTGTCGAGCCCCGCATTGGCGAGGCCGATGACCTTGGCGCCCGAGCCCTGGGCCTGGAGCAGGAAGGAGGAGAAGTCCTGCGCGCTCAGGGGATGGCGCACGCTGCCGAGCACCTTGCCGCCCTTGGCCTCGACGAACTTCGTCGTGTCGGCCTGCAGCGCCGTGCCGAAGGCGTAGTCGGCGGTGATGAAGAACCAGGTGTCGCCGCCGTTCTCGACCAGGGAGCCGCCGGTGCCGACCGCCAGGGCGTGCGTGTCGTAGGCCCAATGGAACCCGTAGGGCGTGCATTGCTTGCCGGTGAGGTCCGTCGTCGCGGCCCCGTCCACGATGGTGATCCGCTTCTTCTCGCGCGAGAGCCCCTGCACGGCGAGGGCCACCGAGGAGGTGGTCAGCTCCATGATCGCGTCGACCTTGTCGGTGTCGTACCACTGGCGGGCGACGTTGGAGGCGATGTCGGGCTTGTTCTGGTGGTCCGCGTCGACGATCTGGACCGGCGCGCCGAGCACGCTGCCGCCGAAATCCTCGACCGCCATCCTGGCCGCCTCGACCGAGCCGCGCCCGCCGAAATCGGCGTAGACGCCCGACTGGTCGTTGAGGATGCCGATCTTGACGACGCCGTCCGAGATCCGGCCCGGGTCGGCCTGCTGGGCGAGGGCGCCCGGGCCGGCGACGAGCCCTTGGGCGGCGAGGAGCGCGAGGCCGAGCGCGGTGGTGCGGGCGAGCGCCCGGGTCAGGGTCCGCATGAGGTTTCTCTCCCGATCGGCGGACCCGGCCGGCCCGCCCTGTCGTTGGCGGCGCCGATAACAGGGCCGCGGGCGCGCCGAATCAAGCGTCCGCGCGCCCTCCGGCCGTAAGCCTTTCGGCGCAGGGCCGACCCGCCCGAGAGGCCCGGTCCCTTTCTGATGCGCGGACGCCTATATGGCTCTATAACGCGCGGCATCACGCTCGCGTCAGACGTTTCGATCGATCGCAGGTCCACGATGCTCGGTGCCATCGCCAAGAAGATTTTCGGGTCGTCCAACGACCGTCGGGTGAAGGGCTATCGGCCCCGGGTCGCGGCCATCAACGCCCTCGAGCCCGAGATGGAGGCCCTGAGCGACGAGGCCCTGCGCGCCCGCACCGACGCGCTCAAGGCCGAGGTCGCGGCCGGCAAGAGCCTCGACGACATCCTGGTGCCGGCCTTCGCCACCGTGCGCGAGGCGGCCAAGCGGGTGCTCGGCCAGCGGCATTTCGACGTCCAGCTGATCGGCGGCATGGTGCTGCACGAGGGCGGCATCGCCGAGATGAAGACCGGCGAGGGCAAGACCCTGGTGGCGACCCTGGCCACCTACCTCAACGCGCTCGCCGGCCAGGGCGTCCACGTCGTCACGGTCAACGACTACCTGGCGCGGCGCGACGCCGAGTGGATGGGCCGGGTCTACGGCTTCCTCGGCCTCAGCACCGGCATCATCGTGCACGGGCTCGACGACGCCGAGCGCAAGGCGGCCTATGCCTGCGACATCACCTACGGCACCAACAACGAGTACGGCTTCGACTACCTGCGCGACAACATGAAGTACGAGCTGGGCCAGATGGTCCAGCGCGGCCACGCCTTCGCGATCGTGGACGAGGTCGACTCGATCCTGATCGACGAGGCGCGCACGCCGCTGATCATCTCGGGGCCGATCGACGACCGCTCCGACCTCTACGTCGCCATCGACGCGCTGATGCCGCGGCTCGCGCGCGAGGATTACGACCTCGACGAGAAGCAGCGCACGGTCTCGCTCACCGAGAGCGGCAACGAGCACATCGAGGAGTTGCTGCGCGAGGCGGGGGTGCTGCGGGAGGGCGACCTCTACGACGCGCACAACATCACGATCGTCCACCACGTGAACCAGGCCCTGCGCGCCCACACCCTGTTCACGCGGGACAAGGACTACATCGTCCGCAACGACGAGGTCGTCATCATCGACGAGTTCACCGGCCGCATGATGCCGGGCCGGCGCTACTCGGAGGGCCTGCACCAGGCGCTGGAGGCCAAGGAGCGGGTCACGATCCAGCCCGAGAATCAGACGCTGGCCTCGATCACCTTCCAGAACTACTTCCGCCTCTACAAGAAGCTCGCCGGCATGACCGGCACCGCCTCGACCGAGGCGGACGAGTTCCAGGAGATCTACAACCTCGGCGTGGTCGAGATCCCGACCAACCGCCCGGTCGAGCGCGTGGACGAGGACGACGAGGTCTATCGCACGGCCGAGGAGAAGTACGCCGCGATCATCGCGGAGATCGACAAGGCGCATGCCCGCCATCAGCCGGTCCTGGTCGGGACGGGCTCGATCGAGCGCTCGGAGCACATCGCGGCCCTCCTGGAGAGGCACGGCTACCGGCCGCTCGACTACAGCAACCTCTCGGCCATGGAGGAGGTCTACGCGGCGGCCCGCGAGGGGCGGGTGACCAAGCGCTTCGCGGTGCTGAACGCGCGCTTCCACGAGCAGGAGGCCTACATCGTGGCGCAGGCCGGCGTGCCCGGCGCCATCACCATCGCCACCAACATGGCCGGCCGCGGCACCGACATCAAGCTCGGCGGCAACGTCGAGATGCGGGTGGCGCAGGAACTCGCTGAGGTTCCGGAGGGGCCGGAGCGGCAGGCGCGCGTCGAGGCGATCCGCCGGGAGATCGACGAGAACCGGGCCCAGGTGCTGGCCTCGGGCGAGCCGGCGGATCCGGAGGCGGGCCGCAAATCCGCCCTGCCGGGCGGGCTCTACATCGTCGGCACCGAGCGCAACGAGAGCCGGCGCATCGACAACCAGCTGCGCGGCCGCTCCGGCCGCCAGGGCGATCCCGGGCGCTCCAAGTTCTACCTGTCGCTCCAGGACGACCTGATGCGCATCTTCGGCTCCGACCGCATGGACGGCATGCTGCAGAAGCTCGGCCTGGAGCAGGGCGAGGCGATCATCCATCCGTGGATCAACAAGGCCATCGCCAAGGCGCAGCAGAAGGTCGAAGCCCGCAACTTCGACATGCGCAAGAACGTGCTCAAGTACGACAACGTGATGAACGACCAGCGCAAGGTGGTGTTCGAGCAGCGCCGGGAGTTCATGGCGCAGGAGAGCGTGCGCGAGACGGTGGACGAGATGCGCCACGGGGTCGTGGACGACGTGGTGGCGCAGCACATCCCGGAGGACGCCTATCCGGAGCAGTGGGACGTGGCGGGCCTGCGCGAGGCGATCGGCGCGCAGCTCAACCTCGATGTCCCGGTCGAGGACTGGGCCAAGGAGGAGGGGATCGCCGACGAGGAGATCCGCGACCGCCTGCGCAAGGCCGCCGACGAGGGCTACGCGGCCCGGGTCGAGCGCAACGGCCCCGACCTGATGGCCTACGTGGAGAAGCAGGTCCTGCTGCAGAGCCTCGACCACCTCTGGCGCGAGCACCTCGTGACCCTCGACCACCTGCGGCAGGTGATCGGCTGGCGCGGCATCGCGCAGCGCGACCCGCTCAACGAGTACAAGTCGGAGGCCTTCGAGCTCTTCAACGGCCTGATCGGCTCCCTGCGCGAGCAGGTGACCGGCCAGCTCATGCGCATCGAGATCATGATGCAGGAGCCGGAGGCCCCGAGCCTGCCGCCGATGTTCGCCCAGCACCTCGACCCGGTCACGGGCGAGAACGAGTTCGCGCTGCCGCAGGGCTCCGGCAGCTTCGGCGGCGGGGGCGGTGCCTTCGGCTACGCGGCGCAGGACCTCTCGGCGGACGCGGCGGTGCTGGAGCGCGACCCGACCGACGCCTCGACCTGGGGCCGCGTCGGCCGCAACGAGCCCTGCCCCTGCGGCTCGGGCAAGAAGTACAAGCACTGCCACGGCCGCTTCAGCGGCGAGGCGTGAGCGGCGCGGTCCCGGCCCCGCGCGGGCGCCGGGATCGCCTCGGCGGCCCCGCCTCGCCCGGCTGGGCCGTGCCCTGATGCAGGCAGATCACAGGCGGCCGTGCAGGACGGGAATGCCGCCATGCACCCGGAAATTGCCGCAAAGCGCCACCACGCTGCCGGCATGGTCGCGATGGGCTGGAAGGCGCGTCGCGCCGCGCCGCACCTCCCGTGCGGTTCCCTCTGCTCTCGGCGTTATGTCCTTGGCTTCGTGTCCTTGGCGTTTCGTTAAGCAATCGCCGCCATCCTGCTTGCACCTTTCCTGGAGATCCAGCGTGCGCGCTCTGTCTTCTTTCGGCCTCTCGCGCGTGAGCGCGTGTGCGGCGCTCGTCGCCGTCGTCGCCGTCGCGGCGCCGCAGGCCGCCTCGGCCCGTGACAATGTCGGCGCCGCGATCCTCGGTGGGGCGGCGGCCGGCGTCCTCGGCGGCGTCGCGGCCGGGGCGATCATCAACGGCGCCCAGGCCGCCCCGCCCCCGCCGGTCTACGTCGCGCCCCCGCCGCGCCGGGTCTACGTCGAGGAGCCGGAGCCCGTCGTGGTCCGCCGCCGCGCCCCGGTCTGCCACTTCGAGCGCCGCAAGGTCTGGCTCGACGACGAATCCTTCACCTACCGCCGCGTCGAGGTCTGCGAGTAGGGACCACGGTCACGGCGACGGCGCCAGGGCACCGGCGACGGTGCCCTTTTTCGTGGGCGGAGACGGCCCCGCGGGCCGAGGGGCAGGGGAGGGCGCCGTGTCACGGGCCTGACACCGGCCTCGCGCAGAAGGGCCGCGCCGCGGCCGCCCGGTCGCGACGCCCCGTGAGGTGTCCATGCCCGTCCCCCGTCTCCTCGTCCTCGCGCTGCTGGCCACCTCGGTCCCCGCCCTCGCCGAGCCGCAGGCCTTCCCGGCCGTGCTCGCCGGGCACGCGATCCTGCCGGCCCTGAGCGTCATCCCGGCGCCTGCCGACGCGCCGAAGGATCTCACGGTCTCGGGCAAGTTCACCACCGGCCGCCGCGTGGACGAGGTCGGCTGGGTCGAGGGCCTTTCGATGGGCCGCCCGACCGGGGTCAAGCTGCCCTTCCGGGGCCAGCCGCTGCAGGGCCATTCCGGCATCAAGCGCATGGCCGACGGCACCTTCTGGGTGCTGACCGACAACGGCTACGGCACCAAGGCGAATTCGCCGGACGCCATGCTGTACCTGAACCGCTACCGGATCGACTTCGACAAGGGAACCGTCGAGCGGCTGGAGACGATCTTCCTGCGCGATCCCGACCGGCGCGTCCCCTTCCGGATCGCCAACGAGGGCACGGAGAGCCGCTACCTGACCGGCAGCGACTTCGACCCCGAGAGCTTCCAGTTCGTCGGCGACGACCTCTGGATCGGCGAGGAATTCGGCCCCTACCTGATCCGGGCCGACCGCAGCGGCCGGGTCAAGGCGGTGATCGAGACCAGCGTGGCCGGCAAGCCCGCCCGCTCGCCCGACCACTTCGCGGTCACGACCCCGCCGGTCCCGACCGCTCCGGTCGTGTTCACCGTGAAGCGCTCCAAGGGCTTCGAGGGCATGGCGGCCTCGCCCGACGGGCGCTTCCTCTACCCGCTCCTGGAGGGCCCGCTCTGGGACGCGGACGCCAAGGATTGGGAGAAGACGGACGGCCGCGAAGATCTGCGCATCCTCGAATTCGACGTCGCGGCCGCCTCCTGGACGGGCCGGTTCTGGACCTATCCGCTGGAGCGCAACGGCCACGCGATCGGCGACTTCAACATGATCGACGCCGCGACCGCGCTGATCATCGAGCGCGACGACGGGGAGGGGACTGCCGACAAGGCCTGCCCGGCGGGGGAGAAGCGGCCCGACTGCTTCTCGGTGCCGGCGCAGTTCAAGCGCGTCGTCAAGATCGAGATGACCGAGGCGAACCGGGGCGGCCCGGTGCGCAAGATCGGCTTCATCGACCTGATGCGGATCGCCGATCCGCACAAGCGCGCCCGCAAGCCGCTGACCGACGGGGTGCTGGCCTTCCCGTTCTTCACGATCGAGAACGTGGACGTGGTCGACGACCGGCACATCGTCGTGGGCAACGACAACAACCTGCCCTTCTCGGCCAGCCGCGACCCCAACCGCGCCGACGACAACGAGTTCGTGCTGCTGGAGGTGGCCGAGTTCCTGAAGGCGAAGTAGCGGTCGTAGGCGCGACGGGCGGCGGGCCCGTCGCGCCTGGCCCGGCTTTCTCGACATGCAGCAGTGCGAGAGCGTGGGGGTGGGGAGCCGTCCGAGGTCTCCGGAATCGTCGCGACCGGAGACCTCGTCCGCCCTCATCACAAAATGACGGACGCCGCGCCGGCCGGGTCTGACCTGGTGCGGATCGAGAGTATAAAGCTTCGAGATTTCGGGACTTTCCGCTGCGCGGAGACCGGCTATATCGCAAGTTATGCCGTCTTCGCGGGGTCGAATGATGTCGGAAAGTCGAAACCGCTCGATGTCGTGAGATTTGTCCGCGATTGTCTCATGCGACATCGGCGGTCGAACGCCGCGTCGTGACTTGCGTCCTCGATATCGGCGAGCCGGATCGCGGTTCGATCGTGGCCCGCGAGAGCTTGCATTACGCCCGCCACGTCGGTGGCCCTTCCCAGGAGTTCCTGAGATTCGGCTTCCGCAAAGGAGATTTCGTGACCAACGAGAACGAGGTGACCGGGGACGCGACCTCGGTCCATCGTGATCGCCAGAAACGCGATGAGCCGGACTTCCAGGCCTTCCTGGAAGCCCTGGATTGGGCCGTTGCCGGGGCGAGGGGCCTGCTCGGCACGGCCGAGCGGGCCTGACCCGCGCCGCCTCAATGCCCCCCGCCCAGATACGCCGCCCGCACGGCGGGGTCGGAGCGCAGCTGCTCGGCCGGGCCCTGGAAGCGGATGCGGCCGTTCTCCAGCACGTAGGCGTGGTCCGCGACGGCGAGCGCCGCCATGGCGAATTGCTCGACGAGGAGCATCGTCACCTGCTCCTCCTTGAGTCGCCGGATGGTGCGGAACACCTCCTCGACCAGCTTCGGCGCCAGACCCATCGAGGGCTCGTCGAGGAGAAGGATCTCCGGGCGCAGCATCAGGGCGCGACCCATGGCCAGCATCTGCTGCTCGCCGCCCGAGAGCGTGCCGGCGAGCTGCGCCCGCCGCTCCTTGAGGCGCGGGAAGAGGGCGTAGATCCGGTCCCGGTCGGCGGCCACGTCCCCCTTCGGCCGCGACCCGGTCAGCCGCGGGAAGGCGCCGAGCGTCAGGTTGTCCTCGACGGTGAGCGTCGGGAAGACCCGGCGCCCTTCGGGCGAGTGGGCGAGCCCGGCCCGGGCGACCTCGTGGCTGTCGAGCCCGCCGATCTCGCGGCCGTTGAGGCGGATCGAGCCCGCCCGCGGCTTGATCATCCCGGAGAGCGCCCGCATCGTCGTGGTCTTGCCGGCCCCGTTCGAGCCGATCAGGGTCACGACCTGCCCCTTCGGCACCGCGAAGGTCAGGCCGTGCAGCACCTCCACCTGGCCGTAGCCGGCGGCCAGCCCCGTGACGTCGAGCATGCGCGCTACTCCGCGGCGTCGGCAACCGGGCTGCCGAGATAGGCTTCGATGACCTTCGGGTCGGACTGGACCTCGCGGGCGTTGCCCTCGGCGATCTTGTGGCCGAAATCGAGCACGCTGACGCGGTCGCACAGCCCCATCACCACGTCCATGTGGTGCTCGATCAGGATGACGGTGATGCCGGCGTCCCGGATCTTGCGGATGATCGTGGTCAGTTCGGCGATGTCCGGGGCGGTCAGGCCCGCCGCCGGCTCGTCGAGGAGGAGGAGCACCGGGTCGAGGGCCAGCGCCCGGCCGATCTCCAAGAGGCGCTGCTTGCCGTAGGGCAGGTTGCGCGCCTCGACCTGCGCCAGGGCGCCGAGGCCCACGAAGTCGAGCATCGCCATGGCGCGGGCGCGCGCCTCGCGCTCCTCGCGCCGCCGCCGGGGCGTCGACAGGATCGCGTCGAACAGCGTGCCCTGGAAGCTGTGGTGGAGCCCGACCAGCACGTTCTCCAGGGCGGTCATCTCGCGGAAGAGCTGCACGTTCTGGAAGGTCCGCGCCACGCCCGCGAGCGCGATCTCGGAGGGGGTGCGACCGTCGAGGCGGTTGGCGCCGGCCAGCACCACGGCCCCGTCGGTCGGCTGGTAGATGCCGGTGAGCACGTTCATCATCGTGCTCTTGCCCGAGCCGTTCGGTCCGATCAGGCCGTGGATCGTGCCCGGCCGCACGGCGAGGTCGACGCCCGCCAGCGCCTTGAGGCCGCCGAACTGCATCACGGCGCCCTCGACCCGGAGCAGCGGATCGGTGCCCTCGCGGCCGCCCTGGCGGATCAGCGCCTCGCCCGCGGCCGTGAGCAGCCGGCCCTCGCCCGTGTGGGCCGGGCGCAGGAAGGGCAGCTTCTCGCGCAGGTAGCCGACGATCCCCTCGGGCAGGTAGTAGACCACGAACAGGATCATCAGCCCGAAGACCGTGAGCCGGTAATCGGTCACCGACTGGAGCGCCAGGGTCGCCGGGAGGAAGGCGATGCAGAGCAGGGCCGGCACCAGGAGGGCGAAGCGGTTCTCCCGGCGGCGCAGGAAGGCGACGGCGAGGATCGCCACGGCGAGCGCCGCGATGCCGCCCGCCATCATTCGCACGAGTTCGATGTCGGCGAGGATGTTCGGCATCATCACCACGATGGCGGCCCCGATCAGCGGCCCCGAGCGCGACTTGCGCCCGCCCATGGTCACCGCGAGCAGGAACAGCACCGTCAGTTCGAAACCGTAGGTGTTGGGGGCGACGTAGCGCTCGGACCACGCGAAGAGCGCGCCGGCGAGGCCCGCGAGCCCGGCCGAGATCACGAAGGCGTAGACCTTGTAGCGGTAGACGCTGACGCCCATGCAGTCGCAGGCGATGGGCGAGTCGCGCAGGGCCTCGAAGGCCCGCCCGAAGGGCGAGCGCACCACCCGGTTCACCACCAGGATGGTGAGGAGCAGGCAGGCGCAGACGAGGTAGTAGAATTCGAGCCGGCGGCCCGCCGCCCCCCAGGGCGAGGACAGGCCCAGGAGCGAGAAGTCGAGCACGCGGGCCGGCGGCAGGGTGATGCCGAGGGGCCCGTTGGTGAGATCGGTCATCTCGTTGATGAAGATCTGCACGATCGTCCCGAAGGCGAGGGTCACCATGGCGAGGTAGGGGCCGCTCACCCGCAGCGCCGGGATCGCCAGCAGCAGCCCGAACGCCGCCGTGACGCCGATGCCGGCAAGGAGCCCGAGCCAGATGCCGAGCTTGAACTTGAGGAACAGCACGGCGGCCGCGTAGGCGCCGACCCCGAACAGGCCCGCATGGCCGAGGGAGACCTGGCCCGTGTAGCCGACCACGATGTCGAGGCCGAGGATCAGGATCGCGTAGATCGCGATCACGGTGACGAGGTGGATGTAGTACTGGCTGCCGACGAGGTGCGGGAAGGCCGCGAGGCCCAGGATCAGCAGGGCCGCGCCCAGGATCCCGGCGAAGCGGCCGAGGCCCGGGGCGGCGGGCGGCGCGGTCTCGCGGGCGAGGACCGGCGCGGAGGCGGACGGCGCCATGACGTCAGACCTTCTTGATCACCGCCTTGCCGAACAGGCCGACCGGCCGCACGGCGAGGACGAGGAGGAGCAGGATGAGGCCGGGCACGTCCTTGTAGCCCGTCGAGATGTAGAAGCCCGTGAGGGTCTCGGCGACGCCGAGGATGAGCCCGCCCACGATGACGCCGAGGCCCGATTCGAGGCCGCCGATGATCGCCACCGCGAAGGCCTTGAGCGCCAGCACCGAGCCCATCGTGGCGCCGGTCAGCGTCACGGGCGCGACCAGCACGCCCGCGAAGGCCGCCGTCATGGCGCTGATCGCGTAGGAGAGGGTGATGACCTTGCGGGTGTTGATGCCCATCAGCCCCGCCGCGTCGATGTCGTTCGAGGTGGCGACCACCGCCTTCCCCCAGATCGAGCGGCGGTTGAACAGCTCGACCGCCAGCATCATCAGCAGCGCGCCGGCCACGACCAACAGCTCCATCGGCAGCACCCGCACGCCGCCGAAGGTCAGGGCGGCCTCGGGCAGGGGCGAGGGGAATTTCAGGTCGTCGCGGCCCCAGATGTTCTCGGCCACGTTCTTGAAGATGATGCCGAGCGCGATGGTCGCCATGATCCATCCGTACTCGGACTTGATCTTCACGGCCGGGCGCACGCCGAGCCGCTCGACCAGCGCCCCGAGGGCGAAGCCGAAGACCAGCACGAGGGGCAGCATCAGCCAGTAGCCCGTGAAGGGCACCAGCGTCAGGCCGAACAGGGCGCCGAGCATCAGCGCCTCGCCCTGACCGAAATTCAGCGTCTTCGACGTCGCGAAGGTGAGCTGGTAGCCGAAGGCGATGGCCGCGTAGATCATGCCGACCGCGACGCCGCTCGCCACGAGCTGCAGGAAGATGTGCATGGGGGACCCCGGGGGAGGCCGTGAGGCATGTGGCCAGCGCGGAGATCCGCGCGGGGCCGTGCGATCGGTCGGCTGGGAAAGGGCGCCTCGGCGGTACGGCGCGGGGCCGCTCCGCCGAGGCTTGCGTCTTCGCATCGTCGTCGTCGCCGAACCGGTGACCGCCTCGGCGGACGACGCCTGGAGCATTGTCCGACGAAGCGGATGCCGGTCCGTCGAAGACAAGGCGGCAGGATCGAAGATCGAGACCTGCGCCCGGTTGCACCGTGATCGGGCGTTGCTCTAGTTCGACGCCTTCTCCTTCATGCGCACGACGCCCGCGTTCTTGGCGTCCTCGTCCTTGGCGTAGACGATCCGGCCGTCCTGCACCTTGCCGAACACGACCATGTTGCGGGTGATGGCGTTGTGGTCGGTCTTGGTGAAGGGGTGGTCGTAGGTCGTCACCACGCCCTCGACCTTCTCCTTCAGGTCCTCCAGCGCCGCGCGGATCTTCGGCCCGTCGGTGCCGCCGGCCTGCTTGATCGCCGCGGCCAGCAGGTAGACCGAATCGTAGCCCTGCGCGCCCGCCACCGGGGTCGGGATCTTGGAGACCTTGTAGGTGGCGTAGTAGCCCTCGAGGAAGGCCTTGCGCCGGGGCAGGGTCTTATCCTCGATGAAGGTCTGGGGCATGGTCACGCCGTTGCCGTTCGGCCCGGCGATGTCGATGAAGCTCTGCATCGAGGACGGCCACGAGGTGATCATCGGCACCTTCCAGCCGAGCTTGGCCATGCCGTTGGCGATCTGGCCGAGTTCCGGCCCGATCCCGTAGGCCAGGATCACGTCCGCGCCCGCCGCCTGCGACTTCAGCAGCTGGGGCGTCATGTCGACGTCCTTGATGTTGAATTTCTCTACGGTGACCGGGGTCACGCCCTTGGTCTTGAGATATTTCTCCAGATCCTCGCGCCCGAGCTGGCCGTAATTGGTGGAATCGGCCAGGATCGCGATCTTCTTGAAGCCGCGGGTGATCGCCTCGTCGGCCATCATGCCGGCCTGCAGCACGTCGTAGGCCGAGGTCCGGAACACGTAATTGGCGTCGTAATCCGGCGGGTTGAACTGGTTGGTGATGATCGTGCCGGTCGCCACGTTGTTGATCACCGGGATCTCGGCTTCCTGGTAGAAGCGCTGGGCCGCGAGCGCCACGCCGGTGTTGATGAAGCCGAGCGTGGCGACGACCTTCTCCTTGTTGATCAGTTCCTGGGCGACCTGGGCCCCGACCTCGTTCTTGGCCTCGTCGTCGCGCTCGACGATCTGGAGCTGGCGGCCGAGCACGCCGCCCTTCTGGTTGATCTCCTGCACCGCGAGCCGCACGCCGTCGCGCATCGACACGCCCATCGACGAGGATCCGCCCGTGAAGGGGCCGGACACGCCGATCTTGATGGGGTCCGCGGCCTGGGCCGGGCCGGCGAGGATCGTCGCGCAGGCGAGCGCCGCCGCGAGGGCGGTGACGGGCAATCGCATGAGGGTCTCCTCCGAGGTCGCTTCTTTGCTTGCCGGCCCGTTGGGATCGGACCTTGGGGCCGGGATGAAACGGGAATTGGCAGCGCTTGTCGACTGCGTCTTTAGATGTAGACGCTGGGGCCCGAGGCGTCCCGCGCGCCCTCGCGGCGCGCGACAGCTTGCGGATGTCACGCGCCGCGATGCACGCCCGCGGCGAGAACTCCGCGGGCGCAAGCAAAGCCGCCGGCGGCGCGGCGCGGGGCCGGGCGGCCGCCTCCCGGCCTTGACAGGTGACCAAGAAGTCACATAACCACGCAGCATGGATCGGGTCTTCGAAGCTCTGGCGCATCCGGCCCGGCGGGCGCTGCTCGATCTCCTGGTCGCGCGCGACGGCCGGACGCTGGCCGACCTGCACCGGAACGGGTCCGCCCCGATGACGCGGTTCGGGGTGATGAAGCACCTGCGCGTGCTGGAAGAGGCCGGCCTCGTGACGGCGCGGCGGCACGGGCGCGAGAAGCTCCACTACCTCAACCCGGCTCCCATCCAGCAGGTCGCGGACCGCTGGATCAGCCGGTTCGCCGCGCCGTTCGTGCGCACCATGGTCGACATCAAGGATCGGCTCGAAGGCAGCGATCCGCAGCACGGGAGATCTCCTGCGATGAACGAAGCGGCCCCGCGCCACGTCTACGAACTCTACATCGCGGCGACGCCGCAGGCGGTGTGGGACGTGCTGACGGACGACGCCAAGACCCCGCTCTACCAGCACTTCAACATGACCTCGCGCACCCAGTGGCGGGTCGGGGGTGCCATCACCTTCCTGATGGGCGAGCGCCCGGTGATCGTCGGCGAGATCGTCGAATTGTCGCCGCCCGGGCGCCTCGTGATGAGCTTCCACGCCCGCTGGTCGCCGGAGGTCGCCGCCGACGCGCCCTCCCGCGTCACCTGGGAGATCACCCCGGCGGGGCCGAAGGCCTGCCGGCTGAGGCTGATCCATGACGGCTTCGCCGGGGACACCGCCACCGCGCGGGCGGTCACCGCGGGCTGGCCCGAGACGCTGTCGCGCCTCAAGACGCTGATCGAGACCGGCACGCCCCTGGAGGTCGAGGCCGCCTACGCGCCGGCCGCCGGGTAGCGGGCCGGCACGGCGCAGGCCCGCTCACCTCCACGCGCCCGCCTGGAGCAGCGCCCGGTCACGGTGCAATCGGGCGCAGGTCTCGATCTTCGATCCTGCCGCCTTGTCTTCGACGGACCGGCATCCGCTTCGTCGGACAATGCTCTCCGCATCATTCGCCGAAGCGGTCACCGGTTCGGCGGCGAACCGAAGGACCGCGTCGGCGAGAAACGCTGCGAAACCAAGAGACCCAAGCAGAAGTGCCCCATGCCATTCTGCTCAGGGGGCGGCCTTGCCCGCCTCGTCCTTGGCCGGGACCTGGGTGATGCCGCCGATCACCCGGACCGGACGGTTGCCGGAATCCGGCGGGGTCTTCCAGCCGGGATCGGCGGCGGGCGCGTTCGCCGCGACCGCGGGCTTGGCGGGCTTGACGGGCTCGGGCGCGGCGTCGCGCTTCAGGGCCGGCCTCGGCTCGACGAGGGCGGCCGGGCTCTCGACGGGCTTCGGCGCCGGCTTGGCGGTCCTGCGCGGCGCCGCGGGGCGGCGGATTGCGGGATTGTCGGGATTGAGTCCGAGCGGGTTCGCGTCCCGCGCGGCGCTCGGGGTCGGCGCCGGGCGCGCGGCCTGGGGCAGGCTCCGCTCGGGCTGCGGCAGGGGCCGGGCGGCGAGGCGGGGCTCCTCCGGCAGCGGCCCGCCGCGGCCGTAGGACGGGATGCGGGGAAGCGGCACGACCTCGGGGTCCCGCGGCAGCGGCCGGCCGAGGTCGCCGGGCGGCGCGATGCGGGCCTCGGCCTCGGTCCAGCCGTAGCCGGGGCGGCGCGCGCCCGGGACGATGCCCGGCGGGTAGAGGGGCGCCTCGATCCGGTCGCGGTCGAGCACGCGGCCCGAGCGCGCATCGACCGTGAGCCGGACCCGGTTGCCCCAGGGCGAATCGGCATCGAGCGTGTAGGTGTCGCCGTCGAAGCGCGGATGCGTGAAGCCCCGGTAGCCCTCGCGGCCGAGCCGCGCCAGCACGGCGCGGGGCGCGAGCACCGCGTCCACCTCCTCGGCCTCGTAGGAGACCTGCGCGCGGGCGGGCGAGGGCGCCGCGACGCCGAGCAGGGCGATCAGGCCCGCGAAGGCGAGCGCGGCCGCGGGGGCCGCGCTCCGAGTCGACCGCAGAGCGATCATGTCCCGCATTCCCTTGGTTTCGGGGCGGTGGGGTTCTCTCCCCGCATCCCCTTGTGCTCGGACCCGGCGAGTTAGACCTGCCGATTGGGGCGGGAATGCGGGGAGATCGCGACGCGCGTCCTCCCGCGGTCCCGCCCGCGCGGGACCGCGGGAGACGCATCGCGCGGGACCACGCCGGACGGCGTCAGAAGGCGCCGTCGCCGAAGGGCCGGTAGCGGCGAATCCCGGGCGAGCGGCGCGGCCCGAACGGGCGCTCCGCCTCGGGCGGGCGGTAATCGGCGCCCGGATGTCCCCGGCCGGGCCGGTACTCGGCACCCGGATGGCCCGCGCGCGGCCGGTACTCGGCGCCGTGCCGGTGGCGCCCCCGGGAGCCCGCGGCGCCGTGCCCGCCGAACTCGCCCCGGCGGATCCCGCCGCGGCCCGGCGCCCGCGGGCCGCCGTGGTGGCCGCGGCGAAAGCCGCCGAATCCGCCGCGGAAACCGCCGAATCCCCCGTGATAGCCGCCGCGGAAGCCGCCCCAGCCGCCGTGGAAGCCGCCCCCGTGGAAGCCGCCCCCGTGGAAGCCGCCCCCGTGGAAGCCGCCCCCGTGGAAGCCGCGCGCCTCCGCCGATGGCATCGCGGCGAGGCCGAGGCCGAGCACGGCGAGTGTGATGATGACCGATCGGATCATGCGCTGTTCCAGACGTCTCCCGGACTTCCGTGTTCTGTCAGGCTGGCATCTCGGACGGATCCGTCGAGCGTCTTCAGCTGGACTGGTTAACCGGGCGCCGGTCGCGCGCTCCCGGGCGATGCCCCGGTGATCGCTCCGGCGCCCGGCGCGGCGCCGCGCGTCGCCTCGATTGCGGTCGCGCGACGGCGCACGGTCGCGCCGCCCGCTCCATCCTGTCCGCGCGCCCGTCGCCGCGATCTCGCCCCGATACGCTGGGACATCTCCGGCGCTGCCCTGACGGACTCCGTTATGATCCCCAATGACTCAAATTTACTGAAGTTTAAGGTTTCATTAACACATCGTCACCCGTTTGGATGATGGCAGAATTACCCTGCCGTGATTTGATCACGCGAGGTGATCGCATGTCTGGACCATGAAATGGGGATGAAACCGTCCATCTGCACTGCCGACGATCGGGCCGGCGCGGCGAAACGCTGGGGCGCTCCGGCCGGGTGGGGGCGGGGGAGCCTCACGCGCCTCGCGCCCGGCGTGATCGCGCTCAGCCTCTCGCTGCTGACCTCGCCGGTCTCCGAGATCGTGCGGGACCGCTCGCCGCGGCAGGGGGCGTGCGAGGCGGCCCTGCACGATGTCGGCCTGCGCGAGGAATACGCCCATACCGACCCGCTCCTGATCGAGCAGACGATCGGGGACGAGGACGCGCTCCAGAGGGACCTCGACGCCCTGACGGCCGGCTGCCAGTCCTAGCCGCCTCGCCTCGTCTGGCCGACGCGCGACCGGCAGCGCTCCCGCGACGCGTCGGGCCATCGCCGCCTTGAGGGCAGGCTCCGCCCGGACCGCGCCGCCCCGCTTGGGCCGGCTCCGGAGCCGGCGCGAGGGGGGTGCGCGCCGGAACCGCGCTCACTCCCGCGCGCCCGCCGCCCGCCTGAGCGTCGGCAGCCCGATCCCGGCGGCGTCGAACCCGCCATCCACCGCCAGGATCTGGCCGGTCACGTAGGCGGCCCGCGGACCGGCGAGGAACAGGATCGCCTCGGCGATCTCCTCCTCCAGCCCGTAGCGGTTGAGCGGCACCGCGTCGTGGTAGTCGGCGCGGATCGCCGGGCTGTGCACGGCCTTCGCCATGGCGGTGTCGACCGGGCCGGGGGCGACGGCGTTGACCCGGATGCCGAGCCCGGCGAGCTCGACTGCCTGCTGCTTGGTCAGGTGGGCGAGCCCCGCCTTGCTGGTTCCGTAGGCGACGCGCAGGGTCGAGGCGCGCAGCCCCGAGATCGACGTGATGTTGACGATCCCCCCGCCGCCCGTGCGGGCCATCACCGGCGCGGCGGCCCGGGCGCAGAGGAACGGCCCGGTGAGGTTCACCGCGAGCACGCGCGCCCACTCGGCCGGGCTCGTGTCGAGGAGCGGCTTGAACACCGCGACCCCGGCATTGTTCACCAGGGCGTCGAGCCGGCCGAAGCGGTCGGCCGTGGCCGCCACCGCCCGCTCGACCCCGGCCTCGTCGGAGACGTCGCAGGTGAGGGCGAGGACGCGCTCGGGCGCGTCGAGCCCCGACGCGGCCGCGGCCAAGCCCTCGGCGTCGATGTCGAGGAGCGCCACCCGCCAGCCGTCGCGCAGGAAGAGCCGCGCCGTCGCGAGCCCGATGCCGCGGGCGGCGCCGGTGACGAGGGCGGTGCGGGCGGGCTCGGTCATGCGGGATCTCCGGAGGGGGATGGCGGCGCGTTGCGCGCCATGAAGGTTTCGGGCGAGCCCTGCGCCGCGTCCACGAAGACGACGTCGGTCGGTGCCCGGCGCGGCGTGTCGATCGAGAGGAAGACCACGGGCTCGGCCAGGATGCGCGGCAGGGCGTGCACGGTGCCGCGCTCGAAGACCAGCAGGTGGCCGGGCCCGAACTCCGCCTCGGCCGCCGGGTCGCCGATCCAGAAGGTGCCCCGCCCCGAGACCACGTAGAGGTACTCGTCGCATTCCCGGTGGAAGTGCGGCGGCGTCGGCCGGTAGACGCGGAAGACCCGCGCGCTCGCCGCCTCGCGGTCGGTCAGGTAGGTGTCGGCCAGCATCGTCTCGGCGGTGGCCGGCAGCGCCAGCGCCTCCGCGATGATGTCGAACCGGCCCGTGGCGGGCGTCCTCTCGGCCATCGTCTCCTCCCGCGGCCAGAGTGGACGCTCGGCCGCCCGCGCACAACCGGGGCGCGCCGATGCCCGGCGGACCGGGTTGTGGAGCGGGCCAAAAAAAGGCCGCTCTCGCGAACGGCCCGAAGTCTAGGGAGGAAACGCCCAAGGAGGGCTGCGAGACCGCGACGCCATCGCGATCTCGCAATGCAACATTTAAGGCGCGCTGCAAAAACCGCAAGCGGAATTTAATGCGCGCCCCCGCTTCGCGCGCATGGCCGCCTCACGCTGTGCGCAGCAGCTCGGCTATTTCGCGCTTGAGGTCGTCGCGCAGGTCGTCGCGCGCGAGGGCGTAGGCGAGGTTGGCGACCAGGAAGCCGAGCTTCGAGCCGGTGTCGTAGGTCTTGCCGCGGTAGCGCATCCCGTAGAAGGCCTGGGTCTCGGCCAGCCGCTTCATGCCGTCGGTGAGCTGGATCTCGCCGCCCGCGCCCTTCTCGCCCCGGCCGAGGATGTCGAAGATCTCCGGCTGCAGGATGTAGCGGCCCGAGATGATGAGGTTGGAGGGCGCGGTGCCCCTCGGCGGCTTCTCCACCATGCCGGTGATCTCGAACGTGTCGCCGAAATCCTCGCCCACGCTGACGATGCCGTACTGGTGGGTCTGGTCGTGGGGCACCTCCTCGACCGCGATGACGTTGCCGCCGTGGCGCTCGTAGGCGGCGAGCATCTGCCGCATCGAGTCGCGGCTCAGCATGTCGGGCAGGATCACCGCGAAGGGCTCGTCGCCGACGATCTCGCGGGCGCACCAGACCGCGTGACCGAGGCCGAGCGGCGCCTGCTGGCGGGTGAAGCTGGTCTGCCCGGCCTGCGGCAGGTCGCGCTTCAACTCCTCGTAGGCTGCCTGCTTGCCGCGCTCCTGCAGGGTGCGGTCGAGCTCGAAGGCGATGTCGAAATGGTCCTCGATCACGCCCTTGCCGCGGCCGGTCACGAAGATGAAGTGCTCGATCCCCGCCTCCCTCGCCTCGTCGACCACGTGCTGCACCACCGGCCGGTCCACGACCGTCAGCATCTCCTTGGGTACCGCCTTGGTCGCCGGGAGGAAGCGGGTGCCCAGACCCGCGACGGGCAGGACTGCTTTGCGAATGGGCTTCATCATGCGTGATCCGGTGAGACGAGGTGGGTCGGGCGAGGCCCCGCGCCGCTTAAGGCATAGCGCGCCGCGCCGCTACGGGACAGTTCATTGACGTGCGAGCGTCCGGCGTTAGTGATCGACCACGATGTGAAGCGGGGAGAGAGCGAGATGGCGGTTCTGGTGACGGGCGGCGCCGGCTACATCGGCAGCCACATGGTTCTGGCGCTGCTCGATGCGGGCCAGGACGAGGTCGTGGTGCTCGATGACCTCTCGACCGGCTTCGCCTGGGCGCTGCCGCCGGAGGTGACCCTCGTGCGGGGCGACATGGGCGACCAAGCCCTGGTTGCCGAGACGATCCGCCGCCACCGGGTCGACGCGATCGCGCATTTCGCCGCCAAGATCGTGGTGCCCGACTCGGTCGCCGATCCGCTCGGCTACTACCTCAACAACACGGTGAAATCGCGGGCGCTGATCGAGACCGCTCTGCGCGAGGGCGTGCGCCACATCATCTTCTCCTCCACGGCCGCCGTGTACGGCGAGCCCCCCATCGTGCCGGTGCCCGAGGACCTGGTCACCAACCCGATCAACCCCTACGGCCGCTCGAAGCTGATGACCGAGTGGATGCTGGCGGACGTGGCCAGGGCGCACGGGCTCACCTACGTGGCCCTGCGCTACTTCAACGTGGCGGGGGCCGATCCGCGCGGCCGCTCGGGCCAGTCGACGCCGAACGCCACCCACCTGATCAAGGTCGCCACCCAGGCCGCGCTCGGGCGCCGCAGCCACCTCGAGGTGTTCGGCACCGACTACCCGACGCCGGACGGCTCCTGCCTGCGGGACTACATCCAGGTGTCGGACCTCGCGGACGCGCATCTCGTGGCGCTGAACCACCTGCGCAGCGGCGGCGAGAGCCTGACCCTGAATTGCGGCTACGGGCGGGGCTACTCCGTCCTGGAGGTGATCCAGGTGGTCAAGGAGGTGTCGGGCAAGGATTTCGAGGTGCGGCTGTCGCCGCGCCGGCCGGGCGACCCCTCGCAGATCATCGCGGCGGCCGACCGCATCCGCGCGCGCCTCGGCTGGCAGCCCAAGCACGACGACCTGCGCGAGATCGTGTCGCAGGCCCTGGCCTGGGAAGAGGCGCTGGCGCGGCGCAACCAGTCCTGACCCGATGCGGCGCGCGCTCCCGGCGGCCCTCGCCCTCCTCCTCGGCCTCGCTGCCGCCCGGGCCGAGGACGGGTTCCGCGGCTTCATCGAGGGACTTCGGCCCCTCGCGACCGCCCGGGGCGTCGCGCGCGAGACCTTCGACGCCGCCTTCCGGGAGGTGACGGCGCCGGATCCGGCGGTGCTCGCGCGCCTGCGGCGCCAGGGCGAGTTCAGCCGCCCGGTCTGGGAGTACCTCGCCGGATCCGTCTCGACCGCGCGCGTGGCGCGCGGCCGGGCCGAGGCGGCGCGGCGGGCCGAGCTCCTCGCCGGCCTGGAGGCGCGCTACGGGGTGCCGGGGCCGGTCCTCCTCGCCGTCTGGGGCATGGAATCGGATTTCGGGACGGGGACGGGCAGCGTCCCGACGGTGCGCGCGCTCGCCACCCTGGCGCAGGCGGGGCATCGCGGCGACCTCTTCCGCGACGAGCTGCTGGCCGCCCTCGACATCCTGCAGCACCACGACGTCGGCCCCGAGGGGCTGAAGGGCTCCTGGGCGGGGGCGATGGGGCAGACGCAGTTCCTGCCCTCCGTGTACCTGCGGGCCGCGGTCGATTTCGACGGCGACGGGCGGCGGGACATCTGGAATTCGGCGCCGGACGCGCTCGCCTCGATCGCGAACTTCCTGCGCCAGGCGGGCTGGCAGCCGGGGCTGCCCTGGGGGCTGGAGGTGCGGCTGCCCGCGGGCTTCGACCTGTCGCGCCACCGCGGTTCCCTGGCGGAGTTCGCCGCCCGCGGCGTGGCGCGCGCGGACGGGGCGGCGCTGCCGGCCGCCGGCGAGGCGAGCCTGTTCCTGCCCGGCGGCCTCGGCGGGCCGGCCTTCCTGATCACCGTCAATTTCGAGGCGTTCCGCGCCTACAACACCTCGGACGCCTACGCGCTGGCGGTCGGCCACCTCGCCGACCGCATCGCCGGCGGGGGGCCGCTCGCGGCGCCCTGGCCGATTCGGGCGCCGCGCCTCGACGCGGCCGGCCTCGCGGCGCTCCAGCGGGGGCTCGCCGCGCGCGACCTCTACGCGGGTCCCCTCGACGGGCGGGCCGGGCCGAAGCTGCGCGAGGCCGTGCGCCGCTACCAGACCGCCGCCGGGCTCCCGGCGGACGGCTACGCCACGCCCGCCCTGCTCGACCACCTGCGGCGCGCGCCCTGACCCGGGCGCCCGTGCGGGCCCGGTCCGGCGGGTGCCAGTCCGGCCCTCATGCGTTATCGTGCGCGCTCACCGGTCGAGCGAGGCGGAGATGGTCGGCGCATGAGGTGGCGGAGGATCGCGGAACTCGGACTGCGCGGCCTCGTCTGCGGCGGGCTGCTCGCGGGCGCCGGTCCGGCCCGCGCGCAATGGTGGGGCGGCGACGAGGGCTACCCGCGCCAGGATCCTTACGGCGCCCGCTCCCGCGGCTACGACGACGGCTACGGGGGACGGCAGGGCTATGCGCGGCGCCCGCCCGCGCCGGCGCCGCAGCCGCAGCCGCAGCGCTACCGCTGGCCCTGGGAGGACGACCCGGCCCCGCAGGCCGCCCCGCCGCCGCCCGCGCAGGGCGGCTATTACGGCGGTTACCGCACCCCGCGGCCGCGCTTGCGCGAGGCGCCCCGCGACGTGCGCGAGGCCCCGCGCGAGGCCCGTCGCAGCCGCGAGGGGCGCTCGGTCCAGCGGCCGAAACCCCGGCCCGCGCCGGTCGTGGCGGCGGCGCCCGCCCCGAAGCCCAAGACCAACCCGTCGGTGCAGATCGCGGTCTTCGGCGATTCCCTCGCCGACCTGCTCGGCAAGGGGCTGGAGGCGGCCTACGAGGCGAATCCCGACATCCTGGTGATCCGCAAGGCCAGGGGCGACAGTGGTCTCGTGCGCAAGGACGTGGTCGATTGGCCGAAGGCCGCCGAGGATTACCTCAAGGCCAACCCGAAGCTGACCTACGCGGTCGTCATGGTGGGCGCCAACGACCGCCAGTCCCTGCGCGACGGCGACGCCACGGTCGATCCGCTGAGCGATCGCTGGAGGGCGGTCTACCGCGACCGGGTCGACGCGCTGCTCAAGGTCTTCAGCGACGCCAAGGTGCCGGTGATCTGGGTCGGCGAGCCGCCGATGAAGAACGAGGGCCTGTCGGCCGACCTGATCTCCATCAACGAGATCGACCGCGACCGGGTGCAGCGGGCGGGCGGGGTCTACGTGGACATCTGGCCGGCCTTCGTGGACGACCAGAACCGCTACGCCGCGAGCGGGCCGGACCTGGAGGGCCAGACCGCGAAGCTGCGCACCGCGGACGGCGTGCACTTCACCCAGGCCGGCGCCCGCAAGGCGGCCCATTTCGCCGACGTCGAGATCAAGCGGCTGATGGAGCAGCGGGGCGGCGCCCCGAGCGTGCCGGACGCGGTCGCGGCCGCCCCCGCACCGGCTCCGGCGCCCGCCGACCCGGCGGCGGCGCGCCTCGACGACGACGCGGCGATCGACCGGCTGCTGACCGCGATGCTGCCGAGCCTGCCCGAGCCGCCGGGCATCCCGGCCCTGCCGGTCAAGCCGCCGGCCGGGCCGGTGGTCCCGCTCACCCGCAACGAGGTCTCGCCGGGCGGGCAGCTCGTCAGCGGGCGCCCGCGGATCGAGGGCGAGGCCGGCTACACGGTGGAACGCGCGCTCACCCGGGGCGCCCCGCCGAGCCCGCAGCCGGGGCGGGCCGACGATTTCCGCTGGCCGCGCAGCTGAGGACCGCCCCGGCGGAATCGCCCGCGCGCTCCCGCGGGCGCCGGCGCGCTCCCGCGGGGCCCGGTGCGGCCCGCGTCATACGACATCCGGTTGAGTGCTTCGCTATGCGGATGTCGGCTTCGCTCAGGCGCCGCGCTCAGGCGCCGCGCAGGCGCGTGATCCGGGATCCGCTTCGATCAAGCCGATCCCGGATCAGGGCGTCGCCAGCTGGGCGAGGCGCGCGGCGAGTTCGTTCTTGCGGAACGGCTTGGTGAGCCGCGGCAGGTCGGCCGCGACGCCGTCGCTCTCCGCGTAGCCCGAGACCAGGAGCACGGGCAGGCCAGGCCTCGCGTGCCGGAGCGCCCGGGCGAGTTCGGTCCCGGTGATGCCCGGCATCAGGTGGTCGGTCACGAGCAGGTCGAAGCGCTCGCCGCCGCGGACGAGGCGCATCGCCTCCTCGCCCGATGCGGCCTCGATCACCGCGTAGCCGAGGTCGCCCAGCATGTCCGCCGTGCTCATGCGCACGAGGTCCTCGTCGTCGACCAGGAGCGCGGTCCCGCGCGGGGACGCCGCCGCGGAGGGCTGCGGCGCGGGCTCGGCCAGGTCCGGGGCCGCGTCGCTCCGCGGCAGCCAGAGCTCGACATTGGTGCCGAGCCCCGGCCGGCTCTGGATGGTGAGCGCGCCGCTGAGCTGGGAGGCGAGGCCGTGCATCATCGAGAGGCCGAGCCCCGTGCCCTTGCCAACGCCCTTGGTGGAGAAGAAGGGCTCGACCGCCCGCGCGAGCGTCGCCTCGTCCATGCCGGTCCCGCTGTCGGCGACCGACAGGCGGATGTAGGGGCCCGGCCGGAGCGTGGTGCGGTGACCGGGCCCGACCGTCTCCGCGCGGGCCGAGATCCGCAGCGTGCCGCCCTCCGGCATGGCGTCCCGCGCGTTCACGCAGAGGTTCAGGAGCGCCATCTCGATCTGGTTCGGGTCGGCCTTCGCGGGCGGCAGGGCGTCGGGCGCGTCGACGGCGACCCTGATCTGCGGGCCCATCGTGCTCGCCACGAGGTCGCCCATCCCGGTCACCAGCTTGGCGACGTCGACGGGGATCGGCTGCAGCGGCTGCCGCCGCGCGAAGGCGAGGAGCCGCTGCACCAGCGTCTTCGCCCGCTCGGCCGACTGCATGGCGCCCGCGATGAGGCGCTGCTCCCGTTCGCCGCCCAGGCCCCTGCGCTGGAGCATGTCGAGGGAGCCGACGATCGGGGTGAGGAGGTTGTTGAAGTCGTGCGCGACGCCGCCGGTGAGCTGGCCCATCGCCTCCATCTTCTGCGACTGGCGCAGCGCCTCCTGTGCGGCCTCCAGCTCGGCCCGGCGCTCCTTCTCCTCGGTGACGTCGCGGGTGACCGAGTAGAGCTTGCCGCCCTCCGGCACGGCCACCCAGGACAGCCAGCGCCAGCCGCCGTCCCGGGTGCGGTAGCGGTTCTCGAAGTGCAGGACGGGGCTGCCCTGCCGGATGGCGTCGAAGGCCGCGAGGCTCGCGCCGACATCGTCCGGGTGCACGAGTTCGGCGTAGGGCCGTCCCTCGATCTCGCTCGTCGGCCAGCCGAGCGCCGCCGTCCAGGCCGGGTTGGCCGCGGCGAAGGCCGCCGTGTCAATGTCGATGACCGAGAGCAGGTCGAGGCTGAGCTGCCAGATCAGGCCGCGCTCGCGGGTGCGCGCGACCACCTCCCGCTCGAGGTCGGCGTTGAGCGCCAGCAGCGCCTCCTCGGCGAGCTTGCGGTCGTGGATGTCGACCGAGGCCCCGAACCAGCGCACCACCTCGCCGGTGACCGGATCGCGGGAGGGCTCGGCGCGGACCAGGAACCAGCGATAGGTCCCGGCGGCCGAGCGGATGCGGTGCTCGACCAGGAAGGTGCCGCCCGATCGCCTGGCCTCGCCGAAGGCCGCCATCGTGGCCTGCGCGTCGTCCGGGTAGACGTGGGCGGCGGCCACCGCGGCGGCCGTCGTCGGCGCGTAGGGCGCGCCCGTATAGGCCGTCCACTGCCTGTTGAAGAACTCGGTGCGGCCCTCGGCATCGGTGATCCAGACGATCTGGGGCACGGCGTCCGCCATCTGCCGGAAGCGCGCCTCGCTCTCGCGCACGCGCTCCTCCGCCTCCCTCGTCGCCGTCACGTCCCGGGACACCGCGAGGAGCTTTTCCGGCCGGTCGTCGGGCCCGTCGATCGAGGTGACGATCACGTCCCACCACCGCGGCGTGCCCCTGGCGGTGGTGGCGAGGCCCTGGAAGCGGCCCGTGCCGCCGCGCCGGGCCTCCCGGATCGCCGCACGGGCCTGGCCGCGCCCCTCGCCCTGCCAGAAATCGGGCCAGTGGGCGCCGCGGATCAGGCCGAAATCCTCGACCGCCATCGCGCACATGCCGCCCTCGCTCATGAATTCGAGGCGGCCGTCGAGGCTGAGCACCTTGATGCAATCGGCCGAGCTCGCGAGGATGCGGCGGTTGAACTCCTCGCTGGCGCGCAGCCGCTCCTCCGCCAGCACCTGGCCGGTCGTCTCCGTGCAGGCGCAGAACATGCCCACGACCGCGCCCTCGTCGTCGCGCAGGGGCGAGTACGAGAAGGTGAACCAAGTCTGCTCGTCGTGGCCGCGCCGGTTCATGACCAGCGGCAGGTTCTCGGACCAGGTCGCCTCGCCGGCGAGCGCCGCCGCGATCAGGGGTTCGATCTCGGCCCAGATCTCCGCCCAGATGTCGCGGAAGCGGCGACCGAGCGCGGCCGGGTGCTTGTCGCCGAGGATCTCCGCGTAGGCGTCGTTGTAGAGGAAGCCGAGGTCCGGCCCGAAGGCGACGAACATCGGGAAGCGCGAGCCGAGCATCAGGCCGACCGCCGACCTCAGGCATTGCGGCCAGGTCGAGGGCTCGCCGAGCACCGATCCCGACCAGGGCCGGGCGCGCATCGCGGCGCCCATCGCGCCGCCGCCGGTCAAGAAGGCGGGGGCGTCCCCGTCCCGCCCAGGCATCCCCCTCCGCACGGCCCCCTCCGCCCCAGGCCCCGCCGCCATGCCGACAGGCGTCGCGCTGGTCCCCCGGGGGAGATCTTGGGCGCTCGCCGGCCTCATCAAGGTCCGGCCCTCCCGGGCGTCCCGCACCCCGCCCGGCACGCCCCGCGAAGATCCGCAGGCTCGAGAGGGCGACGGGCTGGGCGATGCGCGGATCGTGCTCGCGTCCCCGGACAAGCCCGGTCGGAGACCCGCGCTTCCCCCTCGCGAGGCAATCCCAAGTTGCCCATTCGCGGCAACTCGCCTACGGCCGCAGCGATGCGCTCCTCTCCCGAGGCGTGGACGGCCCCGCGCGATCCCGGCATCGGCACGACATGAGCGGGCACGACATGAACGGGCACGGCACGGGCGGGCAGGACACGGGCGGGCAGGACACGGGCGGGCACGGCATGGGCGACCTCTCGGTTCTCGACTTCGCGGCGCTCGCGGCCTTCCTCTGCGCCTGGGTCGGTTACGGCCTCGCCCTGGAGCGCGTCGGCGGCACCCGCACCAGCCTCAACCGGATGATGAACCGCTACCGCCACGCCTGGGCCGAGCAGATCGCCACGCGCGAGATCCGGGTGGTCGACACCACCATCAACGCCTCGCTGCAGAACGGCACCGCCTTCTTCGCCTCGACCTCGCTGATCGCGCTCGGCAGCGTCCTCACCCTGACGCGCTCGACGGACGAGGTGCTGACCCTGTTCTCGACCCTGCCCTTCGGCATGCAGACCACCCGCGCCACCTGGGAGATCAAGGTGACGGGGCTGGCGCTGATCTTCGCCTACGCGTTCTTCAAGTTCGCCTGGGCCTACCGGCTGTTCAACTACGGGGCCATACTGATCGGCGCGGTGCCGCCGCGGGGCGGCGACCCGGACGCGATCCGCCGGGCCGTCCGACGGGTGGCGCGCATGAACGTGGTCGCGGGCAAGCACTTCAACCGGGGCATGTACGCGTTCTTCTTCGCGCTGGCCTATCTCGGCTGGTTCGTCGGCCCCTCCGTGCTGCTCATGACGACCGCGGGCGTGCTCATCGTGATGTGGCGGCGCCAGTTCAGCTCGAGCGCCCGCGATTCCCTGTCGGACGTCTGATCCGGGATCCGGTTGATCGAAGCGGATCCCGGATCGCGAGCCCGCGCCGGCGCCTCACAGCGGCAGCGTCGTCGCCCCCACCAGGGCCTCGTCGATCGCCCGCGCGGCCTGCCGGCCCTCGCGGATCGCCCAGACCACCAGCGACTGGCCGCGGCGCATGTCGCCCGCCGCCCAGACCTTCTCGTTCGAGGTCCGGTAGCTGGTCTCGTCCGCCTGCACGTTGCCGCGGCGGTCGCGCGCGACGCCGGATTCCTCCAGCAGGCCCCGCGCCACCGGACCGGCGAAGCCGATCGCCAGGAAGACGAGGTCGGCCGGGAGCAGGAACTCGGTGCCGGCGATGGGCTGGCGCTTCTCGTCGACCCGGGCGCAGACCACGCCCTTGACCCTTCCCTTCTTGCCCTCGATGCGCAGGGTCGCGGCCTGGAACTCGCGCTCGGCGCCCTCGGCCTGGCTCGACGAGACCCGCAGCTTCGTCGCCCAGTAGGGCCACACGGCGAGCTTGTCCTCCTTCTCGGGCGGGCGGGGACGGATGTCGAGCTGGGTCACCGACAGGGCGCCCTGGCGGAAGGCGGTGCCGACGCAGTCGGAGGCGGTGTCGCCGCCGCCGATCACCACCACGTTCTTGCCCGCCGCCAGGATCGGCGCCTCGGCGGCCAGCGCCTCGTCCTCGGATCCGACCCGGCGGTTCGACTGCACGAGGTAGGGCATCGCGTAGTGCACGCCCTCCAGGTCCTGACCCGGGAGCTGCGGGTTGCGCGGTTCCTCGGCCCCGCCGGCGAACAGCACCGCGTCGAACTCGTTGTGCAGGCTCGCGAAGGAGCGCGTCACGCCGACATTCACGCCGTAGTGGAACTGCACGCCCTCGGCCTCCATCTGCCGCACCCGGCGGTCGATGTGGCGCTTCTCCATCTTGAAGTCGGGGATGCCGTAGCGCAGCAGGCCGCCGGCCTTCGCCTCGCGCTCGAAGACGTGGACCTCGTGACCGACCCGGGCGAGCTGCTGGGCCGCCGCGAGGCCCGCCGGGCCCGAGCCGATGATCGCCACCCGCTTGCCCGTCCGCAGCTGCGGCGGCTCGGGCACGACCCAGCCCATGCTCCAGGCCTTGTCGGCGATCGCCTGCTCGATCGTCTTGATGGTGACCGGCTGGTCCTCAAGGTTGAGGGTGCAGGCCTCCTCGCACGGCGCCGGGCAGATGCGCCCGGTAAATTCCGGGAAGTTGTTCGTCGAGTGGAGGTTGCGCGACGCCTCCTCCCAGTCGGCGTTGTAGACGAGGTCGTTCCAGTCCGGGATCTGGTTGTGGACCGGGCAGCCCGTCGGACCGTGGCAGAACGGGATGCCGCAATCCATGCAGCGGGCCGCCTGCTTCTTCAGGTCGTGCTCGTCGAGCGGCAGGGTGAATTCGAGGAAGTGGCGCACGCGGTCGCCGGCGAGCTGGTACTTCTGCTCCTGGCGGTCGTATTCGAGGAAGCCTGTGACCTTGCCCATCGGTAAACTCGGAGGAAAGAAGGGGAGAGGGCCGCGCGGCTCAGGCGAGCGCGGCGGCCGGTGAGAATGCACTTGGCGGGCCGGGGGCCCGGACGCGACGCCCGAGCCACCCGGCCGCGCCCGGGCCGGGGCGGGGCCCGCCCGCGCGTCGCGCGGCCGGGATCTGGCCGCGGATCGGGTCGCCGAAGAGCTGCACCGAGCGCTGCACCGGATTCTTCCTCGGGAACCGGCCGGGGCCGGCAAGGGGTGGGTGCCGGCCGCGCGGCCCCGCCCGGGAGAGGGAGGCGCCGCGCGGCCGGCGGGGCCGGCCTACTCGGCGGCGATCGGCATCCGGGCCCGCTCCATCTCGCGCAGGGCGCGCCGGTACTCGACCGGCATCACCTTCACGAACTTGGTCCGGTAAGTGTCCCAGTTGTCGATGATCGCCTTGGCCCGCACCGAGCCCGTGTACTTCAGGTGGTTGTTGATCAGCCCGACGAGGCGCTCCTCGTCGTGGCCCGACATGTTGGCCAGGATGTCGATGCGCCCCTTGGTCTCCAGGTCGCCGTCCTGGTGGAAGCGGCGCATGAACTCGTCCTCCTCCTCGACCGGTTCGAGGTCGACCATCGACAGGTTGCAGCGCTTGGCGAACGTCCCGTCCTCGTCGAGGACGTAGGCGATGCCGCCCGACATCCCGGCCGCGAAGTTGCGCCCGGTCTCGCCGATCGACACGACCACGCCGCCGGTCATGTACTCGCAGCCGTGGTCGCCCATGCCCTCGACCACCGCAATGGCGCCCGAGTTGCGCACCGCGAAGCGCTCGCCGGCCGCGCCCCGGATGTAGGCCTCGCCCGCGATCGCCCCGTACAGCACGGTGTTGCCCACCATGATGGTGCGCTCGGCCGGCGCCTTGAGGCCGTCGGAGGGCCGCAGGATCAGCTTGCCGCCCGACAGGCCCTTGCCGACGTAGTCGTTTCCGTGGCCGGTCAGGATCAGCGTCACGCCGGCCGCGAGCCACGCGCCGAAGCTCTGGCCGGCGGTGCCGGTGAGCCTCACGGTGATCGTGTCGTCGGGCAGCCCCTCGTGGCCGTGCGCCTTGGCGACGAGGCCGGAGAGCATGGCGCCCGCCGCGCGGTCGGAGTTGCGGATGACGTCCTCGACCACGCTCGGCTCGCCCGTCTCGATGGCGGTCGCGAGCGCCGCGATCAGCCGGCGGTCGAGCACGTGGTCGATCGGGTGCTTCTGCGCCTCGACGTGGCGGATCGCCACGTGGTCCGGCACCTCCGGCTTGTGGAACAGCCGGGCGAAGTCGAGGCCCTTCGCCTTCCAGTGCGAGATCGCCGCGAGCTTGTCGAGGTAGTCGGAGCGCCCGATCAGCTCGTCGAGCTTGGTCACGCCCAGCGCCGCCATCAGCTCGCGCACCTCCTCGGCCACGAAGAAGAAGTAGTTGATGACGTGCTCGGGCGTGCCCTTGAAGCGCTTGCGCAGCACCGGGTCCTGGGTCGCGACGCCGACCGGGCAGGTGTTGAGGTGGCACTTGCGCATCATGATGCAGCCCGCCGCGATGAGCGGCGCGGTCGAGAAGCCGAACTGGTCGGCCCCGAGCAGCGCCGCGATCAGCACGTCGCGCCCGGTGCGGATGCCGCCATCCGCCTGCAGGGCGACGCGGCCGCGCAGATGGTTCAGCACCAGGGTCTGCTGGGTCTCGGCGAGCCCGATCTCCCAGGGGCCGCCCGCGTGCTTGATCGAGGTGAGCGGGGCCGCGCCGGTGCCGCCGTCGAAGCCCGAGATGGTGATGTGGTCGGCGCGCGCCTTGGCGACGCCGGCCGCCACCGTGCCGACCCCGACCTCGGAGACCAGCTTCACCGAGACCTCGGCGTCCGGGTTGACGTTCTTGAGGTCGAAGATGAGCTGGGCGAGGTCCTCGATCGAGTAGATGTCGTGGTGCGGCGGCGGCGAGATCAGGCCGACGCCCGGGGTCGAGTGGCGGACCTTGGCGATCTTGGCGTCGACCTTGTGGCCGGGCAGCTGGCCGCCCTCGCCGGGCTTGGCGCCCTGCGCCACCTTGATCTGCATCATGTCGGAATTGACGAGGTACTCGGTCGTCACGCCGAAGCGGCCGGAGGCCACCTGCTTGATCGCCGAGCGCCGCGAGCGGCCGTCCGGCAGCGGCCGGTAGCGCTCGCGCTCCTCGCCGCCCTCGCCCGAATTCGAGCGCCCGCCGAAGGAGTTGAGGGCGATGGCGAGGGTCTCGTGCGCCTCCTTGGAGATGGAGCCGTAGGACATCGCCCCGGTGGCGAAGCGCTTGACGATCTCGGCGGCCGGCTCGACCGCCTCGATGGCGACGGGCCTGCGCCCGATCTCGGTCGCGCTCTTGATCCGGAACAGGCCGCGCAGGGTCTTGAGGTGGTTCTCCTGCTCGTTCACCAGCCGGGCGAATTCCCGGTAGCGCTCGGGCAGGCGCAGGCGCACGGCGTGCTGGAGCGTCGCCACCGTGTCGGGCGTCCAGGTATGGGCCTCGCCGCGCAGCCGGTAGGCGTATTCCCCGCCGACGTCGAGGGCGTTGCGGTAGACCGGCGCGTCCCCGAACGCGTCCTGGTGACGACGCACCGTCTCCTCGGCCACCTCGGCCATGCCGATGCCCTCGATCGTCGTCGCGGTGCCGAAGAAGTCCCGCTCCACGAACGAGGAATTCAGGCCGACCGCGTCGAAGATCTGCGCGCCGCAATAGGACTGGTAGGTGGAGATGCCCATCTTGGACATCACCTTGAGCAGCCCCTTATCGATCGACTTGATGTAGCGGTAGACGATCTCGTCCTCGGAGAGCTCGGGCGGCAGCTCGTCCTTCATGGCGAGCAGGGTCTCGAAGGCGAGGTAGGGGTTGATCGCCTCGGCGCCGTAGCCGGCAAGGCACGCGAAGTGGTGCACCTCGCGCGGCTCGCCGGACTCGACCACGAGCCCGACCGAGGTGCGCAGGCCCTTGCGGATCAGGTAATTGTGCACCGCCGCGGTGGCCAGCAGCGCGGGGATCGGGACCCGGTCCGGCCCGGTCGCCCGATCGGAGAGCACGATGATGTTGTAGCCGCCGCGCACCGCCGCCTCGGCCCGGTCGCAGAGCCGGTCGACGGCCCCGTCCATCCCCGCCGCGCCGAGCTCGGCCGGGTAGGTGATGTCGAGGGTCTTGGTGTCGAACCGGTCCTCGAAATGGCCGATGCAGCGGATCTTCTCCAGGTCCGCATTGGTCAGGATCGGCTGGCGCACCTCCAGCCGCTTCTTGCGGGAGGTGCCCTCCAGGTCGAGGATGTTCGGCCGCGGCCCGATGAACGAGACGAGGCTCATCACGGCCTCCTCGCGGATCGGGTCGATCGGCGGGTTCGTCACCTGCGCGAAGTTCTGCTTGAAGTAGGTGTAGAGGAGCTTGGGCCTGTCGGAGAGCGCCGAGAGCGGCGTGTCCGTGCCCATCGAGCCCACCGCCTCCTGGCCGGTCACGGCCATGGGTTGCATGAGCAGCCTCAGGTCCTCCTGCGTGTAGCCGAAGGCCTGCTGCCGATCGAGCAGGGAGACGTCGGTGCGCGACTCGCGCGGCTGGACCGGGCGCAGGTCCTCCAGCACGATCTGGGTGCGCTTCAGCCAGTCCGGATAGGGATTGGCGGCGGCGAGTTCGCGCTTGATCTCCTCGTCGGAGACGATCCGGCCCTTGTCGAGGTCGATGAGCAGCATGCGGCCGGGCTGCAGGCGCCAGGATTCGACGATCTCCTCGTCGGGAATCGGCAGCACGCCCATCTCGGAGGCGAGCACGACGAGCCCGTCCTCGGTCACCACGTAGCGGGCGGGCCTGAGGCCGTTGCGGTCCAGGGTGGCGCCGATCTGGCGGCCGTCCGTGAAGCAGACCGCGGCCGGCCCGTCCCACGGCTCCATCAGCGCCGCGTGGTACTCGTAGAAGGCGCGCCGCTCCTCGCTCATCAGCGGGTTGCCGGCCCAGGCCTCCGGGATGAGCATCATCATGGCGTGGGCCAGCGAGTAGCCGCCCTGCACCAGGAATTCGAGCGCGTTGTCGAAGCAGGCGGTGTCGGACTGGCCCTCGTACGAGATCGGCCACAGCTTCGAGATGTCGTTCCCGAACAGCTCGGAATCCACGCTCGCCTGGCGCGCCGCCATCCAGTTGACGTTGCCGCGCAGCGTGTTGATCTCGCCGTTATGCGCCACCATCCGGTAGGGGTGCGACAGGCGCCAGGTCGGGAAGGTGTTGGTGGCGAAGCGCTGATGCACCAGGGCCAGGGCCGAGCTGAAGCGCTCGTCCTTCAGGTCGAGGTAGTACTGGCCGAGCTGGTGCACCAGCACCATGCCCTTGTACACGATGGTGCGCGAGGACAGCGAGACCGGGTAGAATTCCTTGAGCTTCGGGTCCTTGAGCGTGTAGACCGCGTTCGAGATGACCTTGCGGCAGAGGTAGAGCCGGCGCTCGAAGGCGTCCTGGTCGGGGCTGGAGGCCGGCCGGCCGATGAAGACCTGCCGGTGGCGCGGTTCGCTGAGCTTGACGCTCTCGCCGAGGTCGCTCGGATCGACCGGCACGTCGCGCCAGCCGAGGAGCGTCAGCCCCTCGTCGGCGATCGCCTTCTCGACGATGCCGACGACGGTGCGGAATCCCTCCTCGTCGCGCGGCATGAAGAGCTGCCCGACGCCGTAATGCCCGGCCTCCGGCAGGGCGAGGCCGAGGCGCTGGCCTTCCGCCGCGAAGAAGTCGTGCGGGAGTTGCACCAGGATGCCGCAGCCGTCGCCCATCTTCGGGTCGGCGCCGACCGCGCCCCGGTGGTCGAGGTTCTCCAGGATCTGCAGGCCGCGCTGCACGATGCTGTGGCTGCGGCGATTGTGCATGTCGGCGATGAAGCCGACGCCGCAGGCATCCTTCTCGCGCTTGGGATCGTAGAGCCCCTGCTCCGCCGGCAGGGCCGGATCGCGCACGACGAGGGCCGGTGCCGCCGGCCCGCGGGTGGGGTGCTGGGAGGGGTCCAGGCCGCTCATCATCTCGTCTCCCGTCCGCGCCCGCCTTCGCGGCGCGCCTGTCTGCCACGCCGCCGGCGGTGAGGCCGGCGCACCATTCCGGAGGCCCCTCCCGGGCGCAGGCGCCGGCGGGCGGGTTCACGCTCGGCGGGGCCTAGCATGGGCCGCCGCATCGTTCTCTTGGAGGTTCGGTCGCGTCTCGCGTCAGGGGAGCGCCCGCACCTCGCGGACGCCTCGCGGCCTCGTCAGCCGGCGCGCGTCCGCACCGCCCGCGGGGCGGTGTCTTTCGGATCTCGTTTGGTCACCGTGCAAGCCATGGACCAGCGAGCCACCAGCCAGCGCCCTTCAGGAACCCGGGCCGCGCGGCCCGCACGAAATGGGACAGCGGTACTGTCCTATTTCCGGAAGTTGCCAGATTTCCCCCGCGCCAGCAAGGGCCGTGCCCACGCCGCCGCGTCATTTTCTTGCGTTCTGCGGCCGCGCGCCGCAACGGACGTTCAATTCGCGCCCGGGCGGCGCAGTTTTTCCGCCGGGCGGCCCGGTGACGCCGGGACCGCGCATGCCCGTCATGATGGTGCCCCGGTCGCGGAGGCGGGGCCGGCGCGGCATTGTGGCGCCGGCTGATTCGGCGGGAGCGGACCTGATGAACTTCGCGAGCGACAACGTGACCGGCGCGAGCGCCCCGATCCTCGACGCGCTGGTGCGCGCGAATGCAGGGCCCATGCCGGCCTACGGCGCCGACCCGCTCACCGCCGGGCTGCGCGACCGGTTCCGCGCCCTGTTCGACCACCCGGACCTGGTGATCTTCCCGGTCGCGACCGGCACGGCCGCGAACGCGATCGCCCTCGCCGCGATGGTGCCGCCCTACGGCCTCTGCCTCTGCCACGAGGAGGCGCACGTGATGGGCGACGAGTGCGGCGCGCCGGAATTCTTCACCCACGGGGCCAAGCTCGCCGGCCTGCCCGGGACGGGCTCGAAGATCGACCCGGCCGCCCTCGAGGCCACGCTCGCGGCGATGCCGCGCCACGTCAAGCAGATGCCGGCCCGCGCCCTGACCCTGTCGCAGGCGACAGAGAGCGGGCTCGTCTACGGCCCCGACGAGGTGGCGCGCCTGTCCGGCCTCGCCCACCGGCACGGGCTGGCCGTGCACATGGACGGCGCGCGCTTCGCCAACGCGGTCGCGGCGCTCGGCTGCTCGCCCGCGGAGGTGACGTGGCGGGCGGGCGTCGACATCCTGTCCTTCGGGGCGAGCAAGAACGGGGCGCTCGCCGCCGAGGCGATCGTGGTCTTCCGTCCCGACCTCGCCGAGACCATCGAGTACCGGCGCAAGCGGGCGGGCCACCTCCTGTCGAAGGGGCGCCTGCTCGCCGCGCAGCTCCACGCCTACCTGGAGGGGGACCATTGGCTCGCCAACGCGGCGAATGCCAACCGGATGGCGGCCCGGCTCGGGCGGGGCCTCGCGGCCATCCCGGGCGTGCGCCTCGCCTGGCCGGTGGCGGCGAACGAGGTGTTCCCGATCCTGCCGGCGCATCTGGAGCGGGGGCTGAAGGAGGGCGGCGCGGTGTTCTACGGCTGGCACTCGACCAGCCTGCCGCCGGGCGAGGCCGTGCGCGAGGACGAGCGCTTCGCCCGCCTCATCACCGCCTTCTCGACGACCGAGGCCGAGGTCGACGCCTTCCTGGCCCTCGCGCGCGCGCGCGCCTGAGGCGGGGCGGGACCGCGGGCCGGAGCCGCCCCCGCCCGGGCGGGGTGTCGCCACCCGCCCAGGCGGGGTGTGTTGTAATATCGTTACGCTTCGGCGCGCCGTGTGAGCGCGGCCGCCCAGGACCTTGCGCAGGGTCAGCCCGCTCGGCCAATGAAACAGGATAACGTTTCATGGAGGCTGGCGGTGGCACACGGACGGGCAGGGCTCGCGATCCTCGGGATCCTCGCGGCGGGAGCGGCGCGGGCCGAGGAGATCCGCCTCGACGAGATCACCGTCACTTCGCCGAGCCCGATCGTGGGCCCCGCCGCGGCGCGGCCCGGCGGGGGAGGGGGGCCGGGCGTGCTCCCGGTCGTCACCGACACCTTCTCGCCCGTCACCGTGATCACCCGCGGCGCGCTCGCGAGCCGCCAGCCGCTCACCCTCGGGGACGCGCTCCTCGACCGCCCGGGCCTCTCCGCCACCACCTATGCCCCGGGCGCCGCGAGCCGGCCGATCATCCGCGGCCTCGACACGGCGCGGGTGCGCATCCAGGAGAACGGGCTCGGCGTGCAGGACGTCTCGGATCTCGGCGAGGACCACGCGGTGCCGGTCAACCCGCTCGTGGCCGAGCGCATCGAGGTGATCCGCGGCCCCGCCACCCTGCGCTACGGCAGCCAGGCGATCGGCGGCGTGGTGAGCGCCGAGACGGGCCGCATCCCCCGCCTCGCGCCGCCGAACGGCATCGCCGGCGAGGTGCTCGGCGGGTTCTCCTCGGTGGATCTCGGCCGCAACGGGGCCGCGCGCGTCGAGGCGGGCGGCGAGACCGTGGTCGTCCACGCGGACGGCTTCCGCAGCGCGCAGGACAGCTACCGCACGCCGCTCGGCCTCCAGCGCAACTCCGCCGCCGAGTCCCAGGGCGGTGCGGTGGGCATGTCCTACCTCCTCGACCGCGGCTTCGTCGGCCTCGCCTTCAGCCACTTCGACGCGCTCTACCAGATCCCGGGCGGCGACGCCGCGCGCGGCCGCACCCGCCTCGACCCGACCCAGGACAAGCTCCAGAGCCAGGGCGAGGTGCGGCCCGTCGACGGGCCGATCGAGGCGATCCGCTTCTGGCTCGGCGGCTCGATCTACCGGCACCACGAGATCGGGATCGGGGAGGACGGGATCGACGGCATCCAGTCGACCTTCAGGAACCGCGAGGCGGAGGCGCGCCTGGAGATCCAGCACGTCCCGGCGATCATGCCCTTCGGCACCCTGACGGGCGCGCTCGGCGTCCAGGCCGAGCGGCGGGTGCTCGGCACGTCGGGCGAGGCCGGCACGCTGCTCGCCCCCACCGATTCGCGCAGCAACGCCCTCTACCTGTTCGAGGAGCTGGCGCTCGGCCAGGGCACGCGCCTCCAGGCGGCCGGGCGGATCGAGGGCGCGCGCGCGACCGGCACCGCCACGCTCTTTCCCGGCGACTACCTCCCGGTCGAGGGCGAGGATCCGCTCTCCTACGGCCGCCGCCGCCGCTTCGCGCCCAAGAGCGCGAGCTTCGGCCTCCTCCAGGACCTGCCCTACGGCCTCGTGGCGAGCCTGACCGGCTCCTACGTCGAGCGGGCGCCCTCCGCCTTCGAGCTCTACTCGCGGGGGCCGCACGACGCGACCGGGACGTTCGAGATCGGCGACCCGAGCCTGCGGCTGGAGCGCGCCCGCACCGTCGAGGCGAGCCTGCGCCGCGGCATCGGCCCGCTGCGCTTCGAGGCCACCGGCTACGCGACGCGCTACACCGGCTTCGTCTACAAGCGCCTGACCGGCGCCCGCTGCGACGACGATTTCGCCAGCTGCGGGACCGGGACCGAACTCGACCAGATCGTCTACACGCAGCAGAACGCGGCCTTCCACGGCGCCGAGATCGCCGGCCAGCTCGATCTCCTGCCGGTCGGCAACGGGTTTTTCGGGCTCGACGCGCAGTACGACACCGTGCGGGCGACCTTCGACGACGGCACCAACGTGCCGCGCATCCCGCCCCACCGGGTCGGGGGCGGGCTGTTCCTGCGGACGGAGGGCTGGTTCGCGCGGGTGAACCTGCTCCACGCCTTCGCCCACACCGAGACCGCGCCCTACGAGACGCGGACCCCCGGCTACGACGACCTGCGCGCGGAGCTGAGCTACGCCAAGGCCCTCGATCCGGCGGTGGACGGGCTCTCCGAGATCCGGGTCGGGCTCGTCGGCACCAACCTCCTCGACGCGGTCATCCGCAACTCCGCCTCGTTCAAGAAGGACGAGGTCGTGCTGCCGGGCCGCGGCGTCCGCCTGTTCGTGACGGCCCGGTTCTGACGGCCCGGTTCCGAGGGCGCGCGGGCGCCGCGCGCCGTATAGGGAGGGGAACCGGCACGGAGCCCGTCGATGCCCATCGTCCTCCTGATCCTCGCCCTCCTCGCCCTCGCCGCCCTCCTGGCGAGCCTGCGCATCGCCAACCAGTACGAGCGCGCGGTCGTGTTCCGGCTCGGGCGCTTCCACGGCACCAGGGGCCCGGGCCTCTACTGGCTGATCCCCCTCGTCGAGTGGCAGAGCACCGTCGACCTGCGCGTCGTCACGGCCCCGGTCGAGCAGCAGGAGACGATCACCAAGGACAACGTGCCGATCAAGGTGAACGCCGTGATCTGGTACCGGGTGGTCGATCCCGGACGGGCGCGGCTCGAGGTGCGGGACGTCGGCACGGCGGTGATCCAGGTCGCGCTGACCACGCTGCGCATCGTGCTCGGCCAGCACACCCTGGACGACGTGCTCAAGGAGCAGGAGGGCATCTCGCGGGTGATGCAGCAGAAGATCGACGCCGTGACCGAGCCCTGGGGCGTCAAGGTCGAGCGGGTCGAGATGAAGAACGTCGAGATCCCCGAATCGATGCAGCGGGCGATGGCGCAGGAGGCCGAGGCCCTGCGCGAGAAGCGCGCCCGCCTGATCAAGGCCCAGGCCGAACTCGAGGCCGCCGAGCAACTGCGCGCCGCCTCCGAGACGATCATGCAGAACCCGGCCGGCCTCGAATTGCGGCGGATGCAGATGATCACCGAGGTCGGCGCCGAGCAGAACACGACGACGATCATCATGATGCCGTCCGAGTTCGTGAACGTCGCCGGGAAGATCGCCGAGACCCTGGCCCGCAAGGGCTGATACGCCATGGGCTTGCGTCGACCCTTCGAGCGGGTCGACGGCCCGACGCGTCGGCATCCCGGCCCGCCTCAGGTCGCCCGGATCGCCTGCATCTGGCTGACGAAGAGGCGCTGCACCGCCGCCTCGGTCAGCCCGGTCGCCCGCACGAGTTCGGGGCCCAGCAGGGTCGCGCCGAGGGCGCCCGCGAGCAGCATGAAGGTGATCGGCCCGGTGCCGCGGGCGTGCGGGTCGGTCCCCGCGGGCTCGACCGCCCGCAGGAGCCGCACCGCGCGCTCGACGGCGGAGAAGAACGGTTCGAGGGTCGCGATGTCGCCCGAGGCGGCGAGCCAGGCCACGAGGCGCCCGTAGCCGCCGCGGTTCAGCGCCTCGAAGATCTCCGCCACCACCACGTCGGGGCCGATCGCGCCCGCCCGCATCGCCTGGACGCTGGCCTCGGCCTCGCGCGCCATCGCCTCGGCCATGTCGGCCACCAGGGCGGCGTGCAGGGCCGCGCTGGTGCCGAAATGGTGCGTGATGTTGCCGTGAGTCATGCCCACGGCGGCGGCCACCCCCTGCAGGGTGAGGGCCTGCGGACCCTTGTCGAGGAGCAGCCCCCGCGCGGCCTCGAGGACGACGCGGCGCGCCTCCTCGGGCGGGCGGCGGCGGCGCTTGGGACGGGTCTCGCCCGTGTGGGTGATGGCCATGCCTTCCGTGATGCGACGCGAACGGGGACGATCCGTCGGGCAGAAAGGCACAGGCCGAGAGCCGGCACAATTGCCGGGGAGGGGCAGTCGCCGATTTTGCGGGCAAGGGCCGCCTCGGCAGCCGGGGCCGCCTCGGCAGCCGGGGCCGCCATCGCCGCCGGGCCGCGCGGCGCCCCGGGAGCTTCAGCGCGGGACCTTGGGCGCGGTCGGCTCCGGCCGGCCCGTCCGGTCCACGGTCGGCCGGCCGGGCGCCCGCTCCGGACCCGGTCCCTCGTGGGAGCGGTCGGTCTGGCTCACCGGGCTCTGGCCGGCCGGCAGGGCCTGACGGTCGTCGCGGCCGGGCGGGGCGGCGTCCCCGGCGAGGGCCGGCGCCGCGATCAGGCCGGCGAGGGCGAGCAGGGCGAGGCGCACGCGCTCACCCCTCGGCCTTGTCGCCCTGGCCCTGCTTGGCGCCGCCGCGCGGGTCGGTCGCGTCCTCGCCCCCCTCCGCGGTGCGGCCCTGGGGCGTCAGGCGCGGCCCGTCGATGGACGGGAGATCGTCGCGCTCGCGCGGGGCGTCGGGTTGGTCGGCCATGGCCTGTCTCCGGGATGCGGGTCCGGGCCAACGTGCGGGGGAGCGGGCGGTTCGCGCCGCCGTCGCGATCCCGGCGGGCGCTCAGCTCGCCGCCAGGAACTTCTCCATGCTGGCGTTGAGCCCCTCCGAGTGCCCGGTGAGGCTCGCGGCGATGCGGCGGACCTTCTCGGCGAGTTCGCCCGTCGCCGCCGCCGCCGAGGAGACGGCCGCGATGTTGCTCGACACCTCCTGGGTCGAGGCCGCCTGCTGCTCGACGGCGCTCGCCATGGCGAGCGTCAGCTTCGAGAGTTCGGCCACCGCGAGGTTGATCGTCTCCATGGCCGCCACGGCCTCGCCGGTCGCGCCCTGGATGTCGCTGATGCGCTGCGTGATCTCGCCGGTCGCCTTGCTGGTCTCGGCGGCGAGCGCCTTGACCTCGCTCGCGACCACGGCGAAGCCGCGGCCCGCGGTGCCGGCCCGGGCCGCCTCGATCGTGGCGTTGAGGGCGAGAAGGTTGGTCTGGCCCGCGATGCCGCTGATCATGCCCACCACCGAATCCACCTCGCGGGCGGTCGTGGACAGCATCCGCACCGTGGCGTCGGTCGCCTCGGCCTGCGCGGCGATCTGCCGGGCGCGCTCGGAGACGCGCCCGACCTGGCCCGAGATCTCGTGGATCGAGGCGGTCATCTCCTCCGATCCGGCCGCCACCGTGGAGGCGCGCTGGCGCGCCTCGTCGGCCGCGCGCGTCAGGCCCTCGGCCGAATCCTGCATCTCGCCGACCGCCCCGGTCACGGCCTCGACGACCTGGGCGGCGTCCTCCGCGACGGCGACCTGCGCGGTCACCACGGACCATGTCAGCATCGGTCCGAGATAGGCGCCGTCCTGCCCGGCGATGGCCGAGATCTGAACGTCCAGGGTCTCCGGCCCGAGCGTGAGCCGCGCGCGCCGCGGCAGCCCGTCCGGCCGGGCCAGCGCGTCCCTCGGCGCGCCCGGCACCCGGTAGAAGGCGTCGAGCGGGGCCCCGAGCAGGTCGCCCGCCTTGACCGTCAGGTGCCGCTCGAGATCCGCGAGCATCCGCCGCGAGGTCGCGTTCATGTAGTCGATGCGCAGGTCGTGCTGCGGGTCGGCCGTCATCACGGCGATCGGCATGCCCTCGATCATCGTCAGCAGGCGGCTGACCTCGTTCTTCTTGCGGGTGATGTCGGCCGCGAGCTTCACCACCTTGAAGGGCTTCCCGTCCGGCCCGATGATCGGATTGTAGGTCGCCTCCAGCCACACGGGCCTGCCGCCCTTGCCGACGCGCTGGAACTCGCCGGCGAAGAACTCGCCCTGGCGCAGCCGCGCCCAGAACTGCGCGTAGTCCGGGGCCGCGGCCGCCTTCTCGGCCACGAAGATGCGGTGATGCCGCCCCTTCACCTCCTCCAGGTCGTAGCCGACGACCGTGAGGAAGTTCCGGTTGGCGTGCAGGATCGTTCCGTTGAGATCGAACTCGATGAGCGCGAGCGACCTGTCGAACGCGGCGAGCGTCGCTTCGGCCATGCTGGGCCGCTGCCTCCATAGCATCGGTCTGCTCCCTGAAATCCTGGTTGGCAATGCTCACGGTGCCGGGTCGGGGCTCGGTATGGCGCCCCAATCTCTCAGTGACCCTTGGTCATCGGCAAGGCCGAAAAAGGGATTAAACTCCTCAGGAGGCGTGTCGGCCGACATGCGTCGCGCCGCGCCGCGCGCGGCGGCTCCGCGCGAATTCAGGATTGGGCAAGGCGTGCGGGCACCGGGCACGGCCCGCTGCGCCGCGCGGCCCAGCGCGCAATTCACCCTTCCTCAACCCGGGACGGCCTAGGCCGTGCGGCGAGCGGACGCGGCCGGGAGGGCGCGCCCGCGGCGGCGGAGCCCGGATCCGGCCCCGGCGCGGGGTTTCCGGGGCCCGCCATGCAGGATCTCCCGCTCCCGTCCTTGATCTGGATCAGGACCGGTCCCTGTGGACGGGACGGGGCGCGACCGGTCCGCCGCGGCGGCCCCACCCCGGAGGGCTTAGGCATCGCGGGGCGGGCGAGGGCGCGGCGGGGAGGCCGGGCTCACGGATCCTGCGGGAGGACCGCGCGGGGGAGTTCGGCCCGCTGCGGCGCGCCGGGGGCGGGGTCCTGATCGCCGTCGGCCGGCGCCGCGCCGAGGCGCGCCACGAGGTTCCCGATCGCCGCCGCCGTGGCGGCGAGCCCCTCGCGGCCCCGCATCAGCTCGATCTCGCCGCGCTGGTTGTGCCGGATCGCCTGCGCCATCAGCCGCACGCGCAGGTCGCCCGCGCCGCGCAGGGCCGCGTCCGCCATCGCGATGGCGCCCCGGTGATGGGCCGTCATCAGGCGCACGAAGGCGGCGTCGAAGGCGTCGGGCGCCGCCCGGGCCAGGCCGTCGATCTCGGCCTCGCCGAGCATGCCCGGCATGGCGGCCCGCTCCCGCGGCCCGCAGACGGCGAGCGGGGAATCGAACCAGCTGCGCCACCACTGGTCGAGGATCGCGACCTCGCCCGCCTGCGCGGCCGCGATCAGCCGGGCGAGGGCGCGCAGGTGCGGGTCCCGCGCCCGCTCGGCGGCGAGCCGCGCCAGGACGATCCCCTGCGCGTGATGGCTCGCCATGCGCCGCATGAAGGCTTGGTCGCCCGCGCGGTCGCGTCCCGCCCAGGGCCATTCGCGGCCCTGGGCGCCGAGGGCGGCGAGGACCGAGAGGGCGAGCGCGAACCCGCCCGCGAGCCAGGCCCAGAGCCCGGCGGCGCGGGCGTTCGGCGAGGGACGCCGCGCCAGCCGGTCGCGCAGCCATGGGAAGAGCGGGTAGCAGAGCGCCGAGGTGACGTGGACGAGGAAGCCGATCCAGTAGGGCTGCTCCAGGGTGAAGATCGGCTGCCGGAAGGGGATCGCCGGCACCAGGAGGAGCCACTCGCTCGCCGAAGTGAGGAGCGCCCAGGGCAGGGCGAGGGCCAGCAGGACGCCCGGGCGCAGGCCCGCCGTCCAGCGCCCCAGGAGGCCGAAGAACACCACCGCCCAGGACAGATCCGCCCATTGGTGGAACAGGATGCCGCCCAGGATGGCGGGCCAGCCGGGATCCGCCTGCAGGGCCGGATCCCGGAACGGGATCGCCGCCACCACCATCCAGTCGACGGCGGCGTCGCGGCCGATCCGGGCCGCGGCGAGCTGGCTCACCAGCGTCGAGAAGGTGCTGCTGACGAGCCCGAGCAGGCAGGCGGCCCGCCAGTCGAGGCCGGCGGGGGCGCGGAGCGGGGCGCCCCGCGAGGGGAGCGCCCCGGATTCGGGTGCGGCCACGGGCCCGGCCATGCCGGCGGATCCGTCAGATCTTGCCGTGGGTGACCGGCGGCTCGGTCATCTGCTCCTTCTGGGCGCCCGAATCCGGTCGGGCCGGGCCGAGCACCGGCTCCTCCCCGAGCGGCTCGAAGGCCTTGAAGGTGAACTGGCCGCGGCCGTCCATCGAGGGTCCCTCGCAGTAGCGGCCGGGCGGCACCGGCGTGCCGTTTCGGTCGGTGCCCACGAACATGTAGCTGAATTCCTGCGCCTCCTTCGACTGATCGAAGCTGTTGGGCACCGGCAGCGACTCGCGCAGGCCGCCGAGATCCTCGATCACCGCGAGCCATTGCTGCTGGTGCATGGTGTCGCGGGCGCTGAGGAAGCGCAGCATGTCCTGCATGCCGGGATCGTGGGCGGCGTTGAACAGGCGCACCGCCAGGGTGCGGCCGGTCGCCTCGGCGGTCACGTTGGCGAACATGTCGCCGACGAGGTTGCCGCTGGCGTAGACGTGCGAGCAGTCGAAGGGCAGGCCGTCGCCGTTCTCGGGCAGGGCCGCCATGCCGCTCGACAGGATGTGGCGGTGGAGCATGCCCTCGGCCACGTGCCGCGGGCGCTCGCCGCCCATCACGGCGCCGACGATCGGGTTCGCCTGCGCGGTCGTCTCCTGCAGGGTCGCGGGCGCGTTCTCCAGGTTCAGCGCCACCGCGGTCGCCAGCATCTCGATGTGGCTGATCTCCTCCGTCGCCGTGTGCAGGAGCGCGTCGCGATACGTGTTGCCCGGGCCACGCGCGCCCCAGGCCTGGAAGAAGTACTGCAGGCAGACGCGGATCTCACCTTCGACCCCGCCGATCGCCTGCTGCAGCTGGCGGGCGAAGATCGGATCGGGCTTCTCGGCCCGGACCGGATATTGGAGGCGCTGGTCGTGGCAGTACATCAGGCACTCCTGATCGGGCGGACCGGGCGCGCTCCCGACCTCATCGAGAGACTCAGCCTGAGTATGGCGCCCTGCGGCTCAACGCGGCCTGCGCGGCCGGGTTCACGCTGCGTCGCCGGTAAAAGGTTGATTTCCGTGCCGACATCTCGCGGTCAAGCCGAGGATTGATTTTACATAAGAAGGATTCAGATCTGAAATGCGTCGACTTCGCGCCAGAATTCACATAAGTGAACCCGGCCTCTCTGCTCGCATGCGCGGTCCAAAAGAACGCCCCGCCGGCCGGGCCGGGGGGCGTGGAGGCGACTCGCAGGAGGGTCCGATGAAGGGTCAGCCTTCGTGGGGCCAACCCGCCGCCGGCGGGCGTTGTTCCGGCCGGTTCAGGCCCGCTGGTGGCGGGCGGCGCGGGCCTCGTCGCGCGCCGAGATCAGGCGAGCGCCGCGCTGGTAGGTGACGCAGGCCCACAGCCAGCGCAGCGTCACGACGAGGCGGTTCTGGAAGCCGACCAGCAGTCGACGTGGGCGATGCCCCAGACCAGCCAGGCCGGGAAGCCCCTGAGCTTGACGCTGTCCCACTGCACGACGGCGCTGTTGCGCCCGATCACCGCGAGGTCGCCGCGCGAGCGGAAGCGGAACGGGGCGGGACGCTGCCCGGAGAGGAGGCGGGCGCGCAGGGCCTTGCCGAGGTAGCGGCCCTGCTGGTGGGCGACCTGGGCGAGGCCCGGCAGGGGCGAGCCGTCCTGCGCCCGGGCGAGGGCGACGTCGCCGAGCGCGCAGACGTCGGGCGCGCCCGCGACGGCGAGGTCGGGGCCGACCGGGACGTGGCCGGCGCGGTCGGTCTCGACGCCGAGCCACGCCCCCGCCGGGGAGGCGCGCACGCCCGCCCCCCAGACCATCACCGCCGGGATGTGCCGGCCCGCCGCCGTCATCCCGGTCTCGTCCATGGCCTCGACCGGGGAGCCGGTCAGCACGGTGACGCCGAGGCGCTCCAGCGCCCGGGTCGCGTAGGCCGAGAGGTCCTCCGGGAAGGTGCCGAGGATGCGCGGGGCGGCCTCGATCAGCAGGATGCGGGCCTTCGTCGGATCGACGGCGCGGAAGTCGCGGGCGAGGGCTTGGTGCAACAGGCCCGCGATGGCGCCGGCCATCTCGCCCCCGGTCGGGCCGCCGCCGATCACCACGAAGGTGGTCAGGCGCTCTCGCGTCGCCGGGTCGGGCGCGCGCTCGGCCTGCGCGAAGGCGAGCAGGACCCGGGCGCGGATCGCCCGCGCGTCGTCGAGGGTCTTGAGGCCGGGGGCGAGGCGCTCCCACTCGGCGTGGCCGAAATAGCTGTGGGTCGCGCCGGTCGCCAGCACCAGGGTGTCGTAGGGGATCGCGCCCCCGTCCTGCAGCCGCACCTCCCTGGCGGCCCGGTCGACGCCGCTCACCTCGCCGAGCAGCACCCGGACGTTGCGGTGGCGGCTGAGGATGCGCCGGATCGGCTCGGCCACCTCGCCGGGCGACAGGACGGCGGTCGCCACCTGCTAGAGGAGGGGCTGGAACAGGTGGTGGTTGCGCCGGTCGACGAGCGTCACCCGGATGCCCGCGGCGCCGCCGAGTTCCTGCGCCACCGCGAGGCCGCCGCCGACGATCACGACGTGGTGCTCGGCGCCCTCCGCCGGAACGGGTGCTCCGGATGCGGCAGCCTCGGGTTCGGCCGGGCGTGCGCGATCTGCCATGCTGTCCTTTGGGTGGCTGCTTGCAGGGGGCTGCTTGCGGGGGGCTGCTTGCGGGGGACTGCTCGCGGGTGGCTGCTCGCGTCCGGACCGGACCGGCGGGGGCTCGCGCCCCCGGGGACCATCGGGCTCAACCGGACATGCCAGGCGGGGTGCCGGGCCCCGACCGGGGACGATCTGCCCCGGAACGGACCTCCGGCCCGCCGGTTGGTCCGAGGCACCCGGCCGCGACGGCCGGCGGTGCGGCACGAGCCGGCGCGAGGCGGAGCATGGCCGAGACACGGACGGACCTTCCCCCCACCCACACGATCAAGCCGATCGACCCGCCGCCCGCCTCCGGCGCCACCACCGCCCAGCTCAAGGCCGACATCGACAGCGGGCGCACGGGCGACAAGACCGAGGTGTTCGATCCGGGCCTGTCGCCGCTCGGCACCGACGACGAGGCCGCGGGCCACCCGCCTTCCGCCGAGCGGGTGGCGCAGGCGCGCCGCAGCGAGGGGGCCGGGCGCTTCGAGGGCGGGGCCGAGAAGCCGTCCTACGCCCATCACCGCCAGAACAAGGCGCTGCCCTTCTTCATCGCCTTCATCGTGCTGGTCGCGCTGATCTTCGCCTCGGTGATGTGGTTCAAGTAGCGGGCCTCCCGGCCCGTCGCGCCGGAGGGTCCCCGCGCGCGGCCTCAATCCGACGGTCACGTCGGATGACCGTTGGTTCCGTTCCGATTCGTGAGGGTCGACGGTCCGATGCGTCGGCATCCTGGGCCGTATCCTGGGCCGTCGGCATCACAGCCGCGCCCGCGTGCTGCGCGGGGTGGCGAGCAGCAGGTGGGTCTCGGAGGCGGTGACGCCCGGGATCAGGCGCACCCGGCGCAGGATCGCGTCGAGGTCGGTCAGGCTCCCGGCCAGGATCTCCGCCACGATGTCCCAGCGCCCGTTGGTGGTGTGCACGGCGCCGACCTCCGGGAATCCGGTGAGCGCCCCGATGACCTCGTCCGCCTTGCGGCCCTCGACCTCGATCAGGGTCAGCGCGCGCACGGAGGGCGCCGTCGCGTCCGCCCGCAGCACCACCGTGTAGCCGACGATCTCCCCCTCGCGCTCCAGCCGGGCGATGCGCGCCCGCACGGTCGCCCGCGACACGCCGAGATCACCCGCGAGATCGGAGATGCTGCGCCGCCCGTCATGGCGCAGGATGGTGATCAGGCGGCGGTCGAGGTCGTCCACGGCGCCTCCGGTTCGGGCGGCCACGCTTGCCGAAATGGTAGGAAGCGGCCGCCGATCTGCCAATCCGGGTCGTTCAAACCGCCGCGGCCGCCGCCTAGATTCGGTGTGCGAGGAGGTCGGGGATGCGCGGATCGCGATGCGTGCTGGTGGGGGTTCCGGTTCAGGCGGGGGCCGGCCGCCGGGGCTGCGACATGGGCCCGAGCGCCTACCGGGCCGCCGGGATCGCCGAGGCGGTGAGCGACCTCGGCTTCGCCGTGGTCGATGCGGGCAACCTCGCGGCGCCGCCCTGGCCGGCGCAGGTCCACCCGAACCCCGCCATCCGCCAATTGCCCGAGGTGGCGGGCTGGACCGCGACCCTCGCCGAGGCCGCCGAGCAACTCGCCGCCGAGAGCCTGCCGCTCTTCCTCGGCGGCGACCACAGCCTCTCGGCCGGCACCATCGCGGGCATGAGCCGGCGCGCCAGGACCGAGGGGCGGCCTCTCTTCGTGCTCTGGCTCGATTCGCACCCGGACTTCCACACCCTCGACACGACGCGCAGCGGCAACCTGCACGGGGTGCCGATGGCCTACGTCACCGGGCGGCCGGGCTTCGCCGGCTACTTCCCGCCCCTCGAGGCGCCCCTCGATCCGCGCCGGGTCTGCATGATCGGCCTGCGCAGCGTCGATCCCGACGAGCGCACGGCGCTGCGCGAGGCGGGCGTGACGGTGCACGACATGCGTACCATCGACGAGGAGGGCATCGCGCGCCCCCTCGCGTCCTTCCTCGACCAGGTCGCGGCGGCGGAGGGGCTGCTGCATGTCAGCCTCGACGTCGACTTCCTCGATCCCGGCATCGCGCCGGGGGTCGGCACCACCGTGCCGGGGGGCACCACCTTCCGCGAGGCGCATCTCGTGATGGAGATGCTGCACGACAGCGGCCTCGTGCGCGCCCTCGACCTCGTGGAGCTCAACCCCTTCCTCGACGAGCGCGGGCGCACCGCGCTCCTGATGGTCGACCTCGCCGCGAGCCTGCTCGGCCGGCGCGTCCTCGACCGTCCGACCCGGAGCTACTGAGATGCGGGCCCTCAACACCGTGCCCTTCGTCAGCGTCGAGAACATGATGCGCCTCGTCCTGGCGATCGGCGTCGAGCGCGTCCTGACCGACCTCGCCGCCTGCATCGAGGCCGATTTCCGGCGCTGGGACTCCTTCGACAAGACGCCGCGGGTCGCCGCGCACAGCGTCGACGGCGTCATCGAGCTGATGCCGACGAGCGACGGCACCTCCTACGGGTTCAAGTACGTCAACGGCCATCCGAAGAACCTGCGCAGCGGCCGCCAGACCGTGGCGGCCTTCGGCGTGCTGGCGGATGTGAGCCACGGCTACCCGGTGCTGCTCACCGAGATGACGATCCTGACGGCGCTGCGCACCGCCGCGACCTCGGCGGTGGCGGCCAGGGTCCTGGCGCCGCCGGGGGCCCGCACCATGGCGCTGATCGGCAACGGCGCCCAGGCCGAGTTCCAGGCCATGGCCTTCAAGGCGCTGCTCGGGATCGACCGCCTGCGCCTCTACGACATCGACCCGGCCGCGACGGCCAAGTGCCTGCGCAACCTCGCCGGGCTCGGCTTCGACCTCCAGCCCTGCACCAGCGTGGCGGCGGCGGTCGAGGGGGCCGAGATCGTCACCACGGCGACGGCCGACAAGCAGAACGCCACGATCCTGACCGACAACCTCGTCGGTCCGGGCATCCACATCAACGGCGTCGGCGGCGACTGCCCGGGCAAGACCGAACTGCATCCGGACGTGCTGCGGCGGGCCGAGATCACGGTCGAGTACGCGCCCCAGACCCGGATCGAGGGCGAGATCCAGCAATTGCCCCCGGACCACCCGGTGACGGAACTCTGGCAGGTCCTCGCCGGCCGGGCGCCGGGCCGGCGCGACGCGCGCGCCGTGACGCTGTTCGATTCGGTCGGTTTCGCGATCGAGGATTTCTCCGCCCTGCGCTACGTGCGGGAGGCGCTGGCGATCCACCCGTTCTTCACCGAGCTCGACCTCGTCGCCGACCCGGACGAGCCCCGCGACCTCTTCGGCATGCTGCTGAGGGCGCGGGCGCGGGCGGCGTGACGGGGCCGCTCCCCGGTCCCGCCGCGAGCCGGCCGCCAGGGCGACGGACGGCTGCGCGAACGGCATCGGACCACGAGAGGCGGCGTGGCCCGGGTCATCGATTTGGCCCGCCGAAGGTGGTCGTCCCGGGCCTCCCGGCACTCTGCGGGGCCGGATCCAGCTGCACCGCCCGCCGCGGCGGCGCCAAGATGCGCGCCGCGAAGTACGCAGGTCAAGTCCGGTTAACTCAAGGTCATGCGCGGACGCCGATCGCGCGCCGTTGCGGCGCGGCGCCGCGACGGCTGCTCCAGGCAGAAGATCTTCCGCAGCGGAATCCGGAGAGACCGGTCATTCACGCGTGTTGCCGGCGCGTGTCCCCGCCGGAGAGGCCCGGGACCGGGCCGTTTGATCAATCTTTCCTTAGGAATCCAGTCTTACTCCTGCCGAGTACTGCACGCTGGCCGCGGGGCAGGCTGCGATCCGGGGGCGGTCCGTCATGGCGTTGGGTGCGCATCGCGTCGAGAACACCCTCCGGGGCCCGACCGATCCGGAGCCCGCTTCCCCGCTGCCGCGGGCGCTGCTCCTGCGCTGCCTCGACGGCCTGCGCCACGGGCTGCTGATCCTGGACGAGGCGGGGCGCGTCGCGCTCTGCACCGAGCCGGCCCGGGCGCTGCTCGCCGCGCTCGCGCCGGACCTCGCCGAGCCGCTCTCCCCGCGGCGCCTGATCGCGGCCCTGCGCGGGGCGGGCGCCCTCGCCAGGGCCGACATCCTGCGGGCGGCGCGGCGCCTGCGCGAGGAGGGCGCCGTCTCCCTCGACCTCTGCCACCGCGACCGCACCGTGCAGGTCTCCCTGAGCCGCGTCCCCGGCACCGGAATGGTCGCCACCCTGGAGGATATCAGCGCGCGGCGCGCCGCAGAGGCGAGCGCGGCCGAGACGGCGCGGCTCGATCCCCTGACCCGGCTCCCCAACCGCCTGCTCCTGCGCGAGCGCCTCGGCGCGGCCCTCGACCGGCTCGCGCGGCGCGGCGAGGGCTGCGCGCTCCTGCTCGTCGACCTCGACCGTTTCAAGCCGGTCAACGACACGCTCGGCCACCCGGTCGGCGACGCGCTGCTCGAGAAGGTCGCCGACCGGCTGCGCGCGACGGTGCGGGCCGAGGACACGGTGGCCCGCATCGGCGGGGACGAGTTCGTGGTCCTGCAATCGGCCGTGCGGGACGCCGCCGACACCACCGCGCTCGCCCAGCGCCTCGTCGACCTGATCGGCCGGGCCTACATGATCGAGGGCCACCTCGTCAGCATCGGGGCGAGCCTCGGCATCGCGCTCGCCCCGCAGGACGGGACCGATCCCGACCGCCTCCTCAAGAGCGCCGACCTCGCCCTCTACCGCGCCAAGCGCGACGGGCGCGCCACCTTCCGGTTCTTCGAGCCGACCATGGACGCGCAGATGCAGGCGCGCCGCCAGCTCGAGCTCGACATGCGCCAAGCGCTCGCCCGGCGCGAATTCGAGATCCACTACCAGCCCCAGCTCAACCTGCTGGAGGAGCGCCTCACCGGCTGCGAGGCGCTGCTGCGCTGGCGCCACCCCGTCCGCGGCATGGTCTCGCCCGCCGAGTTCATCCCGCTGGCCGAGGAGATCGGCCTGATCGTGCCGATCGGCGACTGGGTGATCCGCCAAGCCTGCCACGACGCCGTGCGCTGGCCCCGGCCGATCACGGTCGCGGTCAACGTCTCGCCCGCGCAGTTCAAGGGCGACCGCCTCGTCGACACCGTGGTCTCGGCCCTGGCGCGCTCGGGGCTGCCCGCCCCGCGCCTGGAGATCGAGATCACCGAGGGGCTTCTCCTGCAGGACGACGCCCAGACCCTGCGCACCCTGCACCGCCTGCGCGACCTCGGCGTGCGCGTCTCGATGGACGATTTCGGCACCGGCTACTCCTCGCTGAGCTACCTGCGCGCCTTCCCGTTCGACAAGATCAAGATCGACCGCTCCTTCGTCCGCGACATGGCCCAGAAGCCCGACGGCGACGCGGTCATCCGGGCGATCGCCGGGCTCGGGCGCAGCCTCGGCATGACCACCGTGGCGGAGGGCGTCGAGACGCCCGAGCAGATGCGCCGCATCCGGGCGGAGGGCTGCACCGACGTGCAGGGCTACCTCGTGAGCCGCCCGATCCCCGCCGACGACCTCCTGGCCCTGCTCGCCCGCTCCTGATCCCCCACGGAGGCCCCGATGCAAGACCTCTACCGCCTCGTCTACGCGAGCCGGAACCTGCTGAAGCCCGACGAGGCGGAGGCGGCCATCGTGCAGATCCTGGCGGCCTCCCGCCGCAACAACGAGGCCGCCGGGGTCACGGGCGCGCTGATGTTCAACGCCGGCGCCTTCGCGCAGGTGCTGGAGGGCCCCCGCAGGAGCGTCGAGGCCACCTTCGAGCGCATCCAGCGCGACCTGCGCCACAGCGACGTCACGGTCCTGCAATGCGGCCCGGTGGAGGCGCGCGGCTTCGCCAACTGGGCCATGGCCTTCGTGGGCCAGTCCGGTCGCGGCCGGTCGCTGTGGAGCGGCATCGCGGCCGAGAGCGGGTTCGATCCGGAGCGCCTCGACGGCGATGCCGTCCTCGCCATGCTGCACGGCCTCGTGCTGGAGGAGGAGGACGTCTCCGACGCCCCGAGCCTGCTGCCCGGCGCCCCGGCGGCGGACGGCCCCCCGCCCGCCTTCGATCCCGACCGGCTGCGGGCGGAACTCGCGGCCCTGCAGCCGGCCGGGGCCGCGCCCGCCGGCGCGGCGCCCGCGCCCGATGCCGGGCGGCAGCTTCCGGAGGCCCGGGACCGGCCGGCGGTCGGGGAGCTGCCGGCGGCAGAGGGAGCCCTCGCCGTCCTGCGCGAGGCCCTGGCCGAGGAGCGCGCCCGCACCACGTCCCTGCGCGGCGACCTCGACGACCTGCGCGTCGCGCTCGCGCTGGTCCGGGACGAGGTCAAGGCCCTGCGGCGCGACCGGGACCGCTGGGCGGAGCGCGCGCGCCTCCTCGCGGCGGCCCTTCATCAGGAGGCCGAGGCGGTCGCGCCGGGGCCGGATCCGGCGCGAACCGGCCGAAAGGCCGCCTGACCGGGCCCGATTGAGCACAAAAGTGCCACCAACGGGAGCGTGCCGCACAATTGTGCTTGTGGGGGCCGACGCCTCCGGCTAAGACCCTCGGACCCAAGGCAGAAAAAAAGGCCGCCCTCGCGAGCGGCCCGAAGTCTAGGGAGGAAACGCCCCAAGAGGGCAATCGCCGCCGCGACGCCATCGCGGCGGCGACGTCGTTTTGTCCCACGCTGCACCGCACAACGCAACCGAGCTTGGCGGGGGACTGCCATGCTCGCCCGGCATGGAACGTTGCGGGAGCGGCGCCCAGGCGCGCCGCGCGAGGGGTTTTGCGACGGCGCGTGCGCCCGCGGCCACGAAAGCGAGACCGGTCCGCTCGCCCTTCATGAAGGGACAGGGTCCGCCGATCTGCGCGCGGCAGCGCGCAGACGAGGCAGGCCACGGGGTCGAGCGCGATCAGGACGGGGTCCCGGGCGCGCCGCGCTCAGCCGCGCGGCATCCCCCGGTTCGTCATGGCGGATTGGATCATCGCGTCCGCCTGCAACTCCCGGCCCGTATAGCCGAGCAGGGCGGCGAGCCGCGACCGGGCGCGGTTCACGCGGCTCTTGATGGTGCCGACCGCGACCCCCATCATGGCGGCGACCTGCTCGTAGGTCAGTTCCTGCACGCCCACCAGCACCAGCGTCTCGCGCATGTCGGGCGGCAGCCGCGACAGCGCCTCCTGCACCTCCACGAGGCTCACCCCGTGGTCCTGGCGCGGCGCCACCGCCAGCATCGCGGCGTACTGTCCCTCGTCGTCCTCCACCTCGCGCGAGCGCTTGCGCCGCAGCGAGTAGAAGTGGTTGCGCATGATGGTGAACAGCCACGCGTCGAGGTTGGTGCCCGGCGTGAAGCGCTCGCGGTTCTGCCAGCCGCGCAGGACGGTCTCCTGCACGAGGTCGTCGGCCTCGGCGGTCCGCCCCGCCATGCTGATCGCGAAGGCGCGCAGCGAGGGCAGCGCCTTCATCAGGCCGGCATGGAAGGCGCGCAGATCGGCGTCGGACTGCGCGTCGAGCGCCTTGGTGAGTTGGTCGAGAAGCGCCTGCAGCGAGGACGACAGCTCCGCCGTCTGGTGAGCCCCGTAGAGCTCCCGCAGCGCGTGACCGAGATGGTCGCGCACCGGCTCGGGCAGGAGCACGCTGTCGGTCGCCGCCGGGACCGCCGGGGCATCGGGGGACAAGAGCACTGGGCCTCCAAATACTAGACAGGAGTATTACTGGAAGTCCAGCTATGGCGAGCCGGGGCGGCGTCAAGCGGTCGGGCGGCCCGGACCGCGCCGCGGCATCCCGTGCCGCAGGCCGGCGCCGCCGGGCTGCGGGCGTCCACGCGGATTGACACGGCTCCCGCCGGCGACATCTTCGCGGTGACGCCGCGCGCGCCCCCCGAGAGAGGAGGACAGCCGCCGTGACCGTCGAGACGCGGCCGAAGGAGGTCATCGGGATCGCCGGAGGCGGCGCGCTCGGCGCGCTCGTCCGTGCCCACGACTGGGCGGCCACTCCCCTCGGGCCGATCGGGTCCTGGCCCGGCAGCCTGCGCACCGCCGTCGGCATCGTGCTGCTCTCCCCCGTGCCGATGGTGCTGCTCTGGGGCGAGGACGGCGTCATGATCTACAACGACGCCTACGCGGTCCTCGCCGCCGGCCGCCACCCGGCCCTGCTCGGCAGCCGGGTGCGGGAGGGGTGGCCGGAGGTCGCGGCCTTCAACGACCACGTCATGCGGGTGGTGCTCGCGGGCGGGACGCTCGCCTACAAGGACCAGGAACTCGTCCTCCACCGCAGCGGCCGGCCCGAGCAGGTCTGGATGAACCTCGACTATTCCCCGGTGCCCGACGAGGGCTGCCGTCCCGCCGGGGTGCTGGCGGTGGTGGTCGAGACCACGGCCCGCGTCCTGGCCGAGCGCCGGCTCGTCGCCGAGGCGAAGCGGCAGCGCCGGATCCTGGAGCAGGCGCCGCGCTTCATCTGCATCCTGCGCGGCCCCGACCACGTGATCGAGTTCGCCAACGCCGCCTTCCGCGCGCTGTCCGGCGCGCGGGAGGTCCTCGGCCGCAGCCTGCGCGCGGCCGTCCCGGACCTCGCCGGGCCGGGCGTCTTGGAGCGCCTCGACCAGGTCCGCGCCACGGGCGAGCGCCGCGCCGCCCGGGCCGCGCGCGTGCGCCTGCGGCCCGGGCCGGAGGGGCCCGCGCGCGATCTGCGCCTCGATCTCGTCTACGCGCCGGTGACGGACGAGGAGGGCCGGGTGGTCGGCGTGCTCTGCGAGGGCACCGACGTCACCGAGCGCCACCGGGCCCAGGTCGCCCTGAGGCGGCGCTCCCGTCAGCTGCAGCAGCTCGCCGAGGCGGCCCTCGGGGTGGCGCGGGCGCCGGCCCTCGCCGCAACCCTCGACGCGATCACCCGGGCGGCGCGCCGGATCATCGGCGCCCGCCAGGCGGTGACGAGCCTCACGGGCGGGGAGGAGCGGAGCCGGGCGGTGAGCGCGCTCTCCCCGGACCGGCGCTGCGCCGCCCGGGGCCGCGACCTGCCGGCCCCTGACGGGACCGGCATCGACGCGATGGTCTGCGAGCAGAACCGCCCGGCGCGGATGTCCCAGGCGGAGCTCGAAGCCCATCCGCGCCGGCGCGGCGTCGGCGCCCAGGCCTGCGCCCCTCCGCCGATGCGCGGCTGGCTCGCCGCGCCGCTCATCGGCCGCGATGGGCGCAACCTCGGCCTGATCCAGCTCTCCGACCGGGTGGACGGCGGCGAGTTCGACGCCACCGACGAGGCGATGCTGGTCCAGCTCGCCCAGATCGCCTCCGCCTCGGTGGAGCGGATGCTGGCCGAGGCGGCCCTGCGCCGCAGCGAGGCGGCGCTCGGCGAGACCGTCTCGACGCTGGACGCGCTCCTCGCCCACGCCCCGATCGGCTTCGCCTTCTTCGATCCGCAGCACCGCTACGTGCGCCTCAACGCGGTCCTGGCCGAGATCAACGGCCTCCCCGTCGCGGCCCATCTCGGGCGCAGCATCGAGGAGGTGCTGCCGGTGAACGCGGTCACGGTCGGGCCCGCCCTCGACGAGGTCGTCGCCACCGGCCGCTCCCTCGACACGCTGGAGGTCGACGGGGAGACGCCGGCCCGGCCCGGGGAGCTCCGCTCCTGGCTCACCAGCTTCTTCCCGGTCTTCGGCCCGGACGGGGCGGTGGCCTATGTGGGCGTCACGGTGATCGACATCACCGAGCGGCGGCGCGCCGAGGCCGCCGTGCGGGACCTCGCCGAGAGCCTGGAGCGGCGCGTCCAGGAGCGCACCGCCGCCCTGGCCGAGAGCGAGCGCCGCTTCCGCGCCATCTTCGACACCACCTTCCAGCTCACCGGTCTCGCCGCCCTCGACGGCACCATCCTGGTGGTGAACCGCGCGGCCCTGGAGGCGGCGGGCGTCGCGCTGGCCGAGGTCGTCGGCGTGAAGATGTGGGACTCGCCCTGGTGGCGGGACCTGCCCGAGGAGGCCGCGCGGCTGCGGGAGGGCATCGCCCGCGTCGCGCGCGGCGCCTTCGTGCGCTACGAATCCCGCCATCGCCTGCCGATCGGCCTGCGCAGCTTCGACTTCTCGATGAAGCCCGTCCTCGACGAGGCGGGCCGACCGATCTTCCTGGTGGCCGAGGGCCGCGACGTCACCGACCAGCGCCGGGCCGAGGAGGCGCTGCGCCAGGCGCAGAAGATGGAGGCGGTGGGCCAGCTCACCGGCGGCCTCGCCCACGACTTCAACAACCTGCTCACCGGCATCTCCGGCTCGCTCGAATTGCTGCAGTCGCGCCTGGCGCAGGGGCGGGTGTCGGAGACCGGCCGCTACATCGACGCGGCGCAGGGGGCGGCCAAGCGGGCGGCGGCGCTGACCCACCGCCTCCTCGCCTTCTCGCGCCGCCAGACCCTCGACCCCAGGCCCACCGACGTCAACCTCCTGATCGCCGGCATGGAGGAGCTGATCCGGCGCACCATCGGCCCGGCGGTCAGCCTGTCGGTGGAGCCCGACCGCGCCCCCTGGACCATCCTGGTCGACCCGGGCCAGCTCGAGAACGCGCTGCTCAACCTGTGCATCAATGCCCGGGACGCGATGCCGGAGGGCGGGCGCATCGTCATCGCGACCGCCAAGCGCGAGCTCGGCCCGGGCGCGGGCGACCTGCCGCCCGGCGCCTACGTGACGCTCACGGTGACGGATACGGGCGCCGGCATGAGCCCGGAGGTGCTGGCGCGGGCCTTCGACCCGTTCTTCACCACGAAGCCCCTCGGCCAGGGCACCGGCCTCGGCCTGTCGATGATCTACGGCTTCGTGCGCCAGTCGGGCGGCCAGGTGCGCATCGACTCGGCGCAGGGGCGGGGCACCGCGGTCGCCCTCCTGTTTCCCCGCCATCACGGGCCGGCGCGGGCGCCCGAGGAGGTCCCGGACCGCGCGGCGCCGCCGCGGGCCCGGGACGGGGAGACGGTGCTCGTCGTCGACGACGAGGCGAGCGTGCGCCTGCTCGTCGCCGAAGTGCTGCAGGATCTCGGCTACCGGGCGCTCGAGGCGAGGGACGGGGCGGCCGGGCTCGCGCAGCTCCGGGCGGAGGGCCGGATCGACCTCCTCGTCACCGATGTGGGCCTGCCGGGCGGCATGAACGGCCGCCAGCTCGCCGATGCCGGCCGGGTGCTGCGGCCGGACCTGAAGGTCCTGTTCATCACCGGCTACGCGGAGACGACGGTGGTCGGCGCGGGCGACCTGCAACCCGGCATGGAGGTGCTCACCAAGCCCTTCGTGCTGGAGGAGCTGGCGCGGCGCATCCGCGGGATGATCGCGGGCGCCCCCGGCGCGGGACCGGGGGCGCCCGCCGCGCTCAGCCCGCCGGCTGCGCCAGGAAGCGGAACATGTGGCGGCGCGCCTCCTCGTCCATCTCGGCCTTGAAGGCGTGCTTGTCCTTGAGGGCGAGCGCGGCCTGCGCGGCCGGGCGGGCGGAGATCCCGTCGACGAGCCGCTTCAGGTGGGGGAACCCGGCCCAGGCCGAGTCGTCCGCGAGTCCGGCCCCGAGCACGAAGGGCACCATCCGGGCCCAGCCCCAGACCGCCATGTCGACGATGGTGTAGGTCTCGCCGAGCACGAAGGGCCGGTCCTTCAGCTGGGCGTCGAGGATCCCGTAATGGCGGCGCGCCTCGTAGACGTAGCGCGCCCGCGCGTAATCGTCCGGCGCCGGGGCGAAGTGCCGGAAATGCACCGCCTGGCCCGAATAGGGGCCGATCCCGGTCGCCACGAACATCAGCCAGGAGAGGAGGTCGGCGCGGGCGGCCGGATTCTGCTCGGGCAGGAAGCGCCCGGTCTTCTCGGCGAGGTAGAGCAGGATCGCGTTCGAATCGAACACCCGCACCCCGGCCTCCTCGTCGAGGATGACCGGCACCTTGCTGTTGGGGTTCAGGGCCGTGAAGGCGGGATCGTGCTGCTCGCCCCGGCGGGTGTCGACCGGCCGCGCCGCGTAGGGCAGGCCCATCTCCTCCAGGCAGAGGGCGACCTTCATCGGGTTGGGCGAGAGATTGTAGAAGAAGGTGATCACTCGGCATCTCCTCGCGTGCGGCACCCTTCCGGTGCGCGGCGGGCGTGACATGGCACGGCCCCGCGCCGCCCTGAAGGGGCCACGGGGCTTTTCTCCCGCGGGATGCGCCGGGTGGCCGGGACGGGTGGCCGCCCGGCCGCAATCGGCAGGTGCGGGTGATGCTCGGCGCCGCGGGAGGCCCGCCCTCCTCGGGCTCGGGCGGCTCCTTCGGGGCGGCGCGTGCGGGCGCGGCCCTCTCCGTCGCCTGCGAGGCGCCGCGGCGCGAGCGCCTGGCGGGGACCGGGCTCGATCCGGAGAAGGCCGTCCTCGCGCGGGGCCGCGTCACGTCCGGCGGCCCTCAGGAGAGCCCGCGCCCTGACCCGCTCACCCTCGACACGCTGCGGCCCGGGCTCGGCGAGCCCGAGGCCGCGCCCGAGCCCGATCCGCCCCGACGCCGTCACGCCGCCTCGATCAGGCGGTCGTGCTCGGCCTCCGCCACGCCGTAGCCGTCCTCCGCCGCCGCGATCAGGCGCGGCCGGTCGAGGATCGTGATGCGCCCGCGCCGGGCGCGGATGAGCCCCCGTCCCTCCAGGCCCTGCAGGGCGAGGGTCACGCTGGTGCGCTGCACGCCCAGCATCATCGCCAGGAACTCGTGCGTGAGGACGAGTTCGTCGCCCTCGCTGCGGTCGCGGCACATCAGCAGCCAGCGGGCGAGGCGCGCCTCGATCTGGTGGGAGGCGTTGACGAAGGCGGTCTGGGCGGTCTGCGTCATCTGCACCTGCACGCTGCGCAGCAGCAGCAGGCGCAGGGACGGGCTGGACCCGACCGCGTCGAGCAGCCGCTCGGTCGGGATGCGCAGCATCGTGCCCTCGCCCTGGACGATGTGCTCGTAGGGGCCGCGATCGCTGCCGAGGAGCACGGGCGCGGCCCCCACGAGGCCCTCGCGGCCGATCACGCCGATCTCGCCCCGGCCGCGCGGGCCGACCGCCGTCATCGAGCTGAAGCCGGTCTCCGGGAAGTACAGCGCCTCGATCGGCGTGCCGGCCTGCATCAGAACCTGCCGCAGACCGGTCCGCACCGGCCGGAGGTGCGGCGCCACGCGGGCGAAATCGTCGGGTGCGAGCCGTCGGAGCAGGCGGTTGCGCAGCTCCTCTTGCGGGATCTCCGGCATCTCAAGCCCTCCCCGGCCCGGCCGGGATGCCCACGCCCCGGCCCGAGCGCCGCCTCCGTCACGCCCCGCGGCGTCCGCTCCCCGCGAACAGGCGTGCAGACTCGGCCTCCGGAATCCCGTAGGCGCCCCCGGCCAGATCCTCAAGGGCCCCGCGTCCCAGCACGGTGATCCGCCCGCGCCGGGCCCGGATCAGGTGGTGGCCCTCCAGGGATTGCAGCGCCAGCGTCACGCTGGTGCGCTGCACGCCCAGCATCAGCGCGAGCAGCTCGTGCGTGATCGGAAACTCGTCGCCGTCCGTGCGATCGTGGCACATCAGCAGCCAGCGGGCGAGGCGCGCCTCGATCTGGTAGGTGGCGTTGACGAAGGCGGTCTGCGCCGTCTGGACCAGCAGCACCTGCACGAAGCGCAGGAACAGCAGCCGCATCGCGCGGCTGCCCTCGGCCGCCTCGACGAGGCGGCCGGCCTCGATCGCCAGCGCCTCGCCGGGACCCTGGACGTAGTGCTCGTGGGGGGTGCTCTCGGCCCCGAGCAGCACCGGGGATGCCCCGACCAGGCCCTCGGACCCGATCAGGCCGACCTCGGTCCGGCTCCGTCCGGCGGTCACCACCGATACGAAGCCGCTCTCGGGAAAGTAGAGGCGCCGCACCGGCTCGTTCGGCGCGATCAGCACCTCCCGCATCCGGGTCTCGATCGGGTGGAGGTGGGGCTGCAGGGCGGCGAAATCGGCGGGGGAGAGCTGCCTGATGAGCGTGTTGCGAAGGGCAGTTTGCTGCAGCGAAGCCACGACTCGTTCCAACGCGGGCGGAAGCGCGGGTCGCGTTCCGTCTGCCCCTCGATCTCACCTGTCGAGGGGTAATCACCGCCTTATCGCCACGCCCATCGACGAAGGCAATTTTCGCTACTCTTCTGTGTGGTATCCGACAATTCCGTCTTTGTCGGGTATCATACCAAATCAGAGGTGTATCGTTTCCGGCATTGACGACGCTAAGCAGTTTTCGCCAGCTACGCGATGGCGGATCAACCGGCCGTCGCAGGATGCGGTCGGGACCAGTACTGCCTGGGTGTCGCGCGTAGTGTTGACGAGGACGACTTGCTGGCTGGGATGAATCGGTTCGGTATGGGGTGCGTAGCGTCGGGTGCGCGGGGATGCTGCGCGCCGCCTGTCCGGAGATCGCCGAGCGGAGGGCTGCGCCCGGGCTCGGCGCGCGCGGAGGCTCCCGCGTGCCGCGCGTGAGCGGTGACGAGGCGGGCGCCGCTGTCGGGGGCGAGCGGAACGGACACAGCGTCCTCGCCCGCCGGCTCTCCGCGCACAGGCCGCTGTCGGAGGCCGAGATCGGCGTCGTCAACCGCCTGAGCATGGCCTCGCGACCGGTCGGCCCGCGCACCGACCTCGTCCGCGAGGGGGAGGATCCGGGTGGGGCCTACGCGATCCTGGCCGGCGCCGCCTGCTGCTACAAGCTGCGCACGATCGGGACGCGCCACATCGTCGGTTACCTGCTCCCCGGCGACATCGCGGATGCGGACGCGGTCACGGTGCGCCGGGCCGACGCCTCGCTCGCCACCCTGTCGGCCTGCACGGTCGCCTTCCTGCCGCGCGCCCTCCTGGCCGAGATCCGGGCGGCGCATCCGGGCATCGCCTCGGCGCTGCGCGCCGCCAAGCTCGTGGAGGCGGCGATCCTGCGGACCTGGCTCGCCAATCTCGGCTGCCGCTCGGCCCTGGAGCGCACCGCGCACCTCTTCTGCGAGCTCCGGGCGCGGCTGCAGGTGGTGGGGCTCGCCGGCGACGCGGCCTACGATCTGCCGATGACGCAGATCGACCTCTCGCTCACCCTCGGCATGTCGACGGTGCACATGAACCGCACGCTGCACGAGCTGCGCCGCCAGGAGGCCGCCGACCTGCGCGGGCGCACCCTCCACATCCTCGACCGGGACCGGCTGGAGGGGATCGCCGAGTTCGACCCGAGCTATCTCAGGCCGGTCCTGATGCCCTGAGCCGCCCCTCGGCGCCGGCCCCCGCCGCGATAGATGACGCCGAGGAGCGCGCGGGAGGGGCGGATGGGGATCGGACGCGGGCGGGTGGGGCTGCTGGTCACCGCGGCGGGGATTTGCCTCGCACCCTGCCTCGCTCAGGAGCAGGGCGCGCGCCGCTACCTGCAGGCGGGCACCGGCGAGACCCTGCGCTTCGGCGCCGGCCGGGCCGTGACGACCTCGGCGCTCGGCGAGATGTCGGCGCAGGCCTGCACCTCGCCCCAGGCCAACCTGTGCCTGTCGGGGGCGACGGCGGTCTGCAGCTTCCGGATGGTCCTGCCGGGCGGTCCGGCCGGCGGCGTCGCCCTCGACCTCCTGGCCGGCAACCCGCCCGAGGCGTGCCGCCGCCTTGCCGGCCGCTACGAGGCGGCGCCCTGAGCCCCTTCGCCGAGGCGCTCACCGCTCCGGCCATGAGCCGAGAGCGGGGCGCCGAGACCGCTCAGCCGCCCGGGCGCGGCGCGGCGAGGCCGAACGTCTCGCGCAGCGAGAGGCCGGAGGAGAGGCTCGCCTCCCAGCCGGCCTCGCGGGCGAGCTTGGCCTCCGCGTCGCCGATGCGGGATACGGCGAGGTCGGGCGAGAGCACGACGAGCCCATCATCGTCGCCGATCACGAGGTCGCCCGGCGCCACCCGCGCTCCCCCGACCACGGCCGGGGCGTTGACCGCGCCCCGCTCCGCCCCGGTCGGCCCGCGCGGCGTGACGAAGCGGGTGAAGACCGGGAGGTCGCCCCAGCCCGCCAGGAGGGCCACGTCGCGCACCGCGCCGTCGCAGACGAGCCCCACCCCGCCCCGCCGCCGCACCTGCCCGCCGACGATCTCGCCGATCATCGCCGTCCGCGCGTCGCCGCCCGCGGCGATCACCAGCACGTCGCCGGGCCCGATGAGGTCCACGGCGTGCAGCACCGCGCCGAAATCCGGCGGCTCGCACAGGGCCGTGACCGCGCGGCCGAACAGGCGCGGCTGGCGCCCGGCCGGGCAGAGCGGGCGGATCGCCGGGTCGATCTGGCCGTCCGCCGCGAGATCGACCGCGACGGCGACCGGCACGGCGCGCCAGCGGGCGATCACCTCGGCCGGCAGCGCGCCGGCCGGGGCGGCGTGAAGGGTCACGGGCATGGCTGCGTCCTCCTCCGCTGGCGGCCCGCCCGCCTCTCGCCGGGCGCGAACCGGGCCGCCTCTCCCAAGGGATGGCACGGCGCGGGCGGGATGTCTCGCCCCCCAGCCGGGTCTCCCGGCGCGGGGGTGGTTTTCCCCGCGGCGCGATCGCGCTACTCCCGGGAGCCCGGCGGGGCGCCCTGGCGCCGGATTTGCAGCCGCTGCCCTTTGGACCCGATGAACCGTACGAGCGCATGACCGAAGATCTCCGCAACCAGGATCTCCGCAACCAGGATCTCCGCCTGGGCGCCCGCGTGATGGCGCTGATCGACGACCTCGCCCGCCACACCGACGAGCCCGGGCGGCTGACGCGGCTCTACCTCTCGCCCGCCCACCGCGCCGCCGCCGAGACGGTCGCCGGCTGGATGGGTCGGGCGGGCTTCGCCGCCCGCATCGACGCTGCGGGCAGCGTGGTCGCCCGCCGGGAGGGCGCGGCGCCCGGCCTGCCGGCCCTGATCCTCGGCTCGCACATCGACAGCGTGGTCGATGCCGGGCGCTACGACGGCAATCTCGGGGTGATCTGCGGCCTCGTCGCCGCCGAGGAGATCCTGGCCCGCGGCGCGCCGCTGCCCTTCGCCCTCGAACTCGTCGCCTTCGGGGACGAGGAGAACGTGCGCTTCCCCACCAGCCTCTCGACCTCGAAGGCGCTCGCGGGCCGCTACCGGCCCGACTGGCTCGACGGCCGCGACAAGGACGGCACCCGCCTGCGCGACGCGCTCGTCGCCTTCGGGGGTGACCCGGAGGGCATCCCCGCCCTCGCGCGCGACCCGGCCACGGTGGCGGGCTTCCTGGAGGTCCACATCGAGCAGGGGCCCGCCCTCGAGGCCGCGGGGCAGCCGGTCGGGATCGTCTCGGCCATCGCCGGCATCACCCGGGCGCGCTGCGCCGTGACGGGCGAGGCGAACCACGCCGGCACGGTGCCGATGGGGATGCGCCGGGACGCGCTCGCGGGCGCCGCCGAAATGGTCCTCGCCGTCGAGCGGCTGGGCGCCGCGATGCCGGGCGCGGTGGCGACGGTGGGCGCCCTCGACGTCGCGCCGGGCGCCGTCAACGTGATCGCGGGCCGGGTGGACTTCACCCTCGACCTGCGCGCCCCCGACGACGCGGTGCGCGCCCGGCTCGTCGCCGAGGTCGAGGCGGCCTGCCGGGAGATCGCCGAGCGCCGCGGCCTCGGCTTCGCCGCCGAGACCTTCATGGACAATCCGGCGGTCGCCCTCGATGCCGGCCTGCAGGCGGCCCTCGAGGCGGCGGCCCGGCGTCACGGCTTCGCGCCGCCGCGCTTGCCCTCCGGCGCCACCCACGACGCCGCCGCGCTGGCGGCCATCGCGCCCGCCGCGATGCTGTTCGTGCGCTGCCGCGCCGGCATCAGCCACAACCCCGCCGAATCGATCACCGTCGCGGACGCGGATGCGGCGACCCGGGTGCTGATCGACGCGGTGCTCGGGCTGGCGGAGAAGGCCGGGGCCTGACCCGGCCTTCCCCTTCGGCGGGGGGCCTCGGCGCCCGACCCGCCGGCCGCTCAGTCGAGGAAGTCGCCGTAGCGGTCGACGTGCTCGGCGAGGCCGAGGGCGTGGTCGCGCACGAGGCGCTCGGCCAGGGCGGCGTCGCGCGCCTCCAGCGCCTCGATGATGCGCAGGTGGTCCTGGATCGAGGTCTTGGCGCGGTCGCCCTGCGTCAGGGCGATGTTGCGCACCGCCCGCACGTGGATGAGGAGGTTGCTGGCGAGGCTCTCGATCACCTCGCAGCGGCCGAGCGAGATGATGGTCTGGTGGAAGCGGATATTGGCGTCGGAATACTCGGCGAGGTGCTCGGCCGGCGCGTCCTGGAAGAATTCCGGGAAGCCGGTCCGCAGCGACCGCAGATCCGCGTCCGAGGCGCGGGAGCAGGCGAGCCGCGCCGCCATGCTCTCCAGGCCCGCCCAGGCGTGGATCATCCCGATGATCTCCTTCTTCGTCTTCCTGACGATGAAGACGCCGCGGCGGGGCTCCGAGCGGACGAAGCCCTCCTGCTCCAGCACCGTGAGGGCCTCGCGCACCGGCGTGCGGCTCACCCCGAGATCCTGCGACAGCTTGCGCTCGTCGAGCCGGATCTCCTCGCCGCTGTTATAGATGTCCATGTTGGTGATCGCCGATTTCAGCGCCTCGTACGCCAGGGTGCGCAGGCTCGAATTCGTGACGATCGGTTTAACCGCGAAATTCTTGTCGCTTGCCATCGGCTGCACCTGACGCTTCCCGCGGCCGGCGCCCCGTGTCCCCGGCCCCTCCGCCCCGCCCCGGTTCCGGGACGACGCGAATCCTCATAAAGCAGGCATGCGTGGCATGCCAGCGAGACGATGCCCTCGTGTCGCCGGCGATGCAAGAGGGCGGGGCACGTTGCCACAACCGATAGTATCAGATGTCGGGCAGCGGCGCCTACATCTTGGGATGGTCACGGTGCGACTTGGGTTGCGACCTGGACCAAGGGGGTGACTTGGACTTTCGTCCGGCCCCGCTCAGGCGATGCCGACGTAGCGGCCGTTCGCGGGGACGGCGGGGCGCTCGGCCGTGCCGGTGCGGCCGGGGCCGGGCGTCAGCCGGTCGGCGAGCTTCACGACGAGGATCCCGTGCAGGCCGATCAGGGCGGCGAGGAAGGCGGTGGCGGAGACGATCATCGCAATGGCCTCGGTTATGGTGCGCCGCGATAAGTGCCATGCTGCGGCGCAACTTGGTATACCAGACACCACAACCGAGGCATTCCGCGGGTGCATGGGTGGCGTGGAACCTGCGACGAAGCGCCATTCCGCGGCGGGAGTGATCGGGTTCTGCGGCGGGGTGCTGCGCGGGCGGGACCGGCCTCGGCGCGGGGGCTGATCCGGGATCCGCTTGATCCAAGCGGATCCCGGATCACACGCCTGCGCGGCGCCTGAGCGAAGCCCAGATCCGCCATCCCGAAGGGATCAAGCGGATCACCAGCCCGCGCGGCGCCTGAGCGAAGCCCACATCCGCCATCCCGAAGGGATCAAGCGGATTTGGGATAATTCGTCATCCCGGCGATCGGCCCGGTGTCGCGAACGCGCCGCGGGTCCGAGGTCGCGTCGGCATCGGACCGGCCTCTGTCCCGCCGCACCGACAACCGAGCGGGACGGCCATGCCGCCCCCGTCCAGAGCGAGAGGAGGGGGGTTGGATGCCGCACGCGGTGAGAGACGTCCGTCGAGGGACCGCGGGACACCGTCTCGCTCGCCCGGGCGCGCACGGCCGGGCCCTCGGGCGGGGGCCTCGCCAGGGCAGCTTCCTGCCGCGGCGGCCCGCTCGGCCCGAGGGAGCGGCCCGCCGCCGGCCTGGTCGCGCGGGAGGACGGTTCCCCCGCGTCGCCTGCTCCGCGGGGGCGGGGCCGGGGGCCGTCGCCGAACCGTCGGCCGGGCCCCGGGGAACGATCGCTGCGGACGCGAAAACGGCGCCGGGGGTGCCGGCGCCGTCGGTGGGGTGGTGCGGGGCCGGGGCCGGCGTCAGGCGGCCGGGGCCGGCGTCAGCACGGCGGCGGACTTGGTGTAGGCCGCCCGCATGGGCTTGAGCACCAGGACTGCCATCAGCGCCGCCACGATGTTGAGCGCGGCCGCGGCGATGAAGACCGCGTGCCAGCTGCCGGTCCAGGTCGTGAGCAGGCTGGTATAGGGCACGATCAGGGCCGCGGTGCCCTTGGCGGTGTAGAGCAGGCCCGCGTTGGTCGCCGCGTACTTGGTGCCGAACGTGTCGCCGCAGGTGGCCGGGAACAGCGAGTAGATCTCGCCCCAGGCGAAGAACACGAGGCCCGTCAGGATCACGAAGGCGACCGGGTCGCTGCCGAACACGCTGAGCGCGTAGATGCCGAGGCCCTCGATGGCGAAGGACAGGAACATCGTGTTCTCGCGGCCGATATGGTCGGAGACCCAGCCGAAGAAGGGCCGCGTCACGCCGTTCAGCACCCGGTCGAGGGTGGCCGCGAAGGTCAGCGCCGGCAGCGTCACGCCGAGCAGGCTCACCGGCACGTCGGCGATCTTGAAGTCCTTGGCGATCGGGCCGAGCTGGGCCGTCGCCATCAGGCCGCCCGCCGCCATCATCACGAACATGGCGTACATCACCCAGAAGATCGGGGTGCGCACCATCTCGCCGGGCGTGTAGTCGCGCCGGCTCTGGCTGACCCGGGCCACCTCCGGCACCTCGCCCTTGCGGGGCGCGACCAGGAAGAGGGCGAGCAGGCAGACGACGAGGCCCTGGCCGATGCCGAAGTAGAAGAAGGCGGACTCGTAGCCCTGCGTCTTGATCATCCACTGGATCGGCACGACGGTCAGGGCAGAGCCCGCGCCGAAGCCCATCGCGGTGATGCCGGCCGCGAGGCCGCGGCGGTCCGGGAACCACTTCAGCGAGTTGCCCACGCAGGTGCCGTAGACGGCGCCCGCCCCGGTGCCGCCGATCGCGGCCGCGATGTACAGGACGGTGAGGGACGTCGCGTAGGAGTTGATCACCCAGGCGATGGCGCAGAGCACGCCGCCGATCAGCGTGACGATCCGCGGGCCGTACTTGTCGACGAACCAGCCCTCGATCGGCACCAGCCACGTCTCGGTGACGACGAACAGCGTGAAGGCGACCTGGATCGCCGCGCGCTCCCAGCCGTGCCGCTCCTGCATCGGATTGACGAAGAAGGTCCAGCCGTACTGCATGTTGGCGATCATGCACATGCAGATCACCCCGAAGGCGAGCTGCAGCCAGCGCCCCCCTCTGGCGTTCTCCTGTGTCCCTGACATCGGCGTCTCTCCTGGTCGTGTTGGTTAAGAGGTCTTCGCGCGCCGCCGCGACTCTGCGTTCGCTGGCCGGCGCCAACCCGGTGCGCGGCGCCGGTCCCCGGTCGCCTCGCCTCTCCGTCCTAGGTCGACGGTATACCAGATGAGTGTGGTCCGAGGTCGAGGCCGCTGTCAATCGGTCGCATCAAGACCAAGGATGAATCCACGGACTCGATCCGCGTTCCCGCGCCCGCCGGAGCAGTCATGCAACGTGTTCAACTGAACGAACGTTCGCTTTCATGCTGCATTGCACGCGTACTCCGCTCCGTTCCACCGCCGGGGATTGGTGCAGCCCGGCGCGACATGGCCGGGAGTCTCATCACAGGCGGCCGGCCGCAACAAGGCCGGACAATGGTCCCGGGCGGCCGCTGCCGGCTTGACCTGAGGCCCGGGGAGCGGGAACCTCGGCCGTGTCCGGCCGTCTTCCCGGTGAGCGACGCGGCGAGGGGAGGGGCGGAATGGTCCGGATCGGTGTCATCGGGGCGGTGCTCCTCGGCCTCGGCCTCGGCCCCGCCCGGGCCGACCTGCTGGTCGCGGTCGACAAGGCGGCCCAGCGCATGACGGTCACGGTGGACGGGCAGGAGCGCTACACTTGGCCGGTCTCGACCGGCGCCGCGGGCTACGCGACGCCCTCGGGCTCCTTCGCCCCCTCCCGCCTCGCGCGCGAGCACTACTCGCGGGAGTGGGACGACGCGCCGATGCCCTTCTCGGTCTTCTTCACCGATGCGGGCCACGCGATCCACGGCAGCCGCGCCGTCGGCCGCCTCGGCAGCCCGGCCTCCCACGGCTGCATCCGGCTCAGCCCCGGCCACGCCCGGATCCTGTTCGGCCTCGTCCAGGCCCAGGGGCTCGGGCGCACCCGCATCGAGGTGAGCGGCACGGAGGCGATCGCGTCGGGCGGGGATGCGAGCCCGGCCGCCCCCCTCGATTACCGGCGCCTCACCAGCTTCAACCCGCTCGTCTCCGGGATCATCGCGGGCGAGCCGGGGGCGAAGCCGCGGGCGCCGTGAGCCGGCGGCCCCGCGCCGCTCGGCCGCGCCGGCGGCCGGAGCGTTCGTCCGAAACCCGGATCGTCCGCCATCCGACGGATTGCTTCGCCATCTCCCATTTCGGCCATGCGGATGTCGGCTTCGCTCACGCGCCGCGCGGGCTCGTGACGCTGTCCGGGCGTGATCCTCCGGACAGCGCATCAGCCCCCATCCGCCCGCCGAAGAACCGCGCGATCGCCTCGGCGGCGAGGTCGGGAGCCTCGACGTGCACGAAGTGGCCCGCCTCCTCGGCGCGGCCCGCCTCCAGGTCCGAGAAGGTCTCCCCGAGGGCGTCCATCCACTCGACCCGGATGATCGGGTCGCGGGCGCCCCAGAGCACCCGGGTCGGCACCGGGATCGGCGGCAGGCGCGGCGCCTCGCCGGCGATCACCTGCTGGCGCCCCGGCGCGGCCGAGAGGTACCAGTCGAACCCGCCCTGGAGATTTCCCGGCCGCATGAAATTGTCGATGAAGCGCTCCATCATCGGCGCGAAGGCCTCCGGGTCGGCGCTCCAGTGGCGCAGGAAATGCCCGATATAGGCGGCGCAGGATTCGCGCGAGGCGCCCACCAGCGCGGCCGCGAAGGGCTGCTGGTGGAAGTACTGGTACCAGGTCTCCTTGAGGTGGGCGGCGGCGGCCCAGCGCGGCCCGATGCCGGTAGTGGGGCAGTTGAAGAAGAACAGGCCCGCGAGCCGCTCGGGGTGGCGCCGGGCGAAGTCCTGCATCACGTAGGCCCCGACATCGTGCCCGACGAGCCCGACCCGGGCGAGCCCGAGCGCGTCGAGCAGGGCGAGGAGGTCGGCCGCGTGCGCCTGCGCATCCACGGTCGGGTCGGGCGGGGCCGCGGGATCGCGGCCGGTCTCGCCGAAGCCGCGCAGGTCCGGCGCGATCAGGCTGAAGCGGTCGGAGAGCCGGGCCATCAGCGGCTCGAAACTCGCCCAGAATTCGGGCCAGCCGTGCAGCAGGACGAGGGGAGGGCCCTCGCCCGCCCGCGCCACGTGCTGGCGCAGGCCGGGCAGGTCGAGGATCTCGTGGCGGATCTCCGCCGCCCGCGGCGCCGATGCGCCCATCGCTCGGGTCATGGGGTCTCCTCCGGGGCCGGGGAGCGGTCCGCCGGGCCCCGGACCGCCCAGCGTTACCACGCGGGGCGGCCGCCGTCCCGGTCCGGCCCGCCATCTGCCCTTATGCCAGTCTTTCTCGGATCACTTTAATGATCAGGCAGAGTCCTGATCCTATGAAGGCTGCCATGACGCGCGTCCGAACGGCCAGGATCTCCGCTGAATCTCAGGTGCTCATGCGTTCGACATAGGCCGTATGCACGTCGAGAGAGCGCCGCCCTAACTCGAACAGCACGGTTAACGCCGTGCTCCGGCTTGCGCAGAATTGTCGAATGTTCGGCTCTCGGGGGTGCCAGGTCGCCGCCGCCGAAGCCCCACTGACGCCCGGGAACGACGATGGATCGCGTGGCTCTCTCCTGGCTCAAGCGCGGCACGACGGCCCTCTGCGCGGCCCTGCGCTGGCGGCCGGTCTGGGTTCTGGCGGGTGCCGGGGCGCTGCTGGCCGTGCTGATCGCCTCCGCCGCGCTGCTGCTCGTCCGCGACCTGCACGCGCGGGCGGTGGAGGACGCCCAGCAGAGCCTCGCCGGCCTGTCGATCAGCCTCGGCGAGCAGGCCGACCGGGCCCTGCAGGCGATCGAGCTCGTGCAGCAGGGCATCATCGAGGAGATCCGCGCCAACGACGTGGTCACCGAGGAGGAGTACGTCGCGCAGGTCTCCTCGCGGGCGATGCACGACCTGCTGCGCGCCCGGATCGCCGCGCTGCCGCAGGTGAACGCCATCACGCTGATCGACGAGACCGGCAAGCTGCGCAACTTCTCGCGCTACTGGCCGATCCCCGACGTCACCATCTCCGACCGGGATTATTTCAAGGCCCTGGTGGCGGACCCCGCTTTGCAGCGCTTCATCAGCAAGCCGGTGCAGAACCGGGGCGACGGCGCCTGGACGATCTACATCGCCCGCAAGGTCTCGGGCTCGGACGGCCGCTTCCTCGGCCTCGTCCTCGGGGCGGTCGAGCTGCAGTATTTCGAGCGCCTCTACCGCCAGACCGCCCCGGCCCCCGACTACGTGCTGTCGATGTTCCGCCAGGACGGCGTGCTGCTGGTGCGCCACCCGGCCCGGGAGGGCACGATCGGCCGCAGCTTCGGCAATGCCGGCGCGGCGCTGATCGCGGCGCTGGGCTCGCGCAGCGGCGTGATCCGCAACGTGAGCCCGATCGACGGCCAGGACCGTCTCATCGCCGTGCGCGGCCTCGCCAATTACCCGGTGCTCCTCAGCATCAGCCGCACGGCCGAGGCCTGCCTCGCGGCCTGGAGCCGGCAGGCCGGGGCGCTCGGGGCCGCGGCCCTGGGCCTCGATCTCGGCCTCCTCGGGCTCGTCGTCCTGGGCGCGCGGCAGATCCGGGGCCGGGAGCGGCTGGCCGAGGCCGAGGCGGCCCGCGCCGCCGCGGAGGAGCGCGCGCGCGGCGAGTGCGACCTGCGCACCCAGTACGCCCGCTTCGGCATCGCCCTCGACAGCATGACCCAGGGCCTCTGCCTGTTCGACAGGGACGACCGGCTGATCCTGATGAACGCGCGCTTCGCCGCCATGCACGGCGTGCCGGCCGACCTCGCCCGGCCGGGGACGCCGCTCGCCGACCTCCTCGCCCGCCTCGCGGCGGACGGCACCGAGGGCGCGCTGCGGCGCCGGCCCGAGGGGGCGGACGACCCGGTCGCCTTCACGGTGGACCTCGCGGATGGGCGGGCGATCAGCGTCGTGCAGGCGGCGATCCCGGCCGGCGGCTTCGTCTGCACCCACGAGGACGTGACCGAGCGGCGCCGCAGCGAGGAGCAGATCGCCTATCTGGCGCGCCACGACGCGCTCACCGGCCTGCCCAACCGCATCCCCCTGCGGGAATGGATGGAGGAGGTCTTCGCGAGGCGGCCCTACGGGGATGTCGGGGCGGTGCTCTGCCTCGACCTCGACGGGTTCAAGGTCGTCAACGACAGCCTCGGCCACCCCGCCGGAGACGAGCTCCTGCGCCTCGTCGCCCGGCGGCTGCGGGGGGTGGTGAGCGCGACCGACCGCGTGGCGCGGCTCGGCGGCGACGAATTCGCCATCGTGCAGGTGGGGGCCGAGCAGCCCCGGCAGGCCGCCCTGCTCGCCGAGCGCGTCGTCGCGGTCCTGCAGCAGCCCTTCGAGATCCAGGGCCAGCAGGTGGTGATCGGCGCCAGCCTCGGCGTCGCCACCGCGCTCAGCGCCGACCCCACCCCCGACGCGCTCCTGCGCAGCGCCGACATCGCCCTCTACCAGGCCAAGGCCGCCGGCCGGGGCACGTGGCGGTTCTTCGATGCGGAGATGGACCTCGAGATCCAGCGCCGCCGCCGCCTCGCCGCCGACCTGCGCCGCGCCCTCGACGAGGGGCAGTTCGAGGTGCACTACCAGCCGCTCGTCGAGGCGCGCAGCCGCGCGCTGCGCGGCTTCGAGGCGCTGCTGCGCTGGCGCCACCCGGAGCACGGCAGCGTCAGCCCCGCCGTGTTCATCCCGCTCGCGGAGGAGACCGGCCTGATCCGGCCCCTCGGCGCCTGGGTGCTCGCCCAGGCCTGCGCCGAGGCCGCGAGCTGGCCCGAACCCCTCAAGATCGCCGTCAACCTCTCGCCCGTGCAGTTCGTGCAGGGCGACCTCGTCGCGGAGGTGCGGCGGGTCCTGGCCGAGACCGGCCTCGGCCCGGGCCGGCTCGAACTGGAGATCACCGAATCCGTGCTCCTGCAGGACAACGAGGCCACGCTCGCCGTGCTGCACGAGCTGCGGACGCTCGGCGCCCTGATCTCGATGGACGATTTCGGCACCGGCTACTCGAGCCTGAGCTACCTGCGCAGCTTCCCCTTCGACAAGATCAAGATCGACCAATCCTTCGTGCGCAACCTCGCCCGCGAGACCGACAGCGTCGAGATCGTGCGGGCCGTGATCGGGCTCGGCCGCGCCCTCGGCATGGGCGTGCTGGCGGAGGGCGTGGAGACCACCGAGCAGCTCGACATCCTGCGCCAGGAGGGCTGCGACGAGCTGCAGGGCTACCTGTTCAGCCGGCCCCGGCCGGTCACCGAGATCCGCAGCCTCTTCAACGCGAAGGCGGCCTGAGCGGTCGCGCCCGCCTCGCCCGCGACCTGCGCGACCGGGATCCCCAGCACGGCGGCGCCGCCGGGCCGATGCGCCCGGTCGTCGAGGCGCACGCGACCGCCAGCGACGACGAGATCCGCGCGCTCGCCCGCTCCACCGCGAGCCTCTACGGGCCCCCGCAGGGCCAGCGAGCGGAGCCGCCCGACCGGCCGGGCGCGCCCTTTCTCGGCACCGGCGAGGCCGCACAGGGCCCGACCGCCGCGGCGCTCGGCAACGCGATCCGTCAGGCGACGGGGCGGCGGCTGACCGACCTGCCGTTTCGGCCCGCGCGGATCAAGGCGGCGCGTGAGCGAAGCCCGAATCCGCCATCCCGAAGGGATCGACCGGATGTGGGATGAGGCCGGGCCCTGCCCGGCGCGGACCTGGCGCGCGGGGGCGTTCGCGCGTAGGGCCGGGTCGGGGGTGGATCCCCCTGACCCGCGAGGCGCCCCCCGATGCCGTCGGACTCCCCCGTCCTGATCCCGATCGACATGCAGCGCGCCTTCGACGCGCCGCCCTGGCCGCGCCGCTGGAACGCCGACCTCGACCGCAACGGCCGCCAACTCCTCGCCGCGTGGCGGCGCGCCGGGTTGCCGATCATCCACGTGCGCCACGATTCGGTCGAGCCGGGTTCCACCCTGCGGCCCGGCCTGGCCGGTCACGCCTTCCGCGACGGATTCGCGCCCCTCGACGGGGAGCCGGTCGTGGCCAAGAGCGTGAACTCCGCCTTCATCGGGACCGACCTCGACTTGCGGCTGCGCCGCCTCGGTGCGCCACCCCTGGTGGTCTTCGGCATCGCCACCGACATGTGCGTGTCGACCACGGTGCGGACGGGCGCCAATCTGGGTTGGGCCATCACGCTCGTCGCTGATGCCTGCGACTGCTTCGACCTCCCGGACATCGCGGGCGGCGTGATCCGGGCCGAGCAGGTCCAGGCCGTGCACCGGGCGACCCTGGCCTACGAATTCTGCCGGGTCGTCTCGACGCGGGAGGCCGTCTCCGCCCTCACCGGCGCCTGAGCTGCCCGCCGGCTCCCCGGCCGTGAGGATGGGCGCGCGAGCCTCTCGCGCCGGCGGGGGCCGCGGCGCCTCACCCGCGCGGGATCGGCCGGCCGCGGCAGGCGGCCTTGCGGCCGGCCTTGCCGAGAGACTTGGTGCCCGTCGGTGGGATTCCGGTCGGGGTCGGCGCCCCGACGCTGCCCTGCGCCCAACACGCGGTGGCGGAGACCGCCCACAGGGCCCCCATTGCCGCGCTCCCCATTGCCGCGCTCCCCATTGCCGCGTTCCCCATTGCCGCGTTCCCCATTGCCGCGTTCCCCATTGCCGCGTTCCCTTGGCGTCCCCTCCGGCGCCGGGCACCGGCCCGACGGCCGCGCGCCGCCCTCCCGACCTCGGCCGCAGCACGTCGGGCGCCAGATGCTCGGCCCCGTCCTACGACGCGGGGGAACGGCGGCGGCGGGGCGGCACCGCCGCCATCGCGGCGGAGTCGAGGGCGTGTCCGGCGGGCGGGCGCGGCGTGGCGGGCTCCGGCGCGGGGGGCGAGGCATCCCGGGCGGGGCCGGCCGATGCCCTGGCCGGCGCCCTGGCGGGCCGCTTGGCAATGGTCTTGGCCGGCGCCTTCGCAGCGTCCTTGGCCGCGTCCTTGGCCGCGTCCTTGGCCGCAACCTTGACCGGCTTCGCCTCGGGCGCGGCGCCGCCCGCGAGCGCCAGGAGGCGCCGGCGGAGCTCGACCGCGCCGCCGGCCTTGAGCGCCGCGCCGTGCTTGTCGAAGCGGGTGACGAGGGTCTTGACCTCGGCATCGGTGAGGCCGTCGACCAGGAGGGCGAGGGGCTGCGGGCCGAGCGCCGCCTGCACCCGGCGAAGGCCGTCGACCGTCATGTCCTTGGCCTTGAGCTGCCTGACCACCAGGGCCTGGGCCGCCTTGGCGACGTCGTGCCGGATCGCCGGGAAGGCCTGCGGCGTCTCGGCGATCGCGCACAGGATCGCGAGCCCGTCGATCTCAAGCGCCATGCAGCACCTCCTTCACCTCGGTCATCAGGGGCGCGATCGTGCCGCCGATCAAGTCGTGATAAGTGTCGTGATACTTGTTGCGGTAGGTCGTGTACTGCCGCGTGAGGGCGTTGGCGAGCGCGGCGGATTGCGGAACGCGGGTGGCGAACAGGCGGAAGACCGGGTTCTCGGCCGTCGCCCCCTCGGTCAGGGAGCGCAGGGTCGTCTGGTGCTGCTTCACGTTCTGCTGCAGGCGCGTGACCAGGACGTGCGGAAGGCGCCGGGGGGTCAGCATGCTCTCCGGGCCGCCCGGCGTCCCCCAGATCATCCGGTAGAAGCCCTTGAGCCCGTAGGTCGACAGGAAGTCGGGAATGCAGGCGACGATCACGAGGTCGGAGGCGCGGATCGCCACCTCGGTCATCGGTGAGATGCCGGGCGCGCAGTCGAACAGCACGTAGTCGTAGCGGTCGCGCAGCGGGGCGAAATCCTCGTGGAACAGCTTCCACAGGTGGCTCTCGATCGCGTGCATCGAGAACTTGCGGGTGGTGAGCGCGTAGATGATCTCGCGCTCGACGATGCGCAGGTCCGGCCCCGAGGGGAGCAGCGAGACGGCGAGGGGCTCGCCCAGATGGGTCGTGGTGCTGATGGCGGCGCGGACGAAGTCGGGCAGCACCGCCCGGTCGCGGTCGACGATGCGCAGGCCGAGATAATGGTCGAGGGTGCGGCCCTCCCGGATCAGGTCGGCCAGGATCTCGTCGCCCGCGAAGCAGATCGAGGCCGAGGCCTGCGGGTCGAGATCGACCACGAGCACGCTGGCCCCGCTCGCCGCGAGGGCGTCGGCGAGCATGACGACGGTCGTGGTCTTGCCGACGCCGCCCTTCATGTTGGCGACGGCGACCAGCTTGCCGCTCATCGGCGCCGTCCCGGCACCCCCCGCACGGCGGGGCGGGGCGCGAGGGGGTGAGGGGAGGGGGCTGCGCGGTCCATGCGGGGCTCGTCGGTCGCCCCGTTCCACCACCGCGGGGCGAAGCCCGTCAAGGCCGGACGGCGGCCGTCCCGCCCCGTCACGCCCGCGAGCAGCGCACGTAGACCGAGGCGCCGCGCTCGCTCGACCACGTGAGGCGGTTGCCGTCGACCGACAGGCGCACGTGCGAGGTCCAGCGCTGGCGCGCGTTGCGGCAGCTCGCCGCCATCGTCCAGGAATTGCCGGCCCGCTTCATGTCGCGGAAGACGCAGGAGGTCTTGCCCGCCCGCGCGCCGTCGTCGCGGATCACCGCCGGCAGGTAGCCGAGGCGGCGGGCCTGCCGCATCGAGCAGGCCGCCGCGGTGGGTCCCCAGACGCCCACGTAGGTGGCGTCCGGCTTCGGCGTCTCCTCCCCCTCGTCCTCGTCCGCGCGGGGCGGGGGCGCCGCCGCGGCGGCGGTCTCCCGCGAGGGCAGCGGGATCACCCGGGCCGGCCGGGCGGCGGGCGCCTCGGCGGGGGGCGCCGGGGGCGGGGCGGCGGAGGTGGTCGCCGGGGGTGCGGGCGGCGGCGCCTCGCGGGGCGGCTCCTTCCAGGGCCGCCGGAATTGCGGCACCGTGGAGCGGTAGGGCTTCGACAGGACCGGCTCCTCGGCGACCGGGCCCTCGAGGTCGGATTGCGCCGCGGCCCGGCCGCCCGCACCCGCCACCCACGCCCCCGCGAGGGCCGCGAGTGCCGCCGCCGCCGCCCACCCGCTGCGCTGCCCCCTGGTCACGCCCCGCCCCCTTCCCGAACCCCGCCCGATTCCCCGGACGCGGCATCCCCGGACAATGTCCCTTGAGTCGCGCGCGGCGCGAATCCTGCCAGTTGTCGCGGCGTGCTTGTCGCGGTGCGGCCGTCGCGGCGCGTCCCCGGTGGACGCGGCGCCCCGGCCCCGGGCGGGTCAGCGCCCGAAGATGCCCTTCAGGAACTGGGCCGTGCGGTTGCGCTTCCTCTTGCGCTCCAGCTCGGCGGCGTCGCGCACCCAGGCGACCTGCACCACCCGCCGCTCGCCCTCGAAGGGGTGGTGGCCGTGCCAGGAATTGTCGGCGCGCAGGAAGGCGAAGAGCGTGCCCATCGTGGGCGGCACCTCGACGGCGTAGGGCTCGAACTTCTGCCCGTCGTAGAGCACCCGCAGCCGCCCGCCCGCCGGCGCCTCCCAGGCGTCGTTCATGTAGACGAGGAGCGTCATCACCTTGGAGGGGCCGTCGGTGTGGATCGCCCCGTATTTCGGCTGCGAGCGCTTCATGATCGTGGTGAGGCGCGGGCAGGCGACGAGGTCGAGGCCGAACTTCTCGCTCATCACGGCCGAGAATTCGTCGCTCTCCAGCTCCTCGATCAGGTCCTTGAAGCGCCCCTTGAGCTGCACCTCGTCGACCGTGAGGTAGCCGGGCTTGGCGATGTCGGGGAAATCCCGCCGCAGCTCCTCGACCGCCTCGGGCCGCAGGACGCCCTGGCCGAGGATGTAGGAGTAGGGCTCGCGCGCGAGCGGGGCGGCGCGCACGGCGTCGACGTTCAGGATCGAAAGGCCCGGCATGGTGTCCGTGTGGTCCAGGGATGGGGCGCGGCGGTCCCGCCGGAACCGCCACCCGGCGTTCTTCTCCCGCGATTGCGGCGAGGCCGGGGCATCCTGGCCGCGGCCAGGATGCCCCGGCCTCGCCGCGATCCCGCGCGGGCGGGCCGGCGGATCGGTCGCGGGCCCCCCCCTTGCGGCGCGGCGGCCCGGGCGACATGAACACCAGGCGCGCGCCGCCGCGCCGCCCGGGAGACACGCATGCACGGACTCAAGCAGGGCCTCCTGCAGATCTGGCGTCTCGCTTACCCATATTTCGTCACGCGCGAGGAGACGCAGATCCGCATCTGGCCATTCGGAACCTTCCGGGTGCAGGAGCGGTGGGTCGCCGTCACCATGGCCGCCCTGGTGATCGGGATCGAGTTCGCCCAGGTCGCGATCAACGTGCGACTCTCCTATTTCAACCGCGACTGGTTCAACGCGATCCAGAACAAGGACGCGGTGGCGTTCTGGGCGCTGCTGTTCTCGGTGTTCTGCTTCTGGGCCGCGATCTACGTGGCCAGCGCGATCATCCAGTACGTGATCCAGTCGTTCCTGCGGATCCGCTGGCGGGCCTGGATGACGCGCCACTACGTCGACCGCTGGCTCGGCCACAACGTCCACTACCGGATGGGTTTCGCCGGCGCCCGGGCCGACAACCCCGACCAGCGCATCGCGGACGACATCGACCAGTTCACCCAGACGACGCAGACGATCACCATCAGCTTCCTGTCGGCGGTGTCGAACCTGGTCTCGTTCTCGGTGATCCTGTGGACCATCTCGGCGGCCTTCAAGGTGCCGGGGACGGAGTGGCACGTGCCCGGCTTCCTGGTCTGGGGTGCGCTGATCTATTCGGGCCTGGTGACGTGGCTGACCCACCGGATCGGCCGGCCGCTGATCGCGCTGAATTTCGAGCAGCAGCGCCGCGAGGCGGATTTCCGCTTCTCCCTGGCCCGGCTGCGCGAGTACGGCGAGCAGGTGGCGCTCCTGTCGGGCGGGCCGGCCGAGCGGGCCTCCCTGCGCGACCGCTTCGGCGCCCTCATCGCCAACTTCTACGCCATCGTCGACCGCCGCAAGAAGCTCTCGGCCTTCACGGTCAGCTACCAGCAGGTCAACGTCGTCATTCCCTACATACTGGTCGCGCCCTACTACTTCACCGGGCAGATCCCGCTCGGCATGATGACGCAGACGGCCGGCGCCTTCGCGCGGGTCGAGAACACGATGTCGTTCTTCATCACGTTCTACGTCACGCTGGCCGACTACAAGGCCCAGGTCGACCGTCTCACGAGCTTCGACGCGGCGATGGACCGGGCGCTGGCCCTGCAGGCGGAGAGCCGGCTCGCGGTGGCGCCGGGCGCGGGCGACGCCCTGGAGGTGCGCGGCCTCTCCCTCGGCCTGCCGGACGGGCGGCGCATCGCCTCCGTCCCGGACCTCGCCCTGCGGGCGGGCGAGACGGTGCTGCTCACCGGTCCGTCGGGGTCGGGCAAGTCGACCCTGTTCCGGGCGCTCGCGGGCATCTGGCCCTTCGGGGAGGGGACGGTGCGCACGCCCGCGGGCGCGAGCCTGATGCTGCTGCCCCAGCGCCCCTACCTGCCGATGGGGACATTGCGGCAGGCCACCACCTACCCGGACGCCACGGAGCGCCACGGCGACGCGGCGATCCGCGCGGCCCTGGAGGCGGCGCGGCTCCCGCACCTCGTCGCGCGCCTCGACGAGGAGGCGCCCTGGGCCCAGACCCTGTCGCTCGGCGAGCAGCAGCGGCTCGCCATCGCCCGGGCGCTGCTCGCCCGGCCCGACTGGCTCTTCCTCGACGAGGCGACGGCGGCCCTCGACGAGCCGACCGAGGCCGCGCTCTACCGGATGCTGCGCCAGGAACTCCCGGGCACGACCCTGGTGTCGATCGGCCACCGCTCCACCCTCGAAGCCTTCCACCAGCGGCGCCTCGCCATGACGGCGCGGGAGGACGGCGTCTTCGAGCCGCGCGGCCTGCGCGAGGTGATGGCGGCCCAGTAGGAGCGGCCCCCCCCCGTGCGGGCCCGCCCCGCGCGGGCCCGCTCGGCCGCGCAGGGGCATGCCGGCCCCACAGGGGGCCCGGCCGGATGTCATTGCATCAGCGAGAGCGCCATCGGCACGATCACGGCGGTGAGCAGGGCGTTGAGCCCCATGGCGATCCCCGCGAAGGTGCCGGCGACATCGCTGACCTGGAAGGCCCGGGCGGTGCCGATGCCGTGGGCGGCGAGCCCCGCCGCGAAGCCGCGCGCGCGCCAATCGGTGAGGCCGAGCCGGTCGAACACGGGCGTGACCAGCACCGCCCCGATGATGCCCGTGAGGATGACGAGCACGGCCGTGAGGGTCGGGTCGCCGCCGAGGGCCTGGGTGATGCCCATGGCGACGCTCGCGGTGACGGATTTGGGGGCGAGCGACAGCAGCACGTCGTCCGGCACCTTGAGCAGCCGGGCGATGGCGAGGGCGGTGGAGACGGCGACGAGGGAGCCGATCGCCAGGGCCGCCAGCATCGGCCCCAGCGCCCGCAGCACCGTCGCCCGGTGCTCGTAGAGCGGGATGGCGAGGGCGACGGTGGCGGGCCCGAGCAGGAAGTGCACGAACTGCGCCCCCTCGAAGTAGACCGGGTAGGGCGTGCCGGTGGCGAAGAGCACGAGCCCGATCATCCAGATCGCGTGCAGCACCGGGTTGGCGAGGGGATGGCGGTTCGTCGCGAGCGAGACCCGGTCCGCCACCACGTAGGCGACCAGGGTGACGGTGAGCCAGAGCAGCGGGGAATGGGCGAGGAAGACCCAGAGGGCGAAATCCTGGCTCATCGGCCGACTCTTCGCGAGATCCAGGCGAAGGTCACGGCGGTCGCGACGAGCGCCGCGAGGGTCGAGACCACCAGGGTGACCGCGAGGGCGGGACCCTGCGCCCGCAGCACGTCGAGCCGCCCGACCACGCCGACCCCCGCCGGCACGAACAGCAGGGACAGGTTGCCGAGGAGGCCCTTGCTGGTGCTCTCGAGGGTGCCGTCGACGAGGGGCTTGGGCAGACCGCCGGGATGGCGGTCGCGCAGGGCCATCGCCCCGAGCAGGAGCGCCATGCCGATCACCGGCCCCGGGAGCGGGAGGGCGAGGCCGCGCGCCAGGATCTCGCCGAAGAGCTGGCAGAGCAGGAGAAGACTGAGGCTGACGATCATGCGGACGAGGCTCCGTTGCCGAGCGCAAGCCAATGGTCCAGGAAGCAGTCGAGCCAGCGGGCCACCTGGGGATCGTGCATGTAGCGGCCCTCGATCTGGCGGACGCGATCCTGGGCGCCGGGCAGGGCGAGGCGCTCGGCGGCCCGCACGGTCCAGCGGCAGAGCATGGCGTGGGTGACCTCCGGGTGGAATTGCAGCCCGAAGGCCGCCGGCCCGACCCGGATCGCCTGGGTGGGGAAGTCGTCCCCGGTCGCCAGCATCTCGGCNCCCGCCGGGCAGGTGAAGCCCTCGCGGTGCCAGTGATAGACGTGGGAGGGCCACGCCTGCCCGATCTCCCGCGCGAAGCCGCGCCCGGCCTCGGTCGGGACGAGCGGGTAGTAGCCGATCTCGGCCCGGCCCTCCGGGTGGGCTTGGACGCTGGCGCCGCAGCACTTCGCCAGCATCTGCGCGCCGAGGCAGAGGCCCAGATACGGCTTCCGCTCGGCGAGCGGCACGGCGATCCAGTCGATCTCGCGGCGCAGGAACGCGTCGGGGTCGTTGGCGCTCATCGGGCCGCCGAAGATCACCGCGCCGGCATGCGCGGCGAGGGTGGGGGGCAGCGGATCGCCGTAGCGCGGCCGGCGGACGTCGAGGGGATGGCCGCGCTCCTGCAGGAGGCGCCCGACCCGCCCGGGGGTCGAGAGTTCCTGGTGCAGGACGATCAGGACCGGTTTCCTGTCCGGCGCGCGACCGGGCGCAGCGCTCACGCGCCGGCCCCGGGCGGCGCGCCGGTCCGGCCGGCCGGGAGGGCGGCCAGGGCGACCGCGCGGGCGCCCGCGATGGCCGCCTCGTCGAAGCCGAGGAGCTGGCCGAGGCGCCAGACGAGGTCGTCCTCGAATTCGTGCACCTGCCCGTCGGCCGCGGCGACCGCCCAGGCCATGCCGAGAAGGTTGCGCCGCTCCGTCTCGGACGCGTCGCGCCCGGTCATCGCGACGAGGTCGGCGAAGTCGCGGGTCTCGTCGTCCACGTCGATCGCCCGCGCGATCAGCGCCTCGGCCTCCTGCTGGCTCCCGGCGAAGCGGCCGACCAGCAGCCGGGCGAGGCGGTCGCGCTCGACGGCCGCGAGCGTTCCGTCGACCCGCGCCACGTGGACGAGCAGGGCCGCCGCGGCGAGGTGCTCCTCGCTCACCGCCGCGCCGTCCTGGGGCTTGGGCGCCCCGAACATGTCGGCGGCGTAGGCGAGGAGGCGGGGCATTAGGGGCATCGGCGTGCGGCGCGGCAAGGGGTGGCCCCTCCGTGAAGCATTCCCCATGCCGCGGCGCAAGACCCGCGGGCGGCTCCGGGCCGAGACCTCGTCTGCCGTCACCCGGCTTGCCAAGCCCGACGCACCCGCGTATGAGGTCGCCCTGCCGGCGGCGGATCTCTCGCCCGCCTGCCTCGCCGCAATAGCTCAGCTGGTAGAGCATCTCATTCGTAATGAGAGGGTCGGGGGTTCGAATCCCTCTTGCGGCACCACTAACCTTCTGATCTTGCTGTAAAATCTAGAAATTTGGAGCGCTCGACTGGCGTTCCGGTTGCCAAATTTGCACCCCCGGTTGCCAAACTCACCTCGCTTCGCCCGGCTTGATGCCGGAGCCGAACAGGTTCCGGCGGGCCTCCGTCCACCCCTCTTCCAGCTTCCTCATGGCGTTCGCGGCGAGGCGCCGCTTGTTCACGTCGCGCCCGTAGTGCCGCACCATCTGCTCGCTCATCTCGACGATCGCGGACACCTCGGCCTCCGTGCAGCCGGTCTCCAGGAGCATGTTCACGGCGTTCTTGCGCAGGCCGTGGAACACGATCCCGGCGTCGCGCAGCCGCGCCATGGCCGCCCTCTTGGCGGATGAGTCCGTCGACCGCTGGCCCTTCGCGTTGATGCCGGTGAAGTCGCGCTGCCAGGCCGTGCGATAGGCCGCGACCGTCCACGGCTCGCCGTCCTCGCGAAGGTGCAGCGCCGGGTGGTCGACGTGCGTCCGGCTCAGGATTTCCCGGTACTCGGAGTGAATCGGCACGTAGACCTGCGCCCCGGTCTTGCGCGCGATCATCTCGATGGCGTTGGCGCCCGCTGCCGGGCGGCGCATCGGCACGACGTCGATTGAGCGCTGGCCGGTGTAGACCGCCGAGAAGACCGGCAGGTGCAGCCCCGGACGCGCGTGCTCGAAGAATACCTCGAAGGCCCAGTCCGGCCACGGCTTGTGCGGATCGGCCTCGTGGTCGACCTTCTCGGTGGCCTCGACGACGTTGGTCGCGCAGAAGCCCCGTGGGACGCCGAACGCCACCAGGACGGAGAGGACGGCCCGGAAGTAGATCGCCGACGTGGGTGTCGCCTGCAGGCTGTCGATCGCGGCCTGGGCATCCACGGTGGTCAGGTCCGCCACGGGATCGCCGCCCCACCGCTCGCGAATCGTGCGCAGGTGTTTGGCGTACGCGGCCCTCGTTTTCTCCGCGAGCTTCCGGTAGGCGGCGTGCGCCTCGTACTGGTCGATGAGCGCCCCGAAGGTCTTGCGCTCGGCGGCGTCACCGCGCGCCTCTCGCGCGGCCGCGGCATCGAGCGCTGCCCAGAAGGCCTCCACGCCGCCCTCGGCCCGCGGATCCGGCAGCGGGTAGCGGCGATGCGTCGGCGCGACCCACACCCAGCTCCAGCCCGCGTCGGTGCGCTGCGCGTCGAGCTCCGCGTACTGCCGGCAGCGGAGCCAGAACTCGGGTGACTGCGGGCCGAAGGGGAGGGGCAGGCGCGGCCACTCGCGGGGCGTCGAGCGGTAGCGCTCGTAGTAGTAGAACACGCGCCCGGACGGCTTCGTGCGCACCTTCACGTAGCGGGGCAGGTCAACCATGCCGGCTGCGTTTCTCGGCCTCGACAAACCGCTCCCCCAGACTCCTCTTCGGCGGGGAGATCTCGGGCTGAGTCGGGGCGAGGGTCAATTCGGGGTAGAGGTCGGGGCGCTGGCGCTTGCGCCAGCGGTCGATCGCCTCGAGGTCGTACATGCCCGTGGTCTCGTCGGGCGCCGGGAAGCCGCGGGCGTAGAGGCGCGGGGCAGCTTCGCGGAACTGTGCTGGCGTGAGGCAGAGCTTACGCGCCACCTTCTCGATGGGCGCGTAGTCCGGGTCGACGCGGAAGCGAACAGGCGGCGGCGTAGGCGGTGCCGCGCGGCGACCGTTGAGCAGCTCGTGCGGCGTGGGGCGCATCCGTGGCACCGGTCAGGTCCTCCGCCGCTGCACCAGCCGCACCGCCCGCAGGTACGGCCGGCTCGCCAGCACCGCCTCCGGTGCGCGCCACGACGCCCGCCCGGCCCGCTCCGCGCGGTCCTCCTGGCGGTAGAGGTGGGCGAGGCGGTTGAGGCAGGAGAGGAGATTGAGGGCGCGGGCGAGCGGCCGCTGGAAGCGGAACGCCATCCACAGGTCGTAAATCTCGGCGCCGCGCTGCAAGCGGCGGTTGTTCCAGTCGTTCCGACACCCGGTCGAACAGAAGCTCGAATGGCGCGAGATGGTCTCGTAGGCCACGCCGCACTCCAGGCAAGTCCGCCCGTCCCGGAGCGAGGCCGTTTCTCCGTCCTGCGCCTGCTGAGCGAGCGCACTTAAACGCATCGGGGCGTTCATGGTGAGATCCCGCCGCCGGCGAGCGCCGCCGGCACGTCATCGAGCGAGATGCAGATGTCGGTCACGAGATGCAGGTGCACGGAGAGGTCGATCAGGTTGGAACGCATCGAACTTCCTCTGCATCTCCCGTAGCCTCAGCTTCTCGGCCCGTTCTCGCGGGTCCACGAAGGCGCGGCGGCAGTGCTCCGCGCAGTACGACTTGCCGTCCGCGCAGATCTCGCCGCAGAACCGGTGCTGGTCCGGCCGCACCTTGTCGGCCGTCACCGGCCAGCGGCATCCGAGCGGCGGGATCTCACCCAGGCGGTACGGCCGCGCCGGCTCTGGTGAGGAGACCGGCGCCTCCGCCATTGGTACGGGCGGGGTAAGTGACGGTCGCTGCTCCGCCCTGGCGGTCGAGACCTCGGCGCGCTGACCCATCAGGCCCAGGCGCCGCACCTGCCCGAGGACGGCCGCACGCGTGCGTCGCGTGCCAAACTGGATGGTGAGCGCGGTGGCGATGTCGCCTCCGCTCATGCCGTCGCGCCACAGCTTGGCGAGGCGCTTCAGCACTGGCCCGGACCAGCGGGGCGCTGCCTCGGCCGCCATCTCACGCGGCCTCGACCAGGCCGAGCGCCTGCAGCGCGTAGGCCAGTGCGACGACGATGGTCGCGGCTGCGAATGCCCAGCGCAGGGCGATCAGGATGGCGGACGAGGAGGGCGCGACGTCGGGATCAACTACCATCCCGACCTGGCGGCTCTTGGCGCGCCACGCCTCGTCAGTGCGGTGATGCAGCATCACAGCACCGCCAGCAGGATGAACGCCGTGACGGCCGAGCCCGAGATCGCCGACAGGACGTAGCCTAGCAGGATCGCGGAGGTCCCGGGCGCCTCGCCCACATCGTCGTCCTCCCGCGGCAGGATCAGAAAGCCGTCGTCCGTGGTCCGCGAGTTCAGGCGAGAGGCGGAAAGAGGGGCAGTGCGCATTGGGGTGCTCCATCGCGAGGGGCGATGGGTATAATGCATCACATGCATGAAAGGTCGTCAATCGAGAAAATGCGTCTCATGCACATTTTCGCCGAACGCGTTGTCCACAGCTGTCCACAGCCCGCCGAACGTCGGCAGAAATTTCCGTTGCTCGCCGGGAATGTTCTTGCTTTGTTCACGATTGTTGACCCCGAGTCCCCGCAACGGGAACGCCCATGCCAACGTTGACACGGTTCGTGGTGCAGAGTTACCGCCTGAATTCAAACGGGGAATTTGTGGCCGACGATCCGTTGCACTTCCACTGCCCCCGTGAAGCAAAAGCACGAATGGAATATTTGGCGCCACGCAGGGACGGCGTTGTCGCATACAGATGGGCTGGTGACATGAGAACTGGCGAAACCGGGAAGATCAACCTGCTTTCGCGGGCCGGTTCTTTGCCGAAATACGCTGCGATTGCGCTTGGGATTGAGGAGCACGCGGCGTAGGCGTCTGAGGCCCATTCTCGGACGAAGTGACGAGCGCCTTGGCCACTTTCACAATCTGCTCGCGCTCTGCCGGCTTGGCCTGTTCCCAGATCGACCAAATCCCTTCCGGGTCGCTTGGGTCTCGGATGAGAAGATCAGAGATTTCGCAGTTATAAAATTCAGCGAGCATCTCAAGCAGGTCTTGCGAGTAGGGGACTTCACCCTTCTCGATACGACCCAGATTGGGCCCCGTCATGCCAACTTCGGCCCCGACCTGGGCCAACGAGTAGCCTCGATGCTTCCGCCACTGGCGAAGGAAAATCGGGCGACGCTCGCGCTTGGGCTTAGGAACGGGAGGCATGCGCTAGTGTCGCCATTGGCCCGGCGAAGGCTACGCTTGGCGATGCACATTCGTGCTTGACATGCACTATGTATGTCATGCACATTCCCGGCATGAAGCTCTCAGACTGGCTCAAAGCGAACGGTAAGTCCGCGGCGTGGCTGGCAAGCCAGGTCGGGCGAGACCCCTCGTTCATTACCCGCGTCAAGAACGGTGACGCGATGCCGTCGATCGCCGTCGCGGCCGAGATCCAGCGGATTACGAACGGCGCGGTCACGGCCGTCGATTTCGTGCCCGCTACGGCCGCGATCACGTCATGTGCCGCCGAAGCGGGGGCCGCCGCATGACAACGACCACAACCATTCAGATCCGTCGGTCCAGCAATCCTGGCCCAGCCGACGGAGCGCCCGGGTCGGCCCGTCGCCCTACCCAGTGCGGACCCGGGCGCGCAGCGGTGCCCGGCGAGCTTCCTGACCTGTCGCTCGCCGGGCACCCGAACACCGCCGTCCACTCGCGCCAACCCTCGGCGACCGGCCATTATGCATCCGCCCTTCCGGAAACTGCACTATCGGATCACGGCGGACGGTCGCCGCCAGTTCCTGACGCACGACGGGTGGGTGACGCTTCTTCGGCTCAGGACCTGACGCCGACGGCGCTCGACACGCTCGTCGCCCGGCTGCACGCCGCGGCCTCGCATGCCGGGCAGGTCGCGCGCGGAACCGAGATCCTCGCCGCCCGGCTACAGGTCAGCCTACCGCCGAACCAGTCCTGCCACGGCATCGACGATGCCGTACAGCACCATCAGGAACTTGCGCAGGTGTTGGCGGACGCTCTGGCAGTCATCGTTCGCTGCGCCGCGCAGCCTGACTTCCTCGACATCCTCGCCGCGTTGGAGCGCGGCGACCAAGTGTTCGTTGAAGCGGACGCGAGTGACGCGTCCGCGCCGTACATCGCCGTCGACCTTCGGCCTGCCAGGGCCGTTGTCGTTGGCGATCCTGCCCACGCGACCTGCCCGGCTGCCACGCCCTGGTCGCGCGTCCTCGACCTCGTCCGTTCGGGACACCGCAAGTCCTCCGGCCCTGCTCATCATGTGGTCCCTCCCGACACCCAGGGAAATGACCACAGGAGCGACCCAAGGTGTCGGGATTCTCACCCAAGCTCTCGGGAGGATCTCCCGAGGCCCCGGAGGATAGCATGAGCGCCCAGGCCGAGGCGCGGCAGCTCGTCGAGCTGATCGCCGGCCCGGTACGGCTCGGCGAGAACGTGAAAGCCGCGCTCGCGCGGGTCGCGCAGCTGACCGGGCTCGGCGATCGGCGAGTGCGCGGGATATGGAACGGAGAGGCGCGGCGGATCGAGGCCGCGGAGATGGACCGCCTCCGACAGGTAGCCATCGATGCCCGCATCCAAGAGGACGCTGCCCGTGCGTACCGTGCCCACCTCGCCCGTCTCGAAGCCTGCCGGCAGGCCGTTCGCGTACCGCCCGCGAACGTGGCTGGCGACGCTGATCATGGCGGCCTCGGGCTGGCTCGCACTGAAGATCGCTCCCTGGATCGGGGAGCTGTCTGATGGCGCGGGAGATCCTCCTCTACGGGATTGATCCCGGCCTCACCGGGGCGATCGCGCTGCTCGGCCTACGCGAGGGCTTCTTCTCGCTGTCCGTCTGGGACATGCCCCAGGTGCACAAGACCGTCGACGCTGCCGCGCTCGCCGGCATCATCAAGGACGGCCCGCGCCCGGACGGGATTGTGCTCGAGGAGGTGGGTCCGATGCCGCGCGACGGCGTGCGGCAGGCCTTCAGTTTCGGCCAATCCTACGCCACGGCGCGCACCGTCGCCCTGCTGTTGGAAGTGCCGCTGCACCTCGTGAAACCGCAAGCCTGGAAGGGCCACTTCCGCCTGCGCGGCGGGGAGGACGGGAAGGAGGCCGGCCGCGCGCTCGCGCTGCGCCGCTTCCCCCAGGCCGCGAAGAGCTTCGCGCGCAAGAAAGATCACAACCGGGCCGAGGCCGCCCTGCTCGCGCTCTACGGCGCCGAGCGGCTCCTGCCCGCGGGCTCGCTCTTCGATCCGGACCGGGTCGGGGGCGTGGCGACGGCCGGGGGCGTGGCGGCCCCCGGCCAACCCCTCACCGCTTCACCGAGGGCGACCGGAGTGCCGGACTGACCTCCGGCTCAGGTCCGCAATGCCTGGTCTCCGCTCCGGTCGCCCCGGATTTTCCTGGAGCAGGCGCAGACAGAGGACGTCATGGCGATCAGCCTCAAGACACTGCGCAGGCGCACCAACGAGAGCGCCCCGCGCATCCTGATCTACGGCCCGGAGGGTATCGGCAAGACCTCGCTCGCCGCCGAGTTCCCGGAGGCGGTGTTCATCCAGGTCGAGGACGGCACGCCGTCCGGCGTCTCCATCGACAGCTTCGGGGTGCTCACCTCGTTCGAGCAGGTCATGGAGGCCATCGCCGCACTCTACCAGGAGGAGCACGGCTTCCGCACCGTCGTGGTCGACGGCCTGGACCGCCTGGAGCCGCTCGTCTGGGGGCGGGTGTGCGAGCTGCACCAGTGGCGCTCGATCGAGGCGCCCGGTTACGGCAAGGGCTACAAGGAGGCGGACTACCTCTGGCGCGATTTCCTCGACGGGCTCAACGCCCTGCGCACCGACCACGGCATGACGGTCGTGCTGCTCGCGCACTCGGCGATCGACCGCTTCGACGATCCGCAGACCGCCAGCTACTCGCGTTACGACCTGCGCCTGCACCAGCGGGCGAGCGGCATCGTCAAGGACGAGGTCGATGCCATCCTGCTCGTGAAGCAGGACGCCTCCATCAAGTCCGAGGACCAGGGCTTCGGGAAGAAGCGGGCCCAGGCCGACGGCGGCGGGCAGCGCTGGATCTACACCGAGGGCCGGCCGGCTTTCGTCGCCAAGAACCGGTTCGGCATGCCCGAGAAGATCATGTTCCAGCCGGGCAGGGGCTACGCCGAACTCGCCAAATACCTGCCGGGTGCGGCCGAGCAGGCGCCGGCCGCCGACGCGGCCTGATCATCCCCGTTCGCAGAAGGAGACACGCGAGATGGCCAATCTTGGCGAGAGCATCGACGTCGACAACATCGTTCCGGAGCGCGGGGACTTCGAGCCCCTCCCGGCCGGCGAGTACATGGTGCAGATCACGGACAGCGACGTGGTCGAGGCTAAGACCGGCAACGGCCTGATCCTGAAGCTCACCTTCGAGGTGATGGACGGGGCGAACGCCAACCGTAAGCTCTGGCTCAACCTGAACTACAAGAACGCCAATGCGACGGCGCAGCGCATCGCCCACGAGCAGATCAAGCAGATCTGCGACGCGGCCGGCCACGCGGGCCACCTCACCGACAGCGAGGTGCTTCACTACAAGCCGATGCGGGTGCGCGTGACCGTGAAGAACGACCCCGGATACGGCCCGCGGAACGAGCTGAAGAAGTTCGGCGCGCTCGCCGGCGGTGCGCCGCCGCCCGGCAAGGCCCCGCCCCAGGCCAACACCTCGACGGCGAGGCAGACCCAGAACGGCGACGCCGCGGCGACGCAGCGCCCCGCCGGCAACGGTGGCCGGCCCTGGGGCAATCGCGCGGCCTGACGAAGCCGGAGCGGCCGGCGCTCGGAAGGGAAGCCAGGAGCCGGCCGCTCCTCCCGCATCGCTGACGACACGGAGACGCACGATGGTGAGCATCGAGCGCGGGGCGGAGCTTTGCCCGCGGCCCGCGGGACTGCAACCCTGCCGCTTCTGCGGCTCGACGGCCGCGGTGGTGGAGATCTACGGCGACCGGCCCGCGTCGGTACGCCGCCTGTGCTGCGGCTTCGAGGGCGGGCGGGAGTGGCTCGCGGCACCCTGCGCGAACGACGCCGTGGCGGCGGAGGCACGCCGTCATGGCTGAGCTGCCTCCCGTCGAATCGCCGACCGTGTCGGCCGTCTACGGCGCTCTGGTGCACGCGCGTCGCGACGAGGATCGCGGCTACCTCGGGATGTCGCAGTTCGGCACCGAGTGCGACCGCGCGCTCTGGTACGGCTGGCGCAAGGCCTACGACCCCGAAGCGCTCGACGGTCGGCGCATCCGGCTGTTCGAGACCGGGCACCTGGAGGAGTCGCGCCTCATCGCCGACCTGGAGCGGGCCGGCATGATCGTCTCCGCCAACGACTGGCGCACCGGCCGGCAGTTCGCGGTGTGGTCGCTCGGCGGCCACCTGCGCGGGCACCTGGACGGCAAGGTCGAGCGGGTTCCGGACGCGCCGAGAACGACGCACGTCCTGGAGTGCAAGACTCACAACGACAAGAGTTTCCGCGAGCTGCTGAAGGACGGTGTGGCGAAGTCGAAGCCCGGCCACTTCGCCCAGATGCAGTTCTACATGCACTTCACGAGCCTGACCCGCGCCCTCTACGTGGCGGTGAACAAGAACGACGATCAGCTCTACGCGGAGCGAGTCCGCTACGACGCCGCGGCCGCCCTGCAGCTCGTCGCCCGGGCGGAGCGGATCGTCCGCGCCGAGCGCCCGCCCGCGAAGCTGCACGCGGACCCGAGCGCGAGGGAGGCTTACGCCTGCGGCTGGTGCCCGGCCCGCAAGGTCTGCCACGAGGGCGCCTGGGCCCGGGTGAACTGCCGGACCTGCCTGCACGCGACGCCCGTTGTGGACGAGGGCGACGCCGGACGCTGGCACTGCGCTCGCTACGACCTGAACCTGACGCCGGATGAGCAGCGCCGCGGCTGCCCCTCGCACCGCTACGTGCCGGACCTCGTGCCCGGCGAGCAGCTCGACGTGGACGAGGAGGGGGAGACGATCTCCTACCGCCTCGCGGACGGCAGCCTCTGGACCGACGGCGCCGGCGCCGCGGGATGGCGCCCGTGAGCCTCGACAGCTACCGCGCCCTAGTGGCCGCCAAGCACGTCGCGGCGCCGCCCTGCGGCTTCCCGGACGTCGGCGACCGTGACCTGCTGCCCGGCCTGATCGACCACCAGCGGCACTGCCTGGAGTTCGCCCTGCGCGTCGGGCGGACGGCGCAGTTCCTGGACACGGGCCTCGGCAAGACGGCGCTGGCGCTCGCCTGGGGCGATGCGGTGGCCCGCCGGACCAACCGGCCGGTGCTGATGCTGGCCCCGCTCGCGGTCGCGTCGCAGCACGCGGCGGAGGCGCGGCGCGTCGGGGTGGACGCGCGGCTCTCCCGGTTCGGCACCGCGCCCGAGCGCGCCTGCGTGGCAATCACGAACTACGAGCGCCTGGAGCGCTTCGACCCGGCGGACTACGCCGCCGTCATCCTCGACGAGAGCAGCATTCTCAAGAGCTTCACCGGGGCGACGAAGCGCAAGCTCGTCGAGGCCTTCGCGGGCACGCCCTACCGGCTCGCCTGCACCGCCACGCCGGCCCCGAACGACCACACCGAGCTTGGCCAGCACAGCGAATTCCTGGGCGTGATGCGCCCGCCGGAGATGCTGTCCCGCTGGTTCATCGCGGAGCAAGCAAACGCTGGCCGCTATCGGCTGAAGAAGCCCGCGATGCGCCCATTCTGGGACTGGGTAGCGAGCTGGGCCCGCTGCGTCTCCCGGCCGTCCGACCTCGGATTCCCGGATGACGGCTTCGCCATGCCCGAGCTGGTGGTGCGGCGCCACGTCGTGCAGGCCGACCGCGCCCGCGACGCGGGCGCGGAGAAGGACGGCCAGGGGCGGCTGTTTCGGATCCCGAAAGCCTCGGCGACCTCCATTCACCAGGAGAAGCGCCTCACGAAGGATGAGCGGGCGGGTCGCGTCGCCGAGCTGGTGCGCGCCGAGCCGGGCGAGGCCTGGCTCCTCTGGGTTGAGACGGACTATGATGCCGACGCCCTGCGCGAGGTGCTGCCCGAGGCCGTCGAGGTCCGGGGCTCGCACCACATCGACGTCAAGGAGGAGCGGCTGGCGGCATTCTCCGCCGGTCAGATCCGCGTCCTGATCACCAAGCCGAGCATCGCCGGATTCGGGCTGAACTGGCAGCACTGCGCCCGCATGGCCTTCATGGGCCTCTCGTTCTCCTACGAGAGCTTTTACCAGGCGGTGCGCCGCTGCTGGCGCTTCCGGCAGACCCGGGACGTGCACGCGCATGTGGTCTGCGCCGACACCGAGGCCTCGATTTGGGACGTGGTGAACCGGAAATCCGGCGACCACTCCCGCATGAAGGCCGAGATGGCCGCCGCCATGGCGCGGGCGGCCCGCCAGCACCGCATCCTCGAAACCTACGATCCTCAGCAGGGAGCGCGGTTACCCGCGTGGATGATGCCGTGACCGCAAACGTCTTCGCCTCTCACATCGGCCAGCGCTTCGCCGCTTACAACTGCGACACGGTGGAATTTACGGCAGAAATGCCGGATAACAGTATTGATTTTTCCGTTTATAGTCCTCCGTTTAGTTCATTATATATTTATTCCGAGAGCGAGCGCGACATGGGCAATGTCGGCTCGGACGACGAGTTTCAGGCCTGCTACCGGCATCTCGTGCGCGAGCTGTTCCGGGTCACCAAGCCTGGGCGGCTGACCGCGATCCACGTCAAGGATCTGGTCTACTACTCCAACGCCTCCGAGAAGGGCGACCGCGGCATCCGCGACTTCACCGGCGCCTGCATCCGCACCCACGTCGAGGAGGGCTGGACCTTTCATCGCCGCATCACGATCGACCGCTGCCCGGTCCGGGAGATGCAGAAGACGAAGTCGGACCGGCTCCTCTACAAGAACTTCCGCACCGACGCGGCGCGCACCGGCGGCGGCCTGCCCGAGTACATCGTGGTGTTCCGCAAGTGGGCCGACGGCATGGATGCCGTGCCGCCGGTGCTCCACGATCCCGAGCGGCACCCGCTGGAGAGCTGGCAGGACCTGGCCCAGCCGATCTGGATGACCTCGGGCATCTGGCACGACACCGACGAGACCGACGTGCTGAACGTCAGGCTCGCGCGGGACGACGCGGCCGAGAAGCATCTCTGCCCGATGCCGCTCGACCTCACCGAGCGGCTGGTCCGCCAGTACACGAACCCGGGCGAGACGGTCTACTCGCCGTTCATGGGCATCGGCTCGGAGGGCTACCAGTCCCTCCTGCAGGGCCGCAGGTTCGTCGGCACGGAGCTGAAGGCGTCCTACTACGCCCAAGCCGTGAAGTACCTGGGCGAGGCCGAGCGCCAGGGCGCGCGGGCCGACTTGTTCGCGGCGGAGTAGCGGCCGTGCCGAACTTCCGCTCCATGCCGGTCTTCCGGCCCGGCATCGTCGGCACCTTCACGCGCGGGACGGACGCGGTGCTGCTGTCGGGCGTGCTCGCCAAGGTGCTGGAGGCCTATCCGGTCCGGCTCGCGCTCGGCGACCCGTTCAACCGCGCGCGCCGGGCGAGCGCGCTGAGCCTCCTGGAGAACCTGCCGCCGCGCACGCAGGAGCGGATCGCGGCGGCCTACGAGGCCAAGCGCGGCGAGGAGCTGAACCGTGACGCCCGGGACTGACAACCTCTTCGAGCGCCGGCCGGCCGGCACCGCGATGCAGTCGCGCATCTACCAGGTGCGGACGGTGCAGGCCCTGCTGGACTACTGGCGGGCCGGCGGCGGCAACCCTCTCGTCGACCTCGCCACCGGCTGCCATGCCCGCGGCACGCTGATCATGATGGCTGATGGCGGCCTGAAGCCCGTCGAGGATATCGCTCAAGGCGACCTCCTGATGGGGCCTGACAGCCGTCCTCGCCGCGTTCTGCGGCTCTGTCGCGGGCGCGAGGAGATGTACCGGATCACCCCGATCAAGGGAGAGCCCTTCATCGTCAATGCCAGTCACATTCTTCCTCTGTGCAGGACAGGCTGCGCTCCCGAGACAGGAACAGCAAATATTACGGTGAGATCGTGGATTGCTACAAACAATAACTTCAAGCATCTTTACAAATTACGTCGATCTGCGGTGGATTTTCCGTCTCGTCCTGATCCATCAATTCCCGCATGGGTTGTTGGCGTACTGCTCGGCGATGGTTCCCTGATCAACGGAGTGTCGCTTACGAGTCCTGATCCAGAAGTCTTAGACGGTATCTGTGATCACATGGAGACCATTGGTTTGCGCGTCAGAGTCGCGAGAAAAGCCAATAACAAGGCATGGGATGTTCACTTTGCGGACGATGCCGCCAATCGAATGAATCCGAACAGGATGATGGCGCAACTCTCTGCGATCGGGATTGCTCGCGTGGGCGCAGCTGACAAACACATACCTGATGAATACAAACTCGGATCCCGCGAAGTGCGGCTTGGAGTGCTCGCTGGCCTTCTAGACACTGATGGTCATTATGACAAATCGGGAACGTTCGATTACATCTCCAAATCAGAACATTTAGCGTCAGATGTCGCCTTTGTAGCGCGCAGTCTCGGATTTTACGCAAAGTCCGTGGCTTGCACAAAAACCTGCCAAACCGGTGGAGGTGGAACTTACTGGCGGGTGTGCATTTCCGGAGACCTCAATCGAATACCAACGCGCGTCAAGCGCAAACAGGCGTCACCGCGGCTACAGAAGAAAAATGTTCTGATGACCGGTTTTACCGCGGAGCCCATCGGAGAAGATGAGTTCTTCGGTTTCGAACTTGATCAAGATCACCTCTATCTCACCTCTGATTTCGTAGTTCACCACAACACCGGCAAGTCGGTCTGCATCGCCCAGGTCATCGACCTCGTGCTCACCGAGTGGCCCGACATGCGGGTGCTGGTGCTGGTGCACGTGAAGGAGCTGGTGGCGCAGAACGTGAAGGCGCTGCTGCGCCTGCGCCCGGGCGCGCCGATCGGCATCAACTCGGCGGGCCTGGGCCGGCGCGACCAGCACGCCCAGGTGCTGTTCGCCAACGTCCAGTCCGTCTACCGGCACGACGCCTACTCGCTCGGGACGCGCGACCTAGTGCTGATCGACGAGGCCCATCTCGTGCCGAAGTCCGGCGACGGCATGTACCGGACCCTCATCGAGAAGCTGCGCCACCGCGTGCCGGACCTGCGGGTGGCCGGCTTCACCGCCACGCCCTACCGGCTCGACAGCGGGCGCCTTGACCAGGGGCCGGACCGGCTTTTCGACCGCATCGTCTACACCTACGGCATCGGCGACGCGGTGCGGGACGGCTGGCTCGCGCCCCTGGTGTCCAAGGCGACGCTCACCGGCTTCGACCTCTCCGGCGTCGCGCGGCGCGGCGGCGAGTTCGTGGAGGGCCAGCTGCAGGAGGCCGTCGACAGGGACAACGTCACCGAGGCCGCCTGCGACGAGATCGTGGCGCTTGGCCAGGACCGGCAGTCCTGGCTCGCCTTCTGCGCCGGGGTGGAGCACGCGCTGAACGTCCGCAACGCGCTGCGCCGCCGGGGCGTCGCGGCCGAGATGGTGACCGGCGAGACGCCGCCGGCCGAGCGCGACCGGCTGGTCGCGCGGTTCCGCGAGGGACGCATCCGCTGCCTGACCAACGCCATGGTGCTCACCACCGGCTTCGACGCCCCCGGGGTGGACCTCATCGCCATGCTGCGCCCGACCCTGTCGACGGGCCTCTACGTCCAGATCTGCGGGCGCGGCACCCGGCCGGTCTACCCGGACGGCTTCGACCCGAACAACGCCACCGCCGACGAGCGCCGGCAGGCCATCGCCGAGAGCGAGAAGCCGAACTGCCTGGTGCTCGACTTCGCGCAGAATGTGCTGCGGCACGGGCCGGTCGACGCGCTGACGCCGCCCGATGCCGCCCCGGGCGCCCCGAGGGGCGGGGCCGACGCCGTCGTGAAGCCCGAGACGATCCGGGCCAAGGTCTGCCCGAACTGCTCCACCCTGGTCGGCCTCGACGAGTACGCCTGCTCCGCGCCGGGCTGCGGATTCGAGTGGGAGCGCCCGCGGCCGCAGCACGACGCGGTGGCGGACGCCGAGCGCCCGATCATGCAGGGCGCGCCGCCCCCGCCCCCGGACCCGTGGGTGCCCGTCACCGGCATGAGCGCGGCTCGGCACGTGAAGCGCTTCGACCCGGACGCGCCGCCGACCGTGCGGGTGGAGTACGAGTGCGGCTTCGTCGGCCACAGCGAGTGGGTGTGCTTCGAGCACGGTGGCGTGGCGCGGGCCAAGGCCGAGAAATGGTGGCGCGACATGCGTGGCCGCCAGCCCGTGCCGGCGACGGTGGACGAGGCCCTGGAGCGCATCCTGGACGGGGAGATCGCCCGGCCGAGCCACGTCGTGGTGAGGAAGGACGGCAAGTTCAGCCAGGTCGCGAGCCGCCGCTTCGCGCCCGCCGAGCTGGAGCGCGTGCGCGCCTACGCGCCCCGGCCCGTCACGGAGCGCGAGGATGCGCGGTGGTGGCAGGTGCTCGGCACGGCGCCCTGCGCCGACGAGGACGAGGTGAAGGCCGCCTTCCGGCGCCTCGCCCGGGAGCACCATCCGGACGCGGGCGGCTCGCACGCGGCGATGAGCAACATCAACCGCGCCTACGTCGAGGGTCTGCGGGCGGCGGCCGCCGCGGAGATGCCGTTCTGATGGGAGGGGCAGCCGCCGTGGCGCGGATCAAGGGAGACCGGGAGCCCGTCCTCTGCGGGGTGTGCCGGCGCCGGGCCTACGGCTACGGCGTCGCCCCCGCGCAGAGCAAACCCGTGATGTGGCTATGCGACAGCCCGGAGTGCTGGGCGCTCGGGCAGGGAGTCTACACCATGCCAACGGCGGAACTCGACGAGTTCGAGAAGGCGGCCCGGGACGCGGCCGGGGAGCGCGCGGGCGCCTACCTCGACAGCATCGGCAAGACCGACCTCGCCCAGCTCACGGGGGAGGAGTGGCGGCTGTTCCTGCACCAGGTCATCGTCGGCTTCGAGGACGAGTTGCGCGCGATCTTCCGCAAGTCGCTGGCCCCATTCTGAGCATGATCATGGCTAGCGTTCCGGGTGCGTACGGTCAGGTCGGTGCCCGCCTCGTCGAGCGCGGCTACGCGGCGATCCCCATCATCCCGGGCACCAAGCGGCCCGGGCTGCCGCTCGCCGACGGCTCCTGGATCGGCATGGACGACTGGCAGGCGCGGTTCCGCCATCGCCTGCCCGTGGACGTGGAGATCGACCGCTGGTCGGACAGCGACGCGGGCGTGGGCATCGCGCTCGGGCCGCCCTCGGGCGGGGTGGTGAGCGCCGACATCGACACGGACGATCCGGAGATCCGCGCCGCCATCCTGGGCGTGCTGCCGGCGACCACGGTGGGCAAGGCCGGGCAGAAGGGCGAGACGCTGTTCTACCGTGGCAGCGCCAAGTTCCCCTCGCGGGCCTTCAACGTCCCCGGCCCGGGCGGCAAGCCAGTGCGGGTCCTGGACCTGCTCGGCCAGGGGAAGCAGACCGTCCTTCCCCCGACCGTGCACCCCGACACGGGCGAGCCGTACCGCTGGACGCGGTTGCAATCGCTCGACAGCGTCGCGCCCGACGACCTGCCCTGGATCGACGACGACGTCGCGGAGCGCATCGCCGAGGCCCTGCGGCCCTTCGGCTACCAGGCGGAGCCGGAGCGCCCGCCGCGCCGCGAGGTCTCCGCCGGCGAGGAGGCGCCGCACCGCGCTCTCAACAACCGCGCCATGGCGGACCTCGGCGCCTGGGTGCCGCAGCTCGGCCTCTACAAGCTCCGGCGCATGCTCGGCGGCTACCGGGCGGTGGCCACGTGGCGGCCCTCGCACCGCGGCCGGCCGCTCGAGCAGCGCTCCACCAACCTCAAGATCCACCCGGAGGGTATCCGGGACTTCCACGACGGCGACCGCGCCTACACGCCCCTCGACCTCGTGATGGCGGCGCGCGGCCTCGCGCTGGACGAGGCCTTCGAGTGGCTCGGCCGGCACGTCGGGTTCGGCGAGGGCCTGACCATCGACCTGCAGCCCCGGCGCGTCGAGCTGCGCGAGGGCGTGGTGATCGACGCCGAGACCGGCGAGGTGCTGGAGGCGCCCGCGAGCGGCGACACCCGCGACTTCCCGGACGAGGACCTGCAGGTGCCCGGGCTGGTGGGCGAGATCGCGGACTGGATCATGGCGAGCTCGCCGAAGCCCATCCGCTTGTTCGCGGTGGCGGCCGCGCTGGTGACGGTCGGCACGCTGATCGGCCGCCGGGTCTATTGCGGCACGCCGCGCTCGGGCGCGCACCTCTACGTGATGACGATCGCCGGCACCGGTGCGGGCAAGGAGCGGCCGCAGGAGGCGGTGCGCCAGATCCTGGACGCGGTGTCGAGCCACCGGATGCACACGGCGGCCGCCTCCTCTGCCTCGTCGCTGGCCATGCGGCTCGCCGAGCGGCCCGTGCAGGTGCAGATCGTGGACGAGGTGGACAAAATCTTGCGGCGGGTCGGGCACCGAATGGCTAACGCCCAAGAGGCTGAAATGCTGCAGGACTACTGCACCCTGTGGGGCAGGGGCATGGGGACGTTCATCCCCAATTCCACCACGACGCGCGGTGACATCCTGATCCAGCGGCCGTGCCTGTCGCTCTACGGCGCCACCACCTTTACGTCGTTCTACGAGCAGATGCGCTCGAAGCTCGTGAGCAACGGCTTCCTCAACCGCTTCCTGGTGCTGCCCCGGTTCGAGCGGGTGGGCGTGCAGGCGAAGGTCGCGCCGGAGGAGGTGGTGCCGGAGGGCATCGTGGCGGCCGCGAAGCGGCTGTTCGAGTTCCAGGACGCGCCCCCGCCCGGCGGCGATCCGCGCCGGCACCTTGGGGCCACCGCGACGCTGATGGATCCGGCCCGGCCTCCGCCGCTCGTGGTGGTGGAGATGTCGGCCGAGGCGCAGGCGATCTACGACGAGTGCCGCGCCCGCGATGAGAACATGCTGTGCCGGGCCGACGAGGATCCGCTGTACGAGGCCTGGAGCCGCGGCGCGGAGCTGACGAAGCGCGTGGCACTCGTTGTCGCCTGCGGGCGCTTCGCCGAGGCCGGGCTCGAGGGCGTGATCGTCGAGGAGGGCGATATGGCCTTCGCCCGCCGGCTGGTGGATTGGTCGTTCAGCCTGTTCGTCACGGGCCTTCGCGAGAACATGGCCGAGAACGAGCATCAGGCTGGAATGAAAGCCGTGTTGGCCTTCATCCGGGCGGCGGGCCAGCCGGTGACCCGTTCTGATGTATACCGCCGGGTCGACGGACGTATGGATGCCCGGCAACTCGATGGGGTGATGAGGTACCTCTTGACCAGTGGTCAGATAGAAGAATTGGTTGAAAAGACAAAAGGCAGGCCAAAAACCTTCTACCGCACAGCTGATTAGTTGCATTACGGCCTGGATGCGGGGTGAGGTGGCTGCGCCAAATCGGCAGCGGTGAGTTCTTTGGCTTGCGCGTTGTTTCTAACTTTTTGCGAGCGGGGAGGGACTAGGGATTTTATATTTTGGGCGACGTCGTTGAGTTTCCTTCTATCTGAAGGTTCGACGAATGCATGATAAATAAAATGCTCAAGAATTTCCATCATCGCATTAAGTTCGTCCAATCTTGGTCGCCAGCCTCGGTGAGCTGAGGCACTGCCAGCATCTATAAAAGCTTCAATCCTGGCTCTATCCGATGGCCCGATATGTTTTTTTTCTACAAGTTCATCTATCTTTTCTTTGAAATTCAAACTGCTATCAATATCAAGCATTTTGGATGCAACGTCGAATACTGTTCTCATTCCAATGGCAGCTAACATTCTGAGTTCATTATTGAGTGCTCCATAAACTTCAACTAAAGCAGCTTCTAATTCGGACGGGTCTTCGACGGGTATCCGTCTGCTATCAAACCATTCAGGGTATTTTCTTGATGCAACTGCTGGCCAGTAAACATTATGCTCAACTAGTTCGATCTCGTCGTGATCTCCTCTTATATAATCTTCAGAATTCGCATTTGTAATCATAAAAAATGTATAATCGCAACCCATGCATTGTAATATTTGATGGTGTGAATAGAAATATATGCCATCGTACTCACTATGATGGCTGAATTTGCCCCTGATCCAGCAGTTTCTAACTCCTCCGCATGAGCTGCATTCAGCTTTCCTCGTTTCTGAAATTTTTATTTTTTGTTCTTGTCCGCCTGTCATTTGATGTTGCTTTCGTTTTGCGACCATTATGCATTTTTTGCATGGCCAGCTTGGGGTGCGCATACCTCGCCGAGTGAGCAGATTATTACCGCCATGACCGGCCCCCACAAACCTTTTTACGGCGGTGCGGAAAGGGGCTGGGCGGCTTATTGCACCAACCGCAAAAAGTCAGGATGGGTAGAAAGTTTGGGACCTAACTCTTTATAAAGAAGAGAAAAAATCTTTTTACTCTTCTTCCTTGTATTCCATTCCTGTCCCTATCTCAGACCCTGAATCAGGGTCTCTCTCCAGGAATCGGCTTTTTACCCCGGCAGAATGGGCATCAGAGGGATTGACGCTGATTTCTCAATATGATGAGCGCGCCACGCCCTTACCCGGTCCGGATCTCCCGCCACGGAGATCTGCGACCCCACATGAGCCGCACCGCCAAGTCGAAGAAGCAGCGCCTGCGCGAGAAGCGCCGCCGCCAGTCCGCGAAATTCGCCGCCAGGGCCCAGCAGGCCGGCTCGGCGCCCGAGAGGGCCGAGAAGCGCCGCAAGGTCGCCCAGGGGGGCGGGAGCGCCCGCGGCGAGCCCCTGCGGGTGGACGAGGGGCGCACGTGGCACCTCGTCACCACGGCGCCTTGCCAGATGGCTCCCGCGCTCGACCGGCTGAGGGAGCAGGGCATCCCGACCGTGGTGCCCCGCGTCGAGGCGGTCGGCCACCGGGAAGGGCGCCCCTACACCCGCCGCCTCGCGATGTTCCACCGCGCCGTGTTCGTGGGCGTGGCCGAGGAGGGCGAGCTGCGGGACAAGGTTCTGGCCACGCGCGGGGTCGGGCGCGTGCTGCGCAACCCGGCCAGGGAGGACATGGCCCCCATGACGATCGGGGGCGGCGAGATGGCCGCCTTCGTGGCCCGCATCGGCCTCACGGAGGAGCGCGCGCCGGCCGGATTCGCCGAGGGCGACGAGGTGGTGATCGCGACGGGCCCGTTCGCGAGCTTCCCGGCGCTGGTCGAGGAGGTGCTGCCTCACGGCCGGCTTAAGGTCGCGGTGCGGATCTTCGGCAGGGCGACGCCCCTCGAGTGCGGCCTTGCCGACGTCAGGCCGGCCGGATAGATTGCGCGCCATCGGGATCGAAGTCCGGCGCTTGTCTCCCCCTCACGGGGTCGATGTTGAGCCCCGGGGGAGACGGGACAGCCGTTCTCCGCGGTGTGGAGGCTTGTGGCCTCCGCTTGCCTTCTCCCGAACCTCGTCGATCTCTCCGAGGTGGGGGCTCAGTTGAGCCCCATCCCCCACATCTCCGCCGGCACCACCACGATCACGTTCTCCCGCAGGAGGCCGTTGAGCTGCTCCGCCTTCCGGGTGGCCAGTGTCTCGCTCATCGGCTTGCCGTGCGGCCTGTTGGTCCTGGTGTTGTGGAGGAAGTGGGTCCGGGCGGCGTTGGTCTTGGTCATCCGTGTCTCTCCTCTGCCTATATCTCTGTTTTACCTATCATTACTTACGATGTCAACAGCATAAGACAGAACAGGCAAGGATATTTGCCAGATTTGCCGTAGGACGGAGAGTGATGATGTCCGGATACACGGGCGGAACCGGCTTCGGCCGAGTGCTCCTCATGGTCGTCGGTGGCCTCACTGCCTGGTTCGCGCTCCTGATCGGCGTGCTGCAAGTCCTGACTGCCTTGGCAGGTCAGTGAGCGAGGGCGCCATGGCCGACATCCGCAGCACGTCCGTCGACCGGCGTGAGGGGCGCACCCTCCCCGCCGCCTGATCGTCACCGTGTCTGACGCGGGGTCAGGGCCCCTGGAGGGTCCGGATGGATACGGGTGGTCGGGGCCCCGGTTTTTCCTAGCGCTGGGCCGCCGGAACCCGGTAACCGGCCCCTTCGGTAACGTGATTCATGGAAGCCTCCGGCCCCCGCCAATACCTCAGTCAGGCCGCTTTCGCGCGGCACCGTGGCGTCTCACGCAAGGCGGTAACCGACTGGAAGCACAAGGGCTTGCTGTCGCTCAACGAGGACGGTTTGGTCGACGTCGAAGCCACCGAATGGAATCTTGACCAGCGCCCGGCCAAATACAGGGGCGGCGTTACGCACCGACCGGTGCGCGCCATGCTGGGCAGCGAGCGCCCGGCGCGCGGGCCGAAGCCGGCCGGCAAGCCGGAGAGGGAGCAGCCCAAGATCGTGATCGAGGTCGGGGAAGGAGGCGAGGCCGAGATCGACCTCGACGCCGCCGACCTCCCTCTCGCCGACGCGATCCGGCGGAAGGAGAACTTCCTCGGCCTGCAGCGCAAGCAGGCCGTCGAGAAGGAGGATCGCAGGCTGGTCGATCGCGCGGCGGCCGAGCGGCTGTTCTTCGAGGTCGCCCGGGACCTGCGCGACGCCTGGGCATCCTGGCCGGCCCGGGTCGCCATCGTGATGGCCGACGAGCTGCAGGTCGACCCGCGGGCCCTGACGACGATCCTGACCAACCATGTCCACCAGCACCTCGCCGAACTCGGCGAGCCCTCCGCGACACTCGGCTGACACCGCGAGCCTCCTGCGGGCGTGGCGCCGGGGTCTGACCCCGCCTCCGAGCCTCAACGTGGTCGAGTGGGCGGAGACGTACCGCCGCCTGAGCAAGGAGAGCTCGAACGGCGGCCGCTTCATCACCGCCCGGGTCGAGGTGGCCCGCGGGCCGATGCTCTCGGCGACCGAGCCTGGCGTGTCGGTGATCACCCTGATGGCCTGCACGCAGCTGCTGAAGACGACGGTGATCGAGAACATCCTCGGCCGCTTCATGCACCTTGATCCCTGCCCCACCCTGGTGGTGCAGCCGAAGGACGACGCGGCCGAGACCTTCTCCAAGGACCGGCTCGCGCCGATGATCCGGGACACCCCGGCACTGCGCGAGGTGTTCGGGGAGGCGAAGTCGCGGGACGCCGGCGACACTCTCACCCACAAGCAGTTCCCCGGCGGGCACATCACGCTGGTGGGGGCGAACAGCCCCACCAACCTCGCGATGCGGCCCATCCGGCTGCTGTGCTGCGACGAGATCGACAAGTACCCGCTCTCGGCGGGAGGGGAGGGGCCGCCGATCGACCTCGCCGAGGAGCGCCAGGCCGAGTTCAAGGCGAACAGTCTCTCGGTGCGGGCCTGCTCCCCGACCGTGGCGGGCCGTTCGGCGATCGAGTCCTCCTACGAGGAGAGCGACCAGCGCAAGGCCTTCGTGGCCTGCCCGCACTGCCGGGGCTGGCACCCGCTGGAGTGGGAGCAGGTCCGCTTCGACAAGGACGAGGACGGCCGGATCCGGCCCGAGACGGCCCGCTACGAGTGCGCCGAGTGCGAGCGGCCCTGGTCGGAGGCGCAGCGCCTCGTCGCGCTGCGCAGGATCGAGTGGCGGCAGACCAGGGCCTTCACCTGTTGCGGCGAGCGGCAGGTGCCGGAGACGTGGGAGGAGGAGCGGCACGGCGTGCGGCGGGCGCTCTGTCGATGCTGCGGGGCGCGGGCGGTGCCGAACGACCACGCCGGGTTCCAGGTCTCGAAGCTCTACGCCCCCAAGCAGATGGTGCGGGAGACGGTGGCGAAGTTCGCGCGGGCGCTGCGCCGGGGTCCGGAGGCCCTGCGCACCTTCTTCAACACCCAGCTCGCCCGGACCTGGAAGGAGGGCGCGGACGCCCCCGAGTGGCAGGACGTCTACGCGCGGCGGGACGCGTACCTGTCCGGCACGGTGTCGCGAGCGGCGCTGATCCTCTTCGCCGGGGTGGACGTCCAGAAGGATCGGCTGGAGGTCGGGATCTGGGCCTTCGGCCGGAACCGGGAGCGCTGGCTGGTGGAGCACCGGGTGCTGCCCGGCGCGACCAACCGCCCGGAGGTGTGGGCGGAGCTGGAGGCCATGTTCGACGAGACGTGGCAGCACGAGAGCGGGGCCGAGATGGCGGTGCGGGACTGGGGCATCGACTCCAGCGGCTTCACCGCCGAAGTCTACGCCTTCGTGCGGCGGCAGGCCGGGCGGCCGGTCCACGCCGTGGACGGGCAGGACAGCTACGCCGGCGCCTTCCTGGGCGTGGGCGCCAAGGACAGCACGGCGGCCGGGAAGAAGCTGCGGCGCGGGCTGAAGACGGTCCGGATCGGGGTCTCGTTCGTCAAGCAGGAGCTGATGGGCTGCCTCGCCCTGCAGCGCCCTCCGGAGGGCCGGCCGTTCCCGGCCGGGTTCGTGCACCTGCCCCGGGACGTCACCGAGGACCAGGTCAAGCAGCTCACCGCCGAGGAGCTGGTCACGCACGTCGCGCGCGGCCGCACGCGCCGGGAATGGGTGCCGATCGGCGGGCGCCGCAACGAGGTGCTGGACTGCGCGAACTACGCCCGCGGGCTGGCCGCGATGCGGGGGTGGGACCGCTGGCGGGAGGTGCACTGGCGCGAGCTGGAGGCCGCGCTCGGGATCGACCGCGAGCGCCCCGCGCCGGACGAGGTCGCCGTACCTCCGGAGGTGGCGGCGCGCTCGCTCGCCGCCCGCAATCAGCAGCGCCGCGCCGTGCGGCGCAGCCGGGTCAACAACCGGCCGATGAGGTAGAGATGGCCGACACGCCCGAACAGAAGCTCGCCGCGATGCGGGTCCAGCTCGCGAAGCTGGATCGCGCCATGGCGAGCGGCGTCCTCACGGTCGAGCAGGCCGACAATGCCGGACGCACCACCTACCGGAGCTACGCCGAGATGCGGCTGGCCCGGGCGGACCTCGTGCGTCGAATCAACGACTTCGCCGGGGCGCTCTACGGCGGCGCTCCGCGGCGCACCCGGCAGGTGGTGATGACGGGCCGCAGCGGGTGGTGAGCGTGGCGCAGGCGCAGCCGGTCCGGTTCAGGATCAAGGGCACCAACCAGTACGTCACGCCGGTCGCCCTGGATCTCGACGGCGGGCCGGCCAGCGACGTGCCTGAGGCGCCCGCCTACGACGTTGCAGGCGGCCGCGGGCGGCGCTCGCGGTCCTGGCGCGTCGGCAGCTACGGCCCGAACAGCGCCATCACCTACGCGCTCGACGAGCTGCGCCGGAAGAGCCGCGACCAGGGCCGCCGCAACCCGTACGCGGGCGCCGCGGTCGACCGGCTGGTCAGCAACATCGTCGGCACCGGCATCGTGCCGCGCTCCATGGCGGCGCGCCCGACGGACGGCCTGGGCGCCGAGGAAGCGAAGCGGGTCAAGGACGAGGACGCGGCCTTCCGGGCCCGTACCCAGGCCCTGTGGCTGGAGTGGACGGACGTGGCCGACAGCATCGGCGCGCACGACTTCTATGGCCTCCAGGCCATCGCCGTGCGCGGCATGGTGGAGGGTGGCGAGACCTTCACGCGCCTGCGCACCCGGCTTCCCTCGGACGGCCTGCCGGTGCCGCTGCAGCTGCAGGTGCTGGAGGGCGACCACTGCCCGCACCTCAGGACCGATCTGACCGGCAACATCCGGCAGGGCATCCGCTACAACCCTATCGGGCGCCGGCAGAGCTACTTCCTGTACCGGGAGCACCCGGGCGATGGCGCGACCTTGTCGGCCGGACTGGACCTCGCCGAGGTGCCGGCGACGGACGTCTGCCACCTCTACAGGGCGATGCGCCCCGGGCAAGACCGCGGGGAGCCGTGGCTCGCCCGGGCGCTGCGCACCCTCTACGACCTCGACGGCTACCTCGACGCCGAGCTGGTGCGGAAGAAGAACGCCGCGCGCCTCGTCGGCTTCATCAAGCGCGTCGTGGAGGAGGGCGACGGCCCGCTCGGCTCCGGGCCGGGCGGCTCCGGCCCGCTCGGCACCGACGGCCCGGACGACGAGGGCGCGGCGACGCTGGAGTTCGAGCCGGGCACCCTTCAGGTGCTCGCGGACGGCGAGGACATCGAGTTCTCCAACCCCAAGGACGTCGGCCCGAACTTCGAGATGTTCGTGCGGGAGGCCAAGCGGAGCGTCGCCGCGGCATGCGGCCTGCTCTACGAGATCCTGAGCGGGGACTACAGCACCCTGAACGACCGGACGCTCCGCGCCGCGCTCAACGACTTCCGCCGGGCCGTCGAGGGCTGGCAGCACCACCAGGTCGTGTTCCAGTTCTGTCGGCCGGTGTGGGTTCGCTGGATGGATCTGGCGGTGCTCTCGGGCGCGCTGAAGATCCCGCAGGGCATGCCGCGCTCGGTCGCCTACTCGGCGAAGTGGATCCCGCAGGCGTGGCCCTACATCCACCCGGTGCAGGACGTCCAGGGCAAGTCCATGGAGGTTCAGGCCGGGTTCTCCAGCCGGTCGCAGAAGGTCGCGGAGGCCGGTTACGACTCCGAGACGATCGACGGCGAGAACAAGGCCGACAACGAGCGGGCCGATTCGCTCAACCTCGCCTACACCAGCGACGGCCGGCGCGCCGTGAAGCCCGCGCCCGGCGATGCCGCGGCGGATGACCCGCCCTCCCCACCGGAAGTTCAGCCATGACGAGCGCCCTGCACGCTCTCACCGCCGAGCCGTGGGCGATCCGCCCGGACTACCTGCACTTCATGGCGAGCCTCGCGAGCCTGGATCGCCCTGGGCGCGCCGAGCGCCGCGCCGCCGAGGGCGAGGACTGGTTCCGGCTGGACCTGCAGGCGGCGGCCGGTCCGACCGCCCAGCGCCTGGAGGGCGCGCGCTACGCCATGCTCACCCGCGAGGGGGTGGCGATCATCCCCGTCATCGGCCCCATCTTTCCCCGGGCCAATATGATGACCGAGATGTCCGGCACCGGCACCTCGGCGTCGATGCTCGCCCGTGACCTGGCGCTCGCCCGCGACAGCGCCGACGTCGGCGCCGTCATGCTGCTCGTGGATTCGCCCGGCGGCTCACCCACCGGCATCAACGCCCTCGCGGACCAGCTCTACGCGATGCGCGGGCGCAAGCGCGTGGTGGCGCACGTGAGCGGCTCGGCCGCCTCGGCCGCCTACTGGATCGCGTCCTCGGCCGGCGAGGTGGTCACCGAGAAGACGGGCATGCTCGGCTCCATCGGCGTGGTGGCGGCCATCTCGAAGCAGGTCGAGCCCGACGCGACCGGCAGTCTGTCCATCGAGATCGTCTCGTCGAACGCCCCGAACAAGCGCCCCGACCCGCAGACCGAGGACGGTGCCGGCCAGGTCCGGACGCTCCTCGACGCGATCGAGATGCAGTTCATCGCCGACGTGGCCCGCGGTCGTAAGACGACGCCCGCGCGAGTGCGCAGCGACTTCGGTTCGGGCGGCATGAAGGTGGGTGCGGACGCCGTCGCGGCCGGCATGGCCGACCGCGTTCAGACCTACGACACCGCCCTCAGAGACTTGTCCCGGACCGCGGCCAACGAGCGGGCCGCCCGGGCCGCGCGGCGGTAGCCGCCACACCCGATCCCGGCACTGCCGGGGATCACGGCGCTTCGGCGCATCGCACCCAGGAGAGAATGAATGCCTCGCGACCTCGCGAGCCTTCGACGCGATCGCGCGAGGGCATCCGACCGCATGACCGAACTGACCGCCGCGGCCCGCGGCCGGTCGATGACCGACGATGAGCAGCGCGATTTCGACGCCGCGGCCTCCCAGGTGGTCGACCTGGACCGGCAGATCTCCGCGGCCGAGAGCGATCTGGAGCGGACCGCCTCCACCTCCATCAGCCGCGCCGACGCGTCGGAGATCGCCAAGCTCTGCGCCGAAGGCGGCGTGCCGACCATGGCCGCCGCTCTGCTCACCGAGGGCGTCACCGTCGCACAGGCGCGCGAGCGCGTCGGCGCGGCCGGCCAGATCCGCGACCTCGTCGCGCTCGCGCGCCGCAAGGATCCGAGCCTGCCGGAGGACCTCGCCGCCACCATGGTGACCGAGGGCAAGACCGTGGAGCAGGCGCGAGCCGCGCTCTTCGACAAGCTCGTGGCCGCCGAGGAGAAGACCGCAATCCGCTCGCACCCGCCGGCCCTTGAGGGGAACGCCGGCGTCACCGCCTCCGCCAGCAGCATGGAGCGCGAGCTGCGCCGGGCTGGCCTGAAGAAGGACGCCTGACATGCCGCTGCTTGAAACCGCTCCCGTCGCCTCGGACTGGCTGAAGGCCGAGGACGGCTCCTACCGTAGCCGCGACACCGCCGTCATCGCTTCCGGCTCGGGCAAGCTCGCCTCCGGCACGGTGCTGGCGAAGCTCACCGCCTCCGGCAAGTACGTGCCGGCCGCCGCCTCCGGCAGCGATGGCTCGCAGACTGCCGTCGCGGTGCTGCTCTTCCCGGTCGACGCGACCAGCGCCGACGCGAAGGCGGTCGTCCTTTCCCGCGACGCCGTCGTGAGCCATGCCGGGCTCATCTACGGCTCCACCATCAACGATGCCACCAAGCGCGCAGCGGCCGACGGCCAGCTCGGTGCGGCGGGCATCATCGTTCGCCAGGGGGCCTGATCCGCGATGCCCGAGATCCTCGATATCTTCAACCAGGACGCTTTCAGCGCCGCTGCGCTGACTGGCGCCATTACGTTGGTCCCGAACAGCTACGGCCGCATCAACGCGCTCGGGCTGTTCACCGCCGAGCCGATCGCGACCACTTCGGTGATCGTCGTCATTGAGGACGGCGTGCTCAACCTGCTGCCGACCCGCCCCCGCGGCGCGCCGGCTTCCCTCGGCACCCGCGGCAAGCAGCGCCCGAAGTCCTTCCCGGTGCCGCACATCCCACACGAGGACAGCGTGCTGGCGACGGACGTCCAGAATATGCTGGCGCTCTCCCCCGCGGGGGGGGGCGGCCTGGAGACCGTGCTCGGCTTCGTGAGCCGCAAGCTGATCACGATGCGCCGCAAGCATGCGATCACCCTCGAGAACCTCCGTATGGGGGCGCTCAAGGGCGTGATCACCGACTACGACGGTTCGACCATTCTCGACCTCTTCGCCACCTTCGGGGTCACCCAGAAAGTGGTGGACTTCGCGCTCGGCACCACCTCCACCGATGTGCTCGGCAAGTGCATGGAAGTGGCCGGCTACATGGAGGACAATCTTTCCGGCGAGACGATGACGGGCGTGCACGCGCTTTGTTCTCCGGAGTGGTTTGCGGCCTTCATCAAGCACGCCAACGTCAAAGAAGCCTACAAGTACTACCAGTCAGGGCCGCAGATCCTGCGCGAGGACGTGCGAAAGGGTTTTACGTTCGGTGGTATCACTTTCGAAGAATACCGCGGAGCTGCCTCTTACCTCCAGGAGGACGGCACTCGCACTGCGCCGCAGCGATTCATCCCGGCCGGCGACGTGCGGTTTTTCCCGCTCGGTACCGCCGACACCTTCGTGAACTACTGGGCACCGCCCGACTTCTGGTCGCTTGTCAATCAAGCACCGGCGATCGGCGACGCTGAGGTTTTTGTGGCGCCGCTCGAGCCGAAGAAGTTCGGCAAGGGCATGGATATCCATACGGAGTCCAACCCGCTCCCGCTCGTGAAGCGTCCCCAGCTCCTCGTGCGCGGCACGACCTCGAACTGATCGGGGCTGCCCGCCGGCGCTCCGCCGGCTGGCTCAATCCAGCAGCCTGGCGCCCCGCGGCGAGGCGTCGAACCGAGGGAGAGTACAAATGCGCGTGCGCGAGAAGGGCAAGGACGAGATCGTGCATATGGGCTGGGACGAGGCGCAGGTCGCGCTCCAGGCTGGTACGCACGAGGTCGCCGAGGGCTCGGAATTCGAAGTCGAGCCTGAAAGCGGGCGAGGTGACCAATCCGAAGATCAGGGTGGCCATCCGCCGTCCGATGACGGCCTCGACGCCAAGACGAAGCCCGAGCTGGAGGCACTCGCGACCGAGCGCGGCGTCGACATCTCGGCCGCCAAGACGAAGGCCGACCTGCTCGCCGCGCTGCGCGCTCCCCGATGAACGCCTTCGACCTCGGCGTCGACTCCATGTTCGATGACCCGAACATGGGCGAGGACGCGTTCTGGCGCGCGGGCGGCGCCGAGACCGGACTGCCCGTCCGCATCATGCGGTTGTCGCCCGAGGCCATCGTCGGCACGGGCGACAACCGCTTCGACCTCAACGCCATGCTGATCTCGGTACGGCTGTCCGAGGTGCCCGAGCCGGCCCATCACGACCTGGTCGACATCCTCGACGATGACGGCGAGATCGCGCAGACGGTCGTGGTCACGGGCTTCGCGCGGATCGACGTGCGGCGGCTGGTGCGGACCTGCGAAGTGTCGCCCCTGGCGCCCGACGACGAGGACGCGCCGTGAGGTTCTCCGCGTCGGCCCCGGACGTCCGCAAGGCCCTCTCCGGCAGCGAGGTGCAGATCGCCCGCTCGGTCACCGCCGGCATGCGGCAGGTGGCGGACGGGCTGAAGGAGGACCTTCGCGACGACGTGCGCAAGGCCGGCTTCGGCCAGCGGCTCGCCAACACGTGGCGCGGCCGGACCTTCCCAACCTCGGGCGAGAGCGTCGACGCGGCGGCCTACGTCAGCAGCAACGCGCCCAAGCTCATCGACGCCTTCGACCGGGGCGTCACCATCTCGGCGAAGGGCGGCAAGTACCTCGCGATCCCCACGGCCGACGCGGGGGTGCGGCAGGTCTCCGCCCGCCGCGCCAAGGGCTCCACCGGCAGCGGCCTGACCCCGGCCGCGTGGGAGCGGGAGACGGGCGTGAAGCTGCGCTTCGTTCCGACCCGTACCGGCGGCGTGCTGGTGGCCGACGCCTACTACCGGCGCCAGGCCGCGCGCTTCCAGCGCCGGAAGTCGTTCAAGGCGATCCGCGAGGCGGGGCCGGCCTCTGACCGCTCCTTCGTGGTGATTTTCGTCCTCGTGCGGCAGGCGAAGCTGCGCAAGCGGCTCGACATCGACGCCGTCGCCCATGCCTGGGCCGAGAAGGTGCCCGGCGCGATCGCCGCGAACTGGCAGGCCTGAGCGCCGCGCGAGTCCTCCGCGCCATGATTTGGCTCGGCATTATCTACCTCATCTGCTTCGCGGTCGTGCTCGTATTATGCAGGCGGGCGCCGGAACTGCCCTGGCGCGACTGACTGTTCCGCACCTCAGCACGCTCAAAGTCTGAAAGTGATCTCGCATGCCGAGCACGCGTGAGCGCGTTATTCAGGGAGTGGTCGACCTGCTGAAGGCGGCCCTGCCGCAGGCCGCGCACTACCGGAACGAGGTTAAGCAGCAGGCCATCCCGGCCGGTGGCTTCGTGAACGTGGATGACGGCGACCCGGGTGACCCCGAGGTTACGCTCAATCCGACCACCTACATCTACGAGCACGAGATCCCGGTCGAGGTCGCGGTGAACAAGTCTCGCACCGCCACCGCCGAGGCGCGGCTGGACACCATGCTGCAGGCGATCGGCGCCGCCGTTGCGGCCGACCGGACCCTGGGCGGGCGGTGCGACTACCTGATGGTGTCGGCCGCCGCCACCGAGCCGCTGACCGCGGAGGGCGCCCCCGTCTCCCGGTCCGCCCTGATCGGCATCACGGCCGTCTACGGCACCACCGACCCCCTGAATTAATCACCTCACAGGAGAGAACCATGGCGCGTGCGCGTGGAGCCAACGCCATCATGGCGGCTGCCTTCGAGACCACCTACGGCACGCCGCCCGGCAGCGGCTATCGCAAGCTACCGTTCGTCTCGTCGAATCTCGGCGAGGAGCAGGGTCTGCTGGCGAGCGATCTGCTCGGCTACGGTCGTGAGCCCCTGCCGCCGGCAAAGGACGTCATCAACAACGACGGCGACGTGGTCGTGCCGGTCGATCTGCGTAATTTCGGCAATTGGCTGAAGCTCCTCATGGGTCAACCGACCTCCAGTGTCGGCGCCGGCGGCACCACGCACGAGTTCGTGTCGGGTGCGGTCACGCTGCCGTCGATGACGGTGGAGGTGGGCCTGCCGGAGGTACCGAGCTACGGCCAGAACTTCGGGGTTCGCGGCAACACCATGCGGGTGCAGATGCAGCGCTCCGGGCTGCTCACCGCGACCCTGGGCCTGATCGCGCAGGGGGAGAACAAGCTGGGCGCGTCGGCTGCCGGCACTCTCGCCGAGGCGACCATCGAGCGATTCAGCCCGTTCCAGGGCGCGATCACGCGCGGGGGCGTGGCGCTCGGGTCAGTCGTCTCGGCCGACTTCACCTACTCGAACAACCTGGAGAAGGTGGAGGTCATCCGCGGGGACGGTCGGATCGAGGATTCCGACCCCGGCATGGTCGCGATGACCGGCAGCCTCGCCGTCCGCTTCGCCAACACCACTCTGCTCGACCAGGCCACGGCCGGCACGCCGGTCGAGCTCACGTTCGGGTGGGTGACGGACGCCGCGCGCTCGCTGGTGTTCACCGCGCACTCCGTCTTCCTGCCCAAGGCCAAGACGCCCGTAACCGGGCCGAGTGGTGTGCAGGCCACCTTCAATTGGCAGGCCGCCAAGGACCCGACCGTGGGTCGCACGGTCACCGCCACTCTCGTCAACAACGTGCCGAATTATTGACGACGTCGATACCCGGGCGGAGCGCGACCCGCTCCGCCCGGGCTGATGGGAAGGTGCTGAAGTCGGCCCTATGGCAAGTTGTCACCGATTACATCATCTATGCCGAGTTTGCGCAGTCTCGTACGCTGCTCCGGGCACCATAATGCTGCTCCTTTCTGTTTAACTTCCTGCTGGAATTTCAGCATCGCTCCGGTCAGCGCTGAGCTAAAGTTTTCCCTTCCAAATCTTTCGATGCCGTCCGCAGCAATTTGCCCGCCAAGTTCGCGTGCTCTCGCCTTGTCCACAAAATAAAACGGAGAACAAAATGCTGCAATTGACCCGAACCTGCCTGAAGCAAGGGCAGTTCTATAGAGTCTGCCTTCTGGCGCTCCCAATGCTATATTTGGATAAATAAGTGCTAGGAAAACTGCATAAACAGTGCGTGAATTGCACTGTTTTCCGAGCGCTGAATGGAGAGATTTGGTGATCAAGCTTGCCCCCATTTCGGAATCCTACTGGTTAGACCTACTGCCAGGTGTGCGTGTTCGGGTGAAGCCGGCCTCGGTGGCGATGATGCTCGCCGCCCGCGAGGCGGTCGGCAAGGTCGTTCGCGGTGACGATCAGGAGGACCTGGAACTTCGCACCAACATCGCGCTCGTGGGCGAGCTTGCCCGGCGCGCGATCGTCGAGTGGGAGGGGGTCGGGGACGCCGACGGGGTGCCGATCGCGGTGACGTTGGAGAACGTCGATCTCCTGATGGGCGAATGGGTCGCCTTCGACCGATTCGACACCCTCTACGTCACTCCGGCGTTGACGAGGGGCGCGGAAAAAAACGGATCGTCGAACTCGCCTCCTGGCACTTCGGCGGAGGCGACGAGTACTGCGACGCCTGCGGCGTAGACTGCCCCGAGTGCCCCTACACTCTGCATGCGCCCGAGACCGATGAGGGCGTGGTGGCCTGGGCGGTGATTCAGCGCTGCGGCGGCCAGGTGCGCGTCGGCTGGGGCGGCGCCTACGCCCTGGATTTCGGGGCCGTCCTGCTGATGGCCGAGGCGATGGGCGGCGCCTCCCCCCTTCTGGCCGACGTGCTGCCCAGGATCGAGCCCATCATCATCCAAGCTTGCCGGAAGGACGACGATGCCGAGTAGCGTCGCGATCCGCCTCGCCGTCGAGGGCGGGGCCGAGGTCAAGCGCGTCTTCGACGATGCCGGGCGCGCGGGCCAGCAGGCCTTCCAGGGCGTGTCCGCGGCGGCCGATGTTGCCGGCGCCTCCGTCGACCGCCAGACCGCGCGCTATCAGCGCCTGGCCGAAGCCGCCCGGCAGGCCGAAGCGCAGTCCCGCGCGCAGGCGAACGTCAACGCGCTGCTCGGTGTCGGAACCGGCTCGGGGGCCTCGGCCCGGGATAGCGCGTCCGTGTTCGAGTTGCAGGCCCGCGCGGCCGAGGAGGCGACGCGCCGAGCCGAGGCGCTGTCGCGTGAAGTGGCGACGCTGCAGAGCCGCTTCGACCCGATGGCGGCCGCAGGCGCCCGGTATTCGGCCGCGTTGGCGGATATTGCCCGGGCGGAGGACGTCGGCGCCATCTCGGCCGCGCGGGCGGCGGCCGCGCGCCTAGCCGCGGTGCGCTCGTTCGAGGACAGCACCCAGCGCCTGGAGCGCGCCGGTCTCGCCCAGAAGGCCAGCGCCCAAGCGTTGGTCAACGGCCAGCTGATCGTGCCAAACCGAGGCGCGGACGTTGCCGCCTACGGCGAAGGACTCGATCGGCTCCGGGCGAAGTACTCGCCCCTGTTCGCCGCGCAGCGCGAATACCTCGGGCAGCTCGCTGAGATCCGGCAGGCGGTGCGGAACGGTGCCCTGACCCAGGCAGAGGGCGCCCGGGCGGTTCAGAGCACCAAGGATATTTTCGCTCGACAGGTCACTGATCTGCGGGCCAAGGGCGCCGGCCGGCTGACCGGCAGCCAGGCGCAGAACCTGCTCTATCAGGGTACCGACATCATCGCCTCTGCCGCGAGCGGTATGAGCCCGATGACCATCCTGCTGCAGCAGGGCGGCCAGATCGCGCAGACCTTCGCCGGCCCGGGTGGCGCGAGCGTCAAGGGCGCCATCACGCAGGCGACCGAGGCCGCGACGGGCTTCGCGGCCCGCATCGGCGTGGTCGGCGGGGTGATCGGCGTCTCGACGGTGGCGCTGTTCGCCGGCGCCGCCGCCCTGCTGTCCTATCAGGCCCGCCTGAGGGAGGTGGACCGGCTGCTCTCCGGTGTCGGCCGGGCCTCGGGCGCGAGCGCCCAGCAGGTGAATGCCGCGGCCGTCGCGATCGCGGCCTCCGGCGACGTTTCGGCGCGCGAGGCGCGCACGATCGCGGCGACCTTCGCCTCCACGGGACGGATCGGCGCTGACCTGTTCGTTCAGCTCGGGCGCTCCGCCAAGGACTTCGCGGCCACAACGGGACAGGAGGTCCCGGACGCCACGAAGGAGCTGGCGCAGGCCTTCGCGGACCCGGCCAAGGGCGCGCAGACGCTCAACGATCGGCTCGGCTTCCTGAATGCCAGCACCGAGCGGACCATCAGGAACCTCCAGGAGCAGGGTGACCGGACCGGCGCGCAGCGGGTGCTGTTCGAGGCTTACGCGGCCAGTCTGTCCCGCGCCGCGGATCTGACCACCGCCCTGGGCGACAAGACCAGCGCCTTCGGGCGCATCTTCTCCAACGTCTTCGATTGGCTGGGAGAGCGCGTCTCGGACGCCTTCGGCGGGGCGACCGTCGACCGGCAGCTGGAACTGCTCGAGGAGCGCCTGCGGGCCATCGCCGCCGCTCGCAGCGGCGTCTACGGCTACCTTCCGGGCAGCGGGTCCGCCTTCGCCAGCGAGGCGCAGGATGTCCAGGCCCGGATCAACCAGCTTCGTCAGCAGCAGGCTACCCAGGACCAGCAGCGCCAGCGCGCGCAGGCGGCGCAGAACAACCGCGACGTCATGGGACTGGTTGACCAGCTCAATCCGGCGGCCAGGGAGGTGGATCAGCTGCGCAACCGCGTGGAGCTGCTGCGCAAGGCGATCTCGGACCGGGTCACGTTCGGGTTCGACCCGCAGCAGATGGGGCAGGTTCAGGCGGCGTTCGAGCGCCTGCAGAACCTCGCCCGATCGGCGCGCGAGGACATCGAGCGGTACGGCAGCACGAGCGCCGCCACGGCACTCAGGGCGGCGCAGAATGCGAATCAGAACGTCGGCCTCAATCCGGTCAACCGAGCACTTACCGAGCGGCAGCAGCAGCTTGAGCGCGACTTGCGCGACAAGAATTTGAACAATCTCACGAGCCGAGAGGAGATCAACCGTCAGATCAACGAGCGCGCGGGCAACGACAACCTGGACGCGCAGGACCGGGCCTCACTTGAGCGAGAGCGCGCGGCGAGGCTCGCGAACATCGCTGAGCGCGAGGCCCTGATCGAAACATCTCGGATCGACACGGACCGGATCAGGAAGGATGCCGAGGAGGTCGCCAAGCGGTCCGGCTCCGCGACGACGCAGCTGTTCGCGCAGGCCATGATCGGCGCGGAGAGCGGAGGGAGCCTCACCGTCAAAAATCCGGTGTCCTCCGCGACCGGGCTCGGGCAGTTCATCGCGAAGACATGGCTGGAGCTGTTCACGCAGACCTTTCCCGAGCGGGCCTCGGGGATGAACCGGGACCAGATCCTCGCCCAGCGCACCAACCGGGACGACCAGCTGGCGCTGATCGACGTGTACTCTCGGCAGAACGCCCGGAAGCTGGAGACGGCCGGCTTCGAGACCTCACTGCGCAACCAGTACGCCATGTGGGTCGCGGGCCCGACCGGCGGCATGAACCTGCTCAAGGCTGACCCGAGCGCGCCGGTATCGGGCATCCTCGACCCCGAGCAAATCTCGAAAAACCAGCGGCTGTTCGGCGGGGGCAAGAACGCGGGTCAGGCGCTCGATGCGCTCGACGAGGCCATCAACCGGCGGCTGCCGAATTCCCGCGCGACGGAGCGCCAGACCGACATTCTGCGCTCCACGATCACCCTCACCGACCAGGTCGCCGAGGCCGAGGCTCGGCGCCAGAAGATCCAGGACCTCCTCAACGAGGCCGTCGAGCGCGGGAGCGAAGTGGGTCGGCAGTTTACCACCGCCCAGGAACTGGAAGCGGCCAGTGGCGACAAGCTCTCCGACACGGTTCGCACCCAGCGCAAGGTGATCCTCGACCTCGCAGACTCCTACGCCAAGGCGTCCGCCGAGCAGGAAAAATCGAAGCTGTTCAAGGACGCCATGTTCGAGCGGTCCCAGATTGGGCGAACCTCGGACGAGCAGCAGATCGCGTCGCGCCTGCGCGGAACCGGCGAGTCGCTCACCGGCGCCTCCGCCGAGGCGCTTCGCCTGAACCAGACCCTGTCCCAGACCAAGGACATCTCGAAGGAGGCCTTCACGGGCTTCGTGTCCGACATCATGCGCGGCACCTCGGCGCTGGGTGCGCTGCAGAACATGCTGTCGCGGGTGGCAGACAAGCTCCTCAACTCGTTCGCCGACAGGGCGTTCTCCGGGATCCTGAGTGGCTTCACCGGCGGTGGCCTGCCGACGATGGCGCAGGGCGGCATCGGGCCGGATCTGCCGGGCGCGTCCAGCGGCGGCTTCATGGGGGCGATCCGGTCGCTCTTGCCCTTCGATCGCGGTGGCTACACCGGTCCGGGCAATCGCCTGGAGGTGGCCGGCCTCGTTCACCGTGGCGAGGTGGTGTGGTCCCAGGACGACGTTCGCCGGGCCGGCGGCGCGTCCATCGTCGAAGCTCTGCGGATCGGCTCGCGCGGCTACGCCGAAGGGGGCTACGTGCGGGCCCTCGACGACCGCGACCGCGGCTATCTCGTGCCCGCCGCCGTGGCGCGCTCGGCCGGCCGGCAGGCAGGGCAGGGCGGTGTGCCCTCGGTCCAGGTGAACGTGCACAATGCGCCGGCCGACCACACGGCGACCGCGACGGTCACGCAGACCCCGCAGGGTCCGAGCATCGACGTGCAGCTGGAGAAGGTGGTCGGCGGCATGATCGCTGACGGCCGGTTCGACGGTCTCCTGCGCAGGCGCTTCGGCATGAGGGCGACGGGCTGATGGCTGCATCCTGGCCGGCTGGCCTGCCCTACTTCGTTGCTCGACAGGCCTACGGTGTGCAGGCACTCGGGCAGCAGCCCCTCTCGTCGCAGGTGCAGTCCGGCAAGATCCGGATGCGCCCGCAATTCACCCTGCGGATCAGCCGGTTGTCCTACGGTTGGATCCTCACGGCCCCGAACCTCTCCGTCTTTCATGAGTTCGTCGCCGACATGTTGGGTGAGGGAACGGGCGAGTTCACCATCCCACTCTGGATCGAAACCGCGGGAACTTATCAGTCTCGCATGGTGCAGATCGTGGGTGCCTCCAGCGGCATCGCCGAGAAAAAGGTTGGGCTGGAGCGCACCTTGGTCACCTGCCAGTTGGACGTCCGGAACCTCTGACCCGTGCCGATCACCTCGAACCGCGCGTGGGAGGAGGCCGCGGCCACCGTGGACGCGCACCAGCGGATCCTCCCCACGCTGGAATTCCTGCACTCGACCTTCGTCGAGAACGGCGCGCCGGCCCCGATCCGGGCCGTTCAGAATACGGAGGACATGGCATTCACGCTTGAGGCCGAGGCGCCGCTGAACTCCGGCGAGACGGTCACCTTCAAGGGCATCCCCTTCGGCGTCGAGTATCCCCGGATCGACAAGTTGGGCGTCGAGGCCCCGATCTGGCTCGACAACGTGAACCGCGAGGTAGGGCGCTTCCTTGAGCCGGCCGCCCGGCTCAACGAACCGGTGGTCTGCATCTTCCGCGGCTACCTGCTGTCGGATCCCACCACGGTCGGGCACGGTCCCTTCCGGCTCCAATTGCGGAGCGTCAGGCGCAGGGGCGCGCGCCTCGAAGGTTCGCTCGTCATCAGCGACCCGACGAAGCTGCGCGTCATGCGCGAGATCTACGATCAGATTAGGTTTCCGGCGCTCATGGTGGTGGCGGGAGCGTAAGGAGCAAGTCATGACCCAGCAGGAAATCGACTCGATCGCCCGGAAATACTGCAAGCTGCTCGGGCTCGACCCGGACAAGGAAATCGTCGGCAACGATCCGCAATGCCCGGAGGGGACGCGCGTCGCCCCGATGTGGTGGTGGCAGGTCAGCCGGGTGAAGCAGGCCCTCGCGCTCCGCCTCGCGATCGATAGCGTGCTGCCTGCCAGCGTGACGCTCGCCCCCGGCACCGTGGGCCGCGAGCACCTCGCCCCCGACCTCGCACAGCCCGTCACCGCATGCACGACCGCCTCGCCCTCCTCGACGCACTGATCGGCCGGCCCTATCGCGTCGGGGCGACCGGCCCGGACGCGTTCGACTGCTACGGGCTCGCCCGGCACGTCCAGGCCACCGTGTACGGGACCGAGATGCCGGCGCTGGCCTACACGGCCGCCACCACCCGCGAGCAGGCCGAGGCCATGCTGGCGCACCCGGAGCGGGCCCGCTGGACCGAGGTCTCGGACGCGCAGGCCCGGGACGGCGACCTCGTCCTGATGGGGAACGTGATCCGCCGCGACTTCCACCTCGGGACCTTCGTGGTGCCCGTGACGGCCGGCGTGATCCTCCACGTCGACCAGGGCCGCGGGGTCGTCGCCGACGACCTCCCGGCGCTCCGGAGCATCGGCTTCGTCTACACCCGCCTCTTCCGCCGCACCGCTGAGCCATGCTGAACCACGCCGCCGTCCACCGCCTCGACCAGGACGATGACGCGCGCCGCGGCCCGCCGCCGGCGGCCGTGCGGGTGCGGCGCGTGCTGCAGCTGATCGACGCCGAGGTGGGAGGAGACGGCGCTGACGCCCAGGTGCTGCCGATGGCCGAGGCGGACGCCGTGATGGGCGAGACCGTCGCGGCCTACCTCGACCGGGTGGCCTGGCGCTTCGAACTTCCGACGGTCTGCCGCATCAACGGCGCCTACTACGGCCGTGACGAGTGGGCGAGCACGGCGATCGCGCTCAACGACAACGTCGAGTTCGTCTCGCGCCCGCTCGGCGGCGGCTCGGGCGGGTCCTCGGGCAAGAGCATCATGGCGATCGTCGGCATGATCGCCCTGACGGCGCTTGCGCCGTACGCCGTGGCCGCGGTGGGGATCCCCGCACTCGGAATGGCGGCCGGATCGCTAACCGCGCTCGGGAGCCTCGCGTCGGCCGCTATCGTCGGAGCGGGCGCCTTCCTGATCAGCCATTTCCTCCAGCCGAAGGCCGGTGGGAAGTCACAGGCCGATCCGCTCTACAACTTCAGCCTCCAGGGCAATCAGGCCCGGCCGATGCAGCCGATCCCGGTCCTCAACGGACGGGTGCGGTTCGCGCCGGAATACGCCGCGCCGACCTACAGCGAATACAGCGGCGATCAGATGATCGACTACGCGCTGTTCGGGTTGACGTGCGGGGAAATGGACGTCGAGGAGATCCAGATCGGGGACACGTCGATCTGGACCGCGGCCGGCGGCTACAATGCCGATTATCCCGGCATCGAGATCCAGATCGTGCCGCCGGGCCAGCAGGTCACGCTCTACCCGGTCAACGTCGTGTCGGCCGGCGAGCTGCAGGGCGCTGAGCTGACCACGACCTACACGCCGGGCATCATCGTCAACGCCGCGGGCACGCTGGCGCGCGAGCTGATCTTCGACTTCATGTGGGGGAACGGCGCGTACCGGACCGGCGACAAGGGCCAGACGCTCGCCGCGTCGACGCAAATCGAGATCCGGATCCGCGCGGTGGACGATGCCGGCGCGCCGACCGGCCCGTGGCAGGAGGTGTGGAGCAAGATCTACACCCAGGCCAAGCAGACCCAGATCCGCGTCACCGAGCGCTTCCCCGTGCCGGGCGCGCGCTACGAGGTCTCGGTCAAGCGGGTGAACCCGCCGCTCACCGACACCAGCCGCGGCCAGGACGCCGTGGCTTGGACGGCTGCGCGCGCGTCGATCGACGGCCCGAACAGCTTTCCCCGCCTCACCACGCTTGCGGTCAAGGGCACCGGCAACAAGCAGAACTCGGGCGTCTCGGGCGGGCAGCTGCGCGTCATCGGCACGCGGCGCCTCCCCGTCTGGGATCTCCAGGCGCAGCAGTTCATCACCAAGCCCACCCGCTCGATCGCGTGGGCGGCGCTCGACTGGTGGCGCAACAGCGACTATTCGGCCGGGTTGTCCGTGTCGAATGTCGATCTCGCGGCGTTCATTGCGTACGACCAGCTGTGGTCGTCGCTCGGCCACACGTTCGATTTCCGGTTCACGGAAGTTCAGACGCTGGACGAGGTTCTCGAAACCATTCTCAAGGCTGGGCGCGCCTTCCCGGCGCCGGTGGGCGACAAGTTGACGATTACTCGCGATCAGCCCCGCGGCCTCGCGCGTATGCTGTTCACGGACAACGATATTGTCGCCGGCTCGCTGGAGATCGACTACGCGCTGGCCGACGAGGCGTGGGCAGACGGCATCGTCGGCGAGTACGTCGATCAGTCCACCTGGAGGCTCGCCGAGGTGTCGTCGGCCCCGGACGGGGTGGTGCTGACGAACCCCGCGCGCGTGCAGCTGCAGGGCGTCGTCGGCCGCACGCAGGCGACCGGTATGGTCCGGATGATGGCGGCCGAGAGCCAATACCGGCGCGTCACCGTCTCGTGGACGGCCCGGATGGAGGGGCGCCTGCTCAAGCGGGGCGACCTCGTCAGGATCTCGACGGAGGAGCCCGAAACCTGGGGGGCGAGCCACGAGATCATCTCGGTCGCCAACTCGGGCTTCAACCTGACCCTCGACCCCGTGCCCGACTGGAATCAGGCCGGCACGAACTGGATCGAGATCAGGATGCGGGACGGCCGGCCGTTCGGGCCGGTGCGGGTCACTCGCGGCCGCGTGGACGCCGAGGCGATCGTCAACGCCAACGATGCCGCCAGCGCGGCCTCCGCGGCCAGCGGCGCCTACGGCTACCCGGTGAGCCTCGCGGACGCGGTCGCCCGGTCCTCGACCCAGGAGGCGCCGTGGGTGGCGTTCAGCCCGGGGCAGCAGCGGTCGTATCCGGTGCTCATCACCGAGGGCACCCCGGACCAGGACGGCGAGCACATTGCGCTCAAGGGCGTGCTGGACGCGCCCGAGGTCTACACGACCACCGAGAGCGGCGTGCCCCCGCTGCTCCAAATTCCCGACCTGTTCAGCAGCGCGCTGCCGACGATCCTCGGCCTGTACGCGATGATCACCCAGCAGCAGGCGCACCTCGTGCTGTCGGCCGGCTGGCAGCCCGCGCGCAACGCCGTCTACTACGAATGCACGCTCAGCTACGACGGCGGCGCCACGTGGGCGGCGATCATGCGGACCGATTCCTCGACCTTCGAGGCCGTGGTCGGCGCGAGCCCCAACATGCGCTTCCGGGTGCGCGGCGTGACGCCGAACGGCGTGCCGGGCGGCTGGAGCGTGGTCGAAGTCACCGCGCCGGATCTGGAGATCGACGGCGACCTGTTCGCGGACCTCTCCATCCGCATCGAGAAGATGTCGGAGCAGCTGCAGCGCGACATCAATTCGATCAACGACCTCGGGCGCGGGCTGCTCGCCCTCGACACCGACACCGGCAACGTCGCCATTGACCTCGCGCACGACACCATCCGCGGCGGCCTCCGGCAGCTGGCCGCGGCTACCGAGCGCCTGGCCGCGGCCGCCGCGACCCAGACCACGAACGACTACGAGCAGCGTCGGCTGATCAAGGTTGGCAACAGCGCCAACTTCGCCGCCATCGAGCGGGAGGAGATCGCGCGCACGTCCGCCGACGAGTCCCTGGCCTCGGTCCAGACCGCGCTCGCCGCCCGGCTCACCCTGGACGAGGGCAGCATTGTCGGCAACGCCACGGCGATCCAGGGCCTGTCCTCGCGCGTCACGAGCGCCGAGGGGACGATCACCGCCCAGGCGCTCTCGATCACCGCCCTCAGCTCGCGCATCGACAGCACCGACCTGTCCCTGTCCGGGCAGGCCACGGCCATCCAGGGCCTCACCACCCGGGTGACCCTGAATGAGCAGGGGATCTCGTCCGTCTCCCAGCAGGTGACCGCGCTGCAGAGCACGATCGCGGACGCGCAGGGCAACATCACCGCCAACGCCCAGGCGATCAACACGCTCACCGCCCAGACGGCGAACATCAACGGCACGCTGAGCGCCCAGGCCACGCAGCTGAACGTGCTCAGCACGACGCTCGGCGGCCACACCGCGACCCTGACGGAATACGGGGCCTCGATCGACGGTGTGCGGGCGCAGTACGGCGTGACGCTCGACCTCGACGGGCAGACCGGCGGCTTCGTGCTCTCGGGCGCGCGCCGGCTGGACGGCTCGGCGGCGTTCACCTTCGGCATCCGCGGCGACCTGTTCGTGGACGGCACGATCACGGGCCGCGCCCTGGCCGCCCAGGATCTGATCGTGGCCTCCGCCCAGATCGGCCACCTCGTGGTTGGCACGGGCAACCTCGCGAACCGCTCGGTGACCCAGACCGCGTTCTCGACCACGGTCGCCGCCTCGACCGACGCGGTTATCCAGACCCGGGTCGACAACGCCCAAGTCGTCATCGACGCCTTCTTCGGCGGGTCGGGCGGCACGCGCTTCCGGTACGGGTTCGCCAACCCCGGCAACCTGAACGTCTACCGCAATGGCGTCCTGATCGGGCAGATCCCGACCCAGGTGTCGTATTTCTGGAGCCAGAGCATCACGGACAACTACGTCTACTTCCTCGCCACGCCGCTCCCGCTGCAGGACATCCCCGGCCCGGCCGGGATCTATACCTACACCGTGCAGAACGACAACACGGGCGGGATCGGCGGCGTGTCCATCCGCGTGACGGAGCTGACAAGATGAGCTTTGGCCCCCCGGAGCGGGACGCCCCTCAACTGTTCGTACGGTACGACGAGGCCGGGAACATCACGGGCAAGGGCGTCATGAGCGCCGCCCTGATCGAGGCCGAGCGCCAGGCGCGGGGCGGGATCATCGCCGCCGACGGCCACTGGCTCACCCACTACGTCGACCTCACCACCGATCCCCCGCAGGTGCGGGAGAAGCCGAGCCAAGGAGCGAGCAATGGCTAAGATCAAGGTGACCCTCGTCCAGGACGCCACCAACCGCGTTGTCGCGGTGCGCGTGGGCGAGGCCGAGATCGCGGTGATGCACGCCGGCCCGGCCGTCGGCGCGGGCACCATGAACCTCGCCCTGGTGATCGAGAACGTCGACATCGCCTACGCCCAGGTCGATGCGCCGAAGGCCGTCCCGGCCGAGTAATCGCGAGAGGCGGCGCGACGCCGCCTCCGCCCAGGCCGTCGAGATCATCGTCTCCGGAAGTTGAGACCCCCACATGGCTGAACCTGCTAACTCGGTCGCGGTCGCGGCCGGGTCCCTCGTCGTGACCGGCACGCTGACGTCGTTCGTGGCGGCCCAGAACGACCTGTTCGTGGCGGGCGGCGCCGTTGGCCTGATCGCCAGCCGGGAAAGCACCACGCACCTGACGCTGGCGCAGCCGTGGCGCGGGCCGAGCCTGTCGGGCGAGGTGGCGTGGGGCATCCTCTCGCTCGGCGAATACTGGCGGTCGGCGATCACGATCAGCCAGAAGATGCAGGCGCTCGTGTCCCTCTGGGAGGGCACCGGGCTGCTACACTGGAATGCGTCCGGCACGCTGGCCGAGCGCGACGGCTACAACAACCAGCCGGCCGGCTTCATCTATCTCGCGACCAGCCCGCTGCCCTGGCGCCTGTACGTGAAGCAGGCCAACACGAACTCGGCGGCCGACTGGAGCCCCGGGCAGGCGATCGGCGAGACCGGTCAGGCAGTCTGGGACGACGCCCTCACGCAGGAGCGCAACGAGCGCTCGGCCGCGGACGCGGGCCTGGACGCGCGCCTCGACGTGCTGGAGAGCGGGGCGGGCTCGATCGCCGGGATCCGTGTCGACCTGGACGCGGAGGTCGCCAGGGCGACCGCGAAGGACAGCACCCACGACAGCCTGCTCACGGGTCTGCGCACGGACCTGACGGCCGAGACCACGACCCGGGCGGCCTCGGACAGCACCCTCGACGGGCGCATCACGACCGAGGTGGCGGCCCGCGCGGCCGGCGACGCCACGCTCGACGCGAAGATCACGACCGAGGCCTCGACCCGCTCGACCGCGGATGTCGCGCTCGGCGCGCGCATCGACATCGAGACCTCGGCCCGCACGTCGGCCGACGCCGCGCTGGGCGGCCGGATCGACACGGAGATCTCGGACCGGGCGGCCGCGGACGCGGTCGTGAAGAAGGCCGCGGACCTGCTCACGGAGAGCACCGCCCAGGCGTTCGACGCGGTCGACGCCGACATCGCGGACACCGCCGCCGCCCTGCAGGTGGACACCGCGGAGCGGGACGACGATCACGCGGCCGGGCTGCTGCGCGAGATCGTGCTCGACCATATCCGGCCGCCGGCACTGCAATACGCCTACCTCGGGCAGCAGGACGGCTCGGCGGACATCACCAAGGTGGTCGCGCTGCCGCACGCCCGGCGCGTGCTCACGATCTACCCGATCATGGGGCAGTCGCTCGCGGAGGCCTCCACCTCCGGCCCGACGCTCTGGAACGCGATCTCGCTGCCCTACCCGCACCGGGCGCTGATGCCCGACACGGCGCTCCACCCGGACTACGCCGCCACCGCCATGGTGCCGCTGGTCGAGCAGCAGAGCCCGAACCGCCCCTACGAGAGCATGGCGTCCGGGTTCGCCAATCACCTGCTGCGCGACATCGACGCCATCCTGCCGGGCACGGACTGCCAGATCGGCGTCTTCATCACGGCGCTGGGCGGCCGGAACTACTCGGCGCTCAAGCGGGGCTCGCCGACGTGGCTGCGCTACCTCGCCACCCTGGAGGGGCTGGTCCGCTGGGCCCTGTCGCAGGGCTACGACGAGGTGGTGGTCCCGGGCATCCTCTGGGTGCAGGGCGAGGCCGAGGGCCTGGGCCCCGGGCGCGACCGCTACCGCGCAATGCTCTGGCAGCTGCAACGCGACCTCCAGGCCGACACGCAGCGCGTCACCGGGCAGCGCGAGCCGGTGATGCTGTTCCTGTCCCAGACCAACGAGGTCGAGAGCTACAGCTACCCGCAGAGCGGCGTGCGCGTGCAGGAGGAGCAGCTGCAGGCCGCGGCGTGGCACCCCTACGTGCGGCTCGTCGGGCCGATCTATCAGTTCCCGCAGTCGGCCGACAAAGTCCACAAGACCGGCACCGGCGCGAACTACATGGGCCAGATGTTCGCCCGCGCGGTGCTGGCGGAGATCTACGGCGCCGGGTGGCGCCCGCTTGAGATCCTCGACGCCTACGTCACCCCCGGGGCCGGCGGCGCGCTCAACCGCATCCTGCTGCCCTGCCACGTCCCGGTCGAGCCGCTCGTGCTCGACGTGTCGGGGACCACGATCTCGCTGACCGGCATGGGCTCGACGCTCGGCTTCAACGCCTACGCGCCGGACGCGACCGCGGTCACGATCTCGTCCGTGTCGGTCGCCCAGGCCTCCACGGACAACAACTACCGCCCGACCATCCAAATCGACTTCGCCGCGGCGTTCACGGTGCCCTGGATCCGGCTCAACTACGCCTGCAACCGCGATCCCTCGGCGAGCTACGACGACGGCCCGATCCTGGGCGCGCGCGGCTGCGTCCGCGACAGCGCGCGGCACCTCAACCTCTACAACGGGTCATCGCACCACAACTGGCTGCCGCAGTCATCGCGCCGCGTCGTCTGCAACCCGGCCCCGGCCGGCACCTTCGGCTAACCCGAGGACACCATGGCACTTGCTCTCCCGAGGCTCGGGTTCGCCTCGCCCGCTGGCGCGACCCTGGACCTCGACTTCCGCCGCCGCCGGGCCAGCATCGCCGCCGCGTCAGGGGCGCTCGCGCGCACGCCGCTCGACGCCGCCGGGCTCACGATGGGGCGCGCGACGAACGGGTACTCGCCCGGGCCGACCGGCATCCTGCGGCAGGCGACGAGCAACACCCTCCGCTTCGTCAACCATCCCCGCACGGGCGCGCCCCTCGGCTACCTGTCCGAGCAGGCGGTGTTCAACCAGTTCCTGCAGTCGGGCGATCTCTCGACCGCGGCCTGGGGGCGCAACGGCGTCAACCCGGTCCTCAACGCCCGCAGCAACGTGTTCGGCCAGCGCGCCGCCGCGCTGATCCTCGACACGACGGGCAGCCCGGGATCCCTGCAGCAGAACTGGCTCTCGATGCCGACGAGCGGGGGCTACTGCATCTCGGTGTACGCGGCCCCCTACGACGGGCGCGTGCTCACCGTGACGGGCTTCCTGACCGGGTCCGGCGCGCCCTACCGCTACTGCACCTTTGACCTCCTGACCGGCACCGTGCTCAGCAAGTCCGGCACGGACCTCGTACCGTTCTGCCTGCCCGGACCCGCCGGATACTGGCTGTGCGGGCACTACGCCTACAACACCAGCGGGTCGAACGGCATCGGGGTGATGTTCGAGCGCAACGCCTCGGGCACCGGCCTTTCGGCGGGCACGGGCATCTACCTCGATGCGCCGATGCTCACGATGCTGCCGCAGCCGACCTCCTACATCCCGACCGGCGCGGCGGCGGGCCTGCGCGACGCCGACAGCCTGACGCTGCCGATCGGCGCGTGGTTCACGGCCGGGAGCGGGACGATCATCTGGGAGGGCACGCTCGACGGGACGGCGGGCGAGATCCAGACCTTGCTCAGGATCACCGGACCGAACCCGATCACCGTGCAGAAGCGGTTCCACTCGACGCTCGGCACCTACATCACGGCGGACGACGGCAAGGGGCACGAGTGCCAGCTGTTCGGCGTCGCGCCGTTCTCGGCCGTCCGCCTCGCATTCTCCTACGGCGGCGCCGGGATGATCGGCGTCAAGAGCGGCGGCGGCCGCAACTACCTCGGCGGCGACGCGGTCACGGCGGCGTTCACGCTGCCCGGCGGCGCGGCCAACCTGGAAATCGCGCACGCTGGCGGCTCGCAGCAGCTGAACGGGGTCACGGGGCGGCTGGCCTACTCGCCCCTCACCCTCGACGCCGCCGGCCTGACCCGCCTCGTCGCCTAACGGACACCCCATGACCCGCATCCTCGCGGCGCTCGCGCTCGCGCTCTCCCTGCTCGCCCCCTCGCTGGCCCTCGGCCAGGGCGCGGACCTCGGCACGTCGGCCACCTCCGGGGCCGCCCCGTCCTCGCTGCGGCCCGGACAGGTGGTGGTCAACCGAGCCGACCGTGTCCTGTACTACTCGCGGTCGGACGGGACGGTCGGAGCCGCCCCCCTCGATGGCGGGGCGAGCTTCCGCAACCGGGTCACCAACGGCGCCTTCACGATCAACCAGCGCGCGGTGACCGGCACCGTGACCCTGGCGGCCGGCGCCTACGGCCACGACCGCTGGAAGGCGGGGACCGGCGGCGCGACCTACACGTTCTCGACCGCGGCCAACGGCGACGTCACGCTGACGATCACCGCCGGCACGCTCCTCCAGATCATCACGGCCGACATGGTGCACGCTGGCGGCTCCTACCGGCTGTCCTGGAGCGGCACCGCCCAGGGCCGGGTCCACCAGGGCACCCCGGGTGCCTACGCCGCTGGTCCGATCACCGCCACCCTGTCGGCGGGCATCAACACGACCGTCGAGTTCGGGACCGGCACGCTCTCGCTCGTGCAACTGGAGCCGGGCACGGTCGTGACCGCCTTCGAGCGCCGAGGCGACGAGCAGCAGCGCTGCGACCGCTTCCTCCAGTTCCACTCGCTCACCGCGCGCTGGACCTCGTTCGCGGCCTCGCAGTCGATGGAGGTGCACGTCACCCACCGCGTGCCGATGCGCGCGATCCCGACCCCGACGCTGGTCGCGGCCGGCGGCCGATCGAACGTGTCGGGCGTCTCGGTCATCGCCTTCGACCAGTATAGCAGCCGCTTCCAGATCAACTCGTCGTCCGGCGCGGACACTTACGCCATCGGCGACAAGTGGCTGCTGTCGGCCGAGCCCTGATCCCCCAATCCCGAGGATTTTCCCATGCCCGCAAGCCTCGACCGGCAGGCGTTCTTCGCGGCCGTCCGCAAGGCGCCCTTCGGCGGCTCGCTCACGCCTTCGCAGGCCGAGGGGATCGGCGTCGTGCTGGACCTCGCGCCGGCCGAGATGCTGACCTCGGCGCTCGCCTACTGCTTCGCGACGGCCTTCCACGAGACCGGCCGCAAGATGCAGCCGACCGCGGAGAACCTGAACTACTCCTCGGCGGCGCGCATCCGCGCTGTGTGGCCGAGCCGCTTCCCGACGCTCGCCAGCGCCGAGCCCTACGTGCGCAACCCGCGCGCCCTGGCGAACAAGGTCTACGGCGGGCGCCTGGGCAACACCGGGCCCGACGACGGCTGGACCTACCGCGGCATGGGGCTGGTCCAGGCCACCGGCAAGGACAACGCCCGCCGCTGCACCACGCGCCTGCGGGCGCTCGGCTACATCAGGCCGGGCGACGACCTCGTGGCCACGCCCGAGATGATGCTCACCGAGCCGACCGCGGCGGCCATGCTGTTCGTCGGCCTCACGGACGGCTGGTACACGGGGAAGAAGCTGTCCGACTTCTTCGGTCCGCCCGGATCCGGCCGGGAGAACCCGATCGCCGCGCGCGCGATGGTGAACCCGGACGGCAACGGGCCGCTGATCGCGACCTACCACAGCGCCTTCAAGGCGGCGCTCGTCGCGGCCGGCCACAATCCCGGACCGCCTGGGTCGGTCATCGTCGCCACCGCCCCGCCGGCCGTCGCCGCGCAGGTCACGTCCGGCGCGCCGATCCCGCCCGTGCCGGTCAACACCGGCGCGCCGGACATCAAGCCGGTGGTCGAGGCCGCGGCCCGCGCCGCCGAGGCCGCCTACCCACCGCCGGTCGCGGGCCCGGCGAAGACCGGCGCGCTGGTCGCGTGGCTCAAGAGCTGGTTCGGCAAGGCCGCCTAACCCAACCATCCGGAAATTCCGGACAGTTCACCCGCGCCGGCCGTGCCCGCCGCGCACCACATCGAGAGAATTCCATGACCCGCATGCTCCCGCTCGCGGCGCTCGCGCTCGCCTGCCTCGCCGCTCCCGCCCTCGCGGCCGCCGTTCCACCCGAGACCTGCGCCGACTGCCCGCTGCGGGGCGGCAACCCCGCTCATGGCCTCGGCTTCGGTCTCGTGCTCCTGGCCGGCGTCGCGCTGGCCGTGGGCGCGGGTGTGGCGCTCGTGCAGCGCTTGCCGATCGCCGGCGTTGCCGTGCTGATGCTGCTCGCCCTGGCGGGCTCAGCCTTCGCCGCCGAGGTCGCGACCGCCGGCACCACCGCCGTGATCATTCCCTGGGGCGATTACATCGTGGCCGCGGCGCAGATGCTGACCAGCATCCTGGTGCCGTTCCTGACCGCGCTCATCATGGGCGTGGTCGCGAAGCTGTTCCCGATCGCCCGCATGTTCATCACCGAGGCGCTGGTCGAGCGGACGCTGCAGAAGTGGTTCGACTATGGGGTCAACGCGACCCGCGGCGCGACGAAGGACGCCACGGTCTCGGTCCCGGTCGGCTCCGCCATCGTCGCGAGCGCCCTGCAGCGCGGCGTGGTTCGGGCGGACGCCTCGACGGTGAGCAAGTGGGTCATGGACAAGGCCGGCGGCCCCGTCGAGGTCGCCCATAAGCTGTTCCGGATGCTGAAGCTGGAGGAGGGGGGCACGGCAGCGGCTGTCGTGGAGCCGGCGCTCGACGCTCTGTCCGGCGTGGTGGTGAAGCGTTGAGCCGAGCGGGCATGGCCGATGCCTGTGGGAGACCCATCTGTGCTGGATAGCGCACTGTCGAAGATCCTTGAGCAGGGCGTCACCGGCGCCCTGCTGGTGATCCTCCTCCTCGCGATCGGGTATCTCCAGCGTAAGCGCGACAGCGACGCTGAGGCCCGGCTGAAGGAGGCCCGCGAGACACTGGTCACGGCGGCCGAGACGAACCGTGTGCTCTCGGGGATCAAGGACACCCTGGGGGGCGTGGCGCAAAGCCTGAACTTCCTCACCGTGACCGTGCAAACGATCGACGGCAACGCCCGGAGCGCGCTGGCCTCACAGACCGACCGGGACCAGCGCGTCGAGCGGATGATCGAGGCCAATGGCGATGTAATCCGCGACATTCAGGCGGCGGCTGAAAGAAACAAGGGCCTGATCGAACGGGCCGTCTCGGCGTTGGAAGGCAGGGGGCGCTAACCTTGGGAGCGTTCTCCGCCATGTGGAACTACATTACCGGCCGGACGGCCGAGCGGGAAGCCCAGCAGGCCTTGGTCAGCGCGGCTCTGCGAGCGGAGCGTGCCGAGACCGTGCGCCAGATCCACGACATTGAGGTTCAGGCCGAGCAGATCGCCGGGGCCGATACGCTGATGATGCGCCATCTGGCACGGGCCGTCGAAGTCGCGGGCAGGGGTAGGAAGGTCGGCAAGTAATGCAGTTTTTCCGATACCGGGCCCTGATCGTGATATTCGTGATCGTGGCACTCTACGTGGTTGTGGTTCGCATCACGCCAATCAGGCCAAGGGGCGAGGGGCTGAGGGCCATCTTCCTGATCCTATCGGGCTGGGGCATGTTTGCCTACTGGCGGCCGTTCAGGAAGGCAATGTTGACCGAGGGATGGCCAAGCGGCCCTTACCTCTACGCGGTCATGATTTTCCTGTTCTGCGCGGGCATCAACATCAACTGCGCCACCGCCCTGCTGTGGCGGCTCTCGGGTCAGCCCGCCCACCTCGTCAACAACCCAATCTACGACTTCTGGGTCGTGCTCGGGATCATCGCGGTTGCCATCGCCGTAACTGTGCCCGACCTCTTCGGCCCCGACGTGCCGCCCCGCGACAAGCTGCAGCTCGGCACGGTGTGGCTGATCATGTTCGTCATGGTGTCCTACCTCGTGCTGGTGCGGCCCGACCTCGGGGACTTCGCCGACGCGCTCCGCCCGCTCACGGACCGCGGATACGAGTACGAGGACCCAAAGTAGCCTGCCACGCCTTCGCCCCTGACGAGCCCGCCCGGCATCCCGAGGCGGGCTTTTTCGTCTCCCAGGCGCAGCCCCTCAAGCATTACGTCGGTGGGGGTTCGGCGATCGCCTCAAGCAGGAGCAGGACAGCTCCGATCCGTTGGCCTACAGGTCCTACCCAAGGCCACTGACACTGCGCAGCTTGAGAAGTTCAAGCAAGCCGCCCGCGAACTCGGGACGGACCACGACCCGGAGTACTTCAAGCAGGTGGTGAGGCGAATCGAAGGCGTTTCATGCACCACATAGGAAGTCTGATGGGGTGTCGAGCGGCGTTAATCCAAAGCACGGGGGCGAGGGTGGCGGGGATTAAAGGCGCGGCGGCGCGCAATCTCTTCTCTCTTACGAACGTGCCGCGTTTTTTGAGCGCGCTTCGACTTGAGATTTATCGATCCCGTTTCCGATGGGGATTTACTCTCGGCTGGTCGAGTGCTTGGCTGCTGTGCGCGTGCATCGTTTTTATCCTTCGTGCTTTCTCGTAATATAAATTTAATATTGGAAACCTCTACAAGAATAAATTTGAGTGTCTCATCTGTATTGGGGCTCTCTTTCTGAAGCCTGAGACCTTCCCTCGCAATATCGGTCTGTTCTCTGGAAAGCTAGGTTTGCTCGCGGGCCAGATCGCGGGCCTCCAGCGTGGCCGTGGTTCCAATATGTGTATAGATGAGCGCCGCCAATCCAATAGCGAAGGTTAAAAATTCGATTGCGCTGCCACCGAATCCGACCACTTTCTTGGCAATCGAACCGATCCGTGGGTCGACATAAGCAAGTTTTTCCACGGCCTGCTGTGGCGTTATTCTGTTGGCAGAAACATCTTCTGCAATACGCGCAAGTGCCGCGACCATCGCATAAGTAATATCTGGCGCTTCTAAGATCTTTACGGCATCTGAGGTCAAATCAAATAAGCCGTCTGCGACCTTTGCGCCGTATTTCTTGCACTCGGGACAGCTTTCTTCATTGTCTCTAGAGAAGAAGCGTGGCGTTGCAATATCGTAGTTTCTGGACGGAAATACTGCTTTGCAGTTAGGACATTGAGCGGGGAGTGGCGGCCCATTGCGGGTCCACCCGACGGTTGTCTTCCGCGTTACTTCGGTTCCCAGCTTCGGGTCGTTGGTAATGCGAGTGCCTTCAACACGTGCGTATCCATCTCCGGATATATCAAATGGTCGGACAACGTTATCGAAGGCGAGTCGATTAGCGGTAAATTCCGAGTTATGTGCCGATATTCCTACATCAAAGCCGCTGATTCGAACGTCTCTGAGGGTTACGCCCCGACTATTCTCAAGCCTGATCGCCGGCACTTTGTCCTCTCCCGCAGGCTTTCTAGCAGCTGCAGGTTAGCCGGAACGGCCCGCTCCGCAAGCTAAGCCATCACCATTCGGTTGTGCAAAATGGCTCGCGCCATAGTTGCGCGTCCCGGATGCGGGTTTGCAAGGTACATAATCGCATTTTCATTTCAGCCCTCATCCACCCGCGTATCGTCGGTCCCAGCGACGCGATGGCTCGCCGGCAGCGTCCCGGCCGAACCCACCCCCAACCCGTGCGCTTCCGGAGCCGCGCGTAGATCCCGACCACGTCCCGCATGGCGCCGACCTGCTTGGACCCGCAGGCCGAGCAGCGCAGGTGCAGGGCGATGTCGGGGAAGGGGAGGCCGGGCGGGAAGCGGTCGGTGCTGATCGTCGCCTCGTGGCCGCAGTCGGTCGCGTTGCAGTGGACCAAGGCCGTGCGGTCGTCCTCGGCGCGCAGCTCCGCGAGGGTCGGGGGCGGGATCCCGCGGCCCTGCTCATCGTAGGCGCGGCGGGGGTTGCGGCATATCATTAGGTTCTATCGCTCGCCGCTGAAATCTGTCGCATCTGTCGTTTCTCGCACAATTGCGCTGCAAGACCATCGTCAACACCGGGGAGAATTCTCTGAATGTCGCCCGGTTTGACATCGGACATATCCGGATGGATAGCGCGTATTTTGATGATTGCTTTATCGTCGATACTTGGTAATTTTCGATAAAGATCGAGGGCATCTGCATAATTTTTCGCACAAGGTTCGGTGACTAGGTATGAAAATATTTTGTCTCGATAGTCGCCTGACTGATAGATAGGACCGTAAATACTAAAATTGACTGCAGCACCCTCCTCAAGCATATTCGCCTTCTTATCCCGTCTAACATACAGCAGATGCACAATCTCATGGGCAAGCTGACAAAGCCCCTGGGGTTCGTCGTTCAAAACACGGTAATTTAGTGCGATCGCTACTTCATTCGGATCCCGATCAAAAAATCTTATATGCGGTCCATTATTCTCAAGTATCACTCTGGAAAATTGGTACCCATCCAAATCAGACTTGGGACCATATAGCTCCTGAACTTTTTTATAGAGATGATCAAACTGAGATAATATCCTTGCAAAAACGGGGTTTTCTGCACTCATTGCATGCCTCAGTGCTAACTGAACATCCAAAACACCGCGCCGCGGTACCGCCCCGGCTTGCGCTTCCAAGAGGTCCAGAGGTCGGGTCGCGGGTGCGGCGGGTGATCAGTGGCTATCGACCGCGGCCTGCGCCCGGCGCCGCCACGCCTTCGGTGGTGGGGCCTCAGCGTGCGCCTGGCCCAGCGTTTCCAGCCACGCCGCAACGCTCGCCGGGATCTCTGCCTCGCCGCTCGCCCAGCGCCGGACGAGGCGGTCGTCGCACTCCAGGGTCTCGGCCAGCCCGCGCTGAGACCAACGCAGGAGGCCGAGACACTCGCGGAAACGGTCGGGCGTCACGGACCGATCAGCTTGATGAAGGCGGCACCGGCGCCGAACAGCGCCGCGCCCGCCGCCATGCTGGACATCACGATTTGCCAGGGAGCGAGCATGCGATCGCGCTCCAGCTTCGAAGCCTCGGCGATCAGCTTGCGCTGCTCGGCGGCGAACTTCTGGGTCTCCTCCTGGGAGCGGAGGATGCGAGCGACCTGCTCGGCGATATCAAGAGAGGCGGGGGCGGAAGAGTTGGCCATCGGGGTTCATCCCTCAATCCGGCCGGGGCATCGCCCTCAGTCATGTCCGCAATGTGCGGACTCTCTCGTTGGGTGTCAAGGCTCATGCTGGGCGCGCCAGCAGGATGGCCGTCCGAACGGCCATCTGCTTCTGCGCCTTGGCCGCCTCGGCCCGGGCCAGCACCTCACGCGCGTATGGGTTCGCCAGGACCACCGCGGCGAGGTCGAGCGCCACGCCCTTCGCGATCAGGCGCATGCCGGGCGTGGGATCGTCCAGGTACTCACGGACGGCCGCGTCGAGCTGCTCGTCAGTGACGTGCTTGAGCTTGTACAGCTCGCCGATGGTGGGGGTATCAGCCACGTACGAGCTCTCAGGTTATGTTGCTATACGTGGACGCATTGACGGTTGCTATCTAAACGCTGCCGGCGGCCGCAACGGCTGCTTTTCGCGCTTCCATCGCCTCTCTCCTTGTTATTAGATGTTTTTCTAATTTATTCATTGAATTTACTACGCGTGATAATTCTGTGTGGAGTGTTTTTTCCCTCCATCTCGCATCAAATATTTCGTAATCCTTGAAGACTTTTATTACGTCCTCCGGGTACTGTTTTACTCTCGGGTCCATATGGGTGTGTTTGCCTTGGTGTAGATTTCTGATCAGATGACATAGCTCCATCAATAGGTCTTGAGCATGCTGTAATTTGCCAAGTTCTATGGCGTCCATAATAAATCTCGACAAGATAAGGAGAGAGGCCCGCGCCTGAACGGATGAATGTTCGTCCAGTCTTGGAATATTATTGATATTACCAAATCGTGACCAGACGCAATCCATAGGATGCATAACTGGTATCGTAATTTGACGATCAGTTGCCCAATCTCGACCGGTCAGCCGAACGCGCCTTTTAACCAGTTGCTGCCGATCTACACCTGCAACCTGATTCATAAAGTCGATAACGATTGACCTGTCCATAAGTACAGCCACCACGCTGGCTGCGCTTGGGGTAAAATCGTCTATTGTCGCTTTTCGAGCCTTTGCATTGAGCTCACTTACAAGCCGCTTAACGGCAGCCTCGTTGCGAAAAAAATCCAGATCTTTGCTGGTCAGCGGCCCGCGCGAAAATAGATCCGGTATATGTGGCCTATAATGCTCGGCCCATATACTTATAGCTTGGCCGCCAATAACAATAGCATCGTCCTGTTCTACTATTGACAGTAGACGCAGGACGATCTCAGCCGGCAGATGGTCAGAAGTTGACCCCAACTAGAATTTTAGGTTGCTTGGTGGATTTCCTGATCACCGATTGCTGTGATCCGAAAACTAGGCAGGTCAAGTGCGCCAAAAAAGTGATTCTCGGCCTGAAGCTCGGCGGCGCTCACCTCGCCGGAAGCAAGTCGAGCGGCATCAATGTCGCGCGCGCGCTGTTTCTCTTCAGCGCGCTCACGGCCAATCAGTCGGAGCAGTTCGCGTTCCATCCGAGTGGTCCCTCGCCCACACCCTGAGGCTACCTCCGAACCCTTACGAATTGCAAACGGTTCCGGCGCTCTCAGGGTGCGAAGGTGGTGTGTGTGTGTCCTACAACCCGCGCCTTACCCTTTCACCGACGGCGGCGCTAGAGGGTGCGTAGGCACACACATCGAATTGCCTACGCCAATCTCCGTCTTCGTTACCGGCGCCGGTAACGTCGCTCTCACCGCCCGAACTCCCACACCGCCACGCCCCGGCTCCTCGCCACTCGGCGCTCCGGTTCAGGGAGATGAGGGTAGAGAGGTGGCTCGGAGGATCTGCACAGCGGGGCTGAGTGGAGTTTCTGCCTGACGGCGGCCAGGATGGCCGCGGATCAGGAGCGACGATGAGCAAGCGACAGCGCCGGAACCACGCCCCGGCCTTCAAGGCCAAGGTGGCTCTGGCCGCCCTGCGGGGTGAGAAGACGCTGGCCGAACTGGCCCAGCAGTTCGATGTCCACCCCAACCAGATCACGGCTTGGAAGGCCCAGCTTCTCGAAGGGGCTGCCGGGGTGTTCGGAGCCGCGTCCCGGTCGGAGAGCACACCGGCCATCGACGTGAAGACGCTGCACGCCAAGATCGGCGAGTTGACGCTGACCAACGATTTTTTGTCCGGCGCGCTCGGCAAAGCCGGTCTGCTGAGCGCAAAGCGATGATCGATCGCGGGCATGATCTCCCGATCGCCAAACAGGCCAAGGCGCTCGGGATCAGCCGGGGCAGCGTCTACTACCTGTCGCGCCCAGTCCCGGCTGCCGATCTCGGCGTGATGCGGCGGATGGACGAGTTGCATCTCGAACTTCCCTTCGCGGGAAGCCGGATGCTGCGCGACCTTCTGAACAAAGAGGGCATCGCGATCGGCCGCTGTCATGTCGCGACGCTGATGAAGCGCCTGAGCATCGACGCACTCTACCGCAAGCCGAGCACCTCGAAGCCTGCGCCGGGGCACAAGGTCTACCCGTATCTCTTGCGCGGGTTGACGATCGACCGACCCAATCAAATCTGGGCCATGGACATCACCTACGTTCCGATGGCGCGTGGGTTCGTCTACTTGGCGGCCGTGATTGATTGGTACAGCCGCCGGGTCCTGTCCTGGCGGCTGTCGATCACCATGGAGGCCGACGTCTGCGTCGAAGCTTTGGAGGAAGCGCTCGCCCGGCACGGCAGGCCAGAGATCTTCAATACGGACCAGGGCTCGCAGTTCACCAGCCACGCCTTCACCCGCGTGTTGCGGGAGGCGGGGATCGCCATCAGCATGGACGGCAGAGGCGCGTGGCGCGACAACGTCTTCGTCGAACGGCTGTGGCGGTCGGTCAAGTACGAGGAGATCTACTTGCGGGCTTACGACACCGTCAGCACGGCGCGCGCTTCGATCGGTCGGTACCTCGTCTTCTACAACGGACGAAGGCCCCATTCGAGCCTTGACCGGCGCACCCCCGACCAAGCCTACTTCGACAGGCGGCCGCATCCCGCGGCCGCCTGAACCCGGCAGGATATCCACTTATCCAAGCCCACGTCGCTGTTCAGACAAACCGAGCCACCTCTTAGCGGTCCACCAGGGCCGCGGCCTCGACCCGCCCGACGACGATGTCCAGTAGCCCGCCCGGCCCGCCGTGTCCGCTGCAGCGGGCTTTTCCATGCCGGCAGTGTTCACGCGTGGTCCGCTCGGCGGTTGCCAAACCATCAGTGCGCGCGGCGTGAAAGCCCCGATTGCGCTCTCTCGGTTTGGCAACCGCTCCATTGATGATGTTCGAGATTTAGTGCGAAACAACATCTTCGTAATGAGAGGGTCGGGGGTTCGAATCCCTCTTGCGGCACCAGCTTTCCCATTTCAGCAGAAGCATTTACGCTTGGCAAGCGGATCCGATTAGGATCCGCTTTCAGGTTCGTGTGAACCCATTGTGGGCTGCTGAACCCGCAGTCGGCCGACCTCCAGCGCCCGAGAGGCGCGCTGCAGGTGATTCGGCGATAGCTTCGCGTAGACCCGTTGCGTGATCGCATCGTCGCTATGGCCCAGGTAGGTGGCGATCTCGGTCATGGTCGCGCCATCCTCCGCCATCCAGACGGTGTCTGGATGCGAGACCTCCTTGGCGCCGGCAACAACCTTGAGCGCTGCGGGGAGTGCGTCCGGATCAGGCGGCCTAGTGACGGGCTTGGCCAACTCCGGCTTCGCCTTCAGCCGCTCGCGCAGGACCCTGTCCGGTGAGCGCCCCTTCAGGACACGCTGACGGCGACCGTTGTAGGCCAGGTTGAAGCCGGCCAGCACTGTTTCAAGATCCTGATGGCTGTAGAGCGTGATACCCAGCACTTCACGCTGCACACGCCCGTTGAAGCGCTCCACCATCCCGTTCGTGCGCGGCGTATAGGGCCGCGTGGTGCGATGCGCGATCGTGTGCTGCCGGCAGGCTGCCTCGAAATCATCCGCGGTGAAGCAGGAGCCGCGATCCGTCAGCAGGTGCGTGACCCGGAAAGGTAAGGCCGCGAGCGCCTCCTCCAGGTCGTGTCCCCAGGCGTGGTGTAGCTGCGGCGTGGCCACCACGGTCACCGGGCGGGGCCGGGACGATCAGGCTGCCAGGGTGGGCAGGCTGACAAGAGGATCATCGCTGATCGGGGCGATGCTTTCCAGGGTCAGGTAGCGGGCGCGCTGGACGGCCCACTCGTCGTTCTGTTCGAGCAGGAGCGCGCCGACCAAGCGGNNNATGGCCGCCTCATTGGGGAAGATGCCGACCACCTCGGTGCGCCGCTTGATCTCGCCGTTGAGGCGCTCCAGCGGGTTCGTGCTGTGAAGCTTGACCCGGTGGGCGGCCGGGAAGCCCATGTAGGCCAGCACGTCGGGTTCCGCCTCATCCATCAGGGCTGCGAGCTTGGGCACCTTGGGTCGGAGTTGGTCGGCCACGCGTCGCCATTGCTGACGGGCGGCCTCGGCGTCGTCCTGGGCGAAGGCGGTGGCGATGAAGGCCGACACGACGCGCCGCCCGCTGCGGCCAGCGTGGGCGAGCACGGTCCTCATGAAGTGGACGCGGCACCGCTGCCAAGTCGCGTTCATCACCTTGGCGACCGACGCCTTGAGGCCCGTGTGGGCGTCCGAGATCACCAGCTTCACGCCGCGCAGGCCGCGGCGCGCCAGCTTGCGCAGGAACCCGGTCCAGAACGTCTCGGCCTCGGAGGGGCCAATGTCCATGCCGAGCACTTCCCGCCGGCCGTCGCTGTTCACGCCCACCGCCACGATCACGGCGACGGAGACGATGCGCCCGGCTTGGCGCACCTTCACGGAGGTCGCATCGATCCAGAGATAGGGCCACTCCCCCTCGAGCGGCCGGTCGAGGAACGCGCCCACGCGCTCGTCGATCTCCTGGCAGAGCCGGCTGACCTGGCTCTTGGACACGCCCGTGCCGCCCATGGCTTGGACGAGGTCATCCACCGAGCGGGTCGAGATGCCCTGGATGTAGGCCTCCTGGATCACCGCCGTGAGTGCCTTCTCGGCCATCCGGCGCGGCTCCAGGAAAGCCGGGAAGTACGAGCCCTTGCGCAGCTTGGGGATG